>CAWBQT010000001.1:0-614675 GCA_963790875.1 uncultured Alphaproteobacteria bacterium
CCGCAGCGAATACACGTTCCGCTTCAACAGGCGGTTTTACCCATTCCGCCGCCCGTAGTCGGGCCGGCTGCGGCGACGGGACCCCGGCCCAAACGTTCGCCGAGGTTGTGGCCTTTCTCGGATTTGGGTTCCGGCGAAGATCCCTGCCAATCGGGTAGTGACCAAATTGCGCTTCGCGTTCGCGGTAGTTGTGCCCCGTGAGCCTATAAACAGGCCGGTTGCCTTGCCGAAACGGCTCCCATTTTCATGGATCGTTTCCTCGCCCGTAGCCGCCATGAGGCTCGCGGGTCCCTGGCCCGACCGAGGCCGATGCCTGTTGCCTTTTGGAGACGCCGCCCCGAATCCGAGTGGGTCCCATCCGCAGGAATCTTATGCGGGCCACCCATCGGGATTCGTGCCGATCCGTTGCCGCGTCGGATCGGTGCCCGGAATGATGGCGGAGCGCCCGCTACACCGGGTGATAAGGCGAAAACGGGCGTGCCGAGGCCGGCGGTTCAGCGGTCGGCCTCAAGGGAGTCCGCAAGCGCCAAGAGCAATCTCGCGCCATCGCCGTTCCAGGCGCTGCCGTGCATTCGAGCGAGCGTAGTTGGTTTCAGGCTCGCGAGCTGCCCCAGGATTTCTCGCGTCTCCTTCGTGTGGACGTAGAAATCCAACTTGCGGCGAAATGCCTCACTCGGCCCGAAAATGTCGCCCTCGAAAAGCGGGGGATGGTCGGTACCGCCATCGGCAAAGAGATCGCTGCACAGCAAGGTCCTGGTCGCGTGCTCCATGATCAGGCCCGCTTCCCAGCCATGCGGCAGATTAGGCGTGTCGAGCCACTGCATTCGAAATCTGCCGGTTTGCAGAATCTCGCCGTCACCCAGGATGCGGGCCTCACGATCGGCGATGTCGTTCACCGACAGCATTGCCAAAAGGCGACCGCATAACGGGAGCGCGTGCGGAGCGGCGGCGAGGAATTGGTTCAAGGCCCCACACTCGTCGGCCTCAAAATGCGAAAAAGAGATCCAGCGCAGGCGTTCCAGCGGCAGGATGCGGGCCACGGCCTCCTGCACCTGCGGAAACATGCGGCGTTTTCCAGTGTGAAAGAGCAACGGTTCGTCATCGACGAGGAGGTACTGGTTGTAGGTGATTCCGCCGCCTGCGACGATGCTGGCGACCGGTGTACTGATGCGGAAAATGCCATCCGAGATCTCGTCCACTCGGGTCCCTTCGTGAGCCTGAATGGTCATTGTCTCCCTCCTCACTCAGCCGACTTCCTGGGCGATACTGTCGTGGATCGTCCCAACTCATCACGGGTGATTTCCGTGCGGTCGGTCAGGTAGGCTATCCTCTACCCCTATCGAGCGACGATCCTATCTGCCTTTTCGCTTCCGAGCTTTGCGGGCGGCATAGCGGGCGTCACGAGCCGCCTGCCGCTCGGCCTGCAAGGCGGCTTCACGAGCGGTTTGCTCAGCGAATTCCACATCGCGGGCCTCTTGCTCCGCTTTCAGGGCGGCTTCACGAGCGGCTGCCTCGGCGATTTCCGCAGCGGCCAGGGCGGCAGCCTGACGCGCTTCATCGACCAATTTGGCGGCTTTGCGCTCGGCGATACGGGCATCGCGAGCCACCCTGACCTTCTCATGTGCCGTTCGCCGCTCGGCGGCGGCGGGGCTCTCGGCCGCAGACCTCGCTTGGGCGGCTCGCTCCAGTAGGGCCTTCTTCGCCTCTGCGGCTGCGCTCAGACGGTCGGCAAAACCGGTGTTCTTGGACTTGTCCATCTCAATCTTATGCGCTCACGTTGAAGGGATTTCGGCCCACGGCTCGACGGTTTCAGATCGGCGGTCACCGCGCCATATTCCAGGGCATGGAAAAGACCAAACTTGAAAAGCTCGCGCGCCTGTCGGGGCGGGTCGCTTCAAAGGTCCTCGGTGGGCTTGAGCAGCGGGGTTACGACATCCGTGGAAAGATGTCGGCTCCGATCCGCAGACTTCCCCGTCGTGCTCCTCCTGCAAAACCCAAGTCGGACGACCGAACGGCAGCCGCAAGCGAAGGCAAGCCCCCATGGATCACACGATAGAGGAAGCGACGGCAGCGGCCCGGCAGCGAGCGGCCCGGCCCACGATCGGCGGCTCGGTCTACGTGAAGCCGCAGGAAATCGCTTGGGAGCCAACGCAATTCGCCGGCATCTCGATCAAGGTGCTCTACGAAGACAAGGCGAAGGGCGAGATGACCTGCCTTCTGAAATGGGAACCGGGGGCAACCCTGCCGATGCACCAGCACCCGGAGATCGAGCAGACCTATGTCGTCGAGGGTTCGTTCTGTGACCACGACGGCATCTGCTGCGCCGGCGAGTTCGTCTGGCGACGGGTCGGATCGTTCCACGAAACCCATTCCGACGAGGGCGCGATCATCCTCGCGATCTGCCGCAAGCCTAACGTCTTCCAACACAGCGCCGGATACGTCCGCGAGAGTGTTCGTAACGCGATTTCGGAGCCCTGATCGGCTCGGCCTCACGCAGCTTCTCGGACCTGCGTTCGCCGGCTTTCAACTAGCAGGTGCCGGCAACTCGTCGGCAAGATTTTTCAACCTTGCTATTGCACGTGCGAGCGTCCTGATCTCGAAAGCGCCGTAGCCGGCTGCGCTATCGGATGCTTCGGATGCATCGTAATCCGAGCGAGGTTTGGAAGCACGTCGCCCAGTCAAACGGTTGGAGATATCCTCGCGAATATTGAAGTCCCTCACCTTCGTTTCAAAACGATGCCGCCAGGAATGGCTCGGCGCTATCCGGGTATCGGTGATGCCCACCGTTCCCCTAATCCACCGACCGATCCGCTTTGTGCCTGTGCCGGCGCGCTTACCAAAGCGATCGGGGACCAGGTTCGAAAAGAGTGCGCCATTGCTCGGAAGTGCCTTGACGTAATCAAGAAAACCCTCGGCGACGATCGCGGGATGCAGCGGGACCGTGCGCGCCGAGTTCTCATTTTTTTCAGCGACGCTTGTCTCGGGCGGTAATCGAGCCGGATGTGCAGACAGGGAACTCCCTCGATCGTCTCCACGTCGCGGACCATAGCGCCAACGAGTTCCTCCAGGCGGGCACCAGTGAAACATGCCAGCCAAGGGACCCAGCGCAGGTGGGGCTCGGTTTCGCCTCGGGCCGCAATCAGGATGCGCTTGGCGTCCTCGTCGCTGTAGCCGAGCCGCTTTTCCCGTGGATCAGTTCGGGCTTGGTAGCTCACTTCGGCGGCAACATTGTTAGTGATCTTCTTGTTGGCCTTGGCGAATTTGAAAAGTGTCTTTACCACCAACAACCGGTTTTTGATCGTCTTCGGATTAAGATTGGCCTCGATCAGGGATTCTTTCCAGGCGACAAGGTCAGTATCCGTGACCGCAGCGGCATCATCGTGCCCAAGATGCGTGCTCAGCTTGGCAATGATTTTTTCGAAATCCATATCAGGTCTTCTCCTGAGCCTTGCGGTCTCGTGCCCATTCGGCAATTAGAGTTGAGAACTTGTAGGGGGCGCCGATGGGAGCCAAATTGGGCGGTCGATTAATCGCCTGGGGCGGACGCCCTTCCAGCGGACCGCCGTTCTTGAGTACGGCGAGTTGATCGTCTGCCGCATCCCAGATTTGGTTTGCGGCGGCCATCCGATCGTCGATCTCAGATCGGCCAACTCGCCGCCGGGACGGCGATCCAGCAAACGCTTGGTGGACGGAATGAACGACAGCGAAATCGCCGCGGCGGTGGCGGAATTCGAGGCAGCCCGCCGGCGCGGCGAATTTTTCCCAGGTGCCTGGTTCGACCGGCTCGCCCTCGACGACGCCTACCGCATCTTGCTCGCGTTGATCGACCGCCGCCGCGGCGCCGGGACGCGGCGCATCGGCTGGAAAGTCGGCCTGACGGCGCCGGCGATCCAGCAGCAATTCGGTGTGCACGAGCCGGTTTTCGCCTGCCTGCTCGCCGAGGGCCTCGTCCAATCGGGCCATGCCTTTCGCCACGACACGCTGATCGCGCCGGGCTTCGAGAACGAGCTGTGCATCGTCCTCGACCGCGACCTCGCCTCCGAGGCGACGCCGGCCGAGGTCGCCGCCGCGGTCGCGCGCGTCTATCCGGCATTCGAGATCACCGAGACGCGCGGCGATCTAGCGCGCCAGCTCGCCTTGGCGATCACCGACAACGGGCAGCAAAAGGCCTTTGTCCTCGGCCCGCCGGTCGGCCGCGAGGCGCTGCCCGACCTCGCCGCGGTGACGGTGCGAGTGCGGGTGAACGGCGCCGAAGCGGCAACCGCCACCGGCGACGCGGTGCTCGGCCACCCCTACAATTCGGTCGCCTGGCTCGCCGCCAGGCTCGGGCAATTCGGCGAGCGGGTGCGCGCCGGCGACTACATCATGAGCGGCTCCTTCACCCGGCAGTTCCCGCTCGTCCCCGGCGATCGGATCGAAGCCGCGTTCGACGGCATCGGCACGGTCACCGCCAGCGTCGTCTGACCCGCGGCGCGGGAAGCGTTCCCGATAGGCGTCTTGCCGCGCTCTCACAGGCCGGCAACCGCTGCCCGCGACGTTCCGGGGGCGAACGAGAACCGCCGAACTGCCTGGCTGGCCCGCTCACATGCGGATCAGCGTAGCTGCCGCCTCGCCAACGTTGTCGGCAGGCGCGGCGGCATCGCCTACAGCCATCTTGACGTCGCCGTCGATCAAGGTCGCCACCACCATCGCCGGATCGATCGCCCGGTGCGCTTCGGCAAGCTAGTCGCCTTTCTCAAGGTGCAAAAAGCCATCCTGAGGGGCGATGCCTTTCAGGTTCAGGGCGATGCGCCGGCGGAAACTCGCCTGCAAACGGTAGTCGGTGTAGAGCTTGATCCTCCCTCCTATGCCAAGCCGATTGCGGTGATCGACACAAGTAGTGAGGATTCGATGCCTCAAATAGACCCGCCGGTATTCCTCGACTACGACCAGACGACGCTCGACGCGGCGTACGACCAGGCCGCCTATGCGCCGAACCGAGAGCAGCTGATCAAGCGCCGCATCAGCGACAGCGAAGCAGCACGCCTGCGCATCGGTGAACCCGAGCGTGTCGCTTACGGACCGGCCGAGATCGAGCGGCTGGACATCTACCGGACGGACCGCGCCGCCGCCCCGGTTTTTGTCTTCATCCATGGCGGCGCGTGGCGCGGCGGCCGCTCGAAGGATTTCGTGACTGCGGCCGAAATGTTCCTCACTGCGGGGGCGCATTATGTCGTGCCCGACTTCGCCTGGGTACAGGATGTCGGCGGCAGCCTGACGGTGCTCGCCGATCAGGTCCGTCGCGCCATCGCCTGGGTGTACGAGAATGCCGCCCGTATCGGGGGCGACCCGAACCGGCTCTACGTCGGCGGCCAATCGTCGGGCGGCCACCTTGTCGCGGTCGCACTGACGACGGACTGGCAGCACGATTTCGGTCTGCCGGGCGACATCATCAAAGGCGGCATGTGCATCAGCGGCATGTACGATCTGACCCCGGTGCGGCTGTCGGCACGCAACCGCTATGTCGCGTTCGACGACGCAACCGTAGCTGCGCTGAGCCCGATACGGCATCTCGACCGATTACACGCGTCGCTGATCGTCGCCTACGGCACCGGCGAGACCCCCGAGTTCCAGCGCCAGAACCGCGAGTTCGCCGCCGCGGCCGCAGCGGCCGGCAAGAAGGTGCAGCTGTTGATCGGCGAGAACTATAATCATTTCGAGTTGCCGGAGACCCTCGGCAATCCATACGGGCTCCTGGGGCGTGCCGCGCTCGACCTCCTCGGCCTGACAGTGGGAGGCGAGCTGTGACGTCGTCGGCCAGGACTTCCGGCACGATGACCGCGCCGTCGCCGGGGCCAGGCGATAAAAGGCAAAGATCAGGTCCTCCAACGGGGCTTGGCGTCGCCAAGCTCGCCGGTAGAAAGCCGTTGCTAATTCGGCAGCAATTCGGTATACATTGCCATGATCGCACGAAGAGGCCTGCCGGCGGGTTCGGGTTTGGGGCCCCGGCAGGCGGGCGCGCCGGTTGGACAGAAATCCCTCAGAGCCGCGCCAGAAATTCCCTCAGACCGGCGCCGCAATTCCCTCAGCAAATCCCTCAGGAAATCGCTGTCAGCATGCGCGTCTTCGTCATATTTATGTTTTTTATCAATAGGTTGTTTGCGGGATGCGGAGGGCTGCGACGGCGAAAAATGGACGAAATTCCCTCAGCGCAGCGAGAATCGCGCGCCTGTTTTGCAGGCCGGCCGATGGCGGCCGGTCGCGGTCTTTGTCTTGGCGGCGCTGATCGCGGCCGCGCCGGCCCGCGCCGAAGACGGCATCGCGGCGCTGCTGCGCGACACGCATTGGGGGGAGTCGGCGGCGGATCTGCAACAGCGGTTCGGCGCCGCAGCGGTGGCATTGCCGCGGCCGCTCGATTTTGGCGACAGCTATGCCGAGATCGTGCTGCCGCATACGGCGCTCGGCGATGTGCCGATGGTCGTGTTCTTTCAGATGGACAAGAAGACGCAAGGTCTGAGGCGCATCCAGATCGAGCGCCCGCCGCACGGCGTCAACCCGCCGGCCTTTCGCGCGATCACCGCGGCGCTCGATGCCGAATTGGGCCCGCCCGATCGGGTCTGTTCGGTTCCGCCGGTGCCGGCCACCGGCTGGCAGGCGGCCGTCGAGGAGCGCTGGCAGCGCGGCGACGCCGTGATCAGCGCGATCTTTCGTGATACCACGCTGCAGGCCTTCGAGGGCTGCCTCTACGGCCCGGCGAGCGGCTGGTGCGGGCTGCACGGCCGTCTCCTCGTGCGCCTCGGCCCGCCCGGCCCCGGCGCCGGTCCCTGCCGTTGAATGCCCGTACCGATCGGGGCCGGATCGGGGCCGGATCGGGGCTGACCGGCCGCGCCCGGCCGGTATAATGGCGTCTTCTGTCGGAAAGGGTCGAGAATTGCGCAGCCAATGGTCGGACGCCGCCGCGGCGAGCCTCGTCGGTCGCTATGCCGAGCAGGGGATCGGCCACGATCTCGCGCTCCGCGTCTACACCTCGCGCCTCCTCGGGTGCGATCCGAAGCTGGTGCTGCACGGCGGCGGCAACACCTCGGTCAAGACCGTCGTCGCCGACCTCGTCGGCGAGACGGCCGAGGTGCTCTGCGTCAAAGGCAGCGGCTGGGACATGGCGGCGATCGAGCCGCCCGGGCTGCCGGCGGTGCGGCTGGCACCCTTGCGCAAATTGCGCGAGCGCGAGGCGCTGTCGGACGAGGAGATGGTGCGCGTGCAGCGCGCCGGCTTGATCGACCCCGGTGCGCCGAACCCGTCGGTCGAAACCCTGCTGCACGCCTTTCTGCCGCACAAATTCGTCGACCACACGCATTCGACCGCGGTGTTGAGCCTCGCCGACCAGCCCGACGCCGCCGAGCGCTGCGCCGATCTCTACGGGGGGCGGCTGGGGCTCGTGCCCTACATCATGCCGGGCTTCCAGCTCGCCAAAAAGGCGGCCGAAATCTTCGAGGCCAACCCGACAGTCGAAGGGCTCGTCCTCCTCAAACACGGCATCTTCACCTTCGGCAACACCGCGCGCGAGGCCTATGAGCGGATGCTCGACGCGGTATCGCAGGCCGAAGCGCAGCTCACGCGCGGCCGCAAGACGGTGTTCCTCGCCGCCGCGCTGCCGGCGGCGAGCGCGCCGGCCGCCGAGGTCGCGCCGATCCTGCGCGGCGCCTGCGCCATCCCCTCGCCGGTCGAGGCCGGGGCCTATCGGCGCTTCGTCCTCGACTTCCGCACCGGTCCTGCCGTGCGTTCCTATGTCGACGGCGCCGAACTGCGGCGCTACGGCCGGGCCGGGGTCGCAACCCCCGACCACACGATCCGCACCAAGAACTATCCGCTGATCGTGCCGCCGCCCGCGGCCGGCCAGCTCGACGCGTTCAAGACGGCGGTGCGCGAAGCAGTCGAGCGTTACGTTGGCGATTACCACGCCTATTTCGCGCGCCACAACGCCCGCCAGCCGGTGCCGAAGCGCGAACTCGATCCGATGCCGCGGGTCATCATGGTGCCGGGGCTCGGCCTCTTCGGTCTCGGCGGCAGCGCCCGCGATGCCGGCATCGCCGCCGATCTCGCTCTCGCGACGATCGAGACCGCGACCGATGCCGAGGCGGTCGGACGGTTCGAGCCGGCCGGTGAGGCCGATCTCTTCGACATCGAATACTGGTCTCTCGAACAGGCCAAGCTCGGCCAGACCATCGAGAAGCCGCTCGCCGGCCAGATCGCGGTCGTGACCGGCGGCGCCGGCACGATCGGTTTCGCGACCGCGCGGGTAATGAGCCGCGCCGGGGCCGAGACCGCGGTGCTCGACGTCGACGGCGAGGCCGCCGCAGCGGCGGCCGGGAAGCTCGGCGGCACGGCACTCGGCCTCGCCTGCGATGTGACCGACCCCAATTCGGTGCGCGCCGCCTTCGACCGCGTCGCGCTGCGCTTCGGCGGCGTCGACATCGTCGTCTCGAATGCCGGCGCCGCGTGGCAAGGGAAGATCGGCGAGGTCGAGGATGCCGTGCTGCGGGCGAGCTTCGAATTGAATTTCTTTGCCCATCAGCATGTCGCGCAAAACGCCGTCCGCATCATGCTGGCGCAACGGACCGGTGGGGTGCTCTTGTTCAACGTGTCGAAGCAGGCGGTCAACCCGGGCGCCAATTTTGGACCCTATGGGCTGCCGAAGTCGGCGACCTTGGCGCTGATGCGGCAATACGCGCTCGATTACGGTGCCGACGGCATCCGCGCCAATGCCGTCAACGCCGACCGCATCAGGAGCGGCCTGTTGACCCCGGCGATGATCGCCGCCCGCGCCGCGGCGCGCGGCGTCGATGAAAAGGACTACATGAGCGGCAATCTGCTCGGCCGCGAGGTTACGGCCGAGGATGTGGCGCAAGCCTTCCTCAATCAGGCGCTGGCGCTGAAGACGACGGCCGACGTCACGACGGTCGACGGCGGCAACATCGCCGCGGCCTTGCGCTGATCGGCCGCAAATTTCTCGATCGTTCTGGTGTGAAGGAGAATTGTAATAACCGTTACGCGCTGCGCGCCGGGTAGCTGACGGCGAGGCCGGCGCGGGCGTCCTGCTGGATACCGTATTGCGGGAACGGATAGCGCAGGCCATTTTTCGCCAGCGCCTCCATGCCGGCGATCGCCTTGCCGAGATAATCGGGCGGCAAGGCCATCAGCATCTCATCGTCGAGCACGCCGCCATAGCGGCGTTCGGCAAAGCACGGGATCGACAGGCTCGGCTCGCGCGTTTTCAGCGCGCGACCCCACGAGTTGGCACAGGCCGATTCGCCGACCACGCCCCAGTCGAACCGCTTGTAACCCGACCATTGCAACCCGTTGATGAAATAGATCATCGCACCCGGCGTCGCATAGAACAGCGCGATATCCGGCGGATCGAGCCGGCCGGCGGCGAGGGGTCCGACGGCAAGCGCCTCGAAACGGCCGTCGGACACGCATTCCATCGCCGCCTGATGGGCGCGCGCGTCCTCGGGCGTGCTGTACCAGACCCCGACCATGTGCTGCCCCGAGCGCCAGGCCGCGTCCTTGGCGAGGCCGAGCCCGACAACGGCGCGGCACTGGGCGCCGACGAGGTCCTCGGCGGCCAGGCCGACGGTCCAGCCGAGCCGCGCCGCCTGCGCTACGATCTGATCGAGCGTGTGCACCGCCTTCGGCCGGCGAATCTTCGGGATCGCCTCCATTGCTTCGCGCCGTTCGAAGAGTTTCATCCCGAACGGGATCGAACGGAGCTTCAGCAGGCGCTCCAGATCGGCGACGAGCTTGGTCCAGTCCTGGGTCATGAGCGGGCCCTCGGCAGATGTCCGGTTGACACTGTAGCCTCGGCCGCGCTTCGCTGTCTTGTTAGGTCCACCCCCGGTGACAGGAGGCTGGCTTGCGGCTACTCGGCGTCAACCCCGGCGTGCTCCATTATTCGAAGATCTTTCTGCGGCTCGAGCCGATCGGGCTCGAACTCGTCGCGCAGGCGGCGCGCCGCGCCGGGCACGAGGTCCGGCTGATCGATCTGCAGGTCGAGGATCACCGCGCCTATTTCCGGCTGCTGGAGAACTGGCATCCCGACATCGTCGCCTTTTGCTGCAACTATCTGCCGCACGTCCCCGAGATCGTCGATCTCGCCAAGGCGACGAAGGCCCGCTTCCCGAACAGCTTCGTCTGCGTCGGCGGCCATAGCGCCTCGTTCACCGCGCCGTCGATCATCGCCCACGGCAACGGTGCCGTCGACTGCGTGCTGAAGGGCGAGGGGGAGGCGGCGATGCCGCTGCTGCTCGCCGCGATCGAGGCCGGGCGCGACCCGGCAACCGTGCCGGGCGCCGTCACCGCCTCTGGCGAAGGGCCGCCGCCCGGTTTCGTCCACTCGCTCGACGATCTGGCGCCGGCGCGCGATCTCTTGCGCCATCGCCGAAAATATTTTCTCGGCACGCTCGACCCCTGCGCGACGATCGAGTTCTCGCGCGGCTGCCCGTGGGACTGCTCGTTCTGCAGCGCCTGGACGTTCTACGGCCGCAGCTACCGGCTGGTCAGCCCGGAGCGGGCGGTCGAGGATCTGCGCTCGATCCGCGAGCCGGGCGTCTTCATCGTCGACGATGTCGCGTTCCTGCAGGAGCGGCACGGCATGGCGATCGGCGAAGCCATCGCCCGCGCCGGCATCAAGAAGCATTATTACCTCGAAACCCGCGGCGATGTGCTGCTGCGCCACAAGGAAGTTTTCCGCTTCTGGAAGAAGCTCGGTCTCGAATACATGTTTCTCGGTGTCGAAGCCATCGACGAGGCGGGCCTGCAGAAATTTCGTAAGCGGCTGACCTTGGATCACAATTTCGAGGCCATCGAATTCGCGCGGTCGCTCGGCATCTATGTGCTGATCAATCTGATCGCCGATCCGCAATGGGATCACGACCGGTTCCGCATCCTGCGCGAATGGGCGCTGGAGCTGCCGGAAGTCGTCAATGTCAGCGTCAACACGCCCTATCCGGGTACGGAGAGCTGGGTCACCGACGGCGCCGGGGTCGTCAGCCGGGACTATCGGCTCTACGATATCCAGCATGCGGTTCTGCCGACGAAACTGCCGCTCGGCGAATTCTACCAGGAGCTGGTGTCGACGCAGCAGGCCTTTTATCGCAAGCATATGGGCTGGAAGCGTTTGATCAAGACGGCCGGGGTCGTTGCCGGGCGTTTGGCGCACGGCCAGACCAATTTCCTCAGCAGCCTGTTCAATCTCGAGCGGGTGTTCCGACCCGAATACCTGTTGGCCGACCACGCAAGACCGGTCGAATACGAGATGACCTTGCCGCCGCCGGTCGCCGCCGAGCCGGCGCCGGCCCGCAGCGGGCTCTACATCCACCCGCCGCGCGGCCGCAAGGGACGCGCGATCGATGCCGCGACCGAGCGCTTTGTCGACGAGACCCGGATGGGCGCGACGCTGTAAGCGCCCGGTCCGCGTCCGGCCTACTGGCTGAACATCAACGAACCGTCGGGCCCGCGCAGCGCCGCGAGATAGCCGGTCACGATGCCGAATTCGGTATCGTAATCGATCTGCACCGGGACCATCCGGCCGGCCGGTCCGAGGCGGGCGTACCACACCCGGCCCTTCTGATAGGTGCCCTCGGACGCGTCCTGGTTGCCCGCAAAGCCGGCGATGTCGTGGCGGGTGACGCTGCAGAGATGGGTCGGGCCGGCGTGATCTCGCGCCGCGGGGGCATCTGAAGAGAGGGGTGCGGCGTCGGCAAAGCGCAAATCGTAGCGGCTGTGTCCGTCGAACACCGGAACGGCGAGGTTGCAGTTGCCGTATTCGGCAAGCCGACGCTCGACGAGAAAATAGGCGGTCAGCTGATCGACCGTACCGCGCAGCCTGGCCGGCGGGATCGGGGTCTGCCAGGCGGCCGTCCCTTGTACCCATTCGCCGGCCAACGGCCCGGCGATGCCGTAATCGATGCGGTAGCGGCGGTCGACGCCGTTGCGCATCACGTCGCTGGCATAGGCTTCCGGAAAAGCCGCATCGCCGTCGAGCCGCCCATGCACTTCGGAGTGACTGTTCAGGTTGATGAACAAGCTGACAATGCCGCGGGTGTCGAGATCGGTCGTGATCGAATAGTGACCTGCCGACATCTCGACGGTCGTGCGATTCGTCAACACGTGAAAGCCGGCGAACGCGTAGACCTCGATTCTGAGCGCGACCTTGTTTGCCGCCGACTTCGGTGCGGCGCAAAGCCTCGCAACGGCCAGGAAACAGGCGGCGATCGCAAGCGGGAGGACCCAGCGCAAGAAGATCAACACCACTACCGCTGTTGGTGGCGGGCGGATTGAACCATACTGTGCGTGGACGTCGTGCGCCGCCGGTCAGCCGCCTATGTATCACAACTCGGTTCCGCTTCGAGGGTTTGTCCAGGTTTGCCGCGCCGTCGCCCACCGGCGACGCGGTCGCATGGAGCGCCGCCGCCGGTGAGTTTCGCGCTCGCCTGGCGAATTCTCACGCACGACAAAGGCCGCACGGCGCTCGCGATCGCCGGCGTGTTCATGGCGATCCTGCTCGTCTACGTCGAACTCGGCTTTTTCATCGCGGTACCGCAGGGCGGCATGCTGCTCTATGACGAGACGCGGTTCGACCTGCTGCTCGCGTCGAACGAGTACGAATATCAGGCGCAGCCCGGCGCGTTTCCCCGCGCCCGGCTCGACGAAGCGCGGACGGCGCCGCAGGTGGCGCAAGCGGCCGCGCTCTATTTCGGACAGGCGAAATGGGAAAGCGGCGCGGACGGCAAGGCCATCGATGTCTTTGTCATCGGCTTCGATCCGCAGGTGCCGGTGTTCACGCCGGGTGACATCTACCGGCAGCGCGCCGCGTTCGACCGGGCCGACACCCTGCTGATCGACAGCGCGACGCGGCCGATGTTCGGGCCGCTCGACGCCGGGCGGATCGTCGACATCAACCGACAGAAAATGACGATCGGCGGGCAGTACGTGCTCGGCACCGGCTTCATGGGGCTCGGCGTCATTCTCGTCAGCGAGCCCAACTTTATCAGCTTGTTTCCGTATCGCCGTCTCGACCAGGTCAATCTCGGCCTGATCGAATTGCGGCCGGCGATCGACCCCGATGCTGCCGCGACGGCGTTGCGCAAGAGTTTGGGCGGCAATGTCCGCGTGTTTACGAGGCCGGAGCTCGAAGCCCACGAAACCGCCTATTGGACGACCCGAACCTCGGTGGGTCTGCTGTTCGGCTCGGGGCTGCTCGTCGCCTTCATCGTCGGGATCATGGTGGTCTATCAGATCCTCGCGACACAGGTCAGCCGGCAATTGCCGCAATTTGCCACGCTGAAGGCGATCGGCTATGCCGACCGCTCGCTCGCGGGCACCGTCGTCGCGATGGCATTATTGATTGTCTTGGCGGGCTTTCTTCCGGCCCTGGTGGCGGCTTTCGGCGTTTACGCGGTGATCCGCGAGGAGACGCTACTGCCGGTGACGATGACCGCGTCGCGCATCGGCGCGGTGTTCGTCGCCACGTTGTTGATGGCGGTATTTTCGGCGCTGCTGTCGGCCGGCAGCCTGCGCCGCGCCGATCCGGCCGACATCTTCTGACGGGAACCGCGCTAATGTCGACAGTCGCGGCCGCTCCGCACCCGTCGCGTTCCGGGCCGGTGCCGCTCGCCTTGCGCAACCTTTTAGCCAACAAGCCCCGGCTGTTGCGGTCGAGCGGCGGTATCGGCTTTGCGGTGTTGCTGATGCTGATGCAGCTCGGCTTCGAACGGGCCTTCTTCAACGCCTCGCTCGAACTCATCCGGCTCTTCGACGGCAGTCTGTTCCTGGAGAGCGCCAGCAAATACCGGTTTGCCACGCGTGACCCGTTTCCGCCGCAGGATCTCGACAAAGCGCGCGGCGTGCCGGGGGTGGCGAGCGTCTGGCCGCTCTATGCCGATTGGCACTCCGTATTCTGGAAGAATCCGATCGACGGCAGGAATTCTCTGGTTCGGGTGCTGGCCTTCGACCCGGACCATGCGGTGGTACAGCTGCCCGCGCTGCAGGGCAACCTCATATCCCTGAGCCGTCCCAACACGGTCTTCGTCGACCGGCGCGCGCGCCGCTTTCTCGGCATGAACCGCGGGGCGACGGAGAGCGCGCTGAACGGCACGGCCGTGCACATCGTCGGCAGTTTCGCGCTCGGTCCCGATTTCGAGAATGACGGCACCGTTGTCGTCAGCCCCGAGACCTTCGGCAAGCTGCTGCCGAACCCGGCCGGCGGACCGCCGGAAGTCGAGCTGGGCGTCGTCAAGCTGCGTTCCGGCAGCGACCTCGGCTCGGTGCAGCGAGCGCTCGCCGCAGCCCTGCCCGCATCTGTCTCGGTCTTGACCAAGCCTGAGCTTCTCGAACTGGAGCGCAAATTTCAGGCCGACGTGTCATCGGCCGGGCCGATTTTTGTGATGGGAACCCTGGTCGGCTTCATCGTCGGGATGCTGATCGCCTACCAGATCGTCTATACGGATGTATCGGAGCAACTGCCGCAATATGCGACTATGAAGGCGATGGGCTATGCGACCCGCTATCTCGTCCGCGTCGTGCTGGAGCAGGCAACGTGGAGCGCGCTCGCCGGCTGGGTACCCGCCTGGCTGGCGTCGATTGTGCTGTTCCGAATCATTGGTGCGATCGCTTTGCTGCCGTTGCAAATGAGCCTCGAGCTGACGCTCCTCAGCCTCGTCCTGACCCTCGGGATGTGCCTGATTTCCGCGATGCTCGCCGTCCGGCGAGTCATCGCGGCCGACCCGGCCGAGGTGTTCTGATGCGCTCGCCGGCGACGATCCCTCCGACGGAGCCGAACGCGGCGCCGCCCGCTGTGCGGGTCGAGAACTTGAACCATTTCTTCGGCGAGGGCGACTCGCGCAACCAGGTGCTGTTCGGCAATACGATCGAGATCGAGCCCGGTCAGCTGATCGTCATGACCGGCCCTTCGGGCGCCGGCAAGACCACTCTCCTCACCGTCGTCGGCGCACTGCGTTCGGTGCAACAGGGCCGCGTCGACATTCTCGGCCACGATCTCTCGACCTTGAGCGCGCGCGAACTCGTCGCGGTGCGCCGCAATGTCGGTTTCATCTTTCAGATGCACAATCTGTTCGACGCGCTGTCGGCCTACGAGAACGTCAAAATGGCGATGCAGCTCGACGGCTGCGCGCCGTCCGAGATGCGGCAGCGGGGCGAAGCGGTGCTCGACCGCCTCGGCCTCGGCAACCGCATCGACTACAAGCCGCGATCCCTGTCCGGCGGGCAGCGCCAGCGCGTCGCCATTGCCCGAGCGCTCGTCAACCGGCCACGGCTGGTGCTCGCCGACGAGCCGACCGCGGCGCTCGACCGCGATTCGACCCGGGCGGTCGTCGATTTTCTCAAGGAGACGACCGTCGAGAACGGCTCCGCGGTCGTCATGGTCACGCACGATCACCGCATCATCGAAAAGGCCGATCGCCTCGTGCACATGGTCGATGGCAGGATCGTCTCCGACATCGTGCTGCACGACGCGCTGCGGATCTGCGAGTTCCTGAAGACGGTCGACGCGTTCCGGGAACTGACCCCGGTCCAGCTGACCGACGTCGCCGAACGGACGAACAAGCGGCGCTTCGTTGCCGGCGACGTGATCATTCGCGAGGGTGATCCGGGCGACGATTTCTTCCTGATTTCGGACGGCAATGTCGACGTGATCCGCCAGGATCACGAGGTTGCGACCCTGGGCCAGGGAGATTTCTTTGGCGAGGCGGCGCTGATCACCGGCGAGCCGCGCAACGCGACCGTGGTCGCCCGCACCGACCTCGAGACTTATGTCCTGGGCAAGACCGACTTCCGGACAGCGATCGAGGCGAGCGCCAGTTTCCGCGACCAGCTCTACCGGGTCTACTTCCTGCGTCACTGACGGCCTCATCCAACGGGGCAAGCGCTTTTGCGCCGCCGTCGGCATCGCAACGAGAAGAGGGGTCTCAGTGCGGTTTCTCGGTGTGCATCCCGGCCCGCTTCTCTACACGAAGATATTCCTGCGGCTCGAGCCGCTCGGCCTCGAACTCGTTGCCCAGGCGGCGCGGCTCGCCGGCCACGAAGTGCGGCTGATCGATCTGCAGGTCGAGGATCACCGCGCCTATTTCCGCATGATCGACGACTGGCGGCCGCAACTCGTCGCCTTTTCCTGCAACTACCTGGCGAACGTGCCCGAAATCGTCGATCTCGCGAAGGCGACGAAGGCGCGGTTTCCGAAGATCTTCATTTGTGTCGGCGGGCACAGCGCGTCGTTTGTCGCGCCGGCCATCATCGCGCATGCCACCGGTGCCATCGACTGCGTGTTGAAGGGCGAGGGCGAGGCGACGACGACGCTGCTGCTCGACGCGATTGCGGCGGGCGGCGATCCGGCCGAAATACCCGGCGCCGTCACCGCGGCCGGCGAAGGGCCGGCGCCGGTCTTTGTCCATTCGCTCGACGATCTGACACCAGCCCGCGATCTGCTGCGCCATCGCCGCAAATATTTCATCGGCACGCTCGACCCCTGCGCCTCGATCGAATTGTCACGCGGCTGCCCGTGGGACTGCTCGTTTTGCAGCGCCTGGACGTTCTATGGGCGTAGTTATCGCCTTGTCAGCACCGAGCGCGTCGTCGAGGATTTGCGCTCGATCCGCGAGCCGGGAATCTTCATCGTCGACGACGTGGCCTTTATCCATGAGCGCCACGGCATCGAGGTCGGCGAGGCCATCTCCCGGGCCGGCATCCGGAAAGCATACTATCTCGAAACTCGCGGCGACGTCCTGCTGCGGAACAAAGAGGCATTTCGCCTTTGGGCTCGCCTCGGGCTGCGCACGATGTTTCTCGGTCTCGAGGCGATCGACGGGGAAGGGCTCCTAAAATTTCGCAAACGGGTGACGCTCGACCGCAACTTCGAGGCGGTCGAGTTCGCCCGTTCGCTCGGCATTAACGTCGCGGTCAACCTGATAGCCGATCCCGATTGGGACCGCGAGCGCTTCCGTATCGTCCGCGAGTGGTGCCTCGAGATGCCCGACGTGATCAATATTAGCGTCAATACGCCCTATCCCGGCACCGAAAGCTGGATCACCGACGGCCGCCGGTTGGAGACGCGCGACTATCGGCTGTTCGACATTCAGCATGCCGTGCTGCCGACGCGGCTGCCGCTCGCCGAATTCTACAATGAGCTGGTAACGACGCAGCGGGCGATCCTCAGAAAACATCTCGACTGGCATCAGCTGTGGCACGCGGGCGGGATCGTCGCGCGGCTCCTGCTGCGCGGGCAGACCAATTTCGTCAAGAGCCTGTTCAAGCTCAACCAGGTCTACCGACCGGGCCTGTTGCTCGCCGATCACCAGATGCCGGTCTCTTACGAGATCCCGGCGCCGCCTGCCGCAACCGCGACGGCGCCCGCCTCGATCTACATCCATGCACCGCGCGGGCGCAAAGGGCGCGCGATCGACGTTGCCACGGAGCGCTTCGTCGAAGCGACCCGGATGGGGAGCGCGCCATGACCGACGGGCCGCAGACGATTATCTCGCCCCGCTTGCGGGGAGAGGGGCCATTTTTGGTTCGGACCGGAGCGTTTGGAGAACCCCAGCGAGGTTGTCGATGACATCGTTGTTCCAGATGCTCGGCAAGCGATAACCGAGGGCGCATAGCTCTTGGGGCGCTCCTCGTCGCTCGGGGCTCGGCTCACTCCTTGCGGCTCAAGAACTCCCGGAAGCCCTCGCGCGGGTGGCCGGTGGCGAGCCAGGTGCCGCGGGCGGTCTCCTCGTTGCCATAGCGGTTGCGCCAGCCCATGCCGATCTGCTCGTGCAGCAGCCGCTTGATGCCCTGCACCATTCGCGCATCATTCTTGGCGATCATCTGCCCGAGCTCGATCGCGGTTTCGAGCAGCCGCCCGGCGGGGACGAGCTGGTTCAAGAGGCCGATCCGTTCGGCTTCCTCGGCGCCGACGGCCCGCCCGCTGTAGAGCAGCTCCTTGGCTTTCGGCAAGCCGACCAGGAGCGGTAGCGACCAGGTCGAATTGACCCGGCCATAGCTTGCGGCGAGAAAGCGGAACTGGGTTCGTTCGCAGCCGATGCGCAGATCGAGGGTCGAAGACAATAGAGCCGCGCCGCCATAAGCGAGGCCGTTGATCGCGCCGATCAGCGGCTTGCCGTAGGTCGCGATATGCCAGGTCGCAACACTGCGGAACTCTTGGCGTTGCGCCAACTCATCGCTCGACAGTGCGGCCATCTCGTGAATGTCGGCGCCGGCGGAAAAGGCGCGTTCGCCGGCGCCGGTCAGGACCACCGCCTTGATCGCGTCATCGGTCTCATACCCGGTCAACGCCTCGTCGAGCTCACGCGCAAGGCCGAAGCTCAGCGCGTTCAATTTCTCCGGTCGGTTCAGGGTGATCACCGCGACGCCTTCATGGCACTCGCTCAGAATGAATTCATAAGTCATCGCGGCATCCCTCCTCGGCTGCGTCGGTTTGACACTATGAGGAACCCGGTGTTAGCTCAACCCGCGGGGCCGGTTCGGCATACGCGGTATGGCGGGAGATGGCGATGGTCGGCAGTCTCGAAGGGGTACGGGTGCTCGAACTGGCGCGCTATCAGGCCGGGCCACGCGGCGGCATGATCCTCTCCGACCTCGGCGCCGAGGTCATCAAGATCGAGAAGCTGGGCGGCGAGGAGACCCGGCGTTCGGAGCCGCTGGTGCGCGGGCAGAGCGTCTATTTCTCGGTCTACAACCGTGGCAAGAAAAGCCTGTGCCTCGATCTGCGCGACCCGCACGGCAAGGAGATCTTCGCGGCGCTGGTGCCGACCGCCGACGTCGTCCTGGAGAACTTCCGACCCGGCACGATGGCGGCGATGGGCTTCGGCTATGACGAGCTGTGCAGGCTGAAGCCCGACATCATCCTGACGTCGGTCTCGGGCTTTGGTCAGTACGGACCCTATCGCGACCGCCCGGCATTCGACCCGCTCGGCCAGGCGATGAGCGGGCTGATGAGCCTGACCGGCGCGCCGGTCGGAACCCCGCTCGGGGCCGCCACGTCGCTCGTCGACCGCTACACCTCGCTGCATGCGACGATCGGCACCCTTGCCGCGTTGCACCACCGCGACAGGACCGGTGAAGGCCAGCTCGTCGATTGCTGCCTGCTGGATTCGGCGCTGACCATGGTCGAAATTCCGACTTCGTATTTTCTGGGGACTGGAAAACAGGGCGGCGAAAGCGGCCGACCGCCCTACAGAGCCAAAGACGGCTACGTCGTGATCTCGGCTTCCGGCAATGCCATGGCGACGCGCCTGATGCGGATTGCCACCGGCGACGACAACGCCGCGGTCGGCGGATGGACCAACCGGGTCGGCCAGGACGACCCGCGCAAGCAGGCCGTCGCCAAGTGGTGTTCCGAAAACACCGTCGACCACATCGTCAAGACGCTGCTCGACGCCGAGATCCCGGTCGCGCCGGTAAAGACGATCCCGCAGGTCGCTGAAGACCCGCATCTGTGGGAGCGCGAGATGCTGGTCAAGATGCCGGATGCGGTGGCCGGCGAAATGTACCTGCCGGGCCCCACGATCAAGATGTCGAAGACACCCGGACGCGTCGCGCCGGTGCCGACGCCCGGCCAGCATACCGACGAGCTGTTGTCGCAAATCCTCGGCTACGATCGGGCGAGGTTGGACGCGCTGCGTCAGGCCAATGTCATCGCCTGATTTCGGCTAGCCGGGCACCAAGGAGGATGAACATGGATCTCCTCCGCCATGCCGGCCTCCCCATGGTCCCGGCGACGCAGCCTACCCGCCTTCCACGGTCTGGATCACCTCGAAGCCCTCGAATTCCGGATGACCGAGATAGAGCGGCCGGTTCGAGCCGGCGTCGCGATGCGCGAGACGGAACGCTTCCGAACGGGTCCAGGATTCGAAATCGGCGCGGCTGCGCCACAGGGTATGCGACGAATAGAGCACGTGATCGTCGCGCTCGGGGCCGCGCAGCAGGTGGAAGGCAATGAAGCCGGGAACGTCGCCCAAATGACTGTCCCGCGCGGTCCAGACCCGCTCGAAATCCGCCTGCGAGCCGGGATTGACCTTAAAGCGGTTCATCGCGATGAACATGAAGATCGCCTTTCGCTGGAAATGAGGACCGGCCGAGACGGTCGCCTCGACATCATGGCGCCGGTGGTCGCGTCAGCCGCATCGACGGCCGGTCTTCGACCGCGGCAAACCATTCGGCGAGCCCCGGGTGGCGCCGGCGCCAGCCATCGTCGGTAAATCGGAAGTCGAGATAACCGAGCATACAGGCGATCGCGATGTGGCCGATCGTCGAAAACCCGGTGAGGCCTTCGCTCGCGGCTGCGGCGAGCCCCTGATGCGCTTTCGTCATCTGTCCGTCGGTCCAGCCGCTCCACCGCTTGTCCTCGGGCCGCAGGCTCTCGTAACGGCACAGGATCAGGGCGTCGAGGACGCCGTCGGCGAGCGCCTGGCGGCGGAGCGCCGTCCACCGCTCCGCGCCGGCGGCGGGAAACAGCAACCCGCCGCCGGCAAGCCTGTCGAGGTATTCGCAGATGACCGGCAAGTCGTAGAGCACCTCCCCGTGATCGGTGACGAAGCTCGGCACCTTCATCAACGGATTTTCCGGGGCTAGCGTCTCGTTTGTCCGGATCGGGCTGACATTTGTCGGCTCCAGCTCGATGCGTCCGACAAGCGCCACCTCGTGCGCGGCGACCATGACTTTGCGCACGAGCGGCGAAGCGGCGGCGTGGCGTAATTTCATCGGTCATCTCCGCCGAATGGGAAATCAGCCCCCTGGCGCGGGCATCCACTATGTTAAAAATAGCCCGATGCCGTCCGATGTCATCGATCTGCGGGATTTCTACCAGACGAACCTCGGCCAAGTGGCAAGGCGCATGATCCGCCGCGCCATCCGTCGGATGTGGCCCGATCTGCGGGGGCAGCGGCTGCTCGGCATCGGTTACGCGACACCCTTTTTGAGCGCAGTATCGGGCGAGACCGAGCGCTGCGCGGCGATCATGCCGGCAGCTCTCGGGGTGCTCGGTTGGCCGGCCAACGGCGGCAACCGCGTCGCTCTGGCCGACGAGGGCGAACTGCCCCTCGCCGATTATTCGATCGATCGCGTGCTGCTGGTGCATGCGGTCGAGACGAGCGGCGAGGTCGGACCGATGCTGAAGGAGATCTGGCGCGTGTTGGCGGGCGGCGGCCGCTTGCTGGTCGTGGCACCGAACCGTCGCGGCATCTGGGCACGGCTCGACCGTACGCCATTCGGCTCGGGACGGCCCTATACGATGTCGCAGCTCTCCCGGCTGCTGCGCGACGAGCTGTTTACGCCGGTCGGATCGGACACGGCGCTGTTTATCCCACCGGCGCGCGAAGGCATGATCTTACGGTCGGCGCCGGCCTGGGAGCGGATCGGCGCGCGCTGGTTCCCGACTGTCGCTGGGGTCGTCCTGATCGAGGCGGCAAAGCAAATCTATGCCAAACCGATCACTGCGCGGTCGCCGCGGCGCCATCTGGTTTACGCACCGGCGCCGCACGGGCTCTCGCGACAGACCGGACGTTTTTGAGCGGATCAGCCGGCGGCGCGTTCCGAGAGGACAAAGACGCCCTGTTCTCCGAGGAGATTGGCGAGCCTGCCGTGCACGTCGAGCGAATATGGCCGGCCGAGCCGATCGAGGGTGATGCTGCGCTCGATGCGAATGCCGACTTCGTCGCATAGCGCAACGAAGTCACGGATCGTGCAGAGATGGATGTTCGGAGTCTCGTACCAGGGATTTGGAAGCAGCGGCGACATCGGCATCCGACCGTCAGTCAGCAGCTTCACCCGGATGCGCCAGAACCCGAAATTCGGAAAAGAGACGATGGCCCGGCGTCCGATGCGCACCAGGGTTTCGACGACCTGCCGGGGATTACGCGTCGCCTGCAAAGTCTGGCTCAACACCACGACGTCGAAGGCGCCGGCAGGATAGGCTTCGAGATCCCGGTCCGCGTCTCCTTGGATGACCGAGAGACCGTGTCCGACGCAGGCATTCACCCCCGACTGGCTCAACTCCATGCCGCGACCGTCGACGCCTTTGTAACGCGTCAGATAGGCGAGCAGTGCGCCGTCGCCGCAGCCGATATCGAGCACCCTGGCGCCGGGGTTTATCATGTCCGCGATCAGGCGCAGATCGCGGCGGAGGTCTTCCACCGCGCTGCCCGCGGCCTTGAAGGGGCGGCCGCCAGCGCGCGTAAGCACCGTCGCCATTACCAAGATCGGTTCAGACCGCGATGCTCGGCGCAACCGGCAAGAAAGCCGCGTAGGGTTTCGAACAGCTCCGGCTCGTGCAGCAGAAAGGCGTCGTGCCCGTTTTCGGTTTCGATCTCGACAAAGCTGACATTCGCCGCTACGGCGTTCAAGGCATGCACCAATTCGCGGCTTTCCGGCGTCGGAAACAGCCAGTCGCTGGTGAAGGAAATAACGCAAAAGCGCGATCGCGTGCCGGCAAAGGCGGTGGCCAACGAACCACCATGCTCGACCGCGAGATCGAAATAATCCATGGCACGGGTAATGTAAAGATAGGAATTCGCATCGAACCGATCGACAAACGTGCTTCCCTGATGCCGGAGATAGCTCTCAACCTGAAAATCTGCATCGAACCCGTAAGTAAAAGCCCGGCGGTCTTGCAGGTTGCGTCCAAATTTGCGGTGCAGCGCCGCTTCCGAAAGATAGGTGATATGGGCCGCCATGCGGGCGACGGCTAGCCCGCGCGCCGGCCGACGGCCGAGGCTAAGATATCGACCGCCACACCAATCGGGGTCGGCCATGATCGCCTGCCGGCCGACCTCGTGAAAGGCGATGTTCTGCGCGGAATGACGCGCCGCCGCGGCAATCGGCACTGCGGCGAAGACGCATTCGGGATAGCTCGCGGCCCACTGCAAGACCTGCATGCCGCCCATCGATCCGCCAATCACGCAGAACAGGGAATCGACGCCGAGGTGTTCCAATACCCGCTTCTGAGCACATACCATGTCGCGAATGGTGATGACCGGGAACGTCAGCGCCCAAGGCTCGCTGGTCGCCGGGTTTATCTCCTGCGGTCCGGTGGTCCCCATGCAGCCGCCGAGCACGTTGGCACAAATCAGAAAATAGCGCTCGGTATCGAGCACGCCGCCGGGGCCGACGAGGGTCGACCACCAGCCGGGTTTGCCGGTTATCGGATGCGGATCGGCGGCATACTGGTCGCCCGTCAAGGCGTGGCATATCAGGATAGCATTCGAGCGATCCCGGTTGAGGGCGCCGTATGTCTGGTAAGCGATCGTGAACGGCGCGAGGTCCACCCCGCAATCGAGCCGTAGCGGCTCGGTGACGTGCAGACGCACGCCGGGCCAATCGCGAGCAAGACCGGGGCGAGACACGGACGAGATCAAGCTCGACACGCAAGGTTCCTTGGCTGATACGGCCTCGCAGCCTCCGCTGCACCCCCGCCCGAAGATCTCCGGTTGTCACATGCGGGGCCGGTAGGTAGGGAGCCGCGACGAGGCATGTCAACGTTTTCTTTGATTTCGTCGGCTAGCAACTCTAGTAGAGTGCGCTGCGCAGCACCGACAAGCATCATGGCAGCCACCCCCCTCGACCTGCAGGATTTGCGCCGGCGTCTCGACGCAATCGACGATGGGCTGCACGATTTGCTGGTCGAGCGGGCGGAAATCGTGTCACTGGTAGCCGACCACAAGCGACACCGTAATCTGTCCTTTTATCAGCCCGCACGGGAAGCCGAGATCATTCGCCGGCTAGTGGCGCGACACCGCGGTCCGCTGCCGCTAACGAGCCTCGTCCGCATTTGGCGCGAAATGCTCGCCGCGAGCGTGAGCCTGGAAGCGCCCTTCGCCGTCGCCGTCTACGCACCGACCGGATCGGCGGGTTTCTGGGACTTGGCGCGCGATCATTTTGGTAGCAACACGCCGCTCTCGGCCTTTGGCTCGATCGGCCAAGTGATACACGCCGTTGCCGAGGCGCAGGCTTCGGCCGGCGTCCTACCGATGCCGCAAGAGGGCGAGCCCAATCCCTGGTGGCGCCATCTCTTGTCGCAAGACCGCAACACCCCGCGGGTCATAGCCCGCCTGCCCTTCGGCCCCTACGGCAACGCCCGCGCTGCCGGCGCCGACGCCCTGGTGATCGGCCACGGCGCGCAGCAGCACACCGGCTGGGACCGCACGCTGATTGCCACAGAGACCGCGGAGATCAGCCGCGCTCGGATCCTCGGCCTGCTTGCGACGCTCGATCTGACGTGTACATTTTTTGCGTCTTGCGATCAGACCGATGGCGCCGTTGACCTGATCGAACTGGACAGCTTCGTTCCGTTGGCGGATCCGCGCATCGAGAAATTTCGGGGGCAACTCGGCACGGCGCTGCAACGCCTGCTGCCGCTCGGCGGTTATGCCGCGCCGCTGCCGATCGCGCCGTCGTCATCTGGATCCCCGCGGCCGCGGTTTCGCCAGCCGAGTCGACGAGGAGCTAGCGCCAAATGACCGCAGCAGAGGGTCCGGTGCCGCGCCCGGGCATCCTCGACATCGCCCCCTATGTCGGCGGCGAGGCCAAGATTCCCGGCGTCGAGCGCCCGATCCGTCTGGCCTCGAACGAGAGCGCGCTCGGGCCAAGTCCGGCTGCCGTGGCCGCCTACCGCTCCCTCGCCCGGGAAATTCACCGGTATCCGGATGGGAATGGCGAAATATTGCGCATCGCCCTGGGGCAGCGACATGCGCTCGATCCGGGCCGCATCGTCTGCGGCGCTGGGTCGGACGAACTGATCGCGCTGCTGCTGCGCTGTTACGCGGGTCCGGGCGACGAGGTGCTGCATAGCCGTCATGGCTTCCTGATCTATCCGATCGGCGCATTGGCAGTCGGGGCAACGCCGGTTGCGGCGCCCGAGCGGGCGCTGACAACGGACGTCGATGCGCTGCTCGAGCGGGTTACGCCTCGCACCCGCGCCGTCTTCATCGCCAATCCGAACAACCCGACCGGCACCTATCTTGGAGCCGCCGAACTGTCCCGGCTCCATGCCGCGCTGCCCGCGTCGGTTCTCTTGGCAATCAACTCGGCCTATGCCGAATTTGTCAACCGCAACGACTATGAAGCGGGGACTGCATTGGTAGATGGGGCGGAAAACGTTGTCATGCTGCGCACCTTCTCGAAGATCTACGCCCTCGCCGGGCTCCGCCTCGGCTGGGCCTACTGTCCGCCGACGATCGCCGATGTCCTGAACCGGGTGCGCGGACCGTTCAACGTCTCGGCTCCCGCCCTCGCGGCCGGCGTCGCCGCGGTCGAGGATTTCGCCGCGCTCGGGCGGGCCCGCACCCATAACGATGCGTGGCTGCCTTGGTTTTCCGATCGCCTGTCGGCGCTCGGCTTGGTGCTGACCCCGAGTGTCGCCAATTTCGTTCTGCCGCGCTTTCCTGATGCGTCAGGCAGGAATGCCGATGCGGCATTCAGCTTTTTGCGATCGCGCGGCATTTTGACCCGCAAGATGGTCGCCTATGGCCTGCCGCGGCATCTGCGGATCACGATAGGTACCGAGGCAGAAATGGAAAGGGTGGGGATGGTGCTCGGCGAATTCATGGCCGGCCGATGAGCGATCTGACCTTTCATCGGGTCGCGCTGATCGGGATCGGGCTGATCGGTTCCTCGCTGGCCCGTGCGCTGCGCCGCGACAGCCCGGGCACGACGATCGTCGCCTGTGCCCGCCGTCCCGAGACGCTGGCCGCGGCCGACCGCCTCGGGATCGCCGACGTCACCACGCTCGACCCGGCAGAGGCGACGGCCGGGGCCGATCTCGTAGTCGTCGCCACCCCACTTTCCAGCTATGCCGAGATCGGCCGGCAGATCGGTCCGGCTTTGAAAGCCGGTGCGGTCGTTACCGATGTCGGCTCGGTCAAGGAGGTCGTGATCCGCGATCTCGGCCCGCATTTGCCGGCGGACGTGCATTTCGTCCCCGGCCATCCGGTCGCGGGCACCGAGCATTCCGGGCCCGAAGCGGGTTTCGCCGAGCTGTTTCAAGACCGCTGGTGCATCCTGATCCCACTTCCCGAGGCTGCGCCCGAAGCCCTTTTGGCGGTGCGTCGCATGTGGGAGCGCGCCGGCATGCGGGTCGTGACGATGAGCGCCGCGCATCACGATAGGGTGCTGGCCATGACCTCGCACGTGCCGCATTTGATCGCCTATACCATCGTCGGCACCGCGACCAATCTCGAGGAGAGCCTCAAATCTGAAGTCATCGAATTCTCCGCCAGCGGATTTCGGGATTTTACCCGTATCGCCGCCTCGGATCCGATCATGTGGCGCGACATCTTTCTCAACAATCGCGAAGCTGTGCTCGATGTTTTGCAGCAATTCAACGAAGACTTGACTGCCCTGCAGCGCGCGATTCGCTGGGGCGAAGGCGACAAACTGCAGGATCTGTTTACCCGCACCCGCGCGATACGCCGTTCGATCATCGAGGCGAAACAGGCCTAGCCGGCTGACATTTGCCGCCGACGCCGGATCGAAGTCTATTTCCAAGCGACCCGGGGCGCCGGGCCGAGCCTCGCCGGCCCGAGGAACATCTGGCCATTTTCTATCGTGAACGACGTCGCGATTTGCGGCCGACCGTCCGGCCCGGCTTTGGCGAGCATGGTCAGCGCCAGTTGCGCCAATCCGGCGTCACCTGGATGCATCCGCCCGGCCTGGACGAGCGCCCGCAAAATCCGATCGTAGCCCTCGATTGCTCCGGAAAACCCACCGATCGGCTGCAGTTCCTGGTCGAGCGCAATCGTGCCGGTCGCGGTTGCACCGAGCCCGCCCCATCTCAGATCGAGATTGTCGAGTTCGATCGTGCCGCCCGCGTCGCGCCAGGCTGCCACCGAACGAATGAGGTTCCCGCTCGGCAGCGCTCCCTTCACCGTCACTCCGAAGGCCAATTCTTCGATCGTCTCGCCGAGAGCCTGGGCAGCGGATGGCAGCTTCACCTGATGCAAATCGACGGCGACCCCGAAATTCGGCTCGGTGTGCAATCGCGGTGGATTCGCCGGAAGCGTAATCCATACGTCGGCGACCTCGACACGCACCGTTCCGCCGATGACTGCGCTCGCGTCCTGCAATCTCAGCCACAGCGTATTGCGCGCCGCTGCCGCGAAAGCCGCCGCGCCGTCGGCGGCCTCCGCAGAGAGCCGCAACGGCGGGCGGTCGCCGGCCCCGGCGAAATAGGCCGACAGGCCAGCGGGGGCATCGAGCCGCCAGTCGTCGAAGTCCCATGGCACCGTGCTCGCCGAGAGCGCGGGGATGCGGAGTTCGGGCGCCGGCTCAACCGAGCGATCCCGCAGCGCCACATTTTTCAGATCGACGCGAAACTCGACAGGAAACCCGGCGACCCGGAGCGTTTGCCATGCGGCGTCGACCCGCCGCTCGGCCATGGATTGCGCCCAGACGGTGACGCCGTTCTCGATCCGTCGTGCCACGATCAACCAATAAGCGCTGTACGCGCCCAGCAGCACGAGAAGCGCGGCGAAGGCTGCGAGGCCGTATCGCGTCGGGCGGCGCATTGTCCCGTTTACAGCTGGCCCCGCAAAGGTCCGGGTGTGGCTGCCGATCGGCGTCGCCTTACCATTTGTTTCTAAGCTCGCGCAGCTTGAGGAATACAGTCTTCGGATCGGGAGTGTCGGGAAGGTCGGGGAAGGCCTCGCGCAACCGCCGGATGACCGTCGGACTGGCGAGCCGGAAAAAGGTGTTGATCTCGCGTTCCAACTGCAACGTCGTCACGAGCGGCTTCGCCGTGTCCTGCAGCTCGACGACCGGCAGCAAGGCCTTCGCTCGGACATTGTTCGGTTCGCGATCGAGCGTGAAACCAAGATTGCGGGCGATATAATCGTGCCCGGGGTAAATCAGCGTGTGCTCAGGCAGGCTGGCGAGCTGACGCGCGAAGGTATCGTAGAGTTCGTTCGGATGGCCGCCGTTCTGGCAGTTGCCGGCGCCGGCATTAAACAACGTGTCGCCGCAGAACAATGACGGAGTGTCGGCATGCGCGCGAAGGCAGACGTGGCTCATCGTATGGCCCGGAGTATCCAAGCATTCGAGCTCGACCGTCTTGCCGACTTTGATGACATCGCCAGCTGCAAGGCCGCGGCTCATCTCTGGTATCTTGTCTTTCGCCTTGGCATGGGCCAGCACGATGGCGCCGGTGGCCGCGATCATCGCCTGGTTGCCGCCGGTATGGTCGCGGTGTTCGTGCGTGTTGAGGATTTGCGTGATTGTCCAACCTTTTGTCTTGGCCGTGGCCAGACATTTTTGATGATCGAGCGGATCCACCGCCAGCGCTTCGCCGGTGTCACCGCAGGCGATCAGATAGTTGAAGTTGCGACCGGCGTTAGCCGTCCAAATCTGTTCGACGATCATCGCTTGCCTCCGTGGTGGCCGACCGACCAGGGTGCCGTACCGCCGCATCCGCGGGGCGGCTGTGTGGCTTGTATTGCGAGGTAGCCAGGTTGTCTACTGCCGCGGACCGAACGATGGCGCAACGGGACTGTTCCGCGGCCGAAGCTGCGCCGAGTCCGATGCCGGAATCGATCGCAGCGCTTTGCCGCGGCGCGACGCCGGTGTGGCTCTTTGCCTATGGCTCTTTGATCTGGGCACCGTGCTTCAATTACCTCGAGGCCGAACCGGCGTTGCTCCGCGGCTACCACCGCAGCTGGTGCCTTTATTCGTTCGATTATCGCGGCACGCCGGAGCAACCGGGTCTGGTGCTCGGGCTCGACCGCGGCGGTTCGTGCCGCGGCATTGCTTTTCGCTTGGCGCCGCAAGGGGTTGCCCGATCGCTCGCCAGGGTATGGCGGCGCGAGATGACGGCTCCGCCGGTATACGATCTGCGACAATTGCCCGTGCGGACGAAGCACGGGACGCATTTGACACTCGCCTTCACCGTGCGCCGGGATCGGCGAGATTATGCCGGTCGTCTGCCGCTCGCCGCGGCGGCGCAGCTGATCGCGCAGGCCGAAGGTCGCCACGGGAGCTGCCGAGATTATCTCGATAAGACGTTAGGTCATTTGACGGCACATGGGATCGTCGACGCCTCGCTGCGCCGGGTCGCCGAGCGCGTCGCGGCGATCGCTGCACGCGCGAGTTGACGATCCGGAGCCGCAGGCCGTCGCACAGGATCGCCGCCCGATCCGCCGGAGGATCGGCCAAACGACGCCGCACCCGAACCGTGACAATCGAATGACAGCCGATCGATACGATCTGCCGCCGGGTCGAAGAAAGGTTCGATCATCCAATTCGCGGCAGCCGTGATCGCCATCGAAGCTAATTTATCCACTCGCGTCCGGGGCGATTTTTTGGAACAATGACCGTCTGCGGTCTCCGATGGGCCGCAAACCAACTCGATAGGAAACCGACTTGATCAGAGACAGGAATTTTCGTCAGCCCCGGCGGCGGGAGTTTGACGACAATGGTTACGACCCGCAAATGCGGGAATTCGGCGGTGCACCCCGCTTTCCAGCACCGCGGTTCGAGGCGCCTTCCGGTCCGCCCGTGCGGGCCACCGTCAAATGGTTTAAGCCAGAACGGGGCTTCGGATTTGTCGAACTCTCGGACGGATCGGGTGACGCATTCCTTCATGCCAGCGTACTCGAACGCAACGGCATCGGCCCGGTGCAGCCGGGCGAGACCCTCGAAGTCCGCGTTGCACCCGGGCAGAAAGGTCCGCAGGTCACCGAAATCCTCAGCGTCGACAGCAGCACGGCGGCACCGCGTCGCCCGCCCTATCCATCGCCCGGCCGCCCGTCTTTTGAAGCCTCGGTCGAAGAGACGGGCACCGTGAAATGGTTCAATGCCCAGAAGGGCTTTGGCTTCATCGTTCGCGAGGGTGGCGGCAAGGATGCGTTCGTGCATGCTTCGGTGCTCGAACGCTCCGGCATTAGCAATTTGGCCGAAGGCCAGCGGGTGTTGGTGGATATCGCCGAAGGGCGCAAGGGGCCGGAGGCTGTCAGGGTCCGTCTGGCGTAGACCGACGCCCCCGGGTGCCATCACCGACGCCGGATCAGAGAGACGGATGGATTGCGGCACGGCGATCTCGTTCACTGACTATTCGATGGCGCCGGGAAATCTTGGCCCGACTTGAGGCGCGTCGGTCTGAGTTTCCGTGGACGCCGATCGCGGCGCTCGCGCAGGGCGGGATGATGCCAAGCGAAGCAGTGACGATCGCGGTGTGGTCGACACCTTCTTGCAGGTGATCGTAGCCGGCGGGAGCCGAGCCCAACCGCCGCTGCACAGATTGCAAATTTGCCGCATATGCGGCAGACAGTAGCGATATATACAACAACCTAAGGTTGTGTTTAAAGTACAGAACATCCTGCGTGGATTACACGTCGACGCGACAGGCGCCGGGGCGAGCTACCGGGCTGCTCCACCCCGCGTTGGTTCGGCTGTGCAACCGGCGGTGATGGGATGGGCGGGGTGGGGAGGGAGTTGTGGGCTTTCGGGTTTGTGGTGTGCGGGTTTGCCGGGCCTGGCGGCGACCTACTCTTCCGCGCCTTGCGGCGCAGTACCATTGGCGCTGGGGGTTTTCACGGCCGAGTTCGGGATGGGATCGGGTGTTTTGCCCCCCGCTGTGGCCACCAGGCCGGGCAAGCCCGCCGGGTGTGGCGGTGGTGATGGGGTGACCGGGTCGCGAAGTGTCTCGTCTTTGTCTGGTCTTTTTGGGTGCCGGCGGGCGGGCGGCCGGGTCTGGCCGCTGCACGCGGGCGGTGTTGTTGGGGATTGGCGGTTTCGAGCGATTAGTACCGGTCGGCTGCACGGGTTACCCCGCTTCCACCTCCGGCCTATCGACGTGGTGGTCTTCCACGGCTCTCGACGAGACCTGGTTTTGAGGGGGGCTTCCCGCTTAGATGCGTTCAGCGGTTATCCCGTCCGCACTTAGCTACCCGGCATTGCGGCGGGCGCCACAACCGGTACACCAGAGGTGCGTCCCTCCCGGTCCTCTCGTACTGGGGAGAGCGCCTCGCAAGTCTCGAACACCCACGGCAGATAGGGACCGAACTGTCTCACGACGTTCTAAACCCAGCTCACGTACCGCTTTAAATGGCGAACAGCCATACCCTTGGGACCTGCTCCAGCCCCAGGATGCGATGAGCCGACATCGAGGTGCCAAACGACGCCGTCGATATGGACTCTTGGGCGTCATCAGCCTGTTATCCCCGGCGTACCTTTTATCCGTTGAGCGATGGCCCGTCCACGTGGGACCACCGGATCACTATGGCCGACTTTCGTCTCTGCTCGAGCCGTCGCTCTCGCAGTCAGGCGGGCTTGTGCCATTGCACTCGACAGCTGATTTCCGACCAGCCTGAGCCCACCATCGCGCGCCTCCGTTACGCTTTGGGAGGCGACCGCCCCAGTCAAACTACCCGCCATGCAGGGTCCCGGGCCCGGATCACGGGCCGCGGTTAGATGCCAGCGACCGCAAGAGCGGTATTTCAAGGTTGCCTCCACCCCAACTGGCGCCAGGGCTTCATCGGCTCCCGCCTATCCTACACATGCGATCCCTAACACCACTGCAAAGCTGTAGTAAAGGTGCACGGGGTCTTTCCGTCTGACCGCGGGAACTCCGCATCTTCACGGAGAATTCAATTTCGCTGAGCCGGTGTTGGAGACAGCGGGGAAGTCGTTACGCCATTCGTGCAGGTCGGAACTTACCCGACAAGGAATTTCGCTACCTTAGGACCGTTATAGTTACGGCCGCCGTTTACCGGGGCTTCGATTCGGAGCTTGCACCCCTCCTCTTAACCTTCCGGCACCGGGCAGGCGTCAGACCCTATACGTCGTCTTGCGACTTCGCAGAGCCCTGTGTTTTTAGTAAACAGTCGCCACCCCCTCTTCTGTGCCCCCCACCCTGGGTTGCCCCCGGGCAGGGCCCCCTTCTCCCGAAGTTACGGGGGCATTTTGCCGAGTTCCTTCAACACCGTTCTCTCACACGCCTGGGTATGCTCTACCAGTCCACCAGTGTCGGTTTCGGGTACGGTCTATATGCCGGCGCTGTTTCCCGGAAGGCCTGCGGCCGCCCCCGCAATCCATTCAGCGGGAACCACCCTCGGCCTTCGTCACGCTCCGGCAGGCGGAGGAATGTTGACCTCCTTCCCATCGGCTACGGCCTTCGCCCTCGCCTTAGGGGCCCGGCTAACCCTGCGCGGATCAACCTTGCGCAGGAACCCTTGGACTTTCGGCGTGCGGGTTTCTCACCCGCATTGACGCTACTCATGTCAGCATTCGCACTTCCGATGCCTCCAGCGCCGCTCGCGCGCCGCCTTCACCGGCCTACGGAACGCTCCGCTACCGCTCCAGAAGACAGTAATCAGTCGTCAGTTATCAGAACCGCCGCGATACAGGCCGCAGAGCATGCGGGCGATCTCTCGATATTCGCCCTGCCAGCGCTCGGCGGTATCGGCACCGATATAGCCAAGATCGCGGCAGTACATCGTCTACACCTGCATCTCGTCGGCAGATCCAACGCCATCATCAGAAAACGGCGGAACTCCGCCTCTGACTGCTGCTGCCGGCCGAAACCCTCGGCCAGATTGGCACAGATCGATTTGGAAGCGCGCCGGGCCTGGTCGGCGAGCGCGAACTGCTCGATCCGCGGGAATTCGAGGCTCGCCCGATGCGCCTCCAGCGATAGCCGATAGGCCCGCCGAAACACTTCGAGGTCATCAACCCGATTGGCAAACCCGTTCATGTCCGTTCCGTTTCTGATTACTGATAACTGATTACTGTCTTCTGAAACCCGCAGCTTCGGTGCGCGGCTTGAGCCCCGTTACATTTTCGGCGCCGGACGGCTGATAGACCAGTGAGCTATTACGCTTTCTTTAAAGGATGGCTGCTTCTAAGCCAACCTCCTGGTTGTCTTGGCCGTCCCACATCCTTTCCCACTTAGCCGCGACTGAGGGACCTTAGCTGGCGGTCTGGGCTGTTCCCCTCTCGACGACGGACCTTAGCACCCGCCGTCTGGCTGCCGATCTCCGCTCGCCGGTATTCGCAGTTTGGTTAGGTTTGGTAAGGCTCGCGCCCCCCTAGCCCATCCAGCGCTCTACCCCCGGCGGCGAGCAATCGACGCTCTACCTCAATAGATTTCGCGGAGAACCAGCTATTTCCGGGTTTGATTGGCCTTTCACCCCTAGCCACAAGTCATCCCCTGCTTTTGCAACAGCAGTGGGTTCGGTCCTCCAGTGCGTGTTACCGCACCTTCAACCTGCCCATGGCTAGATCACCCGGTTTCGGGTCTGATCCCGGCAACTCGCGTCCGATTGCTCGAACCAGCGCCCATTTCGGACTCGCTTTCGCTGCGCCTACGCCTAGCGGCTTAAGCTCGCTGCCAAGACCAACTCGCTGACCCATTATACAAAAGGTACGCCGTCAGAACAGTGATCAGAACACAGTAATCAGTCATCAGAACTGCCGCGGCAACGCTCGCGCCTCACCGCGCAGCCGCCGGCATCGCGCCGGCCTTTCTGATTACTGATCACTGATAACTGACCACTGAACCTCCGACTGCTTGTAGGCATCCGGTTTCAGGAACTGTTTCACTCCCCTCGTCGGGGTGCTTTTCACCTTTCCCTCACGGTACTGGTGCACTATCGGTCACTGAGGAGTATTTAGGCTTGGAGGGTGGTCCCCCCATCTTCAGACAGGATTGCACGTGTCCCGCCCTACTCATGGACCCGGGTTCCGGTTTCCCGTACGGGGCTGTCACCCGCTGCGGCCCGCCTTTCCAGGCGCTTCCGGTACCAAAAACCCCGGCCACTGGCCTGTTCCGCGTTCGCTCGCCACTACTGACGGAATCTCGGTTGATGTCTGTTCCTCCGGCTACTGAGATGTTTCAGTTCGCCGGGTTCGCCTCCCGCCCCTATGAATTCAGCGCGGGATACCCCAAGAGTCACCTCCGGGGGTGGGTTGCCCCATTCGGACATCCCGGGATCAACGATCGCTCGCATCTCCCCCGGGCTTTTCGCAGCGTGCCGCGTCCTTCATCGCCTCTCAGTGCCAAGGCATCCACCAGATGCCCTTGCTTACGCTCAATCCCCGGCCCGCCCGCGAGCCTTTCAACCCGCCCGGCAGACCGCTCGACACCGCCGCGCACAACGGCCAGACCCGCGCGCCGCCGCGTCCGCGACAGCCCCAGGCCCGCCCCGCGGGCGGCACCCATGAAGACACTTCTCGGACCCCCCAAACGCCGCGCCCAAAGGCGCGGTCCCGGGCGGTCCGCCTCGGTCACTTCAAACTCCCTCTTCACCCCGTCAATCAACACCCGCCCCGGCGCGCCGATCGGGCCACCCTGGGGGCACCCGTCGAGCCGCCGCCGGACCGATAAACCGGCTTCTCCGAACGCCCCGGCCGCCGGCTTGCCCGGCACCGCGCCGCTTTGGCTGGTGGCCGCTTTGGCTGGTGGCCGCTTTGGCTGGTGGCCGCTTTGGCTGGTGGCCGCTTTGGCTGGTGGAGGTGAACGGGATCGAACCGATGACCTCCTGCTTGCAAAGCAGGCGCTCTCCCTACTGAGCTACACCCCCGCGCAGACGCTGGGAACCGGGGATCACAGGCCAGGTTTCCGTCTCGATACCTTCTCGATACCCCGATCCCGGGTCCCCGGCTCCTGCCTGGTGGGCCAGGGAGGATTTGAACCTCCGACCTCACGCTTATCAAGCGCGCGCTCTAACCAGCTGAGCTACTAGCCCCAACGGGCCAAAGCCCCGGCCGCGCCGCGCCCGGTGCCGCGTTCCCGCCAACGACGTTCGGGAGAAGGGATGCGCAGGCGGCGGCGGCTTGCCAGAGGTCAGAGGCCAGATATCAGAGATCAGATACCAGACCCGCTAAACCCGGCGTTTGTGGAAAGTCGGAGGAGGATCCGGCAGACACCATTGCTGATCTCTGACCGCTGATCGCTGACCTCTGACATCCAGAAAGGAGGTGATCCAGCCGCAGGTTCCCCTACGGCTACCTTGTTACGACTTCACCCCAGTCGCTGACCTGACCGTGGTCGGCTACCTCCCCAGGCAAGCCCAGGGTTGGCGCGCCGCCTTAAGGTCAAACCAACTCCCATGGTGTGACGGGCGGTGTGTACAAGGCCCGGGAACGTATTCACCGCGGCATGCTGATCCGCGATTACTAGCGATTCCGACTTCATGCTCTCGAGTTGCAGAGAACAATCCGAACTGAGACGGCTTTTCGAGATTGGCTCGGGGTCGCCCCGCTGCCTCCCTCTGTCACCGCCATTGTAGCACGTGTGTAGCCCAGCCCATAAGGGCCATGAGGACTTGACGTCATCCCCGCCTTCCTCCGGCTTGTCACCGGCAGTTTCTCCAGAGTGCCCGGCCAAACCGCTGGCAACTGAAGATGAGGGTTGCGCTCGTTGCGGGACTTAACCCAACATCTCACGACACGAGCTGACGACAGCCATGCAGCACCTGTGTCCCCGCCGGCCGAACCGAAGAACGGGATCTCTCCCGCCCATACGAGGCATGTCAAGAGCTGGTAAGGTTCTTCGCGTTGCGTCGAATTAAACCACATGCTCCACCGCTTGTGCGGGCCCCCGTCAATTCCTTTGAGTTTTAACCTTGCGGCCGTACTCCCCAGGCGGTGTGCTTAAAGCGTTAGCGGCGACACCGAAGAGCTAGGCTCCCCAACGTCTAGCACACATCGTTTACCGCGTGGACTACCAGGGTATCTAATCCTGTTTGCTCCCCACGCTTTCGCGCCTCAGCGTCAGTGTCGGTCCAGAGCGCCGCCTTCGCCACCGGTGTTCTTCCCAATATCTACGAATTTCACCTCTACACTGGGAATTCCACGCTCCTCTCCCGAACTCCAGCACGGCAGTCCCAAGCGCCATTCCCAGGTTGAGCCCGGGGCTTTCACGCCTGACTTGCCGCGCCGCCTACGCGCCCTTTACGCCCAGTAATTCCGAACAACGCTCGCCCCCTTCGTATTACCGCGGCTGCTGGCACGAAGTTAGCCGGGGCTTGTTCTGCGGGTACCGTCATCATCGTCCCCGCCCAAAGAGCTTTACAACCCGAAGGCCTTCATCACTCACGCGGCATTGCTGGATCAGGCTTGCGCCCATTGTCCAATATTCCCCACTGCTGCCTCCCGTAGGAGTCTGGGCCGTGTCTCAGTCCCAGTGTGGCTGATCATCCTCTCAGACCAGCTACGGATCATCGGCTTGGTGGGCCGTTACCCCACCAACTACCTAATCCGACGCGGGCCCCTCCCAAAGCGATCAATCTTTCCCCGAGTCGCCCCGGGCGCATGCGGTATTAGCCGAAGTTTCCCTCGGTTATCCCCCACTTCAGGACAGGTTCCCACGCGCTACTCACCCGTGCGCCACTCCCCATGAGCCGAAACCCATGAAGCGTCCGACTTGCATGTGTTAGGCATGCCGCCAGCGTTCGTTCTGAGCCAGGATCAAACTCTCAAGTTCATCCCCCCGTCAACCATCCCCAACCCCAGGCCCAAGCCCATCAAGACTCAAGCCCACAGCCGACAATGATCAACGGGTCCAAGGGCCACCAAACGTCACGCACTCCGCGCGAACGTCAGCGACCCGCGCCGCCGCCCGCGCATCCCTTCCCTCGCCTCACAACCTCAATCAACAGATACCCCAAAACCGGGGCCGGGCTTATAACTCCCGGTCGGAAACCGCGTCAAGAAAATTTCTGCCGCTTTGCTCGCCGCGCCGTCAGACGGAAGCGGCGCCATAGTACAACATCACTGTGTGTTTTGCCTCGGCAAAGAACAGCCAGCGCTCGGCGACAAGCCCAACGGCAGCGCCAATCACCGCGAGCCCGGCCGCGATGCCGCCGCCTACCCCGCCGACAAACAGGCCGATCACGCTCAACAGCGCCGGCAGCGCAAAACCGGCTAGCCGGGCGATGCGACGCAGCCGCCCCGCATGCTTTCGCCCCAAGCGAAATCCCATCTCCTTCAACAGATAGTTTTCCTCGGTATGCGGCGCCTCCAAGAGGCGCACCGTGCCACGGCTGCCGAGGGTCGTCGCACCCGCCACGGTGCTGCGCGACGAAGTGGCGTCGATAAATCGCCAATAGCGTTCCTTGATCCACCAGGCGGCAAAGGCGACGATCACCGTCAACACCGCGACACCCACGAAATGCGGCGACCACAGCCGAATGAGAAAGTCGAGAATGAGGCACCCGCCCATCAGCCCGAACGCCAGATAACCCGGCACCACCCAGCCGTTGTGCCACTGATGAACAGGCTTCAGCGAAGCGTAAATCATTCCCGTGCAATGGACCGTCGCCGCGGCTAGCACCGCCGTGAGAATGCCGCACAGCCCGACGAGCCGGCCGGTCGCACCAAAAAGCACCCAGCCGATGCCAAACACCGCCGCCGGTATGAAGGTCAGCACCGAAAATACGCCTTCGCGCGAGAGCCAGGACGAACGCCATTGCGAGAAGGCGCGCCACGCGCGTTCCGGATGGCCGAGATGGAAGGCGGAGGAGACAAGACCCGCCCCGGCCAGGAGGCACGCGAGCGCGAGCGCGACAAAACCGAAGCTGGAGCTCGATGGCACAAGACCGAGTGGGGCACCGAGGCCGAGCAGCATCAGGAGGGCGAACCCGGCGCCGGAGGACGTCGTAAACAGAACGATCGAAAATGCCGGGCGCAATCCAATCCCCCGACCGGCCTCAGCGGGACAGCACCCGGTCGATCCAGCGCAGCAGCCGGCTTTGCAATTGCGGCGCGCCGGCTGGCGGCGGATCGGGCGCGGTGCGCGCGAGCGGCGCCATGCGTCCCGGCCGCGGCGGCAGGTATTTGTTGACCGGCCGGTAGCCGAGTTCCGGCAGTAAATCGGCGCCGCGGCGCTGCACCACCATTTCCGAGACTTCAGAATCCGGATCGCCGAGGTCGCCGAAATGCCGGGCGCTGACCGGGCACACCATGACGCAGGCCGGTTGCCGCTCTTCTGTGGGCAAGTGCTCGTTGTAGATTCGGTCGATGCAAAGGGTGCATTTCTTCATGACCCCGGCATCGTCGTCGAACTCCCTCGCCCCGTAGGGGCAAGCCCAGGAGCACAGCTTGCAGCCGATGCAGATCGATTTGTCGATGAGAACGATGCCGTCCTCGGTTCGCTTGTAGGAGGCGCCGGTTGGGCAGACCGTGACGCAGGCCGGATCTTCGCAATGCAGGCAGGATCGGGGAAAATAGACCGTCCGCGCCCCGTCGCCGTCGCCCTCCTCGAACGCGTGGATGCGGTTGAACCACACCCCCCAGGCGGCATCGCCATACGGATCGAAATCGGGCAACGGGGCCATGTGGCCACCGGAGTTCCATTCCTTGCAGGCGGTGGCACAGGCGTGGCAGCCGACGCAGATGTCGAGGTCGATGACGAGGCCGAGCTTTTTCCGGCCCGGCAGCGGCGGCAGCGACGTCATGGCGCCGCTCCGTCGCCACCTTTCGGCGCGCCGTAACGCAGGATGCGCGGCGGCTGGGGCAACCCCGCCGGGTGCCCGAACGGCGCGAAGGAAGGCGCGCTGTTGCCGGCCTCCACCGGCGCCGCCTTGTCGATCCGTACCCGCAGGTCGTACCACGCCGCCTGGCCGGTAACCGGGTCGGCATTGGCGTAGCCATAGCCGCTATCGGCCGGCAACAGCTCCGAGATCAGGTGGTTAAGGATGAACCCCTCGCGAAACTCCGGCGAGGCTGGGTCGAGATTCCACGCTCCGGCGTGCTTGCCGATCGCGTTCCAGGTCCACACCGTATCGGGATTGACCCCGTCCATCAGCTTGGTCGGAACCCGCGCTCGACCGTGATGGCTTGACACCCAGACCCAGTCATTCTCGGCTAGGCCGAGGGTTCGTCCGAGCGTCCGGCTCACATACAGCCGGTTCCGCCCAATGATCTGCCGGAGCCAGGCGTTTTGCGAGTGCCACGAATGATACATGTGCATCGGCCGCTGGGTCAGCGCGTGCAGCGGAAATGCATCGCGGTCGATGCGCGCCTCCTCGAAGGGCATATACCAGAAGGGTAGTGGATCGAAATAAGTTGCGATGCGTTCGCGATGCACCGCGGGCGGGCGGGCTTTGCCGTGCCCGGCGGCGGCGAGGCGAAAGCGCTGCAGTGGCTCGAGATAAAGCTGCAGCACGATCGGGCCGGCGTCATCGATGAAGCCCATCGCCGCGGCAGTTTCGAGATAGGCCTTGTTGGCGTGCTTGAAATACCGCTGCTCCGGTGGCAACTCGTGCCTCCAGAAACAGCCGTTCGCGACATAGCGTTCGAGCTGATGCGGGTTTGGCGCACCGCGGCCGGAGAGATCGCCCGCGGCGCCGCGCCAGCCTCCGAGCGGCCCCACCCCGGGCCTGCGCTCATGATTGACGAGATAATCGGCATAGCCGCCCGGGTAGCGCGGCGCGCCGTCCGGCAGGGTGAAACCCGGCAGGCGGAGCCGGGCGCCGAGTTCGATCAGCACATCCTGGAACGGTCGGACGTCGCGATCAGGTTTCAGGATCGGCTGGCGGATCGAATTGGCCGGCCCGTCGACCCCACCGATTGGGCGGTCGAGCAGCGAGATGCAATCCCAGCGCTCGAGATAGGTGGTATCCGGCAGAACCAAGTCGGCAAAGGCCACCATCTCGGAATAATAAGCGTCCGAATAGATGATCCTGGGGATGCGATAACGGCCAGTCGCGTGGTCCTTGTCGGCTAGCATGCGCATCGTCCCGACGCTGTTCATCGCCGAGTTCCACGCCATGTTGGCCATGTACAGGAACAGCGTGTCGATCGGATAAGGGTCGCCCTTGGCGGCGTTGGCGATCACCATGTGCATCATGCCGTGGGCGGCGAGCGGCGCCTCCCACGAAAACGCCTTGTCGATCCGACCGGGCCGGCCGTCGCTATCGACGATCAGATCCTCGGGTGACATCGGATAGCCGAGCGGAATACCCGGCAGAGGTCGGCCAGGAACGACCTGCTCCGGCCGGCCGGCCGGCTTCGGACCCGGTGGACAGGGCTTCGGGTGCGGCGACTTGTAGCGCCAACCGCCAGGCACATCGATCGTCCCGAGCAGCAATTGCAAGAGATGCAGCGCACGGCACGTCTGAAACCCGTTCGAATGGGCCGAGATGCCGCGCATCGCATGGAAAGAGACGGGGCGGCCGCTCATCGTCTCGTGCCGGCGTCCGGCCCAATCGGTCCACGGCACGGCGAGCTCGATTTGCTCGTTGAACGCGGCCTGCGCGATCTCGGCAGCGAGCCGTCGGATCGTCGCCGCCGGCACGCCGCAGGTTTCGGCCACCGCCTCGGGCGCGAAGCGCTCGTCGAGGTAGCGCTCGACGATGAGCTGGAAAACCGGCACCGCGTGTCGCCCGTCGGCCAATGTCGCTTCGCCGACGAGGCAGGCCGTCACCCCGGCCGCCATGCCGCTGGACACCATTCCCGACCCCTCGAGCACGAGCGGTTCGCCGGCGTCGTTGCGGGCAAAGAGACCGTCGTCGGCGGCGCCCGGCGCCCGGATCACGAGCCAGGCGGCATTCGTGTAGCGCACCAGGTAATCGGCATCGATGCGATCGGCTTCGAGCAGCGTGTGGATCAACGCCAGCACAAACAGCCCGTCTGTCCCCGGCCTGATCCCGATCCATTCATCGGCGATCGCCGAATAGCCGGTGCGCACCGGGTTGACCGAGACGAATTTGACGCCGCGCCGCCGCAGCCCCGAAAGCGCGATCTTGATCGGGTTCGAATCATGATCCTCGGCCACCCCGAACATCATGAAGAAGCGCGTTTGCTCCCAATCCGGCTCGCCAAACTCCCAGAAGCTGCCGCCGAGCGTGTACATCCCGGCCGCGGCCATATTGACCGAGCAGAACCCGCCATGGGCGGCGTAATTGGGCGTGCCGAACTGCGCTGCCCAATAACCGGTCAGGGATTGGCTTTGGTCGCGGCCGGTGAAGAAGGCGAGCTTTTTTGGATCCGCGGCGCGGATCGCCGACAGCCATTCGAGCGCCGTAGCGATCGCCTCGTCCCACTCGATCTCACGGAAGACACCGGCGCCGCGCTCGCCGACGCGCTTCAAGGGCTTGGTCAGCTTGGCCGGGGAATTCTGCTGCATGATGCCTGAGGCGCCCTTGCCGCAGATCACGCCCCGATTGACCGGATGGTCGCGATTTCCCTCGATGTAGCGGATGCTGCCGTCCTTCAGATGGACCTTGATGCCGCAGCGGCAGGCGCACATGTAGCAAGTGGTGTATTTGACCTCGTCCGATATCTTGGGCGAGGTGTCGATGATCTCGCGCGGCGAAAAATAATCGCGCACCCGCTCGACCAAGCTCATCTTGGAGCGACGCGTTGGGATCTCGGTCGGCATTGCGCATTCCCCTGTCACGCCGTGGCGCTCGCGGCGTGGCGGACGGCGGATCCGAACCGGCGCGATGCCCACCGATACACACCGCAAAAACTACCTGGTTCATGCGCAATTGCAACATCGCGGGCGTCGCGCGGCATTCGGCTCGCGCCGCCTCACTCGAGATCGCGACCTCCGAAGGTCGCGTCGAGCACGGTCGCGGAGTCCGATAGCTTTGCGGCCTCGGGCAGCCGGGCGTTGCCGTCAAAGGCCGCGGCCACCCGCCCCACGATGAAGGCGGGGCCGGTCCGACAGGTTGCCGCCGACAAGTCCGGCAGGTTCGCCTCCTCGCCGCAGGCGGCCGCACCCGGCCGGCCGAGCCACCGCCGGAACATCGTCTCCCATAAAGAGCGCATCAACCGGTCCCCTGTGACGAAGCCGCCGCCATTGGCGCGCCCCGAAGCGGCCGGAATATGGCGACGACGCGCGCTGTGCTATGACGGCAACCAATGGCCCTCTTATTTTGTTCATCGGTCAATTCGTCGGCCCGCTGGAAGGCGCAACTCGCCCTGCTCTCGGCCTCGATCGAGGTGCGTGTCTGGCCGGAGATCGGCAATCCGGCCGATATCGACTTCGCCCTCGTCTGGCGGCCCGCGCCCGGGCTCCTGGCCGCGCTCCCGAACCTCAAACTGATCCTATCGCTGGGCGCCGGGATCGACCACGTCCTCGTCGACCCGCTGTTGCCGTTCGGCGTGCCGATCGTCCGCCTCGTCGATCCGAATCTGATCGCGGCGATGAGCGAATTTGTCGTTCTGCAGGTCTTGCGGCTGCACCGTAAGGACCTCGACTATCGGGCCCAGCAGCAAACCGGGATCTGGCGCGAGCTGCCGCAGAAGAACGCCGGCGAGCGGCCGGTCGGCATTCTCGGTTTCGGCGAAATCGGGCGGGATGCCGGGCGCAAGCTCAAAGGGCTCGGCTTTCCGGTTGCCGGCTGGACCCGTCACCCGCGGCAGGTCGCAGGATTCTCGACCTATGCCGGCGCGGCCGACCTGCCTCGGCTGCTCGCCGGATCGGAAATTCTCGTCTGCCTGCTGCCGCTGACCGGCGAAACCGAGGGCATCTTGTGCGCCCGGACTTTCGCGCTGTTGCCCCGCGGCGCCGGCCTCGTCAATGCCGGGCGCGGCGGCCATCTCGTCGAGGCCGACCTGATCCCGGCGCTCGCCTCGGGACAGCTTTCGGCCGCGGCGCTCGACGTCTTCCGCGAGGAACCGCTGCCGCCCGCACACCCGTTCTGGCAGCATCCGCGGATCCTGATTACGCCGCATATCGCCGGTATCACCAATCCGGCGACCGCCGCCCCGATCGTCCTCGACAACATCCGGCGCTTCGAGGAAGGCCGCCCGCTGTTGCACCGGGTCGATCCGGCGCGCGGGTATTGACGGATTGCGCAGGAAAAAATCGCGCGGCGTCGGCCTGATGTCCGATAAGCGCTCTTCCCGCCGCGCCATAAATGCGTAATCTCTGCGGCGGAGTCCTATCGACAACCGAGCCCGGCGGCGTCACGCGTATCGGCCGGCCTCGGCCTCACCAGGCGGGAGAGAAACATGGCTGAGATCGACGGCGCCACCCTGATCGCGCGGAGCCTCAAACAGCAGGGCATCGACCACTTGTTCGGGGTCGTCGGGTTTCCGGTCGGCCCGATCGCCGCGGCGGCGCAGAAGGAGGGCGTCGCCTATATCGGGATGCGCAACGAGCAGGCCGCGTCCTACGCGGCGCAAGCCTACGGCTATCTGAAGGGCCGCCCCGGCGCCTGCATCGTCGTGACCGGCCCCGGCGTCGTTCACGGCCTGGCCGGCCTCGCCAACGCGCAGCAGAACTGTTGGCCGATGATCCTGATCGGCGGCGCCTCCGAGACCTATCGTGGCGGCATGGGGGCCTTCCAGGAAGAACGGCAGGTATTGATCGCCTCGCCGTTCTGCAAGTTCGCCCATGCGATCGATACCGTCCAGCGCATCCCGTATTACGTCGAGATGGCGACGCGGAACGCGATCTACGGCCGACCGGGCGCGACCTATCTCGACATGCCCGACGACATCATCACCGGCAAGTGCGAGCTGGACAAAGTCGTCCAGGTCGAGCGGGCGCCGGACCCGCCGCGCACAGTCGCGCCGCAGGAATACATCGAGGACGCGTTGAACCTGCTCGAGCGGGCCGAGCGGCCGCTCATCCTCGTCGGCAAGGGGATGGCCTGGTCGCGCGCCGAGGACGAGGTGCGCAGCTTTATCGAGCGCACGCAAGTGCCGTTCCTGCGATCGCCGATGGGCAAGGGCGTGATGCCGGACGACCATCCGCTGTCGGTTGCGGCGGCGCGCACGCTGGCATTGCAGAACGCCGACGTCGTGTTCCTGATGGGCGCCAGGTTCAACTGGATCTTCCATTTCGGCCAGGCGCCGCGCTACGCCAAGGACCTCAAGGTCATCCAGCTCGACATCGCGCCCGAAGAGATCGGCCACAACAAGGCGACAGAGGTGGCACTGGTCGGCGACGGCAAGGCGATCGTCGGGCAGCTCAACAAGGCGCTCGCCGGCCGCCAGTGGTTCCATCCGAAGGACACGCCGTGGCGTCAAATGATCGCGAAGAAGGCGGCCGAGAACGCGGCGATGATCCGTCCGCAGATCGACGACGACGAGGCGCCGGCCAATTATTACCGCGCCCTCAAAGACGTCGCCGCCTGGATGCCGAAGAACGCGTTCTTGAGCGCCGAGGGCGCCGGCACGATGGATATAGGCCTCACCCAATTGCCGAGCTTCAACGCCCGTTCCTGCCTCAACGCCGGCACCTACGGCACGATGGGGGTCGGCCTCGGCCAGGCCATCGCCGCCTGTGTCGTTCATCCGGACCGGCCGGTCATCCACCTCTCCGGCAACTCGGCAATCGGTTTCTCGGGAATGGAGATGGAGACTCTGGTGCGCTACAACTTCCCGGCCAAGATCGTCGTCCTAAACAATGGCGGCATCGGCCCGGGCATGGCTGAAATCCCGGAAAACCCGATGTTCAACATGAAGCCCAACTCGCTGATCTACGGCGCCCGCTACGACCGGATGATGGACGCCTTCGGCGGCAAGGGGTTCTTCATCGAGGACCCGAAACATCTGCGCGGTGCCCTCGACGAGGCGATGAACTTCCGCGGCCCGGCGCTCGTCAATGTCGTGATCTCACAGGGCGCCGCGCGCAAGCCGCAGGCATTTCGCTGGCACAGTTGAGCCGTGCCTGCCCTCCGCCGCCTTGCGCGGCGGAGGGCAGGCACCCGACTTGGCGGATGGAAAACCGGCGAGCACGGTCAGCTTTGTCGCCCTGACCCGCGCCGCGGTCGGGACCTTTCATCGCGCCGCCCTCGCCGCCGGCGGCACGGACGAGGGGACCGACCTCCTCCCTTAAATCGCGACTGTTCGAAGGGCTGTGCGCTTTGAACAGCGCGTGGCGAGGATACTGGGGCATAAGCCGCTGCGGCCGCGGGGAGCCTTAACGCAAATGGCCGGCCGAACCCCCGGCAACGTGAGGTCCGGCCACCGCCGCATGGGCTGCGCCGACGCGAAACGCCGGGACGCCGCGGAATCCCGCCGGTCCGGCGCGAAATTCGGTGCGGCCCCGGAAGCGCGGCGCCGCCCGGAGCACCGCCCCGCCCTGCTCCGCAGCGCGGCCGCGGAGCACGGTCGTGGCACCGACCCGATCGACCCAATTACGCGTCGCCGCGTTGCGCAAGGCGGCGAAGCGTCCGGCGTCGCCCGGGCGCATGACGGTCACCGCATCCCCGGCGGCGGCGTGCGCCGCCATCGTCAGCGCGGCAATCCGGGCGGCATCGAAGCGCCCCCGCACTGCCGCATCGGCGTAGGGCACGCCGCCGCGATGCGCCGGGTCATGCACCCATACCCGGCCCGAAAAGACGGCATGCCCGCCCAAAGCGAGCGCATAGCGGTGCGGCCCGATGCTGATGCAACGATGCTCCCAATCGATCCAGCCCCAGCCCCATAGCGGACCGAAAAACGCCAGATCGACCGGCGGCTCGAAGCCGATGGAGAACCCCGGCAGAGCGTCGAAGCCTTCCGGGGCCGGGAAATCATCGGGCGGATAGGCCGGATTAGGCCAAGGCCCATAGACGACAGGAGCGTAAACTGGCGCGCGGATATCCTCGGGCTCGGCCGGCAGGATCGAAATCGTCGACCCGTTCGTCTGGACGACGCAATCGCATTGCGGCGTCGTCTTGAGGGTTCCCGCCGCCAGCGCCGCGTGGCGCAGGCTCTGCACCGCGGCCATCACGTCGCCCTGCTGGATGAGGAAGGCGTTGCCGAGAGCCTCGGTCCACCGCAGCTCGTTGCTCATCGTCTCGAGGACCGGCGGGAACGCCGCCAGCGCCCTGACGCTCGGGTCCCAGTTCTGCGCCGCGATCGCGCTTTCGAGTGCATCCCCGCTCAGCGCCCGAGTGGCCGGAGCCGCGACCCAGCGCGCCGCCTCGACCACTTCGAGCGGATAGGTCGAGGCCATCAGAATTTGCGCCAGTAGCGGGTCCGGGTAGAGCGCAATCGGCGCCACCAGCTGTTCGAGCTGGGCCTCGCTCAGCCGCGGTGCCGGCACTGCCGGCACGATCGGGGCCGGTGCAGCTGCGGTGCTCGGCGCCGTCGCCGCACGGTTCGGCGACGGCACGACCATGTCTTGCGTCAGCGCGATGCCGCTCAGGGCAATGCAGGCGAGGCCGGCGGCGAGCCCTCGCCGAGCGATCCGGACCGTCCAGCCCAGCATCGTTTCCTCCGGAGGGAGGCTCCATATCTAGGGCCCATCCCGGCCTGAGACAATTCCCTCGGTTCCCCCCAACCGAAGCGGTGCGATCGGGGGGGCCGCGCCCCGCAGCAGCCGGGCTGTTTTGCGTCGATGTTCGACATCCCATTCTGTAGGGGTAGAAGGTCACTCCAGAGAGGCGTGCGGGCCGTCGGCCCGGCGAAAGGGGGTGGGCGATGGCCGACACACTGCTGCTGCGGGGCGCCTATGCGATCATCGACGCGCGCCTTGGGCCGGCGGGGATGATCCGCGACGGGGCGGTTGCGATCACGCGAGGCATCGTGGCCGAGACCGGGGCGTTCGCAGCACTGGCGGCGAAATATCCGGATGCGCGCACCCTCGGCGACGGCACGCAGCTGCTGCTGCCGGGGCTCGTCGACGCGCACAGCCACGGCCGCGGGATGTCGCCGATCCAAAAGGGCGTCAAGAACGATTTTCTCGAAAACGCCTTGTTCGACTGGGCCTACATGCCGGTGCTGCCGCCCGAATTGACGGCGGCGCTGTGCGCCTGGCGCCATCTGCGCAGCGGCGCCACCCTACTCCACCATAACGGCTTCGACGATGACGGCCCGGAAGGCGCCCGGCGCGCCCATGCCGCGATAAAGACCTATCGGGCGACCGGCATCCGTGTTGCCTTCTCGCCCGGCGTGCGCGACGAGAGCAAGCTCGTGATGGGCGGCGAGGCATTCATCGCCACCTTGCCCGACGATCTGAGGGAGGCGGCGCGGCCCTTCGTCTTCTTCGACAAGGCGGCGTTCGGCGACGAATATTTCCGCCTGTTCGACGAGCTCTACGCCGCCTACAACGACGCCGACACGCGGATTTTGCTGGCGCCGTCCTGGGCGCATGGCGTCAGCGATGCGTTTCTGCGCCGGGTGCGCGTCGCCGCCGATGCGCGCGGCGGCGTCATGATCCACATGCACCTCCTGCAATCGCCGGTGCAGAAGGCCTATGGCCTTGCTCGGCACAACAAGCCGACGGTCATGTGGCTCGACGATCTCGGCCTCGTCGACAGCAATGTCGCCTTTGGCCATGCGATCCACGTCACCGAACCGGAGATCGCGCTGATGGGCCGCCGGCGGGCCTCGGTGACCAGCCACCCGAGCTGCAATCTTCACATGCGGAACGGCATCACGCCGGTCATGGCGCTGCGCGCCGCCGGCGTCAATGTCGCGATCGGGCTCGACGACAAGACGATCAACGACGACGAGGACGCCGTCATGGAGCTGCGAATGATGCACAAGCTGCATCGCCTCTCCAGCTTCGAGCTGACGTCCCCGGCGTTGAGCGCCTATGAGGCGCTCGAGATCGCGACCGTGAACGGGGCACAGGCCACCGGCTTTGCCGGCGAGGCCGGCGCCTTGCTGCCCGGCATGAAGGGCGACGCGATCCTCGTCGACCTCGACCGGGTGGCGCGCGACCCATGGATCGATCCGGAATTCGACATCGGCGAGGCCTTTGTCGAGCGGGCTATGGGTGCCGATGTCGCGACCGTCGTCGTCGGCGGCCGCATCGTCGTCGACGGCCATCGGCCGCAGACGATCGACGTCGAGGCGCTCTATCGCGAGGTGCGAGATTTCTGCGCCAAGGGCCTGACGCCGGAGCAGCGGGCCCGCGCCGACCTCCTCGCCCGCATCAAGCCCTACGCCCAAGCGTGGTACGGCAGCTGGCACCGCGACATGGTCGACCGGCCATTTTACGCCGTCAACAGCCGGACATAACGTTCGTATTGTCCTCCGACGAAAACGGGGAGGCGCCGATGAGCTTCTTCGTCGCCAATTTTCGCGATGTCGCGAGTGGTTTGCAGGAAGGCCAGTTCGTGATCGGCGAACGCCGCAGGGCAGAGGGTCTCGACGATCTCGACCCGATCTACCGCGAACTCCTCGACCGGCCGATCACGCAGACGCTCGGCGTTACCGGCCCGGGCGGGCGGCCTAGCAGCCTGTCGGACTGGGTTTAACTATCGAGGGATGGAACGCGGCTTTGCATTGCGTCAACCGTCGTCGGGATGCTGACGGGTTGGAGACTTGGTCAAGGGTTCCGACCGATATCTCGCTTTGGTTGAGATTTACTCTTCTGATGCTCCTTTACCGGGCGGCGAGGGCGAAGATCCGCTTGATGTTCCAGGCCATGGTGACCAGGCTCCACTCGCCGCGGACTTTATCGAGCCCGCGCAGCAGGAATTGGCGAAAGCCCAGAACCGACTTGATTATGCCGAAGACTGGCTCCGGGGTGCACTTGCGCCGGCCGTAGAGCTTCTTGCCTTCGGGTGTCGCCAAGCGGTGCGCCATCGCTTCGAGCGGCGTCGGGTCCTGCGGTGCGGGCGGTGCCGGAGCAAAGCGCTCGGCCAAGGGTGGGTTATGTGGCGCACGGCCGAGCGCCAGCAGCGGCTCGATCCCTGCCGCGGTGCAGGCTGTCACATTGGCGGCGCTGCAATAGCCATTGTCGCCGAGCATCGTTTGCGCCCTGCCGAGATCCGCCGGCAAAGCCGCCAGCTTGCCCAGCATCGGCGCGAGTTGCTGCTTGTCGTTCGCGGCTTGTACGACATCGCTGGCGACCACCAACAGGCTGTCTGCCGTCACTACGGCTTGCGCGTTGTAGCATTGCTCGAACCCGCCGCCCGCCACCGGCATGATCCGCGAGTCCTCGTCGGTCAGATTGATCTGATCGGTTGGGCCGGGCCCCGCAGCCGGCGGCGCCGGCGGCCTGCCGCCAGGCTTCCTGCCGCTCGCCCTGGCCTTGGCCTCGCGCGCCGCGACTTTGGCCTCATACTCCGCCTGCTCACGGGCCAAGCGCTCGCTGGCACGCGCCTCGATTTTGCTGCGCGCCTCGGCCAGCTTCTGCAGTCGTACTTCGCGTCGCTCCAACTCCTCGGGGATCGACATCCCCCCGGCCTTCGCCGGGGCAGGCTTAGGAAGATCCGCCGTATCGGCCGCCTCGGCCTTGGCCATCAGCTCTCCCACCTCGGCCTTCAGCTGCGCCTCCAGCTTCCCAGCATGCTCATAAGAGAGCGCGCTATGCCGGCTCGCATTGGCGTGGATCTTGGTCCCGTCCAACGCCACCGTGCCCAGACCGAGAACCCCCATCTCGCGGGCCAACAACAACACCCTGACGAACAGCCCCTCGATCTCCGGCAAAAACCGCCGCCGGAACGTCGCGATCGTGTCGTGGTCCGGGTGGTCGTTTGCCGCGATGAAGCGAAACGCCACCGAATCGTACGTCGCCTGCTCCAGCTTTCGGCTCGAAAACACCCCCGTCGCATAGCCGTAAACCAACAGCCCCAGCAGCATCGCTGGGTGGTACGACGCCGAGCCCGACCCGCGATAGCTGCCGCTCAGCTCGTGCAGATCCAGACCGTCAATCACTTCCACCACAAAGCGCGCCAAATGTCGTTGCGGCAGCCACTCATCTACCGAGGGTGGCAACAGAAACCCCGTCTGCCGATCCACCTGGCGAAAATTGCTCATCCCCCACCCGCCCCTAGTACACATCCCCCACTCAAACCTACCACATTCTGGGTCGGCTTCCACCTAAGTCCGACAGGCTGCTAGCCTGACGCCGATGTGGTTCGACCACGAGGGTGGCAAAATCCTCGTCAATACCGCCGCGCACCGGCCGAAATGCGAATGGATCCGCCGAAACCCGAGGATGACCCAGCCTACTCGTCAATCCCGACAATCCCTATCACTGGGTGCAGATCAAGCACGCCGTGGAGGAGGAGCGGCGCGAATGGGAACCGGGCGGCGACTACGTGACCCGGCAGCTCGACCGGATCTGGACGAAATACACCGGCAATCCGCCGCCCTAAGGGCTGCGCGACCCGGAGATCGATGAAAAGCGCGTGTTGTTCGTCTGCCGCATCGACCGGATCGCCACCTTCGGCAAGCCCTGACCACGCGGATGTGCTTTCGCCCTCCGGTCGCTCTCGCAGAGCTGCCGTGCCGGATTGGGTAGCGCATCAGGTCTGGTGGCAAGTCTACCCGCTCGGCTTTGTCGGGCCGAGCCGGCGGCCGGCGGACACATCGCGGTGCGTCATCGGCTCCGCCGTCTCCTCGCTTGGCTCGACTATGCGGTGGAACTCGGAGGCTCCGGCTTGGCGCTCGGGCCGATCTTCGCCTCGTCGTGACGTTGACCGGCGCGTCTTGGCCGGCGACGGCGGCGTGCTGCACGCCGGCGAGACCGGCGCCCAGGTCAGGCTGCCGCCGCATGGCTGGGCCGTTCTCGCCTGAGGCGCCGCGAATAAGCGCCCTGCCCGAGGGCGGCGGGTGGCTGTTTCAGCCATGAGAAATCCTAAACCGACCTTTCGAAGAATCTCAGTTGTCGCGCCGTTCGACGACCACCACTTCGAAAACTGGAAGAAACGGCGGTTCGGCGTCACTGCGAGGATTGAAGCGACGTACCATCACTGAGCTTTGGGCGTCGGCGCCCTGAGTACATTTTACCTCGCTTGTTCGGTCGCTCGTAAAATTCGTGAGAGGTGAGGACACCTCAAACGAGGTGGGCGCATTTCCGCGCCACGCCGCGTCGCCACCAATTGCCCCAAGGGCATCGCTTTGGAAGGAGTGACACACATGCAGACAAAATCGCGCCACGACGGCACCCTGTTCCGCACCGCGCGGGCGTTCGGCAAATGGTTCTCGCGGGCGGTCAGCGCGATCGGTCAGCCCTATGCGCGAGCCGAGGCCAACCGTTGGTCGGATTGGCCGCGTTTCCCGCCATTCTAATCGGCAAGCGCTGAAGCAGGTCGAAGCGGGGCCGCCCTTACCGAAAACAAACGGTTTTTTAGTCTCCCGCCCCACGCTCGGGCCCGCGCGCTACGTCCGCGACGCGGGCCCGTCTTTTTGTTCGACAGGACATTGCCGACGCGGTCAATTGAAGAAACGCGCCGGCCGGAAATCGGCGAGTTCAGCCCTTTGCCGTCCCGATAGGACCTCGTCGGCCACCACCGCGCCGAGGAACGGCGACATCGTCACGCCGCTATGGGTGACCGCGAGATAATAGCCGGATGTCCGCGGCATCGGCCCGATCGCTGAGAAATGGTCGCCGGGGATCGGCCGGATGGCGATGCGCACTGCCTCCGCCTCGACCTCGCCGATCGAGGGCAGCAGCTGTCGGGCCCGACGCACCAGATCGCGCGCCTCCGGCATCGACGGGCTAAGCCTTGTGTCAAAGCCCACCATCGCGTCGGTCGGGTTCCAATGCAGCATCAGGCGCCCGGCGCCATCGGGGCGCGCGTCGATTACGGTAGTGCGGACGACACGGCTCAAGCCGGCGGCGACAGGCGGCGTGAACACCAGGAACCCGACGGTCGGTGCGAGCGGCAAGTGCAGACCCGCATCCCGGGTTGCCGCGTTGGTCCAACGACCGGCACAGTTCACGACGGTGTCGGCCTCGTATTCTCGGCCGTCGGCGAGGCGGACGCCGGTCACCCGATCGCCGGCCATGATCAGGTCTACAACTCGGGCGCCGCAGATGATTTTCGCGCCATGGCGACGCCGCGCGGCGGACAGCATGGCATGTGCGTAGACCACCGGATCGAGCCACCCCTCTTCGGGGAAGAACGCCACCGGCGCATCGCCGATCGTCGCCGGGTCGATGTCGGGCTCCAATTCCTGCACCTGGCGCGGCGTGATCCATTCCACGGCATAGCCCCAGGACTTCAGCTGCTCGATGTTTTCCCGCTGCGCCGGGCGATCGGGTTCGGCTTCCCATTCGACACTGCCGCCGCCGTGCCACCACGGCGTCGCGCCGAACTCGTCGGCGAGTGCCGCGTGCGCCTTCATGCCGGCGACATTCAGATCGTGGTAGGGCCTCGGTGGCTTTTTGTTTGCGTTCGTCCACGCAAAGCTGATGCCGGAGGTGCCGCCGCCGACGCGCGTCGCTTCCAGCACCGTAACGGAGGCGCCGGCCTGAGCCAGCCGATACGCGACCGAGGCGCCCATCACGCCGGCGCCGATCACTATCGTCCTGATCATTTGCGTCTCCGGTGGTTCAAGACGAACGCGCGCTGCGGTGGGGCACAGGAACGGCGGAAAGCAGGGTGCGCGTAGTGGTGGCGGCCCTTCATTCCCGCAGCATCGCCGCGACCTGGTCGAGGCTTCGGATGCGTGCGTACATTTTCATTGCCTTGTCGAGACTGTAGGCGTGGGCGGCCGCGTCGCCGCTCCAGCAGCATTCGCGCACCACGACAGACGCGAGGTCGAGGTTGAAGGCCTCGCGGACGCTCGTCTCGACGCCGCGATTGGTCGCGCCGCCGCCAATGATGATCGTGTCGCGCCGCAACATGTGCAGCAGTTCGGCAACGCCCGTCCCGTAGAAGGCGCTCGGCCGGCGTTTGAGAAAGACATAATCCTCGGGCCTCGGCGCGATTTCATCCGGGAAACCCGCCTCTTCGGTTCCCTCGACAGCGTTGGTGAGTGGCGGCATGCCGGTCGCCGCCGAAAGATCGGTCGGCAACATGACGACGTCGGCGCCATCGGCGCGGCTGACGGGGGTCGTGTAGATCACCGGCACGCTCGCCGCTCGCGCGGCGGCGATCATCTGTACCCAGGCATCAAGCACGGGCCGCATCACAGCCTTTCGAGCGGGATCCGATGGAGTGAGCGCGCGCCGGCAAACATCGTAGGCGATCAGTGCCGCCCGGCGCCGATCGATGCGTTCGGGTTCGGGCATGGCAACCTCCTCGGGTCGGTGGGCAGCGGCATTTCCCTGGGATGCCCTCGTCGGCGCGGTCAAAAAGCGGCCGGGCGGTGGAAAGTAACAAAACTGTCAGAAACTGACACATAATTCATTTGGTCGGCAGTAATCAGCTCCGTAACCTCATCCGCCGTCTGGTCACACCGGTTGTCAGACAGCAACAGGATCATCCTCCGCATTGGCAGAATCCGCCGATAGAGAACCGAATGCCGGAGCCGATGACGGTTGTGGCCGCAAGGAAACGTCATCAGGAAAAAACGGGGAGGATCGGCGCGGCGACTGGCAAAATCCTGTTTGCCCTGCTACGACGGTCGCCGCCATGGGGAAATAGGCGCCCGCGCCCGCAAAAACTTGATGCGAACTGACCGCGGAGCGCGTTTCACGGTATTGGCGGTTCTCGCCCTGTCGCTTGCGGCGATCGCAATCGCGTTGCGATCGGCCGGCGCGCAGCAAGCACCGCCGCCGGCCGAGGCGCCGCCGCTCCTGCCGGGCGGACCGCCGCCTCCGAACACGCCTGGCTGGGGCCTGCAGGTGATCGCGACGCCCTATCTCTGGCTCGCCGGCACCAACACCGCGATCGAGACGCCGCTGCGGCGCGCGCCGGTTGTCGACACCGAGGTCGGCGCCTTCCAGATGCTCGGACACCTTGACAGCGTGCCGATCGTCGGCGCGCTCGAGATCCGCGACGGACCGTTCAGCCTGTTGGGCGACGTGCTGCACATCCCGGTCGGCACCAACATCACGACCCGCAACACCTTTTTTACTGGCGGCAGCGCCGATCTGAACGTCAATCAAGGCACCGCGCTGCTGCTCTACCACGTGCTGGAACAGCCGGTTCAGTCGTTCGATGCCGGCGTCGGCTTTCGCGCTTGGGACTTCTATAGCGACCTCTCGTTGACCGGCCGAAGCGACTACCGGTCGGTATACGTCTCGCCGTCCAACGCCTGGAGCGACCCGTTGATCGGCGCCCGTTTCCACCGCGATTTCGGCAACGGCCTCGGGCTCACTGCCTATGGCGATGTCGGCGGCTTCGGCGTCGGGGCGCATGTCGATTGGCAGGTGATCGGCACGTTCGACTATCAGCCGAAGTCGTGGGTAACGCTGCGCCTCGGCTATCGCAGCCTCAACTTCGATTACACGGCGACGGGCGGCCTCGGCTTCGACGTCCATATGAAGGGCCCGATCCTCGCCGCCAGCTTCCGGTTTTAGCTTTGCTATGGTTGGGGATGACGCTTCTTCAACAGGTATTTTTGCTCTCCGGTCAGGACGAGTTCGCCTTTCTGATTGTGGACGGTAACGGCGACCGAGACGATGCCGGTCGTGCGCTGCGGCGTCAGCGCCGCGATTTCCAGCAACGGGTAAAGCGTGTCGCCGGCATAGACCGGCTTCAGGAATCTCGCCGACTGCTCGATGAACCCCAACAACGCGTCGCCGATCGCATGCGCAAAGCCGCCCGCGCCGGCGGCGGTAAAGCACAGGATCTGGAAGCCGTGCGCGAGCGGCGACGGCAGGCCGCGCTCCCGGCAATACTCGACGTCGTAATGGATCGGATGATTGTCGGCCGAGACCGTCTGAAAGGCGGCGAAATGCGCCTCCGTCACGGTGCGGCTTGGATTGGGAAAACGCTCGCCGAGCCGCAGATCCTCGAACCAGCGCTCTTCGGCGGGCCGATGCCGGCGGCGGTCGAAACCCTCGCTCATGCCGCCTCCGGCAGCCGCAGGAAGCCTTCGGCGGCGAGTTGGCCGATCGTTGCGGCAGCAACGCCGAGCCCCTCCAGGATCTCCCGTCCATGCTCGCCGATCATCGGCGCCGGCGCCATCGCGGCGTCGGCCGCGGCCGTGATCCCCGGAGTGCGCGGCGTGCAAAAGCAGCCCATGCCGGGCTGCTCCACGGCGATGGCGCCGCCGGTCGCGGCGATATGCGGGTCGGCCAGCCAATCGTCGAAGCCGTTGATCCGGTCGGCGAGGATGTCGGCAGCGCGCAGCCGGTCGAGCCAGCCCGCCGTCGCATCGCCCGGAAAGATCGCGCCGACGATCTCGCCGATCCGGCCGGCGTGCCTGGCGCGGGCAGCGAAATCAACAAAGCGCGGATCGGCCGCGAGATCGGGCCGGCCGAGCACCATAGCGAGGCGCGCGAACTGCTCCTCTTTGATGAGGGCGATCATGATCCAGCCGTCGGCGGTGCGGTAGGCGCCGGTCGGTACATTCAGCGCCCGCGGCGCGCCGCCTTCGAGGATGTGCTCGGCGAGCTTGTGGCCGAGGATCGCGGCGGCGCATTGCGCCAGGCTGACCTCGAGCCGCCGGCCGCGACCGCTGCGCTCGCGCCCATAAAGGGCGACGCCCAGCATCTGCGCCGCATAGAGCCCTCTCAGGGTGTCGACGATGATCGCACCGACGCGGTGCGGCGCGCCGTCATTGCCGAGGTTGACCGACATCAGTCCGGAGAAGGCCTGCGCCACCGAGTCGGTGCATGGCAGCTGCGCGTAGGGGCCGTCCTGGCCAAAGCCGCTGACCGACAGATAGAGAAGCCGCGGATTGCGCGCCGACAGCGCCACGTAGCCGAGACCGAGCCGGTCGGCGACGCCCGGCCGAAAGCCTTCGATGACGATGTCGGCGCGGTCGGCGAGCAGCAGCGCGATCTCGCGCGCCGCCGGCGATTTGAGGTCGAGCGCCAGGCTCTTCTTGCCGCGGTTGTAATGCGCAGACATCGCGGTATGCGCGCCGCCATAGCGGGTGCCGAGCCCGCGCGACCAGTCGCCCGTCACGGGTTCGAGCTTGACGACCTCGGCACCATGCATCGCCAGCAGCATCGCGCAATAGGGCGCCGCCACCCCCTGTCCCAGATCGAGCACCCGCAACCCGCCATAGGCAGCCTCGACGCTCATCCCTGACCCCCACGGCGTCTCGTCCGTTGTGCGAAGATGGCTGGGATCACGAGGTAAAGCCCTCCGGACATTGACAGGAAAACCCTTCCGCTCGCTCGCCGCTCCGCGCGCTCACCAGCCCTTCGGCACCCAGGCGTCGCCGACCTTTCGATAATGCTTTTTGACGGCGGCCCAGGCGACGCGAAAAGCGGTCTCCTCCTGCCGCTGCGGGCCGCGCCCGGCATGGCTCTGCCAGGCGTTGTTGAAGGCCGAACGAAGATCTCCTGGGCATGCGGCGGCAGCCGGCGCGCCGCCGGCGGCAGATCGGCGATCGTCGCATACGGCATCGCACTGCCGCGACAAAGACGCCTCAGCCGCGCTCGAGCCCGTCGAGCGACAGGCCGAGCGCATCGATGCCTTCCTCGAGGTAATCGGCGAGGAGCGGCGTGCCCACCAGATAGTCGGCCTCGGTCGCCGTGCGGGTATCGCGCGCCTGGCGCAGCGCCTCGGACCAGTCCTCGGCGGTATAGTCGCCGCGCCCGAGCCACATCAACGCCAGCACCTCCTCGCGCTCGTCGAGATTGAGGCCGTCGATCGCGTCGCGCAATTCCTGCTCGGTCGGATTGCCGGGGGTGTCCAACAGGATCTGCCGCTCGTCGTCGTCGGCCGGATCCGAGCCGGTCGCGGCGCCCGGGTCAACCGGCACCTCGGCGTCGAATTCGCGCGCCTTCTCGATGATGTTGGCGAGGTTTTCCCAATGGAATCGTCAGCATCGGCTCCTCTATCCGATCATCTCAATGCGCGATCAGCAGCGGGACCTCGGCGGCGGTGAGCGCCCGATGGGTGAAGCCGCCGAAAATCCACTCGCGCAGCCGGCTGTGGCCATAGCCTCCCATCACCAGGAGAGCGTTCTGCTCGCGCGCCGCGGCGAGCATCGTTGCCGCCGCCCCGGCTTCGCCGGGCGGCAGATGACGCGCCGAGACGCGAAAGCCGTGCCAGCGCAAGCCGGCCATCAGCGGGCCATCCTCGGCGCTGGCGATCGCTTCGTCCTCGGCGACGGTCAGAATGACGATCTCCTTCGCCGCGGCCAACAGCGGCATCGCCGCGGTGACCGCGTGGGCCGCTTCGCGCGTCGGCTTCCAGGCAATGACGATCGTATCGGGGATCGCGGTCATCGGCGCCGCAGCGGGGATCAAGAGCGGCCGGCCGCTGTTGAGCAGTGCCGCCTCGACGGTGTCCGGAACGTCGCCGTCGCCGGTTCGGCCGGCGACGATCAGATCGGCGGCATGCCCGCGCTCGGTCACCCAGTCGGGCTCGAAACCGACCTCGCGCCGCCAGCCCGCCGACGGGCCGGGCTCGCCCGATGGCGCGTCGCGCAGCGGCAAACCCGCGCGCCGGCAGAATTCGTCGAACCGCTGTCTCGCCTTCGTTTCGCGGCGATCGGCGTCTTCTTCGAGCCGCTCGGTCAGTCCGCCGAGGATCGTCGGGCCGCCGCCATCGCTCGTCATCGCGACCGCCATTGCCGCTGCATCGAGCCGGACATGCAGGACATCGAGATGCGCCTCGAAGCGGCGCGCGACCGCGAGTGCCGTCGCGAACACCGCATCGTCGAGATCGCTGCCGGTCGATGGGACGAGGATGGTCTTGATCATCGGTTCTCCTTCGCGCGCCCCGGCTGACCGTCGAACGCATTGCCGACCAAGTCGTGGCACCCGGCATTGATCCACGTCAACCACAGGCCGGCGCCGTCCGGTTAAAAGCCGACCGCAAACGCATCGCGACGCGACAGGATAGCCGATGCCTTTGACAAAGGCTTCAGCCCCCGGCCGGCATGATAAGTTGGCCTCCCACCGCCGGCTGGCTGAGTCGACCAGGATGCGCGGGGCAATCGCCGGGAGCACGCTCGAAGCGGAGGGAAAGATCCGATGGCGCAATTCCGAACCCTCGACGACCTCGAGGTCGACGGCAAGCGGGTGCTGCTGCGCGCCGATCTGAACGTGCCGGTCAAGGATGGCCGGGTCACCGACGCGACCCGGATCGAGCGTCTGGCGCCGACGATCGAGGCGCTGGTGGCGCGGGGCGCAAAGGTCGTCGTGATGTCGCATTTCGGCCGTCCCGACGGCAAGCCCGACCCGGCCTTCTCGTTGCAGGCGGTGGTGGCGCCGCTGCGCCAGGCGCTTGGCGGCCGCGACGTGGTCTTTGCCGCGGACTGCGTCGGCGAGCCGGCAAAGCGCGTCGTCGACCGGCTGCAGCCGGGACAGGTCGCTCTCCTGGAGAATCTGCGCTTTCATCCGGGCGAAGAGGCGGATTCGCCGGAATTTGCGCAGGCCCTCGCCGCACTCGGCGATGTCTATGTCGACGACGCGTTTTCGGCGGCGCACCGGGCGCATGCCTCGATCGCCGCATTGCCGCAACTGTTGCCGGCTGCGGCCGGCCGTCTGATGGAGGCCGAACTGAAGGCGCTTTCGGCGGCGCTGGAACATCCGGCGCGGCCGGTGCTGGCGCTGGTCGGCGGCGCCAAGGTGTCGACCAAGCTCGATCTGTTGCAGAACCTGATCGGCAAGGTCGATCAGCTGGCGATCGGCGGGGCGATGGCGAACACCTTGCTGTTCGCGCGCGGGATCGAGGTCGGACGGTCGCTCTGCGAGCGCGACATGGTCGAGGATGCGCGCCGGCTCCTCAGCCTCGCCGGCGCGCGCGGCTGCCGCGTGATCCTGCCCGAGGACGCCGTCGTCGCCGCCGGGCTCGCCGCCGGTGCGGCGAGCCGCACCGTGCCGGTCGGCGACGTGCCCGGCGATATGATGATCCTCGATGTCGGCCCGGCGACGGTCGGACGCCTCGGCGAGGCGCTCGCGGCGGCGCGCACCCTCGTCTGGAACGGCCCGCTCGGCGCCTTCGAGACGGCACCCTTCGACCGCGGCACGACTGCGGTGGCCGAAATGGCCGCCGAACTCACGCGGGCCGGAAAATTGCTCAGCGTCGCCGGCGGCGGCGATACGGTCGCGGCGTTGGCGAAGGCCGGCCTCGGCGACGCGCTCTCATATGTCTCGACGGCCGGCGGCGCCTTTCTCGAATGGCTGGAGGGACGGGAACTGCCGGGCATCGCCGCCCTCGCCGCAGCCGCCGCCCGCTGACCCGGCGTCGCGAGCGCGCTGCCATGCCATTCCCCGCCGCCAAGTCCTCCCCCTGGGGTTGATTTTGCGAGCGACAGGAGAAGCCGTATGAAGACTTCCGAGATCATGACCAGGAACGTCGTCTCGATCGGCCCCGCCGCCGCGGTGCGCGATGCCATTCGGCTGATGCTCGAGCGGCGCGTCAGCGGTCTGCCGGTCGTCGACGACGCCGGCAAGCTGACCGGAATCCTGACAGAAGGCGATCTTTTGCGCCGCAGCGAGACCGGAACCGAGCGTCATCGGCGGCCCTGGCTCGAATTTCTGATGGGGCCGGGCCGGCTCGCCGAGGATTACGTCAAGACGCACGGCCGCCGGGTCGCCGAGGTCATGACCCGCGAGGTCGTCAGCGTCGGTCCGGAGACGCCGCTCGGCGAAGTCGTGCAGGTCATGGAGCGCCGCCATGTCAAACGGCTCCCGGTGCTGGACGGCGACGTCCTCGTCGGCATCGTCAGCCGGGCCGATCTGATGGCCGCCTTGGCCGGCATCCTCGACCGGGACGAGTCGCCGCCATCCGGCGACGACGCGATCCGCCGGCGGGTTCTCGCCGAGCTCGAAAAAGCCACCGGCTGGGCGCCGCGTTCGGTGACGGTGACGGTCAAGGACGGTGTCGTCGAACTGAATGGCGCGATCTTCGAGGACAAGGAGCGCGCCGCGCTGCGCGTCGCCGCCGAGAACGTGCCCGGGGTCAAGGCGATCGAGGATCGCCTCGTCTGGGTCGAGCCGGTCTCCGGCACCGTTATCGAGCCGTCGCCGATCGGCGGGACGCCGCCAGAACCGAAGGCGCCGTAACGGACATTCTCCGCGCCGGGTCGGAGCCGACGAGCATCTTTGAACCCGCCGGGGCGGCGCGGAAAGTTCCCTGGTCGATGGGAAAATGCCGGGAAAAACGCGGTTCTCCGCCGCCGCCGCCCTCGCCAAGTCATTGCTGTTTCAGCACATGGCCAAGCCAATTCCCTAACGGGCGAACAGGGAAATAATTCGGCCGAGCAGGGAGAGAAATTCGTCGAACAGGGTAACTTAGGGTAAATCATCGATAGCTCTCGGCAGCGAGCATGGACGGTTTCTGCCCAATATAGCAATTATTTAATTGACAAGCCAGGATTCATTTGCCAAGTTGCGAGCGTGAGCCGCGAGAGCGACGCCGGTTGACCGCACCGGCGGTTCCGCTGTCGGCTACGGCAAGCCACCGGCGAAGACGCGTTTCAGAAGGGCGAGTTCGGCAATCCGCGCGGCCGGTCGCGCGCCGCCGAGCGCCCGGTGAGCCTGCTGCCTGAAGCGCTCGACCAGCGGTGGTCGTCACCGGGGGGCGGCAGGCGACGCAAGATTGCCAAGTGCCGAGCTCGGGACCGCCCAATTGGCCGACAAATTCACCAAGGCCGATCCTTAACCGACGAAGCTGATGCTCGGCTTGCTGATGGAGACCGAGCGACCGAAGGGCTGCCCCCTGCCGGCGGCCTTGATTATAATCGCTAGATAGAGGCCCGCGGGCGGCCATCCGCGCCGCCTTACTCCATAGCCCGAAGAGGAACGCGACCGATGTTTCGCCGACGCGTTCCCTGGAACGAAAGACGGCAAGACCCGAGCGGCCTCGCCCCAGATCCCGCGACGACCCCGGAGGCCGTGATCCAGTTCTTTGCCGCCCGCGCCTTCTCGTGGCGGCCCTTCGCGGTCCATACCTGGGTCGCGCTCAAGCCGTCAGATGCACCACGCTGGTCGCGCTACGAAGTCATGGGATTCGGCGTCAGACACGGGCGCCCCGCCGTGCGCGTCGACCGCCACGGGCCCGACAACTGGTGGTTCGGAGCGCGCCCGCGCCTGCTGCTCGACAAACGCGGTCCGGAATGCGACGCCCTCATCGAGAAGATCCTGACCGCGATCGCCCGCTACCCGTGGCCGAACCGCTATAGCCATTGGCCCGGACCCAACAGCAACACGTTCACCGCGTTCCTAGCGCGCCGCGTGCCGGAGCTTGGCCTCACGCTTCCAGCGCACGCGATCGGCAAGGACTTCCTCCCGCGCGGTGCCTTCCTCGCACGTGCTCCGAGCGGCACGGGGTTCCAGATCTCATTCTGGGGCCTCACCGGAGTCCTCCTCGCACTCGCCGAAGGATTCGAGATCAACTTTCTCGGCCTCGTCTTCGGCGTCGGTTTCCGCGACCTGTCGCTCAAGCTGCCATTCCTTGGAGACCTCCGCTTGTCCCGTCGGCGCTGCGACCGCATGTCCCAGGATTTTTGCTTTTGATACAGGATTATCACCAGCAAGAGAGCAGAGAGGCGACGAACAACCGCTCTTGCCCCGAAAGCGTGGCGTGCGCGGTCGCCATCCAGTGCGACATGGCGCAGAACGCTGCCTCCGTCTCCTCGGGTAACCGGATCGAGTTCCGGGTCGGCATCAACCTGGGCGATGCGATCGTCGACGAGGACGACATCCCACGGGGACGGGGTCAACGTCGTGGCAAGGTTGGAGGTCCGCAAATGTTGGACGCGCGCGTATCAAATCGCGCGCTCGCCCTATCAGGGGTTGCACAAACCTGCAATAGTCCCTGAAGCACTTCCTGCGAGGCGAGCCGTGACAGCCGCAAAACAGCGTATCACGACCGATGTTGCTGCCAACGCGGAGGGTACATGTAATGTGCTCCTGGTCTGCCCGCGCTTCCAGGGAATGTCGTTCTGGAACCTGACCGCGGTCTGCGAGGTCTTCGGCGCGCGCATCCCGGCGCCGCCGCTGGGACTGATCACTGTCGCGGCAATGCTGCCGCCATCGTGGGAATGCCGGCTCGTCAACCGCAACACCGAGGAGCTGCTCGACGCCGATCTTGAATGGGCCGATCTGGTGATGACCGGCGCCATGATGCCCCAGCGACCGGACGCCCATGACATCATCAGATTGGCGCAAGCTCACGGCAAGCCGGTCGTGGTCGGCGGACCCGACATCACCTCCTCGCCGGACGACTACGCCCAGGCCGACTTCCGCGTGTTGGGTGAGGCCGAGGGCATCATCGACGAATTTATCGCCGCATGGGATTCGGGGGTCCGTCAGGGCACGTTCGAGGCAGAGAAATTCAAGGCCGACGTTACCAAGACACCGGTGCCGCGTTACGACCTCTTAAAGCGGCATCAATACATGTACTACGGTGTGCAGTTTGCCCGCGGCTGTCCATTCACCTGCGAGTTCTGCGACATTATCGAGATCTACGGCCGCGTCCCCAGGGTCAAAACGGTCGAGCAGGTCTTGACCGAGCTGGACGCGCTCTACTCCCAGGGTTATCGAGGCCATCTCGATTTCATGGACGACAACTTCATCGGCAACAAGAAGGCGGTGAAGGCGTTGCTCGCACACGTTATCGAGTGGCAGAAAGCGCACGGCTATCCATTCGAATTCTCAACCGAGGCGTCGATCAACCTTGCCGACGACGACGCGTTGCTGGCCCTGATGCGCGAGGCGAATTTCTTTGCGATTTTTGTCGGGCTGGAGAGCCCCGACCCCGACACGCTGGTGTCGATGCGGAAAAAGCAGAACACGCGGCGCGATTTGGCCGCGTCGGTCCACAAGATCTACCGCGCCGGCATATCCGTAAGCGCCGGTTTCATCGTCGGCTTCGACAGCGAAAAAAATAGTGTCGCCGAGGCGATGATCGAATGCATCGAAGCGACCTCAATCCCGGTCTGCATGGTCGGTTTGTTGTTCGCGTTACCCGGCACCCAGCTGACGCGGCGGCTCGAAAAAGAAGGCCGCCTGCTGCCGCCATCCTTTGTCGACCGATTGGCAGAGCTGGGGAATGGCGACCATTGCGCCGTCGGACTCAATTTCCACACCGCCCGGCCGCGCCGGGAGATTCTCTCCGATCTCAAGACGATCCTGAAGCGGGCATACAGCATCGAGGCTTATTTCGGCCGCGTCCGCACCATGGTCGGGATGATGGATCGGCCTAAGCGCGACCGGAGCAAGGCGAGCGAATTCATGAAGCGTCATTTCGGCATGTCCTGGCGCGAAATCGGCTTGGTGCTCCGCCTGTTCTGGCACGTTGCGCGGCGCCAACCGGCAGCCTTCGGCCCGTTCTTTCTCATCTTTTTCGAGACCTTGCGGCGCAACCCGGAAAACCTGGGCTGCGTGTTCACGACCGCGGCGTTCTACCTCCATCTCGCCCCGTTCGTGCGCAAGGTCGTGAGCACTTTGGAGTACCGGCTGACCCTGATCCGCGACGAGGATGGGCTCGAGGAGATCGTCGGCGATCCGATGGTCCGCGGTCCGCGGATCGAAGGCGAGCCGGCGCTGGCGATGGGGGATTGACCGACCAACATCAAGAATTTCGGAAACGCCTCCGGCTTGCGCGACCGCGCGCTGATTGAGCTCATGGTCCATTCGTTCGCGCGGATCGGCGCGACATTCGGAATGCTAGTCGCTAGTCGAGGATGTCTACACACAGAATCGGCAGCCTTGGGTGCGGTTGCGCGCGAAAGGTGGCGAGCGTCATACAGTGCTCTGCCACCACAATCTTGAGGAATATCTCATCGCGTATCTCGACGGTGCCGGACTGTGTGATGACCCAAAAGGGTACTATTCCGCACGATCGGCCGCGGCACCGGCGAGTTGACGCGGACATCGCTCCAGCAGGCGAACGCCTAGGCGATGATCGCCGGCGCGCTGCGGCTGCGCCGATCTTGAGCAGCGACCTAATATAGCTCTAGGTGACGTGGAGGATCAGTGTTCAAATCGAAATCTTCTTCACCTCGTCGAGCGAGATGTCGTCCGAGCGCCGGTCATAGAGCTTTGTCGTGCGCGGCGAGGCGTGGTTGGGTGAAATAGTCTTTCAACTTCATGCCGAGCACCGCGTTCACACGGGCGAAGCTGTAGACCATGACGCCGATCAGCGCGCGGTCGCGCAGCCCGATCGGTGAGCTGGTCGGGATCGAGTCCAGCACGGCGCGCGCCTCGTCGGCGGCAAACACCGGTGTCTTGCCCTTCGTCACCACGTAACGCGGGCCGCGCACGGCGTGGGCCGGGTTGGTGTCGAGGACGTGGCCTGTCATCAGCCAGTCGAACAGCATGCGCAGCGCCGCCAGGTGTTGCTTGACCGCCGGTGCCGAGAACTCGCGTTGCAGCTCCCTAATTCCCTGCACTACGACTGAATGACCTCTTCACGCCGATAGCAGACCCTGTCGCAACATCGGGGCGGCCCGTATACGTCAATCAAGAATACTTCGATCGCTGCCGAAAAATCACGTGGCCGTTACCTGGTATCTGTCTTACAATACCGAGCGTGGAAACCCTGGGGGGTACCTCATGAAAGCCGAGAGATACGCGCCCGCCGATCTCAACAATGGCTTCGTTGTCGCGATCGAGATAGTCGCCAAGGCGGGGGAGGAAGACGCCGTTGCGCACGGGCTCGAAATAATGATCGCGCCGACCATGGCAGAACCGGGACTGAAGCTTTTCTTACCGTACCGCTCTCCCGCTAATCACCGCGCGTTCTTCATAATCGAGCTCTACCTCAACGAACAAGGCTGGGCCGACCACCAACAGACCGACCACTTCAAGGCTTTCGTTGACACGATACTGCCACGCCTCGAAAAGCGCGAGCGCGTGCCTTATGTTCCTTACGCCACTTCATACGCGGACTGACCGTCTAAATTTCATACGCGAAAGCTGCGTTGACATGGATCGCGATCATGTCGCTTGGCCTTCAGGAGGACGCGCCTTACTGGGTCGTTGTAGCAATCGTCCTAGGCACGACGACTTTGTCGATCGCCGGTCATCTTTTTTACACGCTGGCCTTTTCGACACGACGAATGGTTTCGGCATATCAGCGGGCAAGGCGGTGCATCGAGTTCGCTCTGGGCTCATTTTTCGGCTTGGCTGGTGTCAAGTTGCTGACCAGCCGATAGCGCCGCCACTCTCTATCTGAAAGGCGGCGCCTGCTAAACTGGTCAGCCTGCTAAACTGGTCTATCGCGTGGCTCTGGCCCGGTTTGGGGCATTTCAAGCTGTTCAACCGACCGAGGGATCACGTACGCTTCACAAGCGTCGGGACGGTTAAATCAAGATTCCGACCGGGAATCAATTCAGCCGAGTCGAACTCCTACCGAAATTCCATCGTTCTCGCGAAAGCCGGAGCCGGCGCGCTTGACCGGCAGGGAACCCGGGGCTGCAAGTATTCGAACGATAGACCTCCGGTCAAACCAGAGGCATGTACTGGGCCTGGGCCATCGCGCCCCGGCCCGACTAACAGGAGCGCGCTCTGCGTTGCCCACGGAACGGAGGTCCCAGAGGCAACCCCGTCTGGGACGTAACTACGGGCGGGGAGGGAAGAGGAGCAACAAGTGAACCAGACAGCCGTCGGGCCATCTGAACCGGACCGTGCCCCACGCGCTGCCGCTCGCCTCGTGCAACGCGAACCCATCGACCGCGTCGTGGCTATCGGGCTGCGCGATCCATGGCTGGGGGATCTCTATCACCATCTGCTGACATTGCCGTGGTCGGCCTTCTGCTCGGCCTGGCGGTCGTCTATCTCGGTTTGAACGTTCTGTTCGCGGAGCTTTATTTGCTCGGCGACGGCGCCATTGCGAAGGCGCGGCCGGGAGTCTTTGCCGACGCGTTCTTTTTCAGCGTCGAGACCATCTCGACGATCGGCTACGGGCAGATGTCGCCGGCGACGCTCTGTGGGAATATCGTCATGACCGCAGAGGCAATGTTCGGATTGACATTGCTGGCGGTCTCCGCAGGCCTCGTGCTCGCCCGGTTCACACGGCCCACGGCGCGGGTGGTCTTCAGCAAGGTCGCCGTCGTAACGCCCTATAATGGCGTCCCGACTTTATCGTTTCGTCTCGCCAATGAGCGCCGCAATCAAATCCTCGAGGCGCAGGTCTCGGTCACCCTCGTCCGCGACGAGCGCACCGCCGAGGGCGAGTGGATGCGCCGGTTCTACGATCTGCAACTGGGACACCAACGCAGCCCGATTTTCGCGATGACTTTAACCGTGATGCACGCGATCGATGCCGCGAGCCCGTTGGCGAATGCGACGGCATCGTCCCTCGCGACCGAAGCGGTGGAAATCGTCGTCACCGTCGCCGGTCTCGACGAGACGACGTCGCAGGCGGTGCACGCCCGCACTTCGTATCTCGCGCACGAAGTTCTGTGGGGGCGCCGTTTCGTCGATGTCTTTACCCGGACCAAGGATGGCCGTTTGGCAATCGACTACCGCCGGTTCCACGAGACGGAACCTCTTCAGACGTCCGCACCAGATCCGCCCTAATTTCAGAGCTGCGCGCTTCGGATGGCCTACCAGACCAGACGCGCGCAGGTGCAGGCGGCCGAAGTCGCCGCTTCGCTCGTGCGGCCGTGTGAGCAGTCTCTCTCCGTTTGATCGTCATGGATCCTCTCGAAACTCAACCGTACTGTCACCTTTTGCGAGGCTGGAATCAAGAATGTGTTTTGAGAGACGTTTAAGACACTTCTCCGGTTTCGCGCACCCTCTCAAGCGAACGACACCTCCAATCGCGTAGGTCGGTGCCTTTCGGTGCATACTGCGCTCTTTGTCGGTGCAGAACCCAATGCCCAAGGGGGGGCACCATGCACGCCAACTCGCTTGATCATTTGACCCATGCGCACGCCTTCCTTGGCGAGCAGCACGAGGAAAACGAGCGTCACTTCGTTCGTCGTCGGGCTGACCTTCTCCATGATGGTTGCAGAGATCGCGGGCGGCACTCTCTTGGGCTCGCTCGCTCGCATCGCCGACGGCTGGCACATGAGCACCCATGCCGCCGCCCTCACCATCTCGGCGATGGCCTACCGCTATGCCCGGCGACACGCCGCCAATCGGCGCTTCGCGTTCGGCACCGGCAAGCTCGGCGACCTCGCCGGCTACACCAGCGCCGTGGTGCTCGGAATGATCGCCCTGTTGATTGCCTACGAGAGCATCCAGCGCCTGCTGCGCCCCGTCGCCAATGCCTACGGTAAGGCGATTGCGATCGCCTCTCTGGGTCTCGCGGTCAACATGACCAGAGCCTGGCTGTTGCGCAGCGAGCACCACGATCACGACCGCGACGAGCATGACCACCACAGGCATGATCTGAATTTGCGCGCCGCCTATTTCCACGTTCTGGCGGACGCGGCGACCTCGCTTCTGGCAATCAGCGGCTTGTCCTTCGCCTGGGCATTCAGCTGGCGGTTCACTGGCCCACTAGTTGGTCTCGCCGGTACTGCCGTAATCGGAAGCTGGGCATGCGGCCTGTTGCGCGCCGCCGGTGGGGTGCTGGTCGATGCCATCCCTGAGGCGAGGCGGATCGAGGCGGCGGTGCGTGACCGCGTTGAACGGGACGGCGACCGGGTGACCGACATCCACCTATGGCTGGTGGGGCCGGGACACCTGGCTTGCATCGCCGCCTTGGTATCCGATGCGCCGCATCCGCCCTCGGTCTACAAGGCGCGGCTCGGGGACATTTCAGCGGTTGAGCCATGTCACGGTCGAGGTCGAACCATGCCTGGGCCACCACCCGCACTTGCGCAGGGCGGCCTGAGCCCGGCCTAAGACAAATTCTGGGAAAGTGCTGCGCAGGAATTCGCGCGCAAAATTCTTGAATAATAATGCACATGGCCAAGCAGGGCGTATCGACCTACGATGTTTCCCTCAGCCATCTGCTCATGACTACGCGCGGGGCTACCTCGAAACCGAGGTGCTCGTAGAAGCTCACCACCTTGGTGTTTGTTTCTCGAACTAGGAGCTGCACTTTCGCTATCTCCCGTTGGCGGAGCCAGTCCTCTGCCGCCTGCACCATGCGCCGGCCCACGCCCTTGCTGCGCGATGCAGGACGGGCAGCAACGTAGTAGAGCCAGCCTCGATGCCCGTCATGGCCGACCATGACGCTGCCCGCTACTTCGCCGGCATCATCAACGGCGACAAGCACGTCCGAGCAGGGACCAGCTTTGGCGAAACGGAAGTCGGCTACCGGGTCGTTGTATGATGCTACAAGATCGCAGGCGCGCCACAGCGCGACAACGGCCTGCTCGTCTTCGGCAACCGCACTTCTCACGGTGAGCAACATTGAGGTGCCTCGCATTGTAGGTAACCTTGATGTTTGCCTATCGCAAGACCGCCCGCAATGAACTCAGCGACTGGCTCCGTCGCGAAGCGTGCTGTCGCGCCGCCTCGTCACTTCTTCTGCTTCTTGAGCCAGCTGGTCGGCAGTTCGTCCAGCAATGGGCACAACTAAGGTGAGGGTGCGGCTGGTATATAACGAAGCGACAGCAAGATGATCTATGGAAAAAATAGCGCACCACACACGCGTATTTAGACTATCCTATATGTTTCACTGTTAATAGGATTACAACCGACTAAGTCAAAGAATTTCTCTAATAAATTCAAGCAACATAACGAAAATTGGAAAATAGAATGCCTACAAAAGACCGTCCCCTCGCCCTCCCCGGAATAGGCGATTTTTGCAAAAAGTGCGGCAAAGAAAAATTCCCTCGTGGGTGTTAACCAGCTCACAAACCGAGCCCACAAACATTTCGCAACATCGACCGACCCACCGAAGCGTGGGGTCGGTCGACGAGTTCGAACTCAACACAGGAGTACGACATGCGAAAGACTTTCCTGATCGCCGCCGCCGTGGCCATGACCGGGGCGGGCCTCTTGACAGTCGAGGCGTCACCGACACAAGCCGCTATTCTGACTGTCGGAGCGGGACTTGGCCCGCCCTACGGCGGGGGCACTTGCGCCGACGTCAGGGGCGCCAACCTTGCACCGGGGACGCCGGTGCAAGCCTTTCAGTGCCTCGCCGGGCCCAATCAGCAGTTCGAATTCTACGGAGGCACCATATACACGCTGGGTGGGCAGATGTGTTTGGACGTCCGGGGAGCGGGAACCGCGCCCGGAACACCGGTCGATTCCTACACCTGTAACGGAACCCCAGCACAGCAGTGGGATAATTTCTACGGCTTGCTCGTCTACGTTCATGGAAATCTGTGCCTCGATGCAGGAAACATGGAGAACACCACGCAACTGGTCGTCAACACCTGCAACTTCAATTCCACCAGCCAGGGGTATCAGTCCAACAGCCAGCAGTGGCAGGTCAAAGACGCTGTTCTGACCGTCGGAGCGGGACTTGGCCCGCCCTACGGCGGGAGTACATGCGCCGACGTCAGGGGCGTCAACCTCGCACCGGGGACGCCGGTGCAAGCCTTTCAGTGTCTCGCCGGGCCTAATCAGCAGTTCGAAATTTACTCGAAGCCCTGCCGGAGGGCCCATATACACGCTGGGTGGGCAAAGGTGTTTGGATGTCTGGCACTCGGGGACTGCTCCCGGAACACCGGTCGATTCCTACACTTGTAACGGTACTGCAGCACAGTGGTGGTATTTCTATGACAGTACCCTGGGAGGGATTCGCATCTACAATCCTAATGGAGGTCTGTGCCTCGATGCAGGAAACATGGACAACTTGACGCAACTGGTCGTCAACACCTGCAACACTTCCAACAGTCAACAGTGGGTGATCAAATAGAAGAAGGGCCAGGCCTGCGGGGGCGCGCGGGCGCTTCGCAGGTCTCGCTGCCTGTTCAACCTCCGTCATCGGATGGGGCAGCAAAAAATCATTTCATCGCAAGTGTTAACCGGCTCACACACGCAGCCCACAAACATTCCGCAACATCACACGACCCACCGAGACGCGGGTCGGTCGACAAGCTCGAACCGAACACAGGAGTGCGACATGCACAAGATTTTCCTGGCCGCCGCCGTCGCCATGACCGCCGCGGGCTTCTTGACACTCGACGCATCATCGACAAAGGCCGCTATTCTGACTGTCGGAGCGGGACTTGGTCCGCCCTATGGCGGGGATACATGCGCCGACGTCAGCGGCAACAACCTTACACCGGGGACCCCGGTGCAGGCCTTTGAGTGTCTCGCCGGGCCAAATCAGCAGTTCGAATTTTACGGAGATCCTTCCGGAGGGACCATATACGCGCTCGGTGGGCAACGGTGTTTGGACACCGTAGGAGAGGGGACCGCTGCCGGAACGCCGGTCAATTCCAACACTTGCAACGGAAGTCCATCACAGCAGTGGTATTTCTATAACGGCCAGATCGTCTATTCTCAGGCCGCTATGTGCCTCGACGCAGGAAACATGGAGAATACCACGCAACTGATCGTCACCTACTGCGACGGCTCCAACAGTCAACAGTGGCAGATAAAATAGAAGAAGGGCCAGGCCTGCGGGGCGGACGGGCGCTTCGCAGGCCTGGTCGCCTTGTTCAACCATCGACTGATTTCGGCCGGCGTACGCGAACTGCCGCACCACTGATTTTCATCTCGACGCAGACCGCGAGCAGTTCCACGAGCATTCAATTCACTGGATCCAATTGGTCGTCAGCCTATTGTACCTTCGCTCTCTCCGTAGCTCTCGCTCATGTCGGATGCCGCACAATATCCATTGTGTAAAACCAAGAAAATCAGGTGAATGGCGTGACAGTCAATCGCCTGCCTCTCGTGAATTCCCTCATTCCTGAGAGCGGATTCGGGATGGCCGCCGGCGACCAACGCGGTCGGCACCGGCTTGCCTTACGCTGTCGCCTCATTGATTCCGAAGACAGTCGGCGGTCAGTGCGAGGCAGTTTCGACAGGATTTTGAGAATGAAAGATGCCAGCCACCGGTCCGGTCTTGGCAAGCGCGACTTCGGCCCGGGCGCGAGCCTCGATGATGACGGTGCGGAGCATTCCCAAGTTTTGGCATAAGTGGTTGAAGTCCATCAGGTCGAAGTTGTTTCCAATGGGCTGCGTCTCGTTATCTGGCGCAGATAGCGCTGTGCCGTCGCCTTGGGTGGTGCTCGGTCTCGCGCGGCCGCTCGGCGCAGGGATACCACACGGCCCCTTCAAGGGCCGGACCGTCGGCAACCGCAGGCAACTCGACAAAGCGGAAACCGGGCGTCGGTGGGCTTCCTGGCTGCGCACAAGCAGGAAGCTTGAGCTTCTGCATCACCCCTCCGGCGGTCCCCAGCCGAGCGCTGGCTGCGGCGCCGGGCCGCCCTTCCGTGAGCAAGCGGCTGCCGGCACCGTCGCCCGATAACCGCGACGATGCCGATGCCGACGTGTTCCCGCGAGCATCGGTAAATCCCGGGGGTAAGCTGCTCGCTCAGACATCTCGCGACAGTTGCGGAAGTAAATCCTCGAGTGGCCGAGGCGAAATCCCGAGCGTTGCGAATCCTGGAGCATCGGGCGCCGCGATGTTGTCGATTTGCATCAGGTCGATCTGATTTCGGGTGATCGGTGGCGCCGGTAAAAGTTCGGCCGCGAAACCGACCCCGTGCCAGAGGCTGAACGGAACCGGCACCAGAAAGGGCTTCCTGCCCAACGCGTCGGCGATCGTCGTCAACAGTTCAACATAGGTGTAAACGCGGGGCCCGGCGAGTTCATAATCAAGGCCCGCCGTCGGCGCTTGCAAGGCGCGCACGACCGCCTCGGCAACATCCCCCACATAGACCGGCTGCAGCCGGGTTTCTCCATGCCCGAACAATGGAAAAACCGGGGTATGCCGCAACAGGGTCGTCAGCGGCGTCAAGAATGCGTCGCCGGGACCGAACATTACCGCCGGACGGATCAGCGTGGCCGAGGGAAAGGCACGCCGCACGGCTGCCTCGCCTTCGCCGCGGCTGCGAATGTAAGAAGAGGCGGAGCGCGGGTCGGCGCCAATCCCAGAAACGTGCGCGATCCTTTCGGAGCCCGCCCGGCGCGCCAGCGCCGCGACGCGTTCGGCCGCCGCGACGTGGACGGACCGGAACGTGCGCTTGCCGCGCTCGACGTAGAGGCTGACGGCGTTCACGACTGCCCAGGCGCCGCTGACGGCCGCGCCGACCGACGCATCGTCGTCGACGTCGGCGCGAACCGCCTCGATCCCGGGAGCGCCGCCGTCGCCGGGCGGTGGATGCCGCGATGCGATCCGAACAGCGAAATCGGCATCGCGTAGTTGGCGGACAATGCAGCGGCCGAGAAAGCCCGTGCCGCCGAAGATCGTCACGCGTCGCGCGGCCATGACGTAATCACGCGCTCTTTATGCAGCCAAACCGGGCATCGACGCAGGTAGAGCACACCCGCCCTATAACATCGACTTGATGTCCGCCGAGAAGGTCGGGAACCCGTAGACGAGGTCTCTGATCTCCGCCGCCGTGATGCCGTGCTGCATCGCGAGCGCGAAGATGTGGATCAATTCCTCGCCGGCGTGCCCCAAGATGTGGGCGCCGATGATGCGGTCCGTCTGTCTGTCGATCAACACTTTCGTCCAGGCGGCAGTTTCGGCGTAAGTGCGCCCCGACAACCAGTTGCGCACGTCGTTGACCTCGACTCGGAACGCGATCCCCTTTTCCTCGGCCGCGGCTTGCGTCAGCCCGACGCTCGCCAGCGCCGGCACGGTAAAGACGCAGGCCGGGATGCTCGCGTAATCGGGGATATGTTTCGGACCCTCGACGATGTTCCGGCCAACCATCCTCCCTTCGTAAGTCGCAATCGGGGACAGCTGCGGGCTCGTCGCGACGGCATCGCCGCAGGCATAGACCGACGTGTTCGAGGTCGAGCGCAAGGACGCGTCGAGTCCGATCTGTCCGCGGTTCGAGGCGATGTTGCCGGCGGCGAGGTCGAGGCCATCGACATCGGCGATCCGGCCGGCACCGTTGACGACGCGATCGGCCTCGAGCGCGTGCTCGGATCCGCCCTCCTCATAGAGCACACGGAGCCGGTCCCCGGCGCGCTCGATCCGCCGGATCTCGACCCCAGTGTGGATCGCGACCCCAATGCGTTGCGTCTCGCCGCGCAATTGGGCGACCGCATCCGCATCCATATTGGCGAGCAGCCGCGGCAGCACCTCGAGGATCGTGACCCGAGCCCCCGCCCGGGCATAGACGTGGCTAAATTCGAGGGCGATCACGCCGCCACCGACAAACGCGACGCTTGCAGGCAGGGTGCGTTCGTTCAGCACATCGTCGGAGGTGGTCATCAGCTCGGCGCCGGGAAACGGCAGGCGGCGCGGCTTCGAGCCGGTGGCGATCACAATATGCTTGGCCTCCAGGATCTCGCCATTCACCGCGACGGCGTTCGGGCCGGCGAAGCGGCCGCGGCCGCGGATCACCTCGACACCGCGCCGGTTCAGCAAATCCGACAGTGAACCGGGGATGCCGGCAATCATCGCCTTCTCGCGGTCGATCAACGCGGCCCAGTCGAGGTTCGGCTTGCCCACCGCGATGTGATGCGCCTTGGCACGCTCGATTTCGTCGAGCGCATGTGCCGCCGCGACCAGCACTTTCTTCGGCATGCAGCCACGATTGGGGCAAGTGCCGCCGAGCAGATCCGGTTCGAGCATGGCGACCTTCAGCCCCGCTTCCCGCGTTGCCACGGTGACACCCATCCCGGCGTTGCCGCCGCCGAGGATCACGACGTCCAAGCTGCGTGTGGCCATGCCTCGATCCCCTCTGCTAGCTGAACGCAATAGAATGGCAGCTGCCCACTGCAGGCGCCATTGGTTCCCCAAAGCCCGCAACATGACCCGGCGTGCGGCCAATTCCGCGCCGGTCATTTTCCTAAGGCCCGATCCGTCACCTCGCTCGGCAAACCTGTTCCGAACGCATTCTGTCCGGCGCCCCCCGCTGCTAGACTGCTCGCCGTTACGGCCGGGTTTCCCGGCAATGCCGGGAGGAAGGCTGATGGGGCTGCGGTTTACCAACCCTTGGTGGGTGGTCGTCGGCGCGGTCACCGGGTTGTGCGTCTGCAACGGGCCCGTTCTGGGGTTCACCTTTGGCGTCTTCCTCAAACCGATCATGGCCGATACCGGTTGGCAGCGCGGCAGCGTCTCGTTTGCGCTGTCGGTAGGGGGGATCTTCTCGGCTGTCGCGGTCCCCATCCTCGGACGCATGATGGACCGCTGGAGCATTCGCCGCGTGGCGCTGCCCGGCCTCGTCCTTTACGCGGCATGCCTGAGCCTGGTGGGGCTCACCCCGCCGGTGTTCTGGATCTTCACGGCGATCTTCGCGCTCGCCGAGACGACCAGCGCGATCCAGACGCCGCTCGGCTATGCGAAGGCGATCTCGGCCTGGTTCGATCCGCGACGCGGGCTCGCACTCGGAATCGCCATGGCGGGGGTGGGGCTCGGCGGCTCGGTTGTCCCGCAGTTCGCCAACTTCTTGATCGAGCGGATCGGCTGGCGGGGCGCCTATGCCAGCCTCGCGCTACTGACCCTGGTGATCGCGTTTCCGGCGGTGGCGCTGTGGATACGCGAGCCCCGACCCGGCGAAGGCGAGCGACGCGTCGCGGCGGCGTCAGCAGCCTTGCCGGGGTTCACGACCCGGGAGGCGGCTCGCCTCTCGCGCTTCTGGATTTTGGCGGCGGTATTCTTCCTCGTTGCGGTCGCCATCAATGGTATCGTGGCACATGTGATCCCGTTGCTGACCGATCGCGGCCTCTCGCGCGCCGCTGCAACGGCGATCTTCGGCCTTTTCGGGGTGGCGACATTGGCCGGGCGCCTGTTTGCCGGTTACATGGTCGACCGCATCTTCGCCCCTTACGTCGCGTCGGTCTTTTTCCTGGCGCCGATCGCCGGTTGCCTGTTTCTCGCCAGCGCCGCCGGGCCGTTGCCGGCTATCGGGGTGGTGTTGTTCGGCTTGGGGCTTGGCACCGAGATCGACCTGATCGCCTTTTTGGTCTCGCGCTATTTCGGACAGCGCGCCTTCGGCGAGCTCTACGGCTATTTTTTCATGGTGTTCGGTCTGGGTTCGAGCATCGGGCGGTTTCTCGCCGGCTATGTCTTCGACCTGACGGGTTCCTACGATGTCGCCTTTATCGGCGCCGGCGTCGCGCTTGTCGCCGCGGTGATCCTGGTAACCCGCCTCGGCGCCTATGCCTATCCGGTCAACCGCCCTATCGAGCCCGATTTCGCCGCCGAGCCGGCCGCGCCGTGAATGGCGGCGGCGCACCTCATCACCGGCGTCGACCGAGCATCATCCGCACTTCCTCGACCGTGATCATCAGCGTCATCGGCTCGCAGTGCGCGCACGCCGATCGTATCGGCCGCGCCGACGACCCGCAGACGGCATCGCGCAGGAGCGCCGAGCCGAGCCCCCTGCCCTGCCCGGCTTGCTTGACCGCCAGCCGAACGAGCAGAGCGGCGGGCACACCGTCAGGCATAGTGCGGCGAACTCTTCCCGTCGCCGCCGTGTGTGCAACACAGACCCGGCCTAATAGCCGACGACCCGTCGACCCTCGGCGATGACATAGGTGCGTGAAGCACCGCCTGCTTTGTTTCGCCGGTCCCTGCGCTTCAAGCCAATCATCGAGCGGGGTGTGCCCGAGCTGAACTGCTCGCACGACGCCTTTCTGCCAATGGCGCAAGGGCCGATCCCAGCGTTCGGCGAAATATATATCGTCGGTACATCGTCAGGACGAGCCCAAAACCGCCTGCAGCTCGTGCTGTACGCTCACCCGAAGCTGACTGGCAACGCCGAAATTTTATTCGCAGGTGCGGGCGAGGAGGTCGGCCACGATCACCGATTGTGATCGGGCATCGAGAATAAATCGCGTGGGCCGCCGGTCTGGATCGGTGCGACACACCACGCACCTCAGGAGAGAGAGATGGCCGATCGTGACGGTACCAGGCTGTTGGGCGAGATGAACATCAATCGCCGCGGCCTGCTGAAATGCATGACCTGGGCGGGCACCGGCGTCGTCTGGAGCTTGAGCGGCGGCGTGCCGCGCACGCTCGGGCTCGTCGGCTCGGCCGCCGCCGCCGAGGCGACGCAGGGGGATCTGACCTTTGTCCAGATCAGCGACAGCCATATCGGTTTCCACCTGCCGGCAAACCCGAACCCGGCCGCGACGCTCGGCGAGGCGATCGCCAAGATCAAGGCGATGCCGACCCAGCCGGCATTCCTCGTGCATACCGGCGACATCAGCCATCTGTCGAAGGAAGAGCAGTGGGACACCGCCGATCAGGTCATCAAGGGCGCGAACAAAGAGGTGTTCTTTATCCCCGGCGAGCACGACGTGGCCGATGCCGGCAACGGCAAGGCCTATCTCGCCCGCTACGGCAAGAATACGCAGGGCAAGGGCTGGTACAGCTTCGACATGGCCGGCGTCCATTTCATCGGCCTGATCAACGTCTTTGATTTTCAGCCGGGGTTCAAATCCGCCGGTCTCGCGACCTTGGGCGACGACCAGCTCGAATGGCTGGAAAAGGACGTCGCGGGCCGTTCGGCGAGCACGCCGATTGTCGTCCTCGCCCATCTGCCGATGTGGACGATCTACGAGAAGTGGGGCTGGGGGACGGCCGACGCCGGCCGCGCGCTCGCCTATCTGAAACGCTTCGGCTCGGTGACGGTATTGAACGGGCACATCCACCAGATCATCCAGAAGGTCGAGGGCAACGTCACCTTTCACACCGCGAACTCGACCGCCTATCCGCAGCCGGCGCCCGGCACCGCCCCCGCGCCCGGGCCGAAGACGGTGCCGGCCGCCGACCTGCACAAATATCTCGGCGTCAGGACCGTCAACTACGTCAGCCGCAGGGGCGCGCCGGCACTGATCGACAGCCCGCTCGTCGCGTGAGGGAGAGCGCCATGTCGACGACCGAAAATCGAATGCCGCGCCGCGTCCGGCTCGGTCTGATCTTCGGCGCGATCGGAGTGATCGCGCTTCCTGTCGCCGGGCTGATGCTGCCGAGTCACGGTGCCGCCGGCGGCACCGCGGGCCCCGCCGCAGCAACAGCGGCCACCATCAATATTGACAACTTCGCTTTTGCTCCGCCCGATCTCACCATCGCTGCCGGCACGACGGTGACCTGGAAGAACGAGGACGGCGAAGTGCACCGCGTCCAGGACGATCACAAAAGGTTCTCATCGTCGGCGCTCGACACAGACGACAGCTTCTCGCACACCTTCGCAGCACCCGGGGTCTACCATTATTTCTGCTCGATCCACCCCTATATGGTAGGCAAGATCGTCGTCAAACCGGCCCGTCCATCGTCCTAACGAGGCGGGGCCGGACTACGACTGGTGAACCTTGCGCTCCAGTGAAAAGGAGCGCATGGCACCCGAGGCAGCGGATGTGATAGGCGCCGGTCAGTGGCGTCGGTCGAACGCGGCGACCTGCGGCAGTCCGACACGGCGCAGGAGATCCTGAAACCGCGCGTCGGATCGGAGCGGATCGAAGGCCGGCCGCAGCAGGATCGAGGCCTTAAATCGCGCTTCACAGGCCTTGTTCAGCGAGATCATCGCCCGGTCCCAATCGCCGAGCCCCACATAGATCAAGGCGATATCGGCATCGGCTGAGGGGTTTTGATCGTGCCGGACCTCCAGCTCACTTACTATCTTGAAGGCTTCCTCTTTTCGCCCCGACATGGCGTACGCATAGCCGAGATAAGAGTCGAAGGCTCCACTGTGTCCGGAAAGTTCAATCGCTCTCTGAAATTCAACAATTGCCTCGTCGTAGATGTGCTTTTGCACGAGCGCTTGACCTAGTTCATAATGGCCGACGGCAAAATTCGGGTCCATCTCAAGGGTTTTCTCACTTTTCTGCACTGCCTCGTCATTGCGGCGAGCGACGCACAATGCGTCCGCCATGTCGGCGCTGATGATCAGGGAAAGAGGATCAAGGCTTTCGGCTTTTGCCAACTCGAGGATGCCCTCGCTATTTCGTCCCATCATCATCAGATGCCAGGAATACCATTGATGAGCGGTCGCATAGCCGGGATCCAGCTGGATTGCCCGCTTGTATTCGGTCTCGGCTGTCTCCCAATCCCAGCCATAAAGGTCCAGCGCGAAAGCGAGAGAGGCGTGGGCCTCGGCAAGGCTGTCGTCCAAAGCCAGCGCCTTTGTCGCCGCTGCCTTGGCTTTGAAAAACGCATCCTGCGGCGCAAGGACCCCGTACTTCCAATCGCCCGACAGCGCATATGCATCAGCCAGGCCAGAATATGCCGCAGCATAAGTTGGATCGATTGCGATCGCTTGATTGAAATACTCGATCGCTTTCTTAAGATCATCTCCGGCTCGCTTGTTGATGAAATACCGGCCTTTGAGATGCGTCTCGTAAGCCACCGGGTTCACCGGCTTCGCGTTCTGCAGCGCCTTCTGTTCCTGTTCGGTCACTGTGGCTCGGATCTGCTCGGCGATGGCGCGAGCGACGCTGCTTTGGAGCGCCAGCGTGTCCCGCAGATCCCCTTCGAAGCTCTGGGCCCATATGTGCCGTTCGACAGGCACCCGGATCAGCTGCGCGGTAATCCGGACTCGGTCGTCAAAGCGCAACACGGTTCCTTCGACAACTGCTTCCACGTTCAGTTCGCGGGCGATCTCAGGCAAAAGTTTGCGAACGCCCTTATAGGTCATTATCGAGGTGCGGGAAATCACGCGCAAGGCGCTGATCTGCCCGAGGGCGGAGATCAACTCGTCTGTCATGCCATCGGCAAAGTAGTCCTGTGATGGATCGTTGGAAAGGCTTTCCAATGGCAGTACCGCTATAGAGAGAATCTTGGGCGAAGCCCGATTCCGGGGGTGGAGAAACCGAGAGAACGACGCCCTGAGCAACCGGGCTAAACCAGAGACGAAGAGCCGCCAATGAACAGGACGCGACGGGTGCCTCGATGACGGGCTGGCGTCAGGGATGTCGACAACACGGGCCGTGAAACGCGATAGCTCCTCGTGCTCGGTTTCGCGAACCATCAAATTGGAGACCGCCGTCGTCAGGTTGCTCGTCGGTGCGGATGGCACCGCCGAAGCGGCGGCACCAAGATCGCGCCGTGTTTCGGCCCCGGATGGGGTGACGGAAGTGCGGATCTCGGCGACGAACCGGTAGCCCCGGCCCGACACTGTCCGGATGAAATTCCGATCCTCTCCGAGCGCCTTGCGCAGCCCCGAAATCTGGACCACCAGGTTGTTCTCTTCCACCACCGTGTCCGGCCAGACGCGGCTCAGGAACTCGTCCTTGGTGACGAGTGCGCCGCGCGCCTCGATCAGGACCAGCAATATATCGAAGGCGCGGCTGCCCAGCTCGACCACGACCCCATCGGCGCGGAGCTCGCGGCGGTGCGGCAGCAACCGGAACCGGCCGAACTCGACGGCGCCCAGGGCTTCGTCAGTCCGCACCATGCGAGCCCCTTTTGGATCTTTTAATAAATTTTCACATTCGATTAATGAGGTCAAGCGCCGGTGCCGGCGCCGTTGCGTGAACGGAATTCACCGCCTGCGCGCTCGCCCGATGAAAGGAACGCGTCGTTCCGAGACGACACTCCGTCAATATAACGGGCGTCGCGGACCGTGCATTTAATATGACTTCAGGAGCGATCACCCGCGGCCGACAAGGACTTTAATCTCACCCAGACCTCATACCTTCACCGCGTCAACTTGGACACGGGGAAGGGATCTCAACATTGACGAATGATCTCGCGGCAGGCGGAGCGAGCAGCCCGCAACGAGGGTCTCGCGGCTTTCGCGGTGCCCGTCGCCTCCACGGGACGGCGCCCGCGATCGACCGTGTCAATCAGTCCGGACACATCGCGCAAGGGCAAATCTCGTGGAACACCGATCGGCCTCGTCGGGCGCGGTTCGAGACGGTAGCGTTGCCTCATCTCGATGCCGCCTACGCACTCGCGCGATGGCTGACGCGTAACGACGCCGACGCCGCCGATGCCGTGCAGGAAGCATTTCTGCGGGCATTTCGGTATTTCGACAGCTATCGCGGCGACGATGCCAAGAGCTGGGTGCTGAGCATCGTGCGGCGCACCTGCTACAACTGGATCGAGCGTAATCGACCGGCGGACGTCGTCTCACTCGAAGCCGAGGAGGAATGCGGCGGCGCGGTCGCGACATCCGCGATCGATGCCGAGGTGCTGCTCGAAGGCCGATCGGATTTGCGGCATCTCGTCGGACTTATCGAGGCGCTCCCGGCGCCATTGCGCGAAGCGATTGTTCTGCGCGAACTGCACGAACTCGGCTACCGCGAGATCGCCGAGGTAACGGGGGTCCCGATCGGGACCGTGATGTCCCGCCTGCACCGCGCGCGCGCTCTGCTGCTCCGAGCGTGGCATGCGACGGACACCGAGGAACGGACGCGCCATTAGTCAGCGGGCGCTCGTGCTCGGCTCGGCGGCGATCAAGGGCCGGAATTGTCGTGAGCGATCAACCGCGGCGCGGGTGGGCGCAAACAGACGAATGCGCCGACCCTGTCTTCTCGCGTCGCCCGGCCAAGCTCCTCTCAGAGGTCCGGCGCTGCCCAGTGATCGGGGTTCAGAGCTTCGAGGAGCCGAACCGCGCCACAGCAACGCTGCGGCGGTGATGTTGAGGGGTCGCGCTGCATGCCGTCGCTCATTTACCCGTTCATCCGCTGCCGGGCCGTTCTAATGAAATGAAGCAGCTCTTCCTCAGTGACGGTGTCGCATTTCATCATCAGACGGATCACCGGCTCGCGTAACACTTCATCGATCGTCGGCTCGGTGGCCGTTCGTCCGTAACGATCCACGTCTGCTCCGCCTTGTTCGAGATGTAAGCGGGACAAGGATGAGGATCGATTTGATCCGATCGGACGAAGATTTGCCAGTGCGCGACAGTTGGCCCCGCTCACGTCGTAGACGTCCTGATCACCGCGGAGTGCCATTTGGATCTCCCGAGAGGGCGGCTATTGGCGATCGATCCAAACTCGTGCGCATCCGAATTTATTCCGGAGGCGGATGCGCAGGGTGCCGATATCTCACCCTCGCGGCTATCACCAGCGGCGACGACATCGAGATTCGTGCGGCCTCTCGATTTCGTCGGCTTGGACCCGGATGTGACAAATTAGATAGATTCTAATCTATTGATCCCGTCCGGTGGCTCCCCATATTGGCTCGACTTGCAAGAGAGGCCATCCAGTAACAAAGTTGTGAACGGTATCTAGGCCAGGAATCGGTAACAAATCCGTGAACGGTCACAAAGTCGTGAACGGAAGTTATCGGTACGGAATAAATCGTTGTCGCGTCCAGTCCATACACGCGTCTAGAGAGTACCTCCCTTTCACTGATCCAACCAATGGGTAGACTGAAACTGTACGCAGAACGTGTGCAAACAAGGAGATGTTTGATGAAGAACGGTAATCCCGAGTATGGCAAGAACCGGCGTGCTTTTCTCAGAGGCAGCCTCATGACCGGAGCGGCCATCGCCGGCGCCACGACCCTGGGCGGACGCAAGCTGTTCGCCCAGACTTCGCTGTCGGGACAAACTTCGCTGCTGTCGCAATCCTCAGGGCGGCTGACGAAAGGCGATGCCGACATCCTCCGATTTCTGGCGGCGGCAGAACTGATCGAGACGGACCTGTGGACGCAGTATGCGGAACTGGGTGGTATCGGCGACAATCCACCCATCGAGATAGACCCACACCAAAAGTTGAACAACTATCAGGTAGCCCTGTCGAACCTCGATTCCGATGGCCCGCAATACATCACCAGCAACACGCTGGACGAGGTTAGCCACTCCACCTTCCTCAATGCCTATCTCGAGTCCAAAGGAGCCGCGCCGGTCAACTTCGACAAGTTCCACACGCTGCCGGGCAGCACAGCCAAGGGATCGTCAGGCATCAAGCGCCTGACAAACCTGATGCATCTCAACGTCGACACCAGCTGGTACGTTCGCTACCGAAGTGCCACCAATCCGGACTTCGGCGTCACCTTTCCGCAGGCGCTCACTCTCAACAATGTGACCGCCATCCCGCGAGACGACAGCGATTTCCATGGCGCCGCCAATCCGAACTTTCCCGGTAACGACCATGTCCAGGCGATCGCAAACGTCGCCGGTTTTCACTTCGGGTATATCGAACAAGGCGGCTCGAGCCTTTACGCGGCCATGAGCCAAAAAGTGTCGGATCCGGAAGTGCTCCAGATCACCCTTGGCATCGGCGGCGACGAGATCGCGCACTTTCTCGAATGGGTCGATTTTTCGGGCAATGGCGTGCAGGGGCCGGTAGCGCCGTTTACCGACCCGATATCAGGCCTGTCGTTTCCCAATTTTTTCACCAACCCACCGCTGCAACCGCCGAGCCTGGTTCAGCCCAGCCTGATCTTCCCGGTCCCGTGCGAATTCATCAGCCCCGACCTGCCGCATGTCTCGGTCATTCGTCCGCTGACCGATAAATTCGGCGGTGCCGTCGCGACCATCGCATCGTTCACGAAAGACGGACTGTTCGTCGGGCAGACGACAGAGTTTTTGCAGGTACTGCACCAACTGGCGGAAGCGGCCGACGCTGCCGCACGCCAGTTCTAACCGCCCAGCGAAAGCGTTCACTGTACCGTTAATCCGTATGGCAAGGCAGCAGCTCGCGGCTCGCCGCGAGCGGCTCCTCCCGGCCGGCTTCCTGCCAAACGATTTATCGCCGTCTCCCCCTTCGATGAAAGCGAGTTTGCCATGGACGCCCGGGCAATAGGCCGAGTCTCGCTCACCGAACGCACGATCCTTGCCGGCGGAGAAGTGTTTCTCGGCCGGCGGCGCGGCCCGCTCGCCTTGTTGCCGTTCGCCGGCCCCGCGGTGATCGCCTCGATCGCCTACATGGACCCGGGAAATTTTGCGACGAATATCCAGGCCGGGTCGGGGTACGGCTACGAACTCCTCTGGGTGGCGCTTTCCGCCAATCTCGTTGCCATGCTGTTCCAGGCGCTGTCGGCCAAGATCGGGATCGCCACCGGACGGAACCTCGCCGAACTCTGCCGCGAGCATTTCGCGCCGCCCGTCGTTTATGCCCTGTGGTCGGCGAGCGAAATCGCGGCCATGGCGACCGAGCTGGCGGAGCTCCTCGGCGCCAGCCTTGGGCTGACCTTGCTCTGCGGCATACCGTTGCTCGCCAGCATGCTGATCGTCGCAATCGCCACCTATGCCGCGCTGCGCCTGCAGCGTTCGGGTTTCCGGCCGGTCGAAATCCTGATCGGTTGCTGCGTCGGCGTGATCACTGCGAGTTACCTGGCCGAGCTGGTGATTGCGCCGCCGCACTGGGGCGGCGTCGCGGCCGGCACGTTCGTTCCGCGTCTCGGCGGGGCGGGCAGCATCACATTGGCCGTGGGCATTGTCGGCGCCACGGTCATGCCGCATGCCATATACCTGCACTCGGGTTTGACGCAGGCGCGGTTGCCGTTCGCGAATGCGCGACAGCGGCGTATCGCCCTCGCCATGTCCAATCGCGAGGTATTCTTGGCGCTCGGCGTCGCCGGCCTGGTCAATATGGCGATGATCGCAATGGCTGCCGTCGCGTTCCATGATGGTACGCACAACCAGATCGCCGAGATCGAAACGGCCTACCGGACGCTGGCCCCGCTCCTCGGAGCGGGTGCCGCCATCCTGTTCATGCTCGCCCTGTTGGCCTCCGGGTTTTCCAGCTCGGTCGTCGGGGTCATGGCCGGCCAAATGATCATGCAGGGCTTTGTTTCGTTTCGTATCCCGCTGTGGCTGCGCCGTCTCGTCGTGATGGCGCCTTCCTTCGCCGTCGTCGCCGCCGGGATGGACGTCACTCGCGCCCTGGTGCTGAGCCAGGTGGTTTTGAGCCTCGTCCTGCCGATCCCGATGGTAGCTCTCGTCAGGTTCACCGCCAGCCGCGACGTGATGGGCGAGTTCGCCAATACCCGCCTGACCAACGCGCTGGCGATTGCCGCAACCGGGTTTGTCTGTCTCCTCAATGCGATCCTGCTGCTCGCCATCGCCGGACTGCCGGTCCCGTTTGCCGGCGGCTGAATAGTCCCGGCGGCACGCTGGCGGATCCGCTCCCGGGGTCCTACAAAGACCAAAGCCGACGAAGAGCCGGCACTCCCGACGGATCCGCGCCTTCCGGTAGCCAAGGCATCCGCTCCGCGGAAAGGCGAGCAGGAGCGGAGCAAAACCGTTTTGACGGTTCGGCTCGGGCGTGAGGGGAGGGCCGCGGGAATAAACCCGCGCCCGATCCGGTCTCCCTTGCTACCGGCCATGCCGGGGCATGAGAATGAGGTTTCGATGCTGCGGGCCGATGGCGACCCCGAACTGCGCGTTTTCGACCCGGTGATCCGGTTCCTGCACTGGCTGACCCTGTTCCTCGTCGTCACGGTCTTCGTGCTCGCCTTCTCGATTGCCTTCGCATCGTCCAGGGCGGAGGCCGTTGCGCTGATCCAGCTGCATCGCTCGTTCGGCGTGAGCGTGTGGGTCGTGACCCTCGGTCGGCTCGTTTGGCGCCAATTCGCGCGCTTCCCCAACTGGCCCGCCGACATGCCGCAGCCGATGCGGTTTGCAGCGCAATGGAGCGAACACGCGCTTTACGCCCTCCTGCTGACCCAGCCGATCCTCGGGCTCCTCTGGACCAATGCGTACGGCGACCGGGCGAACCTGTTCTTCCTCGGCCGGCTGCCGGCCTTGATCGGCCCGGACCGGCCACTCGCCAAGCAGCTGGGGGAGGCGCACACGACGGTCGGGCTCCTTCTCCTCGGCCTGATCGCGCTGCATGCCTCGGCGGCGCTCTACCACCATTTCTGGCGCCGCGACGAGACGCTCGAAGCCATGCTGCCGCCGGGAATGCGGCGCCGGGACACCCTGGGTCGCGGGCATGAAAGCCGAAGTTTGAGAGAGCGCTAATCCCGGGCTAATCCTTGCTCCAGCCCGGCTCCGCTCGCCCGAGATCGACCGCTTGCAGTCGGGCGTCCACTTCGCCGCGCCAAGGACCGCGACTATGCGAGCAACTCCGTCATTGCCGAGTAAACCAGCGTGCGCAAGTCCCGCCGAAGCGTCAAGCGCGCCTCGCTGCCAATCACCTGGGTCATGAACACGACGGTCAGCTCCTCCTTGGGATCGATCCAGAAGGCGGTCGCCGCCGCCCCACCCCAGAAATATTCGCCGAGCGACCCGGGCAGGCGGGTTTTAGCCACGTTGACGTTGACCCCGCAGCCGAGCGAAAAGCCGACGCCGGCATAGCCGGATTCGCTGAACATCCCCGGCGGTGACATGTCCGCCACCTCCCTGCCATCGGGCAAATAGTTCAGGCTGAAAAGAGCGACCGTTTTGGGGCTCAGTATCTGCACCCCGTCGAGCGTGCCGCCGTGCAGCATCATTTGGCAGAAACGCAGGTAGTCGTGCGCCGTGGACACGAGACCGCCGCCGCCCAATTCCAGCGCCGGCGGCTTGGCGTAAGTGCTCTCCCGGGCGTCGTCCTGCAGCTTCAGTCCGCGGGTGGCCCCTGGCTGATAGCACGAGGTGAACCGTTCGACCTTTTCCGGCGGCACGTAGAACGCGGTGTCGTTCATGCCGAGCGGCTCAAACAGCTTTGCGCGCAAAAACTCGCCGAACCTCATGCCGGACAGCCGCTCGACGAGGTACCCCAGCACGTCGATCGACACCGAATAGTTCCAGGCGGTTCCTGGCGAGAAATCAAGCGGGATTTGGGCGAGCTGATCGACCATTCCTTGCAGCCCGCCGGGGGTCTGGAGGTCGGCCACCTTGGCCCTGCGATAGGCGGCGTCCACGCCGGTGCGCATCATGAAGCCGTAGGTCAAACCCGAGGTGTGAGTCGCGAGGTCGACAACCTTCATCTGCCGCAGGGCGGGCGTCGTCAAAAAAACAGGCGGCGCGTCCGGCAGCAGCGACGGCGTGCCGCTGGCGTATACGCCAAGGTTCTTCCAGGCAGGAATATGGCTGTGGACGGCATCGTCGAGACCAATTAGGCCCTGTTCGACCAGCATCATCAGGGCGACCGCAGTAATCGGCTTGCTCATCGAGTAGATCCGGAAGATCGCGTCCTCCCGCATCCGCTTATCGCGCTCGATGTCCATGCGGCCGCAGATGCCGGTGTGGATCAGGTGCCCCTTGCGATAGATGAGGGTCAGCATGCCCGGCAGGTAGCCGCCGTCGATATAACGGCGCCGCATCACCTCGTCCAGGCGCGCGAGTCTGACCGATGACATGCCTACTGTTTCAGGCTTCATCCAATGTCCCCCCCTCATGCGGCCAGCCACTTGCCCTCAGCATAGGCCCCCCCGAGACCGAAATCGACCGTCACGGCGGTCTGGCGCGAGCGGAAAGGTGACGGCCGCTTGGCCAGCGCGCGAAGATTGCGGATGGTCGCCGGGGCGTTGCCCGGCATCCGCTGCCTTCGGTACCCGCGGAACCCGACCAACCAAGCCTGCCGATCTCTCCGGATGTTCTGGCGCAAGCCGACAATGTCCTCGAATCCGCTGGCTTAGCCATTGGCCCTCCATTAGCCCTGATTTCTCAATGGGGGTTCGCCTTGGGAGGCGCCGAGGCGTCTCACCGATAAGGCACGTATCGGAAAATCGGCCGGCGAGCGCTTGAATTTGCCTATTTCCATCGAGTTGTGCTACGTAGCTCACGTCATCGGGGAGTAGCCGCCCTCGCGTCATAGAGGGGTGCGCGTCAACACACTTGGCCTTGGCCATGGCGCGCGCGTGCCCACAGGCTTGGCGAGACCTTTGGCATCGGTTCCTTGCATCCGGGTCGGACGGAGGGAACTGTGCCAAGGTTTGTCTCCCGCCCGACCCGACGGCCTCCTCATGGAAGTCTTCCTCGTGTCGACCATGGTCGTCGGTCTCGCCGAGATCGGCGACAAGACGCAAATCTTGTCGATGATGCTTGCTGCACGCTTTCAGCGGCCTTGGCCGATCATTTTTGGAATCTTGTTTGCGACTGTCGCCAATCATGCCGCTGCGGGCCTGGTGGGAAAATGTTTTGGCGATCTGCTGAGCGGTCCGTGGATGCGGTGGATTCTCGGTCTCTCGTTTCTGAGCGTCGCGGTCTGGGCCCTCTTTCCGGATAAATACGAGGGTAACGACAGGGCGATCAGCCGTTGGGGAGCGTTTATGTCGACGCTCGTCGCCTTCTTCATCGCCGAGATCGGCGACAAGACACAAATCGCAACCGTCGGCTTGGCGGCGCGGTTCGAGCAGTTCTACCCGGTCGTGATCGGCACCACGTTCGGCATGATGCTGGTTAACATTCCGGTCGTGCTCCTCGGCAACAAGGTGCCGGATAAGCTGCCGGTGAAGGCTATCCGCGTCATTGCCGCCGTTGTCTTTGCAGTGATGGGGCTTCTCACCATCACGGGCGGTCTGTAATGTGTGTCCGCATCTCCATATCGTGCTGGAGCGGCAGTTTAGCGGATGCGGCGCATCTCCGAGGGGGAATTCGGCTGCATGATCGCCGGGTGCGATGCTTCCGGCGGGCTGGCGGCACCGATGACCCAAGCGCGGGTTTCGGCGGCCGACCACCAGATGACGACGAGGTGGAGGGCGATGGCCGCAATGCGGATCGCCTGCTCGGGCTCGCTTTCGATAAAATGCGTGCAGCCCCAGCGCGTCGCCGCCATGGCCTTGTAATACGCGACCGAGGCCAGATCCGCCGACACCTCATTCGGGCGGCATTCCAGTTTCAGCGCATGAAACCCCCAGCGCGCGAGCCAGGCCTCGGTGTGCGGGCGGTCGATCTCCGGCCGTCCCGTAATGACGACGGCGCGCGCCGGCGAAAACGGCGGCAATACCGCAAAAGGCTCAAGCCCGTGACGCTGGCCGAGGGCCGCGGCGAGGTCGGCGTCGTAATGCGCGCGCGGGATGTCGGGGAGAAAGACGCCGTCGAGATCGAGCCCGACGAACGGGCGCTCGGTCGAGCGCTCGGGCGGGGCGCCGATCCGGCGGCGCGCACGCGCTTCGGGGGTTGTTTCGCCGCGCTCCCACGGGAAGCGAAACAGCTGCCGCATCGGGTGCGAAAAATCCGGGATGTAGCGCGTCGTCTCCGGATCGTGGACAACCGTCAAGGTCGCGCAAGCATGGCCCCAAGCGAGCAGCGCCGCGCGGACCGAGGCCATCGTCGCCCCGGTCGAGCAAGCGTCGTCGATCAGGAGGATGCGGGTGGCGTCGGAAGGCGGCGGTCCGATCCACCGGGTAATGCCGGTTCCGCGGTCCCAGCCCAGCATGAACAACGGCAGCCCCAGCATCGACGACGCCATCGTCGCCGGCACGAGACCGCCACGGGCGATGCCCGCGACGGCGTCGGGCGCCCACAGGGAGACGCGATCGAGCAGCGAAGCAACGAGGCGTTCGGCTTGATCGTAGGAGATGAAGACCGGCAGCCGGTCGGTGTCCAACCCCTTCCAGGGGCGCGGCGGTTCCCCGGTCATCGGGCTGCCGGATAAGCGAGGCCCGTCAACGCTTGAGCGCCATGCCAACGCGCTTGTCGACGAACCGCGTCGTATAGGCCTTCTTGATGTCGATCCCCGGCGGGTAGACCCCAACCGCGGTCATCGACCGGTAGAACGCCTGCCACCGCGCGTCGGTCATCGCGCCGATGCCGAGAGTTTCGGCATCGCCCGAATCGACGATGCCGCGGGCGATCATCGTCTGATGCCCGAAACCGATCAGGTCGGCCGGCATCTCGGGATTGGCCTTCATGATCAGCCGGTTTGCCGGCGCCGGATCGCCGTAAAGATAGGAGTACCAGCCCTCTATCGAGGCATCGATAAAGCGCTGCACGAGGTCGGGCCGTTCCTGAATGAGCTTGGCTGACGTCGTGATGATGTTCGCGTAGCCCTGATAGCCAGCCTCGGATAGCGGCAGCACGACCGGCTCGATCCCGGTTTTCTGGCGGATCAGAAACGGCTCGCTGCTCGCATATCCTTGCTGGATCGCCTGCCGGTTCGCAAGAAACGGTCCCAGATTGAAAGTGTAGGTGCGGATCTGGCTGTCGTCATACCCGTATTTGGCGGCGAGAAAGCGCCACCAGCCGAGCCGCGCGTCGGCACCGATCATGATCGGCTTGCCTTTCAGCGCCGCGAAGCTGTCATTCCCAGCCCCGGGGTGGGCGATCAGTACCGCGAGGTCTTTCTGGAAAATCGCCGCCACCGCGACAAACGGCAGCTTCTCCTCGGCGAATTCGATCGCCCGGCCGCCCCCGAGGTTGAAGTCGAGCCGGCCGGCCGCCAACAGCGCCATGTGATTGACCTGCGGTCCGCCTTCCTCGATCGTGACGTCGAGCCCGCGTTTTGCGTACAGCCCGGTCGCGAGCGCCTGGTAATAGCCGCCGTATTCGGCCTCGGCCTTCCAGTCGAGACCGAAGGCGACGCGATCCTGCCCGCGCGCCGGCGCCGCAATGAAAACGGCGAGGACGAAGATTGCGGCGAGGCAACCCGCCCGGCGCCAGTCAGGCATGATGGTCGCCCGTGGCTGCGTCCCTTCCGGCGCGGCACTCGCGGTGCATCGGCGGGGAGCGGTTCTGGTGGGGCATCAATGCCGCAGGTCCGCCAGCGTGACGTGTGCGAGAATATCCGGTTGGCGCGGCGGCAGATAGGTTATCCCGGAGTCTCGGGCGAGACCGGGAAGCTCGGCTTTCGCGAGCATATCGCCGACCGCCGCGTTCACCTGCACGAGCAATTCCTGCTGTGTCGACAGCGCGACGAACCCCATGTTGAACCCGATCGGGTAATAGTATCCCGATCGACGCAGCCGGGTCGCGGGATGTGCCGCCCGATAGGCGTCGAAGCGGCGCAGATCGACCAGGCTCACAGCGAAATCGCCGCGCTCCAGCCGCACCAGCAAATCGCAGCGCCCCGGCACCACATGGGTCAGGTTGCCAACCAGCCTGCCGTCCTCGAACAACATCAGGATGGCATCGGCCAGCGTCCCGTCCTCGACGCCGATCTTCATCCCGGCGATGTCGGCAAGACCGGAAACGGGCCGCAAGGTTGCGGTGCCACCGAGAACGATCGTCAGCGGCGCATAATGATAGGGTCGGCTCGGCACCAGCGCGCCGAGGGCGACGCGGCGGCCGCGATCCGACGGCGTTTTGCCGTCATAGTCCGGCAGTCTGGCGGTTGCGGCGGCGGGCCGGCCGAGCCCGTCGGCGACCAGCGGATAGCCGCCGACCAATCGACAGCGGCCGTCGGAGAGCAGCGCGTTGGCGGCAAGCGTCGTGCTGCTGTCTTCGTCGATCCCGGTCTCGAACCACTGCACCCGAAGCGGCCGGCCGAGGCGGATCGCCACGCCTTGCGCGACCGCGAAATCGAACCCGCCGCCGTCCTTGCGGTCGGAAATCGGGCCGAGCGGGACATTCCGGTCGAGGCAGACGGTCAGCGCCTCGCCGGCAAAGCCCGGCGATGTCGCGGTCGCGGCGGCGACAAACGCGCCGGCGAACACCCGCCGCCATCCGTGCTTCACGATTTCCCTCCGGTCCTGACATAGGCCCAGATCTCGTCGATCTGCTGCGGCGTCAGGACATCCCCCCAGGGCGGCATGCGGTTGTTCTTGCCGTGCGTAACCGAATCGACAAAGCGCGGCTTCTGGTCGTGCGGAAACTGGCGCAGGTCGAAGGCGACGGTCCCGGGAGTGACCATGTTGAAGCCGTGGCAATGCGAACAATGCAGCGCGTACAAGGCGCGGCCATCCTCTATTTGCGCAGCGGGGTCGCGATCGGCCGGCGGCGACGCGCCAGGCGCCGTCTGGCCCGTGGCGGCGGATAGGGCAGTCGCGACCGAAATGACGGCCAGGACCATCGCCGCACCTCTGATCGAGCCGGAGAGCCTCACTGGTGCAGGGCGAAGACCCACAGCGAACCGCCGGCCGGCACCTTGGCCAGGCGCTCGTCACCGGCGAAGATCGAGTAGACGCCGCCGATGCCGCTCGTCACGGCTACGTATTGCACGCCGTCCTGTTGCCAGGTGACCGGCTGTCCTTCGATCCCCGAGCCGGTCTGGAACTGCCACAGCCTTTTGCCGGTGTCGGCGTCGAAGGCCTCGAACTCGCCGGTCAGTCGACCGCTGAAGACCACCCCGCCGGCGGTCGACAAGACGCCGGAAAAGCGCGGGATATCGCTCGGCGCTTCCCACTTCGCCCTGCCGGTCAGCGGATCGATGGCCTTCAGATAGCCGCGCGGTCCGGCGGGCCATCCCCACAAATCGCTCAGATCCATGCCGAGGTACCAATCGCCGGCCTTGTAGTTGACCGGGATCGCCTTGTAATGGCCGGCGAAATTGAGCGTGTTCGCATAGGCGAGACCGCGCTTCGGATCGAACGACATCGGTTCCCAATTCTTGCCGCCCATGATCGACGGCCAGACCGTGACCTTCTCCCCGGCGCGCGCCTGCATGGTCACGTCGGTCTCGACCGGGCGGCCCGTCGCCATTTCGATGCCCTTGGCCCAGTTGACTTTGACGTAGGGGTTGGCCGCCAGCAATCGTCCGTCGGAGCGGTCGAGGACATAGAAGAACCCGTTGCGGTTGGCGTCCATCAGCACATTGGTCGGTTTGCCGTGCACCTTCAGCTCGGCGAGCACCATCTCGGCGACGCTGTCGTAGTCGAACGGGTCGTTGGGGCTGAACTGATAGTGCCATTTGATTTGCCCGGTCTTCGGATCGAGCGCCAGGACCGAGCCTGTATAGAGGTTGTCGCCCTTGCGGATCCCAGCATTGAACGGCCCGGGATTGCCGACGCCCCAATAGACCATGTGCAGCCCGGGATCGAACGAACCGGTGATCCAGGTCGAACCGCCGCCATGCTGCCAGGTGTCGCCGGGCCAGGTGTCGTGACCCGGCTCGCCGGGACCGGGGATCGTGTAGGTGCGCCACAGGTGCTTGCCGCTCTCGGCATCCCAGCCGTCAACGAAATCGCGGGTGCCGAACTCGGCGCCGGAGATGCCGGTGATGACCACGCCATCGGCCACCAGCGGGGCCACCGTCATCGAATAACCGTCCTTGAAGTCGATGGCCTTCTGCCGCCACAGCTCTTTCCCGGTCTTGCCGTCGAGCGCGACGACGTTGGCATCGAGGGTGGTGCGGAACACCTTGCCGTCATAGAGCGCCGCACCGCGGTTGATGATGCCGCAGCAGACGATGCGCGGCGTTTGCGGCGGGTAATCGACCTTGGTCTTCCAGACCTGCTTGCCGGTCTTGGCGTCCACCGCCATCGTCGCACTGTTGGTGGTGACGTAGATGACGCCGTTGTAGACGAGAGGCTGCGATTCTTCGCTGTGGTCGTCGTCGAGACTGTAATTCCACACCGGTACCAGCCGCTTTACCGTCTGCTTGTCGATCTGGGTGAGCCGGCTGTAGCGCTGTAGATTGTAGCCCATGCCGTAATTCAGGACGTTGGCGGTATCGCCGGCACCTTTCGCCAATTCTTCCCCGGTTTGCGCCTGGGCGCGGCCACAGATCAGCAACGCAGCGAGCGCGATGATCAAGCTTCTCATCATCATTCCCCCCGTCATCCCGGTTATTTTTGGCAGACGGCGCACGAGATTATCGGTTGCGGCGGAGACGGCGCAAGACCGCGCCGCTGACTGCCGATTAATCCGCAGCCGGACCATGCGCCCGACGACGGCACCCGCCCGTGCGCCCCTCACCCTCCCGCGCCTTTTGGCGCGGGCCCCTCTCTCCCCGCTCGCGCGGGGCGAGGGGTTTCGCGGCCGCCTCCCTCGCCCCGCTTGCGGTCGCTTGCACGGAGAGGGACGGGGTGAGGGGCAGCCGCGCAATGATCCGTGAATACCGTAGCCCATCGAGGGGGAGGGCGTTCAATCGCCGCACTGCCTGCGAGGCTCGCATTCTGCTCCGCGGCAACGAGAACAAAATTCTCGTAGGCGTCCCCGTAACCGATTAAGGAAGCGGCCATGAACGCACCGGTCATGCCCGCACCACTCGGCGATCCGTGGACCATCCCGCTCGATCGGCTCGACGTCGCCGACCCGCAGCTCTTCGCGGACGATGTCTGGCCGGATTGGTTCGCCCGCCTGCGGCGCGACGATCCGGTGCACTTTCACGCGGAGAGCCGGTTCGGACCCTTCTGGTCGGTCACGAAATACGCGGACATAATGACGTTGGAGACGACGCCGCAGATCTTCTCCTCCGCCTCCGGGATCACGCTTGCCGATCAGGAGGCGCAATACCGGCTGCCGATGTTCATCGCAATGGACCCGCCAAAGCACGACGCGCAGCGCCGCGTCGTCGCGCCGATCGTGGCGCCGGGCAATCTCACGAAGCTCGCCGACACGATCCGGCAGCGGGCGGCGATGATCCTCGATGGACTGCCGCGCAACGAACCGTTCGACTGGGTCACGCGCGTGTCGATCGAACTGACGACGTGGATGCTGGCGACTCTGTTCGATTACCCGCAGGAGCGGCGATCGGAACTCACGCGCTGGTCGGATATTGCGACCGCCAACCTGAAGGCCCCCGACGCGCCCGTGCACACCGAAGAAGAACGGTTCGGCGAGCTGCAGAAAATGGCCGGCGCGATGACCGGGCTGTGGAACGAGCGGGTCAACGCGCCGCCGCGGCCCGATCTGATCTCGATGCTCGCGCATGGCGAGGCGACACGGCACATGGACCCGATGGAGTTCATGGGCAATTGCGTCTTGTTGATCGTCGGCGGCAACGATACGACACGAAATTCGATCAGCGGCGGGCTGTGGGCATTGAGCCGGCATCCCGAGGAATACAAGAAACTGCGCGACAACCCCGGCCTGATCGCGTCGATGGTGCCGGAAATCATCCGCTGGCACACGCCGATCACCCATATGCGCCGCACCGCGCTCGCCGATTTCACGGTCCGCGGCAAGACGATCCGCGCCGGCGACAAGGTGGCGATGTGGTACATCTCCGGCAATCGCGACCCGGAGCTGATCGATGAAGCCGACCGGTTCATCATCGACCGCGCCCGGCCGCGGCAGCATCTGTCCTTCGGCTTCGGCATCCATCGTTGCGTCGGCAACCGGCTGGCGGAACTGCAGCTGACGATCCTGTGGGAAGAGATCCTCAAGCGCTTTCCGGCGATCGATGTGCTGGAGCCGCCGCGGCGGCTCTACGCGGTCTTCGTGCACGGCATCACCTCGATGATCGTGCGCATCCCCGGCTGACCGAGCTGTCAGCCGCCGGGCGGCCCCGGCGCGCCGGCTTCGCACGATCACGCATGACCCACACCCGAACGCCAAACCCACAAAGGCGGATCGAAGCGATCGGCAACTGCTTTACCGGAAATCCGCGGCTGAAGCAGGGCGAGCAGCGAGAGCGATCTGCGCGCAGCCGAAGGTGTTCCCGCTCGCCGAGCGGGAAGCGCCACAGCGCGGCCGCGGCCGTCGTCAAGAGGGCGGCCGGCAAGCGTGCCGTGCTTGTCGGACCGGTAGCTGAGCCGGGTCCAGATCGGCATGCCCGCCAGCCCGGCCACGAAGTAGCACAACAACAGCGTGCTCGAATGAGCGAGCGCAAAGGTCTTTTCGACGAGAAATAGATAGAGGGACGCGGTGATGCTCGTCGCCAGACCGATCGCCAGATCGACACCCAGGACCGATCGCAGCGCCGGGTTTAGCCGGAGCCGGCGCCAGAGCGCATCGATGCCGCCGCCGACCAGCGGCGCGTGGCGCGGTTCGCCGGCGAGAAAAACGGCGATGCCGACGGCTAGCGGCAGGCCTGTCATGATGAGACCATCGCGGCAACTTCCTCCCGCGCGCCGGCGCCGAACCGCAACTCCAGGACCGCCGGCAGGACCAGCACAACCAGCATGCCGCCGACGAAGGCGATTTGTCGGGCAGCCGCGATGCGGCTGCGTTCGTGATAAGCGTCGGTCAGTTCCGCGCCCCAGGCCGTGTGGCCGATCGTGAGGACCGAGAAGCCGAAATAGATCGCGACGAGGCAGCTCGCGAGATAGAGCGCGCTCGCCTGACCCGGCGGGTTGAAGAGTAGAAAGACCGCGACAAGCATCGGCGGCGTGATCACGATGAGCCATGGCCGACGCCGCCCCCGACGCGTGCCGGTACGGTCTTGTGCAAGACCGATCAACGGATCGAAGGCGATGTCGATCGCCCGCACCGCAAAGAAGAGGATCCCAACGAGACCGGCGCCGAGCCCGATCTGCACCGCGTAGAACGGCGCCACATACACGGTCAGCGGCAGCGCCAGCGCCCGCGGTCGGGACGGCGGGCAGCGCGTAGCCGACGAGCTCGCGCCAGGTGAGCCGGTCGGCCGTCATGCGAGAGCTGCATCGACCGTCAGCACCGCCTTGCCGGCGAAGCGGCGGTGCATCAAATCGTCGGCGACCCGCGCGATGTCGGAGAGCGGCGCCCGGGCCGCGATCACCGGATCGAGTTTCCTCTGATCCAACAGCGACGCGAGCTCGGCCAGTCCCGACGCTGGGGGCGTGCGTGCCAGCTCATACGGCATCACAGGCCGTAGAGGCTGGTGGGCGCCGACCCGAAACAGCGCGCTATCGAAGCATGTGACGGTGCCGGCCGACGCGCCGACGAGGACGCATGTGCCGCCCGGTGCCAACAGACCGAGGGCCGCGCCGAGCCTCCGATCATCGCCACGCCTCCGGGTATATGTTCGTTGAACACTGTTCAGTGAACATATAGATTGTCCGCCGGATCAAGCCCCGTTGCCGGGAGGGCTGCGTAGAGGAGGGCGGCGATGAGCGAGAGAGTGCTGGTGACAGGCGGCTCCGGTTTTCTGGCCGGATGGCAGATCGTGCGGCTCATTCAGGCCGGATTCGAGGTGCGCGCCACATTGCGCGACCCGTCGCGAGCGACGGAAGTGCGGCGCGCCGTCGAGCGCGAGGTCGCGACGGGCGAGCGTCTCAGCTTTGTCGAGGCCGATTTGCGGCGTGACAACGGCTGGAGCGAAGCGGTGCGCGGGTGCTGCTTTGTGCTGCACATCGCTTCGCCCTTTCCGTCGGCGCAACCGAAAAATCCCGACGAGCTGATCATTCCGGCGCGCGATGGCGCGTTGCGCGTGTTGCGCGCAGCGGTTGCCGCGAAAGTCAGGCGCGTCGTCATGACGTCATCTTCCACGGCGCTCGCCGATCCGCCGGAACCGCGCAGGCCGGTGCCGCTCACCGAAGAGCATTGGACCGATGCCAACGCCCCCGGTGCGACACCCTATGTAAAGTCGAAGGTGTTGTCGGAACGGGCCGCCTGGGATTTCATGAAACAACGAGGCGGAGAAACCCAGTTCGCGGTCGTGGTGCCGACAATGATCATCGGCCCGGTGCTTTCGCCCGATCTCTCGGCTTCGGTTCAGGCGGTGCGGCGGCTGCTGACCGGCGACATGGCGGGTGTACCGCGCCTCGGCTTTGCATTCGTCGATGTGCGCGACATCGCCGATCTACAGATGCTGGCGATGACCAGACCCGAAGCGGCCGGCCAGCGCATCGCCGGCGCCGGCGATTTCACCTGGCTCGCCGACGCGGGATCGATGCTGCGGCGGCGGCTCGGCAGCGACGCGGCGAAAGTGCCGACCCGGGCGGCGCCGGATCTGTTGGTTCGATTGATGTCGCTCGTCGATCCGGGGTTGCGATCCGTGGTGCGCGAGCTGAACCAGACGAGGATCGTGTCGTCGGAAAAGGCGCGGCGCCTGTTCGGCTGGATGGCTCGGCCGGTCGAAGAGAGCCTGACCGATTGCGCGCGAAGCTTGATCGCCATCGGCCTGGCACCATAAAACCGCCAGATGCCCAACGCGGTCGGAGCCCGTCAGTCCACCCGCAAGACGCGGGGCTTCGGCCAGGAGCGGCGCAGCGAGATTCTTGCCGCAGCGACGGAGCTGTTCGCATCCGAGGGCTACGGCCGCGTGACGACGCGGGCGCTCGCCGAGCGGGTCGGCCTGTCGCAGACCGGTCTCTACATCTATTTCCGGACCAAGGAAGAGATTTTACGGGCGATCTGCGACGAGACCCACGACGCTCTTGCCGCGGCGTTCGATGCCGCGATGGCCGCGGCGGGTTCGCCGGCCGATGCGTTGCGCCGATTGGTACGTAGTTTTCTGGATTTCGGTCTGGCCCATCCGGCCGCGTATCAGCTCACCTTCACCGTCAGTCCCGACGCTTTGGCGCCGATCGAGAAGGATTTCTCGCGCCCGTTCGATGCGCAGGAACCGGGCGCGCGCAGCTTTCTGCGTTTTCGCGACTATCTCGCCGAACTCAGCCGGCTGGGCGTCCCGATCAGGTTCGACCCGATGACGGCCGTGCAGATCCTCTGGTTCGTCGGTCACGGCGCGGTTTCGCTGTTGATCAGCCGTTCGCATTTCCCCTGGATCGAGCGCGAGAAGCTGATCGGCAGCCTCGAGCACTTCGTCGTCGCCGGTCTGACCGCGCCAATCGATCCCTAGTTGCTGGGACCGCGCGCGTCCCGCGCGCCCGCTCCTCAGCGTGCCGCCGAAGAGAACGGCCAGTCCTGCGGGTGCGCTGCCAAGCCGGCGTTGACCGGGTTCTCCTCGATGTAGCGCACGGCATTGCCGAAATGCGTAACGTCACGGATGAAGCGATCGAAATAGTCGGGAGCCCAGACCCGGCCGCTCGCGTTGCGCCGCTTGTTGATTTCCTTCGCCGTGAAAGACTTCCAGGACTGCACGATGTCACCCAGACGGAAGCCATCGAGCTGCTCGATCAGCACATGCACGTGGTTCGGCATCACGACCCGCGCGATCAGGCGATAGCGCACCGCATCAAAATGCAGGAGCGCATCGCCGACGATCGCGGCAAATTCCGGCGCCCGCAGTAGACAGGCGCCGAGGCCCTCGTCGATCATCGCGTCCAATCTTCGGCGCCGCTCGGCATATTCGGCAACGGTGGCGACCATCTGATCGTAGACCGCGCGGCAAGCTGTCGGCGAGGCGGAAGGTGAGCGACTGAACCGTCGCGCCGGCGTCGAAGTGGGGCAGATAGCCCCGCTCGTGCCACGCGCTATGCGGGCGGGACGCCCGCGCTCCCAAGAAAGTCACCGCGGCGATCGGAGCGCCGAAGCCGGTCGTGAGTTGCGCAGGATCGCGAACAACAGATGATCCTGCCACTTGCCGTCGATGCAGAGATATTGCCGGGCGTAGCCCTCCTCGTCGAAGCCGGCGTGCAGCAATAGCGTCCGAACTCGGTACGTTCGTCGGCAGACAGGCCGCCTCGACCCGGTGCAGGCGCAGCCGGTCGAAGGCGAAATCGATGACCAGCGGCAAGGTCGCCGTCATGTAGCCCTGGCGCGCAAACGGCTCGCCGATCCAATAGCCGAGGCTCGCCGTCTCCGACACGCCGCGCCGCAGACTGGCGAGGCCGATGCCGCCGAGCAAGGTCTCGTCATGCGCGAAGATGAAGAAGTTATAGGCTTGGTCGGTGCGCCAATCCTCGGCGTAGCGCGCGACCCGGGCACGGAAATTCGCCCGCGACAGCGCATCGGGCGGCCAACTCGGTTCCCAGGGCGCCAGAAAGGCTTGCGATCGAGCCCGCAGGCTCGCCCAGGCTTCGTAATCGCCGCGCTCCGGCGGGCGCAGCACGACCTTTTCGCCAGCGAGTCGGTACGGCTCCGGGCGGGCGAGAAAGAGGCGCGGAAAGGTCTTGCGCTGCGTCGCCATCACAACTGTCCGTCATCATGCGGCGAGCCGCGACGCGACGCGATCGAATTCCTCGAGCCGGGTCAAGGGACCGAGCGCCGTCAGAGTCGGGGGTGCGGTACGCCAGAGCGCCACGACGCGGCCGATGGCCGCGTCGTCGACCGCCTCGATGCGGCGCACGACTTCCGCCGGATCGAAGGGCGTGCGGTGGATCAACAGGTGCTGGGCAAGCTGCTCGCAGCGGGCCGAGGTGCTCTCCAGCGACATCAGGAGGCCGGCCTTCATCTGCGCCTTCGCGCGGTTGAGCTCGACCGGGGTGAGGCCGTCGGCGAGCCGCGCGATCTCGCCGCACAGCACCGGCACCAGCTCCGCCGCTTCGCTCTCGCCAGTGCCGGCATAGATGCCGAAGAGGCCGCTGTCGCGATAGCTGTGCACGAAGGAATGGATCGTATAAACGAGGCCGCGCTTCTCGCGGATCTCCTGGAAAAGCCGGGACGACATGCCGCCGCCGAGCGCCGTCGACAGCACCGAGGCGGTAAAAAAGTCGGGATCCTCGAGCGTCGGGCCGGGCAGGCCGAGCACGAGATGCAGCTGTTCGAGATCGCGGGCCTCGCGCCGGTCGCCGCCGGTGTAGTGCGCCGGCTCGGCACACGTCGCGCGCTCGGCCGGCAAGCCGGCAAGAAGCTCGTTGGCGAGGTCGGCGAGCCGATCATGCTCGAGATTGCCGGCGGCGGCCAGCACCATCCGCTCGGCGCCGTAGTGGCTCGAAAGATAGGTGACGACAGCGTCGCGGCCGAGCCGGCGAATGATCTCGGGCCGTCCTAACACCGGCCGGCCGAGCGCCTGGTCGGGATAGGCGCATTCCTGGAAATGGTCGAAGACGATGTCGTCTGGGGTGTCGTTTGCCTGGCCGATCTCCTGCAGGATGACGGTGCGCTCGCGTTCGAGCTCCGCCGGCTCGAAGGTCGAATGCTGCAGGATGTCGGCCAGGATATCGACCGCGAGCGGCAGGTCTTCCTTCAGCACCTTTGCATAATAGGCCGTGCTCTCGCGCGAGGTATAGGCGTTAAGCTGGCCGCCGACCGCCTCGATTTCTTCGGCGATGACGAGGGCGCTGCGCCGTTCGGTGCCCTTGAACGCCATGTGCTCGAGAAAATGCGCGACGCCGTTGACTTCTGGCGGCTCGTGGCGCGTGCCGACGTCGACCCAGAGACCGAGCGAGACCGTATCGACCGTGTCGATTCGATCGCTCGCAATCCGCAACCCGTTTGCCAAGGTCGACAGCTCAACCGTCATGTCGCACTCCCGCACGCCGCGCATGAGCGCGGATGAAACTGCGCACCGCCCCCAGATCGTTCGGCAGCGCTTCGATCCGTTCGCGCCGCTCGAAAAGGTCGGCGAGAGCGGTCGGAAGCGCCGGTCGGATGCCGGTCGCCCGCTCAACCGCCTCCGGAAATTTCGCCGGGTGGGCCGCGGCGAGCGCCACCATCGGCCCGCGGTCGTCATCGTCCTTCGCCAGCGCGAGGCGGGCCGCGGCGACCGCGACCGCGGTATGGGGATCGATCAGCACCCCGGCCGCCGCATGGGTTTCGGCGATGGTCTGCATCGTCAGATTGTCGTCGACCCGGTGGGCAGAAAACAAGTAGCGCGCTATATGCCATGCCTGATCGTCTGCCGGCAGGTCGCCGCTCGACCGGAAGGCGGCGAGCGACGCGCCGACGGCGGCGCCGCTGCGGCCTTTCAACTCGAACAGCAGCCGCTCGAAGTTGCTTGAGATCTGGATGTCCATGCTCGGGCTCAGGCTCGGCTCGATCGTCGCGATCGTCATCCGGCCGGTGGCGAAATAGCGGGCGAGGATATCGTTGCGGTTGGTGCCGATGACCAGGCGGCCGACCGGCAGCCCGAGCTGGCGGGCGACGTGCCCGGCATAGACATTGCCAAAATTCCCGGTTGGGACGCTGAACGAAACCGGCCGCGCCGGCGCGCCGAGCGCCAGTGCGGCAGCGAAATAATACACGGCCTGGGCAGCGATCCTCGCCCAGTTGATCGAATTGACCGTCGCGAGGTTGAGCTCGCTGCGCAACGCCTCATCGGCGAAGAGCGCTTTGACGAGATCCTGGCAGTCGTCGAAGGTCCCTTCGATGGCGATCGCGTGGGCGTTCGCCGCACCCGCCGTCGTCATCTGCCGGCGCTGCACTTCGGAGATTCGGCGCTGCGGATAGAGGATGAAAATGTCGATCGCCTCGCGGTTGCCGCAGGCCGCGATCGCGGCCGAGCCGGTGTCGCCGGAGGTGGCGCCGACCACCGTCACGCGTTCGCGCCGCCGTTCCAGCACCGCGTCGAACACTCGACCGACGAACTGCAAGGCGAGATCCTTGAAGGCGAGGGTCGGCCCGTGAAACAGCTCCAAGAGCCACAGCCGCTCGTCGAGCTGAACGAGCGGCGCCACCGCCGGGTGGCGGAAGCCGCGATAGGCCGCGGCCGCGAGCGGTCGTAAACCGTCCGCGGAAAATGCCTTGCCGGTAAAGAGCCCCACAAGACGGGCGGCGAGCTCGGCATAGGGCAGCCCCGCACAGCTGAGCAAGAACGGCGCGTCCAGTGCCGGAACCCGGTCCGGCACATAGAGCCCGCCATCCGCGGCGAGGCCGCCCAGCAGCACCTCCTCGAAGCCGAAGGTTTGCGGGCGATTGCGGGCGTCGCGCGTGCCGAGGTAGTGCAAGAGATCCTGTCCGTTGCGAACGGATCGAGCCTATCGCCGCCGCCGCCGCGCCGCAACCCGAGTACCGCCCGAGCTTGGACCTGGGCTGCCGGCGCCCGATGGCTGGCGGTATGCCCACTTGCTCGTTCCTTCACCTTCCGGGCGCCCGAATGACTTCGTGCCGGGGCCGAAAAACGAGACGAGAGCGATGCCGCGCATGTTTCAAGACGTGCCCTGCGGACGACGGGGGGACGACGGGGAGGGGTGAAGAACATGAGCATGTTCTTTGAGCCCTGTCCCGAGACGCCGAAGTTTTTTTGCCTCGATAGACCGGCGAAAGCCGAAATCTATGGCAACGAATCAGAGTTTGCGCGCCCGTGACGGGCGCGCAGGCTCGGTTGAAGGAACGCGTCTGACTGGATGGACTCGGAGGGTAGTGGGACGGGCCTATGGGGATTTCTACCGTGGCAGGTGGTCGGAGACGCGGTAGGAAGAAGCGGCCGGTGGGTTGAAAGGTTGCGCGGGCCTGATGATGGCTCGCTGATGCAAGCCGATTGGCTGCTGCGGTCGCTGCCGTGGGGCGATTTCCGATGATTCTGGGGTGGCGGCGGGCGAGCGCCGACGCTCCCGCGATGGAACGGTGGAGCGACAGCATGGGGTCGGCGGTGTGGGCGTCGGCAGCATGCTGGTGGTCACGGGCCTTGCGGCCGGGCGGGCGACAGCCGGCGCAGCAGTGTCAGATGGCCGGTCTCCGCAATGCGGGCAACGGCGCGGCGATGGCGGGGCCTGGGGGTCGGCGTCAGGCTCGGATGCGGCGGGATCGGCCTGTGGGTTGGCGGGTTGCGCCAGCAGGAGAACATTCCTCAGGTTGCGCAGCGGTTCGCGGCGCGAGGCATGCCACAGGCCGTAATAGCGGACCTTGTGGAAGCCGGCCGGCAGGACGTGCTGGAGGAAACGCCGCATGAACTCGTGGCCGGCCACAGTTTCCTTGCGCTGGCGGTCGGCGGTGCGGTCCTTGTAGCGGTAGGTCACGGTCGCGTCGTCGACGGCCAGGATGCGGTTGTTGGTGATGGCGATGCGGAAGGCGTAGCGGGCGAGATAGTCGAGTGCCGCCTGCTGTCCCTCGCCCCATGGCGTGATGTGAACGACCCAGGGGATTTGCCAGACATGGGGCGGCAGGTCGGCGTCCGGACAGAGCCTGGCGAAGGCGTCGCGGAAGCGGGCGCGGGCAAGGGTAGCAAGCGCCGTCTTCGGGAACAGAAACGTCTTGCCGGCGGGATGCCAAGCGGCACCGTCCTCGGACAATCCGCCGCCGGTGACGAGGCAGTGAACGTGCGGATGGAAGATAAGCCGTTGCGTCCAGGTGTGCAGAACGGCAAGCACGCCAACGGTGCCGCCGACCCAGCGCGGATCGCGGGCCAACACGATGATCGCCTCGGCGGCGGCCTTGATCAGCGCGCCATAGCCGTCGATCTGATGCCGGCGCAGCACGGCCCGCAGTTCCTCGGGCACGGTGACGGTGACGTGGAAATAGGGAACCGGTAACATCTCCTCCCGACGCTGTTCGAGCCAAGCCTGCGTCTGCTCGGCGTGACACTTCGGGCAGGCGCGGTTGCGGCAGGAGTGAAAGACGTGCAGCAGGGCGCCGCAGTGATTGCAGCACCACTGTTGTCCGCCGAGCGCTTCGGTCCGGCAAGCGATGATGTCGGCAACGGCGCGACGATGCGATGGCAGCATCGCCGCGCCATGAGCCTCCAGATAGCTGCCCCCGAAACGGCGGAACGCGTCCGCCACTTCGGGCATGCGTCAGAAGCCGCTCATCACCTTGTCGAGCAGCTTGCGTAAAGACACCCGCGTCGGTTCCGTCAGGTGCGTGTAAATCGTCGTCGTGGCGATGTTCTCGTGGCCGAGAAACGCCTGGACGACGCGGGTGTCGACCCGCTTCTCGAAGAGCCTGGTCGCATAGGCGTGACGCAGCGTATGTGGCGTCGCGCGGCGACCGCCGGGGAGATTGGCCGCCTTGACGGCCTCGGCGAAGGTGCGGGTCAGGACATGGGTGGCGACGGGACCGGTTCGCCAGCCATTGGGGAAGAGCCAGCGCCGATCCCGGTGGTCCTTGGCCTGCCACATCCGCCGCAGGCCTTCGTGCACCTCCTTGGGCACCGGCACGACCCGTTCCTTGTTGCCCTTGCCGACGACGCGCAGGACGCCGCTGGTTTTGTCGATGGCGGTGACGGGAAGAGCAGCGGCCTCGCTGATCCGCAGGCCGCAGCCATAGATCAGGCTGAAACAGCCGCGGTGTATCGGATTGCGGACCGCGGCGAGAATGCGCCGAACTTCGGCGTGGGAAAGCGTCTGCGGCAGCCGCCTCTGCTTGGGGAGCCGGATCTTTTTTTAAACAGCCCCCAGTCCTGGCCTAGCGTGTTCCGGTAGAAGAACTGGATGCCGTAATGGCTGGTCTTGAAGCTGCCGCGCGCATTCCGCTCACGAACATCCAGCAGATATCGCCGCACCTCTTCCTCGGCCAGCAGCGCCGGCGACCGATGGTAATGCTTCGCCAGAGACCTGACCGCCTGGAGATAGATCTCCTGGGTCGTGGCCGCCAAGCCGGCCAGCTTCATGTCCTCGATCATGCGAACACGTAACGGTGACATCGTCTTTCCTTCGTCATCGAAGACGGGACCATCCCGCCTCGACGCAGACGATAGCTTCACCAGCGACCCTCAGGCGACGCCGAGCCCCCCTACGGCGAAGCCGTTCCGTTCAACCCTGGTTCCGGGCTTGCAAGCCTGTAATCCAATTGCGTACCCACCCAAATGCGTCGCCCCCGCGCAAGCGGGGGCCCAGGGCAAGCGACTGAAATCCCTGGGTTCCCGCTTTCGCGGGAAAGACGGAAAAGGGGTTTTGGAGGCGAGAAGCCAATTGGATTACAGCCTCTTGCGCCGGGACGACCATACGGGAATTCGTTTGGGATTCCTTCACACGCTCTGAGCGGGTCGCCCGGATCGACGGGACTGAAAGGCAACGAATTTCGGGGACACCGCGCCGATGTGCCCGGTACATTTACGCCGCGCGCGTCTACCCGGCAGACATGGATTACGCAAAAGCATTCACACCGCGCTCAGTCGACATGAAACTCGGGATGCGCCGCTGAACGCGCCGCCGGGCGGGTCGGGGGAGTTTCGCTCGGGCGGCCCGCCGGTCGTCGGCTTGCGCGGCATCGCCAAGCGCTTTGCCGGCGGGGTTGAGGCGCTCGATCCGATCAACGTCGAAATCGGCCGCGGCGAGTTCTTGAGCGTGCTCGGCCCGTCGGGCTGCGGCAAGACGACCCTGTTGCGGATCATCGCCGGATTGACCGAGCCGAGCGCCGGCGAACGGAACCTGGCGCTCGCCGAGGCCGATAGCGGCACGCTGTCGGCCGGACGCATCGGTTTCGTGTTTCAGGATCCGACCCTGATGCCGTGGACTACGGTCACCGGCAACGTGCTGCTGGCGTTTCGGCTGACCCGTCGGGTGGGGCCGGCCGAGCGCGAGCGCGCTGCCACGGAAATCCGCGCCGTCGGGCTCGGCGGCTTCGAGCGCGCCTATCCGCGCCAGCTTTCAGGAGGCATGCGCATGCGGGTCTCGATCGCCCGCGCGCTCGTCACCGATCCGGATCTCCTGCTGCTCGACGAGCCCTTTGCCGCGCTCGACGAGATCACCCGCATGCAATTGAACGATGATCTGCTGCAGCTATGGGAGAGCCGCCGGGCAACCGTAGTCTTCGTCACGCACAGCGTTTTCGAGGCCGTCTATCTGTCGACCCGCATCGTCGTCATGACGTCGCGGCCTGGCCGGATCGCCGCCGACCGGATCGTCGCTTTACCGCAGCCACGCCGCCGCGCTTTGCGCACCTCGCCGGATTATGCCGCGGTCTGCGCCGACATCTCCGACCGTCTCGCCAAGGCGATGGCCGGCGAGACATGAACCAGGCGGTCCGGTTGCGCCCGCGTGAAGTGCGCGGCATCCGTCGTGCCGCGTGAGCCAATTCACACGCCCCAGGACCTTTGTCCGGCTATCTGGTGATCGGCACCGCCTGACCGCAAGCGAGGCCCGATCGGGCCGAGGAGGCACGTCATGAGGTTCACACCGGTGTTCTGGGTCACCGCCTGTCTCTTGGCGAGCGGTTGGGCCGGCACGGCCATCGCCCAGGCGACTGGAACCGCCCCAGAATGTTGTGGATTGCCCCCGGTTCATGATTCGCCGCAGAAGTCGATGGTCGGAACGGCGGTGAATTCCGCCAGTTCCTCGATCTATTTCACCGGCTATGAAGGCAACGTCTCCGAAATCTATTACCCGACCGTCGACACGCTGGCGACGGCAAACATGGAGTTTCTCGTCGGCGATGCCGCCAGGACCTTCGTCGACGAGGAGAAGCTGCAGAGCTGGACGGTCACCCAACCCGACCCCAGATCCCTGCGTTGGCAGGCGACAACCGGCAATCCAAGCCATAACTGGCAGATCACCAAGATGATCTTCGCCGATCCGTCGAACAGCACCCTGGTTCAAGAGACTACCTTTCAGGCGCTGAACGGCAAGACGGTCGGGGATTTCAATCTCTACCTGCTGTACAAACCTTATTTGAAGAATATCGCAGCGAACAACAGTGGCGCGACAGTCGCCTTCGGCGGCAATACCTGGCTAGCGGCGGCCAGCGGCGATGGCACCGTATATTCCGCCGTCGGCACTTCGCTAGGCTGGACCGTCGAGAATGGCGTCACGATGGTGTCGAGCGGCTATTACGGGACGAATGACGGCTGGCAGGATCTGCTGGGCGGCAATCCCCCGGGCTACACGATGAAGTGGGCCTACAACTCTGCCCCCAGCGGAAATGTCGGGCAGATGGGCTGGCTCAACACCACCGGCAATTCGGCGACCAGCGTCACCATCACGGTGACGGTGGGCTTCGGCTCGACGCAGGCCAATGCCATCGGCGCCGCCAACAACACGCTGGGCGAGAACATCGCAAGCCAACAAACCAGCTATGACAGCGGCTGGCACAGCTATACCGGCGGCCTCAGCACCCAGAACGGCACCGCCGACAATCAGTATTATCTGTCGGCGATGACCCTGAAAACAATGCAGGACAAGAGCAATGGCGCGATGATCGCCGGGATCGGCACCCCCTGGGGGCCATCAGAAGGCGACAACGACCCGGGCGGCTACCACCTCGTCTGGTCGCGCGACATGTACAAGTTCGCCAATGCCTTGATTACCGCCGGAGATGGCGCCTCGGCCACCAATGCCGTGAACTGGCTGTTCAATTTCGACATGAACCCGTCCACCGGCCGTTTTCCGCAGAACGCCTATGTAAACGGGACGCCCGGCTGGAACGCCACGCAAATGGACGAACAGGCGATGCCGATCATCCTCGCCTACCGGCTCGGGCCCTTTCTTTATAATGCGCTGTGGCCCAAGATCCAACTGACGGCCAACTATATCTACAACAACGGTCCGTGGACCCAGGAGGAACGCTGGGAAGAAAATGCCGGCTATTCGCCCTCGACCATTGCGGCCGAAATCGCCGGGCTGGTCGACGCCGCGCAGATCGCCTTAGCCAATAACGACACGTTAGATGCCGCAAACTGGCTGAACGCCGCCGACTACTGGCAGCAGAACGTCACCGCCTGGACCTACACAGGCCAGGGCTGTCCCAATGTCGACAGCAATTGCAACAGCACCAGCATGTATATCCGGATCAACCCCTCGGGCGCCCAAGGCAGCGGTCGGCCCGGCGGGTGGAATCCGATCGCCTACCCCAATCCGAGCATGCCGATCGTCATCGGCAATAATGGCGGGAACCACCGGGCGATCGACATCATCGACGGCGGTTTTCTCGAACTGGTCCGCATGGGGGTGAAACGGCCGAGTGACCCGACCATAACCAACAGCCTCATTGCCTATGACGCGGTGATCAAAGAGACGGTTGGCAGCAACGCCACTCCGGACTGGTTTCGCTACAATTTCGATGGCTATGGCGAAACCAACACCGGGGCGCCGTTCAACGGATCTTCCGGCCGCGGCCGGCTGTGGCCGATCTTCGCCGCCGAACGGGGAAATTATCAAATCGCCGCGACCGGAACCGGCAGCGCCGGGATGCCCTATCTCGCGGCGTTGAAGGCGTTTTCGACGCCGCAGGGCTTCATCTCCGAGCAGATCTGGAACCCGAGCACGACATTGCCGGCCAATCCGGGCAATCCGGCCGGCTGGACCGTGACCACGCCTGCCGGCGACACCCCGGGCACGATCACCGGGTCGATGGAGCCGCTCAACTGGGCGCAGGGCGAATACATCACTCTGCTCGCCGATATCGCCGCCGGCCATGTGATCGACATTCCTCCGGCGGTCTGCTCACGCTACTATGCTTGCATCCTGACTCCCGCAGCCGGAGAGGCGCAGGTCGATATCAACGTCAACGCCGACACCCAATATGGCCAATACATGTATGTGACCGGCAACACCGCCGCACTCGGCAATTGGAACACCAATCTCGGCATCCCGGTCGACCCGTCAACCTATCCGGTGTGGAAGAATGCGGTCAACCTGACGGCCGGCGGTTCCTTTCAGTACAAATATTACCGGAAGAACCCGGACGGCAGCGTCACCTGGGAATGCTATCCGGGCGGCGGCAATTGCAACGGCAACCGGTCGCTGACCACCCCGTCTTCCGGGACGATCGATCTGAACGACACGGTCAGCTGGAACTGAAGTGCGGCTGCGGCGGCCGGGATGTTCAGGAACCGGAACCGAAGATCGGGTAACGGACGCGGTCGCCGGGGGCGATGCCGAGGCGCGCCGCGGTGCCGCCATTCAATTCGATGACAGCGCGCACCGGCGCCGCGGCCGAAATGATCGCGTCGGATTCGGGCACCGCCCGCTGTTGGATGTTGACGATCCTGCCCTGTGCATCGACGAACAGCATGTCGAGCGGGATAAGCGTGTTGCGCATCCACATCGTCGCCATCGTCGGCTGCCTGAAGTCGAACAGCATGCCGGCATCGGGAGCCAGCGACGCGCGAAACATCAGCCCTTGCTCCATCTGCGCCGGCGTCTCGGCGAGTTCGACCGTGAAGCGGTGGTCGCCATTGGCGGCGACGATCGTCAGGCTCGCTGTCGCGAAGCTCTGCAGCGACGCGGCGAATCCGAATGAGGCCCCGGCAACCAGCAAGACCGACAGCCACAGGAACCTGCGGCGCAACAACATCAAGGGCAGTCCCGGTCACCAGTTATTGATCAAGACACCCCTGAAGCTGCGCATCTCTTCGAGGGCACGGCCGGTGCCGAGGGCGACGCAGGTGAGCGGATCTTCGGCAATCGACACGGACAGTCCGGTGGAATGGCGCAGCACGAGGTCGAGATTGCCGAGCAACGCGCCGCCGCCGGTCAGGACGATTCCCTTGTCGACGATGTCAGCGGCGAGTTCCGGGGCGGTGTGCTCGAGTGCGACCTTGACCGCTTCGACGATTGCGCCGACCGGTTCGGCGAGGCTCTCCGCGATCTGCCGTTCGCTGATGATGATCTCCTTTGGCACGCCGTTCATCAGATCGCGACCCTTGATCTGCATCAGCCCGCCTTCCCCGTCTTCGGGCAGGCAAGCCGAGCCGATCTCCTTCTTGATTCGCTCGGCACTGCCCTCGCCGACCAGAAGGTTATGGTTCCGGCGGATATAGGCGATGATCGCCTCGTCCATCTTGTCGCCGCCGACTCGAACCGACCGACAATAAACAATGCCGCCGAGCGAGATTACGGCCACCTCGGTTGTCCCGCCGCCGACGTCGACGATCATCGAGCCGGTCGGCTCGGTTACCGGCAGCCCGGCTCCAATGGCCGCCGCCATCGGCTCCTCGATCAGGTAGACCCGGCGGGCCCCGGCGGTCTCGGCCGATTCCTGGATTGCGCGCCGCTCGACCGGCGTCGAGCCGGACGGCACGCAGACGATGATCTGCGGCGTCGCGAAGCCGCGCCGATGATGGATCTTGCGGATGAAATGCTTGATCATTTCCTCCGTCACTTCGAAATCGGCGATGACGCCGTCGCGCAACGGCCGGATCGCTTGAATATTGCCGGGGGTGCGGCCAAGCATCTGTTTGGCTTCTTCGCCGACGGCGAGGACCTGTTTCTTTCCTTTGACGTTGGCGATGGCGACTACCGAGGGTTCATTGAGAACGATACCGCGACCCTTGACATAGACGAGGGTGTTCGCGGTGCCGAGGTCGATCGCCATGTCGGCCGAGAGCAGACCCAACATTCTTCCGAACATGTTCCCGCCAATCCGAAATTGCGATCCGCCAGACCAGCAGCCGGCTCGTGCAATGCCATCTGCATCAGATCTGCCGGCCGCCGGCGATGCACCCGGGTTCGATCGCGCCGGGCCGGTATTTCGCCGAGGCCGGCGCGCGATCCTTGCGGATCGCAGGCTGCGATGCAAGCCGCGTATTGCGGTGTCGGCGTTCGGCGTAAGGCGCGACGGTCCGTGCCGCGGAGCGAAGAATCTTCGCGACATTTCGCGGCAACCGCCCGAATGCAGCGAAACGGCTCAATGTCCGATAAGCTTCAGCAGCGCGGCGACGCCGCCGAGGATGCCCAAGGTTTGCAGCCCGACCGCGCCGAACATCCATTTCAGGATCTCGGCCCGCGTCTCGGCAATCTTGCCGTCCACCTCGGCGAACCTTGCGTCGATCCGGGCCGTCTGTTCGGCGAGCCGCAGATCGAGATATTCGCGGGTGACGACGGCTTCGCCGATCGTCTCCGCCAGTGCGACGGCGACGGCCTGCGCCTGGCCGGTCGGCAGACCCGCGGCTTCGAGCCGCTGCGCCAGCTTTAAGGTGTCGAAAGCGACCACTGCCATCGCCGCGATGTAAACGCCGAAAAAAGCGCTGAAGACAAGCGCCTCATCGCCGGAATACAGCGACGAGCTCGAGATGCGGGGTCCAGACGAACTGGTCGATCTGCGCCAGCCGTTCGAGCCGGTACCCGCCGCCTATCAGCGACGCGGCGTCGCGCGCGAAGGTGGCGGGGTTGCAGGAGACGGCTACCCCCGTGTAAAGCCCGGCGCCGGCGAGAGCGGCGGCCTGATCGGCGGCGCCCGAGCGCGGCGGATCGAACACCATCGCAGCGCCGCTGTCGGTGCGAGTCGAACTCGCCTCGGCCGTCTCGCCCGGTTTCAGAAAATCGCTTGCCGCCCGGCGCAATCCGGCGATCGGAGCGAACAGCGCCGGCTCCAATACCGGGCATTCCTCGATATCGACGAGCGAGTGGCGGAACCGGCCGCGGAACCCGACCCGGATTTCTTGTCGGCTATCGCGGGGCCGGTAGAGGCCGAGCCGCGCTCGCCGGCGCGCCGGTGCGACGACCTGCAACGGGGCAATCGTGCCCGGCTCGACGCGCCACCGGTCGAGGCCCGCGCGCAGGTTGTCAAGCTTGGCCCGCCGATAAGCCTCCGGGTCGAGATGCTGCAGTGCGGCAGGGCGGGGCCGCCCTGGACCCGGCGCGATCAGATCGACGAAATGCCCCTCGTAGCCGCCGCTGCGCCGCGCCGAGGCGAGCGCGCGACCGATCGCCCGGCACAGTGAACGGCAGGTAGACAGAGTGGCCCTGCCATGTAGCGACGCCGTCGCCCGCGACCCCGATCCGCTCGACCGTAACCTCGACCAATTCCGCCTCGGGAGTGGGGAGGAAACCTGTGCTGCAGCCCTACGACAGGTTCAAGTTCGTCCGACATGAGACGCAAATTTCGCTTGCAGCCGGGGTCTCCGCAAGGGCTGGCAATGTATCGATGGGTCTATTGGAGCGGGGTCGCCCTCTTCGTCGTCTGGACCGCGTTCTCCGCTTACAGCGTGCTCAAGGGTTTCTGATCGCCGGTCGGTGAACAAAAATCCCTGCCCGCAACGGTGCGGCCGGCTATCATGGTGCCGGTCGACAACCGATCGGGCGGTCACCCTGATGAACGATATCCAGCATTACATCGGCGGCAAGCGCGTCGACGGGACGAGCGGGCGTTGGGGCGAGGTCTTCAACCCGGCGACCGGCGAGCAGGTTCGCCGGGTCTCCTTCGCCGGGAAGGCCGAGGTCGATCGCGCCGTCGCTGCGGCCGCCGGCGCATTTCCGGGCTGGGCCGCGACGCCGCCGCTCAGCCGCGCGCGGATCCTCTTCAAATTTCTGGAACTCCTCGCCCGCAACCACGACGCCCTGGCGCGCCTCATCTCCGAGGAGCACGGCAAGGTCTTTTCCGACGCACAGGGCGAAATCACCCGCGGCGTCGAGGTCGTCGAATTCGCCTGCGGCATCCCGCATCTGATGAAGGGCGAGTTCTCCGAGCAAGTCGGGCGCGGCATCGACACCTGGTCGGTGCGGCAGCCGCTCGGCGTCTGCGCCGGCATTACGCCGTTCAATTTTCCCGCGATGGTGCCGATGTGGATGTTTCCGATGGCGCTGGCCACCGGCAACACCTTCATCCTGAAGCCGTCGGAACGCGACCCGTCGGCCGGTCTGCGCATCGCCGAACTGTTGACCGAGGCCGGATTGCCGGCCGGCGTCTTCAACGTCGTCAACGGCGATAAGACGGCGGTCGACGCCATCCTCGAACATGGGGGGATCGCCGCGGTCAGCTTTGTCGGCTCGACGGCGATCGCCGAATACATCTATGCGCACGCCGCGGCGGCCGGAAAGCGGGTGCAGGCCTTGGGCGGTGCCAAAAACCACATGGTGGTGATGCCGGACGCCGATCTCGACCAGGCGACCGACGCGCTGATGGGCGCCGCCTACGGGGCGGCCGGCGAGCGCTGCATGGCGGTTTCGGTCGCGGTCGCGGTCGGCGGCGTCGGCGACCGGCTGATGGAAAGGCTGGTGCCGCGGGTGCGCGCGTTGAAGATCGGCCCGGGCACCGACCCCGAAGCCGAGATGGGCCCGCTCGTCACCCGCCAGCATCTCGATCGCGTGCGCTCCTATGTCGATCTCGGCATCCGCGAAGGGGCGAAGCTCGCCGTCGACGGCCGAGATCTCAAATTGCAGGGCTACGAGAACGGTTTCTTCCTCGGCGGCTGCCTGTTCGACGAGGTGAAGCCCGAGATGCGGATCTACAAGGAAGAGATCTTCGGGCCGGTATTGTCGGTCGTGCGCACGCCCGGTTTCGAGGAGGCGACGCGGCTCGTCAACGAGCACGAATACGGCAACGGGGTCGCGATCTTCACGCGCGACGGCGACGCGGCGCGCGAATTCGCCAATCGCGCACAGATCGGCATGGTCGGCATCAACGTGCCGATCCCGGTACCGATGGCATTTCACAGCTTTGGCGGCTGGAAACGCTCGTTGTTCGGCGACATGGCGGTCTATGGCAGCGAGGGCGTGCGCTTCTACACGCGGCTCAAGACGATGACAGCGCGCTGGCCCGCCGGCATCCGCGCCGGCGCCGAATACGTGATGCCGACGATGCGGTAGCGCCAGAGACGGACGGGGCGCGCAGGCTGCGCCACTCCTTTCGTTCAATCATTGTCCGGCGGGGTAGGCGGCCTCTTGTCGTTGATGAAATAACGCCCTGGCAGCGGGGCCGGGATCGAGGCGAACGGGCGCGGGGCCGCATTGAAGTCGAAGAAATCGGCGAGGTCGTCGGCCCGCGCATCGGCGAAATCTCCGGGCGGGATCCGGCCGAGCCCAAATACGACCTCGACAAAACGCAGGATGCTGCCGAAGTCGTGCTGGATCGGCGAGATGTAGCCGGGCGGCGTATAGGCTGAGATCGCCAGGAGCGGAACCCGAAAGCCGAGTTCGTAATAGCCGAACGAGCGCCTGTTCGGCGGTGGTGGTGCGACATGGTCGTACCAGCCGCCCCAATCGTCCCAGGTAACGAGGATCGCGGTGCTGTTCCAATCAGGACTGCCACCGATCGCATTGACGATCGCGGCGACCCAGGAGGGTCCGGTGCCGTCCTGGGTGTAGTTGGGATGGTCGGAATAGCGACCGTCGGGGATCACCCAACTGACCGACTGTAGCCGGTTGGCGGCGATGTCGGCAAGCACCTGCGGCGGCTGCAGGACGATCGTGCCATTCGTCCAATCCCGGCCTTCGCAATTCGCGTGCGACGGCCGGCACAGGTGGCGAATGGCGTTGGGCGCCGTCCAGATCGAGCCGGCTGAAGGCGCATAATAGCGCCAGGAGATCGGCGGCAGATGTCGATCGAGCAGGTCCGGCAAAGTCTGATGTTCGAAGCAAGGGAAGACATAGCCTTCCTCCTGGCCGCCCGGTCCGATCACCGCGACCCGCTGGTCTGCCGGCGCCGCACAGCCGGCCTGCTCACCCACTATGACCATGTTCTCTGCGGCAAAGAGCGCGCTCATCGCCGTTATTTGCGAGGTTCCCGCCAGCAGAAACTGGTGCGCCGGAAAGCTCGGCCCCTGGTTAGTCTGGAACATCCGGTTGGCGAAACCATAGCGTCGGGCGATTTCGAGATAGGGCGTCACATCGGCGCCGTCGACATAACGGAACTGCGGCAGGCTGGGGCAAGGCTGGTAGGTCTGCGATGCCGTGCACTCGATCAGATCGGCGCCGTCTATCCGGCCGTTGTCATACATCTCGGTAAAGGCCTCGTGGGTGTGATCGAGATCATAGGTGTCACCCAACGGGATCGGCGTCAGCGGCACCACCTGACCGGTCGAGGTAACCCCGCTGCTCGCCAGGTCCGCGCGCGGCAAATCGGCCCTGAAGGCGCCAAACAAATTGTCCGGCGTCCGGTTCTCCTGGATCACGATGACCACGTGCCGGATCTGGGCGATCGTCGCAGCGGCGGCTGCCGGGCAGGCGGCGGTCAGCGGTAAGAACAGAAGACCGGCGATCGATCCGCGGATGGTGCCGCGGCGGTTCCGGTGTACGGCGCCGGCGTTCCGTCGGCAAGGGCGACGCCGTGGCGGGAGACGCATTGCAAGTTGCGGTGGCCGAGGCGAGGCTACGGCTTTATCTCGAAAACGATGCCGTCATTGTTGACGCTCCCGCCGAACTCGGTCGTTCCGTAGAGCGCGCCGCCGCTGCCGAGCGCGAGTGTCGCAACTGGCTCGTCGCCGTCCGGGCCGGCGAAATCGTGCAGCACGGTCTCGGTCCAGTCGCGGCCGGTGGCCGAGGCCAGCTTGAACACGGTTCCATAACCAGAGGCGCCGTCCAGCGAGGTTGTCCCATAAAGCGCTCCCGCCGAATCCCGGATCAGTCCGCCGACCGGAGCCGCGCCGTCGGAGAAGGCAAAGCTGTGCAGCACCCGCTCGGCTCCGTAGTCGGGCGGAAGCAGTGCATACACGGTGCCCCAGTTTCCTGAACCGCCATGCATCGTAGTGCCGTAAAGCGTGCCGCCTTGGCCGCGCAACGGCCCCGAATAAGGGTCGGCGCCGTCGGCGCAAAATTCTTGCGCGCAAAACTGATAGATCACGCGAAATGACCATTGGCTGCTGCCGGTCGCAGGCGGCGTCAACTCGAAGGCGGTACCGTGGCCATTGGCACCGGCTTCAGAGGTCGTGCCGTATAATTTGCCAGCGCTGCCCAAAACGAGGCTGCCAAGCGGCCCGGCACCGTCGTGGAAAGCAAAGTCATGAATGACCGCGTACCGCCATTCGGCTTGCCCTGCCGCCGGCGGCGTCAGCGCAAAAACCGCGCCGTCGGAATGGGCGCCGCCGCCAAAGGCGGTGCCGTAAAGGACGTTGCGGGGATCGCGCAATACCGGGGCCGAAGGAGCGCTGCCGTCCCTGCAGAGCTTTTCGGCGCAGAAGTCGTGAAGGGGGGTCAGCGACCATCTTGTCGCACCGGCGGCTGGGCGCCGCAGTCGAAACACCGTGCCATTGCCATGCGCGCCGCCGCTGCTAGTCGTGCCGAAAAAGCCGCCGGCGCCATCCGGGGTCAGGCCTGCGAGGGGCAAGGTGCCGCCGACGCAACCCGTCGTCACGCAGAAATCGTAGAGATGGGTCAGCGTCCAGCCAGTCTTACCGATCGCGGGCGGGGTGAGTTGGAAGACAAGACCGGAGCTGAAACTGCCTCCGGCAGCGGCGGTGCCGAAAAGCGCGCCGGTGCGGCCGATGAAGAGGGCGCTCTGCGGGTTCGCGCCACCGATGCCGGCGAACCGCTTCAGCACGAGCGCCGTCGATTGCGCATCGGCGGCGCTGCCCGCAACCAATGCCGCCGCTCCGAAGAACAGGGCGGTCAGGGGCCGATCTATCCATCGGCGCAACGCATCCCGGAGCAATCGGTCCCCCTGCCGCGCTCGCAGGCCGGCCTCGGGCAAACACCGCCAAGGCCGGCCGCAGCGGTATTACGGGACGGCGTCGATCGCCATCCCCGCGTACAGGAGTGGCCGGGCGACCACGCCAACGGCGATTATCGGATCAATGCCACAGGCGCTTCGAGGCGATCTCGGCACCCTGCGCCATTGCCGTGAGCTTTTTGAATGAGATGTCGGGGTCGAGTTTGCCGTAGCCGGCAAAGGTGCCAAAGCCGCAATCGCTGCCGGCGATGACCCGCTCGCGGCCGACGATGTCGGCGAAGCGGCAGATCCGCTCGGCGACGAGTTCAGGATGCTCGACATAGTTGGTCGAAGTGTCGAGGACGCCCGGGATCAGGATCTTGTCGTCAGGCAGCTTGGTCTCCTGCCAGACATTCCATTCATGCGCATGCCGCGGATTGGCGGCCTCGACGACGAGCGCCTGCGGCTTCGCCTGGACGAGAATCGGCGCCACCTTGGCAAATTCAATGTCGTGGTCGTGCGGTCCCTCGTAATTGCCCCAGCAGATGTGGATGCGCGCCCGGTCGGCCGGGACGTTGCGCAAGGCGTGGTTCAACACCTCGACATGGAACGCCGCGCGCTTGAGGAAATCCGCTTCGCTCAAATCCTGGAAACTGGTGTGCCGCGCCATCGCCAAATCGGGACAATCGAGCTGCAGCACGAAGCCGGCTTTGGCGATCGCCTCGTATTCCTCCTGCATCGCATCGGCGATCGCCTCGACATAGGCCTCGTAAGACGGATAGTGCCGGTTCGTCTGGAACACCGGCACGAGCCCGGGCGAGGCCGCGGTCATGAACCCCTCGGTGGTCGCGACTTGGCCGAGCGCCAAGCGCAAATTGTCGAGATCCTGCGCCAGCGCCTCGCGGTCTTTCCAGGCGATCGGGCCGACGCAGACGGCGCGGCGCGCGTTGGTGGCGCCAGTCATCCGCTCGTAGGCGGCGAGAAAATTCGGATGGTCGCGGGTATCGAGCCGCGGCTTTGCCGGTTCGTGTCCGGCAAAGCCGGTCAGACGGTCGGCGATATAGGTCGAATAGCCGGGCTTCGACATTTCTCCGTCGTTGACAATGTCGACCCCGACCGCGGCCTGGCGGCGGACGATGTCGACGACTGCCTGGCGCACCAGCCGCGCCAGCATGTCCTTGTCGTAGGGCTCGCCCTGATCTTTTTTGACCAGCACTTCGCGCAGTTCGGGCGGGCGTGGCAGGCTACCGACATGGGTCGTCAGGATGCGGTCTCGGCTCGTCTTCATCGCTTTCCCCTTTTCACCTTCGTAAGTGCCAACATGCCGGGCTTCCCGGCCCCCGGCAAGTCGTTGACAGCGAGGTCCGAGTCCTTAAATAGAGTTTAATCAAGATTAACCCGGATTACGGGTCGGCGAATAAACGCGGCGGAGGAGACACTATGGGGAGCGCATCTTCGGCAGTCGGCGCGGCGGGCGTGCCGACGACCAATCGCTGGTTGCAGCTCGTCATCGGCATCGTCTGCATGGTGATGATCGCCAATCTGCAATATGGCTGGACCCTGTTCGTCCACCCGCTGAGCAAGGCGCATGGCTGGGCCGTCGCCGACATACAGGTGGCATTCAGCCTGTTCGTCGCGCTCGAAACCTGGCTGACGCCGGTCGAAGGCTGGCTCGTCGACCGGATCGGCCCGAAAAACGGGCCACGGCTGATGATCGCCTTTGGCGGCGTCATGATCGCGATCGCCTGGATCGTGAATTCGGCGGCCGAGAGCCTGCCGATCCTCTATCTCGGGGCGGTGCTGTCCGGGGTCGGCGCCGGCGCCGTCTACGCGACCTGCGTCGGCAATGCGGTCAAATGGTTTCCTGATCGCCGCGGGCTCGCCGTCGGATTGACCGCCGCCGGTTTTGGCGCCGGTGCGGCGTTGACCGTCGTGCCGATCCGGCAGGTCATCGACGCTTACGGCTATGGCGCCGCGTTCTTCTGGTTCGGGCTGATCCAGGGGGCGATCGTCTTCGTGCTGGCTTGGACGATGCGCGCACCGTATGCCGCCGAGACCCCGGCGACCGCGCCGCCCAAACTCATGCAGACGACCGAAAGCTATACGCCGGGCGTGATGCTGGCGACGCCGGTCTTTTGGGTCCTCTATGTGATGTTCGTGCTGGTCTCGGCGAGCGGCTTGATGGCGACGGCGCAGATTGCGCTGATCGCCCGCGACTTCCATGTCGCCAACACGGCGGTGCTGGCCGGAGTGTCGACGCTGACCCTGGCGCTCGTCGTCGACAATGTCGCGAACGGCGCCGCGCGGCCGCTCTTCGGCTGGATCTCGGACCATATCGGCCGCGAATACACGATGGCGATCGCCTTCGGTCTCGGCGGCGTCAGCTATTGGCTGCTCGGATCGTTCGGCACCAGCCCATGGGCGTTCGTCACCTTCGCCGGCCTGATTTTTTTGACCTGGGGGGAAATCTTCAGCCTGTTCCCGTCGACCTGCACCGACAGTTTCGGGCCGACATACGCGACCGCCAATCTGAGCTTTCTCTATACGGCGAAGGGCCTCTCGGCCTTTCTCGTGCCGCTCGCCAACCTGATCCGGGCGGCGACCGGCAGCTGGCACATGGTGTTCGTCGTCACGGCGATGATGAATTTCGTCGTCGTCGTCTTGGCGCTCGTGGTCTTGCGGCCGCTGCGTTCGCGCCGGTTGGCCCGGACGGCACCGGGTTACGCCGGCGCCCGCTAACCCCCCGTCCGAGGTTCGAAAAAATGCAGCTGAGCAGCGACCGGATCCTGACGACGCATGTCGGCAGCCTGCCGCGGCCGCCCGATCTCTTGGCCCTGCTATTGGCGAAAGAAGCCGGCGCCGCATTCGATGCCGCGGCGTTCGCGACGCTGTTGGCGGCCGCCGTGCGCGACGTCGTCGGCCAGCAGGCGGCAACCGGTATCGACAGCGTCTGCGACGGCGAGCTGAGCAAGATCTCCTATGCCTTTTACGTGCGGCATCGCCTTGCCGGGATCGGCGCCGTCAAAGGCGGCGATATTAACCTGCCGCCGCAGACCGCGGCCCATCGCGACCTCCTCGATCACCCCGATTTCCAGCAGAGGCTCAACGAGACGCGCGGCGGATCGTCGTGGTTTACGAGCGCCGCCGTGCCATGCTGCACCGGTCCTGTCGCGTATCAGGACCGCGCGCCGCTCGAAACCGACATCAGGAACCTCGCCACCGCCTGCGCCGCGGCCAAGCCGGAAGAGGCGTTCATGAACGCTGCCTCGCCGGGGGTGCTGACAAAATTCGTCCCCGACCGGTACTACCACGACGAAGACGCCTATGTCGAAGCCTTGGCCGAGGCATTGCGCGAGGAATACGAGGCAATTGTCGCGGCGGGCTTCGTGTTGCAGATCGACGCACCGGATTTGGGCTCGGCCCGGCACAACCAGTATCAGAACCTCTCCGACGACGAATTCCTGCGCATCGCCGAGCGCAATATCGCAGCGCTCAATCACGCGACCGCGGACATCCCGCCGGAGCGGATGCGGATGCATCTCTGCTGGGGCAATTACGAGGGCCCGCATACCCATGACATACCGCTCGCGAAGATCCTGCCGGTGGCGTTACGGGCGCGGCCGGTTGGTCTGTCGTTCGAAGGGGCCAACCCGCGGCATGCGCATGAATGGGAGGATCTGCAGGCGGCAAAGATCCCGGACGACAAGGTGCTGATCCCGGGCCTCCTCGATTCGACGACGAATTTCGTCGAGCACCCGCGCTTGATTGCGCAGCGCATCATGCGCTACGCCGACATCGTCGGCCGCGAACGGGTCATTGCCGGCGCCGATTGCGGCTTTGCAACCTTTGCCGCGCGCAACAATGCGGTGGTGCCTTCGGTCGTCTGGGCCAAGCTCGCGGCTTTGGCCGAAGGCGCCCGGATCGCCAGCGACCGGCTCTGGGGCTGAGCGGCCGGTCGGGCATGAACATCGCGATCGAACGGGTGAGCGGGGCGACAGCCGAACTACGCGACCTCATCGGCGAGTTGAACGCGGTGCTGGGCGCCGCCTACGCGCCGCATCAGCGCCACGGCCTGGCGCTCGAGCAATTGTTCGAGCCCGATATGCGCTTTTTTCTCGCCCGATCGAATGACGTCGCGGTGGGATGCGGCGGCGTTGCGTTGTGCGACGACTACGCCGAGGTCAAGCGCATGTATACCCGACCGCGGGCGCGCGGCCGGGGAGTCGCCAAGGCGCTGCTGCGGCGGATCGAGGACGAGACGCGTGCCGCCGGCGCCCTGGTCTTGCGCCTCGAAACCGGCATCCACCAGCAGGAAGCCATCGCTCTCTATGAGCGGGCAGGGTTTCGGCTCCGGGGTCCGTTCGGACCCTATGCGGCGATGCCGGCCGATAGCATCGAGACGAGCCTGTTCTTCGAGAAGAGCCTCGCCCGCTGACCGGGATCCGAAGACCCTGATCCGCGAAAACCGCGAACTCGATCCGGCAGAAAGATCTTTTTGAGTTTCCGCTCAACGCAAGACCCCCGCTGTGGGCAAGAGCCGCGCATTGAGCGGGGGTCGATTTTGCGAAGTCTTGCTTCGCGCCCGGCCAAGCGCCGAGCTAGATCTTGGACTTTGCGCTCGGTTGCCGATGCCAAGCGGTCGGCAACTCGCACTGCCCAGGTGGTGTCATGTCCGCGAAACACCCTCCTGCTTGGTTGACGACAGCCTCTATCTTAGGCCTGCTCAAAAAACATTCAAGCCCAGAACCAACCCGCCGACGCGCGAATGGGGGCGCTCCTGCCGCCCGACAGGACGGAGCTGTCGATCTGGCGAAAGCACGCGTATCGCCAAAAACCGACCAACATCAAAGTAAAGGAACGCACTCCGGTTTCGGGCGTTGGATCGAGCTTTCCAAAATGCTCGCGAGCGAACATCGATGTCGCGCCACCGGCACATTCGACATCGGGGACCGGGGGGTCGCTTCAGAACATGCGGTCGAGCACGTCGCGATGGATCTCGACCGGAAAGCGCCGGCGCAAGCCGCGGGTGAATTCTTCGCCGAGGTCGAATTGCAGCGCGGCGCTAAGTTCCTGTTGCAGCTCGGCCTTGGCGGCCTTGGCGGCCTTGGCGGTCGGGCCATGATCCGGGTCTTGGATCGTGTCGAGCTGCGCAACGTAGGCGCCGATCGCGTCGGTCGCGGTGACGACGCCGCCCGGCTTGACCGTGAACAGCTTGGCGACAAGAGCCGGCGGCACCGGTGCCTCGGTGCTGCCGCTGCGCAACAGCGGTGGCGAGGTCGCGACCTTGAGACCCCTTGCATTGGCCGCGGTGACGAGCCGCTTTCCGGGCGTCACCGAATGGGCGAGCGCCGCGGCTTCGCCGGCGACGGCGGCGGCGCGTTTTTCGGCCTGCCAGGCAGTGATCGCGTCGGCTTTTACGGTTGTGAGCGGCTTGGTCGAGGGCGGGATCACCTTGTCGGTGCGCAGCACGTATAGCGTGTTGTCGCCGGTCTCGGTCACCCGGCTGATCTGCCCCTCGTCGGTGGCAAAGGCGAGCTTTCCCGCCTCGGCCGGTGCGATCGGCAAGGCTGGCTCCTTGCCGTCGGGGGCGCGACCATTTTCGTCGATCGCGGCGACGACGGTCTTGCGCATGACGAATTTCGTGCCGGCCTCTTCGAGCGTGGCGCCGCCGGCGAGCGCATCGTCGACCTGGTCGGCGATCTTGTAGATGCGGTCGACCGCCTCGTCATGCGCCACTTTGGCGGCGAGCTTGGCTTTCGCTTCGGCGAAAGTTTCGGTCGCAGGCGGCGCGATCCTGACGACGCGCAGGATGTGCCAGCCAAGTGTGCTCCCGATCGGCGCGCTCGGCTTGTTCAAGGGCAGCGCGAAGGCCGGACCGGCCAGCTCGCCCGGCAGCTCGGCGCGGGTCATCAGGCCGAGATCGATCGTATCGGGGTTCTGCCCGGCGATCGTCGTTGCGACCTCCTGCCAATCCCTGCCGGCGGCGAGGGCGGCCGCGGCGGCCTTCGCCTTCGCCTCGGTCGGCGCCAGGATCTGCTCGATATCACGCCGTTCCGGCAAGACGAACTCGCCTTGCCGCTCGGCATATTCCTCTTTCAGCTTCTCCTCCGGCACCGCGATGTGCTGCGCCAGCTCCGAGGGCGACAGGCTCTCGATGGTCACGGCGCGGTATTCGGGGGCGCGGAACATCTCCTTGTGGGCATTATAAAACGCCGCGAGTTCGGCGTCGCTCGGCTGTCCGACATCGCCGGCGCCGCCGGCCGGCAGGCTGACGATGTCGGCGATCCGCTCCTCGTCACGATAGCGATACAGCCGGTCGACCAGCGCCGGCGGTGCCACGGCACCGCCGCTCACCGCGCGCAACAGGTCTTCGCGCGGGATCCCGCTGCGCAGTTCGGCGACATACTGGTCCTCGGTCAAATGGTTGGCTGCGAGCACGGCGTTGAATTGGGCGCGGTCGAACACCCCGTTAGGGCCTGCGAAGTTCGGGTTCCGCACGATCGTGCTGTGCAGCATCTCATCCGACACATCGAGCTTGAGCCGCGCCGCCTCGGCTTGCGTCAGGCTCTGGTCGACGAGCCGGCCGAGGATGTCGTCGAGCACGCCGAGCTGTCTCGCCTGGCGGAAATCGACCGGGCTGCCGGTCTGCATTTGCATCCGCTCGAGCGCCGGGCGCAGCGCCAATTCGAGCGCGTCGGCGCTGATCGTCGAATCGTCGACGGTCGCGACGACGGTGTTCGGCGCGCGGTCGCGGAAGATGTCGCCGATGCCCCAGATGCCGAAGGTCACGATCAGGAGGGCGAAGAGGCCCTTGACGACGATAGATCCCGCCTTGGATCGGATCGCCTGCAGCATCGAGAAACCGCCCTTTTGCCGGCGATCCAACCGCAACCCCGCGGCGCCCGCGCGCTGCGCGAAATCGGACCGCCGGACCAGCATGTTGGTGATGCGATTCGGCCGACGCACGGGGATCATGCGCCGGCATCGCGCCACCCGCATTCGGGCGGGATTGACCGCCTCGAACGCCGATGTGATCGTGCCGCCCAATGATAGGGAGGCGTTGCTCCGGCCACAAGATTTGCCGGTGGCGCGGGTTCGAGGAGGAAGGTCGGATGCCGGATCGCAAAAAGCTCGTCGCCGGCAATTGGAAGATGAACGGCCTGCGCGGCGACGGCACGGCGCTCGCCGGCGCGCTGACGCGGCGCGCCCGGGCGATGTCCGGCGGGCTCACCTGCGAACTCCTCGTTTGTCCGCCGGCGACATTGCTTATGGCGGTGCATGCCGTCCTCGCCGGGAGCGGCGTCGCGCTCGGCGCCCAGGATTGCCATGCCGAGCGGCAGGGCGCCTATACCGGCGACATCAGCGCCGAGATGCTGGCCGACGCCGGCTGCACGCATGTCATTCTCGGACATTCGGAGCGCCGCCAGCGGCACGGCGAGACCGATGGTGAGATCCGGTCGAAGATACTTGCCGCGGCGCGCGCCGGTCTCGCCGCGATCCTTTGCGTCGGCGAGACCCTGGCACAGCGCGAGGCCGGGAACGCGATCGATGTCGTCGCCGGACAGCTCGCCGGATCGATCCCGGAAGGCGCGGTGATCGACCGGCTCATCGTCGCCTACGAGCCGGTCTGGGCGATCGGCACCGGGCGCAGCGCGACGTCCGACGACATCGTGCTGATGCATCGAGCGATTCGCGAGCGCCTGTCGCCCGCGACCCGCATCCTCTACGGCGGCTCGGTCAACCCGAAAAACGCGGCGGCGATCCTCGGGTCGGCCGAGGTCGACGGCGCGCTCGTCGGCGGGGCCAGCCTCAACGCCGACGATTTCTGGGAGATCGTCTGCTGCTGCGGGTAGGGCTTCGGGCCGGCGCCTCGAGCGGCGCTGGCGAGCGGTCGGTGCAGCCATTAAGATCGCCGCATGCTTATTTTTCTGCTCGTCATTCACGTCTTCATCGCCCTCGCGCTGATCGGCGTCATCCTCTTGCAGAAAAGCGAAGGCGGGGCGCTCGGCATCGGCGGCGGCGGCATGTCAGGCTTTATGACCGGGCGCTCGACGGCGAACCTCTTGACGCGGGCGACGGCGATCCTCGCGGCGCTCTTCATGACGACGAGTATCCTCCTCGTCGTCCTGCGCACTCGCGCACAGGCGCCGCCCTCGATCATCGGCGAAGGGGTGCCCGCCATCCCAGCTGGCGTCCCAGCCGGCGTCCCGTCGTCGCCGCTGGCGCCGCCGGTTCCGTCCGGACCGGCGCCGGTGCGACCGACGCCGCCCGGGCCGCCCGCAGCGCCGAGCCCACCGCTCGCCCATTGACGCCGCGAGACAGGCACCGCCGGGCAAATTATTTGCTGTGGGCGGCGTACGCCGATGCTGTAAACTAAAGTTCCATGACGCGGTTTATTTTCATTACCGGCGGCGTGGTGTCCTCTCTCGGCAAGGGTCTGACGGCCGCGGCACTGGGCGCGCTGTTGCAGGCGCGCGGCTTCACGGTCCGGCTGCGCAAGCTTGACCCGTATCTCAACGTCGATCCGGGCACGATGAGCCCGTATCAGCACGGCGAGGTCTTCGTCACCGATGACGGCGCCGAAACCGACCTCGATCTCGGGCATTACGAGCGCTATGTCGGAGTCGCCGCGCGTAAGAGCGATTCGGTAACGACAGGCCGGATCTATTCGACGGTGATCAGCCGCGAGCGCCGCGGCGAATATCTCGGAGCGACGGTGCAGGTGATCCCGCACGTCACCGACGCGATCAAGGAGTTCATCCAGGCCGACCTCGGCGGCGAGGATTTCGTTCTGTGCGAGATCGGCGGGACCGTCGGCGACATCGAGAGCCTGCCCTTTCTCGAGGCGATTCGCCAGCTCGGCTACGAACTCGGGCGCGAGCGCGTCCTCTATGTGCATCTGACCCTGGTGCCGTGGATCCCGTCGGCCGGCGAACTCAAGACCAAGCCGACCCAGCATTCGACCAAGGAACTCCTGGGCCTCGGCATCCAGCCGGACATCTTGCTGTGCCGCTGCGATCGGCCGATCCCGCCGGCGGCGCGGAAGAAGATCGCGCTGTTCTGCAATCTGCGCGAAAACAGAATCATTCCGGCACTCGACATCGACACGATCTATGCCGTGCCGAGCGCCTATCACACCGAAGGCTTCGACCGCGAGGTGTGCCGCCATTTCGGCCTCGAGACCGCCGAGCCCGACCTCGGGCCCTGGGACGAGATCGTCAACCGCATCCGCAAGCCCGAAGGCGAGGTGACGATCGCCGTCGTCGGCAAGTACACGCATCTGCCGGACAGCTACAAATCGCTCGCCGAGGCGATGGCGCATGGCGGGATCGCGAACCATGTCGGGGTCAATCTCGACTGGATCGATTTCGGAGGTGTTCGAGGCCGAGGCGGAGGCGGTCCGCAAGCTCGAAGACGTGCACGGCATCCTCGTCCCGGGGGGCTTTGGGCAGCGCGGCACGGAAGGCATGATGGAGGCCGCCCGCTTCGCCCGTGAAAGGCGGGTGCCGTATTTCGGCATCTGCTTTGGCATGCATATGGCGGTGATCGAGGCGGCCCGCGATCTCGCCGGTTTTCCTGGTGCCGGCTCGACTGAATTCGGCCCTTGCGAGGATCCGGTCGTCGGACTGATGACCGAGTGGACGCGCGGCAATAGCGTCGAGCGGCGCAATTCGAACGACGATCTCGGCGGCACGATGCGGCTCGGCGCCTATGAGGCGGTGCTGGCGCCGGGCAGCCGCGCCGCGGAAATCTATAGCGCGACCCGGATCAGCGAGCGCCACCGCCATCGCTACGAGATCAACATCCGCTACAAAGAAAGCCTTGATGCGGTTGGCCTGCGTTTCTCCGGCATGTCGCCCGACGGCGTGCTGCCTGAGATCGTCGAACTGCCCGACCACCCCTGGTACGTCGGCGTGCAATTCCATCCCGAGCTCAAATCGCGGCCGTTCGAGCCGCATCCGCTGTTCACGTCCTTCATCCGTGCCGCGCTCGACCAGTCGCGGCTCGTGTAGCGATTGTCATGACGCTCGTTCGCCACGTCAGAATCGGCGGCTTGACCCTCGGCAACGACCTGCCGCTCGCCTTCATTCTCGGGCCGAACACGCTCGAATTGCGGGCGCACGCGCTCGAAATCAGCGCGGCCCTCGCCGAGATCGCCCGCAAGCTCGGCATCGCGCTGATCTATAAGACCTCGTTCGACAAGGCCAACCGCTCCTCGCACCTGTCGGGGCGCGGCATCGGGCTCGCGGCCGGTTTGCCGATCCTTGCCGAAATCCGGGAAAGGACCGGTCTTCCGGTGCTGACCGACATTCATGCGCCGGATCAGTGCGCGCCCGCCGCCGAGACCGTCGACGTCCTGCAGATCCCGGCCTTCCTCTGCCGCCAGACGGACCTCTTGCTGGCCGCCGGTGCGACCGGCAAGCCGGTCAATGTCAAGAAGGGCCAGTTTCTGGCGCCGTGGGATATGAAAAACGTCGCCGCCAAAATCGCCTCAACCGGCAACCAGCAAATTCTGCTGTGCGAACGCGGAGCCTCTTTCGGCTACAACACGCTCGTCGTCGACATGCGGGCTTTGCCGATCATGGCCGAGAGCGGGTATCCGGTCGTGCTCGACGCAACGCATGCGGTGGCGCAACCCGGCCGGCTCGGCGACCGCTCGGGCGGCGAGCGGCAATTCGCCCCGGTTCTCGCCCGGGCCGCGGCGGCGGTCGGCGTCGCGGCGATGTTCATCGAGACCCATGAGGACCCCGATCGCGCGCCCTGCGAAGGTCCGACCATGGTGCCGCTGAAGGCGCTACCGGCGCTTCTCGAACAGCTGATCGCGATCGACCGCGTCGCCAAGATGCGATCGGCCCCGCTGGACTTCCCGCCATGATCTTGTCGCGCAAACTGCGGCGCCGCGCCCAGCCCCTGATCGGCCCGGTCGTCGGGATCGCCCTGACCGGATATTTCGCCTACAACCTGTTCGTCGGTGACCGGGGCCTCTTGGCCTGGGTTCGGTTGACGCGCGAGATCCATGCCGAGAACGACCAGCTCGCGAGCCTGCGCGCCGCGCAGGCGGCGCTCGACTTGAAGGTCAGGAACCTGACCCCAGACCATCTCGATCCGGATCTGCTCGACGAGCGGGTGCGCGCAACGCTGAACCTCGCCGCCCCCAACGAGATCGTGATCATGCCGCCGCCGCGCTGAGCGGTTGCGCGCCTTCGGAACGCCGCTCCGCCGTCCCGCCTTTCCGAAGATTTGGCTTTTCCGGACAATGATTTGAACGGGTCGAGGTTGCAAGGCGGCGAGATTCCGGCCATCCTCGCTGCCGAGCGCGGCGGGGGTTTCGGCGACGCGGCGGAGGCGGTCGAATGGCGGTTACCGGCAAGGTCGAATTCGCGGAGCTCGGCCTCCCGAAGGAGGAATTACTCAAATATTACAAGGATATGCTGCTGATCCGACGGTTCGAGGAGCGGGCCGGACAGATGTACGGGATGGGGCTGATCGGCGGTTTCTGTCATCTCTATATCGGACAAGAGGCGGTCGTCGTCGGTATGCAAGCCGCGCTGAAGCCCGAGGACACGATCGTCACTTCCTATCGCGATCACGGCCATATGCTCGCCTGCGGCATGGACCCGAAAGGCGTCATGGCCGAATTGACCGGGCGCCGCGGCGGGTATTCGCGGGGCAAGGGCGGCTCGATGCATATGTTCAGCCGAGAAAGGAATTTTTTCGGTGGGCATGGCATTGTCGGCGCACAGGTGCCGATCGGCACCGGGCTCGCTTTCGCCCACCGCTATCGCGAAAACGGGCTGATCTCGGTCACCTATCTCGGCGATGGCGCGATCAATCAGGGGCAGGTCGCCGAAAGCCTCAACATGGCGTCGCTGTGGAAGCTTCCGGTCGTTTATGTGATCGAGAACAATCGCTACGGCATGGGGACCTCGGTCGACCGGGCTTCGGCGCGGACCGATTTGTTCCATCGCGGCATGGCCTATGGCATCGCCGGCGAGCAGGTCGACGGCATGAACGTGCTGGCCGTGCTCGAGGCCGGTCTTGCGGCGGCCGAGCATGCGCGCTCGGGGCAGGGACCGATCATCCTCGAGATGCTGACCTATCGCTACCGCGGCCACTCGATGTCGGATCCGGCGAAATATCGGACCCGCGACGAGGTCGACCGTATGCGCACCGAGCACGATCCGATTGATCAGGCGCGGCACCGTCTCTTGGAAGGTGGCACGACGGATGCGGCGTTGAAGGCGATCGACGCCGAAATTCGCGGCCTCGTTGCCGCGGCGGCGCAGTTCGCCCAGGACAGTCCCGAACCGGATCCCGCCGAGTTGTGGACGGATGTGCTGGCCGATGCCTGAATCGTCGCCGATCGGTCGCCGCCGGGCGGGCGCCGCCCGATTGACGTGCGGCGCGGGCCCTGGTGATGCGATGCCAACCGAGGATTCCCGGCCGTTGGCTGAAGCGCCCCACCGGGAAGTTGATAGGGCGATCCGATTCACGAAACGCTGGGGAACCGAGCGGTTCGATCGGAGCACTGGATCTCTATAGGCATGGCCACCGAAGTGCTGATGCCGGCGCTGTCGCCGACGATGACCGAGGGCAAGATCGCGCGCTGGCTCAAGCAGGAAGGCGAGCCGGTCAGCGCCGGCGACGTGCTCGCCGAAATTGAGACCGACAAGGCGACGATGGAGGTCGAGGCGGTCGACGAAGGCATTCTCTCGAAGATCGTCGTGCCCGAGGGCACCGACCATATCGCGGTCAACACGCCGATTGCGCTGATCGCCGTCAACGGCGAGGCGGCCGCCGACCGCCCGCCGCCAGCGGCGCCATCGGCACCGACCGCGGCGAAGCCGCAGCCGACGGCGATGACCGCGACCCCTGCGCCGGCCGTGCAGCGGCCGCCGGCCGCCGAACCCGAGTATCGCGGCGCGACGCGGATGATGACCGTCCGCGAGGCGTTGCACGACGCGATGGCCGAGGAGATGCGGCGCGACGACACGGTCTTTCTGCTCGGCGAAGAAGTCGGCGAATACCAGGGCGCCTACAAGGTCAGCCAGGGTTTGCTGCAGGAATTCGGGCCGCGGCGGATCATCGACACGCCGATTACCGAGCAAGGCTTTACCGGTCTCGGGGTCGGCGCCGGCTTTGCCGGTCTGCGGCCAATCGTCGAGTTCATGACCTTCAATTTCGCGATGCAGGCGATCGATCAGATCATCAACTCGGCCGCCAAGACCCGCTACATGTCGGGCGGGCAGATGAGCTGCCCAATCGTCTTCCGTGGCCCGAACGGCATCGCCGCACGGGTCGCCGCGCAACATTCGCAATGCTATGCCAGCTGGTATGCGCATTGCCCCGGGCTGAAGGTGATCGCCCCGTTCACCGGCGCAGACCACAAGGGTCTCCTCAAATCGGCGATCCGCGATCCGAACCCGGTCGTCTTTCTCGAGCACGAACTCGTCTACGGCGAAAGCTTCGAGGTGCCGGAGGATCCGGAGTATCTGGTGCCGATCGGCAAGGCGCGGATTCTGCGACCCGGCCGGGACGTGACGATTACCGCCTTCTCGCGCATGGTGAAGCTGGCGCTCGCCGCGGCCGAGGCGCTGGAGAAAGAGGGCCTCTCAGCGGAAATCGTCGACCTGCGCAGCCTGCGGCCGTTCGACCTTGCCACGGTGGCGGCCTCGGTCCGGCAAACGAACCGCATCGTCGCGGTCGAGGAGGGCTGGCCGTTTGCCGGGATCGGTGCCGAGATCGCCGCTCTCGTCATGGAGGAATGTTTCGACTGGCTCGATGCACCGCTGAAACGCGTCACCGGCAAGGATGTGCCGCTGCCCTACGCCGCTAACCTCGAACATCTGGCGGTGCCGCGGGTCGACGACATCGTCGCCGCCGCGCGTGCGGTCGCCTACCGGTAGGACAAACCGATCCGCTTCCCTCTGTCCGATCGCTAAGTGGGTGACACGTCGTCATGCCGATCGAGATCCTGATGCCGGCGCTGTCGCCGACGATGACCGAGGGCAATCTCGCCAAGTGGCTGAAGCACGAGGGCGACGAGGTGCACTCCGGCGATGTCCTGGCTGAGATCGAAACAGACAAGGCGACGATGGAGGTCGAAGCCGTCGACGACGGCAGGATCGGCAGGATCCTGGTTCCGGAAGGCGCGCAAGGGATCAAGGTGAATGCCCCGATCGCGCTGCTCCTCGGCGAGGGCGAGGACAGCTCGGCCTTGGCCGAATTCGCCGAGCCGGCGGCAGCCACCGCTGCCGCCCCGGTCGCGCCGCCGCCGGCTGCGGCGTTGGCGCCGGCCGCGCCGGCTGCCCCGCCGGTCCCGGCCGGGAACGGCGCTGCACAACGGACCTTCGCCAGCCCTTTGGCGCGACGCATGGCGCAACAGGCCGGGCTCGACCTCACGACGATCGCCGGCACGGGCCCCTCGGGGCGCATCGTCAAGACCGACATCGAGGCGGCGCTGTCGGCCGGGCGCCCGGCACCCGCGATCGCCCGCCCGGCGCCCCTAGAGCAACCGGCAGAGCAACCGCAGCCCGCGCCGAGCCCGCTGCCTGCGCCTGGTCTGTCGAAGGAACGGGTGCTGGCATTGGCCGGCAACCCGCCCTACGTCGAGCGACCGCTCAACGCGATGCGGCGGGTCATCGCCCGACGCCTCACCGAGGCGAAGCAGACCGTCCCGCATTTCTATTTGTCGATCGACTGCGCGATCGACGACCTGCTGCGCATCCGCAAGGAACTGAACGCTAAATCCGACAGTTACAGGATTTCCGTCAACGACTTTGTGATCCGTGCGGCCGCGCTGGCCTTGCGCCGCGTGCCGGCGGCGAACGCGTCGTGGAGCGACGAGGCGATCCTGCAATGGAACAGGGTCGACATCGCCGTCGCGGTGGCGCTCGACGACGGCTTGATCACCCCGATCGTCAAAGCCGCCGACCAGAAGGGCTTGGCGACGATCGCCAACGAAACCAGGGACCTCGTCGCCAGGGCCCGCGTCGGCAAGCTCAAACTCGAGGAGTTCCAAGGCGGCACGTTTTCGATCTCGAACCTCGGCATGTATGGGGTGCGCGACTTCGCCGCGGTCATCAACCCGCCGCATGGCGGCATTCTCGCTGTCGGCGCCGGCGAGGAACGGCCGGTCGTCAAGAATGGCGCACTCGGCATGGCGACGGTGATGAGCTGCACGCTCTCCTGCGACCACCGCGCCGTCGACGGTGCTGTCGGCGCGCAATTCCTCGCCGCCTTCAAACAGCTCGTCGAGGATCCGCTGACCATGCTGCTGTGAGATGGAGGCCGCACGGGTGGCCGAGACGGCCTTCGATCTGATCGTGCTCGGCGGCGGGCCCGGCGGCTATGTCGCGGCGATCCGCGCGGCGCAGCTCGGCCTCAAGACCGCACTCATCGAACAGGAGCATCTGGGCGGCATCTGCCTCAATTGGGGCTGCATCCCGACGAAAGCGCTGCTGCGCAGCTCCGAGATCTGGCATCTCTTGCATCATCTCGACGAGTTCGGGTTTTCCGCCAGCGACATACGCTACGATGCGGCAAAGATGGTGGCGCGCTCGCGCGCGGTCGCCAAGCAGTTGTCGAACGGCGTCGCCTATCTCCTGAAGAAGAACAAGGTCAGCGTCTTCGACGGACGGGGTCGGCTCGACGGGGCGGGCCGCTTGACGGTCGACAAGGACGGCCGGCCGGTCGCCGAACTGACCGCGCCGCACATCGTGCTCGCCACCGGGGCGCGCGCCCGCACGCTGCCCGGGCTCGAGCCGGATGGCGAGCGGGTGTGGACCTACAAGGAGGCGATGGTACCGCCGGCGGTCCCGAAATCCCTGCTGGTCGTCGGGTCGGGTGCGATCGGCATCGAGTTTGCCAGCTTTTACAACGACATGGGCGCCGATGTCACGGTCGTCGAGCTCGTCGACCGGATTCTGCCCGTCGAGGATGAAGAGATTTCGGAATTCGCCCGCAAGTCATTCGAGAAACAAGGAATCAAGATCCATACCGGAGCCACGCTCAAGGCGCTCGAGCACGCCGCCGATCGGCTGACCGCGCAGGTCGGCGCCGCCGATCGGACGTTCGAAATCACGGTCGAGAAGGTGATTCTGGCGGTCGGCATCGTCGGCAATGTCGAGGATATCGGGCTCGACGGCACCGCGGTCGAAGTCGCGAAGACGCACGTCGTCGTCGACGAATGGCTGCGCACCGGCGAGCCCGGCATCTATGCGATCGGCGATCTCGTCGGGCCGCCCTGGCTGGCGCACAAAGCGAGCCATGAGGGGATCGTCTGCGTCGAGCACATCGCCGGGGTCAACGACGTGCATCCGCTCGACATGACCAACATTCCGGCCTGCACCTATTGCCGGCCGCAGGTCGCCAGCATCGGCCTCAGCGAACAGGCCGCCAGGGAAGCCGGCTACCAAGTGCGGGTCGGCCATTTCCCGTTCATCGGCAACGGCAAGGCGATCGCGCTCGGCGAGCCCGAGGGGATGGTCAAGACCGTGTTCGACGGCAAGACCGGCGAACTCCTGGGAGCGCATATGGTCGGGGCCGAAGTCACCGAACTGATCCAGGGCTACACGATCGCCAAAACGCTCGAAACGACCGAGGCCGAGCTGATCCGCACGATCTTTCCGCACCCGACGCTGTCGGAGACGATGCATGAGGCCGTCCTCGACGCTTATGGCAGGGCCATCCATTTCTAGGCAGCAGGCGGCGCGCCCCGATGGAGGCGGCCTCCATATCGGCGCTGGCGGCCTGGCCGGAACCGCGGTCGGCGGCCTCACCTCGTTCGCGACGTCCTGGGTAACGCAGCAGGCGCAAGCCACGAGCCAACGTCTCGCCGCCGAAACAGAAAAGCGAGAAGACTTGTTCGGTAGGTTTGTCGACGAAGCGGCAAAATTATATGCCGATGCGCTGCAAAATAAACGGGACGAAGCCTCTGCCATGAGGGTTATTTGCGGGCTGACGAACCGCATACGGCTGATATCGTCAGCGCGAGTGGTCGATAGTGCCGATGCGGTGGCGCGCGTTATCATGGACACCTACCTCGCACCGAATCTGAGCCTGGAGGAGGTGCGAGCGACATGGATTGATCAACAGATCGACCCGCTGCGCGACTTCAACGAAGCGTGCCGCGAGGAGCTGCAGATCTACGGCAGGTTTTAACCGGGCGCGTCGCGGCCAGTGGCAGCAGTCCAGTGCTCGACCGCGCCGTTGGCCTGATACCCCTCCGCGCTTGACGCTTCCGGCCTCGCCATCCACTTCTAGCCGATGAATTCTTCGATGGATTTGCCAGCCGGGGCCGCCGCAACGCGCCATCCGGAAAAGGCGCATCGACCCGACAACCCGATCGCGCGCAAGCCCGATTGGCTGCGCGTCCGGGCGCCGGTTTCGGCCGAATACCAGGCGACGCGTCGCTTGATGCGCGAATGGCGTCTCAACACCGTCTGCGAGGAGGCAGCCTGTCCGAATATCGGCGAATGCTGGAAAGAGCGGCACGCGACGATGATGATCCTCGGCCGCGTCTGCACCCGCGGCTGCGCCTTCTGCAACGTCGCGACCGGTCGGCCGGACCATCTTGATCCGGCCGAGCCCGAGCGCGTCGGCGCCGCGGTCGCCGCCCTCGGGCTCGCCCACGTCGTCGTGACCTCGGTCGACCGCGACGACCTCGACGACGGCGGCGCCGGGCAATTCGCGTGCACGATCGCTGCGATCCGCGCCGTCGCCCCGGCGACGACGATCGAGGTCCTGACCCCGGATTTCCTGAAGAAGGAAGGCGCGCTCGAAACCGTCGTCGCCGCCCGGCCGGACGTCTTCAACCACAATCTCGAGACCGTGCCGCGGCTTTACGCCACGGTAAGGCCGGGGGCGCGATATTTCCATTCGCTGCGCCTGCTCGACCAGGCAAAGCGGCTCGATCCGGCGATCTTCACGAAATCCGGGATCATGGTCGGGCTCGGCGAGGACAACACCGAAGTGCTGCAAGTGATGGACGACCTCCGCTCCGCGCAAGTCGATTTCCTGACCATCGGCCAGTATCTGCAACCGACGGCAAAGCATCGCTCGGTCGCGCGCTTCGTCACGCCACAGGAGTTTGCCACGTTTGGCCGATTTGCTGTCGGCAAGGGTTTTCTGTTGGTTTCGGCCTCGCCGCTGACGCGCTCGTCGTATCACGCCGGTAATGATTTCGCGCGGCTGCGCGCCGCCCGCGCCGCCGCGCTCGCGTCCGTCTCCTAGCAACAACGATGCCCACTCACGCCGAGCAGCGCGTGCTGCCATTCACGCCGGAGCAGCTTTACGCCCTCGTCGCCGACATCGAGCGCTATCCGGAGTTTCTGCCGTGGTGCGTCGGCGCCCGCATCCGCGAGCGGGGGCCGAACCTCGTCGTTGCCGATCTGGTCATCGGCTTCAAGATGTTCCGCGAAAGCTTCACGTCGCGGGTCGCACTCGATCCGCCGCAGCGGATCGACGTCACCTATGCCGAGGGACCGTTCCGCCATTTGACCAATCATTGGACCTTCACCGCGGTCCCGGACGGCTGCCGCATCGACTTCTTCGTCGATTTCGCGTTCAAATCGCGCCTGATGCAGCGCGTCATCGAGATGCTGTTCGGCGAGGCCGTGCGGCGGATGGTCGGGGCCTTCGAAAAGCGCGCCCGCGACCTATATGGCGCGCCGCAGCTCGGCGGCGCCGCCGAACCGGCCCGCTGACGTCGCGGTGCCCTGCTGCCGGCCGCGCCAAAGGGCATCAATACATGTGCTGGCCGCCATTCACCGACAATGTCGAGCCGGTGATGAAATCGGCGTCGTCGGCGACGAGAAACAGCACAGTGCGGGCGATGTCCTCGGCCTTGCCGAGGCGACCGACCGGGATCCGCGCGACGATCTTTTCGAGGACGTCGGGCGGCACGGCGCGCACCATCTCGGTGTCGACATAACCCGGCGCGACCGCGTTGACGGTGATGCCGCGCGCCGCACCCTCCTGCGCCAGCGCCTTGGTGAAGCCATGGATGCCGGACTTGGCGGCGGCGTAGTTGACCTGCCCGTATTGCCCGGCCTGGCCGTTGATCGAGCCGATATTGACGATACGGCCAAAGCCTCGCTGCCGCATGCCTTCAATAACTTGCCTAGACATATTGAAGCATGATGTCAGGTTTGTCTGGATCACCGCCTGCCATTGCTCGAAACTCATGCGATGCATCGTCGCGTCGCGCGTGATCCCGGCATTGTTGACCAGGATCTCGACCGGTCCGAGCGCGGCCTCGATCGCCTTGACACCGTCGGCGCAGGCCGCGAAATCTCCGACGTCGAATTTGAAGACCGGGATTCCGGTCTCGGCGCGGAGCTGCTGCGCCGCATCGTCGTTACCGCCATAGGTTGCCGCGACCCGATAGCCGGCATCGTGGAGCGCGAGCGAAATCGCGCGGCCGATGCCACGGGTTCCGCCCGTGACCACCGCTACCCTCGCCATTGTTTCCTCCCTTGGTGACTAGGCCTCGGCGCGTTAATCCCGCTCGAGGCTGACGGATCCTGCCTCTCGCGCTTAATCGCGCTCGAGGCACATAGCAATTCCCATGCCGCCGCCGATGCACAACGTCGCGAGGCCCTTTTTCACGTCGCGCCGCTGCATCTCGTAGAGGAGGGTGATGAGCACCCGGGCGCCCGATGCGCCGATCGGATGGCCGAGGGCGATGGCACCGCCGTTGACGTTGACCTTCTCGACGTTCCAGCCGAGGTCCTTGTTGACCGCGCAGGCCTGCGCGGCGAACGCCTCGTTGGCCTCGACGAGATCGAGATCGGCGGCCGTCCAGCCGGCCTTTTTGAGGGCCAGGCGGCTCGCCGGGATCGGCCCTGTGCCCATGATCGCCGGATCGACGCCGGCGGTGGCCCAGGAGACGATGCGGGCGAGCGGACGAACGCCGCGTTTGGCTGCATCCTCGGCCTTCATCAGCACGACCGCGGCCGCGCCGTCGTTAATGCCGGAGGCGTTCCCGGCGGTGACCGTGCCGTTCTTGTCAAAGGCCGGACGCAGCTTGGCGAGGACCTCGACGGTCGTGCCGTGCTTCGGGTGCTCGTCGCTATCGACGATTGTCTCGCCGCGGCGGGTCGCGATCTTGACCGGCACGATCTCGCTGCTGAAGCGCCCGGCCTTCTGCGCCGCTTCCGCCTTCGCCTGCGAGGCCGCGGCAAAGGCGTCCTGCTGCTCGCGCGTGATCTGCCAGCGCTGGGCGACGTTCTCGGCCGTATTGCCCATGTGATAGCCGTTGAACGCATCCCACAAGCCGTCGCGGATCATCGTGTCGACGAGTTCGGCGTCACCCATCTTGACGCCGTTGCGCAAATGGATGCAGTGCGGCGCCTGGCTCATGCTCTCCTGCCCGCCGGCAACGACGATCGCGGAATCGCCGTTGCGGATCGCCTGATAGCCGAGCGCCACGCTGCGCAGTCCGGAGCCGCACAGCTGATTGACGCCATAGGCTGTCACCTCGAACGGCAGCCCGGCGCCGATTGCCGCCTGCCGCGCCGGGTTCTGGCCCTCGCCGGCCGCGAGGATCTGGCCCATGATGACCTCGGAGACTTCCTTCGGCTCGACCTCGGCGCGCCGCAGCGCCTCGACGATCGCAATTTCGCCGAGCTTGTGCGCCGGCTGGCTAGCGAGCCCGCCGTTGAAGGTCCCGACCGGGGTGCGCGCCGCGCCGGCAATCACGATATCGGTCATCAAAAGATCTCCATGCGAGGTTTACAAGCCGCTCGGCAATAGAGGTAGGCAGCGGCATCGGAATTTGAATGTAGGAGCGGCGACCGCCGCCTGTCCAGCGAGCGGCCAGGAGGTCACGCGGCAGCGAGCTGCGCCCGCAGCCACGCGGCGAGCGGCTGCCAGAGCAACGCCGGCGCGCGAGCCGCCGACATCATGCCGACATGGCCGAGCGCCGGCCGCAGCACGACCGCGCCGCCGAAGACGGCGGCGAGCGGCTCGGCGGAGCGCGGCGGCACGATCCGGTCGCCTGCCGGGACGACGACAAGCGCCGGCCGGCGCAAGGCTTCCGGCCGCACCGGGCGGCCCGCGACGCGCCACGAGCCGCGGGCTGGCTCGTTGTCTGCGTACCAGCGGGAGAGGCAGTCGGAAGCCGTCGGCAGGGCGAGCGGCACGCCATCGTTGATCCAATCTTCGAGGGCGACAAAGGCCCGCGCCGCCACACTCGCGGCATCGATGCCGGCAAAGCGGACGAATTTGCGCTCGGCGAGGAACGGATCGAGCAGCAAAAAGAGGCTCTGCAGCACATCGACCGGGAGCACGCCGCCGGCGCCGCAGAGGGCCGGCAGCCAGGCTGCGGCCGCCCCGAGAAGCCGCGCCCGCGCCTCGTGCTCGACGTGGAAGTCCCACGGCGTCGCGAGCAGCGCGAGGCACGCGATCTCGCGACGGCGCCGTAGTGCCAACGCCAGGGCCAACAGGCCGCCCATGCAATAGCCGATGATCGCGATCGGCCCGCTGGCGGCGGCAAGGGCGGCGTCGAACGCCGCTTCGAGCCTGCCGGCGATGTAATCGGTGAGGTCGAACTGTCGTTCGTCGAGGCCCGGCGCGTCCCAATCGACGACGAGCGGCCGCAACCCGCTGCCGCCGAGATGGCCGAGAAAGCTGCGCTCGGGCAGCAGATCGAGAACGTAGTGACGGTTGATCAGCGACGGCACGACGAGAATTGCCGGGTCGCCCTGCCTGCCGTAATCAATCAGCCGCGTCGTGCCCTCGCGCCACAGCACCGGCGGGTCGGTTGCCTCGCGGTGAAACGGATGATGCCGATAGGCTTCGAGCCCGGCGAGGCAGCGCTCGGCGCGCTCGCCGAGCGCCCGGTCGAGCGCCGCCGCGACCCGCTCAGGCCCGAACGCGTCGATTTCGGCGGCGAGCCCGCGCAGCGGTTCGCTCGCCGCGTTCGATGCGAGCGACACGGTCTTCAAGATCGGCAAGGCGGCGCGCGAGCTCAGCCACAGCATCATCGCGCTCGCCAGATGCGCCGGCAGCGGGCGCGGCGCCAGCCGGCGGTCCAGGCTCGCCAGGCGGCGCGCCACTCTCAGCCGGCCCCGACCCGGCCACCTGCGGCCGGTCGGCGAGGTCGGACGGGCCCGGCCGGCCGATTGCCCCGGCCTCGGCGAAAAATGCCGCCAGATATTCGGCCCACAAGGTCAGATAGCGGCGGGCAAGATCGTCGGCATCGGCCATGACTTCGACTATATCGTATATCCGCCGGTGCGGCAGGGCGGGGCGCACCGGAAGCACGGGTTTGCTGCGGCTGCGCGGAAAAGCTGTATTGTCGCGGCAGGAAATCTCTCGCGGTCGGAGATAGCGCGCGCATGAACACACCAAACAGCGACGGCACGGCCCGCTCCAAGCCGGTCGTCGTCAAAAAATATGCGAACCGTCGGCTCTACAATACGGCGACGAGCAGTTACGTCACCCTCGACGATCTCGCCAAGCTGATCAAGGAGGGCGGGGATTTCGTCGCGCATGACGCGAAGACCGGCGAAGACCTGACCCGTTCGGTGCTCACCCAGATCATCGTCGAACAGGAGCAGAAGGGCCAGAACCTGCTGCCGATCAGCTTTCTGCGCCAATTGATCGGCTTCTACGGCGACAGCATGCAGTTTCTCGTTCCCGGCTATCTCGAGCAGGCGATGGTCGCGTTCGCTCGCAACCAGGAGCAGATGCGCAAGAGCCTCGAAGCCACCTTCGGCATCTTTCCGTTCGGCCAGTTCGAGGAAATGGGCAAGCGCAACATGGCGCTGTTCGAACGGACCCTGAAAATGCTGGCGCCCTACGGCACCGACGGCAAAGCGCCGACCGCCGAAGAGCCTTCGCAGAAAGGCGCCGCCGAGGATCCGCGGCTCAAGCGGCTCGAGGCCCAGATCGAAGCGCTGACCCGGCAACTCGACCAGCTCGGCCGCGACCGTCAGGAGCCGTGAGCAAACCCGAATGTCCCAGCATCGCTTATTCTCTGTATTCGTCACCCCGGCCGGTCCCTCCCTCTCTCCGCTCGCGGGGAGAGGGAGGGGGTGAGGGGCCGCGGCGAAGGCAGGACCCGTGGGCCGGGACGACCAAAGAAGATATGGCGTCGACGCGAAGATCTGCGGACTGTCAACCGCGGCGGCGGTCGAGGCCGCCGTCGAGGGCGGTGCGGCCTATCTCGGTTTTGTCTTCTATCCGCCGAGTCCGCGCGCGGTTTCGCCGGACGCGGTCGCGCGGCTCTGCGCTGCGGTGCCGGCAGGGGTCGGACGCGTCGGTAGCTTTGTCGACGCCGACGATGCAACGATTGCGGCGGTACTCGCGGCGGCGCCGATCGACATCCTGCAGTTCCACGGCAGCGAGTCCCCGCAGCGGGTCGCCGAGGCCAAGCAGCGCTTCGGCCGCCCGGTCATGAAGGCGGTGGGGGTCGCCGGCCCTGAGGATCTGCGGACCGCCTCCGAATATGAGGAGGTCGCAGATCTGCTGCTGTTCGATGCCAAGCCGCCGCGACGGGCCGGCGCGCTGCCGGGCGGCAATGGTGTCGCCTTCGAATGGAGTTTGCTGGCGGGCCGAAAATGGTCTCGGCCATGGCTGCTGTCGGGCGGATTGACCGCGGCGCTGTTGCCGGACGCCGTGCGGTTCTCCGGCGCCCGCGCGGTCGACGTCTCCTCCGGCGTGGAGAGCCGGCCGGGTGTCAAAGACCCCGACAAGATCCGCGAATTTCTAGCCGCTGCTCGGATGGCATGATCCGCGCCGGGGAGCCCGCGATCGGGGTTCATTGCGCGCCGCTTCTTGCGCTATGCTCCGCGCAGCGAACCCGATGAGCGAGGAGGGGCGAGATGGACCAGGACGCCAAGAAGACTGCTTTGCGCATGATCCCCTATGGGATCTACGTGCTGACCGCCGACGACGGCAAAGGCAATGTCGCCGCCGCGACGGTCAACTGGGTGACGCAGACGGCCTTTGCGCCGCCGCTCGTTGTGGTTGGGGTCAAGACCGATTCCGGCGCGTACCCGCTCGTCAAATCGACCGGGAACTTCGTGCTCAACATGCTCGGCAAGGAGCACAAGGGAGTTGCTTTCACCTTCTTCAAGCCGACCGTGCTCGCCGACGGCAAGCTCTCCGGCCAGGCTATTCACAAGGGTGGGAACGGCGCCCCGATCCTCGATGCGGCCCTCGCCGCGGTCGAATGCAAGGTGACGAGCATCGTCGAGCAGGGCGACCACCACATCGTCGTCGGCGAGGTCGTCGAGGCGCATCTGCCAAAGCCGATTACCGGCCGCCCCGACGCCGCGATCCTCGAGATGAAGGAATTGGGCGACAACGTGTTCTACGGCGGCTAGACGATATACTTAGGAGATCACATTTCGACCTTGGTCATGTCGTCCCGGCGGAAGCCGGAACCTATTTTCGCCATGGATGCCGGCTTTCGAGACTGTAATCCAATCGCGTACCCACCCAAATGCGTCGCCCCCGCGCAAGCGGGGGCCCAGAGCTTGCCCCTGGCATGAACAGGGGCAAGCGACTGAAATCCCTGGGTTTCCGCTTTCGCGGGAAAGACGGAAAAGGGGTTTTGGAGGGGAGAAGCCAATTGGATTACAGCCTCTTTCGCCGGTATGACGGGTGAGTGGGTTTAACGGCGGCCTGGTGTCGCTGGAAGGAACGAGGTTCGCTAATGGCAAATCAGACTGCGCTCGAATGGCCCAACGAGAGCAATGCCCGCGTACCCTACCGGGTGTTTTCCGATCCGGGGATCTATCAGGACGAGCTCGCCCACATCTTTCTCGGGCCGACCTGGCAGTTTCTGGCGCTCGCCGGCGATCTGCCCGGGCCCGGCGATTATCTGACGACATTCCTCGGCGAGACCCCGGTCGTCGTCGTCCGCGGCGATGACGGCGAGATCCGGGCGATGGTCAACCGCTGCGCCCATCGCGGCAACCTCGTCTGCCTGAAAGAGCGCGGCAATGCTCCCAACCTGACCTGCGTCTATCACGCCTGGCGGTATGACCTCGCCGGCAATCTCGACAGCGTCGCGTTCCGCCGCGGCGTCGCCGGCAAGGGCGGCATGCCGGCGGAGTTCCGCCTCGACGCGCACGGCCTGCAGAAATTGCGCGTCGATCACTTCGGCCCGCTCGTCTTCGGCACCTTGTCGTCCGAGGCGCCGCCGCTCGGCGACTATATCGGCAATTTGATCGGCACGCGCATTCACCGGGTATTGCACGGCACGCCGAAGGTCCTCGGCACCGCGTCGCAGATCCTGCACAACAACTGGAAGCTCTATTTCGAAAACGTGCGCGACACCTACCACGCGACGTTGCTGCACAGCTTCTTCACGACCTTCCGCATATCGCGGCTGACCACCGGCGGCGGCGTCGACATCGCCGAGAACGGCGCGCATCACGCGAGCTATACGCGCAACAAGGTCGATCTCGTCGATGCTGCGACCTCGGACCGGCTCTATGCCGATATTCCGTCGCTGCGCGAGAATTTCCGGCTCGCCGACCCGACCTTTGTCGGCACCGCCGACGAGTTCGGCGACGATACGACGACACAGATCCTGTCGCTGTTTCCGAACTTTGTCCTGCAGCAGATCCAGAACAGCATCGCCTTGCGGCTCGTCCTGCCGAAAGGGCCGGACAAGACCGAGCTGCAATGGATCTACCTCGGCTTCGAGGAGGATGATGCCGCGATGACCGAGCGGCGGCTGGCGCAGGCCAACCTCTCCGGTCCCGCCGGCTACGTCTCGATGGAGGATGGTGCGGTCGGCAACTTCATTCAGCGCGCGATCCGCGGCGCCGAGGACGCGCATTCGGTGCTCGAAATGGGCGGTTTCGAGCATGTCTCCGAGCTCAACCGGACGACCGAGGCGTCGGTGCGCGGCTTCTGGCACGCCTATCGGCCGTTGATGGGGTTCTGACGCGGATGGATCTCGCGGCGGTGGTCCGCCGGCTCGAGCTGGAGCAGCTCTACGCCGATTATGCCCGCTGCATCGACGCCGACGAATTGGAGCGCTGGCCGGATTTCTTCACCGAGGATTGCTTTTACCGGGTCACCTCGGCCGAGAATTTCGCGGCCGGCCGGCCGCTCGGGCTGATCCGCGCGACCTCGCGCAACATGCTGAAAGACCGGGTCAGCGCGTTGCGCGAGGCGAACATCTACGAGCCGCAGCGCTATCGCCACCTAGTCACCTTGCACGCGATTCTCGGCGAAGCGCCGGACTGCCTCGATCTGGAAGCGAGTTTCCTCGTCGTGCGCACGATGCAGGACGGCACCATGGCGCTGTTCGCCGCCGGCCGCTATATCGACCGGGTGGTGCGCGCCGGCGATGCCTGGAAGTTCGCGAAAAAGGAAGTCGTTCTCGACAGCCGGCAAATCGACACGCTGCTGGCAATCCCGCTCTGAAACAGGCGATGCCCGGCGAGCCCTAAGCTTATGTGGTCGTCGGCGCCGGCTCGGCCGGCTGCGTCATGGCGAGCCGCCTCAGCGAGGACAGGGACGTTCGCGTCTTGTTGCTCGAGGCCGGCGGCTGGGACCGCGACCCGTGGATCCACATTCCGCTCGGCTGGGGCCGGCTCCTCGGCCGGCGGATGCACGACTGGATGTATTTCGCCGAGCCCGAGGCGACGATGGACGGCCGCCGGGTCGAATGCGCGCGCGGCAAGGTGATCGGCGGCTCGTCGTCGATCAATGCGATGGCCTATGTCCGCGGCCACCGCGGCGACTACGAGCGCTGGGCGGCGGGCGGTCTGACGACCTGGTCCTACGCCGATGTGCTGCCCTATTTCCGCCGCCAGGAACGCTGGCAGGACGGCGCCGACGCCTACCGCGGCGGCGACGGGCCGCTCCGCCCGCGAGCTCAATCTTCGATCGCGGGAGCGACCTCCGCTTAGGACACGCCTAGGGCACGATTGTCGATGTCGTACAGCCTCCGCCCAAGGCGCAGTTCTCGTCGGAGAAGAAGAGGCCGTTTTGCCCGGCGGCAGAAACAGTCGAAATGCTCTCGGTCCCCTGATCGTTGATCATGGTCATCAGAAAGGTCGCAGGAGAATTTGCACCCGGAACGTATTCCGCGCCGCCAAAGGTGTACGCGTAACTTCCTGCCCAATAGTTATGCACGTAGTTTGCCAGTGGGTACAAGTAAAGGCTGCCACCGGCTGGCCGTTCGACAATATACTCGGTGCTGTTGCCGACGAGGTACGGCTTTCTTTTGGGCTTCAGATGATGGGTCTTATAGACGCCCTGCGTCAGATCGTCGACGAAGACATAGCCGTCGGTGGCACTCGTGTCCCAGGTCACGACATACATGTCGTCGCCAGGGTTCACGTCGAACGCCATCAGAATGGGGTAGCTCGGGAACCACTCCACCCAGGCGAAATATTGCGCCTTGCGCGTGCCGTCTTTGCAAGAGGCGGCCGACAAGCTGCCGCCTTGCAGCACGTCGCCGTTGCTGAAACCGTCGATGCCGTTCCAACTGGCCTCGAGGGCCAAACCGCCGCTGCACAGCTGTGTGCCGCCGCCGGCGAAGGCTTGTCCGGCTACCGGCACGCTGAACTCGGAGGAGACCATGTAGAACGAGTTTTCGGGGTTCCACGAAGTCAAGCCGGGGATCGTATTGGCGATGCCGCTCCAGTTGTACGAGGCGCCCATCGTCGGTCTCCCGGCGGGGCCGGTTACCGGCGGGCCGGCGGGCATCAGATTCCGGCTGGTGATATGCATGTCCACGAGCGGCCCCGTCGCCGGTTGCCCGAGCATGCGCATCGCCTTCACCCAGTGTCCTAAGGCCTCGGGATCGGTTGTCCCATTCGGCCGCGGCGGCAATCCGTGCAAGGCCAGTTCGGCGTCGGCGGCATCGACCGCATCAAAGCCGTTGGGGGGCGGCGGGAAGCTGGTGATCCCGTCGATGTTGGTCGGAACCACGGCGGCGGATTGATAAACCAGTTTCGCGGCAATGCTGATCTGCGCCCTGCCCGAGAGCGGTAGAGACAGGACGAGCGACAAGGCGACGACGCCGGCGCGCAGCAATGTTCTCGACTTCATGGCCGATTCCTCCCAACCGATCGTCCCGGAACGCGCCCGGGCGCAATCTCAACCTTCGGATCGATCCACAAAAGCTGTCCAAATCGCGCCCCGAAAAACGCCGAGCAGAAGCGCCTCACGGTGGTTGAATCAGCGAACAGGGCGCGTCTTGCCAGTCGCTTCCGGGGCTGGCGGGCTGTGGGTTCGCCGGAAGCGCAACCCACGCTGCGGCTCTCTCGAACGACCGCGCGGCCGGCGAAGATTTCGACCCGCGGGGCGAACGGGCGCAGCGGATCGGCGGGATTGCTTCGTTAGGCAATCCCGACGCGAGGTGCCAGGGCTAGGCTAGGGCAGGCCGTAGAGCCGGGCGGCGTTGTCGTATGTCAATTTGCGCCGCATCTCGGGCGACAGATCCTTCATCTGGCGCTCGATCGCGGCGCGCGAGTTCGGCCAGACGCTGTCGGGATGCGGATAGTCCGAGGCCCACAACAAGTGGCCGTCGCCGAAGAACGGGATCAGCGACATCGCCGCATAGTCTTCCTGGAAGGTCGCCCAGATCTGCCGCTTGAAGAGTTCGCTCGGCTTGGTTTCGAGTGCCGCACCCCCCTTGTCGGCCCAGAACTCCTTGGCTTCCCAGAGCCGCCAATGCCGGTAGTCGAGTTCCTGCACCAGCCAGGGCAGCCAGCCGGTGCCGGCCTCGGCCATCACCATCTTGAGCTTCGGATGGCGTTCGAGGATGCCCCAGGCGAACAGGTCGACGAACGGTTCGAGAAAATTATTGAGAAACCCCTTGGTGTTTTCGAACACGCTTGCGGCCTTGCCGGCGGCTCGGCTCTTCGGGTTCGGCAGGAACACCGTGATATGCCAGGAAAGGATGATCCCAGTGTCTTCGAGCGCGGTCCACAGCTTCTCCCACGCGGGGTCGTCGAGCTTCGGCGCGATGTTGGCGATCATCAGCGTGACCTGGCGGACGCTGCCCTTGGCAGCGAGGCGCAGCAATTCCTCGGCCGCCCCGTCCGGGGTCTCCGGCAGCATCGGCACGCCGATCAGCCGATCGGGCGCCGCGGCGCAAAATTCCATCAGCCAGTCGTTGTAGACGCGGTAGCAGGCGGCGCGCAGCACCGGGTCCTCGGTCGAGATCTGAAAGATCGGGCCGAAGATGACCTGCGTTTGGACCCCGTCACGATCCATGTCGGCGAGACGCAATTCGGCGATCGCCGGGCGGCGCGCGCTCTGATCATGGATGCCGCCGCGGTCGAAAGCGGTGTAGATCGGTTTCACCGGCCGCTGGTTGCCGGTCGTCGGCGGCTTGCCGACCCAGCTGCCCCAGACCTTGCCGTCGCACACCCAGACCGCTTGACCGTCGCGCTCTTCGATATAGGGCGCCCGGTCGCGCAGCCCCGCCGGCAGCCGCGCCGTCCACAGGTCGGCCGGCAGCTGGCCGAGATCCATATGGTCGTCGCAGGAAATCAGATCATTGGCCATTCTTGTCTCCTGATAGAGCGTGAGTTGCTGCCGTGCTCAGAAGAAGGCGAGCGTGCGGATCTCGATGCTTTCACGCGGCCGGGCGGCTGGCGGCGTCGCCGGGTCCTCGAAAGCGGTGTGGGCGGTGAAGCGCGCGCGTCCGTCGCGCAGCGAGTCATAGACCTTGAAAATCAGCGCCTCGTCCGGCCGCATCCGCGGAAACCAGTACCAGCGGTGTTCCGGGTTCCAGGTGATTGCCGAGGTCTGGCCGATGCGGTCCGGATAGCGCCGTTCGATCACCACCATGTCGTCGGGCGACAGGCTTTGCGCATCGGCGATGGCGAGCGGCCAGCTCTCGACCGGATGGCGGATCGGCCGCCACACCTGCACGATCGCAAAGCGCCGCGTAAGCAGCGCCTCGGCCTCCTCGCCCATCAGATCGCGCACCCGCTGTGGCGCCGACCATTCTGTGTAATCGTTGTGGACGCGGCGCACCGGGTCGCGGATCTTCGCCGTCTCGCGCAGTTGTTGGTCGGCCGTACGCAGGGTGTGGTCGAAAACGACGACGCGGGCCGCTCCGCTTTCCTGTTTTACCAGTGCTTCCATTTCCCGGTAATAGACGCGGCGGATTTCGGCGTCGTCGTAAAAATCGGCGCATTTCGTATCGTGCCCGACAAAGCGGAAGCCGTTCTTTTCGAGCCGAAAATCGGCGGCATAAAGGCGCCCGTTGCGCAGGCTCACGCGGTGCGGATCCGGGCGGCCGCCGCCGGTGCGCTGATCGACGGCGCCGGGTGCGGCAACAAGGGTTACCGGCATCAGATCGGTCTTGACGAAATAATCGAGCGTCGCCTCGACGGTCTCCTGACCGAGGTGGAGTTCGGCGATCTCTGCCATCGGGGCTCCTTTGCGCCGGCCAACCGGATGATAGATTGGCCGGTCCGGCGAGACAACTCTCGCCCGTAATCCGAGACGGAAGCCGATGAATTTGCCGCAAGACCCGGATGCCGCCGCCCGCGATGCGTTGCGCCTGCTCGGCCCCGACCCGCAGAACTGGGTCCCGGACCGGCCGGGCATCGACCACAACGTCGTGATCGTCGGCGGCGGGCAGAGCGGCTGCGCCTTCGCCTTTGCCTTGCGCCGGGCCGGCATCGGCAAGGTCTCGGTGATCGACATGGCGGCGGACGAGGCGGCGGCCGGCATCTGGCGCAACGCGGCGCGGATGAAGGTTCTGCGCACCCCGAAGACCCTGCCCGGTCCGGAATACGGCGTCGCGGCGCTCGGTTTTCAGGCGTGGTACGAGGCGAGGCGCGGCGGCGCCGCCTATGCCGCCTTCGACCGCATCCCGCGCGCGGATTGGACGGAATATCTAGCCTGGTACCGGCATTTCCTCGGCATATCAGTGCGCTACCGCACCCGGCTCACCCGGATCGAGCCGGCCGGCGAGCATTTCCGCCTGCATCTCGACGTCGATGGCGCGGCTCGCGTAGAGACCGCCCGAAAGGTCATTCTCGCCAACGGGTTCGGCGGCGGCGGCGGGATCTATCTGCCGCCGGTGCTGACCGCCGGGCTGACACCGACCCTCTATGCCCATACCGCGGACGACATCGACTTCGCGGCGCTGCGCGGCCGTCGGGTCGCGGTCGTCGGCGGTGCGGCCTCCGCCTTCGATGCGGCGGCGGTGGCGCTCGAAGCCGGCGCCGCCTCGGTCGACCTGTTCGCGCGGCGCCCGGTACTCGCCTCGGTGCCGGTCGCCCGGGTGCGCGGCTATGCCGGCGCCTACGACAATTATCCCGACCTGCCGGACAAGGTGCGCTGGCAGCAGGCGCTGCGCTTTCGCCGTGCCGGCTCGACGGCACCCCCCGACGCGATCGAGCGGGTGCTGCAATTCGCGAATTTCCGGCTGCACCTCGCCGCACCCTGGCTGGCGGCGGGCGAGGCGGACGGCCAGATCCTGGCGCAGGCGGCCGATGGCGGATTCCGCTTCGATTTTGCGATCGCCGGCACCGGCTATTTTGTCGACCCGGCCGCCCGGTCCGAACTCGCCGATTTCGCCGGCGACATCCTGTTGTGGCGCGATCGCTTCACGCCGCCGCCGGGTGACGAGGACGACTATCTCGGCGCCCATCCTTATCTCGGCCGGGGTCACGAATATCTGGAAAAAACCGCCGGTGCGGCGCCTTGGCTCAAAGACATTCACGTGCAGAACCCGGCCGGCTTCGTCAGCTTCGGCGTGCCGGTCGGCGACGTGCCAAGCATGAAGCGCGGCCTGCCGGCGGTCGCCGCTCGCATCAGCCGCGACCTCTTCTTTGCCGATTTTGCCGCGCACGAAGATCGCCTCGCCGGCGATATCGGCCCCGAATTCCCGGAGTTGCTTTACGCCGCGGCGGTGTGGCGGGCACCGCCGCCGGCAGATGCCGGCGACCGCGGTGATGGCGGGGAGCTGCTCGCCTCACCGCCCCGAGTTTGATAAATTGACGCGATCAAAGGCGGAGGGAAGTTGAGCTATGAGCCTCACCGAACCCGTCAGGCGGACCGTCGTCTTCTCGGGCGGCGAGGCGAAGGATCTCGACGGCGTCTTCAACGAGGTCCGCGCGATCCGCGACGGCGGCGGCAATGGTTCGATCATCGGCCGCATGATCAAGATCTATCAGGGGAAAGATTGATCGCGCCGCAGAACGACGAGCCGGCGACGACCCGGCTCTACCTGATCACGCCGCCGGAGCTCGACCCGGACCGCTTCGCGCGCGTGCTCGAAGAGGCGCTCGCCGGCGGCGACGTCGCCTGCCTGCAATTGCGGCTCAAAGAGGTCGACGATGCGGCGATCCGGCGCGCGGCGGCGATCCTGAAGCCGATCGCAGAGGCGCGGGGCGTCGCCTTTGTCATGAACGACCGGCCCGATCTCGCCGCCGAGCTCGAATGCGACGGCGTCCATGTCGGCGAGGAAGACATGCCCTATGCCGGGGCGCGGCGACTCCTGGGCCCTGACCGGATCGTCGGCGTGACCTGCGGGGCGAGCCGCGACCGCGCTATCGCCGCCGCCGAGGCCGGCGCCGACTACGTCGCTTTCGGCGCCTTCTTCCCGAGCCTGACCAAGGTCGCGACCAAGCACCACGCCGACCCCGAGCTGCTGCGGGACTGGAGCGAGACGACGATCGTGCCGTGCTGCGCGATCGGCGGCATCACGCAAGCGAATTGCGGCCCGCTCGTCGAAGCCGGCGCCGACTTCCTCGCCGTCATCGGCGCGATCTGGAGCTATCCCGCGGGCCCGCGCGCCGCGGTGCACGATTTCAACGCCGTGTTCGAACGGTACGGACGGGGCTATCGCAGCGCCTGACAGCGGCACCCCTCGCCCGCCCGCCCCTTGCACGTCCTCCTATCCAACCCGGACGGAGGATCGGAATGCCGACGCACTCGGGCAAAACGCCGCGCCGGCTGCCCGGTTGCGGAGCGATTGCCTTGTTCGCCGGGCTGTGCGCCTGCGCCGCGCTGCCGACGACCGGCAATGTCGCGACGCCGAAAATGCCGGCCGGGACGGCGCACGCTTGGTTTTATCGGGCGGATCCCGGCGAATTCCTGTCCAGCAGGGATCGGGCCCGCAAGCCGCATCAGCGGACCGGCGCCCAGAGCACGTCTTCGATGTCTTCGGCGCCGGTCGCCAGCATGACGAGACGGTCAAAGCCCAGCGCAATGCCGGCCGCCTCGGGCATACCGCACGAGAGGGCCTCGAGGAAATCCTCGTCGATCGGATAGGTTTCGCCGTAGAGCGTTCGTTTCTTCTGCTGATCGGCGCGGAAGCGGGCGCGCTGCTCGGCCGCATCGGTCAATTCGCCAAAGGCGTTGGCGAGTTCGAGGCCGCAGACGTAGAGCTCGAAGCGCTCGGCGAGCCGCGGATCCTGCGCGTCGCGGCGGGCGAGGGCCGCCATCGATGCCGGATAGCCATGGAGCACGGTCGGTGCGCCGAGGCCGAGCTGCGGTTCGACGCGGTCGAGAAAGATGCGGAAATAGAGGGCCTCCCAATCGTCGCCGGGATGGGGTTCGAGGCCGATCGCGCGCACCGCAGCCGTCAATAGAGCGAGATCGGGGCGGAGCGGGTCGGGGGCGGTGGCGAGGATGTCGATCCCGGCATGGCGGGCGAAGGCCTCGGCGACCGACAGGCGCTCGAACGGCAGGCGGGGGTCGGCGCGCCGGCCGCGCCAGGCGAATTCCGCGGCAGCCGCCGCCGTCTGGCAGGCGCGCAGCAACGCCTCGCAGTCGGCGATCAGATCGCGCCATTCGGCGCCCGCCCGATACCATTCGAGCATCGAGAACTCCGGGTGGTGGGTCGCACCGCGTTCACCGTCGCGGAAGACGTGGGCGAGCTGCCAGATTAGCGGCAGGCCGGCGACGAGCAGCTTTTTCATTGCGAACTCGGGCGAGGTGTGGAGATAGCGCGGCCGCACGGTCCCGTCGCGCGGATCGTGCAGTTCCGTGCGGAACGCCGCGAGATGCGGTTCGAGCCCCGGGCTTGCCTGCAGCGCCGGCGTATCGACCTCGACGAAGCCGCGCTCGGCAAAAAACCGGCGCACGGCGGCGACCATCCGGCCGCGTCGTTCGAGCCGTTCACGGCGTTGCGCGAAGCGTTCGGGCCGCCACCATTCCTGCACCTGTGCGCCTCCTTTGTTGTCGTCGCCCCGGCCTATGCTAAGTTGCGGACAGCGGGCGTCCGCGCCCTACTGGTGCGATGCCAATGGTCGCTGGATCGCGCTGACCCATTAATACGATGATCCGATCCGTCAAAGACCTGTCGACCCGGCGTTTGATCGGACCACCAACGGGACGTTTTGGATGAAGATCAACGCCATCGATATCAAGCCCGGCAATGTTCTCGAACATCAGGGCAAGCTCTGGATTGTGCTGAAGCGCGATCTCGTCCAACCCGGCAAGGGCGGCGCCTTCGCCCAGGTCGAGATGCGCGACCTGCGCGGCGGCACCAAGCTCAACGACCGCTTTCGTACACAGGAAACGGTAGAGCGGGTGCGCCTCGACGAGAAGGAGATGCAATTCCTGTTCACGGAAGGCGACCAGGCAACCTTCATGGACAATGACACCTATGAGCAGATTGCCGTGACGCGCGAAATGATCGGTGAGCCGGCCGATTTCCTGCGCGACGGCATGGTTTGTACCGTCATGCTTTACGAGGGGACGCCGCTTTCGGTCGAGCTGCCGCCGAGCGTCACGATGGCGCTTGTCGAAGCCGACCCGGTGGTGCGCGGCCAGACCGCCTCATCGTCGTACAAACCGGGCAAGCTCGAAAACGGCCGCCGGGTGATGATCCCGCCCTATATCGAGGCCGGCACCCGGATCGTCGTCAGCACCGCCGACGGCAGCTTTGTCGAACGGGCCAAGGACTGATTCGAGACCGAAGCGGGACCGCGATGGCAATGCGTTCGCCGGTGCTGAACGTAATGGCGAATGCGGCGCTGAAGGCGTCGCGCGGCCTGCTGCGCGATTTCGGCGAGGTCGAGCAATTGCAGGTTTCGGTCAAGGGGCCAGGCGAATTCGTCTCGACCGCCGATCTTAAGGCCGAGCGCACGGTGAAGGCCGAGCTGAGCCGGGCACACCCCGGTTACGGGTTCCTGGCCGAAGAAGGCGGCGAGGCGCCGGGCACCGACCGCCGCCACCGCTGGATCGTCGATCCGCTCGACGGCACGACCAATTTCCTGCACGGCATCCCGCATTTCGCGATTTCGATCGCGCTCGAGCGCGACGGCGAGGTCGTCGCCGGCATCGTCTACGAGCCGACCCGCGACGAGATGTATTCGGCCGAGAAGGGCATCGGCGCCTTCGTCAACGACCGTCGATTGCGGGTCTCGGCGCGCCGCCAGCTCGGCGACGCGGTAATCGGCACCGGCATGCCGCATCGGGGGCAAGGCGATCATCAGGCCTATCTCGACATGCTAGCGACGGTCATGGCGGCAACCAGCGGGGTGCGTCGCATGGGGGCGGCGGCGCTCGACCTCGCCTATGTCGCCGCGGGCCGCTATGACGGCTTCTGGGAATTCGGCCTGAAGCCATGGGACATCGCCGCCGGGATATTGCTGGTGCGCGAGGCGGGAGGCTATATCAGCGACCTTGCCGGCGGTCGCGCCATGATGACGGTCGGCGACGTGCTTGCCGCCAACGATCATCTGCACCTGCCGCTCGCCGCCCTGATCAGGGAGGCACGGCGCGGCCGCGACGCCGGCCAGGTGTCGCGAAACAAGCAATAGTCGAGTATTCACCTGACGACGCTCGCAATTTTTGTTGTTGCGGAGCGCCGATTAAGCTAAAGTTAAATGCCGGACCACGAAGCGGGACGCCGGCGTGCGAAGGATAGGCTCAGGGATGACGGTGGCGATGGGCGTGCGGCCGCGCTTGGTGCGTGCCGCCGGTAGCGTCGCGCGATGAGCCGTCCGCGGCGCTTTCTCGTTCGCATGCTGTTGTTCGTGCTGCTGGTGGTGGCATTGGCGGCGGCGCTAGGTCGGCCGCTCCTTGCCGCCTTCATGGGCAATCCCGGCGTCAACGGCGTCATCCTCGGTATCCTCCTCGCCGGTATCGCCTACATCTTCCGTCAGGTGCTGCTGCTCGGACCCGAGATCGAGTGGATCGAAAGCTTCCGTCAGAAGGTCGCCGGCGGCGAGGGGGTGCCGGCCTCGGGCCGGCCACCCCGCCTCCTGGCGTCGATGGCGCGGATGCTGGGCACCCGGCGAGACGGACGCGTCAGCCTGTCGGCGACATCGTTGCAGACCTTGCTGGACGGAATTTCGGCGCGGCTCGGCGAAACGCGCGAGACCTCGCGCTATCTCATCGGTGTGCTGGTCTTTCTCGGGCTCCTTGGCACCTTTTACGGATTGCTCGAGACGGTCCGTTCGGTCGGCGGCGTGATCGGCGCCCTGAATGTCGGGGCCAGCGATGTGGCGCGTGCCTTCGCCGATCTGAAGTCCGGATTGCAATCGCCGCTCGCCGGCATGGGGACCGCTTTCAGCTCGTCGCTGTTCGGGCTCGCCGGCAGCCTCGTTTTGGGCTTTCTCGATCTGCAGGCCGGCCAGGCCCAGAACCGGTTCTACAACGATCTCGAAGAATGGCTGTCGACCTATACGAGGCTGTCGGGCGGCGGATTGGGCGATGGCGGCGACGCCGCGGTGCCGGCCTATCTCCAGGCCTTGCTCGAACAGACCGCCGACAGTCTTGAAAACCTGCAGCGCATCCTCGCGCGCAGCGAGGAGAGTCGGATCGGCGCCAATTCTACGCTGACGAGCCTGACCGACCGGCTCGCCGTGCTCGGCGAGCAGATGAAAGCAGGGCAGCTGTTGCTGGTGCGGCTGGCGGAAAACCAGCTGGAATTGAAACCGTCGCTGACCCGCCTTGCGACCCTCGGCGAGAGCGCGCTCGGGCAGGACGATCTGTTGCGCGGCCATCTGCGCAACATCGAGGGTCATTTTGCGCGCCTCGCCGAGGACCTGGCGCAAGGTCGGACGCAGACCGTGCAGGAATTGCGCGGCGAAATACGCATCCTATCCCGTACGATCGCCGCTCTCGCCGAAGAAGGCGGGCGCTGAGCCGAGTGCCGGTTTCGCCGATGGCGATCGTTCCGCGCAATTCCCGCCGTCCCGGCAGCATAGACATCTGGCCCGGCTTCGTCGACGCCCTGTCGCAGCTGCTGATGGTGATCATCTTCATCCTGCTGGTATTCACGGCCGGTCAGTTTTACCTTTCGGCGGCGTTGTCGGGGCGCGACGCGGCGCTGCAGAAATTGCAGCATCAGGTCGACGCGCTGGCGCAAATGCTGGCCCTCGAACAGAGCAGCAACAAAGAGCTCGAGCGGAACGCGGCGCTGCTCTCGACACAACTGAAGAGCGTCGAAGGCGAGCGCGGGCAGTTGTCGGCGCAAGTCGTGCAGCTCGAAGGTGCACTTGCCGCCGAGCGGCAGAAGCTGGCGGCGGCGCAGCAGCAGATCGCGGCGCGCGACACGCGGCTGCAAGAACTCTCCGGCCGCGCCGAGCAATCCGCAGCGGCACTCGCCGCGCAGAAGACTATCAGCAGCAGCGCCGCTGCCCAGGTCGACAGGCTGAACGCCCAGATTGCGGCATTGCGCGAGCAGCTTTCGCGCATCGCCGCGGCGCTCGACATTTCCGAGGCCAAAGTCAAGGCGCAACAGGGCCAGATCGCCGATCTCGGGCAGAAGCTCAATATCGCGCTCGTCAACAAGGTCGAGGAACTGGCGCGCTACCGCTCGGAATTCTTCGGTCGGCTGCGCGACATTCTCGGCAATCGGCCGGGGATCCGCATTGTCGGCGACCGCTTCGTGTTCCAGTCCGAGGTGTTGTTCGCGCCGGGCAGCGCCGTGCTCGATCCCGATGCGAAGCAGGCGCTCGACCCGGTCATCGCCGCCCTCAGCGAGATTGTCCGCGAGATTCCGCCCGACATCGACTGGATCCTACAAATCGACGGGCACAGCGACCGTCAACCGATCCATACGGCGCAATTTCCATCGAATTGGGAATTGTCGACCGCGCGCGCCCTGTCGGTGGTGCGCTATGCGATCGCCGAAGGGATCCCCGCCAACCGGCTCGCCGCGGCGGGATTTGGCGACACGCAGCCGCTCGATCCCGGCGACACCTCGGACGCCAACCGCCGCAACCGGCGCATCGAATTGCGGCTGACCGAGCGCTGAGCGCCATTCGGCCTCCGCCCGGAGCTCTCGCAAAGCAGCGCGCAACGGCGTATTGTTCGGCGCAACCCTGTCATGCAGAACGGTCGGGGGGCGGGAGTGGAGCGATGAAGAATTTGTTGGCCGTGATCGGCGACGGGAACGCCGCGCCGGTGCTCGAGGCGGCGTTGCTGACGGCGCGCCGATTTGACAGCCATATCGTCGGGCTGCACAGCCTGACTACCGAATACGCGGTGGTCTTCGGCGGCGAGATGGGATTTTCGATCTCATCGGAGGTCGACCGCACGCTCGAACGCGAGGGCCACGACCGACGCGACCAGGCGCGGCGCCTGTTCCGCGATTTCATGGCGGCAAAGGGCATTCCGATCGAACCGGCCCCGGCAGGGCGCAGCGGACCGTCGGCCTCCTGGCGAGAGGAGGACGGGCGGCAGAACGCCGTCGTCGGGATGATCGGTCGAGTCTTCGATCTGATCCTCGTCGAGCAGCCGGAGAAGCTCGCCTCGATCGCCGAGGCCACCCTCGAAGACGCCCTCTTCGAAAGCGGACGGCCGATCCTGATGGTGCCGAAGCACCCCCCGTCGACAATCGGCGAGGTCATTGCGATCGCCTGGAACGGCAGCACTGAAACTGCCCTGACGGTCGCCCTGGGCATGCCGTTCATCAGGCAGGCGCGAAAGGTCGTCATCGTTGCCGTCGGGCCGCAGCACATGCCGGAGCCGGGGCCGGAAGGCGACGAACTGGCGCGCTCACTGGCGAATTACGGCATCGACGTCAGCCTGCGGGTTGCGTACGGCAGGCAAAAGGCGCAAGGCGAGTCATTCATGAAAGAGGCGATCGCGGCCGGCGCCGATCTGCTGCTGAAAGGGGCGTACACGCAAAGCCGCATTCGCCAGATGATTTTCGGCGGGGCGACAAGGCATATCATCATGGAGGCGAACCTGCCCGTGCTGATGGCCCGCTGACCGGCCAACGGCCTCGCGGCGTTTCGCCGCCCTTCGGCTAGACAGACCCTCGCTGAGACCCCTCACCCCAGCCTCTCCCGGCAAGCCGGGCTCGCAATAGGGGGGTGAGGGGCAGCGCCTTTCGCGGCACAGCGAAGTTGCGGCGAGGCAGGACTGCTACGGCCGTTCCACCAGTTCGATGCGGTAGCCGTCTGGGTCTTCGATAAAAGCGATGACCGAGCCGCCATGCGCCATCGGTCCGGCCGGTCTTGGGATCTTGACCCCAGCGGCCGCCAAGCGCTCACAGGTCTTGTAGACATCGGGCACCCCGATCGCCAGATGCCCGAACGCGCTGCCCAAATTGTAGGGCTCGGCCTGTTCCCAATTGTGGGTCAGCTCGATCACCGTGTTGCCGGCTTCCTCGCCATAACCGACAAAAGCGAGCGTGAATTTGCCGCTCGGGTAATCGCGCTGGCGCAATACCTTCATGCCGAGCAAATTGCTATAGAACTCCAACGATTTGTCGAGATCGCGCACCCTGATCATCGTATGCAAGAACCGATACTTGTCCGTATCGGATGCAGGTTTGGCGGTCTCGGCCACATCGGTCACTGCCATGCTACATTCCTCCGTGAGTCTACGCGTGAATTGCAACTGCTCTCCCGGCGTGCGCCGACGATTTCCAGAACCTTGCCGGCCGCGCGGAGGCTCGGCGGCAGGCCGCCCTCACCGAGGCGCCGGATCGCCTCATCATATCCTGCGCGATGCGCGGCGCGAACCCGTTCGTCGCGGACCAGCCGAACAACCGCGTCGGCCAGCTGATCGGGCGCGCTCCTGTCGCGCAACAGCTCGTCGACGAGCGGCTCTCCGAGGATCAAATTCACCAGATTGACTTGGCGGACCTTGAGAACGCGATCGAGCAGCGCCTCGGTCAGCGGGTTGAGACGATAAGTCACGACCATCGGGAGGCGGGCCATCGCCAATTCGAGAGCAACCGAGCCGGACGCGGCGAGGGCGGCGCGGCTGGCGGCGAACGCGTCGTATTTCTCCTCGGGCCGCCGGATCACGATCGGGCTGACGGGCCAGTCGCGGACCGCCTCACCGACCGCCGCCGCGACATTGGCGACCGTCGGCACCACCACCCGAAAAGGGCCGAGCGCCTTGGCGAGGCAGGCAATTGCCGCACCGAATACGGGCAGCAGCCGCCGGATTTCGCCGCCTCTGCTGCCTGGCAAGGCGGCGATCAACAACTCGTCGCCGGCGAGCCCGTGCGCGGAACGGAAGCGCGCGGCATTGCCGCGATCGGCCCCGCTCTCGACGACTGGGTGGCCGACCCAGCTGCACGACAGGCCCACGCGCTCGAAATAAGGAGGTTCGAACGGCAGCAAGGCCATCAGATGGTCATACCAGCGGGCCATCCGTCGCGCCCGACCGGAGCGCCATGCCCAGACCATCGGCGCGACGTAATGGATGAGCGGCATGGTCTCGCCTTGCCGGCGCAACCGTTGCGCGATCCTCCAGCTGAAGCCGGAGCTGTCGATCGTTACGACAGCATCCGGTCGCAATTCTCGGATCGCGGCCACGGTCTCGTGCACCCGGCGCAGAATGCGCGGCGCCCGCGGCAGGACTTCGGCTACCCCGATCACCGCCAGATCCTCCAGCGGAACGAGGCTCGCGACGCCCGCCTCCAGCATGCGTTCGCCGCCGATCCCGGCAACCCGCAGATCGCCGTTCAGCCGCCGCAAACCGCCGATCAACGCGCCGCCGAGCGCGTCGCCAGACGGCTCTGAGGCGATGACAAAAATGAACGGCGGCGGCCCGTTCACGCGCGCCGGACGCCGACCACGAACAGGCCGGCGCGGTCGGCCGCGGCGGCAACCTGATCGCGATCGAGGACGATCGTCGCGCCGGCCTCTACCGCGATCCCGCGCAGCCCGCTCTCGGCCGCCAGGGTGATTGTGCGGGGCCCGATCGTCGGCCGATCGGCGCGTGTCTCCTGGCCCGGTTTTTCGATTTTAACGAGAACGCCGCCCGGTCCTTCGCGGCGCAATACGGCGCAGCGTTGCAGCAACGCATCGGTCCCTTCGATCGCTTCGACGCCGAGAACGAGGCCCTGCTGCACGACAACCGCCTGGCCGATATCGAGCGCGCCGACTTTTCGCGCGACGCGGAGCCCGTGCTCGATATCGGCCGTCGCCTGCGCATCCGGTCGCCACCTGCCGAGCGGACCCTCGGCCGCAAGCCCGGAAACGAGCAGCCGGTCCGCGGCGGTCACGCGAAATCCCTCGCGTTCGAACTCGTCGACGACGGCCGAAAGAAGCCCATCATCGCCAAGCGCGCGATAGCCGATGCGGGCGAACAGCTTGGCCGCGCGCCAATCCGGGCGCAGAGCCGCCAGGCTCGGCCGGCGAACGGCGCCGGCCAGCACCAGTTCGGTAACATCGTTCTCGCGCAACAAAGCGAGACCCTGCGCGGCGGCACCGAGCCGGCACCACGCATGCGGCACGCCCTCGACCGTCTGCGGCTCGGCCGCGCCTTCAAGGGCAAGAACGAATATGTCGCGGCCGACGGCGCGGCAGGATTCGACGAGGCGCCGCGGCAAGCCGCCGCTGCCGGCTATTATGCCGAGCCTACCCGCCATTCGCCTCTCTGGGCTGACAGATGGCGCGGCTCGAAATCGGCGCGGATAAAGGCGATCACATCGTCGACCGGGGCGATCCCGCCAAACCGGCAGGCAGCCTCGCCGACGCGGTCGCTCAAGGTCCCGCCGGAGTGAAACATAAACTGATACGCGTTGCGCAGCCCGTGAATGTCTTCGCGGCTGAAGCCGCGGCGCTGCATGCCGATGATGTTGAGCCCGGTGAGCCTTGCCCTGTCGCCGATGACCTGTCCGTAGGGAATGACGTCGCGCTCGACCCCCGACATGCCGCCGACCATCGCGTGCTTGCCGATCCGCACGAACTGATGCACCGCCGACAAGCCGCCAAGCACGGCATAGTCTTCGACAATGACATGGCCACCCAGCGTGGCATTGTTCGCCATGATCACATGGTCGGCGATCCGGCAGTCATGAGCAACATGCGCGCCGACCATGAACAGGCAATCATCACCGACGCGAGTGAGCATACCGCCGCCGGCCGTACCCGGGTTTATCGTAACATATTCGCGGATCGTGTTGCGGCAGCCAATGGCGAGCGCCGACGGCTCGCCGCGATATTTCAAATCTTGCGGCTCGAACCCGATCGAAGCAAACGGAAAGATGCGTGTGTCCGCCCCGACGGTCGTTCGCCCCTCGATAACCACGTGCGAATGCAGGGTCACTCTGGCTCCGAGCGTCACATGCTCGCCGATGACGCAGTAAGGCCCGACGACGACATCCTCGGCCAACGCCGCCCCCGGCGCGACGACAGCCGTAGCGTGAATCTGAGCCATTCGCGGATCGGCTAATCGTCCAAGATCATTGCCGCGAAGACGGCTTCGGCCATCAGATTGTCCCCGACCTTGGCGCGCCCTTCGAATTTCCAAACATTGCCGCGATTGCGCTGCTTGACGACGTGGACATCGAGCCGATCGCCCGGAAAAACCGGGCGCCGAAAGCGGGCATTGTCGACACTCATGAAGTAGACGAGCTTGCCCGCCAATTCCGGCCCCAGCGTATGAACGACGAGGACCGCGGCGGTTTGCGCCATCGCCTCGATGATCAGCACCCCCGGCATCACCGCCCGGGCCGGAAAATGACCCTGAAAATAGTTCTCGTTGATCGAGACATTCTTGATCCCGGTCGCGCACTCGTTCGCGATGACATCAACGACCTTGTCGATCATCAGGAATGGCGGGCGATGCGGGATCATCTCCATGATCCGCTGGATATCGATCCGCGTGCCTCGCTGGTCCTCACAGGCCGGATCGACCATCACTTGTCCTTCTTCTTGGCAAGGCGATGCAGCACCGCCGTCTGCCGCATGAACTCGCCGATCGGCACAGCCGGAATGCCGCACACCACGGCTCCGGCCGCGATGTCCCGCATAATGCCGCTCTTGGCGGCGATCTGAGCACCGCGCCCGACATGCAAATGGCCGGCGAGCCCCCCTTGTCCGCCGACCATAACGAAGTCTTCGAGCTGCGTGCTCCCGGAGATCCCGACCTGTCCGGCGAGTATGCAGCATCGACCCAACATCACATTGTGTCCGATTTGTACCAGATTATCAATCATCGACCCGGCGCCGATGACCGTATCTTGAACGGACCCACGATCGATCGTGGTATTAGCGCCAATCTCGACATCGTCCCCGATGACAACGCGACCGAGCTGCGGAATTTTTATCGGACCCGCCGGATCGGGAGCGAAGCCAAAGCCGGGCTGGCCGATGCGCGCTCCAGGGTGCAGCACGACGCGTGCGCCGAGCAAGCAGTGGCTCAAGGTGACGTTGGCGGCAATCCGGCAGTCGTCGCCGGTCTCGACACCCGACCCGATCACGCTGTTAGCGCCGACTTGGCAGCGTCTTCCGAGCCGCGCGTCCGGCTCTACGACTACGTTTGGCCCGATATCGCAATCGTCAGGGACGACAGCCGTAGCCGCGATTACGGCCGAAGGCGAGCGGCCGGGACATAGCAGCGGGGCGGGATAAAAAAGCTGAGCCGCGCGGGCATATGCCTTGTAAGGCTCGTCGCTGACCAGTGGCGCCATCCCGGCCGGCGCCCGCGCGGCCGCGCGCTCGTCGACAAAGGCAGCCCCGGCGCGGGTGTGCAGATAGGTTTCAAGGTATTTGCGGTTCTCGAAAAAGCTGACTTCCTTGGGTCCGGCTGTCTCAAGCGGCGCCACATCCCCAATCAGTCGATCACCCTCCTCGGGGCGCCACAGGCGCGTCCCGGTTGCGAACGCCAGCGCCTCGAGCGTAAAGGGGCCGCCGCGATGGAAAAAGCGCGGATCCGGCATCTGCAGCCCGCCGGATCAGGGAGTCTGTTGACTGCGTCGCCTGCTCTTGGCCGTCGGGGTGCTGGGTGGCAACGGGGCGGCGATGCCGGCCGGCGGCGGCTGCGGGTTGACAAAGTTGACGGTCATGACCGGCATCTGCTCGTCCAGCTTCTGCATGACTTCGTCGGTGACATCAAACACTCGGTCGAAGAGCACGAGATCGGTGCGCTGCAGCACCAGGTTCGCCTTCCGTTGCTTGGCAATATCGGCGATTATCTTAAGCATCTGCTGTTGAATCTGGGACAGCGCATCGTTATTGGACTTTTCGAGCGCCTGACGTTTGGCCTGCACGCTGAGATCGAGCTCGTTGACTTTCTGTTGGAATTCGCGCCCTTTTCTGTTCAAGGCGTCCGGCGACAACGCGGCCTGTTGCCGCTGCAGCGCGTCGCGTTCGGCACGAAGCGCCTCCTCCTCGCGCGAGATTTCCTTCGAGTATTCTGCGCGCTTCTGCTCGATCTGAGCCCGCACCATCTTGGCCGCCTTGGATTCTTGCAGCAGCGCCTGTACATCGACCACCATGATCGTCAAATTCTGCGCCGCCGGCAGCGGGGCCGGCGGCGCTGGCTGCGGCGGTGCCGGTTTCAGAGGTACCGCAGCGGGCGGCGCGGCCTTCGGCTGCTGGGCCACGGCGCTGCCGGCCAGTCCGCACAACAACGACAGCATCAGGGCCGCCGATCGAATTGATGACATCGACATCAGAACCTCGTGCCGAAACTGACCCGGAAAAATTGCGTCTGGTCGAAGGACGCCTTGCGTAGCGGGTAGGCGACATCGAGCCGTATCGGCCCGACCGGCGATGTCCATGACACGCCAACCCCGGCGCTGACGCGGGTTATCGAGGATTGTTCGACTACCGGCGTGATGCCGTTCGTCGTCTGCAACTGTTGCGGCGTCAGGACGAGTTGCTGGGGGGTGAGATTCCACAGCGAGCCGAAGTCGCTGAAGACGCGCCCGCTTAGCCCGAGTTCCTCCGGCAGACCAAGCGGCACCCCCAAGGTGACCGATCCGACATAGTATCTTTGTCCGCCGAGCGCGTCGTCGGTAACATCATCGCGCGGCCCGATGCCGGCGCTCTGGAAGCCGCGCAGATTATCGCCACCGACGAAGAAGCGGTCCTGCAGCAGCACATCCTGCCCGCCCCAACCCTCAATTTCGCCGACCTCGCCGCTGAAGCTCAAGACCCATTCGGGTGCTAATGAGTAGTAATAGCCCGCACTCACCTTGGTGCGCACGTAGTCCACGCCAAAACCAACTCCGGCAAAGTCGGTGCCCAGCGACGCATAGTAGCCAGCGGTTGGATTGAGCCGGTCATCACGCCGGTCGTAAAGCAGAACCTGGCCAATTTCCGAGGTCAGGTGCTCTCCCGCCTGCAGCGCGATGAACAGAGAGGCATCGGATTGAATATCCGTGATATCATCCGATCTGGCAGTGTACTTCAGTGTCTGGCGCAGGTAGTCGGTGATTTGATAGCCGGCACGCAATGAACCACCATAAGAAAATTGCTGATACGGTGGGACCAATCCGGTAAAAAAGTTGACTGTTGGACTCGTTTTTATTTCAAAGAGATCGAAACCTGCAGCAATGTTGCGATCCAGAAAATACGGTTCGGTAAAGCTGAGGTTGACCTGCTGCGAGCGCAGCGACACTATGGTGCCGATGCGCAAATCCTCGCCGCGCCCGAGAAAATTTCGCTCGTGGATGTCGATGTCGGCGAGCGGCCCGTCGGTCGTCGACAGACCGAGCCCGAGCGACAACTCACCCGTCGACTCCTCTTCGACTTCGACCGTCACCACCGTCTTGTCAGGCGCGGAACCGGGCCCATTCGTTACCGTCACTTTCTTGAAAAAGTCGAGGTTCTTGAGACGCTGCTGCGAGCGCTGCATCTTCGTCGAATTGAAGGCGTCGCCTTCGACGAGCACCATTTCGCGCCGGATCACCTTGTCGAGAGTGCGCACGTTGCCGACGATGTCGATCCGTTCGACATAGACCCTCGGGCCCTGCTCCACGTCGAAAGTGATATCGACAGTATGGTTTTTGCGGTTGCGGATGATCTCGGGCTTCACCTGGACAAAGGCGTAGCCCCGGTCGCCAAGAGTGTCGGTCAAGATCGAGATCGACTTTTCGACCAGTTCGGCGTTGTACCAGTCGCCGGAATGGATGGTCAGTAGCGGCAGCACCGATGCGGCGGGCAGGTCCTTGAGCTTGATGTTCACGCCGACCTTGCCAAATCGATAGCGCTGGCCCTCATCGAGCGTAAAGGTGACGATGAAGCCGTTGCGCGACGAAGTCAGCTCCGCTACCGCCGAGACCACCCGGAAATCGGCATAGCCTTCGGTCAGATAAAACTTGCGCAGCAATTCGCGATCATAGGCTAGGCGGTCCGGGTCATAGCTGTCGTTGGTCGATAAGAAACGATACCAGCGGCTTTCCTTTGTGGCGATGATGCCGCGCAGCTTGCCCTCGGTGAACGCATGATTGCCGACGAAGTTGATGCTGCGTATGCCGGTATACTCACCCTCGTTAATTTCGAAGACGAGATCGACCCGGTTCTCCGAAAGAAGAATGACTTTTGGATCCACGGTTGCGCCGAACCGCCCGTGATGGCGATACAGTTCGAGAATGCGTTTTACGTCGTTCTGCACCCAAGTCCGCGTGTAGACGACGCGCGGCCGCAGTTGGATTGCGTCATTCAAGTCCTTGTCGCTGAGCTTGTTATTGCCCTCGAAGGCGATGCGATTGATGATCGGGTTCTCCACCACCCGGACGACCAAGGTGTCGCCGACGCGCGACAGATTTACGTCGGCGAACAATCCCGTTGCAAATAGCGATTTCAGCGAGTTGTTGACCAACTCGTCGCTCCACGGATCGCCCGGCCGAATTTCCATATAGGAGAGAATCGTCTCGGTCTCGATCCGCCTGGCCCCGATGATGCGGATGTTGCTTACCGTTCCCGTTCCCATGCGGGAGGGTGCGGGCGGCTCGGGACGACCGGCCGGTGCGCCGGGCTCGGGCGCAGCGGCAGGACCGCCGGGTCCGGGCGAGGCGGCCGGCGGCCTCGCACCCCGCGGTGACGGGCCCTCCTCCGCGCCTTGCCCAGACGCCACCCGCGGCAACCCTGCGATCCCCAGAAAAACCGCGGCGACGGCCGTGACGAGCGCAAGCCTCAGTCGATTGCAATGCAAAGCGCCCCCACCCCGGCTCGCTCCCCCATCCCGCTACCGGCAACCGCGTCAGGTCATGAGACCCTTTAACCAACTCCAAATTCCAAGATGTACGAGATCGTTCCTGGTAGCGAACACCATCAATGTAAGGACCAAGGCCAGTCCGATGCGAAACCCATATTCCTGAGCACGGGGACCCAACGGTTTTCCGCGCACCGCTTCGGCCGCATAGAACAGCAAGTGACCGCCGTCAAGAACCGGGACCGGGAATAGATTGATCAATCCCAGGTTGATCGATAATACCGCGAGCAACCAAAGTACTGCGACGGGGCCCTGTTGCGCGACCTCGCCCGACATCTGGGCTATGCGCAGCGGGCCACCCAATTCGTCGCTGCTGCGCATGCCTATTACGATCTGCCAAATTCCCTTTAACGTTGCTATCGATAGACCCCATGTTTCGGCTCCCGCCTGGACCAAAGCGGCAGTCGGGTCGAGTTTCACATAGTCTATGCCGCTGTGGGTAATGCCGAGCAATCCGACGGCAAAACGGTTGCCAAAACGGTCGGTGAGTTCGGTCTTCTTCGGGGTTACATGGACGGTGATATTGGTGCCGCCGCGGCGGGCGACGATCGTCATCGGTTTGCCCGGGTCGAAGCGGACGGCCTGCTGCACATCCTCAAAGCGGCGGACCTGCTGCCCGTCGATGCTGACGATCACATCGCCCGGAACAATGCCGCCCTGCTGCGCCGCGCTCCCGGGCTGCACCTGACCGACGACCGGTGGCGTCAGCGGCTCCCCGAAGGTCATAAACAAAACCGCGAGGACCACCACTGCGAACAAGAAGTTGGCCGCTGGTCCAGCGGCGACGATCGCCGCCCGCTGCCCCAGTGTCTTGCAATTGAACGCCTCCTCGCGCTCTTCCGGCGAGAGTCGCGCAGCAGGCAGCGCCGACGCAGGATCGCTGTCGCCGAGCATCTTTACATATCCACCAAGCGGAATTGCGGCGAATTTCCACCGCGTCCCGGCGCGGTCCCGGCGACCAAACAGCTCCGGGCCAAAACCGATCGAGAAGACCTCGACTCTGACGCGGTTCCAGCGGGCAATCAGATAGTGGCCAAACTCGTGAACGAAGACGAGAAAAGTCAGTATTATCAGAAACGACCCGACGTACAGCAGGGCGCTGTGCTCGAGACTCTCGAGAGATGCCAAGTTTATCATGCTGGCTCCGTCGCCTCTCGGCGCCGCGCGGGGGCGCGGCCGCCGGTCAGCTTCTCGGCGGTGCGCCTCGCCATCCCGTCGTATTTGTAGACGTCTTCAAGAAGTCCAGCGTGCCCGGCGGGATCGCGGCAAGCGTACGTTCGACCGTCTCGACAATGTCGAGGAACCCGATGCGGCCTTCGAGAAAGGCGCCAACCGAGGTCTCATTCGCGGCATTCAAGACGGTCGGACAGCCGCCGCCGGAGATCAGCGCGTCGCGAGCGACCCGCAGCGCCGGAAAACGCCGTTCGTCCGGCAGCTCGAAACTCAAACGGGAGACGGCCGCCAAGTCAAGCCGCTTGGTCGGCGCGGCTATCCGCTCGGGCCATGCGAGAGCATAGGCGATCGGCGTCCGCATATCGGGCGGACCGAGCTGCGCCAGGACCGAGCCGTCGCGATAAGCCACCAGCCCGTGCACGATCGACTGCGGATGGACAACGACCTCGACGCATTCGAGAGGCAGACGGAACAGATGATGCGCCTCGATGACTTCGAGTCCCTTGTTCATCATCGTTGCCGAAATCGACCGAAATTTTTGCGCCCATGCTCCAATTGGGATGGGCAACGGCCTGCTGCGGCGACACCCCCTGCATCGCGGCCATGCTGTATTCGCGGAACGGGCCGCCACTTGCGGTCAAGATGATGCGCTCGACGGCATCCGGGCGTAACGGATCAAAGCACTGCCAAATCGCATTGTGCTCGCTGTCGACCGGCAGCAGCGTGGCGCCCCAGCGCGCCACTTCGTCCATGAACAGCGCACCGGCGCAGACCAGGACCTCTTTGTTCGCGAGGGCCACGATAACGCCCCGCCGGATCGCGGCCAGCGTCGGCGCCAAGCCGGCCGCACCGACGATCGCCGCCATGACCCAATCTGCGGGTCTCTGCGCCGCCTCTACTACAGCAGCAGGACCGCAGCCCGTTTCGATCCCGCTTCCGGCGAGCGCCTCTTGCAGCGCGGCGTAGCAGGCGGGATCGGCGACGGCGGCGAAGCGTGCGCCAACGGCTTGCGCCTGCTCGGCCAGTCGAACCGCATTGTGATGCGCCGTCATCGCCTCGACGGCGAAAGCGTCGCGGTGGCGCAGCAGGAGATCGACGGTGTTGCGCCCGACCGAGCCGGTCGAACCGAGAATGGTTACCCGTCGCATCAACTCGCTCCGGTTGCTGGCGCCGCCATTTGACTCGCCATCGAGGAGATCATCGCCATGTCAGGACTTTGTGTCCGCCGATCAAGGTCACCAGAGCCACCGTCGGGAGCACGGCGAGAAGGCCATCGAGACGGTCGAGGAGCCCCCCATGCCCAGGAATGAGGCGCCCCAAATCTTTGACGCCAAACCTGCGTTTGGCCAGGGATTCGGCAAGATCGCCGAATTGTTCAACAACCGCAAGACCCGCACTCAGCAGCATCAAAGGCAAAGCGGACGAAATCCCCAGGACGCGGGCTGTGGCCGCGCCGGTAAGCGCCGCGCACATCACGCCGCCCGCAAGACCGGCCCATGTCTTCCGCGGGCTCCAGCGCGGCGCCAGACGCGGCCCGCCAAAGGTACGGCCAAATGCGTAAGCGCCGATGTCGGTCGCCCAGACGGCAGCCAGAACCCAAAAGAGGGTCGCGCGGCCGCCTACCGTCTCGCCCGCGAGCCACAAGAAGGCGATACAGGGAAGCGCCACCCAAAGCGTCCCGAGAGCAGCCCAGCGCGGCTCGATATCGGCCGCACCGCGTGCCACCCAATAGACGATCCCGGCGCCGAGAAGAGCGGTGCCGACGGCGAGCCCGGCGGCGGCGAGCCCCGCTGTCGCAACCGGCACGACGACAACCCCCACCAGGACGATCCTGACCGGGACGACCTCGGTACTGCCAGGCCTGCCACGCTGGCACAACCTGCCCCATTCCCAAGCCATCACCGCTGCCGCTGCTGCCGTAACCAGCGGCAGCCAGGGCCAGCCGAACCATACCGCGGCCAGCGGTATCGGCAGCAATGCCAGCGCCGATGCGATGCGCTGCCCCAGACGGCCCGGTTCAGGCTGAGCCAACCGTAGCCCCGTACCGGCGCTCGCGTACGCAATACTCATCGATCGCCTGATCGAGGTCGCTTTTTGCAAAATCCGGCCACAGAGTCTCGGTGAAAAGGAGTTCCGCATAGGCACATTGCCACAACAGGAAATTGCTGATCCGCTTCTCGCCGCTGGTGCGGATCAGCAGATCCGGGTCGGGCAGGTCGGCAGTGAACAGGTGCCGCGCGAGGCACGCCTCGTCGATTGCCCCGACGGCGAGACGGCCATCGGCCACCTGCTGCGCGATGCTCCGCACCGCAGCGACGATCTCGGCGCGGCTGCCGTAAGAGAGGGCGATAGTCAGGTTGACGGCCGAATTGTCGCGCGTCAGCTGCACCGCATGGTCGATCAGGCTGACGATATCCGGCGCCAGGCGTCCCAGTTGGCCGATCACTTTGAGGCGCACCCCGTCACGATGCAGCTCAGCGATCTCACGCCGCAGATAATGCCGCAAGAGCCCCATCAAATCGTCGACTTCCGCCGAGGGCCGCTTCCAGTTTTCGGACGAAAAGCCGAACAATGTGAGATACGGAATCCGCAGCTCGGCGGCGGCGGCGACCGTGCGGCGGACCGCTTCGGCGCCCCGCCGATGGCCGGCGACGCGCGGCAGGCCGCGCGCTTTCGCCCAGCGGCCGTTCCCATCCATAATGATTGCGACATGCCGCGGCAGCGCGCCCGGCACGACCCCCGCGCCCATCAGACTTGCAGGATCTCGCGATCCTTCTGCGCCAGGGTCTCGTCGATGCGCCTGATCGTCTCGTCGGTCAGGTGCTGGATGTCATGCTGCAGTTTGCGCTGCTCGTCTTGCGAGATTTCATTATCTTTTTCGCGCTTTTTGAGGGCGTCGATCCCGTCGCGGCGTACGTTTCGCACGGAAACGCGCGCTTGTTCGGCATATCTGGCGGTGACCCGGGTCAATTCGCGCCGCCGCTCTTCGTTGAGGTCGGGGATCGGCACCCGGATCACCTGGCCTTCGGTCTGCGGATTGAGGCCCAATCCGGATTCGCGAATCGCCTTGTCCACCGCCTTGACGAGCGCGGAGTCCCAGACCTGCACGGTGATCATCCGCAACTCCGGGACGCTGATATTGGCCAGCTGGCCGAGCGGCATGGCGCCGCCATAGGCCGGAACGGTGATCGGTTCGAGCAGGCTCGCCGAGGCGCGTCCGGTGCGAAGGCCGCCGAACTCTTTGCGCAGCACCTCTATTGCTCCGCTCATCCGGCGTTGCAAATCCTTGATCAGCTGGTCGTCGGGCATCGCCTTCCTCCGTCCCGCCGCTAACCCTGTTCGTCGATGATCGTGTACCGCCCCTGTCCGCGAACGACTTTCGCGAAACCGCCCGGTTCGAAGATCGAAAATACCAGGATCGGTATCCGGTTCTCGCGCGCGAGCGAGATTGCCGACGCGTCCATCACCTGAAGGTCGCGCGACAGCACGTCGCGATAGCCAAGCCGCTCGAAACGGCTGGCCCCAGACACCTGATTCGGATCGGCATCGTAGACGCCGTCCACCTTGGTCGCCTTCAGTAGCGCGTCGCAACCCATCTCGGAGGCGCGCAAGGCCGCCGCCGTATCGGTCGTGAAGAACGGGTTTCCGGTACCGGCGGCAAAGATCACGACGCGCCCCTTTTCCAGATGGCGCAGCGCCCGGCGGCGGATATACGGCTCGCAGACCGCCTGCATTGAAATCGCCGACTGGACGCGGGTCGAGATGTCGCGCCGCTCGAGTTCGCTCTGGACGGCGAGCGAATTGATCACCGTCGCCAACATGCCCATGTAGTCGGCCGAGCCGCGCTCCATGCCGACGGCGGCGGCCGATACGCCACGGAAAATGTTGCCGCCGCCGATCACCAGGCAGAGTTGGACGGAAAGTTCATGAACGGCCTGAATTTCATCGGCGATGCCAGCGATCATCGCCGGATCAAGGCCGTATTCGCGCCCCCCCATCAGCGCCTCGCCCGAAATCTTGAGCAAGACTCGGCGATACCTCAGATCGGCTGCCATCAAGCCAGCACTCACCGGCCTTCCTCGCGCGCCCCAAGCGGACCGGTCGAAGCATACACCAAAACCGCACGGGCCGCGGCAGCTTTCGCGGATGGCGTGCCGGTGGTGCCGTCAGTTCTGCAGCTGAGCGGCCACTTCCGCAGCGAAATCGGTCGGTCGCCGCTCGATGCCTTCGCCGAGCGCAAAGCGCACAAAGCCCGTCACCCGAATCGACGTAGCGGCTGCCTTCGCCACGCTCTCGACCACCTTGGCAATCTTACTTTCGCCGTCGACCACGAAGATCTGCTCGAGCAGCACGACCTCTTCGTAGAATTTGCGCAGCCGGCCCTCGACCATGCGCTCGACGATGGTCTCGGGCTTGCCGCTGCTGCGCGCCTGTTCGCGCAGCACGTTGCGTTCGCGGTCGAGGGCCGCAGCCGGTACCGAGGCGATGTCGAGGTAGAGCGGGTTCGCCGCGGCGACATGCATCGCTAGTTGCCGGCCGAGCGGGTTCAGGCGATCGGCCGGGGCGTTCGACGCGAGCGCCACGAGGACGCCGATTTTGCCGATGCCGGCGCCGAGCGCATTGTGGATATAAGAGGAGACCGCACCTTCCGTCACCGCCACCCGCTGAACGCGGCGCAGCACCAGGTTTTCCCCGATTGTCGCCGCCAGCCGCGCAAGTTCTTCGGCGACCGTGCGCTGCGTACCGGCGAACGGCATTTGGAGCAGCGCTTCGAGCGTGCCGTCACCGCCTACCGCCAGTTCAGACACGGTCTGCACGAATGTCTGAAACTCTTTGTTGCGCGAAACGAAATCCGTTTCCGAGTTGACCTCGACGATGGCGCCGGCGAAGCCGCTCGTCGCCACCCCGACCAGCCCTTCGGCGGCAACCCGACCGGCCTTTTTCGCCGCCGCCGCCAAGCCCTTCTTGCGCAGCCAATCGACCGCTGCTTCGATGTCGCCGGCGCTGTCTCCAAGCGCCCTTTTGCAATCCATCATACCGGCGCCGGTCTTCTCGCGCAGCTGCTTGACAAGCGCCGCCGTCACCTCGGCCATCATCTCACCCTTTCACTCCATCCCCGCTGCGATCTCATCGTTCTACCGGCCATCATCCCGCTGGGGCCACCTCGGACAACGGCTCGCCCGTCACCGCTGCCGCGCCATCGAAGCCGGCCGGCTCGACCTCGCCGCTTTCTGCCAACGGCTCTTGGGGGATTTCCGCGCGCGCCCCTATATCGACCCCGGACGCAGCGAGTTCGGCCTGCAGGCCATCGAGAACGGCGCCCGCGACCAAATCGCAATAGAGGTGGATCGCCCGCATCGCATCGTCGTTGCCGGGGATCGGGTAAGCGATCCCGTCCGGGGACGAGTTCGAATCGAGAATGGCGACGACCGGCACGTGCAAGGTGTTCGCCTCGGCAACCGCGATCGCTTCCTTGTTGGTGTCGATGACAAATAGGATGTCGGGCAGGCCTCCCATTTCTTTGATGCCGCCCAGCGCGCGTTCGAGCTTGTCGCGGTGGCGCGTCAGCTCCAGCATCTCGCGCTTGGTGAGCCCGCTTTCCTCCTGCGAGATCCGCTCCTCGGTCTCCCGCAGGCGCCGGATCGACTGCGAGATCGTCTTGAAATTGGTGAGCATGCCGCCAAGCCAGCGGTGATTTACATAATATTGGCCGCAACGTTTGGCCGCTTCGGCGACCGGCTCCTGCGCCTGACGCTTGGTGCCGACGAGCAGCACCCGCCCGCCGCCGGCCACGACGTCGCGGACCGCCTGCAAACCCTGATGCAGCATCCCCACGGTCTGTTCGAGATCGATGATGTGGATGCCGTTTCGCTCGCCATAGATGTACGGCGCCATCTTCGGGTTCCAACGGCGCGTGTGATGGCCGAAATGGACCCCGGCCTCGAGCAATTGACGCATTGTGTAATAAGGTAACGCCATCGCGACTTCCTTTTCCGGTTGAACCGCCGCGGGGATCATCGACATCGCCAACGAATGACGACCGCCGACACCGGAGCGGCCAGATCCCGGAATAACCCGAGCAGGCCGCGGCCCCGCGTGAGGGATCGAGTTGCCCTTTACTTACGGCGCAGGCGCCTTCTTGACAAGCCCGTGCCAACATCGCGCCCAACGAGAAGAATCAGATATCGTGCACGTCGACGATGCCGGGCAGCGACTTGACCATGGCACGAAGCTTTGGGTCGACGCGAAAGCCGCCGGGGATGGCGATCTCGACTTCACGATCCGGCAGGTCGAGCACGACCGAAACGCGGCCGCGACCGCCCGCCTCGCGGGTGATCACGCCCTTGAGGTTCGGCAGTGCCCCCGCCTCGCCCAAAAATACTCTCAGCCCAGCCGCCGATTGGGCGACGACGGCATCCAGCGCCTCGATCTTTTGCGCGACAAGTCGCAGATTGTCCTCCTCGCTCGAAACGTCGACGCTGACGACGAGCGGTTCTCCCGAATTGAGCAGTGCCCGCGACTGGCTCACCACCTCCGAAAACAAAGTGACTTCGAAGACGCCGCTTGGATCCGACATCTGGACGAACGCGAACCGGTTGCCGCGCGCCGAGGTCCGCTCCTTACGTCCGATGACGATACCGGCGAGCCGGAACCGGCTGGTGCCGTTTGCGGCAAGCGCCGCCGGCAAGTCGGCAATGCGCAGGATGCCGGCACGTTCCAGGCTGCGCCGATAGGCGTCGAGCGGGTGGTTCGACAGATAAAAGCCGATTGCCGCGAATTCCTGCTGCAGCTTCTCGACGGGCGGCCAATCGGCGAGCGCAGGCAGCGCCTGCCGCGGCGCATAGGCCGGATCGATCGCGGTGAACAGGCTTTCCTGCCGGCTGTCGCGCTCCTCGGCGGCGAGGCTCGCCTGGCGCAGCAATAGCTCGGCGACGGCAAAGGTCTGCGCCCGGTTCGGGTTCAGTGAGTCGAACGCGCCTGCCCTGGCGAGGTTTTCGAATTGCCGGCGGTTGAAGCTCGGGGCGTCGAGGCGGCGCGCGAAATCGGCGAGATCCTTGAACGGACCGTTGTGCTCGCGCTCGACGACGAGATCGCCGACCGCCTGCTGTCCCACCCCTTTGACGGCGGCGAGGGCATAGCGAATCGCCGGCCGGCCGGTGCCCGGATCCGGTTCGACGGCAAAGGCGGGACAGGAACGATTAATGTCGGGCGGCAGCAGCGGGATCCTGAGCCGGCTCAACTCCTGCCGGAAGATGTTGAGCTTGTCGGTATTGCCCAGGTCGAGTGTCATCGAGGCGGCGAGAAACTCGACCGGGTGATTGGCCTTCAGCCAAGCCGTCTGATAGGCGAGTAGCGCGTAGGGGGCCGAGTGGCATTTGTTGAAACCGTATCCGGCGAATTTTTCGACCTTTTCAAAGATCATCTCGGCCTGGACCGGTGCGACGCCGCGCGCCACTGCGCCGTCGATGAAACCACGACGCTGTGCCTCCATTTCCGACTTGATCTTCTTGCCCATCGCCCGGCGCAGCAGATCGGCGCTGCCGAGCGTGTAGCCCGAGAGCAATTGCGCGATCTGCATGACCTGCTCCTGGTAGACCATCACCCCGAAGGTTTCCTTGAGGATGTCTTCGAGCAGCGGATGCAGATAGTCGGGCAGTTCGAGACCGTTCTTGACGGCGATGTATTTGGGGATGTCGCTCATCGGCCCGGGCCGATAGAGGGCGACGAGCGCGATGATGTCTTCGAAGCGGTCGGGGCGCATTTTCTTCAGCATGTCGCGCACGCCGGCCCCTTCCAGCTGGAAGATGCCGACGGTCTCGGCACGGGTCAGCAGGTCATAAGTAGCGCGGTCGTCGAGCGGCAGGTTGGACAGGTTGATCTCCATCCCGCGCCGCGCCAGTAACTCACAGGCGCGAGCCAGCACGGTCAGGGTCTTCAAACCGAGAAAATCGAATTTTACGAGGCCCGCCAGTTCGACCCATTTCATGTTGAACTGGGTGACCGGCATGTCCGAGCGGGGGTCGCGGTAGAGCGGCACGAGTTCGGCGAGCGGCCGGTCGCCGATCACGACGCCCGCGGCATGGGTCGATGCGTGCCGGTAGAGCCCTTCGAGCTTCAAGGCGATCTCGATCAGCCGCGCTACGCTTTCGTCGCCGTCGCGCAGTTGCTGCAGGGCGGCCTCGCCGGCGATCGCCTTTTCCAGGGTGACCGGCTGCGCCGGGTTGTTTGGCACCAATTTGCACAGCCGGTCGACCTGGCCATAGGGCATGGCCAATACCCGGCCGACATCGCGCAATACCGCGCGCGCCTGCAATTTGCCGAAGGTGATGATCTGCGCCACCCGCTCGTGCCCGTATTTGCGCTGCACATAGCGGATCACCTCGTCGCGCCGATCCTGGCAGAAATCGATGTCGAAATCCGGCATCGACACCCGCTCCGGGTTCAGAAACCGCTCGAACAGAAGGCCGAAACGGAGCGGATCGAGATCGGTGATCGTCAATGCCCAGGCGACGACCGAGCCGGCCCCCGAACCGCGGCCCGGCCCGACCGGAATCGCCTCCCGTTTCGCCCATTGGATGAAATCGGCGACGATCAGGAAATAGCCGGCAAAGCCCATCTGGATGATTGTGTTCAATTCGAATTCGAGCCGCGCGCGATAGAGCCGGGCTTTGTCGCCGCCGAGCTGCAGTCGCGCCAGGCGGGCCTCGAGACCGGCCTCTGCTGCGCGGCGCAACGCCGTCGCCTCGTCGAGCCCGTCCTCGGCAACAAAGGCGGGCAGGATCGGCCGGCGCGGCTGTGGCATGAACGCGCAGCGGCGGGCTACGACAAGGGTGTTGTCGCAGGCCTCGGGCAGATCGGCGAAGACCTCGCGCATCTCTGCCGCCGGCCGGAAATAATGATATGGCGTCAACCGTTTGCGATCGGTGTCGGCGACCACCTTGCCCTGGGCGATACAGAGCAGCGCATCGTGCGCTTCGTAGAAATCGCGATCCGGAAAATAGGCGTCGTTGGTGGCGACGAGCGGCAACCCGTGGCGATAGGCGAAATCGACGAGGCCGGGTTCGCTGCGCGCCTCGCTGTTGCCGCCATGCCGCACCAGTTCGATATAGAGCCGTTCGGGGAACGCCGCTCGCAACTCGGCGAGCAGCGCTCCGGCCGCTTCGTTCTGGCCGTCGGCGAGCAGGCGCCCGAGCGGCCCTTCCGGCCCGCCGGATAGGCAGATCAGCCCGCCACTCGCTTCGGCGAGGTCGGCGAGACTGATTGCCGGCTCGGCGGTGCCGTCGCCGTCGAGGAAGGAGCGGCTGACTAACGCCAGGAGGTTGCGGTAGCCGGTCTCGTTCTGCACCAGCAGCACGAGGCGGTCGGGCTCGCCCATTGGCCGCGCCAGCGAACCATTGACGCGAACCTTCGCCGGGCATCGGCGCAGTGCCACCCCGCACCCGATGATCGGCTGAATGCCGGCCTCGGCGCAGGCGGCGGCGAACTCGAGCGCGCCGAACAGATTGCCGCTGTCGGTGATCGCGACCGCCGGCATGCGCTCGGCGCGGCACAGCTGGACCAGTTCCTTGATCCGGATCGCCCCGGCCGAGAGCGAATAGGCGCTGTGGACGCGCAAATGAACAAAATCGGCGAGCGGCATCGTCGCACTATGTCACCGCCGTGCGACGGTTTCATCCTCGCGTCCCGCCTGCAAGATAATCGTCTTTATTTTCCGCGCGTTGCTGTTGATCCCGCCGGAGCAGGCAAACCGCGACCGGCCGTCGACGGCCGAGACCGTGCGCGCGGAGAGAAGATAATCCCTTGAATCGGTTGGCATAGCGGGCGATCGGCCACGCACCCGAATCAAGCATCCCCGGCTCCCTTTTCGCCGCCGCCGAGCCGCCCGTCCGCCAGCGCGACGATGCGGTCGAGCCGGCCGGCCAGTTCGCTGTTGTGGGTCGCGATCAGGGCAGCAAGGCCGCTTTCGCGAACCAGGCCGAGCATCGCCTTCAGCACGCCTTCGCCGGTGGCGTGGTCGAGACTGCCGGTGGGCTCGTCGCCGAGCAGGATCTTCGGGTCGTTGGCGAGCGCGCGGGCGATCGCCACGCGCTGCTGCTCGCCGCCCGAGAGCCGCGCCGGCCGATGGCTGGCTCGCGGCGCGAGGCCGACCCGGTCGAGCAACGCCATAGCCTTCTCACCCGCCCGGCGACGCGCGGCCCCCGCGATCATCTGCGGCAGCATCACGTTTTCGAGCGCCGAAAACTCCGGCAGCAGATGGTGAAACTGGTAAACGAAACCAAGTTCGCTGCGGCGCAGCAGCGTTCGTTCGTCGTCCGAGAGGCGACTGCAGTCCCGGCCCTGGATCAGCACCGTGCCGGCGTCGGGCCGTTCGAGCAGCCCGGCAATGTGGAGCAGGGTCGATTTGCCGGCTCCCGACGGCCCGATCAAGGCTACGATCTCGCCCGGCCACAGGTCGAAATCGACCCCTTTCAGCACGGTAATCGCGGCCCCGCCAGATCTGAAGGTCCGGCCGACGCCGCGCAATGCGAGAACCGGCTCGGCCCCGGCCGACGCCGTCATTCGTAGCGCAGCGCTTCGACCGGGTCGAGCCGGGCCGCGCGCCAGGACGGGTAGAGCGTTGCCAGAAAGGACAGCGCCAACGCCATGATCACGACCGCGGCGACCTCGTCGCCGTCGATGCGCGCCGGAATGCGGGTAAAGAAGTAGATCTCGGCGGAGAACAAATCGACGTGCAGCACACTCTGCAGAAACTGCCGGATGGCTTCGAGGTTGCCCGTTATGACAATGCCGAGCGCCAGACCGGCGGCGGTGCCGAGGACGCCGATGCTGGCGCCCGACAGGATGAATATGCGCAGGATCATGCCGCGCGAGGCGCCCATCGTCCGCAGGATCGCAATATCGCGACCCTTGTCCTTCACCATCATGATCATGCTTGAAATGATGTTGAAGGCGGCAACGACGATGATCAAGGTCAAGATCAGGAACATCACGTTACGCTCGATCTCGACAGCGTTGAACAAGCTCGAGTTCGCCTGCTGCCAATCGACGATCCGCACTGGCCGGTCGAGCGCCGCGGCGATCCGCGCCGCGGCTTGCCGCACCCGATCGGGATCGGCGACGAAAACTTCGAGGTCGGTTGCCGCCTGCGGCAACTGAAAGAACAACTGTGCCGCGCCGAGCGGGGCATAGATGAAGCTGTTGTCGTATTCGTACATGCCGACGTCGAATACCGCGACGACGTTATAGGTCTTGATCCGCGGCATCGTGCCGAAGGCGGTGGCGGTCCCCTCGGGTGAGATCGCCGTGACGGCACCGCCGATCGTGACGCCGAGCCGGCTTGCCAGTCGGTCGCCGATGGCGATCCCGTCATCGCCGAAGTCGGCGAGCGAGCCCTCCACGATATGCCCGGAGACGAGCCGCAAGGCCCGCAGATCGGCCGGCCGGATGCCGCGCACCAAGGCTCCCGAGGCGCCGAAGGATGTGGTTGCCATCACCTGCCCCTCGACGATCGGGATCGCGGCGGTGACGCCCGGCAGCTTTGCGACCCGGCGCGCCGCCTGGTCGAAGCCGCCCAGCGGACCGGCTGCGGCAAAGACGCCGAGATCGCCGTTCAAGCCGAGGATGCGGGCAAGGAGATCGGCACGAAAGCCGTTCATGACCGACATGACGATGATCAGCGTCGCGACGCCGAGCGCGATCCCAAGCAGCGAAAAGATCGCGATCACCGAAACAAACCTTTCCTGGCGCCGCGCCCGCAGATAGCGAAAGGCGATCATCCGCTCGACCGCGCCAAAGATCATGTAGGAACCGCTCTGCTGATGGGCATTTCCTGTCCCCGCCAGATGGCGATGCCGTGCCATCGCGGCAATCTAGTCGCCGTCGGACCGTGCCGCGCGCGGGAAAGCGTCCTCAGGATCGGCTGCGGCGCTTCGGCCGCGTTTTGGATGGCGCTGTCGGAACGGGTTTTGCCAAATCGTCCTCGAGTTCCGTCAGCCTGCACAGGAGCGGGCGGATGCCGGGCTCTTGGATGAGCTGTAGCGCCGCCGCCGGGGGCAGCCAGCGCAGCTGTCGTTCGCCTTTTTCCGGCCATTTGTCGAGGTGCTTTTGGACCTGAAGCAGATACACCTCGACCACCGCGGCGCGAGCTTCGCCCGAGGGCAGCTTCTTGAAATAGGTGTAGGAGCCGAGCGGGATCGCGCCGCCGATCCTGCCCTTGACCCCCGCTTCTTCGTAGGCCTCCTGAAGCGCGGCTCTCGCCGCCGTATTGCCGGGGGCGATGTTCCCCTTGGGGATGATCCACCGCCCCGTGTCGCGCGAGGTCATCAGCAGCACCTCTACCCTGCCGTCGACGACGCGGTAGGCGATGGCACCGGCCTGGTGGAGCGTCTCGTCCGTGACTGCCACCGCTTGCAAGGTTCAGGCTGCCTTTTATGGGAAGCCTGTCGCTCTTGATCAACCCTTGGCGGCTGCCGTTCCCCGGGGCGAACGTCTCAACCGTTGAATTTCTGGTCTTGCGGGCGAATTTATCGCCCCCCGCTGCCCGTCAGCCGGCGTCGCGCCTGCCGCATCGGCCCGCGCCCAACGCAAACCGCGCTGCCGCCGCGGCTAGACTGAGCCGGCAGACAGCAGCACCGCGCCGCTGTCGAAGCGGTCCAACCGCAGCCCGAACAGGTGCCAGCCGCACCGGCGCCCGCAACACGCCGCTGCATCGCCCGTAACCGGTGGCACCGAAGAGGATCAAAACCGCGGTGCCGATCGGGTGCAGCGCCGCCGTGATTCACGCCGAGATCGGCGAGTGGATGCGGCGCGACAAGCCGAACTCGACGGCCGCAGGTTTCCGCTAGCAAGAGCGGGCGTCGCAGAGGTAGCTTGCCGGATGATCGACGCGGCTGATGCGCTCGCCGACTATCGGCGCCGCCACCCGGGGCCGTTGCCGGCCTGCGGCGTCCGCATCTATCGCCAGCTCGATCCCGAATTGATCCGCTGCACGATCAGGCCGGCGACCGCCGAGCTCTGGCTCCGAGCGCATTTCTACACGCCCCGGGCAAAGGCGATCCTGTTGGAGATCTCCTCTCGCTACTCCGCCTTGATGGAGGCGGGCGCTTGGGAAGACCGCGGCGACGACGATCCAGTTGTGGTCCATGCCACGAGCAACCGCGCCGGGCGCATGGTGTGGAACGGCGCGCATCGTCTCGGCGCGGTGATCATCCTCGGCCGCCCCTTCGACTTACCCATTCGCTTTTGCCGATAACTGGCTGGTCCTGCGGGCCTCGCCGATTGGCGGGGCGCGACTTGGCCGGTGTCAATCGACAAGACCAATGTCGCTCTCCGCCCTCAAGGGCGGAGAGCGAATACCCGCGGCACCGAGGGGAACGGGTGAGCCATGTGCTGCCGATTGTTGTTCGGCTCAACCACCGTGAGCCGACGCGTCGCCGATGCCGGACCGGTCCGCGACAGCGGGCTATTTCGCGCGGGCTTGGCGGGCGGCGCGCCAGACGCGTTCGGGCGTGGCCGGCATGTCGATGTGGCGAATGCCGTATTCGGCGAGCGCGTCGACGACCGCGTTCATCACCGATGGCAGCGCGCCGGCGCAGCCGGCTTCGCCGCAGCCTTTCGCGCCGAGCGGGTTGGTCTTGGCCGGCACCGGATGGTTGGCGGACGCGAAGAACGGCGCATCGTCGGCCCGCGGCATCGCGTAATCCATATAGGAGCCCGTCAGCAGCTGGCCGTTCGCGTCATAGACTGTGCGCTCGCGCAAGGCTTGGCCGATCCCTTGTACGATGCCGCCATGCGCCTGGCCGGCAACAAGGAGCGGGTTGATGACGACGCCGAAATCGTTGACGAAGCTGTAGCGCACGACATCGACGACGCCGGTTTCGGGATCAACCTCGACCTCGGCGATATGGCAGCCGTTCGGAAAGGCCGATGGCGGTCCGTCGCTGATATTGGCGACATCGAGGCTCTTCGGCACGTCCAGCGGCAGTTCGAGCCCGCTGCGCAGCCGGGCGGCGAGTTCCATAATGTTGACCGAGCGGTCGGTGCCCGATATCACGAACCGGCCGGCGCGGAATTCGATATCGGCCGCCGCCGCCTCCAGCACATGCGCGGCGATCTGGCGGCCGGCCTCGATGCATTTATCGGCCGCTTCGACGATCGCCACCCCGCTCGTCATCATCGATTTCGAGCCACCGGTGCCGCCGCCGGCGATCAGCGCGTCGCTGTCGCCCTGCAGCAGCTTGATGCGGCCGAACGGGATCCCGAGCCGCGCCGCCAGCACCTGTGCAAAAGGCGACCAATGCCCCTGGCCGTAATCCAGCGTTCCGGTGATCAGGGTGACGTCGCCATTCGCTTCAAACCGGATGCCGCCCATTTCGCGGCCGGGCGGGCCGGTCAGTTCGAGGTAGTCGCTGATCCCGCGGCCGCGCAGCCGGCCGCGTTTCCGGCTTTCCGCCCTGCGCGCGGCAAAGCCTTCCCAATCGGCGAGCGTCAGCGCCTCGTTCAACAGGTTGGTGAAGTCGCCGCTGTCGTAGGTCGTCCCGTTCGGCGCCTTGTAAGGCATCCATTCGGGCGGGATGTGGTTCTTGCGGCGCAAAACAACGCGGTCGATCCCCATCTCGCGGGCGGCGGTGTCGACTAGTCGCTCCATATAGTAATTGGCTTCGGGCCGACCGGCGCCGCGATAGGCGCCGACCGGCGTCGTGTTGGTGAACACGCATTTGGTCGAGACTTCGATGAGCGGCGTCTTGTAGACGCCGAGCGTGTTCCTGACCGCATTGCGGGTCGATGGGCCAGGGGCGCCGTAGGTGGCGCCGAGGTTGCCGTACCCGGTAAGCCGCACCGCAAGGAAATTGCCGTCGGCATCGAGCGCCAGCTCGGCATCCATGTCGGCGTCGCGGCCATGCGTGTCGGAGACAAAGCTGCCGGAGCGGTCATCGGTCCATTTCACCGGGCGGTGCAATTCGCGGGCGGCGTGCAGGATGCAGTAATATTCGGCATAGGTCGGCTGCTTCATGCCGAACGAGCCCCCGACCCGCTCGGTCAGGACGCGCATCCGGTCGCGGCCGATGCCGAGGATCTGGGCGATGTAATTGCGGAAGCCGAACACGCCCTGGCTGCCGACATGCAAGGTCCAGTGCTGCCGCGCCGGGTCGAAATCGGCGACCGCGGCGCGCGGCTCCATCGCGTTGACGACGATGCGGTTGTTGCGCAGCCGCAACCGGGTGACCTGCGCGGCCGAGGCAAAGGCGGCGGCGACCTTGTCGCTGTCGCCGAAATGGAAGTCGCAGCCAACATTGCCCGGCACCCCGTCATAAAGGAGCGGTGCCTCAGGCAGATCGGCGAGGGCGGGCTCGGTCACCGCCGACAGCGCCTCGATGTCGAGAGCGACCGTTTCGGCCGCGTCCTTGGCTTCGGCGATGGTCGCGGCGATCACGGCGGCGACCGCCTCGCCGACATGCCTCACCTTGTCCCTGGGCAGAGCGTAATGCGTCGGGCTCAGCATCGGCGTGCCGTCGCGGTTGTTCATGACCTGGCGCGGCGGCAGCGGGCCGACGCCACCCGCCTCCAGATCCGCCGCGGTGTAGACGGCGAGAACGCCGGGCATGGCGCGCGCCGACGCGGTGTCGATGGCGCGGATGATGCCGTGGGCGACGGGGCTCCGCACCATCACCGCATGGGCCTGGCCGGGCAGGCTGACGTCGTCGGCATAATGTCCCTCGCCGCGCAGCAGCACCGGATCTTCCGCACGCGGCACCGGCTGGCCGATCGCGAATTTTTCCTCTGGCTCGAGTAGGCTCGGATCGATGAAATCGTCCATGGATTCCCTCTTTGTGCATGCGCCGCGGGTTTGCTTCAGAATACAGCCAACGGTGGTTGCGCCGGATCGGAATCCAGACTGGAACCCGAGATGACAGTCGATAAGCCGCAAATCTACCGGGAACTCGCCGCCCAGCTCGCGGCCTTGTTCGCCGGTGAGACCGACCGCATCGCCAATGCCGCCAACATGGCAGCCCTGATCCGGCATGGCCTCGCCGAGCTCAACTGGGCGGGCTTCTACTTCCGGCGGGGCGGCGAACTGGTGCTCGGCCCGTTTCAGGGCAAACCCGCCTGCATCCGCATACCGTTCGGCGCCGGCGTGTGCGGCACCGCCGCGGCGCAGGCCGCCTCGATCGTGGTGCCGGACGTGCACGAATTTCGCGGGCATATCGCCTGCGACCCGGATTCGCGCGCGGAGCTGGTCGTGCCGCTCGTCGAGGATGGCGCGGTCTTGGGCGTGCTCGATCTCGACAGCCCGCGCCGCGCCCGCTTCGATGAAGCCGACCGGCAGGGCTGCGAGGCGCTCGCCGCACTCTTCGTCAGGCACCATCGCCGCGCTCCGCCCGCGGCCGAGGACATCGATCCAGAGTCGGGCTCCCGACTGCCCTTGCCGCGCCGCGAGGATCTCGACGCGGCCGGACAGGACACCTACGACCGCCTCGCCGATCCTGCCGGCGGCAGCTTGCGGGGCCTCAAAGGCCCGGGCGGCATCCAATTGCACAGCCCCGAGCTGTCGCATCGGTCGCGGCCGGTCAACCATTACCTGCGCCATCAAGCGGGACTCGGTGCGAGACTGCGCGAATTGGCGATCCTCACGACCGCTTGCGAACTCGACAGCGCCTTCGAATGGGCGGCGCACGAGCCGGCGGCGCTCGCCGCGGGCATCGCGCCCGAGATCATCGACATCGTCCGCTACCGCAGCGACACGAGCGGGCTCGACGCGGCCGATGCCGCCGTCATCGTACTCGGCCGCGAGATTTTTGCTTTGCGGCGGGTCGGTCGTGCAACTTTTGCCGCCGCCTTGCAACTCTTCGGGCGCCGCAAGCTCGTCGATCTCGTCGCCCTCATGGGCAATTACGCGGCAACAGCGGCGCTTTTGACCGCTTTCGACATGCGGCTCGACCCCGACCGCGCGCCGCCGCCGAAATGATCGCAGGCCGCACTCGTCTGCGGCAAATCATGGTGAAAACCCGGTTTCGACGGGCGCAGGTCACGGGCGCGGCAGCTTCGAAATTTCGATGTTCGAATAAGGTGCTGGCCGAAAATACCCAGATCATCCATTCGGTTCGTCGAACAGCTGTGGCCGGGCAACCCGCTGACCCAGGCTCCGCACTTCCGAAGTGACGCGGCAGGCGGGGATGGTTTCCGATATCGATGTTTATAGCTTGATGATGCTGGTCGCGACGGTTCCGCTTCTGTCGCTGGTTCGCGGTCCGGGCAACTCGCGCCGCGCGGCATTCGGTGCCGAGCCGGGGCTTTGCCGGCGGGACGGCCCGGCTGACGGCGAGTGGCGGCTGTTGCGGAATACACGATATGGCGATCTTGACGCCCGCGAGCCGGCATCTCCACTCTTACCCGTCATTGTTACGGCGAGAAGGATGTCATGAAATCTAGACTACTGAGCGCGGCGCTGGCCGCGATGTTGCTCTCGCTCCCGCTCGCCGCTTCGGCGCAGGTCGGGGTCAGCGTCACCATCGCGCCGCCGGCATTGCGTTACGAACCCGTGCCGCGGCCGCGCCCCGGGTGGGTCTGGGCGCCAGGACACTGGCACTGGATCAACGGCCACTACGTCTGGTACAGGGGCTCTTGGCTCGCGGCCCGCCCCGGCTGGCGCTGGGTCGGCGGGGCCTGGGCAGCGCGCGGCCCGCGTTGGTATTACGTGCCGGGGCACTGGGTTCACGTCTGACCGTCGTCGCGCCTCTGCGCATAACCCCGGCTTGTTCACCCCGGCGTCGCCTCGGCGCCGGGATTTTGCTGCAACGAGCCCGCCTGCGATCCGCGAGATGATGCGATTTCCATATTATTATTGCTATTATCGTAAGGCTATAATTACATCAATTCGGCTTGGCACATGAGAGCCGGATAGAGCCACGCCACATCGGGGCGATCGGCTGCGAGACGACGCTCGAAGCTATCGAATTTGCGATTGGCTGCTGCGCGGCCGCGGGATGAGGCGCGCGTCGAATTTTTTCATATCTAGGCTTATTATCACTAAAGGTAGTTTGTTCGCGGGTGAAGCATGAACCTCGAGCGCAGCTTCGGTTTTCTCGTTCACGACGTCGCGCGGCTTTTCGCACGCCGCTTCAACGAGCGCGCGCTAAGCGCCCTTGGGCTGACCCGGACGCAATGCCGGCTGCTCGGCTACCTCGCCCGCAACGAGGGCATCAATCAGGCCGGCCTGGCCGAACTCCTCAAGATCAAGCCGATGACCCTGGTGCGGCAAATCGACCGGATGGAGGAGGACGGCTGGATTGAGCGGCGCCCAGATCCAAGCGACCGCCGCGCCCGCCGGCTCGTCCTCACCGACAAGGCGCGGCCGATCATCGCCGGGATCGCCGGATTGTCAAACGAGGTTCGCCGTGAAGCATTCACCGGGTTGGCCCGCGACGAGGGCGAGGATCTGATCGACCTGCTGCGGAGGGTGCACGCCAATCTCACCCAGACCCCGGCGCCGCCGAGCGGATACAAGACATCGATGCCGCGTCCGGCGGGGCGGTCGGCACCGATGGCGGCAGCGGCGGCGGGAGACCGGCCGTGACCACCTCCGCCGACAACGAGGCCGCGGCGCCGATCGGCGCACTTCGCGTTAGCCTCGAAAACCGCCCGGCGAGGTTGCGGCGGAGGCCTTGGCGCCAGCGGCTGCGGCTGCCGCTGATGGTGTTGGGGCCCCTCATCGTCCTCCTCGTCGGCGCGTATTGGTATCTGACTGGAGGCCGCTACGTTTCGACCGACGACGCCTATGTCGATGGCGCCCGGGTCGCGGTCAGTACCGAGGTTTCCGGGCGCGTCGCCGAAATCGATGTTCACGACAACCAGCGGGTGAAAGCGGGCCAGGTGTTGTTCGTCATCGATCAGCGGCCATTCCGCATCGCCGTCGACGAGGCAAAGGCGGACCTCGCCGCGGTCAGGCTCCAGATCGAGGCGCTGAGGGCGACTTATCAGCAGAAAAAGGCTGACGCCGCCGCCAACGAGGCGACGCTCATCTATCAGCAGCGTGAACTGGAGCGGCAGCGCAGCCTGTTGGCATCAGGCGCCGCTTCGCAGTCGCAGTTTGATCAGACGAACCATTCCTACAAGATCGCCCGCGAGGAGCTTGCCTCGAAGGAACAGGACGTGGCCAGCACCCTCGCCAGCCTCGGCGGTGATCCCGATATCCCGGTCGCCCAGCATCCGATGGTGCAGCATGCCCAGGCCGCGCTCGACCGCGCCGAACTGAACCTCTCTTACACGGTCGTGCGCGCCCCCGAAGCTGGCACGGTCACCAAGGTCGACCAGCTCCAAGTCGGCGACTGGGTCCAGGGAGTAGACACCGGCGCGGCGCCGACCACCCTCTTTTACTTGGTGTCGGCCCAGCGGATCTGGGTGACTGCGAATTTCAAGGAAACCGAACTCACCCATATGCGTCCCGGGCAGAGCGCAACAGTCTCGATCGATGCCTACCCGGACGCCCTATTCCCGGCAAAAGTGCAGAGCCTGAGTCCGGGCACCGGATTGACCTTTTCGCTGCTGCCACCCGAAAATGCGACCGGCAATTGGGTCAAAGTGGTCCAGCGGCTGCCGGTTCGGCTCAGCGTCGATGATCTTAACCCCGACCATCCGCTAGCTGCCGGGCTCAGCGCCGTCGTCGAGGTCGACACCGGCTATCGCCAGCCTTGGCTCGACCGAATCGACCGGATATTCGCAGTGCTCACCGGCGGGGAGACGAGCCGAGCGGCGGAGCGGTGAATTCGCAGCTCGCCGCCCCGGTCGCCAACCGGGGCTGGATCACGGTTTCGATCATGCTGGCGACCTTCATGCAAGGGGTCGACACGACGATCGCCAACGTCGCGCTGCCGCACATGCAGGGCAGCATGTCAGCCTCGCAGGAGCAGATCGCCTGGGTCGTCACCTCCTATATCGTCGCCGCGGCGATCATGACGCCGCTGACCGGCTGGCTCGCCAATCGGTTCGGCGTCAAATACGTGTTTCTGATTTCGGTGGCCGGCTTCACGCTGGCCTCGGCCTTGTGCGGCGCCGCGGCCAGCCTCGCCCAGCTGGTCCTCTACCGGCTGCTGCAAGGCGTCTGCGGAGCCGCCTTGGTGCCGCTATCGCAGGCGGTCCTGCTGCAGATCAATCCGCCGGAACGGCATGCGCGGGCGATGGCGGTCTGGGGGATCGGCGTCATCCTGGGGCCGATCATCGGGCCGGCGCTCGGCGGCTGGCTGACCGACAATTACGAGTGGCGCTGGGTCTTCTACATCAACGTGCCGGTCGGGATCCTGTCGGTGATCGGCATCGCGCTGTTCATCCGCCACACCAGGCACGGCCGCCGCGACGCCTTCGACTGGTTCGGCTTTGCGGCGCTGAGCCTCGCGATCGGCGCCTTGCAGATGCTGCTCGATCGCGGCGAGCTCAAGGATTGGTTCGGTTCAACCGAAATCTGGATCGAAGCGACGATCGCCGGGCTGTCCCTCTACCTGTTCGTCGTCCATACCGCGACAGCCACGGACCGCTCCTTTTTGAACCGCGAGCTGCTGCGGGACACGAACTGCATGGTCGGCACCCTGATGATGTTCGTGATCGGCATCCCGCTCTACGGCACCATGACCCTCTTGCCGACGATGCTGCAGGATCTGCTGAATTATCCGGTGCTGACGACCGGGCTCGCCACCGCGCCGCGCGGCTTCGGCACGTTGATCGCGATGATCCTCGTCGCCCGGCTGGCCGGCAGGTTCGACACGCGGGTGGTCATCGCGCTCGGGCTGCTCCTGACCGGGGCCGCACTGTGGCAGATGACCGGCTTCTCGCTGCTGATGGGCATGTCTCCGGTCGTCACGACCGGAGTGTTGCAGGGCCTCGGGCTCGGCTTCGTCTTCACGCCGCTCAGCATCATCACCTTTTCAACCCTGCCGCGGCATCTCCTGACGCAAGGGACGGCGATCTTCAGCCTGATGCGCAATATCGGCGGCAGTATCGGCATCTCGATCGTCGAGGCTCTGTTGGACCAGAACACGCAGACCGTTCATTCGCGCTTGATGGAGCATCTGCGGCCCGACAATCCGCTCGTCCAGACGCCACATTTCGGACGGTTCTACAGCTTGGCGACGCCCGCGGGGGCGGCCGCGCTCAACGCCGAGGCGACGCGGCAGGCGGCAATGGTCGCCTATATCGACGATTTCCTTTTGATGATGGCGCTCGTCGTTGTGTCGCTGCCGCTGATCCTGTTGCTGCGCAAGCCGCGCAGCGCCGCCGGCGCCGCGGTGCTCGCCGAATGAGAGCCGGTACGCGCAAATTGTTGGAGCGGCTTTCGCCGAACCGAGGAGGCGGCGAGGCGATGGCGTCGGCGACCGAACCGCCCCCCGCACCCTCCCGCTGACGCCGGTCCCTCCCTCTCCTCGCGCGCCTACGCTGTTCACGGATCCTCGCGTAGCTGCCCGCACCCCGGCCCTCTCCCCGCAAGCGGGGCGAGGGAGGCGGCCGCGAAACCCCTCGCCCCGCGCGAGCGGGGAGAAGGCGGGGCCCGCGCCAAAAGGCGCGGGAGGGTGAGGGGCCCGCAGCAACCGCTGCTCGAACGCGTAACCCTGTTCATCACTCAACAAAATTGCGTGAATACCGTCGCCCGCGCACGAGGCCTGGGGTGAGGGGCGGCGGCTATTCCGCGGCCTGCGCCGGGGCGCCGGCGGCCGGTTCGAGAGCGGCTTCGGTGACGTCCTCGACGCGCTCGGCCCACAGGAAGCGCAGCGCATTGCGCGCGCTCTCCGGGATCTCTTCATAGTCGCGGCGGTTGCGCGCCGGCAGGATCACCGTCGAGAGCCCGGCCCGCGCCGCGGCAACGACTTTTTCCTTGATCCCGCCGACCGGCAGGACAAGACCGCGCAGGCTGATTTCGCCGGTCATCGCGGTATCGCTCCGGACCGTCCGCTCGGTCAATAGCGAGACAAGCGCGGTGTACATCGCTACGCCGGCCGAGGGGCCGTCCTTTGGGATCGCGCCGGCCGGGACGTGGATATGGATGTCGCTCTTCTCGAACATCACCGCGTCGAGCCCGAGCCCTGCCGCCTTCGCCTTGACGAGGGAGAGGGCCGCCTGCGCGCTTTCGCGCATGACCTCACCCAATTGACCGGTCAGGATCAGCCGCCCGCCGCCAAGCGAGCGCGTCGCCTCGATAAACAGGATGTCGCCACCGACCGGGGTCCAGGCGAGACCTGTCGCCACCCCGGGCACGCTGGTGCGCATCGCGACCTCGTTCTCGAAACGCGGCGGTCCGAGAATCTCCTTCAGGTCACCCGGTTCAATCGAGACTTGCTCATCGCTGCCCTCGGCGATGCGCATCGCCGCACGGCGCAACACGGCGCCGATCTCGCGTTCGAGCTGGCGCACGCCGGCTTCGCGGGTGTACTCACGGATGATCCCGCGCAGCGCCGGCTCGGCGATTTCCGCCTGACCGGGCACGAGGCCGTTCGCCGCGCGCTGCCGCTCGACCAGATATCGCTTGGCGATTTCGAGCTTCTCGTCCTCGACATAGCCCGGCAGGTCGATCGTCTCCATGCGGTCGCGCAGCGGTCCCGGGACCGTGTCGAGGACGTTGGCGGTCGTGATGAACATGACCCGCGACAGGTCGAACGGCACGCCGAGGTAATTGTCGCGGAAGGTCGAATTCTGCTCGGGGTCGAGCACCTCGAGGAGCGCCGAGGCGGGATCGCCCTGGATGCCTCGGCCGAGCTTGTCGATCTCGTCGAGCATCATGACGCAGTCGCGGCTGCCGGCGCGACGCAAGCCCTGGACGATGTTGCCGGGCAGCGCGCCAATATAGGTGCGCCGATGGCCGCGGATCTCGGCCTCGTCATGCACGCCGCCCAAACTGACGCGGACGAATTTGCGGCCGGTGGCGCGCGCGATGCTCTGGCCGAGCGAGGTCTTGCCGACGCCCGGCGGCCCGACGAAGCACAGGATCGGGCTGCGTCCTCCCGGGTTCAGCTTGTGAATCGCCAGGTATTCGAGGATGCGCCTCTTGACCTTGGTGAGCCCGTAGTGATCGGCATCGAGAATGCGGCGGGCCTCGGCGATGTCGATCGGGGTCGCGGATTCGACCGACCACGGCAGCTCGGCGAGCCATTCGAGGTAGGTCCGCGCCATCGAATATTCACCGGCCATCTCGGGCATGCGTTCGAGCCGCGCCAATTCGCGTTTCGCATGCGCCTCGACCTCGGCCGGCATCTTCGCCTCGGCGATCTTTTTCGCCAGGTCGGCGACCTCCTGGCTCTTGGCGTCGTCGCCTTCGCCGAGTTCCTTCTGGATCGTCTTCAGCTGCTCGCGCAGCAGGAATTCCCGCTGCCGGTCGTCGATCTTCTCCTTGGTCTGCTCGCTGATCTGCCGCGACAGCCGCAAGACTTCGGCGCGGTAGGACAGCATCGCCGAGACCCGGTCGAGGCGCCGCTCGATGTCGACGGTCTCGAGGATCTCCTGCTTCTCCGCAGGGGTGATGTCCATGAAGCTGGCGATCAGGTCGGCGAGTTGTGGCGCGGCGGTGACCGATTGCACGGCGCTGACTAATTCGGCCGGGGTCTGCGGCAGGAGCCGCAGTACTTCGAGCGCCTCGTTGCGCAGGTTCAAAAGCCGCGCCTCGACATCGCGGGTCGAAGCCGCGGGCTCGGCGAGGCGCTCGACGCGGGCGACGAGAAACGGGTAGCCGTCGAGAAACTCGATGATCCGAAAACGCCGCTCCCCTTGGCAGATCGCGTGGTGCTGGCCGTCCGGGCTCGTCAGATAGCGCAGCACATTGGCCTCGGTGCCCATCCGGTGGAGTTCGATCGGGATCGGATCCTCGGTCGCAGGATCGCGTTGCAGCACGAGCCCGACCGAGCGATTGAGGCGAACCGCCGCCTGCACCGCAGCAATCGAGCGCGCTCGGCCGAGCGTCACCGGCAGCACATTGCCGGGAAACAGCACCAGGCTGCGCATCGGCAGCAGAATCAGCACATCGGCGGCGAGCGCCGGAATGCCGGCGAGTGCCGCCTCGATGGCGCCGCCGGCAGGCGGTCCCGCGCTCTCGGCGCTGCGTAGTTGATTGTCCCCTACGGGCATGGCGATTTCCTCGAAAGATTCCCGCCGCCGCGATGCCGCCTCAGAGCTTGTGCAGGTGCACCATCAGGCAGCCATTGGCGAGATGGCGCCCGGAAATCTCGAAGCGGGCCGGCGGCAACTCGATGCGCCGCTGGAAATGCCCGTGCGGGATTTCCAGGCGGTGGATCTTGGCATGATCCAGCTCGCGCGGCAGCGACCGCTCGCCGCTGACGATCAGGACCCCGGCGCTCAAGCTCACCTTTATCGCGTCGGGCTCGACCCCGGGCAGCGCGATCAGGATCGTCAGAGTGAGGTCGGTCTCGAAGATGTCGCACGGCGCCTCCCAATAGGACATCGCCGGGCTGCGATGAAAAAACTGGCGGTGCAGGTGCTGGGCGCGTTCGACCGCCTCGCAGGCCCGGGCCCACATCAATGCATCGAGTTGTCGTGCCGACATGATCACCTCCGCGCCTTTCTCCCCCCATATAGTCGCCCGCGCGCCGCGAGGGAAACCCGGCGCAGGCGCCCGCAGCGGATCGTCGGCAAATCTTCTGAGCAAACCACCGCCTCAACCCAGCCTTAACCCGGCAATTCGCACTCGCTCGACGGGCGGATATTCGCCCTACATGAACTGCCCGAAACCGGCTATCAAACGGGACGATCAATCTCCAGGAGCGGCGAGTGGCGGCCATCGACGAAGCGCCGGGCGACATCATCGACCGTATTGCGGCCGAGGCGGCGCGGCTCGAGACGCCGTGCGGGGACAGCGCCATGGTCTGGCGCGTATGGGGCGCGGGACCGCCGCTCGTCCTGTTCCACGGCGGCTACGGTTCGTGGACCCATTGGATCAAGAACGTGCTGCCTCTGTCGCGCCGCTTCACGGTCGTGGCACCCGACCTGCCAGGGCTCGGCGAGTCGGCGACCCCGCCCGAGCCGCACACCGCCGAAGGGCTGGCGCGCATCCTGATCGCCGGGATCGACATCGTGCTGCCGCGGCCCGCGCCGTTCCACCTCGCCGGGTTCTCGTTCGGCGGGGTGCTCGGCGGCCATGTCGCCGGCTTGCTCGGCGAACGCGTGCGGGCCTTCACCGTCGTCGGCTCGAACGGGCTCGGTCTCGTGCGCCAGCCGACCGACCTCCGCCGGGCCCCGCCGGGCGCGTCCGAAGCCGAAACCCTGGCCGTCGCGCGCCACAACCTCACGCAGCTGATGATCGCCGATCCGGCGAAGATCGATCCGCTCGCGATCCATATCCAAGCGACGAACGCGCCGCGCGGCCGGGTGAGAAGCCGCCGCTTCTCGCGCGCCGACACGCTCGCCCGCGCCCTGCCGTCGATCAGGGCGCGGCTCGACGGCATTTGGGGCGGACGCGACGCCACCGCCTACCCACATCTCGACGAGCGCGCCCGCGCGCTCCGCGCCGTGCAGCCCGAGGCGCGCTTTGACATCATCGACGGCGCCGGGCATTGGGTGCAATACGAAGCGGCCGAGCGTTTCAACCCGCTGCTCGCCGAAATCGTCGTGCAACGCCTCGGAGCATTGCCATGACCGATTCCGCCGTACCGCTCTCCGGCAAGGTGGCGGTCGTGACCGGCGGCAGCAGCGGCATCGGCGCCGCCGCGGTACGGCTGCTCGCCGCCGCCGGCGCCCGGGTCGTCGTCGGCTACAACAAGGGTGCCGAGCGCGCCCGAGCACTGATCGCCGAGCTGCCGGGCGACAGCCATCGGGCGATGTATCTGCCGCTCGAAGACACGGCGCAAATCCGCAAGGTCGCGGCGTCGGTCGGCGAGGCGTTCGGCCGGGCCGACATCCTCGTCAATTCCGCCGGCTTTACCCGGATGGTGCCGCACCACGATCTCGAAGCGCTCGACGACGACCTGATCGACCGGGTGCTGACTGCCAATGTCCGCGGCCCGTTTGCGACGATCCGCGCCTTCGTGCCGCTGCTGCGCGCCTCGGGCGACGGCGTGATCGTCAACATCTCGTCGGGAGCGGCGCAGAGCGGCACCGGCAGCTCGATCATCTATGGCGCCTCGAAGGCGGCGCTCAACACGATGAGCATGGCCCTGGCGCGCGTCCTCGGTCCGGAGATCCGGGTCGTCGTCGTTGCCCCGGGCATGGTCCATACCGGCTTCGTTCCGGGCCGGACCGAAGAGATGATGGCGCAGGCGGCGCTCGCGACGCCGCTGAAGCGAGCGATCGAGGCGCATGACGTGGCGCTGGCGGTAGTGGCTTGCGTCACCCATCTGACCCATACCACCGGCTCGATCGTGACGGTCGATGCCGGCCGTCATCTCTAGACGGCTGTTTCGAGATGTTTCAGCGGCGGTGAATGGTGCTGTCTCCGGCCTCATATCTAGCCCGCAGAGGGTGGAGCCCGGCGGGCGACCGCCGCGCCGCGGAGGTTGCTCCGCCGGCGCCAAGGAGCGGCATGTCGACCACCGCCAGGCAATGCGACATCATCGACCGGCGGGCGGTCGACGCTGCGTTGGCTGAAGCGGCCCGCAGCGCGCGAATGCCGACCATCGATCGGGCGCCGCTCGTGGCTCCGTTGAAGGCCGCACTCGCGGCCGGCCGCGCCGAGATCCGGCGCCGTTTCGAGGCGGCCGGCGACGGCGCCGCGGCGATCCGCGAGCAATGCTTCCTGATCGACCAGCTGATTCTGGCGCTCTACGCCGTCGCAACCCGCGAAATCTACCCGCTGCCTAACCCGACCAAAGCCGAACATCTGGCGATCGTCGCGGTCGGCGGCTACGGGCGCGGCGAACTTGCGCCCTATTCCGACGTCGACCTGCTGTTTTTGCTGCCTTACAAGCAGACCCCGCATACCGAGCAGGTAGTCGAGTTCCTGCTTTATCTGTTGTGGGATCTCGGCCTGAAGATTGGCCAGGCAACGCGCTCGGTCGAGGAATGCCTGCGCCAGGCCAAGTCGGATCTGACGATCCGCACAGGACTGCTCGAGGCCCGCTTTCTCTGCGGCGAGGAGGCGCTGTACCGCGAACTCAAGCGCCGCTTCGACGCCGAAATCGTGCGCGGGCCCGCGGTCGAGTTCGTCGAGGCGAAGCTCGCCGAGCGCGACGAGCGGCACCGCCGCGCCGGCGACAGCCGCTATCAGCTCGAACCCAACGTCAAGGAGGGAAAAGGCGGGCTCAGAGACCTGCACAGCCTGTTCTGGATCGCGAAATACGTCTACCGCATCGACGACGTTGCGAAGCTCGTCGATCTCGGCGTCCTGTCAGCCGAGGAATCGCGGCGTTTCCGGCGCGCCGAAAGCTTCCTTTGGACGGTGCGTTGCCATCTGCACTACCTGACCGGCCGCGCCGAAGAGCGGCTGACCTTCGATGTGCAGGCCGAAATCGGGCGGCGTATGGGCTACACCGACCATGCCGGCAGTCGCGGCGTCGAGCGCTTCATGAAGCACTACTTTCTGGTCGCCAAGGATGTCGGCGACCTGACCCGCATCTTCTGCGCGATCCTTGAAGCCGAGCAGCGGCACAAGCGGCGTCCGATGTGGCGGCGCTGGCGCAGCAGCCGCAAGACGCTCGACGGGTTCATCCTCGACGGCGAGCGTCTCAACATCCCATCAGAGGAATTCTTCAAAGAAGATCCGGTGGCGCTGTTGCGGCTGTTCCATGTCGCACAGCGCGAAGAGCTCGACATCCATCCGCGCGCGTTGCGTCGGGCGAGCCAGTCGTTGCGGCTGATCGACCGGCGCCTGCGAGAAGACCCGGAAGCCAACCGGCTGTTTCTCGAGATCCTGACCGCGCGCAAGGACCCGGAGACGGCGCTGCGGCGGATGAACGAGGCCGGCGTGTTCGGCCGCTTCATTCCCGATTTCGGGCGGGTCGTCGCGCAGATGCAATATGACATGTACCACCACTATACGGTCGACGAGCACACGCTGTTCGCGATCGGGACATTGCACAAACTCGAAGCTGGCGTCTTCGAGGAGGAACTGCCGCTGGCGACCGAACTGGCTGCGACGGTCGTCTCGCGCCGCGCGCTCTACCTCGCCGTGCTGCTGCACGACGTCGCCAAGGGCCGCGGCGGCGATCATTCGGTCTTGGGTGAGGGCATCGCGCAGCGCCTCGGACCGCGGCTCGGGCTCAGCGCCGAGGAGACCGAGACCGTCGCGTGGCTGGTGCGATGGCACCTTTTGTTGAGCAGCACCGCGTTCAAGCGCGACATCGGCGATCCGCAGACGTTCGACGACTTTGTCGGACGCGTGCAGTCGCCAGAACGGTTGAAGCTTCTCTACGTGCTGACCGTCGCCGATATTCGGGCGGTCGGGCCCAATGTGTGGAACGGGTGGAAGGCGACCTTGCTGCGCGAGCTTTACCAGCGCGCGATCGATGTGATGGCCGGGGGCCTGACGATCGAGGGGCAGGATTCGCGGGTCGCCGACGCGATGGCGGCGGTGCGGCGACTGCTGCCCGAGTTCGACGACGCCGAGTTTGCCGCCTTCGCCAAGACCGGCTACCCCTTCTACTGGCTTTCCTTCGACGCCGAGACGCATGCCCGGCACGCCCGGCTGATGCGCGAGGCGGCGGCGAGCGGCGCGCCGCTCGTCGTCGAAAAGCGGGTCGATGCGAAGCGCGGCGTGACCGACATCACGCTCTACACCGCCGACCATGCCGGGCTGTTCTCACGCATCGCCGGCGCGCTCGCGGTCAGCGGCGCCAACATCGTCGATGCCAAGATCATGACGATGGCGAACGGCATGGCGCTCGACACCTTCTCGGTGCAGGATCTCGCCGGCCGGCCGTTCGACCGGCCGGATAAGCTCGCGAAACTCGCCGTCGTCTTCGAAAAGGTACTGACCGGCGAATTGAAGCTGCACCGCGAGCTCGCCCGCCCGCCGGCGATACCGAGCCGGACGCAGGTGTTCACGGTCACGCCGCGGGTGCTTGTCGACAACAGGGCGAGCACCTCGCACACCGTGATCGAGGTCAACGGTCGCGATCGGCCGGGGCTCTTGTTCGAGCTGGCACGCGAATTGACCCGGCTCAATCTGCAGATCTCGAGCGCCAAGATTTCGACCTTTGGCGAGAAGGTCGTCGACGTCTTCTACGTCAAGAACCTGTTCGGGCTGAAGGTCGACATTCCCAGTAAATGCACCGAGATCCGCGCCGCCCTCGAGGCAGTATTGGCCAAAGGCAACCTGCCGCCGCGGCCGCAGGCCGCCGCCGAGTAGTCGGTCAAAAACCGAGGCACAGCGGATCCCGAACGACATTCCGATGTTGTGATTACCCGCAGTCGTTTCATGCTGCCGGTGATCGAGGACACGGAAAATGGCGCGCTATTGGCGTTGGGCAATGCTTGCGGTCGTTCTCCTTTCGCTGTCGGCTTGCGGCACGACGCCGGGCTGCCGCGCGCTCAGCACCGGCGCCTCCGGTGCCGCGATCGGCGCGATCGCCGGCAACCCGGCGCTCGGTGCGCTCGTCGGCGGTATAACCGGTGCCGTCGGCGGTGCGGCCACCTCGCCGCGCGTCGCTTACGCCGGCCCGTTGCCGGTCTGCTATTGAACCGGCCCGGTGCCGCCGGAATCAGGTCAGCACGGTGCGCAGCGCCGTAATAGACGGCATGAAGAAATAGGCGGCGGCCGTCAGGTTCACGAATTGATTCGGAATCTCGAGCGTCGTTCGCCGGTCGCCGGCCGGGTAATTCGGATAGGGCTCGTCCATCCTGCGGGCCCCGTTGCCGGGTGCCTGGCCGATGATCGGGTCGAAGCCCGGTACGACCGGCGCTTCGCCGAGCAGCCGCTCGTCAGGCGGAAACTCCGGATTGTTCGCATAGTTTCGCTGGATGAATTCGAACTGCCGCTCGATCGAGGTCTGGTAGCAGACGAACATCAAGCCGCGGCTGTGTCTCGTCGTCATTTCACCCGGCTCGACCTCGGGGCCGAACGGGATGCCGGCGCGGATGATACGATGCCGTTGCGCCTCGGCCTCGGCGCCGGCGTCGTCGCGCCGGTACATCTTGCGGATATGCGCCGCGTAGGGGCATTTGCGCTGCTGCGGATCGTCGGCAAAGCCGAAATCGTTGTTGCGCTTGTCGTCGCCGCCGAGTCCCGGATTGTCGCGCAGCGGCGCCAACTCTAACGGCGCGCCGCTCTTCCAGCGGCCGACCATGCGGGCCGCCAGCAACTCCCGATCCATGCCGAGCCGCGCCGCGCGCTCGGCGACGAAGCGGCGAAACTCCGGCACTTTCTGTTCGAGGCGCCGAAACACCATGTAGGAACCGTTTTTGAGCCACGGCGCCGCCATATCGGGTGGCCGCCCCGGTTTGACCGGATCCTTGGGGTCCTGCCCCGGATAGCCGAAGACGAATTCGCCGGGCCAGACGAGATCCTCCTCCGGCAGCCTCTGACCGGGCCGATAGTTCGGCTGCGATGGCGGCGTCAGGCCACGGATTCCCGGCATCGAAATATTGTCCAGGAAGCCGAAATGCTCGTGTCCGCGCTGTGCGCCGGGGCGCACGGTGCCGAATTCGGAATACACGATTTTGATCGAGGCGCCCAACAGCCGCAGCAGTTCATTGGTGTGAAATGCTACTAAGGTGCGATCGGGGCCGGTAACCAGAAACACCCCGTCGATCCGGTGCGAAGTGAATTTCGGCAACCATTTCGGCTTCGGCGGGTCATTCAGCGCCGTGATCGTCTCGGCATGGTCGGCGCCACGCTCGAAGGCCGGGTCGAGCTTAGGCCGCGCGCCGCCGAGAAGCCGGTCCAAGCCATTGCTTGTGAGGCCCAGATTTAAACCGTCGAACCTCTCACGCGCTGTCTGACCCGCCTTTTGCCGACGCTCGATCATTGCTTCCCGGTACTGGGCCAGCTCTGCTCCTGTAATTCGGCCGACCACGTGGAGCCTTATAAGAGTTTTAAAAGCGTATTGATCAGCAACCTCGAAAAAGATGAAGTTTTCCACGTCCTTTTGGAGGCCGACCACGACATCCCCCTGAATATCCTCCAGATCGAGCATGGTCGTCCTCTTCTGGGCTCGCGGAATTACCGCGAGTGACGGCAAATTCGAGCCGAAGCGATGGCATCCGGCCCGCGGAGATCACGAAAGATTAGCCGTTAGACCCGGCGTAACCGATCAGCACATGCTCGGTTCCGAATACCCCGGTCCCTGTCCTTGTTCCTGTCTTTGTCCATGTCCCCCCTGTCGCTGTCGTTGTAAATGTCCCTGTCCCCGTCCCTGGTGATGGGTCAGTCAATTCATAGCGGTAGGTGATGCGAAGGGCCCGCTTGACCGCGTACGGCTGATTGCGGAAGGTCCAAGTCATGTAATCCTGCCGAAAATCGTTGTCCGCCCTAACCGGAATGTCAGCGATGCTCAGATCCAGATTTAACTGTTCTTCCCACGTGTTGATAGTCGCCAGGTTGGCGGGTGTCTGGGCGCCCTGGGCGGCGTACGCAGTAATCGCCATACCGAGGTTGGTGAGATCCGTACCGAGGTTGGTAAGGTTGGTAAGGTTGGTCGGATCGGTGCCGCAAAGCATCGTATACATTGCTCCGCTGGTGTAGGGGTTCAGCCTGCGGATCAGCTTTCCGATTTTGGGTTCAAACAACATCTTGTTGGTCTCCTCTCGTTGGAAAGCGTGCGACTGATGAACTCTTGAACTTTACTACTCCGGCAATGCCCAAAGTGCCGACGGGCTCAAGCCCGAGGCAATCGGGAACCACGCGTGCTGAATTACCACGGCTGGAGGGAAACTCGTGTGAGACACCTCACATTACCGGCAGTGGAACATCGACGGCGGGTTGCGGCGCAACAAGCGCCGCCAACTGAGACCGGCCTCGCAAGCCGACCGATGGAAATTTCACGCTCCAGGTTCGAGGAACGGGATCGGCAGGCCACGATCGAGGGCCGCAAGCGCGGCTTCGACCCGCGCGGGCTCGTCGAGCGTGTCGAGATGCCGGAAAATTGCGCCAGCGTCGTCAAGAAGTTGCCGTGCCGTCGTCGTATCTCCCGCCCGCTGCCGCAATGCGGCGCGGGTGATCATCGCCCTGGCGAGATCGTTTTGCGCTTCCACGCGGTCGAGGAGCCGTATTGAAATTTGGACGTGGTCTTCGGCGGCTGTGGGCGCCTCGCGCCCGCAACAATCCGCCGCCAACCAATGCCACAGGCCTTCAAGGTGAAGATAGCCCGTCTCATGCGAGGCGCTGAGCCCCTCCTCGATCAAAGCGTAGGCGTTAGCCCGATCGTCCTTGTGAAGGTATCCTTCCACAAGCCACAAGGCGTAGCGCAGGTACGTGTAATGCATTTGCGCACTCTTGAACCAGGCAAGAGCTTCACTCAATTCAGTGATGCCGGCCTCGATCCGCCCAGCCTTTACTTCTGCATAGCCGCGAATTGCTTTGCTCAAAGAGACATCGCGGGGGATAGGTCCGAGGGCGAGCGCTTCATCACAGCACCGCAAGCCCTGTTGAAGATCGCCCCGCTGAATGTGTGCGGATCCCATCCGGGACCAGCCGACGACCTTGAGGCGGACATCATTGAGAGCAGTACCGTGCTCGATGCCGCGGCGGCAGTATGTGACGCTCGCTTCCCATTCGCCGAGGAAGTTGGCGGCCGAACTCAGGTGCCAGAGCGTCCGCCCGGCCCACCAGCGATTGCCGTACGCCTCAAAACTCGATACGGCTCGCTCACCCGCATCGACGGCATCGCGCAGCCTGCCCGCCACAAGATAGACCTGGGCGAGACATGATTCCGCAAAGGCGTTAATGTCATCGAGGCCGGAGGCGGAAGCGATTTTTGCCGCCTCGCGACAATGCTCTATCGCGAGATCGGGTCGGCCGCCCGAGGTGCTATGCAAAAACCCGGCCCAATAGTGCCAAGCAGCGCGACGGGAAGGATCGCCGGTCTGCTCGGTAATGTCGAGGATTTGATCGAGAGCCTCGATATGTTCGGTATAATGACCGAGCGCATATTTGACTTCGGCCTGCTTCAGCACGGCATCGATGCGGCGGAGCCGGTTCGGCGCAACGTCCGGCATCGCATCGAGACGACGGAGCGCGTCGTTGAACCAGGTCAGGGCTTCGCTGTTGGCCCAGCGGCGCTGGGATTTTTCGGCGGCGGCGATCGCGCAATCCACCGCCTTCTCGACCTCGTCGCTGCGCCCGAAATGCAATGCAAGGAGTTCGGCGACTTCTTCAGCACGCCCCGAATAGAGCGCTTCGAGCGCTTCGCCGACGGCGCGATGAAATATGCGTCGATGGCGCGCGAGCAGGCTGCGATAGGCCGTCTCCTGGGTCAGGGCGTGGCGAAAGACGTACGCGGTCCCTTCATCGTCGGGCCATTCATCGAGAAACTCGAGCCGGCTCAGTTCGTGCAACGGGGTTTCGAGCGGACCGCGGTTGTTCCACACCGCGCGCAAGAGGCGCAGCGAAAACTCGCGCCCAATCACCGCCGCCATCTGCAAAAGCTGTTTTGTCGCCTCCGGCAGCCGGTCGATGCGCGCCATCACGACGCCGTGAATGGTATGCGGAATGTTTAGGTCGGGATGCTGCTCAACTTCGCCCGCGTGCAACGCCAGTTGTTCGAGGAACAGCGGATTGCCATCGGCTTTGGCGACGATCTCCTCGGCCAGCGGATCGGTGAGCCGCTCTTCGGGAAGCACGGAGCGGACGACGTTGAGGCTGTCGTCCCGAGACAGCGATTGCAGCGGTATCGCCGTCGCATTCGCCAGCCGGGCCCAGGGCGGCCGATATTCGGGCCGATAGGTCGCCAGCAACAGGATGCGCGCGTCGCCGACCTGCTGTGCCAGCTGCCCGAAAAACTCCTCGGAGATCGTGTCGACCCAGTGCAGGTCCTCGAGCACCAACACCAGCGGCCGCCGCCGGCTGCCCTCCAGGCAGAACCGTTGCAGGACGTCGAAACTCCCGGCCTTGACCGCTTCCGGGTTTGACGGCGCCGCTGCACCGCCGGCCTCGTTGACCCCGAGAAGATGCAGCAGGACCGGGCTGTCCTGCTCGGCATCCATGCCGACCTCCGCGAGCCCGGATCGTACCTTCTGCGCGATCGCCTCGGCGCTGTCGGTTTCGGCGATGCCGCAGTTGTTGCGCAGCACGTCAAGAATGAGCTGATACGGGATCGCGGCGCCATAGGAGAGACATTGTCCCTCCACCCAGGTCATCGGCACGCGCTCAAGTCGGCGGCGGAATTCGGCGACAAGACGTGATTTGCCGATGCCGGGCTCGCCTACGACGGCGGCAATCTGTCCCCGGCCGTCCTCCACCCTTTCCAGCAAACTCTCCAACCGAGAGAGTTCACGCTCTCGGCCGACGAAGCTGGACAGGCGAGCCGGCGTCACCGCATCGCGGGCCGCGCGCCAACGCGTTACGCCGATCAGCCGATAGGCCGGGATCGGCTCGGCCTTGCCCTTCAGCCGCAGCGGCCCGACCGGCTCGACCCGGGCATAGCCTTGCGCCAGCGCATGCACCGCCTCGCTAATCAGGATTGTTCCCGGCTCGGTCGCCTGCTGCAGCCGCGCCGCGACGTTCGCCGTGTCGCCGATTGCGGTCTCGATCCGGAAGCCGCCGCCTATCGCGCCAAACACGACCGACCCGGTATGGATGCCAATCCGGATTTGCACTTCCGGCCCGCGGTCCATGCCCTCGTCGCCTTGACCGTCGAGGGCGCGGCGGATCGCGAGTGCCGACAGCAAGGCGCGGCGGACATGGTCTTCCTGGGTCACCGGCGCGCCGAACAGCGCCATGAAGCCGTCGCCGCTGAATTGCGGCGCGGTGCCGCCATAGCGATGGACTTCGGCGATCGAGGTGTCGATGAAGGTGCCGACGAGATCGCGCATCGCTTCGGCGCCGAGACGCTCGGTCAACGGCATCGAGTTGACGATGTCGCAAAACAGCACCGTGACCTGCTTGATCTCGCCGGGCAACATGCCAGCGGCAAGCTCGGCGCGGGCGCTGGTTCCCGGAATTGGCGCCGCGCAGCTGCCGCAAAACCGGCTCTCTGGCGGGTTGACGACGCCGCATGACAGGCATGCAACAGGGAGCGGCGCGGCGCATTGGCCGCAAAACCGCATACCGGCTGGGTTCTCGGCGTTGCACCGAGAGCATCGCATACCGGCCTCCAGAAGGTGCGCCAGGAGGTTGCTAGGCGATCCTAGTTTAACCCTAGATGGCGAGGGGGTTCAACCTTCGCCGGCGGTCTCGCGTCAGCAAGCCGTCAGGCGGCAGTCAGTTGCCACGGAAATATTCGATCTCTTGTGAAGCAGCTCACACCGCAACTTTCCGAGCCCGCCATACCTAACGCCGGAAACCATGATTTTCCTGTCGGGAGGTCGCCGTGTATACGCGCAGGCCAACGTCTGTCCGTTGGATCGAGGAAGCCGAAGGAAGGCGGCTGTGCGAGTGGGCATTGCTGGAGTCGGAAACGACAAACCCGCCAGTCGCCCCTTACCTGCCGCTTGCCGCCGCGGTTCTGTCGCACTCTGCCGCCGCCGGCCTCATGCCAATCCGGCTTCTGCCGGCGCGGCCGGCCGTGCACGCGCAACGAGACGACGGCCAGGGTCGAAGTCTATTATCCATCGAAAGCGGGCGTTGAGCCTGATGCCGCGGCTGGCTGCGAACCCGGAGAGCCTTGTAAATCTCTCGGCCCGCAGCCGATCGAAGAGGCGTCCCGGCGCAACGCGCAGGGGGTCGTCATGCCAAGTCCAACTCAGGAAGACAAGCGCCGAATCATTGAACAGCACTTTCTGCTCGGAAAGTTGAGCCCGAGCGAGATCGACGCGCTGGTGACGTACTCGCGTGTCGAGCACCACGCCGCCGGCTCCGAAATCTTTGCGAAGGGTTCGCCGGGGCAGAGCATGATGGCGGTGCTGCGCGGCACCGCCAAGATGAGCTCGGCCTCGCCCGACGGCAAAGAGATCGTCCTCAACATCATCAATCCCGGCGAGTTTTTCGGTGAGATCGCGGTGCTCGACGGCGGCGAGCGCTCGGCCGACGCGACCGCGATGGAGGATTGTGAACTGTTGGTGCTGCGCCGCCGCGATCTGATGCCGTTTCTCGAAAACCATGCCGATATCTGCCTGCTGCTGATCAGGATCCTGTGCCAGCGGCTGCGGCGGACGAGCGAGCAGGTCGAGGACGTGCTGTTCCGGCATCTCGAGTTGCGGATCGCCAAGACGCTGCTGCAACTCGCCGAGCGTCCGGACCGGCTAAAACTGAACGGGCGATGCCTCGATCTGCATCTGTCGCAGCGCGAACTCGGCAACATCGTCGGCAGCTCGCGCGAAAGCATCAACAAACAATTGCAGATTTGGCAGCGGGCCGGTCTGATCGAACTCGCGAAGGGCGCGATCGTGATCCGCGACGCCGCGGCGATCGGGCAGCTGGTCTGAGCACCGACTAGCCAAGGGTGTAGCCTTCGACATCCCCGCCTGCCGGTGACGCGGGTGTCGTCACGCCAAAGTTATTGCGGTTGACACAATCGAATGAATTGCGTATATAGCGATGGATGCGATACTTCATGATGACGATTCCTAAGCAGCAGGCAGCCTGGACCGGCGGCTCCGCGGCGGCCGAGATCGGCCGGCGCGCTCGATTGGCTATTCAATCAGAACGGGAGATTCTGCTGTAAATTTGCTGCAGATGCAGCGATCCGCAACGATTGATGAAATTTACGGTTGTAGCCCCGGGAATGCCGCCGGCGCCGCGCCGACCGTGCCTGGGGTCGCCCCTCACCCTCCCTGTACCCTTAAAGCGGTCGTGAACCGGTCTGCTTTCAGACTGGCCGGACCGGGCCAGCCCGCCGGGAGTAGCCGAACCCACCCCGTGACTTGAGCACCTGGGGAGGACCCGCACCCCGGCAGGTTGGCCGCGACGGAAGTCCTGTGGGAGGTTGCGCTTCGAGCGCCAGTACAGGGACTGACGTTCGTCGCGGTGGTCCGGCTGCACAAGGAGGGAGTGACCATGATGGAAGAGATTGAGTGGTTTGTCGGCATCGACTGGGCGAGCAAGACGCATCAAGCCTGCCTGATCGATGCCGGCGGCAAGATTGTCGGTGAGCGAGCGTTTGACCATGACGGCGCCGGGCTGGCGGAGCTCTGCGCCTGGTTGTTGTCGATGACCGGCGCCGAACCGGCGGCGATCGCGGTGGCGATCGAAGTGCCGCACGGGCCGATCGTCGAAACGCTGCTCGAACGCGGTTTCCCGGTCTACGCGATCAACCCCAAGCAGCTCGACCGGTTCCGCGACCGCTTCACCGTCGCCGGCGCCAAGGACGATCGGCGGGACGCCCAAGTCGCGGCCGACAGCTTGCGCACCGATCGCCACGCCTTCCGGCGCTTGTCGGTCGACGACCCGGTGATTGTCGAGTTGCGCGAATGGTCGCGCATGACCGAGGATCTGCAGCGCGAACGCAGTCGTCTGGCCAACCGTGTGCGCGAGCAACTGTGGCGTTATTACCCGCAGATGCTGGCCCTTTCCGACGATCTCGCGGCCGCGTGGTTTCTCGAGTTGTGGCGCCAGGCGCCAAGCCCGGCGAAGGCCGCCCGGCTGCGCCAGACGACAATCGAGCAGCTCCTCAAAGCCCGCCGTATCCGCCGTTTGCAGGCTGCCGAGGTGTTGCAGGTCTTGCGCCAGAAGCCGTTGTCGGTGGCGCCCGGCGTGGTCGCCGCGGCAACCGCCCATATCGACGTGGTGGCCGCTCGCATCGGCTTGGTCGACCGGCAGCTCAAAGCCGCGCACCGCAAGCTCGACCAGCTCTGCGACCAGCTCATCCCGCCCGCGGAGACGGCACCGGCGGAAGGCGGCGAGGAGAACGCGCCGGGGCAGCGTTGCGAGCAGCGCGACGTGGTGATCCTGCGATCCATGCCAGGGCTCGGAAGGATCACCCTCGCCACGCTGCTCGCCGAGGCCTGGCAGCCTCTGCAGCGACGAGATTACCATGCCTTGCGCCTGCTGTCCGGGGTGGCGCCGGTGACCCGACGCAGCGGTAAGAGCTGCATCGTGGTGCGCCGCTACGCCTGCAACAAGCGGCTGGATAATGCGCTCTATCATTGGGCGCGCGTGGCTACCCAGCACGACGCGCCGAGCCGCGATCGCTATGCCGCGCTGCGCGCTCGTGGCCATAGCCACGGCCGCGCCCTGCGCACGGTCGCCGACCGCCTGCTGTCGGTGGCTTGCACCCTGCTCGAACGGCAAACCCTGTTCGACCCCGACTACAAGCCGCCGCAGGCTGCCGCCGCATGAGCCTCCCGCTGGCATCCCTTTGTTCGATCGAACGGCACCATCCCTTCGTCCCGACCCGCCGACCGGCAGAGCACCGCGCGCAGCGGCAGTCAAGGATGCCGCCGGCGCAGCGGCGGCACCGGCAAAGCCGGCGCGCAGCGTCCTTGACAGAGCGAGCACGGTGCTATCCTCCCGGCGCGGGACGATCGCTCCGAGACACTGCGCTGCCGCAGCCTGGCGCGGGGATCTCGCGGCTCCTATTGGCAATCGTTACGTCACGTTTCCCAAGGCTCGTAACGGTTGCTTCCTCACGGCCTTGCCGGCCCAAAGACCGGTCAGGCATCGACCCGGTCTGGACCTTCAGCGCCCGCCCCTCTGCGGGGTTACCGTCCCGCATTTTTCGCTTGATCATTGGTGGGGGGTCCTCCCCGCTCGCGGGGTACCGGGATAGGTGCGGGAGGGCGGTTTGCGCGGCGGGGCCGTCGAACTATATCCGGGACCGTCGACCGTTATCGCCGAGGCCCCATGCCGATCGCCGCGCCGCGGCCGGAAACCTGGATCAACAGCACTCCCTCTGGGCTCTATTGCGAGCCGGGTGGGTTTCATATCGACCCGGTGCGGCCGGTGCCGCGAGCCGTCGTCACGCACGGGCATGGCGATCATGCCCGTCCCGACAACGAGCGAGTACTCGCGACGCCGGAGACGATCGCGATCATGCGGGCGCGCTACGGCGAAGCCGCCGGCGGCGCGCTGCAGCCGGTCGGCTATCGCGAGCGCCTGACGATCGGCGGGGTCGACGTCACGCTGTTGCCGGCGGGGCATGTGCTCGGCAGCGCCCAGATCGTCCTCGACTACCGCGGCAGCCGGGTCGTCGTTTCCGGCGACTACAAACGCCGGCCGGACCCGACGTGTGCCTCCTTCGAAGCCTGCGCTTGCGATCTCTTCATCACCGAAGCGACCTTCGGCTTGCCGGTCTTCCGCCACCCGACGGATCGCGGCGAAATCGACCGGCTACTGCATTCGCAGTCGCTGTTTCCCGAGCGCTGCCATCTCGTTGGCGTCTACGCGCTCGGCAAATGCCAGCGCATCCTGGCCCTGCTGCGCCGCGCCGGCTATGACGCGCCGGTCTACCTGCATGGCGCACTCGTCGGCCTGACCGAACTCTACGGGAGCCTCGGCGTCGCCCTGGGGCCGGTATCGCCGGCGACGGGCATGACGCGCGATGCGCTGAAGGGGCAAATCGTCCTGGCGCCGCCGGGGGCGCTTGCCGATCCGTGGTCCCGCCGGTTGCCCGACCCGCTCGTGGCGCTGGCCTCGGGCTGGATGCGCGTGCGGCAGCGCGCCAAGGCACGCGGGGTTGAGCTGCCGCTCGTCGTTTCCGACCACGCCGATTGGGACGAGCTGACGGCGACGATCGACGAGGTCGGCGCCGAGGAAGTATGGGTGACGCACGGCCGCGAGGAGGCGCTCGTCCCCTATCTGGCCAAGCGGGGCCTCCGCGCCCGGGCCTTGGCGCTTGCCGGCTTCGAGGATGACGCGTGAACCGGTTCGCAGCCCTGCTCGACGCCCTGATCTTCACGCCGTCACGCAACGGAAAGCTGCGGTTGCTGCGCGAATTCTTCACGAACGAGACGGATCCCGATCGCGGTTGGGCATTGGCCGCGTTGACCGGCGAATTGTCCTTTGCCGCGGCCAAGCCGGCTCAGGTTCGCGCTCTCGCCATGGCGCGCATCGACCCGGAGCTCTTCGCCTGGTCCTATGATTTCGTCGGCGATCTCGCCGAAACCGTATCGCTGATCTGGCCCGACGCCCGATGCCGCGGCGCGGTGCCGAACCTCGCCGAGATCGTCGAGCGGCTGACCGGCGCGAGCCGCGCCGAGGTCGCGGGGCTGCTCGTCCCGTGGCTCGACGCGCTCGATGCCACCGGGCGCTGGGCTCTCTTGAAGCTCGTCACTGGCAGCCTGCGGATCGGCGTCTCGGCGCGCCTGGCAAAGACGGCGCTCGCCGAATGGGGCGGCGTCGGCATCGATCGGATCGAAGAAGCGTGGCACGGGCTCGACGCGCCCTATAAGCCGCTCTTCGATTGGCTCGAAGGACGCGGTCCGCCGCCGGAAAGCGGTGACCGACCGACCTTTTGTCCGCTAATGCTGGCGCAGCCGATCGAGGACGACGATTTCGCAACGATCGAGCCGGCCCATTATCTCGCCGAATGGAAGTGGGACGGGATCCGCGTGCAGCTCGTCGGCGGGCGAGACGACCGCCGTCTCTATTCGCGCTCCGGCGACGACATCGGCGCCGCCTTTCCCGACATTCGCGAGGCGATCCCCGACGGGGTGGTGCTCGATGGCGAGCTCCTCGTCATCCGCGGCGGCGAGGTCGCACCGTTCGCCGATCTGCAGCAGCGGTTGAACCGCAAGACCCCGAGCGCCAAGCTGCTCCGCGATTTCCCCCCTGCGGTGCGGCTTTACGACATGCTGCGCGACGGGTCCGAGGACCTGCGGCGCCTCCCCTTCGGCTTGCGCCGGCAGCGGCTCGAAGCCTGGTACCGGCGGGCGCCCCGGCCATTGCTCGATCTGTCGCCCTTGATACCGTTTGCGAGCTGGGACGAATTGCGCCAATTGCGCGACGGGGCGCGCCAGCGAGGCATCGAGGGGCTGATGCTGAAGCGGGCCGACTCGCCCTATGTCCCGGGGCGGCCGAAGGGGTTGTGGTTCAAATGGAAACGCGGCGCACTGACCCTCGATGCGGTCTTGATGTACGCGCAACGCGGCCACGGCAAGCGTTCTTCGTTCTACTCCGACTACACCTTCGGGGCCTGGCGCGACGGCGAGCTGCTGCCGGTCGGCAAGGCCTATTCGGGCTTCACCGACGACGAATTGCTCCGGCTCGATCGCTGGGTGCGCAATCACACCGTGCGCCGTTGGGGGCCGGTGCGCGAGGTGGCGCCCGAGATCGTCCTCGAGATCGCTTTCGATAGCGTGCACCGCTCGACTCGCCACAAATCGGGCCTCGCCTTGCGCTTTCCCCGGATCCACCGCATCCGCTGGGACAAGCCGGCACGCGAAGCCGACACGCTCGCCGCCGTCGGCAACCTCTTACCCCCGGCCTGAGCGTTTCTGCGCTGGAACAAATCAGGAAACTGTCGGACGCCGCCATTGCCGGCTGGCGGCACGCTGCCCCCGGTAGGCGCCACGCAATACAGGGATGGCTCTTCGACATGGCCGAGCGAACCCGGGATGCTTAGCTCTCCCTTGTCAAATAGACCGAGGCTTTGCGGAGCCGCCAGGGCCCGCGAAGCCGAAAGGAGAGATCCGATGCTACGCCAATCACTGATCGCCGCGGCCCTTGCCCTCGCTACGATCACCGCCTCCGCCGGCCCGAGCAGCGCCGCCCCCGCGATCGGTGCGAACCCCCACGCGACCGCGGTTCACCACGAAGTCGTCGTACACCGGACAGTGGTAGACCACGTCTACCGGTACGAACCAGGGCCGGCGCCTTACTACTATGACCCCTACTACGGCTATTATGGCCCGGCTTACCCGCCGGCGGCGCCGCTCGCCGCTCTGCCGGGCGCTGCGGCCTGTTTCGCGCTGTCGTTGATCGGCGGCTGCTGATCGGCCGGCAGCCGAAACTCCGCCAAGAAGCCCCGCTCGCTGCGGGGCTTTTTTTGGCGCGGCTTTGTCAGCCGTCCGCTGCCGAGCCGCGATCGCGAACGAGTTCGTAGAGGGCCACCGCGGCGGCGTTCGAGACATTGAGCGTCGGCTGTGCCGGGAGGGTCGGCAGTCGCGCGAGATGGTCACACGACGCCGCCACCAGCCGGCGCAGGCCGCCGCCCTCGGATCCCAGCACGAGCGCCACCCGCTCGCCGAGGTCGAGTGCCGCAAGCGGCGTCGCGGCGCCCTCGTCGAGGCCGCAGATCCAGAACCCGGCCCGCTTCAGCGTGTCGAGCGCCTGAACCAGATTGGCGATGCGGATGAGCGGCAGGCTCTCGAGAGCCCCCGAGGCCGCCTTGGCGAGTATGCCGGTGGCAGCCGGCGCATGGCGTCGAGTGACGAGCACGGCGCCCGCGCCAAAGGCGGCCGCCGAACGCAGCACCGCGCCGACATTGTGCGGATCGGCGACCTGATCGAGCGCGACGACCAACTGCCGGCGCGAACCGGCGGCCAAGGATCGCAACAATTCGCCGAATCCGGGCTCGGCAAGCGGCTCGACTTCGAGCGCCAGCCCTTGGTGAAGTGCGCCCTCGGGCAATATCGCGGCAAAGCCGGCGCGGTCAAGGACCCGGACCGGCTCGGCCACGCCGCGCCGCACGGCGAGCGCGCCGGCGACGAGCCGGCGTGCTTCGGTCTCCTGGCCGGTGAGCGCGACGAGAACGCGCCAGTAACGCAGCGGATTGGCGAGTGCCGCGCTGACCGCATGCCGGCCGTAGATCCAGCTATCGGCGGCGGCCGGCCTCTCGAGGCGCATTGCGCGGCGGCTCTGCGGCGCGGACGCGCGCCGCGCAACCGCGACCGGAACGACAGCCGTACCGCGACGGGCGGCTGCGCCGCGATTTCCGGCCGGCGGGCGCGAAGGGCGGGTGCGCATCGGCATCATTGATCAATCGGCTGATCCGCCGAAGTTAGCATGTTCTGCACAGGCCGAGAGTACTACCGGCCGCCGCCAACGCCGCCTCGTTTCCCTACTTCGCCGGCCCGTTCGCCCTTGCGGGGATACGGCCATTCATTATATTGCGAGAACCTATGCAGTCCGCGGCAGGAATTGCGCCGCGAGCGGGCCGGCTCCAGCGGCTTCTGCCTGGGCAAGCGCTCCCGTCATCCGAGAGGTCGGGGTATTTGGTCGACACGAACGCCATCGAGCGGCTGATCGAGCCATCTTTGGAAGCATTGGGCTACCGCATCGTCCGGGTGGTTCTCACCAGCGGCCGCGGCGCGACGTTGCAGGTGATGGCCGAGCGGCTCGACGACGCGCCGATGTCGCTCGATGACTGCACTCTGATCAGCCATTCCGTCTCTGGCCTCCTTGATGTCGCCGACCCGATCGCCGGTGCCTACCAGCTCGAGATCAGCTCGCCGGGCGTCGACCGCCCGCTGGTGAAGCCGGCCGACTATGACCGGTTTCGCGGTCGCGCGGCGAAGATCGAGCTGACCCAGCCGTTGCGCGGCCGCCGGCGATTTCGCGGGCGTCTGCTCGGTGTCGTCGACGGGTCCCTGGTTCTTGCCACTGCAGCGGGCGAGGAACAGCTGCCGCTCGTCGGCGTCGCGCGCGCCAATCTCGTCTTTGACGACGCGCCGGCGGCAACGACAACGCGCGGCCGGCCGCGGCGAACGGCGCCAACCGAGGATTCCGGCGCATTCGCCGAACTGCACCATCAACCAAGCGATCCAGCGAACCGCCGTCTCCGCGCTGGCACCCGAGAGCATTGATCGAGATCCCATGGAAACGACTATCGCCTACGCCCGTCCGGAACTCTTGCAAGTCGCCGACACTGTCGCCCGCGACAAGGGCATCGATCGCGACGAAGTCCTCGATGCGATGGAGCAGGCCATCCAGAAGGCGGGCCGCTCGAAATATGGTCAGGAGTACGATATTCGTGCCGAAATCGACCGCCGCAGCGGCGAGATCCGGCTGTTGCGCTTTCGCGAGGTGGCCGACCCGATCGAGAACGAGACGACGCAGATTTCGCTCGGCGAGGCGCAGCGTCTCAACCCCGAAGCCGAGATCGGCGACTTCATCACCGACCCGCTGCCGCCGATCGATTTCGGCCGCATCGCGGCACAGACGGCAAAGCAAGTGATCGTGCAGAAGGTGCGCGACGCCGAGCGGCAGCGGCAGTTCCAGGAGTTCAAGGATCGGGTCAGCGAGATCGTCAACGGGCTCGTCAAACGCGTCGAGTTCGGCAACGTCGTCGTCGATCTCGGCCGGGCCGAGGCGATGATGCGCCGCGACGAGCTGCTGCCACGCGAAAGCTTCCGTCAGGGCGAGCGGGTACGCGCCTATATTTACGACGTGCGACCGGAGCCGCGCGGCCCGCAAATCTTCGTTTCGCGCACCCATCCGCAGTTCATGGCCAAACTGTTCGCACAAGAAGTGCCGGAGATCTACGACGGCATCATCGAGATCAAAGCGGTGGCGCGCGACCCCGGCAGCCGCGCCAAGATTGCGGTGATCTCGCGCGACAGCGGCATCGACCCGATTGGCGCCTGCGTCGGTATGCGCGGCAGCCGAGTGCAGGCCGTGGTCGGCGAGCTGCAAGGCGAAAAGATCGACATCGTGCCATGGTCGGCGGACCCGGCGACATTCGTCGTCAACGCGCTTGCCCCGGCCGAAGTCGCCAAAGTCGTGATGGACGAGGAGCAGCGCAGGGTCGAGGTGGTGGTTCCTGATGACCAATTGAGCCTCGCAATCGGGCGGCGCGGGCAAAATGTGCGCCTCGCCTCGCAGCTCACCGGCTGGGACATCGACATTCTGACCGAGGCCGAGGAATCGGAACGGCGGACCGAAGAGTTCCGCAGCCGCAGCCGGATGTTCATCGAGGCGCTCGACATCGACGAGGTGATCGCGCAGCTGCTGGTAACCGAGGGCTTCGCCTCGCTCGAGGAAGTCGCCTATGTGGCGCCGGACGACCTCGCCGAGATCGAGGGCTTCGACGCCGAGATCGCTGCGGAATTGCAGGAGCGGGCGCGGGCGGCGCTGGCCCGCCGCGACCAGGATTACGATGAGATGCGGCGTGCGCTCGGGGTGACCGATGAGCTCGCCGCGCTCGAGGGGATGACGCCCGGCATGCTAGTGGCGCTCGGCGAAAAGAACATCAGAACCCTCGACGATTTCGCGGATCTCTCCGGCGACGAGCTGCTCGAACTGCTCGGCGCGTCCGACAAGAGTGGTGTTACGATCGAGCCCGAGACGGCGAACGCCATGATCATGCGGGCGCGGGCGCATTGGTTCGAGAGCGATCCGGCCGCCGAGACGCCTCGGCCGGAGTAGGCACGACGGCCGTCGGCAACCCTTCCGCTGCACTGCGGCACGGCGAGGCGGTCGCGCCGCGGCGGCGCTGCATCTGCACCGGCGAGATCCACGACCGCGCCTTGTTGCTGCGTTTCGTGATCGGGCCGCATGGCGAAATCGTGCCGGATGTCGCGGCAAGGCTCCCCGGGCGGGGTTTGTGGTTGACGCCCCGCCGCGATATGGTGGAAAGAGCGGTCGCAAGACGGCTGTTCGCCCGCGCGGCACGGCAGCCTGTGATTGTGGCATCAGGGCTGGCCGATCGAATTGAGGGCTTGCTCGCGCGACGGTGCTGCGACGGTCTCGGGCTCGCGCGGCGAGCGGGCATCGCAGTCGGCGGGTTTGAGAAGGTGCGTGAGGCCGTTCGGGCCGGCAATACGGCAGTGCTGTTCGAAGCGGTCGATGCGGCCGAGGGCGGACGCCGCAAGATGCGCGGGCTCGGGCGCGGCCTGCCGATCGCAGTGGCGCTGACCGCGGCCGAAATCGGTGCGGCCTTTGGGCGAGACCATGTGGTGCACGCATCGGTCGGAGCCGGCCCGCTGAGCGTCCGGTTGCTGGCCGATGCCGGGAAGCTTGCCGGCTTTCGTGCCGGAGCGGTGGTCGAGGGCGCGGGCAAAGCGGCACCGGAACCGCCGCAGCTGGTATTGGAGCAAGATGAGCGACGCGACTGAGCAAGAGCAGAAACGCCCCCTTACCCTCGGCCACGGCGGTGGCCGCCTGGAACTGCGCAAGAGCGTCGAAGCGGGACAGGTACGCCAGAGCTTTTCGCATGGGCGCTCGAAGACGGTCACGGTCGAGGTCCGCAAGAAGCGGGTGATCGGGCCGGGTGGTCCGGCCGAACCGGCGCGTCCGCAAGCGGCGCCGGCGGTGGCCCGGGAAGTGCCGCCCTCGCCGACCGCACGGCCGGCGACGGTCGAGCCGGCTCGCCGGCCCGTCGTGATCCCGCGTGCCCTGACCGCGGAGGAGCGTGCCGGTCGCGCTCGCGCCCTCCAAGATGCTCGCAAGGCCGACGACGAGGCGCGCCGGCGTGCGGCTCTGGCGGAGGCTGACCGCCGTCGCCAGCAGGAGGAGCGGGCCGCCGAGGAGGCCCGCCGGCAGGCGGAGGAAGAGGCGCGCCGCAAGTCGGACGAAGAGGAAGCGCGCCGGAAATCCGAGGAGGAAGCCCGGCAGCGCTCCGAGCAGGAAGCGCAACGGCGCAAGGACGAGGAGTCGCGGCGCGAGGTCGCCGAGCGGGCCGGAAAGGCGGCGGCAGCTAAGGTTGCGGCCCTCGCCGCGGCCGGCAAGGTCGCCATGCCGGCCGAGGAAGAAGAAGAGCCGGCGCCGGCACGCCGCGGCGCCAGACCCGAGGCCAGAAAGCCGGTACCGATACCGCGCCGCGACGAGATGCGCCGGCGCGCCGGCAAGATAACGGTCACCCGCGCGCTTTCCGACGATGAAGGCGAGCGGATGCGCAGCCTCGCCGCTGTCCGCCGGGCAAGAGAGCGCGAGCGCCAGCGCCTACACCTCGGCGAACAGGAGCAGATCAAAGTCGTTCGTGAGGTCGTCCTCCCCGAGACGATCACCGTCCAGGAATTGGCCAGCCGCATGGCCGAGCGCGGCACCGACGTGATCAAGGCGCTGATGCGGATGGGCGTGATGGCGACGATCAATCAGGTCATCGACGCCGACACCGCGGAACTCGTCGTCAACGAATTTGGCCACCGGTTGCGCCGCGTCTCCGAGGCCGATGTCGAGGTGGGGCTGCGCGGCGAAGAGGACCGACCCGAAACGCTCGAGCCGCGCGCGCCGGTCGTCACGGTCATGGGCCATGTCGATCACGGCAAGACCTCGTTGCTCGACGCTTTGCGCGAAACCGATGTTGCGGCTGGCGAAGCGGGCGGGATTACCCAGCATATCGGGGCGTATCGGGTCAGCCTGTCGGCCGGCCGGCAGATCACCTTTATCGACACGCCCGGTCATCAGGCTTTTACCGCGATGCGCGCCCGCGGCGCCGACGTCACCGACATCGTCGTCCTGGTTGTCGCCGCCGACGACGGTATCATGGAGCAGACCGTCGAGGCGATCCGCCATGCCAAAGCGGCGGAGGCCCCGATCATCGTCGCCATCAACAAGATCGACAGACCGGATGCGCGGCCCGAGCGGGTCAGGCAGGAGCTGTTGCAGCACGACATAGTGGTCGAGGAACTGGGCGGCGAGGTGCTCGCCGTCGATGTCTCGGCGCTGAAGAAAACCAATCTCGACAAGCTCGAAGAAGCGATCCTGCTGCAAGCCGAATTGCTCGATCTCAAGGCTAATCCAAACCGCCCTGCCGAAGGTGTCGTGCTCGAAGCCAAGCTCGAGCGCGGCCGCGGCGCCGTCGCCACGGTTCTCATTCAGCGCGGCACCCTGCGTGTCGGGGATATTTTTGTCGCCGGCAGCGAGTGGGGCCGGGTTCGTGCCCTGATCGACGATCGCGGCCAAAATCAGAGCGAGGCCGGCCCGTCGACGCCGATCGAAGTGTTGGGGCTCAATGGGACGCCGCTCGCCGGCGACGATTTTGTCGTCGCCGAGAGCGAGAGCAGGGCGCGGGACATCGCCGATTTCCGGCAGCGCCGGCGGCGCGAGGCGAGCGCGACGGCAGGGGTGCGCGGCACGCTCGAGCAGATGTTCTCGCAGATCGCAGCCGGCGCTGCCAGGGAACTGCCGATCATCGTCAAGTCGGATGTGCAGGGCTCGCTCGAGGCGATCGTCGGATCCCTGGAAAAACTGTCGAACGGCGAGGTGTCGGTACGCGTGCTGCATTCGGCGGTCGGCGGCATCAACGAAAGCGATGTAATCCTTGCCAAGGCGACGAGCGCTCTCATCATCGGGTTCAATGTGCGAGCTAACCCGCAAGCGCGCGACCTGGCGCGGCGCGATGGCGTCGAGATCCGCTATTACTCGATCATTTACAACCTGATCGACGATGTGCGGGCGGCGCTCTCCGGACTCCTGTCCCCGACCTTGCGCGAACATCTGCTTGGCAACGCCTCGGTGCGCGAAGTCTTCAACATCACCAAGGTCGGCAGGGTGGCGGGATGTCTTGTCACCGAGGGCACGGTGCGGCGCGGCGCCAAGGTCCGGCTGTTGCGCGACAATGTCGTCATCCACGAGGGCGCGCTGAAAACATTGAAGCGCTTCAAGGACGAAGTGCGGGAGGTCCGGGAGGGCTACGAATGCGGCATGGCTTTCGAGAACTACCAGGATCTTCAGAACGGAGACGTCATCGAGTGCTTCGAAATCGAGGAAGTGGCCCGCGCGCTATGAGCCCTTCCGCTATGAGTTCCTTCCTCCGGTGGTGCATGAGGCGGAGCCGGATCGGGCCTGGTTCGACGGTGGCGTCGTCGGCCTCGAGTTTGGCAGTCGAGCGGTCGGATCGTGCCGAGAGCCCGCGACAGCGCCGGGTTGGAGAGGCACTGCGGCACGCCCTGTCGGCGGTCTTGCGCGGCAGTGAATGCCGCGACCCGGCCCTGCGGGACGTCAGCATCACGGTCGCCGAAGTGCGCATGAGCCCCGATTTGCGCAATGCGAGCGTTTTCGTCATGCCGCTTGGCGGCCGCAACGCCGCCGAAGCCTTGGCCGGGCTTGAGCGCTGTGCCGGCTTTCTGAAGGGACGCGTCGCTCGTGAGGTCGCGCTGCGCTTCACGCCGAACCTCGTCTTCACGCTCGATCCGGCATTCGACCAGGCCGCGCGCATCAGCCGCCTCCTGGCCCTTCCCGAGGTCGAACGCGATCTCCGGCCGCGCCGCGAAGAAGAGAGTGGTGGCCATGCCGGTTGACCGGCGAGCGCATGGCTGGCTCGTGATCGACAAGCCGCTCGGCGTGACCTCCCGGCGTGCGGTCGAGATCGTGCGCCAGCGCACGGGGCTGAAGGCGGGCCATGCCGGTACGCTCGATCCGCTGGCGACCGGTATATTACCGGTGGCGGTGGGTGAGGCGACCAAGACCGTTGGCTATGCGATGAATGCCCGCAAATGCTACCGCTTTCGCATCCGTTGGGGGATCGCCCGCGCCACCGACGACGGCGAAGGGGAAATCGTCGCAGAGAGTGCAAGACGGCCGAGTGCTGCCGCGGTCGAGGCGATGCTTCCCTGTTTTACCGGCCGCATCCGGCAATCGCCTCCGACCTATTCCGCGGTCAAGATTGGCGGCCGCCGCGCTTATGCGCTCGCGCGCGCGGCCGAACCGCCAAACCTGCCGGAGCGGCCGGTAGAGATCGAGGCGCTGCACCTGATTGCGACGCCGGACCCCGATCATGGCGATTTCATCGCCGAGGTCGGCAAAGGGACCTACATCCGAGCGCTCGCCCGAGATCTCGCCGTGGCGCTCGGCACTGTTGGCCATGTCGCCGCGCTGCGCCGCACTGCTGTCGGCCGCTTCACCGAAGCGCACGCAATTCCCCTGGAATCCGTTGTCGAATCGCGCGATAGTAAACATTGTTGCGATCATCTGCTGCCGATAGAGACTGCGCTCGAGGATCTCCCCTCCGTTGCTTTGGTGGAGGCGGAAGGGGCGCGACTGCGCTGTGGGCAACGCGTCGCCCCGAGCGATGCCGAGACGCGGGAGCGGCTCGGCCGGCTCGCGGAAGGCACGGTCATCAGCGCTTGGCAGAACGCTTCGCTGATTGCGGTTGCGAGGATCGAAGGCGGCAGCTTGCGACCCCTGCGCGTGATCAATATCCAATAAGAGGCTTGGTCGATGTCGATTACAGCCGAGCGAAAGCAGGCGCTCATCGCCGAATATGCCAGCAAACCGGCCGATACCGGTTCCCCGGAAGTCCAAGTCGCCATCCTCAGCGAGCGGATCCGCAACCTCACCGATCACCTGGGATCGCACAAGAAGGATTTTCACTCACGACGGGGCTTGCTGGTCATGGTCGGCCAGCGGCGTCGACTCCTCGATTACCTCAAGCGATCGAGCGTAACGCGCTACGAGACGCTGATCGGGCGTCTCGGCTTGCGGCGCTGACGAGTCCTGCATCGTTCCAGCGTTCGATGTTACGCGCCGCGCCGTGTCGATAAATCGGTTCGCCGGTCTTCGCGTATCTCGTGTAACCGTTGCCGGTATTCCCTCCATGCTGCGACCGCCGAGCTCGGGCCGGCGGCCGTCGTTCTGCAAAGGATGAGTCCGAATGTTTCAAGTGTTCCGTAAAGAGGTGATGTGGGGCGGTCGCCGGCTGGTCCTCGAGACTGGCAGGCTCGCCCGCCAAGCCGATGGCGCGGTGCTGGCGAGCTATGGCGAGACCACGGTCCTCTGTACCGTCGTCGCGATGAAGACGGCCAAATCTGGCCAGGATTTCTTTCCGTTGACCGTCAATTACCAGGAGAAGGCCTTCGCCGCCGGCAAGATTCCGGGCGGCTTCTTCAAACGCGAAGGCCGACCATCGGAAAAGGAAACCCTGGTTTCGCGGCTGATCGATCGACCATTGCGGCCGCTCTTTGCCGCCGGGTTCGTCAACGAGACGCAAGTGATCTGCACCGTATTGAGCCACGACCTCGAAAACGATCCCGACATCGTGTCGATGGTTGGCGCCTCGGCGGCTCTGACGATCTCGGGTATCCCGTTTTTCGGGCCGATCGGCGGGGCGCGCGTCGGCTACATCGACGGCGCCTATGTGCTGAACCCGACCCTGGCGCAATTGCCGCGCTCGCAACTCGATCTTGTAGTTGCCGGCACTGCCGAGGGCGTGCTGATGGTCGAATCCGAGGCGCAAGAGCTTTCCGAGGAAATCATGCTCGGCGCCGTCGTGTTCGGCCACCGCGAGTTCCAGCCGGTGGTCGCGGCCATCATCGAACTCGCCGAGACCTGCGCCCGCGATCCGTGGAACTTGCCACCGCCTTCCCCGGAAAAGGATCTGATCGAGGCGCGGCTGCGCGACGCGGTAGGCCCCCTCATCGAGGCCGCCTATCGCGAGGTCGGCAAACAAGACCGCAGCAACCGCCTCGATGCCGCCAAGGCGCAAGTCGCGGAATTGTTCGCCGACGAGGCGCAGCACGCGCTCGCGCTCAAACTGTTCAAGGATGTCGAAAAAGAGATCGTCCGCGGCGCAGTGCTGCGCGGCGGTCGGCGCATCGACGGTCGCGATACGCGGACGGTGCGACCGATCGCGTGCGAGGTCGGGATTTTGCCGCGGGCGCACGGCTCGGCGCTCTTCACCCGCGGCGAGACGCAGTCCGTGGCAGTGGCGACGCTCGGCACCGGCCAGGACGAGCAGGTGATCGACGCACTGGACGGCGATTATCGGGAGAACTTCCTGCTGCACTACAACTTCCCGCCGTATTCGACCGGCGAGGCAGGACGGATGGGATCGCCGGGACGGCGCGAAATCGGCCACGGCAAACTCGCTTGGCGCGCGGTCCATCCGCTGCTGCCGGGCAAGGAGAGCTTCCCCTACACGATCCGCGTCGTCTCTGAGATCACCGAGTTCGAATGGCTCCTCGTCGATGGCCTCGGTCTGCGGCGCGTCGCTTGCCCTGATGGACGCCGGCGTCCCGCTGCCCCGGCCCGTGGCCGGAATCGCCATGGGGTTGATCAAAGAGCCGGAAGGCTTTGCGGTTTTATCGGACATCCTCGGCGACGAGGACCATCTCGGCGATATGGACTTCAAGGTGGCGGGAAGCGAGAACGGCGTTACCGCGCTGCAGATGGACATCAAGATCACGTCGATCACTGAAGAGATCATGCGGATCGCCCTGCGCCAAGCGCGCGAGGGCCGCATACACATTCTCGCCGAGATGGCCAAGGCGCTTACCGGCCCGCGCGACACGGTCAGCGACAACGCGCCGCGGATCACGACCTTCACAATTCCCAAGGACAAGATCCGCGAGGTGATCGGCTCGGGCGGCAAGGTCATCCGCGAGATCACCGAGACGACCGGGGCGAAGATCGATATCGACGACGATGGGACGATCAAGGTGGCGGCCGTCGACGGCGAAGCGGCGAGGGCCGCGATCGATTGGATCCGCGGCATCGTCGCCGAGCCGGAAGTCGGCGCCATCTACAGCGGAAAGGTGGTCAAAACCGTCGATTTCGGCGCCTTCGTCAATTTCCTCGGATCGCGCGACGGGCTCGTGCATATCAGCGAGTTGGCACCACACCGAGTGGGCAAGGTCGCCGACGTCGTCAAGCTCGGCGATACGGTCAAGGTCAAAGTGCTGGGCCTCGACGACCGCGGCAAGGTCAAGCTCAGCATGCGCCAAGTCGATCAGCAGACCGGCGAGGATCTCGGCGCGCGCCGTCAGGAGCCGGCGAAAGCCGCGCTCTGAGGTTCCCGCATGCTGGATGGAAACGGCCCGCCATCCCGGTAGCTCCGGCTCTTCCATCGGTGATCGGGCATCGCGGCGCGGCGGCCTGCGCGCCGGAAAACACGCTTGCGGGGCTGCGCCACGCCAGAGCGCTCGACTGTCGCTGGGTGGAGTTCGACGTCCGCTTGACCGAAGACCGCGAACCGATCTTGCTGCATGACGATCGGCTCAATCGCACCACCGACGGTCGCGGCAGGGCGGCACGCCTGCCGCTCGCCGCGATCCGTCGGCACGACGCGGGCAGCTGGTTTTCCCCCGCCTTTGCCGGCGAGCCGATCCCGACATTGGCCGAAGCCGTGGCGCTGTTGGGCCAACTCGGGCTCGGCGCCAATATCGAGTTGAAGGCCGGAGTTGCCGACGCTGCCGATATCGGCAGCGTGACGGCCGGCGCGCTTGCCCAGTTATGGCCGGCTGAACTGCCGGCGCCGCTGATTTCGAGCTTTTCAACCGAAGCGCTGCTGGCGGCGCGGCGGGCGGCACCGCATTTCGCGCGCGGCATGTTGTGCCGCTCGATCCCGAGAGATTGGCGCGAGCGCGCCGAGAGTTTGGGATGCGTTTCGATCCATGCGGATCACCGGCGACTAGGCGCGGCGATAGTGGCCGAAATTCGCGCATCGGGATATTCTGTCCTCGCCTATACCGTCAACGAGCCGGCGCGGGCGGACGTACTATTGACCTGGGGGGTCACTTCCGTGTTTTCGGACGTTCCCCATATCATTCTTGCCGCCTTGGCCGGCGGCAGCTCTGTTCAAACCGTCGCGGTCGCTGCCGGGCGGCCGCGGTTTCGCGGCAAGGGGCCATCCGGTGAAGCCGCTTAACCCGCTCGTCATTTCCGGGCGCGAGGTCCTGCCGCTCGTTGAAGGCGGCAAAGGGATATCGGTATCGAATGGCGAAAGTTCCGGAGCCTGGGCGGCCACGGGCGGCGTCGGCACTTTTTCCGGTGTCAACGCCGACAGTTATACCGACATGGGCCAGCTGATCCCGCAGCTCTATTACGGACGCACCAGACGCGAGCGACACGAGGAACTCGTCGCCTATGCGATCGCCGGCGGGATCCAGCAGGCCCGCGTCGCGCACGAACAGAGCGGCGGGCAAGGCCGCATTCATATGAACGTGCTGTGGGAGATGGCGGCGGCCGAACGCGTCCTGCACGGCGTGCTCGAAGGCGCCAAAGGATTGATCCACGGCGTGACCTGTGGCGCCGGCATGCCCTACAAGATCGCCGAGATCTGCGCGCGTTATGGCGTCCATTACTATCCGATCGTTTCGTCGACGCGCGCGTTTCGTGCATTGTGGAAGCGCGCCTACCATAAGTTTCGCGACTGGCTCGGCGGTATCGTCTATGAGGATCCGTGGCTCGCGGGCGGACATAATGGGCTGTCGAACAGCGAAGACCCGTTGCGGCCCGAGCCCCCCTACCCCCGGGTTCGCGACCTGCGCTCGCTGATGGTCGATTTCGGGCTGTCGAAGACGCCGATTTTTATGGCCGGCGGGCTCTGGTATCTGCGCGAATGGCTCGATTGGATCGACAATCCCGAACTGGGGCCGGTCGCTTTTCAATTCGGCACCCGGCCGCTGGTCACCCAGGAAAGCCCGATCTCGGAAGTGTGGAAGCGCAAGCTTTTGACGTTGCGCGAGGGCGAGGTCTATCTCAACCGCTTCAGCCCGACCGGCTTTTACTCCTCGGCGGTGCGCAACGGCTTTTTGAACGAGCTGCAGGAACGCTCGGCGCGGCAGGTCGCCTATTCGGTCGAACCGGTCGGGGAGCACATTGCGGCGTTCCGCGTCGGCGCCCGCAACCGCATCGTCTATCTGACCCCGCATGATCGGGAGTCGGCCGAGGAATGGGTCGCCGCTGGCTTTACTGAAGCGCTGCGCACGCCCAATTCAACATTGATCTTCGTCACGCCGCGCAAGGCGCTAGAACTGCGCACCGACCAGATCGCGTGCATGGGCTGCCTCAGCGCTTGCCAATTCTCGAACTGGGCACAAAACGAGCACGGCTCTACCGGCAAGAAAGCGGACCCGCGCAGTTTTTGCATTCAGAAGACGCTGCAGGCGATCCGCCATTCGGACGATGTCGAGCAACAGCTGATGTTTGCCGGCCACAACGCCTATCAATTCGCCTCCGACCCGTTCTATGCGAACGGCTATGTGCCGACGGTGCGCGGACTGGTCGAGCGCTTGCAGACCGGCGATTGACGGCGATGGCTTGCATTCCGGTTTCTTTTCGCGCGAAATCTCCGTAGTATCGGCCGCATGACGACAACCGAACTGCCCGATCCGAAGATTCTGGCGCGGCTGCGCGCCGCCGGGCTGCGCCCGACCCGTCAGCGCCTCCTCCTGGCCCGCCTGCTCGTGGAAAATGGCGACCGGCACGTTACCGCCGAGCAACTCCATGCCGAGGCGTTCAATTCGGACATGCAGGTGTCGTTGGCCACCGTATACAACACGCTGCATCAATTTGTCGAAGCCGGCCTCTTGCAGCAGGTCGTCGTGGAACCCGGCCGCTCCTATTTCGACACCAATACCGCTGATCATCATCATTTTTACTGCGAGCCGTCCGGCCTGTTGCAGGACATCCCGGCGGGGACCGTGACCATCCGCGGCATTCCGCTGCCGCCCGCCGGGACCGAGATCCACGGCGTTCATGTGGTGGTTCGCGTTCTGCCCGAGAATTAGCGGGACAGGCGGCAGCGCCCCGGCCGGGGCGAGTCGGCGGGCCAGACCATAAGATTAACGCGTCGGCCTCCGGCTGCGCTTGACAGCCTCTTGTCGCAGGATAAAATCGTTCCAAGAAGCAGCGGCTTCCCGCGGCATCCTCGCTATCCGAATTGCCGCGGTTCGCCATTTCGCCGATCACCCAGAAGGAGGAGGGCCCAAGATGGCATACCAAGACGACATCTCTTTGATGGCGCATCTGATGCGGCGGGCCGGCTTCGGCGCCGGACGCGAGGAACTCGAGGCGCGCGTGGCAAAAGGCTACGAAGCGACCGTAGAGGAATTGCTCAACCCCGAGACCCAGCCGCCAGTCGATGCGTATACGTTGCTCCGCTACCAGCCCGCATCGCTGCTGCCCGGCGGGCAGCCGCCGATGGGCAACGTCAACTGGATGTATTACCTCGTCAACACCCAGCGGCCGCTCGAAGAGAAAATGGCGCTGTTCTGGCACCATGTCTTTGCCACCGGCAATTCGAAGGTCGACAATTACGACCAGCTGCTGGAACAGATCGAGCTGTTCCGGCAAAACGGCATGGGGAACTACCGCGACCTCTTGCTCACTGTCGCGAAAAACCCGACGATGATCTTTTGGCTCGATAATCAGCAGAACCACGGCAACGCGGTCAACGAGAATTGGGGCCGCGAACTCTTGGAGCTGTTCAGCCTCGGCGCCGGCAACTACACCGAGAAAGATGTCCGCGAGTGCTCGCGGGCGTTCACCGGCTGGACCTTCGAGACGAAGATCCCGCGAGCGCCCTATGGCCGGTTCCCCTGGAAGTTCGAGTATCGCCCGGAAGACCACGACGACGGCGAGAAGGAATTCCTCGGGCACAAGGGTCGCTTCAACGGCGAAGACATCATTGACATCGTCGTCCAGCAGCCGGCCTGCGGCAAGTTCATCTGCCGGCATCTGTACAACTTCTTTGTCGCCGATGAACCGCAAGTGCCCGCCTGGCCGATCGAGTCGCCGCGCGACCAGAAGGCGATCGACACCCTCGTCGGCGCGTTCCGCGATTCGAAGTTCGACATGACCTCGGTGCTGCGCGTTCTGTTCAACTCGGACTTCTTCAAAAACGCCCGCTTCCAGCACATGAAGTCGCCGGCCGAGGTCGTGGTCGGCACGCTGCGTCTCGTCGGCGGCCATGAGCTGCCAAAGCCGGGCTACGGCGAGCTGTCGATGCAGCCGACCTATATGGGCCAGGATCTGTTGAACCCGCCCTCGGTCGAGGGCTGGCATACCGGCAAGGAGTGGATCAACAGCGGTTCGCTGATGGCCCGCATCAACTTCGTGGCGGAGAAGGTCGGCGACACCTCGCTTCCGGGCGTGCGCGCGATCATCGATCGCCTGAAGAGCCATGGCTCGCTGAGCCCCGAACAGCTTGTCGATGGCTGCCTCGACCAGTTCGGCCCGATCGAAGTCGGACCGGACACCAAGCACGAGCTGCTTGCTCAGGCGAGAGCATGGGGCCAGGTCGCATGGGACAGCGAAGGGAACGCAAAAATCGCCGATCAGCATACGGCGGAAATGCTGCAGCTGATCGCGGCCACCAGAGAGTACCAATTCGGCTAATGTAGTGATCTCAACAGACCAGGAGGAAGGCGCAATGCCCGCAACACAGGAAGTAAAGAAGGATCCCGTCATTGTCGTGTTGCAGTTGACGGGCGGCAACGACTATCTCAACACGGTGATCCCCTACACCAACCCGCTGTACCGGGATAACCGCAAGGCGGTCGGGATCCCCGACAACCAGATCATCCATCTCGACGCGCAATACGGCATCCCGCACTACATGTCGCCGATCAAGCAGTTCTGGGATGACGGCCAGCTTGCCATCCTGCACGGCGTCGGCTGGAAGGAATCGCCGCGGTCGCATTTCCGGGCCATGGACATCTGGCACACCTGCGAGCCGATCAAGGTCGGAACCGAGGGGTGGCTCGGCCGCGTCGCTCGCGAATTCGACCCGAAGAAAGAGAACGTCGTCACGACCGTCAGCTTTGGCCCGAGCCTGCCGCGCGCCCTCGCCGTGCAGGGCGTGCCGGTGGCCTGCGTCGCCGGTCCGCTGGAAAAATACGGCTTCTTGCCGACGATCCAAGGCGAGCAGCGCAAGCAGGTACTCGACCGCTTCTCCGCGATGTACAAGCCGGCGATCGGCAGCGCCACGGTCATGGACTACATGGCCGACACCGGCATCGATTCCCTGAAGGGCGAGGACATCCTAAAGGTTGCTCCACAGAAGTACTCTTCGACGGTGCAGTATCCGAGTACACCGCTCGCCCGCAAGCTCAAGGGAATTGCCCAGACTCATCTGGCCGATTTGGGCAGCCGCATCTTCTACTGCGACCACAGCACTTTCGACACGCATGCCGGCCAGAACCCGGGCCACGAAAATCTGTGGACGACGGTGACCCAGGGCGTCGACGCCTTTATGAAGGACCTGCGCGAACACGACCACGCCGATAACGTCATCCTGTTGATGTTCTCGGAGTTCGGCCGCCGTGTCCGCGACAACGGCTCGGGCACCGACCACGGCGCCGGCGGCGTCGCCTTTGTGCTCGGCGATAAGGTCAAGGGCGGTCACTACGGCGAAATGCCGTCCCTGAAGCCGGAGCATCTGGTTCAGGGCGACTTGAACCCGAACATGGACTTCCGGAGCGTCTACTCGACGATCCTGGACAAGTGGCTGAAGCTCAACCCGGCTCCGATCGTCAACGGCACCTTCGAGCAGCCGGCCTTTCTGAACTAATCGTCCGGCAGTCGGCTCCGGCTCCTCTCCAGTCAGGAGCGGAGCCGGAGCAGCACACACGAAGAAGCCACGCAGATCAGAGAGGAGGAGCGCTATGCCGCTCACGACAGTTGCGGAAGGACGCGTCTTCGATTGGAGCCATGCCGTCGGGCGAAACGCCGCGCGCGGTCCGGGTTTCAATTACGTTCAGTCGATGTGCCTCGGGAAGAACGGCGTTCTCTACGCCACCAATCGGGGCAACGAAAACAACTTCGGAATGCACGTCAACAAGACGACGCTCGGCGCTCCCGGCGAGGAAGAGTGGGTTGCCGACTTCTTCGAATACGGCGAAGGCGACGGGAAGTGCACTTGGCCCTTCGGCGTTGCCGTCGACGACAACGACCACGTCTACGTATCCGATGACTGGACGAACAGGATCTCGGTGTTCGACAGCAGCGGCAAATTCCTGCGCAAATGGGGCACGACCGGGAGCGGCGACGGCGAACTCAATCGCCCGGCCGGGCTGGCCATCGAGAAAAACGGCAACATCATCGTCGTCGACAGCGGCAACAACCGCCTGCAGGTTTTCACGCCGGACGGCAAGTTCGTCGGGAAATGCGGCCGGGCCGGCAGCGGCGACGGCGAGTTCAACCAGCCTTGGGGGATCACCCTCGACAAGGACGGCAACATCTTTGTCGCCGACTGGAAGAACCATCGCGTCCAGAAGCTGTCTCCCGAGGGCAAGTTCCTGATGAAGTTCGGTCAATACGGCAAGGTCGAAGAGTCCGAGGGCGGCTATGCCGTGACCATGTTCGGCCCTTATGTTTCGGCCGGCGAAGAGACGAAGGGCTATCCGAAGCCGGGAATGCTCAATCATCCGACCGACGTGGCCATCGATCCCGACGGCGACATCTACGTCACCGATTGGGGCAACCATCGGGTCTCCGTCTTTGACTCGGAAGGAAAGCCGATCGCCCATCTGATCGGCGACGCCCAGGTCTTGTCGAAGTGGGGGCAGCAGACCGTCGACGCCAATCCCGATATGGCGAAAGCGCGGCGCCGGGTGCGGAGCCTCGAGCCGCAATGGCGGTTTTGCTTCCCGACGGCGGTCGAGTTCGATGCGGCGACCGACAGCATCATCGTCGCCGACAGCCAGCGCAACCGCCTGCAAATCTACAAGAAGGTTCGCGACTACAGCGACTTCCAGGCAAACCTGTAACGCTCTGGTCGGCGCCCGGAGCGAACGCTCCGGGCGCCGTTGAGCCTCCCTTCCTTCCTCGGGGCTAGTCCTGAGCCGTTGCCCGGCACCGTCGCCGACCACGGTTGTGCAATGCCGCTCGGCTAAGCCGGCGTTTGCTTTCGAGGTCGAGCCTGCCTATGTCTTTAGAATGAAAAGCACCTCGCCACTCCCCATCGCCTTGCAGCACTTGCGCGCTGCCGGCTTGCGGCCAACGCGCCAGCGGCTCGCTCTAGCACAGCTCTTGCTCGAAAACGGCGATCGCCACGTCACTGCGGAACAGCTTCATGGAGAGGCGGTCGGGGCGGGGATCCCGGTATCGCTGGCGACCGTCTACAACACGCTTCACCAATTCACCGATGCCGGGCTGTTGCGCGAAGCCGTGGTCGAGCCGGGGCGGTCGTATTTCGACACCAATACCGCCGACCATCATCATTTCTTCTGCGAAGCGACCGGTAAACTGCAGGACATCCCGGCGCACCAATTATCGGTCAGCGACTTGCCTCTGCCGCCGCTCGGCACCGAGATTAGGCGCGTCGACATCATCGTCCGGATACGCCCCGACAGCGACGCTAAATCGTAATTCCGGTTCACAAAGCGCCAGATCGCTCGTTTCAAGGCATCGGACGCCACGGTTGCGGCCGGCTTCGACCAATCCGAATTACGGCCATCTCGCGATGGTGCCCGGGCCGGTATGCGCGCCTGGCCGAAGATTTCGACTAATCTCTGGCGGCGGCGGTGAGGTCGGCGGGGTGAGCGATACCGACGCAAGGGCCGGTGCGGTAGCGGCGCAGCAGCAACGGCTTGCCGAACGGCGCGCGACGCTCGGCGACGAGCATCCGGAGACGCTGGCGGCGAAGCTCGATCTGGCCGAGGCCTTGTGGGCGCAGGGCCGGCTGATCGCCGCGCGCAAGCTCGAAGAAGAGGTCGTTGCCGCCTACCGGCGGCTGCTCGGCGAGCAAGCCCCCGAAACGCTGAAAGCGATCGGAAAGCTCGCCGTAACGATGGCGGCACAGGGCGAACTCGCCGCGGCGCGGCGGCTGCAAGAGGAGATAGTCGACGGCAGACGCCGCCGCTGCGGCGAAACCGGGCGCGAAACCTTGCGGGCGATCAACAACCTCGCTGGCACCGTGATGGCGCAAGGCGATCTGGCCGGGGCGCGTCGAATGCTTGAAAAAGTCGTCGACATTCTGTGCCGCGAGTTCGGCGAGGAGCACGCCGACAGCCTCGCGGCGATGGGGAACCTCGCCGCCGTGCTCTGGCAGGAGGGCGATCGCGCCGAGGCTTACGAACTGCAACGCCGCGTCGTGGCGCTGCGGCAAACGGGTCTTCGCGACAGCGACGAGACCCTGCGGGCCGCAGAGGCGTTGCTCGCGATCATGGAGCGCGACACCGACTTCTGATTACGCTGCCCGCCGGTTTCGGCTTTGCCGCGACGGTCAAGCGGACTATATGGAGCCGTTGTTGCGACCGGATGACGATGCACGAGAGCCCGTAGCTCAGCCGGCAGAGCAACTGACTTTTAATCAGTAGGTCTCGGGTTCGAATCCCGACGGGCTCACCAAGTTATTGCAAGCTATTATTCGCGAGCGCGAAGGCTGGAAACCACGGTCCCGCAGATGCGGCGCCGGCGTATTGCCGGGCGGCGGCCGGGGATTGGGCGTAGGACCGACGCGTCGGCGGGGCGCTCGCGGCGAGTTTACCCGCCGACGATCTCAAGCCGCACGTCTACATTGCCGCGCGTGGCGTGGGAATAGGGGCAGATCTTTTCGTGTGCCTCCTGGGCGAGCGCCGCCAGATCGGCTTGCTTCAAGCCCTTGTCCTCGATGCGCAGAGTGACCGCAATGCCGAAACCCCCGCCCTCGCGCGGGCCGATCGAAACAGCACAGGTGATTTTGGCCTTGGCCAAGTCCTGCTTGTGCTGCCTGCCGACAAAGTCGAGCGCGCCGCCGAAACAGGCGGCATAACCCTGCGGCGAAAAGGTGCTCGGGGGTGGCAGTGCCAGGCTTGCCGGGGCCACCCATCTCCTTCGGCACCGACAAATTGGCCGAGACGATGTGGTCGCTGCTCTCGGTATGCCCGTTGCGTCCGCCCACGGACGAAGCGGTGGCAGTGAAAAGCGGCTTGATCTTGTCCCATGCGCCGGTCGCGTTCCAAGTCGGCAATACCGAATACATCTCGGTGGTGTCGGGCTGGGGGGTCGACGCGCAGCGCATCCAGGCCGCCGTACAAGCGCGCAGGACAGCCCGGCGCGACGCCCATGTCGCGTTGTGCTCGCTCTTACCCGGCTCGTCGAGCATCAGCCGAGGCTTTGTCGTGAAGACGCCGAGGGCGGCGTCGCCATTGGTGCCTCCCGTTGCCTCCCCTTCGCCTGACAGGCGACGATTTTGTTAACGCTACCGGATCGGGGCGTCGGCGTGTCAACGCTATGGGCGACGGGGCCGAGCAAGGCATTCGCCGGCGGGCTTTGTGATCGGGAAGAATGGCGAGGTCCTCTGAGGGACGACGACGGCCGCTCTCGATGGAGGCTCCTTCGACGTCAGCAACGCCAAGACAGCGCGGGGCGGCACCCCGGGTCAGGTGGTCGCGCCAAACGCAAGTTTGTGGGCGCTCACAGCATCCCGAGTTCGAGGCGGGCTTCCTCGCTCATCCGTTCCGGGCCCCAGGGCGGCGTCCAGACGAGGTTGACGCGCACCTCCTCGACGCCCGGGACGGCGCGGATAGCCGCCTCCACCTCGCCCGGCATACTGGCGGCAACCGGGCAGCTGGGGGTCGTCAACGTCATTTCGACATAGACCGTGCCGCCGCGCTTGACGATCAGCTCGTAGATCAGTCCAAGCTCGACGAGATCCATCGGGATCTCCGGGTCGCGCACGGTCCGCAACGCCTCGAGCACTGGGGCCATCAGCGCCGGATCGTCTTCGCCGCCTTCCGGACGTTCCACCAATTCGCCCGCTTCGGCGGCCTTATCCTGCAATTCGAAATCGAACGGATCGCGGTCCGTCATCGCGCTACTCCGTCTTGACCGTTGCTATGCCACCTTTCAGAGCCGCTTCCAGCGCGTGCCACGACAAGGTCGCGCATTTGACGCGCGCCGGATAGGCCTTGACGCCGGTCAGCGGTTCAAGCCGCGCCATCTCCGCGGCCAACGGCTCCGCCAGCGGCGGCTCGTCGCCGCCCATCACCCGTGCGCGGAAATGCGCAAACAATTCTCTCGCCTCGGCAACGGTCTTGCCGCGCAGCACCTCGGTCATCAGCGACGCCGCCGCGGTCGAGATCGCGCAACCGCGCCCCTCAAAGCTGACGTCGTCGATCCGGTCCCCGTTCAAATTCAGATAGACCGTGACCCGGTCGCCGCATAGCGGGTTGTAGCCCTGCGCCTGATGGGTCGGATGCCCGATCGCCCGGAAATTGCGCGGGCGCCGGCCATGGTCGAGGATGATGTCCTGGTAGAGTTCGCGCAGATCCATCACCGAAACATCTCCGTTGCGGCCTCGATTGCCGCGGCCAAAGCATCGATATCGGCCGTATCGTTGTAGGCGCCGAGCGAGGCGCGGGTTGTCGCCGGATGGCCGAGCGCTTCCAGCAGCGGCTGCGCACAGTGATGCCCCGCGCGGACGGCGATGTGATGCCGGTCGAGCACGGTCGCGACATCGTGCGGGTGCACCCCCTCGAGATCGAAGGAAAGGATACCGAGCCGGCGCTGGCCCGCCCCGACGAGGGTAAGGCCCGGGATGCGCGACAGCCGATCGACGCCGTAGCCGGTCAGCGCCTCCTCGTGTTCGAAGATGTTGCCGCGGCCCAGCCCTTCGATGAAGTCGAGCGCCGCGCCGAGACCGATCGCCCCCGAAATATCCGGGGTGCCGGCCTCAAAGCGGTGCGGCGGATCCTGGTAAGTCGTCTTCTCGAAGGTGACGTTGAGGATCATCTCGCCACCACCCTGCCAAGGCGGCATCGCGGCCAGCAGATCGTGCCGGCCCCACAGCACCCCGATACCTGTCGGTCCGTAGGTCTTGTGCCCGGAAAAGGCATAGAAATCGCAGCCAATCGCCTGCACGTCGACCGGCAGCCGAGGTGCGGCTTGACAGCCGTCGATCAGAACTTTCGCTCCGGCCCGGTGCGCGAGTTCGACGACGGTTTCGACCGGGACCAACGCACCGGTGGCGTTCGCGATATGGGTCATCGCGACGAGCCGGGTGCGCGGCGAGAGGCGCGCGGCAAAAGCCGCGAGATCCAGTCCGCCGGTCGCGTCGACCGGCGCTACGACGAGGCGGATGCCGAGCCGCTCGCGCAACAGTTGCCACGGCACGATGTTGGAATGATGTTCGAGTTCACTGACCACCACTTCGTCGCCGGCTTCGAAAAAGGCGGCGCCCCAGCTCTGCGCGACCAGATTGATCGCCTCGGTGGCGCCGCGCACGAACACGATCTCGCCCGGATCGGCGGCGTTCAAGAAACGCTGCACCGTGCCACGCGCTTCTTCGTAGAGTTCGGTCGAACGCGCGCTCAGACGATAGACGCCGCGATGCACATTGGCGTAATCGGTGCGGTAGTAATCGGCCACTCGGTCGATCACCGAGGCCGGCTTCTGCGCGCTGGCGCCGGAGTCGAGAAACACCAGCCCAGGATTGTTCGCGAAGACCGGAAATTCGCGGCGCAAGATCTTCGGATCGAAGCCGCCCGGCAGCCATCCGTTGCCCCGATCGCGGATATCCGGGCTCACCGTCTTCATATTGATCCCTCCAACATCGCCAGGCGGCGGGCCAGCCTCGACAGAAGATGTTCGCGCAACGGCCCCGGCTCGACGGTTTCGACCGCCTCGCGAAGAAACGCCTCGATCAGAACGCGGCGCGCCTCCCGGCGAGAAATGCCGCGGGCCAGCAGATAGAACAGCGCCGCCTCATCAAGGTCGCCAACCGCCGCGCCGTGACTACATCTGACGTCGTCGGCATAGATTTCCAGCTCTGGCTTCGTGTCGATCGCTGCCTGCGCACCAAGCGTCAGATTGCGGCTCAGCATGTGCGCGTCGGTTTTCTGCGCGCCGGGACTCACCGTAATGCGCCCCTGGAACGCGCCATGCCCTTGGCCGGCCGCGACCCCCTTGAAGATTTCCCGGGTCTCGCCGCCCACCGCCTGATGATCGACGACCGTGACGATATTGGCTTCCTTGCGACCGCCGACAATGAACCCGCCATAAAGCCCGCAACGGGTAGCCTCGCCGAGGCAGCGAACATCGGTCTCGTGCCGCAGCGTGCGGCCGCCGAGCAGCAGCAGGACGCTTTCGAGCTCTGCCCGCGCCTCGAGATCGACGGCGATCGCCGACAGATGCCAAGCGTCTTCGGATTCTTCGACGAGCGTCATGCGATCGAGCTTGGCACCGGGACCAAGATGCAGCGCCAGCACGCCGTTGCGCCAGTAGCGGCCTTTTCCGGTGTAGCTTTCGCAGAGCCGAACCCGGCTGTCCTCACCGAGCGCAACGAGGCTGCGGGTGTGCAGCGAACCGGCTATCTCGCCCGAAGCCAGATGCACGATCTCGATCGGCTGCTCCAGGACGGTGCGGGGCGCCACGTCGAGGACGAAGCCGTCGGTGAAGAAGGCGCCGTTCAACTCGGAAAAGGGCTGGCCGCAACCCTCCCTCGGCAATTCGAAATTCGCGCGCACCAATTCCGGCCGCAACGCGATCGCTTGCGTCGTCGTCCCAAGCCAGACGCCGGCCGGCAACTCGGCGATCCGGGACAGCTCAGGGCGGAACCGTCCATCCGCCACCACCAGACGATGTGTGGCGCCAGGCAAACCGATTTCGTCGAGAAGCGCCGACGCGTCGGCGAAACCGGACCCCCCAGGTTCGGCAGGCAGCAGCGGCTCCTCGGCGAGCGCGCGCAGATCGAGATAGCGCCAGGCTTCGCCGCGCCGGCTCGGAAAGCCCTGTTCGGCAAAGCGCGCCAAGCTCCGCCGGCGTTGCCGGCCGAGCCAGGCCGGCTCGGCCGCGACACCCCGGAACGCGTCGAGATAGGGCCGCGTCTCGGGTGCGGACGGGAACTCGACGACCGCGCTCATCGCCCGCCACCGGTCATCGCGGGATTCTTTCTAGAGAAAGACTGTGGACGCACCGGAACAGCTCACGCGGCCTCGCCGAGCTGGCCATAGCCATGCCGCTCCAACTCGAGCGCAAGGGTTCTGTCGCCGGTGCGGACGATCTGCCCATCCCGCAGCACATGCACCCAATCCGGCTCGACATGGTCCAGGATGCGCTGGTAATGGGTGATCAAGACGATTGCGCGGTCCGGCGCCCGTTGCCGATTGACGCCGTTCGCGACGACGCTCAAGGCGTCGATGTCGAGCCCGCTATCGGTCTCGTCCAAAATCGCGAGCTTCGGCTCCAGCATTGCCATCTGAAAGATCTCGTTGCGCTTTTTCTCCCCGCCCGAAAACCCGACATTGACCGACCGCTGCAACAGATCCTCGCCAATGTCGAGCTCCTTCAGTTTGGCCCGCACCCCCCGGAGAAACTGACCGGCGTCGAGTTCGGTCTCGCCGCGCTGTCGGCGCTGCGCATTCAATGCAGTGCGCAGAAAATACATGTTGTTCACGCCCGGGATCTCGACCGGGTATTGGAACGCGAGAAACACCCCTTCGCGCGCCCTCTCGTCGGCCGGCATAGCCAGGAGATCGCGGCCGCGATAGGCGACGGTCCCGGCGCTGATGACGTAGCCCTCGCGGCCGGCCAGCACTGCGGCTAAGGTACTCTTGCCCGAGCCGTTTGGGCCCATGATCGCATGCACTTCCCCGGCCCCGACCGCGAGATTGATGCCTTTCAGAATCTCGCGGCCATCCTTCGAGCCGCACGTGCAGGTTTTTTATTTCGAGCATCACCACAGTTTCACTTGTTGTGACTAGCCGACGCTGCCTTCGAGGCTGACTGCCAAGAGCTTCTGCGCCTCGACCGCGAACTCCATCGGCAATTCCTTCAGCACTTCCTTGCAGAAGCCGTTGACGATCAGCGACACCGCGTCCTCGGCGGGTAGGCCGCGCTGCCGGCAGTAGAACAACTGATCATCGCTGATCTTCGAAGTGGTCGCCTCGTGCTCGACCCGGGCCGAGGGGTTGCGCACCTCGATGTAAGGGACCGTGTGGGCGCTGCAGCGCTCGCCGATCAGCAGCAAGTCGCATTGCGTATGGTTGCGCGCACCCTCGGCCCGCGGTTGCACCCGCACCAGCCCGCGGTAGGTGTTGCGGCCATGGCCCGCAGAGATCCCTTTGGACACGACGGTCGAGCGCGTCCCGCGCCCGATATGGATCATCTTGGTTCCGGTGTCGGCCTGCTGGCGGTTGTTGGTGATCGCGACCGAATAAAACTCGCCGACCGAATGGTCTCCCTGCAGTACGCAGCTCGGGTATTTCCAGGTGATCGCCGAGCCGGTCTCGACCTGCGTCCACGAGATCTTCGATCGCGCGCCGCGGCAATCGCCGCGCTTGGTCACAAAGTTGTAGATGCCGCCCTTGCCCTCGGCGTCGCCCGGATACCAGTTTTGCACGGTCGAGTATTTGATCTGCGCATCCTCATGCGCGATCAGCTCGACGACCGCGGCGTGTAGCTGGTTCTCGTCGCGCTGCGGTGCCGTGCAGCCTTCGAGATAGCTGACATAGCTGCCCTTGTCGGCGATCAGCAGGGTGCGCTCGAACTGCCCGCTCTTCGCCGCGTTGATCCGGAAGTAGGTGCTCAACTCCATCGGGCAGCGCACGCCCGGCGGGACGTAGGCGAACGAGCCGTCGCTGAACACCGCAGAATTAAGCGCCGCGAAGAAATTGTCGTTCGGCGGCACCACCGTGCCCAGATATTTACGAACGAGATCGGCGTGCTCGCGCACCGCCTCGCCCATCGAGCAGAAAATGATGCCGAGATCGGCAAGCTTATCCTTGAAGGTGGTCGCCACCGAGATGCTGTCGAACACGGCGTCGACCGCAACTCCGGCCAAAACCTCGCGTTCGCGCAACGGAATCCCAAGTTTTTCATAAGTCCGCAGCAGCTCGGGATCGACCTCCTCTAGCGATTTCGGCGCGGCATTCTGCCGTGGCGCCGAATAATAAGTGGCCGCCTGATAGTCGATCGGCGCGAGATCGAGCTTGGCCCAATTGGGCGGCGTCATCTTTTGCCAGGCCCGGAACGCGGCGAGCCGCCATTCGAGCAGCCATTGCGGCTCCTCCTTCCTGGCCGAGATGAAGCGAACCGTGTCCTCGTTGAGGCCGGGCGGCGCTTCGTCGGCCTCGATCTCCGTGACAAAGCCGTATTTGTAGCTCTGCTGCGCGAACGAGCGGACGGTATCGAGAGTAGCGATCGAAGAGCTCATGCGAATTCTTTTAAGCTGTTTAGGGTGCGGCGTGCGCAGCGACGGCGCCAGCGCCGGTGGAGTGCCGGTGCACGAAAGCCGCCGGGGTGATCATCGCATCGAGCGAAACCGCCCTGAGCGCCTCTTCCACGGCGCGGTTGATCGCCGCCCAATGCGGCCGGGTCGGGCAATAATTCGTCCGCGCGCATTCCGCAACATGCACCGAGCACTGCGTCAACCCGATATTCCCGTCGATCGCGGCTACCACCTCCGCGACAGAGATTGCTTCTGCGCGGCGCGCCAAGCGGTAGCCGCCGGCGGCCCCGCGGGTCGCCGTGACCAGCCCGGCATGCGCCAATCCCTTCAATAGCTTGGCAACGGTAGCCCGAGGCAGCCTCGTCTCGGCGGCGAGCGTCGCGGCAGTCGCCTGCCGGTTCGGCTCGGCTGCCATATGGGTGGCGACGATGACACCGTAATCGGCGAGCTTGCTGAGGATAATCATCACGGAAACCGGGGCGACAATTTGGACCGATTTGGTACGCTATAGATCGTCACCATCGACCGCCCCGTCAAGTCCGGAATCACGAGATGGTCGGCCGCCGCGCGCTCGCCGGGCTTGCTGCCGGCTGCTTAGGATACCACGTGATCGTCGGTTATTCCCGAAGATCGCGGCCTAGGCCACTGCGCTATGAAGCTTCTTGTCGTCGAAGACGATCGCGAAACTGCCGCCTATCTCCTCAAGGGCTTGGCCGAGAGAGGGTATATAGTGGATCGGGCCGGCGATGGACGGGAGGGACTGTTCCTCGCCAGCTCGGGCAGCTATGACGCGATCGTCCTCGATCGCATGCTCCCGGGCATGGATGGGCTCGCGGTGCTCGGAGCATTGCGCGCCGCCGAAATTCGTACGCCGGCGCTTATCCTGAGCGCTCTCGGCAGCGTCGATGACCGGGTGCGCGGCTTGCGCGCCGGCAGCGACGATTATCTCGTTAAGCCTTTCGCCTTCAGCGAGCTACTCGCCCGCATCGAGGTGTTGTTGCGACGCGGTGCCGCGGCACCGGCGACGACCCGGTTGCAGGTTGCCGACCTCGAGCTCGACCTCCTGACTCGCACGGTCAAGCGCGCGGGGAAGACGATCGAGCTGTTGCCTCGCGAATTCCTGCTGCTCGAATATTTGATGCGCAATGCTGGTCACGTCGTGACCCGCACAATGCTGCTCGAGCATGTGTGGGAATATCATTTCGACCCGCAGACGAACGTCGTCGACGTGCATATCAGCCGCCTGCGCCATAAGATCGACAAGGGCTTCGAGCAGACGCTGCTGCATACGGTGCGTGGCGCCGGCTACTGTTTGCGCACGGGCATCACGTGACCGCGACCGATCCGCCGATGGTTGCCGAGACGCTGCCGCTGGCAACGCCGCGATCCTGCGCGATGCGGCACCGGCTCGCCGGCAATGCCCAACAACTCCTGCGGACGCACGCTTTTCGTTTGGCGGCACTTTATTTTCTCGTGTTCGCGCTCTCGATCCTCGGTGTCTTGCTGTTCGTCTATTGGACGAGCGCCAACTTCATCGAGCGCCAGACAGAGGCGACGCTCAATGCCGAGATCAATGGTCTCGCCGAGCAATATGCTCAGCGAGGACTGAGCGGCCTTGTCCAATTGGTCGCCGCGCGCAGCGCCGGCGACCGCGGCGAAAAGATGCTTTATCTGGTAACCGACCGCGAAGGGACGCCGCTCGCGGGCAACATCGCCGTTTGGCCGGCGGACGCGTCCACCCATTCGGGCTGGCTGTCGTTCACGATCACGTCCAGGATCGAGGGCCAGGTCGAAACCCATCCGGCACGCGGCGCCATATTCATCATTCCCGGCGGCTATCGTCTGCTGGCTGCGCGCGATATCAGCGATGCAGCGGCTTTCCGCGATCGGGTCAAGACGACGCTGCTTTGGGCCGGTCTCGTGGCGCTCGGCGTCGGCCTCTTGGGCGGTACGACTATGAGCCGCAGGCTGTTGCGCCGCGTCGAGTTGGTCAACCGGACAAGTGAGCGGGTGATGGCCGGAAATCTGTCCGATCGCGTGCCGCTCGGCGGTTCCGGCGACGAGTTCGACCAACTCGCCGCCAATCTCAATCGGATGCTCGATCAGATCGAGCGGCTGATGACGGCGATGCGCGAGGTGACCGACAATGTCGCGCACGATTTGAAGACGCCGCTGGCGCGACTGCGGGCCCGCCTCGAACTGGCGCTGAGCGCGGCGGCCGACGATAACGACCAGCGCGAGGCAATTCGCGCCGCGATCGGGGAGGCCGACCGTCTGCTCGCAACCTTCAACGCGCTTCTCGGCATCGCCGAGGCGGAAGCGGGGGCGGGCCCGGATCGGATGAGTCGCTTGGACTTGGCCGAGGTCGCCCGCACCGCGTTCGAGTTTTACGAACCGGTCGCCGAGGAACAGGGCTTCGCACTGGCGCTCGAGGCCGTACCCGGCGTCATGATCCGCGGCGACCGCCACTTGTTGTCGCAGGCGCTCGCGAACCTGATCGACAACGCGTTGAAATATGCCCGCGACGAGATCTCAATCAGCGTCTTGCGGGGTAATGGGCGGGCCGTGCTCGAAGTGGCCGACCGCGGCCCCGGCATTCCCGAGGGCGAGCGACACGGCGTGTTCGATCGGTTCGTCCGGCTCGAGCCGAGCCGCAGCACTCCCGGCAACGGCCTCGGGCTGAGCTTGGTGCGCGCTGTGGCACGCCGCCACGAAGGCACCGCCACGCTCGCCGACAATCATCCCGGATTGCGCGCTGTCCTTGAATTTCCGGCGCTCGCGAACTGACTATCGCGGCCCGAACCCCGTGCCGCCCTCGCCGCCCTGCGCCCGGTACTCAAGCCGCCGGGCGGTCTCCGCCAACAGCGCACGCAACTCGCTTCGGTCGAGGCCGGCGCTGCGCAGCACGGGCATCATCACCTCGTCTTCCGCCAGCAGATCCTCGAGGCTAGGCTCATAGCGGCAGCACAAGAGATGCCCGCTCATGATGTCCCTCCATTCCTCTCCACTTCTATGCACGCTCGCCGGAAAGCGTGACCGCTTTATGTTCAAGGATCGAAAATTTCGCGGCAAACGCCCGGTTGATCGGAGGATATTGGCGCAGAGGTAGAGCAGGAATTGTCCAGACGGGACGACGGGGCGAGGTCTCGATAGCCGATGAGCCGTATGCCGAGGCCGGCGATTTGGCGTTCGACCGCCGGGCTGACAAGCGCCGCCAACTCGTCCAAATGGCTATAGCCCGGCATCGCCGCAGCGAGCCGCTCGGAACGCCAGGCGCCCGGGTGGAAGTAGATCTCGCTGGCGCCGCCGGGGAGGTGCGGCAACAACCGCCTCACCCGCTCTTCGGTCATCCGCCCGCTCCAGGCGATGCCGAACACGTGATCGGCGGTCGCGAATCCCGCGTTCCGCAACTGCCGCCGCAGTCGCTCAGCCCATGGGCGATAGAACGGCGTCCGGTAGCGCACGCCGGGATCGGCTGCGCGCAGCGTCGCGACCGGCTCCGCCGGAACGCGCATCGCGGTCATGCCGTAATCGCGGCCGATCTCGATCGTCAGTCTGGCGACACTTGGATGCAGCTGCATGTGCCTGTGCGCGTCGACGTGGTCGAGCACCAGGCCGGTAGCGCGAAACGCCTCGAACTGCGCGCGAATTTCCCGTGAGAGCTGGCGCCGTATCTCCGGAACGAAGAAAAACCGAAACCCGGTCCGCGCCAGGTTGCGGTCGAATTCGCCGTCGTGGCCAACGAGGCCCCCGACCTCGCCGGCCGGCAGTATGGGGCGGCCGTCGACGACGACGAGATGCAGGCCGACGCGCAATTCCGGTAAACGTCGCGCTCGTGCTATGGCGTCGGCGGCGGCGGGGCCGCCGACCATCAGGCTCGTGGTCGACAGGATGCCGCGCCGATGTGCCGCCTCGACGGCCTCATTGACCGCGATATCGAGCCCGAAATCGTCGGCACAGAGGATGAGGCTCCTCAGCCGGCCATCTCCCGGTCACGCAGGAACTGGAAAAATTCGACGCCTTCACGCAGGCGGCGGCGCAGCATCTGCGGGCTTTTGATCATCTCGGCGATGAGGGCCGCAATCTTCGCCCGGCGGAAATAGAAGCGTTTGTAGAACGTCTCGACCGATTGAAAAATCTCGGTATGCGATAGATGCGGATAGTGCAGCGGCGCGATCTGCACGCCGCGCTCGTCGACGAGTTCGGCATGCGCGGCATCGAGCCAGCCGTTCTCGACCGCTTGGCGGTGCAGATGGGTGCCGGGATAGGGTGCGGCAAGCGATACCTGGATCGTATGCGGGTTTATCTCGCCGGCAAAGCGGATGGTCTCCTCGATCGTTTCCTGCAATTCGCCGGGCAGGCCGAGGATGAAAGTGCCGTGGATCGTGATCCCGAGATGGTGGCAGTCTTTGGTGAAGCGACGCGCGATGTCGACCCGCATTCCCTTCTTGATGTTGTTCAGGATCTGCTGGTTGCCGGATTCATAGCCGACCAGCAACAGCCGGAGACCGTTGTCGCGCAATACTTCGAGAGTTCTGGCGGGGCACGTTCGCCTTGGCGTTGCACGACCAAGTGACGCCGAGCTTGCCGAGTTCACGAGCGATCGCCTCGGCGCGCGGCCGGTCGTCGGTAAAGGTGTCGTCGTCGAAAAAGAACTCTTTGACCTGCGGAAACCAGCCCTTCGCCAGGCGGATCTCGTCGATCACGTTACTGACGCTGCGCACCCGGTAGCGGTGGCCGCCGACGGTCTGCGGCCAGAGGCAGAACGTGCATTTGGATCGGCAACCGCGGCCCGTGTAGAGCGAGACATAGGGATGCTTCAGATAGCCGATGAAGTAATCCTCAATTCGCAAATCGCGCTTGTAGACGGCGGTGACAAAAGGCAGCCGATCCATGTCTTCGAGGACAGCCCGGTCACGGTTGTGGTGGATCGCGCCGTCGGGGCCGCGAAAGCTCAACCCGTCGATCGAGCCCAGCGCGCGTCCCTCGGCGACTTCCTGGATCGTGAAGTCGAACTCCTCGCGAGCGACGAAATCGAGCGCCGCCGAGGCTGCGAGGCTCGTTTCCGGCTCGACTGCCACCTTGGCGCCGACGAAACCGACCTTGAGCCGCGGGTTTTCGTCCTTTAGCGCCTCGACAACCTTGATGTCGGAGGCGAAGGACGGGCTCGACGTGTGCAGCACCGCGAGTTCGTAGTCGCGCGCCAAAGGTACGACATCGGCGAGCTTCAGGCGCGCTGGCGGCGCGTCGACCAGCCGGCTATCCGGTACGAGTGCCGCCGGCTGCGCGAGCCAGGTCGGATACCAGAATGAACGGATCTCGCGCCTAGCCTGGTAGCGCGACCCGGCCCCACCGTCGAAACCGTCATAGGCGGGCGGGTGCAGAAACAAGGTTTTCATCATCCGGCTCGGTCTCCATCAATGCTGATCCGACCGCTCGTTTCGAGGCGATACCGCTGATCCCGCCAAACCACCTGACGCGAGAACAAGCTGGCGACGAACACGGCGAAGGACAAGACGTCGCGCGCCGGCAACAGCCACAGCCTCTTTGCGGAAAGGCCCAGCGCCGTCGCGATCACACCTGCCGTAGCCCACCGCAATCCGAGGGTGAACGCCAGAAAGACGCTGGTGGTCAAGCCAAATCCCGCGGCCACGACGCCGAGCGCGGCCAGGACCACAGGCTGCGCCAGAACCGAACCAGCAAAGCCGAGCGGCGCCACGCCGCGCACGGTGCGCGCCCAGCGCAGCTCGTGCCGCCACAGTCCCACGAAGGACGGCTCGAAGACGCGGGCGTCGACGAGATAGCGCGACAGATGGATCGCCAACCCCCTCTCGCGAACCGCGGCGCCGAGCCGATGGTCATCGGCGAGCTGGTCGCGTAGCGAGGCAAACCCGCCGATCGCTGCAAGCGTATCGCGTTCGAGCGCGATCGTCGCGCCAAAGCAACCGCCGCCAAGCCGCAACAGCGTGCCAATGAGGGCGCTCGGCAGAAACCCGAAATTGATGTGCAGCGCGCCGAACTCGGACCATTTGCCGCCGGCCGAGACGCCTCGATAGAGGCAAGTGACGACACCGACGCGAGGGTCGGTAAGGAGGGGTGCGGTGACCGCGGCGAGGTAGTGCCGCTCGACACGCATGTCGCTGTCAGCCAACACGAGGACCCGGCCCCGCGCCAAGGGTAGCATATTTTCGAGATTCGCAACCTTCCGATTGATCCCCACTCCCGCCCCTACGGCGAGCGCCATGTCGTTCCCCGGCAGGTCACGCATCACGGCACGGGCGACCGGCAAGGCGTCGTCGTCCGGGTCGCCGACACCGAGGACGATCTGCATCGCCGGATAGTCTTGCTCGGCGAACGAGCGCAAATTGTCATAGAGGCCGGGCTCGGCACCGTGTAGCGGTTTCAGCACGGAGACCGGCGGGCACAGGTTCGCGCACGGCAGCGGACGACGAGCAAAGCCTTTCGCCGCTGCCGCGGCGACGAAGAGATAGGTCCAGCCCGGCGCCAGCACGAAGGCAATCGCGAGCGCTACGCTCACAGGAATGTGGCGGGATTGTTGGGGAGGACTGAAATTGAGATTGCGCGCCGTTCAGCTAGCCTGGCTCGTGACCGGCGCCGGCCATGGCATGCACCAGACGTTTGCCGCCCACGCTTCCGGCCCCGCGCGTGATTAGGCGCCCGCATCGGTGATCGATCTCTGATCCAGAGGGTTTGCATCAATCCGGGACGCAGGGTGCTGCCGGCGGATCCGTTTGCTTGTCGCTCTTGGTCGGTGAAGCGCTGCCCTACCACCATCACGACCAGCCCGGCCGGGGCATCCCGACGGCATGCAACCGCAGGACTCCTACCCGATGCTGGATCTGCACGGAAGTTTGCGGGTCGTCAATCCGTTCGACGACGCGCCTTTCGATCAATTCAAGGCCTCGGGCGGCGGCTATGACATTTACCGGGTAAATGGTGGGTAGGCTTCGACCGCGGAGACCCGCGACGGCAGCGGCTTCTCGACCACTTTCTTCGGCGGCGCCGAACTGCCGATCGAAGGCCGGTGGCAGGCGGAACATTCCCGCCAGGTTTGCGGCGGGCCATCATGAGCGCCTGTCGCGACTGGTCGGCGGTGTCCCATCGTTGCGACGCCCGAGCCGCCGCCCTGACAATTGCACCGGTCTCCGTCGGGAGGTTCGATGTCACCGATGCCTGGCTGATGCCGTCGCCCGGCGGCTGAATGCGGCGCAGCCACAGCCGGGCTTGTCGAAGATTGCCGCGCTGTCGCAGGCCAGAGTCACCATCGTGGCAGGAATGTCGAATTCTCCTATATCCGTGCTAATCATGCCGGCGCACGCGGCGTCGCGGCGGGAGAGGATCATGCGGGTCGTATTGGCCCAACCGAGGGGGTTTTGTGCCGGGGTCGAACGGGCGATCGAGATCGTCGAGCGCGCGCTCGAAAAATACGGCCCGCCGATTTATGTTCGTCACGAGATCGTGCACAACCGCCACGTCGTCGAGCGGCTGCGCGCCAAGGGGGCGCATTTCGTCGACGAGATCGACGAGGTGCCACCGGGCAGCGTCACGATCTTCAGCGCCCATGGTGTCGCCAGCGCGATCGAGGAGCGTGCCGCCGAGCGCGGGCTGCCGGTGATCGACGCGACTTGCCCGCTCGTTTCGAAGGTCCATATCGAGGGCCAGCGCTACGCCAACCAGGGCCGCGAAATCATCCTCATCGGCCATGCAGGCCATCCCGAAATCGAGGGCACGATGGGTCGGATCGTAGGCCGCGTACACCTGATCTCAACCCCCGCGGAGGTGGCGGGGCTTGCCGTCTCCGACCCCGACAAGCTCGCCTTCATCACGCAGACGACGCTCAGCGTCGATGACACGCGGGCGGTAATAGAGGCGCTCAAAGAACGCTTCCCGTCGATCGTTGGACCCGACACGAAAGACATCTGCTATGCGACGCAAAATCGCCAGCGGGCGGCGCGCGAACTCGCCAAGCTGGTTGATGTCGTGCTCGTCGTCGGCGCGCCGAACAGCTCGAACTCGAATCGATTGCGCGAAATCGCCGCCGAGAGCGGGGTCCCGAGCTACCTGATCGAGGACGCTGCGGCCCTCGATCAGGCCTGGGTCGACGGCGCCGCCGCGGTCGGCATCACCGCCGGCGCCTCGGCGCCAGCCGAACTGGTCGAGGCGCTGATCGATCGATTGCGCGAAATCGCTGTGGTGGAGCTGTCGGAACTGCCGGGCGTCACCGAGAATGTCCGCTTCCGGATGCCGATCCAGCTCGCCGACACCGTTCCTTGAGTGCAATTTTCGCGAGGGTTCAGCCTTGTCCATACCGCTGCGGCAGACGATCCGAGTCGGTGCCTATGTTATCGGTCGGCACTTGCGCGGGATCGAGCGCTACCCGCTGGTACTGATGCTCGAACCCCTGTTCCGCTGCAACCTCGCCTGCGCCGGCTGCGGCAAGATCGATTATCCCGACGCGATCCTCAATCGGCGCCTCTCGGTCGCCGAGTGCCTCGACGCGGTCGACGAATGCGGCGCGCCGATCGTCGTGCTGGCCGGCGGCGAGCCGCTGTTGCATCGCGACATCGACAAGATCGCCGCCGGCATCATGGCGAAACGGAAGTTCGTCTACCTGTGCACCAACGCGCTGCTGCTCGAAAAAAAGATCGACCAGTTCGCCCCGAACCCCTATTTCGCCTGGACCATCCATCTCGACGGCGACCGCGAGGAGCACGACCGGACGGTCTGCCAGGACGGCGTCTACGACCGCGCCGTCGCGGCGATCGCTTTGGCCAGGGCGCGCGGCTTTCGCGTCAACATCAACGCCACGCTGTTCGACACCGCCGAGCCCGACCGGGCGGCGCGATTCTTCGACACGGTCAGCGAACTGGGCGTCGACGGGATCACGGTATCGCCCGGCTATGCCTATGAGCGGGCGCCGGACCAGCAGCATTTCCTGAACCGGCGGCGTACGAAGGAGCTGTTTCGCGGCATCCTGGCCCGCCGCAGCCGGCGCTGGTCGTTCAACCAGTCGAGCCTGTTTCTCGATTTCCTCGCCGGCAACCAATCCTACCGCTGCACGCCCTGGGGCAATCCGACGCGCAATTTTTTCGGCTGGCAACGGCCCTGCTATCTGCTCGGCGAGGGCTATGCCAAGACCTTTCGTGAGCTGATGGATGAGACCGACTGGGACGCCTACGGCACCGGAAATTACGAAAAATGCGCCGATTGCATGGTCCACAGCGGCTACGAAGCGACCGCGGTTGTCGATGCGGTCCGCCACCCGCTGAAGGCGGCGCGGGTGGCGCTCGCCGGAGTGCGCACCGAGGGGGAGATGGCGCCGGAAATCCCTCTCGACCGACAGCGTCCGGCCGAATACGGCCTCTCGCGCCATGTCGAGGCGGCGATGGCGCGGCTAAGCGCTCGCGGCGACTCGATGCAGAACCGGAGCGGCGCGTTCTAGCGCCCTCAGCGCCAGTCGCGTCTCGCGGGCCAGCTGCCAGAGCGTGCCGGCTTGCAGCGGCCGACGGAACGCCGAGGCAAGGACACGAGCAAGATCCGGGCTGCCGCCCGGGGTGAGCGGCAGCAGTGCCGCCAGCGGGAGATCGCGCTCGGCCGGGTCGGCGATCGCGCGCAACGCCGCGAACCGGACCCCGGCCTCGGCGGCGGCGAGCGCGACGAGGTCGCTTTCGAGATCGACGGCGAGCGCGCCGAAGCGTATTCGGGCGTGCGCCTTAGCCGCGCGCGTCGCCAGAATTTCGCTGGCCCCGAGCACTGGCGCCGATGCGGCGTCGATCACGCGCGCCAGCTCGGCGAGGCGGCGGCGCCAAGCTGGCTCGCCTAGCCAGCGTCCGTTCTCCGACAGGATATCCGCCGACAGAACCAGATCGCCGGGCCTCAGCGCCGAGGACAATGCACCGGCGATGCCGAAGCTGACGAGGCAATCGGCGCCCGCCACGGTCGCCTCGACGAGCGCCTGGGTGCGCCGCCGATCGCCCGCTCCGACGACGACCGAAAATCCGGCTCGCCGGGCAACCCGTGCCTCGGCGGCAAGACCGCAGATGCAGACAAGTGCTCGCCGGTTCGTGATCAGAGGCCGAACGGCACCTTTCGCGAGCCGGCGATCAGGCGGCGGTAGCGGGCGAGCGCCCAGAGCGGAAAATAAGCTCGATATCCATGATACCGCAGATAGAACACGCGCGGAAACCCGATCGCGGTGTACCACGGCTCGTCCCAGCTGCCATCGGGGTTCTGCATTGCGAGCAGATTGGCGATGCCGCGCATCACCGCCGTGTGGCGAACCTCGCCGGCGGCCATCAGGCCGAGGAGCGCCCAGGCGGTCTGCGACGGAGCGCTGTACGGCGCCTCGCCGCGCGCCGTCCCCGGCCAATAGCTTTCGCCGGTTTCGCCCCAGCCGCCATCCGAACGCTGGCGTTCGACCAGCCAGAGGACGGCGCGGCGGACCTCAGGTCCGGCCGGATCGATGCCGGCGGCGTTGAACGCCGCCAGAACCGACCAGGTGCCATAGATATAATTGGTGCCCCAGCGGCCGAACCAGCTGCCATCCGCCTCCTGCTCGCCGCGCAGATAGGCGATCGCCGCGGCCACCGCAGGATGATCGATCGGGTAGCCGGTTTGCGCCAGCAACCCGAGGCAACGGGCGCTGACATCGGCGGTGGGCGGATCGAGCAGCGCGCCATGATCGGCAAACGGAATATGGTTCAGATAATAATGCATGTTGTCGGCGTCAAAGGCGCCCCAGCCGCCGTTGCGGCTCTGCATGCCGAGAATCCACTCGGCGGCGCGGGCGATCGCCGGGCGGTAGCGCACCGGATCGCAGCGGTCGAGAATCAGCGCCACGGCCGCGGTGTCGTCGACATCGGGATAATGCGGGTTCGCGTATTGAAACGCCCAGCCGCCCGGCCGCAGCCCGGGCCGCGCGGCCGCCCAATCGCCGGCGACGTCGAGAACCTGCACGGCGGCGAGCCAATCGAGCGCCCGGCGAACTGCCCCGTCGACACCGCGATCGTCGACCTCGGTGAGCGCGTGGCAGGCGAGCGCCGTGTCCCAGACCGGCGACAGGCAAGGCTGGCAATAATGCCGCTCGCCGTCGCCGGCCAGCAGCTTGCGGATCGCGGCATAGGCTGTCCGGCAATAAGGATGATCCGGTGCATAGCCGAGGCAATCGAACATCAGCAAGGAATTGGCAATCGCCGGAAAGATGCCGCCGAGCCCATCTTCGCCGTTCAGCCGTTCGGCGACGAAACGGACGGCCTCGGCGATCGCGCGCCGCCGCGTCGCCGCTGGAAACCAGGGCTCGACGATCCGCAGCAGACGGTCGAGCTGCACGAATACGAACGACCAGTGCGATCGGGTCGGACCGCTGATCCAGTCGCGCACGGTCTCCGGCGGTTCGATGAACAACTCGCGGATCGTGATCCCCCGCGGATTCCGGGCCCGCGGCCGCAGCGCCATCAACACCAGGAGCGGCACGATTACGCTGCGCGACCAGTACGACACTTTGTCGAGGTGGAACGGAAACCAGCGCGGCAGCAGCATGATTTCGACCGGCATGACCGGCACCGCGCGCCACGGCACTTCACCGAACTGCGCCAGCAGGGTCCGGGTGAAGACGTTGCAGCGGCGCGCGCCGCCCCGCGCCAGAATCGCCGCGCGGGCGCGTGCCATATGCGGCGCGTCGACCGGGTCTCCCGCCGCTTTGAGCGCAAAATACGCCTTGACCGTGCCGCTCAGATCGAGCGAGCCGCCGTAGAACAGCGGCCAGCCGCCATCGGCACCCTGCCCCGATCGAAGGAATTGGGCGATCCGTGCCTCGATCTCGGGGTCGATCCGGTCGAGATAATGATGCAGCAAAATGAATTCGGCCGAGATCGTCGCATCGGCCTCGAGCTCGAATACCCAGTGGCCGTCCGCCGCTTGGCGCGCAAGCAGCGCCTGGGCGGCGCGCGCGATCGCATCGTCGAGCTCCTCGCTCGGCAGCTGCCGCGGGCGAGCCGCTGCGGCCGTGGCCATTACCGCCATCGTCTCGTCGCTCATCGCGCTACGCGCCACCGCTCGGGTCCTGGCGTACCGGTACCATCGCCGGGTCGTGCCCAGCCGAACCTCGCGCCGAGACGCGCTGGTCAAGCGCCAACCGCGCCGCAGCGAAGCCCGACCGGATAGCGCCCTCGATCGTCGCCGGCAAGCCGGTATCGGTGTAGTCGCCGGCGAGGAAGAGGTTCTTCCAGCGGGTGGTTGGCAGCGGCCGGCGGCAGAGCTGATCAGGGCTGGCGAGGAACGTCGCCCGCCGTTCCTTGACGATACGCGCCGGCGGCACCGGGCGGTGGGGAACCCTATAGGCAACAGCCGTATCGCGCCAAAGGAGGTCGCATAGCGCAGCGCCCGGATAGTCGACGATCCTGTCGGCAGCGCTGACCGTCACCGACAGCACCTCTCCCTTGCGAAAGATCCAGTGTGCGGCGCCCCCGACAACGCCGACAAAGGGCGGCGAATCCGCCGGCGCACTACAGCGGAAATGGGCGTTGACGATCGGCGAGGCGGCGTCGGGGACGGTCAGTCCCGGGACGACCCGTGCCGCGATGGCGGCCGGCACTGCCAGGATCGCGATGTCGCCCGATGCGAGCGGCAGGGTCGCAGCATCGAAGGTGAGGTCGCGAACCCGGTCGCCGGCGAAACACATGCCGCGCAGCCGCACGCCGAATCGGATCTCCGTCCGCAGCCGGCGTAAATGCCGCAGCGCCGGATCGACAAAGGTTTCCGACAGACCCTCGCGCGGTAACAGCGGGCGGCACGCGGCAGCACCGCGGCCGAGCGTCTCGCTGAGAATGCGCCAGAACAGCCGGGCCGACGCCTGCTCGGCGCCGGTGTTCAGCGCGGCGACGGCAAGCGGCTCCCACAGCCGACGGAACAGCGGGTAGCGGCGGTCCATGACTTCGGTGACCGTCGCCGAGGGTGCGGCCCGGCGCAATGCCAATGCGGCGAGATAATCGGCCGGCCTGGTGCCGGGCACCCGCCGCACCGCGCTTAGGATCCACCACGGCAAAGGTCCGCGGTTCGGCCGCAACGTCCAGCGCTCTTCGGTCGCCGCATCGACAAACGAGAAGACCGCGTCGCCCGGGCCCGCGACCGTATCATGCGCACTGATCCTATCGAGATAGGCAATCGCCGCGCGGTTACCGGCGAGCAGCAGATGGTTGCCGTTGTCGAGGCGGCAGCCGAGTTCCGCATCGAAATAGGAACGACAGCGCCCGCCGGCGTGACCGCTCGCCTCGTAGAGCCGCACGGGGCAGCCGGCGTCGGTCAGCGCTATCGCAGCGGCGAGACCGGCGAGACCGGCGCCGATGACATGGACTTGCCCGGCGGGGGTCGCGGTTGCCGCACCGGCGGGCGGCAAGCCGGCATCCCGAGGAAATGGCCGAGCGAATCCCGCCAACGCCTTGCGGCTGCCCGAGCCCGCGCTCACCGGCGCTTCAGATGAGACCATGGCGCAGGATCAGCCACAACTTCAGCGGTTTCGACAGGCTGACCCGGGCTGCCGGGTCGCGCCAGCCGCGCCGCAAGAGCTCGGCGAGCGTGGCCCGATAAATCGCACCCATTACCGCCGCAGGCCGCATCGCACGGCGCCGGCAACGCGCCATCGCGCGCCGGCTCGCTCGGAAATTATCCTCGGCGAGTGCCGCCACTTCGCGGCACACCGCCGGCAGAGCCGGGTGGCGCAAGACCGACATCGGGTCGGCATCGCTGATCCCGTGCCGGTCGAGAATTTCACGCGGCAGGTAGAGCCGGCCACGGCGCGCATCTTCGTCGAGGTCGCGCAGAATGTTGGTCAGTTGCAACGCCCGGCCGAGCGCTTCGGCGACCTCGTGGGCGGGCTCGCTCGCGTCGCCGAAAATGTGTACCGAAAGATGGCCGACCGCACCGGCGACCCGCCGGCAATAGAGATCGAGCGTCGCCAGATCGGGCGCTCGGATCGCCTCGCGCGCGTCCATTTCCATGCCGTCGATGACCGTGAGGAAGTCTTCTTGCCGCAGCTCATAGCGCAGCACCCCCTCGCGCAAGGCTCTGGCGACCAAGTGGCGGGGCTGCCCGGCAAAGAGCGCGCCGATTTCCCCGCGCCATTGGGCGAGTGCGGCGAGCTTTTGCAAGGCCGGCCGCTCATCGTCGGCAATGTCGTCGACTTCCCGGCAAAAGGCGTAAACCGCGTACATCGCATTGCGGCGCGCCGCGGGCAGCAGTCGCATTGCCCAGTAGAACGAGGTTCCGGCCGCCTCGACCCGATGCCGGATCGTCTCGCGCAGCGCGTCGCCGCCCGGTTCGTCGGTGCCGGCACGCAGCGCCGCCTCGCTCATTGCCCGGCACCCCGCAGGACGCCGCGCACAAAGGCCGCGAGAAAATCCGATTTACGAAGCTCGACCCGCTGCGCCAGCGGATCGGCGTGGCGCAGCCGGCGCAAGAGGCGAGCGGCGAGAGCGACGATCACCGCGCATTCGCAGCGCAGGCCGAATGCCGCGACGCGCGGTGGCAGGCCGTGCGCCATATCGACCAGCGCCGCGGTCCGATCGAGGAGCGCGTCGAGGACGCGGCGCAACTCCGGGCTCGTCCTCTCGGCCGCCAATGCCGCGACACCGATCCCCGCTGCCGCGAAGTCGGCTTGCGGCAGATAGACCCGGTCGAGCCGGGCATGGTCGAGCGCGCAATCCTGCAGATGGTTGAGAACCTGCAACGCGGCGCACAGCGCGTCCGAAGCGGGCCAGGCGGTGCGGCTCTCGCCATAGAGATCGAGGAGCTGACGCCCGACCGGGGCCGCCGAGTAGCGGCAATACTCCATCAGATCGTCCCAATCGCGATAGCGGTGCTTTTCGGCATCGAGGCGAAACGCCCGCAGCAGGTCGTGGCAGTGCTGCGCCGTGGTCCCGGTCGCCGCCAAGCTTTGCTGCATCGCCGCGGCGGCCGGCGCATCGCCGCCGTCGCCACCCTCAAGCACCGCCGCCATGCGGTCGAGCCGGCGGATCTTCTCGGCGGCGGTCAGCGCCGGATTGTCGGCGATGTCGTCGGCGTTGCGCGCAAACCGATAGAACGCATGGACATGCGCACGGAGATCCCGCCGGATCAGCCACGAGCCGACCGGAAAGTTCTCACTGCCGCGTCCCTTGCCCGACGGCGTCTCGATAACGTCCGCCGGTTTTCCCGCGGCCTCCGTCACCAACGCACTCATTCGAGGTACCCGTTGGCCTTGAACCAAGCGACCGCGTCGGCGATCGCCACATGCGCCGGGCGCGGCCGATAGCCGAGTTCGCGCTCCGCCTTTGCCGAAGTGAAATACATCTTCTTGCGCGACATGCGAACGCTATCGCGCGTCGCGAGCGGAGCGCGCCCGGTCACTCGCGCGCCCCATTCGGCGCCGACGGCGACCGGGTAGGCCAGCCAATACGGCACCTTGAAACGCGGCGGCGGCCGGCCAACCAGCCCGCCAACCTCGGCGAGAATTCCGGCGAGCGGCAGGTTCTCGCCGCCCAGGATGTAACGCTCGCCAATGCGACCGCTTTGTGCCGCCAGAAGATGGCCGGCGGCGACGTCGTCGACATGCGCGATGTTGAGGCCGGTATCGACAAACCCCGGCAGTCGGCCCTTCGCCGCCTCGAGGATGACCCGCCCGGTCGGCGTCGGCTTTCGGTCGCGCGGCCCGACCGGGGTCGCCGGGTTGACGACGACCGCCGGCAGATCGTGCTCGACGACGAAGGCGCGAACGATCTCCTCCGCCGCGAATTTCGAGCGCTTGTACGGCCCGATCATGTCATCGATCCGGCTCGGCGTTGTTTCGTCGGCCGAGCCTTCGGCGACGAGACCGAGCACCGCGACGCTGCTCGTGTAGACAACCCGCGCGACGCCGGCATCGAGCGCCGCGGCCATCAGCGCCCGCGTGCCGGCGACATTGGCACGGAACATTGCCGCCGGATCGGGCACCCACAACCGATAATCGGCCGCCACATGGAACAGGTATCGGCAACCGGCAACGGCGCGCGCCAGCGAGCCAGTGTCTTCGAGTGAACCTTCGGCGATCGCGACCGGCAATCCGTCGAGATTGCGGCGATCACCGTTCGGCCGCGCCAGGGCGCGCACTTCGTGGCCGGCCGCGAGCAACGCGCGCGTCACGGCCGAGCCGACGAACCCGGTCGCACCGGTGACAAGCGACAATCCGGGCGAGAGTAGCGACATCGTGACATTTGCATCTGATACGGACGCGAGCGGCACAGGCTTCCCGAGGCAACGACGACGACGCGGCCGGCTTCGGTTTCAGCGCGGCGGCGCCGCCGCGGCAGCGGGCGACCCAGCCGGCGGCGCGGCGGCCGCAGCGCGGTTCCGCGCCACCTTTGCCTTTTCCGTCTCGCCGAGGACATCATAGGCGCGGGCGAGACGGGCCCAGCCTTCCCTGTCGTCGGGATGCTGCTCGAGCCGGGCCGCGAGACGCGCGACCATGCCCCGGATCATCGCCGCCCGCGCCTCCGGCGACATCGCCTGGGCGGCGGCGATGTCCTGCGCGTTCGGTCCCGTAGGGGCGGCAAACGCCGCGCCGCCCGGTGCGGTGCCGGGGGCGATCTCGGCGAGCCGTCGCGCGACCGGTTCGCGCCACGGCGCGTCGGCCGGGGCATCGGCGAGCAAGGCGCGCAGCAGGCTCACGGCTTTCGTTCTATCGCCGTGTTGCAGCGCCGCCTCTGCCGTGTAATAGCGGGCGCGCGGATCGCTGCCGGCCTGCGCGAATTCGGCCGCGGCAGAAGGTGTGACGACCCCGTCCGCCTCGAGCACCAGGGTCTCGCCGAGTTCGGCGTGCGCTTCCGGCCGGTCCGGGGCGAGCGCGATCGCATGACGGTAAGCGTCGCGCGCCGCGGCGAAGCGCTGCAGCGAGGCCGAGCTCCGAGCGAGCATGATCCAGTCTTCGAGATTGCCGGGGTCCGCCTTGACGCGCGATGCGAGCGCGTCGGCCGCCGCCGTCAATTCGGCCTGTGCATGCGTCTGCAGCGCGTCATCGGCGGCCGCCGTACCGCGGATCGCGAGCGGCGCGCCGACCCAGAGATAGATCGCGACCGCCGCTATTGGCAGCACGGCGGCGACGCCGACAGCCGCGCCGATCCGCCACGACATCTCGGAGGGACTGCCGGCCGGCAAGGTCGCAGCGGCTGCCTCGCGGTCCGCCGCGGCCAGAAGGCGCCGGGCGATTTCAGCCCCGGCCGCAGCGGCCGCTTCCGGTGTCAGCCGGCCCTGCGCAGAATCGGCTTCGAGCTCGGCCAGCTGGCCGCGGAAAATTGCGACCGCCTCGCCGTTTTCGTTGCCACGGCGCGGCCGGCGAAGGAGCGGCCGCAGCAGCCCCGCCAGCACCGCTGCGACCAGCAGCGCGGCGGCGCAGCAAAACCAGATCATCCGCGTTCGCCGAGGAAAAGCGCCACGCGCGCTCGTTCCTCCGCCGACAGCGGCGGCGGCTCGGGAGCGGGCGGCCGGCGCATGCGCCACGCCAGTAAGCCGCCTGCGGCAAGCAACAGAAGCGGCGGCGTCAGCCATAAGAGGTAGGTGACCGGCTCGAATGGCGGGTCGAGCAGCACGAAGATCCCGTAGCGGGCGACGACAAAGTCGAGCACCTGCCGATCGGTATCGCCGGCCACGAGACGCCGGCGGATCAGCAGCCGCAGATCATGCGCGAGACCCGCGTCCAACTCCTCGATCAACTCGTTCTGGCAGACGAGGCAGCGCAATTCGGCGTCGATGACTTCCGCGCGCCGCTCGAGCACCAGATCGGCGAGCCGTTCCGAAGGCTCGAAGGCCCGCGCCGCCGGGCCGGCGGACAACCCCATCAGCAGCGCCAGACAGCAGAGCGCCCACCGGACAAGGCTACCTGTCCCGGCGAAGGCCGGGATCGGCAAGCCTGTCCCGGCTAAGGCCGAAGGCCCGCGGATCATCCGGGCTCGGCCGACGGCGCCATCGCAACGCCAGCGCGGCCGGCGGGACTGCGCCGACGCACCAGCCGATCGCTGAGCGAGACGAGGCCGCCGCAGACGGCGATGATCGCGCCGAACCAGATCCACGGGACGAGCGGATTGTAATAGGCGCGCACGACCCACCCGCCGTGGCCGTCCGGATCGCCGAGCGCCAGGTAGAGATCGGCGAAGCCGTTCGTGGCAATCGCCGTGCGGGCGGTATCGCTGCCGGCGAGCGGAAAGAAGCGGCGTTCGGGATGCAGGGTGAAGGAAGCGCCGCCGGGCCTGTCGACGACGATCTCGGCCCGCTGCACGTCGTAATTGGCGGCGGAGCCCTCGGTGACGCCGACAAAGCGCAGGGTCCGGCCGGCGATCGTCAACGTGCCGCCCGGATGCATCGTCGTGATCCGCTCGCTGCGCCAGGCGAGCGACACCGTAATACCGGCGACCAGCACGCCGACGCCGAAATGCGCCAATACTTGTCCCCAGGTACCGCGCGGCAAATGCGACAAGCGGCGCCAGCACGCCGCCGGCGGCAGCCTGGCAACGCCGATGCGATCGGCGAGATCGGCCAGCACACCCAGCATCGCCCAGACGGCAAGAGCGATGCCGCCGAGCGCCGCCGGCGGTGCCGCCGGGTCGAGGGCGAAGACGGCGGCCGGCACGAGAAGCGCGCCCGCCAGCGCCGGCGCCAGCCGCCGCAGGGCGCCGGAAAGGTTGCCGCGGCGCCAGGCCAGCATTGGTCCGATCGCCATCGCGGCGACCGCAAGCCCGAAGATCGGGACAAAGGTTTCGTCGAAATAGGGCGGACCGACCGACAATTTGACGCCGGCCCACAGCTCGGCGAAGAGCGGATAGAAAGTGCCGAGGAACACCGTCGCCATGCCGGCCGAGATCAACAGGTTGTTGAGTACCAGCGCGCCCTCGCGGCTGACCGGCGCGAAGCCGTTGCCGGCAGCAAGCCGCGGCGCGCGCAGCGCATAGACGACGAGGCCGCCGCCGATGACGAGCGCGATCAGCACCAGGATGAAGACGCCGCGCGCCGGATCGAGGGCAAAGGAATGAACCGAGGTCAGCACTCCTGAGCGCACCAGAAAGGTGCCGACGAGGCTCATGCCGAAGGTCAGGATCGCCAGCAGCACGGTCCAGCGCTGCAAAGCCTCGCGCTTTTCGACGACCGCCGCCGAATGCAGCAGCGCGGTGCCGAGCAGCCACGGCATGAACGATGCGTTCTCGACCGGGTCCCACTCCCACCAGCCGCCCCAGCCGAGGATGTAGTAGGACCACCAGCTGCCCATCGCGATGCCGAGGGTGAGGCCGCACCAGGCGGTCAGGGTCCAGGGCCGCACACAGCGCGCCCAAAGGGCATCGACCCGGGCTTCGAGGAGTGCTGCGATCGCGAAGGAAAAGGTGATCGAGAACCCGACATAACCGAAATACAGGCATGGCGGGTGAAACGCGAGGCCCGGATCCTGCAATAACGGGTTGAGGCCACGGCCGTCGGCCGGCACCGGAAACAGCCGCTCGAACGGGTTCGAGGTGGTGATGATGAACAATAGGGTGCCGAAGCCGAGGAGGCCCTGGACCGCCAGCGCGCGTGCCTTCAACCGCAACGGCAGCCCGTCGCCGAAGAGGGCGACGAGCCCGCCGAACAGCGCCAGCATGAAGACCCACAGCAGCATCGAGCCCTCGTGGCTGCCCCAGGCGCCGGTCACCTTGTAGAGCATCGGTTTTGCCAGACTCGAATTCTCGTAGACGTTGCGCACCGAGAAGTCGGAAACGATGTGCGCATCGATGAAGACGGCAAAGGACAGCGCCACCAGCCCGAATTGGACGAGGGCGGCCGGGCGCGCCAGCGCCATCAGCGCGCCGCTGCGCGCCGCGGCACCGGCAAGCGGCACCGTTCCCTGCACCAGAGCGACGAGGAGGGCAAGGATCAGGGCGAAATGACCCAGCTCTACGAGCACCCGATCGCTCCCGCCCTAGCCTTGCCGCTGTGGCCGATATTGACACGGCCGGCGCGAAGCTGCACGCGCCGACCGGCGATCGGCCGATCGCATTTTTCCCTGCCGGCGGCCAACGACAGGGAAAAAATCGGCGGCTGGGGCCGACAATTGCATCCTGCCAACGGCTTGCGGCTTTTTGGCCGGGGCCGGCAGGGAACTTTCTTTCCCTGCCGCGGGGTATGTCAGGGAAGTGGCAGGGAAGCTGGACCCGTGTTGTGATATAAGCATGTCACATTCCATAATTGACAAAATCAGCAGAGCGGGGTATATAGGGTCGGCGATAAGGCGGGGCAAGCCGGCGGCTGGGTCATGTTGGCGGACGATAACGGGGACGAAAAGGAATACCGGGTCGGCCGCGGCAAGCCGCCATTGCATACCCGTTTTCAGAAGGGCCGCTCCGGCAACCCCGCCGGCCCGGGCAAGAAGGATTTGGCGGCGCTGCTGCTGGCGGCGCTGAACGAAGAGACGACGGCCAACACCGACGGACATCGGCGCCGGATCACCAAGCGCGAAGCGATCGTAGGCCAGCTCGTCGACCGCTCGGCCGGCGCCGACATCAGTGCGATCAAGCTCCTGATCGCCATGCTGAAGGACATCGAAAAGAAGGTGGCGCCGCCGCCCGATCCGGGCGTCGAGATGCGGCCGCTCGGCCGCTCGGACGCGGCGATCGTCGCCAGCCTGACCACCCGGTTGCGGCGCATGATCCAAGCCGAGACCGCCGAGACCGCCGAGACCGCCGGCGCGGCGAACCGCGCCGACCCGGCCCCGCCGCCGCCGCTGGACGACGAGGGTTAGCCGTCGATTATCACCCTCGCCCCGCTTGCGGGGAGAGGACCGGGGTGAGGGGCGATCCATTTGCAGAACGCGATCGAAATGCCGCAGCCGCAAAGGGTGGCCGCCGATGAAATCGCGGCCTTGCTGCGCGTCGATTTCGCGAGCTTCGCGCAGGCCTCTTTTGCGAGCTCTATCCGCAGACCGAATTGGCACTCGGCTGGCATATCGAGCTGATCGCAGCGAAGCTCGCGGCGGTGCGCGACGGCAGGATCCGCCGGCTGATCATCAACCTGCCGCCGCGGCATCTGAAGTCGCTGTTGGCCTCGGTCGCCTTTCCGGCCTGGTGCCTCGGGCACGCGCCGAGCCTGCAGATCCTGTGCGCCTCTTATGCCCAGGAGCTCGCCGACAAATTGTCGCGCGATTGCCGGCGCATCGTCGCCAGCCCCTGGTACCGCCGCGTCTTTCCGACGCGGCTCTCTGCCGCGCGGCAGGCGATGGCGGAATTCGACACGACGGCGCAGGGCTGTCGGCTCGCCACCAGTGTCGGCGGCGTCCTGACCGGGCGCGGCGCCGACCTCATCGTCATCGACGACCCGCTTAAAACCCGAGGAGGCGCTGTCCGAGGCGCAGCGCCGGGCCGCCAACGAATGGTTCGACCACACCCTCTACAGCCGCCTCAACGACAAGCGCAAAGCGGCGATCGTCCTGATCATGCACCGGCTGCACGAGGACGACCTCACCGGCCATGTGCTGGAACAGGAACGCTGGGAGCGGTTGTCGTTGTCGGCCTTCGCCGAGGAAACCGAATGCCACCCTCTCGAGCATTTCTGGGGGCAGGAGCGCATCGTCAGAGCGCGTGGAGCGGCATTGCAACCGGAACGCGAAGGGGCGGCGGTGCTGGCGCAGATCCGCCGGACGATCGGCGAATACAACTTCGCCGGCCAATACCAGCAGGCGCCGGCGCCGCTCGGCGGCGGCCTTGTCAAATCCGCCTGGTTCGCCCGCTACCGGGAGGACGAATTGCCGCAGAAGTTCGAGCGCGTCGTGCAGAGCTGGGATACCGCCAACAAGGCGACCGAGCTCGCCGATTTCAGCGTGTGCACGAGCTGGGGCATAAAGGGCAAGCACCTTTATCTGCTCGACGTCGTGCGCGAGCGCTTCGAATATCCCGATCTGAAGCGTCGGGTGAAGGACGAGCATGCAAGCTGGCGGCCCGACGTCGTGCTGATCGAGGACCGGGCAAGCGGCACCCAGCTCATCCAGGAATTGCGCGACGAAGGGATGCATGCCGCCACCAGCTATCGGCCGCAGGCCGACAAGGTGATGCGGATCTACGCCCAGACCGCGATGATCGAGAACGGCTTCGTCCATCTCCCCGAGAAGGCGCCGTGGCTCGCCCTCTATCTGCACGAGCTTTCGACCTTCCCCCACGGCCGGCACGACGATCAGGTCGATTCGACCGCGCAGATGCTCGACTGGTTCAAGATGTCCGGCCGCGAGGATGGGATTTTCGGCTACTACCGCATGCTCTACGAAGAGCGCAAAAGCCGGCAACAAGGCTGAGCGTCGGGACCGGAAATGCCCTCGATATTTATCACGAGACCCCTCGGCCGTGCGGTGAACTCGACCACTCGACCCATCGCATGCTGTTCCGTCAGCGCGGTTGCCATCGGGAGGTTTAGGGAGCCCGACCCAAAAGCCAGAAGCCTACATCGCCCAATCGGCGGCAGCGCAGGACCGCTTTTGAAACCCACTACGGTCGCTCAGCCCTGACCGCGGGAACCGGTCTTCATGCCCCATTTCGGTCATAACCCCACGGCAGCTGATAGATGTCAGGAAAGCGAACAGCCCCTGATTCGCGGCAATTCAGAGCGGTTAACAAGTAACTGATTTCCGAACTGCGCCTTACCGTCGGGGTGGCCTCACGCCCCCGCGCCGCTTAATCTTAGCCGCCACACGAAATATGTCCGGCATATTGATTCGATCTGCAGATCGTTCTTCGACGACGCCAATATTTTTTAAGGCCTCTAGGAGGGCCTTCTCCCGATCAATCCCAGTTTGCTCCAATTCGATCGGACCGGGTCGGTCACTATTAATGTGACTGATGCTATCGATAGTCTTTCGGTGGCGCCATCGACCAACAAATATGTTCGGCGCACACGGCACTTCTAGGCCCTCAAGATGCTCAAGTACTATGCGAATCCACGGATAGTCCTCTTGTAGCTGACTGACTCTGACCTCCGAGGCCTGCTGTACCCCTTCGCGAATCCCGTAGTGATCTATTACCGTTCCGGATGGACGGTTTCGGGCATTGGCCGCGCGTTGAATAGTGATCAAGAAGCTGCGCGGCGTCGTCTCATGAAAGGCATCCGCCAAATGGTCAATAAGCCACGTATACGTTCGCCCGCGACGCCGGTCAGTTCCCATGTATTCGCCGGCCAAGCATTTGAAGACGGCCATCTGCTGATCTGGGTCATCGATATTATCGATGTTCCTGCCCCTACCGAGTGCGCCGTCCACCATCCGCTTGAAGGAAGGTCCAGCATGACTGCGGCCGATGATGCCGAAAAGTAATCCATAAAGTTCAGTGGCGTGCCAAGAAAGATCAACACGCGCCGCTAACATCTTCGAGGCATCGGGAAATTGAAAGAGCTTTTCGTCTTTGGCTTGATCTGTTCGCATGAATACCTTTGCTTTCATGGCACGGTAGCCATTCATTCCAAGTGCGAGTCGTAAAATTCCCATTGATAGTGGGCGGATCGTCTCCCAGGTATTTCCAAGCCTGTCTAGGGCGTCAAATACCAAGAGAAATCGTAGGTTATTTCTCAAAAAATAAGCGTCCGCAGTTCGTAGTCCCGCCTCCGCGTCTTCTACGTTCGACGCTACCCAGGTAACAGTATCACTTAAGCGCTCTGGGAGGGACAGATGCGCATCAGCGGACACAGCACGTAAGAGAACCGCCGTCCAAATATCTTCTGGATCAACCCCCTGAGACAATAAGCTATTCACAACTCTCGGCGACGGAGCGATATCTCCTTGGGTGCGCCCCGCATCCTCATGAAATCCAAGCTTAACCGTAAGTTGGTTTAATCTCAGCCGTGGATAATAGGGAGCGATTGTATCCTTGGTTTTCTTATCGGCGAGAACACCAGACCACACGCTCTTCCCTACCCCGCGGTTGCCGACCACTAAAGGCCTAACGGGATCGAGAGCATTCGCATGGGCGGCAGGCGCGTAAAGCTCATCTGCCGGCAAAGGGGACGCCGCACTTGCCGAAGATTTGGGATCAAGCCCACGTAATACGGTGCGAATGGCGTCGATATCCACAGGTCGTACCGTCATCCTAATAATCCTACTCTTTCTCCTAAACCTGTTATCAGAGCACCAAATGTTCTCATATAAATCGATTCGGTGAGTTGTTCGCGATGCCCCACCGGGTCAAATTGATAATAGGTCGGGTCAATCAGAATCGGCCATGCATAATGAGGCGCCTCGCGATCATCGATATCGAAGCCAAAAGCGATTTCTTTCAAGCTTTGGGTCTCATCAAGCTCATCGTAAAGGTGTTCAGCAAACAGTTCGAAAGAGTTGTCACGATAATCAGCCCATGATTTAGGATCAGCGGTAGCTTTTGCATGGACCATTTTGAGCCGATATCGCCAGTCTTCTCCTTTACCAACTTCACGCGGCTTGAATCTCGCAAGATGTGCCAAGAAAAACCGATACCCTTCCCAGGTTTGTGGAGTATCAACACCAAAGAATAGGATATCGGCACCGAGGCCCTGAACTGTGGCCGCTGTCGTTTCGTTAAGCCCCGCCCGCGCGTCGACAAACACAGCGTCGTAGCTTTCACGCTCGCATAGCCCGCTGATCATGTTTCGAGTTTGATCTAGGAATGTGAGGGTCTTGGGCTCCCCGTTGGCTTGCTCGATATCTTCGAGATAAGCACGCGATATTTTTCCGATCACGTTCTGCGGAAATTCACGGCATCTCTGCCCAGCTGCCGGCACCACCATTACGTGGCCCGTTCCGCGTGCCAGTGGGCTTATGGAAGTCATGCCGGCGAGGAAAGCTTCGCCAATCGGTCCTCGACCGTTTTCGACATAATAGTCGAGGGCACCAAATGCCGGCAGGTCGTCCGGGGGAAGCAACATTCCACCTAACCCAGGAGCTTCAAGATCCAAATCGATTGCCAGGATCGATTTGCCGCGATAGGCAAATTCTGTTGCAGCCACGGCTAGGGCGGTTGATCGTCCGACCCCTCCCTTCTGGCTTGCGAACACCACGACAGCCGGGACATGTGGAATTCGCGGTTGTATCCCCCGTACCCAGTCCTGGCCGACAATTCGCCTCTCGACGAGCCGTACGAAGCGATTGTTGACCAACTCCCATTGATCAAGCGTACGGTCAGCTAGCTTAGGGTCCATAAGCTCCAGGGGAGTGGAAAGCGGGGCAGCCGCCGCATAGCTTCCCAGCTTATCTCTTACTTCGGCCTCTAGCTGTGACCGCACTTCAGCTTTGAGCCTGTCCCGAATTACGAACGTAAGGACGCCATCGGCATCCCGAAGGAAGGTGTTTCTCCTAAAGCCCGTCTCGCCCAAGTGGTTACCAACGATTTCCACGAAGAGCGGCAGCGCGTTGTCGTATCGGATAATTGACGACTTACCACCGAGCATGTTGCTACCTCAATTTTACCGACGAAGACCTGCGGCGCCAACCAGGCGCGCAGCATGATCGCGCCAGAGCCCATACTTTGCTTCGTCTACCGCATCATCACGCAAGTAGCGGAGCGAGACATCCCAACCCTCCATCAGATTGGTCAGTTTCAAGACGGCGTGGATCGCTGTGTCACGCCTTCTGCCGAGATGGCGTCTAGCAGCGTTCAATATTTGAGGGAAATGATTCTGTGGGGCCCCCTGCGCGGTTCGCAGAGTCTCGATCCGATGCTTAATCGCGCATTCTGCGGCAAAACCGATAAGATGCCCCGCACCTGCCCATCGTTTTCTCTTAGCTAAGGGTGTGCCTACCTGTTCCGCGCCATCCTTGAGCACACCATCGACACCGAGATGCGGAACAGCAAGCTCCCCAATGTCGAGAAGGGGACCACGCTGGACCTTCAGGCCCGGTTCGAGCGAGTGGTCGCCCACCTCAATTCCACTGGGCGGGCACAGAGGGGCGACCTCACTGCCATTAGGACGACCCTGACAGCAAAGAATGGGCCGGTCTCAGTCGGCGCGTTGAACGGATACATCCACAGCCGCATCCAGCTGCCTTCGGCCGAGGAGCTGCGGAACGTGTGGGACCATGCAGTCCCGCTGTTTACAGCGGTGTTCGGCAGCCACCCGTGACGCCAGTCCCACGGCCATCCCCCTCCGGGCACTACTCACCCTTGCGCTATCCAGGCGGCAAGGGCAAACTGGCACGCTTCGTTGCCGACGTCATGCGGCTTAATGGTCTGGAAGATGGGCTGTACGTCGAACCGTATGCTGGCGGCGCAGCTGTGGCACTCGAACTGCTCGTTACGGGTATTGTGCGGTGCATCGCAATTAATGACTTCAGTCGGCCAATCTACACGTTCTGGGTCGCCGTCTTGGAACACCCGCAGGAGCTAGCCAGGCTGATCCGCGAACCGCAGTGAGTATGGAGACGCGGGACAGGGCCAAGCGGGTGCTGATGGGAGGCAACGCACAGGGCATGGACCTAGCCTTCGCCACATTCTTCCTGAACAGGACTAATCGGTCTGGAATCCTCAATGGCGGGCCGATAGGTGGCATCGATCAGACTGGCCCATGGAAGATTGATGCGCGCTACAACAAAGAGGAGTTGATATACAGGATCAACAAAATATCCAAAATGCGAAGGCGAATATCACTGACAAATCTTGACGCCATAGAGTTCATAAGTATTCAAAATTCTACATGGCCCGCCCGTACACTCGTCTACCTTGATCCGCCCTACTACGAGAAGGGCCGCGATCTATACTACAACTTCTACAATCACCAGGACCATGTTGCCGTGGCGCTTGCCACCGCCCAGCTCCGGCATGTCCGCTGGATGGTCTCCTACGATATCTCAGCATCTGCGAAGTGCCGGACGGCCGCTGCTCCGTATTCTTCCGTAGTCGGCACCTTCGCAACCCCGCGGCTCTTTTGCCGTTCTCGACGCCGGTTGACGTTCGCCGTCTCGGCAAGGAGAGATGGATCTAACAATCATACATTACATAGGGAGACCTTCCGCACACTTTTTAAATGATCTGTGGTAGCCCTTGCCATTCGACGAAGGCACAGACGCAGGTGTTCGCTGCATCGATTCGGTGATTCGCCGGATGTCTCTAACCGCCCGACCGCTCGTACAACTTGACAGAGCTTCGTCGATCTCAGATTACACAGTGTCATATTTCGGCCGCTCTCCGCTCGATCCCAGAACAGCGATCCACTGGCGGCCACGATCGAACCGCGACGTCGACCCAATGCACTCATTCGCCATCCGGGAATGGCCGCTTCCGGATAGGGTTTCGGATGCCGGCCCGGCGTGAGCGATCGACCCGGGGTAATGGGGCCGGCGTCCGCAAGCCTCCGAAGAACGAACCCGCAGGAAGGCGGTGAGCGCTTGGCCGTCTATGGGGATTTGGCGCCGGAGCGGCTCTTGCCGGGGATGGTTTTGCGAAGATCTCGGATCTCGGAGAGCTGCGCGCCGCTGATGAGAGCGGGCCGGCCGCTGCGGCGGTGCTCGATGGCCCGATGGGGGACTGGTTCGTGATGTCGTGTCGGCGTTCTCACGCACCAGGTAAAATGGACGCGACGCCTGGAACGGAATGTTCTGGCGGACGGATGCTGCCAGGAGATCAGGAGGGTGCACATCGGATCACGCCCTGGCCCCGGCACCGGAGGGCCGGCCGGGCGGTGCGCTGCCGCGCGCAAAGATCTCGACAATGATCATGCGGCCGCCGTAGCGGGGGCATGGCGGGCGATGATCGGAGGTAGCGACATCCGGATCGGCTGTATCCTGTGTCGCCGGTGGCTCGACCTGCGGGATTGGGGTGACTATCAGCTCTTGGCACGCGCGATGTTGGCCTTGCAGGCGGCGCTGGCGACCAGCCCATAGTGGCGGGTGCGATGAAATCCCTTTGGTAGAACGTGGAGCAGGAAGCGCCCGATGAACTTATCGGCGGTGAGCGTCATGGTCCGGTACCGCGCCTGCCCGTTGCAGCGATAGTTCTTGTAGCGGAAGGTCACGCCGCTCTCGTCGAGAGCAATGAGCCGGCTGTTCGCCATGGCGACGCGATGAGTGTAGCGGGCGAGATAGGCGAGCACCGCTTCCGGCCTGGCGAAAGGCGGCTTGGCCGGCGCCCGCTGCGCCGCCCTGCCGCGGCCCGAAGCCCACCCATATGTCGTCGCTGGGCGAGAAACCCGGTGCTCGGTGGTCAGCCTCGAAAAGCCGGAGCGAGCGATCCGCGCCCCGGCCGGCTTGACGATGTACGGCTGAACGATCTGCCGCACGCGTTCGCGAGCGTTGCTGCGTCGATCGGGATGGGCATCACATCTTACGAGTGATCCCGTGAAGGCCGTCACCGTCGCCGGCAAGATCACCGCGGGCATGAGCGGCCGACCGACACCGGGCGGAAAGAACGGGGTGGCAGTGTATACCCTGGCGCACCGGCTGATCCCACGAGAAAAGTCGGGTGCGTCACGCACCCTAGCGCCGTCACGAAATGACCCGTGTTGCCGCATTGCGGTCGTCGTGTCCGGTGAAGTCGATTCAGCCGGTTCGGCAAGCGGCTTGTCCGTTTTGGCCCTTGCGGCAGCCACCGCACCGCCGAGCTTGAACGCGAAAGGTTTTGCAACACGGGCGCGGCGCAACACCTTGCACGCCCATGCGTAGTTACTATTATTCTATTGCCGCGCAAGAAGCAATGCAGGAAGGGGAAGGGTGGAAACGGAGAAGCTTGATGTCGAGGTTGAGGACCTGCTCCTCGACCTGGACAACCCCCGCACAGGCCCGGTGGCGTCCCAGTCGGAAGCACTGGCCGCCATCGTGCGGCTTAGCACCCGCTACTTCAAGAACATGATGGCTAGCATCAAGGCCCATGGCCTTGACCCCGGCGATTCCTTCTACTTGGTACAGGAGCGAGAGGAAGGGGATGGCTACACTGTTGTTGACGGCAACCGCCGCCTGGCAGCCCTCAAGGTCCTGAACAACCCAGATCTGCTCCAGGGAACCGACCTCTCCGACACGGTGAAGCGGCCACTAGCCAAGGAGGCGGAGAACTATGCACCCCAGGGCGATACCGCGATCAGCTGCGTGCTGTTCCAGAGCCGTCCGGACGCGGGCGACTGGATCGAGCGCCGGCATGGCCGTGGGCTGGAAGGTGAAGGCCGCATCTCGTGGGGCACCCTTGAGATACAGCGTTTCCAGAAGGACCCGACAGTCCTGGACGTAATCACGTTTGTTGAGAAGAATTCGACGTACCCAGATGCGGACTGGCACAGGATCAAGGCGTCAGTCCAGAAGAACACCAGCACGCTACGCCGCTTCCTTAAGTCGAAGGCCGGGCGCCAGTACCTGGGTTTTGTGCCTGGGAACGGCGGGCACGGCCCGCAGTTCACCTCCGATCCCAGCTACCAGATTGACCTGCTCAGCCAGATATTCTCGGATATCGATGCAGGTGATGTGAACACCCGGACCCACAACAAGGCATCCGACATAGAGGACTACTTCACCTCCCTCCCGACAGGACTAAGCGCAAAAGGGAATAAGAACGGGAAGGCGCAGTCGTATGCGACAGCGGTGGTCAAGGACACCAAGACCCGTCCCCGCCAGGTCGCCAGAGCAGCACGCAATGACCCTGTTCGCACAAGGCGGGTCAGCGCCCCTCGCTGGTCTCTCGCACCCTCAAGGCACCCGTTTGCTGAGCCAGACACCGAGAAGGGGAAGCAGCTGTTCCGCGAGGCCTCACGGCTGAGGCTGCGTGAGACGCCGCTAACGACGATGTCGCACCCATCCACCTGATGTATGAGCAGGCACCATGCCTCCGGTACACCATCGGATACAGCGCGCGCGAGCGCGGGCACGGGACGGAAGCAATGTTCTTCAGCCCAGGTCTCCAGTCGCCTCCAGTCCGCGGATCGATGATCGAGGTCGGCCGTCGTGGGCTCGAGGCTGCGGATTGGGCTACGCCTCCGTCTGCCAGCCGGGCTACACAGTAGTAACAATTGCTTGGAACTGGGACAATCGGTCCCGCGGCCGGCGTCGCCGCTCGTGCCAGGGGCCGCATGACCCGGGCAAGCGCCGCGGCGATGCGCTCGGGATGCAGAGCGCGATGCGTTTCGGCACCAGTTCGCCGAAAATCAGCCAGACGTATGAGATGCCGGCCACCACGATCGCCATGCTGATCGGATGCGCGTAGCGGGCGACGAACCCGGACCACAAAGCGAGCTGCTGTTCCAGCCGGTCGCTGAGGGTCACTGGCCGAAGGTCACCGCGATCACGGTGATGCCGATCTGCACGGTCGACAAGAGACGCGCCGGTCGGCCTTGAGCTCGGCGCTGCTGCGCGTCGATTTCGCGAGCTTCGCGCAAGCCTCTTTCGCCGAGCTCTATCCGCAGACCGAATTTGCACTCGGCTGGCACATCGAGCTGATCGCGGCGAAGCTCGCGGCGGTGCGCGACGGCAGGATCCGCCGGCTGATCATCAACCTGCCGCCGCGGCATCTGAAGTCGCTGTTGGCCTCGGTCGCCTTTCCGGCCTGGTGCCTCGGGCACCAGCCGAGCCTGCAGATCCTGTGCGCCTCTTATGCCCAGGAGCTCGCCGACAAACTGTCGCGCGATTGCCGGCGCATCCTCGCCAGCCCCTGGTACCGCCGCGTCTTTCCGACGCGGCTCTCTGCCGCGCGGCAGGCGATGGCGGAATTCGACACGACGGCGCAGGGCTGCCGGCTCGCACCAGTGTCGGCGGCGTCCTGACCGGGCGCGGCGCCGACCTCATCGTCATCGACGACCCGCTGAAACCCGAGGAGGCGCTGTCCGAGGCGCAGCGCCGGGCCGCCAACGAATGGTTCGACCACACCCTCTACAGCCGCCTCAACGACAAGCGCAAAGCGGCGATCGTCCTGATCATGCACCGGCTGCACGAGGAGGACCTGACCGGCCATGTGCTGGAACAGGAAAGCTGGGAGCGGTTGTCGTTGTCGGCCTTCGCCGAGGAAACCGAATGCCACCCTCTCGAGCATTTCTGGGGGCAGGAGCGCATCGTCAGAGCGCGTGGAGCGGCATTGCAACCGGAACGCGAGGGGGCGGCGGTGCTGGCGCAGATCCGCCGGACGATCGGCGAATACAACTTCGCCGGCCAATACCAGCAGGCGCCGGCGCCGCTCGGCGGCGGCCTTGTCAAATCCGCCTGGTTCGCCCGCTACCGGGAGGACGAATTGCCGCAGAAGTTCGAGCGCGTCGTGCAGAGCTGGGATACCGCCAACAAGGCGACCGAGCTCGCCGATTTCAGCGTCTGCACGAGCTGGGGCATAACCGGCAAACACCTTTATCTGCTCGACGTCGTGCGCGAGCGCTTCGAATACCCCGATCTGAAGCGCCGGGTGAAGGACGAGCATGCCCGCCGGCGGCCCGATGTTGTGCTGATCGAGGACCGGGCAAGCGGCACCCAGCTGCTCCAGGAATTGCGCGACGAGGGCATGCATGCCGCCACCAGCTATCGGCCGCAGGCCGACAAGGTCATGCGGATCTACGCCCAGACCGCGATGATCGAGAACGGCTTTGTCCATCTGCCCGAGAAGGCGCCGTGGCTCGCCCTCTATCTGCACGAGCTTTCGACCTTCCCCCACGGCCGGCACGACGATCAGGTCGATTCGACCGCACAAATGCTCGACTGGTTCAAGATGTCCGGCCGCGAGGATGGGATTTTCGGCTATTACCGCATGCTCGCCGAAGAGCGCAAAAGCCGGCAACAAGGCTGAGCACCGGGACCGGAAATGCGCTCGAATCAAATCGCCATGTCATCAAAAGTCCGTGGGCCATGCGGTGAACTTCACCACTCGACCCAAATCGCATGCTCCACCGCCCGCAGGTTGCCATCGGGAGGTTTAGGGCGCCAAGAGCCCGACCCAAAACGTCCCTTCGACCAACACCGCTGCTGTGGGATTGTTGACAATTCTCGGGGCATGATCCCCGAGATCGACATCTGGCGCGCCGCGACCTCGATGCTCGAGCGCTACGGCGGATCGGGTACGTCCAGGCCTCGGCGAAGGCGAAGAGTGCCTGCCGCGCGGACTTTATCGCCTTGGCGTAATTCATGCGGCGACGGATTCCTCGACGGGGATCATTTTCTTGCTCAACGCTACATCCTTCGCGGCCACCTCTGACGCGGCCCCTCCGTTATCATCGGAACGCGCAAACCCGGGCTAACCGCCCCTACTCGACCTCCTTATGACCCCACCGAATGACCTCAACGATCCTTCGCCGGCTCCCTTGCCAGCTCCTCGCGACATGCCTTCTCTTAGCGGCGTCAGATCGTCCTGCACCAGTTTCCACATGACCGGCGCCGAAATCCCTTCATATTCGTGGCGAAGCACGTTTCCGATCCTTGCCACCTTGGTCCAGGGAATCTCGGGATGTCGGGCCTTTAGCTCGTCCGTCAGACGGGGGCTCGCCTCGGAAATAATTTCGACGCCGCGCTCCACCAGCCAACGCTTGCGCCAGTGGGCCTCGAACGCGTCGATCGAGACGCCCGCCATCTCGGCGCGGATGTGTTCGATCGCCTCGAGGATGTCGGTCACTGCGGCACGTGCGATGACGCGGCCATCAGAACACTTGCAGCGCCGCCGCTTCGATCCGCGACCGGAGAACTTTGTGGAGGCTGTCGCGCGTCATGATATCGACCTTCCGGCCGAGGATGCGCGAGGCCTCCTCCTGCAAATTTCGGAGTTTCCGGCAGGCGATTTCGGTTCAAACCGGCAGGCGATTTCGGTCGAAACCGACAGGCCGTTTCGGTCCAAAGCGGCACCCTATCCCGAAGGCGTTTCGGTGCCGGCCTCAGCGAACCGCCGCTGCGGCGTTGATCCTAGCTTGCCCTGGTCTCTGAAAGCAAGTGCCCTCATCGTTATTTATACACTTTGGTTGTTGTGGCGGGCTGCTGTGGGTTATGTGAGTAATGGTGATAATAGTCTAAGTAATTTAATTATTATTTTCATCCACCGGGAGGACCAAGTTTCTGCGGCGCATCGAGTCACCCCGCAGTTCGATGCGGTAGGCATTGTGGAGGAGGCGGTCGAGGATGGCGTCGGCATAGGTCGGATCGCCGATCGTGTCGTGCCAATGCTCGATCGGGATCTGCGTGGCGAGGATCGTGGAGGCGCGCTGGTGGCGATCGTCGATGACCTCCATCAGGTCGCGACGCTGCTCGGCGGTGAGCCGAGCCATGGCCCAATCGTCAATGATGAGGAGGCGGATTTTGGCGAACTGGGCGAGGAGCCTGGCAGCCTTGCCCGCGAGGCGGGCGAGCGCGAGTTCGTCGAGCAGCCTGGTAAGCCGCTGATAGCGCACGGAGAAGCCGTCACGCGCGGCCTGGTTGCCGAGGGCGCAAGCGACGAAACTTTTGCCGGTACCGGTCGGGCCCAGGATCAGGACGTTATTGTGCTCGTGCAGCCAGCGGCCGCTGGCGAGGCTGTGGATCAGGCTGCGGTCGAGGCCGCGCGGGGTGCGGTAGTCGATATCCTCGAGGCAGGCGGCCTGGCGCAGTCTGGCCACCCGCAAGCGCTGGGCGAGCGCGGCGTTGTCGCGTTCGACGGCCTCGCGATCGACAAGCATGGCCAAGCGCTCGTCGAAGCTGAGGCGATCGCAATCGGGCAGGCTTTGCTGTTCTTCGAGCGCCTTGGCCATGCCGGTCAGCCGCAGGCGGCGCAATGTCTCGATGGTTGGGTGGATCACGATCGTTCCTTGGGTGCGGCGTCGTCGATCGACATGGATCGACGGCGCTAATCGCGACCGAAACCGCGCGGCGGGGTGATGGCGAGGATCTCGTCGAGATCGAGCTCGACGATCGCGGCCAAGGCTTCGCCCGTAGTGCTCTCGCGCGTGGCTTCGGGCAGTGCCTCGAACCAGGCGGCGTATTCGCCTTGCAAGGCGACCAGTTCGGCAACGGCGTCGTGCCAGCGTTGCGGACGGCTGCGGCGATCGGTCGGCCGACGGTAGCGCACAACCGGCGCCGTAGTGTGGTGGGCTCGGTAGCGCGCTTGGCGCTCGGCACCGGTGAGAGCCCGGTCGCCCTGCGGCTTGCGTCCCTTGGTCATGGTTGCCTCGTTTCCCTATATTCCGTCACGTAACGTAAAAATCGGCTGAGCTCAGTTGTAGTAAGTCGGGCCGCGCAGATTGCCGTGCTCGCCCAAGCCGTCCTCCGCCTGAGAAGCCAGGAATGGGTGCTGCCGGTCGGCCTTGAGCAGCCGCTCGACATAGCGCGAGGAGGCGACACCGGCGGCGAGAGCGCGTTCGCAGGCGAGTTCGAGGCGATCCTTGCCGTAGGCCGCAGCCAGCCGCAGCACGCCGAAGCAGGCGCGCACCCCCTGCTCGGCATGCTCGCGTGCGCCGAGCAACCGGTCGACATAGGCGCCGATGGCTGGCCCGAGGGCGGCCGCCTCGGTGCGCAGCTTGTCCGGGGTCCGCCTGGCCATTGCCTGATGCGCCGGCGGCATGTGCTCGCCGGCTGTGGTGTGGTGCGCCTTGGCGGCGCTACGCGGGTGACTGGCGACCCGTTCGCCGCGGTGGAAGATCGCCACCGCCGTCGCGGTCAGGAAGACGTCGAGCCGCTGATGCACCAGCCGTACGGCACGGAATAGAAGTGACCGTCGACCGCGACGTGGTAGTCGATGTTGACGCGCGCCACGCGCCATTGGCCAACGACAAAAGGCGCCGCCGGCAGTTGTCTGAGCTTGTCGCGCTCGATCGCCTCGAACAGCGAGCGCCGGCTGCCCTCGCGCGGCGGCGCGAAGGGACGGCTGTTCCATTCCTCGATCTTCTCGGCGAGTGCGGCGTTGGCCTCGGCAAGCGAGAAAAACTGCCGGTGGCGCAGCGGCGCCAGCACCCACATCTCGACCAGTCTGACCGCATTCTCCGCGGATGGCTTGTCGCGCGGCTTTCTCACCCGTGCCGGGACGATCGCCACGTTGTAGTGACGGCCGAGCGCGTGATAGCTGCGGTTCAGCACCGGATCCCAATAGTTGGCGTCGGTGACCCCGGTCTTGGTGTTGTCGGGGATCAGCTTCTTCGGGCAGCCGCCGATATAGGCGAAGGCGCGAACATGGGCGCCGAGCCAGTCCTCATGAGCTTGGGTCCAGCTCGCCTCGGCGTAAGTCAGGTCCGAGCAGGGCAGACAGGCGACGAAGACCTGCGCCTGGCGGACGACGCCCTGATCGATGATGCTCAGCGTCATGCCGGCCCAATCGACTTCGAGCGCCTCGCCGGCGCGATGCTGCTGGCGCATCCTCGGCGGCCGGGAGCGTCGCTGCCAGGCGCGGAAATGCGTGCAGAACTGGGTGTAGCGATAGCCTTGCGGATGCCGGCTCAGATATTCCAGCCACAACAGCCGCAGTGTTACGCCGCGGCCGCGCAGTTCCTTCTCGACCGCCTCCCAATCCGGCAACGGACGATCCGGATCGCGCGTCTCGGCGGCCGCGAATAGACGACGCTCGACTTCTTCCTCGCTCAGCTCCGCCGCGATCTCCCAGCTCAAGCCGGCGGTTGCAGCCCGATCGAGATATTCTTTCACCGTCGAGCGCGCGATCCGCACGCTGCGCGACACCGCCGTGTCGCTCAGCCCCAGCCCCTCCTTGAGGCGAAGCACTTCCTTGATCCGCCGCATCGCCACCCTCGGTCTCGGCATCCCCCGGTCCCCCGCAAAGAGGGGGCGACGGTAGACGCCATTACTTGCCGCTCGGCAGCGACGCCGAAGCCGATCAGGGGTGCCGAAAACGCCGAAATCAGGTGCCGGATTGGAGCGAAATCAGGTGCCGCTTTCCGCCGAAATCACCTGCCGCTTTCGACCGAAATCCGGTGCCGGTTTGCTCCGATTTTTGCAGCCTCCTCCTTCACATCCATCAGCTCGAAGAGGCCGAGCTTACCGCGTTCGTAGTCGAAGAACAGATCGACATCCGAATCCTCGCGCGCCTCGCCCCGGGCCGTCGAGCCGAACAAATAAAGGTGCTGAACACCGAGCCGATGCAGTTTGGCCTCATGTTCTCGTAATTTTATTATGGCTTCGTCGCGCTCCATGTTTCCGGCTCCTCGTCCTGCAATTTAGGCTTCCCGGCTGCCCCGGTCAAATGGAGGGCTTCACCCCTTCACCTTCTCGTTATCAATCGCGCGGCTGAAATTCCATTGCGAGCAAGGCCTTGCCGCGGGCTCCGCATCGCCGGCAGCGTAGCCGCCGCTGGAGTGATGTTGGTCGGATAGAGCCGGGTCCGCCCTGGAGCAGCGCCGCGTTCGGGATGATCGCCTTGTGTCCGCATGTCTGACAATGCGCGCGCACCAGATGAAACGCTCGCAGGTCCTCGAGGCGGAAGTCGTAACGTGGGGACACCGTCCGGCTTGCCTGTTCGTGCCGGCCATCGTATAGAACAAACAATGAACACGCCAACCGCCGCGAATGCCGTCCAATGGCTGTTCCTCGATCTCAACGCCTTCTTCGCGTCGTGCGAGCAGCAGGAACACCCGGCCCTGCGCGGCAAGCCGGTCATCGTCGTGCAGACGCCGGCGGAGACCGCGGTCGCGATCGCCGCCAGCTACGCGGCCAAGGCCTACGGCATCAAGACCGGCACACTGGTGCGCGAGGCGCGCCGCCTGTGCCCCGAGGTCATCCCGGTGCAGGCCAATCACCGGCTCTACACCGAATATCATGAGCGCATCCTGAAGGCGGTCGACACCTGCCTCCCGATCGAAAAGGTCATGTCGATCGACGAAATGGCGTGCCGCCTCATGGGAACCGAGCGCCAGGTGCCGGCAGCGCGCGAGCTGGCGCTCAAAGTCAAGCGGGCCCTGCGCGAGCAGGTCGGCGAGTGCCTCACCTGCTCGATCGGCCTCGCGTCCAATGTCTTTCTCGGCAAGGTGGGCTCCGACCTGCAGAAGCCCGACGGCCTGGTTGTCATCACCGAGGACGACCTGCCCGGAGCCTTGCTCGGCCTCGAACTGCGGGAGATCTACGGCATTGGTAAGCGCATGGAGGAGCGCCTTCGCCGCGCCGGCATCGGCACCGTCGCCGAACTTTGGCACGCGTCGCCGCTGCGGCTCCGGCGGGTGTGGGGCGGGATCAACGGCTTGCTGTTTCACCAGATGCTGCATGGCGTCGATATCCAGCCTCCCTCCTCTGGCCTCGCCAAAAGCATGGGCCATCAGCACGTGCTCGAGCCGGAACTGCGCACCAAAGTCGGCGCCAAAAAATTCTCTCAGCATCTGCTTACGAAAGCCGGCGAGCGGCTGCGGCGGGGCGACTACTACTGCCGGCGCCTCGGCCTGCATCTGTCATGGATCGGCGATCTTGGCGGCTGGTGGGAAGAGGTCAGCTTCCACGAGACGCGCGACACTGCTGATCTGCTCGCTGGCCTCGACCGGCTATGGACCGGAGTCCCGCGCTATAAACCGCTCTCTGTCGGCGTCGTGCTGCTCGATCTCGTGCCGGCCGCGAGCCATCAGCCCGATCTGTTTGAGCATCACAAGCGGCAGAAACTTTCGCCCGTGGTCGACCGGATCAACGACCGCTACGGCCGCGGCGCCATCGGCTTCGGCCTGTTGCCGCCCGACGTGCGGGCGTTCAGGGGCCACGCCGCGTTTCGCCGCGTGCCGGAGGCATGGGAGTTTTGAGGATTCACGCCACGATACGGACAAAAACATTTGAGCACGTACCGCCGGCCCAGCGCAGCGGGAAAGGAGGCGTCCGACCATGATCAGGATATCGAGCGGATTTCCCGACAATGTCGTTGCGATCGCCTGTGAGGGCCGCGTGACCCGCAAGGATTACGACGATGTGCTGGTGCCAGCAGTGAAGGCTGCATTGCAGCGCCACCAAAAGATACGGCTCTACTATGAAGTCACCTCGCAATTCTCCAGTATAGAACCCGGCGCCATATGGGAGGATTTCATCGTAGCAGTGGAGACCCTACTGCGCTGGGAGCGGGTTGCGGTCGTCACCGACGTCGCGTGGATTCGACACGCGGTCAACGCGTTCCGCTTCCTGATGCCCGGGAAAGTGCGTGTCTTCAGCCTCGACGAAGCCGGCGCCGCCCGCGACTGGATCGTCGCCTCACAGACCTAGACTGAGAGGCTGTGAAAGAATTGGCCTTCGGCCCCGGCATCCTGCTGCACCACGGCCGCGCGTGCTTCGAGATCCGCCTGACGGCGCTCCTCAGCATGAGGTAAGCCATTGATGATATTAAGAACACCTTCATCCCCCGGCCTGCGCCGGGGCAGGCCCTGAGGAAGCCGCCCCCGGGTCCGCGCTTCGCGCGGCCCGAGGATAAACTCCGCGGCTGTCTCGCCCTTCGAGACGCCGCCGCCAGGCGGCGGCTGCCTCAGGTCAGGAGACGCCAGTGCGCCCATCCAGCCATTTTGCTAATCTTTCACAACCTCTGAGTTCCCGATGTGTGGCCGCGCCCGCCTTTCCTCCGATGTCAGCGAGATCAAGATCCGCTTCGCGATTCAGCCCGAGCGGCGGTCGCCGAATTTCGCCGCGAGCTGGAACGTAGCACCCACGGATCCGTTTGCCGATCGTCCGCTACGATGTGATGGACGGCGAGCGCAGCCTCGATGTGATGCGCTGGGGCCTGGTGCCGTTCTGGGCCAAGGACATCAAGGTCGGCTTCGCCAACATCAACGCCAAGGCCGGCTTCGCCAACATACGAAGGGCGAAATCGAAACCAGGCGGGCCTTCCGCGAGGCGTTCCGCCAGCGGCGGTGTCTCGTCCCGGTCGACAACTTCTACGAATGGAAAATGACCGCGACGGGGAAGCAGCCCTACGCAATCGCGCTTGCCGACCGGCAGATCATGGCGCTCGCAGGCTTGTGGGAGACCTGGCGCTCGCCGGCGGGCGAACGGATTCGCAGCTTCGCAATCGTCACCACGACGCCGAACGAATTGTGCGCCGAGATCCACAACCGGATGCCCGTGGTGCTGGGGCCGCAGGCCTGGCCGGTGTGGCTCGGCGAGGAGCCGGCGGAGCTGCCCGACCTCAAGGCGCTGCTGGCCCCCTACCCTTCCGACGAGATGGTCGCGTGGCCGGTCAGCTCGCGCGTCGGCAACGTCAAGAACAACGATCCGGGCCTGATCGAGCGAGTTGTTCTGCACTGAGAGAGGGCGGGTGCGCGCCGCCGAGGCCGGTGATAAGGTTCGGCGTGTCCCCGGATAGCGAGCGATCAAACCGATGCCCGAAGCGCAAACCGCTAATGCCGTGCAGCTGCTCGATCTGATGCTCGAGTTTTTCGCCGACGACCGCCATTGGACGCGCGGCTGTTACGATGACGGCGACGGCGGCCGCTGCCTGGTCGGGGCTCTTCTGCATCTGGGCCGCGCGCATCGCCTGCCGACGGCGCCGGCGATAGCGCTCCTGCAGGATGCGATGCCCCGGCCCGGCCTTCCGCTCGTGCATTTCAACGACACTCGGTGCGGCAGCCTTGGCGAACTGCGCGCCGTCATCCGAAAGGCCCGCGATCTCGCCCTTGACGATGCAGCGAGGGAGCGGGCGGCTGCTGCGCTAAAGATGTGGGTGCTTGGCCAGATCAAGAAGAGCCGCACCGCGACGGCGGCAGCTATCGAGGAATCGGCGGCGGACGAGCCCCTCCTGTCCCGGCGCCTCGCCGCCTAGCGGGCTGCCTGCGGCGAAACCCGCTCCCGCACGCCCGGAAGGAACGCCGCCGTTCCTCGGCGCGCTTTATTACGATCCGCAGGAGAGACTGACCTATGCCGGCCGCGTCGGCACCGGGATCGAGGACAATCTGCTGCGCCAGGTCGTCTATGAGGGGCGGCGCGAGGACAAGCCGGCGCGGGAGGCGCGGCGCGAGGTCCCTCATCCGGCACCAGGCGCCGGTAACGAGAGCGCTCGGCCGCGAAAATCACGCTGCCGTTAATTGCCTGGCTGCCCGCCGCCTTGTTTCTCGGGGGAATGCGTCTTGGCGTTCGTCGTCCGGATCGATACCTGGGAGCACATCGGCTATTTCGCCGGTCTCAACGGGCCGTTGCCGGACCGTTGCCAGTACTGCCTGTTCGACGCCTGGCGCCACCCCGACGGCACCCTGCGGCACGCGTCCCGTCCCCTGCCCTCCGCGGCGGCCGGTCCGCCCGACGGTCGCGCGCGTGTGAAGCTCTCCATTCCGGTCCACGACCCCGCGGCGGCCAATATTGAGCTGATGGTGTCGCCAACTTATCTCGATTTCATCATCCACCACTCGGCGTTTCACCCGTTCCCGCCGCGGCCCTGGCGCCGCAACGGCTGGCGGCTTCTTACTGCAAAGATCCGCTACAGCTAGTCTATCCCCGGATCGTTACCGCCATCGCCGCCGCCGTCAGCACGACGGCGCCCGGCAGGTGCGTCCAGTCGCGATGGCGAATCAGCGTCATCACCGCGGCCAGAAGGATCACGGCGCTGCCGATCGCGCCGGCACGCGACGTAGCTGGGATCAGCAGCAGCAATCCTGCGGCCACCTCGAGCCCGCCCGTCACCCGATGAAAACCGGCCGGGTAACCCCAACGCGCGAAGGAGTCGCGGACCGATCTCGGACCGACGAAGTTGACCGCCCCAGCCCCGATCATCACGATGCCGAGCGCGATCGGAAGCCAGACCGCGATGAGCTTGACTACCTGCATGGAAGCTTGCTCCGCGTCTTGTTGGCTGCTGGATCGGCTGGGTTACGACGGCTGGCCAAGCGGCGGCACGGCGCCGACCTGGCTGAAAATGTCCAGTGTGTTGAGCTCGTCCCAGTGCTCGACGAAGCGTCCGTCCTCGACCCGCCAGATGTCGATCGAGCGCATGGCAAAGGCGTTACCCGTCGCGGGATAGCCGAGGAAATTCCCCGTGTGCGTGCCCTCATAGCGGTAGCGGCCCACCACGCCCGTGCCATCCGCCGAGACGAAGACATCCTCGGCGAACACCTTGAGCTCGGGCACGCCCGCGATGATCGCGCCGAACATCTTCTTGACGCCCTCCAGACCGGGCTCGGCGAAGGGGTTGTGGTTCACATAGCCGGGCGCGACGATCTCATCGAAGCGCGACACGTCGTGGCTGGACACGATCTCGGCGAATAGATGGCCGAGCTTGACATGATCGGTTGACATCTGGGACTCCTGAGCAGGCGAAACTCATCAGTCTCGCATTGCCTAGATAGCGAGACCGCTCAGTCTCGTCAAGGAGCACTCATGACAAATGCGGCCTCGCAACGATCCGGACGGGTTCTCGATCCCGCCAAGCGCGCGGCGATTCTCTACGGCGCACGCGCGGTGTTCATGCGCGAGGGGTTCGTGCAAGGTTCGATGGATGCCGTCGCCGCGGAAGCCGGCGTGGGCAAGCAGACCATCTATCGCCACTTCCGATCGAAAGAGGCGCTGGTGCAGGCGTTGGTCGAGGCGATGTGTGCGCCCGAGGTGCTCCAGCCGCCGCGGAGCTCGCTGCCTACCCGGGAGCGGTTGCGCGAATTGCTCCTGACGTTCGCGGCCGGGGTCGCTGGCCCGGACAGCGTCCGCCTTTACCGCGCCATTGTCGCGGAGGCCGACCGGATGCCCGGACTGGGGCGTCTTTTTTGGGAGGCGGGGCCGCGCCAGGTCCGCGCCGTGATCGCGCAGCTGTGGGCGGAAGATCATGATGCCGCGACAGCGCCCATCGTTGCCGAGCAACTCGTCCAGCTCGCGCTGGGCGATGCGTATCAGGAGCTGGTCCTGGGCACCGGATCGCCCGCGCCCGAGATCTTTGAGCGCCAGATCGACGCGGCGCTCGCCCTCCTGGGACTGACGTCCCGCCGGCCGCGGCAACGAAAGCGGACCGGTCGAGGCCCGTCCGCTTCGGGGCAACGATCGACTGCTACCGTATGACTGCGAGGGGTCGAAAGCGGCGGTTATCCGCCGGCAATTGTCTATTGCGCGTCCGTCTCACCGAATTTGCGTTGTATCTCAGCTATTGCGCGTCGGGCCGTTAGTAGTGTCCGAAAGAATTCGTCGATCTCGACCGTGCCGCCGAGCGGGTGGTCGTGAAGCGTCGATGGCTCGCTTGCCAGAGGAGCGCGAGACTTTTGTCGATTTACTGCGCCCGGCACGCCGTGTTGACCAATGCGTCAGCGATTGGTGTTTGAGCGTCAGCGACGCGGGTCGGGCTTTGGCTTTATCGCGGTGATGTGATTTGCGAAATTCGAGCAATTATACCACGATCACTCCAGAGTTGAACACAATCCACCCTTGGGTGCCGTTTGAGGTTCGCGTAACGAGGCCCGTGTTGGCCTTTTCCAATGATTACAGGCGGGTCGCGCCAAACTTGCCGAAAGATGCCCTAAAGAATAATAATGACCTCGCAACCGTCGGGCATGCGGAGAATTTTTGGTTGACAAGGCTCCACGATAAAGCGGCCACCGGGCAGACGCGGAAAACCGGCCGGTACGGCTCGGTGCGCAGTCCGCTCGGGATACAGGCGCGGTTGATGGCGCTGGCGGCGGTCACCGCGCTGCCCCTCGTCGCGCTGGCGGGTGTCGCTCTGATCTCGTTCATCGACGTCCAGCGCACGCAGCTCGAAAACGAGGTGGCCGGCAAGGCCAACGCTCTGGTAAACGACGTTGACCGACAGATAAAAGCCATCCAGGTCGAGCTTACGATCCTCGCCAACCTCCCGAGCGTGCAGTCGGGCGATCTCGCCGCTTTTGATAAGCAACTGCTCGCAGCGGTCCAAGTATATGGGACGGCACTGGTGCTGCACGATACCCACGGCCAACAGCTGGTAAACACCAACCGCCCGTTCGGGGAACCCCTCCCGCGCGCGACCAACACTGAGATGCACGATCGGGTGGTCGCCAGCGGTCTGCCGCAGGTCTCCGACCTCATCACCGGAGCGACGCTGCGCCGGCCGATCATATCGGTGGGGGTACCGGTGATGCGCGATGGGCGTGTCGTCTTCGTGCTGGCGATGGGCATTAAGCCAGAAATCATTTCATATCTATTGAGCGAGAAAAACTTGGTGTCAGAGGCGATCTCGCCCGCCTGGACGATCGCGTTCGTAGACCGCAAAGGTATAATTCTTGCTCGTAATAGAGAATTGGACCAGTTCCTCGGTAAACCCGTCGCGCCTTTGCTCAGAACAGCAATGCTCTCCGGCACAGGGGATACCTGGATCCAGAATACCACCAGCGATGGTACACCAGTCTATTCTACATTTCGAACTTCGTCGTTGACCGGCTGGAGTGTGGCGATCGGCGTTCCAAGAAAATTTGTCAATGGTCCTCTACGACGCGCGTGGATGCTGGCTGTCGGCGGCGGGATTTCGTTCGTCGCCTTGAGTCTCGTCCTAGCCTATTGGATGGCGCAGGCGATCCGCCGACCCGTTGACAAGCTTGCCGCTATGGCCAAGGAGATGGGCAGCGGTCAGACCGTCGGCCGGCCGTACACCGGCGTGCGCGAGCTGAACCTGGTCGGCAATGCGCTTTATGACGCCGCAATCCGATTGACGCACCACCGCGAACACCTCGAGGAAGTGGTGGCGCAACGGACCCGAGAACTCGCCGAGGTCAACAATCAGCTGCGAACGGAGATCGAAGCTCGAGAGCAAGCGCAAATCACGCTGCTGCAGACGCAGAAGATGGAGACGATAGGCCAACTCACCGGAGGAATTGCGCACGATTTTAACAACCTTTTGACGGTCGCCTGCGGCGCCTTGGACACGCTAAGCGCGCGCATTTCCGACGAGACCAACTCGCGGCTCATTCGGAGTGCCCAAAGCGCAATGTGGCGCGGCGCGACCCTGACCGGCGCATTGCTCGCATTTGCGCGCAAACAGCGCCTCGAGCCCGTAGTTGCCGACCTCAACTCGGTCATTCTTGAAATGTCTGAGATGTTGCGACGGTCCATCGGTCCGTCGGTCGAGATCCGGCACAGCTTGGCCGCCGGATTGTGGCCGGTCCTGATCGATATTGGCCAGATCGAGACAGCGCTTCTCAACGTGGCGATCAACGCACGCGACGTGATGCCGAGAGGGGGCACGCTATCGATAACAACGGCGAATGTCAGCAACGAGCTGCCGGAGGAAGTTGGGGCGCGTGATTGCGTACTCGTGTCGGTGGGCGACACCGGAACCGGCATGAGCCCCGAGGTTATGGAGCGCGCCTTTGACCCATTTTTCACGACCAAGGAATTCGGCAAAGGAACGGGGTTAGGGCTGTCGATGGTTTTCGGTGTTGTCCACCAGTCCGGCGGCACGGTCCGTCTCCGCAGCCAAATCGGGATTGGGACGACGGTTCTGATCTATTTGCCGCGAGCGACTGGCATTTGTGCGTCGCCGACGAGCGCTGGGTCATCAGTCGTGCAGCCGCGTGGCGATGCGCGGGTCCTGGTGGTCGATGACGATCCCGCGGTGCGGGAGCTCACCGTCGAAAGCCTTCGCGAGTTCGGCTATTCAACGCTGGAAGCCGACAGTGGCGAGGCCGCGCTCACCCTGCTCAAAGGCGAGGATCGCTGCGATCTCGTTGTCATGGACGAGGTGATGCGGGGGCTTTCGGGTCAGGAGACGGTGCGCTTGGCGCGGCGCGCGAGGCCAGGCCTCAAAGTGCTCTTCGTGAGTGGGTATGCCGCCGATGGCGACGGCGGCGACGACATTTGGCTACAGAAACCCTTTAAGGCGCGGAACTTGGCCGAGGCAGTTTCGAAGGCGCTGCAATGATCACGCAGATCCTCTTTCAGTTGACCTCGGCTGCAGCCTCGATCGGCCGAGTAAACACCTCAAACTATACTGTATCGCGGCGGTTTAATGCGATTGCGCTAGGAGCGGTCGCGGCAGACTTTACCGAAAAATTTTTGCGCACGGGTCGTCCCGATGATCTCGTTGGCCTGACCCTATTCACAGTACTGACGGTTAGGACGCTGCTGATCCTTAGTTTCAGCAGGATCGAGGGGAACACCTTTCGGCGCCGGATTGCTTGCGCGGTAGCGTTCTTTGTCTGCACCGTCACCGCGATTGCCGGGCAGGTGTGGCTTGGCCGCGGGATCGGGGCGATGACCCTGGTGCCACTGGCGGGCATCGGCCTCGGTTGCCTCGGCGAGGCGTCGAACGACATGGTCATGCGCCGGCGATGCGTCCTGGGCATGGGGTGCGTTATGGCCGTCTTCGGGCTCGCGACCGAAGCTTGGGGCTTGGTCTTCAAGAACCTTGTCTCGGACGTCGGCGCCACGGTTTACAGCATGAACAAGTACCGGGATTGGCCGCTGTCGGCGGTCGCCGTTTGGCAGAGGCGAAGATCGACCGTTTGAGCGGCGTGGAGGACAACAGCAGATCCATCTTCGTCGCCTGCCAAGCGTGGCTGTGGCTTTAAGCGCGCGAAGTCGTCGGGCAGTGCAAAGACCGCAAATGGGGCATGAAGACCAGTTTCCGACGACATGCCTGAGGGCCCTGGGGTCGGATCGGTCAGACGACCCTTTAGGACCGCGACCCGCTACCGCATCATGCCGCGATCGCGCGGCGGTGATCTCCGCCCTCCGCCCTCCGCCCTCCGCCTTCGCCCCCGTCGCGTCGCCCGCTTGCCGGCGGAGCCCCTGCGGGCGACGCGGAGCGCGATTTCGCCCCGGCGGGTGCCGGAGGTACCCGGCGGGCTTCGAGCTGCATGCAGGGGCCGTTTCCGGCGATCCCTGAGCCTGTCGAGGCGGAGGCGATCGCCGCGGGGCTCGACCGGGGCCGCGAGGTTTCGCTCGGCGCGGGCCGGCTCTTTCTCCCCTCCTGGCGGGCGGAGACACGCATCAGCGGGGCCTCTGGGCGACACTGGCGGGTGTGTTTCGCGCGGCTAAGGCTTGCTCGCGATCCCTCGACCTCGACCTCCGACCTGCCTTCGCCGAAAGCTTCGAGCAGGCAGGTCGCCTCGATCGCCGGCCCCTCGATCGCCGGCTCCTCGCTCACCTGGGGAGCACCTCGCGATTGCCGGACCCGCGGCGCTTCGCCCAATAGCCGCGATGCTGTTGGGGCTGGCGCCGCCGCATTGGCGCGGCGCTCTGGAAATTCACTGCGAGCCGAATTTGCAGTGCATTTGCGGGCGCCGACCGCATTGGGTCCGGCTAGGCGCATTGCGCGCAGTGCATTGGCAATTCATTGGGCAGGATTTTCCAATATCGCTGGGTATGGGTTGCATTGGTCGCAGTAAAACACGGCCTATATCAGTGTATTACGATATGCTCGGATTAGTTGAGACGCATTGCGTTGATATTCTACCCCAGCGAGTGTGGACGGGTGTGTTGTGCTGGGGGGGGGGCTCAGCATGATCGGCTGCCCCACCACCTTGTTGTCGGTCGTGTCGATCACCGAGACGTTGTTGGTGCTCTGGTTCGCGACATAGGCGAAGGGGGCCGCCTCCGCCGCGGGAACGGCGATTAGCCGCCAGTGCCAATCCGCCCAATAAACGTGCTGTTATTCCTGGCATTGTGCTTTCTCGTGAGTCGACAGTTTACAAGAAAATAACCGGGAAAGGGGAAGATGGCGATATTCTTTTTATTAACTAAAACGCAAGCTGCACAGCAGGCGGTCCTTCGAGATGGGGACCGTCTCGATCCAACGGGAAAGCTCGGTAACCGACCAAACTGCCTGCCAAGTCTCGGTCAGCTTCCCGGGCATCGGAACCTTGTTCGGCAGGAGCTTTCGTTCGGATGCCCCGATATTCCCGCCGCCAGCCCGAAACCGGCCTGGCCATCGCGTCGGGCGTAGCCCCGAAGCGCTTCTCAGGTCAGGCCCTACGCGCCGATCAGGCTGATTTCCCGGAGTGGACGTCGGCTTGCGGTTTTGCCTACGACCGATGATCTTGCGCCGGTCCCTTCTCTTAGGTTAATTCAACTTGTTGAAAACCCTTGTATTTGCGAGGCGCATCTCGCGTTGCGGAAATCCTTGATTTCTACAGCCGTGTTGCACACGGCCGCGGATGGAGCAAAGCTAAAGCATGCAAGAGCTGGCCGACCGCATCATTGATCATTACGAGCGTCACGCCTGCGCATGGGATGCTGATCGGCGCATGGCCGGGTGGAATGACAAACCTTGGCATGATCGCTTCATCGCCGCTCTGCCGAGCGCCGCGAACGTCCTCGATTTGGGTTGCGGTTCAGGTTCTCCGCTCGCTCAACATATGGCTGAACGCGGGCTTCATGTGACCGGCGTTGACTCCTCCCTTACTCTCATTTCGTTGTGCCGCGAACGTCTCCCCAATCACGAATGGCTGGTAGGGGACATGCGGTCGCTACAGCTTCCCCGTCAATTCCACGGCGTGCTTGCTTGGGATAGCTTTTTTCACCTGAGACCAGACGACCAACGTCGGATGTTCAACGTGTTCGCTCGACACGCCGCGCCATTGGCCGTCCTGATGTTCAATAGCGGGCCAGCCCATGGAGAAAGCGTTGGGGAGTATCGGGGCGACCCTCTCTATCACGCCAGCCTGGGCCCTGACGAATATACAGCGCTGCTCGACAGCATCGGCTTTGAGGTCATCGCTCATGCGGTCGAGGATTGGCAAACCGGGGGCGGCCGAACCGTTTGGCTCACCCGAGTTCGCGCGAATCGGGTGGTGCAGAATTTTTGAGTTACGCAACGCGGATACGATCTTGCGCACGCGTGCCAGAAGGGCGACCCGGTTATTCGAAAAATTCGCCTGAACGCAGATGGCGTGTTTCCGGTCCATCGGATCGCGGTGACGGCAAAACGCGCATCTACTCGGCAGGCTGATTTCTACGTGATAATCGGGTTCGAGCCGAGGGCAACCGGAAGCATGATCGGGGAAGCTGAAAATGGGTCACGAAATCAATCTCAGACATGCCGCACGACATCAAAATAAATCATCAAGCGACCTAGTCTCTAACGTAACGGAGATAGGATCCCATGGACACGCTCAACCCCGATACAATCAAGGACTTCCTGCCCATCGTCTTTGAGCGGTCCAATGCGGCCCTAAGCCTCTGGAATTTCTACGCAATCGTCGCGCTTGGGATTGCTGGGTTCCTGGCGAGCGCCCCCGCAAAGGTCGCAACAAAAGGCATCAGAGTGCTTGTGACCTTTGGATTTCTCGCTTTCATTCTTCTCAATCTACCGGCGCTGATCGCGGTAACGCGAGAACGCCTGGTCCTCGTCGAGGCGGTGGACGCCGCGATTTCCAGAAGCCCGCTGATCGCGTTGCGGGACGTCATTGCGCTATCCGTCCTGCCGGTGTGGGCCGTGATAGCCGTTCATTTGGTTGGCGATGTGGCTGTCCTGGTCGCGATCTGGGTGCTGTAGCCTCACACGACGTGGATGAGCCGGAGACCGCTGGCCAGCGCCATCTCCGTCGGTCCCGGGAACTTTTCTCTCCCCGCGTCGATGCGGAACAGCAACCGCACTCCTGCCCTGAGGGCCCCACTGTAGTCATAAGCGGCGCCGAGGCGTGAATGGGAATACGCAACAATTCGCTGCGCCGCTTCCCGTGTCAGGCCAAGCGGGCGGTAAACGCCGAGGCGATATCGCGCCGGCCGGTAGGTTTCTATGGCCCGTTCGACAGTGCCTTTTGTAAGGGATTCGGCGATCTGGCCGTTCCCGACATAGAGGCCCATGTGGCTCCATGGCCCGCCATCGACGAGGGTGATCAGGCGGCTCATCCAACTCTGCGTGTCGAAGGTGGCGATAACGTCGCCCGGTTCGAGGATGGATACCAGCGCTCGCCACCTTCTGTCTCGCTCCTCCGCTGTCAGCACGTCGAGGATCGGCAGTCTCACCGCATATTCAAAGAAGTCAGGACGAGCGTCACGCAAGGCGGCGAGGCCGTCATTTAGCAGGCCCGGAGGCAGGTGGTTCAAGATGAAAAATGCCTCGACCGCCGCCTCGTCGAATGGAGCTTTAGTTTCAAAGATTGCGTGCCGATACTTGGTAACACGGTCGAAGGGCACGCGCCGCACCGTCCGGTATCCCTGATAGACGATCAGGTTCCTTTGACTCAAGTAACCGACCTTGTTGTAACCGGACTCGTCCGCCCGCTTCAGCGGATTGAGGTCGCGGAACAAGATCACCCGGGCCATAGCCTCCCAGCCCTCAGCCTAGCTCAGAGCCTGACTGAAAATTCCCACGCCCCACCCGTCATTCCCGCGGAGAGCGGGAATCCAGGGGGCCGAGATCGCAGTCGCTTGCCCTGGCCACCCGCTTTCCGCGGGGGCGACGAGAGGGGGTTAGTGATCTCATTTTGGATCAGACACTCAGCTGGCTAAGATTTTCGCGAGAACCAACGCCGACATGGTCTTTCCCACATATTACGGTCGTAGAGCTTGGTCGTGCGGGCGTGTCCGAATGCCGTGCCGCCGCCGCCGTCAAAACTCATCTGAGACGCCCGTCTCCCAGCGTCAGTAGGTCTTGAGGTATTCGAGAAGAGCCATGCGATCGGGCTCGGACAGGTCCGTGCCCCAGAGGTGGCCGCCATTTCCGTCGCCGGTCCGCGTGGTATCGACGACACAGTCCTGCTGGTCGCAGCTTGTAGTGACCACGAAGCCGAGTTTCACCGGGTCATATTCGCGCCCGCCGAGGGCAAACTTCTTGGTCCGCTGCTCCGGGGGAAGCAGCAGGTCGTACAATGTCGGGACCGATCCGTTGTGCAGGTAGGGTGCCGCGGCCCAGACCCCGTAGAGGGGTCTCGCGGCATAGGGACCGTAGGGCGGCTTGGTGTCGAGCAGCGTGTCGCGCCAGGCGACGCTGCCACGCCGGTCGAAATCCTCCATCGCCCGCTGCTGCGCTGCGTCGATCGCGGCGGCCGCGTAGGCGTTGTGCTTGATCCTGCCCACCGCGGTTTGCACGGTCACGGCAAAAGAACTGCCGGCGAACGGCGTACCGGCCTTGACGCCGGCACAGTCCTTCAAGAGCTGCGCGTCCGCGCCAGTGTAAGACTTGGGTGGGATCACGAGCGCACCAGTGTCAGGGACTGGGCACGATATCCTGAGCGCCGCCGTCGGGTCTGTCCCCGTGGCCGCGGGGCGCATTCCGCCCAGCCTGATGAGGCCGGTCGCGGTGCGCCGATCATCGCCGTACTCATGGCACCCGGCACATCGGCCCTCGAATATGCGTTCGCCCGCCGCCGCCAAATCGGGCTTGATTGCGCCGAAGACTGCCGTCGGCCATCGCGGCGGATCGATGTAATAGGCCAACCACTCGAGCTCGTGCATGTTTCTTATCGGGATCGAGCTGTCGAAAAGAGAGGCTGTCCTCTTCGGATCGAGTACGACGGTCGCCCCTGCGCCTAGGGTCTCGGTGATATTGCGCTCCATCACCGTGTTGGTGTCGATGGTCCATTCGACCCAGTCATAGTCCTTGAAGCCCCAGACCGGCGGAAAATGCCCGGGTTCCTTGCGGTAAGAATCGACCGGCTCCGGCGGCCGGGCTTTGCGCGACCAGAGCGGGGGGAACTTTACCGCCGCGTCGAGCTTGACCATGTTCGCCTTGTTGACCTCGAAGCCGCCGCGGGCGTCCGCATTGCGCAAGCGCGTGAAGATGAAGTTGCGGGTGCCGTCGAAGGCGTCCAGGCGACCGAAGCCGGACGTCGGGTGCTCGGGATCCCTTTGCGCCTTCGCGGCGCGGATGACGGCGATCAGTTCGAGCCGCGCGTCCAACCTGTCGCGGTGCAGCAGAATGTTCGCGCCATAGTAGACAAGGGTCGCCGGGCGGATGAATGGTGCGGCAACCCCGTAGCGTTTGTAATCCTGCCGTCCCAGGCGCTTGAGCGCGCGCCACAGCTTGCCTCGATCGCTCATCGTGGCCGTGAGCGCATCGACGGCCTGCGAATAGAAAAGCTGCAAATTGAACATGTTGGGAGCGCCGTCGACGCGCACGGCTTTGCCGTCGTAGTGCAACTCGCTCACATGGCAGGCCGCGCAGGTGATACCGACGAATTGCATGCCGAACGTGAAGGGGTTGGATGAAACCGTCAGGCCCACGGGCAATCCGTCGGGGCGCTCCGGGTCAGGCAACAGGCCGTAGCGCTCGAGGTTCTCGACGAATGGCGTGGTGGAGCCAGGATCGGCGACATCGACCGCGGTCAGCAGGATCCAAGGCGCGATCTCCGAGCCTTGCGAGACGTGGTAGAAGATTTCCTTCTGCTCAGTCGTGAGCCCATTGCGATAGTCCCTAACAATCGATGGGTCAGGACGGCTAAATCTGACCTCCATCGTGTCGTCGCGCAGACCGCTGACCATCGGAATGGCGTAAAGGGCGGCGGCAAGCAGGTAGAGGCCGGCGAGGGCCGCCAGCACGTAAGTCAGGATGCGAACAAACCTCATTACGGTCTCCTCCCCCCGGGCTTCGTCTGACGATTTCCTCGCCGACGGCGAAGCCGATATGCGGCGCGACCTCCCGCGCAAGATCCCAGGCCTCGGTACCGCCCACGCTCAGGGTTCGTTCGGCAGAATATTCAGGGCGGTGTTGCCGCAAGCATCGCAGCCGCAATTTCTACGGCGGCAGCACAGTTTTGCAACTCACGGTCGGGCAGTCTTGGGACAGACAAACACCTTCAGCGCGGCGAACAGCGCTTTCGGATCGTACTGGGCCTGATAAACGGGCGGCGGGGCGGGGCCGCGCTTGAGCAGCAGGTGAATCGCTTCCCACGCCGTGCGGGCGGAATACTCGATGGTGAACGCCACGTCGCGCGAAACCTCCACATACTGGCCGACGAGCCCGAGGTTGGTCGACCCCTCCGGCACCGGGCGGGGCCTGTCGGTGCGCGTGCGCTTCATCCAGATGTTGTTCACATAGGGCATGTCGCAGGGAATGCAGATCGATGACGCCATGATTGCGTCCAATTGCCGATCGAACCGCAACTGCCGCAGGACCTCCTCCAGGATCTCGGCGCCCGTACAGGCATCCATGCGTTTGCGTACAAAATCGCCAATGCGTTCCGGAAACAACCCGTAGCCCCACCAGACGTAGGTGCCCTTCGGCTGGCTGATGATTTCCGGCTGGTGGAAGATCGACAGCGACAGCAGCCAGCTCGAGTTTATCAAACTCACGAGCCCGCCGCGCCCTGTCTCGCTGCCCGTCAGCGCGGACATCAGGTCGAGGAATGCCGTCTGCGTTGTGGTGACCGTGAAGCTCACCCAGTGCGAGTTGGACACGTGGTCCGCGCCGAAGAACGCGTCGGGATTGCCGAAGTCCGGACGCCCCTGAGCCAGGCGTTTCCATAGCGCCCAGGATCGTCCGGCACGCTGCGGCCGTGGCGCCTCGGTCATCGATCCCACCGACATGTCGGCAACCTGTGATCCGAAGGTCAGCAGCACGAGATCGTCCGGCGCGACGGCGACCGAGGTCGCCGCGCCATCCCTTTCGCTGTAGAGCCGGTTGACGGTTATGCGGCCAGGCGCTTCCGCGAAGCCGACATCCCCGACGAAGACGCCGGCCTGCAGGTTCACGCCGTGCCCACGCAGCCAGGCGACCAACGGTTCGATGAATGCGTCGTACTGGTCGAACGACGTACGCCAAATATTCGCCATGTCCGAAATGTAGGGGAACATGTGCAAGGTGCGATTCAGATAGCGCCGCAACTCCATCGCGCTGTGCTGCGGCAGCGATCCCATGATTGTCGAATAGCACAACCAAAATTCGGTCGAGAAGAACCGCGCGGAAAAGAACTCTTCGATGCGCCGCCCCTCCAGCATCGCTTCAGGTGTCAGCGCGAGCTTCGCTAAATCGAAGCCGTCGCGCCAGCTCAGGCCGAAACGCGGGCCATGCACAATGCGGCCGTTGCGATCGAGGAGGCGCGCCCGGTCGTCGAAGGGATGGTGGATATTGAAGGTGAAGAATTGTTCTTTGACGGAGACGGCAGGGTTGCTCGCGGAGGGGATAGCGTCAAGCAGCTCGAATGCACAGCGGAATTTGTTGTCAAAGACGGATCCGGGCAGGTTGTAGCCGCTTTCTGGACTGCCGCCCAGAAAGAAACCGCCGCCCATCCGTTGATCCGCGTCGTAGATCGTAATGTCCTGGCCGGACACTCCCGCGTTCCGGATGAGATATCCAGCCGCCGCCAGTCCGCCGAACCCGCCACCGACGATATGCGCCTTCATCCGCTACCTCCCCGGACACCGGGTTTTGGAAGTCCTCCCGACCCGAACCCCTTCAAGCAATTAGGGCGGCCTCGTCGATCTCGGTGAGCCGCCGGGCCGACGTGCTCGCCCCGCAGCGCAGAACGTCGGCCCGGCCTTTGCGTCATAATGAATTTCTGAGTGTTGCCGGGTTGCGGCAAATCTCGACTGCTAAACGACGCGATCATCGAATCCCTCCCTAATAATGCGCTGCACCGTTTGCCACATTGTCTATTCGCCGCCCCTCCGTTTACCATGTTTTACGCTATGCGCCCAGCAGTCAATGTGACCGCCTTCACATTTGGCATTTTTTTGCGACTGTCGACGCGACCGATGCGACGCCTGTCGGTCACCGCCGTGCTCTTCGTCTTGATGGTTGCACCAGAAACCTATGTATTGGCAGTAGCGATCCGCAGCGTGCAGGCAATCCTCGCGTCGCTGCAGCTCGGCGACAACCCGGTCGCAACGGGCAACGCGCGCATCGAGAACATCGCCATCGGCGTCGCCACGGTACTGGTCTTTATTCTGCTGTTCGCGCCCGCCGGCTGGCGCCGCGAGCCGCAGCCGGTCGCCATCAGCTGACCTCACAGGCTAAGGGTGGCCCCAGACCTTTTGCCGGCCTATCAGCCGCAGGTCATGGGAGTTTGTAGCTGCCCTGATGGTGCCGTGAACGAAATAGGTTCCCTTCTCGGCCGGCCTGAATGTATTGCCATCATCGGTATACGTTCCGCTGCCGGTTATGCCCGCAAATTTTCCAGTGCCCGTGCTCAGCGTGAACGGCAGCTTAAAGCTCTTTTGGCTCAGCGACCACTTCTCGCTGACGAAACTACTGACGAACTGATCTCCCGCCAGGTCGGTATAGACGCAATAGCCGTGGACCTGGCCCACACCCTTTGTGAAGTCGCCCAGAGCCCAGCAATGCGCCGTCATGTGACCGAAGATTGGATCATCGCGCACGGACAGGGCATTGTGGTCGAGGACGGTCAGGACCCGGTCTTTGCCGATCCGGGTTTCTTTGAGCGTACCGAAACCGGCATAAGTGCCGTTCAGTGTTCCCTGCCTGGCTTGCGCCGACCCCGCGGTTGCCAGGGCCAAGGCGGCGGCCAGGATCAACGCTGCCGCGGACAGGATGGTTTTGCACGATTTCATTTGGGTTCCTCCTCTGATCATCGTCGAGTTCTTGGCGGGCTCCTCGAGCGCCGTCGGCGTTTTCTGTGCCTGTTCAACTTCGGCGTCAAACGAAACGGACGCGCTCGCCGCCTTTCCCGTCGCCGACGAGCGTCCCGGGGAGAAGTAGGCCGGGCCGATATTGCATTAGTCGGTGAAACCGAAAAGGGACTTCCAAAAACGGGTTAAACGAACATCGGCATGACAAAGGTCTTGGCTTTGATTCGGCCCAGCGCGGCCCGCAAGTCGCCACCCGTGTGGCGGCTCAGGTCAGCTTTTCGTCCATGGAAGATTTCATCATCAACTTTATGTATGGCTATCTCAGCGCGATGGACCCGAACGATCTGCAACGCGACCAAGGACAACGCCATTCTCATTCCGACCTGGTACTCCGGCACAATCTTTCGACCTCGCCGCATAACACCCCGGCGCCGGCCGGGATGGGGAATTTCCCGAGTGTGCGCATTGGTGATGACGTGCGCGCACAGCATAAACTTGTCACCGAAAAGTTCGGCCTGGAGAGCTTGCGTTGGTGGTCGGCGGCTCGATGGGGGCGCAACAGACCTACGAGTGGGCGGTACGCGGGCTCCAGCCCATTACGGCCCACAGCTTGGAGTGCCGCATGAGACCCTCTCGTACATCCGCCGACGATGTATAGAAGCCCTTGTTGAAACCGGGATCGGAAGTAATCGCCTCGATCAGCGTTTCGGCGAAAAGGATCCTCAGACATGTTCTTTCCGCCGGCTGATTGCCAGGCCGATTGGCGGCTCATTCCGGATGCCGAGTTCCGACCGATCCAAACTACCGACGGGCATTTGGCGCTGTTTGGCGCTGATGCCAAGGCGATCGGTCAGCTCGACAAGCACCTCGGCGAGTTGCTTGCGACAAAAATATAGAAGCCAACTGGGCGAAATGTGCGGAATCATTCACAGTGGAACGGAGTCGGCTTCGGGTATGATGGCCAGTTCTCGCCGTCCGAGCGGTACGCCCGCTATCGGTTCGATCAGGAGACCTTCGCCGGGACTGCGGCATGGGGCGAGAGGCGCCGACACCCGACCTTCCGGGTCTCGCCCCGGAACGGGGAAATTCGACCCAAAGCGGACGCCCAAAATTGCTACGGCGGGGCTCACGTTTCCGGCAGCTCAGCTAGGCGCAGGACGGCGAGGACTGCGGGTGGGTGTCAGCTCGTCTCGCCGGCCGCGAGGCGCAGACCGGACAGGAACAGCTCGCGGAGCTCCGGGTTCCGATACCGCGTTGCTGGTTCCATCACGGCAGGCGTGATCGCACGCAGCCGCCGGACGATCTCTCGCGCATCGTCGAGCCGCCCCATATGCGCGTAGCAGGAAGCCAGCACGCGGTAAGTCACCGGGAAGCTCGGCGCCAATTCGAGCGAGGCCAGCAGGTTTGTCGTCGCGTCGTCGAAATGGCGGCTGAAGAAGTAGGCTTCGCCAATCACGTTCAGGTGATTGGCCCGGCGGTTGCGTGGGCTGAGCCGCGAATAGTTCTGAAAATGCTGGATCGCGATATCGGGCTGGCCGGCAAAGACCCTGATCAAAGCGCTCCAATGCCATCCTCGGGCACAGCTCGGGTTGAGGGTTAGGCAGCGGTCAATCAACTGGAGCGAGACATTGATGTCCTCGCCGGATGATGCGAGCAACTCGGCCGCGAGAGCGAGGACGTCGGGGTCGTCAGGGGCGCTGCGAAGTGCCCGTCGAGCCAGATCGACGCAGGTGCTTCGGGCAGCTTTCGGGTCTTCGGCCCAGCCGTTCACTTCGAGCCCGGCATGACAATTGGCTGCCAGGGCGAGGGCCGGGCCGTAATGCGGATCGCGCTCGATTGCTTGCTGGAGCAGGTCGAGAGCGCGGAAAAGGCTCTCCTTCGTAAACGCTTCCGAGTCCGGCAGCGCGCGCAGATATAAGTCCAGTGCAGTGAGGTCGTTTGTTGGCCGGTCGGCCAAGCGGCGGGTCTCAGCCACTTCCAAGGTCGGCTCGATGACCCCTGCCACACTCGCTGCCACCTTGTCTTGAAGCTCGAAGATGTCTTCGAGCAGACCGTCGAACCGCTCGGCCCAGAGATGCGCTCCGGTCGTCGCGTCCATCGAGTTGCGCGCTGATGCGCACCCGGCCGCCCGACTTGCGCACCGCGCCTTCGACGACATAACGCACGCCCAATTCGCGGCCGACCCGCTTCACGTCGACCGCTTGACCCTTGTAGGTGAAGCTCGAGTTGCGGGCAATAACAAAGAGCCAGGTGATGCGAGAAAGCGCAGTAATGATTTCCTCAACCATGCCGTCGGCAAAGTATTCTTGCTCCGGGTCGCCGCTTAGATTCTGAAACGGCAGAACCGCGAGGGACGGCTTGTCCGGCAGTGGCGGCGGGCCGCTTGGCAGCAGCGCCGAGGCGCCCGCCGCGACCCGCGTTACCGGAACGGTAAAACGGTAGCCGTACCCGGGGATGGTCTGGATGCAGCCTCGTTCGGTTTGGTCCTCGTCAAGGACACGGCGAAGTGCCGCGATTTGAACGTTCAGATTGCTGTCTTCGACGGCCGTTCCCGGCCAGACCGCGGCGATAATCTCGGCCCGCGAGACGACTTCCCCCGCCCGCTCGACCAACGCGCCGAGTATGCCGAGCGCGCGCGAACCCGTTATCAATGGAGCGAAAACGCCGCGCTCGTCCTTGCGGAACAGGACACCCCGGCGTCGGTCGAGGCGAAATTCCCCGAATAGGAAGATCTCCGTTGAAGAAGGTGCGAGCACGCCGTCGCTCCCGTGGCTCCCCAATTCTCAAAATTTTAGCCGCACTTTAGATTTTTTAATGCTGAGCTCATAGCGCGCTTTCGTCGAGCCGAGTTCGATCGGTCGTTCGGCCACACCGGCCGGATCGAATGAACGGAGGCGAACATGAAAAGCTGGTTTTGGAAAGGAATGCTGGCGGCCGCGATCATGTTGCCGGCGCTAAGCGGTGCAGCTTGGGCGGGAGGAAGCGACGATTTAGGATGCTCCAACTCGACGCTGAATGGCGCTTACGCCTTTTCCGTTCTCACCATTGCACAACCCTCAACGGGGCCAAATGTTGTGGTGGGCCTCGGTAAGTTTGACGGCAGAGGCGGTTTCACACAGATCGATTATCCTGGGGACGGGCTTTTGATGACTCCTCCTTTGACCGCCTTTCGAACAGGTCAGACAGGTACCTACACGGTTAATCCGAACTGCACCGGCTTCATGACGATCAGTCTCGGCGCCGCGGTCGGGGTCGTCACAAACGCCATTGTGATCAGCAATGGCGGTCGCTCGATCGATGCCGTCGTTGCAGGGCTCACAGTGGGGGGAATGGCGGTGCCCGGGCAGGCTCTTGTCCATTTCTCGCAAGTCGCGTCGGAGCAGAACCAGCAGCAATGAACCCCCGGTTGGGCGACAGCACACGCTAGGCAAAAGGGGGGTAAGACGGGGCGGATCGCCTCGGGCTCTTCGACAATTCAGCGTAGCAGCCCAGCGCCTCGCCATCTTGTCATGGCGCGTGTAGCCGAGATCGCGGTCCGGCTTGTTGTAGTCGGGGCCGGGCGGTCCAGCCGCCATTCAAGCTGATCGCGCACGGGAGCGGCAATTGATTGCCTGACCGCCGGGTGAAGTTCGCCATGGCGCTGAAGGTCCGCTCACCACCCTCCTCCGACGCACGGTTGGGTCGCCGGGAGGGCCGGGTTTGGGGCAGCAAGACCGCTTCCCGCCCCTCGCGTCGAGCGCCTGCTCTCAGATCGGCGAGGCGACCTTCGCAGGGACGCACAGCACGGGGCGAGACGCGCCGAATTCAGCCACTTTTGCGACCGCGATCGAAACCGCTGATTCGACCTTTACGGGACGTTGCGGAACGAATCCGCGAAAGTATGTTCCGCCCGCCATTGCTACGAGGAGGCTGCCATGGCCGCGAGCGCCCCGCCGTTCCCGATCGAGGAAACGACCATCGCTGCGTTGTACGCCGCCTATGAGAGCGGTGGGGCGACGGCGGTATCGGTTTGCCGAGCGCACCTCGACCGGATCGCGGCGTATGACCGAAAAGGCCCGGCTCTGACAGCGATCATCATCAACAACCCTCACGCGCTGGCGGACGCGGCTTTGCTCGATGCTGCCGTCGCGTCGACGGGTAAGCTGGTGGGTCCTCTGCATGGGGTTCCGGTATTGGTAAAAGACAATTACGACGCTGCTGGCTTGCAGACGACTGGCGGTTCGGCCGCGCTGCTGGGCTGGATCCCCGAGACGGATGCCGCGGTGATCGCCAGGATCAAGGCCGCGGGTGGGATCGTCCTCGCCAAAACGACGATGTCCGAATGGGCCCGCGGTGGAACGGACAATATCAATTCCGTGCTCCCCGGCTTTGCGCGCAATCCCTACAATACCGCCGATGCGACCGGCGGATCGTCGGGTGGCACCGGGTCGGGGCTCGCCGCGAGCTTCGGTGTTGTGGGCCTTGGGTCCGATACATTTGGCTCGATCCGCAATCCCGCCTCGAACAATGCCATTGTTGGTCTGCGCACGAGTTGGGCGTTGGTTTCCCGGACCGGCATGATTGGGCTTTACGACAAGCGCGACACTGCAGGTCCGATGGCCCGCACCGTCACCGACCTCGTGCGACTGCTTGACGTTATCGCCGGTGTCGACCAGGCGGACCCAGCGACCGCCGAATTGGGTGGAAAGATCCCGCCGACTTATACGGCGTTCTCGGCGGCTTGGCCGACGTGGAACGCGACCTTATCCGCACCCGCACCGCCGAGGGCCGCAACCGGGCGCAGAAGCGCGGGCAGCGCATGGGCCCGAAACCGAAACTGACCGAGGCGCAGCAGGACGAGGCCCGCCGCCGAAGGGCGGAAGGTGCTACGCTTGCCGAACTCGCGCGCAGCTACGGCGTGGGAAAGAGCACGATTTCCCGGCTTGCCTAGATTTTGCTTTGCGGCGAGCCATGTGATATTACACCGAGCAGTTACGGGAAATTTTCCAATGACAAAACTTCTCGATCAAGCCGTCGAAGCCGCGCGTAACCTTCCGCCGGACGCGCAGGACAACATAGCTCATGTGGTTCTGCGGCTGACCGGCGCGGACGACGAACCGCCGGTATCGCTCACGGCTGACGAGCAAGCGGCCATCACCGCCTCAAAAGCTGCCGCCGCCTGTAATGAATTTGCGACCGATGAGCAGGTGCGAGCGGTTTGGGCCAAACACGGTCTGTGAAGCTTCGCTATACCCTTCCGGCTCTTGCCGATCTTCGCGCGACCCTCGATTAACATCGCCGCCCATTCGCCGCAAGGCGCGCGCCGTGTGCAGGCCCGCATTCAGGCCCTCACCGACCTCCTGTTGCAGCATCCCAACATCGGTACTCGCACAAGCGACCCGGCGGATCCGCCGCATGACGACAACGCCGTACCCCTATCTGGTTTTCTACGAGGCCACGGAAACCGAGATCATCATTCATGCCGTGCGGCATGCGGCCCGTGATCCGTCCGGGATGCCCGGTTCTGCCTAATGGGGTTCGAGTAGCAACGGAACAGAATCTCTCGGTAAGCCGCCGCCGTTAGAAATGTAGCCGCGTTATGCCGCGCAGGCGACGGCGTGGCGGATGGTCTTCTGGTTCTCGTTGGCGCAACACTTGCCGAACTCGCGCGCAGCTACCACGTGGGCAAGAGCACGATTTTCGCGGCTCAGAACCGACCACCCAAGGCCCACAATGGCAAGGAAGAAGAAGCCAAGTCACCCCGTAACCTACCTCTCGATAAAATCGATTTTGTCACGATCTTGCACGAGATGGATGCTGCCGACGACAGGGCGGCGGCTGTCGTTGCTGCGGGATTCTTGGAAAACAACGTTGCAATGGCGATTCTTTCTCGCTTTCATGAACTCGATCCTGCTCAACAAAAAGAATAATCCGATAAAGAACACTCGGCACTCGGTACATTCGCACTCCAATTGTTCGGAGCCGGGATACAGACTGACCTCAATGCTATCAAACGGATTCGCAATAATTTTGCGCGTTACTTAGATGTTCGATCATTCGACCACGCAGAAGTTAGCGGTGATTTCAGCACGGTCTAGTACCGCGTTTTGCAAATACCGCACCTAAAATCTTGTCACACCGGCGAAGGCCGGTGCCCATTTCTAACATGGGTCCCGGCGTTCGCCGGGAAGACGAAGAAAGAAAGCCAAATCACATCGTCGATCGACACCCTGAACCAGTATCCCGTATCTTTTGATGCACTACGAGACAGAGAACCAATGCGTGAGCCATAGATGCGGTAATTAGGAAACGCTATACTAGCATGAAACCGGAGGTTACACGCAGACGCGACCGCTTTTTAAATACGGCAGCGCATCTTGCAGAGCGATTTGCTCTAGAGTCCCCAAATCTCAGACGGCCCACTGATCCGCAAGTCCCTTCCTACGATACATTCGAGCCGTGATTTTCATTGGAGGTAAGGAAAGGCGAGCCGCCGCCATAATTGCATGGGCTGCACTTGCCCTGAGTGTGGCCGGTTGTACAGACTTAGGACCGAACTAAGCTTGAACTGCTCGCGCGCCTGTCGGGGAAGGCCGCATCGAAGGCTCTCGGAGTCCTTGAGCGGCGCTCCATCGGCGGCTCGGTCTACGTGAAGCCGCAGGACATCGCTTGGGAGCCAACGCAATTCGCCGGCATCTCGATCAAGGTGCTCTACGAAGACAAGGCGAAGGGCGAGATGACCTGCCTTCTGAAATGGGAACCGGGGGGCAACCCTGCCGATGCACCAGCACCCGGAGATCGAGCAGACCTATGTCGTCGAGGGTTCGTTCTATGACCACGACGGCATCTGTCGCGCCGGCGAATTCGTCTGGCGACGGGTCGGATCGTATCACGAAACTCATTCCGACGAGGGAGCGATTATCCTCGCGATCTACCGCAAGCCTAACGTCTTCCAGCACAGTGCCGGATACGTCCGCGAGAGTGTTCGTAACGCGATTTCAGGGAACTGATCGGCTCGGTCTCACGCAGCTTCTCGAATATAGATCAACGTTTTTGTCGTTTCGGGATCGCGGAAGCGGATGCGCCGCACATGGCCGGGGTAACGTTGGCTGGTATAGTGACCACCTCGGCGCCAGTCTTGCGACCGGAGACGACGCTTTCGGCGATTTCGTGGCGCTTGATCGGCCAGATCGAAGCCGGTGCAAGTCAGCGGCTTCACCGTGCCGCGATCGAGGCGCGCAGGCATGCGGTAGCTGCCGTATACCCCATGCCTGCGGCAAAACCGCGTCGGCGGTGCGGTACTGCAAGCCGGCGATAAGGCGGAGGACATTCCAACCGAGTCGCGCCGGGCGCATCGGTTAGGCTAGTGTAACCGTCGCGAGTCTTCTTCCGGGAGGGAAGCCTGATGAGCCGCTCCTACAACGTCATCGACGCCGACGGTCACATCCTGGAGCCGTTCGATTTGTGGAACCAATACACCGACCCGAAGTACCGCGATCAGGCGCCGCACCTCGTCGAGGACGCGGACGGCAAGCGCCGGCTGATCATCGAGGAACGCGCGCTGGGCGACCCGCAGCGCGGCTTCGGCAGCATCGGCGGCGTCGGCGCGCGGCAGGGTGCCGTCAAGGCGACCGAGCTGAAATATGAGGAGGGCCGCCCCGGCGGGTTCGACCCGCACAAGCGCATCCCCGACATGGATCTCGACGGCATCGACGCCGCCTTTCTCTATCCGAGCGTCGGGCTGTTTGCCGGCGCCGTGCAGGACCCCGACCTCTCCGCCGCGCTGTGCCGCGCCTATAACCGGTGGCTGGCCGATTACTGCAGGCCCTACCCCGACCGGCTGTTCGGCGTGGCGATGCTGCCGATGCAGTCGGTGCCGCACGCGATCGAGGAAATGCGTTTCGCGCGCAAGGAGCTCGGCTTCAAAGGCGCCTTCCTGCGCCCCAACCCGTACAACAACAAGATGATCGACCACCCCGATTATGAGCCGTTCTGGGCGGCGGCCGAGGACCTCGACATGGCGATCGGGTTCCATGAAGGCGGTTCGAGCGGCATGCCGACGGTCGGCATCGACCGCTTCGAGAGCCGCGCCGCCCGGCACATCGTATCGCACACGATGGAGATGATGCTGGCCTGCCTCGCGGTGATCTGGGGCGGGGTGTGCGAACGGCACCCGAAGATCCGCATCGCGTTCCTGGAGTTGGGCGGCGGCTGGATCGCGCCATGGCTCGACCGCATGGACCGCCATTTCGATGATCAGTTTTTCAACGATTTCGGGCCTGAAAACGCGACCGAGCGAACTCTTCCAGCGCAATTGCTGGATTTCGTTCGAACCCGTCGAAACCAGCCTCCAGGTACTCGCGGATTTCATCGGCCCCAAGAAGATCATGTGGGCGACCGACTATCCGCATCCCGACGGCTTCTTCCCTGGCGCGCCCGACATGGTGCGCGAGCGGCTGAAAGGTACTTCGCCCGCGACGCAGCACGGCGTCCTGGCGGGCGGCGCGATGGGCTTTTACGGCCTGAACTGACGCCCTATGCACGTTGCAAATACCCGTGGCCGGGCTCGATCCGGCCATCCGGGTGTTGTCTGCCTCTGTCTCTCACGCCGCGTTCTGGCTGTGGGCGGCTGCGTCAAACCCCGGGGGCGGGAGGCGACCGGCGCGCTCGCCTCGTGTGCTCCAGAGCAAACGAGGAGCCGCTCATCCTCGGTCGATCATCTCCCGCACCGCCAGGTAACTGAACGTCATCGACGCGGCGAGCGACAATCCCGCCTGGTAGCCGACGCCTTGCTCGGTGGCGGCCGCGACGACGCCGGAGGCATAGAGGCCGGAAATGGGACGGCGACGCTGGTGGATCACGCGTCCATGAGCGTCGGTGAGCAGGCCGACGGACGAGCCGCCGGCCGGCTGCAACTCGATGCCGTAAAACGGCGGCTCTTCGATCGTTCCGAGGCTGGGGTTGCTGCCCGCCGCGGCATCGGCAGCGGCCAATCTCCATTGATGTTCGCCCCGACGAAAATCGTCGTCGACGCCGCTCTCCACAAAGGCGTTGAAGCGGCTGACCGTCTTCACCAGTTGGCCGGCATCAATCGGGAGTTTCGTCGCCAGTTCCGGCAAGGTCCCGGCACGCGACACTGTTTGCGGCACAGCGCTGCCGATCGGCCGGTTGGCGAACGAATACCTCTTCAGGTACTGGGCGTCGAAGATCAGATAGGCGGGCAGATTGGCGTATTCGTGCCGTACCGGGTCGAACTCTCGCAGCCGCGGCACAATTCCCTGGAAGAATGTCTCGTCGGCGAAGCGCAAGCCGCGCTTGTTCACCACGATCGTGTGCGGGCTGCACAATTCGACGATCCCGGCATAGACGCAGGTCGCCGCGCCACCGGGTTTCTCGGCGGGGATCGTGTAGGACAGCATCACCCGCAGGCTGTTCTCGATCTTGTGGAGCACCCCGCCGATCTCGGCGCCGAGGACGAGGCCGTCGCCGGTCAGCGACGCCGGCATCAGGCCAGAGGCTTCGTGCGCGTAGCCGGGGAGCTGTTCGAACTCCCAGCTCATTTGCGGGTTCGCGCCATAGCCGCCGGTCGCCAGCAAGACGCCTCTGCGTGCGCCGATGAATTCGCCGGAGCGCATCGCTATGCCGGTGACGCGTCCGTTCTCGACATCGAGGCCCTCGACCCGCTGATCGGTCAGCACCGGCACGTCGCGGACGCGCAGTGCCTTGAGGAAATGGCAAATCAGGCCCAGCCCCTTGCCGCGCACGTCGCGACGCTGGCGGTCGTGAACGATGTCCTGGTCCCAGCTCGACGCGGTGTTGATGCCGCCCCACGCGATCTGCTCCTCCGCCGTCACGAAACACGGCACGTCGTCGGGGACCGCGACGCGGTCGCGCCAGTCGCCGAGATCGAAGCCCGAGATCAGCTCGGCCTCGACCGACCGCCCGACGGCGTGGGCGCCCGGGGACCTGCCGTAATAATGGTCCGCAAGGCCGCGGATCACGCGAAAGCGGACGCCGCATTTGTCGAAGAACCGCAGTGCCTCCGGCGCGCGGTCGACGAACGCGGACAAGCGGTCCTCGTCGATATCGCCGCCGCCCAGGTACCGCATATAGGCGACGACCTCGTCCCGCGTGTCGCGGTAGCCGGCGGCCTCGGCGAGGTGATTCCGGCCAACCCAAATCAGCCCGTATGAATGAACCGTGCCGCCGCCCAGCCTCGTCGCCTTCTCGAGAACGACCGGCCGCAAGCCGAGCTCGTGAGCAGCAAGCGCGCCGGCCAGACCGGCGATGCCGGAGCCGAGAATGACGACGTCCCAGGCGCTACCCGTTGCCATCGGCCAACTCCCCCTCCGCAAACTCGGCTGACGCTCACCCCGGGGAAAGGTCAACGGCATGATCTCGGCGGCACCGCGCCCGCCCCAATCGAAGCGAGGTACTTTCTCGATCGCACGGCGCTGCGCCATTTCGAGCCGGGCGCTCGCGTCGGCATAGTCGAAGGCCAGCGCCTTGCCGTCGCGCACGACTTGCTGCCCGCCGACATAAACGTGGCGCACGGCACGCTCCCCGCCGGCATAGACCATGCTGCGGACCGGATCGTAAAGCGGCCGCATCGCCGGATGTGCGATATCGACCATCACGAAGTCGGCTTTGGCGCCTGGCGTGAGCCGCCCGAGATCGCCGCGGCCCAGCGCGCGGGCACCGCCGATCGTGGCCGCCGTGAAGATTTCCGCTGCGGTCACGGCATGGGCATTGCCGGCAGCCACTCGCGCCAGGATCGCCGCGGTGCGCAGCTCCTCGACAAAATTGTGCGGAAACGTGTCGGTGCCGATGCCGAGATTGACCCCGGCGGCACGGTACCGGCCGAAATCTTCCAGCAAGATGCCGCGTCGAGAGAACACGGTCGGGCAGTGCGCAACAGCGGCGCCGGTTTCGGCAAGATCGGCGAGGTCGTTCCGGGTGGGCCAGTGCAGCCAAGAATGATGGTCGAGAAAAATCGCGTGGCCGATGATCGCGTTGTCGCCGAGCACCCCGATCTGACGCAGCCATCCGATCGGTGTCCTGCCGTGTCGCCGCATGATCTCTTGAAACTCGACGACGCTTTGCGCCGCATGGATCTGCAACGGCAGCCTGCGTTCACGGGCGGCCGCGGCGCTGTCGCGCAGCAGCTCCTCGGTGCAGGTGTCGACCTGGGCCGGATAGAGCACGCCATCGAGCCGGCCCGACGGATGCTGGCGTGCCCGGTCGATCAATCTGAGCGCACGGTCGAGCCCATCCCTCCCAGCCTGCTCGTCCCAGGCATAGCGCACCTCGTGGCCGTTCGGCGTGTACCAGCGGCCGGACCGGAACATCGGCGCGGCATAGACGCGGATCCCGCTCGCGCCGAGCGTATCGAGCCAATCCTCGCGCCCGGCGGAAAGGTCGCATAGCGTCGTGACGCCGCTTTGCATCAGCTCGGACAGCGCGACCTCGGTCGCGGCCCGCCGGCCATCGGCGTCGGCCTCGAACAACGGCAGGTATTCGTAGAGCGAGCTCATATAGAGCTGGCGGCTGCCGACCTCGTCGGTCAGGCCCTTCAGCATCGGCTCCGAGGACGGGTGTGCGTGGATATCGATAAAGCCCGGCAGGATTGCAAAGCCGCGCCCGTCGATCTCGACCGCATCGCTGTGAACGGGTGCCCCAGGCGGCCCGATCGCAGCGATCGTCTCCCCCTCGATCGCCAGATCGACATCACGGCGATAGACATGGGATTGCGCCGCCTCGTCCCAGGCAAGCAGCCAGGCGGCGTTGCGAAGGATCGTTCGGTGCGGGGCCGGTTCGAGCGGATCAGGCATGGCGTCGCCATCGAAGCAAATTCCGCGCGGCAGCACAAATCCCACCGCCAGGGGCACCCGGTTGATGACGCAGATGCTCCGAGCCGGCAACGGGCGCTACTCGACCGTCGTCTCGCGGCCGCCAATACTCAATCTGAGCCACGCCGCCGTCCACGAACAGCTCTATGCGAGTGATGTAGGCGCTGTCGTCGGAGCGGGGAAGACTGCAGCCCCGCCCAGTTCGTCCGCCGTGCCTATCCGGCCGAGCGGAACAGAAGCGATGGCCGAAAGTTTTTACTCGTCAGTCATCAGATTGGAGTGCCCGGGGCTCAAACCCGTTTCGGGCTTCGGGCTGGCGAAATGCCGGATGATGGCGGCACCAACGCTTCGCTCAAGGTGATCGGCACCGGCTCCTACCTCCCCGAGCTGTGCAGCGAAACCTAAGCGACCGCCGACATCATCGCGTCTGACGGCAAGTCTATGGTCAAAACCGGCCGCGAGTTCCTATTACGCCGAGGGTCGAGCGCCGCTTTTGCCCGATGACAAATCCCGGTCGCCGGGTTAACGTTATCCCGCCGACTGCAAAGATCGGACGACGCGGCAGAAGAAAGCCGCCAAAGAATTTAGCAGTAGCCACACGTCGATCCGGTAGTAGCTTTTCGGATGCAGAGATTTGCGAGGCGTGTCACAAACAAATTGAATCGCTTGAAAGTTCTTTGGCAATCGAATGGCGCAGCTGCCTCGCTTTGTCGGTGTTCGCCCAAGTTCGCCCGGGTTCAACTCGATCAGGGAGGTCGCCATGGCAGAGTTTCGCGCGGTTGATTTAGCAACGTCGCCGGCCATTCGTGTCCTTGGACAAAAGCTCGACAGCATTCCTTTCAGCCGCTATCACATTCTGATCATCGGGGTGCTTGGGTTTGTCGGCTTTGTCGAGGGTTATGATCTCGCGATGACCGGCTCACTGCTGGTCTTGGCGAAAGAGCCGCTGCATCTGACACCCGGCGACATCCGCCTTCTCACCGTTGCGGCGACCCTGATGCTCTGCGTCGGAGGCTTCGCCGCCTCGGCGATATCCGACCATTGGAGCCGCAAGCGGATCATGCAGATTGGCGTGGTGGGGACGACGTTCTTCACCCTGATGATCCCGCTTGTGCAGAACGCCGAGCAGCTGATCATCGTTCGGCTCTTGACCGGGCTCGCCGGTGGCTTTGCCGTCTCGGCACCGTTCCCGATCGGCGCCGAACTGATGCCGGCGCAGCATCGGCGCACTTACGGCGCGGTCTACGAAATGTCGTTGGCGGGCGCATTCACCGTCTTGCCTCTGGCGGGCTTTCTGCTGGCCGGCAATCCGAGCGCATTCCGGTTCATGGCCTTAGCGGGAGGACTCATGCTCTTCATCGCGCCGGCGTTAATCCATTTCGTGATTCCCGAAAGCCCGCGTTGGCACCTGCGCCGGGGTCGCCTCGAGGTGGCGGTCGCGGCGGTCAACCGGATCATCCATCGTTGCGGCAATCGCGTGCCTCCGCTGTCCAGCGCGATGCTCAAGGCGACGTCCGGTACAAGCCGTATCTACGAGGAGCTGCCGCCCTATTGGGCGCTATTTCGCGCCGGCCAACTGCGCTGGACGGTCGTCGGCGTTTTGAGCGGGGTTTGCGCCGGCACCGCCGCCATGCTGATCAATTTGTTACTGCCGAAGGCGCTCGTCGATCAGGGCGCCGCCGTGTCAATGAGCTTCGGACTTGCCACAATCGTCTACGTCGCGAGCATCCCGGGCAAGGCTTTCACAGGGTTCCTAATGGAGATCCTCGGACGGCGCTGGACGATCACCTATGCCCTCGCCGGCTCACTGCCCGGCTTGGTCTTGATGCTGATGGCGCATCGCGCCGGCGCCAGCGCGACTATTGTCATGGCCGCGGGCGGGGTGATCACCGGGTTCACGGTATTGTCGGCCTTTACCGCCACCCGAGTTTACCTCTCCGAGCAGTTCCCGACGGCATTGCGCGGGCGCGGACAACCCTTCGGCGAGTCGTTCGGACGGATTTTTGCCGGCGTTCTGGCACCGTTCCTGATGGTGTCGCACACCGGCTCGCCGACGATCTTCTTCGGTACGATCGGCGTCGTGGTCGCGATCGGTGCCTTCATCCCACCGCTCTTTGGCAAGGAGACCGTCGGCCAGCTGGAGATTATAGCCGCCGAAGTCGCCAAACCCGCTTAACACCAAATAACAGGACGCGGCTTGCGTAATCGCACACCTGATAGCCGGGCGTCGCGATGATGCGGATGTCGCGCCCCTTGAGGTCGACGATCCGACTGCGCACGAACGAGCACACTGCGGCCTTTGACACGTTGTATACTGAGAAGGATGGGAAGCCCTCAATCGATGCGATCGAGCCGCTGAGGATCACCGAGGAGCCTTTGGCACAGTAGCAGAGCTTTCCGCACCGAAAACAGCAGGCTGCACGTTCGTATTGAACTGTCGGCCCAGCAGCTCTGTCGCGCCGTCCGTGCCGCCGCCGAGGCGGCGGGAGTGCTGGATCTTGTTGCGGCGCCGATCTCAGGCGGGCAATGGTCCGTGCGTTGCTTGGCTCTCGCGGCAAAAATCTTGCTGGATTTTTCCTGACTCCGTCCGAACCGCGTCATTGACCTCACTCTTTGATTGCGCGCGATCGAAATTGATCTGATTTAATGTTGCATTGAAACTTTCTTTGACCTCCAATAGCCCCTGTTGAGCTACTTGTAGCTTCTCCCGCATAAGCAAGCGATCCTCACTTCAGAGGCTGCCCGCCGGCAACACAGTGCAAGGAGACCGGATCGATGAAAAATAGGTGGCTCGGCATTGGTATGTGGGTGCTGCTGCTGTTGCTGCTGCAAAGTCCGGCTTCGCTCTCGGCGCAATCCTTGACCAACCTGCTGCCGGGCGCGTCCGGGCCATTGACCGGCGCCGCAATTGCGGAGCAGTTCGGCGCAAACGAGAACGGAAACTCGAACGATACGGACCCTTTCCGCGCTAAATCCGGGCTGGATCCCGGCTCACTGACGATCCTGCCCGAGGACGGTCGCGGGCTCTACTTCCGGGCGATTGACGCCGCGAAGAACGAAATACGGATCGAGATTTGCGTCCTCGAAGATCCGCAGATACTGGAACACCTGCAGGCCGCCCTGCGGCGCGGTGTAGAGGTTCGGGCGCTCGTCGATCGCGGAAAATACTGGGCTCTCAACTCGGAGCAAGAGAATTTGGCGCAGTACGTCGTGAGCGCGGGAGGACAGCTTCACCTGAGCAATCCGGTGTTTCCGAGGAGTTTTCCCAAGATCGTTCTCGTCGACTCGAGCCTCTTGGTCTACGGCTCGGCGTGCCTTGACGAGACGACTTTTATGCAATATCGGGACTTTGCGACCATCAGCACAGACACGCAGATTTTGCGCGAGGTTCAACGTCTTTTCGAGAATGATTGGGCGTACTCGGCTGCCGTGGGGAAGTCGCCGCCTCCGTTCAATCCAACCCCGCCCATCTCGAGGAGCGATCTCCTCGTCTCGCCCGTCAACAGCGCGGAGCGACTGGTTCGACTCTACCAGGTCGCGGAGCGCACGCTCGATATCTACACGGAGCTCCTCGGCAATCTCACGCTCGAAAGCGAACTGGTGGCCGCAGTCAAGCGGGGCGTGCGGGTTCGTCTGATCGCGCCGGTACAGGTGAACGGTGGCACAAAGAAGATCCAGCAATTGCAGATCGATTCCCTGATGGCGCTGGCGGGGGCGGGAGTGGACGTGCATGTGAGCGGCCCGGTCGAGACTCGCCAACTGCCTTACATGCACGCGCGGGCAGCCGTGATCGACGGCAAGATCGCTTACCTCGGCTCGATAAGCCTTTCCCCGGATTCGATTACCTTCAACCGGGAAATGGGTCTGGTCTTGCAGCAGCCGTTTCTCGTGCGGGCGCTGGCGGCGCAGTTTCAGTCGGACTACCGCTCGCGAACTACAAGGTTCTGAGCGGCTGTTTCCGAGCCGGGCGGCGATTGGATTACAGCGGGTAGGGCGGAACAGCGCCCAGCGCGCATTCCGCTGTCGGGCTAGGCCGCGCAGGGACGGCGGATGACGCTTTGCTTATCCGCCCTACGATTGATGAGCGGTTTCACTCACCCCCCTGCGGCACCGCCCCGCTGCGCGTCGCGGCCAAGTGCGGCCTCCCAGGCCTGCTGCACCGCGATCTCCTCAGTCCACGGGCGCATCAGTGCCGCGGCCCGCGCGTCGCGTGCGTAGCGCTCGAGCGGATAGCGCTTGAGGAAGGCCCGTCCGCCACAGACACGGATCGCCTCCTGGGTAACCGCGACCACGGCGCGTTGCACGGTGACGTGCGCCGCCCGGGCGCGCTGGACCGCCTCCGGCGGCGGATCGACCCGGGCCTCCGAGATTGCTCGGTAGAAGAGCGCGCGGGCGGACTCGATCGAAAACAGCATCTCTGCGATCGCATGACCCTTCGCCGCGATCTCGGTATGCGGGATCGGCGCGCCCGGCATCCGGCCGGTCAGGTAGGCGAGGGCGGCATCGTAGGCGGCTTGCATCAGCCCCAGGAAGGTCGCCGAGAAGCTCAGGAAGAGGTGGGGGAAAGCGTTGTACATGGCGCCGAACAGGCCAGGCGGCAGCACCTCCGAACCATCGGGGACGAACACGTTCTCCAGCAACATGTCGCGACTGACTGTCGCGCGCATCCCCATCGGATCCCAGTCGCCGGGGAAGGACACACCCGGCGCGTCCTTGGCAATCTGGAGATAGAGGGTGCGCTCGATCCAAGGCTCGTCGCCAAGCCGAATGGCAGGAGTGGCGTAATACGGGGCAGAGCCCGCCAGCGAGACAAAGAACTTCCGCCCGTTGACCACATAGCCGCCCTCCACCTGCCGTGCGGTGGTGCCGAAGCGCCTGCCGCCGACACCGAGCCTGGCATCGGTCTCGCCCTCTTCCACCGGCTCGCTGTGCGGCTGTCCGTAGAATGCGCCGTCTTCCACGACCTCTCGGAACTTGGCGGCGCGGAGCTTCTCGTGGCGCTCGCGCAGGGCGGGCGGCATTGCCATGTCATCGGCAATCGGGCCCATCATCAGCATCGTGAGGCAGTGCATGTTGAAGGTGAGCGCCGTCGAGGCATGGCCCTGCGCTAGCTCTTCCGCCACCAGGCAGTAGGTTTCGTAGTCAGCCCCGAGCCCGCCGTAGCGTTCGGGCACGCACAGGCCGAGGAGGCCCTCGGTGCGGAGATCGGCATAGTCGTCGAACGGAAAGGACGCTTCGCGGTCGTGGCCGTCGGCGCGCGGAGCGAAGCACTCGCGGGCCAGACGGCGGGCAACGGCGATCAACTCGCGCTGCCGGGGGGAAGGCTGGAGGTGCATCGATGGGCTCACCGCGCTGACCACATTTGGCGCCAATAAGCCACTCCCCAAGAGCCGACTTCAAGCCAAGACCTAACTTCAGGCTGAGAGCTCAACCTGCCGTAGTCCCACGGCCGCCGGCATCGACAACGCACGAAGCGCGGGCTGTCTGGACACGCACCTGCTGTGACAGCCAAACTGGCGTCGCACAGAGGAGCTTCTCCGATGACTGTCATCGATTCCCAAGTCCACGTGTATGAGGCGAACACTCCCAAGCGACCCTGGCACAGCGTGCCGAACTGGCCCGATCACGTCACGGGCGACGAGATGGTGGCGGCGATGGACAAGGTCGGCGTCGACGGCGCGATCTTCATCTCCGCCTTTTCGATGTACCAATACGACGCCAGCTATGCGGTCGAGGTGCAGCGGACCCATCCCGGCCGGTTCGCCATCGTCAAGCCGGTCGACCCGGACGATCCGGCGGTAGCCGATGTCATCGCCGACTGGAAGAAGACGCCGGGAACGGTCGGCGTTCGCATCATGCTGACGAAGGAGGCGAACCGCGCGCCGGACGATCCGGGCCTCGACCGGATCGCACGCGCGGCCGCTCGCCACGATTTTCCGGTCAACGTCCTGTTCTGGGGCAACCTGGACGCGGGCGCGGCGTTGATCGACCGCCATCCCGATACGCGCTTCATCATCGACCATCTCGGCATCATGCAGCCGCGCGTGCCGCCCGCGCCGCCGCAGCCCTGGGCCGATCTCCCAAAGGTGCTGGAACTCGCCAAGCGCCCGAACGCGGTGATCAAGGTCAGCGGCGCCTGCACGCTGTCCCGGGAACCGTTTCCTTTCCCGGACATTTGGGACCCGTTGGCCCGCCTGTTCGATGCCTGGGGTTTCGATCGCTGCTTGTGGGGCACGGACTGGACGCGCGCCTTTGCCGTCGTCAATTACGAGCAGGCCGTCGAGCCCTTCCTGAAGACCGACCGCCTGAGCGACACCGAGCGGGCGATGCTGATGGCCGGCGCCTGCGCCAAGGCTTACGGCTGGTCTCCGAAGAAAGGTTAGCACCACCCATTTGTCGTGGGAGCCTCAGGCAAAGTACGATGTTGCTTCGCTTGCGGGGTAACGCAGGGATCGAGCCGAAGGGAGGCAGCGTATGGCAGCGGATTACAGTATATGTCTTGGAACCGTTGGCTGGGGCGTATGGCACAGTCCAGATGCCGGAAAGTCGTGGATACGGCATCGCGCCCCGTTCCCGCTCAATAGCCGCATACAGGCGTTGGTCGCCCACCCCAAAGAGGCGCATACCGTTTTCGCAGCTGGCGATACGGGCTTGTTCGTGAGCCACAATGGAGGGGCGCGGTGGGAGCGCATCGGCGCCAGCGGGGCTGTGCCAACGATCTGGTCGCTGACCATCGACCCGGTTGATCCCGATATTCTCTTTGCCGGCACGCGCCCGGCTGCGGTCTATCGCTCGCGAGATGGCGGACTGCGGTGGGAGCAATTAGCTGTCGACATCGCCCGCGAGTGCTCGATCGGCACGCCCTTCGTGACGAGCGTCATCGTGGACCCCGACGATCATCGTCTCGTCTGGGCAGGGGTAGAAATCGATGGCGTCTTCCGCAGCCTCGACGGCGGGGACACTTGGACGCACCTCGAGACGGGGTTGTATGACCCCGATATCCACGCCGTGACGCTCGCGGCGACGCAGCCCAAGCGCCTCTATGCCGGCACGGCACGCGAAGTCTTTACCAGCGACAATCTGGGCGAAACCTGGCAGCCCTTGGGTATCAGGGAGAAATGGCCGCTGCCCTACGCCCGCGGCCTCATGGTCAAGGCCGACGATCCGGGGGTGCTGTTCGCCGGGTGCGGCGAGACCACGACGGGTGAAAAGGGACACGTGCTCCGCACCGCAAACTGCGGGGAGACTTGGGAGATCCTGCCGCTCCCGACCCAGCCCAATGCGACCGTGTGGGGCCTTGCCACGCATCCCGCCGACGCCGACCGCATTGTGGCGTTCAGCCTGTTCGGTGAGGTGTACGTCAGTGAGGACGCCGGCGCGTCCTGGCGCAAGATCGCGCGCGAATTCGGCGAGATCAGGGCCGCGGCCTGGGTGCCAAACTGATTTTATCGTCGCGATCATCGGCACCCCTCAGACCGCCAGATAGCCGCCGTCCACTGTTACCGTGCTGCCGGTTACCCAGCGCGACTCGTCGGAGGCAAGAAACAGCACCGCCCCGACGAGATCGTCGGGCTGGCCGAGCCGGCCGAGCGGGATCACCGCCTCTGTCGCCCGCCGTGCCTCGGGGTCGGCATAGCTCGCGAGCGTAAGCCCGGTCAGCGTTGGGCCGGGCGCGATCGCGTTGACGCGGATGCCGTGCGCCGCCAGATCGACCGCCATCGCCTGCGTCAGCGAGCGCGCGCCGCCCTTCGAGGCGACATAGGCGGCGCGCTCGGGCCGCGCCACCTCGGCGAGCTGAGAGGTCACGTTGATGATGCTGCCGCCGCCCTTTTTGACCATTTGCCGCGCCGCCGCCTGTCCGATGTGAAACATGCCGGTCAGGTTGACCGCGATGATGCGGTCCCAGGTCTCGGCATCGACCTCCAGGAAATTGCGCCGGTGGCTGATCCCGGCCAATTCGAGCACGATATCGAGCCGGCCGAATTCGCGCACGACAGCGGCAACGGCCGCATCGACCGCCGCACGGTCGCGCAGGTCGAGAGCCGCCGCGGCTGCCCGCCCGCCGGCCGCACGAATCCGAGCAGCGGTAGCCTCGGCGGCGGCACCATCGCGATCGCTGCAGAACACCACGGCACCCTCGCGCGCCAGCGCCTCGGCCCCGGCGCCGCCGATACCGCCTCCCGCGCCCGCAACCAGCGCGACTTTGCCCGCGACCCGCCCCATGCCCTCCTCCTGTCATGCCGTCCTCGCGTTTCTATCATGCGGCCCGGACGCCGGCGCGACACGCGGCGTGTGCAGCCGCACCGCCGAGCCGATATGATCGTCGGCAAAGCATGCCGGGCGGGATGAAAGTGAGCGCGCCTAACACCTACGCCACCCTCACCCCGCCGCCGATCGCGACGGCAGTTTTTTCTGATGCGGACGCGGCGGTCGAGCGGCTCGAGGAGATCTATCAGCGCAACACCGCCTTCCTGCAGGGGCAATTCGAGCGCTGGCTTCGGGGCGAAGCGATTGCGGCGCGGGTCGGGGCCACATATCCCTTTGTCCGCATCACCACCGCGACCTATGCACGGGTCGATTCGCGCCTCGCCTATGGCTTCGTCTCCGGCCCCGGCGTGCATCAGACGACGGTGACGCGGCCCGATCTCTTCCGAAGCTACTTCACCGAGCAGATCCGGCTGCTGATCGCCAATCACGGCGTGCCGGTCGAAATCGGCGTATCCACGGAGCCGATCCCGGTCCATTTCGCGTATCCGCGCGATATCGGCCTGGCCGCGAGCTTCGCGCCGGCACCGCCCGAGCGCCTGCTGCGCGACGTCTTCGACACGCCCGAACTCGCCGCGATGGACGATGCGATCGCCGACGGCACGCTGCCGCGGCCGCTCGGCGCGCCGGCGCCGCTCGCCCTGTTCCGCGCCGCCCGCGTCGACTACTCGCTGCACCGGCTGGCGCATTACACCGGCACTGGCCCCGAGCATTTCCAGAATTTCGTGATCTTCACCAACTATCAGTTCTATGTCGACGCCTTCGCCCGCATCTGTCGCGCCCGCATGACGGCGGGCGATGCGTCGGGTGCGGCCTTCGTCGAGCCGGGCGAGGTCGTGACGCCGAATGCCCGGCTCGGCGGCGGCCCTACCGGCGTGCCGCCCGAACGCATGCCGCAGATGCCGGCCTTCCACCTGGTCGAGCCGGACCATAACGGCATCACGATGATCAACATCGGCACCGGTCCCTCGAATGCGCGCAACATCACCGACCATGTCGCGGTGATGCGGCCCTATGCCTGGTTGATGCTCGGCCATTGCGCCGGCCTGAGGAACACGCAGAAGCTCGGCGACTATGTCTTGGCGCACGGCTATGTGCGCGAGGACCATGTGCTCGACGCGGAGCTGCCGCTCTCGGTCCCGATCCCCGCCCTCGCCGAGATCCAGGTGGCGCTGGAAGAGGCGGTGGGCGAGGTCACGGGCTCGACCGGCTACGAGCTGAAGCGCGTCATGCGCACCGGCACCGTGGCGAGCGTCGACAACCGAAACTGGGAAATCGGCGATCATGCGGCGATCATCCGCCGCCTGTCGCAGTCGCGCGCCGTCGCCCTCGACATGGAATCGGCCGCGATCGCCGCCAACGGCTTCCGCTTCCGCGTGCCCTACGGCACCTTGCTCTGCGTCTCCGACAAGCCGCTCCATGGCGAGATCAAGCTCGCCGGCATGGCCGGCGAATTCTATCGCCAGCGCGTCGATCAGCACCTCGAGATCGGCTTGCGGGCGCTCGCGAAGCTGCAGCTGCAGGAGCGCGACCGGCTCCATTCCCGCAAGCTGCGGAGCTTCGCCGAAGTGGCGTTCCAATAAGTCGGCGGCAGTCACAGCCTCTCTGCCCGACTACGGCCGGCTCACCATCGTGATCCGGCCGCGCGGCTACACCACCGCCGTGCGTGCTTCGAGAGGCCGCCTGCGGCGGCTCCTCAGAGATGTGAATGTTTGATTGCACGAAGAAAGAAGCTCATCCTGAGGTGCCCGCGCAGCGAGGCCTCGAAGGATGGGTCGAGTGAAGCGAAACCCATCGGGATGGATTCCGGCCTCGATGGTCGAGAGGAGGAGAGCATGGTTTCCGGGCTCCCGCCCGCTGAACCCGCGCGCACCTACGAAATACGCCTGGCGGGTCGTCCTGTTTTCCGGAGCCGGCTGGTTCTTCGACGGCTACGTGATCAACGCATGGCCGCTGGCGATCCCGTTCGTCATGACCGACCTGCATCTCTCGGTCAAAGACATCGGGGCGATCACCACGCTTTATGTCACCGCCTATATGCTCGGCACGCTCCTCGGCGGCACCTTCGCCGACTATCTCGGGCGGCGCAGCGTGCTGTCTTTCTCCGTGCTCTTCTACATGTTCGTCGACGCCCTGACGGCGGTGGCGACGGGTTTCTGGTCGCTCGGCTGTTTCCGGTTCATGACCGGCACCGGCACCGGCATGGAGCTGCCGGTCGGCTCGACCTTCATCACCGAGGCGGTCCATAACTGATGGCGCGCAAGACTACTGTCGCTGATGGGTGTCGGTTATCCCGCCGGCTATGCGCTGGCGATCGGGGCGTTTGCGACGATCGGCGCGGTGTGGGGCTGGCGCGCGGTCTTTGTCGCCTCGATCCTGCCCGGCATCGCCGTCTTCTTTATTAGGCTCAAGGTATCCGAGTCGCCGCGCTTTCAGCTGGCGCGCGAACGTCTCGCGCGCGGCGAATTGCAGCGCGACCGCGTCGCCAACATTACCGTGTTCAGGAAGCCCTAAATCAAGACGCCGCTGCCGGCGTGCTGTATTGGATCGGGAACGCGTTCGCTTTCTGGGCGTTTTATACCTTCATCCCGCTCTACCTCGTAAAGGTCCGGCAGATTTCGACGCCGGTCGAGTTGACGTGGCTCGCGACCTACCAGGTCTGGGCCGTCGCGATCACCTATCTCGGCGCCTGGCTGTCCGACCGTTGGGGTCGCCGGCCTTTCGCGATCCTGTTCGCCGCCCTCACTCTCGTTTCGGTCTGGGGATTGACGCTCGTACCGGCCGGTTTGCCGCTCTACCTCGCCGGGGCGCTGCTCTTCGGCTTCAACGGCGCGACCTGGACGATCTCGTTTGCCCATTCGACCGAGCTCTATCCGACCCACATCCGCGGCTCCGGGATCGGCACGACGATGGCGTGCGGCAGGGTCGTGTCGATCCTGGCGCCGTTGTTCTTCGGCGCGGTGGCAGCCCGCTACGGCATCGCCGTCGCCTTTCGCCTCGGCGCCCTTGCCTGGCTCCTGACGATCATCGGCTATCTGTTGTCGCGCGAGACCAGCGGCACGCTCAGGGGACGCAGAACGGGCGCGTTGATCCCGCCGCGCGGCATCACGCTCCGCGCGGCGTATGCCTGTGGCGCGTGGCCAATTGAGGTTTACATCGGGCGCTCGCCCTCGACCGTGACCCGATGCATCAGCCGCCGGCGGCCGTGGTAGTCGTTGATCGCGTTATGCTGGACCGCGCGGTTGTCCCAGAACGCCAGCGAGCCCGGCCGCCAGCGAAAGCGGCAGGTGAATTCGGGGTGCACCGCATGGTTGCAGAGATAATTCAATAAGGGCGCGCTCTCCGCCTCGGTCATGTCCGTGAAGCGCAGCGTGAAGGTGCGATTGACGTAGAGCGCCTTGCGGCCGGTTTCGCCATGGGTGCGAACCACCGGATGCTCGATCTCGTCGTGCGCCTTCTCGCTGAAGGTGAAGCGCATCGAGGAGGGGCCGTATTCCTGCGCGCGCGCCGCGTTGAGGCCGTAGGCCCGTCGGGCGCTGTGCATCGCTGTCAGGCCGTCGAGCATCCGCTTCATGCCGTCCGACAGCGTCTCATAGGCGAGGTACTGGTTGGCGAACAGTGTGTCGCCGCCATATTCCGGCACTTCCAGCGCATAAAGCAGCGAGCCGAGCGAGGGGCGTTCGAGATAGCTGACATCGGTATGCCAGCCGCCGCCGAAATTGCGCGTCTCTTCCGGCTCCTTGCGGACTTCGAGGATCTCCGGATATTCCGGCATCGCCGCGACGAAATCGTGCACCTGCAACAGGCCGAAGCGGCGGCCGAGTGCGCGATGCTGCTCCGGCGAGAGATGCTGGTCACGGAAGAAAATCACGAGGTGGTCGAGGAGCGCCTGCCGGATCTCGGCAATTGTCGCGTCGGGCAGCTTCTGTGCCAGATCGACGCCGCCTATCTCGGCGCCGAGCGCCCCGGCGATCGGGGCAATCGAAATGGTCGCGTGGGCCACTGAAGATCTCCCGAAGGGCGTGCTCATCGAGACGGAAGCGGTTGACCGATACCTTCCGGCTTCCCGATGACGGTGGGGCTATGGTCGCTGCCTCGGGAGTTCCGGGCAAGGCAAAATACGGCTCTTAAGGCGCGGCGCCGAAGGCTGACGATCCGCTGCACGAGACAGAGCAAACCGATCCGGCCAGCCGTCGCCGGTCGCCGCGTTGCGGCTCCGGTCGGCGCATCTTCGGTCAGGCGCGGCGCGCGCCTATTCGATGATCGCGTCATGGCGAAAGGCTGGCACTTCGCGCGCCGCCGAGCCGGCTGGTCGATCAAGCGGCGCGCCGTGCGGCCGCTCGACGCCGCGGGACCGCCCCCCGGATATCCTGGTCGCGACCCTCGATCCCTGACACCGCTGGCGCCCGTGCCAGCGCGGCGTGGCATCCCTCGATCGCGGCACCGGCGCGACTAGCGGCCGGAATTGCCCCCCACACCGGCCGTTCGCGATCTGGGCCGGGATCGGCTCAGTTGGGTGGAAAAGGGACCTTCCCGAGGTGGGGTGACCTCACCTTCGCGGGCTGCTGCCCGGATGCGATAACCGCTACTTCGCCGTCGGAGCCGTCATGCCGCTCACGTCCTTCACCGGCCTGAAGTTGGCGGCGGTCAGCTTGAAGCGCCAGCCCGACCCCGCATGCGTCAGCAAATTCGCGGCGTAGCCGCCGATCTGCTTGCCGGCGTTCGCCCCCGTGCCGGTGATCTCGTAGTCAACGATAGACAAGACGTCATCGCCTTCCGGATACGCCTCGATGACTTGGATCGACTTGTTCGTCCATCCGGCCTTTATCCGCCCGCCAAAGGCCTTTTCAATTTCCTGATGGTCGGTCAGCATCGTGCCGGTACTTGTAAGAACGACGCCGCCCTGGACGTAAAGGGCCGCAATCGCCGCGGGCTTGCCGGCGTTATAGGCGTCCTGGAAGGCCCGGGCCGCCGTAGCGGCAGCCTGCTGGGCCTCGGTCTTGGACATCGCCTTGGCTTGCTGCACCAGAGTTGGGCTGGCGGCGCACAACGTGCCGAGAACGATCGCAGCGCAGAGACGCTTGGGACTAAGGTTCCTCCCTGTTGTCGAAAGCGATCATAGGATGGGGGCATCCACGATCATAGCGCTAGGCACGTGCGTGGCCGGCATGCTCGCGCGATCGCCTGCCCGCGTCGCGACTCAAAACAAAGCGGCCATGCGGTACGTGGCATTCCCGGTTCGGGTTCGGCGGAGCCGTTGGCTCGGGTCGAACGAGATCGATGGTCTCGCCGGACCGCGAATGGCTTCACGGGGCAGAAAGGCGGCATTCCCGATTTGCCCGGCCGGTGATGCCCAGGCATTGAAAGCGGTCATTTACTGCCTGACGCCACGACATACCTGACGTTTCGCCCATTTCAGCGCTACCGCTGGTAGGCCGGAAGGCAGAGGGATATCATTTCAATTAGGCGCTTGTTATTCTCCTCGTAGCCGCGGATCACCGCATGGACGTAGCGGCGTGGCTGCGCGGCCTTGGTCTTGAGCGTTACGAACAAGCGTTCCGCGATAACGAGATCGACGAAAAAGTCCTCTCGAGCCTGACGGCCGAGGATTTGAAGGATCTCGGTGTCACCTTGGTCGGGCATCGCCGGCGGCTACTCGACGCCATCGTCACGCTTGGTGCAGTGGCCACTGCCCCGGCTTCTGCCGCCGTTGGGATGGCGGCAACCCTTGATACACCAATACAGCGCGATGCTGAGCGCCGCCAGCTCACGGTGATGTTCTGCGATCTCGTCGGCTCGACGGCGCTCTCCGCGCGGCTCGATCCCGAGGACCTGCGCGAGATCATCGGCGCCTATCACCGCTGCTGCGCCGAACTGATCGAGCGCAACGGCGGTTTCGTCGCCAAATATATGGGCGACGGCGTGCTCGCCTATTTCGGCTATCCGCAGGCCCACGAACATGACGCCGAGCGCGCGGTGCAGGCCGGGCTTGCGCTCGTCGAGGCGGCGCCGAAGCTCGTCACCGCGCCGGCTCCGCTGCAGGTGCGGGTCGGGATCGCGACCGGGCTTGGTCGTGGTCGGCGATCTGATCGGCTCGGGGGAGGCGCAGGAGCGCGGAATCGTCGGCGAGACGCCGAACCTCGCGGCGCGCCTGCAAGGCGATCGCCGAGACCGAACACGGTCGTCATCGCCGAGAGCACGCGACGGCTGCTCGGCAATCTCTTCGAGCTTCAGGACCTCGGGGCCAAGGACCTCAAGGGCATCGCCGGGCCGGCGCGGGCCTGGGCGGCGCTGCGGGCGAGTTCCGTGGAGAGCCGCTTCGAGGCGCTGCACGCGAGCGGCCTGACCGCGCTCGTCGGGCGGGAGGAGGAATTCGAGTTGCTGCTGCGGCGCTGGTCGAGGGCAAAGACCGGTGAGGGCCAGGTGGTGTTGCTCTCCGGCGAGGCCGGCATCGGCAAATCGCGGCTCACGGCGGCGCTGCTGGAACGCCTCGCCGGCGAGCCGCACACGCGCTTGCGCTATTTCTGCTCGCCGCAGCACACCGACAGCGCGCTCTATCCGATCATCGGCCAGATGGAACGCGCCGCCGGACTGGCGCACGACGACACGCCGCAAGCGAAGCTCGACAAGCTCGATGCGGTGCTCGCGCAGACCTCGACCTCGCATCAGGATGCCGCGCTGTTTGCCGAGATGCTGTCGCTGCCGAACGATGGACGCTATCCCGCGCTCGATCTGGCCCCGCAGCAGCGCCGGCAGAGAACGCTGAAGGCGCTCATTTCGCAGATCGAGGCGCTGTCGCGCCGCAATCCGGTGCTGATGATCTTCGAGGATGCGCATTGGACCGACCCCACGAGCCTGGAAGCGTTCGGCCGGGTCGTGGACCGGATTCAAGACGCTTCGCGTGCTGCTGATCGTGACGTTCCGGCCGGAATTCGATCCGCCCTGGATCGGACGGCCGCACGTGACCGCTCTCACCTCAATCGGCTTGGCGCAGCGCGAAGTCGGCGCCATGATCGACGCGTCTGGTCGGCAACAAGCTACTGCCGGCGAGCATCCGGCAGGACATCATCGAGCGCACCGACGGCATTCCGCTGTTCGTCGAGGAGATGACGAAGGCGGTGCTGGAGGCGGAGAGCGAGGGCGAAGCGCGGCGGACCGCCGCCGCGGTTCCGTCGCCGGCCCTGGCGGTCCCGGCAAGCTTGCACGCGTCGCTGATGGCGCGGCTCGACCGGCTCGGCCCGGCCAAGGAGGTGGCGCAGATCGGCGCGGCGATCGGGCGGGAGTTCTCGCATGCGTTGCTGGCTGCGGTGGTGCGCAAGCCGGAGGCGGAGCTGGGATCGGCGCTCGACCGTCTCGTTCGGCCGGTTTGCTGTTCCGCCAGGGCGTGCCGCCGCATGCGAGCTATCTGTTCAAGCATGCCCTGGTGCAGGACGCGGCCTATGGCACGCTGCTGCGCGAGCCGCGACGCGCACTTCACGCCCGTATCGCCGAAACCCTCGAAAGCCAGTTCGCCGAGATCGCCGAGAGCCAGCCGGAGCTGCTGGCGCGTCACTGCACCGAGGCTGGGCTGATCGAGAAGGCCGCGGGCCTGTGGGGCAAGGCGGGACAGCGGTCGCTGGCGCGCTCGGCGCTGGTCGAGGCCGCGGAGCAGCTCACCCGTGCCCTCGGCCAGATCGCGGCCTTGCCCGCCACGCCGCGCTGCGTCGCGAGCAGATCAAGCTCCAGGTCGCGCTCATAACCCCACTCATCCATGTCAAAGGCTATGCGCGCCGGAAACCAGAGCGGCTGCCGAGCGGGCGCGTCTGCTGATCGAGCAAGCGGAAGCGCTCGGAGAGACTCCCGAAGACCCACTGCTGCTGTTCTCCGTCCTCTACGGCTTCTGGGTCGCGAACTATCGTGGCGTTCAATGGCGATGTCTGTGCGCGAGCTTGCGGCGCAGTTCCTGGCGCTCGCCGAGAAGCAAAGGGCGACAGTCCCGCTCATGATTGGGCATCGCCTCATGGGCATATCCTTGATGTGTTACGGGGGACATCGCGGAAGGCCGGACGCACTTCGATCAGGCGATCGCGCTTTACGATCCTGCCGAGCATCGTCCGCTGGCGACGCGATTTGGCCAAGACGCTGCGGTGGCAGTCTTGGCCTATCGGTCGTTGGCTCTGTGGTTGCTCGGCTATCCCGAGGCCGCGCTCAGAGACGCGGACGACGCGCTCAAGAATGCGCGCGAGATCGGTCAAGCCGCCACGCTGATGTTCGCTCTAAGCCATACCTCGATACCGCATATCCTTTGCGGCAATTACGCCGCAGCAACCGCGCACGTCCAAGAGCTTGTCGCTTTGGCGCGAAGAAAAAGGCGCCTTGTTATGGAAGGCGTCAGGAATGATGAATCAAGGTTGCATATTGGCCCTGACCGGCAGCGCTTCGGACGCGATCGAAATGTTGACCTCCGGAATTGCTGCCTGGCGGTCAACGGGAGCAACATGTTGGTTGCCGTTCTATTTGCCACCATTGGCGCGCGCCCATGCGGAGGTTGGGCAATTCGAGGAGGCTTGGCGCTGCATCGGCGAAGCGATGACGCGGTGGAAACAACCAAGGAAAAGTGGTGCGAGGCGGAGATCCACCGAACCGCCGGCGAAATCGCGCTGATGTCGCCCGAGCGCGACGCGGCGAAAGCGCAGGCGTATTTCGAGCGCGCGCTCGCGGTTGCCCGTGCGCAGCAGGCAAAGTCCTGGGAATTGCGCGCGGCGACGAGCATGGCGCGGCTCTGGCGCGATCAGGGCAAGCGACAACAGGCCCGCGATCTTCTCGCCCCGGTCTACGGCTGGTTCACCGAAGGCTTCGAAACCGCCGATCTGAAAGAGGCCAAGGCGTTGCTCGACGAGCTGACTGAGCCGGCGATTGCCGCAGAGGGTTGAGTAGGCTCGGGCATATTTCGAAGCGACTTTGCACGGTGTTTTACCGACGGCGATCCGAATGGTCGCAGTGGGTGGAAACCTGCCGTTCCCGATTTGCCCGGCCTGTCGTGCCCGTCGCTTAAATTCCACACAAAGGACCTACCTGCTGCCGTGGGTGGCGGTCTTGTTCGTGATCTTCCAGACGCCGTTGATCCTCAGCAGATTGTGGAAGTCGAGCCACTCGTTGGACCTGCCCTTGAAGCTGAGCTGGACCGAGGCAGCATCGCCCACCTGCGTCACCGAGATAAAGCGACCCACGATGCCACTGCTTGGCGGCGCAGCCCACTTCTCGAAATCCTCAGAGATCAAATTCTTGTGAAGGGCGCCTCCGGCGTCGATGAAGAAGATCCAGGCATCTTCGTGAAAAGCCTCCTTGAACTTTCTGATATCATTGTCATTGAAGCCATCGATGTAGAGCTGCACAACGCGAACTATCTCGTCGTAGTCCTCAGTTCTCGTGGTCATGGTGCACTTCCCTTGCTCGGAAATTCACTGCGGCTCGTTCGACTTCGGTCGAAATGATAATCGTGCCAGAGGCGACAAGCCTGTTGCTGACGGCAGTGAAATGCTCACGGCTGGTTGTGCTGAAAGGGGTCGCATTGCCGCTACGGCCCGCTGGTCAGTCACGAACCGGACCCCCGACGAAGCCCCCGTCCGAGCGGGGCGACGACCGCGACATAGAATTATACGGCTGACTGGACTACGCTTTTTCATTGCTCAAGTCCACTGCGCAAAGTTCGGATACGAGTTGACTGGCATGGCGGCGTCGAGGACCCGGAAAACCGGGCGTTAAAACTAAACGCGCATCCGCTCGGATCACGTTCTGAGATATGGGGTCAACTGGCCGATTCGCTGTGCGCCTGTACTCTGCGCGCGATCTCCGCGCGGAAGGCCAGGTTCTCCTCCCAACAGATCTTCCCGAACGGAACCAGACCGCCATCGACAACGAGGTCCTGACGGGTGATGAACGACGAAGCGTCGCTCGCCAGAAAGACGGCGGCGTTCGCTATGTCGTCCGTTGCGCCAGCGCGTTGGATTGGCTGTGCGGTTGCGAATAGATCAGAGATGGGTCTCAAGACCGCATCCGCGCGGGCGCCATCCAGCCCGGCGGCCTTGGCAAAAATGCCAGTGACGATGCCGCCGGGAAAATCGTATTGGCGCGGACACCCCTACTACTGATTTCCGCTGCCACGCAGCGTGACAGGTGGATGACCGCCGCCTTGGAGGCGCTGTAGAAATAGCCGGCCATCCCCCCGCGCAGTCCCGAGGCGCTGCCGATGGTAATGATGCTGCCCGAGCCTTGGTTAATCATGATCGGCGCGGCATGCTTCATTCCGAAGATCACCCCTCGGACGTTCGTATCGAATACAGGGGAAAAATGTTCGGCGGAGACCTCGGTGATGCTGACTACCGGCGACCCGCCTCCGGCGTTGTTGACCAGACAGTCCAGCCGGCCGAATTTGGTCACGGCATGATCGATCATCGCCTTGACGTTGGCCTCGTCCGTAACATCCGTTCGGATAAAGCTCATGGCTGCACCACATCTTGTCTCTAACCGTCGCCCTGCCTCTTCACGCCGGCCGGCCGAAACAACACGAGCCCCTTCTCGACAGACACTTCGGCGATCCGCTCGCCGATGCCGCTGGTGGCGCCGGTGACAGTGGCAACTTTTCCGTCGAGTTGGCCCATCTGTCTCTCTCCCTGTCATTCCGCTAATCGGCCGTTTGGCAATCGGTTTTGGATTAAATCACGATCCGCTCCACCTCATCGAGGCTGACCTCATCGCGCCCGCGATCGTGGAGTTCGGTAGTGCGGGTCGAGGCATGGTTCGCCATCGCCGGTTGCCAAGCTTGGTCGCGATCCCAGGGGGGATGTCTGCTTAGGGTCGGTTTGATCCATTCGACCCAAGACAGGCGAGTGGCTGGTTACGGCGCACAGGAGACCCCTATGCCCTATGGGTTAACTGGCAGCCGGCGGAGGGCACGCGGAGCGCACAAGCCGATCGCTCTGCCGGAGCGACTTCCGGGCGACCTGTACCCGCGCGTCGGCTTCATCGCCAGCAATCTGCCGCGCTCTCCCGAGGGCATCGCTGATCGCCCGTCTGCGGGGCGCCGCCCGCGCCGGCATGACGAGCGCCAGCCAAGTGCACCGGGCAATGAGAGGAGAGGTATGCCTTGGTACAAGCAAAGCGGCGCGTTTCAGCGTCGGGCCGACGTCAACCACCAGCTTCGATTGCCCTTTGCTCGCGGTGACGGAGAATTGCCGTTGGTCAAGGCGCGCAAAAGCGCGATCCTCGGCCCGGAACCGTCGGAATTTGGGCAATGTCGGCTGAAGCGTCCTAGAACTACGGCGAATATCCCGGTATTTTACAAACGGGAGGGAGATATACCCGGCAATTTTCGAGGAACCAAGCAGTCACTAAACCCAAGAAGGAACACGCACATGAAAGCTCATCATGTAATGTTGCTGGTTACGTTCGGAGCTTTTGTTATGGTTGGCGGCCAAAGGGCGACCGCCGGAGGCAGTGGAAACACTCCGCTTCCGACAGGTAAGTTTTCAACTAACGTAACGGGCTCGTTTGCAATTTGTGTGGACCCGAAGACCTTCGCAAACGAACCCTGTAGCAACACAGGAGTATTGGCCGTTCCATACAGCTTTACCGCAACCGGAGACACCACCCGAGATAAGACGGGCGGCTGCCACACCAGGACGCATGTGGTTACGCCTCTGCCACCGAGTGCTCTGCCTCCGATTGTCGACAGCAAGGACCACATTTCATTCAAAATAACAGACTATGATCCCACCACCGGGCTTGGCGACTTATCCTTTATAGGCTACGATGGTGGTCAATGCATTGGTGCGACATTCGACCGCACAGGAGCAACTGTCACTACCAGCGGCACCGAGCACTTTGCGGTATCCCAAAGCGGCACGCGGATCGATGCTATCGTCACGTCGCTTACAGGTGCCGCGAACTCGTTCCAGTACGGCAGCTGGATCTTTAATGGAGTCGATCTGAAGCAGTAGAGAGACGATTGCCGGCTTCTCCCTCTCCTCGACCTCCTCGACAAGGCAACCGACCCCATGGTTCGATCGCGATGGTAGCGGGTCCCGCGTCGTTGACCGCGCCTTTTCCGGCTTGGCTGCCGCGATCCGGCGGCGATGATGGCGCGATGGTCTGACGGGGTCGGGTCGGAGCGTTAATTCCGAGACAACAGGTTCGCGCCACGATGGGATGCACGCACCATTAGACGAAATTTATAGCCCACAATGGTGGAGGAACTCGCAAGGACAGCGAGAAGAAAGGATCTTATTCCGTTCAGCCGCAAGGCGCTCGGCAAGAGCTTTGGCTTTCGCCTCGGCGTCGCGATCGGCCGCCTCTTCGGGAGTTGGCGCAAGCAGGTCCGGCGTCGGCTCAGACGGCTGACTTAGCTTGAGGTGACGGAAGCGCGGCGCTTATTTGCAGCGGGCGTTCACGGCTTGGTTCACGGCAGCATCTACCCCTCCTCGACGCTCATTCCCTCATTCCATCGGTCCCCTCGAGAGTTTCCGCAAACGGCGCGATGCTGCGCCGTAGGGGGGCTCGGCGTCGCCTGAGGGTCGCTGGTGAAGCTATCGTCTGCGTCGAGGCGGGATGGTCCCGTCTTCGATGACGAAGGAAAGACGATGTCACCGTTACGTGTTCGCATGATCGAGGACATGAAGCTGGCCGGCTTGGCGGCCACGACCCAGGAGATCTATCTCCAGGCGGTCAGGTCTCTGGCGAAGCATTACCATCGGTCGCCGGCGCTGCTGGCCGAGGAAGAGGTGCGGCGATATCTGCTGGATGTTCGTGAGCGGAATGCGCGCGGCAGCTTCAAGACCAGCCATTACGGCATCCAGTTCTTCTACCGGAACACGCTAGGCCAGGACTGGGGGCTGTTTAAAAAAAGATCCGGCTCCCCAAGCAGAGGCGGCTGCCGCAGACGCTTTCCCACGCCGAAGTTCGGCGCATTCTCGCCGCGGTCCGCAATCCGATACACCGCGGCTGTTTCAGCCTGATCTATGGCTGCGGCCTGCGGATCAGCGAGGCCGCTGCTCTTCCCGTCACCGCCATCGACAAAACCAGCGGCGTCCTGCGCGTCGTCGGCAAGGGCAACAAGGAACGGGTCGTGCCGGTGCCCAAGGAGGTGCACGAAGGCCTGCGGCGGATGTGGCAGGCCAAGGACCACCGGGATCGGCGCTGGCTCTTCCCCAATGGCTGGCGAACCGGTCCCGTCGCCACCCATGTCCTGACCCGCACCTTCGCCGAGGCCGTCAAGGCGGCCAATCTCCCCGGCGGTCGCCGCGCGACGCCACATACGCTGCGTCACGCCTATGCGACCAGGCTCTTCGAGAAGCGGGTCGACACCCGCGTCGTCCAGGCGTTTCTCGGCCACGAGAACATCGCCACGACGACGATTTACACGCACCTGACGGAACCGACGCGGGTGTCTTTACGCAAGCTGCTCGACAAGGTGATGAGCGGCTTCTGACGCATGCCCGAAGTGGCGGACGCGTTCCGCCGTTTCGGGGGCAGCTATCTGGAGGCTCATGGCGCGGCGATGCTGCCATCGCATCGTCGCGCCGTTGCCGACATCATCGCTTGCCGGACCGAAGCGCTCGGCGGACAACAGTGGTGCTGCAATCACTGCGGCGCCCTGCTGCACGTCTTTCACTCCTGCCGCAACCGCGCCTGCCCGAAGTGTCACGCCGAGCAGACGCAGGCTTGGCTCGAACAGCGTCGGGAGGAGATGTTACCGGTTCCCTATTTCCACGTCACCGTCACCGTGCCCGAGGAACTGCGGGCCGTGCTGCGCCGGCATCAGATCGACGGCTATGGCGCGCTGATCAAGGCCGCCGCCGAGGCGATCATCGTGTTGGCCCGCGATCCGCGCTGGGTCGGCGGCACCGTTGGCGTGCTTGCCGTTCTGCACACCTGGACGCAACGGCTTATCTTCCATCCGCACGTTCACTGCCTCGTCACCGGCGGCGGATTGTCCGAGGACGGTGCCGCTTGGCATCCCGCCGGCAAGACGTTTCTGTTCCCGAAGACGGCGCTTGCTACCCTTGCCCGCGCCCGCTTCCGCGACGCCTTCGCCAGGCTCTGTCCGGACGCCGACCTGCCGCCCCATGTCTGGCAAATCCCCTGGGTCGTTCACATCACGCCATGGGGCGAGGGACAGCAGGCGGCACTCGACTATCTCGCCCGCTACGCCTTCCGCATCGCCATCACCAACAACCGCATCCTGGCCGTCGACGACGCGACCGTGACCTACCGCTACAAGGACCGCACCGCCGACCGCCAGCGCAAGGAAACTGTGGCCGGCCACGAGTTCATGCGGCGTTTCCTCCAGCACGTCCTGCCGGCCGGCTTCCACAAGGTCCGCTATTACGGCCTGTGGCATGCCTCGCGCCGCGAACCGCTGCGCAACCTGAGGAATGTTCTCCTGCTGGCGCAACCCGCCAACCCACAGGCCGATCCCGCCGCATCCGAGCCTGACGCCGACCCCCAGGCCCCGCCATCGCCGCGCCGTTGCCCGCATTGCGAGACCGGCCATCTGACACTGCTGCGCCGGCTGTCGCCCGCCCGGCCGCAAGGCCCGTGACCACCAGCATGCTGCCGACGCCCACACCGCCGACCCCATGCTGTCGCTCCACCGTTCCATCGCGGGAGCGTCGGCGCTCGCCCGCCGCCACCCCAGAATCATCGGAAATCGCCCCACGGCAGCGACCGCAGCAGCCAATCGGCTTGCATCAGCGAGCCATCATCAGGCCCGCGCAACCTTTCAACCCACCGGCCGCTTCTTCCTACCGCGTCTCCGACCACCTGCCACGGTAGAAATCCCCATAGGCCCGTCCCACTACCCTCCGAGTCCATCCAGTCAGACGCGTTCCTTCAACCGAGCCTGCGCGCCCGTCACGGGCGCGCAAACTCTGATTCGTTTAGTGCAATATCCGTCGATATAAAGTTGCGCGGCGCGCTTCCTGTTCACGCCCCTTACGGGATACGTGTCGGAGGCCGGCGTGACAGAACGGCCGGAGTCGGCGCGACGCTGGCCATAGTTGTGGAGCCTACAAGGAAGGTGTTTCTCCCGCTCGTGTCAGGAAGGCGGACGGTGTCAGAACGTCAAAGCCAATCAGATTTTGATGCGCCAGGAGATGGTGGTCATTGGTAACGAGTGGGACTTTGGCTGCTGCGCCGAGCGCCGCGAATTTTCGGTCGTCCGGATCTTCGATGAAGACAAAGTAGTGGGGATCGACACGGTCGGTAAACTCTCCTTCTGGGCGAAAGAGATCAGCGAACTCATCCCAATGGAGGGGCGGAATTCGGCGCAAAACAAACTCGGTCTCGCGCCGGGTCGGTTCGTTCCAAACCAGTTGAAAACGTCTTTCCCGGATAGCCGCGACGATACGCGCCGAGGCACTATTCGCGTTGAAGCCGGCGGCTACGAAGACATTCGTGTCGATGACAACCCCTTCCATTCAGACTTCATCCATCACAAGCTGGCGAAGATCTCGCCTAAAATCCACGCGCGTAGCGCCGAGTTCACAGGCGGTGCACTAGCCGACTGGGGAGCCGATCGACAGCGATGATCGGATCGCGCCTGCAATCTGCGCCGCCATTAACCCGGCGAGGCCGACCCGCCGACCCCATAAACCGCGATCGACTGTCCCGCGGACTGTATTACATTCAGCACCGCGCCGGCGCGGGGAGCAAGGAGAACACGGAGAGCTGCCGGGAGTTCTTCCACGACATGCGCCGGCATGGGCTGCCGAACCGCTGCTGGTGGTCTTCTGCCGGGGCTCCCGCCATCGACGATTGCCCGCCGCACGCCGCGCATCGGCGCTGGCTCGCTCAAAAGGTGCGCAACCCGCAAAGCAAAAGGGCTGGACGGGCGCACTGCGTCCTTCGAGACAGCCGCTTCGCGGCTTCCTCAGATGAAGGCGTTCTTAACGCCATCAATAACATATCTCATGCTGAGGAGCGCCGTCAGGCGCGTCTCGAAGCACGCACGGTCTGCTGCGGCGGGATGCCTGGGCCTAAGGCCAATTGTTTCACACCCTGTCAGTCGGAGATCTCCCTTCGTCCCGTTCTTGTTGGATACCTGCCGCATAGGCGGAGCCGTGGGCAGCACTAAGCCCGCTGCAGCAATGCGCGCACGTAGGGGACAGGGTCGGGATCGCCTTCCAAGCTGGCCGCATCCTCTTTGGTCTTCAATTCGATCTGCAACCGGATGCCGTTCGGATCGGGGAAGTAGAAAGTCTTGCCGTACCCCCGTTCGATAATGTCGGTCACGGCGACCCCATGGTCCTTGAGCCGTTGGTAGGCGGCGTCAAATTCCGCAAGCGTGTCCACCGGTAGAGCCAGGTGATTCACATGTTGGCGCTCGCCCGCCGTCGGGAGCTCAGCACCATCGAAGACCGCGAAGGCATTGCCGCCACCGATCTCGACGTTGTAATGCCGGCGCCCATCTGGGGTACGCGTGGTGCGGACTAACCGCAGGCCCAGTATACCGCAGTAAAACTGCAGCGTGGCTTCCATATCATTCGTGTTGATGCCGACGTGATCGATATACATGGCTGTTTTCCTCCGGAGGTTCAGTCTAAGTCAAAGCCGTACCGATGGGCAGCGGATCGGAAGCGCAGGACCGCCCCTCCCCCCGTCGAGCTGCTCATTGCCCACAAGTGTCCCTGGACACAGTCGTTCGCACTGTCCCAGAAGTTCGTTGCATTCCTTCTTTCGTCATCCCGGCCCACGGGTCCGGCCTTCGGCCGGCCCGAGGACAGGCTCCAGCCGGGACCAATTTCTGCCATGGGTACCGGCTTACGCCGGTATGACACAGGATTTTGGATTCCCGAGAGGCGGGGGCACTTCTCAAGGGTCACGCTGACCGTCCAATGCAGAATGCGGGTAAAGATCAGCCCGTCGAGGCGGAGGGCCATCGCTTCGCATGCGGTTGCGGAACAAGGCCGACGTCGCGACGCGTTATCCTCACGTCTGGCGGTAGAAGCGATTGGCGTTGTCCCAGAAGAGTTTCTGCTGCGTTTGCGGCTTGAGGCTCTGCCAGGCGAGGATGTTGTCGATCGAATTTGGGAACTGGCATTCCGAATGCGGGTAGTCGGAGGCGTACATCAGCACGTCCTCGCCGAGGAAGCCGCTCACCATCCGGTACATTTCCTCCCCTTCCTGCCGCTCGATGCTGCAGAAATAGCGCCCGCTCTTCAAATATTCGCTTGGCTTCATCTTCAATTCGGCGGTCGAGCCGACATAGGCGTATTGCTCGTCCATGCGCTTGCCCCAGAACGGCAGCCAGCCGAAGCCGCATTCGAGCGTGCCGAAGCGCAGTGACGGATGACGGTCCAAAATGCCGCCGCCGATGAACGCCGCGACAAACCGCATTGCGCCCCACGGGTGCGACGCCAGCCGTCCCAGGAAGATGTTGTCCCACATGTCGTCGTGACCCGGGTAATAGGGCGGGTTCCACGTCGAGCTGTGATGCACGATCGGCAGGCCGTATTCGGCGGCGGCGCGCCAGATCGGGTCGAGGCTCGGGTGATCGACCGGGATTTTGAAGACCTGCGGCTTGACCGCGACGGCCCACTTCGATTTCCCCCATTTCCTGATTTCCTCGACCGCGCTGTCGACATCGCGCGTCGAGGCGACGATCGGTCCCTTCAGACGGTCCGGATACTGCCCGCAGAAATCTGCCATGTGGCGATGGAAGGCGCGGATCATGCCGGTTTCGAGCGAGACGTCGTCGACGCCGATCAGGCTTGACCAGCCGCCGGGCACGAGGAAATGCACGTCGGTCCCCTCGTCGTCCATGTCGGCGACGCGGTTGGCGGCGTTGTCGTCCTGCACGCCGGGACGCGGCACCTTCGCGCCCATCCACACCGTGTCGCGGCCGCTGTGGTCGGGCCGCGGCGCCGCCTCGCCGAGCACCCGGCGATAGAATTGCGGCTGGACGCGATAGCCGTGCAATGCGCCTTGATATTCGGCCGTTTGCCGCATCGGCGTGCGGTAGGGCTCCAGTTCCTTGAGGTGCGGTCGGAAGTCGGGATCGACATAGCGCTCGATGACTTCCGCCGCCGGCATCACGTGCGTATCGGTGTCGAACACCTTGAAGCCGTTTTTCATTCTACTGTCTCCTTTGCGTTTTTCAGCGCGGTGGCCCGCAAGCAGGTTCTGCGCCGATTATAGCGCAGAACCCGGAGCGCATGCCCCTCTTCCGCAGCGCGCCCGAGAGAAGCGATTGACACCGCCCGCGCCTCCCGTGTCCGGCGATGCTGCACTTTGCCAATGACACACCGACATCGCCGCGTTAGGCATGGACCGGTGAGCGTCGGATAAAACCGACCTCGCAGGTGAACAGGCGCAACGCGCCAGCTCGCGGGCAGCAGGCGGCGGCACCATCCTCGCTCGTTCGGGTCGTCGCAGGTGTCCGGGTCGGCGCAACCCGGGGAGGCACCATGACCGCCCAATCGAAGGAGATGTCGGGCTCTTCGGCCAGCCGGGTGCTCGGCCGCAAGATGGACAGCATTCCGTTCAGCTCCTACCAGGTCTTGATCATACTCATCCTCGCCCTCGTCGGCTTCATCGAGGGCTACGATCTGTTTATGACCGGCTCGCTGTTGGTGCTGGCCAAAGCGCCGCTGCATCTGACCGGCACCGACATCCAGTGGCTGCTCCTCGGCCCCGCCCTCATGGGGACCATCGGCGGCTTCGGCTTCTCGGCGGTCGGCGATCGGTTGAGCCGCAAGGCCATGCTGCTGATCGGTGTGATCGCGACGACGTTCCTCACCCTTCTGATTCCGCTGGTGCAGAATGCCGGGCAGCTGATCATCCTGCGGTCGCTGACCGGGCTCGGCGCCGGCGGCGTGTGGTCGGCAGTGTTCCCGATCGCCGCCGAATTGATGCCGGCGCAGCACCGCCGTACCTATGGCGCCGTCTACGAGATGGCGCTGGCCTCGTCGTTCACCGTCTTGCCGTTCATCGGCGGCCTGCTCGCCGGCAACCCCGATGCGTTCCGGTGGATGGCCCTACCCGGCGGGCTGGCGGTGCTGGCCGTGCCGGCGATCGTCTATTTCCTGCTGCCGGAGAGCCCGCGCTGGCACCTGCGGCGCGGCGAGGCGCGGATCGCGGTCGACATCGTCAACCAGATCATCAGGCGGTCCGGCAATCGCGTACCGCCGCTGACCGTGGCGGCGCTGGGCGAGGTGGGGGCAGTCACTGCCCGCGAAACGCTACCGCCCTACCGGGCCTTGTTTGCCAAGGACCAGTTGCGTTGGACCACGGTCGGCGTGATCACCGGCACCTGCGCCGGTTCCGCTGCTTATATGACCGCGGCACTGTTGCCGAAGGCGCTGACCAACCAGGGTTATGCAGTTGCCGCGAGCCTCGGAATTACCTCGATCATCTATGCGACGAGCTTTTTCGGGAAGGCGTTCACCGGCTGGCTGATGGAGATCATCGGCCGGCGCTGGACGATCTTCTATGTGATGGCCGGGGCGCTGCCCGGGTTCTCCCTGATGCTGCTCTCGCATATGGCGGGACGATACGCCGGCGCGCTGATGATCGCCGGCGGGCTGGTCACCGGCTTCACCGTGGTGTCGGCATTCCCCGCGACTCGCGTCTATTTGTCCGAGCAGTTCCCGACGGCATTGCGCGGCCGCGGCCACCTCTTCGGCAAATCCTGCGGACGGATTTTCGGCGGCGGCCTGGTGCCGTTTTTTATGGCGCCGCATACCGGCTCGCCGATCATCTTCTTCGGCACGATGCTGCTCTTTGCCGCAATCGGCGCTGCTGTCCCGATCTTGTTCGGGAAGGAGACGGTCGGCCAGATCGAGCTCGTCACCGAGACCGTTCCCGAGCTCGCCTGAAGACCGGCTCGGCCTCTTCCGCCTTTGCCGATGACACACCGGCGCGGATAGGCCGGGCTTGGCCCCGGGTTAGCCCTGGGTTAGCCCACCCTGCCGGCATGTCGTCGACGCGTTGACCTGAGTGGCCGGAATCGGCGCTGCGGCGGCACCCGGCTTCGCGCTGGTGACCGGATCGTGGCCGCATTCCACTCCAACGCGAAGTTTAAAGCGATGGCGCTACGACGCGAGGTCAACCGGTTTGCCGTCCTTGATGACCGCGCGAACATGCGCCGGGTCGCCCAGCACCGCGATGTTTTCGCTGGGATCGGCATCGAGGATGACGATATCGGCGATCATCCCGGGCGCGATCGTGCCGAGCCTGCCCTGAAGCCCCATCGCCAGCGCATTCTCGCGGGTTTGCAGCCCGATCGCCTCGAGTGCCGTGTAGCCGAGATGCTCGACGAAAAATGCCGCCTCGTAGCCGTGCCATTTGCCCGGCGTCATCACTGCGGCGTTGCCGCTGTCGGTGCCCAGCAGCAGCCTGATGCCGCGCGCCTTCGCCGCCATCATCGCCTTGACGTTGATTTCGAGCTGCGTCTTGAGCCGATCGCGCGTCGCCGGCGCCACGCCGATCGCGTGCTCGGCCCAGATTTCGCCCTGTGCGAAAGCCGGCATGATCGGGATTCCGGCCGCCGCCACCGTATCGAGATCGGCCTCGGTGGCGAGGTCGGCGTGGAAGATCCAATCGACGCCGGCCAGCGCCGAATCACGCGTCGAGCCCGAGCCGCGCGAGTGGATCGAGACCTTGGCGCCGTGCCGATGCGCGTCTTCGACCACAGCGGCGATCGCTTGCCGCGACAGCGTCTGCTCGTCGCCCCAGCGCAAGTCGGCGATCTTGATCATGTCGACCCCGTGCGCGCATTGCCGACGCGTCTCGACGACAAAGTCTTCGACGGTGCGGCACAGCACCCCGGTCGCATCGTCCGGCAAGCCGTCATCGCCCGAGGGCCGGTTGTCGAAGATGCCGCCGGGCGGCGTAAGCGCCCGCGCCGCGCAGAATATGCGCGGGCCTTGCAGCACCCCGGTGTTCACCGCGTCGCGCAATGTCGCGTCGACGAACCATTTGCCGCCGGGCACCGAGACGCTGGTGAACCCGGCGCGCAGGATCGGCATCAGGTTCTGGGCCGCGCGCAGCGTGCAGAATTCGGCGCCGGTCGGAAAGCCGATCCCCGGCGGCGCCCCCTGGAACATCGACAGATGGACATGCCCGTCGATGAGCCCGGGGAGGATGAACCTGCCGGCAGCGTCGATAAATCCGGCCCCGCCACCCTCGTCCAGCGGCGCCATCGCGCCAATCTCGGCGATCTTTCCGCCGCGAATGACGATCCGGCCGTTCGGCCGCGGCCTGCCGCCTGTGCCGTCGATCAGCATGCCGTTTTTGATGACGAGGATATCGTCCGAGGCGGCGCTCATGGTCGTCTCCAAAAAAATCCGTTCGCAATGGCCCGCGGCTCGTCTCGGATCAACGGGTCGGGTCGGCGCCTAGCTTGATGATCAGCTTGCCGAAATTCTTGCCCTGCAACAGTCCGATGAAGGCCGCGGGCGCGTTGTCGATGCCCTCGACGATGTCCTCACGGTATTTGAGCTGACCCGAGCGCACGAGCGGCGCCGCCATCGCCAGGTATTCGGAGCGCAGCGCGGCATGGTCGGAGACGATGAAGCCTTGGATCTTGAGCCGCTTGCGCACCGCGGCGACGAGACTGGGGCCGGGCCGGGGCTCGACGTCGTTGTACTCGGCGATCATGCCGCACATGATCATGCGGCCGAAATCGTTGAGCCGCGGATAAACGGCACGCTGTACGTTGCCCCCGACATTCTCGAAATAGACGTCGATACCTTTTGGACAGGCCGCTTCGAGCGCCGCGCCAAGATCGGCGCCGCGATGATCGACGCACCGGTCAAAGCCGAGTTCTTCGATGACGTAGCGGCACTTGTCGGCGCCGCCGGCAATGCCGACGACGCGGCAGCCGTCGCGCCGGGCCAGTTGCCCCGCGACGCCGCCTACCGCCCCCGAGGCCGCGGAGACGACAACCGTCTCGCCCTCCTTGGGCTGGCCGATCGTCTTCAAGCCGACATACGCCGTAAGGCCCGGCATGCCGAGGATGCCGAGTGCGGTTGAAAGCGGTGCCTGCGCCGGATCGAGCCTTGTCAGCGCGTCGCCATGGACGACGCTGTATGTCTGCCAGCCGTAGCCGCCGGACGCGAAATCGCCCTCCCGAAAGCCGGGGTGGCGCGACCGCGCGACCTGGCCGACAACGCGACCCTCGATGACGTCGCCGATCTCGGTGGGCGTCGCATAAGAGCGCTGACCGCTGATCCGCCCACGCATATAGGGGTCGAGCGACAGATAGACGCCCCTGAGCAGCACATGGCCCTCGCCCGGCTCGGCCAGCGGACGCTCAACGATCGCGAAATCGTCGGGCACCGGCATGCCATTCGGCCGCCGCTTGAGCAAGACCTGCCGGTTCATTTCAGGCATGGCGCTGTCTCCTCCTGTTTCCGCCTGTTTCCGCCTGTTTCGCGGCAATCCTATGCCGGACATCGGTCTGCGCCGCGGCTTTGCCGAGTGCCGAAGCCGCCGCGTCGTTTAGGCCGATTGCGGAAACATACCGGGACGGGGTCGGGAACGTCACGCTTTGAAAGCGCGCGGCCTCCGTGAACAGCGCGGGCACGCCGAGTTCGTCGATCAGCAGCGAGGTTGGCTCTTCAGGCAAGGGCGGTCGGCCGAGCCTCGACCGATGACGAGGGCCGCTTTCGGCTAACAACGATCCGCCCCGGACCGGTGCCCGGCCACGGCAACACGCTGCAGGCGCCGCATATCGCCGTCGCGATCTTCGCGCGCGGGCTCCTGAAGCAGCTTTCACCCGCATCTATTTCGCGGACGAGGCACTGAACGAGACGGATCCGGTCTTGTCCTCGGTCGACGACCCGGCGCGGCGCAAGACCCTTGTCGCGGGACGCGATGACGAAAGCGGCTCCGCCGTCTATCGTTTCGACATCGTGCTCCAGGGCGAGAACGAAACCGTCTTCTTCGAGATTTGACAGGAGCGCTAGTCGACAAGGCGCGACCGCCCAGCGGAATTGGTAAGTGATTTAGGGTGCTCTCATCGCTATCGACGAAAATCACCCTCATCCCTCCTCCGCCTCTTCGGACCTTTTTCGCATTGGTCGACAGATCAAAAGGAAAATAAAGGTGTTATCCCGGTGTAGCTGCCGCCAATCGCCCCGGCCACTCCCGTACCCTCCCCCACGATGACGCTGCCACCATAGTAGTGTTGCCCGTTCGAGTAATTTGAAATCGAACCGTTCCAGTTTACCGGGCCTGTGCGAATATTTACATTGCCAGAGAGCCCATTGAGATCGTTGATCGTGTGCGCGTTCGTGACGTCGAAGAGCCCGCCGAAGCCCTGCGATATGCTACCAAGGCTGAGACCACCCCCGAGCGTCCAGAAAAAACCCACGTGACCGCAAAGATCCCACGTAACCCCGAAGCCGCCCCAGATGGCGAGTCCGAGAGGTCCGAGGAGTGGGCCGGTTGACCCGCTACCGCCGACGCCGAGTTGAACAGTCCACAATCCAAATCGATCAAGTTTGTCGATCGGGTCGTCGTCCGCGTAGGAAAACAAGTTGAAACCGGCGACCTCGCCCAGCGGGTCGCGCGACAGCCAGCGGGCGATGCGCGGGTCGTAGGCGCGGTATTGGGTGAGATCGAGGCCGCCCTCGGCCGTGCCGTTGCCGGGATAGAACATGCCGGCATAGCGGAAATCGGTCAGCGGCACGCCGGCGGGGGTTGCCGTCGGGTTGCCGTAGGGATCGTAATCATAGGCCTGCCCCGGCGCCGATACGGTGGCGCTGATGACGTCCATGTCGCGGACCGAGCCGAGCTGGTCGGGGCCGTAATAGAGCTTCTCGGATTGCGGAGCCAGGACCTCGCCCTCGGCATAGTAGAGCCGGGCCGCGCTGCTCGCGCGATTACGCGACTGGCAGAGCCGTGCGCCGCACCAGATGTAGTCGGCCGTCGTCGTCTTGCCGGCTGCCGTCGCCCGAATCACGACGCGCCGGTTCAGCCCGTCATAGGCAAAGCCGCTGCGGCTGCCGGCCTCAGTGACGCCGACAAGCCGGTGCTCGCCGTCCCAGGCATAGCTGCGAACCCCGTCGGAAACCAGTTCGCCATCGGCGTCGTAGATATACCCGGCATTCGTCAATTCGTTGACCTTGTTGTAGGTCAATGTCGTCGCCCCGGATTTGATGATGTTGCCGGCGGGGTCGAGGCGATAGGCGTATTTGGCGCCGGGCGACGAAGTTGCGGTCAGCAGCCGGTTGTCGTCGTCATATCCGAGGTTCCAGGTTCGCTGCAGGTTGCCTGATTTCTGCTCCATGATTTTGCTGATCAGAGCGTCGGGTGTCGTCGTGTAGTCGAATTCGCGGCCGGGCGTGTTGACGATGCTCTTGAGCCGGCGGTCGCCGGTGTTCGAGAGGTAGGACCAGGCCGTCGCGACATTGCCGCCGGCGAGGGCGCGCTTGGTCAATTGCCCGGTCTCGCCGAGATAGGCGAGATCAAAGTTGCCCAGCGCGTCGGCATGGCCGACGAGCCGGCCGATCGTGTCGTATCGGAAGGTTTCCGGGCTCGCGCCGCCGACATTGCGCGCGACGACCCGCCCGAGCGCATCATAGGCATAGTCGATCCTGCCGTCGGGGAGCGGCCCGGCCTCCTGCGCGAGGTGGAGCGCGCCGAGTGCGCCTATCGGCACGTAGCTGTAATTCGTCGTGCCGCTGCCGTCGATCATCGACGTTACGCGCGGAAAAAACGGATCGTACGTGAAGCCGACGTTCGGTGTCGGGTTCAGCGTGCTGTCGTAAGTGATGCCGGCCAGTTGGTCGTCGAGCGCGTAGGAGTAGTCCTTGCTCTGACCGAGCGCGTCGGTCGTCGATTTGAGCCGGCTCGTCGTAATCTCGTACTGGTAGGTGGTCTCGCTGCCGTCGGCGTAGATCTTGGCGGTCGGCCGGCTCTCGACATCGACGGCCCAGTTTGTCGTATGACCGTTCGGATCCGTCAGGCTCTTCAGTGCGCCGTCCTCGAAATAGGTATATGTCGTCACATGGCCGAGCGCGTCAGTGGCCGAAGTCAGGCGCCGGTCGGCGTCGTGGACATAGTGCCACAGATGGCCCTGGCGGTCCCTGTACGACGCGAGATCGAGCTTGTCGTAGGTGTATACTTCGGTCGTGCTATCGAGGTAGGTCGCCTGCGTCAGGCGGTTTGCTGCGTCATAGCCATAGCTGACCGTCCAGCCCTGCGAATCGGTATAGGTCTTGACCCGGTCGAACGAATCATAGGTAAAACTCGCCGTGGTCTTGCCGTCGGCATCGATGATCGTCGTCAGGTCGCCGGTCGCGTCGTAGACGTATCTCGTCTCCTGGCCGAGCGGGTTGGTCAGCGAGGTCAATTGCCCGGCGGTATTATAGGCGTAATGCGTCGTCCGGCCGGCGGCATCGGTAGAGGTCAGCGGTTCGTGCTGGCCGTTATAGCTGAATTCGGCGACGGTCCTGGGTCCGCCCGCTGTGGTCTGGGCGATCGAAACAGCGTCGATCAGGTTGGCGGCATAGGTGAAGGACGTGGTCCGGCCGACCGGATCGACCATCTCGGTCGGGTTGCCGAACCCGTTGTAAGCGAATTGCGTCAACTGCGTCTGGCCGTTGTCGAGCACCCGGCCGATCGCGTTCGGCAGATCATAGGTCCCCGAGAAAAAGCCGCCCGACTGTCCCTCATAGGTATACCAGACGCGGTTTTCGAGCGGCTCTTTGCGGCTTTCGATCGTGTCCCATTCGAGGTTTACGTTGTTGGCGTCGTGGGTGAAATGCAGGACCGACGCATCGGCATAGTTGCAGCCGCCATTCGGCGTGCAGCCGCCGACCGCATACTGGTGCTTGCTCCAGTGAAAGCTGTCTCGGTAGATGAGGTTTCCGTTGGCCAGCCCGACCATGCCTTGCGGCACATCGGCGGACGGCTCGGAGTCCGGTACCGGCGCTGGCTGGAACGTCTCCTGGCGCTCGCCATAGCCGAGCGGGTCGACGGCGTTCATGAAAAAGCGGTTGCCGCTGCCGCCATAAACAAACCGGGTGGTGCCGTAGGGCGTCGTCAGTGCAATGATCTCAGATGAAGACGAATCATAGGTGAATTTCGAGGTCAGGCCCAAGACATCGGTGATCGAGTTGAGCCTGCCGTCGCCGTCATAGGTCAGGCTGGCGCTGCGCCCGAACGGATCGGTGATCCTGGTGACCAAGAGCGGCGAGACCCTCGACCGATAGCTGAAACTGGTCTTCCGTCCGGTCGCGTCGGTCAACGAGACGAGCCGCACCCGGCCGTCGACCTTGTCGTAATGCAATGTCAGGGTATTGCCCCGCGGATCGGTGATCTTGCTCAGAAAAATATTCCGTGGAAACACCGCGCTGCCGTCCGATTCGGCATAGGTCTCGATCGTGCCGTCCTGTAGACGGCGCTGATAGGCGACCGGGCTTGTCGTCTTCAGTACCAGTACGGAAGCGTCGTCCTCTTGCGGAGCGAAACTGCGCGTGCTGCTGTCGTAGCCGGTATAGGAATAGAGCGTACCGTCGCGCAAATAGTCGGTTACTTGCGACCCCGGCGTCGTCGGATCGTCCTCGACATAGCTCAGCCAATTCACGGTCCAATTCTGGCTGACGTTGAAAAAATTGAAATTCGCCGGCTGGCTTTGATCGAGCGCGTCGTAAGCCAGCATCACCACGGCCGAGGGGCCCTTGGGCGGGGCATAGCCGACGGGCCGATCGTTGAGGTCGAGGCTCACGTCATGCGCGTTGATGCCATAGCCGCACATGCCGGCGCAGGTGCAAGAGGAGCACGGGTTCTTGTTCTTGGGGTTGCTCCCTAGATTGGGGGTGAAGCCGGCGCCCCAGATATGGCCTGCCTCGGCGGCGGCGACCCGACGCAAGCCGCCGGCCGCCGCCACCTTTGCCGAAACCAGGAAATAGCCGCTCGCCTCGGCGTCGAGTGCCTCTTGCGTCACCCACAGGCTCTGATGCCCGAAAGTCGGATCCTTGACCTCGAAGCGGCCGTCCCGCTCGCCGACGAGCGCCGCGAAATGCCCGATCCGCCAATGCACGATCGACGGCACCGGCACCGGCTCGCCGGATTTGCGGAACACCGGCAGCAGCGAAACATTCACACGCTCGGCAAGCGCCGCGACCTCGACGAGGTTGGTACCCTGCGGACCGTCCGCCCGCACCCAGTTCAGAAAATCGACTTGCGCCAATGTCGAGTGCTGCGCCAGCAGCAGCATCTTCAGGGCCATCGGCCCGCACAGATAAAAATGCTTCGGATCGGTCTTCATGACCCAGAGGGTTTGCTGCGCCTCGCGCAGCATCGCGGCGGCCGAGCCGCTAACCGGCCGCGTGCCGATCTCTGTCAGCAATGCCGCCAATCGCTGGCGATAGCCGAAGTCGGCGTCGAGCGCCAGCAACTCGCCGAGAGCGCGGTCGACGAGCGCGCGGGCCCGCGGGTTGGTCGCATCCTTGCCTTCGTGCCAAGCCGTCTCATAGGCCGCGAGCGCGCGCGAGAAATAGCCGTAATGCAGATAGACGATGCCGAGATTGGTCGACACCGCGACCCGCCAGGCGGAATACGGATAGCCGGCGAGAAACCCGGTCAGCGCGGCGAAATCGTCGGGATCGGCGCGATCCTGATAGCGGGTGACGGCCGCCAGCAGTGCCGCATCCTCGGCGGGGGTCGTCGGGCCGATCGCCATCAACGGTTCGGGCAGATGCGCCGCGGCGAGCTTGGCCGCGACCTGTGCCGGGGCCGCGGTCGACGCGGGTGCGGCCGCCGTCGAGGCCGCAACTCCGATAGGCGCGGCCAACAGCAGCATGGCAGCGAGCCCCAATCGGCGGATCAACACCGCCGGCGCACGCAGCACGCCCCTGCCCCGACCGCACGGATTGCTCATGTTCTGCGCCTTCAAAAAATTCGGTTGCTGTGCCGTGAGGAGAAGTTCGGCAATTTCGCCGGCGGCAGCGGCGTTGCGGCCACCGCATCGCCCGGCTTCAACAGCCCTTCCCTGACCCGTTCGTCGCGCACCCGCTCGCGTACGCCGAGCGGGTGCAGCAGGCCTTGCGCCGGCAGAGCCACGATCAATCCCGCAATCATCTGCGCCTCGCGGTTGCCGCCGCGCCCGACAGTCTGCAGCGGTGAAACTCGATCCGGGAGACACTGATGCCGTCGCAGAAGAAACTCGGCATCGGAGGAGCGCCTTCAATGAGCGATGGCGAGCAAGGCCGCGTGCGTCGATGGATCGACGATCAGCGTGCCGCCGGACGGATCCGCCGAAGCGTGGAAATCGCCGATCGTATATTTGCCGAGAAAGGTCAAGTCGGCCGTCTGCGCGCCGTTCGTCACCGTCAGCACGCCCTCGGTCGCATTCCCTCGATATTGGAGCGTGACCGTCCCACTGATGCTCCGGAGTTCGATCTCGTCGGTGCCGGTGCCGCCGAACCCCTTGATCGCCGCGTCGAACCCCTCGCCGCCCACCAGCACGAGGCTGCCGCCGGTCTTAGTTGCGAAATCGACGGTCGAGCCTTTGGCGACGCCGGCATCGAATTGCAGTATCGCTCCCGGCTCGATCGTGAAGCTGCCGCCGCCGCCAACGAGGGTCTGGAACTCGAGCGTGCCGGTCGCGACCTTGACCGTCCCGTTATTGGTGAAACCGACGGAGATTAGACTGTCCCCGCCGCTCGTCTTCTCGACGACCGCGCCAGCGTCGTTGATGAAGCGCGAGGTCGGCACGGCGCCAACCTCGATGCCGACAGCGGCGGCAAAATCGAAGACGCCGCCTTTCTCATTGGTGAAGGTGGCGGCGTCGAAGCTGCTGTCGCCGATCACCAGGGTATTGAATTCGCCGACCGTGCCGGAGTTCTGCCAGTTCACCGCGCCGCCGAGCGTGAAGCCGTTGATGCTGATGGTGCTGCCTTTGGCGGTGGCGAGCTTGCCGGTACCGGCGATGTCCACGTTGCTGCCGAACGTGTCCTTCCCGGCCAGCGTCAAGCTGAACCCGTCGAGGTTCATCAGCGCTGCATTCTCGAGGTTGAAAGTGCCGGCGTAATTCAGCGACTCGCCGAGCGAGACCAAAGTGCTGTTGTTATATATGCCGAAGGTCGCGGTCGTGATCGTCGTACCCTCCCCGATCACGCTGTCGCCGCCGCCGATCGCGAACTGGCCGGCGCCCGAGATCTTGCCGGCAAAGCTGTTGGTGAAGCCGGTGAACTCCATGATCCCGGTGCGCACGAGGATGGTGCCGGCATCGGTCACGTCGACGCCGATTACGCTGCCGGTCGTGTTGCCGCCGCCGGTCTTTTCCAGGACGGCGCCGGCCAGGTTGATAAAGCTCGAGTTCAGCGCGTGGCCGCTCGCTATGCCGACATCGGCCGCGAACTCGTAAACCCCACCCTTCTGATTGATGAATGTGGCGGGGTTGAAGGTCGTGTCGCCGAGCTCCAGGAAATTGACCTCGCCGACCGTCCCCGAATTCCGCCAGACGACGACGCCGCCAAGAAAGAAATCATTCACATTCGAGGTACTGCCCCGCGCCGTGACGAGCGTACCGGTTCCGTCGAGGGCCGCGGAATTCTGAAAGGTATTGGTCCCGGAAAGGCTCAAGCGGAGGTCGCTGCCGGCGAGATCGAGGGTCGCGCTGTTTTGCAGGTTGAAGGCGCGGGCCAAGTCGAGATTTTCGTTGAGCGTGACGAAGGTGCCGCCGTCGGAAATCGTGAAGATCGCCGCAATTACCGTCGTCCCCCGATCGATCGCATCCTTGCTGCCGTTGCCGAGATAGATCTGGCCGGCGCCCGAGATTGCCCCGGCGAAGCTGTTGTCGGGGCCGCCAAATTCGAGCGTCCCGGCGGTCGCGACAATGATGCGGCCAGTGTCGGTAAAATCGACGCCGATAGAGCTGGTGTTGCTGCCGCCGGTTTTTTCTAGGGTCCCGGCATTGACGAAGTGCGCCGTTGCCGCACCCTGCCCGACCCCGTAATCCCCGCCAATATCGAAGATCGCACGCTTTTCGTTGTCGATCGTCGCGTTGAGGCCGGTATTGTTGCCGAGCGCAATCCCGGCGGTCAGGTCCGTCGTCTTTTTGTTGCTGAGGACCGTGGCGCCGCCAAGCGTATAGTTGCCCAGCGCCACCGTGCCGTCGAAGACGAACGCCGTCTTGCCCTCGGCGCTGCCGTCGGTCAGGGTGCCAATACCGTCGACCGTCACCCTGCCGCCCGCTTCCAGAACACCGCCGATCTGCGTAAAGCCGTCGGCAAAGCTCGCCGTCGTCTTGATCGTCAGGCTCCCGCCTGACATGTCGAAGACGTCGTTGCCGACGGTCAGCGAATTGACGGTAAAGTTGTCGCTGCCGGTGTAAGTGACGGTCAGCACGCTCGTCGTGCTGATCTCGACGTTGCTGTTGCTGTTTGGGAAGCCGCGGCTCCAATTCGCCTTGCTGGCCCCCCAATCGGCGCTGGCCGTGCCGATCCATTTATCCGTCGACACCATGCGAATGTCCTCTCGATGCCCGGGCCGACCCTGCGCCGCCGCGCCCGATCCGCGCGACAAGCACTCGCGAGAATTCCCGCCCGATTCCGACGCCTCTCAATGGTTAACACGTGAACTTTCTGAAGAAATCGCTAACACAGTATGTAGATTTTGTAAAGACCGATTGCGCGTTCGCCGCGCGGCGGATCGCCGTTTCGGCGAGCGCCGTGCTGCACGCCGCCAATCGGGGGCTGCGCTATTGACCAGCATCGGAAGCGCCAACGGGGATTGCTTGCCGGCGTCGTCATCCTCGACCTCTCAGGGCGCTGGTGGTTGGCGAGAGAGGCGCGGTGCCCGGTGCCTCGGGGCGAGCTTGGCGAGCTGGCTTTTACGGGGACACAATGTGACGATCGGCTCTTGGGCTGAGCCCGGCCTGATTGAAGACGCGCCGAAGGACGGCTGGTTTCGGACCGGCGACTTGATGCAGCAGGGCGACAACGATGATCTCTGGTTCGTCTCGCGCAGATAGGGACATTGTCATCCGTGGCGGCTTGAATATTTTCCCGGCCGAGATCGAGTGCAATCGGCTCGCTGACAATCAAGACGGCACTTGCTGACTCTCCAATCCAAGCGGCCCCCGACCGACGACCTCAGTTGCTCCATGTGGTCATTCGGTTTGTCCCCCTCGACATGACGCTCGAAGACGCCGGAGAAGATCAGATCGCACAGCGACAGCGCCGGATAGACGCCTTGGTCGCGCGGCTGCTGGCGTCGCGCAGCGTCTTGTCGCCGGCGCCGCGGTCCTGCCCTGCCGTCGCGTCGCCGTGTGCAGGCTCAGCGGCAGGTCGAGCGCCGCGGCGGCGGCCCAGAACGGCTCGTACTCGGATTGGTCGTAACGCCGCTGCTCGAGCGGATACTCGGTGATCATCGCGCCGGCCAGTCCCAGGCAGGCGGCGCGCCGGAATCGGCGCGAGGGTGCCCTTCCTGATGGTCGATGTTTGACTGGATTTGCCCCATTGCAGTTGCTCGCTCCAGGCGCGAACAACGCAAGCCCACCCCGCTCGGTTGCCACTCAAGGGACGGCGGAGCGGGGCTTGTAAGGTGGACGTAACCTTATAATTCCCCCAAGTCTTGGCTATCCCGGCCAGCCCGATGCGCGGTCGTCTTATTCTATCATCGTAGCAAGGGTGAACGCTGCAGTTCGATCCGATATCGCTCGCAAACGCGCCGGGAGGAAGCGCGCGGCCTCTGTGAACCGCGCGGGCACGCCGAGCTCCGCCGTTATGCGGTTGAGGTCGGCGCCTTTGGCGATCCGAGCTTGCCGGGCCGTTCGCGTTGTGCGAACATAACAGTGTGCAAATCGTCATTGCCCGCGACGCGGGAAAGCTCCTTGCTCGAATGCAGCCGGCAAAGGCGAGAGACATTCGCGAAGCGATCGATAAGGTAGCCGCCGATCCGACCGCACCGAACAATAACATTCGCCCGCTCATAGGCGTGCCAAACGGGTTTCGCGTTCGGGTTGGCGACTGGCGGGTCTCCTACACGCTCGATCACCGGGGCGGAGTCATGAACGTGTTCGAGGTTGCGCCGAGAGGAGGAGCATACCGATGAGCGACCCGTTGCGACTGCATCCGGTGGGCGAGCATGCCGCGCTGGTGCGTGATCGCCTCACCGCGCTGACGGGCGCCGAGCTGGTCGAGGACCCGAACCGCGCCGAGCTTGTGGTCATGACGCCCGAGGATCTCGCCGATTTGGTCGAAGACGCGGCAGCAACCGCTGCTTATCACCATACCCGCGACCAGGAGCGCGTGCCGATCAGCGTGGTCGACCGGCTGATCGCCGGAGAAAACCCGGTCCGGGTCTGGCGCGAACATCGCGGTCATTCACTACGCCAACTCGCCGAGCGGGCTGGGGTCGGTTTCGGCTACCTGTCGCAGATCGAGAACGGCGAGCGCAAAGGCACGGTCGAGACGCTAAAGAGGATCGCCATCGCGCTCGACGTCGATATCGACGATCTGACTTGAGCGCCGGGTGGAGGGTCCGTCCGCTCTCTCTTGTCGGACAGCAAGGGATGGAGATTGACCCGAAACGCCCCTCGGCTTCATGGACGGGAAGGGCCTCAATCAGGGACGGTCAGCCGCGCCGCGTCAAAATTGTACACGCGGCCGGTGTTGCCGCCGGCGATCCCCGGATCGCGGTCCGGGGCGGGCTTGGTCCGTCCCTCATCCGGCACGCCCTCCAGGATTTCCGCCAGGATCTTCCGCGATTGGGGAAAGGTCAACTCGCTGTGCGGATAGTCCGAGCCCCACATCATGTTGTCCCAAATCATGTTGTCGGGGCCGATGACGTCGCGCAGGGGAATGCCGATCGCGTCCTTCTGGAAGCTCAAGGCGACGTTGCGGCGGAAGAAGTCGCTCGGGAGTATGCCGTCCCCCGCCTTCGCGAGGGCAGGCCCTTGAACCGGTAAATCGCCTCGCCGTGGCGCTCGCGGTGGGTGTGGTCCATGATCGCGAGCAGGTGGGGCGCCCAGGCCAGCTCGAACTCCACGATGGCCAGTGTCAGGCGGGATGACGCTCGAAGACGCCGGAGAAGATCAGATCGCACAGCGACAGCGCCGGATAGAACGCCTTCGTCGCACGGCTGCTGGCGTCGTGCAGCGTCTTGTCGCCGACGCCGCGGATCCTGCCCTGCCGTCGCGTCGCCGCGTGCAGGCTCAGCGGCAGGTCGAGCGCCGCGGCGGCGGCCCAGAACGGCTCGTACTCGGACTGGTCGTAGCGCCGGTCTTCGAGGGGATACTCGGTGATCATCGCGCCGGCGAGGCCGAGGCGGGCGGCGCGCCGGAATCGGCGTATAAAGGCCGTTGCCCATTCGGCGCTCTGCATCTCATCTTGAAGGACTCGATTCTCCCGATGCAGAGTTCAGCCGCTGCCGACGGGCCAAACACCGGCAGGATGGGACGATCAGATCGCAATCGCCGCACACATGAGGACATACGATGAAGCAACCCAACCGAGTCAAAGCCGCCATGCGGGCCGGACGCAAGGCGTACGGCTACAACCTTTCCTTCCCATCCCCATGGGTGATCGACATTCTGGGGAAGCTCGACTTCGATTTCGTCTTCATCGATGGCGAGCATGGGCCGTTTGGCCTGGACCAGCTCGAGGACCTGTGCAGGACCGCCGAACGCCATAATTTGACAGCAGTTGCCAGGGTGCCGGACATCGGCTCGTCGACCATCCTGCGCTATCTCGATCGTGGGATCATGGGAATATTGGGCCCACACATCGCCACGGAGGTGGACGCCCGCCAGCTTGTGCGGGCGTGCTACTTCGGTCCGCTCGGTGAGCGATCATTCGGGGCCAACCGGGGCACCGACTACAATGCCGGGATTGCCGACAAGGCGGCGTACTACCGTGAGGCAAATGAACAGATGCTGGTGTGCGCGTTGCTGGAGGATGTCGCCGTGCTGAACAACCTCGACGCCATCCTCTCGGTGCCGGGCATCGACCTCTACAGCATTGGCCCAAACGATTTTGCCCAAAGTCTTGGCTATCCCGGCCAGCCCGACCACCCGGAAGTCGTCAAGGCAATGCAGGAAATCACACGTCGCATCCGACAGGCCGGGCGCAGGATGCAACTGGACGTGATGCAAGGGGCGTGGGTCAGCGACATGCTGCTCGATGCGGGTCGTCATATTCTATCGTCGCAGTATGGGTAAACGCTGCAGTTCGATCCGATATCGCTTGAAAACACGCCGGGACGGGCTTGCGGAAGCCGGAAGCCCATCCGACCGACGATGCTATGGCGCGTGTGCGCGAGGTTTCGAGCCGGATGGCGCGATGTCGCCGATGCTGGCCAGCCCGGCCCGCACGGCGCCCAAATGCAGGCACTTCACCTGCGTCTTGCAGACGATCTCATGGCCAGCGGCCTCGGGGTTGATGCCCAGCCCGGCCTGCGCGTCGCCGCGAGCCTTGCCCGGCTGTTGCGCGATCAGGGCCGTCCCGCCGAATGCGCTCGCGCTACTTAATCCGGTCTACGACCGGTTCAGCGAAGGTTAGAGACGGCCGACTTGGAATTGGGAAAACCCAACATGCGCCTTCGACCATGCCGAATAAGTCAAAGCGGTGGGGGAGCGGCCGGCTACGCGGATATGACTGACGATCTTAAAGACACGACCACTACGGAAGCCGTCGCGGAGGATTGGGCGAAGGTGAAGCCGCCGCCGCGCTTGACCGGCCTGCCGATGGCGGTGTGGATTACCGAAAACGACGGTCAGCGGCACGATGTGCGAGTCAAAGTGAGCACTCTTCATGGTCGCGGCTCCTGGCGCACCGCTCCCTCGATAGCCGTACGACCGCAACCACATGAAATTGTGCCGGGCAGCTTGCCGGCCGCTGATGTCACGCTCGTCAGTCGCTGGGATTGGCCTCAACCGGGGCGTGATCATTGACTATTGGAATGGTGTGATCGACTTGGATGAAGTTACCCCGCGGCCGCAACAGGTACAGCCGTAAACAGCCTCGATCTCAGGATTGCAATAGCCGTTGTAATTGCCTTCGGCGCCGCAGCTGACACGCGCAGTTGGTGAAATGCGACAATGCGCAGAGCGGCCGATGCGAAGCGCACGCAATGGCAGGCTCGTTGATCCGCAGAGAGGTTGGTTCTTCAAGCAGGGACGGTCAGCCGCGCCGCGTCAAAGTTGTACACGCGGGCGGTGTTGCCGCCGGCGATCTTGGCCTGTTCGTCGTCCGGCACGCCTTCCAGGATCTCCGCCAGGATTTTCCGCGACTGGGGAAACGTCAACTCGCTGTGCGGATAGTCCGAGCCCCACATCATGTTGTCGACGCCGATGACGTCTCGCAGGCGAATGCCGATGGCGTCCTCCTGGAAGCTCAAGACGACGTTGCGGCGGAAGAAGTCGCTGGGGAGCATGCCATTCTTGAACCGGTAAATCGCCTCGCCGTGGCGCTCGCGGTAGGTGTAGTCCATAGAGGTGAGCACATTCGGCGCCCAGGACAGCTCGAACTCGACGATGGCCAGTGTCAGGCGGGGATGACGCTCGAAGACGCCGGAGAAGATCAGATCGCACAGCGACAGCGCCGGATAGAACGCCTTGGTCGCGCGGCTGCTCGCGTCGCGCAACGTTCCGGGACCGGCCCCGCGGATCCTGCCCTGCCGTCGCGTCGCGGTGTGCAGGCTCAATGGCAGGTCGAGCGAGGCGGCGGCGGCCCAGAACGGCTCGTATTCGGGTTGGTCGTAGCGGCGGTCCTCGGCTGGATACTCGGTGATCATCGCGCCGGAAAGGCCGAGGCGGGCGGCGCGTTCCAATTCCTTGATCCCGTCCTCGACGTCGTCGAGGTTGATCGTCGCGATGCCCTTCAATCGGGCGGGATCGGTGCGACAGAACTCGGCGAGCCAGTCGTTGTACGCGCGAAAGATGGCGGACATCAGCAGCGGGTCCGCCACCTTGAAGTAAAAGAGCCCTTGGCTCGGATAGAGGACTTCACCGGCCACCCCGTCGAGCGCCATGTCCTTCAGATGTTGGTCGGGGTCGTACCCGCCGCGATGCACGTCTTCGAAGCGCCCCTCGGCCGAGATCTTCTCGGGGGCTTCGAACCGCGCGCCGGCATTCGAGATGAGGCCGATCCCGGAGAGGATCTGATCCGCCTCGACCACGATCTGATCGGCGCCGTCGATCCGCTCGATCCGCGGCGCCCGATCGCGGAACGCCGCATCGATGCGGGCCTGCCACAGATCGGGCGGTTCGAACACGTGCGAGTCGGACGAGAGAACCAGGGGCAGCATCGGCATCCTTTCTCGCTTTGATCGCGGGCAACACCTTTGGCACCGGGCCGATCGCCGTCAAGGCAAGCGCGGTTAGCGATCCGTGCCCGGCTGCCGTCAAGGTCGCCTTAGGGTCCACCCGGGCGAGCCTCGTTGTCACGCGAACGGTCGCCGTCGGCACATTGGCTTTGTGGCCGGCTTGCACTCAGAGGCTGTGAAGGAATTCAGGTCGGGACGGAAATGGAGAAATTCCTGCTATCGTCACCCCGGCGAAAGCCGGGGCCCATCCCAGCGCCGCTCCTAATTTTCCTAGCAATTTCAATGCCTCATTTAGTGCATGACCGCTGGTGCCGCGGCACGATGGGCCCCGGCCTCCGCCGGGGTGACGACTGAAGAGGTCGGCGGCGGGATACATTCACAGCCTCTCGGCGCGACCGTGAGGCTCTTGATTTGGAACGGATCACGAACATATGATATTTGCACGCCCGCTTGTGGTCCGAAAGTCGCCTATGACGGAAGCTATTGCCGAGCCGCCTGATCGAGCCCACCATCCGCTGTTTTCCGAATCCGGAATCGGGGAAAATCAAAAACTTGATCCTGATCCCTTTTTGCATCGCGCGCGCGATCCGCGCGGGCGCTTCGCCGATGGCAGCTCCGGCAATCCGCGCGGCCGGCCGCGCGGCATTCCCAATCCCAAGCGGCGGGTGCCCGATCTGACGGCCCGGCCGTTGAGCCCGCTGGCGTTGTCGCGGCTGATCGGCCGCAAGCCGCATCTGTTGCGGCCTCTCGCCGCGCAATTGTTGCCGCCGCCGCTCGCTCCGGTCGACCCCGCGCAGCGCTTTGCGATCGACCTGTCGTCGCTGGAGACGGTCGAGGATCTATCGCGGCTGCTGTCGAGGGTCCTGACGGCCCTGTCGCGCGGCGAGATCGGACCGCCCGAGGGTGCGCGCATCGCAAGGCAGGTGCATGCCCGAATGCGCGCCGTCCGGCGTCTCGCGAGATTCGCGTGGCGGCTGGCGAACAAAGCCGGTGCGGCCGCAACTCCGCTCCGATAGGTCAGACGAAAGTCCGGGCGTGCCGCCCACGAAAGGCAAGGCGGGTTGCGCTGCGCTCCACCCGCCCTACCAATTTCTTCCAGAACTCTGCGCCGGACGCGGGCGGAAAGAATTCGCTACATCAGCTTTCGCTGTTCGCGGCAGCATACGACGACGCTGCGCGGCAACGCCGGGCGCAGCGACCGGCGGTGTGAGACGGGCTTATGGCGGGGCCAGCGGATTCACCCATCGCAGGCCGGGAAACCGCGCAAAATCGCCATCGGCGGAGCACAACGTCAGCCCGTGCTCCAACGCCAAAGCCGCCAGATCAGCATCAGGTACCAGGTTTCCGTGCATCCCGGGTGACGCGAGCAACGCACCCAGCAATTCCGCGTGGCGCTCGGTGGGTTGGGGAACCCACGCCGTATCGCACGCCAACCACGCCGCCACCTGTTGCCATGCCGCGGCCATCGGCTCCGGCCGCTCGAACATGCGCGGATTGGTGACGAGCCGCAGGAAGGCGAGCAGGCTCGCCCAAGGCAGCCCGACAAGAGGTCCGCCGCTCAACTGGCGATCGAGCCATTCGCGCGCGTCCCGGTGCTGCGCAAATGAGCCGACATGCGCGTAGACGAGGATGTTGGCGTCGACCAGGATCAGTGGAAATTCTCGCCCTCGACGATCGCCAGGGCCTCGGCGATGTTGTCGATATCCGTCAGCCGCGGCCGACCGAGGTCGACCGAACGAGTGCGAAACGGTTCGCGCCGCTTCGGCTGTGCCGTCATCTCCGTGAGACCTCGACGTAGTGCGTCGTTGACGAGATCTCGGAGCCCGGTTCCTCGCTCCCTGCGCAAGCGATCCAGCAACGCGGCCACATCATCGTCGATGGTGAGAGTTGTCCTCATGCATCAAGGCATAAAGTATTTGATGTCTGGATGTCAACGACCCGCCTGCGCCCGAGCGTTCCGCCGCCCGGCCGAGGCTGATATAACGGCGGCAGTTGCAAGCGCGGGTGCCCGAATTGCGGCCGAACGATCTTCGAGGACTTGACCGGTGGCCGGCGTGAGCGGCGACTTCAAATCGCTGCTGGCCCGGGTCGCACAGGGCCACAGCCTCGCCGAAAGCGAGGCCGAAAGCGCCTTCGACATGATCATGAGCGGCACCGCGACGCCGTCGCAGATGGGCGCCTTTCTGATGGCCCTGCGGCTGCGCGGCGAAACCGTCGACGAGATCGTCGCGGCGGCGCGCATCATGCGGGCGAAGGCGGTGGCGATCGAGGCGCCACCCGGTGCCGTCGACACTTGCGGCACCGGCGGCGACGCCTCGGGCAGCTTCAACATCTCGACCGCGAGTGCCATCGTCGTCGCCGGTTGCGGCGTGCCGGTCGCCAAGCACGGCAACCGCGCCCTGTCGTCGAAATCCGGCTCGGCGGATGTGCTGAGCGCCCTCGGCGTCAATATCGACGCCGATCTGGCGGTCGTCCGCCAATGCCTCTGGGAGATCGGCATCGGCTTTCTGATGGCGCCGCGGCATCACAGCGCGACGCGCCATGTGGCGCCGACCCGCATCGAGCTCGGCACCCGGACGATCTTCAACCTGCTCGGGCCGTTGTCGAACCCGGCGGCGGCGCGCCGCCAGCTGGTCGGGGTATTTGCCCCCGAATGGGTCGAGCCGCTCGCCGCAGTATTGCAGCGGCTCGGCGGCGAGCGCGCCTGGGTCGTGCACGGCGACGGTCTCGACGAACTGACGACGGCCGGCGTCTCACGCGTCGCCGCTCTCTCCGGCGGCAGGATCGAGACCTTCGACCTCGCCCCCGAAGATGTCGGGCTGAAGCGGGCCTCGCGCGATGCGTTGCTGGGCGGCGATCCGCGGCACAACGCCCGGCTGATGCGCGGCCTGCTCGAGGGCGAAGGCGGCCCGCTGCGCGACATCGTGCTGTTGAACTCGGCCGCGGCGTTGCTGATTGCCGGCCGCGTCGAGAGCCTCGCGGACGGCATCGAGCTGGCGGCCCGATCCCTCGATTCGGGAGCGGCCCGGCAGGTGCTCGAGGATCTCGTCGCGCGCAGCAATGCGGCGGACGGCAAAGCGCCGGGCGAGAGGGCGGAGACAGTAGTAGAATGAGCAGTGTGCTCGACGAGATTTGCGCCGCCAAGCGCAGTCATGTGGCGCGGGCGCGGGCGGCGGTGTCGGAGGCGAGCTTGCTCGCCAACCTCGCCGACGCGCCTAATTTGCGTCCCTTTGCCAGGGCCCTCGAACGGCATCTCGCCGAGGGCCGCTACGGGCTGATTGCCGAAATCAAGAAGGCGTCGCCGAGCGCCGGGCTCATTCGCCCCGATTTCGATCCGCCGGCGCTGGCCCGCGCCTACGCGGCCGGCGGCGCCAGCTGTCTCTCGGTGCTGACCGACATGCCTTACTTCCAGGGCAGCGACGGCGACCTCGCGGCGGCCCGCGCTGCCGCGACGCTCCCGGTGCTGCGCAAGGACTTCATTCTCGACCCTTACCAGATCGTCGAGAGCCGCAGGATCGGCGCCGATTGCGTACTGCTGATCATGGCGGCGCTGACCGACGCGAGTGCCCGCGAGCTGGCGGCGGCGGCGGCGGAACTCGGCCTCGACGTGCTCGCCGAAGTGCATGATTCCGGCGAGCTCGACCGGGCCTTGCGGCTCGGCGTCCGGCTGATCGGCATCAACAACCGCAATCTGAAGACGCTCGACGTCGATCTCGGCACCACCGAGCGGCTGGCGCCCGAAGTGCCGCCGGACCGCCTCGTCGTCGCCGAGAGCGGAATTCGCGATCCCAAGGATCTCGAACGGCTCGCCGCCGCCGGAGCCCGCTCGTTTCTCGTCGGCGAGACGCTGATGCGGCAGCCGGATGTCGCGGCGGCGACGCGGTGGCTGCTCGGGCTGCCGGAGTTCACCCATCTCGACGCCGAGGGCCGCGCCCGGATGGTCGACGTGTCGGCCAAGGACGAGACGTTTCGCGTGGCCCGCGCTGCGGCCCGCGTCGTGATGCGGCCCGAGACCCTGGCCCGCATCGCCGCCGGCGACATCGCCAAGGGCGACGTCCTCTCCGTGGCGCGGCTTGCCGGCATCATGGCGGCAAAGCGCACCGCCGAACTGATCCCGCTCTGCCACCCGCTGGCGCTGACCTCGGTCGAGGTCGATCTCGCCTGCCGGACGGAACGTTCGGCGGTCGAGATCACCGCGACCTGCAGATTGCGCGGGCGCACCGGGGTCGAGATGGAGGCGCTGACCGCCGCGAGCATCGCCGCCCTGACGATCTACGACATGTGCAAGGCGGTCGATCGGGGGATGCGCGTCACCGATCTTCGCCTGTTGCATAAATCCGGCGGCAAGTCAGGCAGTTGGGAGGCGGAACCGTGATCTCGGTCGAAGAAGCGCTGGCGAGACTGCTGGCCCCCCTCGAAAGCCTGCCGCCCGAGCAGATCTCGCTCGCCGAAGGCCTCGGCCGCGTTCTCGCCGAAGACCTCGCTGCCCGCCGCACGCAGCCGCCCTTCGCGGTATCGGCGATGGACGGATACGCGGTGCGCGCCGCGGATCTGGCGGCGATCCCGGCGACCTTCCGGATCGTCGCCGAGGTGCCGGCCGGCGCCGGCTTTGGCGGCCATGTCGGCCCCGGCGAGGCGGTCCGCATCTTCACCGGCGCGCCGTTGCCGGCCGGGACCGACACGATCGTCATCCAGGAGGACACCGAGCGCCTCGCCGACCGGGTACGCGTGCTGGAGGCGGCATCGCGCGGCCGCTATGTCCGCCGCGAGGGGCTCGATTTCGCCGAGGGCGATTCCCTGCTGCCGGCCGGCCGGCGGCTGACCGCGCGCGATATCGGCCTCGCCGCCGCGATGAACCGGCCTTGGCTCTTCGTCACCCGGCGGCCGCGGGTGGCGATCCTGTCGACCGGCGACGAGATCGTCATGCCGGGCGACCCGATCGGACCGCATCAGATCGTCAGCTCGAACAGCCTGGCGCTCGCCGCCTTCGTCGCCGCCTGCGGCGGCGTCCCGGTGGCCGTCGGCAACGCCCCCGACGACCCAACGGCGTTGCGCCGAATCGCGGCCGCGACGAGCGGCGTCGACCTCCTCGTCACGACCGGCGGCGCCTCGGTCGGCGATCACGACCTGGTGCGCGATGCGCTGTCGACGGACGGCCTCGAAATCGACTTCTGGCAGATCGCAATGCGGCCGGGAAAACCGTTGATGGTCGGCCGCTATCGCGGGACGCCGATGCTCGGCCTGCCCGGCAACCCGGTCTCTACCGTCGTCTGCGCGCTGTTGTTCCTGAAGCCGGCGCTCGACCGGCTCGGCGGCCTCGCGCGGCCAGCGGAACCGGACCCGACGGCGCGGCTCGGCACGCCGCTCGGCGCCAACGACCGGCGCCAGGATTATCTGCGCGCCCGGCTAGCCCGGGCCGCCGACGGGACGCTCGAAGCCTTCCCGTTCGAACGGCAGGACAGTTCGATGATGCGGCTCCTCGCCGCCGCCGATTGCCTGGTGATGCGCCCGCCGCTGGCTCCGGCCGCGCCGGCCGGATCGACCGTGCCGATCGTCACTTTCCCGGCCGGAGCATTGCCGATCTGAATTCTCGTTTTGCAAATTCTGGTTCTGCTGGCGCCGACATCGCTTGACGGGGCTGGTGAACCAAAGTAGAACACGGCGCAGCGTTTAGGATTCGTTCCGAACTGCAGCGCGAGGATTTCACCACATGTTGACGATCAAGCAGCGCGAGCTGTTGCTGTTCATCAATCAGCGGCTGACCGCGACCGGGGTTTCGCCGTCCTTCGACGAGATGAAGGAAGCCCTGCGCCTCAAATCGAAATCCGGGATCCACCGCCTCGTGACCGGCCTCGCCGAGCGCGGCTTTATTCGCCGCCTGCCGCATCGCGCCCGCGCGCTCGAGGTCGTCAAGCTGCCCGAGGAAAGCGCCGCCCGGCCGAATGCCCGCGGCACCTTTTCGCCGACCGTGATCCGCGGCGATTTCGCCGGCTCGCTGCCGGGCGCCGCCGTCCCGGCGGACGCCGAGGTCGAGGCAGTCGAACTGCCGCTGTACGGGCGCATCGCCGCCGGCACCCCGATCGAGGCGCTGCGCGACCAGACGGCGACCGTCGGCGTGCCGGCGGGGCTCCTCGGACGAGCGCGCGAGCATTATGCGCTCGAGGTGGCCGGCGACAGCATGATCGATGCCGGCATCCTCGACGGCGATACGGTCATCATCGAGCGCAGCGACACCGCCGACAACGGCGCCGTCGTCGTCGCCCTCGTCGACGGCGAGGAGGTCACCTTGAAGCGGCTGCGCCGCCGCGGTGCCTCGATCGCCCTCGAACCGGCGAACAAGGCGTATGAGACGCGCATCTTCGGTCCCGACCGGGTCAAGGTGCAGGGGCGCCTCGTCGCGCTGATGCGGCGCTATTGAGATCTGTCGCCGCTGTGGGCTGCGGCGGCGGTCGGATCCTCTTGCCGCGTCCGCGCGCCGGCGGTCTATTTCGCCGTGCAACGATAGAGGATCGGGGAGGAAGCGATGCTGGGGATGATGTTGGAGCGACCGCTCCTGATCTCGTCGATCCTCACCCACGCCGCGACCTATCACGGCGACATCGAGATCGTCTCGCGCAGCGTCGAAGGCCCGATCCACCGCTACACCTATCGCGACGCCGAACGCCGCGCGAAACAACTCGCCGGCGCGTTGCGGCGGCTCGGCGTCAAGCCCGGCGATCGGGTCGCCACCTTGGCCTGGAACACCTATCGGCATTTTGAGCTGTACTACGCGATTTCCGGGATCGGCGCCGTCTGCCACACGATCAACCCGCGGCTCTTCGACGACCAGATCGTCTATATCGTCAACCACGCGGCCGATCGGTTGCTGTTCGTCGACAGCACTTTCCTGCCGCTCGTCGAGCGCCTGGCGCCGCGTCTCCCGTCCGCTTGCCGGATCGTGCCGATGACCGGGGCGGATGCTACGCCGCAATCCGGGCCGCAATCCGGGCCGCAATCCGGATTGTCGGTCCTCCCCTGCTACGAAAAGCTGCTCGCCGCCGAGAACGACGCTCTCGCCTGGCCGGAATTCGACGAACGCACCGCCGCCGCACTCTGCTACACCTCCGGCACCACCGGGCATCCAAAGGGTGCCCTCTACAGCCATCGCTCGACCGTGCTGCACGCCTATGCGATTTCGCTGCCCGACGCGATCGCGGTCTCGGCCAAGGATACGGTCTGCCCGGTCGTGCCGCTGTTTCACGCCTGCGGCTGGGGCATCCCCTACGCCGCGCCGATGAACGGCGCCAAGCTGGTCATGCCGGGGCCGCGTCTCGACGGCGAAAGCCTGTACAACCTCTTCGAGATCGAGGGTGTCACCTACAGCCTTGGCGTGCCGACCGTGTGGCTCGGCTTCGAAGCCTACCTCTCGGCCTCCGGCGCGCGCTGCTCGACCTTGCAGCGGGTGTTGTCCGGCGGCTCGGCGGTGCCGCCCGCGATGGTCGAGGCCTTCGCCCGCCACGGCATCGACATGCGCCAGGGCTGGGGGATGACCGAAATGAGCCCGCTCGGCACCACCGCGGCGCTGAAAGCCAAGCATCACGGGCTCGACCCGCAGGCGCTGCTCGCGGTCGAAACAAAGCAGGGCCGGCCGGTCTTTGGCGTCGAATTGAAGATCGTCGACGATGACGGGCACGCCCAGCCGCATGACGGCAAGTCGATCGGCGAACTCCTGGTCCGGGGTCCGTGGATCGTCAGCAGCTATTTCGCAGACGAGGCGGCGAGCGCCGCCGCGGTCGAGCCTGACGGCTGGTTCCATACCGGCGACATGGCGACGATCGACGCCGACGGGTACATGCAGATCACCGATCGGCGCAAGGATGTGATCAAGTCGGGCGGCGAATGGATCAGCTCGATCGATCTCGAAAACGCGGCGATCGCCCATGACGACGTCGCCGAGGCCGCCGTGATCGCGGTGCCAGACGCGCGCTGGGGCGAGCGGCCGCTGTTGATCGTCGCGCCGCGACCCGGCCGCCGGCCGGAACGCCAATCGCTGATCGACCTCCTCGCCCGGAATTTTCCGAAATGGATGCTCCCCGAGGACGTCGTCTGCATCGACGAGTTGCCGCACACCGCCACCGGCAAGATCATGAAGACCCGGCTGCGCGAGATGTTCGGCCAACCCCGGACGTAACAGGCCCCTCACCCCGGCCCTCTCGCCGCCAGCGGGGCGAGGGAGGAGAAAACCTAGGAGAAAGCCACTCGCCCCGCGCTAGCGGGGAGAGGGAGGGACCCGCGATAACGGGAGGGTGAGGGGGAGCTCCCGCCGGGAAATGCCGCGGTCGCTTTGTTTATGAAACAGCAGGCGCCGTCTCCCCCGCCGCCGCGTTGATATCGCGGTCTTTTCTCCCCATCCTTCTGTGATGACCGTCAACGTTCGCTTCGCCCCGTCGCCGACCGGCTTTCTGCATATCGGCGGCGCCCGCACCGCGCTGTTCAACTGGCTCTTCGCCCGGCATCACGGCGGCAGCTTCCGGTTGCGCATCGAAGACACGGATCGGATCCGGTCGACGCCCGAGGCGGTCGCGGCGATCGTCGACGGCCTCGAATGGCTCGGCCTCCAATGGGACGGCGAGGTCGTCTATCAGTCGGCGCGGGCGGCGCGGCATGCCGCGGTGGCGCGGCAACTGCTCGCTACCGGCCGCGCCTATCATTGCTATTGCACGCCCGCGGAACTGGAGGCGATGCGCGAACGGGCGCGAGCCGAAAAGCGCTCGGTGCGCTACGACGGGACCTGGCGAGACCGCGATCCCGCCGAGGCGCCGCAAGGCGTCCCGCCGGTCATCCGGTTGAAGGCGCCGCAAGGCGGGGCGACGACGCTCCGCGACCGCATTCAAGGCGAGGTGACGGTCGCCAATAGCGAACTCGACGATCTGATCATCCTGCGCGCCGACGGCACGCCGACCTATAACCTGTCGGTCGTCGCCGACGACCACGACATGGGCATCACCCATGTGATCCGCGGCGACGACCATCTGAACAACGCCTTCCGCCAGACGCAGATTTATCGCGGCCTCGACTGGCCGGTGCCGGAATTTGCCCATGTGCCGCTGATCCATGGCCCGGATGGCGCCAAGCTGTCAAAGCGACACGGGGCGCTCGGGGTCGACGCTTATCGCGCTATGGGCTACCTGCCCGAGGCGTTGCGCAATTATCTGTTGCGGCTTGGCTGGAGCCACGGCGACGACGAGGTCATCTCGACCGCAGAGGCGATCCGCTGGTTCGACCTCGACGCCGTCGGCCGCGCCCCGGCTCGGTTCGATTTCGCCAAGCTCGACAGTCTGAGCGGCCACTATATCCGCGCCGCCGCCGACGACCGCCTCGTGGTACTCGTCGCCGAGCGGCTCGCCGAGCCGTCCGGCCCGCCCTTATCCGAGAGCGATCGGCTGCGCCTCGCCCGCGCCATGCCCGAATTGAAGCTGCGTCCACGGACCGTGGCCGAACTCGCCGAAAACGCTGGCTTTCTGGTCGCGAAACGACCGCTGCAACCGGATCCGGCCGCAGCCAGGCTTTTGACTCCGGACGCCCGAAACCGGCTCGGCGAACTGGGCTCGCGGTTGCTGCACGTCGAGTGGCGGGCCGACCAACTCGAAGCATTGGTGCGCGGTTTCGCCGACGACGCTCATGTGAAACTCGGCAATGTCGCGCAGCCGTTGCGCGCGGCGCTGACCGGTAGTGTCGCTTCGCCCGGCATTTTCTTCGTCATGGAGGTCCTCGGCCGCGACGAGACATTGGCGCGCATTGCCGACGCCATCGCCGACGGCGCGGCCGAACGCGGCTGATTCACCTTCATTTCGCACCTGCGAAGGTTTGCCAAGCCGACCCCGCATGACTATCCTGTGACGGCTTTGGCAATCGCCGGCGGCAAGAGCGAGGTGCATCGATGAGCGGCAGCAACATGGAGACGGGCACGGTCACGTTGACCGACAACGAGACCGGCAAGTCGGTGGATCTCCCGGTGCTCGGCGGCACGATCGGACCGAAAGTCATCGACATCCGCAAGCTCTACGGGCTCACCGGGCATTTCACCTATGATCCCGGCTTCATGGCGACGGCCGCCTGCCGCTCCAGCATCACCTATATCGACGGCGACGAAGGCGTCTTGATGTATCGCGGCTATCCGATCAAAGAGCTCGCCGAGAAAAGCGACTTTCTCGAAGTCGCTTATCTGCTGCTCAATGGCGAACTGCCGACTCCCAAGGAAAAAACGCAATTCGTCTTCGACATCACCCATCATACGATGGTGCACGAGCAGATCAGCACTTTCTTCCGCGGGTTCCGGCGCGACGCGCACCCGATGGCGGTGATGTGCGGCGTGGTCGGCGCGCTCTCCGCCTTTTACCACAACTCGACGGACATTCATGACCCCTATCAGCGGATGGTCGCTTCCTACCGCCTGATCGCCAAAATGCCGACGATCGCCGCGATGGCCTACAAATACACGCTCGGCCAGCCCTTCGTTTATCCCGACAACTCGTTGGGCTATACCGAGAACTTCTTGCACATGACGTTTGCGGTGCCGTGTGAGAAGTACAACGTGAACCCGGTCGTGGCGCGCGCGCTCGACCGCATTTTCATTCTGCACGCCGACCACGAACAGAACGCGTCGACCGCGACCGTGCGCAATGCCGGGTCGAGCGGCGCCAACCCGTTCGCCTGCATCGCCGCCGGCATCGCCTCGCTGTGGGGCCCGGCGCATGGCGGGGCCAATGAGGCGGTATTGAAGATGCTCGGCCGCATCGGCGACAAATCGAAAATTCCTGAATTCATCAGCCACGTAAAGAACAAGAACGAACACGAAATCCAGTATGGCTTCGGTCACCGTGTCTACAAGAACTACGATCCGCGAGCCCGCGTTTTGCGCGAAAGCTGTCATGAAGTGCTCGACGAGCTGGGCATCAAAGACGAGCCGCTGCTTGATTTGGCGATGGAGCTCGAGCGAATTTCGTTGAATGACGACTATTTCATCACCCGCAAGCTGTACCCCAATGTCGACTTCTATTCGGGAATTATACTGCGTGCGATCGGCTTCCCGACCTCGATGTTTACTGCCTTGTTTGCCATTGCGCGCACGGTCGGCTGGGTCGCGCAATGGACCGAGATGATCGCCGACGCCGACGCCAAGCTGATGCGCCCGCGCCAACTGTTCATCGGCCCGGACGAGCGTCACTACCTGCCGATCGCCGAGCGCGGCTGACGCGTTGATCGGCGCCACGCCCACCGGCTCGCGGGAGGGTCGATGAGCGAACCGGCCTTCGCCTCGGCGACCGATTTGGCAGGCGCGATCCGCGACCGGCGGATCGGCTGCCGCGAATTGTTCGATGTCTACCTGGCGCGGGCCGAGCGGTTCAACCCGGGCCTGAACGCGGTCGTCGCCTGGCAGGTCGAGCGGGCGCGGCAGCGGGCGCGCGCCGCCGACGAGGCGCTGGCGCGCGGCGAAAACTGGGGACCGCTGCACGGCATCCCGATGACAATAAAGGAATCCTTCGATGTCGAGGGGTTGCCGACGACCTGGGGCAACCCGCTGTGGAAGGACAAGGTCGCCGCCGCGAACGCGGTGCTGGTCGAGCGGCTGCTGCACGCCGGCGCGGTGATCTACGGCAAGACGAACGTGCCGTTGATGCTGGCGGATTCGCAGAGCTACAACGACGTTTACGGGACGACCAACAACCCCTGGGACGCGACGCGCGGCCCCGGAGGTTCGTCGGGCGGCGAAGCAGCCGCCCTCGCCGCCGGCCTCGGCGCGCTGGGCGCAGGCAGCGACATCGCCGGGTCGTTGCGCAATCCGGCGCATTATTGCGGCATCTATGCGCATAAGCCGAGCTGGGGGTTGATCCCGACGCGCGGCCATTCGCCTACCGGGGCGCTGACGCCGACCGATATTTCCGTCGTCGGGCCGATGGCGCGCCATGCCGAGGATCTCGCTTTGGCGATGCCTGTCCTGGCCGGTCCCGACGGGCCGCAAGAGACGGCATGGCGGGTGGAATTGCCGCCGCCGCGGCATCGTCGGCTCGGCGAATTTCGCGTCGCGGTCTGGACCGATTCACCGCTCTGCGAGATCGATGCCAGCGTCGCCGAGCGCTTCGAGGCGGCTCTCTCGACGCTCGTTCGCGCCGGTGTCGCGGTCGACCGGCGGGCGCGCCCGACGATCGACGAGGCCGAGCACCACCGGCTCTTCATGACCTTGCTGCGCGCTGCCACGGCTTCGCGCCTCAACGACGCGGATTTTGCGGCACAGCAGGCGATCGCCACCACCGTTGCGCCGGATGATTCGAGCTTTCGCGCGATGATGGCCCGCGGTGCGACGCTCGGCCATCGCGGCTGGGGCATCGCCAACGAAGCGCGGACGAAACTGCGCTATCTGTGGCGCGATTTCTTCGGGCGCTGCGACGTGCTGTTGGCGCCGATCGCGGCGACCGCAGCCTTTGCGCACGACCACGACCCCGATCGCGACCGGCGCCTCGTCCCGGTCAACGGCAAGTTGCTGCCCTACGCCGATCAATTGTTCTGGGCCGGGCTCGCGAGCCTTTCCTACCTGCCGGCGACGGCAGCGCCCTTGGGGCTCACCGCGGCCGGCCTGCCGGTCGGCATGCAGATCATCGGCGCCGAGGGCGAGGAGCTGACGACGATCGAATTCGCCCGTCTGCTCGCCGCCGAGATCGGCGGCTTTGTGGCGCCGCCGGGCTATACCTGAGCCAAGACCGGCGGCGAGGTCTCGTAACATCGCGATTGCCGCGGCAAACGGGTTCGCGAACCGTCGCTTTTCGCCCTGAGAACCCGCAAATGCACGCCAGGGCGCGTCACCCGGGCCAGGGCACGCCCCAGCGATCGGCATGCGAGACCTCGGCGACCGGTCGGCGGGTCAATGGCCCGAACGGGTCGAGCGGCCAGCCGATCGGCATCAGCGCATAGGTCGCGACGTCGTCGGGAATGCCAAGGAGCGCCTTGACCTCGGCTTCGCAGCGGATGTGGTTGGTCGTGATCAGGGTGCCAAGGCCGACGGCACGGCAGGCGAGAATGATGTTCTGTACCGCCGGGTAGATGCTGGCGCCGCGGATGCGCTCGGCGTAGGCGACTTCGTCCTGATAATGCGCAGCAATCTCGGGCGGCAACGCGGCACGCGGCGGCACGAGCGGCTGGCCGCCGCACGGGATCAACAGCACCGGCGCCTCCCCCATATGCTCCCACAGATGACCGCCGGCACGCAGCATGCGGGCGAATTGCAGCTCCGAAAGGTGGGCTGGCCGGCCGCGCGCCGCATAGACCGCCGCCGCGACGTCGGAGGCCTTGCGGTAGATGGCGCCAAGCGCCTGCCGGGTCGCGGCGTCACGGATGACGAGAAAGGCCCAGTTCTGCGCATTGCCGCCCGAGGGCGCGCGAATCGCCGCATCGAGGACCTTACCGATCAGCGCTTCGGGGACCGGATCGGGCTTCAGTCGGCGGACCGAACGGGCCGAATGGATCGCATCGAACAGCCCGAGATCCGTCATGTTCGGCTCCGCCTCCTCGTCTGCAAACGAAATAGCCGGGACACCGCCGTTTTCGCAAGATCGGCCGCAGTTATGGCAGTCCCGATCCTCGCAAAAGTTGAGGATCTACCACAAAAGTTGCATAATGCGGAGCCTGGCCGGATCCGGGGGGATGACGGGTGGCGATCCTATTGGGGCGACAACAACGGGCGGAGCCGAGCGCTTCAGCCGAAGCAACCGCGGTCGCGGTCAGATGATCCGATGCTCGCTCTGCGCCCATCTGGCCGTGGCGCTGTTGACCACCGTCGGGATGCAGATGCCGCCGGCATCCGGCGCCGAAAACGGCCCGGAGCCCAAATTGCCGCGTTTTGTCAGCCTGCGCTCCGACGACATCAATCTGCGGATCGGGCCGGGACAGACCTATCCAATCGAATGGGTGCTGACCCGCAAAGACATGCCGGTCGAAATCGTCAAGCAATTCCAGAACTGGCGGATGGTGCGGCTCTGGCAAAACAACAACGGTTGGATTCTCGATCGCATGGTGACCGGCGAACGCCATGTGATTGTCGACGGCGCCGTCCGGACGCTGTATCGGCGGCCCGACGCCGGGTCCGAGATCGTCGCCCGCGCCGAGCCCGGCGTCGTCGCGAAACTGCTCGAATGCCAGGGCGATTGGTGCCGCATTTCAGCCGGCGGTTATCGGGGTTGGCTGCAGCGCCGCGACGTCTGGGGCGTGTTGCCGGGCGAAACCGTGCCATAGCCGGGGGGCGCGCCCAGCCGGATCGGGGGCGGGCGATGCATGCGCTCGAAGCGGCTACGAACGCAACCGGCTGGGGCGGCGACTGGGTCTGGTCCCTGCCGCTGATCGTCGCCACAGTGGTGATCCACGTCGTCGGGCTGGGCCTGCTGCACGAGAGAGTGCTGCGGGCCGCTGCCCGCCTCGTCGAGCGGCGGCATTTCACGCTGCTCTTTGCGGTCGTGATGGGGATCACCGTGCTGCTGGTGACGGTGCTGCACGCGATCGAGGGCTTCGTCTGGGCCGGCGCCTATCGGCTGCTCGGCGCGCTGCCGGACATACACTCGTCGATCCTGTTTTCGTTGGGCGCGATGACGACCTATGGCGGGAGCGATCTCGATCTGCAGCAGCATTGGCGGCTGATGGGCGCGCTCGAAGCGTTGAACGGGATCATCCTCTTCGGTCTGACCACCGCCTTTCTGTTTTCGATGATTCAGGAGGTCTGGGCGGCCGGCAGAGAGCACCGGCGACGGCATTGATCCGCCGCGTCAGGCGCCTTCTAATGCGGCGGCGAGAAGGAGGAAAAGCCCGATATGCTGTTCAACTGCCTGCCGCCCGGCGCACCGATCCCCGGGCGCTTCCCCGGCCCCGCGCATGCCCGCGGCAAATGGTTCACGGTCGACATCCATTGTCATGTGCTGACGCCGAAGGCGGCCGAGATGGTCGCCGGCCATGCGGCCGCGACGCGCCACCCCCGCGAGGTCTACGCCAACGAACGCACCCGCGAGGTCAACCGGCAACAGGCCGAGCGGAACCGCATCCAGTTCACGTCGATCGAGAACCGGCTCGCCGACATGGACCGGATGGGGATCGACATCCAGGCGATCTCGCCGTCGCCGAACCAGACCTATTACGGCGCGGAGCCCGATCTCGGCCTCGCCACGGCGCGGGTCGTCAACGACAATCTCGCCGATATCGCCGGCCGCCATCCCGACCGCTTCGTGCCGCTCGGCACGGTGCCGTTTCAGGCCCCGGATCTCGCCCTCGCCGAACTCGATCGGCTGAAGCAGTCGCTCGGCTTTCGCGGCATTGAAATCGCCACCAACGTCGGCGGCGAGGATCTCGCCGCCGATCGCTTCCGCAAGGTCTTTGCCCGCATCGAAGAACTGGGCCTTCTCGTTTTCATGCACCCGACCGGATTTCCGGACGCGCGGCGGTTCGCCGATCATTACCTCGTCAATGTGATCGGCAATCCGCTCGATACGACGGTCGCGGTGCATCACCTGATCTTCGGCGGGATGCTCGACGCGCACCCCAACCTGAAGCTCGTCTTGGCGCATGGCGGCGGCTATCTGCCGGCCTATTCGGGCCGCATCGATCATGCCGCCTCGGCTCGGCCCGACGCCTGCGAAGTGATCCACCGGATGCCGACGACCTATTTGCGGCGGCTCTATTTCGACACGATCGTCTACACCCATCACCAGCTCGAATATCTCGTCGCGCAATACGGCGCCGACCATGTGCTGATGGGCACCGACTACCCGGCCGATATGGGCGAGGTCGATCCGCTCGGTTTTATCGAAGGCGCCGGCGGGCTCGACGACGCCGAGCGCCGCGCCGTTCTCGGCCGTAATGCGGCGCGGCTGCTCGACATTGAAGTCCCGGCAGCCGGCTGACTGCAGGAGCGGTGGAAATGCTGTTCAAATGCCTACCCGAGGGAGCCCCAATCCCGGGCCGTTTTCCTGGCCCGATGCACGCGCGCGGCAAATGGTTCACGATCGATATCCACTGCCATGTCCGCAGCGCGCAGGCGGCGCGGCTCGTCGAAGGCAACCGGGATGTCGCGCGCTGGTTTCTCGAATCCCAGGCCAGCGAGGATAGTCGCGCGATCAATCGGGCGAATGGCGAGCGCACGAACGAGCAGAGCGTCTCGGCCGAACAGCGGATCGCCGATATGGATCGGATGGGGATCGACATCCAGGCGATCTCGCCGGCACCCCGCCAGACCTATTACGGCGCTGATCCCGATCTCGGCCGCGCCACGTCGCAGGCGATCAATGATTCGATCGCCGAGATCTGCGGCCGCTTTCCCGACCGGTTCATCGGGCTCGGCACGGTGCCGTTCCAGGCGCCGGAGCTTGCCGTCGCCGAACTCGACCGGCTGCACAGATCGCTGGGCTTTCGCGGCATCGAGATCATGACGCATGTCGCCGGGGAGGATCTCTCGGCCGGCCAATTCCGCAAGATCTTCGCCCGCTGCGAGGAGCTGGGCCTCGTCGTCTTCATGCATCCGGACGGCTTCACCGAGGCGCGGCGCCTCGCCGAGCACTATTTTGCCAACATCATCGGCAATCCGCTCAATTCGACTGTGGCGCTGCATCATCTGATCTTTGGCGGTGTCTTGCGCGACTATCCCAATTTAAAGCTCGTCGTCGCCCATGGCGGCGGCTTTCTGCCGGCCTATTCGGGCCGTATCGACCACGCCGCTGCGGCCCGCCCCGATGCCTGCGAAGAGATCGCGCGGATGCCGACGACCTATCTGAAGCGGTGTTATTTCGACGCCCTCGTCTATACCCATCATCAACTCGAATATCTGGTCGAAGAATACGGTGCCGATCACATCCTGATGGGCACCGATTACCCGGCCGATATGGGCGAGGTCGACCCGGTGGGCATGATCGAAGGGTGTCCCGGGCTCGACGATGCCGAGCGCAAGGCTATCTTCGGCGGGAACGCCGCGCGGCTTTTGAACCTCGAAGTGCCGCCAGCCCGGCGGCGCGCTTAGGCCAAGCTGCTGCCCCTCACCCTCCCGCTACGCGGGTTAACTCCGGGTGGGTCGAGGCCGGCGGCGCGGCGGTCGACAGGCGGCGATGGCGGCGGCGGGGCTGCCGTATCGGCAGGCCCGGTGGCGCGGGCGATCCTGACCAGGGCCTGCAATAGCCGGGCGACGCCGGCAAGGCGCGCCTTCTCGTCGTCCCAGTTGCGCAGATAGGTGATCTTCTGGTCCGGGCGGATCTTCAATGTGCCCGGGTTGCGCTGGATAAGCTCGACGAGCCCCTCGGGGTTCGCAAAGCGATTGCCGTGCAAGGTCAGCACGGCGCCTTTTGGTCCCGCCTCGACGCGCTCGACCCCGGCCTCGCGGCACCAGCGCTTGATGGCGATGATCTGCAACAAGTTCTCGACCTCGGCCGGCAGCGGCCCGAAGCGATCGATCAGCTCGGCGGCGAAGGCATCGATCTCGCGCCGGTCGGCGAGTGCCGCAAGGCGCCGATAGAGCCCGAGGCGCACGCCGAGATCGACGACATAGGCTTCGGGGATCAGCACTGGCGTGCCGATCGTGATCTGCGGGCTCCATTCGTCGGAAGCCGGAGCGCCGTCCCCGGCGCCGCGGGCCGCCGCCACGGCCTCCTCGAGCATATGCTGATAGAGTTCGATGCCGACCTCGCGGATATGGCCCGACTGCTCGTCGCCGAGGAGATTGCCGGCGCCGCGGATGTCGAGATCGTGGCTGGCCAGCTGAAATCCGGCCCCCAGACTGTCCAACGTCTGCATCACGTCGAGCCGGCGCTGCGCCGTTTCCGACAGCTGCTTCCTTTCGGGCAGGGTCAGATAGGCGTAGCCGCGCACCTTGCCGCGGCCGATGCGGCCGCGCAGTTGGTAGAGCTGGGCCAGCCCGAACATGTCGGAGCGGTGCACGACGAGCGTGTTGGCCGTTGGGATATCGAGCCCGGATTCGATGATGTCGGTCGACAGCAGCAGGTCGAAGGCACGGTCGTCGAACGCCGTCATCGCCGCTTCGAGTTCGGAGGGCGGCATCCGGCCGTGCGCGGCACCGATCCTGATCTCGGGGGCCAACGCGACGAGCCGCTCGCGCACCTCGTCGAGATCGGCGATGCGTGGCACGACGTAAAAGATCTGCCCGCCGCGGTCGCGCTCGCGCATGATCGCTTCGCGGATCGTCACCGGGTCATAGGGCATGACAAAGGTGCGGACGGCGAGGCGGTCGATCGGCGGCGAGGCGATGATGCTCATCTCGCGCACGCCGCTGAGCGCCAATTGCAAGGTGCGCGGGATCGGCGTCGCAGTCAGCGTCAGAACATGCACATCGGCCTTGAGCTGCTTCAGCTTCTCCTTTTGCGCGACGCCGAAATGTTGCTCCTCGTCGACGACCAGGAGAGCAAGATGCGCGAAGCGCACGTCCTTGGCGAGGAGCGCGTGGGTCCCGATCACGATGTCGATCCGCCCTTGCGCCAGCTCTTCCTTGACGGCGCGCGCCTCCTTGGCGCCGACGAGCCGCGACAGCTGCGCGATCTTCACCGGCAGTCCGACAAAGCGCTCGGAGAAACTGCGGTAATGCTGGCGCGCGAGCAAGGTGGTCGGGACGATGACCGCAACCTGGCCGCCGGCCATCGCCGCGACGAAGGCGGCGCGCAGCGCCACCTCGGTCTTGCCGAACCCGACATCGCCGCAGATCAGCCGGTCCATCGGCTTGCCCGAAGCAATGTCGGCGAGCGTGTCGGCGATCGCGTTCAGCTGATCCTCGGTTTCCGGATAGGGGAACCGGGCAGCGAACTCCTCGTAAATCCCTTCGGGCGGCGCCAGCACCTCGCCGGGCCGCAGTTGCCGCTCGGCGGCGACGCGGATCAATTCGCCGGCGATGTCGCGGATGCGCTGCTTGACGCGCGCCTTGCGCGATTGCCAGGCGACGCCGCCCAGCCGGTCGAGCTGCACCGCGGCATCCTCCGAGCCGAAGCGCGACAGGACCTCGATGTTTTCGACCGGCACAAAGAGCTTGTCGTCGCCGGCGTAAAGCACCCGCAAGCAGTCGTGCGGCGCGCCGGCGACGTCGATCGTCTCCAGCGCCTCGTAGCGGCCGATGCCGTGGTCGGCATGCACAACGAGGTCGCCGGGGGCGAGCGCTTCGGCCTCGGCGATGAACTGGTCGAGGTTGCGCCGCCGCCGCGACACCCGCGCCAGCCGGTCGCCGAGAATGTCCTGTTCGCCGAGCAGCAGCAGCCCGTCGCCGGCGAAGCCCTGTTCGAGCGGCAACAGGGCGAGGCCGATCGCGGCGGGCGGCAGCGCGGCGAGTGCCTCGGCGTCGGCGACCCGGCGCAAATCGGCGAGGCCGCGCTCCTTCAGCACGGTGGCGAGCCGGTCGGCCGAGCCTGCGCTGAACGCCGCCACCGCGACCTGCCGGCCGGCGCCGCGCTCCGCCTCGAGATAGGCGCCGACCGCCTCGAACAGCACGGCTTTGGGGTCGGCGCGCTCGGCCGCGAAATTGCGCGCCGCGCGGGCGCCGGCATCGAAGCGGCCAATATCGAGCCGGTCGACCTCGCCTTCGGGCATCGGGAATGGCGACAGCCGCAAGACCGGCCGGCCGTGCAATGCCTGCTGCCACTCGCGATTGTCGAGGTAAAGGGCGTCGGGCCGGACCGGACGATAGACCGGCGCGCCGCCGCGGGCATGGGCGGGACCGATGGCGCTGCGGCGCGCCGCATAGAATTCGGCGATCTGTTCGAGCCGATGGGCGAAGACCTGATCCGCCTGGTAATCGAACGAGACGCCGGCCTCCGGCAGGTAGTCGAACAGCGTTTCGAGCCGCTCGTAATAGAACGGCAGCCAGTGCTCCATGCCGACATAGCGTCGTCCGGCGCTGACCAACTCGTAGAGCGGATCGTCGGTGCCGGTGGCGCCGAAGGCCTCGCGGTAGCGCTGCCGGAAACGCTGGATCGCGGCATCGTCGAGCAGCGCCTCGCCGACCGGCCGCAAGATGGCCGCGGCGCGCTTACCGGTCGAACGCTGGGTCAGCGGATCGAAGCTGCGGATGCTCTCGATCGTCTCGCCGAAAAAATCGAAGCGCAAGGGCTGCGGCGCCCCGGCCGGATAAAGATCGACGATGCCGCCCCGTATCGCAAACTCGCCCGGCTCGCGCACGGTGTCGGTGCGGAGGTAGCCATTGTTGCGGAAAAAACCTTGCAGCCGGTCGAGCCCGATCCGCCCACCGGGCCGCAACGTCAACTCGCGGCCGGCGAAGAGGCTCTTGGGCGGCACCCGCTGTACGAGGGCGTTGACCGTGGTCAGCACGACGAACGGCGTCCTGCCGCCGCCGGTCGCCAGCCGGGTCAGCGCATCGACGCGCCGGCTGACGATCTCGCCATTCGGCGACACCCGGTCATAGGGCAGACAGTCCCAGGCCGGAAAGCCGAGGCATTCGACCACGGGATGAAAGAAGGCGAGGGCGGCTGCAAAGCGGGACATCCGACCGTCGTCGCGGCAGACATGCAGCCAACCGGACGCCGCACCGGCACCGGCGAGCCGACCGACCGCCGCCGCGTCATAGCCCTCGGGCGCGCCGAACAGGGCGACAGGGCGCGGCCGCTCGGCGAGAGCGCGCGCGACATCGTCGAGTGCGGTCCTGGCGATCGGCGGCATCAGCATTTTGAGCCCCGTCGCCTTCGACCCTCACCCTCCCGCTGCGCGGGTCCCTCCCTCTCCCCGCTCGCGGGGAGAGGGAGGGGGCGAGAGGCCTCGCCCGACATTCCGTGGAACCCGTAGCCCGCTTGGTCGGGGCGGGCGCCAGGCGGTGAATTGGTGAAAGCGAGCAACAGGCGCAGCACATCGTGGTGGTATGCGGCGGGCGCCACGGCGCGGCCGCCGACCCAATCGAAAAGATCGACGTCGGCGCAGTCGAGGAGCGCCTCGTAACGGTCGAGCTGGGAATCGTCGAAGGCCGCGAGATATGCCGCGGCAAAACGGCCGAAGATCAAATCGCTCTCGCGCGTGCCGCGATGCCAGGAACGGTAGAGGAGCCGCTTGCGGCGGATCTCGGCGGATGCGGTCACGCGCTGCTCTTGGCGGTATCGATTGCCGGATATAGAGATCGAGCGTGCGTCCTGCGATCCTCGACAAGCTTTTCGCGCCGGTGACGGCGCTCCCCGGCATCGGCCCGCAATCGGCGAAACTGTTCGAGCGGCTCTGCGGCCCGCTCGTCGTCGACCTCGTCTGGCACCTGCCCACCGGCATCGTCGACCGGCGCGCGGCGCCGCGGCTGCGGGACATCGAACATCAGGCGATTGTTACGGTTCAGCTGCGGGTCGAGGGGCACGAGCCCGGCCACGGCCGCCGGCCCTACCGGGTCTTCTGCAGCGACGGCAGCGGGACCTTGACGCTCGTCTATTTCAACGTCAAGAGCGACTATGTGATGCGTATGCTGCCGGTCGGCGCCGAGCGCATCGTCAGCGGCCGGGTCGAGTTTTACAACGGCGCGGCGCAGATGCCGCACCCCGATCTGGTGCTTCGGCCCGACGAACTCGACCGGCTGAAGCCGATCGAACCGGTCTATTCGTTGACCGCGGGTCTCGCCCCGCGCCTCGTGCAGAAGGCTGTGGCGGCGGCGCTGGACCGGGTTCCCACGCTGCCCGAATGGATCGACCCGTCCCTGCGGGACGCGCGCGGCTGGCCGGCCTGGGATGCGGCGCTGCGCCATGCCCATAATCCCGAGGGCGAAGCCCAGCTGTCGCCCGCCGAGCCGGCGCGGCAGCGCCTCGCCTATGACGAGATCCTGGCGAGCCAGCTCGCCGTCGCGCTGGTGCGCGCCCGCCGCCGCCGGCAGAAGGGCCGGGCGCTCCGAGGCACCGGGGTTCTTGTGGCCCCCGTCGAACAGCAGCTCGGCTTTGCGCTGACCGCGGCGCAGCGCCTTGCGGTCGCCGAGATCGCCGCCGATATGGCGCGGCCGCAGCGCATGATGCGGCTCCTGCACGGCGATGTCGGCAGCGGCAAGACCGTCGTCGCCTTGCTGGCAATGCTGGCCGCCGTCGAGAGCGGCGCCCAGACGGCGCTGTTGGCGCCGACCGAGATCCTGGCGCGCCAGCATCAGGCGACCCTCGCCCGCCACGCCGCTGCGGCCGGCGTCGAGATCGGCCTTTTGACCGGGCGCGAAAAGGGCCGCGGCCGCGCCGCGCTGCTGGCCGAGCTTGCCGAGGGCCGGGTCCCGATCGTCGTCGGGACCCACGCGCTGCTGCAGCCCGAGGTCGCGTTCCGCGATCTGGCGCTCGCCGTCATCGACGAGCAGCACCGCTTCGGCGTCGAGCAGCGCCTGGCGCTCACCGGCAAGGGCCGGGCCGCCGACACACTCTTGATGAGTGCCACGCCGATCCCGCGCAGCCTGATGCTGACCGTCTACGGCGATCTCGACGTCTCGCGCCTTGCCGAGAAGCCGCCGGGCCGGCGCCCGGTCGACACCAGGACCGTGGCGCTGGAGCGGCTCGACGACGTCACGGCGGCGATCGGCCGCGCGCTCGCGCAACGGGGCAAGGTCTATTGGATCTGCCCGATGGTCGAGGAATCCGAGACCGCCGATCTCGCTGCCGCGGAGGAACGGCATGCCCAACTCGCGCCGCTCGCCCCGGGTCGCGTCGGCCTCGTGCACGGCCGCATGAAGACCGCCGAAAAGGACCGGGTAATGGCCAGTTTCGCCGGCGCCGACATCGATCTCTTGGTGGCGACGACGGTCGTCGAGGTCGGCGTCGATGTGCCGACCGCCAACGTCATGGTCATCGAGCATGCCGAACGCTTCGGCCTCGCCCAACTGCACCAGCTGCGCGGCCGCATCGGCCGCGGTGGCGCCGCCTCGACCTGTCTCCTCCTGTACCAGCCGCCGCTGGGCGGGGTGGCGCGGCGACGGCTCGAAATCCTGCGCGAGACCGAGGACGGCTTTCGCATCGCCGAAGCCGATCTCGAACTGCGCGGCGCCGGCGAGGTGCTCGGCACCCGGCAGAGCGGCCTGCCGGCATTGCGGCTTGCCGATCTCGCGACGCATCAGGCGCTGATCGCGATCGCGCATGACGACGCCCGCCTCGTCCTCGATCGCGACCCGGTGCTCGAAACCGCGCGCGGCGAGGCGCTGCGTACCCTCCTCTACCTCTTCCGCCGCGACGAGGCGGTGCAGTATCTGCGCGCCGGTTGAACCGCGTGCCTGCGGCGGTTGCTCAAGAGCCGCCGGCGACGGCGGGCTGGGCGGTTGAGGGCTGGGCGGCGCAGGTCGGGCAGTCGGGGTCCTTGGTGATCCGGATCGAATGAAAGCGGGCGCGCAGCGCGTCGTAGATCAGGAGCGTGCCATCGAGGCTGTCGCCCAACCCCAGCAATTCCTTAAGCACCTCGACCGCCTGCAGGGTGCCGAGCACGCCGGCGACGGCGCCAAGAATGCCGGCCTCCTCGCAGCGCGGCACGAGATTGGGCGGCGGCGGCTCGCGGAACAGGCAGCGATAGCAGGGATGGCCGGCACCGAGATAGGGCCGGAAAGTCGAGAGCTGGCCCTCGAACGGCGACAAGGCCGCGGCGACAAGCGGCTTTTCCAGGCGGCAGCAGCAGTCGGTCAACAGATAGCGGGTCGCGAAATTGTCGCTGCCGTCGGCGACGAGGTCATAGCCGCCGATCAGCGCCGCCGCGTTCTCCGGTGCCAGGCGCGCCGCATGGGTTTCGACGCGGATCTCGGGGTTGACCGCCGCCAGGCTGGCGCGGGCGCTGTCGACTTTGAGCGCGCCGACTTGCTCGGTCGCATGCACGATCTGCCGCTGCAGGTTGGTCAGATCGACGCGGTCATTGTCGACGATGCCGATCGTGCCGACCCCGGCGGCCGCCAAATAGAGCAGGACCGGTGAGCCGAGCCCGCCGGCGCCGACGACGAGTACGCGCGATTGCAACAACCGCTCCTGACCCTCCTCGCCGACCTCGTCGAGGATCAGATGCCGCGCGTAGCGGCGAAACTGCGCTTCGCTGAGTTCCACGCCTTCCCTCAGATGCCTTCGAACAGCACGGTCGACAGATAGCGCTCGGCAAAGTCGGGCAGCACGACGACGATCGTCTTGCCGGCCATGTCGTCACGTGCGCCGACTTCGAGGGCTGCGGCAAGCGCCGCCCCGGACGAGATCCCGACGGCCAAGCCTTCGAGCCTAGCGGCGTCGCGAGCGACGCGCACCGCCGTGTCGTTGCCGATACGGATGATCTCGTCGATCAAAGAAGTGTCGAGGACCTCCGGCACGAAACCGGCCCCGATGCCCTGGATCCGGTGCGGACCCGGCGGCCCGCCCGACAATACGGCACTGTCCTCGGGCTCGACCGCGATCATCTTGAGCCCAGGCCGACGCGGCTTCAACACCGAGCCGACGCCGGTCAGGGTGCCGCCGGTGCCGATGCCGCTAACCACGGCGTCGACCTTGCCACCCGTGTCCTTCCAGATCTCCTCGGCCGTCGTGCGGCGGTGGATCTCCGGATTTGCCGGGTTTTGGAATTGCTGCGGCATTAAGGCGTCGGGTAGGGATTTGACAATCTCCTCGGCCTTGGCGATGGCGCCCTTCATGCCTTGCGCCGCCGGCGTCAGCTCGAGTTCGGCGCCGAGCAGCAGCAGCATCTTGCGGCGTTCGACCGACATGCTGTCCGGCATCGTCAGCACCAGCCGGTAGCCCTTCGCGGCGCAGACAAAGGCGAGCGCAATGCCGGTGTTGCCGGAAGTCGGCTCGACCAGCACGGTCCCGGGCTTGATCCGCCCGGCGGCTTCGGCGGCGGCGATCATCGAAACGCCGATGCGGTCCTTCACCGAGTTCGAACGGGTTGAAGAACTCGCATTTGGCGAGGATATCGGCCTTGGCCCCGGCGGCCTTTGCCTGGCGGCCGAGGCGGACGAGCGGCGTTGCGCCGATCGTCTCGGTGATGCTGTCGTAGACCCGGCCGCGAAACTCGGCGTTCGATGATTTTGACGGGCTGACGGTGTCCATCAGAGCTTTCTCCCACAAGTCTTTCGTTAATTATCTAGGGCGTCAACGCGCGAACGCAACGAAGCCGCCTCGTTCAGATCTCGAATTCGCCGCCCTCGGCGGCGCGTCCGGCGATCCCGGCGCCATAGGCGCGACTGCATAATTCCTCCAGGGTCAGCGAGTTCGAGGCGCTGCATCATTTCCCGCTGCAGATCGAGCCACAGCGGCCGGACGACCTGATGGCCGAGCGCGCTGCCGGCCGGATCGCTGATCGGGTCCTCGGCCGTTTCCAATCCCTGCACGGTGCGAACGATGTCGCCGAGACTGATGCGCCGCCGCTCGCGCCCGAGGCGGTAACCGCCCGCGGGCCCGCGGATCCCGCGCAGGATGCCGTGGCGCACCAATTCCTGCAGCACCGGTTCGAGATAGCGCCGCGGAATCCCCTGACGCTCGGTGATCTCGGCCGAGCGGACCGGCAGGGGGCCGCCGTTATAGGCGATGTCAAGCACCGCCTCGATCGCGAACAGCAGCTTCTTGGTCAGCCGCACCATTACGAGATTCGCCTCGGAAGACCGGCGAGAGGCACGACTGCGACCGCGGCTGAGGCCCGGGCCGGCCGCGGCGGCTCCCGGTGAAACATTTCCCGGCCGACCTTCATTCCGCGCGCCGCGCCGCCAGCCGATCCGCGATCCTTCCGGCGAGTCGGGCGGCGACCTTGCGCTTGGTCATGATCGGCCAATCCTCGACGCCGTCCGCATCGACGAGATGAATCTTGTTGCTGTCGCCGCCAAAGGTACTGGTCCCGGGCGAAACGTCGTTGGCGAGTATCCAGTCGCAGCCCTTGCGGGCGCGTTTGGCGAGGGCGTTCGCGACGATGTCGTCGGTTTCCGCCGCGAAGCCGACGACAAGGGCCGGACGGTCGTTGCCCCGCCCGGCGATCGTGGCGAGGATGTCCGGGTTCTCGGTCAGGCGCAGCAGCGGCGGGCCGCCGACGGCCTTCTTGAGCTTGTGGCGGGCGACAGCCTCGACCCGCCAATCGGCGACCGCCGCGGCCATCACCGCGACATCGACCGGGAGCGCCGCCTCGCAGGCGGCGAGCATCTCCGCCGCGGTCTCGACCGCCACCAGATTGACCCCTGCCGGCGGCGGTTCTTGCGTCGGTCCCGAGACCAGCACCGCATCCGCGCCGAGCGCCGCGAGCGCCGCTGCGATCGCGTGGCCTTGCTTGCCGGAGGAGTGGTTCGAGATATAGCGTACCGGATCGATCGGCTCGCGGGTCGGTCCGCTCGTCACCAGCGCTCTTTTGCCGGCGAGGCGCCGATCGCCGGCGAGCAGCCGCTCGATCGCGGCGACTATTTCCAGCGGCTCGGCCATCCGTCCCGAACCGACTTCGCCGCAGGCGAGTTCACCCGAGCCCGGCCCGACCCGCAGCACGCCGCGCGCCGCCAAGATCGCCAGATTTGCCTGGGTCGCCGGATGCGCCCACATCATCAGGTTCATCGTCGGCGCCAAGAGGATCGGCTTGTCCGAGGCTAGCAGCGCCGTCGTCGCGAGATCGTCGGCGAGGCCCGCCGCCATACGGGCGATCAAATCGGCGCTCGCCGGCGCCACGACGACGAGATCGGCTTCGCGCGACAGCCGAATATGCCCCATCTCGCTCTCGTCGGTCAGCGACCAGAGGTCCTCATAAACCTTATCCTCGCTCAACGAAGCGACCGACAGCGGGGTAACGAAATGTTTGGCAGCCGCCGTCATAATGCAGCGCACCGCGGCGCCGCGCTCACGCAGCCGGCGAATGAGATCGAGGCTCTTATAGGCGGCGATCCCGCCCGCGATGATCAACAGAATGCGCCGGCCTTCCAGCAACGCAATCCCTCCGCTCCGTCCCTATCAGTATGCGCCGGTGCGCTCGACAGGGCGAGCGCGATCCGGCCGGCGCCGCCTGTGGCCTGTCTCAAACGACTGCAGCAAAGGATGCGCCGCTGTCGCCGGCCTGTTATCGATCGGTGGCGGGATGCCGGGAACGCTGCACACTGCGCCGATAATCGAAAATCGTTAGCCCGGACCGAAACCACCATCACCTGGTTCCACAGGCCCCTGCGGCCACCAGCAAGCTCATGCAGCACAAACCGAGAAAACAAGCAAGCAGCGTCTCCGATCTGCAATTTCAGACATGTCCCCGATCGCGCATCGAAGCTAATCGAGAATGCTTTCGCACGTTATCTCCCATGAACGTGGTTAATTACTGTGCGGGAACGGGCCGCGCGTCGCAAAAACTGCGCGTCGTCCTTGACATGATGCTTCGCGTCGGAGGACGGTTGGTTCGGCAGCAGGCGATTTGATAAACGTCTCGCGCGCCGCCGGCAGGATGAAGGCGTGCCGAGCCGGGGACTATGACACGGCGAAGAACATTAGGAGCGATCGGTATGCTGATCGGTGGCGCCCGGGACCCTGTCGTCGACCGATTTCACCCTGCCTTTCAATATCGAAACCGGGCCGAGTTCGCTCGTCGTCGTCGCCAACGGGATCGCCTCGAAGCCCGAAAGCGTAAAGATCGAGACGATCACTGCGAGCCTGACGTTGTCGCCTTCGAAGTGCGTCGAGCTTCCGCAATCGGGCGGCCAGCAGACTATGCGGTGGCCCTCAAGAACCCACCGCCGGGGATGACGCTCGAATACGGCCGGTCAATGACCTTTGATGAATTCGGCTCGACACTCACGGTGGACGACGAAACCGTGCCCGGGCATAAGGAAATTGTCGGGGGGTCGAAGAGCGCCACGGTCACGGTCAAGACCGCTCCCCACGGCTTCTCCGTCCAAAATTTTATCACGGCAGAGCTTCGGTATGTGACGCCGCAAGGCCAAGAGTTTCAAGTACCAATTGGCGAGGGCGGCGACATCGTCGAGACGACGGCCCAATTTGATCAGGGGCCAAAAAGCTGCACCGCGGGTTCGGCAACCGCACTGTTGCCGTCGGTCGTCAAATCCATCAAAGCCGTCGGCGCCGCCGCACCGGGGTAAGAGCCCGGGATGAAGCCGACTTCGCTCCGAGTTGAACGCGTTCGTCCAGCGGCTTTGAATAGCCCGGGTCGGGCGAGAATAGATAATTGGCAACGTTGTCGCGGTCGATCTCGTCTAAGAAATCCGGGTCAGCGGCCGAAGGCCAGGGCGAGCGCGATCGCAACGAGGGCGGCCGCCGCGATCCATAGCGGGATCACGGCGAGATAGGCGCGCTTGGCCTGTTCTGCGGCGTGCGCTGCGATCGTCTCGGCGTGCAGAACCACCCCGTCGCGCGCCATATCGCCGACGAGGGAGTCGAGATTACGCACGAGCCCGGGCAGCCGGCCGATCACATCGGCTGCCGTTTCGAGGCTCAGCCGCAGGCGGGCCTCGGGCCCGCGATTGTCGCGCATCCAGGCTTCGATCAGCGGTCGGGCGAGGGTCCAGATGTTGATGTCAGGGTCGAGACGCCGGCCGACGCCCTCGACCAGAACGATCGTCTTCTGCAGCAGCAGCAGTTGCGGCTGTGTCTCCATCCCGAACTGCTCGGTGATGCCGAACAGCTGGGCCAGCAGGCGGCCGATCGAGATCTCCTGCAGCGGCCGGCCGAGGATCGGTTCACCGATCGAACGGCAGGCTTGGGTAAAGGCGGCGACGGATTGTCCGGCCGGAACATAGCCGGCGGCGAAATGGACCTCTGCCACCCGGTGATAGTCGCCGGACAGAAAGCCGAGCAGCATGTCGGCGAGATAATAGCGCGTGTCGCGGTCGAGCCGGCCCATGATGCCGAAATCGACGACGACGAGCGCGCCGTCTTCGGCGACGAACATGTTGCCCGGGTGCAGATCGGCGTGGAAAAAGCCGTCGCGGAACACCTGGTTGAAAAAAGCGCTGGCCGCCTTGGCGAGTAACGCGTCGATCGGGTGCCCGGCGGCGAGCAGCGCTTCGCGGTCGCCGATACGCACCCCGGTGATCCTCTCCAAGGTAAGCACCACTCTCCCCGTACGCGGCCAATCGACGCGCGGCACGCGGAACCCCGGATCGCCGGCAAAATTCTCGGCCAACTCGGAGGCCGCCGCCGCTTCGAAGCGGAGATCCATCTCGAAGCGCACGACATCGGCCAGAGTGCGCACGACTTCGACCGGCTTCAGCCGCCGCAACGCCGGGTGCAAGCGCTCGAGCGAGGCTGCCAGCCACCGGAGCAGGTCGAGGTCGCGCGCGAACGCCGCAGCGATGCCAGGCCGCAACACCTTGACCGCGACGTCTCGGCCATCGGCCGTCCGCGCGAAGTGCACCTGCGCGATCGACGCAGCGGCAATCGCACCTTCGTCAAAAGCAGTGAAGAGCGCGCTGAGCGGCCGACCGAATTCAGTCTCGATCAGCGCCCGCGCCTCGCTCCCCGGAAACGGCGGCAGGCGATCCTGCAGCGCCGCGAGATCGGCGGCGACCTCCTCATCAAGCAAATCGGAGCGCGTCGACAAAAGCTGCCCGAGCTTGATGAAGCTCGGGCCTAACTCGTTGAACGCCGCGGCGAGACGTTGCCCGGCGCGCAGGGCCGAGACGCCGCGGCGCCGCCGCACGACGGCGCAGGCGACGCGCAGATAGGAGCCGATACTGGGGACGCCGTAGAACGGAAACAGTGCATCATAGCGCGCCAGGATCAGCGCAATTCCGGCCAGTCGAGCAAGGTTGCGAACGCTGCGCAACCAGCCGAGCGCGGATCCCGGCTGGTCAGAGCCGCCAGGCTGAATGGAGCGCAGCGATCCCCCCCGTAAGATTGCGAAACCGTACCTGATCGAGCCCGGCCGCAGTGATCATCTCGGCCAAAACACTCTGCCGCGGGAAGCCACGGATGCTGTCGACGAGGTAGGTATAGGCGTCGCGGTCGCCGGCGACGATCTGCCCCAAGAGCGGCACCACGCGAAAGCTGTAGAGGTCGTAGACCGGCTGCAGCAGCGGCGTCACCGCCGGCGTGAATTCCAGGCAAAGAAAATGGCCACCGGGACGGAGCACGCGGCGCGCCTCGCCGAGCGCCGCCTCGATGCGCGTGACGTTCCGCAAGCCGAAAGCGATCGTATAGAGATCGGCGCTCCGGTCCGCCAAAGGCAGCCTTTCAGCGTCGGCGCAGATCCATTCGATGCCGGTGAGCACCCCGCGGTCAATCGCGCGGTCGCGCCCCACCGCGAGCATCCGCTCGTTCGCGTCGCAGACGATGACACCGCCGACGCTTTCCGCCGCCGGCGGCGCGACATGCGGCAGAGCCCGCAACGCGATGTCGCCGGTGCCGCCGGCCGCGTCGACGAGGCGCTGGCCCTGTCGAGGCTTGAGCCAGGCCACCATTTCGGCCTTCCACCAGCGGTGGATGCCGCCGCTCATCAGATCATTCATCAGATCGTAACGGGGTGCCACGCTATCGAAGACCGCGCGGACCAGCGCCGCCCTTTCTCCTCCCGAGCCGCGACGCGCGCTGCCGCTTGTCTCCTGCTCGCTCATCAGGCAGGAAGATAACCGCGTCGCGGCACCAACGCCACGGCGCGGCCGCTGCCATGGGAAAGCCGCCGGCGATATGCCCGAATTGCCCGAAGTCGAGACGGTGCGTCGCGGCTTGGCGCTGCGGATCAGCGGCCGCCGCATTGTCCGCGCCGAACTGCGCCGCCCCGATCTGCGGCGACCGTTTCCGGCGGCGCTCGCCGCGCGGCTCGACGGCGCGCGGATCGGCGCGCTCAATCGTCGCGGCAAATACATCCTGATCGAACTCGACGCCGACGGCTTGCTGCTGCTGCATCTCGGCATGTCCGGCCGGGTTACCGCCGGCAGCAATTCGCTGCCGGCTGGACCGCACGACCATGTCCTGTTGACGCTCGACGACGGCACCGTTATCCGCTTCAACGACGCCCGCCGCTTCGGCACGATCGACTATCTGCGGCGCGACGAGGCGGCGCGGCACCCGCTCCTCGCCAGGCTCGGACCGGAGCCGCTCGCCGACGTTTTCGACGGTGCCTATCTGGCAGCCAGGCTCGCCGGCAAGATGACGCCGATAAAATCGGCGCTCATCGACCAGCGCATCGTCGCCGAACTCGGCAACATCTATGCGTGCGAGGCGCTCTATCGCGCCCGCCTGTCACCGCGCCGCCTCGCCGCAACGGTCGCCGGCAGCCGTGCGGCACGCCTCGTAGCGGCGATCCGCGGGGTCCTCGGTGACGCGATCGCCGCCGGCGGATCGTCGCTGCGTGACTATGTCCAAGCCGATGGCGAACTCGGCTATTTCCAGCACCACTGGGCCGTATACGGCCGCGAAGGTGAGCCCTGCCCCGGATGCAATTGCGCCGAGGGCGTGCGGCGTATCGTGCAGTCGGGCCGCTCCACATTCTATTGTGCAAAGCGGCAGCGCTAGAAGGGCCGGCGATGAACCACAGTCCTGCTTACCAGAATGTCCTCGTCGAACGCCGTGGTGCCGTCGGCATCGTTACGCTCAACCGCCCGCAAGCGCTGAACGCGCTGAACGCGGCGCTAATCGCCGAACTCGCCGCCGCGTTGGACGGTTTCGAGGCCGACCCGGCAGTCGGCGCGATGGTCTTGACCGGCAACGAGAAAGCCTTCGCGGCCGGAGCCGATATCAAGGAGATGGTCGGCAAGACCTATCCCGAAACCTATCTCGACGACTTCATCACCCGCGACTGGGAGCGCGTCGCACAATGTCGCAAGCCGATCGTCGCGGCGGTCGCCGGCTTCGCTCTCGGCGGCGGCTGCGAGATAGCGATGATGTGCGACATCGTCGTCGCCGCCGATACGGCGCGCTTCGGGCAGCCCGAGATCCGCCTTGGGACCATGCCGGGTGCGGGCGGTACGCAGCGTCTGGCACGCTTTATCGGCAAGGCCAAGGCGATGGATCTGTGCCTCACCGGAAGGATGATGGACGCGGCCGAGGCCGAGCGGGCCGGGCTCGTCAGCCGTGTCGTGCGGGCTCGCGACGTGGTTGCGGAAGCGGTGAAAATCGCCGAGCAAATCAGCGCGATGTCGCGGCCGATCGCGATGATGGTCAAGGAAGCCGTCAATCGAGCCTATGAGACTCCCCTCGCCGAAGGCGTGCGGTTCGAGCGCCGGGTGTTCCACGCGACCTTCGCCACCGAGGATCGAACGGAAGGCATGACCGCCTTTATCGAGAAGCGGGCGCCCGCCTTCAAGAACCGATGACCGCAACTCGACCGCGGTCGGGAGCGACCCGGCGGCCCGGCAAAGTGTCCCGCTGCGGCGGCCGTGGTTGACGCAAACGCCTGTGGTCGGTAAAAGGCCGCCCCGAACCCTTGGCGGGCAATGATGGCTACACACAAATCGGCGGAAAAGCGGATTCGCCAGACCGCAAAGCGCACCGCGATCAACCGCGCCCGGAAGAGCCGGGTGCGCACCTTTGTCAAAACAGTCGAGACGGCGATCGCCGCCGGCGACCAGGAGGCCGCGCGAGCCGCACTCCGGGTGGCGCAGCCGGAATTGCATCGAGCGACAACCAAAGGCGTGTTGCATAAGAATACTGTCGCGCGAAAATTGTCGCGGCTTGCGCATCGTATCAACGCGCTGCAACCCGCCACGCCGGCCCCGTAAACCGCTCGGCTTGCGGGCTGGCCGGCGCGGCGCTCGACGCGCCGGCACCTGCACGGACGATTCGGTGCAAACAAAAATTCTTTTTCAGTTCCTCTTTCGGTCCCATTGCCTTCATCGGAAGCCATCCGCTAACATTGTCGTATAGCGCCGTAGTTAACTACGTGTACGCTGTGTAAATGGTGACGCAACAAGAATAACAGCAGTATCTAATAGTAAAAATATCGGATGGGGGGAGACGCAACTACCCACATGGCGTAGCATGATCTTAGCGAATATTCTCACGTTCGCAGACCTTGCATTTGACCTTGGGAACCCGACGGTGCTGCCGTCCTAAATATGGGGGATGCGGTGGTGGCAGAGGCGGTTCGGAAATATGAGATCGAAGACTCGGATGTCGCGTGCCACGACGAGTGGGCGCGCGTTTTGGGACGCTTCAAAGAAGAGGTCGGGGAGGCGGCCTATCGCAGTTGGCTGCTTCCAGTCAGCCTGCAGCGTGTCGGCGACGGCGAAGCGGTGATCGCCGCACCAACTCGCTTTTTGCGCGATTGGGTAGCCGCCCACTACGCGGATCGGTTGCTCGCTTTATGGCGGACCGAAAACCAACGGATCAGGCGTGTCTTGGTGGTAGTGTCGGTCGCCGCGCCGCCGATGCCCGCCGCATATCCTTCCGTGGCGTCCACGAAAACGCTGCGCCAAGCAGCGCCGTCCGTCAGCGAACCTGCCGCCGCGCTCGACGCAGGGGAGGACAAAATGCCCGCCTCCGGGCTCGACGGCCGCTTCACCTTTGAGAATTTCGTCGTCGGCAAGCCCAACGAGTTTGCGCATGCGGCGGCGCGGCACGTCGCCGAGGCCTGCGTTTCCCCGGTGCACACGGTGCCGTTCAACCCACTATTCCTCTATGGCGGTGTCGGGCTCGGCAAGACGCATCTGATGCATGCCGTGGCTTGGCACGTCCGCCGGCATGCCTGCCAGCGCAAGGTCATCTACCTCTCGGCCGAGAAGTTCATGTATCAGTTTGTTCGGGCGTTACGTTTCAAATCGACGATGGATTTCAAGGAAGAGTTCCGCTCCGTCGATATGCTGATGATCGACGACCTGCAATTCATCAGCGGCAAGGATTTCGACCCAGGAGGAGTTCTTCCACACCTTCAACGCGCTGGTGGACCAGAACCGGCAGATCGTGATCTCGGCCGACAAATCACCGAGCGATCTTGAGGGGCTCAAGGAGCGGGTCCGCTCGCGCCTCGGCTGGGGCCTCGTCGCCGACCTGCTCCCGACGACCTATGAACTGCGCCTCGGCATCCTCGAATCGAAGGCCGAACAAAATGGCGTCGCGGTCCCGCCCAAGGTCATGGAGTTCCTCGCACATAAAATAACCTCCAACATTCGCGAACTGGAGGGTGCACTGAACCGCATCACAGCGAACATGCAGCTCGTCGGGCGTCCGATCACGCTAGAGACCGCCCAGGAGGAACTGCGCGACCTCTTACGCTCGCACGAAAGGCGCGTGACGATCGACGAGATCCAGCGCCGGGTCGCCGAACATTATAATATCAGGCTGAGCGAGATGACTTCCGACCGACGGGCGCGTGCGGTGGCTCGTCCGCGACAGGTTGCCATGTATCTGGCCAAGCAGCTGACGACGCGGTCCTTGCCCGAGATCGGTCGCAAATTCGGCGGGCGTGATCACACGACGGTCATCCATGCGATTCGCAAGATCGAGGAGCTGAAGCTCACCGACCCGTCGCTAGCCGAAGATGTGGAATTGCTGCGCCGCATGCTGCAGTGTTGAGCGGCGTTTGCCAGCCGCGGGAGAGAACGATGCTGAGGCCCGGGGTGATTCGTGTTACGGTGCGTGCCCGTCTGCCGATTTGTGCCGGATGAGGCGGCGGTGCGGCGGCCGGAGTTCCGGCCGCCGGCGGGCGATCTGCCAGCTTCCGTGTGGCCAGCATGAAACTCACGATTGAGCGGAGCGCTTTTCTTAAGGCGCTGGGACATGTGCAAAGCGTCGTCGAGAGGCGCAACACCATTCCGATCCTGTCAAATGTCCTGTTGCGGGCCGAAGTGGAGAAGTCCTGTCCTCCCTGAGGTCGAGGGAAGAGTCGCCCAGATCGCCGGGGCGAACCGCGGCGGTCTGTTCTTGAGTGCGACGGACATGGATCTCGAGATTGTCGAGGGCGTCGCCGCACAGATCGAGCGCCCGGGCCGGACCACCGCGCCGGCGCACACGCTCTACGACATCGTCCGCAAGCTGCATGAGGGGGCGCAGATCAGCATCGAAGCGACTTCGGCACCGACCGGCGGCGGCGGGCTGATGCTGCGCTCCGGACGCTCCACCTTCACGCTGGCTTCCCTGCCGCCCGAGGATTATCCGGTTTTGGCGGGCGGCGATCTGCTTCACAATTTCGCATTGTCGGCCACCGAGCTGCGCAATCTGATCGACCGTACCCGATTCGCCATATCGACCGAGGAAACCCGCTACTATTTGAACGGGATCTATCTCCACACGACGAAGAATGACGAGGTGCCGGTCATGCGTGCGGTGGCCACCGACGGACACCGGCTCGCGCGTTTCGAGATGGTCATGCCCGAAGGCGCCGGCGGCATCCCGGGGGTCATCATTCCCCGCAAGACGATCATCGAATTGCGCAAACTCGTCGAGGAGCACGAGGACGAGGTGCAAATCTCGCTGAACGAGACCAAGATCCGATTCGTCGTCGGTCTGGCGGCGCTCACCTCCAAGTTGATCGACGGTACCTTTCCCGATTATGACCGGGTGATCCCGTCGAACAACGACAAGGTGCTCGAGGTGAACTGCCAGGAGTTCGCCGAGGCGGTCGATCGCGTGTCGACGATCTCGACTGAGAAGAGTTGGGCGGTCAAGCTCGCGCTCGACAACGGCAACCTCTCGGTATCAGCGACGAGCCCGGAAAACGGCACCGCCATCGAGGAGATTGAAGTCCGCTATGACGCGGCGGCGCTCGAGATCGGTTTCAATTCGCGCTACCTGCTCGACATTGCCCAGCAAATCGACGGCGAGGGAGCGCGCTTCCTGATGTCCGATTCGGCTTCGCCGACGATCGTGCGCGACATCTCCGATCCCGGCGTGCTTTACGTCCTGATGCCGATGCGAGTGTGAAAAGCTTCGGCGACGCCCCCGCAGGGGGTTACAACGCTGGCAATCAGGCGGTTCGATCCCATATAATACAGATGCTTGGCACGGTAGAGGATGTCCTGCGGAGCGCCGCGGCCGCAGCTCCGGCGGCGCCGCTCGGCCGCGTCGCGGTCGCCCGGCTGACGCTGACCGATTTCCGCAATTACCGCGACGCCCGGCTTGTCCTCGGCCCGGAACCGGTCGTGCTCACCGGGGCGAACGGTGCCGGCAAGACCAATCTGCTCGAAGCCCTGTCGTTCCTGGCGCCGGGTCGCGGGCTGCGCGGCGCCCGGCTCGCTGAGATCGATCGCCGCGAGACGGCTGCGGAACCGATGGCGGCTCCGGCCATGTCTCATGGATGGGCGGTCGCCGCCGTGATCGCGACCCGGCACGGCAGCTTGCGGATCGGCACCGGCCGCGATGCCGGCGCTCGACCCGCCGATCCGGCGCAAGCTGTGGGCGCCGAGAAGCGGGTCGTGCGCATCGACGGAGTCCCGGCAAAGAGCCAGGGCGAGCTCGGCGAACGGCTCGGCGTCGTCTGGCTGACGCCGGCGATGGACCGCCTCTTCCTCGAAGGCCCGAGCGGGCGCCGCCGCTTTCTCGACCGCCTGGCGTTGGCGCTCGATCCGGCACATGCCGCGCATGTCGGCGCCTATGAGGAGGCGCTGCGCGAACGCTCGCGCATCCTGCGCGACGGATATTCGCTGAACCGGCCGCCCGACCGCGCTTGGCTCGCGGCTCTCGAGCAGGTGATGGCCGAGCAGGGCGTCGCAGTCGCCGCCGGCCGCCGCGACCTCATCCGCCTGCTCGATCGCGCCTGCGCCGAGGCCGAGGGCCCCTTTCCACGCGCCCGGCTGACGCTGTCCGGCGTCGTCGAAGGCTGGCTCGACGCGATGCCGGCGCTTGCCGCCGAGGCAAAGCTGGCGGCAGCGCTGGCCGCCGGTCGGCGCGAGGATGCGCAGAGCGGCGGTGCGGCAATCGGTCCGCACCGATCCGATCTCGATGTCGCCCTAATGGACGGAAGGGCGGCGAACGGAACGGCCGGCGGGCTTGCGTCGACCGGTGAGCAGAAGGCGCTGTTGATCTCGATCGTGCTTGCCTATGCGCGGCTGCAGCGCGCCGTACGCGGCGACGCCCCGCTCCTGTTGCTGGACGAGGTGGCAGCCCACCTCGACGCCGGTCGGCGCGCGGCATTGTTCGCGGCGCTCATCAAGAGCGAAAGCCAAGCCTGGATCACCGGCACCGAGCCGGCGCTCTTCGCGCCGCTGCGCGGCCAAGCCCGGTTTCTTTCGGTGCGTGCGGGCACTCTTTCGCCGACCCTTTTTTGACGTTAGCAGGCACCATTAACGAACCCATGGCAAATCCTTCGGCATCCGATCCGCATTCCACGGCCCGGGAGGGAGCGGCGCGGGTCGCTTCCGTCGCCGTTCCACGCGTCGATCACGCCGGCGATCCCCCCGATCTTCGGTCCAACGGCATGGCCGCCAATGGCGAGGATGCGACCTACAACGAGCAGTCGATCGAGGTGCTGCGTGGCCTCGACGCGGTGCGCAAACGGCCCGGCATGTATATCGGCGACACCGATGACGGCTCCGGCCTGCACCACATGGTCTACGAGGTCGTCGACAATGCGATCGACGAAGCGCTGGCCGGCTATTGCGACAACGTCTTCGTTACGTTGCATGCCGACGGGTCGGTTACCGTCGCCGACAACGGCCGTGGCATCCCGGTCGGCATCCATGACGAAGAGGGCGTTTCCGCTGCCGAGGTGATCATGACCCACCTGCACGCCGGCGGCAAATTCAACCAGAACGCCTACAAGGTGTCCGGCGGGCTGCACGGCGTCGGCGTCTCGGTCGTCAACGGGCTCTCGGCGCGGCTCGACCTGCGCGTCTTTCGCAACGGATCAGAATGGTTCATGCGCTTTCGCGACGGCGTACCGGAAGCGCCGCTCACGGAAATCGGTCCCGCGCCGCCCGCGGCATCGAACCGCCGCGGTCTCGCCACCGGCACCGAGGTCAACTTTCTACCGAGCAAGGAAGTCTTCAGTTCCACCGACTTCGACTTCACGACCTTGGAACACCAACTCCGCGAGCTCGCCTTTTTGAACAGCGGCGTCAGCCTGACCTTGAACGACTTGCGCGGGGTCGAGCCGAAATCGGTCACGATGCATTTCGAGGGCGGGCTCGAAGCCTTTGTGCGCTATCTCGACCGCTCGAAGCAGGTTTTGCACGCACCACCGATCCCGATCCGCGGCGAGCGCCAGATCGGGACCGCGGAGGGCGGCGACATCCTGCTCGAAATTGCGATGGAGTGGACCGATAGCTACCACGAGACGATGCTGTGCTTCACGAACAACATACCGCAGCGCGACGGCGGGACCCACCTCGCCGGTTTTCGCGCCGCCTTGACCCGCTCGGTCAACGCTTATGCCAACGACAGCGGCATTGCCAGAAAGGAGAGGGTTGCACTGACCGGGGAGGACATGCGCGAAGGGCTGACCTGCGTGCTTTCGATCAAGGTGCCGGATCCCAAATTCTCCTCGCAAACCAAGGATAAGCTGGTTTCCTCCGAAGTGCGCCCGGTGATCGAGGGCATCGTCGCTGACAAGTTGACGCAGTGGTTCGAGGAGCATCCGCCTGAAGCAAAGAAGATCGTTGCCAAGGTCGTCGAAGCGGCAGCCGCGCGTGAGGCGGCTCGCAAGGCGCGCGACCTGACCCGGCGCAAGGGTGCGCTGGACGTTGCCAATCTGCCAGGCAAGCTCGCCGATTGTCAGGAGCGGGATCCGGCGCTCTCGGAATTGTTCATCGTCGAGGGCGACAGCGCCGGCGGCTCGGCCAAGCAGGGCCGCGACCGGCGCTTTCAGGCGATCCTGCCGTTGAAAGGCAAGATCCTTAATGTCGAGCGCGCTCGCTTCGACAAAATGCTGGGCTCAGCCGAGATCGGCACCCTGATCGCCGCCCTCGGCACCGGTATCGGTCCCGAGGATTTCGATCCTGCAAAGGCGCGCTACCATCGCATCATCATCATGACCGACGCCGATGTCGACGGCAGCCATATCCGCACGTTGCTGTTGACCTTCTTCTTCCGGCAGATGGCGCAGCTGATCGACAAAGGCTTTCTCTATATTGCGCAGCCGCCGCTCTATCGTCTGCAGCGCGGCAATGCGAAGGCGGTTTACCTGAAGGACGACGCGGCGCTCGAAGCCTATTGCATCGACGCTGCCCTCAAGGACGCCGTTTTCACCCAGTTCGACGGCGCCGAGCGCGGCGGTCTCGATCTGCGCGACCTGCTCGATGCGGCGCGACGGCAGCGGCGCTGGCTGCAGCCCCTCGCCGCCAAGGTGGGCAGTATCGAGGTCGTCGAGCAGGCGGCAATCGCGGGCGGGCTCCGCACCTTCGATCCTCACCTCGAAGAACGACACCGCGAGGCGAGCGAGGTTGCCAGCGCCATTGCCGAGCGGCTCAACCGCCTCGCTCCGGAACACGAGCGCGGCTGGCAGGGCGTGATCGCCGCAGAGAACTTGGTGCTGAGCCGCAGTCGCCAGGGGATCGATGAGCGCTACCCGGTCGACGCGGCGCTGCTGCAATCGAGCGAGGCGCGCCGCCTCGATGCCGAGGAGGAGAAGCTGCGCGAGGTCTTCGATCACCCGGGTACGCTCACCGCACGCGACAGGAGTTGGGTGATCACCGGCCCGGTCGGGCTCGTCGCAGCGGTCATGGAATTGGGCCGGCACGGCATCGAGGTGCAACGCTACAAAGGCCTCGGGGAAATGAACCCAAACCAGCTCTGGGAGACGACCCTCGACCCCGAGGTACGGTCGTTGCTGCAGGTGAAAATCAGCCACGCCGATTTGGCCGAGGAAACCTTTTCGACCCTGATGGGAGACTTGGTCGAACCCCGCCGCGACTTCATCCAGGCGAATGCGCTCAGCGTCGCCAATCTCGACGTGTGAGCCGGCGGCAACCGAAGGGAGCGCTTAACGAGCGGGAGCCACGTAATATTTGAGGGCCTCCCGGTCCACAACATCGACCGGGCCGTCGAACAGCGCCGCAATGTATTCCTTGAGCCGCACGTAACCCCAGACCCCGACGTGCGCCTCAGGATCAATCTCGATCATAATATCGATGTCGCTGTCGGGCCGGTTGTCGCCACGCGCGCGCGAACTGAACAAAGCCGCGTGACTGACACCACGCGACCGCAAGGCGGCCTCGTTCTCTTTGAGCGTGGCGATGCTTTCCTCACGGAAGACACGGCGCATGGCGAGGTGGATGGTGTGGTAGTGAGCGTCGATCGGTTTGGGGTTGTGTCTGAGGTGGACCCTGAAGGCGAGACAGCCGGAGCCGCTTGTTAAGGTGTAGCCCCGCCGATCTCGATGTCGGCTCCGATCGCGATTTGTGCGACGGCTGGTTTGACGAGTCTACTTCTTAAGTCATCGATATCAAATCCTTTGTCGGCTGCGGCGCCTGTGGGTATGTGGGCGAAGGCGAGCATTTCCCCGCTTGCCGAGCTTGCTCGGGATGCGGGGGAAGCGGAGCCGGTCGGCAACGCCGATCGTCCACATATCCACAGGCCTTCTTCGTAAATCTGCCGCGGCGTGCGATAGCCGAGGCTCTGGTGCTGGCGCTCCTCGTTGTAGAAGCGGAGCCAAGTGCCAATGCCGGCCCTTGCCTCCGCAACGTTTGCATAGGCGTTGAGGTAGACCTCCTCGTATTTGAGGCTGCGCCACAGCCGCTCGACGAAGATGTTGTCCATGCAGCGCCTCTTGCCGTCCATGCTGATCGTCACCCCGTGCCGCTTCAGGGTGCCGGTGAAGTCTTCGCTGGTGAATTGACTTCCCTGGTCGGTATTGAAGATCTCGGGCCGACCGTAGCGGGAAAGCGCTTCCTCGAGCGCTTCGACACAGAAATCGGCGCCGAGCGTGTTCGACAGCCGCCATGTCAGCACGGCGCGGCTCGCCCAGTCCATGATCACGACCAGGTAGAGGAAGCCCTTGGCCATCGGGATATAGGTAACGTCGGAACACCAGACCTGGTTGGCCCGCTCGATCGCCAACCTGCCGAGCAGGTACGGGTAGACCTTGTGCGCCGCCGGCTTGCTCGTGTTCGGGCGCTGATAAATCGCAACCAGCCCCAGCAGCCGCATCAGCCGCTGCACCCGCTTGCGATTGACGACGTGGCCCTGGGTCGCCAGCCACGCCGCCATCCGGCGCGAGCCGTAATAGGGTCGAGCCAGATACTGCCGGTCGATCAGCGCCATGATCGCCAGATCCTCGGCGCTGACTTCGGCCGGCTGCCGGTAAACCATCGCCCGCGGCACCGCCAGCAGGCGGCATTGCTGCGATACCGGCAGCGTCGGGTTCTCGCGCTCGACTAGGGCGCGACGCTCGGCTCGGTTCATTTGCCGAGCTTTCGTGCCAAAAAATCGTTTTCGACCTTCAACTGGCCGATCTGCCGGTACAGAACATCGACCTGCGCCTCGCTGGCCGTTCCCTCCGCGGCCGTGCGACCCCCCCTCGAAAACACCCGCCGCCCCGTCCAACAGCTACTTCTTCCAGTTGTAGATCTGGTTCGGGTGGACCGCGAACTCGCTCGCCAGCTCGGCGATCGTCCGATCACCCTTAATCGCTGCCAGCGCCACCTTGGCTATGAACCCCGCGTTGTGCTTCTTGCGTGTCGACTTCATGTCCTGCTCCCGCGCCATCGGCGCTTTCTAGGGGCAGGGCGCTACCTTAGCCAACTGTCTCATTTTCGGGGTCCAGCTCAGTCCCACACCGGCACCGGGGCGCGACCGACCAGGATCAGAAACAACCTTTGGCTGATCGTCGTCTTGGTCAGATATTCTTCGCCAATCTCGTGCTTGCGCTCGCCGCGCGAACAGTCGATCACCGAAATGTTGCGCGCCTTGGCATAGCCGCGAACGCGACGGCTAAAACGGCCGGCCGAGCGCATCAGGTGGGTATTGTCGAGCGTCTCGTCCGAGCCGGTCAGCGCCCGCCACCACACCCGGAAACCACCGGGGTCATGTCCCATTCGGAAATAGGCGTTCAGGACGATGCGGTCGACGCAATCGTAGCTGCCGCTCAGCAGATCCTGGTAGAGAGTGCTCAGCTGATCCGTCATGCCGGCAAGTTACCGCAACCCTGCCGGCCGCCTCAAACTGCCCCGAAGGGGCCATTTTTTCGCTGCCCGGTCTGCGAAAAAGCGTAACACCGATGATCGGCAGCGCGGGCGTCACGGGGAAAGACGCAGGATGGGCAGTCGGCGCCCTAAAGCTGCCCGCCGGCATGATGGCCGTCAGCCCGTGTCCGATCGAGGTCATGAAGCGGGCCGTCGACCGCATGTATCTGCGCGGCCTCCTGATCGGCTGCGGGATGACCGAAACGAGCACGGCGACCGCGACCGACGATCCGATCGAGCGGCGGGTGTCGACGGTCGGTCGGGCATTGCCGCATGTCGAGGTCAAGATCGTCGACGTCGCCGGCCGGATCGGTAGCGCAACCGCGGCAACATCAGTGCCCAAGACAGATCCGCAGGGCGTCGCGTTCGTCCTCGTAATCGTCCATCGCCTCCTGCAGCACATTGTCTTGCGGTAGGGCCCGCAAGGCGGCGGTAATCTTTTCTATCGTCGCGTCGTCATAGGCGACGGGTTTGGGACATTGGCAGGCGGTCGACCCGGCAGTGCTGCACCCGGCGACAAGCAAAAAGACCATGGTTGCAGCGAGCCTCGGCACCGCGCTTGCCGTCATCGGTATCCTCTTTCCCCGGGGGCATCATGCCAGGGCCCTGCGCCACCGATCAACCCGCCCGCGGCGCCGACCGAATGACCTGTCGGCGGACCCGGCAACCGACGCCATAAGCAAAATTGAATTCTGTTGGGATGATGCATCCGACACGAATTTGGTTAAAAAAGACGGCTTGTTGACTAAAATAGACGATTCGTCTATGGTTCCACTTATCAAATCTGCGGCGTGGTTAATTGTGGCCGCGAACTCCGAGCTGAACCCTGCGAGCGTCGTGTGGCCGGGATGGGCGGCGTAGAGCCGCCGGTTCGCCGCGGCTGCGGGTGTGTCTGCGAGGCTCCGCGAACTGCCGGGGCGAGAGCAAATCCGTTGAACGACACCAGCGAGCGAACGGAGGACGCGGCGGACCTTGAATGTCTCCGGCAGGCGATCGCCTGCCGGAGCCGGTTGGAGGGCGGCCGCTTACCGGACCCACGGAAGGCCCAACTTTATTGTCGGTTGGGCGAATCGCTCTATTACCGAAAGGATTGCGCGGCGGCCGTCGAATATGCCCGCGCCGCGCTCGAATTGCAGCCGAAAGACGAATGTGTCGCCGATTTCTGCGCCTGGCTGTTCAGCAATTGCGGGCATTACGGCGAGGCGGCGGACGCCTACGAGCGGCTGCTCGAATCCCACCCACTCTGGGCCGCCGGGCATCGCCATGCGAGCGGCGCCTTTGCCGCCGACGGCCAGATGGATCGGGCAATTTTTCACGGCCTGCGCGCCTGCGAGCTTGATCCGGGCGCGTTCGAACCGGCCTTCCACTCCGGCTGTCTGTTGGAGTCCGCCGGGCGGTACCAAGACGCCGCCGACCTGTTCGCCCGCGCCGCCCGGATCGATCCGGCGAACGCCGCCGCCTGGCGCCGCCTGTCGGCCCTCGCCGCGGCTCAGGATCGGCCGGCGCAGGCGGTCGACCTTGCGCTCCGTGCCTTCGGTCTGGAGCCGGCGAACCCCGACAACGCGCTGCACGCCGCCGAGTTGCTGCTGCGCGCAATGCGGCATGACGAGGCGGCCGCGATCCTCCGCAGCACAGTTACAATCCACCCGACGGAGAATGTAGCCTGGCGCCTCTTATCGGCAGCCGAGATGCTTCGCAGCGGGCTCGGCGAGGCTCTCGACGCGATCAACCGGGCGCTCGTCTTGGCGCCGGGCGTCGTCGAGTATCACCTGCACCGCGGCAATTTGCTCTATCGCCTCGGTGAACTCGACGCGGCCGCGGCGGCGTTCGGCCGCGCCGCGTCGCTCGACCCGGCGAACCTCGATGCCAGACGCTCGCAGTTGACGGCCTATTTCGACGACGGCCGATTTCGCGAAGCGGTCGCGGCCGGCAGCGAGCTGGTCCGGTTGGCACCGGACAACGCGGAATACGCCCGCGCCTTGATCGAGGCGCTAAACCGCAGGCTCGATGCGATCGACGGCGACTGCCTGATGCTCGGCGAGGCTGCGGCATCGCGGCCAGAGAAAGAGGCGTGGCGCGAGCCCGGCCTCTTCGACGCGGCGCTCACGCAGTGGCGGGTCATCTACGCACTGATCCTGCGCGAGACGCGCACCCGCTTCGGCGATTCGATCCTCGGCTATGGCTGGGCCCTCCTCGAGCCAATTCTGCACATCGCGACATTGTCGCTGGCGTTCGCAATATTGATGCGGGGACGGCCGCCGATCGGCGCGCAGTTCTTTGTTTTCTACTATACAGGACTAATTCGTTATTCGGGCGCAAATGGGACCAAAGCCAATCCCTGAATTGCCATATTGACAATTGCGCCATGTGGTGCTATAAGCCGTCTCTGGTACAATTCGACGGAGCGGAAAAATCACACCGATTAGGCGATGCCTCTGCAAGCTTGGCCCTTATAATGGGGACGGAGGCGAACCTTGGCAATCCAGGCGAGCACCCTCGTTACGATACCGCGGATCTCGATTAAGGTCGGGATCGTTCTAGCGTTCGGAATCGTTTTGGCTACGGCTGGATTTCTGTTCCTTCCAGCGCCATATCGAGAGGCGTTACTATTTTTTGCGGCCGCATGCGCAGCGGCTGGGCAATTGGCCGTGGCTCTATACACGGTTCGTACCTTGCAACTTGCTATAGATACGCAGACTTCCGCTTCCCTCGATTTGAGGGACAAAGAGAACCAAGAGCGAGAAAAGATACCTGGTCAGCGTCAGCAGCGCCTTTGCCGAGCGATGGACAGAGGCGTCGATGTTCCATGCGCGCAAGCAATGTCAAGCACTCATCGACATGCGCAATCGACCCGATGACATCAAAAAATGCCTCGCCGATAGTGAAGAAATTCGGGAGAACATTAGCAATATATTGAATTTTCTGGAACAAATGGCTGCAGCTGTCCGAGACGGAATTTGTGATGAGCCGTTTGCAAAACGCCTGTTCGGTGGTATCGTCATAAACGTGTGGCATGCGACAAGGGAATGGGTGGAAGATCAGAGAGTTAGCCGTGGACGTTCCCAGCTATTCGTGGAACTTGAGGAATTGTACGCGCGTTGGCGAATAATTGAAAAGTGATTTTAATCCGCCTCTTTCGGCTAATTTCCAACGGAGGAGTTTCGGGATGAAGTGGGAAATGGATTTCTGAATGTGCAATCGGCTCCAGAAAAATCTGGAGCCGATTTATTTCTGCTTTTAGATCGCCAATTTCCATCTCAACGCGCGCCCGCGTCCAATCTTCTCGACCTTTCCCTTGCGGTGCATGTCCCCGAGCGCCAGCGCTATCCGGCGCACGAAGTCGGCTCGTGTCGGTTTATCGTTCTCGGGATCAAGCCCTTTGTCGCGCATCGCCTGGGCGGCGATCTCGAAGCTCGTCACGGTGCCGCTGATCCGCATCGCGTCGAAGATGCGCTGCGTCAACTCGCCGTGCATGAAGTATGGCGATTTGGTCGGCCGGCGATGACGCACCGGCAAGCCTTCGGTCTTGAACTCCGGTCGGAACATGCGGAGGACGGCATCGAGATGGACAAGCTCAGTTTGCAGCTGGGCAATCCGCTTCTCGGCCTCGCCGATCTCGAACAGGATCTCGGCCCGCTTGGCGACGAGCGCATTCATCGTGATTTCGTTGCTCATGCCGCGCGCTCCCGGTGCCAGTAACCGGCCCATACCGCGCTTTTGGGCGCGGCCAATGCAGCGCCGATAATCCATTTCCATTGCGTGCCGTTCGCTACGCGGCGGTTGTCCTCACGCCACGCCATCTCGCCAGCATAGGCTTGGAGCAAGTGCCCGCTGATCCGGTGATGAATGCCGAACTCGGCGCGGCGCAGCCGGGAGAAGTAGCTTTCGGCTTGGTTCGTGCAGGCGCCATCGTCGGACTTGAACTCGATCGAGTGATTGACGCGCTTCATCGGAAAGCTGGCGTGCAAGCGGTTCCAAGCGCCCAATTCGTCGGCATGAACTTCGGTGCCGCTGGCGACGGTCTGGCGGATCATCGGGACGGCATCGGCTTCCCTGGCGACCACCCAGGTCCGCGTCTCGCCGATGCCGCGTTCGCGGGCGACGACGACAACTTGGCGCTGGATTTCGAGCAAGCGGCGGTCGGGGCGATCGGCCTTGCGGTTCGCCTGGCGTGGACCCTTGCCGAAATAGGTGCCGTCGATCTCGACCGTGCCGACCAGCTCGTCACTGCCGATCGTCGCGCCCATGGCCTCACGTAGCTTGTGCAGCAGCACGAACGCACTCTTGGGGTTGATGTTCATGTCGCGCGCCATGCGGAGCGCTGCGACGCCCTTCACGCCGTTGCAGAACAGCGCGATGACCGCGAGATAGTCGCGAATCGGCAGCTTGCGGGAGTGGAACAACGTACCTGACGTAACGGAGAACTTCCGGCGGCACCCGCTGCATTTCCAACGGATCGGCGTCTCGGCCAGCGTGTAGACCTTGATGACGCCGCAATAGGGGCAGAACGGTTCGCCGTTATTGGCCACGAAGCGGATGCGCTTGAACGTATCGTGCGCTTCCTCGTCAGACAGGCGCAGAACCTGAGCGATGCTCAGGCTCCTTGCGGCTGGTGAGATGAGAAAGTGTTGCGACACGACGGTTTGCCATCAATGGCGTTACGAATGCATTGAATATGGAGGCATACGCCGCCATTGTCAACGGCAAAAGTAACGCGTATGATGGCAACACGATCGGAGGCATGATGAAGACCGAAGCCGGCTGGGCGGATGACGTGAAGCGCCTGCTACGCGCCGAAATGACCCGTCGTGGCGTCACGTATGACGAATTATCTGGCAGGCTGGCCGCAATCGGAATCGAGGATACGGCGGTCAATCTGCGCAACAAGGTTGCGCGGGGACGATTCTCCGCAGTGTTCCTGGTCCAGTGTCTTACGGCCATAGGCGCGCAAACGCTAAGGATCGGCGAGGACGGCGCCGACTGAATCTTGCTTTCCGTTTCTTAGCGTGATATGGACGCGCACTGCCTCGGAGATTTGTTATGTCGCCGAGGCAGTGGTGGGCCAGTCAGTCAGTTTATAGTGTCATATCCCACCTTCCTTTCGAGCCGCGTCAACGGCTTCCACACTTTCTGCATGGTTGAGAACCGAGCCGGGGTTGCCCAAACCCCGGTTCCCCTTGCGGGGATTCCAGTGCGGTGCGACTAGACGATCCCAGCGGAATCCCTAACGCATCTGCGCCTGCTTGCGTGGCACGGAAGGTGCCGCGGCCGATCTTCTCGTAACGTCCGACCTTTGCTTGCGTTGATACGTGCGTGCGTATCCCTTCGCCATGGGACGGCTCCTCTCCGGCAGCACGCTGAATCTCCGGCACTTCTTCATTTGTGACCGAAGCGGGATAGCGCTTTACCGCGGCAGCCATCACGCAACCCCACCTTGGATGTAGCTGAGCGGCCTTTACCACCGCCGCCTCTGCGCGGGCTGCCCCCGCCCCCCCCAAGGGGATCGGCGTGGCGATCGAAACCTGATGCCTGCGAGCGGCGCTTTCGCCAAGATGTCGCATCATCTCCTCCAGAAGCCTCAGTTCGACGTCGACGATGACGCGCCGCCGATCCATGGCCTCTAATTCGGAGACCCGCTTGGCGATCTCAGACGTGAGGTAATCGCGCATGCCGCCACTATCACCCACGACCTAGACGATTTCAAGAGGAAAACGGGAACGCTGGCTGGCAACATACACGGTCACTGACCATCACGATATTGACGGCGTGCCGTAAACTGCGTTAGATACGAAACGACCGGGCAAATTGCCCGGTCGCCGCGTGCCCCTCGGAGGGGTGGCAGAGTCTGGTCGAATGCGCCCGACTGCAAATCGGGTAACGGCGCTAGCCCGCCGTTCGTGGGTTCAAATCCCACCCCCTCCGCGCTTACGCACGCGAATCGGCTGAACCGTCCTCACTCCGACATTATGTAGGAAACGCACCCGGATTGCTAGGGCCGCGGCGAAACGGGCTCTTGGTCCCATTTGCGCCCGAATACCGGACTAATTCCCTATCACATTTTCGTCCATGCCAGCAGCAACATGACCTTTGCGATTACCAGCAACGGCCCGCTCTTGCAATTGCCGCTGGTCAAGACGATCGACGTGATCGTCGCGCGCGGCCTCCTCGAACTCGTCACCGATCTGCTCGTCGCCGGCCTTATCCTGACGGGCTTCCTTGCCGTCGGCATCGGGCATCTGCCAACGGATTTTGCCGGCCTCGCCGGGGCGATAGCCGCCGTCTGGCTGCTGGCTTGCGGTTGCGGCTTCATCAATGCCGTGTTGAATGCCTTCGGCAAATCTTGGGACAAAATCTGGACCCAGGTCACCAGAATACTTTATTTCATTTCCGGAATATTCTATGTCCCAGGAATGATGCCGGGCTGGATTCGCGGCATCCTGGTCTGGAACCCGCTGCTGCACGGCATCGACTGGTTTCGCGCGAGCTTTTTCGCCGATTACGAACCGTTCTGGCTCGACCGCCTCTATCTGACGATGACCGCGGGACTGACCCTTTTGGCTGGATTGGCGCTGGAGCGCGCCTTGCGGCGCCGGCTCTACGAGCCCCTATGATCCGGCTCGAACGGGTCAGCAAAGCCTACCGCACCCGCGGAGGGCGCCGCATCGTGCTGGAGAATGTCGGCGCGACCTTCGAAGCCGGCCACAATTTTGGCATCCTCGGAAAGAACGGCGCCGGCAAGTCGACGCTGATCCGGCTGCTCGCCGGCAGCGAGTTGCCCGATAGCGGCGTGATCCGCCGCCGCGCGCATGTATCGTTCCCGCTCGGTTTCGGCGGCACTTTTCACAGCAGCCTGTCGGGCCGCGAAAACGCGCAGTTCCTCGCACGCATCTATCGGACGGCAATGCGTCCGCTGCTCGACTTTGTCGAAGATTTCGCCGAGCTGGGCGAGTATTTCACGATGCCGGTCAACACTTATTCGGCCGGGATGCGCGCGCGGCTCGCCTTCGCTGCGTGTCTCGCGATCGATTTCGACGTCTATCTGATCGACGAGGCAACCGAGGTCGGCGATCAGTATTTTCGCCGCAAATGCGCCGAGGCGTTTCGCGCGCGGCTGGCGCGCTCCGACATCATCCTAGTAACCCACAATGCCGACACCTTGCGGCAATATTGCGACCGCGGTGCGGTCCTCGCCGACGGCGCGCTGACTTTGTTCGACGATCTGACGACGGCGATCGGGTTCTACCATCGCCTGCTGCACTCGGGCGCCTGATGTCGGAGGCCCTCGCCGTCCGTGATCCGCCGGCGCCCGACTCGGGCGTTCCGGCAACGGCCAGCGCTGCGATGCCGGCGCGGATCGAGACGCCCCGGGAAATCGAAGCCGCCCGGGAAATGAAGCGGGAGATGACCCGCGACGGGGCACGAGACATTGTGCTTCGGCGCAACGGGCGCCTCATGCCGTGGCGCGCCGCCGCCGCCGGCCGCCGCTCTCTCCCGCTCGGCTGGCTGTCCTTTGCCGTGATCGTGGCACTGCCGATGGCGCTCGCCGCGGGCTACTTTTTCTTTATCGCCGCCGACCAATACGTAACGGAATTTCGTTTCGCCTTGCGCTCGGCCGAGCCGATGCGCAACGAAGCCGGCGGATTACTGCCGACCGACGTCACGACCGCGCCGATCGCGGCCGACTCGTTCATCGTCGTCGATTACGTCTTGAGCCGCGCGATGATCGACGATCTCGGTGGGACGCTCGACCTTCGCCAGATCTTTGCGACACGCGCGGCCGACTGGCCGGCACGGCTGCACCTGCCGGTCTCGGTCGAGAAGCTCGTCGAATATTGGAAGCGCCAGGTTGATGCGTATTTCGACACGAGCAACGGCACGGTCGTCGTCAGGGTCCGCGCCTTCACCCGGCACGATTCGTTCCGCCTGGCACAGGGCATCCTCGCCCTGTCGGAGCGACTGGTGAATCAACTGTCGGCGCGGGCCCGGCAGAATGCCCTCGGCGACTCCCAAGCGGAGGTGGCGCAGGCCGAACAGCACCTCAAGGCGAGGCTCGCCCGGCTGCGCGAGTTTCGCGACCGGCAGGGGCTGATCGACCCGAACAAGACGGCCGATGCCAGCGCGGCGCTCGCCGACCGACTGCGCGATCAACTGGTGCGCGCCAGAACCGAATTGTCGACGTTGCAGCAATATATGCGGGACGATGCGCCGCCGGTGCAACTCCTGGACGCGCGCATAAAATCGCTCGAAGATCAGCGCCGCGCGGTCGAAAGCGGCATTACCGAGACGGCAAAGACGCAATCAGAGGCGCTCTCCCACGTGATGGGCGGCTATGACGAGCTCAAGAGCGAGCGGCATTTCGCCGAGAACGCCTATCAGCACGCGCTCGAAGCGCTCGACCGGTCGCGGCTCAACGCCGACCGCCAGCAAGTCTACATCGCCGCTTTCGTGCCGCCGCGGCTGCCCGAGGAAGCGCTCTACCCTCGCCGCGGGACAGCACTGGCGATCGTCTTCCTGGTCGCCTTCGCCGTGTGGGGCATTGGCGGCCTGACCGCCCGCTCGGTGCGCGATCATCTTTAGCATGTGAGGCCGCCCTTACCACGGCTGTCGCCCGGTCCGAAGGGTCGCGGCCGGCCAGCCGATCGGAGACAAGCACGATGGTGACTATCGAGGTCGAGGCATTGCGTTCCCCGTTTTTCACTGCGGTCGGGCTCGACCCGTTGCGCCCGCGCCCGGCTGGCCGCGCCGCCCGGCCGCGCCTCGCCGTGATCTCGACCTACAACGATTTATGCGGCATCGCCGGATATACCCGCGGTCTGGAAAAACAGCTCGGCGACGTGTTCGACGTCACGGTATTCGACCTCGACCAGTATCTGTTGCGCGCCACGCATCGCCGCGTCAGGCGCTATGCCGATCGCCATATTCAGAACATTTGCCGAGAGATCAGAGAATTCGACGCGGTCAACTTGCAATTGGAGCACGGAACGCTCGGTTCTATCGGCCGCGACATCTATCGCCGGTTCTGTTGGATTCTGCGAGCGGCACCGCGGATATCGGTGACTTTTCATACGATACTGGTGGCGGAGGCATTCGACCTTTGGCGGTACCTGAAGGAAATCGGCAAAGGCAATTTCGGCAAGGCGAACGCTTTCCGGTCGAGTTATTTTCGGTCCCACCTGCTCTCGGCCGGAATCCCCCGGCAGTTGCGCCGCGCCCAACGGCTCAAGCCGGTCTCGGTCATCGTGCACACCCGCCGCGACCGCGCACTCATGGAATACATCCACGGTCTGCGCAACTTATACGACCATCCGCTATCGTTCCTCGGCGAAGCCGATGCAAGATCGGTACGCCGGACCGCTTCTCGCCGTAATTTCACGACGCTGGACAAGGTGCCAAGCGACGCCAAATTGATCGGCGTCTTCGGCTTTCTCGGTCGCTACAAAGGATTTGAAACGGTCATCCGGGCATTGCACCATCTGCCGAAAGAATACCATTTGTTGATCTTTGGCGGCGTGCATCCGAACGAGATCCGGCCGCACCAGCCGATCGATCCCGTTGTGTCCTCGCTCTTCGAGGCCGGCTATGTCGACACCAGCATCGCCGAGCGTATCGGGTCGAGGTCGGCGGCGATGGCACCGGCCGTATCGATCGCCGTCGAGGGGGCGGCGCGCGATCTGTTGATCGACCATCCGAAGGACCTGTCGGAGCGGCTGCATTTTCTTGGGGCCACACCCGACGACGGCTTTCTGACGGGGATGGCGATCTGCGATGCCGTCGTCTTTCCCTATCTCGAAGTCGGGCAATCATCCTCCGGCCCGATTTCCCAATCGCTGGAGCTCGGCTGCCGCATCATCGCCTCGCGCACGCACACCTTTTTGCAGTTCGCCCGGTATCACCCGAACATGATCGAATTTTTCGACATCGGCAATCACCTCGAACTGGCGGCGAGAATTGCTTCGCGTCCCGAGCACGACTTGCAGTCGCGACGCCTCGCCTTCAACACGGCGACCAACAAGGCCATCTACCTCGCCGCCAATAGCGAGAAGACCGGCAGGGCGATCGCGCCCTTCTATGCGCCGCCAAGACCGGTCGAGGCAGCGACCAGAAGCTGAGCGTTCGGGTCCTCGCCTCGGTCCTGCGGCCGCCCGCGGCGCTCAGCGGCGGCGGTACCACGGATGCGGCTGGCCCGCAGTCCTCGCGCGCAGCGTGTAGGTCGAGGTGCGGGCGGTGAAGAATATCGTCTTCAGGTCGGGACCGCCAAAGGCGAGATTGGCCGGGATCTCCGGCGTGCGGATGATGCCGATCCGGCTGCCGTCGGGGCCGAACACCCAGGTGCCGCCGGGTCCGGTGCAATAGACCCGGCCCGCCACATCGACCTTCATGCCGTCGGGCACGCCATCCGTTTCTTCCGACGACATGTCGGCAAAGATCCGGCGGCGCTGCATGTCGCCGGCGGCGTCGAGCTCGATCGCGTGGATGTACTGCGCCTGCCGGGTATTGGCGACATAAAGCACGCGCTCGTCGGGAGAGAAGGCAAGACCGTTTGGATATTCGAATTCGGCGACGAGGTGCTTGGTGCCGTCCGGCTTGACGCGATAGACCGCGGAATTAGCCAGCTCCTTCTCGGGAAGCGGAATGCGCAAGCCGGGATCGGTGAAATATATGCTGCCGTCGGACCGGCAGACGACATCGTTCGGCCGATTGATCCGACTGCCCTGAAAGCGGTCCATCAGCACCGCGATGCTGCCGTCCGCCGCCATTCGGGTGACGCGCCGGTTGCCGCCTTCGCACATGACCAGCCGGCCTTCGAGATCGAAGGTCGTGCCGTTGCCCTCGCCGGTTTCGCTGCGCACGACTTCCGGCGTGCTGCCGGGCCGCAGCCGGTAAAGGAGGCTCTTGCGGATATCGACGAAATAGTAAAACCCGTCAGGGTGCCAGGACGGCCCCTCGGTAAAGCCGAACCCGGTCGCCGGGCGCTCGGCCGTCGTCGTTTCGAGAATGTCGTCGAGTCCCGCCATCTTCGTCCTCCCGCTTTGTCGGGGCGGCCGGCGCCGGCCCGTTGCGGCAGCGAGCCTAGCCTCGGTTCCGCCTCCTGTCCATTTGGCGGCTGTCCAATCGAGGGTGCGGTCGACAGCGATGCGCAAATCCGCGTAGCATGCATGCCTTCCAGAAACAGCGATCGGCCGGTCATGATAGGGTTCCGAACCGCTTGCGCCGCCGTGGCGCTCGCCCTCGCCGTTGCTCCGGCACGGTTCGCGCCGTTGGCGGCGGCAACCGCTCAGGTGATCGAAATGCCGGATGGGCTGAAATATACCGACGACAAGATCGGCGACGGCACCGCCGCCGCGTTCGGCAAGAAGGTCACCGTGCATTACACCGGCTGGCTCGACGACAATGGCGCCAAAGGCAAGAAATTCGACAGCTCGCTCGATCGCGGCCAGCCGTTCACATTCACGTTGGGGGCGCAACAGGTCATCGCCGGCTGGGACGAAGGGGTGGCCGGCATGAAGGTCGGCGGCAAACGCACTTTGATCATTCCGCCCGGGCTCGCCTACGGTGCGGGCGGCGCCGGCGGCGTGATCCCGCCCAACGCGACGCTGATCTTCGCCGTCGAGCTGTTGCAAGTGCAGTAAGGCGCGCCGCCTGCGAGCTCCCGGCAATCGCCGGGCGACTGGGTGGCGCGAGAAAACAACCATGGAGGAAGACGATGCCAGACGACGCGCCGCCGAGCGCCGATGCCGCCGGCTTTTCCGATCGCGCCTTCGAGGCCCGCTACGATCAAGCAACGGTCGACGTCACCGGCGGCAAACCACCCCGAGCGGCACCCCCGGTGAATCCCGCTTCGTCCGCCGCGACCCCGCGGCGCAGCCGCAATTCCTACATGCGCAGCCGGGCCCGTCGCCAGGCCGCGTCGCAACCGGGTTGAGTTGTCGATCCGGCCGGCGCAGGCGAGCGACCGCGCCGCCGTCGAGGCGGTCGTCGGTGCGGCCTATTCGATCTATGTCGAACGCATCGGCCGGCCGCCCGGGCCGATGCGCGACGATTACGAACGGCGCATCGCCGAGAGTGTCGTGCACGTGCTCGAAGCCGATGGGGCCGTCGCCGCGATCATCGTCTTGCTGCCGAAAACCGACCACCTGCTGCTCGACAACATCGCGGTGCGCCCGGATCGGCAGGGTCGGGGTCTCGGACGCCGGCTGATCGCCTTCGCCGAGGCCGAGGCGCGCCGTCAGGGCTTCGCCGAATTGCGCCTTTATACGAATGCGCGGATGACCGAGAACATCGCGCTCTATGCGCGGCTCGGTTTTGCCGAGACCGGCCGCGGCCGCGAGGACGGCTTTGACCGCGTCTTCATGCGCAAAGGCCTCGCCGAGGAGCCGGCGCGATGCCGATGAGATGGCGGATCGGCCGGGTCACCGTGACGAAGATCGTCGAGCTCGAAGTCACCGGCGGCAGCCGTTTCCTGTTGCCGCAGGCGAGCCGCGAGGCGATCCTGCCGATCGGCTGGCTGCAGCCCGACTTCGCCGACGAGGCCGGCCGGCTGAAGATGAGCGTCCATGCGCTCGTCGTCGAAACGCCGCAGCGGCGCATCATCGTCGACACCTGCCTCGGCAACGACAAGGAGAACCGCCGCATCCCCGGCTGGAACCGGCTGCAGACCGGGTTTCTCGCGGATCTCGCCGCCGCCGGCTACGCCCGCGAGACGATCGACACGGTCGTCTGCACGCATCTCCATGTCGATCACGTCGGCTGGAACACGATGCTGGCAGCGGGGCCAAACGGGACGGAAACCTGGGTTCCGACCTTTCCGCGGGCCCGCTACCTGATGGGCCGGGTCGAGTATCAGCACTGGGCGCGCCAGCGCGAGCGCGACGACATGTCCGCGGTCTTTGCCGAACTCGGTGATGCCGGTGTTCGACGCCGGCCTTGTCGATCTCGTCGAAACCGATGACCGGATCTGCGACGAGCTCCGCCTTGTCCCGACCCCTGGCCACACACCCGGCCACGCCAGCGTCGAGATCGCCTCGTCGGGCGAGACGGCGCTGATCACCGGCGATTTCATGCACCATCCCTGCCAGATCGCGCGGCCGGAGTGGTCGTCGGTTGCCGACACCGATCCGGAGATGGCTCGCCGGACGCGCGAGCGGATGTTGACCGGGCTCGCCGATGCCCCGATCCTCGTCGTCGGCACGCATTTTGCCGGCCGCACCGCCGGTCATGTCGTGCGCGACGGCGCGGCTTTTCGGCTCGCCGTCTGACAACCGGGGCTGACAAATCGGGGCTGACGATCGGGAAGGAGCGGCATGAGCGGGCGCGTCTTCGACGGCTTGAAGGTGATCGACTGTGCGAGCTTTATCGCCGGGCCGGCAGCGGCGACGGTGATGTCGGATTTCGGCGCCGAGGTGATCAAGATCGAACCGCCGGGAGCCGGCGACCCGTACCGCCGGCGCGCGACCCCGCCCATTGGTCCGGGGATCGACGGCAATCCCGGCTTCGTGCTCGACGGCCGCAACAAGAAGAGCCTGGCGCTCGATCTGCGGCAGCAGGCGGGACAGGCCGTATTGCATCGGCTCATCGCCGGCGCCGACGTCTTCATCACGAACTACCCGCCGCCGGTGCGCCGCCGGCTCGCCATCACCTGGGAGGAATTGGCGCCGCTCAACGAGCGGCTCGTCTATGCCGCCTTCAGCGGCTATGGCGAAACCGGCCCCGAGGCCGACAAGCCCGGCTTCGATGCGACCGCGTGGTGGGCGCGCTCGGGTCTGATGCATCTGGTGCGGGCCGGCGAGGAAGCCTCGCCCGCCCGCTCGCTGCCGGGCATGGGCGACCACCCGTCGGCGATGGCGACCTATGGCGCGATCGTCACCGCGCTCTACCAGCGCGAGCGCACCGGCAAGGGCGCCTATGTCGGCTCGTCGCTGCTGGCGAACGGGCTGTGGGCCAACGGCTGCGCGGTGCAGGCGGCGCTGTGCGGCGAGAAGGTGGTGCCGCAGCCGCCCCGCGAGCGCGGCGTCAATGCGCTGCGGATCCATTATCGCTGCCGCGACAATCGCTGGCTGCTGTTGTCGATCGCCGCCGACGAATGGCGCTGGGAGAAGTTCAAGGCCTGCCTCGAATTGGGCGCGCTCGACGACCCGCGCTTTGCGACGGCCGCGTCGCGAGAGCAGCATGCGAGCGCGCTGATCCCGATCCTCGACGACGTCTTCGCGACCCGCGACCAAGCCGAATGGCGTCGGATTCTCGATGCCGCCGGGCTGATCTTCGGCATCGTCGCCGATATGGACGAGATCGCGGACGACGCGCAGATCGTGGCGAGCGGCGCCTTGGTGCCGTTCGCCGACGGCAGCAGCTTGACGGTCGACAGCCCGCTATGGATCGGGGGCCAGGATAAGGTGGCGCCGCGGCCGGCCCCGGCCGTCGGCCAACACAGCGCGGCGGTGCTGCGGGAAGCCGGCTGGTCCGCCGCCGAAATCGACGATTTGCGCGCCGCCGGCATCATCGCCTGAATTGCGCCGGCTGCGACGGCGGTTGAGCGCAGAACGGAGGAAACTGCCATGGCGGACTCCACGGTGCACCCGGCAGCCGCTGCGCCGGCCCACACGATCGAGGCCTTCGTCGGAGCGCAAATGGATGACGCACGCCTGGGGCCGATCCATTGGCAGGTCATGGCTCTGGTCGCCTCTGGGCTGTTCATCGATGTGATGGATTTTTCGATCCTCGGCGCGCTCGTCCCCGACATGATCAAGAGCGGCTTCGTCACCGGCGGCCAGGTCGCCGCAATCGGTAGCGCGACCGCCGCCGGGCTGCTCCTCGGAACCCTCGGTCAAGGCGAGTTCACCGACCGCTTTGGCCGCAAAGCGGTGTATCAGTTCAACCTGCTGTTATTCGGGCTGGCGACGATCGGTGCGGCGCTCGCGCCGAATTTGTGGTGGCTCCTGACCGGCCGGTTCATCGCAGGGATCGGGCTCGGCGCGGAAGGACCGCTGTGTTTTGCCTACACGGCGGAATATTCGCCGAAACGGATCCGTGGGCGGATGCTGGCCCTGATGCAATTTATCGGTGGCGCCTGGCCTTGGCCACTCGGCACCCTGTTCGCACTTGGCTTCCGCGACATGCTCGGCTGGCGCGGCATCTGGGTCGTCATCGGCATCGCGGCCCTGGTCATCTTCGTGCTGCGCTTTTCGCTGCCGGAATCGCCGCGCTGGCTGGCGACGCACGGAGAGGGGCAGCGAGCTCTCGACCTCTTGCAACGCATGCGGCTACGCACGGTACCGCTGTCGTCGCTCAAGATCGATGCGGCAAGCGATACCCGCAGCGACCCTTTCGCCGTCGTGTTCAGCCGGTACCCGGGGCGTGTGATTGCCGGCATGGTCTGCTTCTTCGCATTCTTTGGCATCGCGCTCGGGCTCGGCGCCTGGCTGCCCAACATCCTGATCGCACGCGGTCTGACAATTACCAAATCTCTGACCTACACGTTCGGCATCACCCTCGCCTTTCCGTGCGCCAGCGCGGTCATGATGTATGCGCTCGAGAAATTCGGCCGCAAGCCGACCGCCGTCGCTGCTTTCGTGCTCGCCGGAATTTTTGCAATCGCCTTCGCCAGCGCCGGGTCGAACACGATGGTGCTGATTCTCGGGTTTGTGATGATTTTCTTCATCCAGTTGTCGGGCAACTCGTCGCAGATCTTCATTTCCGAGGTGTTCCCGACGAATGCTCGCGCCTCGGGGTTTGGTCTCGCCCAAGCAGCCGGCCGACTGGGGGCGATCGTCACGATCCCGTCGATCCTATGGATCCAGCACAGCTGGGGGCTGACGACCGTATTCACGCTGCTCGCGGTCTTGCTGGCAATCGCCGCTTTCGCGGTGACCCGGGTGGGCCCCGAAGCTCGCGGTCTCGCGCTCGACGAACTCGCCCCACCGACCGCGTGAGCCCCCTTTGCGGGCCATGGCGATGTTGTCGAGCAGCAGGGCCAGGTGCTAACGATCGCCCTGAACGTGGCCGATACGCGAACCGCTCGAGCCTGGGCCGGGGGATGAAATGCGCAGCCTATGGGGATTGGCAATTTGCGGAACGATCGCCATGGCATTGACGACCAGCCGGCCGGCAGAGGCGGCCGAAGCGGGCGGCGCGGTATACGCCGTCACCTATTTCGAGGCAGCGCCCGCCGATGTCAGCAAGGTCGCAGCGGATGTGAAAGAATACGTCGCGGCAAGCCGCAAGGAGGCCGGTAATCTCGCCTTTGCGGCATTTGAGGAAATCGGTCGCCCGAGCCGGTTCGCGATCCTTGCCGGCTGGGAGAGCAAGGCGGCATCCGATGCTCACGCCGGCGCAGCGCCAACCACCGCCTTTGTCGACAAGCTGCAGCCGCTGCTGGTCGGTCCGTTCGAAATGCGCGATGGCACCGGGTTCTCGCTCGCCCCTCCGGCGGCAACCGCTCGCGCGGCGGCGGCCGTCTATGGGCTGACCCATGTCGACGTGTTTCCCGCCGGCAAAGAAGAAGCCGCGATGCTGGTCACGGCGCTTGCCGAAGCCAACCGGAAACTGCCGGGGAATTTGCAGTTCGACGTGTTGCGGATCGTCGGCCATCCGAATCATTTCACCCTGGTCCAAGGCTGGCGCAGCCGCAAAGCCTTTGATGACAGCCTGATGGCCGCCGCGACCCGCGATTTCCGCGGGAAGCTGACCCCGCTTGAAGGCGCGCTTTACGACGAGCGCCTCTATCACGCGCTCAGATAGCCTCGGGAGTGTCTCGTGATAACCCGCGCCTTGTTGGTGATGGCGATCGGAATGTTGGGCGCGGCCCTCGCCTCGATAAGGCCGGCCGCAGCGGCACCGAACAGTGGCACGGTATATCGGGTGACCTATTTCGAGGCGGCCGCACCGGATATCGGCAAAGCCGGAGCGGATGTCCGGCAGTTCGCCGCGGCGAGCCGCAAAGAAGTCGGGAATGCCGGTTTCGCGGCGTTCCAAGAGATTGCCCGGCCGAGCCGCTTTGCGATTGTTGAGGCGTGGCAGGACAAGGCGTCGGCCGACGCGCACAACGCCGCTGCCGCCGCCGTCGCTTTCCGCAATCAGGTGCAACCGCTACTGGTCGGGCCGTTCGAGGTCCGCACTCTCACCGGGTTTTCGATCGCACCGCCGAATGGCCGGGGCGGTCGCGACGCGGTCGATGTGTTGACCTTTGTCGATGTTTTCCTCGTCGGCAAGGAGCGGACGCGGTCCCTGCTGACGCAGGTCGCCGAGGCCAGCCGCAAATTACCGGGCAATCTGCGGTTTGACGTGCTGCTGCGGGCCGACGGGCCGGGCAACCATTTCATCGTGGTCGAGGGATGGCGCGACCGTCGAGCCTTTGCTGCGAGCGCGACGGCGGCCCCGGCTCACGACTTTCGGCAGCAACTGACCCCGCTCGAAGGCGCCCTTTATGACCAGCGCCTGTATCAACCGCTGTAGCGTGGCGCACAGGTTGGGCGCAGCGGAATGCGCTATGCTTTTCCGCCCTACTCCGCCGCAACGGTGCCGGCCGATTTTTTTTACGATCGGGTGCGGTCGCGGCTGCCGATCCCGGGGCCGAGCCGTTGCACGGCCTCCTCGACCGACCTGAACACGCGCTCGGCGCCGATCGCATCGATCAGGCCGGTGCGGCGGGCCTCGGCCTGAGCCCGAGGATCCGAAAGCCGGGCAATCGCGACGACAATGCCTCTCTGCTGCAATTCGGCGATGGTTCGGGCAAGGATCCTCGAGCCGGTGTAGTCGATGTCGATGATGCCGTTGGCTTCGATGACGAGCAGCTGCACCGGTGGCCGCCGGGCCGCAACGGCCGACCTGATCTTGCCGCTGATATACTCGGCATTGGTAAAGTTGATCGGCGCGGCCGGCGCGAAGACCAGGACGCCCGCTTCGTGTTCGCCCTCCCCGCCGGCACTCGGCGGCCACCAGACGGTCGTCCCAGGCACCCGCGCCAGTTCGACGCAATAGGGTCGGGCGATGATGAAAAGGCTGTGGACGAAGGACAGCACGATGGCGAGCGTCATGCCGGTCTCGATCGGCAGCGCGATGACGAGAGCAGCACTCGCCGCCACCAGCAGGATCTCGGACCCGCCGTGACGCCAGATCCGGAGCATTTCGTCGATCCGGAACAACAATAGCGCGATATAGACGAGGATCCCGGCGAGCGCCGCCTGCGGCACATAGGCCAAGAGCCGCGCCGCCGGCAGTGCCACGGCGATCATCAGACCGACCGCGGTGAGCGCGGCGATCTGCGATCTCCCGCCTGATCGGCGCAGGATGGCGGTGCTGGGCGGGCTCGCATCGACGGCGAAGGCGCCGAACAACCCGGCCGCGATGCTGCCCGCGCCGACCGCGGCGAAGTCGCGGCCGATATCGTCCGGCTCCGCTTCCTCGGACGGGAATGTGCTCGCCACCGCCGCCGTCTGCATGATGCAGACCATCGCGACGACGAGGGCCAGCTGCAGCATGCGGCTCAATTCCGCAATGTCCGGGAGCGCCGGCAGGGCGGGGCGCGGCAGCGGCACCGAGACGGCGCCGAGCAGCGCAACGCCCTTTTCACCAAGGTGAAAATAGGCGACCGCGAGGCCCGCCCCGGCGAGGCCGAGCAGCGCGCCGGGGACCCGCGAGCTGAGCCGCGCCGTGCCGATCGTCACGGCAAGGACGCCGGCGCCCAACGCCAGCGCGTAGGGGTTGGCCTCCCCGAGGCGGCCGAAAAGACCGACGAGACGCGGCAGCACAAGCCCCTGCCCGCCGGCGATCCCCAACAGGGTCGGCAGCTCGCCGGCGATGATGTGCACCGAGATGCCGGCAAGGAAACCGGTCGTGACTGGGACCGACAGCAAGGCCGCCAGCCAGCCGGCACGGAGGAGGCCGATGGCAACGAGAATAATGCCGACCATCAGCGCGAGGAGCGCCGCCAGCTCGGCATAGTCGGCGGTCGCCGCGCCGGCGATCGAAACGAGCCCGCCGGCAAAGATCGGCGCAATCGTCGAATCCGCCGCGACCGACATGAAGCGGTTGGCGCCGAAGGCGGCGAAGGCAAGCGACCCGGCAACGAAGGCATAGAGCCCGGTCTGCGGCGGCATCCCGGCCAGGCGGGCGGTGGCCAGCTGCCCGGGCAGGGCGACCGCCGCCAGCATCAACCCGGCAACGAGATCGCGCGGCAGCCATGCCAGGCGATAGCCGCGCAGCGAAGCGAAGAACCACCCCGGCATCGCAGCGACGCGCGAGCTGCCGGCGCCGCTTCGCCGCCGCTAGCCGCCCTTCCGCTCCGGGCGCTCGGCCGCATGGTAGCGGCGCCGGATCTCGGCGAGGTCGACACTCGGCTTCGGATAGGACATTTGCAGAGCCTCCATCGTGTCCGCCATGATCTGCGACACGGCGAGGTTGCGAAACCATTTGTGGTTCGCCGGGATCACGAACCACGGAGCGGCGCGAGTGCTGGTGGCATTCAGCGCGTCTTCATAGGCCGCCATGTAATCGTCCCACAAATCGCGCTCGGTGTAATCGGCTTCGCTGATCTTCCAGTTGCGCCTCGGGTCTTCGAGCCGCTCGGCGAAGCGCGCCAGCTGTTCCCGCTTGTCGATGTAGAGGAAGAATTTGAGGATCGTCGTGCCGTTGTCGACGAGCCCCAGTTCGAATGCGCGAATCCGTTCGTAGCGTGCATGGCAGGTCGGCTTGTCGATCAAACGGTGCACCCGCGGCACCAGCACGTCCTCGTAATGCGAGCGATTGAAGATCGCGACCTCGCCGCGCCCGGGCGCGTGCGGGTGCACACGCCAAAGAAAATCATGGGCGAGCTCGGCCGCTGCCGGCTCTTTGAAGGCGGTGACCGTGAGGCCCTGCGGGTTGAGCGCGGTGAATGCGTGGCCGATCGTGCCGTCCTTGCCGCCGGCGTCGAGCGCCTGCAGCACGACCAGCAGCGAGTGCCGATGACCGGCGTAGAGCAAGGTCTGCTGGTGCGCGAGCTTCGCGCGATAGTGTTCGGTCTCGAGCCTCGCTGCCTCGGCCGATTCGTGTTCGCCCTTGTAACCCGGATCGATCTTGCCGAGGCGCAGCTTGTCGGCCGGATCGACGAAGAATTGCGCGCGGTAGTCCATTCCCTCCTCCCCGTCCCTCTTTTTGCCGGCACGCGGCCGAGGTCCCGCCGCCTGGCCGGCCTGAATACCGGACGAATGAAGCATGCAAGTCAATCGCTTATTGTCGCCCCGCGAGGGTCTGATCATTCCGTTATTTAGGAATCCAGGCGAAGGCCGGGATCCATTTCTGCCATGGATACCGGCCTTCACCGGTATAACAAAGGAATTTTGCGCTGCCTTAAGACGAGCAGCCCTTCTCGTGAGTCACCCTGAGTATCAAATACAAGATTTCAGTAAAGCAGGCCAAGGCCGGGGTCCCATGCAGCCGCGATCGGCCGATGACGCTATTTCCTCGGTATTGTCATAAAAAAAAGCGCCGGCCCTGCGAAAGAGGCCGCGCGGCTCAGTTGGCGACGACCCGGATCTTGGCCATCATGCCGCTGTCCTCGTGTTCGAGGATGTGGCAGTGGAAGACGAACTCGCCGAGATCCTGCTTGGTGAAGGTCATCAACAGCTTCAGATAACCCGGCGCGCCGGGGCGGCCGGTGGCGACATTGCCGATCAGCGGCGCCGCCGGCAACACGTCGCTGTCGAGTATCGGCTGCAGATCAGGGTTCGTGCTGTTCGCAGTGATGTCGCGAAAATGGACCTGGTGCATGTGGAAGTCATGAATCTCCAGGGTCGAGTTCTCGACCAGCCACTCCTCGGTCACGCTGTCCTCGCCGTGCAGATGCACCACCACCTCAGGGTTAGCATCTCCCGGGGTGAACGGGCGCAGCGCGGTCGCCTTCGGATTTACTTCGCGATCGCTAGCGGCGCTTTGGACGATATAAAAATCGGTCGCCCCCGGGTTGTAGTCGGCCGTCGTCGGCGGGCCGTTCAGCCAATTCGTCACCCCGTAAGTGAATGCCCGCGTGTATTCGGCGAAGACCAACGTCCGGTACACGGTCGGCTTGTTGCCCAGGATCTTGAAATAGAGGCCCAGCGAAGGCTCGTTCTTGAGCAGATCGCTGTCGTCGGGCGCTCCCGCGTCGACCGGTGTCCCGGACGAGGTGATCATCAACAGCCGCCGCCGCGGATAGGCATTGCCGCCGCAGCCCGGATCGACCTCGGCGCTTTGCAGGTAAAGCTTGGCGCCGACCGGCGGGGCATGGACGACGAACTCGACGCGCCCGGCAGGCGGCACGATGAACTGGCCCTTCGACACGTCGAAGTAGCCGAAATGCCGCTTCCCGGTCGCATCGGCTAGGCCGACGCCGTCACGCGCGAAAACCTCAAGCGGTTCGATGGTCTCGTCGCCGTTCCGCGACAATGCGAGTTGCGGCGCGACGAACGAGTCGGCGCCGGCGACCACCAGACGGAAAATCTTCCTCTGCCCCGGTCGCATCGTCATCTTCAGCACCTCACTGTCCGGCGGTGGGCTGCCGTCGAGGTTTTCCGGCACCGGCGCGCCGTTGAGCGTCAGGGTCCACAACTCGGTGCCGCCCTGGGCGCCGTAGGCGCCCGACGCGCATTCGCCGGCCTGATCGACCTGGTCGATGCGCGGATCGAGTTTCGGACCCGCCGATGGCCTCGGTGGCGCAGCAGCCGTGGCAACCTCCTTGGCGGCCGCCTCCCTGGCTGCCTGCTGCACCGAAAGCCGGTGAGCCAAGTTGGTCGAAAAAGCAGGTTGTCGCGGCGAGTCGCAACCGTTCTCGATCGCACATTGGCTGCGCGGCGTATCGTCGATCACCAGCACTTCATCGGTAACCCCGATCGAGCGGCGATAGGCGTCGCCGCTGTCCTCGACGACAAGGGCGCCGACGAGGCCCATCTGCGTCTCGATCTCGGCTTCGCCGTGACGGTGCGAGTGGAACCAGTAAAGGCCGGCCGGCGCGTAGGGCGCCAGGTAATAGGTATAGGTCAGGCTGTTGGGCGCGGTCTGGCAGGGCGGCATCGGCGCCAACGGCCCTTCCCAGTTCGCTGGATAGATCGTGGTTTTTATCACTTCGTCGCTGCAGGGCTGCGGCGAGACGAACATGCCATGGACATGCAGATTGCTGGTGCCGTCGGCCTCGTGCGCCTCGTTCGCCATCAGCGGGTAAAACTTGCCGTCCGGCCCGGGTGCTTCGTCGAAATACGGCAACGGCAGGCACGGCTGTTCGCCGCCAAACGAGTCGATCGGGCAATTCGTCTCGTTGCCGGGTCCCGCGTCGTGCAGCGTGTTCGTGAGGTTGATCGTGAGCGTGTGCCGACGCCGACCCGGATCACCGGCGTTTCCGGCAGCGACGGAGTGACGTAGCACAGGTGGTCGGTGTCGGGGTCGTAGCCGATGCTGAAGTCGACGGTGGTATCCCCTTCGCCGCCGATCGAGCGCAGCTCATGGAATGCCGACGGCACGGGGCCGCAATGTGCGACCGGCGCCTGCGCCGCTAGCGTCAGCGAGGCGAACCTTAGTACCTGCCCACGCACTGTGTGGCAGATGATGTTCCAGTCCGGATAGTCGGCTTCGATCGCGGTGGGCGAAAACACGAGCAACGCCGCCAGAACAGGGGCGATGCCCAAAAGCCTTTTCCGGGAGTGCATGAACTGCTCCTCCAGGTGTCATTCACTTTCCGGATGTCATTGGCTTGCCGGTTCGGCAGAAAAGGCGGATGCGTTGCTGCACCCGCCTGATCCCGGCTCCAGAATTTAGAACTTGAAGTAGTCCATCAAGTCGTCGAGCGCCGGCATGTTGGTCGGCACATACGGGTTCGTGGCGGAGACGGTCGGGTTCGGCAGGTTGTCGCGGGTGTAGCTGGCGATCGGCTTCAGTCCCCAATTGGCGTCGACGAACTTGATGAACGACGCATGGTCGCCATAACCATGCACCATCCCGACGCCTTTCGAGTACGGCGACACCACGAGCATCGGGATGCGAGTGCCGTCGCCGAAGAAATCGATCGTCTGGACGAAGCCCGAATCGTAGTAGCCGCCGCCTTCGTCGTTGGTGATGAAGACCGCGGTATCCGCCCAGAGCGCCTTATTGGCCATCAGCATGTCGAGGATGTTTTCCACGAACGGCTCGAAGATGTCGTATTTGGAGGATGCAGGGTGGCCGTCATTGAACGAATTGGGCTTCACCCACGATACCGCCGGCAATGCGCCACTTTTCAGATCGGTGTAGAGGTCGGTCGTGTCCTTGAGGTGAGTCGTTCTCTCCGTCTTGTTGGTCATCACATAGGTTTGGTAGAGAAACGGATTGCAGATGTTGCAGTAGGTCTCGCCAAGGCCGGCACCTGGATTGGCGACATACGCATCCCAGGCCTCGCCGTAATAGGTCCAGCTGACGCCGGCCTTGTCCAGACTGTTGGCGATCGAAGGCTGCGACTGCGGTGGGACCGTGAAGGCGCTGGTGTTGACCTTGCCATCTCCGAAATAGCCCGGGTTGTAATTGTTCAGCAAGTAATACGTCTTCGGCGCGCAATTCGCCTTCGGCTTGTAAGACAGTGCCGCGAGGTAGTCGAGGATCGGGCCGACGCCGGGCTGCTTCGGGTCGGAACAGTCGGATAGAGAGCCGCCCGAATAGCCGTCCTGCGTATACCAGTTGTTGGTGCCCTTTTGCGGGTTCGGATTTTCAATATCGTCGACTGGCGGCACGCCCGGACCGCCGGTCGAGTTGGTCCACCACACGTCGGCGGCGTAGCCGAGATAGACGCTGTCCGCCCCGGTGCCGCCCTTGACCGGCTGATGGTAGTTGTCACCGAGGGCATACTGGTCGGCCAGCATCTTGAAATAGGGCACGTCGCCCTGCTGCACATTGTAGAACCCCATCGAGGCCGAACCCTCGCCGGTCGTCTGGTCGGTGAAGTGGGCCGGTTGCTTTTCCCCATTGCCCCCGGTTCCATTGGCCGTCTCGACCCACGGGAACAAGTCGGCGAGGCAGCCCGACGGATTCGCCGTCGTCGCATGGGCGACGGAGCAGTCCAGCTGCTGCCACATCTGGTAGAACCGATGTACCGGGCTTGCCGAATAGTCGTCATAGGAGATGTGCGGCGAGAGCTGATACGGCCCATTTATCGGTGTCGCGGCGTTCGGATAGCGGGTGTCGATCGAGTTGGCCGCGAGGCCCGTCGCGCCGGTAGTCAGCCTGACGTAATCGCTGTTTGGCAGGGCCGGGGAATCGACCAGCTTCGCGACAGCGACGGTGGCAAAAGGCGGCGGCTTGGTGTTGCTGGCAAACTGAGGCGCGCCGTCGGTCATGACCGGTGGCATGTTTTGCTTACCCATCGTATACAGCTTCTTGCCGCCCGGCGCCAGCGTGAAGATGGTGTTGTTGACAGCGGAATATTGCTGTGCCAAGTCGAAATGAGGACCAGGCTTGCCGTTTTTATCTATAATTCCTTCGCTAAGCAGGTTGAAGACGGTGCCCTTTGGCGGCGCGTAGGTGGCAAAGACATGGTCGAAGCTGCGGTTCTCGCCGATGATGATGATCACGTGCTTGATCGGCGTCGCCGTCTTGGCGTCGTTCGGGCCAGGTGTCGCGGCCGTCGCCGGCGCCATCATGCCGGCCGCGAGCGCGTACAGTGCCGCGCCGCATAGAAGTCCGTACCGAAAGCCCGGACGTTTGCCCGGGCAGCCTCGGCTTTGCATCGTTTGTCCCCTTTGGTGGAAATTTCAGCTGCGGCGCGACCGTAGTCGGCGAAATTTACCATTGGATGACGGTCCGATGACGTTGTTGTGACGCTTTAATCCGGGCTCAGGCTCTGACGATCTTTGGCTTAAGCTCTGATCGTCTTTAAGAAATAAAATCGTCGGTCAGGCGATCATAACGATGGCCCAGATTACGATCATGAAATCGGGCCGGCAGCGCGGCGCACTTCTGACGGTCGTGATAGCCTACCAACCTTTCCTGATCGATCGGCATGCGGGAACGAGCGTTTTCCCGCTCGGCGATCTTCGCTAGCATCCCAGCGCGCCGCCGATCGGGGCCTCGGCCCGGCAGAAACAGCGGTAACCGAGCGAGGGCCGCCATGTCACTCGTCACTCTCCGCCACGGGATTTTTCTGCCGCCGTTCCACCCGAACGAGGAAGACCCGACCCAGTGCCTCGAGCGCGACCTCGAATTGATGACCTGGCTCGACAAGCTCGGCTTTCACGAGGCTTGGATCGGCGAGCACCACTCGGCCGGGTTCGAGATCATCAGCTCTCCGGAGATCTTCATCGCCTTCGCCGCCGAACGCACGAAACACATCCGCCTCGGCACCGGGGTCATCTCGCTGCCCTATCACCACCCGATGATGGTCGCCGACCGCATCGTCCAGCTCGACCACATGACGCGCGGCCGGGTCATGTTTGGCGCCGGACCGGGGCTCCTGGCCTCGGACGCGATCATGATGGGGATCGACCCGCTCACCCAGCGCGACCGCATGGCCCAATCGCTGGACGTGATCCTGCGCCTCTTTCGCGGCGAGATCGTCACCGAGAAAACCGACTGGTACCGGATGGAGGAATGCCGCCTGCACCTCCTGCCCTATACGAAACCCCATCCCGAAGTGGCGGTGGTCAGCGCCGTGACGCCGTCGGGCGGCCGCCTCGCCGGCAAATACGATCTCGGGATGATCTGCGTCGCGGCGACGAACCCGTTCGGCTACGACGCGCTCGCTTCGAACTGGCAGATCGCCTGCGACGTCGCCGCGGAGCACGGGCGGGAGATGGATCCGGCGCGGCTGCGGCTCGTCGGCCCGATGCACATCGCCGAGACGCGGGCGCAGGCCTATGCCAACGCCCGGTTCGGCTTTGAGCGCTATCTCGGCTATCTCAACAACAACCAGCCGCGCTTCATCGTGCCGGCCGGCGAAGACCCGCTCGAATGGTTCGTCAAGAACCGCTATGGCGTCTGCGGCACGCCCGACGATGCGATCGCCTTGATCGAGCGGCTCTACGAGAAGCAGGGAAGCTTTGGCGCTTTTCTGCAGCAAGCCCACAACTGGGCCGATTTTGCCGAAACAAAGCGCTCATACGAGCTTTATGCCCGCTATGTGATGCCGCATTTCAGCCGGTTGAACGAAAGCCGCGCCGCTTCCTACCAATGGTGCGGCGACAACCGGGACGAATTCAGCGCCAAGCGCAACGCCGCGGCAAAGGCGATGTTCGACAAGCACGAGGCCGAAGAGGCCGCGCGGCAGCGCACTGCCGCCGGCAGCGAGCGCCCGGCACGAGGCCGCGAGGCTTGGTGAGCGGCCGACCGCTCATCGGCCGAGCCGGGGTGCGGCCGCCTCTACCAGGCGGGCGAGACCGAACCGGCGCAATGCCGGCATCGGCACGCCGTCGACGAGATCGGCGAACAGCGCGCGCTTCTCGGTGAGAATTGCAGCGATCCGCTCTTCGATCGTATCGGCGCAGAGATAGGCGAAGGTTTGTACCGGACGGGTCTGGCCGATCCGGTGTGTCCGGTCCTCGGCCTGCGCCTCGACGGCCGGGTTCCACCAACGGTCGAAGTGGAAGACCAGGGAGGCGGCGGTCAAGTTCAACCCGAGCCCGCCGGCGCGCAGCGAAAGGACCATCAGCCGCCGCGCCGGATCGCGTTCGAACTCGGCGACGAGGCCGGCGCGCGCCGTCGGATCGAGGTCGCCGGTGAACAACAGCGGGCGAAAATCGGCGAGTTCCCGCACCAAGCGCCGCGCGCCGAACGGCTCGTCGACGAATTGCGAGAACAGGAGCGCCTTCTCCCTGCTTGCGTCGAGCACGGCGAGCCGGGCCCGCAAATCGGCAAGCTTTGCCGAGTGGCCCGATTCCGGGCAGAAATTGCAAATCTGCTTCAGCCGCAGGATCAGTTCCAGCACGTGGCTGATCCGCAATCGGGTGCCGAGCGAGCGGATCCAGACGATCCCTTCTTCCTCGGCCCGGCGATAGGCGCGCCGTTGCGATCCGCCGAGATCGACGGTCACGGTCGAGACGAATTTCGGCGGCAGCTCCCGCAACACATCGCGGCGGCGCCGGCGCAGCTGCACCTCGCCGATCAGCCGCCGCAGCCCGACGGCCATGCCGGCGGGATCGAACCCGCCGGGGGCAACGAAATCGAGCACCGAGAGCAAGTCATCGAGGCGGTTCTCCAAAGGCGTCCCGGTCAACGCCCAGGAACGGCCGCGGTGCAGCTGTTTAATCGCGAGCGAGGCGTCGGCCTCAGGGTTCTTGATGCGTTGCGCCTCGTCGATCGCGACGACATCCCATTCCCGGTCCGCCGGCCCGTCCTTGCCGCGAACCCGCGCATCGCTGCGCAGGCATTCGTAGCCGGTCAGGAACAAGGTCGCATCGCGCCGCCAGGCCGCCTGCCGCTCGACCGCCGACCCGACCGCCGTGCTGATCGACAATTCGGGCGCCCACAACCGGATCTGGCGGCGCCATTGCGGGACGAGCCCCGCCGGGCAGACGATCAGCGCAGAACGCACTTCGCCGCGCCGGGCGAGCACGCGCAGCGCCGCGATCACCTGGATCGTCTTGCCGAGCCCCATCTCGTCGGCGAGCAGCACCGACGAGCCCGCCAACAACCTAGCGATGCCCACATGCTGATAAGCAAAAAGCGGATGCGCCCAGCTGAGGCCGTAGGCGTCATCCTCGCGGCTCGGAGCGAGGCCCGGGACGGCGCTCATCCGGCGTTGTCGCCCGCACCGCCGTCGACCGGAGCCTGCTCGATCTCGCTGTTCTCGCTGTAATCGGTCACGATCGTCTGCGCCTCGATATGCGGCGTCTGGCCGTAAAGGCGCTCGATGTCCCAGCTCGTTATCCAGGACTTCACATATTGGCGCATCGACTTGCCGGCCAATCGCTCGCCGATGTCGATCCTGGGCAGGGTCCAGCCGTAAACATCGCCATAGAACGCCGCGATCTTGTCGAGGCTGCGCCGCAGACCGGCTTCCTCCGGAGAAACGAGCCGCGCCTGATGCCGCTCCAGCCACTCCATGCCGCGCTTCGCCATGATGGATTGACGGACCAATCCGCGCTGCTCCAGCCGCGGCGGGATCAGCTCGTCGTCGCGTTTCTGCGCGAACATCTGCGTAGTAAAGTCGTCGGTGACGGCGGCGACGGTCAGCAATCCCGGAATTGCCGCATCGCCGTCCAAGCCCAGCCAGCGCGCCAGCTCGGCGTAGCTGCGGCCACGCTGCAGCGGACTGTAGCGGCCGATCAGCTCGACCTCGTCGAACAGCAGGCACCATCCGCAATAGCCGGCGGCTCGGAAGAGGCGCGGCGCGAAACGAATCCGCTGCGGCGCGAGCTCCGTCTCGCGGATCGGTTTGAGTTCGAACAGCCTGGCGGCACCGGCGTCGCGCAGCCAGCCCTTGACGACCGTGACGGTAAGCCTCCCGCCGGCGAAGAATCGCGTGATCCGAGCATGGTCGTCGGGGTCGCTCGTCCGCCGCGGGATCAGATAAAGCAGAGCCGCAAACAGCGGGGCCAGCCGGCCCTCTCGCACCTCGGTGGTCGTCCACAATTCGAGGGCGTCGTAACTGTCGGAATTCGGTCGGAGGCGGCGCATCGATGCCGTCATCACGTCATCGTTGGCGTCGGGAACGACGGCAGCGCGGACCGCCGCGGCAAACAACCGCGCCGGATCAAAAAGCGGAGTTTCCTTGCTGATCGGCACGAGGCTGACGACGAACTTCTCCTGTCGGGCCAATTCGGCGAGGTAGCCGAGCTGATGTGATTTGCCGGCGCCGAATGCCCCGCTGAGGATAATCCCTTCGAGCTGCCTGCCGTCGTGCGCCGCGGCGCACCTGCCGAGGCGATCGGAGAAATCCTGCCGCAACGGATCGTCGTCACTGCCCAAAAGGCGGATCGCGGCGCGGTTCGGCACGCCGGCCCGCAATGCCTCGATCGCGCTGCGCGCCGCGATCGCCGAGGGATCGTTCATCGCGCCAGCACGATCGCCGGTTCCGGGCGCGGCGCGCCGATCAACCGCACGAGGGGTGCCAGCGGATTATCTCGTCCTTCCGGCCGGACATCATCCCAGATCCGCATTTTCAAGGCCTGATAGGCGTCGACCGATCGCTTGGCATCGTCGCCGATCAGCGCCCCGTCGGCGAGCGCGACCAGCAACAAGCCGGCAAAGTGCTCGGCATCGTCGATCAGTTGGCGCAGCACTTCAAAACCGTCCATCACTGCCGCCGGGCTGTATCTGAGCCCGTTGCCGACGGCGGCCCCGGTCTTGCCGAGCTGGCGGATATCCAATGTGACGCAAAGGCCGCGCCGCCCGCAGAGCCGCAGCCAGCGACACAACGAGCGCAGCATCGCGCGCCCGTTGTGGCGCGTTATCCTGGCGGCGATGAAGGTATTCTTGAGCGCGGCGATGCGCGGCAACTCACCGCGGAGCCATTCGAGGACCGGTGTCGTGATGCCGGGTTGGGTGTCCTCGGGCTCAAACCGGCGCTCGCACAGCTGCGTCATCGCTACGCCAAAATCCTGGCTCATTTCCGGATCTTGCATGACGTCGCTGGTCAGCCATTGCTGCAGGCTGCGGCGCAGCAACGTCACGGCAACACCGTTCTTTTCCGCCACCTCGTGGACCGGTACAGCCTCGCCGCGGCGCGGCCATTCATAGCCTTGCCGGTCGAACAACGCCTCGACGAAATCCTGCGCCATCGTCCCCCAATCAAGGCTACGGGCGACGGCGAAAAAGACGTCTTGGATCATGTGCAACCGCGTCGCCGCGGCATCGACGTGCACATGGGTCAGCCCGTGCTGCGAGGCGAGCGCAGCCAACCCTCGTCGAGCCGACCCGAGCGCAGCATCATCGCCAATGGCGAACTTGACGGCGGCGCCGCCGGCCGTGACAAAGCCGCGGAGATATTCGCGCTCGATCAGGCTGAGCCACTCCGCAGCAGCCACCGCCATGTCAGCCCTCCTTGACGAATTTGACGGCAATATAGGTGTGCGGCGCGCCGCTCTCGTCGTAAACGGTAAGCTGCTTCATCGAACCTTTGCTGAGGGTCGAGGCCGGCAGCTCGAAGCGGCAGCCGTTGCGCGTCCGCAAGTCGGGCCGGCGATCGAGCAGCAAGAGGTCGCGTGCGAACTCCTCGACCGGGTAATCGGCACCCGGCAGCAACGTCAGCGTGTCGTGAATTTCGGCGAGCGAGATCGCGGGACCGACGCCGCTTCCTCGCCATCCGACGCCGGCAAGACGCCGCCATGTATGGTACAGGAGCTCGAGAAACTGCGGTTCGCGAAAACGTTGCGGGCGTTTTTGGGCGTCCGCGAGCAGTCGTGCCAGTGCTGCGGGCCGGATCCGGCGCTCGAGCTTCCGGCCGATCTTGACGGCATTGCCTTTCGGATCGACCCGCAACAACAGCGGAAAGCAGTAGATGCGGCCGTCATGCTCGAACAATTCGAGCCCGTTCGCGACAGCTGCGGCTTTCAGATCGTCGACAAAACGGCCGTCGGACAGATAGGCGGCCGTGTCGAACCGCCAGCAGTCCGAGAGACCCTCGGCGGCGGCGCCGGCCTCGCCGAGCCGCTTCGCGACGTCGTCGAGGCCTTTTGCAATCTCGCTAGCCCGGCCGAGCTTTGCCGCGCTGCGGACGCGTCCGACCGCCGACACGACAGCCTTGCCGCGCTTCTGGATTTCCTCCAGCCGCGCGTCGAGAGCGGCGAGACTTTCCTCGAAATCGGACAAGACCACCTCTTTCAGCTTTACCTGAAACCAGGAACTATCGGGCTTCGCCAACGAATGCGCTCTGCAGCGCCGCCAGGCGGTCGAGAGCGGCGCCCGGCAGCGGTCCCTTCTCGGCAGCGGCGACGGCGCGATCGAGCTCGTCGAGCGTCGAGGTCCCGACGAGCGCCGTCGCCACCGCGTCATTGGCGATCACGAAGCGGATCGCCGCTTCGATCAGGCTGTCGGCGAACCCTTCGGCGACGAGCGGCTCAAGCCTTCTGGCGCGTGCCACATCGACGCGGTAGCTGGAGCCGGAACCGATCGGCTCGACATTGGGCGAGCCGAGCGGATGCCGCGTCTCGATCCCGCTCAGCGCGCCGGCGGCGAGCACCCTGATCGCGATGACGCCCATTCCGGCGGCCCGCGTATGGGCCAGAAGATTGCCAAAATCATGCGCCGGATAGCCGGCCGCGACCGCCCTTCCGGCACTCGGATTGAGCATGTTGTAGCTGACCTGGGCGGTATCGAAGGCGCCGGCGTCGACGACGCGATAGAGGGCACCGGTGTCGCCGACCGCCGTGATGCCGCAGAACCGGGTCTTGCCTTCGCGCTTGAGCTGCTCGAAGGCCGGCACGACCTCGCCGAGCACGACTTCCGGGGTCAGATCGGTGCCCTCGCCGTCGCGCGTGATGTGGTTGTGCAGCTGGAACAGATCGACCTCGCTGCGCTGCAGCCGCTCGAGGCTCGCCGCCAGCGAACCTCTGATCGCGGCCCCGATCTGGCCCGGTTCGACCTGCGGCACGCGCACCTTGGTGCCGAGACGAATGTCGGGCTTCAGGCTCTTCAGCACGCGGCCGAGATTGCGCTCCGATTCGCCGTTGCCGTACATCGCCGCGGTGTCGAAGTAATCGATGCCGCGCTCGACGGCCCGGGCGACGGCGCGTTCCTGATCGGCCGGCGTGCCGCGCACCATCAATCCGCCGACCGCACCGCAGCCAAAGCCGAGGACCGAAACTTCGAGCCCGGTGCGGCCGAGTGAGCGCTTTTCCATCACCATCTCCGCTGTCCCTGGTGCGGCGCCGGCCCGCACCGGCCGCCCTTCGCACCCGATCAAATCTTCCACGTTGAAGCCTGTCAATTGCGCGCCCGCCGGCGATGCAGCCCCATCCGCGACGCCGCCAGTTTGACGGATTGTTGACCGGCACCCCTTAGAGTTGCCGGCGCCGGCGCCGCTTGACGCCGCAGCGAGGGAGGAAAGCCATGCGCGGTTTCGCCGGCATGTTCGCCGCGATTTTGTTCTCGATGCTCGCCATCCCGCTCGGGACCGCCTTCGCGCAGACGACGAGCGGCACGCAGAACCCGTGCGCGCCGCCGACCGAGATCAGCCCGAACATCAACGAGACGGCATGGCAGCTGTTCGTGGCCGCGACCTGCCCGGTAAACCGTGAGCAATATCCTTACGTCGTCTGGGAGGATTGGATCGAACAGGCGCAGATGTATCCCGCCGACCCGGGCAAGGGCCTGTTCGTGCCGAACGCGCTCGGCCAAGCCGAGACGACGACGCACCAACTCGGTGCCAGCCCGTTTACGCTCTTGCGACACCCGAACCTCGGCGCGGTAGTACAGGGGCTGCTGGGCGCACCCAACGAGAATTGCAACAAGGCCGGAGCGCCGCCGCCGGGCGAGCCGAACCTCGTCATCTGCGAAGAGGTCAGATTGAACGGCACGGCGGAGGATTACGTCGCCGGCAACGATTTGTGGAACCGGCCCGGCCAGGCCCAGCAGGCACAATATTACGGCCCGCCGATTCAGTTTCCTGCTCCAGCAATCGAAGTAAAGGCTGATTGGATCAAGCTGTCCACGATCGGTCTTTCCAATAAATGCAGCAGCCTTCCGGCATCGTTCCGGCGCAGCGTCCACGTCGAATCGGTGGACGGCAACTGTTTTGCGCTCGCCGGGATCCATTTGATCTCGAAGCTGTTGAACCAATGGATCTGGGCGACCTTCGAGCCGCAAAATACGAAAACCAACCCGCTGCGCTGCCGGGCGCTCGGCTGCGTCGACACCTTTGGCTCGATCCCGGCGGCGACGACTGGCGCGCCGACTAGGCAGAGCCCGCGATTGGCGCAGTTGATGATGGCGGCCGACCTGGCGCCGGAGTGGAACAACTATCGGCTGGACGGGGTGCAAGCCGGGTTTTATCGGCCGTTGTTGTTGGGCAACTCGATCATCGAGGGCGAAAACGTCGGCATGCCGCTGTCGCAGTCGTCGTGCATCTCCTGCCACGCCGTCTCCGCGATCGAGTCAAACGGGACCGACGGGATCACCTTACTGACCTCGAACCCGGTCGGCGCGCCAAAGCCGTTGCCGTCCGACAACTGGGTCCGGCGCGACTTTGTCTGGTCGATGTTCCTGGCCTGCCCCGACAGCAAGGGTCAGAAATGCACTCCTTCTCATTAGTGAAAACCGGCAAGGCCGCGTACGGGCAAGGGCGGCGACGTTAGTCGGCGTCTTCGCAATTCGCTCAAAACCACCGTGAAATGGGCGGCCGCCGAACGTTCGAGGCCTTCGAGCCAGTTCTGATCGAGAAACGAGGAGAGCGCCGGCTGCCCCAGCTCTGCCTCCCACAGGATGCCGAGCAGCGAGGCCGCGGCCTCGTCCGCCTCGCGCGCCAGGAACGGGAGGATCGCGGCGCGTTCGGCCGCAACCCGGTCGAGCGTATCCGGGCCCGGACCTAACCCGAACTCGACGAGCCCGCGGCGCGCCGGCGGCGCCAGTGTGAAATGGGCGATTTCGTGAAGGATCACATAGGCTTCGCAACTGCCATTGAGGGCCGCGCCGTCCCAGTTGAACGGACACGAGCGATCCGGCGGATGGATCGTCATGCCGCAAGCGCGGGCCAAGTCCAGCGCCTCTTGGCGATGCGCCTCGGCTGTCGCGCCGCACGCGCGGTCGGGCGAGGTTCTCCGGATCCGGCGATAACAGGCGCGGGAGACGGCGTCGACGAGGCCCTGATCCAACCGGTCGAGTGCCGCGCCGAGATCTTCGCGCGCAATCGGCGTCAGGATCATGCGTCGGCCACTACCGTTGAGAACCGCCTGTCAAGGATCGTATAGAGCCAGCCGTGCACGCCGCCCTTTCCGCGACGCAGATGCCAGCGCCTCAGAGCCCGCTCGCGAATGTCCTGCACGGAGCGACAGCACGGGGGCGAAACATGAGCACACCCGGCTCGCTTAAGCGATCACTTTTTTGTTATCCGTCAATTCCCTTTAAAGATCGACAAATTCTCGTTCCTTGGGAGCAAGCTCCGGTTTCCGTCCTATTTCGCATGATTTTACAGGGATCCGTCTCACAGGTTTCTCGACTGGCGCGCGAGTATTGCCGCAGGAGACGCAGCAGCCGATCCCCGCGTCAGGAATAAAGGCCTTGAACGGCGAGTCGTAGCGAGCGAACCGGCCCGATCGGCTCGACATCCCCGGAGCAACGGGGCAGGGCCGATGCGCCGCAAATTCCGCATCATTGGCAGGGGATGACCGTGACCCAAAACCCGATACATGGGCGCGCCGCGCCTACCCGGCGCTCGATCATGCAAACTGCGATAGGGGCTGTCGGCGGCGCGGCTGCGATCGTGACGGGTCTGCGGCCGGCTGCCGCTGACCCGACAATCTCGCAGGCGGCCGTCGCCTATCAGGATCAACCGCAGGGCGACAGGGAGTGCGACAAATGCGTCCAATTCCTGGCGCCGAGCAGCTGCAAGGTTGTTGAGGGAAATATCAGTCCGCACGGTTGTTGCCGGATCTTCATGCCGAAGCAGCAGGCCGCACGCCCCGCCCTGGCGGCGCTGAAGCTCGCTTGAAGCGTACGGGTACCATTTCGCCAATGTAAACGGCAGCGCCGTTGCAGCGCGGCGCCAGTCGCTGACGCATTGCCGCCGGGTCAAACCGTCGTCTGCATCAGACGTCATTTCACGACGCCAACAAGTCCGGCCGGAATTGCGGCCCGACGAGGAGAATCATTGGCATGACCGAGGCTCGCCGGTGCACTGCGCCGGACGCGGAGAATTATTGTCGTCGGCTGCTGGCTCTCATCGCCGTTGTCGTAGCCTCCTTGTCGGCGCGCCCTGCCGCGGCGCTGCCGCTTTATGCCCGGCAAACCGGACAGCCCTGCGCCACCTGTCACACCGCCTTTCTCGAGTTGACGCCGTTCGGCCGCCGCTTCAAGCTCGGCGGCTATCAGTTGCGCGGCGGCGATTGGCAGGGTCCGCCTTTCGCGGTCATGCTGCAGCCCGGCTTCAGCCACACAGAGGCGCCGCAGCCGGGCGGCGCCGCACCCGGCTTCGCCGCCAACAACGACCTCGCCATGCAGCAGGTCAGCCTGTTCACCGGCGGCGCGATAACCAACCACGTCGGCGCCTTTATCCAGGGCACCTACAATGGCGTCAGTCATGATTTTACTTGGGACAACACCGATATCCGCTATGCCGACACGGTCAAGATCGACGGCCACACGCTGCTGTGGGGCATCGACGTCAACAACAATCCGACGGTGCAGGACGTCTGGAATACGATCCCGGCATGGAGCTTTCCCTATATCACGTCGGCGTTCGCGCCGGTGCCGACCGCCACCCCGTTCATCAATCAGGTCTACGCGCAGCAGGTCGTCGGGCTCAGCACCTACGCGTTTATCGATGACATGTTCTATGCCGAATTCGGCGGCTATCGGCCGCTGTCGGACACCGCGCAGGCGACACTCGGGGTCAGCCCGGTCGGCCTGAGCCCGATCTCAGGCATCGCGCCTTATTGGCGGGTCGCGGCCGAGAAGGACATCGGCAATCATTCAGTGGAAATCGGCACATTCGGCCTCGCCTCGCAGGTCTCGCCAATGGGGCTGCCGCAGGCCGGCACCGATTCCTTCACCGATATCGGCGTCGACAGCCAATACCAATTTCTCGGCGATCCAAATATGGTGACGTTCCGCACCGCCTGGATTCACGAAAATCATGATACGCGGGCAAGCCAGCTGCTCGGCCTTGCCAGCAATTCGGACGACACGCTGCGCTATCTGAACAGCTCGGTCTCTTATATCTACAACCAGTCCTGGAGCCTGACCGGCGGCCGGCTCACCGTCGCCGGCACCGCGGACGCGGCGCTCTACGGCACGCCGACCGGAGGCCCGAACAGCGCCGCCTGGATCGGCGAGATCGCGTATCTGCCGTTCAGCCATGGCGGGCCCAAATTCTGGCCTTGGCTCAACTTCCGCATCGGCCTGCAATATACCCGCTGGAGCAAGTTCAACGGCGCCTCGACCGACATCAACGGCACGGGCCGCAGCGCGCAGAACAACAATACGCTGTTCTTTTATGTCTGGACGATGTTTTGAGCCGGCGCCGGGGTGGGTTTGTCAGTCGGCGGCGGATGGAGCGGCGGACGGGAGCGCGCCGGCGAGCGCGGCGCGCAGCGCCTCCTCTTTCGTATGATCGAATGACGTGCGCAGCACGGTGCCGCCGACGCCCTGCAGATCCGCCAGCACCTTGTCGGTCGTCATCTTGCGGATCAAGAGAAACAGCGCGGCGTTGCCGGCTTGCAGCGATTCCGCCGCATCCTTCATGAACTGATCGTTGATGCCGACATCGGCAAGCGCGCCGCCGAGCGCGCCGGACGCGGCGCCGATCGCGACGCCGGCCAACGGCATCATGAAGATCAGGCCAATCAAGAGACCCCAAAAGCTGCCGGTCGCGGCACCCGCCGCGGCCGGGTGAAAGAGCTGATTGAGCTTGACCCTGCCATTCGGCTGCTTGACCGCGATCACGGCGTCTTCCAGTTCGATCAGATATTCCTTTTGCAAGTCCAGCAGTTTGTGCCGGACATCCTCGGCTTTTTCTTCGGTCGGGAAGGCAATTGCGACGAGATCAGCCATACTGCTCACTCCCTGTTGTCGTGAACCGAGCGTTACGCGGCGGAAAGAAAAGTCCGCAGCAACCGGTTCACTTCGCCCGGCTGCTCGAGGTGCGGAAGATGACCCGCCTTTTCGAGGATATGGACCGGGAAGCGGGCGGAGAACGCCTCGGCATGAGCGACCGGCACGATCCGATCGGCCGCTCCCCAGATGGACTGCACCGGCAATGGCAGCGCCGCGATCCGGGCGCCGAGGTCCAAGGATTGCCGGCCTCCCCCGAAGGACGCCGCCGCGATCGCCGTCAATGCCGCGGCGACGCCGTCGAGCCGTTTGTAGCGCAGCACCTCTTCAACCATGAAGCGGCTGATCAGACCGCGGTCATAGACGAGAAGGTTGAGCGCCTCGACCATCTCGCGGCGCCGCGCCGCGCCGCAAAAGGCAGCAATGAATTCGCCATTAATTTCGACCCCGAGCCCGGCCGGCGCGATCAGCGTCAGGCTCGCGGCCCGCTCCGGCCGGCGCAGCGCGACGAGCGCCGCGACGGCGCCGCCCAGCGAGTGGCCGACGAGATGGACCTGCCGGAGGCCGAGCGCGGCAAGCGCCGCCTCGACGGCATCGGCCAGGCTTTCGGCGTCGCCGGCACCCACCTCCTTGGCCGAGCCGCCATGCCCCGGCAGATCGAGCGCGATTACCCGCCGGTCTTCGGCGAGCGCCGGCTGGGTGAACATCCAGCTGTTGAGATCGCCGCCGAAACCATGAATGAGGACCGCCGGGACTGCGCTGCCCGCGCCGCGTTCGAGATAGCGCAGCCGCCGCCCGCCGGCATCGAGATCGCGCGGCTCGACCGCCGTCGTTGCGGCTTCGGCCTCGACTGCCGGTTCGCCGATCGGCTTGCCGGCGGCAAATTCGCCGATGAACGCGTCAATTTCGGCATCCGGCACCGCCTCCGGCGCAGCGACGGCGAGCAGGGCGCCGACCGGCAGTGTCACCCCGGCCGGGGCCACGATTCGACGCAGCACGCCGTTCTCGGGCGCCTCGACGACATTGGTGATCTTGGTGGTCTCGATCTCCAGCAATTCCTCGCCGCGGAGCAAGGGCTGGCCCGGCTCTTTCAGCCAGCCGAGCACCTTGCCCTCGGTCATCGTGAGACCCCATTGCGGCATCGTGATCGCAGTGATCGCCGGGTCCATCGGAGCGCAATCCGACCAGTGTGGTGAAGATAGGATCAGGCGACCGCGAAACGCCGGATCGCATCCTCATTGAATTCGAGCCCGAGCCCGGGCTTCTGGGGCATTGCCAGCAGGCCGTTTTCGGGCACCGGCACCGCCTCCCACAGCGGGAAAAGGCGCGGCATGTATTCGACGGTCAGGCCGTTCGGCACCGCACCGACAAGGTGCACATGGATCTCGGGCACGCCGTGACTGACCACCGGCAGGTTGAACGCTTCGGCCATGCCGGCGATCTTGAGCCACGGGGTGATGCCGCCCGAGCGCACCTGGTCGATCATCACGATATCGACCGAGCGAGCCTCGATCATGTGACGGAACGGTGCGATGCCCCAGAGATATTCGCCGCCGGCGACCGGGGTCGCTAGCGCTTCGGCGACCCGCGCCAGCCCAGCATAATCATCCGCCGTCGTCACGTCTTCGAGCCAGAAGAGCCCGACGCCGGCCTCCTCGACGCGGCGGCCGATGTCGATCGCCTGCTCGACGCGCCAGCGCTGGTTGATGTCGCACATCAAATCCATGTCCGGGCCGACCGCCTGCCGGATCAGCCGCGCCTGCTCGACCTCGCGGGCGGGCGAGGTGACTCCCGGCAAGCCCAACTGCATCTTTGCCTGGCGGTGGCCTTTGTCGCGCAATCGCCCGGCGGCGATCACCGCCTCTTCGAGCTTGAGGCCGCGGCGCAAGGCGCCGCTCGCATAGGTCGCGACATGATCGCGCCCGCCGCCCAGCAGCTTCCACAACGGCAGGCCGAGCGCCTTCCCCTTGATGTCCCATAGCGCCACATCGATCGCCGAAAGCGCCATCGAGAACATGCCGTTGGGTCCGGCGGAAACCGCGGCGGCGCGCAATTTGGCCGCGACCGCCTCGACCCGCAGCGGATCCTCGCCGATCGTCAGCGCCGCCAATTCGTCGACCGACCGCCGCAGCGTGCGGGTCAGGCCGCCGCCGAAATACGTGACCCCGAGCCCTTCGATGCCGTCGTCGGTATGAAGCCGCAGATGGACGATCGGGTTCTTCGCCTCGGGGTTCTCGGAAAACCCGGCCAGCGGTTCGTCGTTCGGCAGCGCCACAATCCCGGTCTCCGCCCGCGTTATCTTCATGCCGTCCCTCCCCGACCCGGATCGGCCTCAACCGGCGCGGTAGCGGTCGAGTGCCGCCCGGTCGAATTCGAGGCCGAGCCCCGGCTTTGTCGGCATCGCCAATTCGCCGTTCCGCATCACCGGCACCTCTTTGAATAGCGGCATCAGCCAAGGCATGTATTCGACCGTGAGCCCGTTCGGCACCGCGCCGATCAGATGCACATGGACCTCCGGGATCAGATGACTGACGACCGGCAGGTTGAAGGCCTCGGCCATGCCGGCGACCTTGAGCCATTGCGTAATCCCGCCGACCCGCACCAGATCGATCATCACGACGTCGACCGAGCGCGCTTCGACCATGTGGCGGAACGGCGTGATGCCCCAGACATATTCGCCGCCGGCGACCGGGGTCGCGAGCGCCGCGGTGACCCGGGCGAGGCCGGGGAAATCATCTGCCGTCGTCACGTCTTCGAGCCAGAAGAGGCCGACACCCGCATCCTCGACGCGGCGGCCTATGTCGATCGCCTGCTCGGGCCGCCAGCGCTGGTTGATGTCGCACATCAGCTTGATGTCGGGGCCGATCGCCTCGCGCACCCGGCGCATGCGCTCGACCTCCTTTGCCGGCGTCGTCTCGCCGGGCAGCGCCAGCTGCGTCTTCATCTCGCGCCAGCCCCTGTCCTTGAGCGTGGCCGCGGCCGCGACGACGCGGTCGAGTGTAAGACCTCGCATCAAGGCGCCGCTCGCGTAGCTCGGCACATGTTCGCGCGCCCCGCCGAGAAGCTTCCACAACGGCAGCCCCAGCGCCTTGCCGCGGATGTCCCACAAGGCGGTGTCGAGCGCCGATATCGCCAGGTTGAAGATCCCGCCGGGACCGGCCGAGCCCGCCGCGGCGCGCAGTTTGGCGGCCACCGCCTCGACCCGCAGCGGGTCCTCTCCGACGGCGAGGGCACCCAATTCGTCGACGGCGCTTTTCAGCGTGCCGGTCAAGGCACCGCCGAAATAGGTCACGCCGAGCCCGGCAACACCTTCGTCGGTGTCGACGTCGAGCGTGACGATCGGGCGCGTGCTGCTCGGGTTCTCGGCGGCACCGGCGAGCGGCTCGTCTGCCGGCAAGAGGACGATCGAGGAGCGGATGCCGGTGATCTTCATCGACGGGGCCTCGTTTCAGTTCCGGTAGTTCGGGTCGAGACGGTCGGCGAGCCGCAACAGGGCCGGCCATTCGCGCTGCCCCTGAAGGCGCGGCATGTTGGCGCCGCGCTCAAACAGAGCGGCCTGCCGCTCGCAGGTCTCGGCCGACGGCACGACGATCTTGGCGCCGGAGGCGGTCGCCGCCTGGATCTTCAGCTGGGCTTCCGCCGAGCGCTCGAAATGATAGGTCAGCGAGAACGCTTCGGCGACGTTGCGGCCGGTCGCCAAAAGGCCGTGGTTGCGCAAGACCAATACCGGATGCTGGCCGATGCTCTGCTGCAGCCGCTCACGCTCGTCGAGATCGAGCGACACGCCCTCGTAGTCGTGATAGCCGAGCCGGTTATAGAACCGCATCGCCCATTGCGACAGCGGCAGCAGCCCGTCTTCCAGCGCACCGACTGCGATATCGGCTTCGGTATGGGTGTGGACGACGCAATTGACGTCCGGCCGGCCCAGATAGATGGCACTGTGGATCACATAGCCGGCATGGTTCGGCTCGTATTCCGAGGGTTCGACGAGGTTGCCGTCGAGATCGATCTTCAACAGGTTCGAGGAGGTGATCTCGTTGAACATCAGCCCCATCGGATTGATCAGGAACTGGTCGTCGTGGCCCGGCACGCGCGCCGAATTGTGCGTCAGCACGAGATCGTCCCAGCCGAAATGCGCGAGCAGCCGATAGCAGGCGGCGAGGTCGACCCGCACCGCCCATTCCTCCGGCGTCATGCTCGCGGGTTTTGCCGCAAGTCCGGGTTCGATCGCATCCATCTTGTCCTCCGCTAAGGCTGTGGGTTGGCGCGCCTGGAGCGCGGCGAGGCCAGCAGCCTCGCGCAATTCGGGCCATCAGACAAGCGCGTCGGCCGATCTCTCGCGACCGCAACTCCGCCTAACCCTCGGCTAAGCCTGCGGCCCGACGGGCAATCTGCTGTCGGCAACGAACCCGTTGCGTGCCGCGCGCGGCTGCGACAGGTTGGCCGGTTCGACAGAGGAGACTGACGCGATGGAGAAACGCTCGGCCGGACGGGTCGCCCTCGTAACCGGCGGCGCCAGGGGCATCGGGGCGGCGACCGCGGAGCGGCTCGCCGAGGACGGGGCGGCGATCGCGATTTGCGACCTCGACGGCGCCGGCGCCGAGGCGACCGCGGCGCGCATCGCGCGCGAGCAGGGCGTGCCGGCGCTGGGCTTTGCCGGCAACGTCGGCGTCGCCGCTGAAGTCGAAGGGCTCGTCGCCGAGGTGGCGGCGCGGCTCGGTTCGCTCGACATCCTCGTCAACAATGCCGGGATCACACGCGACAACCTGATCCACAAGATGACCGACGAGGATTGGGACGCCGTCTCGCTCGTCCATCTGAAGGGCGCCTTCTTGTGCGCACGGGCAGCGCAACGCGAGATGGTCAAGCGCAACTGGGGGCGGATCGTCAATCTGTCATCGGCCGCGGCCCTCGGCAATCGCGGCCAGACCAACTATTCGACGGCAAAGGCCGGGCTGCAGGGCATGGTGAAGACGCTGGCGATCGAGCTCGGCCGCTTTGGTATTACGGCAAATGCCGTGGCGCCGGGCTATATCGACAGCGACATGACGCGGGCGGTCGCGATCCGGCTCGGCCGCGATCCCGAGGAGTTCAAGGCCGAACGCGCCAAGGCGATCCCGGTCGGCCGCGTCGGGGTGCCGCGCGACGTCGCCAATGTCATCGCCTTCCTGGCGAGCGAGGACGCCTCGTTCGTTTCGGGGCAGGTCATCTACGTCGCCGGCGGCCCGCGCGGATGATCGCCGCGCCGGAGCGGCGCTACGACTTCTTGACCCTGGGCGAGACGCTGCTTCGCCTCTCGCCCCCCGGCGCCCAGCGCCTCGATCAGTCGCGGCTGTTCGAGATCGGCGTCGGCGGCAGCGAATTGAATGTCGGCTGCCTGTTGGCCAGGCTCGGGCGGCGGGTCGCCTGGGTGTCGCGTTTACCCGAGGGGCCGCTCGGGCGCCTCGTCGACGGCGAGGCGCGCCGGCACGGCGTCGATACCCGCTGGGTCCGCTGGATCCCGGACGCACGGCTGGGGCTGATGTTCTACGAGCCGGGCCCCCTGCCGCGCACGAGCCGCGTCATCTATGACCGCAAGCATTCGGCGGCATCCGAACTGGGGTTCGAGGACGCGCCTTGGGAGACTTTGGTCCAGGCGAGCGCGTGGCTGCATTTGTCCGGCATCACACCGGCGCTCGGCCCGAGCTGTCGCGCCTTGATCCTGCATCTCGCCGCACTCGCAGCAGCGGCCGGCAAGCCGGTCTCTTACGATCTCAATTACCGGTCGACCTTGACGAGCCCGGCCGAAGCCCGCGCCGTGTTCGAGGCGGTAGCGCCCTATCTGCACCTTCTCGTCTTGGCCGAGCGCGACGCGCAGCAGGTGCTCGGCTTCGCTGAGGCCGGCGTGGCCCTCGCCGAGGCGATCGCCGGGCGCTATCGCCTGGCGCGCGTCGCCCTGACAAGGCCGCCCGACGTCGAGCCGGGCACTCTGCTGCTGGCGGACGGCGTGCTGCGCGAGGCGCCGCGCTTCCCGGTCGAGATCGTCGATCGGATCGGCGCCGGCGATTCATTCGCCGCCGGGCTGATTCACGGTCTGCTCGAGGGCAATCTCGATCTCGCCCTCCGCCTCGGCGCCTTCGCCGCGGCGATCGGCCTCGCCACGCCGGGCGACATCAATTTTCTCGGCCCCGAAGACGTCGCCAGGCTAAACGAGGGTACGATCGGCGGCCTCGAGCGCTGAGTCCGGGGCTCGCTCAGCATTTGGCTCTGTGGCAGACCAGGAGGGCGCTCCTGAACGGTCCGACGACGGTGCCGACGACCTCGAACACCTTGCGCAGCGGCTCGACATCGGCATCGGCGACAAAGATCACATCCTTGTCCTGCACCGGAAACTGCTGCGCCAACAGGTTTGAATTCGCGTCCCCAAGGTCGAAGCGGTAGGCCACCGGTGAGAGGCCCGCGGGCGCGCCGTCGGCGATCGGCTCACCGAGCGCGCGAACCACCCGAGCGCGCTCCCAGCGGAACAGGAACACACCCTTGGGATTGGCGAGGTTGTCGTTCAGCCCTTTCGACAACGCCAGCGCTTCGGCGAGGCTCAGCCGGTCGGCCGGGAATTGGATCGCGGCATTGCGCGATGCCGCCCCGAAAATGGCGAAGGTCTGCGGCACCTCGATCAGGGTGAGCGTGTCGCCGGGTGCGGCGTAAATATCTTCTGCCGGGTCAGAAACGAGGGTCTGCAGCGGGATTGTCGCGGTCACATCGCCGCGCGACAGCCTGACGAAGACGTCGCGCACTGGTGCACGAGCGCCGCCCGCGGCGGCGATCACCTGCAGCAAGCGCTCGCCGCCGGGCGCCAGCCGCACCAGACCGCCTTTCAACAACATGTCACCCGACGTGCTGACCGAATTCGCCGGGCTCTTCTCGTCGATCACCAAGGCCTGCGGCTGCAGCGCCTTATCGGCGAGAACGGCTTCGATCTCCTGCTGCACTTGCAACGGCGTACGCCCGGCCGCGGCGATCCGCTCGGCATAGGGGACCGTGATCGTCCCGTCCGGCTGGACCAGCTGCATAGGGATCGTCGTCGCGCCGCTCGCCAGGCCCATCGGGAACGGCGCGGGCGGCGCTTGGGTCGTATAGGGCAGGGGTTTCAACACCGCGTCGATCCGCGGCACCGGCAACGCCGGGCCCGGGCGAAGCGGCGCCGGCGGCAGCGGCGATGCCCCCAACAATTGGCCCGCGCCCGTCTCCCACAGCAGAACCGAAAGGGTGTCGCCGACCGCGATCCTCAGATCCGGCGGCGCCGCGTACTCTTTGAAACGAGCGGGGAAACTCGGCGGCGGCTCGGCGAGCAGTGTGGCGATCACGCTATTGTCGACCAGCACCACGTCGAACAGCACCCGGCCATTCGGCTGCGGCTGCGCCTGCGCCGCGACGCTGCCGGCGAGCGGTCCGGCCGCCGGGATCGTCGAACAGGCGGCGAGTGCCAACAGCGCCAGGATTGCCGAGAAGGCGGCAGCCCTCATTCCCGCAGATCGCCCCATCCTGCCGTCGGCCTCGCCCCAAGCCGGCAAAAGCGTGTTATTGTCGCATAAATTCACGCGGGAAGGACCGTCGATGCAGCTGCAATTGCAGACTTGGCCGGAGGTCGAGGCTTATCTGCGCGTCCGCCGCGGCATCATCCTGCCGATCGGCTCGACCGAGCAGCACGGCCCGATCGGATTGATCGGCACCGATGCGATCTGCGCCGAGACGATCGCGCGCGGCGTCGGCGAGGCGGCGGACGCTCTCGTCGGACCGACTATCGCCATCGGCATGGCGCAACACCACATGGCTTTTTCCGGCTCGATCACGTTGCGGCCGAGCACCTTGATCGCCGTGCTGCGCGACATCGTCAACTCGCTGGCGCAACACGGCTTCGAGCGCTTTTATTTCATCAACGGGCATGGCGGAAATATCGCCACGGTCAGCGCCGCCTTTTCCGAGATCTACGCGGCGCGCAGCCTGGCAACGGCGCCCGGCGCCCGTTCTCTCAGGTGCACGTTGCAGAATTGGTGGCAGAGCGACGCCGTGCAGGCATTGATCAAGGATCTTTACGGCGACGCCGAAGGCAGCCACGCAACGCCGAGCGAGGTCGCGGTCACCCAGTTCGTCTATCCGACGGCGATCAAATCGGCGCCGCTCGAGCCGCCGGTGGCGCCGCGCGGCGGCTTCACCGACGCCGCCGACTATCGCCGCAACTTTCCCGACGGCCGCATCGGCGCCAACTCCGCGTTGGCGACGCCCGAGGCCGGGCGCCGTCTCTACGAGACCGCCGTCAAGGCGATCGCCGAGGACTATCAACGATGGGTCGCGGCGTGACGGCGGGCTGCGACATCGTGGAACGCAAGATCACCCCACTTTCGGCCGGAGCGCGCTGTCTCGCGTACATCGCCCGTGCTATGCAATGGGCATGCGCAGACGCATCGAAGTCCCGCCGCGCAATGCCGTGCTGGTGTGTTGCGCCGCGGCGTTGGTCGGCCTCGTCTTTGCCGAAGGCTGGACTTGGCCGCTCAAACTGGCGGCCGTCATGATCCCGGTGTCCTATCTGATCGGCTGACGCTGGCCCTCACTCTCGCGCTGCCGCGGGTCCCTCCTCTCGCTGCGAACCGCGAGCGAGGTGAGGGGCTCACCACCGTGCCTGAAATGTGTGAGGCGCCGGAGAACTCAATCGCCGGACTCCGCCTGGCAGCAGCCGTCTCCCTCGGCCGGCGCCACGAAGCGGCCGGTGGCGGCGACCGAGCCGCCGGCGTCGTAGCGGTCGTGATGCCTGACCCAATCGGTCAGATTGCCGTTCTTCGTCTCGTTGCGGCCGTTCGGCGTGATGTCGAGAAAATGGTAGGTGCCGAGGAACATCTCGCCGCCGCGCGCATAGGACGAATAGGTGTGGAAGATGTTGCCGGCCGCGTCCTTGTAAAAGACGCTGCGGCCCGACAGCTCGTCGATGCCGATCGGCCGCAGATCGAAATTGTAATAGGCCTCGCCGCGCGCGATCTCGTCTGCGGTGAACGAGACATGAAAGTCGTAATTGAAGTCGCTGCCCTGTGACGAAACCCATTTGAGATGCCACCCCATGCGCTTTCTGAAGGCGTCGATCTCGGCGAACGGGGCGCGCGAGACCGCCACATAGCTGACGTCGTGATGTTCAAGGTGGACGAGCGCGGCTTCCGCGTGATCGACCTCAAACGAGCAGCCGACGCAGCCTTCCCGCCATCCGGGACCGAACATGAAGTGCTTGACGATCAGCTGGCTGCGCCCGGCGAACAGATCGGCGAGGGTTTCCCTGCCGTCCGGCCCCTCAAACACGTACTCCTTCTCGATCTTGACCCAGGGCAGCGCCCGCTGCTCGGCGCTCAGCCGATCGCGCATCCGGGTCAATTCCTTTTCCTTCGCCAGCAGTTCCTTGCGCGCGGCCAGCCATTCCTCGCGCGATACGACTGAATGCTGCATCATTGGTCTCCTTTTCTGAGGGTCGTGAGATATTCGGCGAAGCGTTCGAGGCAGCTCGTCCAGCCGATCCGGTGCTCGTCGCGCCGCGCGACGGTCTCGAAGACGGCCTGATGCAAGGTGAGTTTCGTCATTGCGCCCTCGTCTTCGAAGGTCACGGTTATCAGGGTCTCATGGCCGGGCCGTCCGTCCGGGTCTTCCCAGGCGAAGGTGAAGACGATGCGCTCCGGCTCGACGATCTCGCGATACACGCCGCGCTTCCAATGATCGACGCCTTGCGGCGAGCGCATACAGAACCGATAGGCACCGCCCGGCCGGATATCCATCTTGCAGTATTGCGTGGTGAAGCCCTGCGGACCCCACCAGCGGGCCACTTGGTCGGGATCGGTCCAGGCCTGGAAGACCAGCCGGCGGGGCGCGTCGAACACGCGGATGACGACGAGCTCCCGGTCCTGGGTGTCCTGGGAGGGGTCGACCGCGCTAGACGTCATCGCCACGCCCTGCCTACCTCTTTTGCAATTCGCCGAGATAGTCGGAGAGCCGATCGAAGCTTTCTTCCCAGAACCGGCGGTACTGTTCCAGCCATTGCGCGGCTTCCTTCAGCGGTGCTGCTTCGAGCCGGCACGGCCGCCATTGCGCGTCGCGGCTGCGGCCGATCAACCCGGCGCGTTCGAGCACCTTCAAATGCTTGGAGACCGCCGGCAGGCTGATCGCGAAGGGTTCGGCGAGAGCATTGACCGAGGCGTCGCCGGCGGCGAGGCGGGCGAGAATCGCGCGTCGCGTCGAGTTCGGCAAGTGCAGCGAAAACCGCGTCAAGGTGATCGGGGTGCATAAAAAACCGACCAGTTAAATAACTGATCGGCTAAATACGGCTCCGACCACCAACTGTCAAGCCCTGCCGTCATGTCCTCAGCATCCCTTGCCCGGGCCCGTTCCGGACATCCACGCCCGGCGGCAGGCCGGAGTGAAGGCAAGAAAGGCGTCGATGGCCGGGTCAAGCCGGCGCGCGGGGCGGAAGAGGACGCGCATGGCCGGCTTCGCCGCTCCCGGTCCCCGATCGCTTGGTTTATGCATTCTGGGCCAGCCCTCCGGATCCAGCCCTCCGGATAATGTCCGGCGCGGGCTTTGATCGCAGCCTTACCAATTCAGCAGCAGCGGGTAGGTACTGAGCAGCAACTCGGCGACGATCAACAACACGATGTACCACTCGACCCGCATGCTGCTTCGGGTCTGCACCAGGCCCAAGAGGGTTTCGACGGTACGCGACACGATGTCGAGCTTCCGGTCGAGCGCGCGGTCGCGCTCGCGCAATTCATACTCGTCGGCAAGCCGCATATAGAACCGCTCGAGTTCCGGATGCTCCCACAAGAGCTCGGGCGTTTCGGCGGTTTCGACGCGGCCGACCATCCGCTGCTGCATCAACAAAACGTCGCCGATATGGCGCAGCAATACCTTGCCAGTTGCTCCCGCCCTGCCCTTCTCACGCAAGGTCGCGGCGAGCGGCTCGATGCGGTCGAAAATGTCGGCGATGCGCGTCTCGTAATGCGCCAGCACTAAGCTCTTTGCCAGAATATCGCCAACTAGCTGCAGCCGTTCCGGAGAGCGGTCGCGTAACAGGATATTGCCGGCGGTGTCGAGGTGCCGCTCGGCCCTAGGATCGATCAGGAGCTTGACGTCATCGCGCTCCGGAACGGCAAAGGGGCGGGCGATGTGGGGCATCAGCGAGGCGGCGAACCGATCGGCGACCGCCGGCTCGGCGCCGAACAGCACCGCGGCGCCGTAGCGAAACAGCAACGCCTGCCCGCCGCTCGGAATATCGAAAAGGAGCGGCGTCGTGTCGCGCGGCGCATCGCGATCGAGAGCCCGGGTGTCGAGCCTCTCGCCGAGCAGCAGGGCGTGGACCGAGACCTCGTCGACAACTCCGGCGCCGGCCTGCGAATGCATCGTCATTTCCTGTGGCGCAAGCATCATCGTTCCGATTGTCGCCTCGAATGCACCTGATCTGATGGACCGGCGTGCCACGCGCAACCCCGTATCCGACAGCGGGCCCTTCGTTGGGGAAACCATGGAGATTCACCAACTCGATATCGATCTTGATTCTTTTACATGCGCTCGGTCGCCGCGCATCGGGCGCGGCTGCGAGCGAGAGGAGATGGGCGATGGATTTCGTCTTCGCGGAGACGCCGCCGGCGGCGACGCCGTTGCGCGGCGCGATCCGTGATCATGCCCGGATCGACGAGACCGTGGCCGTGGCAGAAATCCTGGCCGCAGCCGACGTCCCCTCCGAAACGTTGGACCGGATCGCCGATCGGGCGCGCCGTTTCGTCACCGCGGTGCGCCGCGAGCGCCGCGGCAAGGGCGGCATCGACGCCTTTCTGCATGAATACGCACTGTCCTCGCAGGAGGGCGTGGCGCTCTTATGCCTCGCCGAGGCACTGTTGCGCATTCCCGATGCCGAGACGGTCGACCGGCTGATCCGCGACAAGCTCGGCGACAGCGATTGGGAGAGCCATCTCGGGCATTCGCAATCCGTCTTCGTCAACGCTTCGACCTGGGCCCTGATGCTGACCGGCCGACTGTTGCGCGCCGAGAGGCCCGATGCCGAGACGGGGCCGCATGAGATGCGCGCCGCGCTGCGCCGCTTCGTCGCCCGTTCCGGCGAGCCGGTCTTGCGTCAGGCGGTGACGGCGGCGATGCGCATCCTCGCCCGGCAGTTCGTCATGGGGCGGACGATCGGCGAGGCGCTCGAACGCGCCCGGGGCGCCGAGCGGCAGGGCTGGCGCCACTCCTACGACATGCTCGGGGAGGCGGCCCGCACTGTGGCGGATGCGGCGCGCTACCGGGCGGCCTATGACGAGGCGATCGCCGCGATCGGCCGATCCTGGACCGGCGGCCCGGTCGCCGCAGCCCCCGGCATCTCGGTCAAATTATCCGCCTTGCACCCGCGCTTCGAGATGGCGCAGCGCGAGCGGGTACTGGCCGAGCTGACGCCGGCGCTGGTCGATCTGGCCCGCCACGCGCGGCGCACTGGCATCGGCTTCACGATCGACGCCGAAGAAGCCGACCGCCTCGATCTGTCGCTCGACCTCGTCGAAACGCTGGCGCTCGACCCCGGTCTCGAAGAGTGGAACGGTCTCGGGCTCGCCGTCCAGGCCTATCAGAAGCGCGCCTTGCCGCTGATCGACTGGCTCGCCGATCTCGCCCGACGCGGCAAGCGGCGGCTGATGCTGCGGCTGGTCAAAGGCGCCTATTGGGACAGCGAAGTAAAGCGCACCCAGGAGCGCGGCCTCGACCACTATCCAGTCTTCACCCGCAAACTCGCGACCGACGTGTCGTATCTCGCCTGCGCCCGACGGCTCCTCGCCCATGGCGACGCCTTCTACCCGCAATTCGCCACCCACAACGCGCATACCGCCGCCGCGATTCTGGAACTCGCCGGAGCGGGGCGCGACTGGGAGTTCCAGCGCCTGCACGGCATGGGCGAGGCGCTCTATCAGGAAATCGTCGGGCCGGAGCGACTCGACCGGCCGTGCCGGGTCTATGCCCCGGTCGGCAGCCACGCGGAGCTGCTCGCCTATCTCGTCCGGCGGCTTCTCGAAAATGGCGCCAACACCTCGTTCGTCAACCGGATCGTCGACGACCGCCAGCCGATCGACGAGATCGTCGCCGATCCGATCGCGCGGCTCGCCCAGCTGCCGGAGAAGCCGCATTCGCGCATTCCGCTGCCGGCCGATCTCTATCGGCCGCGGCGGAATTCGCCGGGGGTCGATTTGGCGCATCCGCCGGCCCTTGCGGCCTTGCGCGAGGCGCTCGCCGAGGCTTGCGGACAGACCTCGTATGCGGCGCCGATCATCGGCGGCATCGAAGAGGGCGGTGCCGGCAATCCGGTCTTCGATCCGAGCGACCGGCGCCGGCAGACCGGCACCGTCATCGCGGCCGAGCCCGCCGATCTCGACCACACCCTCGCCCGTGCAATAGGCGCCGCCTCGGACTGGGACCGTAGGCCGGCCGGCCAACGCGCCGCGATCCTGGAACAGGCCGCCGACCTCTATGAGAGCCGCCAAGGCGAATTGCTGGCGCTGATTGTCCGCGAAGGCGGGCGGACGATCCCCGCGGCGCTCGCCGAGTGGCGCGAGGCAATCGATCATCTGCGCTATTTCGCGGAGCGGCTGCGCGTCGATTTCGCGGCGCCCTCGCTGCTGCCCGGCCCGACCGGCGAACGCAACGAACTCTCCTGGCACGGGCGCGGCGTCTTTTTATGCATCTCGCCATGGAATTTTCCGCTGGCGATCTTCACGGGCCAGATCGCCGCGGCGCTCGCCGCCGGCAACGCGGTCGTCGCCAAACCTGCCGAGCAGACGCCGCTCGTCGCCGCGGCCGCGGCGCGGCTGTTGCATCGAGCCGGGATCCCCGGCGACGTCCTGCACCTGTTGCCTGGCGCCGGCGAGGCGGTCGGCGCCTCGCTCGTCGCCGACCCGCGCGTGTCAGGCGTCGCCTTCACCGGCTCGACCGAGACGGCGCGCCGGATCAATTTGGCGCTGGCGCAACGTCCGGGTCCGCTCGTTCCGCTGATCGCCGAGACCGGCGGGCAGAACGCGATGATCGTCGATTCCTCGGCGCTGATCGAGCAAGTCGTCACCGACGTGCTGGTCTCCGCGTTCGAGAGCGCCGGGCAGCGCTGTTCGTCGCTGCGGCTCCTTTACGTGCAGGCCGACATCGCCGAGAAACTGATCGACATGCTGAAAGGCGCGATGGCCGAGCTCGTGATCGGCGACCCGGCCTTGCTGGCGACCGACGTCGGCCCGATCATCGACGAGCCGGCTCGTGCCGCCCTCGAACGTCACGCCGCCCGCATCGCGAAAGAGGGGCGGCTCCTCTACCAATGCGGGCTGCCGCCCGGCACCGAGCACGGCAGCTTCTTTGCGCCGCGCGCCTTCGAGATCGACGATGGCCGGCGGCTCGACCATGAGGTGTTCGGTCCGATCCTGCATGTCGTGCGCTGGCCGGCGCACCGGCTCGACGAGGTGCTGCACGAAATCGACGCCACCGGCTACGGCCTGACGGCGGGCATCCACAGCCGCATCGACGAGAACGTCCGCTACATCCGCGAACGCCTCAGGGTCGGCAACGCTTACGTCAACCGCAACATGATCGGCGCTGTCGTCGGGGTGCAGCCGTTCGGCGGCGAGCGGCTCTCCGGCACCGGGCCGAAGACCGGCGGGCCGCATTATCTCCATCGTTTCGCGACCGAGCGCACGGCGTCGACCGACACCACCGCCGCCGGCGGCAACGCCACGCTGCTGTCATTGCAGGACGAGAGTTGACGGCCGCAACCGCGAGCGCGCCGCAATCTCCGTTGCGCGGCGCGCTGCTTTCGAGCGATGCCGACCTTGGCCGGCCTTCAATCCTCGGCACATCCCGCCGCGAAAGTGGCCCCGCTGGCACGCCGCGACGCTATCCAAGCTCACGGTTCGGTAAAACACCCGGAAAAGTCAGATCAGGCCAGATCGGCCCTCAAGTTGCCCTACCTTAGTAAAAACCGGACGCTCGATAGAAGCGCTCTGCGTTCAATGTCGAAATGCAGCAGTATAGTTTATGAATCCCGGCTAGCCGAGCGTCGCCCAGGCATTGAGTAAGCCAGGACGTCGCAATGCCTCGCCGCACCCATTCGGGGTGAGTTGCGGAATGACGGACGTGCGCCTCCCCTTCGATGACCTCTCTCCCTTCGGGTTGAGTTGTTGTCCAGCCGCCGCAGCCGACAAGATTGCCCCCGGTCGGCAACGTCATACGTGCCGGAATTGAGCGGGGTCGCGTTGGCCCTGGTCAGATCCGGCACGGCACGGCCCAGCATGTTGCTATCATAGCAAAAAGAGAGCAAGGTTGAACAACTGGCGAGCAGCAAAGCGCTGACTGCCTCCGCGGTCTTCTGGACTCGCGAGCCGGATCAAGCCAGTCAACCGTCCATCAGGTTGATGCTGGTCAGGAGGCAGCTGCTCGGTGTAATTCTTCTTCGTCGATCGGTGAAGTGGAACTGCTACGGCTCTTGGCGACTCATACCTTGCGCACGGGGCCGGGGTATCGGGCGACGATCGGGTCGACGGTCAGCAGCAGAATGCCTTCGACGGCTGACTGCGCAACCAGAATGCGATCGAAGGGGTCTTTGTGGATCGGCGGCAGGCTGGCGGTCGCGACGGCATGCTCGCCGGTAATCGCCAGCTCGTCATAGCCGTTGTCGATCAGGCCCCGTCGCAGCAACCGCGCATCCGCGAGGAAATCTCGGCGCCCCAAACCGGATTTGATCGCGACTTCCAAAGGCTCGCCGAACTGAACACCAACTGGTTCAGAACGTCCTCGATCAACCCGCGGGCGGCAATCGGCAAGCGCTCCGGCTGCCCGGCGGCCCAAAGAAGCAATTGCGTGTCCAGCAGCAGCTTCACGAGCCGGCGCCAAAAAGCTGTTCGATCTCGACCTCTCCCATCCGGTCGAAATCCTCGGGCACGGTGATCTGTCCGGCCATGAACCCGAGCCGGCGAACCTCAGCCGCTTGCGGCGTCTCGAGCGGCACCACCTTGACCAGAGGCTTGCCTGCCTTGGCGATGATGAACGGCTCGCCCCTTGCGGCGCGATCGAGCAACCGCGAGAGGTGCGTTTTGGCTTCGTGGATGTTGACGGTCAGCATCGCCTCAGGCTAGCTCTACCTAGTCTAGTTTATTGCTGCCACTTCCGCAAGGCTGATAGGCGAGGCGCCCTGGCTCGCTGGATCGGCGATCACGCTCGCCGATCTGCACAGCGCCCCGATTTTCGCACTGCTTCGGCTGACTCCAGAAGCACAGCAGCTTCTCGACCGCCATCGCCGGCTCGCCGCATGGTGGGAGCGCATCAGCGCGCGCCCGAGCTTCTTGCGGACCCGCGCGACATCGAGGATCGCGCGGCAGGGAGGATGACGTGGCGTCGGCGATGAGCGAATGGGGAATGGCGGGCGTCGAGGCGATGCGCGGGCGAGTGGCCGCCGTCGTCATTGTCGATGTGCTGTCGTTCTCGACGGCGGTCGATGTGGCGGTGTCGTGCGGGACTGGGGTTTACCCGTTTCCCCACGGCGAGATGCACCGTGCGCAGGCAGCGGCGGACCGGATCGGTGCGGTGGTGGCGTGGCCGCGACGGGCGGCAGGGGACGAATTCAGCCTTTCGCCGGCGAGCCTTGCGGCAATTCCCAAGGGGACGAAACTGCTGCTTCCTTCGCCCAACGGCGCTCGCTTGTCGCTCGCCGGCGCTGAGACTCCGGTTCTGACGGGGTGCCTGCGAAACGCCGCCGCCGTCGCGCAGCCGCGCGCCGGATCGCCGGCGAAGGCGATGTCGGCGTGGTTCCGGCGGGCGAACGCTGGCCCAACGGAAGCCTGCGGCCCGCCGTCGAAGATCTGCTCGGGGCCGGCGCGGTCATCCATCATCTCGGCCTACCCTGCTCACCCGAAGCCCGGATAGCCCGGAACGCCCGTTCCGCCGGTATGGCCGTCGCCGCCTTGATCTGCGCCTCGGTCTCCGGACGCGAACTGATCGACGGCGGTTTTCCGGAGGACGTCGAGATCGCCGTAGCGGAGAATGTCAGCGTCCGAGCGCCGCTGCTCGTGGGCGGCGCGTATCAGGCAGCATGATCGCGATGCTCGATTGGGTCGCGCTGCCATGGGTTTGCCCCTGCCTCAGTTTGAAACCTGTCTCCCATCCAGACCGGTCGCTCGTTTTTTAAATAGCCATTGGACGACTGCGTCAGGACATTTCCCCGTGCGCCGCCGGACTTCGGTGCTCTGGACCCGCGGCTCGCGACGGCCATATCTCGTCCCGGCTCAATGCGTCCGCCATAACGTGCGAGCCGCAACCTTTCGCTCGGATATCCATATCATCTTCCCGAGTGGCGCCGCCGTCGGCGGGCTCCGGCAATTGCAGCCTTGACTGGTGTTCAACCCGAATTCGGGATCTTAAGCACATAGCGGTTAGCCGCACGAACGTCACGTGTTGCACTAACGCTGCGATCGACGTTACCGTTGCGAGTTTGCGCAAGATCCTCAGTGAAGACCGGGTTACCGAACTGCCAGGAATGGCTGGTGGTGATACCCGCCACTCCCGGTGCGTGCGGCGTGATCGACGCCGCATAAGTATTGACCGCAATCGACAATGACGGCACTGGGTGGGGCTGTCGCCGGCAGCCCGACCAGTCCCGCTCGCGGTTCGACGCCGACTTGGTGTTCGAGATCTGCAACACCGCGTCGTACCCGTTCGAGTAATTGGTCAGGCGCAGGCAATGCCGGTAGATCGAACTCCGTGTCGGCATCCCCCTCCGCCGTCGTGTCGCTCGAGACGTCACCGGAAATCAGCGCGATCTGGGTTGCCCTTGACGGCCGATTGCGCAACCAGGATGCGATCGACTTGGTCTTTGTAGATCGGCGGCAGGTTGACGCGTCGCGACGGCATGCTCGCCGGTAATCGTCAGTCATAGCCGTTGTCGATCAGGCCCCGGCGCACGAGCCGCGCATTGGCGAAGAAATCGCGGCGCCCCAGCGTTGAATTATGCCGGCAGACTTCAGTCTATCCGCGCCAATACCTGCTCCAGGGCCGCCAAGAACTGCTGCCACCCGCCCCTGGCGCCCTGGTAGAAGTGCTGCTGATCCGGGCGGAAGCCCGACTGCTCCATGCGCAGGTGCGTCCCCGTGCTCGTTGGGGTGAGAGTCCAGGTGACGACACTCTCGAGACCATAGGCCGCCCAGGTGTAAGACAGCGTTTTGTTCGGCTCGACTGCCAGGACCTGGCAGTCGACGGCGCCCCAGTCTGCGCGAAGATTGAAACGGTGGTCCACGACAGGCTTGAAGTCGTTCTTCATCAGCCACTCCTCGATCAGGTGTGGTTGCGTGAGCGCGCGCCAGATCTTTTCCGGCGGATAAGGTATCTCACGTTCGACAACGACAGACAGCGTTTCGGTCGCAGTATTGGTCATTGGTCCATCCTTTTGAGCAGATCTTCGAGGTGGTCGAACCGGCTTTGCCAGAACCCGGCCATTTGGCTTGCCCAGTCGATCAATGGGGCCAAGGCGCCGAGCTGCGCGCTATAATGCCTCTGGCGACCTGCGTGGCGGTCGCGCACCAACCCGGCCTGCTTCAGGATCCCAAGATGCTTTGAGACGGCCGGTTGCGAGACCCCGGCCCGAGCCGTCAGAGCCCCGACCGTCTTCTCTCCTTCGCGGCACAGTCGTTCGAAGAGAGCCCGCCGAGTCGGATCGGCGAGCGTTCTGAAGAGCACATCGTAAGCGTTCGGCATGGGATAGATAACTTACCGGCTATGATCTACGTATAAACACTGAGATATTTGTGAGTCAAGCGGAACGTGGAGCGCAGGAGCCACCGGCCGCGTGGGGCGCGCCGTCGGTATGCAGAGATTGGCGTCACTCGGCCCGATGTGGTCGCAATGGTCCCGGACGTCAAAGCCGCAAGCAGGGCGCCTGCCACCTAAATCGCCCTGGACCATGAGGATACCTCTGCTCTGAAGAGGATCGCCGAAGGTCGCTACAGCCAGGCCCCCAAGGGTTTCACAGGCAGGCATCCCTGAATTTATTATATCCGGCTGGTTATGCATCATGCGGGAGAGAGCCTGTGCGATTGGCAGCTCGCTAGAACGCGGCGCAAGCATCGCGGGTGATGAGGCCGACCGATTGCTGGTGGAACCTGGTCTTGTAGGCGTCGATGACCGCTGACAGGCGCCGCGCCAAGTCCGGACTTCGTTTCGCCGCGACAATAAGGATCTTGGTCGGGTCACGGACGATATGCCGGGTCTGCGGGCTGCGCCATTGACCGGCGCCGTCGAGGACGGTGAAGCCGTCAGGAAAGTTGGGCGTTATGGTTTCCGCCGCAAACCGGGCCCATTCGGCCTCGCTGAGCGGCGCGCGCCCCTTGATGCCGCGGCCGAAAAACAGTTCGGCGACGAGCGTCCGCTGTTCCGCCGGCAGCAGGCAGGAATAGGAGGCGGGCCGCGGCGATGCGGGCGTCGGCTGCGCCGGCAATGCAGCGCAGCCGGCGAGCATCGTCAGAGATACGATTGCTATCGAGTTCGCTCGAAGCCTTTTCAAGGGATAGCCCCTCGCGCGGACTTGTTTCCGCGCATCAGGTCTGAAAACCCCGACGGCCAAGACGAAAGACGTGGATGGCCGGGTCAGGCCCGACCGCGGGTGATAAAGGAAGCCTATTCGGCCGCTGCCCTGACAGTGGCGGGTTCGACCTTGGCGGCGCAGAATTTGAACTCGGGGATCTTGCCGATCGGGTCGAGCTGCGGGTTGGTCAGGATGTTGGCGGCGGCTTCGGCATAGCAGAACGGGACGAACACCTGCCCCGGCGCCACATTGCTGTCGGCGCGCGCCTTCAATTCGATGACGCCGCGCCGGGTCGTGACGCGCACCGGCGCGCCGGCCGATATGCCGAGCCGGCGCAATTCCGCTGGCGCCAGGCTGGCGACGGCTTCGGGCTCGATTTCGTCGAGCACGCTCGCGCGCCGCGTCATCGCGCCGGTATGCCAATGTTCGAGCTGACGGCCGGTCGTCAGCACCATCGGGTATTCGGCATCGGGCTCTTCGGCCGGCGGAATGATCGCCGCCGGCACCAGCTTGGCGCGCCCCGACGGCGTCGGGAAGCCGTCGCCGAAGACGATGTCGTTGCCGGGCTTGTCCGGCGCATCGCAAGGATAGGTCACCGAGCCCTCGCGTTCGAGCCGCTCCCAGGTGATGTTGTCGAGCGACGGCATCGCCAGCTTCATCTCGGCGAACACGTCGCGCGGATGCGTGTAGGACCAGTCGAGCCCGATGCGCCGGGCGATTTCCTGGATGATCCACCAGTCGAGCCGGGCGTTGCCGGGCAAGGGCAGTGCGGCGCGGCCCATCTGCACCTGGCGGTTGGTGTTGGAGACGGTGCCGTCCTTCTCCGGCCAGGCCGAGGCCGGCAGCACGACATCGGCGTATTTCGCGGTCTCGGTCAGGAAGATGTCCTGGACGACGAGGTGTTCGAGATGGGCGAGCGCCTCGCGGGCGTGCTGCACGTCGGGGTCCGACATGGCCGGGTTTTCGCCCATGATGTACATGCCCTTGATCTCGTTGCGATGCACCGCGTCCATGATCTCGACGACGGTGAGGCCGCGCTTCTCGTCAAGCGGAGAGTGCCACAGCGCCTCGAATTTCTGCCGGATCGCGGGGTCCTCGACCGACTGGTAGTCGGGATAGACCATTGGGATCAGCCCGGCATCCGAGGCGCCCTGGACGTTGTTCTGGCCGCGCAGCGGATGCAGCCCGGTGCCCGGCCGGCCGACCTGGCCGGTGACCATCGCCAACGCGATCAGGCAGCGGGCGTTGTCGGTGCCGTGGACATGCTGCGAGATTCCCATGCCCCAAAAGATGATCGCCCGCTCGGCGCGGGCATAGCTGCGCGCCACAAAACGCAGGGTGGCGGCGTCGATGCCGCAGACGTCAGCCATTATTTCCGGCGAATAGTCGCGGATGTGTTCGCGCAGCTTTTCGTAATCCTCGGTGTGCGCCTGGATGTACTGGCGGTCGGTCAGGCCCTCCTCGATGATCGTGTGCAGGAGCGCGTTCAGCAGCGCGACGTCGCGGCCGGGGTTGAAGCGCAGCGTCGCTGTCGCATGCCGCACCAGGCTGTGGCCGCGCGGGTCGATGACGAACACCTTGGCGCCACGCTTTGCCGCCTGCTTGAAGAAAGTCGCGGCGACCGGGTGGTTTTCGGTCGGCCGCGCGCCGATGACGATGATGACGTCCGAATCCTCGGCCGCGGTGAAGGGTGCCGTCACCGCACCCGAACCGATCCCTTCCATCAGCGCCGCAACCGACGAGGCGTGGCAGAGCCGCGTGCAATGGTCGACATTGTTGCTGCCGAAGCCGGTGCGCACGAGCTTCTGAAAGAGGTAGGCCTCCTCGTTCGACCCTTTCGCCGAACCGAAGCCGGCGAGCGCCCGCCGTCCCCCGGCCTGCGCCGGGGCAGGCTTTCGGTCGCGAATGCGACCCAGCCCCGCCGCCGCGAGGTCGAGCGCCTCGTCCCAACTCGCCCGGCGAAAATGCGTGTAGGGATTTGCCGGGTCGATATCGGTATCGAGCTTCGACACCCCGTCCTTGCGGATCAACGGCTCGGTCAGCCGGTCGGGGTGATGCGCGTAGTCGAAGCCGAAGCGGCCCTTGACGCAGAGCCGGTTGTGATTGGCCGGGCCGTCCCGGCCGTCGACGGCGACGATATGGTCGTTCTTGATCTTGTAGGTCAGCTGGCAGCCGACTCCGCAATAGGGACAGACGCTGTCGACTTCCCGGTCCGGAGCATTCGCAAAGACGCCGTTGGCGTCGACCAGGGTCGCCGGCATCAGGGCGCCGGTCGGGCAGGCCTGCACGCATTCGCCGCAGGCGACGCAGGTGCTGCTGCCCATTGGGTCGGCGAAATCGAACACGATCTTTTCATGGTGGCCGCGCCCCGCCATGCCGATCACGTCGTTGACCTGGACCTCGCGGCAGGCGCGGACGCAGAGATTGCACTCGATGCAGGCGTCGAGCTGCACCGCCATCGCCGGATGGCTGCGGTCGGGCGCCGGCGAGGTGCGGCGCGCAAAGCGGCTCTCGCTGACCTCGAGCCGGTCGGCCCATTGCCAGAACCGGGAATGCGGGTCATGCGCGGCGGCGCGCGGCGGCTGGTCGCCGACCAGGAGCTCGAACACCATCTTGCGCGAGAAGCGGGCGCGCTCGCTCGCCGTCTGCACCTTCATGCCAGGCGTCGGTTGGCGGACGCAGGAAGCGGCAAGGACGCGCTCGCCGTCGATCTCGACCATGCAAGCGCGGCAGTTGCCGTCGGCCCGGTAGCCGGGCTTCGGCAGCCAGCAGAGATGCGGGATCTCGATTCCTCGGCGATCGGCGACCTGCCAGATCGTCTCGCCGGGCTGTGCCTCGACTTCGTCGCCGTCGAGCAAAAAGCGGATCGGCTCAGTCATCGTGAAGTATCCACATAGCAGGTCATCCCGGCGCAGGCCGGGACCCATGTTTCGACCGCACGAAAAGCGGACCAATGGGTCCCGGCCTGCGCCGGGATGACGAAAGAAGAATCACTTCAGATCCTCGCGGAAATGCTTCAGCACCTGGGTGACCGGGTTCATTGCCGCCTGGCCGAGGCCGCAGATCGAGGCGTCGCTCATGACCCGCGTCAATTCTTGCAACAGGCTCTCGTCCCAATGCGGCGCCGTCATCAGTCTGACCGCCTTTTCGGTGCCGGCGCGGCACGGCGTGCATTGGCCGCAGCTCTCGTCCTCGAAGAAACGCAAGAGGTTCAGCGCCACCGCCTTCATGTCGTCGTTGTCGGACAAGACGACGACGGCGCCCGAGCCGGTAAAGCAGCCAGAGGGTTCGAGCGTGCCGAAATCGAGCGGGATGTCGGCCATCGCCGCCGGCAGGATGCCGCCCGAGGCACCACCCGGCAGATAGCCTTTGAAGGCGTGGCCCTCGGCCATGCCGCCGCAATACTCGTCGATCAGTTCGCGCGCGGTAATGCCGGCCGGCGCCAGCTTGACGCCCGGATCGCGCACCCGCCCCGACACCGAGAAGCTGCGCAGCCCCTTGCGGCCGTTGCGGCCCTGGGCGGTGAACCAGTCGGCGCCCTTTTCGACGATGTCGCGCACCCAATGGAGGGTTTCGACATTGTTACACAGGGTCGGCCGGCCGAAGAGCCCGACCTGCGCCGGAAACGGCGGGCGCTGTCGCGGCAGGCCGCGCTTCCCTTCGAGGCTTTCGAGCATCGCCGATTCCTCGCCGCAGATATAGGCGCCGGCGCCGCGGCGCAGGTGAATGCGCGCATGCGGCGCGAGCCCCGCCGCCGCGACCGCGGCAATCTCGCTTTCGAGGATCGTCCGGCACTGCGGGTATTCATCGCGCAGATAGAGGTAGACCTCCTCGGCCTCGACAACCCAGGCAGCGACCAGCATGCCCTCGATCATTCGGTGCGGGTCGGTTTCGAGAAACCAACGGTCCTTGAAGGTGCCGGGTTCGCCCTCGTCGCCGTTGACCGCCAAGAGGCGCGGCCGCGGCTCTTGGCGCACCAGCCGCCATTTGCGCCCGGCCGGAAAACCGGCGCCGCCGAGACCGCGCAGACCCGAATGTTCGAGCGCCTCGATCAGCTCCTCGGGCCGACGCTCGCCGGCGAGACAGGATTGTAAGAGCCGGTAGCCGCCGTCGGCGCGGTAGGCCTCGAAGCCGATATGCTCTGGGACGGCCGGATCGGTCTCGCCCAAGACGGCGGCGGCGGCGACCGAGGCGGCGGTCGCGTGCTCGTGCAAGGCATGGCCGATCGCGACGACCGGCGCCTTGTCGCAGCCGCCCATGCACGGCGCCCGCACGACCCGCACCGAGCCGCCTGCGAGCCTGCCCCGCAGATCGGCCAACAGCCGCGCGGCGCCGGCGAGTTCACAGCTCAGGCTGTCGCAGACCCGCACCGTGATCGGCGGCGGCGCCGCCTCGTCGTCCATGACGATGTCGAAATGGGCGTAGAACGAGGCGACCTCGTAGACCTCGACGAGGGCGAGCCGCATTTCTTCGGCGAGTGCCACGAGGTGGCGCGCATGCAGGCAGCCGAAATGGTCCTGCAACAGGTGCAGATGCTCGATCAACAGGTCGCGCCGCCGCTCGCGGTCGCCGAGTAGCACCCGCACCTCGGCGAACGCCGCCGGATCGAGCTGCCGTCCTTTCGGGTGATCGAGCCCGCGCCGCCGCCCCGATCCCGGGTGGATGCGCCGATCGTGTGCTGCCTGGGAACGCATCTCGCTGTCCGGTAACCTCGTATTACGGGTTGATCCCGACGACGCCGGGAAAGCTCATTAGTTGTTCGGTTCACAATGAGGCAATGAGCCAGTGAGAGTTCTCGTCGCCGAACCTCTGTGCCTCACTGTCTCGTTGTGAAAACTTTTATCGTTTGGCTCCATTCAACCCATCCTACGGCCGTGAAAACCCCGACGCTAGACTGCGCCCTCGGCACGCATGGCCGCTATCTCGGTCTCGCCATAGCCGAGCCAACCGAGGACCTCGTCGGTGTGTTCGCCCAACAGCGGCGAGCGTTTCACCTCGACCGGTGAGTCGGACAAATTGATCGGCGAGCCGACCTGCACGTAGCGCCCGCGGGTCGGATGATCGACTTCGACGAGATAGCCGCGCTCGTATTGCGATTTGTCGTCGTAGATGTCCTTCATCGACAGGATCGGGCCGCACGGCACGTCGACCTCGTTCAGCGTCGCCATGACCTCGAACTTGGTCTTGGTCATCGTCCATTTCTCGATGATCGAGAAGCATTCGGCGATCTTCGGCAGGCGCGCCTGCGGCGTCGCATAGCGGGGATCGGCGATCAGCTCTTCGCGGCCGCACAATTTCATCAGCGGTTCCCAGCAGGTCGGCTGGATGATGACATAGACATAGTCGTTCGGTCCGCCCGGCGCACAGCGCAGCGCCGCTCCCGGCTGGCCGCCGCCCGAGGCGTTGCCGGCGCGCGGCACTGCCTCGCCGAATTCCTCGTTCGGGTATTCCGGCAACGGTCCGCGGAAGAGCCGCTGCTGGTCACGCATCTTGACCCGGCAAAGATTGAGCACCGCATCAGTCATCGCCACCTCGACGCGCTGGCCCTTGCCAGTCCGCTCGCGCTGGAAGAGGGCGGCGAGGATGCCGGCGACCGCGTGTACGCCAGTGCCGCTGTCCCCGATCTGGGCGCCGGTCACCAGCGGCGGCCCGTCGTCGAACCCGGTCGTGCTGGCCGAGCCGCCCATGCATTGCGCGACATTCTCATATGCTTTGCAATCGACATAAGGGCCGGGCCCGAAACCCTTGATCGACGCGTAGATCACGCGCGGGTTCAGCTCCTGAAACCGCTCCCAGGTGAAACCCTGGCGGTCCAGCACGCCCGGCCCGAAATTTTCGAGGATCACGTCGCTGCGCCTGACCAGCGCCTCGATCACCCGCTTGCCGCCCGGCGCCTTCAGATTGACCGTGATGCTGCGCTTGTTCGAGTTCAGCATCGTGAAATAGAGGCTGTCGGCGCCCTTCACATCCTGCAGCTGGCCGCGGGTGATGTCGCCGCGCCCGGGCATCTCGACCTTGATCACATCGGCGCCCATCCAGGCCAACAACTGCGTCGCGGTCGGCCCTGCCTGGACATGGCCGAAATCGAGGATGCGCACACCTTCCAGCGCTTTGCTCATGCAATCCACCTCCAGCGGTCGTCCCGGCCGAAGCCGGGAGGAACCGTTAACGCGTCATTTGGCTGCATCGTCTGGTTCATCTTGCCGGCGCCTCCGGCGGCGTGTCGAGAAAATCGCCGTGCTGCTCGACATGCGCAGCGAGCCCGAGCGTGTGCTCGCGCGCCAGCCGCTCGGCGAGTTCGGGATCGCGCCGTTCGAGCGCCTCGATGATCCGCATATGGTCGACAATCGAACGCGCCGCCCGGTTTTCCTGATGGATCGTGATCTTGCGGATCGCGCGCATGTGGATGAACAGGTTTTCGGTCATTTCGGCGAGCAGGGCCGAGCCGCTCATCCTGATGATCGCCTGATGAAAGGCGATGTTCGCCGCCGAATACTCTGCGAGCCGCTCGCCGTCGTTCCCATTCAGGAATTCCGCCATCAGCCGGCGCAGCCCGGCGATATCCGCATCGGCGGCGTGCAACGCCGCGAGACGCGCCCCCATGCTTTCGAGCGCTGCCATGACCGTGATCACCTCGACGATCTCGCGCTTCGTTTTGCGCACGACGAAGATGCCGCGGCGCGGGCGGGTCCGGACAAAGCCTTCCTGCTCGAGCAGCGTCATCGCCTCGCGGATCGGCGTCCGGCTCACGCCCAACCCCTCGGAAAGCCGCCGCTCGTCGAGTCGGATCTCGTGCCGCGTGTCGTAGACGTCGATCGCGGTGATCGCCCGTTTGAGCGCGGCGTAGGCTTCCTTGGCGAAGCTCGTGCTGGTGTCGAGCCGCGGCACATCAAGTGTACGGCCGAGGCGCGGGCTGGCTCCGGACATGATCGAGGCATATGGTATACCACGCGGCGCAGCAACCGCTTTTTGCGCCCGGAGCCGCGTTTTCGCTATCAACCCCCGGCATCGGCGCAGCAGACCGACCGAAGATTACCACCACGCCTCGGCTCATCACCGCCGAGACGCCGATCAGCCAGGAGGCGCGATAGTGCGGTCGGCGCCGAAGTGATTGAAACAGACACAACGTAATCGCTGCCCCATATTCGTACTCGACGTTCTTGTCAACCCTTTAAAGAGGCGAATCCTGATGATGACACTATGCATTCTCTACAAATTCGATCCCGATAAGGTCGACGATGTCGCTCGATATTTTGAAACGGAGCAGTCGGCAATCGAACGAAGCGGCGGGAGGATCGTCGGATATTTTGTTCCGACCGACTTTGCCGGTGCGACCGATGAGGCAATCGGGCTGATCGACCTGCCGTCGCTCGCGGCCTATGAGCAGTACCGCAAAACGTTGGCCGACGATCCGGAACACAACGAAAGCATAGCGCGGCTGAAGCAGAGCGGCGCCCGGGTGGCAATGAAGCGTTCGCTTATCCGGCGCGTTGCGGCCCGGCGTTGACCTGATCATTGCCACAAGTGTCTCAGGACACAGTCGTTTGTATCTATCACGGCCGTGGCCAAGCTCTTTTTCACGTCGTCCCGGCGAACGCCGGGACCTATTTCTGCCCTGGATACCGGCTTTCGCCGGTATGACGGGAGAAATTGGAGCCTTCTTTAGGGCGACAGGCACTCCTGAAGCGGCACACCGACTGTGCAACGCAGACTTATGGGTAAAGATGAGGCGTTGACAGGGGGGTGCTTATGACCCGCAGCGCGACTGACGCCGTAAAACTCGACCCGCGGGAGGAGCATTTCCGCATCCCGAGCCCGCATAGCGGCTTGTCGCTGTTTCTCCGCCATCTGCCGGCGGCTGAGGCGGCCGCACCGCGAAACCAGGCGGTTCTCTACGTCCACGGCGGGACGTTTCCATCGGGGCTGTCGATCGCTCACCGCTTCGACGGCCGGTCGTGGCGCGATGCGCTCTGCCTTGCGGGGTTCGATGTGTGGGGGCTCGATTTCCTCGGTTTCGGCTTTTCGGACCGCTATCCCGAAATGTTCGCGGCGGCCGAGTCCCATCCCCCTCTCGGCCGTTCGGCGGATTGTTGCCGGCAGCTCGAGGCGGCGGTCCGGTTCATCGCCGAAAACCAGCGCATCCGCCGCATATCGCTGATTGCCCATTCCTGGGGAACAATCGTTGCAGGCAAATTTGCCGGGCGTTTTCCTGAACTCGTCGAACGCTTGGTATTTTTCGGTTCGATCGCTCGGCGCACGCCGCAAGGCGAACGGCGGCACTTGCCCGGCTGGCGGCTGATCTCGTTGCAGGACCAATGGCAAAGATTTGTCGCCGATGTTCCGGCAGGCGAGACGCCGGTGCTGTCGCGGCGGCATTTCGACGAATGGGGTGAGCGCTATTTCGACACCGACGCGGAAAGCCGAACCCGATCGCCCGACGCGGTAAAGACACCGTGCGGCGCGTTCCAGGACATCTATGACGCGTGGGCCGGCGAACTCGCGTACGAGCCGGCGCTGATCCGCGCACCGGTCGCGCTGATCCGCGGCGAGTGGGACGGGATGTGCACCGATGCCGACGCAAGTTGGTTGTTCAACGCGTTGTCCGCCGCACCGCGGCGACACGATATCAAGATCGGCCGGGCCACCCATCAGATCCACCTCGAGGAGAACCGGTTCGCACTCTATTGCGAGGCCGAATGCTTCCTCAGAGGCGGCCCCAACGACTGAGGCCGGAACGCGGCCGCAATCGCCGACATCTGACGCAGCCGCGGCATCAACGGAAATTCTGCAGTGCGTGGCGAGTCGTCATCATGCCCGAAGCCGGTGCGTCCTCTCGCCCGGCCTTCGCGGTGCAACGACTCGCCGCCGGCAGCAGCTGCCGTACCTTCGCTAAGGCTAAGCTGCGCGCTGAAGCGAGCGATTATGCGAGAATGCTAGGCGGCCTGCGCCGAGCCGGTTGCGTTCGGACGAGCGAGGATGAACGGGCCGCGTCGCTTGACATTATAACTCTCTGTGCTATGGTTTGTGGCATTGGGATGTGGCGTGCGCATCTTCAAAACCAAATGGATGATGCGGTATGCGCGCCGGGCGCGGATAGCTGAAAGTAGCTTCAAAGGGGCGATCGAGCGCGCCGGTCGTGGGTCGGCCGATGCGGATCTGCCGGCGGCATCATCAAGTAGCGGGTCGCCCGCAGCGGGCAGGGCCGCTCCGGCGGCCACCGGATGCTGATCGCTTACAAAGCCGGCGCCCGCGCCGTGTTCCTTTACGCGTTCGCCAAAAACGAGCGCGAGAACATCAATCCCGACGAACTGCTGACTCTGCGGGAAATCGGGGCCGACTGGTTGGCGGCCAACGCACAGCAGATTGCGCATGCTCTCGGTGCCGGGATTTTGCAGGAGATGACCAATGGCGACGAGAAAAACGCACTCTAGCCGGCTGACGCGGGCGCTGCTCGAAACCGCCGACGACATGCGTCGCGCCGGGGTTGTGGACGCCGCCACGCACGCCAAGATCACGTTGCGCCATCTCGGCGACAACGCAGACGGCATGGCCGAGCCGATTAGCGGCGAAGAAATCCGGACGTTGCGCGAAGACGCGCATCTCAGCCAGGCGGTGTTCGCCCGCTATCTCAATCTCACGGTCGGCTACGTGTCGCAGTTGGAGCGGGGAGTAAAGCGACCGACCGGCCCGGCGCTCGTGCTGCTCAACGTCATCCGCCGCAAGGGCATCGAGGCGATTTTGTGAAACGCCGCCCTATGAAGCAAGACTTACAAGCACTGTACCGAGTTTCACAGTGATGACCGCGTCATTCGGGGTGGCGGTCATGTCTAATGGTTTCCGGCGGCTCTGCGGCGGCGCCCGGTCATCAGGTAGATATTTGCCCGCGGCTCGAAGAGAGGATCGGCCGAGGCTTCGATACCGTCCACCCGCGGGATCGGATCGAGAATGATCCGTCGCTGCTCGTCAGCGTTGTCTGGCGTGATCTCCTGCAAACTGATTTCACCAAACGCGCGTTGCAGACGCTCCTCCGGCCAACGGACCGTGGCATCGTCGATCGTGTCGCTGTTCTCGGCCAACTGGACGACGATACGAAACCTGACAGGCTCGCGAGCAACCCGCGCTTTGATTTCGTCGAAGAGAAAGTTTGGACTGCGCGCGGCCGCGGCGGCCTCGTCGAGATATTCGTTGCCTGCTGTCGGCAGCACGCGATAGCGGCCGTAGCGGCTGATATCGCCGGCACTGGTGAACCTGAATGCGGATACCGCGAAAAACGACTTTTTCGCAAAGCTCGCTGGGATCGGTTTCGGCGTTTGCACGAACTTCAAAGCCGCAGGATGAGCACCGAGGAACTGCTCGATGGCATTCGGGTGCGGCCCTCGAGGGTCGGTGGCGATCAATGCGTTGAGGAAGTCGAGGAGTCCTTCCGCCGTCCGCGCCGGGAAGTTGTCGACCGAATGCGCGATGATGTCGGTGTGAGCATGCGCGGCAAGGCGGAAGCGAACCGCAAAGCCGCGAGGCCCGGCGCCCTACGGGTCGTTATCGGCAACCGTCGGAATTCCGGCGAAGTTCGAGAAGCGGACCGTCACCGGCGTTGAATCTCGCTGCAGATGCGGCGCGCGCAAGCGAAGCGGCTTCCGACGCAGGTGTGAACATGCCCGTCAGCAGGATGCCCTTGGCATGCGCGGGCCTGAACCCTGGATGAATGCCGCCATCGATCTTGTCGAACGCGGCGATCACCGCCTCGCTCAAGGCCATGAGCCTTTCATCGGTAGTCAGCGGCAGCGCCCGGTTCTCCGTCGCATGATCCCAACTCCTACCACCGAAGCGAGTCGCCGCGAAGATCAATGCTCACCGGGCGGCCAGTCGCGAGAGCGGCCGGCCCTGGCAGAACCCCGGTGCTGGCATATCTCTTGCTATTCGTCCCGGCGAGGCGCAGCGGCCCGATTTCTCCGGGCGGTCCTGCCGATCGTGGAGTCGCCATGACCATCCAGGTGGCACTGCACCACCGTACCGAATATCGCTATGACCGGCCGATCGGCCTGGGGGCGCAGATGGTGCGGCTGCGGCCGGCGCCGCATGCGCGCACGCCGATCCCGGCCTACTCGCTGAAGGTCGAGCCAGTGGGGCACTTCCTCAACTGGCAGCAGGACCCGCAGGGTAACTTTCTCGCGCGCCTCGTCGTTCCGGAAAAAACCGACCGGTTCGTCGTCACGGTCGATCTCGTCGCCGATATGACGGTGATCAACCCGTTCGACTTCTTCCTCGAACCCGCGGCCGAGACGGTGCCGTTCGCCTATGACCCGGCGCTGGCGCAGGAACTGGCGCCGTTCCGGGCGCTGTTGCCGGCGGGGCCGCGCCTTCGGGATTATCTGGCGACGATCCGCGCCGAGATCGCCGCACCGCAACGGACGATCGACTATCTCGTGGCACTCAATCGGCGGATCCAGCAGGACATCCGCTACATCGTGCGGCTGGAGCCGGGTGTCTTGTCGCCCGAAGAGACGCTGGAGCGCGGCGAAGGGTCATGCCGGGACTCCGGCTGGCTCCTGGTGCAGGTAGCGCGCCAGCTGGGTTTGGCGGCGCGCTTTGTTTCGGGATATCTGATCCAGCTCGTCGCCGACCAGAAACCGCTCGACGGTCCGGCGGGCCCAACCGCCGATTTCGTCGATCTGCACGCCTGGTGCGAGATATATCTGCCGGGCGCCGGCTGGATCGGTCTCGACCCGACCTCGGGGCTCCTGACCGGGGAAGGCCACATTCCGCTCGCCTGCTCTCCCGAGCCGCAAAGCGCCGCGCCGATTTCCGGAACGACCGACCCTTGCGAGAGCACGCTCCACCATGAGATGAGCGTCCGCCGCATCGCCGAGACGCCGCGCGTGACGAAGCCCTACGACGAGGCGGAATGGAACCGGCTGCTGGCGTTCGGCGCCGAGGTCGACCGCGAGCTGGCGAACCGGGACGTGCGCCTGACGATGGGCGGCGAGCCGACTTTTGTCGCGGCGGCCGACCCCGACGGCGCCGAATGGACCACCGAGGCGCTCGGTCCGACCAAGCAGCACTATGCCGGGAAGCTGCTGCGCCGCCTCGCGGACCGGTTCGCCAACGGATACCTGCTGCATTTCGGTCAGGGCAAATGGTATCCGGGCGAGCAGCTGCCGCGCTGGTCCCTCGGCTGCCATTGGCGCCAGGATGGCGAGCCGATCTGGCACAGCAAGAAGCTGCTCGCCGTCGACGAAGCGGCCGATCCGGCGCTCGACGAGGCGGCGGCCGAGCGTTTCCTGCGGCGGCTCGCCGAACGGCTGCAGCTCGATCCCGCCAGCTGCATGCCGGCTTATGAGGACGCCTGGTATTTGTTGTGGAAGGAGCGGCGGCTCCCGGTCAATGTCGATCCGCTGAACAGCAAGCTCGCCGACCCGCTCGAGCGGGCGCGGCTCGCCCGCATCTTTGAGCGCGGGCTTGACCGCCCAGCCGGCTACGTGCTGCCGCTGCGGCGCGCCGGCGAAGGCGAGACGCGGCACTGGGAAAGCGGTCGCTGGTTTCTGCGCGGGGACACCCTATTCCTGATCCCGGGCGACTCGCCGATCGGCTATCGCCTGCCGCTCGACTCGCTGCCCCGGGCCGCCGAGGACGATTATCCGCAAATCGTTCCGCAGGACCCGACCGAGCGGCGCGCCGCGCTGCCCAGCTATCAGGCCTTTCGCAGGCGCTCGCCGCCGCCCCGGCCCGACGCCGCCTTCTCCAGCCCGCATCGGCAGCGCTCGTCGCCGCCGCCGCCCGGCGAGCCGGATGCCGGCACCGTGCGCACGGCGCTCTGCGTCGAGGTGCGTGCCGGACTGCTCTGCGTCTTTATGCCCCCGGTCGAGACCGCCGAGGATTATCTCGACCTCGCGGCGGCGGTCGAACAGGTCGCCGAGGACTCGGCGCAGCCGGTCGTGATCGAAGGCTACCCGCCGCCCTATGATCCGCAACTCCTGCATTTCTCGATCACGCCCGATCCCGGCGTTGTCGAGGTGAACATCCATCCGGCGGCGACTTGGGAGGCGCTGGTCGAGCAGACCACCACCGTTTATGACGAAGCGCGCGCATGCGGGCTCGTCACCGAGAAATTCATGCTGGACGGCCGGCACGTCGGGACCGGCGGCGGCAATCACGTCGTCCTGGGCGGTGCGACGCCGACCGATTCACCGCTGCTGCGGCGGCCGGACCTGCTGCAGAGCCTGCTCGGCTACTGGCATAATCATCCGTCGCTGTCCTACTTGTTTTCTGGCTTGTTCATCGGCCCGACCAGCCAGCATCCGCGGGTCGACGAGGCGCGCGACGACGCGACCTACGAGCTCGGCATCGCCTTCAAGGCGCTGGCGGCCCAGACGGCGGAGGGCGACCCGCCGCCGTGGCTCGTCGACCGCATCTTTCGCGACATTCTGGTCGATGTTACCGGCAACACGCATCGCACCGAGTTCTGCATCGACAAGCTCTATACCCCGGACAACGCGGCCGGACGCCGCGGCCTCCTCGAATTGCGCGCCTTTGAGATGCCGCCCCATGCCCGCATGAGCCTCGCCCAGCAGGCACTGTTGCGGGCGCTCGTTGCCCGGTTCTGGCGCGAGCCCTATGACGAGCCGTTGGCCCGCTACGGCACCCGGCTGCACGATGAATTCATGCTGCCTTATTTCGTCGGGAAGGATTTCGCCGACGTGCTCGACGAGTTGCGGCGCGCCGGCTATGCGATGGACCCTCGATGGTTCGACGTCCATCACGAATTCCGTTTTCCGTTGATCGGCGAGGTCACCCATCGCGGCATGCGGATAGAACTGCGGACCGCGCTCGAGCCGTGGCATGTGATGGGTGAAGACGTCGCCGCCGGCGGCACCGCCCGTTACGTCGACTCGTCGGTCGAGCGTCTGCAGGTCAAGCTCGAAGGTGTGACCGGCGAGCGCCATCGCCTGTTGTGCAATCGCGGCGCCGTGCCGCTGCGCGAGACCGGGCGCAAGGGCGAATCTGTCGCCGGTATCCGCTTCCGCGCTTGGCAGCCGCCGCGCGGTCTGCATCCGACAATTGCAGTGCAGGCGCCGCTCGTGTTCGACCTCTATGATTCGTGGAGCGGGCGATCGATCGGCGGCTGCAGCTACCATGTCACCCACCCCGGCGGGCTTAGTTATGATCGTCTCCCGGTCAATGCCAACGAGGCGGAGGCGCGGCGCCGCGCCAGGTTCTTCCCGTTCGGCCACACGCCCGGCGAATTCGTCCCGGGCGAGGCGGCGACGGGCGCCGAGCATCCGGTCACAATGGATTTGCGCGACCTTATCTGATCCCGCACACTCGCAACCGTGTTGCGCGCAGCACCTGTGGTGGAATCGAAGACGTGCACATTTCTATGACCGCCCTCTCTATGACCGCCCTCCCGGCGAGAGAGGCCGTCATCAAATCACGCGATCCACTCATAATCGTCGCCCCGGCGAACGCGGGGGCCCAGAGCTTGCCGCTGGCATGAACAGGGGGCGAGCGACTGAAGTCCCCGGGGTTCCCTCTTGCGCGCGGGAACGACGGGATAACGCATCCAACCGGAGACGATGGCCCTGGATTTCCGCACGGGGAAGCGGGTGAAATGGCAACGGTCGGATCGTCCACAGGCAGGAGGGCCTGATCGCACCTTATGACGAGATGGTGACCGGCGAGGGCTCGTTCCGGCCCCACTGGCGCCCGCTGCTGCACGCGCTGCGCGGCCTGTCGCCGCCGCAGCTGGCCGAAAAACAGGCGCGCGCCGCGGTTCAAATCGCCGATGCCGACGCCGTCGTTGCGCGCGGCGGGCCCCGCCCCTCCGGCCAAGCCGGCACTCTCGACCTCCTGCCGCTGATCCTGCCCGCCGCGGAATGGCGGGCGCTCGCAGCCGGCATCGCGCAGCGCGCCCGGCTGCTCGATGCCATCCTCGACGATATCTATGGCGAACAGCGATTGATTAGAGAGCGGCGCCTGCCGCCGAGCCTGATCTTCGGCAATCCGGCTTTCCTGCGCCCGCTGCGGCGCGTGGCGCCGGTCGGCGGCGCTCCGCAGCTCTATTTCTATGCGGTCGATCTGATCCGCCTGGCGAGCGGCGAATGGCGCGTCTTCGCCGACCGGACGCAGGCCCCGGCCGGGGTCGGCTATGCGCTGCACCATCGCAATATGCTGGCGCGCGTCCTGCCGGAAGCGTTTCGCAGCGCCGCGATCCGGCCGTTGCAGCCTTTCGTCAATGCGTGGCGCGGCAGTCTGCAGGCGATCGGTGCCGCGCTCGCACCGGACGGACCGCAAACCGCGCTGTTGACGCCCGGCCCCTACAACGAGGCCTATTTCGAGCATGTTCTGCTGGCCCGCGAGCTCGGCATCACACTGGCGCAGAGCGCCGACCTCACGGTGCGCGGCGATCTCGTATTCCTGAAGACCTTGAAGGGTCTGGTCCGAGTCGACGCGATCTATCGGCGGGTCGACGGCGACTATTGCGATTCGCTGGAGCTGCGCGAGGAGTCGGAACTCGGCGTTGCCGGTCTCGTCGAGGTCGCCCGCAAAGGGCATGTCGCGATCCTCAACATGCCGGGCACCGCCGTCGTCGGTACGCCGGCGCTGACGGCATTTCTGCCGGCGCTGGCGCGCCATCTCCTCGGTGAGGAGTTGCAGCTGCCGGCTATAACGACTTGGTGGTGCGGGCAGCAGCACGCCCTCGAGGAGGTGACCGCAGCCCTCGACCGCTTTGTGCTGCAGCCGGTGTTTATCGCCGATCCCGAACTCATCGAGCCGGCCACACTGCCGGCCGATCGGCGCGCCGCATTCGCGGCCGAGCTGGCCGCCCACCCGGCGCGCTTTGTCGCCCGCGAACGGATGTCGCCCAGCGAAGCGCCCTGCCTCGCCGCCGAGAAATTGCAACAAGGAAGCCTGGCGCTGGTCGCAAAGCCGGTTGTTCTGCGCGCTGCCTGCATCTGGCATGACGGCGACTGGCAGGCGATGCCGGGGGGTGTGGCGCGCGTCGTCGCCGAGCGGTCGATCTATCGCAGCGCGCTGCATTCGAGCGGCATCACCAAGGATGTCTGGGTGCTCGCCGAGGACGACGAGGCCGAACCAGCGGCGCGTCAACTCTCGCTCTTTCGCCGCACCGCCGAGGAGCCGGAGTTGCGCAGCCGGACGGCCGACGATCTCTACTGGCTTGGCCGCTATGTCGAGCGGCTCGACAACGGCGCCCGGCTGTTTCTCGCCCTGTTCCGGCGGCTGGCGGCGGGCAGCATCAGTGCGCGCACCGGGGCCGAGTTGCTGCGTCTCGCGCGGGCGCTCAGGCGCAGCCAGTGGGTCGGCGAAGCGCTCGCCGCAACCCCGATCGACAGCGCGGCGTTTCTTGGCGGCATGACCGAGGCTGCAGCGGCCGGAGCGGCAGCCCGGGCGACGATCGATGCGATCGAGCGTCTGACGATGGCGACGAGCGACCAGCTTTCGCCCGAAATGGGACGAGTGCTGCACCGTCTCGCGGCGCGCGCGATCGCCCGTTTCGCGGCCGGCTTGCGCGAGCCCGACGCGCTGATCGAAACCCTCGAACAGACGATCGCGAGTGTTGCCGCACTTGCCGGCTTTGCCGCCGAGAACATGGTCCGCGGACCGGGCTGGCGCTTTCTCGAACTGGGGCGCCGGATCGAGCGCGGCATCGGCAGCGCGCAGGCGATCGGCGGCGTGCTGACCGGCCCGCTGCGGCAGACCGAAGCCGGCCTGCGCCTGGCGCTCGAATTGTGCGACGTGAGCGGCGGGGTGGCGCGTCTCCAGTTCGATCTCGACCTCGGCCGCACGCTGCATTTCGTGCTGGCCGAGCGCAGCAATCCGCGCTCGCTGCTCTACCAGGTCGAGCGGATCGAACGGCACTTGACGGCACTTTTCGCGCACACCGGTCGGACCGTGGGGGGCACGCGGCTTTCGGCGCTCGCCGCAGCGCTTGCCGGCTTTGCGCACAAGCTCCCCGATACCGCGCGTTGGGACGGCGTGATGCGCGGCTTGTTTCAATGCCTCGGCCAGGCGACGGCCGATCTCGCAACGCTGTCGGACGAGATCACGCGAGAATTCTTCAGCCATGTCGCCGCGTCGCATTTTACGGGCATCGGAATACCCGTTGCCGCGCTCGAAGAGGTGCCATGATCGATTACGCGGTCCGTCACGAGACGCGCTACGATTACCGGGCGCCGGTCGATCTCGGCTTCCATCTGCTGCGCATGACGCCGCGCGCCACCCGGCGCCAGACATTGCGGGCATACCACTTGACGATCGAGCCGCAGCCGACGCGGCTCGACAGCTTCACCGATCATTTCGACAACGAGACCCATTATGTCGGGATCGAAACGGCGCATGACCATTTCACCGCGACCGTCGAGGCCGAGGTGACGATCGCTGACGGCGAGGCGGCGCCAAAGGAAGCCCCGCGCTGGGAAGAGATTCGCGAGGCGATGCAACAGGACGGCCTGCCGGCGTCGCCCGAGGCCGCGGAATTCATCCATTCCTCGCCGCTGGCGGCGACCGGCGATGAAGCCACCGCCTACGCCGCCGCATCCTTCCCGGCAGACCGTCCGATCATCGCGGCTTTGCGCGATTTGACCCGGCGCATCCATCGCGACTTTGCCTATCGGCCGAAACAGACCGACATTTCGACCCGGGTTGCGGAGGTGCTGCGCCTGCGCGCCGGCGTGTGTCAGGACTTCACCCATGTCATGCTCGCCGGACTGCGCGGGCTCGGCCTGCCGGCGCGCTATGTCTCGGGCTATATCCGCAGCCGCCCGAAAAACGCCGCGCAGCTGATCGGCGCCGACGCCAGCCATGCCTGGGTATCGGCCTGGTGCGGTGAGGAACTCGGCTGGGTCGAGTTCGACCCGACCAATGATCTCGTCATCACCGACCAGCACGTCGTCGTCGCCTACGGCCGCGACTTTTCCGATGTGACGCCGCTGCGCGGCGTCATCCTCGGCGGCGGCAAACATTCCTTGCGCGTCGCCGTCAGCGTCCTCCCCACTGGATGACATCCAAGGCGAAGGCGCTGCTTCATCGGGAATATTGCGATCCTTGCTGTGCCGCGCCGGCGGTTCCACGCCGACGGTTCGGGGCAGAGCGGGTGCGCGACGCTGCCGTCAACGGCGATCACCCGAGGCGAGTATCGACGGTGACCGCATTGGGTGGAAAGCGGCCGATGCCGACGACGACCCTGATGGGGAGGATTATCGGCTGAAGGAGGAAGCAAGGGGTTATTTCAACAAAGGAAAGTCTGAGTTGATTAAGTGCATTCCAATGTCGTCGAGGTAGTGCCAATTTGCCGCATTCGACAACACGATGGAGCCGCCCCGGACGCCCGGCGAGAAGCCTATGAAGGCGCCAAAACCACCGCTCCCGCCGTCCTTCCAAACGATCTCATCCTCATAACCGCTGGAAATAAACCAGCCCAACCCGACCTCCACCGCGTGTTCGCCGGCTGGCCTACCAATTTGCCTGCGAATCTCCAATAGCTTGGCCAGTGCCGGCCCGAGCGGAGTCTGTCGCTGACCGAGGCACGCCTCCAGAAAGACCGTCAAATCGTTGGCAGTGGAACGCACAGCGCCAGCACCGGCCAGCGCCGGTAAGTCCCACAGCGGTCTACGTTCGAGGTTCGCATTGTGACCTTGGGCGATCCGTGAGCGCATGTCGGGCGTCAGCGTGATGCGAGTATCGTCAAGACCAAACGGCCCGCAGATGCGCTCGATCAAAAGCTGCTCGTAGCTCTTGTTCGCACGCCGCGCCAGTACGTGCCCGAGCAAGGCAAAGCCGACATTGGAATACTCGACATACGTCCCCGGCGCATATTTCAACTCATAGCCTGACAGAAAGGAATAGAACTGATCGATGGTATAATCCGCAAAAGGATTGAACGGATCCTTGGAGATGATATTGTCCGGCATGGGCGGCAGACCTGATGCATAGGTAGCGAGGTCTACCAGGGTAATCGGCTTGCCCTTGTATTCAGGCACTTTGACCGATACGGGTAGGTACTCTGCCACCGGATCGCCAAACGCGACTTCACTGTGCGTAACCATATCGCTCAAAAGCAGGGCGGTGAGTACTTTGGTAATTGAGCCGATCTCAAAGACGGTCTTACCGTCGAGAGGTCTATTTTCGGGTGTATCTGGCCGCCCGTAGGTCAGCAGCCAATTCCCTGCCTTGTCGCTGACAACCGCGACGACTGAGCTGGACCCCGAAAATGAGACAGTTGGCTAAGGTGGAGCCCTGCCCCTAGAAAGCGCCGATGGCGCGGGAGCAGGACATGAAGGCCACACGCAAGAAGCACAACGCGGGGTTCAAAGCGAAGGTGGCGCTGGCGGCGATCAAGGGTGATCGGACGATCGCCGAACTGGCGAGCGAGTTCGGGGTCCATCCGAACCAGATTTACAACTGGAAGAAGCAGCTGCTGGACGGGGCGGCGGGTGTTTTCGAGGGGAGTGGCACGGCCGCGGCGGGAACGGCCAGCGAGGCGCAGGTCGATGTTCTCTACCGGCAGATCGGCCAGCTGAAGGTCGAAAACGATTTTTTGGCACGAAAGCTCGGCAAATGAGCCGAGCCGAGCGTCGCGCCCTGGTCGAGCGCGAGAACCCGACGCTGCCGGTATCGCAGCAATGCCGCCTGCTGGCGGTGCCGCGGGCGACGGTTTACCGGCAGCCGGCCGAGGTCAGCGCCGAGGATCTGGCGATCATGGCGCTGATCGACCGGCAGTATCTGGCTCGACCCTATTACGGCTCGCGCCGGATGGCGGCGTGGCTGGCGACCCAGGGTCACGTCGTCAATCGCAAGCGGGTGCAGCGGCTGATGCGGCTGCTGGGACTGGTGGCGATTTATCAGCGCCCGAACACGAGCAAGGCGGCGGCGGCGCACAAGGTCTACCCGTATCTGCTTGGCGGTCTCGCGATCGAGCGGGCCAACCAAAGCCTGCCCCGGCGAAGGCCGGGGTCTGGTGTTCGGACATTACATATATCCCGATGGCCAAGGGCTTCCTCTACCTGGTCGTCATCATGGACTGGGCAAGCCGCGCCGTACTGACGTGGCGGCTGTCGAACACGCTCGGCGCCGATTTTTGTGTCGAAGCACTCGAGGAAGCGCTTGTCCGGTATGGCCGGCCCGAGATCTTCAATACCGACCAGGGGAGCCAGTTCACCAGCGACGACTTCACCGGCGTCCTAAAGCAGCACGGGATCACGATCAGCATGGACGGCAAGGGCCGCTGCATGGACAACATCTTCGTCGAGCGGCTGTGGCGCAGCCTGAAATACGAGGAGGTCTACCTCAACGCCTATGCGAATGTCGCCGAGGCCAAGGCCGGCATCGGCGCCTGGCTCCGCTTCTACAACGAGGAGCGCCAACACCAGAGCCTCGGCTATCGCACGCCGCGGCAGATTTACGAAGAAGGCCTGTGGATATATGGACGATCGGCGTTGCCGACCGGCGCCGCTTCCCCCGCATCCCGAGCAGGCTCGGCAAGCGGGGAAATGCTCGCCTTCGCCCACATACCCACAGGCACCGCAACCGAGGGATTTGATATCGATGCTTTAAGAGGTACACTTGTCGAACCAGCCGTCGCACAAAACGCGATCGGAGCCGACATCCAGATCGGCGGGGATACACCTTAACAAGCGGCTCCGGCTGTCTCGCCCTCGGGGTCCACCTCAGACCCCGGTGCTCTGGTGGCCCACATCAATCCGCCGCACCAGGATCGCGTGAATCGCCTCCTCGGAGAGGGTTTCGGTATCCGCGTTGCGATGCGGCACCAATCTTATCCAGTTGCTCGGATCATGTTCTTGATCATGCGCAAAATTTGAAGGTCCGCAAGGGGTCGACAGCGATCCTTCTGTGTCTTGTCGTTGGAGCGGGCCTTGTAAAGTGTTCTGCGAGCGCGTCGAAAGCTTCACGGTGCTTGATAAGGAAGGGATAAACGTGACGAGCCGGATGAATCGAACCAATGGGGCTGCGCCGATCGATTCGATTGGCACCTCAACCCGACCAATGATGGTTACAGGGTGAGCAACGTGACCGTCAGCGGCATAGATATGTCGAGCATGCAGCATTCCGACTTGGTCTCAGTCATCCAGCGGAATAGCGGGCAGATGCAGCTGTGCTGGCTGCGCTCTGCGAAAAGAACGCAAGCAACGGTATCTTCCGATAATTGATGGACAGGGAACCGCCGGTAATACTTACGAGAGATGGCCAATTTACCCTCGATGAGCTGACTGACTAAGCCGGCGATTGCCGCGGAGGGGTGAGTAAGCACAAATAAGCGGCTGCACGGGCACATTTCCGCGCGACTCTTCTCCGTCGCGCCTCTCAGGCGAAGATCCGTTTTCTGTCGGCTCGACCACCCGCTGGCGGTGGCCAGCAATGGGTCCTTAAGGATCGTGCGCGGCGCTTGGTCCACGCGGAATTCTGACGTTCTCGGTAGGCGCAAGGGGGCTGATGGTCATTTCCAGAGCTGCTTTGTCGCGAGATCGGCGCCCTGACGCATCGCCTTGAATTTCTCCCAAACCACCGTCGGATGTACTTCGGTCCTGTACAAGGCTTGCGAGGAGAAGCCGCAATCCGCCCCAGCCATCACGTTCTCCCGGCCGACGAGTTTGGCGAACCGCACGAGCCGCTCGGCGATCAACTCAGGATGTTCGACGATGTTGCTGGCGTGCGTGATGACGCCAGGACACAAGACTTTGCCTTCGGGAACCTTGACCCGTTCGAAGAGGTGATATTCGTGCTCGTGGCGGGGATTGGCCGCCTCGAAGCTGAAAGAGCCGGCGTTGACCTTCAACACATACTCGATGATGTCGACGAGGCCGGCCTCGTAAAGGCGCGGGCCTTCATTGATGCCGTAGCAGGTGTGGAAACGCACCCTCTCGTCGGGGATGCCGTCGAGCGCCGCGTTGGCCGCCTCGACATAGATCTCGGCGCGCCGATTCTTCTGCACATCCGTCAATCCGGGCTCGACGAAAATATCCGGGAGGAATGGATCGTCGACCTGGATCAAAAAGCCTGCCGCTACGACGGCTTTGTACTCATGGTTCAGCTCGGCCGCCAGCGCGTGGAAATATTCTTCCTCGGTCTTGTAGTACTCGTTGATGCCGACGCCGGACGGAGCGGTCGCCGGCATAAACACATGGTCATATGGCACGCCCGCGGCCGTGGCCGCCGCTTTCAGATTGTCGATATCCTTCTTCAGCGCCCGCTCGCCGCGGTATTTGATCGGGCCGACACAAACGACCGGCACGACCGGCACGATGGTTCCGCCGAGCATCGCTTCCTTGAAATACTGTGCATAATATTCGGGGAAGGCGGCGACCTCCTGCTGGAACAGCATGAGCTTCTGGTTGGGCCGTGCCTCGAACCCTTCCAGGCGCTCCTGGATGTAGGTGAAGAAGCCGGGCTTCGAGAATTCGCCGTCGGTCACGATGTCGATGCCGCATTCGATCTGCCGGCGCACAGCCTCCTTGACCGCCTTGGTGATTGCGGCGTCGAGCACATTTTTATCGTAGGGCTGGCCGGCGAATTTCGCCTGCAGCAGATCGAGCACCTCATGCGGACGTGGCAGGCTGCCGATATGCGTCGTCCGGATCCGGTCGGTGTTCTGTTGGAGTGACATCTCGCTCCCTCTCCAAGGGTGTTCCCCACATAACACCACGCCGCGGCGCGTCCAAAGGCGCAGCTCGGGGTTCCGCTGACGACTATAGCCACCTAGTATAGCCACCTAGCCGGCTGCCGCAGTCGGCGCACCTAAGCCGAACCGACAATCTAGCGAGGGCTGCTCCGGCGTCGAGATGCCACCGGGCTCCCGCCTCAGATCTTGTTTACGCTGCTGCGCTGTCGGATGCTGCTGCTGGGGCGCGAGACGGTCTGGAGCACGGCCATGGATACCACTGTCAACTACGATTACATCATTGTTGGCGCGGGATCGGCGGGCTGTGTCCTCGCCAACCGTCTGACCGAAGACCAAGGCGCACGCGTTTTACTGCTTGAGGCCGGCGGCGATGACCGCCATCCCTACATCCAGGTGCCGATCGGGGTCGGCAAAATCCGGCAGCACCGGATGTTCGACTGGGGTTACACGAGCGAGCCGGAACCGCACCTCGGCGGGCGCCAGATCGTGATGCTGCGGGGCAAGGTTCTCGGCGGTTCTTCGTCGATCAACATGATGGCTTACACCCGCGGTCACCGCGCGGACTATGACCGTTGGGCAGGGCAAGGTGCCACCGGATGGGCCTATGCCGACCTGCTGCCGTACTTTCGTCGGAGTGAAAGCTGGGAGGATGGCGAGGATCCCTGGCGTGGCGGCAAGGGTCCATTGCGCACGGAGTGGGCGCGGACAAAGGATCCGATCTTTGCCGCCTTCCGTGAGGCCGCGATCGTGGCTGGCTGGCCCGCCACCCGCGATTTCAATGGGATCGAGGCGACCGGCATCGGTTATGTCCAACGCACGGTCAGATATGGGCGGCGCGCCTCTGCGTCGGTTGCCTATCTGAAGCCGGCCTTGCGGCGGCCCGGCCTGTCGCTGCGCACCGGCGCCACGGTTCGCCGGGTGACGATGCGAGGGACCCGCGCGACAGGCGTCGAATTCATCCACCAGGGCAAGACCGAGCGGGTCGAAGCGACGCGCGAGGTCATTCTGTGTGGCGGCGTGTTCAATTCACCGCAGTTGCTGATGCTCGCCGGGATCGGGCCTGCGGCGCATTTGCGCGACATCGGCATCGCTGCGCTCGTCGACCTGCCGGTTGGCCGGAACCTGCGCGACCACTTACTCGTGCATGTGCACTGGGTGCGCCGGAATAGGGGTCCGTTCCACCGCGAAATGCGGATCGACCGGACCGCGCTCAACCTGGCGCGTGCCTGGCTGTTCGGGACCGGACCCGGAACCGTGCTGCCGAGCGGTCTCATGGCTTTTTTCAAAACTCGCCCGGAGTTGGAAGCGCCCGACATCGAGTTCATTTTCCGCGCGGCGCCGCTCGATGCCCAGCCGTGGTTTCCCGGTTGGAAGCGCGCCTACCACGATGAATATGCAATCAGCCCGGTGCTCCTCCACCCGCGCAGTCAGGGCGAGGTGACGCTCCGGTCCGCCGATCCGAGCGCACCCGTCCGCATCCGGCCCAACTTTCTCGCCGAACCGGAAGACATTCGAACGCTGCGCGAGGCCTTCCGCCACGGCCGCGATCTCGGCAATCAAAAACCATTGAACCCCTTTCGCGGGGCCGAAGTATCGCCCGGGCCAGCCATCGGCACCGATGCGGAGATCGATGCCTGGATCCGGAATACGGTCGTCACGGTCAACCATCCGCTCGGAACCTGCGCGATGGGAGGCGGGCCGGACGCCGTCGTCGATCCGCAGCTCAGGGTTCGCGGCATCGAGGGGCTGCGGGTGGTGGATGCCTCGGTCTTTCCGGACATGCCGTCGGCGCATATCAACGCGGCCGTGATCGCCGTGGCCGAGCGCGCTTCCGACCTGATCCGCGGTCGGCACCCGTTGGCGCCGGCGAACGTCTGACAATGAATCGACCGATGCCGCCGGCTATGTCCCCCAAAGGCTTCGCCGCGAGGCGCATTCGGTGCCGAAAGTTTTAAGGCTCTGCACCGCCGGCGGATTAAAATTAAAGGTCGCCCATGGGTCGAATCCGGCGGTTCGGGCCGGGGGCCCCGCTACCGCAGCTTTGGGATGGGGTGCGCATCGTGTTCGAGCGGCGCCGGCCCTGCCGGAGGCATGGTGGCACATTCCATACATCCCCTGCGTCCGGCAACCCTTGCGCCAGGTTCCATCAGAGAGAAGAATGAGCAGTGAAGCGACAAAATCGCGGTCACGCCGCCAAGGGGAGAAAGTGCCATGGACCTCGGATTAGAAGGCAAGCATGCGATCGTGACTGGCGGCAGTCGGGGCATTGGCAAAGCCATTGCCCGGGAATTGGCTCGCGAAGGGGTCGATGTGGCGATCGTGGCGCGGACCAAGGGGGATCTGGAGGCGACGGCACGGGAGCTGGCTGCCGAGACGAACCGGCGCATCGTTCCGCTCGCAGCCGATGTCACCAGCAAGGAGCAGGTGGACCGCATGGTCGCCGAGGCGGCGCAGCAACTCGGCGGCCTGCACATCCTCGTCAACAGCGGGTCGCACCCAGGGGGCTCGACCACCGCGACCGGGCCGATCGAAACGGTCGTCGACGAGGATCTGCTGCAGGATTTCAACGTGAAATATGTCGGAGCGCTGCGCTGTTCCCGGGCTGTCATTCCTTTTATGAAAACGGCGGGCTGGGGCCGCATCATCAATATCAGCGGCGGCAACGCTCGCAACGCCGGCAATCTCAGCGGCGGCGCACGCAATGCCGGCCTCGTGCACATGACAAAGACGCTGGCGGTCCAATTGGGCCGTCACGGGATCACGGTCAATTGCATCCATCCCGGCACGACCCGCACCGAGCGCACGCCGAGCCTGCTCGCCGCCCGCGCTGCCCAGCTCGGCGTATCGCCGGAAGAGGCGGAGCGGCGGGACTTCGCTCCGGACTCGCCGCGCGGCAATGCCGTCTGCCGCATGGTGGACGCTTCGGAAGTCGCCTTCGTCGCGGTATTCCTCGCTTCGGACAAAGCCTGGGCGGTCTCCGGCGAGCTGGTCGCGGCAGGCGGCGGGGCCGGGCGTTCGGTATATTACTGAGCAGCGGTTCGCATGCGTATCCATCGATTTTTGGTGCGCTGTCAATCTGGCGGACGGCAAGTCTTTGCTGGGGACTCATTCGTGCAGCAAGGGCGCCATACCGATCATGCCGGGCATCCCTGGCTTCGGCAGCTTTGCTGGCACGCCCACGCACTTTGTTGACTCCCTCCGAACTGTCTTTCATCGTTCGCGAGGTATTTTTCAGCTTCGGATCACAGACGCAAGATGAGCCAGTCGGACGTCGCGTGGCGACAATTGATCTCCGCATCGCACGCGTCCGGCCGAAAGGCCGCACTCGCGATCACTGGGGGTGGCAGTGGGGCGGTCGGTGAGTTGCTGCGTGTTCCCGGCGGCTCTCGGCTGCTGATCGAGGCGCAGGTTCCCTACGACGCACTGGCGCTTGCGGCGTTTCTCGGCTTTGCACCGGCACAGGCGTGCAGTTCTGACACCGCAATCGCGATGGCACAAAGCGCACGGGCCCGCGCAGCCAAGCTGGTGCCGGCGGGCACCGATCTGGTTGGCCTCGGCGCGACGGCGGCACTGGTGAGCGATCGCCCGCGTAAAGGCGAGCATCGATTTCACGTCGCATTCGCCAATTCCGCCGGCATCGCCCACTGCACTTGCGTGATGGCCAAAGGCCGACGCGATCGCGCCGCTGAAGAAGACCTCGTTTCGCGCGCGATCGTCCTGTGGCTGGCCCGCGCATGCGGGATTGCCGCACCGTCGCCGCGCAGCCTCTTCGATGCGGATGAACATTATGCGGAGACGGTCGTCGCGGCCGTGGATACGATCGATCAGCTCTTGGCGGGCGAACTCGATCGCGTCACCGTCCAGCCCGATGGCCAAATGATGCTGTCGGCGCCGCAGCCCTTTGTGCTGTTCCCAGGTTCTTTCAACCCGATGCACGAGGGACATGTGTTGCTGGCGCGGGTCGCCGAGGAGCTCAGGCAGCAGCCCTTGGCATTCGAAATCTCTGTCACAAACGTCGACAAGCCGCCGCTGCCGGGCGAGACCGTGAGACGCCGGCTCGCGCAATTCGCCTGGAAGTCGCCGGTCGAACTCACGCGAGCGCCCACCTTCGTCGAAAAGTCGCGCTTGTTTCCGGGGACTACGTTTGTGGTCGGCGCGGATACGGCAGAGCGGCTATTTGGGGTGAAATATTATGGCGATGACGAGGTTCGAATGCACATGGCGCTCGAGGAAATCGCGAATTCCGGGGGCCGCTTTCTGGTAGCCGTGCGCATCGACGCGGCGGGCCGCGTACGCGCGCTCAACGACATCCCCGTGCCGCGGCGCTATGCCGATCTCTTCACCGAAATCCCTGAGCATCGTTTCCGCGTTGACACCTCATCATCCGAGATTCGCGCTAGGAGAAGTGTAGACGGGGACGTGTAGTTGGTAATTCATAGCGAGCCCCACAGATAGTCTGCGTCTTTTGCTACGGCAGGTGCACCCGGATAGCTGCCCAAGTCGCCGCGCCGCCGAAGTCTTTTGCCCTGGGTCAGAGCACTAAACCGCTGCCGGTGCCCGCGTGCTTCTTGCGGACCGAACCTGATCGGGAGCGACTTGCAGCGAAACCCTTTCGAAGGCTCTCCCGATTGGCTTAAAACGTCTGCCAGCGCATCCGGCCGGCGGCGATGGGCGCTGCGGCCGCAACGGTGGAGGAGACTGCCATGCCGTTTTTCGAAAAGGGCGACATTCGCATTCGCTACGAGGAGGTCGGCTCCGGCTTCCCGCTGCTGGTGACTCCCGGCGGCGGCCTCAATTCGCGCGTCAGCAACTGGCAGACCGCGGTTATCGACGCGATGGGAGAGTTCAAGAACGACTTTCGCTGCATCACGATGGACCAGCGCAATGCCAATGGCGGCGAGTCGACGGGTCCGGTACCCGCCGACAATGCGTGGGACGCCTTCGCCGACGACCAGCTCGGGCTGATGGATCATCTCGGGATCCGCGAATTTTTCTACATGGGTTACTGCATTGGCGGCTGCTTCGCCGGGAAGCTGCTGCAGCGAGCGCCCGACCGCGTCGTCGCCGCGGTGTTCTGCCAGAGCGTCGGCCACCGGCCGGAAGACCCGGATGTCATGTATCGGCACAGCCATCAGAATTGGCTCGCCGATTTCCGCGCCCGCCGACCCGAAGTGTCGATGGACACGATTGAGAAGTATTTTCACGGCTTGTGGCGCGTACAGCCCGACTTCCTTTACAGCGTGCCGCGCGAGTTCATCAAGAACTGCCGGACGCCGATCCTCGTTTTGCCGGACGACACGCCGTCGCACCCGCTGCAGACGTCGATCGACGTGGCGTCGCTGGCGCCCAACTCCGAGATCACCGTCTTCCCGTGGCGCGAGCCGCCGGAACTCAAGGCACGCACGATCACCCGCGTGCGCAGCTTTCTCAAATCGCACCTCCCGATGCGCGCTGCCGCGCAATAGTCGTAGAACACCGACTGGCGGCGCCAATCAGTGCCGCCTTCGTCCCGCTGGTCCCAGCGGCGCCACGGGAAAAGGAAGCTGCGATGCAGGCTAAGGAGCTTACTGCCGAATTCGGCATTGCCGGCATTCTCGATTTCGTCGAAACGGAACATGGGTTGGTCAAGGCCGCGATTTCGCTCGACAGCATGGTGGGCGAGCTTTACCTGCAGGGAGCGCATCTGACCGCCTGGCAACCATCGGGCGAGCGCCCGGTCCTCTTCACCAGCCCCAACAGCGCGTTTGCATCGGGCAGGGCAATTCGCGGCGGCATTCCGGTCATTTTCCCGTGGTTCGGCGCCAATCGGCACGCGACGGCGGCGCCGCAGCACGGCTTTGCGCGGACCGCTCCGTGGCATCTCGACAGCGTCGAAGCCGCCGGTCGCGAGTCGCTGACCCTGACCTTCAGTCTCCACGACGCCGACGTCGCCTCGCCATTCTGGCCGGAGCCGTTTCGCGCGATTTACAGCGTGGTCTTCGCGCGGACCCTGTCATTGCGCCTCGCCGTGCAGAACCGCGCGACGCATCCGATCGTCTTCGAAGAGGCGCTGCACACCTACTTTGCGGTTTCCGATATCACCGGCGTCGCAATCTCCGGGCTCGCCGGCACGACCTATATCGACAAGACCGACGCGGCGCGGCGCAAACCGCAAACCGCACCGCGCGTCACGATCGCCGCGGAGACCGACCGCGTCTACCTCGATACGCCCGGAGAATGCGCCATCGAAGATCGGGGGTGGCGCCGCCGCGTCGTCATCAAAAAGGACGCCGCCGCGTCGAGCGTGGTGTGGAATCCCTGGGCCGAAAAGGCAGCTGCCATGGTCGATCTTGGCGACCCTGCCTGGCGCGGTATGGTTTGCGTCGAGACCGGGAATATCGCCGACAACGAGGTGCGGCTTGCCGCAGATGCTGAACACCGGATGTCGACGGCAATCTCCGTCGATGCGGGGCCGTGAACGCGGTCGTCGAGCTCAGCGCTGCTCGGCGGCTTTTCGGTTGTCATGGCGAGCGCCCGGACGAGCTTCGCTCGGCTGACAATGCCGCCGAAGGCGCCCCTGGGGCAACGCCACCCGCGCCGTCACGCAGGCTCGACGGCCACTTCTGGCAGTTCGCGCACCCACCGCATCGCCTCGCGCTCGGGCCGGATCAGCGCCATTCCAATGGTGCCGCCAACCAGCATGATGATGCCGCAGATGATGAACCCCGTGTTGAAGCCGGCAAGCGGGGTCGCCGCGTTCTCGATCAGGCTGCCCATGACGTAGGGCGCCAACAGCCCCGCGGAGGTGCTGACGGCGGTGCCGATAGCCAGCAGCGCGCCCCGCTGCGCGACTGGGGTGATTTCGCCGACGACCGCATGGCTGATCACGTAGATCACCGAAGGCAGCGCCAGCCCAATCGTCGTCAGGGCGATCTTGACAGGTATTCCCGGCAGGTACGGCATTAGTGCGAGCGCCGCGCCGCCCGCCGCGACGCAGCCGCCGCCCAGGAGACCGCGCGCCACGCGGCTCGATGACCCGCGGGCAAGCAGGCGCTGCGAATACCACCCAGCAGCGATCATGGCGACCACGCTGGCCCCCGCCGGAAGAGCGCCCAGCAAGCCGATCGAACCCTGCGCAAGGCCGAGCCCCTTGATCAGAAAAGCGCCTTGCCAGGACAGCGCCTGCGACAAGCCCCAGTAGGCGCCGAAAGTCGCGCACCAGCTCGCCAGGAGCGTCGGGCTGAGCACCAGTTTTCCATAGCCGACCCGCCGGGGCGTCGGCGCCGCAACGATTGCGGATCCCGTTGCAAGCGAGCCCTCGCGGCCGAGCGCCAGCCATGCCGCGGTCCAGACGAGCCCCGCGATGCCGAGCGCCCCGAAGGCCCAATGCCATGAGTAATGAACGATGAGCCAATTGAGCAGTGGCAGCGCTACCATGATGCCGATGCCGCCGCCCTGCACGATGACCGCGGTCGGCAAGGTGCGCAGCTCATTGGGAAACCATTTGTAGGTCGAATGCAACGCCACCGGAGCGGCCGGCCCCTCGCCGGCGCCGAGCGCAATCCGGCAGGCCACCAGCGTCCCGAACCCGACGGCACCCATCATCGGAAACTGGGTCAGCGCCCAGAGGAGGCCCATCGCCAGCAACACCCAACGCGTCTGCACGCGATTGACGACGAAGCCGGTGACGATCGCCGACAGCGCGAAGAGCAGGAAGAAGCTCGAGCCGATCAGCCCGAACTCGCGCGGCGTGAGCTTCAGTTCCCGCATGATAGGGACGGCGGCGATCCCGATGACCGCCTTGTCGGCAAAATTTATCAACATGAACAGGAAGAGCAGCGCGACGGTCAGCCAGGCCCCCTTCGGCGTCCGCATGCGGTCCATCGTGGTGTCTCCGCTAATCCGGATGGCGGTTTTCTGAATTTCGACGGCTGTAGACCGAAAAGCCCGAACTTCACGGGAGTCGCATTGCATAATTTCTAGGTACCCATCGGTACCGAATATATGTGTTACCGGTCCCTACCAAGGCAAGCTGATATTTTGGGCAGCATGAAAAAGTCCGGCAGCCCCGTCCCGGCCGCGGCCGACAACCGCATGCGCGAGCGCATCCTCGGCGCCGCGTTCGAGGCATTCACAGAGGGCGGTTATGCCGGGACCAGCACGCTCGATATCGCGACGCGCGCCAAAGTCTCGAAACGTGATCTCTATGCCAATTTCGGCAGCAAGCATGCGGCGCTTGTCGCCTGCATCAAGAGCCGCGCCGATCGAATGCGACTAGCCCCGGACCTGCCTGCCCCACGCACCCGGCAGATGCTAGCGTCAACGCTTATCGCCTTTGCGACGAACCTCGTGCGTGAGGTCTCGCACGCATCGGTCATCGCGATGTTCCGTCTGGCGATCGCCGAGGCGGCACGTTCACCGGAGATTGCCCAAGCCCTCAACTCGGCCGGGCGTGCCGCGACGCGCAGCGCACTCGCCGAGCTCTTGGCGAGCGCCCAATCGAACAGGCTGATCGGTCCGGGAGAGCCGGTGGCGATGGCGGCGCAATATTTGGGCCTGCTCTGGGAGGGCCTGATGGTGGGCCTGCTCTTGGGGACTGCCGCGACGCCCGAGCCGGCCGAGGCAGAGCGGCGGGCGAGCACGGCGACAGCGGCATTCATGCAGCTCTATCCCGATCCTGCCGCGGACCGGTAGCGCGAGCGCGATCCCGACCGAACCTCCGCGCCGGCGAGCGGCGGTGCTGCTTGCGTTGACAGCCGACCGTCTCCAGGGGTTTTTGATCGGCAACAAGGTTGCGGCGCGGCGCCACCGCGGGCAACTACAAGCGAGGAAACGATGTATCCGGGTTGGCAAGCCGGTTTGGGGTGACCGGACGAGCCGCATCGTCTGAGCCGGCAGCCGTCTGCTGCAGCCGCCCCGATTACATCTCAGCGGTTCCGGGAAGCAGAGGAGGAGCGATCACGATGCAACTGAATCCTTCGATCGCCGCGATCGTCACTGGCGGCGCCTCCGGTTTGGGCGCGGCGACCGCGCGCCGACTGGCCGCACACGGCGTCGTGATCGCGCTCTTCGATCTGAACGCCGAACTCGGCGAGCGAGTGGCAGACGAAACCGGCGGCATCTTCTGCCGGGTCGACGTGACCTCCGAGCAAGAGGTCGAGGCGGGCTTTGCGAAGGCGCGCGGGCGGATCGGGCAGGAGCGGATTTTCGTCAACTGCGCCGGCACCGGCAACGCCTTCAAGACCGCCGGGCGTGACCGGGAAAGCGGCGAGATCCGCCATTTCCCGCTCGACGCCTTCGAGCGGATCATCCAGATCAACCTTATCGGCACGTTTCGCTGCATTGCCAAATCCGCCGCTGGCATGCTGAGCCTGCCGCCGCTCGAAGACGGCGAGCGCGGCGTCATCGTCAACACCGCCTCTGTCGCGGCCGAGGACGGGCAGATCGGACAGGCCGCGTATTCGGCGTCAAAGGCCGGCGTCGTCGGCCTGACGTTGCCGGTGGCGCGCGATCTGATGGGCGACGGCATCCGCGTCAACACAATCCTGCCCGGCATCTTCGATACGCCGCTCCTGCAGCGCGCCCCCGAGCGGGTGAAGGCCGGGCTCGCGGCGTCTGTGCCGTTCCCGAAACGGCTCGGCCGGCCGGACGAATACGCGGCATTGGCCGAACTGATGATTACCAACGGCTACTTTAACGGCGAGAGCGTGCGGCTCGATGGTGCGATCCGCATGGCCCCGCGCTGATCGGATGGCCCCTACTTCAGACACCATGACGCGACTGGCGATCTGTATTGGTGGAACAGGGCTGCGAAAATAACGGGAGTGTTGCGCCAAGTCTCTCGCGCCCGATAGTCTTGGTTCGCGAGCGCAGCGTGTGGAGGGAGGCATGAAGATCCGCGACGGGTTTGTCGGCACTGTCGGGAACACGCCGCTGATCAAGTTGCGGCGCGCCTCCGAAGAGACCGGGTGCACGATCCTCGGCAAGGCCGAATTCCTCAATCCGGGCGGCTCGGTCAAGGATCGCGCGGCGCTCTACATCATCAAGGATGCCGAGGAGCGCGGTCTCTTGCGGCCGGGCGGGGTCATCGTCGAGGGCACCGCCGGAAACACGGGCATCGGTCTTGCGCTGGTTGGCAATGCCCGCGGCTACCGCACCGTCATCGTCATGCCCGAAACGCAGAGCCAAGAGAAGAAGGACATGCTCCTGCTATGCGGCGTCGATCTGCGGCTCGTGCCTGCGGTACCCTATGCCAATCCGATGAACTATGTGCGTTATTCCGGGCGTCTTGCCGACGAAATCGCCGCCCGAGCGCGCGGTGGCGCGATCTGGGCCAACCAGTTCGACAATCTCGCCAACCGTCGTGGCCATTACGAGACGACCGGCCCCGAAATCTGGGAGCAGACCGACGGCAAGGTCGACGGCTTCACCTGCTCGGTCGGCACCGGCGGCACCTTGTCGGGGGTCGGCATCGCTTTGCGCGAACGCAAACCGGATGTGAAGATCTACCTAGCCGACTGCATGGGTTCGGGCATCTACAGCTGGTATGCCCGGCGCGAGTTCAAGCCGGAGGGGAACTCGGTCACAGAGGGCATCGGCAACAACCGCGAGACCAAAAACCTCGAAGGCTTCACCCCGGACGGCCAGTTTCAGGTCGCCGACGACGAGATGCTTCCAGTGCTGTTCAGTCTCATCCAGGAAGAGGAACTCGTTCTCGGCGGCTCGACGGGGATCAATGTCTGCGGCGCGATCCGCCTCGCTCGCGAGCTCGGACCCGGGCACACGATCGTGACGATCCTCGCCAATTCCGGGACCCGCTACCAATCGAAGCTCTACAACCCCGATTTCCTGAAGGCGCGCGATCTGCCCGTCCCTCCTTGGCTGGATGAGACGTCGTAGCCGATACCGAGGTGGCCGGTCCGATCGGTGTGGATCGACGTCGAATAAGGATCCCGTTCAAAGGGCGATCGACGTCCTTGGGGACAGCCGGCTTCCCTTCTCAAGCCTGCAGCAGGCGGGCGCACGGGGGCGTGTGCGACGGCCGACCTGTCGTGTAGGATGAGCCGACAGCGCACCGCGTCGGCGTGCGTCCGCAATCACACCTGGAGCTTCGAGAATGACCGACACGCCCGATTACACGCCCCCCAAGGTCTGGGTTTGGAACAAGCCGAGCGGCGGCCGGTTCGCCAACATCAACCGACCAATCGCCGGCCCCACGCAAGAGAAGGAGCTGCCGGTCGGCCGCCATCCCTTGCAGCTCTATTCGCTTGGGACCCCCAATGGCGTGAAGGTCACGATCATGCTCGAGGAGTTGCTGGCCCTCGGTCATAAGGCCGCCGAATACGATGCCTGGTTGATCCGGATCGGCGACGGCGACCAGTTCGGCAGCGGCTTCGTCAAGATAAACCCGAACTCAAAGATCCCGGCGTTGGTGGACCGCAGCGGTCCGACGCCGATCCGTGTCTTCGAGACCGGCGCGATCCTGATGCACCTCGCCGAGAAGTTCGGGGAGTTCCTGCCGACGGAGGCCGCCGCGCGCGCCGAATGCCTGTCGTGGCTATTCTGGCAGATGGGCAGCGCGCCCTATCTGGGCGGCGGCTTCGGCCACTTCTACGCCTATGCGCCGGTCAAGATCGAATATGCGATCGATCGGTTCGCGATGGAGGCAAAGCGCCTGCTCGACGTGCTCGATCGCCGCCTCGCAGAGAGCGAGTATGTCGCCGGTCCGGCCTACACGATCGCCGATATCGCGATCTTTCCGTGGTATGGCGGCCTGGCGAAAGGCTGGCTCTACGGCGCGGCCGAGTTCCTCTCGGTGCAGGATTACACACACGTCCAGCGCTGGGCCGACGCCCTTCTCGCAAGGCCCGCGGTGCAGCGCGGGCGCATGGTCAACCGTCTCTCGGGCGAACCGTCGAGCCAGCTGCACGAGCGCCACGAGGCCAGCGACTTCGAGACCAGGACGCAGGACAAGCTTCTAGCCGCGAATTGAGCGATGCTCCGGGAGCCGTGGCTCCACCGGATGGCTCACCCCCGGCGGCGCTTTATCGCTGTCACCGTCCCAGCATTGCCGATGTCTTTGGTCGCGGTTCCGCGCCGAGCGCCGCCCCTCACCCTCCCGCTATCGCGGGTCCCTCCCTCTCCCCGCTTGCGTCCGCTTGCGGGGAGAGGGAGGGGGTGAGGGGCCTCACTGGGTCCGTCTACCGCCGGAAATTGCATCAATGCCGTCGCCCCTCGATGGTGGAGGGTCAGGCGGCCGGCGGGAAGAAGACCAGCGTGCGCACCTCGATGCTTTCCCGCGGCGGCGCGCCGGGGGTCAGCGGGTTGTCGAACGAGGTATGGAACGACAGGCGGGCACGGCCGTCATTGGCGCTGTCGTGAACCCGGATCAACAGCACCTCGTCGGTCTGCATTTCCGAGAAATAATACCAGCGGTGCGCCGGGTTATAGGCGACACGCGAGGTCTCGCCGCGCACATGGGAGTAGACGAGATCGCTGGCGATCAGGTCGCCATCGGTGAAGCTGCGCGCGTCGCAGAGGGCGAGCGGTAAATCGAGCACCGGTCCGCGGATCGGACGCCATACGTTGACGATGCCGAAGCGGTGCTTTAGCAGCTCCTCGGCATCGGCGCCGAGATGGTCGCGCACCCGGCGGGGCGCCGAGTTCACCGTGTGGTCGTTGTGCACCTGCCGCGAGGGCACGGCCAAACCCTGCCGCGTCGCGTTGCGCACATTGTGGTCGAAGACGAAGACGCGGCTGGCGCCGAGCGTGTCGTGCAGCAGCCGCTCGACTTCGGGGTAGTAGGCGCGCTTGATCTCTTCGGGCGAATAGAAGTTGGCCACAGCGGTCGGCGCTTTGACCAGCGCGAAACCGTTGCGGTCGAGCGTGAACTCGGTCTCGCGGCCGCGCGCGTCCTCGATCGTGACGTCCTGCGGGTCGTCGGTGCCGTTCCAGCGCGGCACGCCGGGCGGCGGCTCGATGCGGTAGGCGGCCGGCTTTTCGGCGCCGCGCTTCAGGTAATGGAGCGTCGAGGTGAGAGTCTTCGGGGCGACGGCAACATCCAACGGCATCTCTGGACTCCTCCGAATGGGCGAGCCCGTCGACTACTCCACGTCGGCGAGCGAGTGTCAATCGAGATTACAAGACCGGCCGGTGAAGAATGTTGGTTCTGCAGGGAATTAATGCAAATTCGTGAACACCGCATCCGGAAACTCTCGCCGGCGAAGATCGGCCGGCCATTCGCCCCAATCCCGGCCGGCCGCATCCCGCAGGCGCAGCGGCAGGCCGTGTTCGTGCGGCCGGCTGCCCAGCCGCTGGATGAAGATCGGGATCGCCGCACCCCGGCACTCGGCGGCAAGTGAGCGTGCCCATTCGAGATGAAACGGCCGCGCGCCGGCGCCGGACTCGCCGCCGTTGATCACCCATTGCAAGAGCCCGGCGATGCGGCCGAGACGTAAGGGCGCCAACTGCGGCTCGATGCTCACGCCATGCACGATGGCGGGAATCGAGGCGAGCTTTGGAACGTCGCGCTTCAGCGCGGCCTGATCGGCCGATAGGATCAGCCAGACATTCGGATAGCCACGACCCCAGTCGCCGGGGAGCATCCGCGGCGCATTGCCGATCCGCTTCGTCAACAACAGCCAGTCGAGGCTCGGCGTCCGGCGAATGAGCTGCCACAGCCTTTCACGCTGTGCCGGATCGGCCCGATTGTCGAAGATGTCGGCCATCGATGCGCAAAACACGCGGCGACGGCATCCGGCAGCGGTCGCGCGGCGATCCCACTTCAGCGGCTGGTCCCAGTATTCGTCGCCAAAGTAGCGGCGCCGGGCTCGCGGCCCCCAATGCACCCGTTTGAACCAGCGGGCATCGAGCATCATCGCGTAGCAATGGTCGCAGAGCGGGCTGACCTGGGTACAGCCCCACCATGGATTGAAGGTGTGGTGGCACCATTCGATCTTGGTCACCGCTCCCATAACGACCCGCCTTCCGCAAACTCGGGCATCGCGACAGAGAGCCGAGCAGCATCAGCAGCGCCGCGACCCTTTGCATCCCGAAGGGTTCCGTCGACCTCTTCATCCATCTTGTCATGCCGGCGAAAGCCGGTATCCATGGCGGAAATAGCTCCCGGTCTTCGCCGGGACGGCAATGGGTGGTTCGGTTCGATGGTCGGCAGAATTTCACGAGCGGGGACGCGAGGACCGACCGCCATTTGATCCTTCTCCTCCCCGGGAATGGTGGACGATATGAGCGCAGCGGCAATGCCAGCGGACATGACGGACGGCTTTCACCTGGTGGTGGAGGCTCTCAAGCTGAACGGCGTCGACACGATCTTTGGGGTGGCCGGCATCCCGATCACCGATCTACTACGCCTGGCGCAGGCCGAAGGCATCCGCTACCTCGGCTTTCGGCATGAGCAGTCGGCCGGCAACGCCGCCGCGATCGCCGGCTATCTGACGCAGAAACCGGGCATCTGCATGACGGTCTCGGCCCCCGGCTTCTTGAACGGCATGGTCGCATTGGCCAACGCCACGACCAACTGTTTCCCGATGATCCTGATCAGCGGATCGAGCGACCGGGCGATCGTCGACCTCGAGCAGGGCGATTACGAGGAGCTCGACCAGCTGAACGCCGCGAAGCCCTATGCCAAGGCGTCATACCGCATCAACCGACCGCAGGACATCGGCATCGGCATTGCGCGGGCGATCCGCGCCGCCGTGTCGGGGCGTCCGGGCGGCGTCTACCTCGACCTGACGGCCGAGGTGCTTGGTTCGGCGCTCGACCTCGAGACGGCGAAGCAGTCGCTGGTCGAGGTCGTCGATCCGGCGCCGCCGCAGGCGCCGGCCCCGCAATCGGTCGAGCGCGCCATCGAGCTCTTGGCGAACGCCCGCCGCCCGCTCGCGATCCTCGGCAAGGGCGCCGCCTATGCGCAGGCGGACGAAGGAATCCGTTCGTTCGTCGAGACGACCGGCATGCCGTTCCTGCCGATGTCGATGGCCAAGGGCCTCTTGCCCGACGACCATCCACAATCGGCGGCCGCCGCGCGCTCCTATGCGATCGGCAACGCGGATGTCGTTTTGCTGGCCGGAGCGCGGCTCAACTGGCTGTTGTCGCACGGCCGGCCGCCGCTGTGGTCCGGGGCCACGCAGTTTGTGCAGGTCGACATCTCGCCGACCGAGATCGACAGCAACCGGGCGATCGCCGCACCGGTCGTCGGCGACATCAAGTCGGTGTTCGCGGCGTTCAACGCCGCGCTGACGCAGCGGCGGGTCGAGCGACAGGCGGCCTGGCTCGACGAGATTGGCAAGCGCAAGCAGCAGAACATCGAGCGCATGGCGGCGCGCCTGAACGCCGATCCGCACCCGATGAATTTTTCGAGCGCGTTGCGTGCCGTCCGCAACGCGCTCGCCACCCGGCCCGATGTCTATATCGTCAACGAAGGCGCCAACACGCTCGACTTCGGGCGCAACATCATCGACATGCAAGAGCCCCGCCACCGGCTCGACAGCGGCACCTGGGGCGTCATGGGAATCGGCATGGGCTACGCGATCGGCGCCGCCGCGACGACTGGCAAGCCGGTCGTCGCAATCGAGGGCGACAGCGCCTTCGGCTTCAGCGGCATGGAGATCGAGACGGTCTGCCGCTATGGGTTGCCGGTCGTCACGGTCATCTTCAACAATAACGGCGTCTATCGCGGCGACGCACCGGGCAGCGCCTACTCGCCGACCGGGCTCATCCGGGACGCGCATTATGAGAAGATCATCGAGGCGTTCGGCGGGGCCGGCTACCACGTCACCGACACGCCGAGCCTCACCAGGGCTTTGAGCGAGGCGCTCGCGTCGGGAAAGCCGGCGCTGATCAACGCCGTCATCGACCCGACGGCCGGCACCGAGAGCGGCCATATCCAGAGCCTGAACCCGAGGAGCGCGGTTGCCCCGCGTCGGTGAACCCGGGTCGCCGTGGCGGGCGGTCGGCAGAGCTTCGGTCGGCATGGCCGCTGGCGGCGGGTTCTGCCATCCTCAGGCTCGGCCTCAAGTGAGGAGGGCGACATGATCGAGCCCTATAACGCGGTCGGATTGATCCCGAGCTTCTGGGGCATCCGCCGCCGCGCCGACATAGAAAGGAACCTCGAACATATCGAAAGCCTGACCAAGGCGGCATTCTGGTTGTCCAACCTCGACATCCCGGTCCGCCTGATCGCGATCCCAGAAGGCGCCTTGCAGGGGTTCAACGACGAGGTCCTCGACCCCGATCACGCCGAATTCGCGCGCACCTGCGCGATCGACATCCCCGGCCCGGAAACCGACCGTCTCGGAAGACTGGCCCGCAACTGGGGGGTCTTTATCATGGCACAGGCGAAAGCGCGGCACGAGGATTGGCCGGACCGGTTCTTCAATGTCGGCTTCATCGTCGATCCCGACGGGGCGGTCATCCTGAAGCATTACAAGATCTCGGCACTGCTGCCGTGCGAGCGTTCGGTCTCGCCGCATGACCTCTACGACTGGTGGATCGAGAAGTACGGCCGCTCGCTGCAGGCGTTCTGGCCGGTAGCGGATACCGCCATCGGGCGACTCGGGATCATGATGGCGATGGAAGGCAGCTACCCCGAGAACGGCCGCGGTCTCGCGCTGAACGGCGCCGAGGTCGTCTACCGCGCCTCGCTGCCGGCACCCTTCACCGAGAACGATTTCTTCGAAATCTCGAACCGGGCGCGGGCGCTCGAAAACAACATGTACATCGTCGCCCCGAACATCGGCGGTTACCACCTCTATCCCGAAAGCGAGACGCCGATCGACGCCGGTGGCGGCCAGTCGATGATTGTCGACTATCGCGGCCAGATCGTCGGCAAGCAACGCGACACCAACGGCTCCACTTTCGTCGCCGGCCCGATAAATATCGAGGCGCTGCGCCACTATCGACAGAATGCGCAGGTCACCAACTGGCTCAAAGACATCCGCGCGGAACTGGCGCAGATCATCTATGAGCAGCCGATTTATCCGAAGAACCTCTATGCCGAGAAAATTCCCGGCCGTCATGCCGAGTACAAGCGCGAAATCATCGATCGGCAGGTGCGCCTGATGCAGGAACGCGGCATCTGGAAGCCGCCGGCGAGCGGCTGATTTCACAGAAAAAGAGGGAGGCAATGTCCGATACGATCAAATACGTCCTCGACGAAGAGGCGCTGCCGAAGGCGTGGTACAACATCGTCGCCGATCTGCCGCAGCCGCCCGACCCGGTGCTGCATCCGGCGACGCTGCAGCCAGTCGGGCCGCAGGATCTCGAACCGCTGTTCCCGATGGCGCTGATCCAGCAGGAGGTGGCTGCCGAGCGCGCGATCGAGATCCCGGAACCGATCCGTCGGGTGTACCGGCAGTGGCGGCCGTCGCCGCTCTACCGGGCCCGCCGGCTCGAGCGGGCGCTCGATACCCCGGCGCGGATCTATTACAAATACGAGGGAGTCAGCCCGGCGGGCAGCCACAAGCCCAATACCGCGGTGGCGCAGGCCTTCTACAACAAGGAGGCCGGGGTCAAGCGGCTGACGACCGAGACCGGCGCCGGGCAGTGGGGTTCGGCGCTGGCCTTCGCCGGCGCGCTGTTCGGGCTCGAAGTGCGCGTTTACATGGTCCGGGTCAGCTTCGATCAGAAGCCCTATCGCAAAGCGATGATGGAGGCTTGGGGGGCGGAATGCGTCGCCAGCCCCAGCACCGAGACCGAGGCCGGCCGCCGCATTCTCGCCGCGCACCCGAACTCGCCGGGGAGCCTCGGGATCGCGATCAGCGAGGCGGTCGAAGTCGCGGCCCAACGCGGCGACACTAAGTACTCGCTCGGCAGCGTGCTGAACCACGTGCTGCTGCACCAGACCGTCATCGGCCAGGAAGCGATCACCCAGCTCGAGATGGCCGGCGACTATCCCGACATCATTGTCGGTTGCACCGGCGGCGGCAGCAATTTCGCAGGCATCGCTTTCCCGTTCATCGGCACCGGGCTGCGCGGCGGGCCTCGGCCGCGGGTCATCGCCTGCGAGCCGTCGGCCTGCCCGAGCCTGACGCGCGGCAAATACGCGTATGATTTCGGCGATACCGGGCATCTGACCCCGCTCGTCAAGATGCATACCTTGGGCTCGAGCTTCGTGCCGCCCGGCTTCCATGCCGGCGGGCTGCGCTATCACGGGATGGCGCCGCTGGTGAGCCTGCTGCAGGAGCTGGGGCTGATCGAGTTCGCGCGCCTATACGCAAACCGCGTGCTTCGCGGCCGGCATCGAATTCGCCCGCAGCGAGGGTGTCCTGCCGGCGCCGGAAGCCAATCATGCGGTCCGCGGCATGCTCGACGAGGCGTTGCGCTGCAAGGCGGAAGGGGTCTCGCGGACAATCCTGTTCAACCTCTGCGGCCACGGCCATTTCGATATGCAGGCCTATATCGACTACATGGCCGGCAAGCTCGAAGATCAGGCCTACGATCAGGCGGCCCTCGACGCGGCCCTTGGCGATCTGCCGAAGGTTGCTGCCCAGTGACATGACCGATTGCGGCCGGCCCCCGCAGCGATGATGCCGCCCGGCAACGCGCCCGAGGGCGGTATTAGCGGATGACGTTTCGCACCCGGCGGGACGCAACATGAGCGAGACGATTGCATCTTCCCCGACCGAGGTCAGGCGCGGCAGCGCGGGAGAGGTATTCCGCGTGGCATTGCGGCTCGGCTTGACGTCGTTCGGCGGTCCAATCGCCCATCTCGGCTATTACGAGCGGACTTACGTCAAAGAGCGGCAATGGCTGTCGCCCGACGAATATGCTGGGCTTGTTGCGCTTTGCCAGATGGTTCCCGGGCCGGCGAGCAGCCAGGTCGGCTACCTGATCGGGCTGCGCCGGGCCGGCTGGCGCGGCGGGTTTGCCGCCTGGGCCGGGTTCACCTTGCCGTCGGCGCTCGTGATGTTCACCTTCGCGCGGCTGGCGCCGCGTCTCGCAGGACCGACGATGGATGCGGTGCTGCACGGGCTGAAGTTGGTCGCCGTCGCGGTCGTCGCGCAGGCCGTGTGGAGCATGGCGCGGAACCTCTGCCCCGACCGGCCGCGCGCCGCGCTGGCGCTGCTCGCGGCCGCACTTCTGCTGGTCGCCGGCGGCGCTTTTCTGCAGATCGCGGCGCTGCTGATCGGTGCTGCCGTCGGCGTACTGTTATGTCGCGACCTTCCCGGCCTTCCAGGGCTGCCGGCAATGCCGGTCAGCCTGCGGACCGGCGGGGCGGCGCTGGCGCTCTTTCTGGTCCTGCTCGTTGCGCTGCCGCTGGCCGGCGCCGCGGTGCCGCACAGCCTCGTGGCGCTTGCCGGCATTTTCTACAAGGCCGGGGCATTGGTTTTCGGCGGCGGTCACGTCGTCCTGCCGCTGTTGCGCGACGCGCTCGTGCCGCAGGGCTGGGTGTCCGATAGCGAGTTCCTCGCTGGCTATGGTCTGGCGCAGGCAATTCCAGGGCCGCTCTTCACCTTCTCGGCCTATCTCGGCGCGGCCGTCGCACCCGCCGGTGCCGCTCTGCTGTGGTCGGCTGTCGCCCTGATTTTGATTTTTCTGCCGGGGCTCCTCGTCGCGCTCGCCGGCCTGCCGGTGTGGCTGTGGCTCGGCCATCACCCGGCGGCGCGAGCGGCATTGGCCGGCATCAACGCCGCCGTCGTCGGCGTGCTCGGCGCGGCACTCTACAATCCGATCTGGCTCAGCGCCGTCAGCAACGGCCGCGACGTCGCAATTGCCATGGCCGGCTTCCTGTTGCTCGAACGCTGGCGGGTGCCGCCGCTGGCGATCGTGATCTTCTGCGTCGTTGCGGCACTGGTTTCCCGACTGGTTCGCTGAGCCCGCCCGTGTGGCGCGTGCGGCTCGTCACAGAAGCCACGCCGGACCAGTTGCTGGTAAGATAGGGTGAACGGCAGCCGGCGGTACCGCCGCAAAGCAGCTCTATCACGGGGAGGTGGCGATGGCAGCGTCCTATGCGAGTATCGAGAGAGCGAGACCCTATATCCTGAGCATCCTGCGCATCGTCGTCGCCCTGCTGTTTCTCGAGCATGGTCTGCAGAAATATTTCGGGTTTCCATCGGCCGGTCCGCATATGAGGCCCCTCCTCTACGTCCAGGGCGTGATCGAGATCGTTGGCGGGATCCTCCTCTTCGTCGGCGCCTATACGCGCATCGTCGCCTTTATCCTCTCCGGCGACATGGCCGTCGCGTTTTTCCTGGCTCATTTCCCGCGCTCGTTCTACCCGGCGGTAAATGGCGGCGACGCCGCAGTTCTTTACTGTTTCACCTTCTTCTACATTTTTGTCGCCGGCGGCGGACCCTGGAGCGTCGATCGCGTGGTGCTGAAGCAGGGTTAGGCTCGGAGGACCCCGCCCTCTCCCGCGACGCGTTGCGCGCCGCGGGGTCGCACGCGTCGATTCGTTCCGTTGAGACACCGACGGATTTCGCGCCGGCGATGACGGCCCGGCCGCTCCAGGCCGGGGGCCGCCGCTGTCGGCCGCGGCGATGATCGTTGCCTGACCCGGCGGAAGGGGGTAAGCGATGACAGCGCGATTGGCCGATACCGGGGGGATTGAGGCAATGGCGAAGGGTTTGCTTGCTGCGCTTTTTCTGCTGGTCGCATTCGGCACCGCCTCGGCGGAGCCGTCGACGAGCGTGTTTCTGCAAGATTTGACCTGGACCGAGCTGCGTTCCGACATAGTAGCGGGCAAGACGACGATCCTAGTCCCGATCGGCGGCACCGAGCAGGATGGTCCGCAAATGGCGCTCGGCAAACACAACATGCGGGCGGAGCTGCTTGCCGAGAAGATCGCCCGCGCCTTGGGCAACGCGCTCGTGGCGCCGGTCATCGTCTATGTACCGGAAGGCGATGTCGACCACCCGACCGGGGATCTCAGATTTCCCGGCACGATCAGCGTTCCGGTCGGCGCGTTCGAAGAGGTGCTCGAAGGTGCGGCGAAGAGCTTCAAGCTCGCCGGCTTCCGCAACGTCCTGTTTCTCGGCGACTGTGGCGTCTACCGGCGGTACTTACCAATCGTGGCGGCTCGGCTCGATCGCGAATGGGCCGGGACCCCGGTCCGGGCGCACGTGATCGACGAATACTACCGCGCCAGCGAAATCGAATTCGGCCAGTTGCTGCAGAGCAAGGGCTATAGCCAAGCCGAAATCGGCGCCCATGCTGGGCTCCTCGACACGTCGCTGATGATGGGAGTGGATCCAAGCATGGTCCGCACCGACCGCTTGGACAAAACGAAGCCTGGCGATGGCGTCCACGGCGACCCGAGCCGGTCGAGCGTCGCGCTCGGCAAATTGGGCGTCCAACTCGTCGTGGCGCGCACCGTCGCCGCCATCAAAGAGGTCACCGCCCAAGGCGATGCGCGACGGCAGGCCGAATCGGCCGATCGGATCAGCAGCGAGCGCCAACCGGGGGGCGATTGAGACGGGCCGCTCCCGCGACAGCGCCGACGGGGTGATCCGTCACCTGCCTTCGGAGGTCGTTTTGCAGTTGGTGCGTCGGTGCGTTTCTGCGGCTTTGTGGTTAGGCCCGATATTGGGCGTGTGCCTGTGGCTCGGCACGGCGGCGCTGTGGCCGGCGTCGGGGGCGGGCGAGGAAGACCGGATCCTGTGCTCGGCCGACGCTCCGGGGGCGCGGCTTGCCCAGGCCGTGCCGAAGCCTGCCCCGCCGCCTGCTCCCGTGCCGATGCCTGCGGCACCCGCTGCCGCCACGCTCGGTCCGGTGCCGGGCATGCCGCCGGTGATCGACCCGAACGATCTCTACAGCGCGGCGCGGACCGGCGACTTCAGCCCGGCGGTGTCCGGCGCGCTTGAGCGCGTCTACGTACCGAACCGCCAATCGGACAGCGTTTCTGTTATCGACCCCGCAACCTACAAGGTCCTTTACACCTTCAAGGTCGGCGTCAGCCCGCAGCATGTCGTGCCGTCGTGGGACCTGAAGACCTTGTGGGTGGCGAATAACGGGCTGCGCACGCGAGGCGGCAGCCTGACGCCGATCGATCCGTTGACCGGTCGGCCCGGCCGGTCGATCCCGGTTGACGACCCCTACAACCTCTATTTCACGCCCGACGGCAAGTCGGCGATCGTCGTCGCCGAATCGTTGAAGCGGCTTGATTTCCGCGATCCGCACACGATGGCGCTGCGGCAGTCGCTCGCCACCTCGCAATGCGACGGCGTCAATCACGCCGATTTCTCGATCGACGGGCGCTATGCGATCTTCACCTGCGAGTTCCACGGCGGCGGCCTCGTCAAGATCGACATGGTGCACCGCCAGGTGGTCGGCTATCTGCGGCTGTGGCGGTACGCGATGCCGCAGGACATCCGCATCTCGCCGGACGGCAAGGTCTTTTATGTCGCCGACATGCATGCCGACGGGGTTTTTTTGATTGACGGCGACAGCTTCACGAAGATCGGCTTTATCCATACCGGCACCGGCACGCACGGCCTCTATCCGAGCCGCGACGGCAGGCGGCTCTATGTCGCCAATCGCGGGTCGCACAGCGTCGTCGGGCTCCCGCATGGCGCCGGCAGTATCTCGGTCATCGATTTCGCGGCGCGCAAGGTGGCGGCGACCTGGCCGATACCGGACGGCGGCAGCCCCGATATGGGCAATGTCAGCAACGACGGCAGGACGCTGTGGCTGTCCGGTCGCTACGACAACGTCGTCTATGCGATCGATACGCAATCCGGCGCGGTGCGCAAAATCCCGGTCGGCATCGAGCCGCACGGATTGACGGTGTGGCCGCAGCCCGGGCGCTACTCGCTCGGCCATACCGGCAACATGCGCTGAGCGGCCCGCTCAGAGGCGGACAGCCCGCAGCCGCAGCGCATTGCCGATGACCAGTACCGAACTCAAGCTCATCGCCGCGCTGGCGATCATCGGATTGAGCAGGAGGCCGAGGACCGGGTAGAGCACGCCGGCGGCGACCGGGATCGCCGACGCGTTGAAGACGAAGGCAAAGAACAAATTCTGCCGGATGTTGCGCATCACCGCGCGCGACAGGCGCCGAGCGCGCAGGATTCCTTGAAGATCGCCTTTGACCAGCGTGATCCCGGCACTTTCGATCGCGATGTCGGCGCCGGTGCCCATCGCGATGCCGACTTGCGCTTGCGCCAACGCCGGCGCGTCGTTGATGCCGTCGCCGGCCATCGCGACGAATCGGCCCTTTGCTTGCAGATCCCGCACGACGCGCACCTTCTGGTCGGGCAGAACCTCGGCCACGACCTCCTTTATGCGAAGCTTGCGGGCGACCGCCTCGGCCGTGCTGCGGCTGTCACCGGTCAGCATGACCACCCGGATGCCTTCGTCGTGCAATGCCGCGAGCGCATCCTTGGCGCTCTCCTTGACCGGATCGGCGACCGCGATGAGCCCGGCTGCGGCACCATCGACCGCGACCAGGATCACGATTTCGCCGTCGCGGCGCAGCGCCTCGGTGCGCGTCGGTAAGTCGCGCGGATCGATCCCGAGCTCGGCGAACAAGGTCTGGTTGCCGACGGCGACGCGCCGGGCGTCGACGGTGCCGGTGACGCCTTTCCCGGCCCGCGCGGCAAAAGCCGCAGGCGCCGCGAGATGCAGCCGGCGCTCCTCGGCCCCTTTGACGATGGCGGCGGCGAGCGGATGCTCGCTGCCGCGTTCGAGGCTGGCGGCGAGCCTTATCAGTTCGTCCTCGGGGACCGCGCCGATGGCGGCTGCCCCGGCGAGTCGTGGCCGCCCCTCGGTCAGGGTTCCGGTCTTGTCGATGACGAGCGTGTCGACTTTTTCGAGGAGTTCCAAGGCTTCGGCACGCTTGACGAGGACCCCGGCGCGGGCGCCGCGGCCAGTACCGACCATGATCGAGACCGGCGTCGCGAGGCCGAGTGCGCAAGGGCAGGCGATGATCAGTACCGCTACCGCGGCGAGCAGGCCAAAACCCATCGCCGGCGGCGGCCCGACGAACGCCCAGACGACAAAGGCAACCCCGGCAATCGCGACGACCGCCGGGACGAACCAGCCCGAAACCTTGTCCGCCAACGCCTGGATCGGTGCGCGCGAGCGCTGTGCCTCGGCAACCAGCCCGACGATCCGGGCCAGCAACGTGTCGCCTCCGACCCGCTCGGCGCGCATCACGAAACTACCTGTCGTGTTGAGGGTGGCGCCGGTGACCCTGGCGCCCGGCGATTTATCGGCTGGCAGCGGCTCCCCGGTGATCATCAACTCGTCGACGGCGCTCGTTCCTTCGAGCACGATCCCGTCGACCGGCACCTTTTCGCCCGGGCGCACCCGCAGACGATAGCCCGGAACGACCGCCTCGAGGGCGATGTCCTCCTCGGCGCCGTTGTCGCGCACCAGCCGGGCGCGCTTCGGCGCCAGATCGAGCAATGCCCGGATCGCGCTGCCGGTCTGCGAGCGGGCGCGCAATTCCAGAACCTGGCCGAGCAACACCAGGGTCACGATGACCGCCGCCGCTTCGAAATAAACCGGCACCGTGCCGTCGGCCAAACGGAATGATGCCGGAAAATCCCGCGGGGCGAGCGCCGCAAAGAGGCTGTAGACATAAGCGACGCCGACGCCGAGCGCGATCAGCGTGAACATGTTGAGCCGCCGGCTCACGACCGACACCCAGCCGCGGCGGAAGAACGGCGCGCCGCACCACAGCACCGCGATGCTGCCGAGAATAAGTTCGATCCAGGTTGCGACGCGGGGGGCAAGGAGCGCGGCAAAATCCGGCCAGGCGAAATCCTCGGCCATCGCTATCGCCGCGAGCGGCGCCGATAGCACCACGCTGATCCAAAAACGCCGTGTCATGTCGCGCAATTCGCGGTTGTCCGCTTCAGCGGCGGCCGGCGTGACTGGCTCTAATGCCATGCCGCAAATCGGGCAGGCACCCGGAGCATCGCGGGAGATCTGCGGATGCATCGGGCAGGTCCACAGACCTTGCCCAACGATGGACACAGCGACAGCCGGCCCGATAGGTCGATCGCGGCCTGCCGGATCGGAGAGGCTCTCGGCTGTCGTCATCGTGCTGCCGCCTTCCGCAACCGCCTTCATTTCAGCCCTAGCGAAGCTGGGATCGAGTTCGGCCGGGATCAAGGTTCGGGCGTAGCGGGCTCGCGAACAACCCTCACAAGATCAGCCTCCGAACCGGCCGACCCCTGCCGCCGACCCGGCGCGGGCGCTCTTTCCCGGCGTGCAGCGAGCAGGTAAACTGGGCGCCGGGCGCGGGTCTTGCGAAACGACGGCCCTCTAACCCCCGACGCGCCGCAGCAGCAGCTCAGAACTCCGGGAGGGAGTAAGAATGCCAACCTACGAAATCACGACCCAAGATGTCGAATATCTCCGCCACGGCGACAAAAAGCTCATCGCCCGACTTTACAAGCCGCAAGGGGCGGGGCCGTTTCCGGCCATCGTCGACTTGCACGGCGGCGCCTGGACGAGCGGCGATCTGACCGGCACCCAGGGCCTCGACCAGACCTTGGCGAAAAACGGTTTCGTCGTCGCTTCGCTTGAATTCCGCCACAACGCCGACGGCTATCCGACGTCGCTGATCGACATCAACTACGCGGTCCGCTGGATCAAGGCGCATGCCGCCGAGCTCAAGGTCGATCCCAATCGGATCGGCATCGCCGGCCAGTCGAGCGGCGGTCATCTCGCAATGCTAGCGGCGATGCGTCCAAGCGATCAGCGCTATGCCTCGGCGGCGCTGCCGGCCGGGTCGCCGGCGGTCGACGCGACAGTACGCGCGGTCGCAATGTCCTGGCCGGTGATCAACCCGCTGTCGCGCTACCGCAATGCGCAGAAGGCGGCAAAGACGCCGAACCCGCCGGCCTTCTCGATCGGGATGAAGGAAAAGCACGACCTCTATTGGAAGACCGAGGCGGCGATGGCCGAGGGCAATCCGATGCTGATCCTCGAACGCGGCGAGAAGGTGGCGATGCCGCCGACCCTATGGGTGCAGGGTAGGCCCGACATCGTCCACGATTATCACGACGACAATTCGACCTTCCCCGGCAACGAGCCTGAGCGGTTCATTTCAAACTACCGCAACGCCGGCGGCGATATCGAGATCGTCTATATCGACAACGAGAAACGCTCGACCAGCACCTCGTTCGACCCGATCGCCGCCTTCTTCAACAAGCATCTTGCATAGAGACCGGCCTCCCTTGGCGCTTTACCCTCTCTCCCGGTCCGCCGGGAGAGGGGGGTCTCACGGGAACCAATCGCCGAGCACCTGCTCCTCGGTGTAGCGAATACCCCCGGCCTTCGCGTCGAGTTTAGTAGCAGTCTCGCCACGCTCGCGCAGACTGCGAACGACGAGGCGGATCTTCTTTGGTGTTTCGCGCCCGATCATGCCGGCAACTTCGCTCTTGAGGCTCGGACTGTCGGCGAGGAGGTCCTCGATGTCGCCCGGCTCGCGCCCGATTGTGTCGATCCACCCGGGTCGTGAGTCGGTCGCCAGCGAGCACTCGAGCTTGAGGAGATGCTCGATCACGACAGCGATGCGACTGCGCAGTTCGCGGCGTTGCGAACGGCCCAAGCTGTCGATCTCCTCGGCCAGATTTTCCCAATCGAGCGGTAAATCCGTGCCGAGACCGGCCGCGGCGCGCAGGGCGGCGGCCTGCTCCTCGGCCCAGCGGACAAAATCCCGATCGTAGAGCCCCGCGCTATCGCCGGACATGGCCAATGCTCCTTACCGCGGAAAAGTGGCGGCCACGCCCGGGCAGACCAACGGCCACGCTGCGCGAACTCGGCTGGAAAGGCGGTGCCCGGTAATCAGCGCCTGAACAGCGCCTCGGCGCCGCGGCGCTGATCGAGCTTCGCCGCGATCTCGGCGCGGGTGCGGGCAATTTCCGTTTCGAGTTCGGCGATATAGGCTTCGAGCTCGGCAATGCCCATGACCCCGAGATCCTTCGGCTGGGCCGGCCTCTGCCGCGGTTCGAGTTCCGTCTCGTCCATCAGTCCTCCATCGGCGGGCGATTGTTTTAACCAACCGGGGCCGCCTATATTATATTTTCGTTTTGTACCCGCGCGGCGCGCCGCAGTCATGTTCTGCGGTGCCGCGCCAACGCCGAGATTTGGTGATGCCCGCTCCGCTGATGCCCAAGGCGACCGCCGTATGGCTGGTTGAAAACACCTCCCTCACCTTTGAGCAGATCGCCGATTTCTGCGGCTTGCATCCGCTCGAAGTGCAGGCGATCGCCGATGGCGAAGTCGCCAATCAGATGCACGGCCTCGATCCGGTGGCGAACGGCCAAACGACGACCGAGGAGATCGCACGCTGCCAGGCCGATCCCGAGGCTCGGCTTACGCTGTCGCCGCGGGCGGCACCGCCGCAGCTCGGCCGCCACAAGGGCCCGCGCTATACGCCGATCGCCAAGCGCCAGGACAAGCCGGACGCTATCGCCTATCTGCTGCGCAGCCACCCGGAACTGTCCGACGCGCAGATCACGAAATTGATCGGCACCACCAAGCCGACGATCGCGGCCGTGCGCGACCGCACGCATTGGAACAGCCCGAACATCAAGCCGCGCCACCCGGTTGGGCTCGGTTTGTGCACCCTCGACGAACTCGAAGCGGCGCTCAGTCGCTCGCGGGCGCGACGCCGGTCCGAGGATATCGCCCCCGAGGACAAGGAGTCGGAACCGCTCGAAACCTGAGCGAACCGCGTTTGGCCGGATCCGGTCGATCACATTCTGTTGAACCGCGCCGGCCGGCGGATTGCGCTATTCCAGCCGCATGATCAGAGCCGCTCTCGCGTTGTCGTGCCTGATGCTCAGTGTCCTGCCCGCCATGGCCGGCGCGCGACCGATCGTCGTAGAGCTGTTCACGTCCGAGGGCTGCTCGTCCTGTCCGCCGGCCGACACCCTGCTCGGCGCGCTGGCGAGCCGACCGGACGTGCTGGCGCTGTCGTTTCACGTCGATTACTGGGACCGACTCGGCTGGAAGGATCCGTTCTCGAGTGCCGCGGCGACCCGGCGCCAGGAGCGCTACGCCCGTCTCCTCGGTGTCGACACGGTCTATACGCCGCAGATCGTCATCGACGGGCATTGGCAGGCGGTCGGCTCCGACCGCGGCGCGGTCGATCGCGCGCTCGCCGCCGCGGCGACGGATCTTGCGGTGCCGATGCGTCTGGCGATCGATCACGGCGGGGCGCGCATCACGCTCGGCCCGGGCCCGAGCGGCATGCCGGCGGCCGTGCTGCTCGCCGGCTTCGACCGCCGGCATATCGACCGGGTCGGCGGCGGCGAAAACGACGGGCGCATCCTGACCCATGTCGATGTCGTCCGCGGATTTACCGAGATCGGACGGTTCACCGGCGCGACGGCCGCGATCGCGGCGCCGCTGTATTGGCGCACTGACCGCGTCGCTGCGATCTTGCAGGCCGATGACGGCCGCATCATCGGTCTCGCCGTCGCCGACTGCACTTCGCCATAGCCGTGCCCTAGCCGTGCTTTCCTTCGCGCCGCGAAGAACGGTCAAGGCTCGCCGAGATATTGCATCGTTGGGAGATATTGCGCGGCTACCTCCGATAGGATTGACTCGATGAACATCGACCGCCTCGATCACCTCGTTCTGACCGTCGCCGACATCGACCGCACCTGCGAATTCTATACGCGAGTGCTGGGGATGGAGGTCGTCAAGTTCGGCGAGGGACGAACCGCGCTCAAATTCGGCCGGCAAAAGATCAATTTGCATCTTGCCGACAAAATACCCGGCCTCGTTGCCGACAAGCCGACGCCTGGCTCCGGCGATCTTTGCTTCATCACGAATGTACCGCTCGCCGAGGTGACGGCGCATCTCGCAAAATGCGGCGTACCGATCATTGCCGGCCCCGGACCGCGCGCCGGCGCCATCGGCACAATTCAATCCGTCTATGTCCGCGACCCGGACCAGAACCTGATCGAGATCTCGAACTACTGACCTTCCATCCGGCGCCGAGCGGAAATCGTCGGTGCCCGCTCGGTATCGCGAAGCCATCAATTCAGATCGGATGATTATCGTTGCCTCTGCTATCCTCATCGTGCGGGAGATCGGCGCGATATTCGGTTAGCGAAGCTGCTCGGGGACTGAGACCCGACATTGTCGACCGGCATCAGTCCTCGATCGAGGCGGCGAGGATCAGGCTCAATTGGCAGAGCGGGCGGCCGGTCTCGGCTGTCCAGGTGTTGAAACAGGATTAAATCGTGGCGCGGTCGCCGCGGTTTTTCGGCGGCGTCGTGACGGCCCCCCAATGCTGCAGTGCCGCGACGACCGAGTGCGTCAGAATGAACGTGTCCTTGCCGACCATGCGCAAAAAGCTCGGCCCCGAATTGCCGCCCATCTGGCTGAAGCGCTTGGCAAGCGCTTCCCACAGCCCGACGGTTTCGGCGGCCGGCCAGCCGGCGAGCCAGGCACCAAAGCTGCCGTATTCTTCGGCGACGACGAGCATTGCGGCAGCGTTGTCGCGGACCGACTTCAGCTTGCCCCAATGTCGGATCAGCCGCTTGTCGGCGAGCAGCGCTTCGAGGGATTCGTCCGACATTGCCCGCACCCGGCGCGGCTCGAACCCGGCGAAAACCTCCTCGAAAGCCGGCCATTTCGCGTCGACGAGGCTGTGCTTGAGACCGGCGCGGAACACCCTGAGCGACATCTGCGACAAGTAGCGGTCGTCCCCGAGGCTCGACAACTCGGCCGGCGGGCACGGCTGCGGCAGGCGCAGGTCGAACGCGGCACCGCCATGCCGGGCGCGGGCCGCTTCGAGGATCGGAGCGAAAGGCGGCGTTGTCATGGGCTTCTCAAGCGTCGGAATTAGCGCTCGCCGACGGCGGTCGCGTCAATCTGAATTTGCCGGCGTGTTCGGTTCGAATCCGCCGATTGACGCGCCGCCGGCGGCGGATCAGGCTCGGGGTGCGATGCCGCCGTGGAGGAAGTGCGATGAAGCTGATGTGGTTTCACCTGATGCCGTACACCGAGTTGCCGGAGGATTTCCGGGAGAAGCATCCCTCGGTGTGGGTCGACATCCATTCCTCGCTGTTCGACCCGCGGCGCGCCCATCACATGTACAACGACTTCATCGACGAACTCGAATTCGCCGCCCTGTGCGGCTTCGATGCGGTCTGCGTCAACGAGCATCATTCGAACGGCTATGGGCTGATGCCGTCGCCCAATCTGATCGCCTCGGCGCTCGCCCGGCGGACCAGCGACACGGCGTTGTGCGTGATGGGCAATTCGCTCGCCCTCTACAACCCGCCGACCCGGGTCGCCGAGGAATTCGCGATGATCGACTGCATCTCGGGCGGGCGGCTGATCGCCGGCTTCCCGGTCGGCACCCCAATGGACACCTGCTTCGCCTACGGCCAGAACCCGTCGCTGCTGCGCGAGCGCTATTACGAGGCGCATGACCTGGTGCTGAAGGCCTGGACCGAACCCGAGACCTTTGCCTGGAACGGACGCTTCAACCAGCAGCGCTATGTCAACATCTGGCCGCGCCCGATACAGAAGCCGCACCCGCCGGTGTGGATCCCGGGCGGCGGCTCGGTCGAGACCTGGCAATGGTGCGCCGCGATGGACTACGTATACGCCTATCTCTCCTATTTCGGCGCCAAGGATGGCCGCGCCACGATGCAGGGCTTCTGGGAAGAGATGGCGCGGCTCGGCAAGGACCGGAACCCGTACCGAGCCGGCTTCCTGCAATTCGTCGGTGTCGCCGAGAACCGCGAAGCAGCGATGCGCCTCTACCGCAAGTCGGCCGAGTATTTCTACGGCCGCTGCCTGCGCGTCGACCCGCGCTGGGCCCTGCCGCCCGGCTATATCACCGAGGCCACTGCGCGCGCCGGCATCCAGGGTCAGATCGGTCGCGCAGCGAGCCTCAACGCCCGTCAGGAGGCACGGGCGACGACCCGCATGGAGGACATCGTCGAGCGCGGCTATGTCATCGTCGGCTCGCCTGACGAGGTCGCGGCCCAACTGACGGAGGTCGCGACCGACCTCAATGTCGGCCATCTGATGCTGCTGATGCAGTTCGGCAGCATGGGCAAGGATCTTGCCGCCTACAACACCAAGCTCTTCGCCGAGAAAGTCATGCCGCAACTGCGCGACCTGTTCGCCGAGTGGGAGGATCGCTGGTGGCCGCAGCCGATGCCGTCGCAGGAGCGCGCTCCGCTGTCGGCGGTTCCGCCAGCACTCGCCGCCGAGTAGTTTCACATTACGACACGAGGCAATTTTCCCGCGAGTTGCGCGTGTCGTGTTTCGGCGCCGGCGCCGGATACGGCACCCCCTCGTCCGGACCGGCGCCGGTCTTGACGATCCCGACGGCAATCGCTGGCTTGTCGGGGTCGTCGCCGGCGAAGATCGTGCCGCCCGAGACCCTTTCCTTGCGCGCCGGCCAGATCATCTGAAAGCGTTCGATGCGACGACCGGTGCCGCTCGGTATGTAGATCGTCGAGGACAGCAGAAAAATATGGTCGGCGATTTCCGGACCGACCGGCTGCCCGGTTTCGGCCCAGAACACCCGATCGCCGCTGAGCCACGCGTTCAGAGCCTTCGTATCGTCGTGCTTGCCATCACCCCATAGGGCGAGGTCTGCGGCCTTGCAATCCGGTCGGTCCGCCGCCGATGCCGTCGACATGGCCACGGCCAGAGCCAGCACCGAGGCGGCGAGAAGCCGGCCGAGAAACCCGTCGGTCATCGCCGCGCTCCACTCACTGCGAGCGAAAGTTGTCGCACAGCGCCATGCCGCGCTCAACCGCGCACGCGCCGCGACAATTCGCCATTTATCAATTCTGCCGAAAAGAAGCGGGAGGCCGGTAGAGGAATAGCCACCGGCGCGGCCGGCGGGTAAAGTTCGCTCGGGGCGTTCCGGGGGGTCGGATGCGGGGGATTTTCTCGTTGCTTCTAGCGGGCTTGGCGGCATGTGCGGTGCAAGATGCCTCGGGCCCGGCCGGCACGTCTTCGGCAGTCAGCGGCTGGCGGGAGGAGAGCGGCAAACCGCCGTCGCGGGTGGAATTTGCCGCCCTTGTCGCCGCCTGTCAGGACCGGGCCGGCAGCGCCGAAACCGGCAGCTGGCTCGAGCTCTGCCTCGCCGATCTAGGGCTGCGGCGCGTACAGTGAACGGCGACGGCGAGGGTTGATCGTGAGCGGAATATCGTGTGCAATCGACGCGTAAACGCTCGGTGGCAATCCTTTGACGACCGGAGACTGGCCATGGCGACGAGGGCCCCGTTTCTCAGGACCCGTTACGGCGGCTATCATCACCGCCTCGTGCCGCAGGAAGACGCCGCGCTGACCCATGTCGGCCCGGACACGCCATGCGGCGAATACATGCGCCGCTTCTGGCAGCCGGTCTGCTATTCGGACGAGCTCAAAGACCTGCCGCTCAAGCTCCGGATTCTTGGTGAGGATCTGGTTGCGTTCCGCGACGGCAGCGGTGCCGCAGGCCTGTTGGAGCTGCATTGCCCACATCGCGGGACGTCGCTCCAGTTCGGGCTGGTCGGCGCCAAGGGGATCCGCTGCTGCTATCACGGCTGGCTGTTTGACGTCGACGGCGCCATCCTCGAAACCCCGGGGGAGCCGGCGACGAGCACGCTGAAGGACCGGCTGTGCCACGGCGCCTATCCCGTTCACGAATATGCCGGAATGGTTTTCGCCTATATGGGCCCGCCCGACGCGAAACCGGCTTTTCCGATTTACGACAGTTTCGATCGACCGGGCTTTCGGATGATCCCCGGGCAGAAATATTTCTACCCGTGCAATTGGCTGCAGATCCTCGAAAACACGATGGACGCGGTGCATACCGCTTTCCTGCATACGATCGTCAGCGGCGCGGTGTTCACCGACGAGTTCGGCGTCCTGCCGGAACTGGAATTCGCCGAGACCCCGGTCGGGATCATCTACATCGCGACGCGACGCGTCGGCGACAACATCTGGGCGCGCATGGTCGAGAATGTGCTGCCCAACCTGCAGCAGGTCGCGCCGATCTGGGAAACCGGCCACCGCGAGCACCCATTCAGCGGCCCGATGATGAGCCGCTGGATCGTGCCGCTCGACGACACCAACACGATGTTGATCGAGCTTCGCCATGTCAGCGAGACCGAAGGCATTGTCACGCCCGACTGGTGGGCCGACCGCAGCATCATGCTGCCCGGCCAGCTCGCCGCCGACGGCTATGAGGAAGCCCAGCGGCGGCCCGGGGACTTCGAGGCGCAGGTATCGCAGCGCCCTGTCGCCGTTCACGGCCTCGAACATCTCGGTACGACTGACCGCGGCATCACGCTCTTCCGCAACCAGATCCGGCGAGGCATCCGGGCGGTCAAGGCTGATAAGGACCCGGTCGGCCGCTTCCAGGACACGACGGTCATTCCAACCTATTGCAACGACACGGTGGTCCATGTGCCGCCGGCAGCGACGCCGGAACTCGACAAGAAGCTGCTGCGCGAGACTGGCCGGCGGCTGGCTGAAAGCTATATCGCGGTGCCGCCGCTCCTTGCCGCGGCGGAATAGCGGCCCCGCCGACCGTGGATGGCCTTATCTAGAGCAGCAGTTCCGGCAACGATCGGATGATCCGGTCGGGCCGGGCCGGCGGGTCGGGCGGCAAGCCCTGATCGTAGCCGTCGTGCCAGATCGCGTGGATGCCGAGACGCTGCGGTGCCGCGACCTCCCATTCGAGGTTGTCGCCGACCATCCAGGTCTCACGCGGTTCGACGCCGAGCACCGCCATCGCATGCCGGTAGGCCCGCTCCTCCGGCTTGCCGAAGCCGTGTTCGCCTTCGATCTGGATGTGGTCGAAGCGGTGTTCAAGAGCGAAACGCACGACCTTGGCGCGTTGCGGCGCGGCGGCGCCGTTGGTGATGAGCGCTAGCCGCACGCCGCGCCCCTTGAGGGCGTCGACCGTCTCATGCGCACCGGGAAACATCCGCAATTCGGCATCGTGCAGCACGTTGTAGGCATCGGCGATCGCGTCGGACAGAGCTCGGTCGGGAACCGCGTGGCCGCGCGCCGCCAATAGCGCAAAGGCATTAGCGACGATGCAGCGGCGCGCCTCGCCGATGCGATGGCGCCAGTGCTTGTGTCGTGCCGGATCGGCCCACAATTCGCGCGAACTGTCCTGGATCGCGGCCATCGCCAGTTCCGGGCCGAGCGGTGCCAGATCTCCGGAAAACCTGCCGATCACCCGCCGCCATTGCAATTCAGCCGGCCCGAAGGCGACGAGGAGCGTGTCATCGAGGTCGAACAGGATGGCGCGCGGCAGCATCATGCGGCGGGCGCGGGCGCCTGTGGCACGCCGCGCCAGAATTCGGGATCATGCCCGAAAAATATGCGGGCGCCGCCGCTTTGGAGCGCTTCGAGGCGGTCGAGCGAGGCGAGCATTGCTTCCCGATCGTAAGTGTGACGCGGCAGGCGCCGTTCGCGCAGCGTCCGGCAGAAATAGCAGGCGTCCGCCGCCAGCACGACCTCACCGGCGTCGAGCCGCAGCCGCAGCGACTGATGCCCCGGCGTATGGCCATGTGTCGGCAGGCAGATCACCGAGCCGTCGCCGAACACGTCGTGCTCGCCGTCGAGCAGACGCAGGGCGTGACCGAGATCGAAATCGTGCCGGTCGAACCCGCGCCGCGCCGCGCCATCGGGATCCATTCCCGCCTCCCATTCGCGCCGCTGCACCAGCATGGTCGCGTTCGGGATCAGCGCGTTGCCGCCAACGTGGTCAAAGTGAAGATGCGAGTTGATCAAGAGGTCGATCTTGCCGGGATCGCGGCCGATCGCTTCGAGCCGGGTGCTGATCTCTTCGCCGGGAAGAAAACCGATCCTGAACAACCCGGCAAGCCGCGCGCCCAACCGGCCGGCGGCATCATGTTGGCAATCGGGATGGAGCCCGGTATCGAACAGCGCGCGGCCTTTCGGATGTTCGATCAGGAACACCGGGACCGGCACGGTGATCTCGCCCTCGCCGCCTGCCATCAGACGGTCGAACTCGCCGGTCACCGTGCCGCAGGTAAAGGCAAAGAGACGGATCGCCACCGAGGCTATTCCGCCGCCTGCACGATCCGCGCCGCAACCTCGGCCGCCAAGCGTTCGAGGGCCCCCGGCACGCCCGCGAAATAGGGCCCGTAATCGATGACCGGGATCGTCCCGGCCGCCGCCGCCGGGTCCACCACCGCCTGTCGTCGGAAGAGATGCATTCCGCCTCCGGCCGCTGCCGCCATTCGACTATACCCGGCGCGGCGCGCCGATCGCTAGCCGCATCGCCGCCGCCTAGCCTGGGGCGGCCCGGCGAGAGCGTCGAGGGTCTCGCGACGAGGCGCGGCATCATGCGGACGCCGGCAAACGAATGTGTTCGGGGCGAAAGCCCATGCCGAGGAGACGAGCCGGGATCCGCGTCAGGAACGGCACCATTGATAGCAGTCGAAGAGCGAGGGGCGGCGACAGCGATTTCCTGCTTCCCAGCACCTGGCCGATGACGCGGTTCTGGATCAGCAGCTGCAGCCGTTGCGTTGCTCGGGTCGGAAATTCGCGACGCCGCTGCACCGCCCGCAGGTCGTCGTCGGACACCTCGCCGTTCAACAGGCGCGACGCGAGGATGTTGGCTGCGGCGACCGCGTCCTGGATCGCGAGATTGATCCCGACCCCGCCGATCGGCGACATGGCATGGGCCGCATCGCCGATGCACAACAAACCGGGCCGGTGCCAGACCCGCAACCGATCGACCGCGACGGTCAGCAATTTGACATCGGACCAGGCGGCGAGTTCGCCGGTGCGATCACGAAGATAGGGAGCGAGGCCGGCGACCTCGTCGCGAAAGAACGGGAGGCCGCGGCCGCGGATTTCATCGAAGCCGCCCTTCGGGATGACAAAGGCGCACTGCCAGTAGTCGCCGCGATTGAGCAACACGAGAATTTTCCCGGCGTCGAAGCGGCCCAAGGTCTGTCCGGGGTCGTCCGGACGTCGCGGGAGCCGCATCCACAAGACATCGATCGGCGCGCCGAGGTCGATCGTCTCGAGGCCGGCTTTCGCGCGTACCGTCGAATGGCGTCCATCGGCGCCGACGACAAGATCGGCGCGGACGACGAGTTCACCTTCCGGCGTCTGCGCGCGCAGGCCGGCGACCCGCTCGCCGGCGACGACGAGGTCGTCGACCTCGGCCTCCATTTCGAGACGAAAAGATGGATAGCGCCGCGCCTGTTCGGCAACGAAATCGAGGAAATCCCACTGCGGCATCAGGGCAATGAAACGGCACTGCGTGGGCAGATGGGAAAAATCTGCGACCGGCACGACGCTGTCGCCGATCTGACCGCTCAGCGCCCGCAATTCCTGGTGCGGGCGCTGCAGAAATTCCTGCAGCATCCCCAGTTCGTGCATCAGTTCGAGCGTCGAAGGGTGGATCGTATCGCCGCGGAAATCGCGCAGGAAATCGGCGTGCTTTTCGAGCACCAAAACCGGGACGCCGGCCCGCGCCAGGAGCAGACCCAGCATCATGCCGGCCGGGCCGCCGCCGGCGATGCAGCAGCGAACGGAAAGCTCTCGCGCCACCATCGGCTATTCCTCCCACTCGAATCGGCAGGCCATTGACGGGTCGGAACCCTGATACCTGATATACGAGATCGTCTAAAAAAACCTACCGATCCGCTCGGAAAAGCACCCCGAGATATGGCTTTTCCGGGAGTTTCGCCAATATATGGCGGCAGGGGGGCGAAAAAGGGTGAGGAATCGGCTTTGGTCCATCCGGACTACACGGTGCGATTCTGGGGCGTGCGCGGCAGCATCGCCTGCCCCGGCTCCGATACCGTGCGTTATGGCGGCAACACCTCCTGCGTCGAAATCCGCTGCGGCGGACATTTGCTGATCTTTGACGGCGGCACCGGGTTACGCCTCCTCGGCAACGAACTGATGCGGGCGAACCAGTCGCCGGAGCTCGATCTGTTCTACAGCCACACGCATTTCGACCACATCTGCGGCCTGCCTTTCTTTGCCCCCTGCTATGACGCGAACAGCAAGATCCGGATCTGGGCCGGGCATCTCAATGGCATGGGTATCGAGGCGGTGCTCAAAAAAATGATGGCGGCGCCGCTGTTTCCGATCCCGATGGGGATCTTTACGGCAAAGATCGATTTCGCCGATTTCGTCGCCGGCACGGTGCTCGATCCGTATCCGGGCATCCGCCTCATCACAGCGCCGCTCAATCATCCGAACGGCGCCACCGGCTATCGCATCGAATATCGCGACAAGTCGGTGGCCTATGTCACCGATACCGAGCATCGGCCCGACGGGCCGGACGGCAACGTGCTGAAGCTGATCGACAACGCCGACGTGATGATCTACGACGCGACCTATACCGACGCCGAATATCCCGAACATCGGGATTGGGGCCATTCCACCTGGGAGGAGGGGGTGCGGCTCGCCAATGCCGCCGGGGCGCGCATGCTGGTGATCTTTCATCACGACCCCGGTCACGACGACGCGTTCATGGATGAGATCGCCACCGCGGCGGCAGACGCGCGGCCCGGCACGCTCGTCGCCCAGGAAGGGCTCGTGCTGCATCCGTGAGCCCGAGTGCGCCGCGATCCGCCTCGGCAAGCGCGGCAAGAAGGGAGGGTAGGCGCGCCTTTAGGCCCCGCGATTTCGGAGCAAAAGGCGTCGTAACCGACAAACGCCTTGGGCGGCCAGCGCCTGCGTTCGGGCGTCGATAATGCACTCCGGGTCGGGCACTCAGTGATACGGGTCGGCGGCGTCGCGCAAGCCATCGCCGAAGAAATTAAAGGCGAGCACCGAGACGATCACGGCAACGACCGGCATCATCAGCCACGGGTAGAGCGCCACGACGTTGATGTTCTGGGCCTCGCTCAACAGCACGCCCCAGCTCGTCATCGGCGGACGCAACCCGAGCCCGAGGAACGACAGCGCCGTTTCGCCGAGGATCATGCTCGGGATAACCAATGTCGCCGAGGCGATCAGGTGGCTCATGAAGCTCGGCAGCAAGTGGCGCACGATGATGCGCGCCGGCCGTGCCCCCATCAATACCGCAGCAGTGCAGAAATCCTCCTCGCGCAGCGCCAATAGCTTGCCGCGCACGGCGCGGGCAAGGTGGGTCCATTCGATCAGACCGAGGATCACGGTGATGCCGACATAGACGAGCACCGGGCTCCAGCTCACCGGCAGGATCGCCGATAGCGCCATCCACAACGGCAGATGCGGGATCGATTGAAGGACCTCGATGCCGCGCTGGATCACGATGTCGGTCCAGCCCCCGTAATAACCGGCGATGCCGCCGATCAGGATGCCGAGGGTGAAGCTGACGGCGACGCCGAGGAGTCCGATCGTCAGCGACAGCCGAGCACCGTAAATCATTCGCGACAGCATGTCGCGGCCGAGCCGGTCGGTGCCGAGCAGAAAAAGCTGGCCTCCCTCTGCCGGACAGAACAGGTGCAAATTCCCCGGCATCAGGCCCCAGAAGTGGTACGGGGTGGCATGACAGAAATAGCGGATCGTTTGATGTTTTTTCTGGTCGGGGGTGTAGATCCGCTCGAGATCATTCATGTCGAGGTGATAATCGTAGCCCAAGACATAGGGCGCCACCAACCGACCTTGCTCAAACAGGCGCACCCGCATCGGCGGCGCATAGATGAAATCGACGTTCCGGGTGTCGACACCGTAGGGCGCCAGAAACTCGCAAAAGACGATCATCGTATAGAGCGCAAGGAGGATCGCCCCGGACGCCACCGCGACGCGATGGCGCCGCAGCCGCCACCACACCATCCGCCACTCGGAGGCCATGTAGAAGCGTTCTTGCGCCGGCGTCATGCGCTCGATCAGGTTCGGATCGAACGGGGCCGCCGACACGAAATGCGGCAGCGGATCGGCGACCGGCGGTACGCCGCCGCCGGGGACGAAGGTCAGATCGCTCATTGGCGGCGCCCCGCCTGCAGGCGGATGCGTGGATCGAGCGCCGCCAGCGCCAGATCGGAAACAAAGATGCCGACCACCGTCAAAAACGACATGAACATCAGGAAAGAGCCGGCGAGGTACATGTCCTGGCTGCGCAGCGCCGACAGCAGCATCGGCCCGGTCGTCGGCAGCGACATCACGATCGACACGATTGCCGCGCCGGAGATGACCTGCGGCAACAGCGAACCGATATCGGAGATGAACGGGTTCAATGCCATTCGCAGCGGATATTTGAACAGTAGCCGAATTGGCGGCAGACCCTTGGCACGCGCCGTCACGACATACTGCTTTTGCAGCTCGTCGAGCAGGTTGGCGCGCAGCCGCCGAATCATACCCGCCGTTCCCGACATGCCGATGACGATGACCGGGACCCAGATGTGAGCGAGCAGCGACAGCACCTTCGGCCAGGTCCACGGCTTGTCGACAAAGCGCGGATCCATCAACCCGCCGACTGAGATGCCAAAATACACATGCGCAAAGTACAATAACACCAGAGCGAGGAGGAAGCTCGGCGTCGCAAGCCCGAGAAAGCCGAAAAGGGTCAGCGCATGGTCCGCAAAACTGTATTGATGCGTTGCTGAATAAACGCCAATCGGAAACGCGACAAGGTAGGTAAACAAGATCGTGGTGAACGAGACGACGAAGGTCAGAAACATGCGGTCGCCGATCACCTCGCTAACCGGTAAATTATAGGCGAAGGAATAGCCCCAATCGCCGTGCAGCATGCCGGCCGCCCAGTACAGGTATTGTTTCCAGCGCGGCTTGTCGAAGCCGTATTCCTTCTCGAGGAAACGAATTTTAGCAAGATCGGACGGTTCGCCTGATTCCTGCAGCTCGGCAACGTAAGTTGTGAAGTAATTGCCCTGCGGCAGGTTGATGATCGTGAAGATCACAATGCTGATCGCGATCAGGGTCGGGATCATGATCAGGAGGCGATGGATGATGTAGTTCAGCATGATAGCCCGATCAGCGGCGAAAGGGTGGGCGCGAAGGGCAGGTCCGGAAAGCCGCCGGCCGGGAACAGTTCACGGATGCGCCGGCGGAGCAGTCCCGGCCGAGGCCGATTTCTCCGGTGCCGCGGTTTCGCGGAACCAGAATTGGTCCGGCTTGTAGATGCCGAAATAGGCCCCTGGATCCCAATTGTAGATGCCTTTTTCGGGAATGTTACGAAGTTTGTCGGAGATCACGATCGGCTGCAGAACGCCGGCAACGGTCCCGATCGAAAACACCTGGTCGGCCCAAATCTGCAGAATATTGCCCCAGATCTGCGTCTGTTCCGGCGATGATACCGAACCGAGCCAGTTGTCGTAGAATTGTTTGAGCCGGACCGCAGCGGGCAGATCGGGGGCTTCGCCGGCAGCGCCCCTCGTCTCGTAATACTGGCCCCATTTCGGCCATTGGAGCTGCTCTTGGCTGGTCGGCGCCAGCTCCCACGGCGAAGAGGTAGCATTGGCAAGACCGTTCTCGATGCCCTTGTCGATCGACATCAGCGTTTCGCCAGCGAACACGCGACGTCGGAACAGGGTCAGTTGCAAGGGTCTGGCGAAAAGGCGAATGCCGATATGCCGCCAGGAATCGCGGATCAGTTCGAGAACGTCAGATGCCTCCGTGGAATCGCCGGAATCCTCGACGATGACGTCCATCGGCCGGCCGTCAGGCAGCAGCCGCACATCATCGCCATCCCGTTTCGTCAGCCCGATCTCGTCGAGCAGCCGGTTGGCTTCAGCAAGATCGTAATCCGCCCAGGCCGCGCGATAGGCGGGCTTGTAGAGCGGGCTCTCCGGCAGCAGCGTGTTCTGCCCCTCGATCGCCAGCCCGAAATAGATCGCCTCGTTGATCTCGTGGCGGTTGACCGCGAGCGATAAAGCGCGGCGAAAGCGGAGGTCGCGCAGCATGCCGCGCCAAACCGGATCGCTGAAGTTGAGATTGGGGTAGAGGGCGAGCTGGCTGCCCGGTCCGGTGGTCCACAGTCGAACCTTGAAGTCGTTGCGCCGCTCGCTCTTCTTCAGAAAGGTGTAATTGTCGAAGCGCAAGTAACGTGCCTGCAGATCGCTCTCGCCGGCCCCAGTCTTCGCCGGGATGATCTCGCTGCTGGCGATCGAAAGCACGACGCGATCGATATAGGGCAGCTGATGACCGGCGCTGTCGACGCGGTAATAATAAGGATTTCTTTCAAAAACAAGGCGATTCGCGGGGAATTTGGTTTTCAATATCCAGGGATCCAGAGACGGAAGGTCGCGATTGTCGTCCCGGTACATAGCGTTCATGCGGTTATGTAGCGCCGCCCAACCGTGCACCCTGGCAGACTTGACGAGCTTGGCGAGGGTTGCCTTGTCAGCATATTTCGCGTTGAACTGCTTCAAATAGTGCGCCGGGCAATAAATGAAGAGCGGGTCGGCGCCGGCCAGTTGCGGCAAGAATAGCGGATTAGGCAACGACCAGGTGTAACGGACCGTCGTCTCGTCCAGCACCTCGAAGCGCGGCGGCTGGCCCTGCGGCAGCAACGACACCGGCAGGCCGGACGGCGACAGCTTCGGGTTCTCCGCCACGTCCTTGAACCAGTAGCGAAAATCCTCGGCCGTGAAGGGTTGTCCATCGGACCATTTCATGCCTTTGCGCAAATGCAGCGTGAAAACCCGGCCGTCCGTGACATCGATCGATCTGAGGATATCGGGCACGAGTTTGAAATACGGCGTGTCACCAACAAGCCGGGCGTAGCCGTATACCGTCATCATGCGGGCGTCCTTGGGGCTCGCCATCAGCATGCGCAATTCTCCGCCGGGCCGACCGATCGCCGCAACGTCTGCCACCGCAGGCTCGCTCGGGATCCGATCGTCGACCTTGGGCAGCGAGCCGCTCGCCACCTCCGCCGCGAAGAAAGGGGTCTCCTGCATTGCGGCCGAGGCGCCGCCGGCCCAGATCAGCAACAGGGCGAAGGGCACGGCGCCGAACTTCATTTTGCGCCTCCCGAGCGAATGATGCTCCCGGGTCGCAGCCGGCGCGGCCCTGCTTCACGCACGGGCACGGCCATCGGCTCGCAAGATATGCGCCGACGGCGCGGCGCGGGCCTCGACGAGATGATCCGGCGCAACCTCGATCAGCCGCAGCGGAGCATCCGGGCGCCGGCGGAACGGTTCGGGCCAAGCGGCCGGGTTCGATGCCCGGCCCTCCATCAGGCGATCGAAGTCGAGACGGTGCGACGGGTCGGGCGCCGGCACCGCGGCGAGCAGCGCCTGCGTATAGGGGTGCACCGGATCCCGGAACAAGGTCGCCCGATCGGCGGTTTCGACAATCCGGCCGGCGCACATCACGGCGATGCGGTCGGCGATATAGTCGACGACAGCAAGATTGTGCGAAATGAACAGGTAGGTCAGCCCGAGCTTCTCTTTCAGGTCCATCAACAGGTTCAGAACCTGCGCCTGGATCGAGACGTCGAGCGCCGAGGTCGGCTCGTCGCAGATCACGAGATCGGGACGCAATGCCAGCGCACGGGCGATCCCGATGCGCTGGCGCTGGCCGCCCGAAAAACTGTGCGGGTAGCGCCTGAGGTGATGCAGGTCGAGACCGACGAGCCCGACCAATTCCTCGACCATTTCGCGGCGCTGCCGAGCGTTGCCAATTCGGTGGATCACGAGCGGCTCTTCGATGATCTCGAACACGGTCATACGCGGGTTCAGCGATCCGAACGGGTCCTGAAAGATGAACTGCACCTGGCGCCGAAACCGCTGCAGACCCTCGCCCGCGAGCTCCAGCACGTCGATAAGCCGGCCGCGGTCATTGAAGGTGACCGACCCGGCATCGGGGACCACGGCGCGCAGTAGCACTTTGCTCAGCGTGGTCTTGCCGCAGCCGCTTTCGCCGACGAGACCGAGGCATTCGCCGCGCTCGATGCACAGGCTGACATCGTCGACGGCGACGACGCGCGCCGCCGCTGGGGCGCGGGTGAACCAGCCGGCGCTGCGGTTCGTATAGAATTTGCCGATCCCAACGCATGCGAGCAGCGGCGCCGACGCTTGCTCCGGCCAAGGGAGCCGTTCAGCCATCAAATGCGGGGCGTCGCCCGACGCGATCTCGCGGATCGGCACGAGCCGCTCGCCTGGTTTCATGTCGAAGCGTGGGACGGCGCGCAGCAAGGCCTGAAGGTAACGGTGCTGCGGCTGGCGGAAGATGTCGTCGCGCGTCCCGCTCTCCATGATCTCGCCGCGAAACATGACGACGATCTCCTCGGCGATATTGGCGACGACGCCGAGGTCGTGGGTGATCAGCAGCACGGCCATGTCGAGCTCGTGCTGCAATTCGAGCACCAGCTTCAAGATCTGCGCCTGGATCGTGACGTCGAGCGCGGTCGTCGGCTCGTCGGCGATCAACAGGGCCGGCCGGCAGACGAGCGCCATCGCGATCATCGCGCGCTGCCGCAGTCCCCCCGACAGTTCGAACGGATAGAAATGCAGCGCCCGCGTCGCGTCGGGAAACCCGACATGACGCAGGATCTCCTTGGTGAGTTCGACCGCTTCTCCTGAACCGACAGTGCGATGCAGGCGCAACGCCTCGCCGACCTGGTCGCCGATCGTGTGAAGCGGCGACAGCGAGGTCATCGGCTCCTGGAAAATGATCGAGATCCGGCCGCCGCGGATCGCCCGCATCGCCGGCCCGTCGGCCGGCAACTGCGCCAGATCGACGACCGCGCCGTTGCGGCGCGGGTCGGCAAACAGGATTTCACCGCAGGTGATCTCGCCGCTGCGCGGCAGAATTCGCATGATTGCCTGGCTGACCACCGATTTTCCCGATCCGGATTCGCCAACGAGAGCGACGATCGATTTCGGGCGAACGCGAAAAGAGATGCCGCTGACGGCCCGGACCGAGCCGCCGGGCGCAGCAAATCGGACATGCAGATCGCGGATGCTGAGCAGGTCGGTCACGCTGCGCCTCCGCGGGCTTCATGCATGGCGGGCACGGCGGCCGGCGAGCCGGCCGCAAATGCTCGCAGATTGGCCGCCGTCGCCCGGTCGAGCCGCAGGCCGCGGCACTCGGCGGCCCGCGAGGCACGCTCGACCAGCGCCGCAAACCCATCGATCCGGCTGTCGAGCCGCAAGGTTGACCGGCCGGCGCGCAGCTCGAGCTGCAGCCAGCCATCGCGCCGATCGCGGCGGGTGGAATAATAGGCGAGCCGCAGGCCGTCGATCTCGGACCAGGCAATCGACGCGGCGAACGGGCCCAAGGCGCGGACCACCGTATCGGTCAATTCGACGACCGTTCGGTGGCGCAGCGCGGTACGTATGCCAAAGAGCAGAAACAGCGCGGCGACACCGGCCAATATCGTGGCGGCGGTCATGCTGACGCGCATCGTCGCGAGGATCGTCGTGGTCGGCACGAGGCCCGCCGCAGTGCGCAAGTAATCGCCGAGCATCGCGGTGCCGGGGTAGGCGTAGCGTGTCATGCCGAGCCAGAGATCGCCGGAGCGAAGACCTCGCCGGCGGCGAGCCAGCGCGCGGCTGGATGGCTGCAGGTCGCCGCCACAAGCCCCGCAAGGAACGTCTCGGCGGAGCCATCCTGCACGGCGTGATGGGTCATAATGCCGGTCGGCTCCGTGCCGTCGAAGCGGCCGAGCCGGCGTCCGCGCAAATGCCCGACGAGGGCCGCGAGGGCCGCAGCCTCGCCGACAAATCCGCGGCCGCCGGCCCAGTCGACGAGGTCGACATGGACGTTGGCCGCGAAGACGCCGGGGATCGGCCAGGGAGCGCGCCGCGGTCCGGCTTGCGATATCGCACCGATGCCGCAGGCGGCGAGAAGCGGCAGGAACCGATCGCCGAAGCGGTTCCACGGCGGCGCGAGGACGGCGAGCGCTGATGCCCCGAACAGCTCCGCAAGCCGCGCCCGGCCGGCAGCCAGATCAGCTGCCGCCGCCGCTGCCGGCCGCTCCGGCGGAAATTCGTTTTTTTTGCCTCGACCGCCGGCGTGGTCGGTGTGCTGCCAGCCGTGCTGCAGCACGTCGACCGCGGGACCGGTCGCCCTCACCAGTCTCGCCGCAAGTCCACCATCGGCCAAAGCGGGGATCACCGCTACGGCGATCGGAACATCGTGCGCGACCGCCAGCAGGCGATCGAGCTGCGGGCTCGCCACTGCCGCGTCATCGTCGCGCCACCAGAGCGTCGCCACCCGTCCGGCTTCTCCCCAATGCTCGAGTTCTTCGCCCAAACCGGGCCATCCTGCCGCCATCGCCCGAGCATCGGCGTCTGCGGCATAGTCCTCGTCAGTCGATGATATCCTCACTTGGCGGCCTTGCAAAATCATGAAGCAAAATCATAAATCGCGGCGCGGTCATCGATCATCGCCTTGAGCAGCCGGGCGGTGCGCAGCGCCCCTCCGGTATCGACCGAGAGGCGCTCCGGACGGATCGCGATGGCACGTTGAAGGGCCTCGGCCAGTCGCTCGGCTGAAAGGTCAGCTTCGGCGACCATTTCGATAACGCCCCGCGCGGCAAGCCGCTCAGCACGCAGGCGTTGTTCGGTTTCGCGCCCGGCGGCAAACGGCACGACAACGGCGGCGGCGCGGGCGGCGAGAATGTCAAGAATTGTATTGTAGCCGGCCTGGCTGATCGACACACGGCAGCGGCGCAAGAGGTCGGGGAAGTCGGCGCGATAGCGTTCCAGAACAACCCGGTCGGGGAGCCGCTCGGCGAGTGCCGCGAATTCGGCCGGCGGCAAATTGGGACCGGCAAGGAGTCGCCAATCGATATCGGCAAGACAACCCCGCCGCCTCGTTTCCAGGGCCGTCGCGAGCAAGGCGCCGCCGACCGCGCCGCCGCCGGCCGACACGAGCACTTCGCCCCCGGCGGCGCCATCGCTCTGACGATCGGCGCCGCTCCACGCTTCCTCGGCGCCGACATAGCCCGTATAGACGACCCGGTCGGCGAGTTGCGAAGCCTCGGGAAAGCTCGCTTCGAGCGGTATGAAGGCCGGATCGCCGTGCACCAGCACGGCATCGAAATCGTCGCGCACCCGCGCCACGATCTGCTGCCGGCGCCGGAGATCCTCGGGGGCGACGACAATGTCGCGCAGCGAACAAACGACGAGGGCGCGAGGACGACGCGACCGGGCCGCCGCGATCAGCGGGTCGATCTCGAAGCGGAATGCGCGCCGGCCGAATGGAAAGGCTTCGAGAACGACCGCGTCGGGCCGAGCGTGCGCGAAGGCGTCGAGCAGCGCCCGGCGCCGCTCGGCGCGCAGCGCATCGTCGATCGGACGGCCGGCGGCATCGACAAGCGCCTTGAACTCCGTGTCGCGAGCCCGGATCGGCGACAGCTGAACGAGAGCGGCGGTTGACGGGACGTCCCCCGGCAGCGGCTCGCCGCCGGAAACTAGGGTCACCCGGAAGCCGCCGTCGGCCAGCAACTCGACCAGCCGCAAGGCGCGGCGCCAATGCCCGATCCCCAGCAGATGCTGGACATAGAACAAGACCCTGCCGGTCATGCGGCGCGCCGTGGCTCGAATCGGCCGACGGCCTCGCCGAGCCGCCGGGCCGCCGCGGCGAGACCGTGCTCGGCCAGCGCCTGCCGGCGCGCCGCCGCGGCAAAACGGACCCGCCGATCGCGATCGACGATCAGGCTCCGCACCGCTTCGGCAAAGGCCGCTGCATCGCCGGGTGCAACCAAGAGCCCGGTCTCCTGCGGGACGACGACGGCGCCGACGCCGCCGCCTGCCCCCGCGACCACCGGCAGGCCGCTTGCCTGCGCTTCAAGCAGCGCCATGCCAAAAGCCTCGTTGATCGCCGGCCAGACGCAAAGATCAGCGGCGGCGAGCCGCTCGGCGACTGCCGCCGCCTCGAGTACGCCGGACCAGACGACACGCCGGGCGATCGGGGCAAGCGCGCGCTCGACGTCGCGGCGCGCCATCCCGTCGCCGACCACCTCCAGCGACCAGTCGAGATCGAGCAGCCGCGACAACGCCTCGCCCAGGACCCGATAGGAAGCGAGCTTGTCGCCGTGGCGCATCATCGCCACCGCGATCAGCCGCGGCGGTCCGACCGCTTTGACCGAGGCAGCATAGGCGTCGGCATCGAGAAACGGCTTGAACGACAGCCAGCGCGTCGGGTCCGACAATAGCGGCAGAACGCAATCCCGATCGGCGGGATTGAGCCCGATCACCAGATCGGCGGCACGGAGCGCGCGCTCGACGGCGCGATGACCGGCTGCCCAGGCGCCTCTTGCCCGCTTTGGCGCGAAGGATGCCTCGACAATGACGTAGGGGATAGCGAGCGCACCGGCGACATCGGGGCCGAGCCAATCGGGTGCCTTGTGGTAGAGGTGGTAGGTAAACCAGAGTTCTGGAGCCGCTGCCGGCGCCGCCTGTGAGCGGCGGATGATCCGCTCACCGATGCGGCGGCCGAGGGCGGCGAGCCGTGCCTGACGCAGCGGATCGCCGCGCCCGTCATAGCTGCGCAATCGCGTCGCGCTCACCGGGGCGTGGCCAGCCAACTGCAGCGCCGCGAAGAGCAGTTGCGCGACCCGGCGATCGCCGGACGGAACCGGGTGATCGGGCGGCTTCAGCGGCGCATAAAAGGCAATGCGCATGACCCGGCCGATATCAAAGGCCGGCCAATTCTTCGACAAGCACCGGCTTTGTCGAGGCGTCGGCAGATGGCGCAGCAGGACCGCTGGCGAGAAGCCCGAAGCGTTCGCTCAAGAGGTCGATGCCGACGCGCGCGGCAAAACAGCGGCGCACCCGGCGCTCGCCGGCGGCGCCGAGCGCGGCGCGGCGGGCTGGGTCTAGGATCAGGGCCTCGAGCGCCGCGGCGAGCGCCGGCGGGTTGCCGGGCGGAACAAGCAGTCCCGTCAACCCATTCTCGATCAGTTCCGGGATGCCCGAAAGGCTGGTCGCGATACAGGCGAGGGCTTGGCTCTGCGCCTCGACCAAGACGTTCGGAAGCCCGTCGCGGTCGCCATCCGCCGCCACCTTCGCGGCAAGCACGAAGAGATCGGCGCAGCGGTAAGCGGTGAGCACTTCGGGTTGCGCGAGCGCGCCGCGCCATTCGATGCGCGTCGACAGACCGAGCCTCTCCGCCCGGCGCCGCAGTTCCGCGGCCAGCGCGCCGCCGCCGATGTGAACAAGGTGCCAAGCGAGACCGGACGGCAATAGCGCCAGCGCGGCGAGGAGATCGTCGAAACCCTTTTTGGCCACCGCCCGGCCGACCGACAAGAGTTCGACCGGGCGCGTCGGATCGGCACCGTCGCCGCCGGCCGGGCGGGCCGGCCGCGGCGAAAAGCGCTCGAGATCGAGCCCGTGGTAACTAAGCGCGACCCGTTCCGGGTATCGCGCGAGGCCTGCGAGATGCGCGAGTGCGGCCTTCGTGCAGGTCACCGTCCAGCATGCATCGGCGAGCTTTTCCCGTTTCTCCCACTCGGCGGTCGTCCAGATGTCCTTGGCGTGCGCCGAGAGCGACCAGCCGAGGCCGGCGACGAGCGCGGCGTAACGTGCAACCGATGCCGGGGTGTGCAGGAAATGGGCGTGCAGACGGTCGACATCGTCCGGCAGTTCTGCGGCCAGGACGAGCGCCTGGCCGAAGCGCCGCACGCGGTTCGGGCTCGGATCGCGCCGCAGATCGGCGATCCAGATGCGGCGGGCGCGGCGGTAGCCCGGCCGGCGCCGTACCAGGAGCCAGGCCCGCCAAACTCGGCGCGGCTCGCGGTAAAGATATTCCGGCAGGTAGAGGAGTGCAGCGCGGATCTGGCGATGCACGGGGTGGACCGTGCGATCGGTCGGCTCGCGCAACGAAACAATCAGAATGTCGAGCCCGCGCTGCTCCAACGCGTGGATTTCTTGTGCGATGAAGCTCTCAGAGAGGCGCGGATAGCCCTTCAGAACAAAGGCGACGCGCCCGGCCGATGCCGGCGACACGATCAGACCCCGACCCGCGCTCCTGCGGCAAGCCGACCAACCCGGCCTCGTCCCAGCCATCTGCCAGCCAGCCGGTTGACGTTCTGCATGCCGTCGAGCAAGCCGGGGATCACCGCGGAGGACGGCCGGCGCTGTCGGGTCAAGTGCCGCAGCGCCGCTGCCATGACCTTGGGATCGTGGGCGTTGTCATCGGACAGCATCGCCACGAGGCCGAGTTCGGCGGCCCGCTCGGCACGGATCCGCTGCTCCATCCTGGGGACGGTTCGCGGCACGATCAGGGCCGGCTTGTCGAAAGAGAGGATTTCACAGAACGTGTTGTAGCCTCCCATCGCGACGACGCCGGCGGCGCGCGCCATCAGGGCTTCGAGCCGCGCGTCGAAGGTGATCGCGCGAACATTGGGGAGCCGGGCCACACGGTGCGTAAAGGCCGCCTGTTGTTCGGGGAGCATGAACGGCCCATAGACGAGCAGTGCCGGCAACGGGATGCCGCAATCATATTCGTAGGCCTGCAGCACCAGGTCGATCAACGCCTCGCCATCGCCACCGCCGCCGGGGGTGACGAGCAGGAATTCGCTGTCGAGAAAGGCCCGGGTTTCCGGCGTCGGCAACGGTTCGCCGGCGCTGCGCCGCAGATAACCGGTGTAAATCATGCGGCGGCGGACGCTCGTCGGGACCGGCAGTCCTTCGAGCGGATCGCAGATTTGTCGCAGCCCGTATACCCAGATCTCGTCGTAAAATTCGGACAGGGCGGGAACCGCGTTCTTGCGCTCCCATTCGCTCTCGAGCGCATCGGGGTCGTCCATCACGTCACGCAATCCGAGGATCAAAGCAGCGCCGCGCCGGCGCAAGAGGGCGAGCGTGTCGCGCACTTCGCCGCGCAGTCCGAGCGGTTCCTTGTCGATGATCAGCATGTCCGGATCGAACATGTCCGCCGTGTGCCGGATAATCGAGGAGCGCATCGCCAAAGTCTCCTCGATGTCGATATGCAGATTGAGCGAAACATATTCGCCGTTGCGCAGCTTGATCACGCCCGGCACCCGCACGAAATCCACACGGGAGCGAAAATCAAAGCTGCCGATGATCGGCGATCCCGATAGGATCAGGACCGAAAGAGCCGGGTTTGCATCGACCAGGGAATGGGCGATCGCCCGGCAGCGGCGCAAATGCCCGAGGCCGAAGCTGTCATGGCTATAGATGAGCACGCGTTTGTGATGCCGCCGTATCGTCACGCGGGCCCCCTCGCGCAAGCGTGCGGGCGACTATTGCATAGAGGTGCGATGCCGCGAAGCGGTCTTTTCGGAATGACTCCTTGCTGACGGATATGACATTTTGTTGACGGAAATACGATGAAGACGACAGCGGCGCTCCTCACCACCGCGGATCAAGTGTTGCCGCCGGTGCGCGTGCGCGGCCGGACACCGCCCGAGCATACCGCGAGGGGTGCGGCGTCTCCCGGCGAGCCCAGCGGTTCGCCGCCTGGCGACCCGACTGCGCTCGAGCCGACGATTTATCATTTCATCCTGCGTTACAGCCTGCGACAGCAGATAATATTGTTGCTGCTGACCCTCGCATCGTTTCCGTTTCTTTATTATTCCCTCGAGCTGCCGAAGACAATCACCAACCGCGCCATCGGCGGGCATCATTTCCCGCAGCATATCCTCGGGTTTTCTTTCAACCAGATTACCTACCTTATGGTGCTTTGCGCGTTATTCCTTCTTTTAGTGTTCATTAATGGCGCGTTCAAATACTATATTAATACCTACAAAGGTCGGCTTGGCGAACGCACCCTGCGGCGCTTCCGCTACCAGCTGTATCAGCGGATGCTGCTGTTTCCGCTTTCCTATTTTCACAAGAATTCGTCCGCCCAGATCATTCCGATGATCACCGCGGAATGCGAGTCGCTCGGCGGCTTCGTCGGCGATGCGGTAGCGCTGCCGGCGTTTCAGGGCGGCACCCTAATAACCAACATCTTTTTCATGTTCATGCAGGACCCGGTGCTGGGGCTGGCCGCGGTGGCGCTCTATCCGGTGCAGGGCTACGTTATCCCGAAACTGCAGCGCAAGGTAAATCAGCTAGGCAGGCGCCGCGTACGCACCGTCCGTCAGGTCGCCGATCGCGTCCAGGAGACGGCAGCGGGGATCACTGACATCCTGGCCAACGATGCCGGCAATGCGCAGTTGGCAGGTTTTGCCTATTTGTTAGGCACGATTTACGATATTCGATTCGAGATCTATCAGCGCAAATTTTTCGTCAAGTTTCTGAACAATTTTCTCGGACAGCTCACGCCGTTTTTCTTTCTCTCGATCGGCGGCTATCTGGTAATCCGCGGCAATTTGTCGACCGGCGCGCTGCTGGCGGTGCTGATCGCGTACAAGGATCTGGCCTCGCCGTGGAAGGAACTGCTGGATTTCTATCAGAACTTCCAGGATTCACGGATCAAATACGATCAGATCGTCGAACAGTTCCAGCCCGCCGGAATGATGGACGCCCGGCTGCAGCTAGAGGAACCGAAAACCGTGCCGCCGCTGAGCGGCGAGATCGCCGCCGGCAACCTATCGCTCGCCGAGGATGATGGCAGTCGCCTCGTCGACGCCGTCAGCTTCAGCGTGCCGCTCGACCGGCATGTCGCGATAATCGGCCAGAGTGGCAGCGGCAAGAGCGAGCTGGCGTTGCTGCTCGCCCGCCTGGTCCAGCCGACGAGCGGCCGGATCGCGATCGGCGGTATCGACATAGCGACGCTGCCGATCGCGGTGATCGGCCGGCGGATCGGTTACGTCGGCGCAACGCCCTATCTGTTCGCCGGTACGTTGCGCGACAATCTCTTGCTGTCACTGCGCCATGTGCCGCTCCGTCCGGCCGAATACGAGAGTGCCGAGGCCCGCCGGCGCGCCCGCCAACTCGTCGAGGCGCACAAATCCGGCAACATCGATTTCGACCTGCATGCCGACTGGATCGATTATGCCGCAGCCGGCGTAGCCGACCGCGAGGCGTTGTCCCGGCGCATTACCGAAGTACTGACGGCACTCGACTCCGATGGCGACGTTTATGCCCTCGGCTTGCGCTGGCGGCTCGACCCCGAGGCCGAGCCGGCGACGGCGGAGCGGCTGCTCGAAGCGCGCAAGGCGCTGGCCCGACGGCTCGTCGAAGAAGGGATCGCCAATCTCGTCGAGACCTACGAACCCGAACGTTTCAACGCCAACGCTTCGGTCGCGGAAAACCTGCTGTTCGGAACGCCGATCGGCCCGGCCTTCGAATTCGAAGCGCTCGCCAGAAACAGCTACGTACTGCAGGTCCTGTCCAAGGTCGGGCTGCTCGAGGACCTGATCGTGGCCGGCCGCGAGGTCGCCGAAACCATGGTCGAGCTGTTCGCCGACCTGCCACCCGATCATGCGTTCTTCGAGCAGTTCAGCTTTATCAGCGCCAACGACTTGCCGGAGTTCGCGGCCATTCTGAGCCGCATCGGCAAAGGCGGTGCCGCAGCCCTTGGCAAGGACGACCGCACCCGGCTGCTGTCGCTGCCGTTCAAGCTGATCCCGGCGCGCCATCGCCTTGACGTTCTCGACGCAGCGATGCAGCGGCGGCTGCTCGAAGCGCGCCGTGTCTTCCGCGCCGATCTCCCGCCCGCGGGCCAGCGCCAGATCGAGTTCTTCGACCCCGAACGCTACAATGCCGCCGCCTCGGTGCAGGACAATATCCTGTTCGGCAAGATCGCTTATGGAGAGGCGGATGCGCCGGTACGCATCCCGAAACTGCTCGCCGAGGTGATCGGCGCGCTCTCGCTGCGCCAGACCATCATTGATGTCGGCCTCGACTACAATGTCGGGACCGGCGGATCGCGTCTGTCGTTCGCCGAACGGCAGAAGGTAGCGATCGCCCGCGCCGTGCTGAAGCGCCCCGACCTGCTGATCCTGAACGAAGCGACCTCGGCCCTCGATGGCCCGGCGCAGACGAAAGTGACGCGGGGCCTGAGAGACGAATTCGCCGGTCGCGGCCTCGTTTGGGTGCTGCACCGAGCAAACCTCGCGCAGAATTTTGATCGTGTTCTGGTCATGAGCAACGGCAAGCTGCAGGAACAGGGGACGCCGGACGAGCTGGCGCCCAAGGGATCGCTGATGTCGATGCTGATTGCCGCGGAATGAATAACAGCGCGGGGCGGCGATAGCACGGAGGGAGGAATGAGTCTCAAAGAGGAGTACGAGTTGTTGCGGCGAGTTCCGTATTTCGCCGACATCGAACCGGCCAAGCTCAAGCTTCTCGCGTTCATGAGCGAGCGGGTTGCGTTCGACCCCGGCATGCGTCTGTTCCGGCAGGGGGATCCGGGCGACGCGGCCTATCTGATCATCTCCGGCGAGGCCGAGGTCTCGGCGGAGACGCCCTCTGGGCCGGTGCTGCTGGCGACACTCGGCGCCAACGGGATCGTCGGTGACATGGCGATCCTCGGCAACGTGCCGCGCAGCGCGACGGTGCGCGCCAAGACCCGCCTTATCACGCTGCGGATCTCGAAGGAGCCGTTCATGCGCATGGTGCGGGAATTTCCTGCCATGGCCGTCTCGATGATGCAGGAATTGGCCGAGCGGCTCGCCGCGACCAACAATCAGCTGAGTGCCGCCGTCGCCGAGCTGCGGCAGCTGCGGGAACAGACCGGGATAGCGGCCTGAATCGCGGTGAGCCGGCTCGACAGCTTGATTCGCCGGCTCGAGGCGCAGCGCGCGTGTCTGGGTCTCGCCGTCGCGCTGGTGCAGAAGCTCGCCGGAGCGGTGCTGGAGCTCGGCCTCGGCAATGGGCGGACCTACGACCATCTGCGCGAACTCTGCCCGGATCGCCCAATCTATGTATTCGAGCGGCAGGTCGCGGCCCATCCGGATTGCGTGCCGCCGCCCGAAATGCTGCTGCTCGGTGACATGCGCGATACGTTGCCGGCGGCGCGTGCCCGTCTTGCCGGCCCGGTCGCGCTCGCCCATTTCGACGCAGCGACCGGCGACCCGGCAACGAGCCGGCTGCTTGCGCTCGAGATCGCGCCGCTGATCGTGTCGCTGTTATCCGCCGGCGCAGTGCTGGTCAGTGAGCCCGAACTCGTCGCCGATCGGCTCGACCCGCTGCCGCTGCCGGCCGGGATCGCCGCCGGGCGCTACCATATGTACCGGCGCTCGGGTTATTAACCCGCGAGGCCGATCGAGGTCTGTCCGAAATCAACCCGGAATTCGACGCGGAACGATCTCTCGGCCAAGACGCTTGCCGGTCGGTCAGCCGACCGTCACGATGACCGGAACGTGGTCGGAGGCCTTTTCCCAACCGCGGCAGATACGTAATACCCGGGTCTCGACAAGCGCGCCGACGAGCGCCGGCGTCACCCAGATGTGATCGAGGCGGCGGCCTCGGTCCGATGCCGCCCAATCGCGCGCGCGATAGCTCCACCAGCTATAGAGCCGTTCGGGCGGCGGGATGAAGTGCCGCACCGCGTCGACGAAGCCGCCGGCGCGCTGCAAGCCGGCCAGCCGCTCCACCTCGATCGGGGTATGACTGACGACGCCGAGGAGTTGCTTGTGCGACCAAACGTCGGTTTCGAGCGGCGCAATGTTGAGATCGCCGACCGCAACCATCGGGCGTCCGTCGGCGCGCGCCGCGGTGAACCACGCGGTCAGCTCGTCGAGAAACTGCAGCTTATGGGCGAATTTAGGGTTTGCCGCAGGATCCGCCACATCACCTCCCGCCGGAACGTAGAGGTTGTGCAGTTCGATGCCGCCCGGCAGTTCGACGATCGCATGGCGGCAGTCCGCTCGGGCACACCAATGGCGGATGTCGGGCGATGCGAACGGCACGCGCGACAGGATGGCGACACCGTTGTAGCCCTTCATGCCACTTATCAGCATGTGCCGGTAGCCGAGCGCTTCGAACGTTTCCCGCGGAAACAACGCATCGGTCGTCTTGGTCTCCTGCAGGCACAGTATGTCGGGTTCCCATTCGGCGACGAGCCGCCGGACATTGTCGAGGCGTTGCCGCACCGAATTGATATTCCAGGATGCCAGGCGCAAGCTCATTGCTGCCGGCAGCAATCGGTTGGGTCGGATAGTTGAGCGACGACAGGAGCGCAAACGCGTTGGCGCCCGGTCGGGGGGGACAGACCGGGCGCCTGCATCTCAGAAGCGTTTGGGGGAAATCGGCCCCGCAGGGGAAACGGGACCGCTTTTGAGCGACCCTGTCGCTCTCTCGCTTCCGGAACTGAGAAATGGGAATCGCACCAGCGGAAGCAACGCGCAATTCGCGCATAACACGCGCGGGAAAAACGCATGCTGCGCTCAGGAACCATCCCCGCTTTCCTCAAGCCGCGAGAATAGACTCAATAATTCCCGTTTTAGTAGTATGGCAAGCCTGCGAGAAGGCGGCGAAGAGCGCTCGGGAGAACGGGTTTTCCAGCGCCTTGTATTCGGGGTGCCACTGGACGCCGACGACGAATCGTGCTCCCGGCAGGCTCACCGCCTCGATCTGCCCGTCCGGCGCCACCCCCTCGACCCGCAAATCCGGCGCCGGTCGGTCGACACCCTGAGAATGGAGCGAGTTGACCATAATTTCGCCGGTACCGGCCAGCCCCGCCAGCAGCCCTCCAGAAGTGAAAGCAACGCCATGCGCCGCCCCGTAGGGGCCGTCCGGCGATTCCTTGCGCGCGCGATGATTGAGTTGCCCGGGGACTTCGTGAACACGCTGGTGCAGGCTGCCGCCAAGCGCGACGTTGAGTTCCTGGATGCCGCGGCAGATCGCCAGGACCGGCAGGTCGCGGCGGACCGCCTCGCGGATCAGCGGCAGGGTTGTTGCGTCCCGCGCCAGATCGTGCAGCGTTTCAGGATGACTGGGGGCACAGCCGTATTCGCTCGGATGAACATTCGATGGGCTGCCGGTCAGCAGTAAGCCGTCAAGCGCGTCGAGCATCCCCCAAGGATCGATCCGCGGCCCGACCGCCGGGATCAAGATCGGCAGACAGCCGGCAGCCTCGATCACCGCGTTGGGATATTTCTCGGCGACTGTATGGAACACGCGCTTGTTGATAGTACGCACGCAAGCGGGGATGCCGACAATCGGCAAACGGCGGGCAGTCATCAAGTTCAGCTCAATTGTCGTTGTCGTTGGAGCGGCGGCCGGCCGCGAATGGATCCTCGTATATAAACAGCTTGGGGTCGAGCGCCATACCGAATTGTTCGCCGGCGAGCGTGACGGTCGTGGTTCGCCGCTGCGCGTCGACGATCGTCCATTGCCGCAAGGCGAGCGGATCTTCGCTGAATGTCATGGTCAAGCTGCCGCCATCGGGATGCGCCCGTTCGACGACGCTGACCCGTAGCAGATCTGGCCCGCGTTGGAACCCGGTTACGATCAGGTCGTCGAAGGTCACGGGATCGCGCAACAAGAGCCAGGCGGGCGTCGCCTTCAGCCCGATTTTCTGCATCTCTACCAGTTGTTTGTCTACATAGTAAACATAAAACCGGTCGGCGATCAGCAGGATCGGCGAAGGCGGATTGTATTCGAAACGCATGCGGCCCGGGCGCTCCATCCACATTTGTCCGGCAGCGATGCCGCCATTCGCCGAATATTGCGTGAACCGGGCGTACATGGTGGTAATACTGTTGAGATAAGCGGCGACGCGCTGCAAGTCTGCCTCGTCTTGCGCCGTTAGCGGGATCGGCTGCGGCACCGCGTCGGCGCGGCCCGGAACCGTCGCCAAGCTCGCCGCCAAAACCAGCGAGCTCGCCAGAACGGCGCGCCGGCCGATCTCCTTCCATCCGCCTGAGGCCGGTTTTCGCAAGCAGAGTTTGCTGCAAATCCTCATCGAACAGCCCTGTCGCGCCGCAACCGAGAGGCTACGCCGCGGCAGAGATGTGGCCGCCCGCCCGGCTAATCAATTGCGGTCAATCGCCGCCATGCGCCAGAACTTCCCGCTTCCCGACGTGATTCGCGGCGCTGACCACGCCTTCCGCTTCCATCCGCTCGATGATCCGTGCCGCCCGGTTGTAGCCGATCTGCAGATGGCGCTGCACGAAGCTCGTCGACGCCTTGCGTTCACGGCACACGACCGCGACCGCCTGGCGATAGAGCGCATCGCCGGAGCCACCATCCTCCTCGCCCTCCACGGGATTGAGCGGCGTCTCGTCGTCGTCCTCGGTGATCTCGTCGATGTAATCGGGCTCGCCGCGCGTCTTCCAGAACGACACAACGCGCTCGACTTCCTCGTCCGAGACAAACGGGCCGTGGACCCGGGTGATGCGCCCGCCGCCGGCCATGTACAGCATGTCGCCGCGGCCCAACAGCTGCTCGGCGCCGCCTTCGCCGAGGATTGTGCGGCTGTCGATCTTCGAGGTCACCTGAAAGCTGATGCGTGTCGGGAAGTTCGCCTTTATCGTGCCGGTGATCACGTCGACCGACGGCCGCTGCGTCGCCATGATCAAGTGGATCCCGGCGGCGCGCGCCATCTGCGCCAGACGCTGAATCGCCGCCTCGATATCCTTCCCGGCGACCAGCATCAGATCGGCCATCTCGTCGACGACGACGATGACCAGCGGCAACTCGCTGGTATCGAAAGGCTGCGGTTCGAAGATCGGTTGCCCGGTCTCCGGGTCGAAACCGGTCTGCACCTGGCGGATTAGGTTCTCGCCCTTGGCGCGCGCGTCGGCGAGACGGGCGTTGAACCCTTCGACGTTGCGCACCCCGAGCTTCGACATCTTGCGATAGCGGTTCTCCATCTCGCGCACCGTCCACTTTAGCGCGAGGACCGCCTTGCGCGGGTCGGTGACGACCGGCGCCAAGAGATGCGGAATGCCGTCATAGACCGACAGCTCCAGCATCTTCGGATCCACCATGATGAATTTGCAGCGGTCGGGCGGCATGCGATAGAGGATTGACAGGATCATCGTGTTGATGCCGACCGACTTGCCCGAGCCGGTCGTGCCGGCGATCAACAGATGCGGCATCTTGGCGAGATCGGTGAGCACCGGCTCGCCGGAAATGTCTTTGCCGAGGACCAGCGGCAGGCGGCCTGGATGCTTTTCGTAGGCCGGCGAAGCGAGCAGCTCGCGCAGATAGACCATCTCGGCCTTGCGGTTCGGCAGCTCGATGCCGAGCACGCTGCGCCCCGGCACGACCGCGACGCGCACCGAGATGGCGCTCATCGATCGGGCGATATCGTCGGCGAGCCCAATGATCCGCGACGCCTTGATGCCGGGAGCCGGTTCGAGTTCGTAGAGCGTCACGACCGGTCCGGGGCGAACCTGGACAATCTTGCCACGCACGCCGTAATCCTCGAGTACGGTTTCGAGGAGGCGGGCGTTCTTCTCGATCGCATCTTCGTTGACGGCCTCGGTCTTGACCGGCTGCGCCTTGGTCAGAAGATCGAGGGCGGGAAGCCGCGGCTCCTCGTCAGGGGCGAGATCGAGCCTCGGCTGGCGTTCTTCTTCGGCGCGCCTGCCCGACGCCGATGAGGTCGCGCGTGGCGCAGCGAAACGGACAAGGCGGCCGCGCTCTTCCTCGACGCCGCGTTCCATGCCGCCGCCCGTCGGGCCGGCCTCGGCGAACCGCGGCTCCCGCCGGTCGGGCAGCGGGGTGACGACGGCGCGTAGCGATGCTTCGGCCGGCTCGCCGCGGCTCTCCCCGGCCGGTGCGGGCAACGGCGAGCGGCGCAGCAGGCGTCGCGCCAGCTCGCCCGCCGCCAAAGCGCCGCGAACGGCGCGGCCGCCGAGATCACACCAGTCGCGCCATGAGAGGCCGAGGATCAACAGCAATAAGAGGCCAACGCAGGCCGCTGCGCCCATCGCAATCGGCAGCGCGGCAAAACCAAGGCCGCTCACAGCCAAGAGCCGCCGCCAGCCCCAGCCGACGACTCCTCCGGCCGCGTCGGTCACCGCGGCGCCGGGCTCAAGAACCGAGAGCGCCAGTGCCGCCAGCAGCAGGACGAGCGGCAGCAGGGCCAGTTTGCGCAAGAGCGCCGACACCGGCCAATTCAACATCAGGCGCAGCGACCAGCCCAATAGGACGATCGGGATCGCAAACGCCGCGTACCCGAATGCCTGGCGGAGCAGGTCGGCGAGCACCGCCCCGTCCGCGCCGAGAAAATTATGCGCCGGACCGGCAACCGCCGTATCGAGCGACGGGTCTCGCGGATTGTAGGAGGCAAGTGCCGCCGCCAGAAGCAGTGCCGACAGCAGTACCGCCCAGCCGAGCGTTTCCAGCAAGCGCCGCTTCGCTGCCGCCAGCGCCGCGTCCCACCCTCGCATACGGCGGATGCCGCCGCGTGCCGCGAAATTTGCCGATTTGGCCATGCCTTCCCCGATGCCGGCCCGCCCCTGCCGCCGCGACCCCGCTGCGGCATCCGCCGTCCCCACGGCGACTGCCCGCCGAAAGCGTCGCCTATCCTACGCGATAGCCGATCGTCGCGAAAGCGCGCGCCGTCCCGACGCTAGATGCGGCCGATGACTCTTGGCGCGTCATCCCGATGCGGCTATGCTCCGGCAGGCAACAGTCAGCCGGCAATTTTGCTGCAGCTGAGCGGCGCGTTCTTCGGAATGAACGGCAGGAGAGGGAGGAAAGAATGGCGATATTTACCCATGTCACAGTTGGCACAAACGATCTTGCGAAAGCGCGCGCGTTCTATGACAGCGTGCTGGCGCCGATCGGATTGAAGCGCCTGACCGACCTCGGGGACAACGGTTCGATCTGGGGAGAAAGCGCCCCGGAATTCTTCGTGCTGAAGCCGGCCAATGGTCAACCTGCAAGCTTCGCCAATGGCGGCACGATCAGCTTTGCCGCGCCGAGCCGTGCGGCCGTCGCGGGTTTCCACAGGGCCGCGCTCGCCGCCGGCGGCACCGATGAAGGTGCGGTCGGACCACGCAGCTGGGCGCCGAATGCTTACGCCGGCTACGTGCGCGACCTCGACGGCAACAAGCTCGCGGCCTATTGCTTCAAAGGCGAATAGGCGGCCCGCAGGTCGTCGGGCACACAGTCCTCGGGGCGGCCTGCGGCGGCCTCGAGGACCGGCCCGGCACGTCAATTTTTCCCATGCCCGGTATAGCCGGGCGGCTGTTGCCGGATTTCAGACGCTCGCGAGACCGATGTTCGTTCCGACCGACCCGCGCAGAGGCTCCTTACTCCAGTCCTCTACGCGCTCGCGATGCGCTCGCGGGGAGAGGGGCCGCGCGATAGCGGGAGAGCCCGCCACGGACTAATCCAGCCGGTTCGGCAAGCGCTTTAGTAAACAACGACGCTGCGGATCGATTCGCCGGCGTGCATCAGATCGAAGCCTTGGTTAATCTCGTTGAGAGAGAGCTTGTGGGTAATCAAGTCGTCGATATTGATCTTCCCGTTCATGTACCAGTCGACAATTTTGGGAACGTCGGTGCGGCCCTTTGCGCCGCCGAATGCGGTGCCCCTCCAGACCCGGCCGGTGACCAACTGGAACGGACGGGTCGAGATCTCCTGCCCCGACCCCGCGACCCCGATGATGACGCTGACACCCCAACCCCGGTGACAACATTCGAGGGCCTGCCGCATCGTCGCGACATTGCCGATGCACTCGAAACTGTAATCGGCGCCCCCCTTGGTTAGGCTGACGAGATAGGGGACGAGGTCGCCGGCAACCTCTTTCGGATCGACGAAGTGCGTCATGCCGAATTTTTCGGCGAGCGCCCGGCGACGCGGATTGATGTCGACCCCGACGATCATGTCGGCCCCGGCGATGCGGCAGCCCTGGATGACGTTCAGCCCGATGCCGCCCAGTCCGAAGATCACGACGTTCGCCCCCGGCTCGACTTTTGCCGTGTTGATCACCGCGCCGATCCCGGTGGTGACCCCGCAGCCGATGTAGCAAACCTTGTCGAACGGTGCATCCTCGCGGATTTTCGCGACCGCGATTTCCGGCAGCACGGTGAAGTTCGAGAAAGTCGACGTGCCCATATAGTGAAAAAGCTTGTTGCCGCCGAGCGAGAAGCGACTGGTGCCGTCAGGCATCACCCCTTGGCCTTGGGTCGCGCGGATAGCGACGCACAGATTGGTCTTGCCGGACAGGCAATATTCGCATTGGCGGCATTCGGGGGTGTAGAGCGGGATGACGTGATCGCCCATGGCGAGGCTCGTCACGCCACGGCCGATTTCAACGACGATGCCGGCTCCTTCATGGCCGAGGATCGCCGGGAACAGGCCTTCCGGATCGGCCCCGGACAGCGTGAAGGCGTCGGTATGACAAATCCCGGTCGCCTTGATCTCGACCAAGACCTCGCCGTCCTTTGGACCTTCGAGCTGCACGGTCTCAATCGTCAGCGGGTCGCCTGCCTTGCGAGCGACGGCAGCACGCGTCTCCATCAGCGCCTCCCTTTATCCAAAGAGCTCGACCGGCGGCCGCGGCGAGTCCTTATTGCCTCTGGTTGATGCACAACACCCTGGGTTTCAGACCTCGATCGTGGCACTAAGCCGCGCGATCGACAAGACGCCCGGTCCGGCGGGTCTTGCCGGACCTGGCCGCCCGACCGCAATCAGTGCCGCTTGGGGGGAACATGCGAGCCTCGGCCAAAATCTTCGTCTCGGCTGTCTTGTTGTCGTTCGGCATGGCCGATGCCGCCGCCGCCGCCGACATCGAGGCCGGCAAGACGACGTTCAAAAAATGCGCCTTGTGCCACACCAACGAAGCCGGAAAGAACAAGGTCGGCCCCAGCCTGTTCGCCATTGTCGGCCGCAAATCCGCCAGCCTAAGCAACTACAATTACTCGGATGCCATGAAAAATTTCAATCACGTATGGACGCCTCAGCTGCTCAATACCTATCTGACCGACCCGCGCGCCGTGGTGCCGGGGACCAAGATGATCTTTCCCGGCATCAAGGATAATACGGAGCGCGCCAATCTGATTGCCTATCTCGAAGACGCTGAAGTGAGACGCCCGACGCGGCGATGACTGCCCGCCGCCGCCTGCCGCTGCTGTTGATGATCCTGACGGTCTTCCTGACGGCGCGGGCGGCGGATTTGCACGCCGACGGACAGACGGTGCGGATCGGGTGGCTATCACAAGCCCAGCAGCGCAACTGGCCACTCTCCTACCTCGATCAGCCGCCGGCCGACGAGGGAATCCAGGGCGCGCGGCTCGGCATTGCCGACAACAACACGACCGGCCATTTCGCCGGCCAGAGCTTCGTGCTCGTCGAGAGCGTCGCCCCCGAAGGCGGCGACGTCACCGTCGCCTTTCACGACCTCGCGGCAAAAGGCATCCGCCTCGTCGTGACCGATCTCGATGCACCGCAGCTGCTGGTGATTGTCGGGCTCGCTGACGCCGCCCCGGTGACGTTCTTCAACACCGCCGCACCCGACGATCGGCTGCGCGGTGCCGACTGCCGGGCGAACCTTTTGCATGTGTTGCCGAGCCGGGCGATGCTCGCCGATGCGCTGGCGCAGTATCTTGTCGTCAAACGCTGGGCCGACTTCTTGCTGGTCGTCGGTCACAGCGACGGCGATCATGAATTCGCCGCCGACATCCGCCATGCCAGCAAAAAGTTCGGAGCGAATATCGTCCAGGAGAAACCCTGGACCTTCGTCCCGGGAGCCCGGCGCACCGATACCGGCCACTTCGCGATCCAGGCCGAGGTCGCGCGGTTTACCCAGGGGATCAGCTACGACGTTCTGGTCGTTGCCGACGGAGAGGACGAGTTCGGCGACGATCTTCCCTATCGCACCTTCGACCCGCGGCCGGTTGCCGGGACGCAGGGGCTGGTACCAAGCGCCTGGGCGCGGCCGCAGGAGCAATGGGGCGCCACCCAGCTGCAGAACCGCTTTCTGCGCCAGGCAAAGCGGTGGATGACCGACCGCGACTACGCCGCCTGGCTGGCGGTGCGGGCGATCGGCGAAGCGGCGACGCGCTCGAAATCGGCCGACCCCGCGGTCATTGCCGCATTCCTGCGCAGCGACCGTTTCGATCTTGCGGGCTATAAGGGCGCACCGCTCAGCTTCCGAACCTGGGACGGCCAATTGCGCCAGCCCATCCTGCTCGCCAACTCGCGCTCGCTCGTCTCGGTGTCGCCGCAGCCGGGCTTCCTGCATCAGTATAACGATCTCGATACGCTCGGGATCGATCAGCCGGAGAGCCAATGCCATCGGCACTGACCGGCGCCCTCGCCGGCGCGGCGGCGTTGGCGCTCCTCTCCTTCGCCGCGCCGCGCGCGCTCGCCGACACGATCTATGTATCGAACGAAAAGGACAACACGATCACGGTCGTCGACGGCACGACCCTCGCCCCGGTCAAAACGATCCCGGTCGGCCAGCGGCCGCGCGGCATCCTCCTCTCGAAAGACCAGAAGTCGCTCTACATCTGCGCCAGCGACAGCGACCACATCGAGATGTTGGATCTCTCGACCGACCAGGTCGTCCGCACCCTGCCGAGCGGCACCGATCCCGAATTCTTCGCCCTCGGTCCGGGAGGAAAGCTCCTCTATGTGGCGAATGAGGACGACAACCTCGTGACGATCGTCGATATCGCGCGCGGCGATGTCGTGACCGAGATCCCGGTCGGCGTCGAACCGGAGGGGATGGGGGTCAGCCCGGACGGGAAATATCTCGTCGCCACCTCCGAGACGACGAACATGGCGCATGTCATTGACACGGCGCAGCGCAAAGTCGTCGCCAACATCCTCGTCGACAGCCGCCCGCGCCGCGCCGAATGGACCGCCGACGGCGCGCAGTTCTGGGTCTCCGCCGAAATCGGCGGCACGGTCAGCGTCATCGACGCCGCGGCGTTGAAAATCGTCAAACGGATCAGCTTCACCGTACCCGGCGTGCCGGTCGAGGCGATCGGACCGGTCGGCGTGGCGATCACCAAGGACCGCAAGCTCGCCTTCATAGCGCTCGGGGCGGCCAACCAAGTCGCCGTGATCGACGCCCGGACTTACGAGGTGATGCGCTATTTGCTGGTCGGGCAGCGGGTCTGGAGCCTCGCCTTCAGCCCGGATCAAAGCCGGCTCTATACGACGAACGGGGTCAGCAACGACATTTCGGTGATCGACGTCGGAGCGCAGGAGGTGATTAAATCGGTACCGGTCGGCCAGGCCCCGTGGGGCGTGGTGTCTCGCCCGTGAGGCTTTCGTGAGCTCTCCTCCGGCGTTCTCCGTAGAGGGCCTGGGACACCGCTTCGGGCAGCGGCGGGCGCTGAAGGATGTGTCGTTCGCGATCCTACCGGGCGAGTTTACCGTGCTGCTCGGGCTCAATGGCGCCGGCAAGACGACGCTCTTTTCGCTCGCGACCCGGCTTTATGCCCAGACCGAGGGCACGATCCGTGTCTTCGGCATGGATATCCGCCAGCGCGCGCTCGATTGCCTCCGGTTGATGGGGATCGTGTTTCAGCAGCCGACGCTCGATCTCGATCTCTCGGTCGAGCAGAACCTGTTCTATCACTGCGCGCTGCACGGCCTATCGCACCGCGAAGCGGCCGGGCGCATCGCCGCCGAGATCGATCGCGTCGGTTCTCGAGGAACAGCGCCGGGACAAGGTTCGCCAGCTCAGCGGCGGTCAACGGCGGCGCATCGAGATCGCACGTGCATTGCTGCATCGGCCGCGCCTGTTATTGCTCGACGAGCCGACCGTCGGGCTCGACATTTCGAGCCGGCAGTTCCTGTTGGACCATGTCCGGCACCTCTGCCGCGAAGAGGGCTTGGCCGCGCTGTGGGCCACCCATCTGATCGACGAGGTCGGTGAAGGCGCGCGCGTCGTCGTCTTGCACCGCGGCGAAGTGCGCGCTGTCGGCGGCGTTGCCGAACTAGTCGGCGACACGCGGGCGCCGACGATGCGGGCCGCCTTTGAAACCCTGGTTCAGGAGGCGTCGGCGGCATGAGGGCGGTCCATTACCTGCGCTGTTTCGTCGGCGTCTCGATCCGCGAATGGCTGCGCTTTCTGAACCAGCGCGGCCGGTTCTTTTCGGCGCTGGTGCGGCCTCTCGTCTGGCTCGCGATCTTCGCCACCGGGTTCCAGTTCGTGCTTGGTGTTTCGATCATCCCGCCTTACGAGACCTATATCCCCTATTCGATCTACATTGCCCCCGGCCTGATCGCGATGATTCTGATGTTCAACGGCATGCTGAGCTCGCTGTCGATGGTGTACGACCGCGAAATGGGGAGCATGCGGGTCCTGATGGTCAGCCCGTTGCCGCGCTGGTTCCTGCTGACGGCCAAATTGTTCGCCGGGGTCATCGTGTCGGTGCTGCAGGCCTATGCGTTTCTTGCGATCGCGCTGATCTGGCGGATCGAGCCGCCCTGGTATGGCTACATCACCGTGCTGCCGGCGCTGATTCTCGCCGGCCTGATGCTGGGTGCACTCGGGCTCTTGCTGTCCTCCGCGATCCGGCAGCTCGAAAATTTCGCCAGCGTCATGAATTTCGTGATCTTCCCGATGTTCTTCGCCTCCTCGGCGCTCTACCCGCTATGGCACGTCAAGGAAGCGAGCCTGTTGCTGTACCGCATCTGCGCTGCCAACCCCTTCACCCACGCCGTCGAGTTGATCCGCTTTGCGCTTTATGGCCAGATCGAACCGGTGTCGGCAGCCGTGCTCGTCGTTTCGACGATCGTCTTCCTGGCGCTGGCGGTGTACGGCTACGATCCGGCGAAAGGGTTGATGGCGCGACGCACCGCGGAATGACGCATGCCCGTCAGATCGATCAGGGCAATGGTGGTTCTGTCGGCGGCGCTGCTGATCGGCGCCGCGAGTGGGCGCGCGGCGTCGTGGGCTCAGAACCCGGATTGGCCCTGCCAACAGCGTCTCGTGCCAAAGCTCGCGGCGGCTGCCTATTGGAACGGACCGCCGCTCGCCGGCCTCGGCGATTGGCAGGCCGATCCCGCGGTCGCCGATCTGGTGCGGCGCCTCGCCCCGCGCCGGGTCACGACCACAGAAGGGCTGACCGAGATCGCCGCCTTCGCGCGCGGGTTGTCGGGCGATCGCGGCCGCCGCCTCGCCCTCGCCTTTCTCGGGCTTCTCGATGAAAGCGATCGCGAACGCAGTACCTTGATCGACGAACTGGAGCAGATCGGCCATCGCCAGCGCGAGTTGGCCGCTCTCGTTTCCCGCCTCGGGGCGGAACTCGGCACAATCCCGGCCGGCGCGACTGGGGCCACCGCCGCCACGCGCATCGACCTGCAACAACGCTACGACTTCACGACGCGCAACTTCGAGGAGATCCAGCGCACGATCCGCTACGCTTGCGAGACCCCGGTCGAACTCGATGCGCGCCTCGGCGCCTGGGCCCGGGCCTTGCAAAGTGCCGTTTCCCAATAAGGCTGCGCTTGATCCAACGCAGAGTTCCGGGTGACCGGGATATCAAGCCTTGGCTCGACTTTCGGCAGGCTCGGCACGCAAAGAGGATAGATGCCGCGGCCCCCGAGAGCCTGATGCTCCAGGTCGCTGCGGCACAACCTAACCCCAGGCTAACGCCGCTGCGGCTTCCAGCCCTTCACCGTAGCGAGGCCGGCAGCCCCCGCCAGCACGGCGCCGCCGAAATCGGCATCGGTGGCGTCGGCGCCAGAGAGATTGGCGCCGGTAAGATCGGCGCCGGAAAGGTCGGCTCCCGACAAATTGGCGCCGGCAAGGTTGGCGCCCCTGAGGTTGGCAAAGCGCAGCAGCGCGCGGCCGAGATCGGCGCGCGAAAGATTGGCGCCGGCGAGGTTGGCGCCCGAAAGGTCGCTGCGCATCAATCCCATCGACTGGTTCGTCGGATCCGCGCCGAGCCGTGCGCCGGCAAAATTCGCGCCGCGCAGATCACACCCGGCGAAGCGAGCGATGATGTGTGCTCCGGCGAAATTGGCGCCCTTGAAGATCGGGGCCTCGGCCGGGGAGAGTTCCAAGCCCGAGGAAACGACGAGGCCGAGAAGGCTGGCCCGCGACAAATCGGCGTTGGTGAAATTTGCCCGCATGATCCAGGCAAGGTCGAGCTTGGCCTCGGAAAGGTTGGTGTCGACCAATGTCGCGCCGACCAGTTTCGCGCCGAAGAGGTTGACGCGCGAGAGATTGGCGCCGCTGAAGTCGAGCCGGCTGAGATCGAGGTCCTCGAGCGATTTTCCTGACAAGTCGGCGGGCCGGCCGGGCGAGCCGGCGGCCAGGATCTCGCGCACCCGCAGGGCGTTGAGATCGGCCCCCGGAGCCGGAGCCGGCAGCGTGGCAATCAGCAACAGCACCGCACCGAAGTGCCTAATCATCGGACCCCCGGAACCGGCTCCGCCTTGGCAAGCGGCAGTTTCGCCGCCTCCCAGCCATCGGTGCCGTCGCGATACCAATAAATCCGCGTATAGCCCCAACTGGCCGCGCGCTTACTCGCGTTCCAGCTCATCCAGCAATTGGCAAGGCAATAGAGGACAACCGGGATGTCACGCCGTCCTTTGGTAGCTCGCTCGAGGTTGGTGCGAAAATAGGCATCGAGCCCCGCGTTCAACGCACCCCGGCCGACATCGGGCAACCACAGGCTGCCCGGGACGTCGCGGCGCAGCAGCGGCAGCCATACCGCCGAAGGCGGCAGCTTTGCCGGCCGGCGCGGTGCCGGGAGCACATCGATCCACACCGCGCGTCCTTCCTTCCACAGCCGCTCCGCCGCTGCGGTATCGAGCGCCACACCACCGGCAACGGTCGCCGGCGTCGGCGCCCGATAATCGCCGATGCGATAACCTTGCGGCTCGGGCGGTCCCGTTCCGGCGGCTGCATCGAAGGCGAGCAGGGCCGCCAGCATCGCGCCGGCGATCGACCGAGTCTTGCGCGTCGCAGTCACGGGCTGATCAGTTCACCCTGCTCGTTGAGCAATGGCACGCCATAATCGCGCAGTAATGCGGTTATCGCCGTCTGCTGCTGCAGAATCACGGCGTTGATTCGGCGGCGCCATTCCGGCTCGTTGCCGCGCACGCCCATCGCGATGTGGTATTTCATGCGGGGCGCACCCGGCTCGTCCTGGAGCGGGACGAGTGTCAGCGGCAAATCGTCGTGTTTGCGGTAATAGCCGGCGATCGGGCCCCACAAGAATCCGACATCGATCGTGCCGTCGACAACGTCCTGGACCATCTGGTGCGTCGGTGAATCGACGCGCGTGTCGACAGTCAGCTGGTAGGGTTTCGCGTTCGCCATCAGATCGTGGCGCACCAGAAGATCGGAAGGCGGCGTTGCGCTGACCACGCCGAGCCGCAGGCTCGCCAACCGCGGATCCTGCAGACCGGTGAAGGCGAGCCCTTTGTCCGAGCGGTACAGCATCACGTAAGTGGTGAAGTAATACGGGTTTGTCGTCGCCATCATCTCGTCGCCGGCGACCGTGCCGATCACTAGATCGCAGCGATGGGCTTGCAGCGTATTGCGCACGAACCCGATCACCTGAGGAAACCAGGTATATTCGACCTTGAGGTGGAGAGCGGTGCCGATCGCCGCCGCAATCTTGTTCTCGAACCCCTCTTTCTTCTCGTCGGAATACGGCAAATTGCTCGGATCGGCGCAGATCCTGAGCGCGTTGCGTGCGGCGATGTCGGCGGTCTGCGCCGCAACAGGCCGGCCGGCGCAGACGAGGCCGAGCCCAAGGAGCACCGCCGGCCAGTGCCGTCGCAACCGCATCTAATCGCCGATCCGCGGCGGCCGGCCACGGCCTATGACCCCATCGGCGCGGGCCTTAAGATAGGCCCAGATGTCGTCGAGATAGTCCATGACGTCCTCGACGGTGCCAAACGGCGGCATCACGTTTTCCGCGGCGGTATTGACGTTGGTGCGGCCGTTGACAACGATCTCGTCGAACTGGTCCTGGGTCATGTGCTTGGCCGAATCGACGAGATCCGGGGCGTAGGAACTGCCGGCGCCGTCCGGCCCATGGCAGCGCATGCAGGATTCGGTGTAGCGCCGCCAGCCGTTGTAGGTCTTCTTGTCGACCTTGCCGTTGACGATCGTGTAGGGCTTGGGCGCCGGCTGCTGTCCCTGCGCCACCGGTGCCATGCCGGTAGCGAGACCGATCGCGGCCGCGACCAGCAGCAAAGACCCCTTCAGGATGCCGGGTTCGGATTTCATCACCAGCGAGCCAAAAAAAGGCCGGCACCCGCAAATGGGGATGCCGGCGCGCGTCGGTGCGACAGGAAAATTCGACGTTCACTCGGGAAGGGCGAAGACCGTCAAGACGCCGCCGAGTTGGGTATAGTTCGCCAAGGCTCTGTAGGCGCCGACCGCGCCCAGCCCATCGGTGTCCTTGGTCAGCCCCGCCGCCATGCCGATACCGGCCCAGCCGCCGACACCCGATAACACCGCGATATATTGCTTGCCGTTGTGGGTGTAGGTGTTGACGTTGCCGATGATCCCGGACGGCGTCTTGAACCGGTAAAGCTCCTTGCCGGTCTGCATGTCGACCGCCTTCAGATAGCCTTCGAGCGTGCCGTAGAAGGCGACGCCGCCGGCGGTCGCCAGCGCGCCCGACCACACCGAGAATGGTTCCGGATCCGACCAGACGATCTTGCCGGTGCCCGCATCCCAGGCGATGAAGTTGCCGAGATTGTTGTCGCCTGCTGGCGGGAACATCGACAAGGTGGCACCGACATAGGGCTGTCCGGCGGTGTAGGTCACCTTGAACGGCTCGTAATCCATGCAGACGTGGTTCGTCGGCACATAGAAAAGCCCAGTCTTCGGCGAGAAAGCTGCCGGTTGTTCGTCTTTCGAACCAAGAGCGGCAGGGCAGATACCCTTGTAGTTGACGTCTTCGCCTTTGGAGCCGGGGGCATATTCGGCGACGACGTGCGGCCGTCCGGTCTGCATGTCGACGCCGGTCGACCAATTGACTTTCGGATCGTATTTCTCGGCAACGAGCAAGGCCCCGGTTTCGCGGTTGAGGGTGTAGCCGAAGCCGTTGCGGTCGAAGTGGACGAGCGCCTTGGTCGGTTGGCCGTTCACATTGATGTCGGCCAAGATCATCTCGTTGACGCCGTCATAATCCCACTGGTCATGCGGGGTCATTTGATAGACCCATTTTGCGATGCCGGTGTCCGGGTCGCGGGCGAAAATGGTCATCGACCATTTGTTGTCGCCGGGACGCTGTACCGGGTTCCAAGTGCTCGGATTGCCGGATCCGTAATAGACCAAGTTGAGCTCGGGATCATAGGAGATCCAACCCCAGGTGCCGCCGCCGCCGATCTTCCACTGGTTGCCCTTCCAGGTCTTCAATGAAGAATTTCGGCCGACCGGCTTGCCCAGTTGCGTCGTATGGGAGTCGAACAGGATCTCCTTGTCCGGCCCTTCCGAATAGGCCTTCCACGCCAGTGAGCCGTCCTTGATGTTGTAGGCCGTCACCCGCGCCTGGACGCCGAACTCGCCGCCGCTGACGCCGACGAGCACCTTGTCTTTGACCACCAGCGGGGCGCTCGTCCCGGTCTCGCCGATTTTTGGATCACCGTCCTTGACGCTCCACACGACGGTGCCGGTTTTCGCGTCGAGCGCCACGAGCGTCGTATCCGCCTGATGCATGAAGATCTTGCCGTCGCCATAAGCGACGCCGCGGTTGACCGTGTCACAGCACATGACCGGGATCACGGTCGGATCCTGTTTCGGCTCGTATTTCCACAAAATCCGGCCGTTGTTGTTCAGGTCCAGCGCAAAGACATTGTTTGGGAACGGCGTACTGAGATACATGACGTCGCCGATCACCAGCGGGCCGCCTTCGTGACCGCGCAGCACGCCGGTTGAAAATGTCCAAACCGGCTGCAGGTTCTTGACGTTACTGGTATTGATCTGATCGAGCGCGCTATAGCGCGTGTTCGCGTAATCGCCGGCGGGCATCACCCACTGGTTCGGATCCTTTGACAGCTGGATCAGCTGATCGTTGGCGTTTGCGGCCCCCGCAACCAGCGCAACCACCGGTGCCGCCAGCCATAGACGAGACATTTTCATCGTCGGCTTCCCTCCCTCCTGGCCGATCGCCTTATGGCCGATCGGATTGCGGTCGGCGGATGCTATGTCACTTGCGGTTGCTCGGCAAGCGCGCGCTCGCACGCTCCGCGGCGCCCGGCACGTGGCGGTCTATGCCGGCTCCCGCCGCGGGACATTGTATTCGCACCGCCAGCGCGAGAGCCGCCATTTCGGGTGATCGGCGAGCCAGTTCGCCGCGTAGCTCTGGGCCCGCATCAGGCAATCGAACGGGGCCAGGGCCTCGATCGGCCGCTGCTCGACGCAGGAGGCGGGCGCGGATTGGAGGCAGAAGACGAGGACGAGAGCGGTCATGCTGGATCCTTTTCGAGATGAACCGCGGCAAATATCCTGCTCTCGTATAAATAGAGGAAACACCGCAACCGATCATGCGTAGGGACCGGGAGGAGGGCGGAGATGCGAGGTTTCTGCGTGGCCGCCGTCGGCGGTGCCGCGGCATGGGCCCTGTTCACCTGTTTCGGCGCGGTGCCGGCGAGCGCCGGCGAGCCTTCGCCCGCCTCGATTGCCGCCGGGTCGGCGACCGGGCAACGCGCCGCTGGCGAGATCAGGGCGCTTCCTTTGTTGCGCGTTGCCGCCGGCCCGTCGCAGCCGCCCGCGAACGATTATCCGACCGCGACCCGGGCCGATTATGTGATCGGCTGCATGGCGGCGAACGGCAATACGCGCGAGGCCTTGCTCAAATGCTCTTGCGCGATCGATACGATCGCCGCCCTGATGCCCTACGCGCATTATGAAGAGGCGGAGACGGCATTGAGCTTGCAAGCCGGCGGAGGGCTGGGTGGCCGGGTCGGCTTGTTCCGCGATCCACCCGAGATCAAGGCGGTGATCGAGGAGTTGCGGCGGGCCCAGGCCGAGGCCAATCTCCAGTGCCGGTGACCGCCACTACAGATAGACCGTCCCCCGGTTTCGAGAGAACCCCGAAGGCCGGGATCCATTGCTCCATCCTCCCGGCTTTCTCAGGCGCTGCGGCAATCCATGAATGGGTACCGGCTTTCGCCGGTATGACGAAGGATTTTGGGCTCCTGTAAGGCGGAGACACTTCTCAAGGGTCACCCTGATTGTCCAATAGAAACCTATAGGTAAAGGTTAGGTCTTTCGCCGGGGTGACGCATAAAGGAGGCAGATACTCTCGCAGATTCTCGTGATAAAAGCGGTGCTTCTACGAAGCTCGCTACCCCCATTTTCGGTCGTCTCGACCCAGACAAAGAAAAAACCCCTGGCGTCAATCAGGCAACGCAGCGATCACATAGAGGGTTGCGATGATCCCGCTCGGCTTGGCGTTGCCGCCGAAGGTTTGCGCGAAAATCTGGACCATCTCGCCGTCGCGGTAGATGTGGCTCAGCGCCCGGTCGACGGCGAGACGAAATTCCTCGTCGCCGCGCGGCAGCGCCAACGCATAGGGCTCGATCGTCAGATAGTTGTCGGCGAGCCTCAGCTTGTCCGGCGCCTTGCTCTGCCGGATCAGGAAAACCAGGATCGACCGGTCGGCGAAATAGGCTGAAACCTTACCGGCGTCGAGCATGGCGAGACCATCGAGGTGGGTCTTCGCCGGGATGACCTCGGCGGTTATGCCGGCGTCCTGCAAGGTATTGTGCAACTCTTCCTCGGTCGTGGTGCCGGCCAGCACGCCGATCTTGCGGCCGGCGAGCCCGCTCAGACTGCGTGGGCCGTCGGTCCGGATCATCAGCCCGGCGCCGTCGACAAAGGTCGGAATCGAAAAGTCGACCTCCCGGCGGCGCGCCAGGGTCTCGGTTGTCGGCTCGCACAAGAGATCGGCCTTGCCGTTTTCGATCGCCGCGAAGCGGTCGGCCGCGGTGACCGGCACATAAACAATCTTCAAGTCCGGCAGGTTCAGCTGTTCGCCGAGATGCTTGGCGACGGCCCGGCACAGATCGACGACAAAGCCGGCCGGCGCGCCATTTTTGCCCTTGTAGGAGAAGGGCGGCGCGTCCGGCCGATAGGCTATGCGGATCGCCTTGTCCTGACCGATCCGATCAAGCGTCGCGGCGGAGGCGGCGCCCGCGCCGGCAAAGAAGGCGAGCGCGAATGCGCCGGACCAGACCCGTCTTCCGCTCGCCCAGCGCATGCCCTTCCCCCCGTTGCGATCGCCGGTTTCTCTTATCGCAGCTTCGCCGCCCTTTTTGGTGTGAAAAAAGCGCTGTCAATCGCTGCCCACCGCCGGTGGCGTCACGCTTCGGCGCGGCGCCCACGGCACCTCGCGGATATGGTCGAGATCGACCGCCGGCATCGGCAGATCGAGCATCTGCAGGACGGCGTTCGCCAACTCGTTGTAGCTTGCGAAATTGTGCCGCAGGCGGCCACGCCAGGCCGGGATGCCGCCGCTTGCATGCAGTTCAAAGGCGGATTCGCGGCCGTCGAGCGCCGACGAGACATGGTCCCACGCCATCTGCAAGAGGGCGGCGCGCTGCTGGGCCGTGTAACCGCCGCCGCCGAACGCCGCTTCGAACCCGGCCGCCATCTCGGGGGCAGCGAGATCACGGTCCGACGGGGCGACGACGAGCGATGAGCCGGGCAGGATGCGCAGGATTTCGGCCAGGCGCTGGCGCGCCTGCAACATCGCGAGGGCGCCGGCCGCGAGATGGGCATGATTGGGCACGCAATAGCCGTCGGCCGAGAAGCGCGGTTCCCGCTCGCACGCAACAAGGCAGCTGCGCACGGCCTGCACCTCGGCGACGAGGTCGATCAAGTATTCGATCGTCTGCTGGTGCCCGCCGAGACCCATCGCATCGGTCAGCGCCAGCGCCAGGCCCAGTATGAACTCGGCTTTCGACAGCCAGCCGTGCAAGTGGTGCCAGATCAGCCAACGCACGACCGGCTCGGGCGATGGCCCCAGCGGAAAGACATGCTCTGAGGGGACCAGCACCTCGTCGAACCACATCTGGCCGTCGAGTTCGTCGAAGCGGCTGCTGAGCGGCGCCATAAATGGGTTCGGGTCGCGCGCCGCGGATTTGCGGCAGACCGTTGTCACGCCGGCCGCCGCGACCGGCACAATGAAAGTCAGGTACTGCTCGCCAAGCCGCAACCCCGAGATGCTGCCGACATAGACGTCCTCGGCATAGGCCGGGCTCGTATGCATGCCGATCTTGCCCGATATCACGAAGCCGTTGTCGGTCTCGCGGACGATCTTCAGAGCCGCCCGGTCGTCGGGCTCGGGGCGGAGGCGGTAACCGATCGTCGGGCCGCCGCCGCAGAACGTCAGAAACCGTCCGGTTTCGGCGATCCTTTTGCGGGTGCGCGCGGCGCTCGCTACCCGGTCGGCTGCGGCCGCATGCTCCTGCAACGAGGCGAGGAGACCAAGCGCGATCAGATGGCCGTAGCATGGCGTGTGGGTGATGTTGCCGGCGCTCGAAAAGGTCGTAGCGGCGAGGAACCGGCCAATGCCGCGGAGATCGTCGGCGCGTTTCGGCACGGTGTAGGCCCATGGGCGACGCACGCCGGCTTCGTCGGGCGGTCCGAAGGCGATGTCTTGCCACGCCTTGTCGAGATGCAGATCGTACCAAGCGGCATATTCGTCGACCATCGCGCGGGTGGCGGGATGCGTCGTCACATCGTCGACGAAGCCCTCGCCGACGATCCACACCCGCCGCCCGTCGCGCAATGCTTGCCTGTAGTCCGCTCCGGTCCGCATGCCCTCCCCCGCCCTGCTGCCGTCCGACAAAAGAAACCCCGCCGCCGAAGCCTTGCAAAACCGCGCTGGCGGCGATTGCACTCGTTATCCCGCGTAGCGCCAGCGCAAGGTCTCGCCGGCGCGAAACGGCACGATGGCCTCGCTGCCGTCGCCGATTCGTTCCGAAACCTTCATCGGTTCGCGCCGCAAGGTGATCCGCCCCTCATTCGCCGGCAGCCCATAGAAGGCAGGACCGTGCAGTGCGGCAAAGGCCTCGAACCGGTCGAGTGCGTTCTCCTCTTCGAAGACCTCGATGTAGATTTCGAGGGCGCAAGGCGCGGTAAAGATGCCGGCGCAGCCGCAGGCCGTTTCCTTGGCCGCAAGCGGGTGCGGCGCACTGTCGGTGCCGAGAAAGAAATGCGGGTCGCCCGACGCCGCGGCGCGCCGCAACGCCTGCCGGTGCCGTTCGCGCTTGGCGATCGGCAGGCAATACAGATGCGGCCGTATTCCGCCGGCAAAAATCGCGTTGCGATTGATGACGAGATGATGGGCGGTAATCGTCGCCGCCAGATTGACGCCGCCGGCGGCGACGTATTGCGCGGCTTCCTCGGTCGTGATGTGCTCGAGGACGATGCGCAATTCAGGGAGCCGCCGGCGCAGCGGGTCGAGCACCCGATCGATGAACACCGCCTCGCGGTCGAACAGATCAACTTCCGGGTCGGTCACCTCGCCATGCACCAGGAGCGGCATGCCGATCGCGGCCAGGCGCTCCAGCACCGCGCCTACATGCCCGAGATCGGCGACGCCAAAGGCCGAATTGGTAGTTGCGTGTGCCGGGTAAAGCTTGACCGCGGCGAAGACTCCCGCGGCATAACCGCGCGCGACTTCTTCCGGATCGGTCGCTTCGGTCAGATAGCAGGTCATCAACGGCGTGAAATCGCTGTTCGCCGGCCGCGCCGCCAGGATGCGTGAGCGGTAGGCGGCGGCCGCCGCGGCGGTCGTCACCGGCGGCAGCAGGTTCGGCATCACGATGGCGCGGCCGAACTGCCGCGCCGTAAACGGCAAGACCATCGCGAGCAGGCGGCCGGCGCGCAAATGGACGTGCCAATCGTCAGGCCGGCGCAAAGCGATCGTTGCGACGCTTTCCGCCATCTCCCTTCACTCTGTCCTGGGCATTCACGCAACTTCTGCCCCCCAGCCCTCTCCCCGCTTGCGGGGGGCCCCGCGTTAGCGGGAGGGTGAGAGTCAGCGGCCGATCGTTAGGCGGCGGGACGGATCGCAACCTCCCTGACCTCGTCGCTGACATAGGAATCGAACTCGGCGAAGTTCGCCGCGAAGCGCCGGGTCAGTTCGCGCGCCGTTTCGTCATAGGCCTCCTTGTCCGACCAGGTGCCGCGCGGGTCGAGGATCTCGCTCGGCACCTCGGGGCAGGCTTCGGGCACCATCAGGCCGAAATTCGGCTCCCGGCGCACCGGCACCGCGGCGAGCCGGCCGTCGAGCGCGGCGCGCAGCAGGGCTCGCGTATAGGCGATCGGCATGCGCTTGCCGACGCCGTAGGTGCCGCCCGACCAGCCGGTATTGACGAGCCAGCACTGCGATCCGTGCTGTTTGATGCGTTCGCCGAGCATCTCGGCATAGACCGAGGGATGGCGCGGCATGAACGGGGCGCCGAAACAGGTCGAGAAGGTCGCCTCCGGCGCATTCGACAGCCCCTTTTCGGTGCCGGCGACGCGCGCCGTATAGCCGGAGAGAAAATGATACATCGCCTGCTCGGCGGTCAGCTTGGCGATCGGCGGCATCACCCCGAAGGCGTCCGCCGTCAGCATCACGACATTCGACGGGTGCGGCCCGATCCCGTGCGGATCGGCATTCGGAATGAAGTCGATCGGATAGCAGGCTCGGGTGTTCTCGGTCAGGCTCTGATCGTCGACGTCGGGCAGCCGCGTCTCCGGATCGATCACGACATTTTCGAGCACCGTGCCGAAGCGACTCAAAGTCGCATAAATCTCGGGCTCGGCAGTCGGCGACAGGTTGATGACCTTGGCGTAGCAGCCGCCCTCGAAATTGAAGATCCCTTTCGGGCTCCAGCCGTGCTCGTCGTCGCCGATCAGCGTGCGCGAACTGTCGGCAGAAAGCGTCGTCTTGCCGGTACCGGACAGGCCGAAAAAGATTGCGCAATCGCCTTTCGGCCCGACATTGGCCGAGGCGTGCATCGGCAGGACGTCGCGCGCCGGCAAGACGTAATTCAGATAACCGAATACCGATTTCTTGATCTCGCCGGCATAGGCGGTGCCGCCGATCAGCACCAACCGTTCGGCGAAATTGACGAAGATGAAGGTCTCGGAATTGATCCGGTCGAATTTGGGCACCGCAAAAAAGCCGGGCGAATGCAGGATCGTGAAGGCCGGCTCGAAGCCGGCGAGTTCGTCGGCCGGGGGCCGGACGAACATGTTGCGCGAGAACAGGCTGTGCCAGGCGCTGTCGGTGACGACGCGAACCGGCAGGCGCCAGGCCGGGTCGGCGCCGGCATAGAGATCCTGTACGAAGGTCTCGCGGCCCTGGAAATAGGCCAGCATGCGCTGCCGCAGGCTCTCGAAGCGCTCGGGCGATATCGGCTGGTTGATATCGCCCCACCACACCGTTTCTTTGGTACCGGGCTCATCGACGATGTATTTGTCGCGCGGCGTGCGGCCGGTAAAGGCGCCGGTGCGGGCCGAAAAACTGCCGCCGGCGACAACCTCGCCCTCGCCGCGACGGACCGCTTGCTCGTACAGCAGCGGCATCGACAGGTTCCAGTGCACGCTGCCGAGGTGGTGCATTCCCTGGCGATCGAGCCCGAACCAACTCCTCTTTCCGTCCATCGCCTCATCCTTTTCTTCGAGCCGAGAATAAAGGCAGCAGGTGCTGACAGCAGCCGGTAATGCCGGTAGCATATCGGGGCGACCATGTCAAAGTTCACCGAACTTTAACGGTTATTCACCTGTCGGGCCGGCAAGTTGGGCGAGGGCCGCCGGCACCGCGTCGGGCAGCCTGACCGGGGCGGCGAATTCCAGCCGGGCGACGGCATTGCCGCCCCTGACGTCGAGCCCCTCCGGATCGCAGCCGGTCGCCCGCCAGTCCTTACCGTCGAGCCCGAGCCGTTTTACTACACAACAGGTCAGGGTTTGATGCAGATTTTCGTTGATCTGCGCAACGATCGCCGGCTCCGCCGCTGCAATTGCGGCCGTGTCGGCAAACAACAAATCTTCGGCGCCGATCCACACGATCCGACCGAAGCCGGCGACGAAATGGCCGCGTTCGACCGTAACGCGGCACAGTCGGAAATCGGCAAAACCAGCATAGGCAGCGCTCTCTGGATAACGTGCGATGTAACGCCGCAGTAATCGCGGGTCATCGATTGCCTCGGCCTGTCCGAGCAACGTCAGGCGCGGCCCGGAGAGCGGTTCGGCAAGCTCAGCGGTGCCATCGATCAAGAGTGAGACGCGCGGGTCGAAGGCGATGTTGCGGCTGTGCCGCGCAAGATCCGAGATCAGCAGCAGCGGGCTCGCGTCGAGATCGACGGCGTAGAGCACGAGCGACACGTAAGGTGCGCCGCGCAGGCTCGTGGCGAGGGCCGCCCGGCCACCGCGCCGCAACAGCCGCCGGCCGCACAGGGCCGGGTCTCGATCATCCGCGGTGCGCACTGCAAAAGTGAGCTGCCGCGCGGGCCGCGCGTCAAGCCCAAAGGCGCAAGTCCGACAGCGCCGAGTCGCCGGCGGCTTCGCTTCGGGTCGACAATTCCAGAGAGGATCCCGAGCGGCGCAGGTTCCGCTTTGCCACCGCGACGCCATATTTAATCACGACAGAGGTCAAACTTACAGCCGGCCGGCCATGGCAGCGCAACTGGGGGGTGTTTCTCGATGGCCAACAGCATCGCTCTCGTCGACGACGATCGCAACATATTGACGTCGGTCTCGATCGCCCTCGAGGCCGAGGGCTTCTCGGTCCGTTGCTACAGCGACGGGGCCGAGGCACTCAAAGGGATGACCGCGCAAGCCGTCGATCTCGCTGTGCTTGACATCAAGATGCCGCGCATGGACGGCATGGAGCTGCTCGATCAGCTGCGCCGCCAGAGCAACATTCCAGTGATCTTCCTGACGTCGAAAGACGACGAGGTCGACGAATTGTTGGGCCTCCGAATGGGAGCCGACGACTACATCAAGAAGCCATTTTCGCAACGTCTTTTGATCGAGCGTATCCGGGCATTGATCCGGCGCGGCGAGTTGGCGCGCGAACGCGAAGAAGCGTCGGGAGAGCCGGTGGTGATCCGCGGCGCGCTGATCCTCGATCCGGCGCGGCACGAATGCACCTGGAACGCGGCGCGGGTCGAGCTGACCGTGACCGAGTTCCTGATCCTGAAATCGCTGGCGCACCGTCCGGGGCATGTGAAAAACCGCGACCAGCTGATGGACGCGGCTTACGGCGAGCACATCTACGTCGACGACCGGACGATCGACAGCCACATCAAGCGGCTGCGCAAGAAGTTCAGGGCCGTCGATGCGAACTTCGCCCAGATCGAAACCCTCTATGGCGTCGGTTATCGCTATCGCGAGCGCTGAATCGGAGGCGCCGCCCGAGCAGCCACAGCCGACCGCCCCGGAGCCGGGCGCCGCGCGCCGCCGGCCGAGCGGCCGGCGCTGGGGCTCGCCTCTTGCGCGCCGCGGCGCGCCATCGCGCGCCGGCCTCAGGCGCCGCGCGGTTTCCCCGCTTACCGGCCGGATTCTCGCCGTCAACATGCTGGCCCTCGCGATCCTGGCCGGCGGCTTTCTCTATCTGGGCAAATACCAGGCGAGCCTGATCGATCAGCAGATCGAGTCATTAAAGACGCAGGCCAAGATCTTTGCCGCGGCGCTTGGCGAAGGCGCCGTGCTCGACGCGGCCAACGACCACCAGGTGCTGCTTCCCGATCTGGCGCGTCAGATGATGCGTCGCCTCGTCGAACCGACGCAGACGAGAGCCCGGCTGTTCGATGTAAAAGGCGCCCTAATCGCCGACAGTCGCAGCCTGCGCGAGCCGGGGGCGGTTCAGGTCCAGAAGTTGCCGCCGCCGGATGCCGAAGGCCTGCTGATGCGCGCGGCCGATTTTCTCTACGATTGGGTAGTCGGCCGGTTTCCGCACCGCGGTAAATATCCGCTCTATCGCGAGACCGCCGTGCCGCGCGCTCGCGACTACGCGGAGGTGGAAGAAGCGGTGCGCGGCGACACCGGCGCCGCGATCCGCCGCGACCCTTCGACGGAAGGTCTCGTTTTCAGCGTCGCCGTTCCGGTTCAGCGGTTCAAGGAAGTGCTGGGCGCAGTCATGCTATCGACCGGCAGCCGCGAAATCCAGAACGAGTTGCGCAATGTGCGCCTCGAATTGCTGCGCATCTTCGGCGTGGCGCTGCTGGTCACCGTGCTGCTCTCCGTCTATCTGGCGGGCACCATTGCCCGCCCGATCCGCCGCCTCGCGGCGGCGGCGGAGCGCGCCCGCGGTCGCCGGGCGCGCGTCGAGATCCCGGATTTCACCGATCGCGGCGATGAGATCGGCGATCTCTCCGGCTCGCTGCGCGAAATGACCGACGCCATATGGCAGCGCATGAGCGCCATCGAACATTTTGCCGCCGATGTTGCGCATGAGATCAAGAACCCGCTGAGTTCGCTGCGCAGCGCCGTCGAAACCGCCACCCGCATCGAGGACCCGGGAAACCAGAAGCGTCTGATGGCGATCATCCTTGATGATGTCGAGCGGCTCGACCGGCTGATCACGGACATTTCCGATGCTTCGCGCCTCGATGCCGAACTGAGCCGCATCGAACTGGCCCCGGTGGATATCGCTGCGATGCTCGGCGCCCTCGTCGAGATCCACCAGGCGACCCGTGCCGCGCAGGAGCCGCATCTTATTCTCGAGCTTCCCGAGCGCGGCCGTGAACTGATTGTGTCCGCGATCGAGAGCCGGCTATCGCAAGTTTTCCGCAATGTGATCGCCAACGCCGCGTCGTTCAGCCCGCCGGACGGCCACATCCACCTGCGTGCAAGACACGACGGCCGGGCGGTTCTCGTAACCGTGGAAGACCAGGGGTCCGGCATTCCGGACGACAAGCTGACGGCGATTTTCGACCGGTTTTACAGCGAGCGCCCTGCAGGCGAAAAGTTCGGCACCCATTCGGGTCTCGGCTTGTCGATTTCCAAGCAGATCGTCGAGGCCCATCGCGGCTTGATCTGGGCGGAGAACCGCAAGGACGCCGCCGGCGCAGTGATCGGCGCGCGCTTTTGCATCCGCCTGCCGCCGCCATGAGCGCACCGCTCTTGGTGCACGCAACCGCGGTCGCCATTGACGGCGGCGCCCTGCTGTTGCGCGGTCCCTCGGGGGCCGGGAAATCGGATCTTGCGTTGCGCCTCATCGATGCCGGCGCTCGCCTCGTCGCCGATGACCAGGTCGAACTGCGACGTGTCGGCCGACAGGTGCTGACCCGCGCGCCGGCATCGCTTGCGGGCCTCGTCGAAATTCGCGGCGTCGGCATCGTCCGCGTCGACGCGCTGAAAGAAGCGCCGCTGGTGCTGATTGTCGATCTGACCCTTTCGGAGGAGGTGGAGCGTCTACCCGAACCGCGGATCGAGACGGTGCTCGGCCTTTCCCTCCCGCTGATCGCGCAAGCGCCGTTCGAAGCCTCGGCGGCGGCAAAGCTGCGCTTTGCCCGGCGGGCGTTTGCGTCGCCGACGGAGAGGACTATAATCGGTCGATAACGGACGCGACGGCCGGGCGGTTTGCGGCCTGGCGACCGACGAGACGCCCCTGTCGTGGCGCAAGGAGCGGTCAGGCCTGCTGGGCAGATGTCGACCGCACGGCATGCGGTACCGGATGCGCGATAAGATCGTCGTTGATCGACTGTGATGACGAGCCGCTTGAACGGCGCTATAGGGACAGGCGACGATCTCGTCCGTTGGCCGGAGGTCGTCCGGCAACAGACGGGAATGGCCGCAAAACGACAAGCCGCAAACGACAAGTGGTGTCCGCATTGCGCGACCGCACTGATTTCGTGATCGAGGCCCCTCTTCCCGCCGCCGTCAACTTGCAGCGCCTGGCCGGCCGTCGCGTGACTATGCCGCCGGACATGCGCGTTTTTGTCACATCCTTCCCTTATCGGCACGAGGTTCCGCGCGATGCGGAGCGGATTGTTGGCCGGCGCTTTTCTCCCCGACCGGCGGCACGCTTGCCACTTCCGATGGGCACGCCCACTGCCGCGGTCTAAAAGACGGCGGCCGATTGCAGCATAGGGAATCCGATGATCGGCATGGTTCTGGTGACCCACGGGCGTTTGGCGGCCGAGTTTATCGCCGCGCTCGAGCATGTCGTCGGCGCACAAAAGCAAATCGCCGCAGTGTGCATTGGTGCCGACGACGACATGGAGGTGCGCCGCCAGGACATCCTCAGCCGGATCTCGGAGGTCGATACCGGCGATGGAGTCGTACTGCTGACCGATATGTTTGGGGGCACGCCATCGAACCTCGCGATCTCGGTGATGGATCGCGCCAAGATCGAGGTCGTTGCCGGCGTCAATCTACCGATGCTGATCAAGCTCGCCAGCTTGCGACAAGCCGAAGGCCTGCAGCGCAGCGTCGCCGGGGCACAGGAGGCGGGCCGCAAATACATCAACGTCGCCTCGCAGCTGTTGAGCGACGCCGGCCGATGAGCGCGGATGGTGCCGGTGCGGCGCCGACCGTCGTGCGCCGCGTTGCGACGATCTGCAACCAGCGCGGGCTGCATGCCCGCGCCGCCGCCCGCTTCGTTAAGACCGCCGGGCAATTCGACGCCGAGGTGCGCGTTCGAAAGAACGGCACCGAGGTCTCGGGCCGTTCGATCATGGGGCTGATGATGTTGGCGGCGGCACCGGGAACGGTCGTCGAATTGAGTGGCAGCGGGATCGAGGCCGAGGCTGCGGTGGCGGCTCTCGCCCGGCTGATCGAATGCAAATTCGATGAGGATTGACGGGGCGAAGGGCGAAGCGCCACAGGACGCCGCGACCGAGCGGATTTTGTCCGGTCTCGGGGTGTCGCCGGGCATCGCGATCGGCCCCGCCCATGTCGGCGAGGGCGGTCCGTTGCCGGTTCGCGAGCGACACCTGCCCGAAGCCGAGATCGACGCCGAGCGTCACCGCTTCGCCGAGGCGGTCGCGGTGTCGCTGAAGCAGTTGCGCAAGCTCAAAGCGAAATCGTCGGTGCTGCCCGAAAGCGCCGCCGAAGAAGTCGGCTATCTGCTCGACGCGCATCTCGCGATGTTGTCGAACTCGCGCCTCGTGCGCGGCGCGTCCGAGCGCATCGGCCGTGCCCGGATCAATGCCGAGCGCGCCGTGCAGATCGAAATCGACGAGATCGCCAAGGGCTTCGCCGCGATGCGGGACGCCTATCTCGCGGCGCGCATCGAGGACATCCGCGTCGTCGGCGCGCGGCTCATCCGCAACCTCATCAAACAGCCCTACGCCGCCTATTCGGACGTTGCCGCCGGCGCGGTGATCCTTGCCGATGAACTCACGCCGGCCGACACGGCGCTGATGGATCCGCAGCGGATCGCCGGCTTTGCTGCGCAAACGGGCGGCGCCGAGAGCCACACCTCGATCGTCGCCCGGGCGCTCGGCCTGCCGGCGGTACTGGCGGTGCCGGATCTGCTCGAACACGCGCGGGCCGACCGGATGGTGGTGATCGATGGCGGCGCCGGGACCGTCATCATCGACCCGTCGGCGGAGACGATCCGCGACTACGAGACGCGGCGCGACGTCCTGACCCGCGAGCGGCGCCTTTTGGCGCGGCTGCGCCGGTTGCCGGCGGTGACCCGCGACGGGGTCGAGATCGCGCTCGAGGCCAATATCGAATTGCCGGTCGAGCTGCCGCAGGCGATGGCCAGCGGCGCTGTCGGGCTCGGCCTTGTCCGCTCCGAATTCCTCTACATGAACCGCGACGATCTGCCGGACGAGGACGAGCAATTCGCCGCCTTCGTTGCGCTCGTCCGCGGCATGGACGGAAAGCCGGTGACGATCCGAACCCTCGATCTCGGCGGCGAAAAGATCGCTCGCGCGCTCGCCGACCGGACCGCCGCGCCCGACAACCCGGCGCTCGGCTTGCGCGCCATCCGCCTGTCCTTGCAGGACCGTCGGTTGTTGGACCCGCAGCTCGCGGCGATGCTGCGCGCGGCGGCCGAGGGCCCGGTGCGCATCCTCTTGCCGATGATCTCAAACGCGGGCGAGATCCGCCGCGTGCGCGAGGCGCTGGGCCAGGTGGCGCGGCGGCTCAAGCGGCGCGGCGCCGAGCTGCCCAACCCGCTGCCGCCGCTAGGCGCGATGATCGAGGTGCCGGGTGCGGCGCTCGCCGCCGACGCTCTTGCCGCCGAAGCCGATTTCTTCGCGATCGGCACTAACGACCTGGTCCAGTATACGCTTGCGATCGACCGCAGCGACGAGCAGGTGGCGTACCTCTACAACCCGCTTCATCCGGCGGTGCTGCGGCTGATCCAATTCGCGATCGAGGCGGCGCTGCGCCGCGGCATGCCGATCAGCGTCTGCGGCGAGATGGCCGGCGAGCCGCGCTTCGCAGCGTTGCTGTTGGGGCTCGGCCTGCGCAATCTGTCGATGGCGCCGGGCAACATCCCGCGGGTCAAGCAGCGCATCCGCAATCTCGACATGGTCGCGGCGACCCGCCGCGCGCGAGCGATCATGGACCAGTCCGACGCCGGCCGCATCGCCGCACTCCTCGACGATTTCAACACCGTCGCCTGGCCGCATTGACGCGGCCTCACCCGGCGCTGTACCCGGCGCTATGGAGGGAACGCGCTGATGGTGGCGGGCGGCGGAGCCTCGGGCGAGGCGATCTCACGGCTTTCGGCATCGGGCGGGGCGCCAAAGCGCAGGCGTATGCGATATTTCTGCCAATCCCGGCGGTAGGCGACCGGATCAGGAAGCGCGATCGTCGCGTTCGACAAGACGGCAAGCAACGTCGTTTGCCTCTGCAAGCCGGTGCCGACCGGCCCGGGAATCGACGCCGGCCCGCCGAAGGTCCCGAGCGCGAGCATGCCGTCGGGATAGGCGCCGACGTCGCTCGGCGCCGGCCGCACCACGATCGACCCGACCGCCGCGGTCCGGCCATCAGGAGCGACCAGCTCGGCGCGGCGCAACGCCAGACGGTCGAGGGCGTCGACATAGATCGTATCGGCGACCCCGCCCACCGCGAAATAGGCGGTCGTCCGGCCGATCGGCAACGGCGCCGGACCGCCGCCGCCGCAGCCGGCGAAGAGGGCAAGGATCAGAAAAACAGCGATGCCGCGCATGATCGGCCATGTAATGCGGATCGCCGCGCGACGAAAGGACAACGGCGCCGGTCCGGTATTGGGTCAGTTTGAATGTTGCCTACCGACCCGGCACAGCGGCAGCCGGGTCGCTTTGCCTAAACAGCCGGATACGACCCATTGCCGACCTTCGTTTCCGTCAACGGCGACGACGGCCCATGCCCCAAACCCGCCATTCCATGCATGGCGCCCGCCGCACCGTCTCAATGGGGTGGTTGGCCGATCTTCATTGGGGTGGATCGGGTATCGCAGACTTGCAAGCGTGCTCGTTATAACTTCTGGCCTGGGAGACCTCCGGCGGCCTTCGGCGAGGTCGGATCTCGGCCTTCTGCTGCGTGAGCTCGTCCATCCTCGCCTTCATGGCAGGCTGGTACATGCCATCCTCGATAGCCGTCATGATCCCCCTGAGACCGCGTTCGATCTTTTCGAGGGTGCGGCGGTCCGCTTCGGCTTCCGCCCGGCGCTCATGGTTCTGGCGGTTGGTCTCCTCGGCGTAGGCGCGCACCGCGACCGCGACGGCTTCGGGCGAGACAGCGTATCGGTGACGCCCGCCAGCACGCGCCGCTCGATGTCGTCCCGGCGGATGGTGCGGCCATTATCGCAGATCCCTTTGCGGAAATGGCCGAGGCAGCCATAGCGGTCATTGACGACGATGCCATACCGGCCGCCGCAGCACCCGCAGATCAGCAGACCCGACAAGAGGAAAGCGGGACGACGCAGACCATTGAGACGTTTCGCGCGCGCCACGCGCACCCCCAGGGCCGTCGCCCCGAACTGTTTCGCCAGCTCGGCTTGGCGGAGCTTCACCCGCTGCCAGAGCTCGTCATCGACAATGCGCAGTTCCGGCACCTCCGTCCTGATCCACTTGGCTTCCGGGTTCGGGCGCGACACGCGATTGCCCGTATTCGGGTCCTTAATGAAGCGCTGCCGGTTCCATACCAGCACGCCGGCATAAAGCTCGTTGTTGACGATGCCGTTGCCCCGGCTGGCATGGCCCCGGATTGTCGTGTCGCCCCAGGTGTGACCGCAGGGGCCGGGAATGCCATCCCGGTTCAAATCGGTTGCGATGGCGCGCGGAGAACCGGCCCACCGCGAACTCCAGGAAGATGCGGCGGACAACGGCCGCCTCGGCCTCACTGATCTTCCGTTCGCCCCGAACCGGCTCGCCCTCGCTGTCGGTGCGCTTCACCACGTCGTAGCCGTAGCAGAGGCCGCCGCCGGCCTTGCCGTTCTCCACCCGTCCGCGCAAACCGCGATGGGTCTTGGCGGCGAGGTCCTTCAGGAACAAGGCGTTCATCGTGCCTTTGAGACCGACATGCAGCTCGGAGATCTCGCCTTCGGACAGGGTGACGATCTGCACGCCGGCGAAGCGCAGATGTTTGAAGAACGTCGCCACGTCGGCCTGGTCGCGGGAGATGCGGTCCAATGCCTCGGCCAGCACGATGTCGAACCTGCCGCGCTGGGCATCCTGCAAGAGGGTCTGGACCCCCGGCCGGAGAACGACGCTGGCGCCGGAGATGGCCGCGTCCTGATAGGTATCGATGATCTGCCATCGCTCCCGACCCGCACGCTCACGACAAACGCGGAACTGGTCCTGGATCGATCCGCTGGTTATCGGAGGAGTAGCGGGCGTAAATCACGGCCTTCAGCATGGTGTCTTCTCCGGATCCGTCCTAGCATCAATTCCATGGTGCCGGCCGCCCGCCAAGTGCGCGCGTTCAGCGGCGCACGCTTGGACTGTTTCCTTGGCCGCTCTGCTCCAGGAACTTGGCCTTGACCTGGGCGAACAGGCCGGGCGGGATAAAACCGTAGCTGAAAACGCCCGGCCGGCCGGGCACCGGTGCCAGGCCGGCATTGGGCCATTTATCGACGTTGTGCTCCGAGACGATCACCCAACTCGGTGCGTCGTCGAGGCCGATCGCCTGGCAAACCTTCGCCGGTATCGCGACGCCGACCGTGTCCTTGTCGGGCGGCGTGTGGGTGATCGGCAGAATGACGACAAAGCGCGGCTTGGCGATGGAATCCATGGCGGCGACAAGACAAGCTGGGCGTTCTTTGCCTTGGTCGCGCCCCGCGGCGGCTTTCCGGGACCAGAGATAGTCGTAACGAAAGACCAGCCCGGGCCTGGGCTCCGGAAGAGGCACGGCGATCGCCTCACTTCAGGAGATCGTCGAGCGCCGCGTGCTCCGGGTCCATCTCCGCGCGTCGCACTGCGTCCACCACAACCGGCGCCGCGTCCGCCGTCCGGTGAGTCCGCCGAGCCGCGGCCATCAGCCAGTCGTAGTGATCCGCCGACATCAGAACCAGTTCCCGCCGCCCATGCCGGGTGATCTCGACCGGCTCGCGTTGCGCCTGATGCTGGAACTCGCCGAATTTGCGCTGAAACTCCACCGCCGTCGTTTGGGTCATGGCTTCCTCGAACGTCCCATGGACAGAACATTAGCATTATCCGTATTATCCGAGAAAGGTCAAGGGCCGGTTCGGGAGGCTGGGGTCACCGTGCTGACGGCTGGTTGTCATTGACGGCGGTGGGATTGATCGCTCGCGGGCAAGCTGCCGGCCAATCGCCTCGGCAATCCGCAGGATGCGCGGATCGAGCTGCAAAAATCGGAGCAAACCGGCACCGGATTTCGGTCGAAAGCGGCAGGTGCTTTCGGCGGAAAGCGGCACCTGATTTCGCTCCAATCCGGCACCTGATTTCGGCGTTTTCGGCACCCCTGATCGGCTTCGGCGTCGCTGCCGAGCGGCAAGTAATGGCGTCTACCGTCGCCCCTTTTTGCGGGGGACCGGGGGATGCCGAGACCGAGGGTGGCGATGCGGCGGATCAAGGAAGTGCTTCGCCTCAAGGAGAGGCTGGGGCGCCTCGGCGAACTCGAACCCCGCCTCGCCGCCGACCCGGAATGGAATGGCGGCCGCTATTATGGCAAGTATTATGGCAAGGGCGGCACCAAGACGGTGCTGACCGAGCTGCGCTTCGAGACGCTGATGCGTTACGGCTACGACGAGCAACTCGCCGGCCGCTGCCCGGACAGGGCGGCGCGCGAGCGGGCGATCCGCGAACTCGCCGCCGATTGGGCGCGTGGCTGGGATGCGAACTCGCTGATCATCCTGCGACGCGCCACCGTCGGTTTCGATACCGTCAAGGACTTCAGCAAGATCAAGGCAAAAATTCTCTATGTGCTGTACCGGACCGACCGGCTGTTCCCGCTGTCGCTGGCGGCGGGCGTCATGCGCGACTTGGCGGCTGCCGGGGTCGACGCCCGCTATTTCGAAATCGACATTGACCTCGGGCACGCGGCAAGCGGACCCGAACACGCCAAATGGTCGCCGGTACTGCGCGAATTTCTCACGCCGCTGACGGCAGGGCTCGGCTGAGCGGCGCGCGCAGGCGCAACGCGCATCGCGGTCCGATCAGCCGGGGTGGGGGCCGCTGTCGCGCCCGACGGCCCGTTGCAGGTAGGCGAGCGCCGCCTGGAGCTGGGCGTCCTCACGGGTACCGATGAGCAGCGGCTTGATCGGATGGTCGAAAGGTTCGGGCGCGGCAGCGGCGCTGAGGCCGCCGGCGCTCTGGTTCAGCGAGCCGGTATTTTTCAGCGCGCCAAAGAGATCCGCTTCATAGGTGACGAGGGCGTTGGCCACCTGCTCATTCTTTGGCAGATTGACGACAATATCGGGCGTGATGCCGTTGCCTTGGATCGAGCGTCCGGAGGGCGTGTAATAGAGCGCCGTCGTCAGCCGCAACGCGCCGTGACCCTCGATCGGGATAATGGTCTGCACCGAGCCCTTGCCGAAGCTGCGGGTGCCCATGATCGTCGCACGATGGTGATCCTGCAGGGCGCCGGCGACGATCTCGGCCGCCGAAGCAGAGGCGGCGTTGATCAGCACGACCATCGGGGTACCGACGACCAGGTCGGTGCCGACCGGCGCCCGATAGACGTGGTCGTCCTCGGCGTTGCGGCCGCGCGTCGTAACGACGACACCGCCGTCGATCAATTCGCCGGTCACCTCGACGGCAGCGTCGAGCAACCCGCCGGGATTGTTGCGCAGATCGACGACAAAGCCGTTCAGCCGGCCATGCGCCGCGTCCCTCAGCTTGGCGATCGCAGCAGCGAACTCGGCCGGCGTATCTTCGGAAAACGTCGTGATCCGGACATAGCCGATCCGGCCGGGTTCGAGCGCCGACTTGACCGAGACGACGTGGATCACGGCGCGGGTCAAGATCATGTCGAAGGGCTGCCGGTCGCTGCGCGCAATGGTCAATGTCACGCGGGTGCCGGCGGTGCCGCGCAGCCGTTTGACGATAGCTTCGACGTCCATCCCGGTCGTCGCCTGTCCGTCGATCTTGAGGATCCGATCACCGGGCTCGATGCCGGCGGTGGCGGCCGGGGTTCCTTCGATCGGCGCGATGACTTCCGGCACCTCGCCTTCCAGGGTCAGCTCGATCCCGATGCCGCCAAACTCGCCGCGAGTGACGGCATTCATCTGCTCGTACTGGTCCCGATCCATGTAATCGGAATGCGGATCGAGCCGCGTCAGCATGCCCTTCAGCGCGTCGTCGGTCAGTTCGTTGCCGCTGACCGGTGCGACGTAGTCGTGCTCGACTTTTTTGGCGACCTGCTGCAGCAGCCCGAGATCGACCGGATCGCCAGCGGTCACGCCGGAGTTGGCGCCGGCGCAGCCATGCAGCGTCACGCTCAGGATCAGCGCCGCGGCGGCCCTGGCAAGGGGATAAGGCGAACGTAAGCAGGCGAGAATCATCGTTTTTCCAGCGAAGGGACGGGTTCGGCGCCAGTTCCCGGGGGCGCGACACAGCGCGCCGCGGCCAAGCCGCCGGAGCGCCACCAGAATGTGGTCTTCGGCCGGCCCACGTCCAGGGCGCGGCCGGGCCGCGAGGCCGGCAAACGCCGCGTGATCTTGCGGAAACGGTCGAGCGTCACCGGCAAATCCTTGCCGATCTCGGCGATGACCAGCGAATTTCGGCCAACCCTTGCCAAACTGCCGATTTCTTCACCGGCGCTCAGGTCGCTCGGCGGTCGGCAAAATACATCTCGACGGCATCGGCCAGACCGCGGGCGAGCCGCTCTTGATAGGCGGGCTCCTGCAACAGACGCTCTTCGATCGGGTTCGACAGACAGCCCGTCTCAACCAGAGCGGACGGAACATTGGGTGCGGTCAATACGACAAAACCGGCCGAACGCAACGGGTTGTCGAGCAATGCCACTTGGCGGCCGAGCACCGTTACGACGCCGCGCGCGAGCGCGACCGACAGATTGTCGGTCTGGCGCTGTTCCAGATCGCCAAGGATGCTGCCGATTTCGGACGACTCGCGGAGTCGGACTCCGGCCACGACCTCCTCGTTCTGACTGTCGGCGAGGGCCGCCGCTACGCGATCCGAAGCCGTCGCCGATAGTGTGAACACGGAAAGTCCGCGCATCGTCGCTTCCGGCAGGGCATCGGCGTGGACCGAAAGAAACAGGTCGGCGTGCCAATCCCGCGCCCGGGCGACCCGCTCCTGCAACGGTACAAACTCGTCGGTATCCCGGGTCAGCGCAACGCGAAAGCGCTGCGTCGAGTTAAGGAGGCGCGCGAGGCCCGTTGCGGTGGCAAAGACGATATTCTTCTCGTACGCGCCGCTCGCGCTGATTGCGCCGGGATCGACACCGCCATGTCCGGGATCAATGACGACCACCGGACGGGGCCCCGGCGGATTGGGCTTGTGCTGCGGCAGGAGCCACCCCGGCAACGACACGGATGCCGTTCCGAACGCGACGCCGTGGGCGGCGCCGCAGCATCCGAGAAAGCGCAGCATATCGCGCCGCGCCAAGGCGAAGTTTCGCATTCCCCCGACCCCCAAACGGCGCTTCCCGCCCCTACCGGGTGCGCCGGCCGACACATATTATGCGACAAACCCGGCTTTATTGCCACCGGCGATCGGTCCGCACTAGAAGCCGCAGAGCCGGCGGTCGGTTAGGCGATCGGCTAGGACGAGCCGCCGCGGCGGTCGTCATTCGATCTACGAAAGGATGTGGGTTCGGCGCGCCGCTGCGGCGCAAAGAGCCGGCGCACAACGCGCGACATGCGCCGCAGCAGCGCCTCCACCGGGCGCAGCAGGCGAAGCTCGACAATCTCGGCGGCTACGGTACGTCGCGGCACGCGTCGCAGGCTCGCCATGCCGTGCCGGCGATAATCGGCGACCCAGATTTCGACGAGACGGCGCGGCATGTCGAACGCCGCGGCGGCGCGAGCTGTCGTCCAGCCGTCGACGATGACGCGCTGGACGATCTGCCCCCGCCGGACCGCCGTGACCCGGTGCCGTCCGCTCGATGACTGCCTCATGCCTCGATCTCCGAGGCTCCGCTGCCGAAGCCGATCTTCCCGCTAACGCACTACGTGCCCTATAATTCCTCGCCTCGCGCCATCGTGAGGTCGACGACGACCCGCCCGCGCACCGCACCGGCGAGGATTCGCGGCGCGAGTTCGGGCAAGGCCGATAGAGCGACGATCTCGGTCATGGCGTCGAGCCGACGGGTCGGCAGATCGCGCGCGAGACGCCGCCAAGCTTCGATCCGCTCTTCCCGTGGGCACATCACCGAGTCGATGCCGAGCAGGTTCACGCCGCGCAGCAAAAACGGGATCACCGTGGCCGGCAGATCGCTGCCGCCGGCCAGGCCGCAGGCGGCGACGCTGGCGCGGTATTTGAGCTGGGTCAGGATCGTCGCGAGCGTGTTGCCGCCGACCGCGTCGACTGCCCCGGCCCAGCGCTCGCCGTCAAGCGGCCGCGCCGGTTTCGCGGCGAGCGCTGCGCGGTCGAGCAGCTCGGCGGCGCCGAGCTCTTCGAGATAGTGGCGCTCCGCCGGCCGACCGGTCGCCGCTACGACCCGATAGCCGAGCACCGCCAGCAAAGCCGTGGCGATGCTGCCGACCCCGCCGGCAGCGCCGGTGACGAGCACATCGCCCGCCTCCGGGCGCAGGCCATGCCGCTCGAGCGCGTTGACCGCCAGCATCGCCGTCAGCCCGGCGGTGCCGACCGCCATCGCCCGGCTGGCGCTGAGCCCATCCGGGCGCCGCACCAGAAACGCGGCCGGGACCCGCGCCTTCTCGGCATAGCCGCCCCAACGGGTCTCGCCGACCCGCCAGCCGGTCAGCACGACCGGATCGCCAGGCGCGAATTCCGGCGAAGCCGAGTGCTCGACGGTGCCGGCGAAATCGATGCCGGGCACATGCGGATAACTCCGCACCAAGCGGCCGAGACCCTTGAGGATCATTCCGTCCTTGTAGTTGAGGGTCGAGCATTCGACCCTGACGCTGACGTCGCCCGGCGGCAGCCGCGCCTCGTCGACCTGCTCGACGCGGGCGACGACCCGGCCGCCCTCCTCATGCAGGACCAATGCGCGGAACATCGCCATTACGCACGTAACGGCTCGAGGATGCTGACGAAATTGGCGACCGCGGCGCCGCCCATGTTCATGACGCCGGCGAGTGCCGCGCCAGGTATCTGAATAGCGCCGGCGGCGCCGGTCACCTGCATCGCCGCCAATACATGCATCGAGACGCCGGTGGCCCCAATCGGATGGCCTTTCGATTTGAGCCCGCCCGACGGGTTGACCGGCAGGCGGCCGTCTTTTTCGGTCCAGCCTTCGAGGATCGCGTGGGCACCCTCGCCGGGCGGGACGAGCCCCATGGCCTCATATTCGATCAGCTCGGCGATCGTGAAGCAGTCGTGGGTCTCGACGAGATCGAGATCGTCGAGCCTGAGACACGCCGCGGCGAGCGCCCGCCGCCAGGCGAGCGCCGGGCCCTCGAAGGCGATCACATCGCGCCGGCTCATCGGCAAAAAATCGTTGACCTGCTCGGCGGCACGGAACACGACCGCCTTCTTCAGGCTGAGCGCGGTCGCGACATCGGCAAGCACCACCGCCGCCGCTCCGTCGGACACCAGCGAGCAATCGGTGCGCCGCAGCGGTCCGGCGACGAGCGGGTTCTTGTCCGACACCGTGCGGCAGAATTCGTAGCCGAGATCCTTTTGCATCTGCGCCAGCGGATTGACCGCCCCGTTCTTGTGGTTCTTGGCGGCGATCCGGGCGAGCGCGTCGGACTGATCGCCGTAACGCTGAAAATAGCTCTGCGCGATCTTGCCGAAGATGCCGGCAAAGCCGCCGGGGGTCGCATCCTCCTCCTTTCGGTAGCTGGCGCCCAAAAGGATGTCGCCGACCGCAGCGCCCGAGACTTCCGACATCTTTTCGACGCCGACGACGAGCGCGAGGCGCGCCCTGTGGGCAGCGATCGCGTTCAGTCCCTGATGGATCGCCGCCGATCCGGTGGCGCAGGCGTCCTCGACCCGCGTCGCCGGCTTGAAGCGAAAGCCGGGATCGGTCTGAAAGACGAGCGATGCCGGGAATTCCTGGCGGACGAAGCCGCCGTTCATCGTCCCGAGATAAACGGTGTCGATGTCGGCCGCGCCGACGCCGGCATCGGCGAGGGCGGCCTCGGTCACCTCGACGATCAGCAACTCGATGTCCCGGCCCTCATGCCGGCCGAATTTGCTGTGCGCCCAGCCGACGATGCATCCCATATGCCGCCCTCCGAGAATCCGGCCGCCGCGGACGGCAGGAGCTCTCCCGCGACCTCCGGTCTATCCTGATATGGGTAAAGAAACGGCTGAGAAAATGGATGCGATCGCCCCCTCACCGCAGCCCTCTCCCCGCGAGCGATCCGCTCGCGGGGAGAGGGCTGGACCCGCGCTAGCGGGAGCGTGAGGGGCGTTTGGCGCTATCGCAACCGTCAATGGAGGCGCGGCTGCACCTTCTCGCACAACAGCTGCAGCGAGCGCATGACGCGTTCGTGCGGCACGAGGCCGCCGTAATTCAGCTCGGCGAGGATCCCGGCGAGGCCCAGCTGCTGCTGCAGGGTCATAAGACGGTCGGCAACCACCTCCGGCGTGCCAATGATGGCCCGACCTTGCAGCACCTCGTCATAGGTCAGCGTCTGCAGCCGGTGCGCCCCCTCGATGCGCCGCGCGCTGTCGAACACCCCGGCGCTGTGGGCCGACTCTTGGAGTCGCGCGCCCAACCAGCGGTAGGTATTCATCAGGCTCTCTTCGGGGTCCCGGCGCGCCTGTTCCAGCGTGTCGCCGACGTAGACCGGGGCGCGCAGATAGACCTCGCCGCCGCCCTCATGCCCGGCCGCCCGCCAGGCGTTCCGATAGATCTCGAGATTGGGGAGCACCTCGTCGATCGTGCCGCGGCGCGCGCCAACGAAGATCGCATGACCCTGCTGGCCCGCGGCAATGAAGGTGTCCTCCCGGTTCGCCGCGATCCGGATCGGCGGGTGCGGCCGGTGGAACGGCTTCGGTACGATGCTTACGTTTTCGTAATTGTAATACTTGCCAGCAAAGGAGAATTTTTCCTCAGTCCAGGCGCGCTTGACGACCTCGAGGACTTCGGCAAAGCGCTCGGGGCTTTCGCCATAGGAAATGCCGTAGGCTTCGTAGGCGCGCGGAAAGCCGCTGCGCCCGACCCCGAACAGCAGCCGGCCGTGGCTGATGTGGTCGACGGTCGCGGTCTCCTCGGCGAGGCGCAAAGGCTGGCAGAGCGGCAGGACCTGCACGCCGAGACCGATCTTGATGTGCCGGGTGCGGGCGGCGATGGCACTGGCGATGGTCAACGGCACCGAGCACACGGAGCGGTCGGGGGCCATGTGGATCTCCGGCAGCCAGATCGCGTCCAATCCCCAGCGCTCGGCGGCGTCGACCTGATCGAAGGCGGTGTCGAACGCCTCGGCCTCGGTCTGTCCCGGGCGGCGCTGGAACTCGTGGAACACGCCGAATTCAAATACCATCTTGCTTACTCCTCTCTCCTGGCGACCGTGCTCGCTCCTGACAAACGGTTTACCGCAAAGGACGCAAAGGGTTCGCGACGGCCGCTAAGGATCACAATCCATTGACCATCCTGACGATCCCGTCGCGCATATGCGGGACGTGAAAGTTTAACAAATAGTCCAGCTTGAACCCGCCGAGTTTGGTATAGCTCAAAAGCTGCGCCCTGTGTCTCCAGTTCGTGGCGTAAGCAGGTCTCATAAGCGCTCTCGAGCAGGCCCGGACCGACAATCGAGTGAACCTTGATCGCGGGCCCGATGATCGCATGTCCGATGAATTCTTCATCCCCGCTTCGCGCCCTTTGCGAGCCCTTTGCGCTCTTTGCGGTAAATGAAATCTTTGTCGCGGGTCACTTGCCGGCCAGGGCGAGGGCGGGTTCATCGCTGAAGGCGGGCATGATTTCGCGGGCGAAGCGACGGATGTTCTCCCGCGAGCCGCCGAAATTGATGATGACATACTCGACCCCGCCCTTTTGCAGCCTTTCGAGCTTGTGCATGATCTCGTCCGGGTTGCCGAACAGCGCGCTTTCCGCGCTCTCGTGGCGCGCCGCTTTCTCGTCGTCGAGCATGTAGCGATCACGCGTTTCGCCGTCAGGCCGCCGCGCCAGGGCGTTGATCCGCATATGCCCCTGGTAGCGGCGTTCGAATGCCGCCTCCTTGTCGGCCGCATCCTTCGCGAAATGCACGGCGCGCGCTACCGCTACCTCCATCGGGTCGAAGCGGCGCCCGCGGGTTTCGACCTCATTCCTGAATTGCGCGACCTGTTCGAGGATCTCTTCGGCGAGCGAATGCTGGCCCAACAGCATGTTGTAGCCGCGCTCGGCGACCTGGCGCACCGAATTGGCGCTGCCCGCCCCCATCCAGAATGGCGGATGCGGCCTTTGCGCGGCGGGCGGCTCGACGACGATGTTGTCGTATTGCCAGAATTTTCCGCGATGCGAGAACGGCGTTTCGCTGACGAAAGCCTTGGTGAGGACGTCGAGCGCCTCCTCGAAGCGCTCGTCGGCTTCCTCCATGGCGACGCAGAAGCCGGCGAATTCGTTCCACCGATAGCCTTTGCCGACGCCGAAATCGAGCCGCCCGCCCGACAAAAGATCGAGGGTCGCGGCCTGTTCGGCCAGCAATACCGGGTTGTGCCAGGGGAGGACCAGCACCGCCGTGCCGAGCCGCAAATGCCGGGTGCGGGCGCCGAGCCAGGTCAACAGGTTGAGGCTCGCCGAAACCTGGCCGAACCCGGTGAAATGATGCTCGACGAGAAACGTGCTGTAATAGCCGAGCGCTTCGGCCTCGACATTGTTGTCGATGAAATCCCGAAAGCCCTGGCTGCTGTCTGTATCGGGGCCGGTGCGCCGCGCCTGGGCGCTGCCGAACAGTCCAAATCGCATCTGTCAATCTCCCAAGTGGTTGGGGTGAGCAGCTAAGCCCAGAATTGACGGGTGGCGAGCCGCGCGCCTTCGGCGAGGCTGGCGAGCTTCGCCCAGACCACCCCCGGGTCGACCGCGGCTTGCCCGACCCATGTCCCGTAGCCGCAATCGCTGCCGGCGATCACATTCTCGCGCCCGACGAGCCGCGCGAAGCGGCCGATGCGCTGCGCGACCAATTCCGGGTGCTCGATGAAATTGGTCTTCGACTCGATGACCCCCGGGATCAGCACCTTGCCCTCCGGCAATTTGACCTGTTCGAAGACGGTCCATTCATGCGCGTGTCGCGGGTTCGCCGCCTCGAAGGAGAGCCCGCATGGCTTTGCCAGGAACACCGTCTCGATGATGTCGACGAGCGGCACGTCGCAGTGATGCGGCCCCTCGTAATTCCCCCAGCAGAGATGCAGGCGCAGGCGGTCTGCCGGGATGTTGGCGAACGCCTGATTGAGGGCTTCGATATGGAGCCGCATCTTCTTGTGAAATTCGGCGGCCGTGAGATCGGCGTATTGGATATGCCGCCCCATCGCCAGATCCGGGCAGTCGACCTGCAGGACAAATCCGGCTGCGGCGACCGTCTCGTATTCGTGCCGCATCGCTTCGGCGATGGCGAAGAGATAGGCCTCTTCGGTCGGATAGTGGCCGTTGTGGAAGAACAATGACACGACGCCCGGCGAGGCGGCGCTGAGGAACGCTTCGCGCGCCCCTGCCCGGGCAAGCGCGTCTTTCAGATTGCCGACGTCGATCGCAGCGGCGGTACGGTCGCGGACCGCAATCGGCCCGTTGCAGCCGGGCGTCCTGCGCCGCGAGCGGCCTGGATCCCCAAATACCCGCTTGGCGAAGTCGGGATAATCGACGAGGTCCTGGTAGACGAGCGGGCGGCTTTCGCCGCCGAAGCCAGCGAGCCGGTCCTTGACGTAGGTGGCGTAGGAGGGCTTGCTCATTTCGCCGTCGTTGACGATGTCGACACCGGCGGCAAGCTGCTTATCGACGACAGCGGCTACCGCCTCCCGGATCTGCACCTGGAGTGCGGCAGGATCCACCGGCACGCCCTCTTCCTTGGCGAACATCGTGCGCACAAGGTCTGCCGGCCGCGGCAGGCTGCCGGTATGCGTCGTCAGAAAGCGCTCGGTGCTGCGCAACACGATCGGCTCTCGCTCAGTGCAATCTCGGCAGCACCTTCTCGCATAAGAGCTGCAATGACCGGGTCATTGCCTCGGGTGCAATCAGTGCGCCGAAATTCAATTCGGCGAGGATGCCGTCGAGCCCCAGCTCCTCATCGAGTTGCAGCAACCGGTCCGCGACCCGCTCCGGCCCGCCGATGATAACCTTGTCGCGCCGCACCTCCTCATAGGTGATCGTGCGCATGGCCCCGGCCTCGGCGGCGCGGCGCCGGTTTGGCGCGCCTTCGAGCCGGGTCGACAAGGTCCGATAGCCGGACATGATGCTCGCTTCCGCCTCGTCGAGCGCCATTGCGTCGGTGTCGGCGATGTGCAGGGTCAGCCGCAGGTAGACCTCGCCCCGGCCTGGATGTCCGGCCGCCCGGTAGGCGTCGCGGTAGGCCCTCAGATCGGGCGCCAGCCCCTGAAGCGAGCCGCTGCGCACCGCGACGAAGATCGGATAGCCAGCCTCGCCCAAAGACGGAAAGGTCTCCTCGCTGGCGGCGGCGACGCGGATCGGCGGGCACGGCTTTTGAAATGGCTGCGGCACCGCCGCGGCATTGTCGAAATGCCAATATTTGCCGTCGTAGGAAAAGCGCTCCTGAGTCCAGGCCCGCTTGACGATCTCGAGGGTTTCGAGAAACCGCTCGCGGCTTTCCGAATAGGGCACGCCATAGGCCATGTAGCTGCGCGGGTTGCCGCTGCGCCCGACCCCGAAAATGAGCCGCCCGTTGCTGATCTGGTCGACTGTGGCGGTCTCCTCGGCGAGGCGCAGCGGGTGGCACAACGGCAAGACCTGGACGCCGGTGCCGATCTTGATGCGCTTGGTGCGCGCGGCAATGGCGCTGGCGACGGTCATCGGCGCGCTCATCACCGAGCGGCGTGCCTGCTGATGGATCTCGGCGAGCCAGATCGCATCCAGACCCCAGCGATCGGCCGCCTCGATTTGATCGAGCGCCGCCGCGAACGCCGCCGCCGGGGCCTCGCCCGGCCGGCAATGGAATTCATGATAAACGCCGACTTCCAACGCCTGTTCTCCTTCGCAGCGGGAAACGCTAGATTCGATCGGCTCATCAAGCAAATACCGATTTCCGATCATGCTCATGCCGGCGCGGCATGACAACGCCCCGAAAATCGCGATTGACCGGGTTCCCGCGGTCGCGCGAAATCCTCGGCGATGGAGCTGAAGAGCCTGCACTATTTCGTCCGCATCGCTGAACTCGGCAGCATCACGCGTGCCGCGGCGCATCTGCAGATCGCGCAGCCGGCGCTGACCCGGCATGTGCAACGCCTCGAGGAAGAGGTCGATGCCGCGCTCTTCAATCGGGCGAACCGCGGCGTGCGGCTAACCGAAGCCGGGCAAAAGCTCTTCGACAATGCGCAGCGCATCCTGCGCGACGTCGAGCGGGCCGGCGACGAGATCCGCGCCCACAAGGCGCATCCGAGCGGCAAGATCATCCTCGGCGTGACGCCGACCCTGTGCCCGGTCGTCGTGCCCGAGCTGTTCGCCCGAATGCGCGGCCACTACCCGCTCGTCGAACTGAAGGTCGTGCATGCCGGAACGATCCGGCTCGAGGAATTCATCGTCGCCGGGCTCGTCGATCTGGCGCTGATGGCCGAGCTCTCGCGGAGCCGGCTGATCGCGTCTACCCGGCTCGCCGCGGAGGAAATGGTGCTGGTGACAAAGCCCGGTGCGCGTCCGCCGGGCGCCGTTTCGGCCGAGGAGCTGAACCGCACGCCGCTGATCCTCGGCGACGGACTGCGCGCCGCGCTCGATGTGCTGCTCGCCGGGCGCGGTATCGCCTTGCGGGTGGACACCGAGCTCAACGACCACGAGACGATCCGCCTGATGGTGCAGCAGGGGGTCGGCGCCTCGATCCTGCCCTATTCGTCGGTCCATCGCGAATGCGCCCGCGGTCTCGCCGACGCGCATCGCATCACCCCGGCTGGCGTGTTTCGAACCCTGGCGCTCGGCGTCGCCGCCGGCCGCGGACCCTCCGCCGCAAGGCAGGCGCTGGGCGACGTGGTCAGCGAGGTGCTCGGCGACATCGAGGCCGCCGGCAAGCTGCGCCCGGTTCCAGCGCTGCCGCCCTCCGGCCCTCCGGCCGCCGCGGCGCGCGGCCGAGACGGCGGCGCGACCGTAACGCAGCGGCGCCCGATCCCTGCTAAGATCGCGCCGATGAACCAGCCGCGGCAATGATCAGCACGCTCGACACGCATCAAACCGTCAAGACCCTGACGGCAGCGGGTTTCACCGACGTCAGGCCGAGGCCGTCACGATGGCGTTGAGAAACGCCGTCGACATCGATCTGTCGAACCTCGCAACCAAGACGGATTTGGCGGTGCTGCGCGGCGAGTTCGCGGCGTTGAGCGGCGAACTCGAGGCCAAGATCGAAAGGACCAAGGCTGATTTGATCAAATGCGTCGTCGGCATGGGTTTTGCCCAGGTGGCGATGCTGATCGCCCTGCTGCGGCTCATTCCGGGAATCCATCCCTAAAACAGACTTCAAGGAAGCGTCCCATGCCGATCGTCAATTCACAGATCCATCTTTGGGAAAACGCGCGGATGTCGCCGCAGCATCGGCAGATCCCGACATATAACGTCGACGACGCCTTGCAGGAGATGGCCGCGGCCGGGGTCGATGGAGCGGTGATCCATCCGCCGAGCTCGCTCGGCGAGGCGGTCAATATCCAGGCGATCGAAGCGGTAAAGGCGCATCCGGCCAAGTTCTGCATCCTCGGACATTTCGATCTGCAGGCCGCGAACCGCGAGGAGATCGTCCGGAACTGGCGGCAGCGTCCGGGCATGCTCGGCTTTCGTTTTACGTTCAACCAGCCGCATCAGGCGAGTTGGTGGTCGGACGGCTCGCTCGACTGGTTCTGGGCCGCCTGCGAACGCGAAAACCTCCCGGTCGGCCTCCTGGCCGGCGGTCATATGACCGAACTCGGCCATATCGCCGAGCGCCATCCCGGCCTCAAGCTGCATATCGACCATTTTGGTCGCGGCGGCGGGGGCGGGGCCGGCACCGACGATGCCGCCTTCGCCAATCTCGGCGACATGCTGGCGCTCGCCAAATACCCGAATGTTGCCGTCAAGCTGTCGGGCGCGCCGAGCTATTCGAGCGAGCCCTACCCGTACCGCAACATCCACCAATACATCCGCCGGATCGTCGACGCCTTCGGTCCGCGGCGCTGTTTCTGGGGTACGGACATCACCCGCATGCCGTGCTCCTACCGGCAATGCGTGACAATGTTCACCGAGGAGCTGCCGTGGCTGCACGGCCGCGACAAGGAGCTCGTGATGGGCGACGCGGTCTGCGAGTGGCTCGGCTGGAGGCGCCCGGTCTGAGCCGATTTCCGGCGAACCGCCCGGTCCCGCGCTCAAGCCGAAGGCTGCGCGGCGAGCCGATGTCTGAGCAGCCGACGCGCCGCAGAAAATACGTAGACAATGCCGATGCAGCCGGCGGGGAGGATCGGCAGCGCGTGGCGGGCCTCGAAATGCACGAGTGAAAAAACGAGCGACACGCCGACAAACGAGAACCAAAGGAAGGCCATGACCGACAGCGGCCGATCGAGAGCCTCGCGCCGCCGGCGGGCGCGCCACGCCAGATACGGGACGCCAAACAAAAAGAGCGTGAACAGCATGCTTGCGACGGCGGTCGACAACGCGTTCAACAACATCAACAACAAGGTTGCCGCGGAAAACTGCCGCCGCAGTTCCCGCAAGTTTCTGAGCGAGAGACCGGGTGCCACCTCATGCTGCACCGGGGTTCCCATCGCGAAAAACTGATTGATCGTCGCGATCGGGTCGGCGAGCAGGCCGACCAGCCCGAAATAGTGAAAATTGTGCCATATCTCCTGTAGATAGCCAAGCGGATGGTGTGCCACGGTCGTCAGATACTTGCTGAAGACCAGGGTTTGCAGTTGCGTCGGCGTGCAATGGCATCGCTGGTGCAACCTTTCGATAAAGGCCTGCTGCGCGGGAAACCCGTAATCGGGCATGCCGGCGCGGACCGTCTCGGAGACGAGATCGTTGCCGTTGAACGGATCGGCATAGTTGTATTCCGCCATGTCGAAGACCGGACGAAGCCAGTTCTCGGTCTGCCTCATAGACGAGCCGGCCAATTCGCGGCACAGCCGCTTGCCTTCCCCGAAGGCGGCAAAGGCCTCGCCGTAGCGGCCGAGCCGGTCGAGCAGCCGGCCCTTTTCGAGGAGTTCGTTGGCGCCGAGGCCGCGACCGCCCGGTTGCGCGGCGCGATCGAGCACGCCCAGCGCTTTGGCATAGTCGCCGGTGCGCCCGTGCAGAACGGCACGACTGAGCAGAATGCTCGGATCGTCGGGCAGCAATTTTTCAGCACGATCGAGCAACTCGCCGGCGCGGACGAAATTACGGTCGGCCTCCTCCATCCGCGCCCAGCCAAGCAAGGTTGGCACGACCTCCCGGTGCGGCCCTGGCCGACTTTTCATAGAGCCGGCGCGACTCGGCCATCCTGCCCTGGTTCTTCAGGTTCCAGGCGAGTTGGCGAGCAGGATCGGGTCGCGCCGCTCGGACAATTCGAGCACTTGGCGATAGTGGTATTCGCCGATCCGCGGCCGGTTCGCCTCGTTCAGCACCATGCCTAGGAGGTTATGCGATTGCGGGTTCTCCGGCGCGATGCGGACCGCATTCCGGGCATGTATCTCGGCCTCGGCGACCGCCCCCTTGGCCAAGAGGGCGAGGCCCAGCTCGTGCGTCGCCCAGAAGGTGTTGGGGTGCAGCAGGACGATGCGGCGCAGCAATGCCTCGGCGACATTCGCCCGGCCGCCGGCGCGGCACAGCCGGTAGAGGATCGCCAGCGCATCGGGCTGGCCCGGCACCAGCTCCAACACTTGACGGCACAACCGCTCGGCCTCGGCCGACGCCCCTTGGCGCTCCAATTCGCCGGCGCGCTCGACGATTGGCAACAGCGGCGCCCCGGCTCCGGGCGGCGGCAACGCAGCGATGTCGAGGCCGCAACAGCGCGCCGTCCGCAGCCCGCTGCCGCAGTCGCACAAGGACCAATCGCCGAGCATCCTGTTACCGGACCGATCGCAACCGTCTTGTCTCAAAGGTGCGCAATCTCTTGCACCGCCTCTCGCCGGTGTCCACGATGACCTGGCGTTTCGAATGAATAGCCGGCGCCCCGGGCCGGCAAAAAGGAGATGTCGCCATGGAATTCGGCATGTTCCATCAATTTCCCGCATTGCCGGGCCGCACCGACGCCGACACCTTTGCCGAAGCCTTCGCACAGATCGATGCGGCCGAAGAATTGGGCCTCGATGTGATGTGGCTTGCCGAACTGCATTTCGATCCGCAGCGGTCGGTCCTGGCGGCACCGCTGACCATCGCCAGCGCCGTCGCCGCCCGCACCCGGCGCATCGGGATCGGGATCGCGGTGCAAGTTCTGCCGTTATGCCACCCGCTGCGGGTCGCCGAGGAAGCGGCGACCGTCGACCAGATCAGCCACGGCCGGCTGATCTTCGGCGTCGGGCGCAGCGGCCTGCCGCGCACCTATGAGGATTACGGCATATCCTATGCCGAGAGCCGCGATCGGTTCGCCGAGGTGCTCGATATCGTCGAGCAGGCCTGGTCGCGCCCCGCGGTCAGCTACGAGGGCAAGTATTACCGCGTCGACAATGTCGCGGTGACGCCGAAACCGTTTCAAAAACCGCTGCCGCCGATCCGCATCGCCGCCGCCAGCCCCGACACCTACCCGGCGGTCGGCGCCCGCGGACTGCCGATCTTCATCAATGCGCGGCACGGCTCGTTCGCAGAATTCGCGCCGGCGATCCGCGACTATCGCGAGGCTTACGCAGCCGCCGGCCACCCCGGCAAGGGCCAGGTCTATCTACGGGTGCCGACCTATCTCGCCGAAACCGCGGCGCAGGCCAGAGAGGAGCCGCGGGAGAGCCTGATGCACTTCTACCGCGAGCAGACCGAGCGGTTGCGGGATTCGCTGAGCCGTGCCGGCACGCGCGCGATCGAAGGCCGCGCCGACCGGCTGCGACGCCTCGAAAGTCTGACCTATGACGAGGCGCTCGACGGACAGGTGCTGGTCGGCACCCCGGACCAGGTCGCCGAACGCCTGCGCGAACTACAGGACGAACTCGGCGTCGACGGGATTCTCGCCGAATTGAATTGCGGCGGTCTCATTCCGCACTCCCAGGTGATGGCCGCGCTGGAACTCCTCTGCCGCGAGGTCAAGCCGCGCTTCCATTAGCGCCATCCCAGCGCAGCGCGGGGGCGACGCATTTGAGCGGGTACGCGATTGGATTACAGCCTCGCAGGCCGGGACCCATGGCAGCCATGGGCACCGGCTTTCACCGGTGTGACAATTTGCGCGCTAGTTTCCGACCTGGCGCATCAGCCCGGCGATGCGGTCGAGCCGCGGCAAGATCTCGTCGGCTTTTTCCGACATCAGCGGGAAGTTGACGCGGGCGACACCGAAATCGCGGAAGTGCTTCAGCCGGTCGACGTCCTCCGGCGCACCGCCCAGGGTAACCTGCAGCGACTGCGGGTCGCGCCCGGCCTCCCGCGCCATCTCGCGGAATTTCGGCAAGTATTCGTCGGGATTGCCGCTCGAAGCGTTCGGATACCAGCCGTCGCCATAGCGGACCGCGCGCCGCGCCGCCCACGGAAAAGCGCCGCCGAGCAGGATCGGCGGGTATGGCTTCTGCACCGGCTTCGGCCAGGTCATCATCGCCGGAAACTCGACGAGATCGCCGTGGTATTCGGCCTTGTCCTTGGTCCAGATCTCCTTCATCGCCTCGATCTGTTCGCGCATCTTCTTCATGCGCGTGGCGAATTGGGTCCCGTGGTTCTCGATCTCCTCGGCGTTCCAGCCGCCGCCGATGCCGAACAAAAACCGCCCGGTCGAAACCTGGTCGATCGAGGCCACGAGCTTCGCGGTCTGGATCGTGTCGCGCTGAATAACGAGGCAGACGCCGGTCCCGAGCTTGAGTTTCTTCGTGACTGCGGCGGCCGCGGTCAAGGTGACGAACGGATCCATCACGTCGTAATAGCGTTTGGCGAGTTCGCCGCCGCCCGGCGCCGGCGTTCGGCGCGGCACCGGAATATGCGAATGCTCGGCGGCCCATAACGAGTCGAAGCCGCGTTCCTCCATCGCGACTGCGAGGGCAGCCGGCGTTATCGAATAGTCGGTGAAAAAGATCGAAGCACCATATTCCATTGCGATCTTCCCTGTTGCGTCCGAGGTCTATGTCCGATCCTAGATCAGGCGTCCGGCGCCAGACAACAGCGCCGCCGCCCGGATGTCGCCGCGGCTCATCGGGTCCGCCACGTAAAGACCGAGGAAATCGCGTAATTCCAGACGGCGCCGATCAACGCTCCGGTGACTCCGGCCAACCACCACGAGCGATCGGCGCGGAACAGGTAGGCGGCGATGCCGACATTGGCGACGGCGCCGACGCTGCACACCGCATAGAACGAGAAGAGGCCGTAAAGCAGCTTGCGGCCGCGCAGCCGGCGGTCGCGATAGGTCAGGATATTGTTCAAGAGAAAATTCCAGGTCATCGCAATCAGCGTCGCCGCACCCTGCGCGGCGGCAAAGCCGAGCGCCAGCAGTTTTAGCGCAACGGCGAGCACCGCGAGATGCACGAAAAGGCCGAGGCCGCCGATCGCGGCAAACAGCACGAAGCGCACCGGCACGATGCGGCCAACGAGCTTGTCGAGGAGCAGTTGCAGGTATTCGAGCGCGACGAGCGTATCGAGCTTGCTTTCGCCATACAGCCTCTCGCGAAACCTGAAGGGCAGCTCCTTGAAGACAAGGGGATGGGGCGAAGACGCGAAGATATCGACCAGCAACTTGTAGCCCTGCCCCGACAGGCGGCGCACCGCCGCGTCGAAAGCCGGGCGCCGCAGCATGAAGAAGCCGCTCATCGGGTCGGTGAGGTCGGCCGCGACGACGAACCGCGCCAACCGGTTGCCGAGGGCGCTGATCCTGAGGCGGCGCTGCGGCATCGCGGCAAAATCGCCGCCGCCGGCGAAGCGGCTGCCGATGACGATGTCGAGCGGCTCGCTCTGCAGCATCTGCAGCATCGCCGAGAGCAGCGTCTCGTCGTGCTGCAGGTCGCCGTCGATGACCGCGACATAGGGTGCGGCACTCGACAGGATGCCTTCGACGCAAGCCGAGGACAGGCCGCGTCGCCCCAGCCGCTGCAGGCAGCGCACGTTCGGCAGCCGGCGCGCCAGCGCCCGCACCGCGCCGGCGGTGCCGTCCGGTGAATCGTCGTCGACGAACACGACCTCCCAGGCGATCCCTTCGAGCGCCTGACCCAATCGCTCCACCAGCAACGCGACGTTGTCGCGCTCGTTGAATGTCGGGACGACGAGCGTCAGATCGGCCGGCGTCGGTACCGAAATCGGCGCCTCCGCCGGCCGTTCGATCGCTCCGATCATCGAGTTGGTCATCTCGGGCGCCAATTGATCACACGCGCATCTCGGCCTTCTTGCTGCGTTCGGCCCCTAGACGGCGGTGAAGGCCCCTCACCCTCCCGCTGCGCGGCTCCCTCCCTCTCCCCGCTTGCCGGGGAGACAGCCGGGGGGTGAGGGGCCGCTATCGACGCTTGCGTCGGCCTCCAAGAGGTCGCGCACGCTGGCGAAGGCCAGCTTTTTCGGCCGCGGCGCGGGCGCGCCGCCGAACTCGCCGCGCTCGGCGGCGAGTTTCCGCATCAGCCGGTGCCGCGGGCTCTGCGTCGCATGCCCGGAAATGCCGTGCTTATGGCTGCCGATGCCGCCGCGGCCTTGCTGCATGACCTCTCTGCCCCGCGGGCCTCCCCGGTCAGACGTTGTCGAGCTTGGCGACGCCCGGCGTGCCGAACATGGTGAGCACTTCGCGCCGGCTCGATGGATCGTCGCGAAAGGCGCCGAGCATGCGGCTCGTCACCATCGTCACCCCCGGCTTGTGGACGCCGCGCGTCGTCATGCATTGATGCGCCGCTTCGATCATTACCGCGACACCTTTCGGCTGCAGCACCTCGTCTATCGTATTCGCAATCTGCGATGTCATCTTTTCCTGGATCTGCAATCGCTTGGCATAGACGTCGACGAGCCGCGCCAGTTTCGAGATGCCGACGACGCGGTTGTTCGGCAGATAGGCGATGTGCACTTTGCCGATGAACGGCGCGAGATGGTGCTCGCAATGCAACTCGAAGCGGATGTCCTTCAACACGACGATCTCGTCATAGCCGTCGATCGCCTCGAAGGTGCGCTGCAGCAAGGCGACCGGGTCTTCGTCATAGCCGCTGAAAAACTCCCGATAGGCGCGCGCGATCCGTTCCGGCGTGCCGAGCAGCCCCTCGCGCTCCGGATCGTCCCCGGCCCAGCGGATCAGGGTGCGCACCGCCGCCTCGACTTCGGGCTGGCTCGGCCGCGACGGGAAGGGCGATATAGCGCGCGGTTCGGCCGCGGCTAAGGACGGTGCGAAGCTGCGCGACATCGATGCTCTTTCTTTTTGCAGGTTAGAGAGGCGGGGCTGCCCGGCGCTTGCGGCCGGGCCGCGTTCAGTTGAGGCGAACTTTCTGGTGCGGGCTGTCGAGCGAGAAAGCCGGGACTCGGACCCAGAAACTCTCGCCGCCCGGCGTTTCCATCTCGTAGCTGCCGACCATGATGCCCGAGGGAGTCGGCAGCGGCGTGCCGCTCGTATATTCGAAGCTTTCGCCCGGCCCCAGCACCGGCTGCTCGCCGACGACGCCCGGGCCGCGCACTTCCTGCACCTGCCCGCGGCCGTCGGTGATCTTCCAGTGACGATTGCGCAGCTGAACCGTTTCTCCGCCCTGATTCTCGATCCGCACGTGGTAGGCCCACACAAAGCGGTTTTGGTCCGGCGCCGATTGGTCTTCGAGGTAGAACGGTTTGACCGTGACGTTGATCGACCGGGTGGTGTCCGAATACATCGCCGGCAGCCCTATTCAATCCATCCGCTGTTTCGCCCGGCGCAGTGCCGGCGGTGCCGACCGGAGGCCGGCGCCCAACAATGTCGGCCCGGCGCCGGAACCCGTCAAGACCGGCCCGGCGCCAGGAGTTCGAGGAGCCGGTCGTCGCCGACCTGCCGCGAGCCCTGCGGGCTGATCGGCTGGACGCAGACATGATCGGCGCCGGCGTCCCAGTGTTGCCGGATGCGATCGCGGATGGCGGCTTCGCCGCCCCAGGCGACGATCGCGTCGAGAAAGCGGTTCGAGCCGCCGCCGGCCAGGTCGTCGTCGCCGAAGCCCTGGCGGCGCCAGGCATTGACGTAGTTTTCAAGCTGCAGATAGCGCGACAGCGCCTCGCGCGCGGCGGCGCGCGCCTTGCCGGGGTCGCTCTCGAACAGCACCCAGACCTCGGGGCACAACAGCTTGCCGGGGCCGAGAATGCGGCGCGCCTCGGCGGTATGCTCCGGCGTCGTGTTGTAGGGATGGGCGCCGTCGGCCAGCTCGGCCGAAAGCGCCATCATGCGCGGCCCCAGCGCCGCGACGATCGTCAAAGGCGGTTCGGGCGGCGGCGGCGCCGGATAAGGGGTGTCGCGCATCGCCCGCAGATAGGTGCGCATCGTCGCCACCGGCCGGCCGTAATTGTGGCCGCGCATCCCTTCGACCATCGGCCGGTGCGACACCCCGACGCCGAGCAGGAACCGGCTGCCCGACTGTTCGGCGAGGCCGCGCTGACCGTTCGCCATCGCCATCGGATCGCGCGCGTAGATATTGGCGATGCCGGTCGCGACGATCAGCTTCTCGGTGTTGGCGAGGAGCCAGGCCGAGTGTGCGAGCGCATTCCGCCCCCGGCTTTCGGGCAGCCACAGCGCGGCATAGCCCCAGGCTTCGACGCGCTTGGCAAAGGCCGCTCCTGCGGCCGCCGACATCGCGTCCATCCCGGTCCAGACGCCGAGTTTTCCGAGGTTCATTCTCGAGACTCCTTTTCAGACCAAGCGCGAGCGGCGCCCCTCATTCGATGATCTCCGACACCACGAGGAACAGGTCGGTGTCGCCGGTCGCCTGGCCGGCGGCCGTCAGCAAGGCGTGTGCCTGGCCGCGGTGATGCGTCTGGTGGTTGAAGAAATGGGTTACCAGAAGCCGCTTCGGGGCGCGGATTTCGCGGTTCGCCGCACCGCTGAACCACACCATGTCGTCGCCGAGCCATTTATCATCGACCTTGTCGGCCCAGCGGGCGATGCCGGCATCGGCCGCCTCGCGGGTCGCGGCGAGTTCGTCGAAGTTCCCGATCATCAGGGCGCTCTGTTTGATCGGGGTCGCCGGTTTCGGCCAGCCGTCGAAGCGCGACATCCATTGCTGATCGCCCCACAGGATGTGGGTCAAGGTGCCATGGATCGAGCCCCAGAAAGCGCCGCGCGGCGCTCGTCGCTCGGCGTCGGACAGCCTGCCGGCGGCGCCGAAGAGGCGTCGGTTCATCTCGGCATTGTAGGCGGCCATCGTCCGGACATAGGCGGGTGTGATCATCGGGGCTCCTCGTGTTCGGCTGTCCGTTCAGCGGCCTTTGAACGGGCCGGGCGGACGCTTTTCGGCGAAGGCGCGGGCCGCCTCCTGAAAGTCCTCGCTGAGATAGAGCTTCAGGGGTGCGGTCTGCATCGCCACCTCACGCGCCAGCTCACCCATGTACCAGCGCCGGGTCCGCACCGTCGCCCGCACCGACAAGGGCGGGTTCTTGGCGACCGCCGCGGCGAGCTCATAGGCGGTTTCGAGATGCCGGCCCGCGGGCGCGACGCGATTGACGATGCCGGCGGCGAGCGCCTCTTCGGCGGTGAAGAAGCGGCCGGTCAACGCCGCCTCATTGGCAAAGGCCGCCGCACCGCGGAAATGCAATAACGCCCAATAGCGGGCGCCGCCGAGGCCGCGCGCGGTTTCGGTGATCTGGAACCTGGTGCCGGCCTCGGCGACGATCAGGTCGCTTTCCAGCACGATGCCAAAGGCGAGACCCATCGCATAGCCGTGCGGTGCGGCGATGACCGGCTTCCAGTTGACGGCGCGGGTGAAGAGATCGGCGGAATTGGCACCCCACCCCTGCGGCCCGCCCAGCGCCTCGAATTCCTCGCGCCGGCGCAGCTGGCGCTGATGCACATCGGCGCCGCTCGAAAAGGCGCGACCCTTGCCGCACAGCACCGCGACCTCTGCCTCCGGATCGAGATCGAAACGGCGCAAGGCGTCGGCCAGCTCCCGCACCAGATCGTCATTGAAGGCGTTGAGCCGATCCGGCCGGTTCAAGGTCAGGGTCGCGATCTGGTCGCGGCATTGATATTCGACCAGACCGGTGCCGCTCGTCTCGCTCATGATTTGCTGCCTCGCTCGCCCTTTGCGGCCGACAGCATAGCGCCGGCGCCGGGGAATTCCCAACCGGCACGGTCTCCGCCGGCTCGCGTCCACGGTGTAGGATCGCCCGCGACGACGACCCGGGTATCAGAGGAGCGGCGAGGATGCGGCTCGAAGCGTTGTTCCGGCCGAGATCGATTGCCGTTCTCGGCGCCTCGGAGAGGCCGACCATCGGGCGCCGGCTGATCGCTTCGCTCGACCGGATCGGTTTTGCCGGTGCCGTATATCCGGTCAATCCGAACTACCCGACCGTGCTCGGCCACCGATGCTGGCCCGATCTCGCGGCACTCCCCGAGGCACCCGACCTCGCGCTGTTCTGCATCGGTCACGAACGCGTCCCCGAGGCGCTCGACAGGGCGGCGCGGCGCGGCGTGCGCGGCGCCGTCATCTATGACGGCGGCTTTGCCGAACAGGGCGAGGCCGGAAGGCGGCGGCAGGCGCGCGTGTCGGACATCTGCCGCGAGGCCGGCATCGCGCTGTGCGGGCCGAATTGCATGGGCGTGCTGAACCCGCACCACCCGAGCACCTCCTATCTGCAGGAACTGCGCGATCCGGCGGGGCTCGCCGGCAATGTCGGTCTCGTCTCGCAGAGCGGCTCGTTCTGCGTCAGCCTCTTGACCGACATCAGGCGCTTCGGGTTCAGCAACGTCGTCTCGTCCGGCAACGAGGCGGTGCTGACCGCCGCGGATTACCTCGACTATCTCATCGACGACCCGGCGACCCGCATCGTCGGCGCTTTCATCGAAACCGTCAGAGAGCCGGAACGCTTTGCCGCGGCACTCGACCGCGCCGCCGCGAACGGCAAGCTGGTCGCGGTGCTGAAGGTCGGCCGGACGGCGCGCACGCGCCGCGCCGTCGCCACCCACACCGGCGGCGAGGCCGGGGACGCGGCGCAAACTTCGGCGCTGCTGCGGGCGCACGGCGCGATCGAGGTCGCCGATCTCGTCGAATTGACCGAGCTGTTGGCCGCATATCAGGGCGGCCGGCCGCCGGCCGGTCGGCGCCTCGGGATCATCACGTCATCCGGTGGTCTTGCCGAGCTGATCCTCGACCTCGCCGCGGCGGCGAATTTGCCGGTGCCGCCGCTTTCGCCCGCCATGAAGGCGCAGATCGAACGCGAAATCGGCTTCGTCAGCGGCGACGGCAACCCGCTCGACGCCTGGGGCAGCGGCGCCTTTGCCGCCAACCTGCCGAAGGCGCTCGCTCTCTTCGACGCCAGCCCCGATCACGACATCGTCATCCTCTGCCGCGACAATGGCGACGGCCAGCCTTTCGACACGCCCGAACTGGCGCGAACCTATCTCGAACTCTTCGCCGCCGCCGCCGCGAAGAGCCGCAAGCCGCACGCCCTGCTGCAGACGCGGCCGGGCGTCATGGACCGGGCGCAGGCGGCGCTGCTGCGCGCCAACGGGATCGCGATGGTCGGCGGCCTGCGCGAGGGGCTCGTCGCGATCGACCGGCTCGCTTCATGGCCGGTTTCGAGAAAACCCTAGTCCAGGAGGACAACGCATGGCCGAGCCTGTGGTCCTGTACGATGTCGACGATAAGGTCGGCGTCATCACTCTGAACCGACCGCAAAAGCTCAACGCGATCAGCGCGGAATTGCGGCATGCCCTGGAGGACGCCTTCGCCCGGGCCGACGAGGACCCGGCGACCAGCGTCGTGTTGCTGCGCGCCGCGGGCCGCAGCTTCTGCGCCGGCTACGATATCGGCGCGAAGGAGCCCGGCGCCGATGACTGGCGTACCGACCCGGCGAAGGCGCACGCCCATCTCAAACCCCAGCTCGATTTCGAGATGATGCCGTGGGCGATGAAAAAGCCGGTCATCGCCGCGGTTCAGGGCCACGTCATGGGCGGCGGCTGCGAGCTCGTCATGCTGTGCGACCTGACGATCGCCGCCGACAACGCCGTTTTCGGCGAACCGGAGGTGCGTTTCTCGGCGGTCGGCCCGGCGATCGTCATGCCGATGATCATCGGCTACAAGAAGGCGCGCGAACTCCTCTATTTCGGCGAGACGATCGACGCCGCGGCCGCTCTATCCTTGGGCATGGTCAACCGCGTCGTGCCGCTCACCGAATTGCCGGCAGCGAGCCTCGCCTGGGCCAAGCGACTGACCTTGATCTCGCCAGAAGCGCTTTACGCGACAAAGCGCGCCGTCAACTGCACCGCCGACGCGGCCGGCTTCCGCACGGCGCTCTATGCCGGGCTCGACGTCGTCGGTCCGCTTTATGCGACCCGCACCGAGCTCGGCGACAGGTTTCGCGCCATCGCCGCCGCCGAGGGCGTCCCCGCCGCCGTCCGCTGGCGCACCGCGCAATTCAAGGAATAGCCGCTCAGACCAACCAAAACGCGGAGCTTGCATGCCGGTCCGGGCATCCTAATCTTACCTCCATCTTACCATTTATTAGAGAGCGCTGATGGCAGCCGTTGAAGCACTGACGACCACGGTGTCGACCAAGGGTCAGGTCATCCTGCCCAAGGTAATCCGGCAGCGAAGGAATTGGGAGGCGGGCACACTCCTGATGGTGGAAGATACCCCCGATGGCGTGTTGCTGAAAGCGGCGCCGCTGTTCGCGCCGACACGGCCGGAGGACGTCTACGGATTACTGGCCTACGCAGGACCGCCGAAGAGCCTCGAAGAAATGAATGCCGGCATAGAAGCCGAAGCGCGGCGCCGCCATGCTGGCGATCGATACTAATCTCATCGTGCGCTATTTGACCGGCGACGACCCGGAGCAATCTGCGAAAGCCAAGCGCCTGATCGACGGGGAGGATGTTTTCATCTGCACGACGGTATTGCTGGAAACCGAATGGGTGCTGCGCAGCGTCTACGGCTACCCGCCTGCACAGCTAGCCGGAGCGCTTGCCGCCTTCGCGGGACTTCCGCGTGTTAAGATTGAGGACCCAGCTGTGGCTGCGAGAGCGCTGGACTGGATGCGGAACGGGCTCGATTTCGCCGATGCTCTGCATCTGGCCAAGGCGGGGCATTGTGAAGCGTTCGTCAGTTTTGACCGTCGCTTTGCTGCAGTTGCCAACTCGCTCAGCGAGGTGAAGGTACGCGCTCCGTAACAGATGCCGCGCACCAGCCGGCGTCAACCAAGCGGTTCGAGAGCGCCGAGGATCGTCGGCGGCAGCTCGGACACGGTCGCGTCGAGCGACGCCCCGTTTATGCAGTTTATGCAGGGGCGAACAGGTCGGGGGACGTCGCCGGCCGCGGCAAGATCGGCGCCGGCGCTGCGGCGAACGCGTCGTCCTTTTGCAGCACCGGCAGGACCCGGTCGGCGAAGAGCCGCATGTTCTTCTCGGCGTCCGTATGCGGGATGCCACCGAACGAGAATTCGGTGACGAGATGGTCGGTGCCGGTCAGGCGCTGCAACTCGGCGATCTGCGCGATGCAATCGTCGGGCGTGCCGACGATCTGGATCTTGACGTAGAACTCGGTCGCCCGCGTCCGTTCGTCGTCGCTCTGCAGCCGGGCGTAGGTCTTGGCCATCTTGCCGTAAGTCTCGTAGCCCTTGACCGTGGCGAGATGTCCGTCCGAGAAATGGTAATGGTTGTCGATCGACTCCCATTTCTTGCCGAGCCATTGCATCGCCCGGTCATGCGCCTCGCTGTGGCTCTCGGCGCAGGAAACATTGGTCAGGATGATCGGCGGCGGCGGGTGGTGACCGACCGAGAGCGCGATCTCGCGGTAGTTGACGATGCTCTCGGCCGCCTTAGGCCATTCGTTCTGCATCACGACCAGGATGCCGAAGCCGAGCTTGGCCATGATCTCGGCCAATTCCGGGCTGATCGACGACGCGAAGAACCGCTCCTCGGGGTGCGAGATCGGGCGCGGCCGGATCGCAGTGCGCGGGATCTGGAAGAACTCGCCCTGCCACTCGAATTCGGGCTCGCGCAACGCCTTGCGGATCAATTTCGCGGCTTCGGCAAAGCGCGGCCGGGCCTCGCCCATCGGGATGCGAAAGCCTTCGTATTCGACGCTCGCCGCACCCCGGCCAAAGCCGAAGAGGCAGCGCCCTTGCGAGAGGATGTCGAGGAGGGCAATCCCCTCGGCGACGCGGATCGGATCGTGCCACGGCAGCACGATGACCGCCGTGCCGAAGATGATCCGCTTGGTGCGGCCGGCGAAATAGGCAAGGAGCTGCAGCGGCGCCGGCGACATCGCATAACCGGTGAAATGGTGCTCGAGCGCGAACAGCAAGTCGAAGCCCAGCGGCTCGGCGAGATCGCCCATCGCCAGATGGTCGGCGACGACCGCAACATCGGAGCGGCCGGGCTCGGACAACATATTGAGCGCGATGCCGACCTTCATGGCGGTTCTCCGGGAAAAGGGTCTGGTTCGCTGCGCCAATTGCCGCCCCGGCGCGGCACAATGTCAAGGTCGCCGAGAACATGACGACGGTGATCAACCCGGCCGAGGTGGTGCTCGTGCACAGCTCGGACATCCATGTCGATGAGGGCCCCGACGAGCAGCACGGCGACGGGACGGCCGGTCTTGCGGCGGTGCTGGCGACGGCGCACGGTTTGCGTGCGGGCATAGTCCTTTTGGCCGGAGACACCTTCGAGGGCAACCATCTGACCCGGGCGACGCTCGACAGGTCCGCTCGCATTCTGGCCGAAGCAGGCCGGCCGGTCGTAATCCTGCCGGGCAATCACGATCCGGCCTTGCCGGACGGGGTGTTCAGCCGCGGCGGCTTCGCCACCATTCCGAATGTCGCGATACTCGGCGTCACGCATGACGAGGCCGTAAGGTTCGGGACTTTCGATCTCGAAATTTGCGGCCGGCCGCATCGCGACTACCAGGACATGCCGCCGTTGCGCGGGCCGCGCCCGCGCTCGGCGCGCTGGCAGGTGGCGGTCGGACACGGCCATTACGAGCCGCCCGCGACGCGCGCCACCCCGCTACGGCCCTCTTGGGTGTTCGGCGACGAGGAGATCGCCGCGACCGGCGCCGATTATCTGGCGCTCGGCCATTGGGACCGGCCGGCACAAGTCGGCAACGGCTCCGTCCCAGCCTATTATTCGGGCTCGCCGGATCTCGCCGGCACCGTCAACCTCGTTCGGCTGACTGCCGCCGGAGAGGTTCTGGTGACCCGCGAGAAACTGATCCGGCGGCGCTGACCCTCTTTCCGACGAAGCGGAGGAACGACATGGCAAAGATCGAGGCTTATGCCGCCAAGACCCAATACGATCCGCCGGCCTATGCGCAGGCGGTCAAGGTCGAGGGCGGGCGAACGATGCTTTATCTCGCCGGCCAGGTCGCCTATGACGCTAACGGCAACGCGGCGCATGCCGCAGATTTCAGGGCGCAGGCGCGCGCCGCCTTGCAGGCCGTGAAGGACCAGGTCGAGGCCGGCGGCGGCACGTTGCGCGATGTCGTCAAGGTCAACACCTACCTGACCGACATCCGGCATCGCGCCGACTACGGGCCGATCCGCGAGGAATTCTTTGGCAAGAAAATGCCGGCGCATACCCTCGTTGCGGTCGCGGCCCTGGCGCAGCCCGAATTCTTGATCGAGATCGAAGCCGTCGCCGTCCTGTAAATCTAGCCTTGGAGAGCGGCGATCTCGGCTGGGGTGTAGCCCAACCCGGTCAGCACCTCTTCGGTGTGCTCGCCGAGAGTGGCGGCGTAGGGTTGCGCCGCGGTGCGCGCCGCCGACAGCCGAAACGGCGGGTTCAGCACTAGAAACCTGCCGCCGGCATCGGCGATTTCGGCCAGGGCCCGGCGATGCGCGAGCTGCGGATCGGCCATCGCCTCCTTGACCGTGCGATAGGGCGAGGACGGCACGCCGTGCCGGTCGAAGACCGCCTGCACCTCGGCGGTGGTCAACGTCGTCGACCACGCTTCGAGTTCGTCGACGAGTTCGCCCCAATAGCGGCGACGATCGGCGTATCGGGCAAAGCGCGGATCGGTGATCCAGCCCGGGTGGCCGCTTGCCGTGGCGAGGTTCTGAAAGCTACGCTCGCTGGCGATCGCCGGCATGATGTAGCCGTCTTTCGTCGCGACTGGGCCAAAGATCGGCCGGCCTGGCGGGGCGACGGCGAATTGCGCCGCCTGGATTTCGCTCAGGGTCAAGGTCAGCATGCTCTCGAGCATCGACACGTCGACCATCTGACCTTCGCCGGTCAGCTGCCGGTGATAGAGCGCCGTCATGATCGCGCCGAAAGCATAGCTGCCGGTCAGCACGTCGGCGATGAAGATGCCGCAGAAATCGGGACGCCGCGCCTCCAGCTGATGTGCGATCTGCGCCAGATCATAGCCCGAGGCGGCATGGATCACCGGCGCATATGCCGGCAGTTCGGCCGACGGCCCGGTTTGGCCGTAGCCCGAGATCGCGCAGTAGACGAGGTCGCGTTTGATTTCTTTCATCGCCGGATAATCGAGGCCGAAGCGGCGCATGACTCCGGGCCGGAAATTCTCGACGACGACATCGGCGGTGGCGACGAGACGGCGCGCCGCCTCGACCCCGCGCGGCAACTTCAGATCGAGCACGACGCTTTTCTTGCCGGCGTTCAACTGGCCAAAGCTCGTGCTGGCGCCGTCGCGCAGCGGCGGGCGGGTGCGCATCATGTCGCCTTCCGGCGCCTCGATCTTGATCACCTCGGCGCCGAGATCGGCGAGCATCCGGCCGCAATGCGGGCCGGCAATCGTCGTCGTGAAATCGAGCACGCGCAGCCCGTCCAAGGCGCCGTTCATGCCGTCTTCTCCTCCCCAAGTTCGATGCGGCAGGGTCCGGACCGGGGCCGAAAAGTCAAGCCGCGAGCAAGCCGCCCGCCCGACATCCGTCTTGCCTTCGGGCGGGTTCGGTGCGAAGAGAGCCGCCGGCAATTCCCACCACCAATAAAGGGGAGGACCGACATGGCATTTCGCAATATCCAGGCCGGGATGGCGACCTATCGCGGGCATGGCGGCGACCGCGGCGACGCCTATTACGCGCACCCGAGCAACGCCGGGCCGCATCCCGGTGTCGTCGTGATCCATCACATGCCGGGCTGGGACGAATGGACCTGCGAGGTCGCCCGCAAATTCGCCCATCACGGCTATGCCGCGATCGCCCCCAGCCTCTATTTCCGGGTCGGCGACGGCGCCGAGGAAGCGGTCGTCGCCAAGGTGCGCGAAGGCGGCGGCGTGCCGGATGAGCAGATGCTCGGCGATGTCACCGGGGCAATCGATTTTCTGCGTTCGCAGCCGCATGCCAGCGGCAAGGTCGGGGTCATCGGCTTCTGCTCGGGCGGCCGGCAGACCTACCTCGTCGCCGGCAAGCTGTCGCATTTGATCCAGGGTGCGGTCGATTGCTGGGGCGGCAACGTCATCGTCGACGACAAGTCGCGGCTGAGCAAGGCGCAGCCGGTGGCGCCGATCGAAATGACAAGCGGCATCAATTGCCCGCTCCTCGGCCTCTTTGGCAACGAGGACCCGAACCCGTCGGCCGATCAGGTCAACCGCACCGAGGCGGAGCTGAAGAAACACGGCAAAGAATACGAGTTCCACCGCTACGACGGCGCCGGCCACGCCTTCTTTGCCCATTACCGGCCGAACTACCGGCCGGAGCAGGCGGTCGACGGCTGGCACAAGGTCTTCGCCTTCTTCCACAAGCAGCTCGGCGCGCCGCGGACTTGATGGCTACCTCGCCTCGCACGCGGGGAGAGGTCGGGATCCGCGCCCGGGGCGCGGATCCCGGGTGAGGGGCAGCCTGCCTCCGCCTGAGCGGTTGCCAGCAAGCCCCTCACCCCGATCCTCTCTGCGCAAGCGGGGCGAGGGAGGGAAGAACGCCGGCACCGATGTGACCGGCCGATGATCGACGCCGCGATCGTCGGCCTCGGCCGCTGGGGCCGCACCCTCGTCGCTTCGGTCCAGGGCAAGAGCGGCCGGCTGCGCTTCATTCGCGCCGTCGTCCGCCGCCGCCGACCCGCACCGCGACTTTGCCGAGCAGCACAGTCTCGCACTCGACGGACGACCTAGCGGCGGTGCTCGCCGATCCGGCAGTCGCCGCGGTCGTGCTGGCGACGCCGCATTCGCTGCATTGCGAGCAGATCCTCGCCGCCGCCGGCGCCGGCAAGCACGTCTTTTGCGAAAAGCCGCTGACCCTGACCAAGGCCGAGGCGGCGCGGGCCATCGCCGCCTGCGACGACGCCGGGGTCGTGCTCGGGATCGGGCACGACAAGCGGTTCTTTCCGTCGCTCGTCGAGCTGGCGCGGCTCGCCAAAGGCGGCGCGCTCGGCCGCATCCTGCATATCGAGGGGAATTTCAGCAACGAGGTGGCGGGCTCCTTCTCGGGCTGGCGCTTCTCGCCCGAGGAATCGCCGGCCGGCGGCATGACCGGCACCGGCATCCACATACTCGATATGATGATCGGCCTCGCCGGGCCGGTTCGCCGGGTGCAGGCGCTGCTCCTTTCCCACAAGCCGCCGCCCGACCCGCTCGACAGCCTGTCCGTTCTGCTCGAATTCGGCTCAAAGACGAGCGGCATGTTGGCGGCGGTGCGCTCGTCGCCGACCTTCATGCGGATCCATGCCTTCGGCCGCAACGCCTCGGCCGAAGCGCTGGGTCCGACGCATCTGGTACTGCGGCGCAGCGGGGCGGCGCCGCAGCATATCGATCTGCCGCCCGCCAACTCGGTCGCCGCCAATCTCGAAGCCTTTGCCGCGGCGGCGGCCGACGAAGCGCCCTATCCGATCCCGCCAAGCGAGATCTTCGACACGGTCGCCGCCTTCGAGGCGATCGCCACATCGGTCGGCGGCGACGGCCGGATCTGCGAAGTCTGAGAACGTGATCCAAAGCTGTGTGCGCGCGGCCGGATTGTGTGGTTCACGCGACGGGGCTCACGGTGATGGCCATCGGCGATGTGGACGGAGGCGCAGCGTCGGGTTTATCGATTTTGCGGCGGCAAAGTGACGGTTATCCGAGCGATCCACGGTTTCGGAGTGGGCTTCGGCTCGCCGATCCCGGAAGCGGCGCCGGACGGGCGACCGCGCAAGACAGACATTTTTTCCCGCCGCGCCGCTGGGTGGTTGGTCGAGTCGAGCGCGCGAGATATCGATGCTGTCGAGCAGCGCCCGCGCCTCGGCGGGATCGAGCACCGGCGTTTGTCCGCAGGTGACGACGTGGCGCGGGCCCCGCACCGAGACGGCGGGGTTCACCGGCACGACCTGGCCGCTGACGAGCCAATCGAACAGGTGACGGATCGCGGCGAGCCGTTGCTTGACGCTCGGCGCGGCCAGTTCGCGCGTGCCTACCTCGATCCAGGTCGCGACATGCACCGGCTGGACATCGGCGATCGATGGCACGCCGGCGCTCGCGCACCAGCCGAGAAATTCCTCGGCCGCCCGTGCATAGGCCCGGCGAGTATGCGGGTTGCGGATATTGGCGGCGAAGAATTCGAGGAAGCGCATGGATGCGCGCTCGCCGGCGGCGACGACGAGCACCGGGAGGCTAGAGGACCGGACGAGGGCAAGATCGTTCATGAGCGCGTCTCGCCGGCTTGTCGCAGCTCCGCGAGGATCCGCTCCACTTCGCGCTTCTGCCACCCCTCAGGGTCATTCAGCAAATCGGGATCATTCTTGTATTTCCAAAAGTCCGGCCCTCGTTCCGCCGGCGACACCGGCACCGTTGATTTTGACCAACCAGCGCTACCACGACGCCACACATAGAGCCTTCTCCATGCCAAGGACCGGATGGACAAAAGCGCGAGCGTATTTCGAGCCGGTCAGTTGGCCAGCGGTAGCCTGGTCGAGCGCCGCAGGGTCCAGCCAAAGCGTCATCACAAATGTTGAAATAACCGCGCCTAGTTCCGGCACGCCGCACGACACAAGCAGCCACACCTCATCGAAATCACGGAAATCGTGACGCTGAGCAATTGCCACTTTTCGTGCAACAGCTTGCTGTATGGCGGTCAGCACCTTGGCTGGATCGTTCTGCGCCCATCCGCCATACACCCCACTCCGGCAGCGTTGTCCTTCGCGGGCATCCTTCTTCTCACCGGAGCGCGCGCGACGCCGGGCGTCTCGCCGGTGTCCAGCTCGGTGACCTGAATTCCGATGCGGCGGCCGCTGATGAAGGCCGCCACGTCACCGCCGGTCGCGCCCGCACCTGTCGCATTCGGGTCCCGATACTCGTCCGGTGAAAGCCCGAGCCACTGCATCAAGAGCGCGACCGAGCCCTTCTCCCTTTCAAACGATGCCATCCCTTCCCCCTTGCACCCGGCGCGCGGCAACCTGTCAAAGACTAAGACTATTCGATAAAGGACATTGTACTAAACCGCTTCGCGGTAGTTCTTGAATTGACTCGATTTTGATTTGCCGGGCTCGGTTGCGGCAACCGTGCGGGGCGTCCCTCTGGTCTGACAACTCGATTGCGAGACGATACGCTGGCGCCCGGTGGCGCTGTTCGGTCTCGCAAAGGAGTCGTCAATGAGCCCGCTCCGTCGTCGCATGATCGAGGACATGCAAATTCGCAACCTGACGCCGAATACCCAACGTGTGTACGTTGCACAGGTCGTCCGGTTCGCCTGCCATTTTGGCAAATCGCCCGACCTTCTCGGGCCACCTGAGATCCGCACGTATCTGCACCACCTGAGCCAGGAAAGACGCCTCGCGGCCAGTTCCGTCATCGTCACGGTCTCGGCGCTCCGCTTCTTCTACCACACCACTCTCAAACGGCCCTGGGTTGTCGAGGACGACATCCCCGCTGGCCGTCAGGCAAAGAAGCTTCCCGTCGTGCTGAGCCGGGAGGAGGTCGCGCGCTTCCTGGGCGCCGTCAAGAACCTGAAGCACCGCGTCATTCTCACCGTCTGCTACGCGACCGGTCTCCGGATTTCCGAAGCCGTCCGCCTCAGACCCGCCGCCATTGATAGCAAACGCATGGTCATCCGGGTTGAGCAAGGTAAAGGCCGGAAAGACCGTTATGTCATGTTACCGCCGAAACTCCTCGATATGCTCAGGGACTATTGGAAGAGGATGCACCCCGGAGAATGGCTATTTCCCGGCCGCCTGCCTGGCCAGCCGATCTCACCGCTCACCATCGATTGCACCTGCCGGGAGGTGAGAGAACAGTGCGGCATCGGCAAACCGGTTTTGCCGCATTTCAGGGCGGCGGCGGAGACGTTGCGCAAGATCGCCGCCGATCCAAAACATCTGGGGGCGGAGGTCGGCTTCCTGGGTGTGCTGCATACCTGGGGGCAGTCCCTTCGACACCATCCACATGTTCATTTTCTCGTTCCTGGCGGCGTGATCGCGCCGGGCGGAGAGAGCTGGGTCGCTTGCCGGCCAGGATACTTTGTTCCGGTCACCGTCCTGTCGCAGATGTTCCGAGGCTTGTTCCTGCGCTACCTGGGAAGGCGTTCGCCGCTGGGGAACTGAATTTTTTCACCGCGCACCGCCACCTTCATGAACCAGCGGCGTTCCGCCGGTATCTGGCGCCGGTTTGGAACGCCGAGTGGGTGGTCTACGCGAAGCGGCCGTTTGGCGGGCCAGCCCAGGTCCTCGATTATGTAGGGCGCTACACCCACCGTGTCGCCATCTCCAACAACCGGCTGCCGTCCATGGACAACGCCAAAGTCCGCTTCCGCTGGAAGGATTACCGGGAGGGCAACCGCCGGAAGACGATGACGCTGGGTGGTGGGGAGTTCATCCGCCGTTTCCTGGTTCATGTGCTGCCGGACGGGTTCCATCGCATCCGGCACTACGGTTTCCTCGACAACTGTCACCGCGCACAGAAACTCGAGCGCTGCCGGGAACTGCTCAGGATGGCACCAGCCGCACCGGCCGAACCCCCCGGTGACTACCGTGAGCGGTTCGAGGCGTTGACCGGGGGGTCGTTGCGGCAATGTCCGCACTGTCGCACCGGCACCATGGTGGTGATCGAAAGCATCTTGCGGCCGAGGGTCCGGCTGCCGGTTTCCGACACATCATGACCCAGGATCCACGCTTCAGCCGCACCAAGACGAAGCGCCCGCCAAGCCCGGGCGGGGACGCCTGCGCCGCGAGGGCCAACGCCGTTCTGGCGCGAGAGCCAAATAGTCAGATCCAGGCGATGCTCACCGCTCGAAGGTCCGGTTGGCGCGGCGGATGGTTCCACACCGCCACCACCCGAGATGCCGCGGTGCCCCACCAGCAATCCTCCGGGGGCATTCAACGCCCATAGCCCTGGCGACGCGGGCGGCGGTTTAGCACAACCCGTTTTTTGCTCACCGGCGCGCATTCCAACCGCGGAATCCACCCGCACAGGCCTGTGCGCCGCGCCGCCAAGCAAAAAACGCTCTACGTTATCACATATAAAACACGTGGGTGTGAGGGGGTCCATCACAACCTTGAATTTCGCCGTTACGTGTGCTACTTTGTGGCCCAAAGGAGAGATTTGCCATGACTGCCAATTCCGTCGTCCGTGCCCGCATCGACGAGCAGATCAAGAAGGAAGCTGCTGCCGTCCTGAGCGCCATGGGCCTCAGCGTGTCGGACGCCTTCCGCCTGATGATGGTCAAGATCGCCAAGGAGAAGAAGCTCCCGTTCGAGCCGCTGACGCCCAATGACGAGACCATCGAGGCGATGAAGGCCGCGCGGCGCGGCGAGCTGGTGACCGTCGGTCCGCCGGGCAAGCTGCTCGCGAGCCTGAATGCGGACTGTTAAACACACCAGCCGGTTCCGGCGCGATTACAAACGGGAAAAATCGGGGCGGCACAGCAAGCGCCTGGACGCCGATCTCTTGGAAGCTGTGACACTGCTAGCGAAGGACGAGCCGTTGCCCCGGCGGTATTTCGATCACCCGCTTGGCGGCGAATGGAACGATCACCGCGACTGCCACATCAAACCCGACCTCGTCCTGATCTACCGCAAGCCGGATGAAACCACCCTTGAGCTTGTCCGCCTCGGCTCGCATAGCGAGCTTGGCATCTGAAATATGCGCCAACCCTAGATTTTGTGTCCGCGCGCGCCAAGCAACGGCGCGGCCGGTACAGTATTTCGCAGCGCCAGGCCGATCCGACCAGCAAGGCACAACGCCCCCGCCGTGTTTCCACTTGTCTATATTTGAAAAATACATGACGTAATTTCCATGCGACTTTGAGAGCGGGCCAAGGCGACGGCAGAGACACAACGTCTAGACGTGGGAATGATGAGTTGCTTCGTATCTCACGCCCACAAACGTGCAAAAAAAACGAAGGCGCAGAAGATGACACCCCAAACCAGATAAACCCCAATGACTGGAAGCGTTTCCACTTTCCGGCGGCCAATATGTTGGGCGGCCCAGAACGAATCAGAGTTTGCGCGCCCGTGACGGGCGCGCAGGCTCGGTTGAAGGAACGCGTCTGACTGGATGGACTCGGAGGGTAGTGGGACGGGCCTATGGGGATTTCTACCGTGGCAGGTGGTCGGAGACGCGGTAGGAAGAAGCGGCCGGTGGGTTGAAAGGTTGCGCGGGCCTGATGATGGCTCGCTGATGCAAGCCGATTGGCTGCTGCGGTCGCTGCCGTGGGGCGATTTCCGATGATTTTGGGGTGGCGGCGGGCGAGCGCCGACGCTCCCGCGATGGAACGGTGGAGCGACAGCATGGGGTCGGCGGTGTGGGCGTCGGCAGCATGCTGGTGGTCACGGGCCTTGCGGCCGGGCGGGCGACAGCCGGCGCAGCAGTGTCAGATGGCCGGTCTCGCAATGCGGGCAACGGCGCGGCGATGGCGGGGCCTGGGGGTCGGCGTCAGGCTCGGATGCGGCGGGATCGGCCTGTGGGTTGGCGGGTTGCGCCAGCAGGAGAACATTCCTCAGGTTGCGCAGCGGTTCGCGGCGCGAGGCATGCCACAGGCCGTAATAGCGGACCTTGTGGAAGCCGGCCGGCAGGACGTGCTGGAGGAAACGCCGCATGAACTCGTGGCCGGCCACAGTTTCCTTGCGCTGGCGGTCGGCGGTGCGGTCCTTGTAGCGGTAGGTCACGGTCGCGTCGTCGACGGCCAGGATGCGGTTGTTGGTGATGGCGATGCGGAAGGCGTAGCGGGCGAGATAGTCGAGTGCCGCCTGCTGTCCCTCGCCCCATGGCGTGATGTGAACGACCCAGGGGATTTGCCAGACATGGGGCGGCAGGTCGGCGTCCGGACAGAGCCTGGCGAAGGCGTCGCGGAAGCGGGCGCGGGCAAGGGTAGCAAGCGCCGTCTTCGGGAACAGAAACGTCTTGCCGGCGGGATGCCAAGCGGCACCGTCCTCGGACAATCCGCCGCCGGTGACGAGGCAGTGAACGTGCGGATGGAAGATAAGCCGTTGCGTCCAGGTGTGCAGAACGGCAAGCACGCCAACGGTGCCGCCGACCCAGCGCGGATCGCGGGCCAACACGATGATCGCCTCGGCGGCGGCCTTGATCAGCGCGCCATAGCCGTCGATCTGATGCCGGCGCAGCACGGCCCGCAGTTCCTCGGGCACGGTGACGGTGACGTGGAAATAGGGAACCGGTAACATCTCCTCCCGACGCTGTTCGAGCCAAGCCTGCGTCTGCTCGGCGTGACACTTCGGGCAGGCGCGGTTGCGGCAGGAGTGAAAGACGTGCAGCAGGGCGCCGCAGTGATTGCAGCACCACTGTTGTCCGCCGAGCGCTTCGGTCCGGCAAGCGATGATGTCGGCAACGGCGCGACGATGCGATGGCAGCATCGCCGCGCCATGAGCCTCCAGATAGCTGCCCCCGAAACGGCGGAACGCGTCCGCCACTTCGGGCATGCGTCAGAAGCCGCTCATCACCTTGTCGAGCAGCTTGCGTAAAGACACCCGCGTCGGTTCCGTCAGGTGCGTGTAAATCGTCGTCGTGGCGATGTTCTCGTGGCCGAGAAACGCCTGGACGACGCGGGTGTCGACCCGCTTCTCGAAGAGCCTGGTCGCATAGGCGTGACGCAGCGTATGTGGCGTCGCGCGGCGACCGCCGGGGAGATTGGCCGCCTTGACGGCCTCGGCGAAGGTGCGGGTCAGGACATGGGTGGCGACGGGACCGGTTCGCCAGCCATTGGGGAAGAGCCAGCGCCGATCCCGGTGGTCCTTGGCCTGCCACATCCGCCGCAGGCCTTCGTGCACCTCCTTGGGCACCGGCACGACCCGTTCCTTGTTGCCCTTGCCGACGACGCGCAGGACGCCGCTGGTTTTGTCGATGGCGGTGACGGGAAGAGCAGCGGCCTCGCTGATCCGCAGGCCGCAGCCATAGATCAGGCTGAAACAGCCGCGGTGTATCGGATTGCGGACCGCGGCGAGAATGCGCCGAACTTCGGCGTGGGAAAGCGTCTGCGGCAGCCGCCTCTGCTTGGGGAGCCGGATCTTTTTTAAACAGCCCCCAGTCCTGGCCTAGCGTGTTCCGGTAGAAGAACTGGATGCCGTAATGGCTGGTCTTGAAGCTGCCGCGCGCATTCCGCTCACGAACATCCAGCAGATATCGCCGCACCTCTTCCTCGGCCAGCAGCGCCGGCGACCGATGGTAATGCTTCGCCAGAGACCTGACCGCCTGGAGATAGATCTCCTGGGTCGTGGCCGCCAAGCCGGCCAGCTTCATGTCCTCGATCATGCGAACACGTAACGGTGACATCGTCTTTCCTTCGTCATCGAAGACGGGACCATCCCGCCTCGACGCAGACGATAGCTTCACCAGCGACCCTCAGGCGACGCCGAGCCCCCCTACGGCGAAGCCGTTCCGTTCAACAGCAATGGGAGAAACCCAGACAACACGTAAATGCCGACAGCCTTTCCGGCAATGCGGGCGAGCACAAAGCCAAAGCGGCAATTCGTCGGGTCGGCTAATTCCAAAACAGTTCCCGCGGCAATCGAGAGCATCAACATCCATATCAGTCCTGCGCTACGTCGTCCTTTCGACCATCGCGCCACAAGACCAACACCGCCGACAAAGAACACAATGCCAAAGCCCAGCGCCCATGGAAAATAAAGATGATCGTCGTCTGTCCACGGCTGCGGCTGTATCAAACAGGCGATGCACGCAAGCAGCAAGCCAGCGCCGATCAGTGCCGATGCGACACAGAGCAACACTGTGCAAAGTGAGACAGCAGCTTTCCCGTATTTGATCATTCTTCCATTTTTGTTCATTAATTTCCTTCGCACGCATCACGGTCTTCATTGCTGATTTGAAACGGTAGTATCTAATTTTATCGCTAAGAAAATCTGTGGCCTCTGCAATAGGACCCCCTAACCGTTTCAAAAAGCCAACAATATCCCGTGGAACATCCGCCGGAACTTCGATTTTTGCCTGAATGCCTATCGTGGGATGATCCATGCTCATGTTGACGGTTGCCCTATCCCGAGCGACAGGCGGCCCAGGGCCGCGCGACGCCCCTGTTGCCCCGTTTCGCCACGGCGTCTACCGCACCACGCCCTGCACGAAGGCGGCCGGTGTGACGATCGGTATCTGGCGGAACGGGTTGAGCGCAAGCAGATCGCCGTCGCGTGGTGACGATCAGGTCCGCCCGAGCGTTGACCGCCAGCTCAAGGAATTTGTCGTCCGTAAGATCGCGCAGGCGGCGATGCGCTCGGCGATCGGCACCAGCTCGGCCGCGGCCAGCATCCGCGCCAGGCCTTCGCGCAGGGAGGGGATGGTCGCCGCGGTTATGTAAGGCCGACTGAGGACCTCCAGAAGCTGATGCTCGGTCGCGGCAGATTTGAGCAGGCCGTCATGCCGGTCGATCCAGCGGGCGACGAGGAACGGCAGGGAATTTTCCTTGAGGGCGGCGCTCACGAACACATTGGTGTCGACGACCAGCCTCATCCGGCACGCGGCTCGACTTCCTTCTGCGCCCGCTTGATGAGCAGGTCGATATCGTCGTCGCTGAGGCCAGCGGCGATCACTAGGCGGCGCGACGCCTTACGCGCTTCGGTCAGCCAGTCCTCCGGCTCGATCATGACCGTGATCACGCGCTCCTTGGTTACGCCAAGCCGTTTCAGCACGTCGGTGACCTGTCCGGCCGTGGTTTCGAAGACCTCGATCTCTTTTTCCGCCATCGCACGCAACCTCCGCCCGTACCCCGGAATCTAGGTGGCTTGCGCCCTTTGGTCAAATTGGGGGCGTGTCCCTCCGGGCCACACTCTACTCGCCTGTTACCTTTTTCTTTAGAGCAACAGGCTCACCGGGCCGCACAGCGTCCCGGCCATCCGGTGACGATCGCTTCTGTAATCGGACTGCCGCCGTCAAGCCCCTTTTTTTCTTTCGTTGATGTCTCAAGTCGACCCACAGCGGACCCTCAGCCGTCGCCCTGGGAGTCGGTCTTCATGCCCCAAACCGGTTATTGCGCGAAGCCCGTCGACGCGCCGCAATCCGCGGGAGCAATCCTCCGGAGACATCGCCGCTAGTTCCGTTGTTTGACCCTGGATCGGGATAGAGGGACGCCGCGCGGCCTCGCCTCTTCCCGCGGACCGGGCATAGATAGGCTCCGTCTCACGGCGGTCCTCACGCCGGCCGATATTCGGGTGGAACAGAAGCGGAAAACCATCCGTCAGGCAGAGTCTGCGCGGCGACTACTGTTTTTGGATGTCCGGCGGAACGTAGGTGTTGTTCTCGACCGTTCCCAGCGGACCGTAGACGCGGAGCATGATGTTGAACGCACCGCGCGGCACCGGCAGCCAGTTGGCCATCGGCACGCCCGCCGGCAGCTGCCGAGCCATGTAAATCGACAGCGTACCATCCATGTTATACTGCAGCCTTGGCGTGTACTTGGCGACGTGGTATTTATCGGCAAGGTTGGGGATCAGCTCTATCGCCTCTGGAGTATATGCGGTGACGGACCAGAAGCGGCTTGCCGCGGGGAGCTGTCCCTGCGGAAAGGTCAGGACGTAGCCCCGCGGGTCGGTCCCGTCGAGGGGGTTGCCGTCGGCATCCTTGAACACATGGTAGTAGGCCGCTGTCTTGATGCCGTTGGCGTACTGGAGGAATTCGGTGATCGACGACCGCTCGATAACGTGTTTGCCCCAGTCCCCGATATTGATGAAATAAATCCAGTTCGTCCGCATAGGCGGCGGCGCCCAGTGCGTATACGTAAGGTAGCGGTCCACGATCAACTCATGGGCTATCCGAGCGCCGTCACTGAATTCGGACCTGTTCTCATTCCGGTTGGCGAACAAGCTGTTGAACCGGTTCGACAGCGCCTGTTCGTACGGAGAGAGGGACGGCGTATAGGGCGCTGCAACCGCCGTTTGGAGCTGCCTGAGGAATGCGATCGGATGATGCGCGACGAGGTCGTCGGCCGTCGTCTTGAAGGGCACGGAGAAGAAGACCTCTGGCAGGATCGCAGTCCCGCCCCCGTTGGGGTGATTCAGATTGTCGCTGAGGGTCTGGCTCTTGAGTGAGCGGCGGAACGCCTCGGCTTGTTTGATCTCGTTCTCGTTGCTCGGGGAGAATTTGTCTGCCCGGAAGGCCAAAAACGAATAGTTGAGAGGCACATTGATGCGCGTGGCTTCTTTGGGAAGCGTGCCGGTAAATCCTCCGGGTCCAATGAGGGCATAGGTTTCCTGCGTCTGCGTCTTCGGGATGCTCGGCGTCGTGGTGAGGAGATCGCCGTAGGGGTCCAGAGTTAGGATCGAATAGGACGACGACGTCAACGGGGGTGCCGGCGCAGGGACGGTCAGGATTACCGGCTCCGTGGCAAGATCAAGGAAGGTGCTGGCGTAGAGCGTGTCGACGTTGACCGCCACCGCATAGTGGTAGATCGGAGAAACCCGGATCGGCCCAACGAGGCGGTTGGGCTGCCGCCCTAGCTGCCTCTGATAGTACGTGAACCATAAGGGGTAGAATTGAACGACGTATGCTACCGTCGTATTAAACGGGCTCAATTGCGAGACGATTGCTGAGTTCCCGGCGATTGCGTCAGGATCGACAGGAACTTGCTCCGCGCCTGCCGGGGCGCCGGTGGTCATTGCGAGAGCGGCGGTCAGCGCCGATGCCAGGCAAAGCCGGCGCAGATAACGGTAAATTCGGTGCTCTTCCTTCCTCATGGCAAATCTCCCCAAGTTATTCGTTTACCGGAGCCGCGCCCGGCCAGCAATCCGCGGTCGCCCTCTGCCGAAGATGGCCCGTTGTAGGTTGGCCGAGCCGCCGTAAGCCGTCGGGCTCATTTCCGACCTCGTTAGGTCGTGGTCCCTGGCTCATTATACCTGCATCGCTGATCGCCCACAGGGTGATGTACCGCGCGGACACATCGCCTTGGCGCGAAGTCACGCCGGCCGTTCGCGGCAGGGCGCTCGCCGACATCGGGATCGCGGAAAGCGCGCCCGATCGGTGTGGTGTTAGGGAACGTCTGAAATCGGCGCGACCTAGCCGCTCGTCACGGGATAGCGAAGGTCGGCAATCCACCCATTCCGGCCGTTTCACCTCCATTCAGAGGCGGGCTGTCATGTGATCATTGGTCGACTGCAGGGCGGAGCACGGCGTCGGCGGTCAAGTCATCCGTGATCTGGCCGCGTTAGCGCACCCGCACCGCAGCCAGGCGACCCGGAACCAGCTTCGTATAGCGCACCGTATTGGCAATGGAGGCATGGCCGAGGAAGTCCTGGATCGGCCGCGTGTCCGTGCCTTCGTTGGCTATTCTAATGGCGCATCCCGCGTCGGCGTGGCGGAACGACTGATCAGCGGCGCACGCTGGGCGATCTGGCGGTTCGCCGGACCGTCCGCGTCGACCGTCGTTAGCGCTTGATCCCGGCCAGGCCGTTCTGGATCCCGGCCTTCGCCCAGGGGCCCCACGGCATGGTGAAGAACTTGAACCCCTTCTGGACGAAGAAGTTCGGGTCCATCTCGGGCGGGATGAAATACATCCCGGCGGCGATGCCGCGCTTCGCGGCGGTTGCCGCGATTTTATCGAGCGCTCGCTGATAGGTGTCGCACGGGTAGTCGAGCGGCACCCCCAGCTCGATCGAAAGGTCGGACGGGCCGATCAGCAGGACGTCGACGCCCGGGACCGAGGCGATGGCATCGAGATTCTCCAGCGACTGGTTGGTCTCGATCATCGGCACGATAACGAGCCCGTTGTTCACGGTATCGAGGTAATCGCGGTAATTCTTGAACTCGCCCCACTCGCCGCGCACCCCGGCGTTGCTGCGGCTGCCAAGGGGATAGTAGCGGCAGGCGCGCACGACGGCCTCCGCCTCCGCGCGGGTGTTGACCATCGGCACAACGATGCCGCGCGCCCCGGCGTCAAGCGCGAAGCAGATCTGATCGGCGTGGTTGCCGGCGACGCGCACCAGCGGCGCCGCCTGCTTGCCGCGCATCGCCTGGATCGACGGCTGCAGCTGCTTGATCTCCCAGGGGGAGTGCTGGGTGTCGAACAGCACGAAGTCGTACCCGGCGTCGGCCAGGATCGACACGTCGACGTTCGGAGCCCCGGTGGTCCCGACGACGGTTCTACCTGACTTGATGGAGTCTTTGATGGCGTTCATCTGGTGTCGATGCCTCCCACAGCACAGTAGCTCTAGCGCCCGTTCAACCGACCGACGGTGACGGGCGCGTCGGTGCGGCATTATCGCACATTGGCGAAGGAGCGCAGCCTACGAGTTGTCCCGACCAGGGTCGCCTCGACGATGGGTCAGTGTCAGCCATTCAGCATTGCACATCCGAAACCGCCAGCCCGCTTTCCACCCGATCCGGCGGATCCCGGATGGATCGGCCATCGCGCTCGGCCGGCCCGCGCCGATCGGCTGGCGGCCCGTCTGCCGGCACAGGAAGAAGATCCCGGCGAGATTGACGGCGAGTGCTGCCCCCCACTCGGCGCGGGTGATGTCGACCGCGCGGACAAAGCCGGCCTCGACGGCCGCGGCCGTGGCCGCCGTCCTTTGAGAGCGCAATCGCGATCGCCGCACCGATGCCGCAGGAGGCGCCCGTCACGAGGGCCGCCCGACGGGCTTGGCGGGTCGGTATTCCCCCTCCGCCTCCGGTGTTTCCCTACGCACCGACGCAGGCAAAGCGCTGTCTTTCAGCGCGCCGGGGCCAGTAACCGCCGACGGTGGCGCCTGCCGGGTGTGCAAACGCGCGATTTGCGGTTGCTCAAAACGCTCAAGACAGCAACCGTGGCGTCGACACCGCTGGCAATCTGGTGAACGTCGGATAAGACCGCTGTTCAGGGAAGGTCCCATTCGATGGAATTAGGCATCTATCACGAGTTTCCGGTGCTGCCGGGCCGCAGCCAGGCCGAATGCTTCGCCGCCGGGTTTGACATCGTCGACGCCAGCGAGGAATACGGCCTCGACGTGATGTGGCTCGCGGAACTGCATTTCGACAAACGGCGCGCCCTCGCCGCCAGCCCGCTGGTCCTCGGTACCGCGATCGCGGCCCGCACCGAAAGGATCAGGATCGGGACCAGCGTGCAGGTGCTTCCGCTGGCCAATCCGCTTCGCATCGCCGAGGAAGCCGCGACCTTGGACCACGTCTCCAAGGGCCGACTGATCTTCGGCGTCGGGCGCAGCGGCGTCGTGAAGACCTACGAGGCGCTGAACATCGCCTATTCCGAAAGCAAGGACCGCGAGATCGAGTGTCTGGAAATCATTCAACGCGCGTGGCGAGAAGAGAATTTCTCCTACAAGGGAAAGTTTTACGACATCCAAGATGTTACGGTGGTGCCGCAGCCGGTGCAACAACCGACACCTGAAATCCGCATAGCGGCGGTGAGCGTCGAAACATTCCCCGCCGCTGGCAACGCCGGCCAAGGCCTGTTCCTGTCGGTGCGGCACGAGGATGTCCGGATGTTCAAGCAGCACATCGACGTCTACCGCAAAGCCTGGACCGACTCCGGACATCCCGGGGAGGCACCCGTCTATCTGCGTTGTCCCGGCTTCGTCGCCAAAACCGATGCGGCGGCCCAGGAAGCCTACGGGCCAACCCTTATGCGGCATTTCCAAAATCAAAGCCGCCTGCTCGCCAATTCCTCTCGTCGGCAAAACAGCCCGCCGGACCACCCGCGCTGGAAAACCTCGCAGCGCCTCACTGAAATCACGCTTGAGGAAACATTACGCGGTTCGGTGTTCATTGGCTCACCGGAGACGGTGGTAGGCAAGTTGAAAGACCTGCAATGCGATATCGGGCTGTCGGGCGTGCAGTTGGAAACGAATTGCGCGGGCCTGGCCGATCACGCGGCGGAACGAGAGGCGATCCGGCTACTGGCGCGGGAGGTCAAGTCGGCGTTCCGTTGAACGCGGCTTCGAGCCTCCGCGGCGACGACCGTGAATGCCCGGAGTGCGGCATGAAGACCGGTTCCCGCCGCCAAGGCTGAGCTGCCGTTGTGGGTTGCGACGGCGGTCCTTTGCTGCCGATGATCAAGCCATGTAGTCTCTTGGGCTAGGCTCTGCGCCTCGACCGCCTTGGCGGGCGAACGTGGATAGGCGAGATTAGGCCGTCGAAGAGCGCCATGGGATCGGAATGACCGACAAAGCGTCGGCGGTCGCGGCCGGCCGCGACTTCATCCGCGACATTATCGCCGCCGACCTTGCCGCCGGGCGCAGCCGCACAGTCGTGACGCGCTTTCCGCCCGAGCCGAACGGCTATCTTCATATCGGTCACGCCAAGGCGATCTGCCTCAATTTCGGCGTGGCGCAGGAATTCGGCGGCCGCTGTCACTTACGGTTCGACGACACCAACCCGACCAAGGAGGAACAGGAATACATCGATGCGATCGAACGCGACGTGCGCTGGCTGGGGTTCGATTGGGGCCGCCACCTCTACCATGCATCGGATTATTTCGAGCAGCTTTACGACTGGGCGCTGCACCTGATCCGGACCGGCAAGGCCTACGCCGACGATCTGTCGGCGACCGAGATTCGCGAATTGCGCGGCAGCCTGAGCGAGCCCGGTCGCAACAGCCCCTACCGCGACCGGCCAATCGCCGAGAACCTCGATCTGTTCCGCCGCATGCGCGCCGGCGAATTCGCCAACGGGGCGCGCGTGCTGCGCGCCAAGATCGACATGGCCTCGGGCAACATCAATCTGCGCGACCCGGTGCTGTACCGCATCCTGCACGCGCCGCATCCGCGCACCGGCAGCAGCTGGTGCATCTACCCAACTTATGATTTCGCGCATGGCCAGTCGGACGCGATCGAGGGCGTCACCCATTCGATCTGCACCCTCGAATTCGAGGATCACCGGCCGCTCTACGATTGGCTGATCGACAATCTGCCGGTGCCGTCGCGGCCGCGCCAATATGAGTTCGCCCGGCTCAACCTCAATTACACGATATTGTCGAAGCGCTTCCTGACCGAGCTGGTGAAGAGCGGCCGGGTCGCCGGCTGGGACGACCCGCGCATGCCTACCCTGGCAGCGCTGCGCCGGCGCGGCGTGCCGCCGGCTGCGATCCGCGATTTCGCCCGCCGGGTCGGCGTCGCGCGCGCCAACAGCGTCGTCGACGTGGCGATGTTCGAGCATGCGGTCCGCGAGCATCTAAACACGAGCGCGCCGCGCCGCATGGCGGTGCTGCGCCCGTTGAAGCTCGTCATCACGAACTACGCCGAACTCGCCAACGGCGATGCGTCGTTGTCGCTGACCGCACCCAATCACCCCGACGATCCCGCTGCCGGAACGCGCCAGCTGCCGTTTGCCGCCGAGCTCTATATCGAACGCGACGATTTCCTGGAGCGCCCGCCAAACAATTTCTACCGGCTTTCCCCCGGCCGCGAGGTTCGTTTGCGCTATGCGTATCTCGTCACCTGCCGCGAGGTGCTGAAGAATCCTGCCGGCGAGGTCGTCGAACTGCGCTGCACGGCCGACCCGGCGACGCGGGGCGGCAACGCGCCGGACGGCCGCAGAGTTCGCGGCACCATTCATTGGGTTGCCGCCTTCGCCGCACTGCCGGCGGAAATTCGGCTATACGAGCCGCTGTTTCGGCGTCCCGACCCCGGCGCCGACGGCGACCTGATCGCCGACATCAACCCGAATTCGCTCGAAATCGTCGACGAATGCCGGATCGAGCCGGCATTGGCGGAAGCGACGGCGGGCGAGACCGTGCAGTTCGAGCGGCAGGGATATTTCTGCCTCGACCCGGATTCGCGGCCGGATCGCCTTGTCTTCAACCGCACGATCGGCTTGCGTGACAGCTGGGCCAAGGCGCAAACCAAGCCGGGCTGACCCCGGCTGCCGATTGGCTGAGGGCCTGGGCGAAGTCGTCACTAATTGCGGTGGTTTATCAGTCGATGACGGCTTGCGCGCGGAACGATCGTCTGGTCGTCGCGAGAGGCGCAAGTACCGTAGGGCGGAAAAGCGGAACGCGCATTCCGCCGCGCCGGCGCCCGCGACAGATCCCGACAATTGGGCCCAACGCGCCGGCCCGCACCGTCTGGTGGCGGATTACGCTGTCGCTAATCCGCCCTACGCTCGCCGCTTATTTTAGAATTGCCGTTGCGGCCGCCATCGTTGTTGGCGCCTTGCAGGCCGCCGCTGAAGGTGAACCCGACCGCCGGCGGTGACTGGCTCGCGTCGAGCGATGCGCTGATCGTCCCCGTGCCGGTGGCCCCGGCGAACCTGCCGGCCGAATTGGTCGCGTCCACAACATAAGTCGCGCTGATCACCGACAAGGTCGGGCTCGACCCGACCGCGCAATCCTGGCCCTGAACGTCGACGACGAGGGCGCCCGGGTTCCGGTTGTTGTAAGCCGGCGTCAAGGTCAGCGAGCCGGTGACCGGATAGCATTCTCCGCCGAAGCCGTTGCTCGCGGCGCCGGGCGGGTCAGCGGTCAAAACGGCCGCCAGGTCGAACTGCCCGAGACCGCCGAAAAAGCCGCCGGTAACACCGGTCCCGCTGACGGTTATCTGGCATTGGGCGCTCGCAATGCAGGGGTTCGTGGTGCTGGGCTGGACCTCGTCGGTGACGTTCCGGTGCCCGACCCTTGTATCCATCCGCCTTGCTGCCAGCCCTCGCCGCCCCACCCCCTGCCATCGCCATCTGCCGTGGCCGGGCCGAACAGCAGCGGCATCAGGGCGACCGGCGCGGCAAATCCAATACTCCTCGCAACGTGCTTGAACGGCTTCACAGGCGGCCTCCGCGTCGATCGAGAGGCCCGGTCGGCCGATGCTCTCCGGGTTAGCCTACCCCTCTACCCGACAAATTCTTGGCAAACCGTTGAACCGAAATACTCAGATGCGGGCGATCACCGCCTCCTGGAAGCGGCGCATTTCGGCGAGCGACGCCTCGGCGTCGGGCCGTTCGAAATCGATATCGACGGCGCTGACGCCGAGCTCGCGCAACGCCTTGAAATCGGCGGCGATATCGGCGTCGCTGCCGGAGAACAGCCGGCGCTCGCCGTCGGAGCCTCTCTCGGGCAGCGCTTCGCCGTAGCGCTTGACCCGATAGTTGAGCGCGATCTCGGCCGGGTCGCGGCCCGCTTCGGCGGCGAACCGGTGCAGCCGCGCGACGCCGGCGCGATAGCGCGGCAGCGTGTCGAGCAAATGCCGGTTGTTGCTGCCGATCGGGTACCAGGCATCGCCGAGCCGGGCGGCGCGGCGCAGGGCGGGTCCGCTTTCGCCGCCGACCCAGATCGGCGGGTGCGGGCGTTGCGCGGGCTTCGGCTCGAACAGGATGCCGGCAAAGCTGACCCACTCACCGGCGAAATGCGGCGCGGGCTCGGTCCACAGGCTGCGGAAGGCGCGGATGTATTCGTCGGTCACCGCGCCGCGCGCCGCAAAAGGCGGTGCCGCGAGCGCCGCGAACTCGCGTTCGAGCCAGCCGGCGCCGATGCCGACGGTCAGCCGTCCGCCGGACAGCACGTCGACCGTCGCCAGCATCTTGGCGGCGAGCACGGCCGGCCGGTAGGGCACCACCATGACCGCCAGCACGAGGCGGATATGCCGCGTCTTGGCGGCAATGAAGGCCGCCGCGGTCAGCTGGTCGTGCCGGCGCTCCGGTCCCTCGCCGAAGAATTCGCCGCTCTCGGAATAGGGATAGCCGGGCACCTTCAGGTTCGGCAGCACGATGTGGTCGGTTAGCGTCAAATAGTCGTAGCCGAGCGCCTCGCCCTCCTGCGCGAGCCGGTTCACGATTTCGGGCGCCGACAGCGGGCCGCTGATCGGCAGGTTGAAGCCAATCTGCATCGCATCCTCCAGACCGTGGCGCGGCCGCAGCATAGCCGAGCCCGGCGGCGCGGTGCCATCCGCCGCGAACTCGCCGGTTCGGCCGGCGGTTGTGCCGGCCATGCCGAACCGCTAGCCTTTCGCCGTAGAAAGCGAAACGGGGGCGTGCGATGCGGGTCGGATTTGTCGGCACAGGCACGATGGGGGCACCGATCGCGCTCCGCCTGATCGAGGCCGGCCATCATCTGACCGTTTGCGACATTCGCCCCGAGGCGACGGCGCCGCTCGCGGCGCGCGGCGCGCGGGCGGTCGAGGACCCGTTTCGAGTAGCGCAACAGAGCGAGGTCGTGTTCACCTCGCTCCCCGGCCCGGACGAGATGCAGCCCGCCGCACTCGACCCGGCGACCGGTATCCTCGCCGGGCTGCGCCCCGGCGATGCCTATATCGACCTGACGACGAACGCGCCCGACGTGGCGCGGCGCGTCGCCGCGGCGTGCCGCGGCGGTGGCGTCGACATGCTCGATGCACCGGTCAGCGGCCGGCCGCCGGGGATGACGGTCATGGTCGGCGGCGAGAAGCCGGTCTTCGAGCGATGTCGGCCGCTCTTCGAGGCAATCGCCGGCAACATCTTTTATGTCGGTGCCGCGGGTTCCGGCTGCGTCGCCAAGCTCGTCACGCAATATCTCGGCTATACCAACTTTGTCGCGGCGCTCGAAGGGTTGCTGATCGGTGCCAAGGCCGGGGTCGATCCCGGCATCCTGGCGCAGATCGTCCCGTTCAGCGCCGGCGCCAGCCGCACCTTCGACAATATCCCGCGCTCGGTGCTGAGCGGCGCCTTCACCGCCGGCGGCACGCTCGACATCGTCGCCAAGGACCTGCACCTCGCCTGCGATCTCGCCCGCAACGTCGCGGCGCCGGCCAGTCTTGGCCTCCTCGCGCATGACGTGCTGAACCGCGCTCAGGCGCAGGGCTGGGGACAACGAGGCTTTCCGATTGCCGCTCGGATTATCGAGATGATGGCCGGACTGGAGCTGCGCTCCGCGACCGGGCAGAATGCGGCAGGTTATCAGGCAAGCGATCCGAGACGAGGAGCAGAACGATGACGACGGCGCCGCCTGCGGGTTACCGGCCGGGTCTCGTCGACCTGGCGAACGGGCAGATCAGCCGCGAGATCTTCGTCAACGAGGAGATCTATCGCGAGGAGCAGGAGCGGGTCTTCGCCCGGTCGTGGCTGTTCGTCGGTCACGAGAGCCAGATCCCGAACCCCGGCGATTTCTTCGCCTCCGGCATGGGCGAGGAAGGGGTGATCCTGTGTCGCGACCGCGCCGGCAAGATCCACGTCTTCCTCAATTCCTGCCGGCATCGCGGCATGAAGGTATGCCGCTATGACGAAGGCAACACGCCGATCTTCACCTGCCCCTATCACGGCTGGAGCTATGGCACCAACGGCAAGCTCGTCGGCGTCCCCTATTTCCGCGAGGCCTACCATTCACAGCTCGACCGTCCGCAATGGGGATTGGTCGAGGTGGCCCAGCTCTGCAACTACAAAGGGGCGATCTGGGCGACGTGGGACCCGGCGGCACCCTCCTTCACCGAATATCTCGGCGATTTCAGCCGCTATCTCGACCAGACCTTCGACGCCTGGGACGGCAGCGACGGCGGCGCCGAGATCTTGGGCGGCATCCAGAAATGGCGGGTGCCGTGCAACTGGAAATTCCCGGCCGAGAATTTCAGCGGCGACAGCTACCACAACATCAGCCACCGCTCGGTCGACCTCGTCGGCGTCGGCCCGTCGGGCAGCGGCCGGCGCGACATGCCGGAATTGGACGTGGCGCGCAAGCTGCACATTGCAGTGCCGGAGCGCGGGCATCAGACGACGGCGTATCTGTTGCCGCAGACCCAGTCGGTGCCGCCCGGCTATCAGCACTCGCCTGTCGTCGCCGATTATTTCCGCGAATGCGAGGCGGCACGCCGCCGGCAGCGTGGCGATTGGGGGCGCCTGATCACGCTCGTCGGCGAGGTGTTCCCGAGCATGGCCTTTCTCTCCCGCCAGCCGCGGACGATCGCGGTGTGGCACCCGCGCGGGCCGCACGAGACCGAGGTGTGGCGCTGGTTCCTCGTCGACAAGGCGGCGCCGCAGGAGGTCAAGGACTTCCTGCGCGATTACTACATCCGCTATTCCGGGCCGGCCGGGATGACCGAGCAGGACGACATGGAGAACTGGAATTACGCCCACGCCGCGAGCCGTGGGGTGATCGCCCGGCGTTTTCCTTATAACTACGACCAGGGGAACGGTACCGAAGTCGAGAATTACGAGTGGGAGGGGTTCCGGCTGCCTGGCGTCGTCGTCGATCTGACGCAGGCCAAATCGAGCGAGCACAACCTGCGGAACCTTTACCGCCGCTGGGCCCAGTTCATGGAAGCCGACAGCTGGGACGAGCTGATGCAAGCGCAGCGCGCCACTGACGTGGTCGCCCAGGCCGCGGACTGACAGGGGGAGAGGCGCTGCCCGGTAGGGCAAAGGACACGCGACCGGTTTCCTGAATCTCGGCGGCCGGCGGCGGCCAGCGGTGACATCAGTCGCGCGGCGAGTGGCTTGGTTGAGCAGCGCCGACGCGCCGAGCGGTCGCGTCTGTTGCGCTTCAGGCGGCTGCCAACCTCGTATTCCGCTGTTTCCCTGCGGACCATTGGAGCGATTGGCACACCGCGCCCCGGCGACAATACATTTTTATTCTTGCGGGGCAGATGGAAATCGGGATCGGCGATGCACCACGCGCCGTTTTGGACCGGGTGATGTGGTCCTCGCTGACGACCTCACAGGTCAGGGCCACACGCCGCGCTCGTTGGGAGTTCCGCGGATCAGTGCCACTGTGCCGGTAGGCCCTAACGCGGGTGCTGCCCCCGCCCACGGGTGAGAACACCCATCGCACTTCGGCCACTGTGCTGTTCTGAGGCGCCGCGAGGCATCTTGGCGTGAGCTGGGGCGGCGCTGGCTGGCTGCCCGGCGCCATGACGCACCCCGCGACGCCGGGACCTTTCCTTACAGGCGCAGCAGGATGCCGGGGCCGCCGCGGCCTGGTTTCCCGCTGTGACCACCATGGCAGGCTTGCAGGCCAACTGGGATTTCTTGAGTGATTTTCAGCAGCGCGGCACATTGGCCCTGGATGCGCTCCGTGCCCAGGCGGCTCAGAGGCCCTGGGGCGTCGCCAGTAACGGCCGCATTCTGGACGAGCCGCATCTGCGCTCCATGGAGGACATGTATCTTCGAGACTAAGGCTGGGAGAAGCTGTCCAGGGCTCTCGGCTGATCTTGGCTGTTGCGGTGGGTGAGTGAGGGGTGAGGGCGGCCTGGCCGGCTCAGGGCGGCACGGTGATGCGGCGCGGAAGCTCCGGAACGCGGCGGTGATGTCTCGCAGTAGATCGCTCATACGGCGGAACAGGCGGTAGGGCGAGTGTGGCAGCGGCGGAGAGCCGGCAGAAGGCGTGCGTCATCGTCGATGATGGCCGCGATGGCTCCTTCACGTCCACCGGATCGAACAGGCCGACACTTCCCTTTTGCCTTTGTAGTCGAAGAAACAGGTCAATATCCGATTCCTCTCTCGCCCCGCCCCGCGCGGTTGAGCTGAACCGGGAGAGTTGCTCGATGCCGAGCTGCGCTATAGTCACGCCGGCGGGGGAACATCAACGTCCCATGCGGAGGAAACAATCGATGGGTCTCACCTTGGAAGAAGCCAATCGCATCCTGCGGGGCACCCTCGCAAAAGCACAGGAGCTGAACATCAAGATCAGCGGCGCGATCTGTGATCCCGGCGGCCGGCCGATCGCATTGCAGCGCATGGACAACACGATGTGGGCGAGCGCTTATGCGGCCCAAGGCAAGGCCGTCGTCTCGGCGGCATTCGGCCGCCCCAGCGGCGAAATGGCAGAGCGTGCCGACATGCCGGCACTGCGCGGGCTTGCGGCGGCGGAGGGCGGCCACATGATCATGGCCCAGGGAGCGGTTCCGATCATCCGCAATGGCGTCGTCGAAGGCGCCTGCGGTGTCAGCGGTGGCACCAGCCAGCAGGACGAAGAATGCGCCCGCGCCGGGGTCGCCCAATTGTAGCGGTAGTCGTCGACCGACCGAACGCAGTTCCGCCGTTTGCTCGACCAGACCAGCCCACTGCGACATCGCCGGAATCAGCAGTGGGCCGCGATTTGCAAACCGAGGCTGTTTTGGCGTGAAATAACGAGGCGAAAACCGGACCGGATGAAATAGTCGGACGGGGAGCGAGGAGTCGAAACGATGCCCGATGACCACCCACACTCTGACGACCATCCGCGGGGATCGGAGTTGTCCGAGATGGAGGTGCGGGTGCGGGCGCTCGAAACGATCCTGACCGAAAAAGGGCTATGTCGATCCGGCGGCGCTCGACCGGATCGTCGAAGCCTTCGAAACCAGGATCGGCCCGCGCAACGGCGCCCGCCTCGTCGCGCGTGCCTGGACCGATGCCGATTTCAAACGCCGGCTGCTGGCCGACGCGACGGCGGCGGCGAATTCATTGGGCCATGCGAGCCGCGTCGGCAGCCATCTGATCGCCGTCGAGAATACCCCCAGATCCACAACCTTATCGTCTGCACCCTGTGCTCATGCTCCCCATGGGAGGTTCTGGGGCTGCCGCCGGTCTGGTACAAATCCGCTCCCTACCACTCGCGCGGTCGAACGACACTACGCGGTCGCACGGCGCATCGAGCAGTTGCCGTCAGATCTCGGTGAGGAGATCGAATGAGATAGTGAGAGGCGCCAGCGTACGCGCGTCTTTGTCCCCTTGCCCACCCACAGCCGCTATCCGCTCGCGTCGATAGCAATGCCGGCCCATGCCCCTATCCGGCCATTGCCCGACCCAAGGCCAAACAGCTTAGTCGGGTGAAAAAGCGGCCGTTGAGCGAGGTCATGCGGCTGGCATCGTGATAGATAGAGGATTATCCTCGACCACGAGGGGTTAGCGCTCCTCCAAGCCGAGGACCACGGCATGGACGTAGCGGCGTGGCTGCGAGGGCTGGGGCTCGAACAATACGCGCCCGCATTCCACGATAACGCGATAGACGGCGAGGTCTTACGCGACCTGACGGCGGACGACCTAAAGGATTTGGGCATTACCCTTATCGGCCACCGGCGAAAGCTCCTGGCCGCAATCGCCGCCCTGGACGCCAGCGCCCCGACACGCGATGCAGCGAGCGCGCGATCTGCTTCCAACTCGGCCCCGAGCGTCGGCGCAGAGCGCCGGCAGCTAACCGTGATGTTCTGCGACCTGGTCGGTTCGACGGCGCTGTCGGTGCGGCTCGATCCCGAGGACCTGCGCGAGGTGATCGGCGCTTATCACGCCGCCGTCGCCGCCGAGGTCGGACGGTTGGACGGGTATGTCGCAAAATATATGGGTGACGGCGCGCTCGTATATTTCGGTTATCCCAGGGCGCATGAGGACGATGCCGAGCGGGCAGTGCGCACCGGGCTGGCGCTGGCCGAGCGGGTCGCCCGGATCGAGACGCAGGTAAGCCTCGCCGCCCGCATCGGCATCGCCACCGGGCTCGTCGTCGTCGGCGATCTGATCGGCGCCGGCGACGCGCGGGAGCGGGGTGTCGTAGGCGAGACCCCGAACTTGGCCGCCCGGATGCAGGAGTTGGCGCCGTCCGGCGGCGTCGTGATCGCCGAGCGCACTAGGCGGCTGCTCGGCGACCTGTTCGAATTGCGCGATCTCGGCGCGCTCAAAGTCAAGGGCTTAGATGCGCCCGTGCCGGTTTGGCACGTGCTGCGGCCGAGCACCGTCGAAAGCCGCTTCGAGGCATTGCGTGGAGCGGCGTTGACGCAAATCGTCGGTCGTGACGACGAGATCGACCTGTTGTTGCGCCGCTGGGCGCGCACCAAGGCCGGCGACGGCCAGGTTGTGCTGGTCTCGGGCGAACCCGGGATCGGCAAGTCGCGCATCACTGCAGCAGTGGTCGAACACATCCGAGCCGAACCGCATCTCCGACTGCGCTATTTCTGTTCGCCCTACCACACCGATAGCGCCCTATACCCGTTCCTCGCCCAACTCGAACGCGCCGCTGGCTTCGCGCGCGAGGATACAGCCGAAGCCAAGCTGGCGAAGCTGGAGGCACTGCTCACCCTCGCCGAGCCGCCGGACGCGGATGTGGCATTCATCGCCGACCTCTTGTCTCTGCCGGCGTCCGAGCGCCATCCGCTGCCGAACCTCAGTCCGCAACGGAAGAAGGAACGGACCCTCGAGGCGGTGATCCGGCAGCTCGACGGTCTGGCGCGTCGGCAGCCGGTGCTGATGGTATTCGAGGACGCGCAGTGGATCGACCCGACCTCGCGCGAACTGCTCGACCTCATCGTCGAGCGCGTGCGGAGCCTGCCGGTGCTGCTGATCGTAACGTTCCGCCCCGAGTTCCAGGCGCCCTGGACCGGCCAGCCGCAGGTGACGATGGTGGCGGTCAATCGCCTGGACCGGCGCGATCGGGTCGTTTTAGTCGAGCAGATCGCCGGCGGCAAGGCGCTGCCCGATGACGTCCTCGACCAGATCGCCGACCGCACCGACGGCGTGCCGCTGTTTGTCGAGGAATTGACGAAGAGCATGTTGGAGAGCGGTCTGCTGCGGGAGGAGGCCAATCGCTACGTGCTCGATAGCGCTGTGCCGCGGCTCGGGATCCCAACGACTCTGCACGATTCGCTAATGGCGCGGCTCGACCGCCTGGCGCCGGTGCGGCACGTGGCGCAGATTGGTGCCGCGATCGGCCGCGAGTTCTCATACGCGCTGCTCCGCACCGTCTCGCGCCTTCCCGAAGACGAGCTGCAAACCGCTCTCGGTCGCCTTGTCAATTCCGAACTGGTGTTCCAGCGCGGCACGCCGCCGGACGCGGTCTACACCTTCAAGCACGCGCTGGTGCAGGACACGGCGCACGGCAGCCTCCTGCGCAATGTGCGGCAGCAACTGCATGCCCAGATCGCCGAAGCGCTCGAAGCCCATTCGCCCGAGATGATGGAGAATCAGCCGGAACTCCTCGCGCAGCATTATTCGGAGGCGGGGCTGGTCGAAAAGGCTATTGCCTATTGGGCGAAAGCCCGTTCGAGGTCCGCCACCCGCTTGGCAATGGCGGAAGCGGCCGCGCAATTGCGCAAGGGATTGGAACAGCTGGCGCTGCTTCCGCACAGCCGCGAACGCCTGCTGCAGGAGCTTGAATTTCACAGCGATTTGGGCGACATTTTTAATAATATCAAAGGCCAGGCGGCCCCGGAAACGGGCCACGCGTATGCCCGCGCTCGGGAATTGTGGGAGCAGCTGGGTTCTCCCTCTGAATACTTTCAGGTTCCCTTGGGGCAATCTCGGTATTACGCGTATGGCGGTCAACTCGATCTGGCGCAGCGCTTGGCCGAGGACCTGCTGCGTCTGAGCCGTCAGCGCAGGGATGCCGTCGGACTCATGCTGGGCAATCTCGCGTTTGGTCGAACGCTGTTCTTGACCGGCAGCTTTGCTGCGTCCCGGACGCATTTGGAGGAGGCGCGTGCGCTTTTTGATCCGATCTCCCATGGCTCGTCAATCCGTTGGGCCGCTCAACTCCAACTTGAGTCACAGTGCTATTTAGGGAGTGCCCTGTTCTGCCTCGGCTTTCCCAGCCAGGCAGCGGCACTGATTAACGAGGCGATCGTTGAAGCTCGGCGGCTGGCTCATCCGCGTTCCTTAGCGAACGCTTTGAATATGTGCGCCAGGCTGCATGTTCTGGACGGAAACGATACGGCCCTGCGCGAGCCGGCGCGCGAGTTGACCGAAGTGGCGGCCGAGCACGGTTTCGCCGTGCGGCAAGCGCAAGGAACGGTCTATCGGGGCTGGGTCAAGGTCAAAAATGGCGCCGTGGTTGAGGGGATATCACTCCTGCGCAGCGGCTCGACGGCTTTCCGCGCCACTGGGAGCGACACTTTGCTGCCGCAATATATCGCTCTTCTTGCGAGAGCATGTGAGATAGCAGGGCAAATTGAAGAGGCCGTGACCCTGGTGGACGACGCACTGGAGATGACGGAACGGATAGGAGGGCGCTGGCTGGAGGCAGAGTTGAACAGGCTCAAGGGCCAGCTGCTGTTGCGGCAAGGGCATTCGGAGGCCGCCGAAGAGCTGTATCGCACCGCCCTTAGCATTGCCGAGGAGCAGCAGGCCAAGCTCTGGGAATTGCGCGCCGCCGCGAGCCTCGCCCGGCTCCGGCGCGACCAGGGCCGCCGCGCCGAGGCACGCGATCTCCTCGCGCCGGTCTACGATTGGTTCACCGAAGGTTTCGACATCCCCGACCTTAGAGAATCTAAGGCGCTGCTCGACGAGCTGCTGTGAGCCGGTGATTCTTGATAAATAACATGCCGTTTAAGCCGGTGCGACAATCGGCGACTCCCGCGGCCATATCCGAAATGTCCGCTTCCTGCGCGCCCGATCATTCGAGCCGCAAGAGTGACACTTCGTGCATCGCTCCGTTACCGGTCGTTATGGGCGTGACCCATGATCGTGGTCATGAACCGGCACGATCGGGAAATTATCGCCATCATTGAGGTATTCCGGAGCCGGAGGCTGGTTGTCGTCGCGGTCCTCGTCCGCGACGCATTTGAAGCTGCTGGCTTTTGCCGGATCGCCGGCCCCTCTATACCGCGGCAGTGCCGGATAGGGGCAGATGGGGCGCGTTGAGGTCGTCACCCCATTGATGATCTTGGACGCCACGATCTGGTCCGGCGCAATGCCCTGCTCAACCCATTGCTGAAGCGGGCTCAACCCATCGAACGTGTCCGGTCCGGCCCCGCCGATGCAATGCCCTACCCCTGGCAGGAGGAATAGCCGGGCGAATTCCTGCGTGCGATGCAGACCTTCCTTCCGCTTGCTCTCAGCATGGCCGCCCTCACGGACCTGACTGGTAATCAATCGTTCGTAATAGGCGATAGTGTTCAACGTCGGAATTTGCGGATCGGCAAAGCCATGATACAGGAGCAACTTGCCGCCGTGTGACTTAAATTCTTCGAGATCTGCTGTGTTTGCGTTGAGCCTTGCAGCAAGCGCGTCGTCGAAAGTGTCCATGTCATGGTCGAAGTCGAACGTCAACCAGTCGAAATCGTTGCCGAAGACCCAGTACGGCGAGAAACTCGTGGTCGTCGCCAGCGTCGGCAGCACCGCAGGGTAGCCATTGTTGCTCTCACTTCCTCGCGTTCGTCCTGCATAGATCCGCTTCCCCGTGCGCGGGTTGATCGGCCCTTCGTAGAACTTTCGCACCGCCCCAACCTGCGGCGCCGTGAGACAGATGGCCGCATCGGCCGGACCGCCCATGCACTGTAGCGCAGCCGGATCCCAATGGCAGTCGCGCGGGTCCGTGAGAAAACTGTCCGAGCGCAACCCGCCGTCTTTGCCTACGCATTGCTTGACAACCGCCGCGGTAATTGCCGTCGCCTGCGCTGCGGTGATATTCACCGGGCTGCGATTGAATGCCTGGTAGTCCCAGATGTTGCCCGCGGCGTTGTGGGTACCGTTCATGCCGGGGGCACCGGCAAGGATACCGTCGTAGTCGCCAGGGAATTGCAGGGCTTCGTGAATGCCTTGTTGCCCGCCGGTCGAGCACCCGAAGAAATACGAGTAATTGGGGCGTTCCGCATAGAAGGCTTCGATGATCTGCTTTGACCGCACCGTCATCAGATAGGTCGATCGAGTAGCGAAGTCGATTTGCTTCTCGGGATGACCGGTCAGTACGCGGCCACCAAGTGGATCGGTCGCCGCCGGCGACGTGCCCATGTCGGTGTTGGCCACGGCATAGTTGAATGAGAGGAGACCGGCCAAAAACCCATATTGGATAAGCCCCCCAATGCCGAGGTTGCCGGTCCCGAGAAATCTCCCGTTCCAGCCGGAATCCGGCATCCAGACTTCGATCTTGATGTCCGAGTCCGAGGTCGGGGTCAAAGTGGCAGCGATCCGGCAAAACGCGGGCAGATTGGCAAAAACCTCGCCATCTGGTGCGGTGTAGGTGCCGGCTGGAATCGACTGGGCGGCGGTGATCGTCGTGTGTGGCAGCGCCAAGCCAGCTAGGCTCGCGCATGTCGCGTCCGCGGCCGACGCAGCGCCTATGCCAAGGGGCGCGGCGAGCGACGCGACGAAGAACAGGTACGGGGCTAGGTAAAAGCGCGTCTTTGGTACGTGGGAATATTTGCGCTTCATGAAGGTTCCCCCCTCTTCCCCATTGTCATCGTCCAGCATGCCGGCCTTGAGCAGCCCGGCGAAATAGGTAGCTTCGAAGATCTGCGGAACCCGGAACGCGAGGTCTAGCTTGCCGCGGGTGTCTACCTGAACGCGCGCCGAGACGTAAATGCCGCCCGGTCCTGCCAGGGCTCCCGAGCCGCGCTGCGACGACCGAGATGTCGCCCATGTTGACAACGATTCGGTTTGTTCGCGGGGGGCCGGTGCGTTTCGCTCCGCAATGCCAGCAAGCGCAGCGCGTCGATGACGCTGCCGAACTCGACGAGGAAACCGTCGCCTGTGGTTTTGACCACCCTGCGGTTACGCGCGGGGATTTGGGAGCGATCAGGTCTGCTCGGAGCGCCTTGAGCCGATTGAGGGTTCCTTCCTCATCGGCGCCCATCCGGCGCGAGTAGCCAGCGATATCAGCGGCCAGGATCGCGGCCAGTGGCGGGTCGTAGTCCCCTGCAGCGTGGCGTTACCGCAGCCGATGTTGTCTTCCGCCCGGGCTGTACCGCTCATGCCGGTAGGGCGATTGCGACGGCCAGCATCCCATTCTGAATCCAGCTTTTCATGTTCGTCTCTCCACCATCAGATTTACCGAGAGGGGTATTGGACCCGTTGCGGGGATCGGCCGCTATGAGACGGCGGTAAAAACATCCTAAAATTTTCTGAAAAGTTGCTAAGGTCCTCCAAGGGGGGAGCTAACCGCAGGCGGTCTCATGGACGTGCCCATCTCCGCCGACTTTTTCCAATTTGAAGATTACCGGTTCGACCGGGGCGGGGGCGTCTTGTTCCAGCGGGTCGAAGGCGGCGCTCTTGTCCCAGCGGCTATCGGCCCCCGGGCCGTCGCCGTGCTCGATGTCCTCCTCGCACGCCATGGCGATTTGGTCTCGAAGGAAGAGATCATGCGGGCCGTCTGGCCGGGAACGGTGGTCGAAGAAAACAATTTGACGGTTCAGATCTCGGCGCTCCGCCGCGTCCTCGACCGAGCGCGATCCGAGGGTAGCTGCATTCAGACGGTGCCCCGGCGGGGCTATCGTTTTACGGTGCCGGTGACGCGGGTAGCGGCAGAGATACAACCCGGTGCCGACGCTAGCGCGGAGAGCCCTTACGACACCGTGTCGGAGCGCGCATTGCCGGCGCAGCCATCGCGCCGTGGCCGACCGCTCATCGGCATAGGGGTCGGGCTCATATTTGTCGTTGTGGGTGCTTCGTGGTGGGTCGGGCCGGCACGCTTTTCCTTCCGAGCCGTGAAGCCGGTTGACCACGTCGCGACAACCACTCCTGTAGCCACCGCAATAGTGCCGCCGCTTGTCGCGCCGCGACTGTCGATCGTCGTGTTGCCGTTCACCAATCTCAGCCGCGACCGAGACCAGCAATATTTTGCCGACGGCGTCACCGAGGATCTGACGACCGATCTGTCGCACTTCCCGCACATGTTCGTCATCTCGCGTGATACCGCGTTCACCTACAGGGACAAGCCGGTCAATGCAAAACAGATCGGCCGGGAGTTGGGCGTGCGCTACCTGCTCGAAGGGAGCGTGCAGCGATCGAGCGACACGGTTCGGGTCAACGCGCAGCTAATCGATGCCGAGACCGACACGCATCTCTGGGCGGAGCGGTTCGATCATGACTTGGGCGATCTCTTGGCCCTGCAAAACGAGATTACGGGACGGATCGCAAATACTCTCAATATCGAACTGGCAGGTTTGAGCGGCGCGGAGGCCGCGCGGCACACGGATCACCCCGAGGCGCTGGACTATGTCTTCAGGGCGCGCGCCGCTTCGTATCGGCCGCATTCAGTCGAGAGCGATACTGAAGCGATCACGCTCCTCGAGCACGCGCTGGCGCTCGATCCGCAGTCGGTCGAGGCGCAGAGCACGCTGGCAGCCTTGCTTGTGTCCCGGGTGCTTGACGAGATGAGCGACAGCGACTCCGAATCGAACGACATCGCCCGCGCGGAACATCTGATCCGGCAAGCCTTGGCGGCATCACCCGACAACACGGTCGCACACTACGCGAAGGGTCTGTTGCTGCGGGAGCGGGGCCGGCCCGACGAGGCCGTTTTCGAATTCGAGACCGTGCTCGCATCCAATCCGAACTCGGTGGGAACATTGCATAATCTGGGCTGGTGCAAGTGGATGACCGGCGCGATCGATGAGGTCATCCCGCTGGCCCTGCAAGCCGTCCGCCTCAGTCCGCGCGATCCGTCGATTGCCTTCTTTTATGCGCGCATCGGTGTTGTTCATTTGCTGCAGTCGCGCACCGGTGACGCCATCTTCTGGCTCGAAAAGTCGCGCGCCGCCAATTCGAGGTTTGGCTTGTCGCACGCGTTCCTCGCGGCCGCCTACGCCCTCGAAGGCGAGCGCGAACGCGCTGCCGCCGAGCTCACCGAAGCTCGGCTGTTCGGCCGTGGCGATCGCTATGCGAGCCTCGCTCGTGTGAAGGCCGCGGGGTTCAGCGGATCTCGTAATTATTGGGGCGTGCCGAAGGTCCGCGCCCTGTTCGAAGCCACCTATTTCGCCGGCCTGCTCAAGGCCGGGATGCCGGAAAAGTGATCACAATCCGCCAGCCTGCCTTTGCCTAGCAGGCTTCGCAGAGCTGGCAGCCCGATAACTGGCGGCGGAGAACCCGGCGCCGGTAACGACAGCGTCGAAATCCGGACTCGCACTGACCTTGTGCTCCGCCTGGAGGCGCGGCGATACGCTGCTAAACGGTCCCGGCCACCACGGCCCAATCGATCCCACTGCAGGCCCTTAATTTTCGCTAAGAACTGCCGCAAAATGCTGAAATCGTAGCTTCAACGGGCGAATGCAGGCTCGTGGTATCTTGGGATCTGGTGGCTCGCCGTTCACCGATGGCGGACTTCCTGGCCCCAGGGCGGCAGTTGTCGACGGCAACGACAATGTTTGGTTTTCCAAATTCGCAGGCGGAGAAATCCCCACCGTGAAACCCCGCGGTGTCCGCACCGGGAACTGCCCGCGGCATGAAGACCGGCGACCAGATCTCGCCGCCCGGCGGGATCGTCAGCGCGAGGACGGCGAACGGCCGGAATCGGCGCAACTGGCTCGCCGGGTTCTGACCGCCAAAGGTCGGCTTTCCATCACAGAGAAAATCGAAACTGAGACGTTGCCCCTAGCTCGCGGGCTCGCGGGCGTAGGGCCGTTGAATGATTCACATACTTAAAACGGTGCTGGAAGAGATATGGCACACCACACGGCCCGGTGCTCGCCTCGGTGGGTCCACAGGCACCTCCCCGCCGTCCGCTCCGTTTGCGTGTCGATACGCGGCACGCGAATGGCGGGGCCCCTCCTATGGACTACCGGGACGACCACCTCCGCAGAAGCGGAAATTCAGACAGGCTTGCTTGTCCAGATAAGCAGCAATCAAATATTTACCTCATGCTGAGGTTCCGCCGCAGGCGGGGTCTCGAAGCACGCACAACGGTTAGGCAACGCTCTTCTGCGGACAGTCAATTTTCTGACCGCTTCTTTCGACGGCATGCGAAGGGGTGGGGGTTATCGGAGGAAACCTCAGATTGCGGTTTCGGAGGCTGAGGTGATCTCTCCACCGACCCGCGTCGTTTGACGATCGCCACAGCAGCCGCTCGGTCTCGACTTCCGATCCGGCCGGTCCTAGCATCGTCGCCGAGCGAGGAGTCGAAACGATGCCCGATGACCACCCACACTCTGACGACCATCCGCGGGGATCGGAGTTGTCCGAGATGGAGGTGCGGGTGCGGGCGCTCGAAACGATCCTGACCGAAAAGGGCTATGTCGATCCGGCGGCGCTCGACCGGATCGTCGAAGCCTTCGAAACCAGGATCGGCCCGCGCAACGGCGCCCGCCTCGTCGCGCGTGCCTGGACCGATGCCGATTTCAAACGCCGGCTGCTGGCCGACGCGACGGCGGCGGCGAATTCATTGGGCCATGCGAGCCGCGTCGGCAGCCATCTGATCGCCGTCGAGAATACCCCCCAGATCCACAACCTTGTCGTCTGCACCCTGTGCTCATGCTACCCATGGGAGGTTCTGGGGCTGCCGCCGGTCTGGTACAAATCCGCTCCCTACCGCTCGCGCGCGGTGATCGACCCGAGGGGTGTCCTCGCCGATTTTGGGGTCACCCTGCCGCCCGAAACGGCGGTCCGCATCTGGGATTCGACGGCCGAGACGCGGTTCATCGTCGTGCCGATGCGCCCTGCCGGCACCGAAGAGTGGAGCGAGGCGCGTCTTGCCGAACTCGTCACTCGCGACAGCATGATCGGCACCGGCCTCGCGAAGGCGCCGGACCTGGTCGCCGCGGCATGACGAACTCGATCCACGACATGGGCGGCATGCACGGTTTCGGCCGCGGTCGAGCCCGAACCCGCCGAGCCGCCGTTCCATGCGCGCTGGGAGGGCCGCGTCTTCGCGCTACAGCGCGCGCTGAGCCGCACCGGGCTGTGGACGATCGACGCCGGCCGCGCCTCGCTCGAAGCCCTGCCGCCGCTCGACTATCTTGGCTCGTCCTACTACCGGCGCTGGTTTCTCGGCCTGGAGAACCGGCTCGTCGGGCAGGGGCTCGTCGGTGCGGACGAAATCGCCGCCGGCCATTCGCTGCGCGCCGGCGCCAAGCTGCCGCGCACCCTTGCTGCCGCCGATGTCGAGAACAGCTTGACCCGCGGCGATTTTGCCCGACCGACCAATCAGCCGGCACGGTTCACCGCCGGCGATCGGGTGCGGACGAAGAACATCAACCCGGTGACCCATACCCGCCTGCCGCGCTACGCCCGCGGCAAGACCGGCATCGTCGAGGCGGTTCGCGGCTGTCACGTCTTTCCGGATACGGCGGCGCTCGGCGCCGGCGACAACCCGCAATGGCTCTATGCGGTCGTGTTCTCGGCCCGCGAATTATGGGGGGAGGACGCCGACCCCGCGGTCAAGGTCTCGATCGAGGCGTTCGAACCTTATCTCGATCCGGCATGAGTGCGGCCGACCGCGCCACCGAATGGGTGCCGAGCATCCCGCGCGACGCCGACGGGCCGGTGTTTCGCGCGCCGTGGGAGGCGCAGGCCTTTGCCCTGGCAGTAGCGTTGCACGAGCGCGGCCTGTTCAGCTGGCCGGAATGGGCCGCGACCCTCGCCGACGAAATCGAGCGCGCCCAGGCGGCCGGCGACCCGGATTTGGGCGACACTTATTACCGTCACTGGCTCGCCGCCCTCGAACGCATCGCCGCCGAGAAGAGCGCGGCCGAACCCGCGGCCCTCGCCCGCTGTCGCGCCGCCTGGCGCCATGCCGCGGCGCGCACGCCGCACGGCACGCCGATCGCGCTGACTGAAGCAGACTTTTCGCCAGCGGCGCGCCAAGCTTGAGCGTGAGCGCGCCCCACGCAATTCTTCGTGTTTGGTAGGTAAGTTATGGAACATTGCCGCCGCGATTGGCGAGCCCTCCCCCTCGATGGGCGATCATTCCCCACAAGCGGCTCTGGACCCAGCGCATCGCGCTGTGCTCGAAGTGCGTTCCAGTCCTTTTTTCGTCATCCCGGCGAAAGCCGGGATCCATTTCTGCCATGGGTACCGGCTTTCGCCGGTATGACGAAGCAAGGGGAGCCCTTCTCAGGGGTCACACTGACCGTCCTATGCAGATTTATGCGTAAAGAATCAGCTCGATGGGGGAGCCCACCAATGATCAAGCGAAAAATGCGGGACGGTAACCCCGCAGAGGGGCGGGCGCTGAAGGTCCAGACCGGGTCGATGCCTGACCGGTCTTTGGGCCGGCAAGGCCGTGAGGAAGCAACCGTTACGAGCCTTGGGAAACGTGACGTAACGATTGCCAATAGGAGCCGCGAGATCCCCGCGCCAGGCTGCGGCAGCGCAGTGTCTCGGAGCGATCGTCCCGCGCCGGGAGGATAGCACCGTGCTCGCTCTGTCAAGGACGCTGCGCGCCGGCTTTGCCGGTGCCGCCGCTGCGCCGGCGGCATCCTTGACTGCCGCTGCGCGCGGTGCTCTGCCGGTCGGCGGGTCGGGACGAAGGGATGGTGCCGTTCGATCGAACAAAGGGATGCCAGCGGGAGGCTCATGCGGCGGCAGCCTGCGGCGGCTTGTAGTCGGGGTCGAACAGGGTTTGCCGTTCGAGCAGGGTGCAAGCCACCGACAGCAGGCGGTCGGCGACCGTGCGCAGGGCGCGGCCGTGGCTATGGCCACGAGCGCGCAGCGCGGCATAGCGATCGCGGCTCGGCGCGTCGTGCTGGGTAGCCACGCGCGCCCAATGATAGAGCGCATTATCCAGCCGCTTGTTGCAGGCGTAGCGGCGCACCACGATGCAGCTCTTACCGCTGCGTCGGGTCACCGGCGCCACCCCGGACAGCAGGCGCAAGGCATGGTAATCTCGTCGCTGCAGAGGCTGCCAGGCCTCGGCGAG
>CAWBQT010000002.1:0-134373 GCA_963790875.1 uncultured Alphaproteobacteria bacterium
GCTGGCCAAGCGTGGCAGAGTATGTTCGCCGCTTGCCCGGCCACACCGGCGGGAGCTGTCGTTGACGCCGCGCCGTGCGGCATGGCTGCACCGCTGGCCGTCACGAAGGGCTGGCAGCCGAATTTCACCTATACAGTGCCTCCGGGCACGACGAGCCTGTTCTTCCACTATTCATGCCCGAGCGCCTTCCCGATCGTCTGGAACGGCGCATTCGCGTTCTCGGCGGCCAACGGCAACCAGACGCAGCAGGTCTACCTGCAGTACAAGTTTTGCCCGCGGCTCGACGAGAATCGAGTTTCCTACGCCGAGTGGGGCTGGCATTTCTACTGGCCGAGCGGTAGTCCGAACCCGACGCAGATCACCTTTGAGGCGTTCTGTCAGAAAGCACAGTAATTTTTTCTCCGGTCTGCTCACGGGCGCAGAACGCAAGCGGCCGTACCCACCTCGCTGACGAGCTTCCCTCTTTCAGCTCGTCGCGAATGCCTTTCGCCGGCTCGATTTTGGTTTTACGATCGGCCGACGTGTTTCCGAGGGGGGCTTCGCCGAGGCAGGCGCCGAGATGCCTGACACAGCGGCTTTGATGGGTCACAGCCTGATCCGCTCGATCTCGTCCCGGTGAGCCGCTCTTCGGTGCGATCGTAAAGCTCGGTCGTGCACGGGCTTTCTTGCGCGGCCATTTGTCTGGCGAGGGCGACGTGAGAGGCCGGGGCCCGAACTACATCAAAGTCGCCGATTGCCGTGACCTGATAGGCGATGCTGACATCCCCGCTCTCGCGTAGCGGGTTTCCCGTGGCGTCATCTCGGCCCCCTTTTGCTAGGCGGCATCAAGACAAACGCCGACGGCGCTCGCGCGCCAATTCTTTGCTGACCGAACCGCACAGGGGCGGCAACGAATAGGCCGACACGTGAAGCACTGTCGTCGACGGGCAAACAGCGCCTGAATTGAGCGAGCCATCGAAAAGCGGAGCGATGCCACGGCGAGAGGAGAGCGTCGGCCAGGCCTCCCGCCCCCATGAACCACCTGCGGCGTAGGACGGCAACTCCCCGACCAAGCGATCGAAGGTTGTTGCCACGGCATGGCAAATCAGCAGACAATCGACGTCGATGGCCTCGCGAAGATGCGGGCCGATCAAAATCCAATATCACGGATGACATGAGATCAAGACCTGATCAGCGGTCGCGGCCGCTTTAACCCCAACCAGCCTTTCCGACCGCAGCCACGAGTTCCGCAATCCAATCAGACGCTTGACAGCAGCGGCCCCGAGGTCAGGGTCCGTGGCACCGCCCGGCAAATCTTCGAGCGATACGTCGCCCTGGCACGCGAAGCGGCGACGAGCGGCGATCGAATAGCCGCCGAAAATTTCTATCAACACGCCGAGCATTATTTTCGCATCGACAAGGCGCGCCGCGAGGGCAATTCGCAGCATGCTTCCCGCCCAACTACGCCGGCGGATCTCGCGACGGACACCCCCGAGACCGGATCGGGCGAAGATCGGTCGACCGTAAACAACCCAGGACTAATGACGACTTCGACGATTTTTGACCTGAAATTGGTGCGGCCCCTGACAACATCGATCGTGCGTAGAGCCGGTCAACCGTAGGCTAAGGCGCACGGGCGACGAAAGATGTTGATATTCGGTTCATTTCCGGTCGGACATTCAATCAGGCCGGGTGTCAAACCGATTGACCGATGATATCGCACCCGCCTCGCCGCCTGCTTCGGAGGCCCGCGCGACCCCACGGGCGGCGGGCGGGAGATCCCTGCAGTATCGGTGCGACGGCGGCTCCAATCCAATACCGCATTGATTGCAGTTGGGAAGGTTGATCCCGATAGTAATGCGTGGCTTCTGGAGGTGCGCCGAGATGAAGATGACACCGTCGGCGGGTTCGAGCCCGGCTCGGGTCAAGTCCACCACGTCGCCGACCGGCGTCATGGTGAACGGCGGTGCCTCCGCTTCGGCCCGATAGAACAGCGAGAGAGAGCCGCCGCCCGACTAGCCGACGAGGATCACCTCATAATAGCCGCGGGCGAGGGCGTCCCTCACCCATGCGCCCATGTCGAGCGTCACCTTCTCGATGATGAGCCCCGCTTTCGTTCTTTGGATAACGACTGGCCGCGCACAAAACGTGAAATCCCGCGGCAACGAGCGCCTCGGGCATCGGTAGTGGATGCAAGGTCGATGAGGGATGCATGAAAATATAGACCGTCTTTGATGGCCGCCCGCACGGGATCAGGTACCGGCCCTCGAGCCAGACTTTCCCAGAGGCGCCGGCGAAACCATGAGTCTCGGCGAACCCCAGCCGTATCGGGGAAGCTGAGGATTGCCGGGACGCGGTCCCAGCGCTCGCCGGCGCTCGTCACGGCTGGTCCGCAAAAGTTGGGTGCGAAGAGCGACACACACCTTAGAGCTTCCGTGCCACCGCCACACCCGCCCGTCGAGGAACCTTCCTTTAGCGAGAGCAACAACATCTCGCGCAATTATACTATTTTCATCGGAACGGCTCCTGCGGTTTGCCGTTGCCCACCCGGTTCAGGGCGTGATCCTTGCTCGGAAACCGTCGCTCCATCTGCGCAAAGCCACGACCGACCAGATGGCTTCCACGACCCCGAAAGGCCAAGCGCCTTGCAGGAACCCATAAGCAGAACCGAGCGCACAGGCCACGGCAAATCCGAGGATGAACCACGGGCTGCGCTGCTCAAGCGCGTAGCAGACCAGCATGGCGGTCACGGCGAAAAGTCCAAACGCGGTAAGCGCATCCACTGAGGAAGCTCCCCTTGCTCAGCGCAGCGGCAACCCTCATGCACGCCGTGACGCGTCGGATGAGCGGCGGGGTTAAGCTGGGCGGGTTCGTCGTTTTTTGGAGGCGGTAGCGTGGCTGCCCGCCGCTTTGGGATGCGGCCCCGGACGCGTCACCTCGGCAGCCGACTTGTCCTCGCGCGGGCCTTCGTAAAACCACCTGTCGCAGCAGGTTGTCGTCGGTCCAGGTAAGCTATTCGACCTGGCCCACGCGCTTGGGCCGCACCCAATGCACGCGGCTGAGCCAAAGCGGCGATCCGAAGCGAGTGGCGCGCGGCGGCGGCACTTCCAGTGGCATCTCGGCCGCAGCGAGCGGCCGCAGCCGGCCCACAGCCGGCTGAGTTCCGCCTCTTTGATGCCGGTGCCGGCGCGGTCCGCGTAGACGAGCCGGCCGTCGGGATCGTGGTAGCCGCGCAAGCCATGGCCGAGCGCCTTCGGGATCGGTCCAACCGACCGCAAGGGCATACCAAAACCCAAACAATTCTGAGGCTTTCACGACTCCGGCGAGGCGCCAAGCGGAGTCGATAAGGGACTTCCTGAAGCAGCGAAGCGTTCGGTGCTGTGACATGGCCAATGCCCGTTAGCATGATCGGGAAATTCCGCCCGCGGGCGGCCTAAAGTGGGATAGGTGACCCGCCGCTCATTGGGTTCCGCGATGCTCGCGACATGGCCGCGCACGAACGGGCGATAATGCGCTACCGCCAACACGATCGCGGACAGCACGATGATGTAGACTGCGAACACGAAGAGCGCCGGATGCCAGACGTAGCGCAACAGGCCGAAACGGGCGGCGAACCGCCGCAGCAGGATCGTGACCACCCACGCCACGACCATCATCACCGAGATCGGCGCGACATAGACGCCGAACAGGTTGATCTCGGTGAATCTCACCCGGTCGCTCCATCGAAGTAAGCGACGTGTCGGGTCAGCGTCTCAGAAATGCCGAGAATGATGCCCCGCGTCCGGAGTGCGGCTGCGCCCGAACCCGAGGCGAGCGCGCGGTCGAGATCGGCAAGCCTCGCGACCGCCGTGGCGGAGTTGCCTCGCGCAAAGGCGTCGAGCGCCGCATCGAGGCCGGAACCCAGATCGAACCGACGACAGAATTGGCGAAGCTGGATGATCTCGGTGCCGATCAAGAGCGCCGCGAGCAGCTGCGCGCGCTGCAACGGTTGTGCGGCATCCGGCAACGCCGCGAGCCTGCCGTACAGGTGGTCCTGCCAATCGTTGGCCGTGTCGAGGATGGGACCTGTCGCGAGGCGGCGTAGGTCGCGCAACGTCAGCCCCAACAACCGGCGCGTGCGAAAAGCGGGCGACAACGGCGGCAGCAATCGAAACGACAACGCCGCAGCACCCGATCCTCCGACAATCGCCGACGCAGCATTGTAAAATTGCCGGGTATCGTAGCTCTCCACATTGGCGGGTGCCAGCAGCGGCACAAAATTTGCGACCATGGCCATGAACATCACCGCCTGCCACGGCCGAGAGGACGAGGCCAATCCGGCCCCGGCGGGCACCAGCACGAGGCCAATCGCGAGACTAAAACCCGTGAAAGTCTCGCGGTTCGGCAACACCGCGAATCCAATGATCGCAGCAAAAGCGGCGGTGAAGCTCGTTCCTATTATAAATCCTATCGCGGCAGCGTAGGCCTGGTCGGCGCGCGGCGCGAGCAGGATGACGCCGACCGCAGCAAAGGTCATGGCTTCCGCGCCGTTTGGCCATTCGGTAACAATCCAGAAAAGCTGAGCGGCGCCGATCACGACAAAGGCGCGTGCTGCATTGACCAGAGGAGGGAGCCAATCGGGTATCCGGAGGCGGCGGAAGTCGCGCGCAACCGGCCGGAAGGGATCGGTGACGAGCAGAGCCAGCCCGTTGAGCGCCTGCGATATGCCGGCCAGCAGGTCAGCCGTCTGATCGGCGAGCAGCTGCAGCGACGGCGTACTGGCCGGCAGGGCGATCAGCCTCCGCGCGGCTGCGTCACAGGCCCGGAGCAGGCGGGTCGGGTCAGCCATCCAGCGTGTCGCCTCGTCCTGCTCAGGCTGCGCGCGGAGTTCCGCCGGGACTTCCGCTAGCACGACGCCCGCCTCTCCGCGTGCCCTCCCCTCCGGCAATCGCGCGAGCACAATCGAGCAGCGCGCCCAGCCGGCCATTGCGGCCAACAGACCATCCACCGCCTTCTGGAGCACGGGCGAAAAATAGCGCAGTTGGGCGGATTCCCCGATCGCCTCATCGATGACCGGGTCGAGCGCGATGACGCGGCGGATCAATTCGCGCCGGGTCGTCTGCGTTTCCTCCAATTCTGCTCCGGCGATCCTCAATGTGCCGGCAAACCGGCCGGCGATCTCGGCCGAGAGACCGGCGAACAACGTCCCCAACCGGCGGCGAGCGCCGCCCAAATCCGTTGCGGCGAGGACGACTCCGGCGCAGACGATGCCGATGCAAATTTCGCTGGCCCGGTAGACGGCGAGCATGAAGGCCTGCCCGTTCGGACCACCGGTCGCGCCAAGCTGGTCCATCGCGATGATCGCGGCCGTGTAGCCGGTGAGCGCCGCCGCGTAGGCCGCGAAATTGCGCAGCAGCGTGGCGACGAAAGCACATGCGGAGCCCCACAGCGCCAGCCCTAGGAGAAACGGCGCGCGATCTTGCGGAAAGCACGCGGTCAGCACGACGATCGCGACGGCGCCGATCACGGTGCCGATCATGCGATACCAGCCCTTGCGCAGCGACGCCCCGAGATGCGGCTGACAGACGATCGCCGCCGTCGTGCCGGCCCAGTACGCGTTGTCGAGCTCGAGCCAGAACGCGACGTAGAGCGCGAGGCAGACCGAAGCCCACAGCCGCAGGCCAAAGAGCAAAGCGGGACGCACCTCCGCGATGAGCTCCTTGAGGCGGTCCAAATCGATGGCGCGGGACCGGCGTGCAACGGGCGTAGGCGGCGAGAATCCGCTCGGGCTCATCTTCGTTGCGGAGCAGCCCCCCTCACGAACTGCCGCCAGGCAATGCGGGCCTGGGTGCGGTCAGGCGGCCCAGCGCAAGGCTGGGTTCTCCGACACATCGCACAGGGCGGTGACGAGCGCATCGAGACGCTCCCTGAAGAAGGCTTCGTAATCCATCCCGGCCTCCGGTCACTTGCCGAGCGCGGCGATTGCCGCTTTCGCGACCTGTGCGTGTCGCGAAGCTCGCGCCGACGCCGCCGATCACCTCGCCATCGACGACGACCGGGAGCCCGCCCTGCATTTCGACAAACGCGCGATGATCGCCGCATAGCGGCCGTGGTTGATGGCGTCCTCAAGCGCCTCGGTGGGTTTCTCGAACAGAGCGGCGTTCTTCGCCTTGCCGGCCGCCAGGTCGATCCATGCCGAAAAAGCGGCATCCATGGCGCGCGCCGAGGCGGCTCCGGTCACCGGCACCGCGGCTCGCTGTACCGCCCGGCGGGACTGTGCATAACACTTGGGGGGCTCCCAGCCGGCTTCCTCAGCGCGGCATGCCCGTCGCCCCGGCGGGAACGTCGTAAAACGCCAGGGTCATCGAGACGCTGGTGTAGTAGCCCATCAAAGTGATCACGTCGGTGATACCGACATGGCCGAGCGCCTTGACCGCGCGGTCATAGAGACCCTTCGGCACCCAGCGCGAGTTGCTGAGGCAGATCGCCATCTCGTAGACGACCTGCTCGCGCTCGTCCGCGAACGAGGTCGGCAGGCCCGACAGCATCGCCTCGACCTTGTCGGTGGGCAGTCCAACTTCCTTGCCGCGCCGCTCATGGGCGTTGGTGGGGTAGGCCGAATGCCATTTGCTGTTGGTGATGATGACTGCGATCTCGCGCTCGCGCTCGGAGAGCGAGTAACCACCGGGGTGAAAATGCGCGCCGAGCGGTGCGGTCGCCTTCGCCAGCTTGGGGTTGTGCGCCCAGATCTTGCGCGGCCCGCCTAGCGGCCCGCCAGTCTCGACCAAAGCGCGATAGCCTTGCTGCTGCTCCGGCGTCATCTCGTCGTAAGGGATCTCGGCATAGCGGCCGAAGGTCGGCGTCTCGGGCATATCGGGCTTCCCCTTGCAGGATGGATTGAAGATCCATCCTGCAACGGCGGACCTGCGTTGTCGACCCGCTGGGGCAGCGTTTCGAATGCCTGCCCTTACTGTCATGAGTGAAACGATTTGCTGCGCGGCGTCAAAAGCGAGACGCTGGCCATCACGGACCCAGGAATCCGGGAATTGCAGCAGAACAGGAATCCCCCATGGCGCAGTCCGTTCAGCCAGGCCGGTTTGGTCAAAGCGGCAAGCCCGACGATGTGTGGCTGGCAAAACAGCAGAAGGAGCCGATCCTCGAACCGGAACTGCCGATCATCGACACGCATCATCATTTGTGGGACCGCGGTGGTTGGACCTATTTGCTGCCGGAACTGCTCGCCGATCTCAACACCGGCCACAACATCGTCGCCACCGTCTTTGAAGAATGCCGCTCGATGTATCGCGCCGCCGGGCCAGTCGAGATGCGCCCGGTCGGCGAGACCGAGTTCGTCGCCGGCATCGCCGCGGTGAGCACAAGCGGCGGTTACGGCCCGATCAAGGTGGCGCAAGGCATCGTCGGCTACGCCGATCTCGCGCTTGGCGACCGGGTGGAACCGGTGCTCGAGGCACTGGTCCGCGCCAGCGGCGGCCGGCTCGCGGGCGTGCGCTACTCGGTCGGCTACGATGTCGATCCGACCATCGGCAACAGCCGCCCGCAATCGGCGCCCCATATGTATGCCCGGCCCGAAATCCGCGCCGGGATGGCGCGGCTCGCCGCGCACGGACTGGTGCTCGACGCCTGGTGCTACCATCCGCAGCTCGCCGATGTGATATCGCTGGCGCGGGCGCTGCCGCAGCTGACGATCGTGATGTGCCATGTCGGGGGCGTGCTTGGCTACGGCGCCTATGCCGGCAAGAAAGACGAAGTCCATGCCGCATGGCGGGCCAGAATGGCAGAGTTGGCCACATGGCCCGAACTAACGAACGGCCCTTTTTTGTAGCATAAGCGGACAAAGAGAGAACGGCAGCGGGTGAGAACCCTGGGGGTCCGGAGACCGAGCCGAGCGGCGAGTCCGTTGGACCGCAGTCGACCCATAAGAGCCATTCGCGGCCACGCCAGGGTATCGTCGGGTTGACCAGGAAGCGGCCATTCGGGCGCGAGACTGCTGATCACGCTGACGACCGGGTCACTCGTCGAGCAGTGACTTCACCTCTTATGGCCGAGTGGTTTCAGAAGAGCCAGCAAAGGGATAAGGAGAAGTGCGGGCGGCGAAGGATGCGGCTTCGAGAACGCCCGGCGCTGCAAAGCTAGATCGAGGTTCGATGAGTGACATGAACCCGAATGCAACGATCACCGACGAGACGTTTGAGGCATTTCTTCACTGCGAGACCAAGGCGTACCTGCTGCAAGAAGGCGCCAGTGACACTCATTCAGAGGTTGGTGTCTGGCAACAAGGCCATATCCACAAGTTCAAGCAATGCGCCGCGGAATGGTTGAGATCAAGCGCCCGGGAGGGTGAGGTGTTCGCCGGAACGCCTTCCCTGCGGATGCTGGAACAGGGATCTCATCGGATAGTCCTGCGTCCTCTGATAAAATCGCTAGAACTTCGCTCCGAGCCGGACGCTCTGTGGCGGATGCCCCCCACTTCGCGCTCCCCGGGTTTCAGTTATGGCCCAGTTCGATTTGTTAGAAACGAGAAGGTATCGCGTTTTGATAAGCTGATGTTGGCTTTCGACGCTCTCGCCCTACACCGTGTCTCTGGCAGGGCGTCGCGTAGGGGCAAGCTGATCTACGGCTCGCAATACCACATCGTCACAGTGCCGCTTGCGAAGGTTTTGAACAGCGTCCAGTCTATCGTCACAAAGCTAATAACGCAGCAGGCGAGCCGCACACCGCCGCCGCTGGTGCTCAACAGACATTGTCCAGAATGCGAGTTCCGCGCGCGCTGTCACCAGGTCGCCGTTGAGAAGGACGACCTCAGTCTCTTGGCGAACATGACTGCGAAGGAGCGGCAAAAGCACAACGACAAGGGAATTTTCACGGTGACCCAGTTATCCTATACATTCCGGCCGCGAAGGCGCCCAGCGGTTAGGGGTTTCCAGGCCCTGAAGCACGAGCCTGCCTTGAAGGCCCTGGCGATCCGAAAGGACCGCATCCATGTAGTCGGCACGCCAAGCTTTACTGTGCCTGAAGGTAGGGTATATCTCGACGTCGAAGGCGTTCCCGATCGTGACTTCTATTACCTTATTGGACTGAGGTACAGGGCGAGAGACGATGACTTCCAGCACTCCTTCTGGGCGGACACGGCTTCCGACGAGCGCGAGATGTGGGCATCATGCCTGGCTACCCTTAAGCTGCTCCGGAACCCCTGCCTGGTCCACTATGGGAGCTACGAAACGCTGTTCCTGAAGCGGATGAAGGCGCGCTATTCCGATAATCTAGAGGACGCGGCATTCCTTGATCAGTTAATAGCTTCGGCTTTTAACTTGCTGTCGCTTACTTACTCTCAAGTGTACTTCCCGACCTATTCTAACGGCCTTAAGGACATCGCGCAGCGTCTTGGCTTCGGATGGTCCGAACACGAAGCATCAGGGCTGAACGCGCTCATCTGGCGGTCCGAGTGGGAGGCCACCCGCGATCCCAGCCTCAAACGGAGGCTTATCGCCTACAATGCGGAAGACTGCGAAGCGGCGCAGAGGGTAGCAGAGGCTATCGCGAACATCTGCTCACAGCGCCCGGCGACGACAGCGGAGGGCCTCAGCGTAAATGTCGCCTCGCTCGATCGCGACCCATCCTTGCGGTTCGGCCCTCTTCAGTACGTCGCACCGGACTTCAAGGCGATAAATGAAGCGGCATATTGGGACTATCAGCGGAGCAAAGTTTATGTGCGGACAAGCGAACGCTTGAGGCGCATCTCCCAAACGGGGCTCAAGAATTACACGAGTGGGCCGCCCGTTAACAAGTCCGTCCAGGCAAAGGAGGATCGTCCAGCCGTTTGTCCTAAGTGTAATTCGACAAGATTTTATCGAAACGGCCGGTTTAGCAGTGTCGTCTACGATCTGCGCTTCTCGTCTGCTGGCGTCAGGAGGTGGGTGGTGAGGCACCGCTTTAACCGATACCAATGTCGCAACTGCACGAATGGCTACAACGAACTCTTACGTCAAGAACGCTACGGCAAGGACCTAAAGGCATACGTACTCTATCAGATCATCGAGTTGCGCATCTCGCAACACGCCATCGGCAGAAGCCTTGGCGCGCTATTCGGTTTGCAAATGTCAGCCACTTCTGTCAATTGCATCAAGATCAGCGCCACAAAGCAATATCAAGCAACCTACCAGGGTATTCTTCAGCGGATCGTCGATGGCCCACTAGTCCACGCCGACGAGACCAGAGTCATGATCAAGGGTGAGGCCCAGTACGTTTGGGTTTTCACGAACTTGGAATACGTGGCATATGTGTATAGTGAGTCGCGGGATGCCAGCACCGCACGGGAGGTGTTGACTGGGTTCCAGGGCGTTTTGGTATCCGACTTTTACTCGGGTTATGACTTCGTCGACTGCAAGCAACAGAAGTGTCTGATCCATTTGCTGAGAGACATCAATCAGGACGTTCTCAAGGCGCCTTTTAACGTCGAGATGGAAGAGCTGGCGCGGAGCTTCGCCGCCCTACTCAGACCCATCGTAGCAACGGTAGATCGGTTTGGCCTGAAGGCCTATCACCTTCGCAAACATAGACATGCAGTGACCCGATTCTACCGGACTCTATCAGGACGCGATTACAGAACCGAGGTCGCGGCTGGGTACAAGAAGCGGTTTGAGAAAAACCGAGATAGGCTATTCACGTTCCTGGATTACGACGGAGTGCCATGGAACAACAATAACGCCGAACATGCGATCAAGGCCTTCGCGCGGCTCCGCAACGTGATCGGAGCGAACGGTACGCCCAAGGGTGTCCGCGAGTACCTGACCCTGCTGAGCATCAGTGAAACCTGCAAATGCAAGGGGATCAGTTTTCTCGATTTTTTGAGATCTGGCGAGGTGGACATAGAGGCATTTTGCGGCTGACGCGTGATTGGCAAGGAAGTTTGGTGGGAAGCTGCGGCCGGGGAGATGGGAGAAGAAGAATGCGCGGTTCAAAGGGGGAGCGGGCCGAGTAGCGGCGCTCTTACGAATACCGGGTAAGATCGGCGGGCGAACAGTTGATGAAGCGCAACACCTCAGCGGTCGCGGTCAGCTGCTCGATCGCCTCGTCGCGCTCGGCGGTGCGCTCGTCGAGTTTGTCCTCGAAGATCTGCCGTCGGCTGCGGAGTCTTCCAGCGGACCCCACCTGGTCCTGCTCTGTTTAAGCTACCAGCAGCACGCTGAAATAGGCGTTGTGTCGGGTGTCGCGGCTTCAGGGCTTGGATGACTGCTTTCAAGCCTGGGCATCGCATCACATTCCAGCGGAATGTCGCGTTTCCACCCACAACGGCTGTAGCCGACGCGGTACGGACGCGAAAAGGGTCTGTCGGAAAACAAGTGATTTCCGACAGGCGGGCGATGCGCGGGTTCGGCGCCCGATTTGAGACCCAAAACACGCACGATAAATCCTGTCGGAATGGATAGTGTGCGGAAACCAATCACCGGGGGATTTCCGTACACATGCTGGTCGGCTACATGCGCGTTCGACCGACGCCGATCGCCAGGTCCTGGACTTGCAACGCGACGCCCTGCTGTCGACAGGGGTCGATGAGCGGCACCTGTTTGAAGATCGTGCCAGCGGCAGCCGCGACGATCGCACAGGCCTTGCCACGGCGTTGGCGTTCCTCCAGCCGGGTGATTGCCTTGTGGTGTGGAAGCTCGATCGTCTCGGGCGATCGCTCTCCCACCTGCTCGCGACAGTAAACGACCTCAAGGAACGCGGTGTCGCGTTCCGGTCGCTGACCGAGCAGATGGATACCACCACTCCACAGGGTGAATTTTTGTTTCATGTCTTCGGGGCGCTGGCTCAATTTGAGCGGTCCCTGACCCAGGAGCGGGTGAGAGCCGGTCTCGAAGCAGCCCGACGTCGCGGCCGGCGCGGCGGTCGTCCGGTTGCGATCGACGTCGAAAAAATGGCGGCCGTGGTCGCGGCGCTCGACGGCGGTGCGACGAAAGCCGCGGTCTGTCGCACCTTTGGGATCAAGCGCAGCACGCTCATCGACACCTTGGCTCGGATCGGCTGGCCTGCCGGCGCGAAGTCTCAAGGGAGCATGAGCGATGCGCCGACAACAATTGAGCGAGAGCCAGATCGCCGCGCTGTTCGATCCGCCCGCGGAGCCGCGTGAGCTGGTTCGCTATTACACGCTGACCGAGACGGATCTCGCGATGGTTCGGCGTTGCCGAGGCGATCACAGCCGTCTCGGCTACGCGCTGATGCTGTGCTACCTGCGCCATCCAGGGCGGCCGTTGCGGACCAATGAGCGGCCGTCGGCGGCCCTGGTCTCGTTTGTCGCCGAACAGATCGATGTGCGGCCGGAGGCGATCGGTGACTACCTCGCCTCTGAGCAAAATCGCCGCCGACATGCTGCCGAATTGCAGGACCGGCTTCGGCTCGGTCCCTTCGGGAAGCGCGCCGCGGCGGAACTCGCCAACGACCTTCATTCGCAGGCCCTGGAGAACGATCGCCTCTTTCATCTGGCCGAACTGGTCATGGAGGAATGCCGCAAGCGGCGGGTCGTCGTTCCGGCGCCGCGCCGCCTTGAACGCCTCTGTATTGATCTTCGCTTGCGAGCGCGGCGGGAGATCGAGCATCGTCTGACCCTCGGCCTGTCACACGAGCAGCGGCGCCAACTCGATGCGTTGACACAGCGCCGTGCGGAGACCGGGCAGAGCTGGCTCGTCTGGCTGCGCCAAATGCCCCTGGCGACAAAGCCGGCCGCGATGCTCGGCCTCATCGAGCGCCTGAACCATATCCGGGCGATCGGTATCGATGCCGCGCGCGGGCATCGTGTGCATCAGGCGCGCCTGGCGCAGCTCGCCCGTGAGGCCGGGCGGACAACGGCCCAGCATATCGCCGGCTACGAGCGGCAGCGCCGCCACGCAACCCTGGTCGCGATCACTCTCGATCTCGGCGCCACTTTGACCGATCAGGCCATCGATCTGTTCGATCGGCTCGTCGGAACGCTGTTCTCCAAGGCCGAGACTCGGCATGCCCGCGCCTTTCAGGCCGACGGCCGCGCCATCAACGAGAAGGTTGGCCTTTATGCGCGCGTCGGCGCCGCCCTGATCGCGGCACGCGAGGCCGGGCAGGACCCGTTTGACGCAATCACGGCGGTCATCCCTTGGGAGCGCTTTCGCGCCAGCGTCGCCGAAGCGGAAACGCTGGCGCGTCCGCAGGATTTCGATTCCTACCAGATGCTGGGCGATCACTATGCCACGGTGCGGCGCTGGGCACCGGCCTTTCTCGCCACCTTCTCCTTCCAGGGCGTACCGGCCGCAGCCTCTTTGCTGCGCGTCGTCGACATACTGCGCAAGATGAACGAGGCCGCGGCGCCCAAGCTGCCGAAATCCGCCCCGACCGGCTTCATCCGCGAGCGATGGGCCCGGTACGTGATGCCCGGCGGCGTGCTCGACCGGCGTTATTACGAGCTCTGCGTGCTGTCGGAGCTGCGCGGCCGGTTGCGTGCCGGCGACGTCTGGGTCAGTCGGCAGCCGTCGATACCGCTCCTTCGAAGAGCGCCTCATCTCGCGCGAGGTTCTGCAGGAGCTGCAGCAGAGCGGCACCTTGCCGGTCGCAGTGGATGCCGATTTCGAGCGTTTTATCGCGAGCCGCCGCGTCCTTCTCGACGCGCGTCTGGCGGCAGTCGAGGCCAAGGCGAAGGGTGGTTTGTTGCCCGATGTCTCGCTCGACAGAGGCGTGCTGAAGATCGCGCCGATCGAGAAATCGACGCCGCCGGAGGCCGCAGCACTTGCCGCACGGCTTTACGCGATGCTGCCGCGCATTCGCATCACCGACCTGTTGTCGGAGGTGGCGCGCTGGACGCTGTTCACCGACTGCTTCACTCATTTGCGCAGCGGCGAGACGGGCGCCGATCCACGAATTCTGATGGCCGGCCTGTTGGCTGACGGTCTCAATCTCGGCCTGACGCGCATGGCCGAGGCCTGCACGATCGCCAGCCTCGGCCAGCTCGCCTGGGTCGCCGATTGGCATATTCGTGACGAAACTTATGCCCTCGCCTTGCAACGCCTCGTCGATCATCAGCAGCGCGAGCCGCTGGCGGCGTTATTCGGCGGCGGGTTTGCTTCATCGTCAGATGGGCAATTCTTCCAGGCCGGCGGCTTTGGTCGCGACGCCGGCCACGTCAACGCCCATTACGGTGACATTCCCGGAAGCAAATTCTACACGCACGTCTCCGACCGCTACGCGGCGTTCCATACCAAGGTGATCGCGGCGACGGCCAGCGAAGCCCTGCATATCCTTGACGGTCTGCTGTATCACCAGAGCGATGTTACGGTCCGACGCCACCACACCGACGGCGGCGGCGATTCCGATCACGTCTTTGCGCTCCTTGCCCTGCTCGGCTTTGCGTTCGCGCCACGCATCCCGGACCTGAAAAACCGCCGGCTCTACAGCTTTGCCAAGCCATCGGCCTATCCGACGCTTGAGCCGCTGATCGCCGGTCGCATCAACCTCGCGCTAATCCGTGCTCACTGGCCAGAAATCTTGCGAGTCGCCACGTCGATCCGGACCGGGACTGTGACGGCGTCATTGATCATGCGTCAGCTGGCCGCCTACCCCCGGCAGAACGGCGTTGCCGCGGCGCTGCGCGAGCTGGGCCGGCTGGAGCGCACCCTGTTCACCCTCGATTGGATCGACGACCCGGAGCTGCGGCGCGATACGGGCCGCGAGCTCAACAAGGGCAAGTCACGCAACAGCCTGGCGCGCGCGGTCTTCATTCATCGGCTCGGCGAAATCCGCGACCGCACCTTCGAAAACCAGCAGCATCGGGCCTCCGAAGTCAACCTCCTCGTCACCGCCATCACTCTGTGGAATACCCGCTATCTGAACCGCGCCGTCGCCGCCTTGCGCGAGACCGAGGACGTTCCCGATCACCTGCTCGCCCATCTGTCGCCGCTCGGGTGGGAGCACATCAACCTCACGGGCGACTACGTTTGGTCGTCTGCACTCGAAGCGACGGAAAACCGTGACGGATTCCGGCCTCTCCGACCGGCACAAGCCCTTGCGGCGCTGGCCGCCTGAGTTCTCAATTTGTCCCCTTATGCTACAAAAATGCGCGGTTCGTTAGTTCTGGCCCACATGTCCGAACGTTTCCGTCAAGCTCGGCGGCATGCTGAACCGCGGCGCCGCGCTCAATTTCCGCGAGCTTCCGGCGCCGCCGAATTCTGCGAGCTGGGCGGCGGCCTGGCAGCCCTATGTCGAACCTTGCATCGAGTTGTTCGGCGCCGAACGCTGCACTTTCGAGAGCAATTTCCCTGTGGATAAGATGGGCACTGGCTACGCGACGTTGTGGAACGCGTTCAAGCGCATCACCGCCGGATGCTGTCAGACCGAGAAGCTCGCCCTCTACAGCGGCACGGCGAAGCGGCTCTACCACCTCGACTGAGTTGTCGGAGCGGGAAATAGCTCCCGCGTCCACCCCATTAGCCGATAAGCCACGAGGCCCACCCATTCCTTGCCGGCTAACGTGCTAGCACTGAGCCCGTCGAGCAAACTGAAACTCGGGCGCAGATCGGTTCCCGGATCGATCGAAAAGTCGACCGGATAGGGAATCACCTGCCAGCCTGCCGCCGTGAAAGCGCCCACAGAACGAGGCATGTGGTAGGCTGAAGTGACGAGAACCCAGGCCTGGCGCGGCGCCGGGCGGAGCAATTCTTTGGCATAAACAGCGCTTTCGTGGGTGGTACGCGACTTCTCCTCCAGAAGAATGCGCGCGGGTGCGATCCCCTGATCGACAACAAACTTCAGGGTCGCCCGCGCTTCGGAGTACCCGGTCGGAAACAACTCCCCTTCACCGCCGACCAGTATTAGCTTCGCCTCGGGATGGCGACGGGCGAGCGCAACGCCGCCAAGCACACGCTCCGCCCCGCAGTTGAGAACGGTTTCACCGGAGGACAGCGAAAGCGCAGGGTTGACTGCGCCCCCGAGCAGCAGGATCCCATCGATCCGCTCCGGTAGCTTGGCCGGCCGCGAAAATCGCTCTTCCAAGGCGAACAGCATTGCCGGGCCGATCGGCGTCACAGCAAGCAACGCGGAGCCTAAAGCTGAAATGCCGACCAGAACCTTGCCGCGCCGACCGTGTGAAAGAAAGTATAGAAATATTCCAGCGAGGAGGCACAGCGTCAGGAGATTGCCCGGCTGCAGCACTGCCCAGACCAGTTTACCAAAAATGAACATATGGATAACCTTAGCAATTTTCCTCGTGCGTGCGCCGCTGATCGAGGCGACGCCGCCCAACAAGCTAAGCGCACAACAAAGACCGTGCCCAGTTCGCTGACGTTGACCACCCGCGATCGCCCGTCGCTGGGAATTGGATCGGCACCATGCTGCCGGTCATTACGATCATGCCACGCCGCAACGGCGTGCCGACGGCCGTCAGTTTGTTGTCGGCCAACCAGGACAGCGCGTTCAGCGGGTTGCCCATCACGACGCCGCCCCTGCCGTCGCCAATCTCGCGGCCGTTGATCATTAGTCGCGAAGTGACCGTGGCGAGATCTAGTCGGCGCCAGTCGATCACCGGCACGCCGAGCACGACACCCGCATTCCACACGTTGCCGGCGACTATCGCCGCGGCGCTTAGCCGCTTGTAGTCGTGGCGCAGATCCTCGAGCAGTTCGATCGCGGCCATACAGCTTTCGACGGCGGCCTCCACCCCGATATTGGCGGAACACGTGGGACAACGCTTACGCGCACGAGGGAACGCCAGGTCACGCAGCCTCGCCGCGTACGGCCTGCAGGACGTTCTTCACACCTTCGTGCGAAAGCTTGACGCCTTATGCGGAGAAGGCGGTGGAGATGGCTCGCAACGACAGGCCCTTCGAGGATGCGCCGGATGGCGCACTGCTGCTCGGGATCTTCGGCGAGGGCGCCGTCATCGCCCACTCGTCAACCGAACAGGACGATGCCGCCGAGATACCGGCGCCGTTTGCGCTGATCGGCCTTCACGTCGCGGATGCGCTCACGGATCCGATCGCGTTCGGCCTCCGTTACGGCCGAGAGAATCGTGAATACGAGCTTCGAAATGCCGTTGCCGGTCACGTCGCCGCCGAGGTCGATCTCGAAGACGACAAGAAGCTGAGGTGGCACTCCTCGCCGTCCCGTGGATTTCGTTCTACCGCTATCAGGTGGACTTCAGGCTTCTGAGAGCCTGACGCACGTCGAGCAGCAAGCGGCGTCGCGCAAAGCCAACACCTTCTGCCGCTCACCCTCCCCACGCCTTTGGCGTGGGCCCCTCCCTTGTGTGGGCTGGTCTCGGGCAAGAGCTCTTTTCTGGTTCTTTGTTCGACCGGGAGGGGGATGCGCGCGAAGCTGGAGGCAGCCGCGTCGCACACCAACGAGTGCGCCGTATCCGAGCGGCGGAGATCAACCCCGGTTGGCACAAGCTCGCCGATGACGCTCGGGAACGCGGCCAAGCCAGGTCGGGCCCGACTTTGCGGAGATGGCCGAGCGCTACGGCGCCGAGATGGGCGTACCTGCTAGTCGGACAGTCGGGTGAGTTCGTCAAGTACCTTCGCGATAAGCCGCTGACGGCGCGGATATTGCGCCTCAGGCGTAGCGGCGAAGAGTTGGATAAGATACCGCGCTTTTGCGGCAGCCTCTGGCCAGTTGGTCGATGGCGCTGCGAGGGCATATTGCTCAAAGTCGTCTCTTCGCTGCTGCAACGCGGTCTGATCGGCCTGGACTTCGTGTAGGCGCCGGCGAAGCTCGGTTGCTTTCTGAGCGGCCATGCCGCGATGCTCGTCGAGTTCAATCGGGTGGTCCGTCATGGCCGCTTCTCCCTTAGGTTGTTGGCTCTTAAGCAGTCGCACCCGTTTTTTTCCTGGGCGGACGCCGTCCCCCCCTTCTGTCACTGGTGCCTTTGCACATCAGCGCCGTACTGGGCTGCGCTAATCAGAGCGGCCAAACCCGTGAATTATTGCCGGCAGCCCAATTCGCTCGGTTACCTGGGATAACGGTACGGTGTGCCTCTTACCAGTAGATTTAAGGAAGTATTCTACGATCATAGAAGACCTGCGTTGATTTAATTTTCTGAATTGACGTTCTTATCGTTTTTGTGCGGTGCCGGCGACCGAAGAGTCGCGGGAAGTCCGGAGCCGCCGCTGGATGATCCCGAGCACCCGGATCCAGGACTTGGCCTGCGCGGCTTGCCCGGCGAGCGCCGCACCACGGGCATTGTTCCGCGCCACCGTGGCGGCCTCCATCCCGTGCACCTCAATCATGTCGCGGGCTAGCGACTGTGCATCGACAAAATCATCGGCCATCACCATCGCCTCGTCTCTTGCCACGTGCAACGACCCATGGCGTTTCGAGGGGCAGCTCCGCGCCAAGGATTCGATCTCGCCGCCTCCTCCCCGCTGCAATTTAAAAAAACGCGCTCAAACCGGACCGTTTGCCACGAGGCAGCAACGACGATCAGGGGAGACGCGATGATTGGCGCAAACGAGCCAGTCGCGCATAGTGGCGCACTCCGCCAGTTTTATCTAACGATCCCGAGGTGGCAGCTTCGTTCGGTCGCCCCGGGGCTTCCAGCCTTGTGCAAAGCGCCTGGCCTTGGCGATTTGCGCCGCCGTCAAATGCGCGGAGGCGCGCTCGTATCCGGACTGAGCCCTGTGGAGATGTATGCCACGCAAGCTCTTCGTCGCCACGAGGAACCATCCGCAGGCCGTTGCGTAGTTCGCCGCCATATCGGACCCGCCAGCGTACATTTCTGCGAGTTTGATTTGCGCGCGCGGCAGGCCCTGCTCGGCGGCGGCCAGCAGCCACCTCACGGCCTCCGGTCGGTTGCCTTCGACCGCATAGTGGTTATCGTCCAAGCCGTTCTCGTACAGGACCCCGAGATTGAACTGCGAGTCGGCATCGCCGTTTTCGGCCGCTTGAAGCAGCTGCTGTTTCTGTTTGTCCATCCCACCGCCTCTCCTCGCCATCCGAGGCTCGTCACGGAAGGTAGAGCCCTCCGTGACGAGCGAATGCGGGAAGCAATCGCTCTTAGAAACCCCCGCCGTGCATGCCCCCGTCCGGCATTGTCGACGCGTTTTGCTGCGGTTTCTCGGCGACCATCGCCTCGGTGGTGACGAGCAAGCCGGCGATCGAGGCGGCGCCCTGCAGCGCCAAACGGACGACCTTGGTCGGATCGATGATGCCAGCCTTCACCATGTCAACATAGGTGCCGCTCTGCGCGTCGAAGCCGTGATCGGCCTCGTTCTTCTCCAAGAGCTTGCCGACGACAATCGCGCCATCCTCTCCGGCATTGGCAAAGATCTGTCTTGCCGGCGCCTGCAATGCCCGGCGCACAATGTCGATGCCGACCTTCTGGTCGTCGTTCTCGGGGTTCAGCCGGCCGAGCCTCTTGCTTGCATAAAGGAGCGTGACGCCGCCGCCGGCAACGACGCCTTCCTCGACCGCTGCCCGCGTCGCGTGCACCGCGTCATCGACCCGGTCCTTGCGTTCCTTGACGTCGATTTCGGTTGCGCCGCCGACACGGATGATGGCGACGCCGCCCGCCAGTTTCGCCAAGCGTTCCTGCAGCTTCTCCTTGTCGTAATCCGAAGTCGTCTCGGCGATCTGGGCGCGCAGCTGCGTGCAGCGACCCTCGATGTCCGTCTTCTTGCCCGCACCGTCGATGATCGTCGTGTTCTCCTTCTCGATCCGCACCTTCTTTGCGGTGCCGAGCATGTCGAGCGTGACGTTCTCAAGCTTGATACCGAGGTCCTCGCTGATCACCTGACCACCGGTCAGGATGGCGAGATCCTCGAGCATGGCTTTGCGCCGATCGCCGAAGCCGGGGGCCTTCACCGCCGCGATCTTGAGGCCGCCGCGCAGTTTGTTAACGACCAATGTCGCCAGCGCCTCACCCTCGATATCCTCCGCGACGATCAGCAGTGGGTTGCCGCTCTGCACCACGGTTTCCAGCAAGGGCAGGATCACTTGCAGACCGGAAAGTTTCTTCTCGAACAGCAGGACGTAGGGCTTTTCGAGCTCGCAGATCATCTTCTCGGCATTCGTCACAAAATACGGCGAGAGATAGCCGCGGTCGAACTGCATGCCCTCGACGATGTCGAGCTCGGTTTCGAGGCCCTTTGCCTCCTCGATCGTAATGACGCCCTCGTTGCCGACCTTGTGCATCGCTTGCGCGATCATCTCGCCGATCTCGCGGTCGTCATTGGCCGAAATCGTCCCGATTTGAGCAATCTCGGCGTTGGTCGAGACTTTTTTCGAGCCCTGCTTGATGTCACTGACCACCGCTTCGACGGCCATATCGATGCCCCGCTTCAAATCCATCGGGTTCATCCCGGCGGCAACCGCCTTCGTGCCTTCGCGCACGATCGCCTGGGCCAGCACCGTCGCGGTCGTGGTGCCGTCGCCGGCCTGATCGCTGGTCCGGGTCGCGACCTCCTTCATCATCTGCGCGCCCATATTCTCGAACCTGTCGGCGAGCTCGATCTCCTTGGCGACGGTCACACCATCCTTGGTGATGCGAGGAGCGCCATATGACTTGTCGAGAAGGACGTTGCGGCCCTTGGGGCCGAGCGTCACCTTTACCGCGTTGGCGAGAACCTCGATGCCGCGCAACAGGCTGTCGCGCGCGTCACCATTAAATCTGACTTCTTTGGCGGCCATGTTCGCTCTCCAGCGGTTAAGCAGCTTGTCTATTCGCGGCGGCGTGATCGATGACGCCCATGATGTCGGATTCCTTCATCATCATCAGGTCCTGGCCATCGAGCTTGACCTCGGTGCCCGACCACTTGCCGAACAGCACGCGGTCGCCGCTCCTGACGTCGAGCGGGTGCAACTTACCGTCCTTGTCTCGCGCGCCCGGGCCGACGGCGACGACTTCGCCCTCCATCGGCTTCTCCTGCGCCGTGTCGGGGATGAAGATGCCGCCAGCGGTTTTCTCATCCGGCTCGACACGGCGAATCAGGACGCGGTCCTGCAATGGGCGCAGCTTCATCGACGGTCTCCTCGGACCACAGTTTTAAGGGGCCTCGGCACTCTCGGATGGAGAGTGACAACGGGTATATCGATACGTGGGGCGGCAAGCCATCGAATACAACCAAAAATGACTCTGGGCATGACAAGTTTTCGTGCACGGGCCAAAAATATCCTTGGCGATCGTATCAACTTAACTCGTCAAATATATTTCTTGGGTCATTGCCGAAACCTGGTCCGGCTAGCGGCATTACGGTCAGCTAATCGCGGGGTAAGGTGTCAATCGAAATGTCGGTGATGGCGCTTGGGCCGCGCGGCGCTGCGGCACATGGTTGCCACGGCTTTTGGTCAGACAGGGCCGAAACGCTGACGACGCGCCGTCAGAGGCCGGGGAAACAGGAATTCTCTCCTAACGGAAGAACTTTTCTGCAATCAAATCAAGAACAAATTGTTCGGTTTTGTTGCGAATCAATTCTTCCGTCAATTCGTCACAAGTATGACGTATATCGTCGAATACGATTTGATTGGTCGACGCGGCTTTAGCCATCGTTGACTTTCCAAATGAACATATATTTTTATCTGGATCAAACCGTACTTGGAAACTGCCTTGCCGAATAAATCCTTCATCTTCCGATAAATTGACGTTAAGGGTAATTGGACCAGACGTGTCATTTTGCTCTTCAACCGTTTCTCCGAAGAAACCTTCGGCCACCAAGCGCGCGACGACCTCATTGAAAATCGGCCCGATCAGCGTGGACTTAATGCGCGCGAACTGGATCCTGGCTTCTGTGCTCGCCTTCTTTCGTTGGTTTTCGGTCGCCTCTCTACGCTCGCGATCCGTTTTCAGCTGTCGAAGGGCTTCGTCGAGCCTTTCGTATGGCATTTCAGCCTCTCGATCATCGGAAGATTTTGTAAGCGCCGTACGATCGGGCTACCATGAGTTACCTATGATAGCTTGGTGCACGGCGCTTGGCCTGTGTGCGCATTCAAAGCGCCGGCTATGGGATCTTCTGTTTGTCATCGCGTTACAGCGAAGCTCAGCCGGCAGATGAGGATCAAACCGATGTCGCCCAATCGCCACACGAACCGACACCAATGCGTCGAGTGCGCCCAAAGCCGGCCTCGTTCAAACCCTCTCCACGTCAACCCGTAATGGATGCTCCTCAATTTTGGCCAGCAACAATACCTCGCTTTGTTTTTGTTCGGCGATCTCATAGGTGTAGGTGCCAGCGATGCCCTTACCTTGTGTATGGATGGCCAAGGTCAAGGCCAGAGCATCTAGCGGCGAAATATGAAATATCGTCGTCAGGACGAATTCGACAAAATCCATCGGTGTGTAATCGTCGTTATAGAGGACTATGTTCCACATGCTCGGACGTATCGCCTTTACCTTGTCCTTCTCCAGAAGATCGAGTTCCGGTTTATTTATGGGCTCAAGGTAGCGTGGATTGCGATCTTGCGAGAAAATCTCGTTGTGTGTTTCCATCATTTCGATTCCAATTCATCCATTATTCGTAATTCAAAGCTGTTACCCTGGGTGATCCGTCGCCCAATCTCAGCACCGATCTGCTCACCGGTACCCGGCGGTGTCCGGCAACCCCTCATATGGGTCCCCTCTCCACCCAATCACATGCACTCGGACGAAGAGATTTCTGTTGCGTCATCCGTATCCATCGCGTGGCATACCAGCCACGTTTGTTTGGTCGGCTTCTTTCAGCCAAGCATTGTCAGGCTTCAGCGTGGACCACGAACGGGGTGCCGAACGCCGTTCCGAGATCGCCAACTCCAATGGGCTCTAACCCAAGGCAGTCTCGCATGTGCAACCCCAAGGTCGGACGACGCGTGCGCGGCATACCGGTCAGGGTCGTTCCGACCACCGGTGCCAAGCGAATTCGACCCCTCCTCGGTCCCTTTCGGGGTATGGTTTCCTCTACTCCAGCAAAAGAGGAACCAGCGACCGGGCCGGGAGGGCCGCTGCCCACAATCCGCTGTCCTTTCTGTCGCAGCCGGCCGACATTATCGCCGTCCGCGCGCGGTCGGCGGCAGCGGCGCGGCTCGAAGCTCAGGCGATCCGGCAAGCAAGACTTCTTCGGAGCGAGCCTCGGCGGCAGCTTCGAAAGAGGACCCGGAGGTGGGCGGGGGAGCCGCGGCTGGGCGATCGCCAACGGCTACGGCGAAAATAACCGATCGCCCTCGCGCGAGCGAGTGGGAACGTAGAAGCGCGATCGCATCCAGTTCATTGAATGCCCCTGCGCTCATCGGCGGCGAAGCGTTGGAACTTCCGTTTCATCACGTTGATCTGAGCAAGATAGGCTGCAACGTCGTGGTCACCGCAGCGCTCCCCGGCGGTCAGAGAAAAGCCGCGGCGCGCGAACACCCTTGCCGATCCCGCGCCGCAAAGATGAATTATGGCGGCGAGTTCCTGCTTCTGCTGCAGGGTGGCGGCAGGTCGCCGGTGTGCGAGAACCTGGGTGACGTTGCGGTCTAAGTACGCTGACGTGAGCTCAACAGCGCGGCCGGGCGCGACCCGTGTATAGAGCCCGTTCCATGAACAGCCGTCGCCCACGACGATATGATGGCGGATGCAATAGCGCCTTGTCTCAGCGAAGGTTGGGTCGGTCATCTGGTACATGCCGACGCTGCTCGATGCTGGCTGGTAAATTGCGAAGGGATCCCAGGTCAGGCGCCACCGCCAATAGGTGCTCGCCAGCGGGTTGCCCGCGCTCTCGACCTGCGCGAGCGCTGCCAGCAGTTCGGGTGTAATCGCGGCGGTGGAATACTCGCGAAAGAGCGGCGCATATTGGCGCCAAGTCTCAAGCGGCATCTTGTTGAGCGCGCCGCTTACGGGAAAGAACATCTCGGTTGGCTTGCGCACGACATGGTAGACGAAGTTCGTCGCGAAAAAGACAGCGATGACGATTGCGGCAATGGCGACGATCCGGATCGCCAGTGGCGCCGCAGCCAGCTTGCGCGCCATCCAGCGCACGCCGTTCCAGCAGCGGCGGAGGGGGCGCGGAAGAGCCCCCGAATCTCGATAGGTATGCTTGTTCCGATGCGCGACCGGGGCAACGCGCGTCGAAGATGTCGGGATCATCGGCCTATTATTCGCGTAAACCGGACTGAGCGCCACCGAAGGCGTTGGTGCGGGCTATCAGCGGACTTCGAGGGCGCTTCGAAACAGGGACGCGGGATCATGGCTGACCCGGGCGTCGGCGGAGCCGGCCAGATCGTCTTGAAACTTGCGATCTGGCCCTGTCGCTATCCGTCGAGGCCTTATAAATTGCGTGCGAAACCTGGTAGCTCGCGCAGTACGCACACGCGCCGCGAGGGCGGTTCGTCCGCCATTTCGGCCAAGACCTCCTTCCGATTGGGCTCCGGCATCTGCTTCGCTGTTCCCCAGGCGTGGTCGAGGATCATGCCGGCGGCGATAATCTGGTTGCGGCTGTCCTCTTCCTCGTCCTCGATAATCGCGATCAGCCTTTTGGTCGCGGCGGGGCTGTAGTCGCGCGCTAATCGTTGCGTTTCATGGTAGCTGGTGCCGCGACCCCTGGGTTCGCCGAGACGCCCTTCTGGAACAGCGGTGCGACGCCGGCTGGCCGCGTGAGCCATTTTACGCTGCCTGGCCTGCTCGCGTCACGCGAGGCTTGTTCTGCATTCAGCGGTGCTTATGGCGAGATGCAGCGCGTCGCTCGCGCCACAGCCCGCGGAGGGTGCGGTTGCTGATCGACTTCGTTGAGAGGGCGAGAAAGAGGACAGCCGCAACCGGATCGTGGCAGCCGGCATGATCCTGATCCTCGACCGCGCGTGGGGCAAGCGGAAGGAGAGCCAGAGCGCGACCCGAAGGCCGCTTAAGGAGATGAGCGACAAGGAGCTGGCCGAGCATTTCGCCTCGATGTTGGTCGCCGGCGGCATGTCGAAGGCACAAGCAACGGCGTTAGCGCGGCGCCAGCCGCGGCTGGATCGGGAGTGCAGCGAATGAGCGGCGGCTTTGACGCGGCGCGGCGCCGAGACATCTTCCTCGATGCTGGCAAGCCGATAGTCGACCGTCCATTTGAGCTTACTCATGATCCGAACCAAGACGTGGCGATTCCGGCGCACCGGGCGATCGCCGCGGTTTGCGAATGGGTCGTAAAGGTTCACCGGAATGCGCAGCGCCGATTGCCGTATTAAACCGTTCTCAGAGCGCTGACGTGGAAGTGGTTTTCCGCGGCGTTGCGGGTTGCGAAACCCATGCGCACTAACGCGACTGCACTCCGTTTGTGCAACTTTGACCCGCTCGCTTCGATGGCTTCACGCGCGCGACCGACGTGCTCGCAGGTGCCGGGTGTGAGCGCGACATGCGGCCGGTCGGTCGAGCGAACCGCACCACTTATCGCGCTTCTCTGTTATGGCTACATAGCTCAGGAGCGGGCTTTGTTACTGCTGCGAACAGGTTGGATTTCAGGCAGCAACGGCGCGGCGTCCAGCGACATACGCAACTCCTTGCGGGCCGACATGTTCGGCGTGCATCTCGCCGGCAGCGACCGCGCAACTGTCACCTGCACGAAACGTTTCAGCCGTGCCTCCACGGGTGAGTGTGATCTCGCCACCAATGACCATGACGCGCGCATCCCAGTCATGCGAGTGGTCGGCGTTCAACTCACCTGCTTTTAGGCCGCCATAAAAAACTTGGTACCCCTCACGCAGAAGATCGGCTTCAAAATCGCTCTGGTTCATGACAAGGACTCCGATCCTTGATATTCGTCGTCACACGCTGGGCTTGCAACGACCCTTGGCGGCATTCGCCGTACCGGCAGTCTCGGAATGAGAGCCCAACCCAGGATGCAAGTCAATGCTCACCGGCCTAGTTGCGCGACCGCTCGCCATACGGGTGGCCGGCACGATCGCCTCGCGCTCATAAGCGGCCCCGCCCGTCTCCGAAACCTTTTTTCGGCCGTGCGCCAATTCCTAGAACAAAAACGAAGTACATGGCGCCGCTCATGCGAGCCCGCTCCAGGGACTTCCGTAAGGCGCGGTTACCGCCGCCGGCCGCGGTCACATCTTGCGGGCTACCGCTCAAAGGCGGCGAAAACCGCCTTGAGACCGTTCATCTGATCGCCGTCGGGCGAGAGCGGCACCAAGACCGGCGTGGTGATGCCGGCGTCGCGCCATTCTTCGACCCCTTCGCGGATGCGCGCCGCCGGGCCGTACAGAGTGCAGTCCGCCAGCCAGCGATCGGTCAAATATTTGGGTAGCTCATCGGTGCGTCCGGCGGCGAGCGCCGCTTCCGCCGCGTTCATCTCGTCGACGTAGCCGGCTTCCTTCCAGTAGTTTTGGTAGTTTGGCATTGCCCAATAATTTGCCATCGTCTTGCGCAGCACCGCCTTTGCCTCGTCGACGTCGTCGGAGACGCAGGTGCGAATGCGGTTGCCGATAAAGAAATCCGGATCTCTGCGCTTCGCCGCCGGCAGGGCACCCAGTGATTCGGTCATATGTGCACGACTGCCATTGGCGAAGACGAGACCTTCGGCGATCTCGCCCGCGAGGGCGATCATACGCCTGCGCAACGTGGCGAGGATGACCGGCGGTAGCGGACCGTACTCGGTGTGCGACTTGAACTTCTCGACAAAGGCGCGAATGTCGGCAAGCGGCCTGCCCGGCTTGACCTCCATGCGGACATAGGCCGGTGCATGGGCGATGCCGATGCCGAACTGGAACCGCCCGCCCGAAACCTCGTGCATATAGGCGCAGTTTTGGGCGAACTCGTCGACCGACTGCGCATAGATCGGCGCGATGGCGGTGGCGAAAGGGATGCGATCCGTTGCCAGCGCGAGGCCGACGCTTTGCGACATGTTGCCGAAGGAACTCGACATCGAGATCCCGGCGAAGCCGCGCCGCTCGATCTCCCGAGCGGCATCGAGCGTGGCGCGCCGGCGTCCCGGCTCGGCGATCAGGTTGAGGGCAGGCAAGCCTGGAGGCATCGGCTGAGGCTCCTTCATTCCGGATGTCGGACTGATCATACTGCGTGGCGGCCCGCATCTTGTTTGTCGCGTTCTGCCTCATGCTCCCCCACGCTGGATGATCCCGGGCCTGGGCCATATCCCGCGCGAACCGAGCTCGGAGAGCGACTGCTTCAATCGCGCGCTTGATCCGCACCCACAAGCGCGGCCCTCGCCATCGGCCGGTCGAGCATCATCAAGACGGTGCTGCCTTGCGACCTCAAGCACCGCGCTCTCGGATCAACAAGTTGGCACGCGCCGAATGTCGATTTCCGGGTTTCATGCGCAACCGATACCGTATGACTGTCGGCGTCCTGTCCAGAAGCTCCCCAGTGCCCGCCGCTCCGGATACCGGACTTCCGAGATGGATTAGACCCCAGCTTTGCCAACTGGTGAAGGTACGCCAAGCGGCGACGGCTGGGCCCGCGAGCTCAAAATTCGACGGCTATCTGCATGCCCGGCTCGACCCCGGCGATATCCGCCTGCTAACTCGCACGGGCTGGACTGGACCGGCAAATATCCGGCGATCGCGGCGGCACTGCACACCGTATCGGCACGGCAGATTTATCTCGACGGAGAACTCTGTGGGATACGACCGGACGGCCTCACCTCGTTCGCGCTGATCCAGAACGCGGCTGAACGGCAGGAAGGTGCCGATCTCGTCTACTTCGTCTTCGAGTTGCTTGCTCTACCTCGACGGTCAGGGCTTGATGCCTCTGCCGTTGGCGGACCGCAAGGCAAGTCTTGCTGCCGTGCTCGATGGCGTAGCCGCGGCCATCCGTTACAGCAATTATCAGGTCGGCCAGGGTCCGGCATTCCATCGGCATAGGTGCGCGCTCGGGCTCGAAGGCCTCGTCTCGAAGAGGCTCGACGCCGGCTACAGCCCCGGGTAACGCGGGCTCTGGCTCAAGACCAAATGCCTCAACCGCGAGGAATTCGTCGTCGTAGGCTGGACCGATCTCGAGGGCAGCCGACTGTATATCGGAGCACTGCTGCTGGGGTATTGCGACCCCGACAGCCGGCTCCTTTACGCCGGTCGGGTCGGCTCCGGATGCGTGTCGACCAGTTCAAAGACCTCTTGCAGCGGCAGCCGCTGCGGACCGACGGGATGCCGCTCGAAGTGGCGCCGCCGCGCTCCACGCGGTTCCGCTCACCCTTGGTGCTGTCGCGCGCCCATTGGGTGCGGCCCGAGCGGCAGATGTCGCGTTCGGAAATCATGTCGTATCGATACGATGTCGCATTAACCGTCGCCTCCTCCATGCCATCCGTGGACGTCCGGGCACTGCCCCGCCGGAGGGCAGATGACGTCAATCGGCGGTTTAGCGCAGCCCGGAAACGCCAGTATAGAGCCCACTACGATCAGGCGAATGATGATGCGCTTCATTCGATCCGCTGTTCGCGAGACGATTACCATGCTTGCGGCGGTTCCGGGACCATATGACAGGTTATGATGCTCGACCGTACCGATGACGAGAAGCAAGCGCTTCCGCGGCCTTTCCGGAACGCGATCGATGAAGCCCGCTACCCGTTCTCGCCAGAGTTGGCGCCCTTAAGGCGATCGTGGCGAAGCTCGAACCGCTGGAACCCAACTTCGGGCTCGGACGGGACAGCGGAACCCGGCGTCACTGCAGCCGCGTACGCATGATTTCGCATGACGCATAACTTCGCATCTGGCCCGATGGACTCCGCATCCAGTGCCGCCTAGGATTGTCGGAGCGGCAAACCAGGCCGCAAGCACCGCGTCGCACATTGCAGGCATGCCCGCAGATACTTCAAGGGAGGCACGATGATGAAGACACTCATCGCATCAGCGGTCGGCGCGTTGCTGCTTGTTGCAATTGCGTCCCCGAGCCGAGCCAACGATAATGTGTCCTGGGAAACGATTATCGGCATTCAGCAAGCAAGCAATGTCGTCGGCGGCATAACCGGGGGCGGTCAGCCCTGGTCGACACTCGGCGGCTCGGTCTCGGTGAATCTGAGCGAAGGTACGGTCGCCTTCCAGGTGCGGGGGCTCGTTCTCGCCGGCGGCAACGCGATAGGCACCCCGGGACCGGTCACCAGTGTCATGGGGACGCTCGTCTGTGGGGTGACGTCGACCACGCCGCAAGTCATCAATACTTCTCCGGTGCCGCTCAGCCCACAAGGCGACGCACAGTTCTCCGGCTCTTTCACCTCATCGACCGGCGGCTGCATCGGTACCACGCAGGCATTTCTCATCCGCACGACCACCGGAGCGTGGCTCGCCAACGGCTCCGTCATGGTGGTGTTCCCGTAACGAACATCCTGGGCAGTCCGCAGACCGAGGAGGATGGAAACGCCGCTTCGGCCTGCGGACCATCGTCCGACAGGAGGCCGTTTCCGGCCCCGTCTGACCGGCCGGCCATCGCCACGGCGATCTTGCCCGCGACCACGGCGGCAGCGGCCTTGACCGGATCGCTCGCGAGCCGCGTAGAGCGCGGCGACCTCGGCGCGCGGGTGAGCCATTGCTATTGACATAATCATGATAATTGTGTTATTGGTAATCATGGAGATGCTACCGGACGGAATAAACGGGTGAAGCGATGAACGACGACATTTTGCCGGGGCCGCCGGCGCCGGTCCGCGGGCGGCCCTTCGAACCGGGGCAATCGGGCAACCCTGCCGGCCGGCCGCGCGGTTCCCGCAACACGGCAACGATCGCCGCCGCGGCGCTGCTTGCGGGCGAAGCCGAAGCCTTGACGCGCAAGGCCGTCGAAATGGCGCTCGCCGGCGATCCGCTCGCACTGCGGCTGTGCCTCGAACGCGCGCTGCCGCGGTGCCGCGAACGGGCCGTCAAATTTCGTCTGCCGCGGATCGCGGCCGCCCGCGCCGAACAGACCGAGGGACCGTCGCCACAGGATGTTTGCCGGGTCATGAATGCGGTCACCTCGGCGCTTGCGCGCGGCGAGGTCACGCCGGGCGAGGCGGCAACGATCGCCGCGGTCGTCGACACCTTCGTGCGGACGATAAAAACGACCAAGCAGCAAGGCTTCCGTTCCAACCTGCTGCAGTTCCTGCCCGTGAGCGACTATGATGAAGACGAATTTGCGGATGACGAGGACGGCGAGGATTACGAAGACGGCGATTATGATGACGCCGACGATTGCGATCCGTAACCGGTCGGAGCCCGGCCGGCGAAACCCGAGCCGGTTCTCTATTCAACCAATGCGTGAAATCTCGCTGTAAATTTGCTGCAGATGCAGCGAGCTGCATCGATTGGTACAATTTTTGATTGAGACAACGGAGAGCACGGCTCGGGCGATTGCCGGCGACGACCCTGCCGCGCTCACCCTATCCTCCCCGATCGATACCGGGCTCGCCGCCTATAAGGTTCGACTTTCGCGCTCAGCTCGCAACGCCGAGACACCGCAATATGCTGTCGGTCAGTTGGGCGGGTTCGAAAGGTTTACTGAGCACTTCTCGCGCCCCGAACTTTTCCGCAATGGAAAGGTAATCGGTGTTGCCGATCCGGCCTCCACCTGAAATGGCGATGATCTTCGCGTCGGGACTGATCGCGCGTATTTCCTGGATCGTCTCGATGCCTTCCTTTCCCGGCATGATGATGTCGGTAATGACCAACTCGGGCTGCTCGCTCCGGAACAGCTCCAATCCGCGCCGCCCGTCGTCGGCAAGCAGCAGCTCGTAACCCTCGTATTTGAGAATTCTAGAGATTACTCTTCGAACTAACGGATCGTCGTCGATGAGCAAGATCTTGGGCATGTCTGTTCCGAGTGCCGCAGGTTCCGTAAAATCATGTCGATTAACGAAAAATCGTTACCACCTGGTTAGCAGTCAAACAAAATTAGTCGAGTAGGATTTTGGCCGGTCTTACCCGAGGGATCTTTGTCAGACCGGCAGTGATCGCGTTCTTCCCACCCCACAAGATTCCTTTAGAGATCGCCAATCAAATGGCGGTTCTGCGCTTGAGACTTCGATAACCTAGCGACGCCAGTACAACTTGACGCCGCCACCGGCGCATTCGGGAAAGTCGCACCCTGCCGTCGACAAGCCCTGCCCGCGATCCTATGATCGGCGGCCGCGGCGATGAAGCGGCGCGCCATGTCTGATCAAGATCGGGCCCGCCGAGGTCGGTCGGCTGGTGCGGCTGAAAAGGAGAGGCAGAATGAGAAACGGTTTTCGCGCGTATGATGCCGATACCCATGTCAACCCGGCTGCCGAGGTGCTGGACCGCTATGTCGATCCGGGCTTTCGCGCCCGCCTGCCCGAGCTGGAGCCGTATCGCCTGCCGAGCGGTCAGGCGGCCGAGGGCAGCGTTCCGATGCACCAGTATCGCGTCGGCACCAAATACTACCGCCGCGTCCTCGGCGAGAAGGCGCCGGCCGAGACCTTCACCGGCCGCGAGACGCGCTGGCGGGGCACCAAGATGCCGCGGCCGGGCATCCAGGACGATCAGCCGGACAACCGGGTCGCCGACATGGACGAAGAAGGCGTCGACACCCACTTCCTGATCCCGACCTCATGGCTCAGCATCGTCGGGCTCGATGACCCGGCGCTCGAGGTCGGCATGATCCGCGCCTATCATCGGCACATGGCCGATTTCTGCGGCGATCATCCCAACCGGCTGAAAAGCCTGATCGTCGCCTCGTCGCGGGTGGTGCCGGAAGCGGTGCGCGAAATCCGCGAATGGGGCAACTCGAAATGGGCGGTAGCGGTCCTGCCGCTGCTCGCGAAAGACATGCCGGCCGACCATCCCGACCTCTACCCGATCTGGCAAGCCGCAGCCGATCACGATCTGCCGATCGCCAACCACAGCTTTACGTGGAACCCGCCCTACTACCCGGGCTATCTCGATCTGTGGGAGAACATCTTCATCGGGCGTGCCGCCGCGCATCCGTGGGGCGCGATGCGGTTCGTCGCCTCGTTCGTCGGCGGCGGTCTCTTCGACCGGTACCCGACATTGCGCATGGGCGTGCTCGAAGGCGGCTTCGGCTGGCTGCCGTTCTGGGCGCGCCGCCTCGACGAGCAGGCGGTCTATGTCGGCGGCACCGCGGAGCTGAAGCAGAAGCCGAGCGAATACATGCAGAGCGGGCGGTTTTTCTGCAGCATCGAGCACCATGAAGGCGAGGACATGTACAACCATGTCACGCAGTTCCTCGGCGACGACGTGCTGATGTATGCCTCCGACTATCCGCATTCGGAATGCCAGTTCCCGAATTCGGTCGACAACATCATCGCCTGGCAGAGCCTGAAGGGCGAAACCAAGAAGAAGCTGCTGTGGGACAACGCTGCGCGCTTCTTCAAGCAGACCTGAGAGGCCTTCGGCCGAGGCATCCTGCTGCACCACGACCGTGCGTGCTTCGAGATGCGCCTGACGGCGCTCCTCAGCGTGAGGTAAATCATTGATGGGAATAAGAACACCTTCATCCTGAGGAAGCCGCGAAGCGGCCGTCTCGAAGGACGCAGTGCGCCCATCCCGCCATTTTGATAATCTTTCACAACCTCTGAGCGCGACGGGCGTAAGACCGCGGGGAAAAGCAAAAGACCGAGAGGCCCGATGAAGAGAGGACCTCGACTTCGGGCTTTTGATGCGGACACGCATGTCAACCCCGCCGCCGAGGTGCTAGAGCGTTATGCGCAGGACCGGCTGCCGCTGCCGCGCGAGCCGAGGCGCAGCACAGGAGGTTCTCGGCTCAATTCGTCGTGCGGATTTCTGCGATGTCCTGGGCGAAGACCATCTCTTCGCTGCCGACAACCGATGGATCGCCTGGCGAAGACAAATAGCGCGCGAAGACCCACACTCCGTCCATCGGGTTAGACACGACCTCGGCGACGGCCCCGTCGGCCAGTACGATCTGCATGCCGGGGCTCAGGAGCCGGGTGTTGACGAGTTCGCTCATTCGGCCGCCCGCACGATGGCGCGGTCCGTTTGCCGCCAGGTCGCGAGTTCGTCCCAGCTGTCGGCCTCCATGAATTCGGCCCAGCGGCGATACAGATTTCGCAGGTTGTGCTCGCTCGATTTCGCATCGGTGATGTCCATCACCGTCCCCGGGATGCGCAGCCCCTCAAATTCGTAATTCTCGATCTCGTGTCCCTGCCCCTGCTCGTAGCTGTAGGGGTGGCGCCGGGCGATGACCCCGCGGCTCGCCGCATGCGCGTAGTTCCAGTTCTCCATGTCGTCCTGCTCGGTCAAGCCGGCCGGGCCGGAATAGCGGATGTAATAGTCGCGCAGGAAATCCTTGACCTGCTGCGGCGCCCCCTTGTCGACAAAATACCAGCGCCAGACCTCGGTCTGATGCGCGCCACGCGGCTGCCAGGCTGCGATGGTGCGCGGCTGACGCGGATGCAACGCGGTATTCGGGAAGACTTCGCCCGGGCTGCCGATGACCCGCCCCCATTCGCCCTGCCGGCGGCGGCGCTGTTCTTCGCAATAGGCGAAATACTCGGAGACGATCGGCGAGTGAGTGTAGGCGGGCGGGGTCGACTGGCCCCGCGGCAAGACATAGACCCCGGTCTGATGCCCCCGATCGTAAAGCGACACCTGCAGCCGTCGTGCCAGCTGCCGCTCTTGCATGTCGCGCCGCCCGGCCCCCGACGGCCCGATGCCGACGAGATCGACCGAGCGGTGGCTGATGTTGTGATAGCTGTCGCCGCTGAAATTCTCGGCCGGGAATTTCCAGTTGCACGGAATGAGCCATTTCTGGATGCCGCCCAAGACTTCGATGCCGCCCTCGCCCCCGTCCCAGCTGTCCAAGGTGAGGTCGAGATAGCGGACGAAATCGCCGAGATATTCGGCAAAAGACGGTGCCGTTGGGTCCCACGTCGCCCAGATCGCTCCCTTGTGATTGGCGAGCTGCGCCACCTCGACCAACCCCCATTGCGACCGGTCGAGCTGTGAATGATAGGCCTCGCGGAAATAGGGGACGCCGACGAGCTTGCCGTCCGTGCCGTAGCTCCAGCCGTGGTAGGGGCAGGTGAAGACCGGTGTGTTCCCTTCGTCATAGCGGCATACTTTCATGCCGCGATGCCGGCAGGAATTGAGAAAGACGTGGATCTGGCCGGCGCGGTCGCGACACAGGATCACCCCTTCCTCGCCCATGCCGGAGGCAAAAAAATCGCCGGGGTTCGGGACCTGGCTCTCGTGACCGACGAACAGCCAGGCCCGGGCAAAGATCCGCTCCTGCTCCTCGCGATAGATTTCCTCGTTGACGAAGATCTCGCGGCTGATCTGCCCTTTGCCCGGATCGACCAAGCCTCGCCGGTATCGCTGCATCGCACTCGCCATCGCCTAGTTCCTCTTGCCGCCGACGGCACTATCCGGCATATGCAACAAGACGCTGGTTCTGCTCGCCCAAGCCTTCGACCGAGAGCCGCATCCGGTCGCCTGGCTTCAGGAATTTCGGCGGCTTGAAGCCGAGCCCAACACCCGACGGCGTGCCGGTTGGGATCACGTCGCCCGGCATCAGGGTCAGGAATTGGCTAACATAGCTGACGATCTCGTCGACGCCGAAGATCAGGTCGCCGGTATTGCTGCTCTGCCGCCGCTCGCCATTGATCTCGGTCCATAGCGCCAGCCTGCCGGGGTCTGGCACCTCATCGGCCGTGACCAGCCACGGGCCGATCGGGCAGAAGGTATCGGCGCTCTTGCCTTTCGTCCATTGCCCGCCGCGCTCGATCTGGAATTCGCGCTCGCTGACATCGTTGACGATGCAAAAGCCGGCGACGTGCCGCCGCGCTTCGGCCAGCGGAACGTAGCGGGCGAGGCTGCCGATGACGATGCCCAGCTCGACCTCGTAGTCGGTCTTTTGCGATCCTTTCGGGATGATCACGTCGTCGTCCGGCCCGCAGATCGACGAGGTCGCCTTCATGAAGAAGATCGGCTCCTTTGGGATCGCGGCCCCGGTCTCCTGCGCGTGCAGCCGGTAATTGAGGCCGATCGCGACGATCTTGGGGACCGCGCCGACGCACGGCCCGAGCCGCGGCGAACCGGGGACGAGCGGCAAGGTCGTGGGGTCGAGGCGGCGCAGCCGGTCGAGCGAAGCCGGAGCCAGTGCCTCGCCTGCGATATCGCGGACGACGCCGAAGAGATCGCGGATCGCGCCGTCGCGATCGAGGAGGCCGGGTTTTTCCTGGTCCGGCGGGCCATAGCGCAAAAGCTTCATTGATCAGCCTCCTGTTGGGTCAGAGCGTAAAACCGCCATCGATCACATGGATGGCGCCGGTCGTGAACGACAACTCGTCCGAGGCAAGATAAACGGCGAGGGCCGCCACCTCCTGCGCTGTGCCGAGCCGACCCAACGGCTGGCGGTCGACAAACCCGCGTCGCACCGCCTCGGCGCCGCCCGGCATGCGCAATCCCTGTGCCGCGATCCGGTCGCCGAGAGAGGGCGTCTCTATCGTGCCCGGACAGATCGCGTTGCAGCGGATGCCGGCCGCGATGAAATCGATCGCCACCGATCTCGTCAGCCCGATCACCGCTGCCTTGGTCGCCGCATAAACGCAACGGTTCGGCGCAGCTTTGACCGAAGACACGGTCGAGGCCATGTTGATAATCGAGGCGCCGTTGCCGCGATCGATCATCTTGGGCAAGAAGGCCCGAATGATCATGAACATAGAGCGGACGTTCAACGCGAAGGAAGCGTCCCAGTCGATCGGCTCGGCTTCGAGGATCGTGCCGTGGTGGACAAAGCCGGCGCAATTGAACAAGACGTCGAGCGGCCCGACCTCGTCGGCGAGGGTTGCGATCGCCGCGTCGTCGCTGACGTCGAGCCGACGCGTCGCAATCAGCGCATCGGCGAGCGGCGCCAGCTTGTCCTCGGCGATATCGGTCGCCAAAACGCTCGCCCCCTCGGCCGCAAAGGCGAGCGCGCTGGCGTGGCCGATGCCCTGCCCGGCCGCCGTCACGAGGGCTCGTTTACCTGCAAGTCGACCCGCCATCGACATTCATCTCTTTCACGGGGTTCAGGCAAAATTGGCACGTCTCGTGGCCGGCTGTAAATCACGCCGCGGCGATGAATGCCTTTTGCGTCTCGAGATCGTCTTCGATGAAGGCCTGGATCGCCTCGTCGATATCGGCATCGGCCGCGAAGCCGAGGGCGGCGGCGCGCGCCGCCGCAAGCGCCTGTGGCCAGCTGGCGACGATCGCCTCGATCTGCGGATCCGGCTGCCAGCGGATGCGCGAATAGGCCGCCTCGCCGCCGGCGCGGCGCACCGCCGCTGCGATCTCGCCGACCGCGACCGAAAAGCCGGGCAACTGCAAGGAACGGTTGGCGCCGAAGGCGTCGCCCGACAATTCGTGCGCGCGGTAGAGCGCGGCAACAACTTGGCGCGGCGAGGCCAAGGCCATGACGAGATCGGGCGACACCGGGCAGATCGCCTCCGCGCCGGCCAATGGCTCGCGGATCATCGACGAGGCAAAGCTCGAAGCCGCCCGGTTCGGCCGTCCCGGCCGCACGACGACGGTCGGCAGCCGCAGCGCGCGGCCGTCGACAAATCCCTTGCGGCTATAGTCGTTGACCAGCAACTCGCCGATCGCCTTTTGCGCGCCGTAGGAGGATTGCGGCGTCAACGGCGTATCGTCGCCGACGGCCGGCGGCAGCGCACCGCCATAGACGGCGAGCGAGCTCGCGAACACGAAGCGCGGCGAGGTGCCGAGCGCGCGGCCGGCGTCGAGGACGGCGCGGGTGCCTTCGAGATTGACCCGATAGCCGAGCTCGGTGTCGGCCTCGGCCTGGCCGCTGACCACCGCGGCAAGGTGGAACACCACCGCCGTACCGGGCGACAACAGTTCGTCGACCGTCCCGCGGTCGGCGATGTCGCCGGTGACCACGATCAACCGCTTGTCGTCCGACAGCGGCAAGGCCGGCGGTGCGTTATCGAACAGCACCAGCTCGTCGATCGGCCCCAGGCTGCTGCCGCGCTGCAGCAGCAACAGCGCCAGCCGCTGACCCAGAAACCCGCAGCCGCCGGTGACGACGAACCGCATCTTCGACCCCGCGCTCAACCCTTGATGCCCCCGCCCTTGATGCCCCCGCCCTTGATGCCCCAGCGCGCGGCCCAGCCGAGCCCGGCGCGCGTTTCGCCCTTGGGCCGGTATTCGCAGCCGATCCAGCCGGCATAGCCGATTTCGTCCAACAGATCGAACAGGAACGAATAGTTAATCTCGCCGATATCCGGCTCGTGCCGGCCGGGGTTGCCGGCGATCTGGATGTGCGGATAGCGGCCGGCGAGCGCGCGGATCTTCTGCGCCAGATCGCCCTCCATGATTTGCACGTGGTAGAGGTCGAGCTGGAGCTGCAGATTTTGATGTGCGACCCGCTCGATGACGGCCATCGCCTGTTTCGTCGTATTGAGGAAATAGCCCGGGATGTCGCGGTTGTTGATTGGCTCGATGATGACGGTGATGCCCTCGGGTGCGAGGCGCTCGGCGGCATGGTGCAGATTTGCCATATAGGTTCGCTCGGCCTCGGCGCGGTCGCTGCCGGCAGGCACGAGGCCGGCCATCGCGTGCAGCAGCCGGCACTTCGTCGCCTTGGCATAGACGAGCGCTTGGTCGACGCCGGCGCGAAACTCGGCTTCGCGCCCCGGCAGCGCCGCGATGCCGCGCTCGCCCGCCGCCCAATTGCCGGGCGGCATGTTGAACAGAGCCTGGACGAGCCCGTTCTTTTCGAGCGCCGCGGCGACGGTCTCGGGGGGGTGGTCATAGGCGCCGAGATACTCGACCGCCTTGAAGCCGCATTGCGCGGCCGCGGCGAAGCGGTCGAGAAACCCGATCTCCTGAAAGATGAAGCTGAGATTGGCGGCGAATTTGGGCAACGGACGACCCTCCTCGACGAGGCTACCGGCTCGTTTGCGGGCAACGTGGCGGACCGTTACTCTCTGCGTCCGGGCAGGTCAACGCAAGGCGGGAGGCCGTTATGGGCGTATTGTTGGGGGCGATCGCCGACGATTTCACCGGCGCGACCGATCTCTGCAACACGCTCGTTCGACGCGGCATGCGCACCGTCCAACTGATCGGCGTGCCGGCCGAAAGCGGTACGGTTGCCGATGCCGAGGCGGCGGTTGTCGCGCTGAAGAGCCGGACGATCCCGGCTGAAGCGGCGATCGCGCAGAGCCTGGCGGCGCTCGCCTGGTTGCGCGGCGCCGGAGCAAGCCAGATCCTCTTCAAATATTGCTCGACCTTCGACTCGACCGATGCCGGCAATATCGGTCCGGTCGCCGAGGCGCTGATGCGGGCCCTCGGCTCGAATTTCACGCTGTTCTGTCCGGCGTTTCCGGAAGCAGGCCGGACGATCTATCGCGGCTACCTGTTCGTCGGCGACGTTTTGCTGTCGGAATCGGGTATGCGCGACCACCCGCTGACCCCGATGCGCGATCCCTCGCTGATCCGGGTATTGCAGCGCCAAAGCCGCGGCCGAGTGGGGCTCGTGCCGCAGGCTACCGTCGTGCGCGGCGCTGCGGCCATCCGCGGGGTCTTTGACGAGCTCCGCAAAACCGGCTTCGCCCACGCGATCGTCGACGCGGTCGAGGACCGCGATCTCGAGGCGGTCGGCGAAGCCGCCGCCGACTTTCCGCTGATCACCGGCGGCTCCGGTATCGCGCTCGGCCTACCCGAAAATTTCCGCCGGCGCGGCCTTCTCGCAGACGCTGCCGCCGCCGACCGGCTGCCGGCGATATCAGGTGCCGCCGCGGTCCTGTCTGGATCCTGTTCGGACGCGACGTTGGCGCAGGTCGCGCATATGCGTGAGCGGGCGCCGATCTTCGCAATCGACCCGATAGAAGCGGCCGAGGGGCGCGTCGCGGAACAGGCGCTCGCCTGGGCCAAGCCGCTTTTGGGCGACCGGCCGATCCTGATTTCGGCGACGGCGCCGCCGGAACAGGTCGCCCTGGCGCAGGCCCGGCTCGGGCGCGAGCGCGCCGGGGCGATCGTCGAGGAAACCTTCGCGAAAATCGCGCGCGGGCTCGCCGCGGCCGGAGTCCGGCGGCTCGTCGTGGCCGGTGGCGAAACCGCCGGGGCGGTGGTCCAGGCGCTCGGGGTCAGCGGCTTGCGCATCGGCCGGCAGATCGATCCGGGCGTGCCGTGGACCGTGAGCCTCGGCGAGCCACCCTTGGCCTTGGCGCTCAAATCGGGGAATTTCGGCGCGCCGGATTTGTTTCTGCGCGCCTTTTCGATCCTGTCCGAGGAGCGGCGTGATGAATGACACATCGGCACGCGAGGCGATCTGCGAGATCGGCGGCTCGATCTTCGGCCGCGGGCTGACCGCCGGTTCCTCGGGCAATATCAGCCTGCGGCTCGAAGACGGCTGGCTGATGACCCCGACCAACGCCTCGCTCGGCCGGCTCGACCCGGCGAGGCTCTCGAAACTCGACGACAGCGGGCGGCTCGTCTCTGGCGATCCGCCGACCAAGGAAAGTTTTTTGCACCGCGTCATGTACGAGGAACGCGCCAAGACGGGGGCTGTCGTCCATTTGCATTCGACCCATTCGGTCGCGGTTTCGTGCCTTGCCGAAATCGACCCCGCCGATGTCTTGCCGCCGATTACCGCCTATTACGTGATGCGCGTCGGCCGCCTGCCGCTCGTGCCCTATTTCAAGCCGGGCGACCTGGCGCTCGCCGAAGCGGTGCGCGGCTTCGCCGGGAAGCATCACGCGGTGCTGCTGGCCAACCATGGGCCGGTCGTTGCCGGCACCGATCTCGACGCCGCGGTCAACGCGATCGAGGAATTGGAGGAGACGGCAAAACTCTATCTTCTGCTGCGCGGCGCCAAGACCCGCTATTTGACCGCGGCACAAGTCAAAGAATTGCGGGAATGAGCAGATTTGGAGCGGTCCAACGCTGGCCTCATGATGCCGCCGCGTTTCCCGGTGTCGCGGCCGGATGCGGACGCAGGTGCACTGTGAAGACCGAACCTGTGCCCTGGATGCTCTCGATGTCGAGAGCGCCGCGATGGCGGTTGACGATATGTTTGACAATCGCCAGCCCGAGACCGGTGCCCCCCATTTCGCGCGAACGGGCGGTGTCGATCCGGTAGAACCGCTCGGTCAGGCGCGGCAGCTGCTCGCGCGCGATGCCGTCGCCGCGGTCGCGGACGGCAACGGAGACGTATCCGGTCGGCGCGCGGCCGTCGGCCGCCCCCGACCGCAGCGTGACCTCGGCAACCACGGTGATCTCGGTGCCGGTGCGGCCGTATTTGATCGCGTTGTCGAGCAGGTTCTGGAACAGTTGGGCGAGTTCATCGCGATCGCCGAGCACATCGGGCAAGTCGCCGGGCACGGCCAGCCGGATGCGCATGCCGCGTTCGCCGGCGCGCAGCTCGAGCGCCTCGGCGAGGTCGGCAAGAAGCGGTTCGAGCGTCACTTTATCCTGCGGCATGACATGCTCGTTGAGCTCGATCCGCGACAGGGACAGGAGGTCCTCGACGAGCCGCGTCATGCGCGCCGCCTGTTGATGCATGATCGCGAGAAACCGTTCGCGCGCTTCGGCGTCCTCGCGGGCCGGACCGAGCAGGGTCTCGATGAAGCCGGTCAGGGTGGCGAGCGGCGTGCGCAGCTCATGGCTCGCATTGGCGATGAAGTCGGCCCGCATCTGCTCGGCCCGCTTCAATTCGGTGATGTCGTGCAGGGTCAGGATAGCGACGGCGCCGTCGAGCGACGGCTGGCCGATGCGGGCTAAGTGGGCGCGTAAATGTCGCTCGACCGGGACGGCGACGGCGAATTCGATAACTCGGGCCGGCTCGCCGCGCAGCACTGCGTCCGCCGCCCCCAGCACTGCGGGGTTGCGCAAGGCGGCGGCAAGGTCGCGCGGGCCCCGATCGGCGCCGACGAAGGCGGCGGCTTGCGCATTCGAACCGACGATCAGTCGCCGCTCGTCAAGCAGGATCAAGGGATCGGGCACCGCGGCGACGACCGCTTCGGCCGCTGCCGCCCGCACTTCGGCGGCGGCAATGCGTTCGCGCCAGAGGCGCACGAGGCGCATCGCGCTGCGCCGCAACTCCCTGGCTGCCGGGCCGAGCCGGTGCCGGCTCTCCGGACGCGGCGCGGCATCGGCGACCAGCGCATCGAATGCCTGCTGCGCCTCGTCGATGGCCATCGCCAACGGCGCGATCACGATCGCGGTGCAAAAGAGGATCAAGACCCCGCCGATCAGGGCCGGGGCGGGCGCGAGCATCCGCTGCCAGGCGAGGACAGCAAGAACGACGAGACCCGGCGACGCCAGCACCGCGGCGAGACCCGGAAGCCCGCGCAGCCGCGCGGCCTGGCGCCCGATCATCGGGCCGCGCCGCCGCTCCCCGGCCGCCCTGCCTCAGCGGATCGCGTCGTGCGCCGCCAGCGCCGCGAGATTGACGAGATCCGACACGGTGGCGCCGGTATTGACGATCTGAACCGGGTGCGCGAGACCGATCAACAGGGGCCCGACGACGGTTCCGCCGCCGAGGTGCGGCAACAGTTTGGCCGTGATGTTGGCGCTGTTGAGGCCGGGCATGACGAGAATATTGGCGGCGTCGCCGAGCCGGCAGAACGGGTAGAGCTGGTGCATCAGGCGGGTGTCGAGCGCCACATCGGGGCTCATCTCGCCGTCATATTCGAAATCGAGCCGGCGCTGGTCGAGGAGCGCCACGGCCTGCCGCACCCGTTCGCAATCGGGACCGGTCGGATTGCCGAAATTCGCATAGGAGAGCAACGCGACGCGCGGTACGAGCCCGAATTCGCGTGCCTTCTTCGCCGCCTGGGTTGCGATCTCGGCCAGCTGCGCCGGGCTCGGCGTCTCGTGAACCAGGGTGTCGGCGAGCAAGAGCGGCCGCTCGCGCCCAAGCAAGATCGTCATCCCGAACATGACACTGTCGGGTTTGACCTCGATCACCCGCGTCACTTCGTCGAGCACGTCGAAGGAATTTCGGGTCACGCCGCTGACCATTGCATCGGCGTCCCCGCAAGCCACCATGCAGGCGGCAAAGACGTTCCGGTCGAGGTTCACCTGACGCTGGCAGTCGCGATAGAGCATGCCGTGGCGCTGCTGCCGGCCATAAAGGAAATCGGTATAGCGCTTGTTGCTCTGCGACAGGCGGGCGTTGTGGATCTCGATCGGGGTGCGCGCAGCGAGGCCCATCGCGGCCATCGTCGCGTTGACCCGGTCTTCGCGGCCGATCAGCACTGGCGTGCCGTAGCCGCTGCCGGCGAATTGCAGGGCGGCGCGGATCGTCTTTTCTTCTTCCCCTTCGGCAAAGACGACGCGACGCGGATTGGCGCGCACCCGAGCGAAGATCAATTCGAGCCCGGCCGCGGTCGGATCGAGCCGGCCGCGCAGGCTGCGCTGATAGACGGCCATGTCCGGGATCGGTCGGCGCGCCACGCCCAAATCCATGGCCGCCCGTGCCACCGCCGACGGCACCGCCCAGATCAGCCGCGGGTCGAACGGGGCCGGGATGATGTAGTCCGGCCCGTAGGTCAGGCGCTGGCCGGCATAAGCGGCGGCGACCTCATCCGGCACATCCTCGCGGGCGAGCCCGGCGAGCGCCTCGGCTGCCGCGATCTTCATCGCATCGTTGATCGTCGAGGCGCGCACGTCGAGCGCCCCGCGAAAGATGTACGGAAACCCCAGCACGTTGTTGACCTGGTTCGGATAATCCGAGCGGCCGGTGGCGATGATCGCGTCGGTACGGACGGCCCGCACCGCCTCGGGCGTGATCTCCGGATCGGGGTTGGCCATCGCGAAGATGATCGGCTTGTCGGCCATCGACCGCACCATCCTCTGGTCGACTGCGTCCTTGGCCGACAGGCCGAAAAAGATGTCGGCGCCCTCGATCGCCTCGGCGAGGCAGCGCGCCTTGGTCTCGACGGCATGCGCCGACTTCCATTGGTTCATGCCGTCGGTACGGCCGCGCCAGATGACGCCGCGGGTATCGCAGAGCACGACGTTCGCGGCCGGCAGGCCCATCTTTTTCAAGAGATCGACGCAGGCGACCGCGGCGGCCCCGGCGCCGTTGACCACCATCTTTGCCCGGTCGAGGCTGCGGCCGGTCAGGTGCAGCGCATTGATCAGCCCGGCTGCGGCGATGATCGCGGTGCCGTGCTGGTCGTCGTGAAACACCGGAATGTCCATCAGCTCGCGTAACCGCTCCTCGATGATGAAGCATTCCGGCGCCTTGATGTCTTCGAGATTGATGCCGCCAAAGGCCGGATGCAGGAAGCGTACGCAATTGACGAACTCGTCGACCTCGCGGGTGTCGATTTCGAGATCGATCGAATCGATGTCGGCAAAGCGCTTGAATAGCGCCGCCTTTCCTTCCATGACCGGCTTGGCGGCGAGCGCCCCGAGGTCGCCGAGCCCGAGGACCGCAGTACCGTTCGAGATGACCGCGACGAAATTGCCTTTCGAGGTGTAGTCGAACGCGGCACTCGGCTCTTGCTGGATGCGCAGGCACGGGAAGGCGACGCCGGGCGAGTAGGCGAGCGACAGGTCGCGCTGCGTCGTCAGCGGCTTCGTCGCCGCGATCGACAGCTTGCCTGGACGGCCGGCGGCATGGAACTGCAACGCCTCGTCTTCGGTCGTGCGAATGCTACCGGTGTCCATGCTGAGAGATGCTCCCGATGCGGCCCGCTCGGCGGCGCCGCCGATGATTAACCGCTGTCGGCGAGTGTAGAGTGGGCCTCGGCCAGGGTCAAAGCGGGGCCTCATCGGCGACCCCGCCGGCGGCTGCAGATCTCCTTGAAATCGGCGGCCGGATCGTCCCTACTCGCTGGCGTGCCCGCGCTTCTTGCCCGCTCCCTTCGCCGCTGATGCTGACCGAATTTGGCGAGGAGCGGATGCGCCGCCTCGTCCTCGACTATTTCGGCGGCGCCGCCCGTATCCGGCTTTTGCGCCGCGCCGAGACCTTTGGCGCGCCGGTGTTCACGGTCGATTTCGACCGGGGAGCGCGGCATTACCGCACCCTCGGCTCGTTCGGCGGGTTCGCACAGGTGACCGAGCAGTCGAGCATGGACCTGCTCTACCCGGCCCGCCTCGTCTTCCACTACGAGCGGCTGATGTCGCTCACCTTCGCGATGTGCCGGCAGCCGGTCACGGCCTTGCTGCTCGGCGTCGGCGGTGCGGCGATGTGGCGCTTTCTGCACGCCTATCTGCCCGATTGCGCAACGACGCTGGTCGATTCGGACGAGACCATCGTCGCCATCGCCCGGCGCTGGTTCTACCTGACGCAGCCGGTCGTGCTCGAACCGGCCGAAGCATTCGTCGCCGATGCCACGGCCCGCTACGACGTTGTCCTCGTCGATCTCTACGGCCCGGCCGGCCCGGCCGAGATTGGCGAGGCGTTCTGGGGCCGCTGCCTCGACGCGCTCAAACCGGGCGGCTGTCTCGCCTGCAACTGGGCCGATTTTTCGGTCAATCAGGTGGTTCGACCGATGACCGAGTCGCTCGCCGCGGTCGCCCGGACGCGCGGCTTTACGCCGAGCTTCGTGACCCGGCGCGGCTTTCGCGACAACCTCGTGCAATATGTGCCGACCGCGCTCGAGAAACAGTTCGCCGACGACGCTGCCGCCTTTCACGCGCTCCTCGAACGCTTCGCTGCGGAACGCCACCTGCCCGAGCGCGGCCGCGGCATTCTCGACAACTGCCTCGTCACCACCGGGTTTCCGCTCGGCTGACGCGGCTTTCGACGCCGGGGATAGCGTATTATGATCGGCCGGTCGCGGCGGGTGCCCGTCGCGGCGCCAACCGCCACGGCCCTGCCGCGTGACCTACCAGCAGCTCGATCTTTTTGCCGAGGCCGGTCCTCGTCCCGAGACCGCGGCGCCGGCGCCCGCACGGCCGCCGCTCGCGGCAGCGGAGCTCGACGACGGCGCGCTCGTGGCGGCGATCCCGAACGCGTCGCTCAGCGACTGCCGGGCGCTCGCGGCGGAAGCCGGACGGCGACGGCTGGCGCTGGCGGTGCCGGCACTGGAGTCGCTGTGCCGGCGCTTCCACGGCTTCGGCCTCGAACGCGCGATCCCGGAACAGACCGCCGCCTTGGCGGCGCTCGCGGCGATCGGCGGCAGTGCCGCGGCGACGGCCGTGGCGCGCCTGATCGTCGAGCGGGTGGTGCAAGGGCCTGGGCTCGGCGCCGGTCTCGCGGCCGGGGCAGAGCTCGGGATCGGCCTGCCGGGCGAGCAGGTGGTGTGGCTGTTGCGCGATGGGACGCCGGAGATCCGCGCCGCCGCCTGCCGCTGCGCTCGCTCGTCGCCGGCGGTCGTGGCGGGGCTGATCGAGCGCCTCGCCGATCTCGACCGCAACGTCGCCCGCGAGGCGGCCCTCGCACTCGGCCATATGGGCCGCGGCGAGGCCCACCCGTCGTTGCTGCGGCAACTGCGCGAGGCGCCGTCGGCTGCGGTCATCGATGCCGTCGCCGCGGTCGCCGACGACGAATGCCTCGTCCTTCTCGGCCGCCTTGCGCGCACCCGGTTCGAGCTCAGAGAGGCGGCTCTCGCGGCGCTCGATAGCGCCGCATCGCCGCGCGCCGCGGCGATCGCCGCGGCAATCCGGCTATCGCCGGGGAGGTGACGTCACAGACGAAATCGTGGGTGCCGATCATTCTGGTCACCAGTTCGCCGATGTGCCTCCGGATGCGCAGCTGCAGGTTTTCGTCGAACCCAGCCGCCACCCGTGCCGCCGCTGTGGGCCTTACCAGCGCCATCTCGGCAATCGCGGCGGCATGATCGGGCCGCGCCGCCTTCGGAAGCCGTCGGGGGCCAGCACCTCGGCGGCGCGTCGGTCATGGGTAGCCTGCAGCCCGCTTCTTGCGTGGCGATGACCGCCACTCTCAGCTTCAGTCTATCTTGATTGCGCGTAGTGCGGCGGTGTCCTGACGCGCACCGGCTAGTACGTAATTGGTGTCGGTACCGGCAATTACGAAGCGGGCGCCAAGCCTGATCAGTTCGCCTTGCAGCACCGTGTTGTGGCGAATACCGCCCACTCCCAGCACCTTGTTGTGCGTCCGGCAGGCAGCGGCCACCTGTTCGTAGGCAGCGCGTAGCCGCGGATGGTCAACCTGGCCGGGAATGCCGAGATCGGTCGTCAAGTCGCCCGAGCCGATCAACAGGACGTCGAGCCCATCGACCGCGGCGATGGCTTCGCAATTCTCGATACCTTCCGCGGTCTCGAGCATGACGATGACCGCCGTCTCCGCGTTAAGCTTTGGGTTCAGCTCGGATAGAGGCACAGCGCGGTAGCCGAGCGCCGGCCCCAGTCCCATCACCGAGCGTTTTCCCAGCGGCGGAAAGCGGCACGCTCTGACTATAGCTCCGGCCTGAGCGCTGGTATTGACATCCGGAAGGATGACCCCTTGGGCACCACCGTCGAGCACCCGGCTCATCCACTGCGCGTCGTGGTTCGGTACCCGCACCAACGGGGTGATACCGACGCCGAGCGCAGCGGCGCAGATCGTCGCTGTCGTCTCAATCGAATACGGCGCGTGCTGCATGTCGACGTAGAGCGCGTCGTAGCCGCCGGCCTTCGCGACCATCGCGATATCGACGGACCGCGCGAGGCGCAGGTTCATACACAGTACGAGTTCGCCGGCGGCAAATTTTTCCTTCATCGATTTTTCCGGCATGCGTTCTCCTCCTGTGACGAGTTGCGAGGTGCGTCGCGCGAATGCGTGACGAGACACGGGTTTATAACGCCTGTTTATAATGCCTTGGGGCAGCGATCGCCGCGCGGTCGGCGACGATTGCCTTCGGCGCGGGGTGCTCGCGTTCGCCGCGCAGGAGCTGGGCCCTTGAACCGGTTCGCGAGCTGCTCGGGTTGGACAAGGAGGTCCAAGGAGCCCCGGTTCCAGGGGGCATCTGCCCGGTGGTCTGCCGGCAAGAGGCCGCCGCGAGGAAGGAGTTTTCCAGACCCCAACCGCAATCTATCTTTGGGAGGACACGGAGCTTGAGCCGGTGACAAGGATGAAGCGATGAGAGTGGGGATCTCGCTCACGAGCAATCACCCGGACGCGAAAGATCCGCGCCAAGGAGCGCGTTGGATGATCGAGCGCGCCGCGGCGGCACACCGCGCCGGGCTCGCTTCGCTGTTTGTCGGCGATCAGCACGTGTCGCCGACGCCCTACTATCAGAACACACCGATGCTCGGGCGACTTCTCGCGGAGTGGGGCAAGGCCCCGGCCGGGTGCCTGTTCCTGCTCCCCTTGTGGCACCCGGTGCTGGTGGCCGAGCAGATCAGTACGCTGGCCGCCATCGCTCAAGGCCCCTTCATCATGCAATGCGGGCTCGGCTGGGGCGAGGCGCGCTTCGCCGCCATGGGCGCCAATATGAGGACCCGCCCTTCGGTTTTCGAGGAAGCTCTGGACATTGTCCGGCGCCTATTGGCGGGTGAGACGGTGAGTTCCTCCCGGCGGTTCCGGGTCGCCGAAGCGAGTCTCGCGCTGCGTCCGGCGGAGCCCGTCGAGATCTGGATTGGCGCCAGCGCATCGGCGGCCATCGACCGAGCCGCACGACTGGCGGAGGGCTGGATCGCGAGCCCGGGCCTCACCCGCGAGGAGGCTCTCTCGCAGGCCGATCTCTATCGTGAGCGCTGCGCCCGTTACGGCAGGCAGCCAAGCGCGATTGCCTTGCGGCGCGACATTTATGTCGGCGAGTCGTTGTCCGAGGCGCAAGCGGTGCTGGAGCACGCGTTGCGCCAAGGCTATCGCGGCATGCCAGCAGAAGCCATGATTGCGGGAACAGTCGACGAAGTCGCGGAACAGTTTCGGGCCTTCGGGGAAATCGGGTACACCGACATCCTCGTGCGTCATCTCAGCAACGATCAGCCGAAGGTTCTGGGCTCCTTGGATCGGCTGGCGGCGGTGCGCGCGGCGCTAACCTGACCTAACCTAAACGAACAGGCGCTGGCGCGTGGGTCGCACGGGTCGACCCCTGTCGCTGGCCGCGGTGGCCTTCTCCTTCGGGATCGCAGGGTGCGGGCTTGGCCCGCTTTGTCATCATCCACGCGGACGCCTGCGCCGCGCCCCTCATTGTGTTGAAGTACCACTTCGGCGAGTTCCCTACCAAAGAGGCCGGAGGCGTGTTCGAGTTTTAGCGTGACGCTATATCCGCCGTTGAACCGCTATCAACGGAAAGAGCCACGCCGGATGAGACTGGCGTCGTCGGACAGGAGGAAGGCAATCGCTGCCGTGATCTCTTTGGGTGAACTGCGGGTGGGTTGTCTCGGCGACCCGGTGGTGCTGCCATGGGTTCGGAGTGACCAGGACCGCGTAGCTTGGCTTTTCGGTCGGGGTGACCGTCTCAACCCATCCTAGGTTTCGGCGACCGCCTCCTCAAAGGCGGCAAGGGTTTTTTCGATCGCTTCCTTCGGCAGGTCACGGGTAATGAAGACTATGCGGGTGCGGCGGTCGTCACTCGGCCATTGCGGCAGCACCACCGGCGGATGGAAGAGGTGCTGCACGCCATGCAGCACGACCGGCTGATCGGGCCGGTCGGAGAGCGCCACGATTGCCTTCAGCCGCAACAGATCGTCGCCGCGCATCGTCGCCAGCGCGTCGAGCCAGGTCGACAGTGCCGCCCAGGAGATCGGCCGCTCGCGGGTGACGCAAAAGGCCCGGATATGGTCGTCGTGCCGGTTCACGTCGTGCCCGTCGTGGTCGTCGTCGTGGTCGTTGGCATGGTCGTCGTCGCGGTCGCCGTCATGCGCATGGCCGTCGGCAAAGGCCTCGTCGCGCAGCCAACGCCGGACATCGACAGTTTTCGTCTGCGGGTCGTAAAAGCCGAGGCCGAAGAGGAGCGTCGGGTCGACCGCACCATGCGCCACGTCGAGGATCGGCGCCGTCGGATTGAGGGCGGCGAGCCGCGTCTTCAGCGCCGCCGCGGCCCCGGGTGCGGCGAGATCGGTCTTGGTCAGCAACAGACGGTCGGCGACCGCCGCCTGCTTGACCGCCTCCGGCTGGCGGTCGAGCGTGCTGGCGCCGTTCGCCGCATCGACAGTCGCGACGACGCCGTCGAGCGCAAAGCGCGCGGCGATCAGCGGGTCCGAGATCAGCGTGTGCAGGATGGGCGCCGGATCGGCGAGCCCGGTCGTCTCGATCACGACGCGGTGGAAATGCGGGATTTTGCCGCCGGCCCGGCCGGCGAACAGGTTCAACAGCGTGTCGGCGATATCGCCGCGCACCGTGCAGCAGAGGCAGCCGCTGTTCATCAGCACGACATCGTCGGTCGCCTTCTCGACGAGGAGATGGTCGATGCCGATCTCGCCGAATTCGTTGACGATGACCGCGGTCGCCGCCATGCCCGGTTCCTTCAGCACATGGTTGAGTACCGTCGTCTTCCCGCTGCCGAGAAAGCCGGTCAGCAAGGTCACCGGGATCAGCAGCGCGGGTTCTGTTGCGGTCGGCATGGGGGCTCCCCCGGCAATGGCGGGCCCATTGTCGTGGCAAAGCCCGCCGCCGTCGAGCCCGGCCCGACCGATGGCGCGGATTGCCGGCGGACGCCGACGGCGATGCGGGCGAAATCGGCGACGACCCGGGTAGCGGGGAAGGTTCGCGCCGCCTCGTCGGCGATCTGCTGCGCAGGATAGCGGCTGGAGATATGGGTCAGCAGCAATTCGCCGACACCGGCGTCGCGCGCCAATGCCGCCGCCATCGCCGCGGTCAGGTGCCCGCGGGCGCCGGCGAGTGCCGCGTCGCGGTCGAGAAAGGTGGCCTCGACGACAAGCGCATCGGCGCCCCGCGCCGGCTCGACGAGCGAAACGACCTCCTCGGTGTCGCCGACGACGACGAGGCTGGCGCCGGCGGCGCCCTGTCCTTCGACCATCTCCGGGGTGACGCGCCGTCCGTCGCCGAGCACCACCGGATGGCCGTGGGCGAGCGCGCGGCGGGCCGGCCCTTCGGGGACGCCGAGGACGACGAGCCGGTCGGCGGCAAGCGGCCGCCGCGGTGCCTCGCTGAACCGGTAGCCGAGGCTCTCGGTGCCGCGATGCGCGACCGCGAAGGCGTCGAGGCGCCAGCCCTTCTGCGACGACACCGGGCCGGGCGACACGGCGCGCAGCCGGTAGCCGGCCTCCGGGCTCGGGCCGACCGTGTGGGCGAGAGTGCGGCCGATGAAGGCGATCGTCTCGCCGCTGCCGACAATCTCGAGCGGCTCTTTCAATCCGTAGAGCGCGCGCGTTGCGACGAGGCCGGGGAGCCCGCCGACATGATCGAGATGGGCATGCGTCAACAGCACATAGCCGAGACCGCGAAAGCCCAGCCCGGCCCGCATCAGCTGGCGCTGCGTGCCTTCGCCGCAATCGACGAGCAGCCGAAGGGCGCCGTGGCCGACCAGGAGGGCGGGTGAGCCCCGCTCGGCGGAAGGCACCGCCGCGGCGGTGCCGAGGAAGACGAGCTCGAACATTGAGGAGGATCATAACGCCGCCGCGCGCGGCGCGATGCTAAACTCGGAGAATGGCGATCCTCGATGTCGCGAAGGCGACGATCGGCGAATTGCAGAACGCGTTCGCCGGCGGCGGATTGACTGCGGCCCAAATGGTCCGCGCCTATCTGGCGCGGATCGAGGCCTATGATCGCGGCGTGCCTGGCCTCGCCGCAGTGCGCGAAGTCAACCCCAATGCGCGCGACATCGCCGCCCGCATCGATGCGCGGCGGCGCAGCGGCGGTGAGCACCGGCCGCTCGACGGCATCCCGATCCTCCTCAAGGACAATATCGCGACTTGCGACGCGCAGCATACGACGGCCGGCGCCGTGGCGCTCGCCCGGGCCCGTGCGGCGCGCGATGCGACGCTCGTCCGGCAGCTGCGCCAGGCGGGTGCGGTGATCCTCGGCAAGGCCAACCTGACCGAATTCGCCAACATGCTGGCGATTGACATGCCGGCCGGCTATAGCTCGCTCGGCGGCCAGGTCAAGAACCCCTATGCGCCGGCGCTCGACGGGCGCGGCATGCCGCTGGTCTCGCCGGGCGGGTCGAGCGCCGGATCGGCCGTCGCGGTGGCGGCGGGGCTGGCGGCGGCGGCGATCGGCACCGAGACCTCGGGCTCGCTATTGTCGCCGGCGAGCCAGAACGGCCTCGTCACCGTGAAGCCGACGGTCGGGCTCGTCAGCCGCGCCGGCATCCTGCCGATCGCGCACAGCCAGGATACGGCCGGCCCCTTGACACGCAATGTGCGCGACGCGGCACTGTTGTTGAACGTGCTCGCGGCGCCGGATGCGCGCGATCCGGCCACCCGGCATCAGCGGCGCCCGGCGGATTACACGGGCGCGCTCGACCGCGACGGCCTCGAAGGCGCCCGGATCGGCGTGCCGAGCGACCCCGCGGACCCGGCTAACGATCTCTATTACGACCGGCTGCCGGCGGCCGCCGCGGCGGTCATGCGCGCGGCGATCGCGGCGATCGAGGCGATGGGGGCGACGATCGTACGCGCCAATATCGCGACCGCGAGCTGGGTCGGCGATTACGGCAGCGAGATGGCGATCCTGAACCGCAACCCGCAGAGCCCGGGGCTCGGCCAACAGGTGCGCCGGTCGATCGTCCTCATTTACGAACTGAAGCACGATCTCGACCTCTATTTGCGGGACTGGGCCAGCGAAACCGCGATCAAGAGCCTCGCCGACATCGTCGCGTTCAATGCGGCGCATGCGGACCGCGCGCTGCGCTTTGGGCAGGACGTCTTCCTCGCCGCGGCGGCGACGCGCGGCGACCTCGGCGAGCCCGAATACCGCACCGCCCGGCGGCTCGACCTCTTGGCCGCGCAGGGCCTCGGCCTCGACGCGCATATGGACCGCTACGACCTCGACGCGCTCCTGTTTCCCGCTGCCGCCGGCGCCGCGATAGCCGCCAAGGCCGGCTATCCGAGCGTCCAGGTTCCGGCCGGCTTTGTCGGCGGCGGCGACACCCCGCCATACCCGTTCGGCATCACCTTCACCGGCCGCGCCTGGAGCGAGGCCATCCTGCTCAGCTTTGCCTATGCCTTCGAGCAGGCGACCCGGGCGCGCCGCCCGCCCCCAGGCCTGCCGCCGCTCGACGAGGAATATGCGTGGTAGCAAAGCGCCGTGCACCGCGGGGACCGGGCGGGACGGCAGTGGCGGGCCCACCGCAGACAGAAAGAGCCGGCCAATCGGGACGGGCGAGGTTACGGTGATGCCGGATCGATCGCCGCAAGCCGCAGTCTCGACAGCAAAAACTCGGTACCCGGCGTTGTCGTTGAGAACCCCTCGCCCCACGGGCGATTCTCTACGCCTTAGCGGGCATTCCCCGTCACGGGGAATATGGGTGATGGCGGCGAGCGGCTCGGCGTCGCCTATGACACGGAAGGCAGTCTCGTCGGCGCCACCGCCTTCGGCGCGTCTTCCGCCTCGAGGCTCCGACCAGCCCCGGACACCGTGGACCGAAACGGTCCTCTACTGTTTCGGCGCCCAAGCCTGCAGCCCCCTGCCGCCCAGGATACCCAATTCGCACGAGCAGGTGCTCCATAGCTTCGCCGCCCCGCGGCGACGCCCCCGCCGGCCCCCTGACATTGCTCGGCGCCACCCTGTTTGGCACGTCCTGCGCGGCGGCACCAACGGTTGCAGAATCGACGATGGCTGCGTCAGGGTCTTCAGCGTTTCGCTGCCTGTAGCGAGTTCATCGAAGCTTCGGCGCGAGATAACGGCGGGCTTTGGCCCGGATCAGTTGAGACTGGGGTGGCACCAGACGCTAGCATTGAGATGCGCTTGCCAGCCACGAACCAGAGGCGCTAATCGGGCGGCTTGCCATCGACGGCTTGGAGAACGACGCGAATTGGCCGGGATCGGCCGCGGCGTGATCGCGACATCGTCGAACGCGTAGCGCCGGCCGCGATGCGAGATCGGCATGTCCGCCGCCCACAGGCGGCGCACGACCTCCTCGCCTCGTCGAAGATCGACTGGTTGTCTTCAAACGATGAGCTGGTTCGGCGATCGCCGGTTGTCGGCATAGTGGTTGTCGCTGAATGTGAAGTAGCCGAACTTCGTGGCCAAGGCCACGCGATGTGTTGCTGGTCGTCAGCATAACCGGCGGCCCGCCGCGCCGTCGATGCGCGAGCGCTGCCGGAAAAATCTTCACGGCGGCGGCGGTAGAGGGCCAAGATGTCCGGAGTGAACCGTGGGAGGGAACGCATGGCACAAAAGGTTCGGCTGGGCCTCGTCGGCGCCAGCGTCGGGGGCACCTGGTCGGCGCGGGCGCATCTGCCGGCGCTGCGGGCGAGTGCCGAGGTCGAGCTGACGGCGGTCTGCACCACTCGAGCCGAAAGCGCCGAGGCGGCGCGCCGTGCCTGGGGCGCGCGATTGGCCTTCGACGATTACCGCAAGATGGTCGCCTCGCCAGAGGTCGACGCGGTCGCGATCGTCGTTCGGGTGCCGTCCCATTACCCGCCGACCAGGGCGGCGCTGGAGGCGGGGAAGCACGTCTATTGCGAATGGCCGCTCGGGCGGACGACCGCCGAGGCCGTGGAGCTCTCGGCATTGGGCAAGGCGAAGGGCCTCGTCACCGCGGTTGGCCTGCAGGCCCGCGGCAATCCGGTCCTGGTGCATATGAGGGAGCTGGTCGAGGCCGGCTATGTAGGCGAGGTGATGTCCGTCCATGTCAGCCTGCTGCGCGAAGGCGTCCTGTCCCGGCCGTCGCACCGTACCTGGCAACGCGACGCCGAGCTCGGCGCCAACACGCTGACGATCGCCAACGGCCACACGGTCGACGCGATGCGCTTTGTCGCTGGCGATTTCCGCCGCCTGTCGGCGGTGGTCGCGACCCAGGCGAAGCAATGGCTCGATACCGACAATAACACGCTCCTGGACGTCACCGCCCCGGACAACGTGCTGATCGGCGGCCGGCTGGCGAACGGCGCCGTGGCGTCGGTCCATGTCGGCGCCATACCCAGCGCCGGCAGCGGCTATCGCATGGAAATCTACGGCCGCGACGGGACGTTGGTCGCCGCGGGTGAGGATTCGCCGCAGCTGAGCGCGGTTTCGCTGCACGGGGCGAAAGGCGGCAACAGCCTAACGCCGATCGCGGCGCCGGCGCGCTTGACCGTCACGGCCCCCGGCACACCCGCCGGTGAACCGTTCAATGTCGGGCAAATGTACACTTTCTTTGCGCAGGCGATCCAAAATCGGGCGAACCGCGAGGCCAACGGCCGGTTGCCGGATTTCGCAACCGCGGTTGAGCTGCACCGCCTCGTCGATGCGATCAAGGAAGCCTCGGACGCCGGCCGCGAGGCCAGGTTCGACTAGCGCCGTTTTCGATCGAACGGATCGCCGTCAAGCGTTCGTAAAGCCCTCCCTATCGAGGGAGAGAGCTTTAAGGTCACTGTGTATCGCGGCGATTGCGTCCGTCCGAGATTGGCCGAAGCGGCAAGATGACGGTTTTCTGACGTCGCGAAACAGCGCATTCTCGCTGGGTTCCTGAAGTGCGGGTCGAGGACAAGCCATGCGCTCGCAACGACTGACCCTGATCATCTTCGTCGGCATGCTGCTCGGCATCGCCGTCGGTTATGCCTGTCACAGCTTGTGGCCCGACCCGCAGACGGCGAAGTCGATCGCCGGCTACATCTCGCTGTTTACCGACGTCTTTCTGCGCCTGATCAAGATGATCATCGCGCCGTTGGTGTTCACGACCTTGGTCGTCGGTGTTGCCCATATGGGCGACACCAAGGCTGTCGGCCGGATCGGCGGCAAGGCGATGCTTTGGTTCATCAGCGCCTCTCTGGTCTCGCTGCTGCTCGGTCTCGTGATGGTCAACATCCTACGCCCGGGCGACAATCTGAACCTGCCGCTGCCCGACGCCGGAGCCGCCGCCAACCTCAACGCCGCCTCGCTGTCTTTGAAGGATTTCGTTACCCACCTGGTGCCGAAGAGCGCCGTCGAGGCGATGGCCAACAACGAGATCCTGCAGATCGTCGTCTTCGCGCTGTTCTTCGGCGTCGCCGCCGCGTCGCTCGGCCAACGCGCCGCCGGGGTCATCAAGATCATCGAGGAAACTTCGCAGATCATCCTGAAGATCACCGGCTACATCATGGCGCTCGCACCGATCGCCGTGTTCGCGGCGATGGCCGCGACGGTGACGACGCAGGGTGTCGGTATCCTCGTGACCTACGGCAAATATCTTGTGCAGTTCTACTTCAGCCTCGGCCTGTTGTGGCTGGTGCTGGTCGGCGCCGGGCTCTTGTTCCTCGGCGGCAAGGTCGTCCGCCTGATCTCGCTCATCCGCGAGCCGTTTCTCCTCGGCTTCAGCACCGCGAGCAGCGAGGCGGCCTATCCGGTGACGATGGCGCAGCTTGAAAAGCTGCCGGTCAGCAAGAAGATCATCAGTTTCGTGTTGCCGATGGGCTATTCGTTCAATCTTGACGGCTCGATGATGTACAGCACCTTCGCGACGATCTTCATCGCGCAGGCCTACAACATCCATCTCTCGCTGACGCAGCAAGTGACGATGCTGTTGTTGCTGATGCTGACCAGCAAGGGCATGGCCGGGGTGCCGCGCGCCTCGCTCGTCGTCATCGCCGCCACTCTCGTCACCTTCCGGCTGCCCGAAGCCGGGCTGTTGCTGATCATCGGCATCGACCAGTTTCTCGATATGGGCCGAACCGCAACGAATGTGCTGGGCAACAGCCTTGCCTGCGCCGTGATCGGCCGCTGGGAAGGCGAGACCGCCGAGAGCATCGGCGGCGCCGCGGCGGAGGCTCAGGCCGCTTGAGGAGGGCGCAATGCGCTGGCCGTTCGCCGCGGCGGCTTGCTGTTGCCTCGTCGCCGGCGCGCAGGCGCAGGAACTGACCGGCACCCTGAAGAAGATCCATGACAGCAAGACCGTGGCGCTCGGCTATCGGGGGAGCTCGATCCCGTTCTCCTATCTCGACAAGGCCGGCGAGCCGATCGGCTATTCGCTCGATTTGTGCAACGCGGTCGTCAGCGACATCGACGAGGAACTCGAAGGCATCGAGCCGAAAATCGTCTACCAGAAAGTCACCGCCGAAGACCGCATCGCGGCGGTGCGCACCGGAAGGATCGATCTCGAATGCGGCTCGACGACGGCCAATTTCCGGCGCGAAAAAGAGGTCGCGTTCTCGCCGATCTTCTTCGTCGCCGGTACCAAGCTCCTGGTCGCCCGCGACTTGGGGATCGAATCCTACCGCGATCTGCGTGGCAAGACCGTCGTCGTGACCGCCGGCACGACGAACGAGGCGGCACTGCGGACGCTATCCAAAAAGCAGGGTCTCGGCATCGACTTCATCACCGGCGAGGACCACGACGAGTCGTTCAATCTGCTGATCGCCGGCAAGGCTGCCGCCTTTGCCACCGACGACGTGCTGCTCTACGGCCTGGTCGCGACCCGCAAGGCCGGGGACCGCTATCATGTAGTTGGTGATTTCCTGTCCTACGACCCCTATGGATTGATGTACCGCAAAGACGACCCCGGGTTCGCCGCGATCGTCGAGCGGACGTTCGGTCGGCTCGCGCAAAGCCGCGAACTCGTCCAGCTCTACAACAAATGGTTTCAAACTCGGCTGCCCGGCGGCGAGACCCTCGGCCTGCCGATGAGCCCGCAGCTCGAGGAAATCTTTCGTGTCGAGGGGGTTCCCGACTGAGCCGGACGATGGCCGCTGGCGCGACACCTTGCGCGCCACGGGATCCGATTGCGGGGGTATTGTCAGCCGATGCTGCAAAAGCTACCGGGACCGTGCTGATCGGTGTTCTTTTTGCGGGCGGCGCCGCCAGCGATGCCCGCGCCGACGCGAAACAGGGCGCGCAGCTTGCCCGGCAATGGTGCAGCAACTGCCATGTCGTCGCGGCCAACCAGACCGGTGTGGTGGCGCAAGGTCCGTCGAGCTTTGCCTCGGTCGCGCGCAGTGGCCCGAGGCGGCGCAGCGGCGCGCCTTCCTGTCGCATCTGCATGGCGCGATGCCGGACCTGGTGCTGAGGCGCACCGAGATCGACAGTCTGATCGAATCTGATCGACTATATCGAGAGTCTGCGCCGAGGCCCGCGCCCCCAGCGCGCAAAAAGAAAGGGTCGGCATCCCGGAGGATGCCGGCCGCCCAACTCGCAAAAAGAAGGGCCGGCATCCTCCGGAGGATGCCGGCCCGGCGAGTCCCGAAACCGCGTTGCGGCTCAGAAATCGTCCATGCCGTCCATGCCGCCGCCATGCGGCATCGACGGCGCCGCCTTCTTTTCCGGCTTCTCGGCGACCATCGCCTCGGTCGTCACGAGGAGGCCGGCCACCGAGGCAGCATTCTGCAGAGCGAGACGGACAACCTTGGTCGGGTCGATGATGCCGGCCCTGACCATGTCGACATACTCGCCGGTTTGCGCATCGAAGCCGTAATTGTTGTCCTTGCTGTCGAGCAGCTTGCCGACGACGACGGAGCCTTCGGTGCCGGCATTCTCGGCGACCTGGCGGACCGGCGACTGCAAGGCGCGACGCACGATGTCGATGCCGACCTTCTGGTCGTTGTTGGCCGGAGACAGGCCGTCGAGCGCTTTGGCCGCATAGAGGAGGGCGACGCCGCCGCCCGGCACGATGCCTTCCTCGACCGCGGCGCGGGTCGCGTGGGTCGCGTCGTCGACCCGGTCCTTGCGCTCCTTGACCTCGACCTCGGTGGCGCCGCCGACCCGGATCACCGCGACGCCGCCGGCGAGCTTTGCCAGCCGCTCCTGCAGCTTCTCGCGGTCGTAGTCGCTCGTCGTCTCCTCGATCTGCTGGCGGATCTGCGTGCAGCGGCCCTGGATGTCATCCTTCTTGCCAGAGCCGTCGATGATCGTCGTGTTCTCTTTCTCGATGCGCACCCGCTTCGCCTTGCCGAGCATGTCGAGCGTGACGTTCTCGAGCTTGATGCCGAGATCTTCGCTGATCACCTGGCCGCCGGTCAGGATCGCCATGTCCTCGAGCATCGCCTTGCGCCGGTCGCCAAAGCCCGGCGCCTTGACCGCCGCGACCTTGAGCCCGCCGCGCAGCTTGTTGACGACGAGGGTCGCCAGCGCCTCGCCCTCGACGTCCTCGGCGACGATCAGCAGCGGCTTGCCGGATTGCACGACCGCCTCGAGCAGCGGCAGCATCGCCTGCAGACCCGACAGCTTCTTTTCGTTCAACAGGATGTACGGCTCGTCGAGCTCGGTCACCATCTTCTCGGCATTGGTGACGAAATACGGGCTGACATAGCCGCGGTCGAACTGCATGCCCTCGACGACGTCGAGTTCGGTTTCCAGGCTCTTTGCCTCCTCGACCGTGATCACGCCCTCGTTGCCGACCTTCTGCATCGCCTCGGCGATCATCTTGCCGATTTCGCTGTCGTTGTTGGCCGAGATCGTGCCGACCTGGGCGATCTCGTCATTGGTCGACACCTTCTTCGAGCGCTTTTCGATCTCCTTGACGACCGCATCGACCGCCGTGTCGATGCCGCGCTTCAGATCCATCGGGTTCATGCCGGCGGCCACCGCCTTCGCCCCTTCACGCACGATCGCCTGCGCCAGCACGGTCGCCGTCGTCGTGCCGTCGCCGGCGAGATCGCTGGTCTTCGAAGCGACCTCGCGCACCATCTGCGCGCCCATATTCTCGAACTTGTCGGCGAGTTCGATCTCCTTGGCGACGGTGACGCCGTCCTTCGAGATGCGCGGCGCGCCGAACGACTTGTCGAGGACGACGTTGCGGCCCTTCGGCCCCAAGGTCACCCGGACCGCATTCGCCAGGACGTCGACGCCGCGCAGCATCCGCTCGCGCGCGTCGGCATGAAACCGGATTTCTTTTGCTGCCATTTTTCTCTCTCCCCTCAGGCCCTCAAGCGTCAACGACGCCCATGATGTCGCTTTCCTTCATGACGACGAGGTCCTCGCCGTCGATCTTGATCTCGGTCCCGGACCATTTGCCGAACAGCACCCGGTCGCCGATTTTGACGTCGAGCGGGTGCAGCTTGCCGTCATCGCCGCGGGTACCGGGCCCGGCGGCCAGCACTTCCCCTTCCATCGGCTTCTCTTTGGCGGTGTCGGGGATGATGATGCCGCCCTTGGTCTTTTCCTCCTCCTCGATGCGGCGGACCAGCACGCGGTCCTGCAACGGACGAAAAGTCACGCGATCCCTCCATAATCTGCTGAATGCTTCGAACACATGATGGCACTCTGTAAACAAGAGTGCTAGCAACATAACCATGCGCGCTGCGGCTTGCAAGCCCCGGCCGGCCCAGCTCGCGACGACAACCGAACGGCGAGATCCGACGCATGACCCCAGAGAGCTTTGACGACAGCGCCGGCCCGACTTCGCGGATCTATTTTTCGCAGCGGCTGCGGCTGCATTATGTCGATTGGGGCAATCCGGAGGCGCCGCCGCTGCTCCTGGTGCATGGCGGGCGCGACCATTGTCGCAACTGGGACTGGGTCGCGGGCGCGTTGCGGCACGATTGGCACGTGTTGGCGCCGGACCTGCGCGGCCATGGCGACAGTCAATGGTCGCCCGACGGCAACTACACAATCGCCGGCTATATCTACGATCTCGCCCAGCTGATCCACCAGCAGGAACTGGCGCCGGTGACGATCGTCGCGCATTCGCTCGGCGGCGGCATCGCGCTGCGCTATGCCGGCATCTATCCCAACTCGGTGCGCCGGCTGGTGGCGATCGAAGGCCTCGGCGCGTCGCCGCACTGGATGCGCGAGCGCCGCCGGCGCCGTATCGCCGAGCGCATGCGGGGCTGGATCGACGAAGAGCGTGCGCTGTCGGGGCGGCTGCCGCGCCGCTATGCCTCGCTCGCGGATGCCTTCGCGCGGATGCGGGAGGCGAACGCGCATCTGTCGCCAGCGCAGGCGCGGCACCTGACCCAGCACGGCGTCAACCAGAACGAGGACGGCAGCTACAGCTGGAAATTCGACAATTACGTCCGCGCCGAGCCGCCCTACGAGATGACGACGGCCGAGATCGAGGAATTATGGGGCCGCATTGCCTGCCCGACCTTGCTCGTCTACGGCCGGGAGAGCTGGGCGTCGAACCCGCAGGATGACGGCCGGATCAGACATTTCAACAATGCTCGTGTCGTGACTTTCGAGAACGCCGGGCATTGGGTCCATCACGACCGGCTCGAACTCGTTCCTCGATCTCGTTCGCGACTTCGTGCGGCCGGATTAGAGTGGTTTTGGACCAAGTTGCACCGCGGCGCTCACCCCCAGGTCACCCCCTTCGCCGGGACGACGAAAAGAAGGAATGCGGCGAACTTCCGGCTCAGGGCGAACAACTATGTCCAGAGACACTTGTGAACAATGATCAGCCCATCAAGGGGGCGTTAAGAGAGGTGTAAGACCTCGCGCTTGTGTTTGGCCACCGCCGCCGCGGTGTTTTCGATGAATTCCTCGATTGTAAGGTAAGAATCGGTGACGTGGGGGTCTCGAGGTGAACAATCTTCATGCGGTGTAGAGCCGGTCGGGGTCGAGATGGCGCAATACCGTCAGTTCGTTCTCGCTCGGCGGGTCGGTGACCGCCGGCTCGGCCGCGACGAGCAATTCGAAAGCGGTGTTCGCCTGCACCTCGGCGGCGCTGACGCCGGGATGCAGGGCGAGTAGTTGCATACGCTTCGAACCTTCGTCGAAGCCGAAGATGCCGAGATCGGTGACGACGCGGAACATGCCGCCGGCGGCCAGCCCGGCGGCATGCCGGCTGTCGCCGCCCGACAGGAAGCCCGGGCTCGTGACGAAATCGACGCGTTCGACAAAGCGCCGCTTCTCGTGCTTCATCGCCACAATCATTCGCGTCAGGCTCGCGATATCATTGCCGCCGCCGGTGCCGGGCAGCCGAGTCGCCGGACGCTCGGGCGTGCCGATCACCGAACTGTTCAGATTGCCGTACTGGTCGATCTGGGCTCCGCCCATAAAGCCGACATCTACATAGCCGCGCTGCAGCAGCAGCAGCACGTCGGTGCTGCCCAACACCATATTGGCGCGGCGAGTGCACCGCTGCTCGTTGGTCGAGGGCGGCAATTTGCCCGGTTCGATGAAGGCGCCGATCGTGCCGCCTTCGAAAAGGATCGTCAGTCCCGGCGCGTGCAGTCGCTGCGCCAGAGTCGCCGCCAACAGCGGGATGCCGACGCCGGCGAACACGGTCTCACCGTCGCGCAGCAGCCGGGCGCTCATCACCGCCAGCAACTCGCTCGCCGTGCAAGGCGCCTTATTGGCTGTCATCGATGCTAGTCGTCATAGATGCTTTTGCCTCGGTGCGCGGCGTCAAGCAATTCCGTGAGGCCGAGGCATTCGAGATAATCTGCCCAATCTTTCGGCGCGTGGAAATAGCGCTCGAGGTAGTCGCGGATCCCCGCTTCGGCATCCGGTTTCAGAGCCTCGGCGTATCGGTCGAGATGCGCGAACAGCGGTTCGTAGAGACCGTAGCATTCATGCGGGGCGCAGCCGAACGGCACCTCGACGACGGCGTCGACCGTGAAAAACGGGATCTTGGTGTGGTCCGGGCGGCGCCGGATCTGGTCGTTCGAAACGATGCGCTCGGTCGTCAGGATCACCCGGTTCGCGGCCATCGCGAGATCGAGGTCCATGAACGGCAGCCCGTCGATCTGCGCATTGCCGTAGGCGTCGCAGCGCTGCACGTGGATTAGCGCGACGTCCGGGTTGAGGGCCGGAACGAGCGCCAGCTTTTCACCGGTGAACGGACAGTCGATCACCTTGGTGTCCGGCAGGCGGGCCATGACATCCGAGCCCAGCATCGAGCGCATCGGCAAAAACGGCAGGCCCATCGCCCCGGCGCGGAAGCGCAGGCCGATCGCCAGATGGCTCCATTCTTCGAACCGGGCGCGGTTCGTCTCGGTGTAAAGCCGCATGATCCGCGACACGCCCCAGACGATTCCCTGGCTGAACCAACTCGTCACGATGTGCCGGCTCGCTCCGGCGGCGAACAACAATTCTCCCTCGGTCGAGCTGATGCCGCGGGCGCAGACAAGGCCTTTGCGGCCAGCGCGGATCAACGCCCACACCATCGCCAGCGGGGTCCGCGACAAGGTGCTGCCGCCGATGCCGACAACGGCGCCGTCCGGCACCAGCGCCGCCGCCTCGTCGAGTGACATGATTTTCTCACGAAGGCTGCGGTCGCGCTGTTGCGTGCGGTGGCGCAGTTCGTCATGCGGCGGGTTCAAACCGGGTCTCCGAAGCCGGCCGCTGCATTGAACTCGGCGATCAGCAAGTCCCAAGCCGGCGCCGTTTCTCGCAGCTCGGCCCAGAACTCGGGCGAACGGCGGCGTTCGAAATCGGCGAGGCCGACACCGCGCTGTTCTACCCACGTGTAATAGCCGAGATTGAAGATGCGCGAGCGCTCGTGATGAGTCAACTCCAGGAGGTCGCCGTCGGCGGCGCCGAAGAGGTGCTCGCCGCAGACCTCGCCGGCATTTACCAGGTCGAACCCATCCGGGTAATTCGCGGCGCGGAATTTTCGCCGCTCGCTCTCGTAGAGCGCGGCGCTGTCGGTGGCGACGGTGAGCAGCATCTCGTCGGCGCCGAGTTCGAGGCGCTTTGCGGTCTTGATCGCGGCGACGAGATTGGCGATCCCCGACAATCCCAACGATTTGAGGTCGGCGGCTGTCGCCGGATCGATCTGGCGGCGCGCGGTCAGATAGGCGAGCCCGGTCTCGCTGTTGAACAAGAGGTCGAGCGCGCCGGTGCTGCGATCGGAGACGCCGACGACGATGTCGGTATTCATGACGTTGTGAATGAGCGGCACATGCTTGTCGCCAATCCCCTGGATGTTGTGTTGGCCGAAGCCGTTGCGCAGCAAGGTCGGGCATTCGCTGGCCTCGACCGCGACGATGCGGGCGCCGTGCCGCTCCTTGAGATAGTCGCCGCCTGCCAGGGTCCCGGCCGATCCCGAAGCGGCGACAAACGCCGCCAGCCGCAACCCCGGCCGTTCGGCCCGCATCGCCTCGAAGATCCGCGCGAGTGCCGGCCCGGTGCACAGATAGTGGGCGAGATAGTTGCCGAACTCGGCAAACTGGTTCAGCACGATATTCGTCGGGTCGTCGGCCAGTTCGGCGCACTTGTCGTAGATCTCCTTGACATTGCTCTCGCTGCCTGCCGTGCGGATGATGTCGTCGGGGCCGGTCACCCACCGGCCGAGCCAGTCGAACCGTTCGCGGCTCATGCCTTCGGGCAGCACCGCAACGCCGCGGCAATCGAGGATGCGCGACAAGGCGATGCCGCCGCGGCAGAAATTGCCGGTCGACGGCCAGATCAGCTTGTCGCGATCCGGTTCGAGGCGGCCGGTGACGAGACGCGGGATCAGGCAGCCATAGGCGGCCAGCACCTTATGCGCGCCGATCAGCGGAAAGCGGCAGCCGAGCGCCACGACGATCGGCGCCGCGACGCCGGTCAACGCCTGCGGCAGCACGATATGGCCCGCGATTGCGGCAAGGCCGCTGCGGTCTTTGTCGTTGAACCAGTGCAGGCGGTAGAGATTGGCGGGATGCGGCAGATCGGGATCGACGCCGCGCAGGGCGGCGAGACGCTCCGGTGCGATCGCCGACGGGTTGCCGAGCTCGGCGAAAGCCGGCAGTCTCACCCGAGCCCGGCCCAGCCATTGCGCGGCGCGATTGCGCCGCGCCCGGTCGGCAACCGCCGCCGCTATCACGCGTCTCGCAACCCGGCCGTCAGCCAGGCAGCGGCGGTCGCCGAACCGGCCTCAATTGGCACCCAGCTGAACGGCTGCCGGACCGCACCGGACGCATTTGTCGAGGGTGAAGGTGACCTTGCCGCTGTTGTCGTCGACCGCGAACTTGACCGGCACGCCGCGCCTGTCGAGCCAGACAGTGTATTTGGTGTTGCCGTCGATCTCGTATTTCCGCACGGCAACGGTGTCGAGGCCGACGGTCACCTCGGCCGGTCCGCCGCCGCTCACATGCACTGGCTCGATGCGACCGGTGTCGACCCGCATCATCTCCTTCGCGCTCAAGAAATTGGCCGACCACGGGTTGGCCGGGCGCACCGTCGCCGGGGCGTCGAACGTCCCGTTCGGCGAGGTGATCACGAATTCGTTGCCGCGCGCCACGCCTTTGACGACGATCGGGCCGTGCCCGTTATCGGTGACCCCGTCGAACGAGACGAGGCGGTCGCCCTGCCAGCGCTCGGTGCGCTGCGCGACCTCATAATACATTCTGACGCCGAGCAGGCGGACGTCGAGATGCGCCTGCGTCAGCACCAGGGTGCCGGTGCCGTCCGGCTCGATCGTGTTGATGTAAGTGCCGATGTTGCCAAAGACCGAGTGGGTCACGCTATAGACTAACTGACGCGGCGGACCCGACGCAGCGGCCGGGCCTGCGGCCCACAGACTGCCGGCAACGGCGATAACGGCGAGCCGCAGCCAGAGCAGGCGTCGCAGCTTCCCCCGCGCGGCCGGATCTCGCTGGATCATGAACAACCCCCCGAACAGAAGGCGTCCGCCTGGCGACGGAGCGCCTTTGCGACCTGTCTGTCTCCGAGACTCCTTGTTAAGAACGACAGCATAACCGCCGGCCGCCCGGCTTCAAAGGGAAACGATCAGCGCCCGCCGCAGTAGGGCGTTGCCGACGGCTCGTCCTGATCCGTCGGAGAGAGCGCCCCGACGCGATGTCAGGCCGCAAGGCCAATCCGCTAAAGGCTTGGGAATCAGCGGCTTCGCCGTGCGGCGGGCGACGCCGCCCATCAGGTCTAGCCAGTGCGGACGTTTTTGGCGATCTCCTTCTGGGAATCGAATTCCTTGCGTCGCCGCTGAATTTCTTCCGGTGTCAGGCGCTCGATATTCGAATAGTCAAGCTTCCACGATGGGTTTGGGCACCAGCGCAACGGCGACTGCACCGTGGTGCGCGCCGCCGGCGCCGTCTCGAGGATGCGCAGCGCGAGCTGCAGTGTGAAGCCCTGCGAGTCAGCGTCATGCGGCGGTCCGGCGGCGTTGCCCAGTGGAAAGTCGCTGAACAGAAAGCGCGGCACGCCGCAATATTCGACGATGTCCTTGGCGCAGCCCATGACAAGGGTGGCGATGCCGTTCGCTTCCAGATGCCGGGCGGCCAGACTCACGGTCTGGTGGCACACCGGTCAATTGGCGACGAGGACGGCGGCGTCGACCGCGTCGGCCCGGCAACGGACCAAGAGCTCCGGGCAATCCTGTTCCATCGTCACGCGTTGGCTGCGATTCGTCGGCACGCCGTGAAATCGGGCTGCCACGGCGCCGATTCGTCCGGCCGCCGCGCAACCCCGCAGTTGCGGCAGCGGGAACCAGGTATTCGCGTCTTCCGCCCTCGTGTGCACCCGGTCATAGGCGAGATGTGAAATCCGCAGATCTTGATCGATTGCGCTGTCGCCCGAATAGACCGCATAGAATTTTGCGCGGGCGTTGTACGGCGCGCCCGGACCCTGGTCGCCCCGGTCGGGCTGGTAGGGCGCCGCGGTCGTGATCAGCGCCACCCGGCAGGCGGCGAGCGGCTTTGCCAGCGGCTGAAACGGCACCTCGGCATAATGCGCCCAGCGGTAGGGCGGACCGTAGCCCAACCCCTCGTAGTAGTCGCGAATGCGCCTGATGTAGGGAATCGGCGCGTCGATTTCCGGGGCGAAACCGTGGAGTTCATCCGCATCTTTCATGCAGGCTTCCCTTTCATGCCGCGCTTGATACCGGTGCGTCGGCCGAATCGCACCACCAATACACCAATCCAGTGATCCGCCTCAGTTAAGCGTCCGGCGCTTTCGAGCATCGATCGGGCCGCATGCCGGCGCCGCCTGGAGGTTTTCCGATCTCGGCGGCAGCCGATCGCCGGGCGCGATACGAGGCAATGATTTTCCGAGACTTGCGGGTCTTTCGGTCCGCGCCAACCGGGTCGCCGTGCGCCTTGCGGTTTATCCTCCGCTCGCCGGCAAACCCGACATCGGTTCGCCCGACCCCAACCACGACTTGAATAGCTGGCCGCTCGCCATCATCCGTGGTATCCGCCGCTCAGCGGCGTAGCCGCCGCGAGACCGGGTCGTCCCGAAGCAGCGTGCCGGTGTACCGAATGTTTTTTCCGAGCGGATCCGTCGTGTTGCGTTGTCTCCAGTCGCTCCGCCTTCGAGCGGCGCTCGGCGTCCTGCCGGCGGTTCTCTTCCTCGCCGCCTGCGGCCAGCAAGGCACCTTGCCCTACAGCACGGGCGGCCCCGCCCCGATCAGCGAGGTACCGCAGCACTATTACCCGCCGCCGGGTCCCCCGGAGGATCCCTGGGGTCCCTACATTCGCGAAGCGGCGACGCGATATAACGTGCCCGAGCAGTGGATTCGCGCTGTCATGCAACAGGAATCGGGCGGCGAGGAGCAGGCGGTCTCACCAGTCGGCGCGATGGGCCTGATGCAGGTGATGCCCGGTACCTATGAGACATTGCGGCAAAGCTATCAATTGGGCGATGACCCGTTTGATCCGCACAACAACATTTTGGCCGGCGCAGCCTATATCCATGAAATGTACGACGAGTTCGGCTCGCCCGGCTTTCTCGCCGGCTACAACGCCGGTCCGGACCGAGTCGAAAGCTATCTCACTGGAACCGAGCGGTTGCCGGACGAGACGGTGAATTATATCGCATCAATCGCGCCGAACCTTGGCGACGCGATACCGCCGTCCGGACCGCTGGCAAGGTATGCCGCCGCCTCGGTCGGCGTGGCCAGGGCCGGCGCCAGCGTCGCCAGTCTGGCGGCCGGCTGCGACCTCGACGCGGCTTATGATCCGAACCACCCATGCAGGTCGCTCGAACAGGCCGCGACGGCGGCGGCGCCGACGCAAGTGGCTTTCGCGCAACCGACCGGGGTGAACGGCTGCGATCTCGACGTCGCCTACGATCCCCACCACCCCTGCATGTCGCTGCCGCAGACCGCGGCGGCAGTAGCCCCGTCGCAGCCGGCGTCGACCCAACAGACGGCCGTCGAGCAGGCAGCGTTGACCGGATGCGACGCCAATGCCGCCTATTACCCGGATCATCCCTGCCGTCCGGCGCCGGCCGCGAGCCCGCCCGTCCGCCTCGCGATGAATGACTATTGCGACCCGAACGCCGCCTATGATCCGGACCATGCGTGCCGTCCCGTAGCGACGGCCACGCCTCGTCTGCAACTCGCCGCCGACGAAGACTGCGACCCGGATGCCGCTTACGATCGCGCCAGACCGTGCCATGCGGCGTCGTCGGCCCGCGCTGCCGTGCCGCGGCGGGTCGTGGCCGAACCGGCGATGGCGTCTTTCGCCCGCTATGCGCCGCCGCCGCGCCATGTGCTCGAGCTTCCCGCGCGCGATTGGGCAATCCAGATCGGCGCCTTCAAAAACCCGGCGCTTGCCCGCGCCATCGCCGAAGGTGCCCGCCGGCAGGCGCCGAGCCAGCTGCGCACGGCGACCCTCACCTTGCCACCCACGCCGTTTCGCGGCTCGGTCCTCTATCGCGCCCGCCTCGCTCATCTGTCGGAGAGAGAGGCGGCGGAAGCCTGCACGCATCTCAACCGGCGCCAACTGCCCTGCATCGTCGTCCGCCCGAACCGGACCTGATCGGCCCGAACGCGGCTGTCCGAGAGCCGGATTTCCTCGGTCGAGGTTTTCGGGCCAGCGGTGCTCCTGACCACATTGTTGTTGCCGTAGGGAAATCCGGTGTCCCAGTTGACGCTGCTGGCCCGCGACCGGCGTTCGCGCCGCCGATCCAATTATCCGTCGTCAGCGCCATGGCGACGTCTTTCTGAAGCCCGGGAACTCGTTAAGATTCCGGCATAGACGGTTCGAATCGGCCCTGCGGCCGCCGTATCTCAAACCCCGGCCCTGGCGCGCTCGCGCAGCAGGTATTTCTGGATCTTCCCGGTCGAGGTCTTCGGCAGCGGGCCGAAGATCACGGACCGCGGCACCTTGAAGCGGGCGAGGTGGACCCGGCAGAAAGCGATTACCTCGTCGTCCGTCGCCGCCGCCCCGGGCTTCAGGGTGACGAAGGCGCACGGGGTCTCGCCCCAGATCTCGTCAGGGCGGGCGACGACCGCGGCTTCGAGCACGGCCGGGTGGCGGTACAGCGCGTCTTCGACCTCGACTGTCGAGATGTTCTCGCCGCCCGAGATGATGATGTCCTTCGAGCGGTCCTTCAGCTCGATGTAGCCGTCGGGGTGACGTACCCCGAGGTCGCCGGTGCGGAACCATCCGCCGGCAAAGGCCTCCTCGGTGGCATGCCGGTTCTTCAGATAGCCCTTCATGACGATGTTGCCGCGCATGAAGATCTCGCCCATCGCCGCACCGTCGGCCGGCACCGGGGCGAGGGTGGCCGGGTCGGCGACCATTAGCCCGTCGAGCACCGGATAATTGACCCCCTGCCGCGCCTTCAGCCGCGCCCGTTCCTCGGTCGGCAGCGCGTCCCATTCGTCGTGCCAGGCGCATATCGTCGCCGGACCATAAACTTCGGTCAGCCCGTAGACATGCGTGATGCGAAAGCCCAGCCGCTCCATCCCCTCGATGACCGCGGCCGGCGGCGGCGACCCGGCAGTCATCATGTTGATCGGACGGTCGACGAGTTGGGTCAGCTCCGGCCCGGCGTTGAGCAGCATGTTCATAACGACCGGCGCGCCGCAGAGATGGGTCACGCGCTCGCGCGCGATCGTCTCGTAGATCGCCGCGGCCTCGACCCGGCGCAGGCAGACGTGCGTCCCGGCCAACAGCGTCACCGTCCACGGAAAGCACCAGCCGTTGCAGTGGAACATCGGCAATGTCCACAGATAGACCGGCAGCGGCGGCATGCCCCAGACGAGGATGTTGCCGAGCGCGTTCAGATAGGCGCCGCGGTGGTGGTAGACCACTCCCTTGGGGTTGCCGGTCGTGCCCGAGGTGTAGTTGAGCGCGATCGCATCCCACTCGTCCTCGGGCAGGATTTCCGCGAAAGCCGAGTCGGCCGAAGCGAGAAAGTCTTCGTAATCGACGGCGCCAAGCCGCTCGCCGCCCGGCCCCGCCGGGTCGCAAATGTCGACTACGAGCGGCCGGCGCTGCAGGCGGGCCAATGCCGCGGCGATCACCGGCGCGAATTCGCTGTCGGCTATCAGCACCTTCGCCTCGCCGTGCTGCAGGATGAACGCGATCGTTTCCGGGTCGAGGCGGATGTTCAGCGCGTTTAGCACCGCACCGGCCATCGGTACGCCGAAATGCGCTTCGAATGCTTCGGGGAGGTTTGGCGCTAGCACCGCCACGGTGTCGCCTCGCCCGACGCCGTGCCTTACCAGCGCCGCGGCGAGCCGGCGGCAGCGTTCGAGAACCTGCCGCCAACTGTAGCGCCTGGAGCCGTACACCACTGCCGGGCGATCGGGATAGACCGCCGCCGCGCGCAGCAAAAACCCGATCGGCGACAGCGGCACGAAATTCGCGGCGTTCTTGTCGAGTCCGTTGTCGTAGGGGTTGGGCAAATCGGACGCGGTCATGCGCTATCTCCTCCCTTCCTCGGATCGTAACGCGAAATCGCCTTTCGCCCAACCTTAGGCTGGTGGCGCGCTTAGGCTGGTGGCGCGCCGCCAACACAACGCGCGGGAATGGCTCTCCCCGGCAGCCCGCGATTTTCGGCTGCCGATATGTTGTGGAATCTCGTATATTTAACTTGACAAATTATCGTGTTATGTTATAATCGCATGAAACTCAACGAGGAGGTTTTTCTTCCGGCGGATGGAGCCGAATATGATTGCGCTTTCATCAATACGCCTGGCGCCGAAAGCGGTGCAATTTGGCAATGAAAGGAGCGGTCGATGGCTGAAGATTCGTCAACAACGCGGGTGAAACCGGCAACTCCGCCGGCGGGGCCGATTGGCCAATCGCACCAACCGACCGCTGCGCCGCAGAACGAGCGCACGGCCGCCTCGCGCCGGCCTGGCCGCCGCCTCTCCAACTGGGTCTGCCGCAGCAAAATATCGCAGCTTTTGTCGGCGCTCGCGCCGGCATCGCCGCAACAAGTCATCGCGCGTATGCAGGAGCGCCTGCTGGCGCCGCGCCCCGAGCGCCCGGTGCGGCTTACGCTGCCGCCGGTCGAAAAGGCGGCGGATATCCCGGCATTGCTCGAGGCGATCACCGGGGAGGTCCGACGCGGCAGCATCACACCCGCTGAGGCGGCCGCCCTGGCGGCGGTTGCCGATGCTCATATCCGGGCGATCGAGACTCGCGAATTCGACCGGCGGCTGCGGATACTGGAGACGGCCCATGCGGCGCAATCCTGAGGCGCCGCCGAACCGGAAGGGGCCGCCATCCGACCTGACGGCGGCGCGTCACCGGGCGTTGCTGCGGGCCCGGGTCGAAATCTGCACATCGCTCCGCCGTATGAGAGCCTCCGCCGCCATCGGCGGGGCGCTCGCTGCGGCGCTGCACCTCGGCGACGACGCGTCGGCCGAGCTTGCGCTGATCCCGGACACGGCGGCGCTGCGCCGCCGCGACGAGGCGCTGCTCGCGGGCGACGCCGACATGGAGGCGGACGGTGCCGAGGCGCGGATCCGGCGGCTGATCGAGGGGTATCGCAACGGCCGCGCACTCGATCTTTTCACCGCCTCACCGACCGAACTACTGGCCTGCTGTGTGGCGCGCGCCGGCGCCGGCTGAACCTTGACCCGGGTTCAGACGGCGGCCTTGCGGTTGACGGCGAGCCGGGCATCAACCAATGCCACGGCTTCGTCGACGATGGTGTTCTGCATGCCGAACTGCCGGCCGAGCATCTGCACCAGCCGGTCGGTCCGCTCGATATTGGGGGCGCCGGCAAACAGCGCCCGCGCGGCCGAGGAGGGCCGCACCAGATCGAGCGCTGCCGCGGCATATTTCTCGAACGGTACGAGATCGTGCGGCGCCGCGCCGATCTTGACGCTCAAGTCGCATACCCAGTCGTAAACCGAGCGCGACGCCGCGAGGTCGCGATGCACCGCGTCCTTGATGTCGATCGCCGCCTCCGGCGTCACGCAGCGGTAGTTGCCGGTCAACAGCATCGCCCATTTGGCGAGCGGCACGAAGATCAATTCATGCACTTTGAGCTTGACCGGCAAGTCGATCGGGCCATCGCCCGGGTCATAGCGGATCGCCTCGATACCCGCCTGCATCTGCCGCAGCATCGCGGTCGGCGCGTCGGCCGCGAAGCGGGCCGCCTTGAAGTTGGTCGGCAAGGTCACTTGCAGCACGTTGATCGTCTCACCGGGCGGCCGGATCGCCTGCGGGTCCGGGCTGCACAACGTCATCAATGCCGGATCGAAATTGTTCCAGACAGTGGGATCGGTATAGCAGGCGCGCAGTTCGTCGGCGGCGAGGCCGGGGATCCGCTTTAGATAGGGCAGGGGCGGCATGTTCATGATCGACATGCACGGCACCTGCGACCTGGCGGTCGCATCGAGCAGTTCGCGCACGCCCGCCGAGCGATATTGCGGCTCCTGCATCGCCAGCACCACGAGGTCGAATCGGGACGGCGCGACGTCGCCTGGCCCGGCGGCCCGCAGGCTGCCCGGCAATTTGCGCGAGTTCGAGCTCGACCGGCGCCTTCCGGCCGCGGACCGGCAGGCGCACCCGCGCTCCCTCGCTGTTGAACGCCTCGATCTCAGCCGGCAGGCAGACCATCGTGATCCGATGACCGCCGAACAACAGCTTGATGGCCAGCAGCGAGCCGTAGGAAGCACCCATCATCAGGACGTTGTATTCGGTCATGGCTTTCCTCCCGAGATCGGTATGGGCGCCGGCATTCCGGCAAATTTCTGCTCGACCATGCCGCGGGCCTCTTCCTTAGGCAAGCCGGCGCGTTCGGCGGCAAGGATCGCGGCGAGGCCGGCCCGGTAGTCGGGATAGCGCCAGACGACGCCAAGCTCCCGCTTGAGCAACGCGTTCGCGACAAGTTTGTTGTCGTCATAGAAGCTCTGCGCCATCGGCGAGAGGCCGGCCGCGGCGAGCGGCACCGGAGGCGGCGGCAATAGACCGAGCAACGCCGCCGCATACGCCACCACCGCGGCGGGCTCTGCTGGCTCGTCGTCGCAGACATTGTAGACTGCGCCCGGACGCGGCCGCCCGATCGACGCGGCAAGCGCCATCGCCAGGTCCTCGACATGAATGCGCGAAAACAGCTGCCCCGGTTGATCGATCCGTTTCGCCGTGCCGGCGCGCAACGCTTCGAATGGGCTGCGCCCGGGGCCGTAAATCGCCGCCAGCCGGAAGATGTGGACCGGCGCCGCCCAGCGGTGCCACAGCGCGCGCCAGCTCGTCTCGGCCGTGACCCGCCGCCGGCCGCGCTCGCCGCTCGGCGACGGGGCGTCGGTCTCGTCGACCCGGCCGCCGCCGCGGTCGCCATAGACGGCGGTTGTCGACAGATAGCCGAGCCAGGCGAGACCTCGAATTGCGGCGATATCGCCGGCGTGGCGCTCGAGCACCGGGTCGCCCGTCGCCTCAGGCGGGATCGAGACGAGAATATGGCTTACACCCTCGAGCGCCCCGACCGGCAACGGCCGATCGCGCTCAAATGGCGTCGCGGCAAAACCGGTGCGGCGCAAGGCCGCGACCTGCTCGGCGGCACGGCACGTGCCGGTCACTGTCCAGCCCTCGGCGGCAAGACGCCGGCCGAGCGCCAGCGCGCTGTAGCCGAGGCCGAAGCAGAACAGCCGGCGCTGCATCACGGTGGATCCCCGCCCGGTAGCGGCGTCCGGTCATTCTCGAGGCGCGCGAGCGCGACTTGACCGGCCCCGCCGGGGGACAGGCGGTCGCGGTTCGAGTTCGGCAAGGCAGCAGACACGAGAATGTAGGACCGTTGGCGCGGCATCGTAACGCTTGGCACAATTCGACGGCAACTGCGCGTATGATGGCTAGCCGCGGGCGGCGAACCCTGGCGTGAGGTAATGGGGATCCTGGTGAATCTTGTTCGGGCGGCCGGCGTCCTCGCCATGGCGTTGCCGCTGGCGCCAAGGGTCGCGGCCGCCGATCCGGTCAGCCCGCCGCCGGCAGTATTCTCCGCCGAGCGGGATGCCGAGACCTATGCTTACTGCATGAAGCTCGCCAAAGTCGACGCTGCTGCGGCACAGCGACTGGCCGGGGAATGGCGCGAGCGCGGCGGGGCGCATCCGGCGGATCATTGCGCCGCTGTGGCGCTGATCGATCTGGGCAAATACCGGGAGGGAGCGACCCGCCTCGAGACGCTGGCGCGGGAGATGAGCAAGGCGCCGGCGTCGCTGCGCGCCCAGGTGCTGGATCAGGCCGGGCAGGCTTGGCTGCTGGCCGGTGACCCGATGCGGGCTTCGGCGGTTGCCGGCGAGGCGGTCACCTTGCAGCCGGCCGATCTCGAGCTGCGCATCGACCGGGCCGAGGCGGCGGCTTCTGCCGGCTATTTCGACCGGGCGATCGCCGATCTTGACGTTGTGCTGAAGGCCGATCCGAATCGAGTCGACGCGCTGATCTATCGTGCCTCGGCCTATCGCTCCCTCGACCGGCTCGACCCGGCGCTGGCCGATGTCGACGCAGCGCTGGCGCGAGCTGCGGATTCCGGGCCGGCCCTGCTCGAGCGGGGCAATATCCGCGGGTTGATGGGCGACACCGCCGGTGCCCGCCGCGACTGGCAAAGGGTTGGCGAGGTCGCGCCCGGCACCCAGGCGGACATGGCGGCGCAGGCCAATCTCGAAAACCTGGCCCGCGACAACAAAGCGGCGCCGGCGAGCCCCGCGGCGCGGCCGCCGTGATGTCGCTCCGGTCGCGGCCGGAAGCCGGCCCGACCCGGCGTGGTGTTCTCGCGGCCGGGCTCGCGGCCGGAATCGCCGGACCAGGTCTGTCGGGGGGTGCCGCGCCCGAGGCAGCGCTGCGCCGGTTGGCGGCGGCGAAGGGCCTCGTCTACGGGACGACAATCTCGGCCGCGCAAATCAAGAGCGACGCCGCGTTCGTCGCGCTCGTCCTGCAGCAAGCGGGCCTCGTCGTGCCGGAAAACGACATGAAGTGGCAGGATATAAACCGTGGCGCACCGGGCGACGACGATTTCGGACCGGCCGATAGGATCGTCGATTTCGCAGTCGATAATCGTCTCGTCCTACGCGGCCACAACCTCTTGTGGTATTACCGCACGCCCGGCTGGTTCTTCCATCTGCCGAGCCGGGCCGCCAAGGAACAGGCGATCGTCGCCCGCATCCGAGAACTGGTTGGCCGCTACCGCGGCAAGGTGAACAGCTGGGACGTCGTCAACGAGCCGATCGAGCCGAAGGACGGACGCCCAGACGGCCTGCGCAAAGCGGTGTTTCTCGAGGCTCTCGGGCCCGGCTATCTCGACCTTGCCTATCAGACCGCGCGCGAGGCCGACCCAAAGGCGCGGCTCGTCGTTAACGAATACAACATCGAACTGGATGCGCCCGAACATGATGCGCGGCGTGCGACGCTGCTCAACCTTTTGCGCAAGATGCAAGATAAGGGGACGCCAGTCGACGCGGTCGGCGTCGAGAGCCACTTGCGGGCGGTCGGCGGGCCGCCGCTTTCGGTCGCCAAGCTGCGGCGGTTTCTTGCCGACATCGCGGCGCTCGGTCTCGAAATCCAGGTCACCGAACTCGACGTCACGGACGAAGCGGCGCCGGCCGATGCCGCCCGGCGCGACCGGCTTGTCGCCGATACCTACCGGCGCTATCTCGACGCCGTCCTCGTCGAGCCGGCGGTCAAGATGATCGTCACCTGGGGCTTATCGGACCGCTACAGCTGGATCGTCCGCAAGGAAACGAACCCGATGCGGTGGCGCAGGGACGGCTTGGCGTCGCGGCCGCTGCCGTTCGACGCCGATCTCCGGCCGAAGCCGGCATTCGCGGCGTTCGCCGAAGCCTTCGTGAAGGCGCCGGCACGCTCGCCAGGATGAGATGGTACCGTCGGCATGGCCGCACGCCGCAGGCGGCGGCGATCGGTTGACAGCGGTGCGCCATGACTTTAATTTAAGCTCGCATAGTGCAATCGAGGAAAACTGCAATGAAATGGAAGAAACCGGTCATCATCGAAATCTCCGTCGGCTGCGAGATCAACGCTTACGCCTGCGCCGAGGTTAAGTAAACCATTGGCGTGCTGACGCCGGCCGGCCCGGCGGGGCGCTGCGATGCTCCATGCGGTGGTCCTCGGCGCGGCGGCCGGCGGCGGCTTTCCGCAGTGGAATTCGAATGCTTCGGCATGCCGCCGGGCGCGTAGCGGCGACCCGGCGGCACGAGCGCGGACGCAAGTTTCGCTGGCAGTGTCGGCCGACGAGCGAAACTGGTTCTTGCTGAACGCGTCGCCCGATCTGCGGTGGCAGATCGAGACGGCGCCGTTACTACACCCCCGCGAAGGGTTGCGCTCATCGCCGATTGCCGGGGTGGTTCTGACCGGCGGCGACGTCGATGCGATCGCCGGCCTCCTGCATCTGCGAGAGCGCCATCGGTTCGCGGTGTATGCGCCGCGCCGAATTCTCGACGTGCTCGCCGCCAATCCGATTTTCGGCGTGCTGTCGCCGGATTGCGTCAGCCGGATCGAATTGCCGCTTGATGCCTCGGTCGGCCTGGGCGGAGCAGCGACAGACCCGGGTCTCATGGTTCGCGCCTTTGCCGTTCCCGGCAAGGTGGCGCTCTACCTCGAGACCGCCGGCGAGGATCCGGGGTTGAGCGAAGCTGGCGATGCGGTTGGGCTCGAAATCATCGATGCCGCGCAAGGCGGCAGCCTTTTCTTTATTCCGGGCTGCGCCGCGATGACCGATGCGCTGTGCCGCCGCCTCGCCAGTGCCGCCCTCGTCTTTTTTGACGGCACTTTGTGGCGCGACGACGAGATGATCCGGGCCGGTATTGGCGAAAAGACCGGCCGGCGCATGGGTCACATGAGCATGTCGGGCGACGCGGGGGCGATCGCCGCGTTTCGCGATCTGGGGGTGCGCCGGCGGATCTTTGTCCATATCAACAACTCGAACCCGGCCCTCCTCGACGATTCCCCCGAGCGCCGCGAGGTCGAGGCGGCCGGCTGGGAAATCGGCTATGACGGGATGGAAGTGAGGCTGTGAGCGACGCCCTGCTGACGCCCGACCAGCTCGAAGCGCAGCTGCGCGAGATCGGCGCCGAGCGCTACCACGACCGGCATCCGTTCCACCATATGATGCGCGACGGCACGCTCGACCGCGGCCAGATCCAGGCCTGGGCGCTAAACCGCTATTATTACCAGGCGCGGATCCCGGCCAAGGATGCGTATCTGATCGCGCGCCTGCCGACCCCGGCGCTGCGGCGCGAATGGCGGCGGCGGATCATCGATCACGACGGCGAAGACGCGTCCACCGGTGGCATCGCGCGCTGGCTCAGGCTGACGGACGGGCTTGGCCTCGACCGCGACTATGTGATCTCGACCGCGGGCCTCTTGCCGATCACCCGTTTCGCGGTCGATGCCTACGTCAATTTCGTGCGCGACCGCTCGCTGCTGGAGGCGGTGGCTTCGTGCCTGACCGAAATGTTCTCGCCGCAGATCATCGCCGAGCGCGTCTCCGGGATGCTGCAGAATTACGATTTCATCAGCGCCGACACCTTGGCCTATTTCACGCCGCGACTGACGCAGGCGCCGACCGATGTCGCCTTCGCCCTTTCCTACGCCAAAGAGCATGCCGACACGCCGGAAAAACAGGCACAGGTGCTCGACACGCTCCGTTTCAAATGCGACGTCCTCTGGGCGCAGCTCGATGGGCTCTATTTCTCCTATGTCGAGCCGCGGTTGATCCCGCCTGGCGCTTTCGTCCCCGACCAGGCGCGGCGATGAGCTGCACTGCGGTCGCTGCGACGTCAGTCTTGCGGTTTGCGCCGCATGCCCGGTTCCGCTTCGACGCCGTGCGGCAGGCCTGGATCGTGCTGATGCCGGAACGGTTGCTGCTGCCGGACGAGCAGGCGGTCGCGGTGCTGCAACTGATCGACGGCAATCGCGACGCCGACGCGATCGTCGCGGCGCTCGCCCTGCAATACGACGCGCCGCGCGCGGCGATCGCGACCGATGTGCTCGGGATGCTGCAGGATCTCCTCGACAAGAAGGTGCTGCGCGCGTGACAGTCGAGCCACCGCTGGCGCTGCTCGCCGAACTGACGCATCGCTGCCCGTTGCGCTGTCCCTATTGCTCGAACCCGCTGGCGTTGCAACGTGCCGGCGACGAGCTCGACACCGAAACCTGGCGGCGCGTGCTGAGCGAGGCGGCGGCACTCGGCGTGCTGCAGGTGCATTTCTCGGGCGGTGAACCGCTCGCCCGCCCTGACCTCGCGGCGCTCGTTCGGCACGCCACGACGCTCGGCCTCTACGGCAATCTGATCACTTCCGGCATCGGGCTCGATGCCGCGCGAACTCGCGACCCTGGTCGAGGCCGGGCTCGAACACGTGCAGCTGAGCCTGCAGGACGCCGATCCGACGGCGGGCGACCGCGTCGCCGGCCTCGCCGGCGCGCAGCGCCGAAAGCATGAGGCGGCGCGGCTGGTGCGCGAGGCGGGGTTGCCGCTAACGGTCAATGCCGTCGTCCATCGGCAGAATCTCGAGCGTCTCGGCGACATCGTCGAGCTGGCGCTGGGGCTCGGGGCCGACCGGCTCGAAATCGCTCATGTCCAATATTACGGCTGGGCCTTGCGCAACCGCGCTGCGTTGCTGCCGAGCCGCGCGCAGCTCGATCGGGCGACGGCGCTCGTCGATGCCGCAAGCGCCAGGCTGCGAGGCGTGCTGGCGATCGATTATGTGGTTCCCGATTATCATGCGCATCGGCCGAAGGCTTGCATGGGCGGCTGGGGCCGGCGCTTCCTGAACGTGACGCCCTCGGGCAAGGTGCTGCCGTGCCATGCCGCCGAAACCTTGCCCGGCCTCGAATTCCCGCACGTCGCCGAGGCGGATCTCGCCGCGATCTGGCGGCATTCCCCGGCGTTCGAGCGGTTTCGCGGCACGGGCTGGATGGCCGAGCCGTGCCGTTCCTGCGAGCGGCGCGAAGTCGACTGGGGCGGCTGCCGCTGCCAGGCCTTTGCGCTGCTCGGCGACGCCGTGGCGACCGACCCCGTCTGCGCCCTCTCGCCCGATCATGCGCTCGTCGCGCAGGCGGTCGGCGAAGCGGCCGATGTGGCCCCCGCTTTCGTCTACCGAGAGTTCGCGCCGCTTCGTCGGCGCTCGGTCGGACTCGTCTCCTGATCGTGTATCCGTTCGTCGCCGTGATCCTCGTCTGCCTCAATTCGGTCTCGCCCGGCGCCTGCAACGAAAAGACCGCGGTGGACGTGCTGTCGAACGGCGTCGATAGCGAACTCGCCTGCGTGATGGGCTGGCAGGACGTCATCGCCCGCTCGGCGCTGGGACGCGAGGTCGGAAAAACCGCTTATGTCAAGACCTTATGTCGGCGCGCCGGCGTCGAAACCGCAAAACCGGCTCCGCGCTAGCCGTTGTCGGGCAGGTTCGCTCGGCGATTCTAATGCCTGGCTGGCCCTTGCGGCGCGGCAGTTGCAGCGGTCCTTCACCCCGATGCGGGTTCTGGCGCTCGCCATCATGCTGTGCGCGGCCGCGCCCGGTCCCGGCGATGTCGTGGCGTTGTCGGTGATCGAAGTCGCACCCGGGCTCTTCGTCCATAACGGGGTTCAGGAAGATGCCTCGCCGGCAAATGACGACGCCATCGCCAATATCGGCTTCATCATCGGCAACGGCGCGGTCGCAGTGATCGATCCGGGCGGCAGCTATCGTGAAGGAACCGAGTTGCGGGCCGCAATTCGGGCGCGGACCGGACTGCCGATCCGGTATGTGATCATGACGCACGTCCATCCCGATCATATCTTCGGTGCCGCCGCGTTCCGCGAGGACCATCCCGATTTCATCGGCCACACCAAGCTGCCGGGCGCCCTTGCCCAGCGCGGCGCCTATTATCTGCGCCGACTGTGTGAAGCCATTGGCGATAAAGCAAACGGCAGCGAGATCATCCCGCCGAACCGCCTCGTTGTGCGCCGGCTCGACCTCGATCTCGGCGGACGGCGGCTCGTCTTGTGGGCGCACGGTCCGGCGCATACCGACACCGATCTAACGATCTTCGACGAAAAAACGAGGACCTTCTGGCTCGCCGACCTGCTGTTTGTCGATCGGATCCCAGTGATCGACGGCAGCCTCGTCGGCTGGCTCGACGAGCTGCGGCAGGTGATGGCGATCCCGGCGGCCCGCGCGGTGCCGGGTCATGGGCCCGTCTCGGTAGCGTGGCCGCAAGCCGCCGAGCCGGAGCGGCGCTATCTTGAAGCCGTGGCGCGCGACACGCGGGCGGCGATCAAGGCAGGCATCGACATCGCCGACGCCGACCGTCATGTGGCGCAGTCCGAAAGAGGACATTGGCTGCTCTTCGACGACTATCATTCGCGAAACGTGACCACGAGCTACAAAGAGCTCGAATGGGAGTGACGCCTGCGATGCGCAATCGGGTCGTGCTGCTGATCTTGTTGTGGGCAAGTGCCCTCGGAGGGAACGCCGCCGCTGCGCCGAGCGAGGCGGAACGCGCCGCGCGTTGGGCGGATCTGCGGCATGCGATCTTTGGCGAACGCGTGGTGCGGGACGCCGACGGCCTCGTCGCGCTCGACGCGCCCTATCGCGCCGAGGATGCGGCAATCGTACCGGTGACGATCAAAGTCGCCGATAAACTCGCACCGGAAGTCAGCGGCCTTTATCTCGTCATCGACAACAACCCATCGCCGCTCGCCGCGCATTTTCTCTTCGGTCCGCTGGGCGACGCGAGACGCATCGAAACCCGGGTGCGGATCGACGACTACACCTATCTGCACGCCGTCGCCGAAACCAAGGATGGCCGGCTCTTTGCGGTCGCGCGCTTCATCAAGGCCGCCGGCGGCTGCTCGGCGCCGGCCAGCCATGACCAGGCGCTGGCGCAAAAACGCCTCGGCAAGATGAAGCTGGTCGTAGCCGAGCGCAAGGCCGACGGGCCGGTGCAGGCGAAGCTGATGATCAGCCACCCGAACAGTTCCGGATTGCAGATGGACCAGCTGACGCACCTCTATATTCTGGCAGATTTCATGCAACTGCTGAAAGTCAGCTATAATGGCCAATTGATATTTCGGCTCGAATCCGATATCGCGATCAGCGAGGATCCGACTTTCAATTTTGCTTTCCTGTCGGTCAATTCACAAAGCGGTGGCGTGCTGACGGCCGAGGTGCTCGACAGCAGCCAACGTCACTTCACCAAAAGCTGGCCGCTGCCGGCGCCGCCGCAGATGTGACGCGGCCTCCCGAAAACGGAGGCGTTCGGCATTCCTGTTAAACAGTCGATCGCGAGAGCGTTCGTGCGAAACGCGAACGGGCGACGTTTTAATCAAAATTGTTGCTTGCCACTTGTCCGGTTCGCCAGTACAAGCGAGCGTCTTTCCAGTCGCCTTGACGTACCGCACAATCTAACAGCGAGCGGATGGAAACAAGGCGCAATGTTGCTTCGGGCCTGTGACCAACAAATAGGCAAAGGCACTCTTCCTCGCGGCGACGTGTCGGCGAACGGGTAGCGGAGGCAGCGCATGGACAGGGGCGGGGTAGCGGTTGCATCGGCTGGCGGGCTGCGCGCGATCAGCCGCTATCAATGGCTCGTTTTCCTGGTGGTCTGGCTCGGCTGGACCCTGGATGCGGCCGATTTCGGGCTGTATTCGCTGGTGCTGCGCCCAGCCGTGACAGAGCTCCTGGGTGGCCACCCGACGATGGCCGAGCTCGGCCGGACCGGCGGCCTGTTGAGCATGGTGGGGTTGCTCGGCTGGGCGTTCGGCGGCTTCGTCTTCGGCATTTTCGCCGACTACATCGGTCGGGTGCGGGCATTGACGTTCAGCATCGCGATTTATGCCGGCTTCACGGCCTTGCAGGGGCTGTCGCACGGGGTCTGGGATTTCGCCGTCTACCGGTTTTTTGCCGGCATCGGCACCGGCGCGGAACTGATGGTTGGCATCCCGCTCTTGGCCGAGACCCTGGGCGAGACGCACCGTGCCAAGATCGCCGGCTTCATGATGACCGGCGGCGCCATCGGCACCTTCATCGGCGCCTGGACCTATGGTCTCGTCGGCGGCTATGGCTGGCGCGTCGTCTTCTTTGTCGGTGTCGCCCCGGCGATCCTTTTGGGCGTCATGCGTCGGCGCATGTTCGAGCCCGGCCGCTTTGCCGCTGTGCGGCAGCGGCGCCAGGCCCTCGCGGCGGCGCGGCGGATCGCATCGGACGACCGCGAGTTCCTGCGCTTCGTGCCGCTGCAGCTGTTCTCAAAGCAGCACCGCTACAACACTTTTGTCGGGATGCTGCTCGGCCTCGGCACCTTGCTCGCGATCTGGACCACCAATATTTGGCTGCCGACGATCCTGTCGTTCATGGTGCAAAAAGGCGGCGTCACCGGCGCCGCCGCCGTGCCGTTCGTCAGCCGCGGCATCATGATCTGGAGCCTCGGCGGCATCTTCGGCTACATCGTCTTCGGCTTCATCGTCGATCTCATCGGCCGGCGCCTGACGATCATCCTTTACAGCGCCGGCACGATCGGCGCCGGCCTGACGCTCTACCTCGGCTTGCCGGCCTACGAGCCGTGGTACCCGGTCGTCCTGCCGATCTTCGGCTTTTTCGTTTTTGGCGTGTTCTCGGGCTATGCGATCTACCTGCCCGAACTATTCCCGACGCAGGTACGGGCGACCGCGGTCGGTTTCTGTACCGGCAGCGCGCGCGTCATCACAAGCTTCGGACCGCTCGTCGCCGGCATCCTCGTCGGGGCGTTTGGCGGCAGTTTCAACAAGGTGACGGCCTTCATGACTTGTTTTGCGCTCCTCAGCATCATTGCGATGCTGCTCGGCCGCGAGACCAAGGGCACCGGCCTGCCGCGCTGATCGAAGTCGTCCGGCGGCAGAGCTGTGGCGAGCCGCGCCGTTCTCGCGATAGACTGAGCGACAGACCGGCGCCGATAGACTGGCGGAGTCGGCGGCGAGCCGGTCGTAGCGAGCCATTGGGGGAGGGCGGCGATGGCTTTGGAGATCAGGCGGATCGTCACCGGGCATGACGCGAACGGCAAGGCCGTCGTCAAGACCGACGAAACCTTGCACGCCGTGCCGCGGCTCAACCGGCCGCATATTTCGGGCTGCGAAATCTGGTCGACCGACAAGATGCCGGTCGACAATTCGGCGACCGCCGATGCCGCGCAGCGCGCCGGCTTCGTCAAGCGCTTCAATTACGTCGGCACCGGCCAGGGAAGCGTGATCCGGGTTACCGAATTCGCGCCCGGCGCCCCGAAATTCATGCACCGCACCGAGACCGTCGATTATGCGATCCTGCTGTCGGGCGAATGCGATCTCGAATTCGACAGCGGCGAACTCGTGCATTTGAAGTCGGGCGACATCGTCGTCCAGCGCGGCACGATGCATGCGTGGGTCAACAACGGCTCGGTCCCCGCGGTCTTCGCATTCATCCTGATCGACGCGGTGCCGGCCGAGGTCGGCGGCAGCATGCTGCGCACCCATTATCCGCCGTCATGACGAGGCGCTCTCTGACGCTCGCGGGCACCCGCCTCGAACTGGTCGAAGAGGGCGCCGGCCGGCCTTTGCTGTTCCTGCATGCCGGCGAAGGGCTGCAGCCGCAGCGGCCGTGGCTCACCTTGCTCGCCCGGCGTTACCGGGTAATTGCCCCGTGGCATTCGGGCTGGGGCAATTCGGTGCTGATCGACGGCCTGGGTCTAGTCGACGACCTGGCCTATCTCTACCTCGATCTCGCGGACGAGCTCGGACTTGAGGATGCGGTACTGGTCGGCGCCTGCTTTGGCGGCTGGGTCGCAGCCGAGATCATGGTAAGGTCGACCGCAAGGTTTCGGTGTCTCGTTCTCGCCGATCCGCTCGGGGCCAAATTCGGCGGCCGCGAGGAGCGCGACATTGCCGACATGCACGCCGTGCCGCGCGCCGAATATCTGCGGCTCGCCTGGGCCGATCCGGCGAAGGGCGAGGTCGATTTCACGCGATTGCCGGACAGCGAGCTTGCCGTGATCGCGCGCGAGCGCGAGGCTTTCGCGCTTTACGGCTGGAAGCCCTATATGCACAACCCGCGGCTCGGGCGCTGGCTGCACCGCATCGACCGGCCCACCCTCCTCTTGTGGGGCGCCGAGGACAGGATCGTCACGCCCTCCTATGGCGAGAAATGGCGCCGTGCGATCCCGGATGCCCGCTTAGAGCTGATCGCCGATGCCGGCCATTTCCCGCATTGGGAGCAGCCCGAGGCTTTCGTCGACCGGCTTGCCGCCTTTGTTGACGGCAACGATCGCTAAGAGGAGGGCGCAATGCGCGTCTTTTATTTCTCGGAAATGGCCTACCACCCGGCTTGGGAGGAAGGGCTGAAGCGCGGCTCGCTGCGCGTCGTCTTGCCGAACCGCAATTACGACCCGCAGATCGGCCACAGGCTGCTGAACCGCTATCTCGACGAATTCGCGCTCTGCGACGAGGTCGGGCTCGACATCATGGTCAACGAGCACCACAGCACCTCGACCTGTCTGACCGTGTCGGTGCCGATGGCCTTGGCGATCATCGCCCGCGAGACGAAGCGCGCGCGACTTTTGTCGCTCGGCACGCCGATCGCCAACCGCCCGGACCCGGTGCGCGTCGCCGAGGAGATGGCGTGGCTCGACGTCCTGTCGGGCGGCCGGCTCGAGATGGGGCTCGTCAAGGGCGCGCCGTACGAGATTGCGCCGGCGAACAGCAACCCGGCCAATCTGATGCGCCGCTATTGGGAGGCGCACGACCTGATCCTGAAGGCGCTGTCGACGACCGACGGACCATTCAGTTGGGAAGGCGAGTTCTTCCATTACCGCAACGTCAACATCTGGCCGCGGCCGTTGCAGCAGCCGACCCCGCCGGTGTGGATGACCGGGTTGAGCGTCGAGACCGGCCGGATGGCCGCCGAACGCGGGCATGTCGTCGGCACCTTACTGTCGCTGTCGGCCGCCGGGCCGATGTTCGAGGCCTATCGCCAGCGGGCGCGGGAACTCGGCCGGCCCGCCGGCCCGGACCGCTTCGCCTACGCCGGAGTGGTCGGCGTCGGGGCGACGCGCGAGGAGGGGCGGCGTCGGGCTAACCTCGCCGCCGACTATGTCCGCACCTCGCCGATCGTCGCCGAGCCGTTCGCCAACCCGCCCGGCTACAACTCGATCGGCGCCAATGTCGCGATGCTCAAGGCGGGCGGCAAGCGCGGCGGCTTCGTGCGCGACCGGCACGGCAATCCGGTCGACCAGACGACGGCGTCGATCGAGCAGCTGATCGAAAGCGGCACCTGTTTTGCCGGCTCGCCCGACGACGTCTACGACCAGATCAAGGCGCTGCACGACAGCGTCGGCGGCTTCGGCAATCTGTTGATGTTCGGCCAGGGTGGGTTCCTCGACCACGCCGACACCGTGGCCAACATCACGCTGTTTGCAAAAGAGGTCTTGCCGCGCCTCGAGGAGCTCAGCCCCGAGGCGGCGAAACCGGCCGCGATCGCGGCCGCGCAATAAGGGCCGCGACGATGCCGACCCTGCATCCGCAGATCGTTCAGGTGCTCGAAGCGATGGCGAGGGCCGAGTTGCGGCCGATCGAGGACATGACCCCGACCGAGGCGCGCGCCCAGATGGAGGCAACGGCGCGGGCGCGCCAAGCCGAGCCGCTGCCGGTCGCCAGGGTCGAGGAGCGGCCGATCCCCGGTCCCGGCGGCGACATCCGCCTGCGCCTGTATTGGCCCAAAGCCGCGGCGCCGCTGCCGGCGATCCTTTATTACCATGGCGGCGGCCATGTGATCGGCAGTCTCGATACGCATGACCTTGTCGCCCGCAACCTTTGCGCCGGGACCGAGGCGCTCGTCGCCTCGGTCGATTACCGGATGGGCCCGGAGCACAAATTTCCGGCCGCGGTCGACGATGCCTTCGCCGCCCTCGAATGGGTCCGCGCCAATGCCGCGAGCCTCGGCGCCGATCCCGGCCGGATCGGGGTGCATGGCGACAGCGCCGGCGGCAACCTCGCCGCCGTCGTCGCCCTCTTGGCGCGCGATGCCGCGATCCCGCTCAAGCTGCAGTCGCTCGTCTATCCGGTCGCCGACTACACGCTGTCGGGCATCAGTTACGAAAAATACGCGCAGGGCTACGGGATCCTGACGCGCGCCGCGATGGTCTGGTTCCGCGACCATTATCTGCGCTCGGCGGCCGACGCGGAGGACTGGCGCGCCTCGCCGATCCGCGCATCGAACCTTGCCGGGACCGCCCCGGCCATAGTCGTCGCCGCCGAATGCGACGTGCTGCGCGACGACGGCGAAGGCTATGCCGAAGCCCTGCGTCGTGCCGGCGTGCCGGTCGAATACCGGGAATATCCCGGCATGATCCATGCCTTCTTCGGCATGGTACCGGTCGTCGACGACGCGATGAACGCGCAACGCCAGGTCTGGGCCGCGTTCAAACGCGCCTTCGCGTGAAATCTACCGTCGACCCCATTCGATCGCCGCGCGAAACCGACCCGAGACGCAGCAAGCCCTCCCCCATCGAGGGCATCAAGGTGGAGGGCTGCAAATACCGGCGATTGCTCAAGCCTGTCAGACAGGACTTTCGTTATGTGCACTCTGCTCGACACCGATAGCCCGGGACGTTGTGGGCAAGGCCCTTGGCTTTGGGCGGTGTGCGGGCAACGGGGTTGGGCGTAGCGTCATCGCACGCGTATCGGAAGCCGCACGAACCGGCGATCGCGAGGCGAAATTAAGGGGGGCGGGGAGGCGGAATGCCAAGCGGAATGCCCGCGGCTTTCGCCGGGGTTTTCCGCTCTACGGCTCCGGGAGAACAGGGCCGCGGTCAGGCGTTGATCACGGCGAGCTCCTCGATGCGCAGCCCGTCGCGCACGCGCGTAACCAGTTCTTCCGGATCGTAAACGACGCCAACCGGGTTCTTGTCGGTGGTCCGCCGGCTGCGCATATAGGCTTGCCCTTCGGCCGCCGTCGCGAAATTGTCGACCAAAAGCTCGACCTGGTTATGGTCGGGATCATAGTAATACATCGAGGTAGTGACCCCGTGGTTGACGCAGCGGTGCGGCCGGATGCCCAGCTCCTTCAAATGCAGATAATTGTCGATCAGTTCGTCGAGGCCGGCATAGGTGAACGCCACGTGATGCAGCCCGGCCTCGTTGCCGGCCCGCGGCCCGTCCGGCTCCCGGTCCGCCAGCGGCCCGGGGTCGAGAAACGCCACCCGGTGGTGCTCGTCGTCGTAGCTGATGAACGAGATGCGCTCGGCTTCGTAAAGGACTTCGGCTCCGAGCACGGTGCAGTACCAATCGATCATCTCACGGCGGCGGTTGGTCTGCAGCACGAGATGCGATAGCTTTGCGGGCGACGGCATGCTCACCTCCCGGTTAAACTGGTAAAAGCCTCGGTGGAAACGGAGCACCAGAAAGCGACGCAAGTCAACAGCTGTGCGAATGCTCGACGGTCCCCGCGAACCGGCTACGCTCTCGACGCGGCAACCCGTCGGCGGCCGCCGACGCGAAGCGCTGCACGGTTTGCAAAGCATTGGTGGAGGCGATCGATCGGGTGCCGATCTTCCTCGAATATTGCGGCGGCGCCGCAAAGCCGGAAATAATCGAAAGGTGTTCGTTGCTGCCGCTGCCCTTCGACGGCACTCCCGCCGACTGGCGGCGCCACGTTTTCTCCAAATATGATTACGCGATGCGCGAGGCGAGGCTGCTGCCCGATCAGCCGATCAGGGATTGCTGCCTCCGCACGCCGAGCTGGCGGGCGGCGCGAACGCCACCCGCCAGAGGAACCGCCGCTATTCGTAGTTAAATCTGCAAATATGAATTGCAACCGGACCCGAGAACTCGCATTATGTGCGTAGCATCGTTTTGTCCCCCCAACGATGCGTCTTCCTCCGCCGGCAGGGCAATCCGGCGGAGAACAGAAGCCCCGGTCTTCCCCGGCCGGGGCTTTTCTGCGCCCGCCGCAAGGCCATGAGGCGCGGCGGCGGGCTCTCTACTCTATGGCGGCAACAGCGATGAGGAAAGAACGATGGCGCTCGATCCCGATGCCGAGCGAGTCCTCGAATTGGTGCGCCTGTCCGAGCGTCCGCCCTACGAGATGTTGACCCCGCCCGAGGCGCGGGCGCTGTTTCTCGCCAGCCGCCACCTGTTGTCGCCGGAGCCGCAAGAGGTTGGCGAAATCCGCGAGCTCGCGGCGCCGCGGGCCTGCAAGGCGATCCCGCTGCGCCTCTATCGTTCGGCGGCGGCGCCCGCAGCGCTGACGCCGGGTCTCGTTTTCTTTCACGGCGGCGGCTGGGTGCTCGGCGATCTCGAAACCCATGACACGATGTGCCGGCATCTTGCCAATGCCTCCGGCTGTGCGGTCGTGTCGGTCGACTACCGCCTTGCGCCCGAGCACAAATTTCCGGCGGCGGTCGAGGATTGCCTGGCCGCGACCGAGTGGGTCGCGGCAAACGGCACGGCACTCGGCATCGACAGCGAGCGGCTCGCGGTCGGCGGCGACAGCGCCGGCGGCAATCTCGCAGCGGTCGTCAGCCTCCTCGCCCGCGAGCGCGGTGCGCCGTCGCTGCGCTATCAATTGCTGCTCTACCCGCCGGTCGATTTCGAGGGCCGCCACGAATCCCACACCCGTCTCGCCGAAGGCTATCTGCTGACTGGGGCGACGATGCGCTGGTTCTCGGGACATTACCTGCGCGGGCCGGAGGATGTCGCGAACTGGCGGGTTTCGCCGCTGCACGCCGCCGATCTCGCCGGGCTGCCGCCGGCCTTTGTATTGACGGCCGGCTTCGACCCGCTCGGCGACGAGGGGATCGCCTATGCCCGGCGCCTGCGCGAGCATGGGGTCGCGGTTCAGCATCGGCATGTTCCGGGGCAGATCCACGGTTTCCTCTTGATGGGCAAGATCATCCGGGCGGCGCTGTCGGAACTCGACGAGGCGGGAGCGGCATTGCGCAAGGGGCTGCAGGCGACCTGAAGCCGAGCCTTTTGGCACCGGCGCACCGCGAGATGCAGGCTCGCCGGTGGCGACAGCTGGCGCTGGTTGGGCTCGGCGCCTCGGGGGTGCCGCTCGACACTGCGGTCAATATTTCGTTCCCGGACATTACCGCGAGCTTCCGGCTGCCGGTTGTGATGATCCAGTGGGTCGTCATCGCCTATGTGCTGACTTACGCCAGCTTGATGCTCGCTTTTGGCCGGAGCGGCGACATCTTCGGCTATGGCCGCGTGTTTCGCGTCGGGCTTGCCTGGAGCGCCGCCGCCTTTCTGCTCTGCGCGGCCGCGCCGGCCTATCACTGGCTGCTCTTGTTCCGCTTCCTGCAAGGGATCGGCGCCGGGCTGGTCATCAGCGTCGCGCCGGCGTTGGTAACGAGCCTTTATCCCGAAAATGGCCGCAGCCGCGCGGTCGCCGCATTCACGATGATGTTCGCCATCGCCTCGGCTGCCGGGCCACTCATCGGCGGCTTGCTCGTCCGCCTGTGGGGCTGGCCGGCGGTCTTCTGGTTTCGCGCGCCGATCGCCGCGGCGGCGCTGTTGTTTCTCGGGCCGCTGCCGGAAGCCTCGCGCCCGGCGACGCGAGAGCCGCTCGATGTCGCCGGCAGCGCGCTCTTGGCCCTCGGCATCAGTGCCCTGCTGCTCGCCGTCAATGCGCTGCCGCATCTCGGCCGCCAGGATTATCTCGCCGCCGTCTTCGGCGCGATCGCCGGCGCCAGCCTTTATGGGTTTGTTCGCCGGGAGCGGCGGGCGACCCGGCCGATCGTCGATCTCGATCTGTTTCGCTTGGCCGGCTTTGCCGCGATTAATCTGGCGAGCGCACTGGTTTACCTGTCGAGCTTTGCCGTCCTGCTGTTCGCACCTTATTATCTCGTGCGCTTCACTGGACTATCACTGCCCGCGGCCGGCGCAATGCTCGCCGCCTCGTTCGGCGGCACGATGGCCGCGTCGCCGCTGGCCGGTCGGATGGTCGGGCGTATCGAGGCCCGTTGCGTCGCCCTCTTCGGGGCCGGGCTCGGCGCGGCCGGCCTGCTGCTGATCGGCCTTTGGCAGCCCGGCATGTCCTGGCAGACGCCGACGGTGCTGTCGACGCTCGTCCTGCAAGGGTTCGGCGTCGGCCTTTTTCAGGTCGCCTACATGGACGTCGTAATCGGCGCGATACCGCGCGAGCAGCGCGGCGTCGCCGGCAGCCTCGCGATGCTGACGCGGACGCTCGGGATCGTCGGCGGCGCGACGCTGCTGACGCTCTTGTTCCACGCCGTCGAGGGATCGCGCCTCGCCGACGCGCCCGCTGCGGCCGACCGCTTTGTCGAAGCTTATCGCGCGACGTTTCTCGTCGCGGGCGGCGTTTCGCTGATGGGCGGTCTGCTGGCGTTCTTCGGTGGCGGCCGCCGTTGATTGTCGCCGGCTAGTCGTCTTCGAGGGTGAAGCCGACTTTGAGGATGACCTGGTAATGCGCCACCTTGCCGTCCTCGACATGGCCGCGGGTTTGGATCACCTCGAACCAGCCGACTTGCCGCAAGGTGCGCGAGGCGCGTGCGACGGCATTCTGGATCGCGGCCTCGAGGCTCGTTTCCGACGAGCCCGCAACCTCGATGATCCTGTAGACATGATCCGGCATCGCATCCTCCTCTGGCGAACGGGTACATGGTGAAAACGGCTCTTCCCGTACTTCGTCTCGCGCCGGCGGATTTGAAGGCCCGCTGATGCCGCTCGGCGCGCTATCATGCGACGTGCCCCGCCCGACGGGAAGGAGGGAAAGATGCCGGTGAGGATCTATCACAACCCGCGCTGCACGACATCGCGCAAGACTTTGGCCTTGCTGCGCGACAAGGGGGTCGAACCAGAGATCGTCGAATATTTGAAGACGCCGCCCTCGGCAGCCGAGCTGAAGCGGATCCTCGGGCAGCTGAAGATGCCGGCGGCGAAGCTGTTGCGTCGCAAGGAGGCGGCGGCGGCCGGCATCGACCCGAAGGCGTTGTCGGAGGAGGCGCTGATCGCCGCGATGATCGAGAACCCGATCGTCATCGAACGGCCGATCGTCGTTTCCGGCGGCAAGGCCGCACTCGGCCGGCCGCCGGAAGCGGTGCTGGCGGTACTCTGAGCTGCAAGGGCGGTCGTGCGAGAAGAGAATGCCGGGGCTATTTTTGATACTCTCCTCCTCGCGGAGCTGACCGTCACCCAGAAGCCTGCATTCGATAGTCGTGCCGGCGTTTTTGAGAGGTGCGCTCGGGGTTTCCGGGTTCCGGCCCAGGCGTTCATCATGCCGGCGAGAACCGGTGTCCAGGGCAGAATCATGCTGCGGTATGCTAGATAAATCGAGAGCCACCGCGTAGACGAGAGGAGGACCCGTGCGCGCCAATATTCCCGCGACGCAGACCGTGATCGAGATCAAGCAGCCGGGCGGGCCAGAGGTGCTGGTGCCGGGGACGCGGCCCGTGCCGGAGCCCAAGGCCGGCGAGGTCCTGATCAGGATTGCCGCCGCCGGGGTCAACCGGGCCGACTGCCTGCAGCGCATGGGCCGCTATCCGATGCCGCCCGGTGCGCCGGACATTCCGGGGCTCGAATGCTCGGGCACGATCGTCAAGCTCGGCGACGGCGTTTCGCAATGGCATGAGGGGGACGAGGTCTGCGCCCTCCTGGTCGGCGACGGCTATGGCGAATACGCCGCAGCACCGGCGGTGCAATGCCTGCCGGTGCCCGCCGGCGTCGGTCTCGTCGATGCCGGCGGCCTGCCCGAAACCTTCTGCACGGTATGGACCAACGTCTTCGAGCGGATTCACCTCAGGGCCAGCGAGGTGTTCTTGCAGCAGGGCGGGTCGAGCGGCATCGGCATCACCGCGATCCAGCTGGCGAAGGCCTTCGGCGCCACGGTGCTGACGACCGCCGGCTCGGACACGAAATGCCGCGCCTGCCGCGATTACGGCGCCGATGTCGCGATCAACTACCGCACCCAGGATTTCGTCGCGGTGGCCAAGGAATTCACCAACGGGCGCGGCGTCGACGCGATCTTCGACATGGTCGGTGGCGACTACATTGCGCGCGAACTGGACCTCTTGGCGCCCGAGGGGCGGCTCTGCTTCGTGGCGCTGATGCACGGCGCCAAAGTCGAGGCCGATTTCGGGATGATCCAGAGAAAGCACCTGACCGTCACCGGTTCGACCCTGCGGCCGCGGCCGATTGCGCAAAAGGCGGCGATCGTCGACGCATTGCGGGAGCAGGTCTGGCCGCTCTGGGCCGAGGGCAAGCTGCGCCCGTTCACGTTCCGGCAATTCCCGCTCTTCGAGGCCGCCGCGGCGCACCGGCTGATGGAATTGAGCCAGCACATCGGCAAGATCCTGCTCGTGCCCTGATCCCGGTGGGACGCGCCGTTGGCAGGTCTGGTCTGCCGTCCGTTGCAAACGGCTCTCGCCACCCGATGTTGTCGGGCATGTTCGGGCGGGTTTGACCGCCCTGCATCGAGGAAACCCGCAAATGATCGAACGCAGACCCTTCGCCGAGCTGGGCGGAGCGAACCATGGCTGGCTCGACACCCGGCATCATTTCTCCTTCGCCGATTACCATGACCCCGAGCGGATGAGCTGGGGCCGGCTGCGGGTGTGGAACGACGACGCGATTGCGCCCGACACCGGCTTTCCGCCGCACCCGCACGCCGACATGGAGATCATTACCTATGTCACCGAAGGGGCGGTGACCCATCAGGACAGCCTCGGCAACAAGGGGCGCACCGCCGCCGGCGACGTCCAGGTGATGAGCGCCGGCACCGGCATCCGCCACGCCGAGTACAACCGCGAGGTGCTGACGACAAAGCTGTTCCAGATCTGGATCGTGCCGACCGAGCGCGGCGGGCCGCCGGCCTGGGGCACGCGGCCCTTTCCGAAAGGCGATCGGGCTGGCCGTTTCGTGCCGCTGGCGAGCGGCTTTGCCGATGACGACGAGGCGCTGCCAATCCGCAGCAATGCGCGAGTGCTGGGCGCCACGCTGCGCGCCGGCGAAACCGCCCACTACCCGCTAGGACCGCAGCGGCATGGCTATCTGGTGCCGGCGAAGGGCAGCGTCGAAGTGAACGGCGTCAAACTCGAGACGCGCGATGGTGCCGCGATCCGCGACGAGGCGGGGCTCTCGATCCGCGCCCTCGACGACGCCGAGTTGGTGCTCGTCGACGCCGCCTGAACGGCAGTGGCGTCGCGGCGCCCGCGTTGACAGCGGCAGCGCCCCGCGTATAGTGCGCCGCTCGCGGGCGGGCGGCTCGTCCGCTGGCGCGATTGGGCGCGCGCGGTGCTGCCCTCTCTGGCGAGCAACATGTTTGCGGTGATTCGAACCGGCGGCAAGCAGTACAAGGTCGCCAAGGACGACTTGATCACGGTCGAGAAACTCGCGGGCGAGCCCGGCACCGAGATCGAGTTCGGCGAAGTGCTGCTGGTCGCCGATGGCGCGGAGATTGCGACCGGCGCACCGCTCGTCGCCGGCGCCGCGGTCGGTGCGACGGTCGTCGAGCAGAGCCGCGCTCCGAAGATCATCGTCTTCAAGAAGAAGCGGCGGCACAATTACCGGCGCAAGAAGGGTCATCGGCAGCAGCAGACCGTGCTGCGCATCACCGAGATCCGCACCGGTGCCGCGTCGCGGCAGGAGGAAGTGGCGGATGGCGCATAAGAAAGCGGGCGGCTCGTCGCGCAACGGCCGCGACAGCCGGGGCCGGCGGCTCGGCGTCAAGAAATTCGGCGGCGAGATCGTGATCCCCGGCATGATCATCGTGCGGCAGCGTGGCACCAAGTTCCATCCCGGCGCGCATGTCGGCATCGGCCGCGACCATACTCTTTTCGCGACCACCGGAGGTGCTGTGCGGTTCCACACCGGCCTCGCCGGGCGGAGCTATGTCTCGGTGATCCCGCCGGCGCCGTCCGAAGCCGCCGAATAGCCGCCCCTGCGGAGCGATGCGGCCCGAGGGGACGGTCGCCGATCCCCTTCGCCGCCGTTTTCGATGCAGTTTCTCGACCAATGCAAGATCTTCCTGAAGAGCGGTGACGGCGGCCGTGGCGCCGCGAGTTTCCGGCGCGAGAAATTCATCGAATTCGGCGGCCCGGACGGCGGCGATGGCGGCAAGGGCGGCGCCATCGTTTTCGCCGCGGCGGACGATCTCAATACGCTGATCGATTACCGCTATCGTCAGCATTTCCGGGCGCCGGCCGGCCGGCCCGGGGCCGGCCGCAACATGACCGGGGCTGACGGCGCCGATCTCGTTCTGTCGGTCCCGACCGGGACCCAGGTCATCGACGAGAGCAACACGACGGTGCTCGCCGATCTCAACCGGTCCGGCCAGCGCCTCTTCTTTCTGCGCGGCGGCGATGGTGGCTTCGGCAACGCTCATTACAAGACCTCGACGAACCGGGCGCCACGCCGCGCCGATCCTGGCTGGCCGGGCCGCGAGGCCTGGGTGTGGCTGCGCCTCAAGCTGATCGCCGATGCCGGGCTCGTCGGCCTGCCAAACGCCGGGAAATCGACCTTTCTCGCTTCTGTCTCGCACGCTCGGCCGAAGATCGCCGACTATCCGTTCACGACGCTGAAGCCGCAGCTTGGGGTCGTCCGCCAGTTCGATGAGGAGTTTGTCCTGGCCGACCTCCCCGGCCTGATCGAACGGGCGAGCGAGGGCGCCGGGATCGGCACCCGGTTTCTCGGCCATGTCGAACGCTGCGCCGTGATCCTCCATCTCGTCGACGGGACTGCGGACGACGTCGCTGTCGCCTATCGAACGATCCGCCGGGAACTCGCGCTCTATGGCCACGGCCTCGCCGAAAAGCCGCAGGTTGTCGGGCTCAACAAGATCGACGCGCTCGCCCCGGCGGCCATCGCGGCAAGGCGGGCAGAATTGCAGCGGGCCGCCGGTCCCGACGCCACGGTGTTGGCCTTGGCCGGCGCGACCGGCGCCGGCGTGCCGGAGGTGCTGGCCGCGCTGTTCGCCGCGATCGCGGCAGCGCGGCAGGAGACCGAACCCCGCCGGGCGACCGTCGAAGCTGTCGAGACATAATGACCGCGCGGCCGGATGACACCCCCAACCCGACCCTTCTCGGTGACGACGGGGCAGGCTGGGATCCGCGCTGCGGGCGAGCCTCTTCAGGCAATGGCGCGCCGGTGCCAGCCGAGACGCTGAAGGCGGCGCGCCGGCTCGTCGTCAAGATCGGCTCGTCGCTGCTCGCCGCCGCCGAGGGCGGCGAGGTCCGTCGCGCTTGGCTCGACACGCTCGCCGACGACGTGGCGCGCTGCCGCGGGCGCGGCCAGGAGGTGATCCTCGTCTCTTCCGGCGCGATCGCCGTCGGCCGCAGCCAGCTCGGCCTCGCCGGCAACCGGCTGCGGCTCGAAGAAAAGCAAGCCGCCGCCGCGACCGGCCAGATCCGCCTCGCGCACGCCTATCAGGAGGCGCTGGCCCGCCACCGCATCACCGTCGCGCAGATCCTGCTGACCCTTGACGACACCGAGGAACGCCGCCGCCATCTGAATGCGCGCGCCACTCTCGCGCAGCTCTTGGCGCTCGGGGCGGTGCCGGTCGTCAACGAGAACGACACGGTCGCCACCGCCGAGATCCGCTTTGGCGACAACGATCGGCTTGCAGCCCGTGTCGCGCAAATGGCGAGCGCCGACATGCTGGTCCTGCTCTCGGACATCGACGGGCTCTACACCGCTGACCCGCGCCGCGATGCCGCGGCGCGCCACATTCCGCTCGTGCGCGAGATCGGGCCGGAAATCGAGGCGATGGCCGGCGAGGCGGCGCCGGGCTATAGCTCGGGCGGCATGGTGACCAAGCTCGCCGCGGCGCGGATCGCCGCGAGCGCCGGTTGCCATATGCTGATCGCGCGCGGCATGCCGGTGGGCTCCGATCTCCCGCCCGGGCCGCTCGCCGCGATCGAGGCCGGCGGCCGGGCCAGCCTGTTCCTGCCGCAAGGGGAGCCGCGCTCGGCCCGCAAGTCCTGGATCGCCGGCGCCCTCAACCCGTCCGGCGCGCTGATCGTCGACGACGGTGCGGTCGGCGCGCTGCGCCTCGGCAAGAGCCTGCTGCCGGCCGGCGTCGTCGCCGTCGAGGGTAACTTCGAGCGCGGCGACGCGGTGATCGTCCGCAATCGCCGCGGAGTCGAGGCCGGGCGCGGGCTGTCGGCCTATTCGAGCGCCGACATCGGTCGGATCGCCGGTCACAAGAGTGATGAAATTGCGGGCATACTCGGCTACCGTGGGCGCGACGAGATCATTCACCGTGACGATCTGGTGGTGACCGAACCGCGATGACGCCGAACCCCGCCGAAGGCGATACCCTGCAGCAGGAACGGATGATGCCTGCCGCCGATCTTGCGGCCGAGATGGCGGCGATCGGACGGCGGGCGCGCGAGGCGGCGGCGGCACTGGCGCTCGCTCCGGCCGCGGCCAAGACCACGGCGCTGCGCGCCGCGGCGCGGGCGGTAAGGGACGGCGCCGACGCGATCATCGCCGCCAATGGCCGCGATCTCGCTGAGGCGGCCGGTGAGGGCCTGTCGCCGGCGCTCCTCGATCGTTTGACGCTCGACGGCAAGCGGGTCGAAACGATCGCGGTCGGACTGGAGGAAACCGCAGCCTTGCCCGATCCGGTCGGCCGCACGCTCGCCCGCTGGACGCGGCCGAACGGCCTCGACATTGAACGCGTTGCGGTACCGCTCGGCGTCGTCGGCGTCATCTATGAAAGCCGGCCGAACGTCACCGCCGATGCCGGCGGGCTAGCGCTCAAATCCGGCAATGCCGCGATCCTGCGCGGCGGCTCGGAGAGCTTCCATTCGTCGGGCGCCCTTGTCGCGGCCCTCGGCGAGGGGTTGCGCCGGGCGGAATTGCCCGCGGCCGCAATCCAGCTGGTGCCGGTGCGCGACCGCGCCGCGGTCGGCATCATGCTCGGCATGACGGGCGTGATCGACGTCATCGCGCCGCGCGGCGGGGCGTCGCTGATCGCTCGGGTGCAGCGCGAGAGCCGCATTCCGGTGATCGCCCATCTTGAAGGCCTGTGCCACACTTATGTCGACGGCGCGGCCGATCCGGAGAAGGCGCGCCGCATCGTGCTGAACGCCAAAATGCGCCGGGTGTCGATCTGCGGCGCCACCGAAACCCTGCTCGTCGACCGGGCCGCCACGCGATTGTTGCCGGCGATCCTCGCTGATCTGCGCGCCGCGGGCTGCGAGTTGCGCGGCGATCCGGCGGTCCTGGCGATCGATCCCGCGGTCACGCCGGCCGACGAGGCGGATTGGCGCGCCGAATATCTCGACGCGATCCTTGCCGTACGCGTCGTCGACGGCGTCGCCGATGCGATCGCTCATATCGAGCGCTACGGCTCGCACCACACCGATGCGATCGTCACCGAGGACGGCGCGGTTGCGGAACGCTTTCTGCGCGAGGTTGACAGCGCCATCGTGCTCGTCAACGCCTCGACACAATTTGCCGATGGCGGCGAGTTCGGCATGGGGGCCGAGATCGGCATCTCGACCCAGCGGCTGCCGCCGCGCGGGCCGGTCGGCGCCGAGCAATTGACGACCTACAAATATCTCGTGCGCGGCAGCGGCCAGGTGCGCCTCTGAACCGCCGCGCCGAGGGCGGACCGCCGGGCCGGCGCCATCGCCGTATCGGGCTCCTTGGCGGCTCGTTCAACCCGGCCCATGGCGGCCATCTGCATCTGAGCCGGCTTGCTCTGCGCTACCTCGGTCTCGATGCAGTATGGTGGCTCGTCTCGCCGCAGAACCCGCTGAAACCGCAGGCCGGCATGGCGCCGTTCACGGTTCGGCTGGCGGCGGGTCGCGTCGCCGCCGCCTGCCGTTCGATCGTCGTCAGCGACTTCGAAAGCGGGCTCAAGTCGCGCTACACGGCCGACACCGTGCAGGCGCTGTGCCGCCGCTTTCCGCGGCTGCGCTTTGTCTGGCTGATGGGCAGCGACAATCTTCTGCAATTGCGCCATTGGGAGCGCTGGACGCGGATTTTCGAGACCGTGCCGCTCGCCGTCTTCGACCGGCCGTCCTATTCGTTGCGGGCGCTCGCCGAATTGCCGGCGCGGCGCTTCGCCAGCCGGCGCCTGCCGCTCGCGGCGGCCCGCCGGCTGGCCGATGCGGCGCCGCCCGCCTGGGTGTTCTTCCATAGCCCTCTCGACCCGGCCTCGGCGACGCGCATCCGCGCCGAGCGCGGTGCCCGCCGCGCGCCGCTGCCCGACGATGAGGGGCCGCGATTGGCGAGCCTCGCCGCCCTGCCGCCGCGGCCACGTCACCGGCCGATCCGCCCGCCCCCGGATGCCGCGCGGGCGCTTCGCGATCTCGTCGTCGAGACCCTCGAAGACGGATTGGCCGAGGATGTCGTGACCCTCGATCTTGCCGGCAAAACGACGATTGCCGATTTCATGGTCGTGGCGAGCGGCCGCTCGGCCCGCCAGGTGCTGGCCCTGACCGAACGACTCGAGGCGGCGCTGGCGCGCCGCGTGCGGCCGTCGATCGAGGGCAAGGCGCAGGCGGACTGGGTGCTGATCGACGCCGGTGACGTCATCGTGCACCTTTTCAGGCCGGAAATCCGCGCCTATTACAACCTCGAAAAGATGTGGGCCGAGGCGCTGCCCGACAGCGAAGCGGCCCGCCAGTGACCCCGCACCCCGCGCTCGGGGAGAGGCTGGGTGAACTGTTTCGGAGGCATCGGCGATCCGCTTGCGCCTTCTCGCCATCGGCAAGCTGCGCCCCGGGCCGCACCAAGCGCTGATGGCGCACTATGCGAAGCGGCTCGTCCCGCCGCCCGCGGTCGTCGAACTCGAAGTGCGGCAGCCGTTGCCGTCGGCCGCGCTGAAGGCGCGCGAGGCGGAACTGATCCTCGCCGCACTCCCGGCCCGATCGCGCCTCGTCGCGCTCGATCCGCGCGGCGAGATGTGGTCGAGCCGGGCTTTCGCCGACCGTCTCGCGCGCTGGCGGGACGCGGACGCGGCTGAACTGGTCTTCGCCATCGGCGGCGCCGAAGGGCTCGACGCCGCGGTCCTCGACCGGGCGGCGGCAACGATGTCGCTCGGGCCGATGACTTGGCCGCATTTGCTGGTGCGCGGCATGCTGCTCGAACAGCTCTATCGCGCGCAGCAGATTCTTGCCGGGCATCCCTACCACCGGGAGTGACCGGCAGCGGCGGTTTCTCGTATAAGTCGGTCTGCGCTCCGCGTTTCTCTCCTCGTTCGCCCCCCTTGCGAGGTCCTCCCGGCGATGCTCTCTCACCGACGCCCGAAGCCCCTGGTCTTGTGCATACTCGACGGCTGGGGCGAGCGTCCGGACCGGTCCGACAACGCGATCTTGGCGGCGCGGACGCCAAACTGGCATCGCCTGACGGCGCGCTGGCCGCATGCGCAGCTGCAGGCGAGCGAGCATTATGTCGGGCTGCCGGACGGGCAGATGGGCAACTCCGAAGTCGGGCATACCAATCTCGGCGCCGGGCGGCTCGTGCTGCAGGATCTGCCGCGCATCGACAAGGCGATCGCCGATGGCGAGGTCTCCGAAATGCCGGCGCTGCGCGACTTTATCGACCGGCTGCGGAAAAGCGGCGGCACGGCGCACCTGCTCGGGCTATTGTCGCCGGGCGGCGTCCATTCGCACCAGCAGCAGATCGCGGCATTCGCCCGCATCCTCGCCGCGGCCGGGCTCAGGGTCGCGGTGCACGCCATTCTCGACGGCCGCGATACGCCGCCCAAGGCCGCCGCCTCTTATCTCGAATTCATTCCAGCGCGACATCGCCGGTCTCGATCGGGTTTTCGTCGCGAGCCTCGGCGGTCGTTATTGGGCGATGGATCGCGACCGGCGCTGGGACCGGGTCGAGCGCGCCTATCGCGTCGTCGTCGACGGCGCCGGCGACACTGCCGCCGATCCGCAAACCGCGATCGAAACCGCCTATGCCCGCGGCGAAACCGACGAGTTCGTGGTGCCGGCGGCGATCGCCGGTTATCGCGGGATGCGCGACGGCGATGGGCTCTTCATCGCGAATTTCCGCGCCGATCGGGTGCGGGAGATCGCGGCGGCTTTACTCGACCCCGATTTTTCCGGCTTCGCGCGCAGCCGGCGCATCGCTTTTGCCGCCGCCCTCGGGCTCGTCGAATACTCGGCCGAACTCAACCACTTCCTCGCGACGCTGTTCGCGCCGGAGGACCTATCCGACACCTTCGGCGAGATCGTCGCCGAGGCCGGGCTGCAGCAGCTGCGCATCGCCGAGACCGAGAAATACGCGCATGTCACGTTTTTCTTCAACGGCGGGCGCGAAACCGTATTTCCCGGCGAGCAGCGCATCATGGTGCCGTCGCCCAAGGTCGCGACCTACGACCTGCAGCCCGAGATGTCGGCGCCGGAGGTGACCGACCAGGTGGTCGCGGCCATCGAGGCGGGCGCCGCCGACGTCATCGTGCTCAACTACGCGAATGCCGACATGGTCGGGCATACCGGCCGCCTCGACGCTGCGGTCCGGGCGATCGAGACGATCGACACCTGTCTCGGGCGGCTGTCGAATGCGGTCGAAGCACGGAACGGCACGCTCGTCGTCACCGCCGACCACGGCAATGCCGAGATGATGCGCGACCCCGAGACCGGCGAGCCGCATACCGCGCACACGCTCGATCCGGTGCCGTTCGTCGTGGTCAATCCGCCGGCGCCGATCCGGCGGCTCGCCGATGGCCGGCTGGCCGACGTCGCGCCGACGCTTCTCGACATTCTCGGCCTGCCGCAGCCGGCGGCGATGACCGGGCATTCGTTGATCGGGCGCTGATCGCCGGGAGCAAGCAAGCCTGGAACTATTGCGCGCCGCTCGCGGCTTGATCGGCGGGCGCCGTGCCGCATATCATCGCTGCGCTCCCGAGACCGCTCGGAAGGCCGGGAAACCTTGCGCCATAGGGTTGCGTGAATGAACCGCTTGGGTGTGATTCTGGCTGCCGCGGCAACCGTGGTGCTGTTTTCGCTGCGACAGGATGTCGGCGCGGCGACGACCCACTCGGCCGACACCTACAAGGCGCTCGACCTGTTCGGCGAAGTGTTCGCGCGCGTCCGCGCCGATTACGTGACGCCGGTCGGCGACGAAAGCCTGGTCGAATCGGCGATCAACGGCATGCTGACCTCGCTCGATCCGCATTCGAACTATCTGAATGAAAAAGACTTCGACGACATGAAGGTGCAGACCCGCGGCGAGTTCGGCGGGCTCGGGATCGAAGTGTCGATGGAGAACGGTCTCGTCAGGGTGGTCTCGCCGATCGACGATACGCCGGCGGCCCGGGCCGGGCTCAAGCCCGGCGATCTGATCACCCGGCTCGACGGCCAGCCGGTTCTCGGCATGACCCTGCCGCAGGCGGTCGAGAAGATGCGGGGGCCGATCAACAGCGACATAAAATTGACGATTCGCCGCGCCGGCCGCAGTCCGTTCGACGTCACGCTGACCCGGGCGACGATCAAGATCCAATCGGTCCGTTCGCATCTGATCGGCGACGACATCGGCTATGTCCGGATCACGAACTTCAGCGAGCAGACTGACGTCGGCCTCAACGAGGCGGTGAAAGGCCTGAAGCAGCAAGCCGGCGACAAGTTGCGCGGCGTCGTGCTCGATCTGCGCAACAATCCAGGCGGCCTCCTCGATCAGGCCGTTTCGGTCGCCAACGCCTTTCTGAACCAGGGCGAGATCGTGTCGACCCGCGGCCGGCATTCCGACGACGCGCAGCGCTTCGACGCCCGCCCGGGCGCCGACGTCGCGTCGGGCCTGCCGGTCGTCGTGCTGATCAACGGCGGCTCGGCTTCAGCAAGCGAGATCGTTGCCGGCGCCTTGCAGGATCACCATCGGGCGGTCCTGCTCGGCACCAAATCATTCGGCAAGGGCTCGGTGCAGACGATCATCCCGCTGCCGGGGCACGGCGCAATGCGGCTGACCACGGCGCGCTACTACACGCCGTCCGGCCGGTCGATCCAGGCCGAAGGGATCGAGCCCGATATCATCGTCGCGGAGGCCAAGATCGAGCCGTCGCCGGCGAGCGGCGCGGCGAAGACGACGGCTTCGGACGCGACGAAAGCGGCACCGGCCGACGGGTCCGAGGACGACGAATCGGTCGACCAATCGCTGATGGGCACCGCTGCCGATTACCAGCTCGCCCGCGCCGTCGACCTGTTGCGCGGCATGTCGATGATCGACCGGCGGCATATGGCGAACTGAAGGCTTCGTCAGGCCGGCATCTGGCCGACCGCCCGATCGATCGCCGCCGTATCCGGCATTGCCGATTGCGCGCCAACCGCAAGGCAGGCGAGGCCGGCGGCGGCGCCGGCCCGCCGCAAGGCGATTTCGAGCGGCATGCCGAGATCGAGCGCCGCGGCGAGGACGCCGACAAAAGTATCACCGGCGCCGGTCGTGTCGACCGGTGCGATCGGCAATGCCGGCACGAAGACCCGGCCGCCGTCGGCGAGATAGGCCGCCGCTCCCTTGGCGCCGGCCGTCACGACGAGCCCGAGCCGCAGCTTGCGCGCCAGCTCCGCCGGCTCGGCGGCGAGCGCGGCCGCCTCGCCGGCATTGGCGACGAGGAGGTCGATCTGCGGCAACAGCGCCGGGTCGAGCGGCAGCGCCGGCGCCAAATTCAGGATCGCCCGACCGCCGCGCGCGCGCACCCGCCCGATCGCCGCCGCGGTTTCCTCCGGCGGCACCTCCATCTGCACGACCAGCACGGTCGAGGGGCCGAAATGAACCTCGGGGACGGCGTCGGCGCGCGCCCGCGAGTTGGCGCCGGAAGCGACGGCGATCAGGTTCTCGCCCGACGCCGCAACCATGATCGCCGCGCAGCCGGTCGGCCGATCGGTGACCCGCACCGGGCTCGTATCGACGCCGGCGGCGCGCAGCGGCTCGAGCGCCACCGGGGCAAACGCGTCGGCGCCGACCGCAGCCGCCAACACGACCGCCGCCCCGGCGCGGCGTGCCGCCAACGCCTGGTTTGCGCCCTTGCCGCCGGCGAGCAGCACATAATCGCCGCCGAGCACGGTTTCGCCTGGCCGCGGCAGGGTCGCGACCGGGACAACGAGATCGACATTGATCGAGCCGAAGACCAGGATCATACGGCAACCTTTCCTCCGGCGCTGCCGCCGCCGCAGGCCAAAGAGGAGCATGCCGATGAAGCTGAACGGTGCAACCATTCCAGACGTCATCGTCGAGCGGGTCGTTGCCCGCCGCGGCGCCGAGCACTCTTTCGCCGATCTCGACCCGAGGCGGACGGCACTCGTCGTCATCGATCTGCAGCACGCGTTCATGAACGACGCGGTCGGCTTTGCCGTGGTGCCCGCGGCGCGTGACATCGTTCCGGCGGTAAACCGCTTGGCGGCGGCCTTGCGCGCCGCCGGCGGCGGCGTCTTCTGGATCAAGATGACGCATGACGAGCGCTGCCTCGACGACTGGTCGGTCGCTTACGAGCTCCCGACGCAAGAATTCCGCGAGAAGCGCATCGCCGCCCTCTCCGAAGGGACTTTGGGGCAGGAGCTGTGGCCCGATCTCGAGGTGCGGCCCGAGGACGAGATCGTCAGGAAATACCGCTACAGCGCCTTCATGCCGGGCACTTCTGAGCTGCCGGAGCGGCTGCGGGCGCGCGGCTTCGACACGGTGCTGATCACCGGCACCGTCACCAATGTCTGCTGCGAAAGCTCGGCGCGCGACGCCAACATGACGAACTTCCGCACAATCATGGTCAGCGACGGTAACGCCGCCGCCACCCGCGAGGAGCACGACGCCTCGCTCGCCGCCTTCTACAACAGCTTCGGCGACGTCATGGATACCGACATGATAATCGATCGCCTGCAGCAGGCGGGGCGGCAAGCGCGCGCCGCCTGAAGTCGAGGGACGCAAAAAAGGGAGGAAGGCATGCGGGAAAATCGCGTAAAGCGGATTTTGCGGGAAGGCGGTTTGGCGCTCGGGACCCATGTCGGCGGCATCCCCGACCCGCAGATTGTCGAGATCATCGGGCTTTCGGGCTTCGATGCCGCCTTTATCGACATGGAGCACACGAGCTTCGATTTGCACGACGTGCAGGCGATGGTGATGGCGGCCGAGCGGGTCGGCATCACGCCGATCGTCCGCACGCCGGGTTTCGACCCGGCCTTCATCCTGCGCCTGCTCGACATGGGGGTGCAGGGCATCCAGGTGCCGCATGTCGGCGATGCGGCGACGGCCCGCGCCGCGGTACGGGCGGTGCGCTATCCGCCGCAAGGCGAGCGCGGCATGGCGGCCGGCAGCCGGGCCGCCGAATACGGCCGCATCCCGCTCATCGAGCACATGACGCAGTCGAACCGCGAGATCCTGCTCGCCTGCATGATCGAGGACATGGCGGCGGTCGAGCGGATCGACGAGATCGCCGCCGTGGAGGGCGTCGATCTCCTGGCGGTGGGCCCCTCCGACCTGTCGCGCTCGCTGGGCGTGGCCGGTGAGCCCGATCATCCGAGGCTTGTCGCGGCGATCGACCGGGTGCGCGCGGCAGCGCAAAGGAGCGCCGGCGCCCGGCTTGCACTGCCGATGCACCACGCCGCCTTCCCGCGCGACGCGACGCAGCTGAAGGCGCTCGGCGCCGGCTATACGAATTGCGCGCCGAGCCCGGAAGCGCGGTTGCTCAAATCGATGCGCGAGCAGGCCGCCGAAGCGCGCCGCCTCATCGCTTAGGAAGCGGCCGAAACGCCCGCCTCTTTCCCTGCCAGCGGCGATTGGCAGGGAAAGATTTTCGTACAGCGCAGGCAACCAATTGATAACCTGGGTTATTAGCGTGTTTTTTTGACATTAGCAGGGAAGCTTCGTTCCCTGCCAGCCGGCATGGCAGGGAAGCGGCAGGGAAGTGGATCGGCCGTCATCGATTGTATGGATTTAATCATTTTGAGATTCGTAATTGCTGTATCCCGTACGTGGGGGCCGGCCGCCGCGGCGTCAAGCCCGCGCTCTCGAACGCGCTCGCCGGCACTGAGTCTGGCGTCTTACGAGCAACGGACAGATAGCGCGGCGGCGGGATCGTTCATGCCGGAGAGCGCCGCGCGCATTCAGGAGATGGCGCCGACCCGCGCCGCCGCCGACCGCTTATACGACGAGCGCGTGGCGCGGATTGCCAAAGGCGACGCCAACGACACGCTGTGGGAAATCGACTCGATCGAGGACTACCGTCCCGAACCCGATTTACCCAAGATCAAGGCCAAGGTGCTGTTGATCAACACGGTCGAGGATTTTGCGGATCCTGCCGAACTCGGCACCGTCGAGCGGGCGATGAAGGAGATCCGCCGCGGCCGCTATGTGCTGATCCCCTACGTGAAGCCCTATTTGATCAGCTTCATGGCAACGCTCGGCCCGGGGATAGAGCCGCGATGACACACAGCGACGACCATCACGACCCTTGGACGAAAACCGTTCGCACGCCGTTTCTCGAGATCGCCTACGAGGAGAGCGGTCCGGCCAGCGGCCGTCCGGTCGTACTGCTGCATGGCTTTCCGGACGATGTCCATGCCTATGTCGACGTGGCGCCGCCGCTCGCCGCCGCGGGCTATCGGGTGATCGCGCCGTATCTGCGCGGCTACGGCCCGACACGATTTCTCGATGCGCAGACCCCGCGCTCGGGCGAACAGGCGGCCCTCGGCCACGACCTCCTCGATCTGATCGATGCGCTCGCCCTCGAGAGCCCGATCCTTGCCGGCTACGATTGGGGCGGGCGTGCCGCCTGCGTGGTCGCGGCGCGGTGGCCGGAACGGGTCGGCGGCCTCCTCTCGGTCGGTGGCTACAACATCCAGAACATCGCCGGCGCCGGCCGGCCGCAATCGCCGGCCGCCGAGTACCGCTTGTGGTATCAGTGGTATTTCCACACCGAGCGCGGCATCGCCGGGCTGACGGCCAACCGCGGACCGTTGTGCCGTCTGTTGTGGGAGTTGTGGTCGCCGAACTATCGTTTCGACGACGCGATCTATCAAAAGACGGCGGCGGCGTTCGACAACCCCGATTTCGTCGCGGTCGTGATCCATTCTTACCGGCACCGCTACGGCAACGCGCCGGGGGATCCCCAATATGCTGCGGTCGAGGCGCGGCTCGCCCAGCGGCCCGCGATCGCCGTGCCGACCGTCGTGTTGCACGGCGCGGCCGACGGGGTCGGGCCGGCCGCCGGCTCGGAGGCTCATGCCCAGCACTTCACCGGTCCGTATCGGCGCGAGGTGATCCCGGGCGTCGGGCATTTCCTGCCGCGCGAAGCGCCGGCGGCGGTCGTCGCGGCGGTACGAGAGTTGGCCGAGAGAACGCCACGGGCGGCTTGACCACGGTCGATGCCCCGCGGGGCAGTGGTCATTTTACGCGAAACCGCTTCCCGTGCCCGACCAGCCGATATTGCGTTATTTCGACCCCCTTTTTCGGATCGGCGACGACTCGGCCGATGACCCGGGCTTTGCGCTTGTGGTCGTCGAGAATGTGCAGGACCGAATTCACCCTGGTTTCGTCGACGATCACGCAGAACCCGATCCCCATATTATAGACTTCGAACATTTCGGCATCGCTGACCTTTCCATGATGCTAAATCATTCGGAATATTTCTGGCGCCGCTGGCAGATCGTCGATGCAAAACCCGGCCTCTTGACTGGCAACACGCGGCAGGTTCAGGAGGCCGTCGCCGGTAATGTTGATCAGCGCCTTGACCTCTGGCACGCGTTCGAGAATTTCCATGATCTCGCTGACGTAAATGTAGGTCGGCTTCAACAGCTCGTCGCCGAGGGCGACGGCGGTTTCCGGCAGCCGATAGTCGAGGGGCAGCGGGTCTTCTCGCTTGAATAATGCCTTGCGAGCGAGCGTGAACCCGTTGCTGTGGATGCCGCTGCTTTCGATGCCGATGATGCGATCGCCCGGTTCGAGGTCGCGACCGAGCTTGATGCTGTCGAGGGCGACGGTGCCGACCGCCGTCCCCGCCAGATCGAAGCCGTGGACGATGTCTTCGAGCTGGGCGATCTCGCCGCCGGAAATCGAGATTCCAGCCTGTTCGGCGCCGTCGGCGAGGCCGATCGCGATGGCTTCGAGCATAACCGCGTCGACCCGCTCGACGGCAATGTAATCGACCAGGGAAAGCGGCCGCGCGCCGACGCAGATCAAATCGTTGACGTTCATCGCGATGCAGTCGATCCCGATCGTGTCATATTTATTCATGCGCTGCGCGATGACGGCTTTTGACCCGACGCCATCGGTCGAGATCGCCAATCCCTGCCCGTCACCGATATTGATCACATTGGCAAAGTAGCCGATCGGCAACTGGACGCCGCCGAACCGGTCGGGTGGCAGCCAGTTGCGGGTGATGCGGGCGGTGAGGCGCTTGAGACCGGCATCGGCCGCGTCGGTATCGACCCCCAATTCATGGTAGGCGCGCTGTGGTATGGGGGGTTGACCTGTCGTCATTTAATCCGGTCCGTTCTCTCTGAATGTAGGCGTCGCGAAGGCTCGATGCGACAGCAGGGTACGTCGATGGCGCCAAGCGCCGTCTCCGGCGCTTGGCGCCGGGCCTGTCCCGTCGAAGAATCCGCGGTGACGCGAGGTGGCGATGCCGGCGCCGTCCAGGCTCCTTGCACGGGCATCGGCAACTTATCCGCTTTCCTTCAGGAGCGCCCGATGCCGCCACCTCGTCATCGGGATTGCACGCGCGGCGTCGGCTGCGCGGACGCGATCGATAATCTCTCTCCTTTTGGACTGCGCGAAACGGCCCGAAAGAAGCTTGCGCTGACAGGACGGGCAAGTGCGGCCGTTGCGTGCGACACCACTCGCCGCCGCCCTTGGCCCTGTCCCAGCCGCAGCGACCGCCGATGGCCGCGGCGACGCCGTCGGCCGCAATCGTGCTCGTGCTCAACCAACTGCTGGTCCTACCCGCCTCTGCCGCGGCGGGATAGCAAACACAGCACCGCAGCGGAATTAACCGGAGTTGACCAGGATTAACGAGGATTAACTGGGTACGGACGGTCAGCGGAGAATAAATAGTGCGGAGCGTGTGCTTATTCCAGCGGCTTACCTGTTGCCAATCGAGGAGCCTCGCTCTGCCCTTCCGAGCCGAGAGCTACTGCTGGGATTGGCTATGGAGTGTTCATGACCGACCAACCTCCTTCCTCTCCCGAGGCGGCCGACATTGCCGATGAACTGGCCCGAAGGCCGGTATTCGCACCCTATCCTGCGCCGGCCGGCGGCTGGGGGGCGCTGCACGCGGTCGCAAGAGCGCTGCGCGAGCAGAGCGTCGAGCTTAAAGGCTCGAGAGCACTACTCTCGATGAACCAGCCGGACGGCTTTGACTGTCCGGGCTGCGCCTGGCCAGATCCGCGGCATACAAGCTCATTCGAGTTCTGCGAGAACGGCGCCAAGGCCGTCAGTTGGGAGCTGACCAAGCGCCGCGCGACGCGCGAGTTTTTTGCGGCCCACAACGTCCGTAAGCTGGAGCAGGAAAGCGACTATTGGCTGGAGGAGCAGGGCCGCCTGACCGAGCCGATGCGCTACGATCCCGCGACCGACCATTACGTGCCGATCGATTGGGCCGATGCGTTTGCCCTGATCGGCCGCGAACTCCGGGCGCTCGACGACCCGAACGAGGCGGAGTTCTACACCTCCGGACGCACCTCGAACGAGGCGGCGTTCATGTACCAGCTGTTCGTGCGTCGCTTCGGGACCAACAACTTCCCGGACTGCTCGAACATGTGCCACGAGCCGACCAGCGTCGGGCTCCCCGAAAGCATCGGCATCGGCAAGGGGACCGTGCTGCTCGACGATTTCGCGAGCGCCGAGGCGATTTTCATTATCGGCCAGAACCCGGGCACCAACAGCCCGCGAATGTTGACCGAACTGCATCGGGCGTCGCGCCGCGGCGTGCCGATCGTCGTATTCAACCCGCTGCGCGAGCGCGCGCTCGAACGGTTTGCCGCACCACAGGATCCGCTCGAGATGGCGACATTCGGCGCGACGCAAATCGCCAGCGAATATTGCCAGGTCCGGATCGGAGGCGATGTCGCGGCCGTCAAAGGCGTCATGAAGCTGCTGCTGGAGGCGCATGACGAGGCGCTTCGCAGCGGCGGCGAGCCGGTCCTCGACACCGATTTCATCGCTCGCCACACGCATGGCTTCGCGGCGTTCGCCGACGATCTCCGCAGCACCGAATGGCAGGACATCTTGGGTGTTAGCGGTTTACCGCGCGAACAGCTGGAGCGCGTGGCGGCGGTCTATAGGCGGGCGCGCACCGTCATCGTCGTCTACGGCATGGGAATAACGCAACACCGCCTCGGTACGGCGAATGTGCAGCAGCTGGTGAATTTGCTGCTGCTGCGCGGCAATTTCGGCAAACCCGGAGCGGGCATCTGCCCGGTGCGCGGTCACTCGAACGTGCAGGGCGACCGCACCATGGGCGTCGACGAGAAGCCCAAGCCGGAGTTGCTCGATCAGCTGAAGCAGGTGTTCGGCTTTTCGCCGCCGCAGGCGCGTGGGCACAACGTCGTCAACGCAGTCCAGGCAATGGTGGACGGCCGTGCCAAGATTTTCGTCGGCCTCGGCGGCAATTTCGTCAGGGCGGTGCCGGACTGGCCCGTAGCCGAGGCGGCGATGCGGCGCTTGCGGCTGACCGTCGCCGTCAGCACAAAGCTCAACCGTGGCCATCTGGTGCATGGCGCCGAGGCGCTGATCCTCCCCTGTCTGGCGCGCAGCGATATCGACATTCAGGCGGGCGGACGCCAGTCGATTACGGTCGAAGACAGCATGTCGATGGTGCATGCGTCGGCCGGGCTCGTCGAACCGCCGAGCACGCATCTGAAGTCGGAGGTCGCGATCGTCTGCGGCATGGCGAAAGCCACCTTGCCGGATTGCGGCATCGACTGGGATTTCTTTGTCGCCGACTACAACCGGATCCGCGACAAGATCGCGGCGGTCTTCCCGCACCTCTTCGCCGATTTCAACGAACGAATCCGTCACCCGGGCGGTTTCCACCTGACGAACCCGCCGCGCGAGCGCGTCTGGATGACTGCCACGGGCCGCGCCAATTTCCTTGTATTCCCGGGGGTCCGAGAGGAGGAAACAGTCTCCGACCCGGCGATGCTCCGGCTCGCGACGCTGCGGAGCCACGATCAGTACAATACGACGATCTACAGTCTCGACGACCGGTATCGCGGCGTATTCGGCGGGCGCATGGTCGTGTTCATGAATGAAGTCGACATGCGCACCCGCGGACTTGCCGAAGGAGATTTGGTCGAGATCGAATCGCTGGCCGAGGCCGGCAAGCGGCGGGTCGTCGGCGGGTTCTGGGTCAAGACCCACAATATCGCCGCCGGTTCGATCGGCGCCTATTATCCGGAAACAAATCCGCTCTTGCCGCTCGCCTTTCATGACCAGAAGAGCGGGACCCCGGCCGCGAAATCGATCCCGGTTCTCGTTCGCCCCCAAACGCCGCAACCTGATCCAGGGGCCTGAGCATGTCTGCGACGCTGAACGCCCCGGGTCTCGTGCCGCCCGCGGCGCGGCGCGTCACACGGCAGTCATGGCATAGCGGCTTTACGTTCATGGGGGAACGCACCTTGGCCGAGGAGGTGCCGGTCGCATTCAGCTATGACGGCGCAACCCATGCGGTCCTGATGGCGACACCGGATAACCTCGAAGAGTTTGCCCTCGGCTTCAGCTATACCGAGGGGATCATCGGCGCGCCGGGTGAAATAGCGGAACTGGCGGTGGTCAGTGCGGTCGACGGGATCGTGCTGCGAATGTGGCTGAAGGGCGACCGATCCGAGGCGTTCGCGGCGCGGCGCCGCCGCTTTGTCGGACCGGCCGGATGCGGCATGTGCGGGCTCGAAAGTTTGGCCGAAGCCAATCGCGCGATACCGATGGCTCGTCATGATTTGCAAGTGAGCCGGCACGAGATCGCAGAGGCCGTGGTTGCGCTGCCGCAGCAACAGACGCTGAACAGAGAGACGCGAGCGGTCCACGCAGCGGCGTTTTGGCAGCCGGGGCACGGCGTGGTGCTGCGCGAAGACGTCGGGCGGCACAACGCGCTGGACAAATTGGCGGGCGCGTTGCTGGACGGAGGCCGATCTGCTGCTGCGGGCATCATTGTACTCTCGAGCCGGATCTCGATCGAGCTCGTGCAAAAAGCCGGCATGATGGGAGCTTCCGTCCTGGTCGGGGTGTCGGCGCCGACGGCTTTGGCGGTGCGCACGGCGAACTCGTCGGGCCTCACCCTCGTAGGCATCGCCCGCGACGACGGGTTCGAGGTATTCACCCATCCCGAGCGGATCTCGCAACACTGGTGAGGAAACGACAATGGACCTCACGGCGCTGCTGCTGTCGCGGCTGCAGTTCGCGTTCACCGTCTCGTTCCACATCATCTTCCCATCTTTTACGATCGGGCTGGCGGCGTGGCTGACCGTGCTCGAGGCATTGGATCTGTGGACCGGGCGCCCGGCCTACCGTCGGGTGTTCGAGTTCTGGCTGAAGATCTTCGGCGTGGCGTTCGGGCTCGGGGTCGTCTCCGGGATCGTCATGGCGTTCCAGTTCGGCAGCAATTGGAGCGTGCTGGCGCGCATGTCCGGACCGATCCAAGGTCCGCTGCTCTCCTATGAGACCTTCACCGCGTTTTTCCTCGAGGCGAGCTTTTTCGGGATCCTGCTGTTTGGCCGCCCGCGCGTCCCGCCGTGGTTCTATCTGTTTTCAACGGGGATGGTGGCGCTCGGTACGACGCTCTCGGCCTTCTGGATCATGGCCAACAACAGCTGGATGCAGGTGCCGGTCGGTTATGTGGTCCAGAATGGACAGTTCGTTGCGGTCGACTGGGCGAAGATCCTCTTCAGCCCGGTGCTCTGGGCGCGCTTCCCGCACATGCTGCTGGCGTCCTACATCACCGGGGCGATTTGCGTCGCCGCGACCGGGGCGTGGTATGCGCTGCGTCGGGAATTTGCCGCCGAGGCGCGCATCATGCTGCGCATGGGCTTGTATCTGGCGGCCGTGCTGCTGCCGCTCCAGCTCGTTTTCGGCCACCTGAACGGCGAATACGTCGTGCACCACCAGCCCGCGAAAATGGCGGCGATCGAGGCCCGGTGGCGCGACGAGAAGCCGGGTTCCGAGGTGCTGCTCGCCTGGCCCGACGTCGCCCACCGGCGGAACCTGTTCGCGATCACCTTGCCCCCGCCCTTCGGCAGCCTGATCGACTCCGACAGCCTCACCGCGGCGGAGGTGGGGCTCGACAGCATCCCGCGCGAGAATTGGCCGCCGGTGCTGATCCCATTCTTCAGCTTCCGCATCATGGCAGGCTGCTGGCTCGTTATGCTGCTGGTCGCCTGGGGTGGATCGTATCTGATCCACAAAGAGCGCATCGAGCAGAGCCGGCCGCTGCTCTGGGCGGCTTTTCTTACCTTCCCGTTGCCGTTCATCGCGACATTGACCGGCTGGTTCACGGCCGAGGTCGGTCGACAGCCCTGGACGGTCTATGGCGTTCTGCGGACCGCCGACGCGGTGACGCCGTTCCTAACCGCCCGTACGGCGGCAATCTCGCTCGTCGTTTATTGCCTCGTCTACAGCTTCATCTTTGCATTCGGAACTTACTACATCTATCGGCTGCTGCGCGCGGGACCGGAGGGACGCCTGGTTCTGCCACCTGCCGCCGCAACTCCCAATCGTCCGATGTCGGTTGTCGCTGAGCACCGCCTCACGCCGGCCGCTCCTCACCTACCCGCAGGAGAATAGCCGTGGTTATGTTCTGGGTGGCCATATTGGCCGTCAGCATCCTCCTCTACGTGCTGCTCGACGGGTTCGATCTCGGCGTCGGCATTCTCTTCGGCCTGACGCGCGACGAGACGAGGCGGCATGCGATGTTGAGCGCGGTTGCACCCATCTGGGACGGCAACGAGACGTGGCTCGTCGTCGCCGGCGTGGTCCTGTGGGGTGCTTTTCCGGTCGTCTACGCGACGCTTTTCTCGGCCTTTTACCTGCCGCTGCTGCTGATGCTGGCGGGGCTGATCCTGCGCGGCGTCGCGTTCGAATATCGCTACAAGACCGAACGGCTGCGCTGGGTCTGGGACGCGGGTTTTGCCGGGGGGTCTCTCGTCGCTGCCTTCATGCAGGGCCTGACCGTAGGCACCCTCGTTGAAGAGCTCCCGATCACCAACGGCCAGTACACCGGAGGCGAATTCGGCTGGTTCAGTCCTTTCCCAGTCCTCTGCGGGATCGGCCTGTGTCTCGGCTATGCCCTGCTCGGTGCTTGTTGGCTGGTCAGGAAATGCGAGGGCGAGGTGCGCGAGGCAGCCTATCGACTGATCCCCTATCTGTCGAGCGGATTGCTCGCTTTCCTGGTCGTCGTCTTCGCCTATGCCTTGGCCGAGAACCTGCGGGTCGTGCATCGATGGCTCGAGCGGCCGTACTTGTTGGTCTTCCCGGCGATCGGTGTCAGCGCGGCGCTCGTGGCAGCGGAGAGCGTTCGCAGTCGCCGGGATGGGGTGCCGTTCCACATGGTCGCACTGATTTTCGCGGCTGCATTCGGGACTCTGGCGATCTCGTTCTGGCCCTACATGATCCCGTTCTCGATCACGATTGCCGAGGCTGCGGCGCCGCATTCCAGTCTCGCCTTCATGTTCTGGGGAGAAGGCCTCTTCGTCTTTCCGCTGATGCTGATCTACACGGTGATCAGCTACACCGTCTTCAGAGGCAAGGTCCGGCCTACGACAAACCATTACTAAAGATAAACCCCACGGGCGCACATCGGAGGAATACATGGCTCAAACAGTCGCGGAGACCTTGGTGGGTGTGCTTGAGCGCATCGGTGTCGAGCAGATTTTTGCTCTGATCGGCGACTCGCTCAATCCGTTGGCCGATGCCGTGCGAAGCTCCGGAATCGAATGGATTGGCGTTCGCCATGAGGAGGGCGCGGCTTTGGCGGCGTCTGGTCAGGCCAAGCTCACCGGCCGTCTTGCGGTCTGCGCCGGCACCACGGGGCCCGGCAGTACCCATCTGGTCGCGGGCCTTTACGAAGCGTCGCGCGACCACGCGCCCGTGCTCGCGCTCTCCGGCGACATGCCGCGCAAAATGCACGGTGTCGATTACTTCCAGACCACCAATCCCGAACTGCTGTTTCGCGATGTGTCGCTGTACACGCAAACCATCATGTCGCCGGAGCAGGCTCCCGCCGTCATCCATCAGGCGATCGCCGCGGCCTATGCGGGCCGTGGCGTCGCTCATCTCACATTGCCGCAAGACGTCATCTCGGCGCGGACCGACGGCGGGGTCGCTAGCGTAGACACGCTGCAACCGCGCCCAGAGATCGCGGCGAATGCAGAGGACGTAGCCCGTATCGCGAGCCGGATCGACGCAGCCGGCAGGGTTCTCATCATGTGCGGTAACGGCTGCCATGGAGCCGCAGCGGAGCTGCGGGCTCTGTCCGACCGTCTCAAGGCGCCGCTGATCCATTCCGTCAAAGGCCAGGACATCATGCCTTATGATGATCCACACTGGATGGGCGGGATCGGCTTTATCGGTTCGAAGCCGGTGTACGATGCGGTCATGCGCGCCGATTTGCTGCTGATGGTGGGCACCGATTACCCGTATTCGAATTTCCTGCCGCACCGGCCGGTGGTCGTGCAGATCGACGAGCGGGCGGAGGTGCTCGGCCGCCGCGCACCAACCGCGCTCGGCGTGCTTGGCTCGGCGCGGCCGGCGCTCAAACTGCTCATCGATCAGGTCGCGCCGAAAACCGAGACACGCTTCTGGGACCGGCTCACCGAGGAGCGCCGCGCCTGGGACCGCAAGCTCGACCAGCAGGCTGATCTCGCGCGCAGCCCGGATCTTATCCACCCACAGGCAGTCGCCCGCGCGGTAAGCGATCTCGCCAAGCAAGACGCGGTATTCGTGCTCGACACCGGCCTCAATACGCTGTGGTCCGCCAACTGGATCCGGCAGAGCGGATCACAGCGCATCATCGGGTCGTTCAACAATGGTGCCGTCGGCACGGCGCTCGGGCAGGCCAACGGCATCCAGGCGCTCGACCGCGCGCGGCAGGTGATCGCGCTGGCCGGCGACGGCGGCTTCAACATGTTGATGTGCGAGTTCCTCACCGCGGTTCACCACAAGCTGCCGGTCAAGGTTGTCGTCTACAATAACGCCGCGTTTGGCTTGATCCGGCTGGAGGCCGAGTCGATCGGGGTGCCGCCCTACCGGCAGGGCATTGACTTTCCCAATCCGGATTTTGCCGCATTCGCGCGCGCCTGCGGCGGCCACGGCTTTGCGGCGCGCAAGCCCGACGAGTTGAAGAAGGCGATCAGTGACGCCTTCGCCGTTGACGGACCGGCAATCGTCGACGCCGTGGTCGCTGCCAACGAGCTTCCCAACCTGCCGCACCTTGACCTCGAGCTGCTCGGGCAGGTCGCGCGCGCCAAGATCAAAGAGGCGGTGCTGGCCGTTACGGGTGGTTGATGAGGCCTTGGCTGGATCAGGATTAAAATGATAGGGTTCCCCTAACAAGCGCATCGTAAACAGCGATGGCCATGATGTCCGCCGCAGGCGGCTGCTGTCCCGCTGCTGGCACCGCGGCACGCAGGAGATCGAGTCGGGCGCTGTCCAGGGCAGTGAGAGAAGCCTCGGCGAACGAGCCCAGAATGAGGTCCCAATCCTGCACCTCGGCGCAGACCTGCACCGGGGACGGCAACGCGATGGTATTGCGGGACGGTCTCCCGTTGCAGGACATGGAATTCATCCAATTCCACCCGACCGGGGTCTATGGCGCGGGCGTTTTGATTACGGAGGGCGCCCGCGGCGAGGGCGGCTATCTGACCAACAGCGAGGGCGAGCGCTTCATGCCCAAATATGCGCCCCGCGAAAAGGACCTCTCCTCGCGGGACGTGGTCAGCCGGGCCGAAGCGATCGAGATCCGCGAGGGCCGCGGCGTCGGCGAGAAAAAGGACCACATCTATCTGCATCTAGAGCAGCTGCCTGCGGATGTCCTTAGCGCGCGTCTGCCAGGCATCGTTGAGACCGCGCGCATTTTCGCCGGCGTCGACGCGCACAAGGAGCCGATCCCGGTGATCCCGACCGTCCATTACGTGATGGGCGGGATCCCGACGACGATCAGGGCGGAGGTCGTCCGTCCGACCAAGGATGACCCCGATGCGGTGGTGCCGGGCCTGATGGCGATTGGCGAGGCAGCGTGCGTCTCGGTTCATGGCGCGAACCGGCTCGGGACGAACAGCCTGCTCGACCTGATCGTGTTCGGACGCGCGGCAGCGATAAGGGCGGCAGAGATCATCAAGCCGGGATCACACGTGCGCGAGGCGAACGGCCACTTGGAAGAGCGCACATTGCAGCGCTTCGACAGGATCCGCCAGAGCAAGGGCGGCAATAAGCCCGGCGAGGTCCGCCCGCAGATGCAGGAGGCGATGCAATCGAGCTTCGGCGTGTTCCGCCGCGGCGACACCTTGCAGGAGGGGCTTGATAAGCTGGCGGCCCTGCGCGATCCGCTCGAGCGCGTTACCGTCGACGACAACTCGCTACAGTCGAATGTGGCACTGGTCTCGGCCCTGGAGCTTGCCAATCTCGCGGATCAGGCCCTGGTGATTGCGCACTCCGCCGCTGCGCGTACCGAATCGCGCGGGGCGCAGGCGCGCGAGGATTTTCCGAAACGTGATGACGTGAATTGGGTGAAGCACACCTGCGCGTGAAAGGACGAAGACTGGAAAGTCACCCTCACCTATCGGCCGGTCCACCTCAATGCGCTTTCCAACGAGGTGCAGAGCTTCCCGCTCGCCGAGCGCACCCACTGAGCAGATCTCTCCGTGTTCGTCCAAGGTCGCGCACGCGCTTTTTTTCACCGTCTCCCGACCCGCCCATGACGGGGAGGGAGGGTTCAAGAACGCTGCCCATGTCTCCCTCCCCCTCGATGAGGGAGGGCCGGGGTGGGGACAGGGTGATCCGGCGCCGAGAAGGAGATAACTCTCAATGTCCGAATTTACGCTTCCTGCAAACTCGAAAGTCGGCGAAGGCAAGCACTGGGCGCTGTCAGAACACGCCAAGCGCATGAAGAGCTCCCGGATCTATCGTTGGGACCCGGCGAAGAACACCAACCCGCAGATGGATACGTTCGACATCGATCGCGACCACTGCGGACCGATGGTGCTCGACGCATTGGTGAAGATCAACGACCAGATCGATCCGACATTGTCGTTCCGGCGGTCTTGCCGCGAAGGCGTGTGCGGCCCCTGCGCGATGAACATCGACGGGAAGAACCGGCTCGCCTGTCTGACCCCGATGGACGACCTGAAGAAAGGGACGAGCCGGATCACGCCGCTGCCGCATATGACGGTGCTGAAAGACCTCGTCCCGGATCTCACGGGATTGTACGCGCAGTACGAACTGATCGAGCCTTGGTTGCAGAGTGACCAGCCGCCGCCCGACCGCGAGCGCCATCAGTCGCAACCGGAACGCGCCCAACTCGACGGGTTGTGGGAGTGCATCCTGTGTTTCTGCTGCTCGACCTCCTGCCCGATCTACTGGTGGAACCAGGACAAGTATCTCGGCCCGTCGATCCTGCTGCAATCCTACCGCTGGCTCGCCGACAGCCGCGACCAGCGCACCGGCGAGCGCCTCGACCGGCTGGAGGATCCGTTTCCCCTCTATCGCTGCCACACGATCATGAACTGCACCAGCGCCTGCCCGAAGGGGCTCAACCCGGCGCGCGCGATCGCCAACACTAAGCGAATGATGGCCGAACGCGGATGAGGGTTCTCAGAACACGGAGGTGACGAATGCGTATCGGGCTCTTCATCCCCTGTTTCATCGACGCCTTCTTCCCGGAAGTTGGGGTCGCGACCCTCGAGCTTCTGGAGCGGTTCGGCCATGAGGTCGTATACCCGCGCGACCAGACCTGCTGCGGGCAGCCCATGGCCGATAACGGCTTCAATGCCGAGGCGACCGACACCGAGGCGCTGTTCGTGCGCAACTTCTCCGGCTTCGATTACGTCGTGGCGCCAGAGGGAAGCTGCGTCCACCACGTGCGCGACAATTTCGATGCGATCGAGCAGAGCGCGGAGGTGACGGAGGTTCGCGCGCGAACCTACGAACTGGTCGAGTTCCTGCACGACATCGAGAAGGCGGATGCCTTTCCCTGGGCGACGTTCCCGCACCGCGTCGGGCTCCACAACAAATGCGTGTCGCTGCGCCGGCTAAAGCACGCAAAACCCTCCGAGCTGCACGAGCCGTTCTACTCAAAGCCCCTGGACTTGCTGTCGAAGGTCGAGGGCATCGAATTCGTCACGCCGGTGCGGCCGGACGAATGCTGTGGCTTTGGCGGCACCTTCTCGGTCGTCGAGGAAGCCGTCTCCGCGAAGATGGGGTACGACAAGGTCACCGATCACGCCCGCGCCGGCGCCGAATACATCGTCTCAGCCGACAGCTCGTGCCTGATGCATCAGCGGGGCTGCGCCGAGCGCATCGGTCTGCCGATCAAGTTCATCCACATCGCCCAGATCCTGAATGGAGCGAGCGCATGACAACCGCTACTGGAATGCTCCATCCCGAGCTAATCGCCGACGACGATGCCCATTCGATCTACCGGGACGGCCGCCGTCTCGATCACGCGGAGGGCGCCTCAAAGCCTTTGCGCTCGCGGCCCGAGCCGCAGCCGCGCGGCGCTAAAGTCCACGGCAATCGGCCGATCGACCAGGCAGAAGCGGCCGCTCGCTTTATTGCCGGACCGGAACACGAAAAGATGCACGACGAACGGCTGTGGGATCTGCGGCAGAAGCGCGACCGCGAGATGCACGGCATTGCCGAATGGGAGGAATTGCGTTCGCTCGCCTCGGCAATCAAGGAGCACACGCTCACCCATCTCGACGAGTATCTGGAACAGTTCGAGGCCAATGCGCGGTCCAACGGTATCCACGTGCATTGGGCGCGCGACGCCGCCGAGCACAACCGAGATCGTCCACGGCATCCTGAAGGATCACGGCGCCAAGTCTCTGATCAAAAGCAAGTCGATGCTCACCGAGGAGTGCGGTTTTCGCCATTACATGGCCTCGGCTCGGCATCGAGGTGATCGAAACCGACCTCGGCGAGCGCATCCAGCAGCTCGACAATGAAGACCCAAGCCACGTCGTCGTGCCCGCGGTGCACAAGCTCCGGACGGACGTCGCCGAGGTGTTCGCGCGAACGATCGGCACCGACCCCGCCAACAGCGACGTCCACTATCTTGCCGAAGCGCAGCGCGAGGCGACGCGGCCGCTGATCCTCGCGGCCGAGGCCGGCATGACCGGCTGCAATTTCGCGGTCGCCGAGACCGGCGGCGTCGTCGTCTGCACCAACGAGGGCAACGCCGATCTATCGGCCAATGTGCCGAAGCTGCACATCGCCTCGATCGGCATCGAGAAGATCATCCCGCGTCTCGAACACTTGGCGGTTTTCGTGCGTCTGTTGTCGCGCAGCGCGCTCGGCTCGCCGATCACGCAATACACCTCGCATTTCCGCGGGCCGCGCGAGGGCGGCGAGATGCATTTCGTGCTGGTCGACAACGGCCGGTCCGAGCGCCTCGGCATGGAGGAGTTCTGGACCTCGCTCAAATGCATCCGCTGCGGCGCCTGCATGAACACCTGCCCGGTGTATCGGCGCAGCGGGGGCTTGAGCTACGGCGCCACCTATTCGGGCCCGATCGGGCTCATCATCGACCCGACCTTCAATGCGCACAAATACAGCAATCTGCCGTTCGCCTCGACGCTCAACGGCAGCTGCAGCAATGTCTGCCCGGTGAAGATCAACATCCACGAGCAGATCTATGCCTGGCGCCGCGAACTGGTGAAGCAGCACGAGGTGCCGTTCGCGAAACAGGCGGCGATGAAGGCCGCCGGCGAATTGCTGTCGCGCCCGGCCGCCTATCGCGCCGCGATCGCCGCTGCCGATGTGGCGCTCGCCCATCTGCCGCGTTTCGTCATCTACAACGGCCTCAATGCCTGGGGCAGGCACCGCGAAGTGCCGCATCCGCCCAAACAGACATTCCACAGCTGGTATCAGGCCAATCGCGGAGGAAAGCCATGAGCAGCCGCGACGATATCCTGGCATCGATCCGGGCGAACCTCCCCCGAGTGGAGCGGCCGCTGCCCGAGGTTCCGCTGTTCGATGACGACCCCCCGGCGTCGCTACTGGAGGCGTTCAAGGAGAGCCTGCACCAGATGGGCGGCATGTTTCTCGATCCGCCGGACGCCGGCGACATCTTGACGCCGGTCCGCGAGAAGATCGCCGGCGCCAAGGTCGTGTGCTCGATGGTGCCGGAGATCGCCGGCAATCGCGACATCGCCGGTGTCGGCGTGCCGCAGGACCTGGCGGATGTCGATTTCGCGATCGTCCGCGCGTCATTCGCCGTCGCGGAGACCGGCTCCGTGCTCCTCAGCGAGGCCGACCTTCATGTCAATGCCGTGGCCTATCTGGCGCAACACCTGATCGTGCTGCTCGATCCCGCCGACATCGTGGTCAATCTCCACCATGCCTATCGCCGGCCCGAGTTCCGCGACCGGCACTATGCCTCCTTCCACACCGGCCCATCCGCCACGGCGGACATCGAAGGCGTGCTGATCCACGGCGCGCAAGGCGTGCGCTCGCTCTCCGTCCTGCCGCTCGCACGCTCTGTGAGCAGGCCGGGCCACTGATGCCAATGAAGATGAGGAAGCTTTCTAGAGAGGATAAACCGATGTCTGCTCGGATTATTGGCGCTGCCAAACGCGGCATCGACCTCTTGCACGATCCCAGGCTCAACAAGGCCACCGGCTTTACCGAAGCCGAGCGGCAGTCGCTCGGGCTCGATCGGGCTGGTTCCCGACGTGACGGAGTCGATGGAGACGCAACTCAGCCGCGTCTTGCTGCAGCTAAAGGACAAGGCCACCGACCTGGAGCGGTTCATCACCTGATGAATCTGCTGGACGACGAACGAGACGCTGTTCTATCGCACGTTGATGTCGGACCCGGCCCGCTTCCTGACGATCGTGTACGACCCGACCATCGGCGAAGCCTGCCTGAAGTTCGACCACATCTACCGCCGCCCGCACGGGCATGTATCTGTCGATCAACCGGAAGGGGCAGGTCAAGGAGGTGCTGCGAAACTGGCCGGTCAAGGACGTGCGCGTCATCTGCGTGACCAACGGCGGCCGCATCCTCGGCCTGGGCGACCTGGGCGCCAACGGCATGGGCATCCCGATCGGCAAGCTTCAGCTCTACACGGCGGCGGCGGGCGTGCCGCCGCAACGGCCTGCTGCCGATGTACCTGGACGCCGGCACGAACAACGAGACCTATCTCCGCGATCCGCTCTACCTCGGGCTGCGGCAGCACCGGCCCTCGACCGACGAGCTGTACGCCTTCGTCGACGAGTTCGTGGAGGCGGTGCAGGAGGTCTTCCCGAACTGCTGCATCCACTTCGAGGACTGGACCGGCACCGATGCGATTGCTCTGCTGGCCCGCTACCGCGACAAGGTCTGCTGCTACAACGACGACATCCAGGGCACGGCCGGCGTCACGCTCGCCGGGTTGATCAATGCGCTCAAGATCACCGGCGGCCAACTCAAGGAGCAGCGGATCCTGTTTCTCGGCGCCGGTTCCGCCGCCATCGGCCTCGCCGACCTGATCGTCTCTGCGTATGGGTCAGCAGGGCGTGACACCCGAGGCGGCACGGCAGCAGATCCGGATGTTCGATACCAAGGGACTGGTGGTCGCGGGGCGTCCCGGCCTTGCCGCGCACAAGCGGCCCTACGCGCACAAGCTGCCGCCCAAGCAAGCCCTTCGATCATCTCGACCCGGCGAGCGAGTGCCCGCAGATCGTCGCGGCCATCGAGGATTTCAAGCCGACGGCCCTGATCGGCGTCAGCGGTAAGGCGCTTAGGGCTGAGTGGGCAGACTGTTCTCGCGCGAGGTCGTCGAGGCGATGTCGCGCCATCAACGAGCGGCCGATCATCTTTGCCCTGTCGAACCCGACCGAGCACCACGAATGCCTGCCCGAGGAGGCGTACGCGTGGTCCGAGGGCAAGGCGGTCTATGCCGGCGGCGTGCAATTCCCGCCGGTTCACCTTGACGGGCAGACGTTCCTGCCTTCGCAGGCCAACAACCTGTACATCTTCCCCGCCGTCGGCATGGCGATTTACGCCACGCAATGCAAAGCGCGTGACCGACGAGATGTTCATCGAGGCCGCACATGCGGTAGCCGACCAGGTGACCCCCGAACAGTTGAAGCTCGGGATGCTCTTCCCGCCGCAGTCGAATATCCTAGAGGTCGAGATTCAGACCGCCGCACGAGTAGCTAAGCTCGTTTTTGATGCGGGCTTGGCCCGTGTGGATCGACCCGCCGATATCGAGACATTCATACGGCGGCAGCTCTATGAGCCTGGTTATCAAGCACTCGCGTGAGTTGGCGAGCCAGCTGACGCGCATTTTTACCTTTCTTGCGAGCGAGAAGCCAGATGACCGTTTCGTTCGCCGCTACTGAGCTTGCCGCCGGTTTACCATCGACGATGGAGGAGGTCGGCCCATTGCTCGAGCGCCTCGGGCAGCGACTATTTATGATTGGCGAAGACGCCGCATTGGCGAACCTCGTGAAGCTGGCTGCCAACGTGCTGACCGCGACGACGCTCGAATATATGGGCGAGGTTTTGGCCTTGCCTTCTGTCGCTTCGCCGGGACCGCTCCCTTTGAGGCCGACGCCCTGATGACCGCCTCGCCGATCGCAACCGATAAACCTGTCCCGAAACACCGAAGGCGCCCTGTCGTGGTCGTCAATCGTATCAGGCCGTTTCGGAACCGTACACCCATCGGAGATTGACGATGACGGGACCGAGCACGGAACACCCTACGGGCTATGCGCTTCTTCATAACCCGCGTTTGAACAAGGGGACGGCATTCACCGAGGCCGAACGACGGGCCTACGGTCTCGAAGGCTTGCTGCCGCCCGCCGTCACCAATATCGGACTGCAGGTGGCGCGCCGGCATGCCGAAATCGCCAGTCTCGAAAACGACCTGCAGAAATATCTCGTGCTCTCGGACCTGCAGGCCCGCAACGAGACGCTGTTCTATGCGATCTTGATGTCGGACCCGGCGACATACATGCCGCTGGTCTATACGCCGACGGTCGGCGAGGCTTGCCAGAAATTCGCCCATATCTTCCGGTCGGCACGCGGCATGTATCTGCCGATCAGCGCCCGCGGCCGGCTCCAGGAGATCCTCGGCAACTGGCCGGAGAGGGATGTGCGCTTCATCGTCGTGACCGACGGCGAGCGCATCCTCGGGCTCGGCGATCTCGGCGCCGGGGGGATGGGCATCCCGATCGGCAAGCTCGCGCTCTACACGGCCTGCGCCGGCGTCCCGCCGCAATACTGCCTGCCGGTCGTTTTGGACGTCGGCACGAATAACCAGCAGCTCCTCGACGATCCGCTCTATTTCGGCCTACGCCAGAACCGCGTCCGCGGCGAAGCGTATCTCGCATTCGTCGACGAGTTCGTCGACGCGGTGCAATCGCGCTACCCGAAATGCTGCATCCAATGGGAGGACTTCGCGAATATCGATGCGGTGCCGATTCTGGCGCGCTATCGCGACAAGATCTGCACCTACAACGACGACATCCAGGGCACCGCCGGCATCGCGCTGGCCGGCGTCTTCGCAGCCTTGCGGATCACCGGCCAGAAGATCACCGAACAGCGTCTTCTGTTTCTCGGCGGCGGCTCGGCCGGGACCGGGATCGCGGAGCTGATCAGCCAGGCCATGGCGCTCGAGGGAATGGATTTACGCGAGGCGCGGAGCCGCAACGCGCTGTTCGACATCAATGGCCTCCTGGTCGCTTCGCGCAATGACCTGGCGGACTTCCAAAAGCCGTTCACCCAGGACCGGGCGCCGGTAGCCACCTTCGTCGAGGCCGTGAAGGCGGTTAGGCCGACCGGCATCATCGGCGTCAGCACCGTGCCGAAGCTGTTCACCCGCGAGGTGATCGAGGCGATGGCGGAGATCAACGAGCGGCCGATCATCTTCCCCTATTCGAACCCGACCTCGCGCTCCGAATGCACGGCCGAGGAGGCTTATCGCTGGTCCGGCGGCAGGGCCGTTTTCGCCAGCGGCAGCCCGTTCCCGCCGGTCGAGATCGCGGGCCGGCGTTTCGTGCCGGGGCAGGGAAACAATGTCTACATCTTCCCGGCCATGGGCATGGCGGTGTTTGCCACCGAGGCGACCCGGGTGACCGAGGAGATGTTCATCGTCGCCGCGAAAGCCGTGGCGGAACAGGTTACCAGCGAGGATCTTGCGCTCGGACTGATCTATCCGCCGCAAAGCCGGATTTTGGAGGCGTCGCTGCATGTGGCGGAACGGGTCGCTTCATACATCTTCGAAGAGGGGCTCGCTCGGGTACCGAGGCCCGACGACGTCGGCGCGTTGATCCGCGCCCGTGCCTACCGCCCGGTCTATCCGGAATAAGCCGATGGCCGAGTTTCGTGGGGCGGAAAAGCGCGGCGCCTGGCGCCGTGCCCATTCCGCCATGGTGGCCGTAGCAACGGCGGGATGCGCTTCGCTCTTCCGCCCTACGCGCCATTCGAGGTGAAGCCGATGGCCAGCGTGGCGCAGCGTCAGGCCCAGCGCGAAAAGACGGTCGTGGAACCGCGCCCCGAGAGGGTGATGGCCGGCTCGGGCTCGGCGGTCGAAGACGATCACCTGCATCGGATTGTCGTGGTCGGCGGCGGCGCGGCGGGGCTGGAGCTCGTCACCCGGCTCGGCGACCGCCTTGGCCGGCGCCGGCGGGCGAGCGTCACGCTGATCGAGAGTGCCCGGACCCATCTTTGGAAGCCGCTGTTGCACGAAGTGGCGGCGGGCAGCATGGACCCCGGCGAGTACGAGGTGAACTACCTCGCCCAGGCGCATTGGCACGGGTTCCGCTATCGCTTAGGCGAGATGATCGGGATCGATCGCTCTGCCAAGCAAGTGCACATTGCCGCGACCTTCGATGATGAAGGACGCCAGATCACGCCGCCGCAATCCGTCGGTTACGACACGCTGGTGATCGCGATCGGCAGCATCACCAATGATTTCGGCACGCCCGGCGTTACCGAGCATGCGGTGCCGCTCGAGACCCCGGCCGAGGCGGTGCGCTTCAATCGGCGCCTCGTTAACGCCTGCATTCGCGCGCAGACGCAGGATGGTCCGGTGCGTGCCGGCCAGCTTCATGTGGCAATCGTCGGCGCTGGTGCTACCGGTGCCGAATTGGCTGCCGAGCTGCACCGCACGACGCGCGAAGTTGTCGCCTACGGGCTCGATCGCATCGACCCCGAGCGCGACATCCGCATCGTGCTGGTCGAGGCCGCCGACCGCATCCTGCCCGCTCTGCCGGAACGGATCTCCGAGGCGGCGCGCCGGCGCCTCGACCGCATCGGCATCGAGGTCCATACCGGCGCGAGAGTGACGGCAGTGACGGCGGACGGACTGCGGCTCGCCGACGGCTCGTTCATCGCCTCGGAGCTGGTGGTGTGGGCGGCCGGCATCAAAGCCCCGGAGGTGCTGCGCCGCGCCGATGGGCTCGAGGTCAACCGCATCAACCAGCTCGTGGTCGAACCGACATTGCAGACGACGCGCGATCCCGACATCTTCGCGATCGGCGATTGCGCCGCCTGCCCGCGCCAAGGCGAGCCCACCCCGGTGCCGCCGCGGGCACAGGCCGCGCATCAGGAGGCCGCGCATATGCTGCGCCAGATCGAGCGCCGGCTGCGCGGCCGGTCGTTGCTGCCCTACACATACCGGGATTTCGGCTCGCTCGTGTCGCTCGGCAGGCACAGTACGGTCGGGAACCTGATGGGCTTCCTCTTCGGGCGCGGCTTCTTCATCGAGGGTCTGTTTGCCGGGGTCATGTACCGTTCGCTGCGCACGATGCACGAGCAGGCATTGCATGGTACCCCGCGAGCTCTGCTGGGGCTGCTCGCCCGCGCCCTGTCGCGCCAAACCGGCCAGCCGGTTAAGCTGCATTGAGCAAGAAGCCGGTTGACGTGGAACACCTGTTATTGGGAGCGGAGCGAGGCAATCTCATGCCTCCGCTCGGGATTGCTTCACTTCTTGCAAGCAATTGGGCAGCAGGACCCCACCCGCTTACTCCTGTTGTCATTGCGGGCGCAGCGAAGCAATCTCGACGCCGCAGAAGCCGACGACGTGATTGCCGCGGCGCCCATTTTCTGTTCGATGTGGGAGGATCCATGACCGAAGTTCGCCGAGAAACCGACAGCCTGGGCATGGTCGAGGTGCCTGCCGACAAGCTGTGGGGGGCGCAAACGCAGCGTTCGCTCGAGCATTTCAGCATCGGCCGGGATCTGATCCCGCGCGAGATGATCACTGCCTACGCAACGCTGAAGAAGGCGGCGGCCAATGCCAACCATGACGGCAGGCGGCTAGATGACAAGGCGCACCGGCTGATCGTGCAGGTCTGCGACGAGATCCTGGCCGGGCAGCATCGCGACATGTTTCCGCTGCATGTGTGGATGACAGGCAGCGGCACGCAATTCAACATGAACGTCAACGAGGTGATTTCCAACCGCTGCTGCCAGCTCGCCGGCACCGCGCTCGGCAGCAAGACGCCGGTGCACCCCAACGACCATGTCAACATGTCGCAATCGTCGAACAACTCGTTCCCCTCGGCGATGCATATTGCCGCCGCGGTGAATGTGACGGGGCGGCTGGTACCGGCCGTCACCGGCCTGCGCGACGCGATCGCGGCGAAGGCCGAGGAATGGAAGGACATCGTCAAGATCGGCCGCACCCACATGCAGGACGCGACCCCGATCACGCTGGGCCAGGAATGGTCGGGCTACACCGGCATGCTCGGCGACAATGGGGAGCGGATCGAGGACGCGCTGAAGGGCGTGTACCGGCTGGCGCTCGGCGGTACCGCGGTCGGTACCGGCATCAATGCCGCCCCCGACTTCGCCGCCGCGGCGACAGCAGAGATCGCGAAGCTCACCGGGTTGCCGTTTGTCAGCGCCCCGAACAAATTCACCGTGCAAGGCGCGCATGATGCGCTGGTGCAGCTGTCCGGGACATTCCGCACGCTGGCGGTGTCGCTCTACAAGATCGGCAATGACATCCGCCTGATGTCTTGCGGCCCGCGGGCCGGGTTTGCGGAGTTGGAGATCCCGGAAAACGAGCCTGGCTCCTCGATCATGCCGGGCAAGGTGAACCCGACCCAAGCTGAGGCGCTGACGATGATCGCCGTCCAGGTGATGGCCAACGACGTGGCGGTCGGCTTTGGCGGCGCCGGCGGCTATCTGGAGATGAACGTCTATAAGCCGCTGATGATCTTCAACATCGCGCAATCGATCACGCTGCTGAGCGACGGCTGTACCAACTTCCGCAAGTTCCTGGTCGAGGGAACCAAGCCGAATCTCAAGAAGATCAAGGAATATGTCGACCGCTCGCTGATGCTCGTGACGGCGCTCTCGCCGGTCATCGGCTACGACAAAGCGTCAAAAATCGCGCACTACGCGATGGACAACGACCTGACCTTGAAGGAAGCGGCGCTGAAGCTGGGCTTTGTGACAGAGGAGCTGTTCGACCGCGTCGTCGATCCGGCGAAGATGGTGCGGTCCTACGTCGCCCGGAACGGCTAGCGGTAGCAGCCCGATCAATCGCATAGCCCGACGCGTCATAGCGCCGGGCGACGGTATGACGAGAGGCTTGGGGCTTGCCTTTAGAATGATAGGAACGCCTGATCGATCCAACGCCAGGAGAAGCGCGTCGATGCCGTCCGCCTCGATCGTCGACGATCACGAGATCAGGGAGCTGGCGATACGGCCTGCGGCGGCCGACCGGCGGCGATCCGGGGTGGTCCTGGCGACCGTCATCGTCCTGACCGGTGTCGCGGCGGGCCTCAGTGGCATGCTGCTCGCGTTGCTGCTGCACTTCATCCAGCACCTCGCCTACGGCTACAGCCTCGATGCCGTGGTGAGCCCGGAAAGCTTCCTGCAGGGCGTTACCGCCGCGCCGCCGATACGCCGGGTTGCGGCGTTGACGCTGTGCGGCGCCGTCGCGGGCATTGGCTGGTGGGCCGTCTACCGTTTCGGGCGGCCGCTCGTCAGCATCAAGGCGGCGGTCGGCAAGGACGTTCCCGGCCCGCGCATGCCCTTCCTTGCCACGACGGCGCATGTCTTGCTGCAGATCGTCACGGTGGCGCTCGGCTCGCCTCTTGGCCGCGAGGTCGCGCCGCGCGAGATGGGCGCGGTGCTGGCGACCTGGCTCTCGTCTCGCGCCGGGCTTACCGCGGGGAAGGCCGGATCCTGATCGCCTGCGGCGCCGGCGCAGGGCTCGCCGCCGTTTATAATGTCCCGCTCGGCGGGGCCGTCTTCATCCTCGAGGTGCTGCTCGGGAGCTTCGCGCCAAGCGCCTTGGTGCCGGCCATCACCACGTCGGTCATTGCCTCGACGGTTGCCTGGATCGGTCTGGGCGATGTCCCGCAATATCTGGTTCCGCCGCTCGAAGATCAGCCGATCCTTGGTTGCCTGGTCGATCGTCGCCGGACCGGTTTTCGGGATAGCGGCATACGGCTTCAGGGCTTTGACGCGCGCCGCCACCGCGCAGACGCCAGGCGGCTGGCACAAAGTGCCGTCCTGTCTCGCGGTCTTCCTCGCGATCGGCCTGCTCGCAACGCTGTTCCCGCAGCTCCCGGGAAACGGCAAAGGCCCCTCGCAGCTCGGATTTGGCGGCGATCTCGGCGGCAAGCTCGCGCTCGGCCTGCTGGCGCTGAAGGTGGTTGCGATCGCCGCGAGCCTGCGCGTCGGCGCCGCCGGCGGCGTATTGACGCCGAGCCTTACCGTCGGCGCGTTGCTTGCGGTCGTCCTCGGCAGTCTCTGGAACCTCGTTCTCCCGAGTGTGCCGACGGCCGCCTTCGCGGTCGTCGGCGCCGCTGCATTTCTTGCCTCCTCGATGAATATGCCGCTGACGGCAATCGCCCTCATCATCGAGTTCACTCGGGTCGGTCACGATCTCTGGGTACCTATATTCCTCGCCGTGGCGGCCTCGGTGGTTTCGCTGCAGGCGTGCGCCAGGCGAGACGCTGAACGCTCGGGCAGAAGCCCGGTCAAAATCCGGCTCGCCGGCCGGCAAGTTCGACTGCCGGGAGAGCTGGGCAAACAATCCCTTGATGACCGAAGTGGAGAATCGAGCGGGCGGTTCGCTGCGGCGATCGAGCACAATCCCCGTGTCGCAGCACGGGGCAGGCTTTGACGCGCGGCGGTTACGGGACGCCTGGGCGGGCGGCAGGACCACCGCTCTTTGGCCTGCATCTCCGGGCTTCGGTGTGTCTGGCGCTCTATGTCGCGTTCTAGCTCGAGCTCGACAACGCGTACTGGGCCGGTACCACGGCGCCGATCGTGTCACCCGCGCTTCAGGCGGTTCCCGAGGCACGCACGATCGCATCGAGCACGCGGTGACAGGTGACGACGCCGCGCCCCGGGGTCACAGGTCCTTTTCGGCGAGTTTGCGAAACTCGTCGGGGACGGAACGGAAAACCCGCAGCGCCACCGACGCATATCCGATAGCATCCCATCCGAAGCGATCACGGATCCTATCGACAGCGCAGTCGGCCGCCCAACGTGCCATGCCTTTCGTGCTGCCGGGGCGGCGCGCTTCGTCTGCAAGTCCAAGCGGGAGTTCCAGCTGCATATCTTGGTGCTCTTCGAGATGCGACACGGAGATCGCCAGGAGCGAGATGGTCTTCTCGTCAGGGTGATCCGCGAGGACCGCGCGCACCAGCTCCCCGGCGATCTCGGCAAGGATCGCGGTCGCGGAGATTGCCGCGCCAAGCGTTACCGAGCGAGTGGCTGAGCCCATGTTGGCGAAGCGAACGCGGACCGCCACGGTTCGACCACGCATCGACTTGGCCCGGAGGCGGGTGCCGATTCTGTCTGCAAGATGCAAGAGGGCGGGTCGGAAAACTCGCTCCTCGGCAGGCTTCCTGCCGAGCGCCGACTGTGCACCTGCCGATCCGGCCCGCTGGCCGGTCTTGATTTCCCGTGGATCGCGGTTCCACGCCAGCGCCGCGAGTTTCTCTCCCGCTGCGGAACCGAGCAACCGCTCGAGCGACCATCCCGGCGTCCTGGCCAGCTGCCCGATCGTAAGCACGCCGATCTCGGCGAGATGCGCGCCGGTCACCGGCCCCACTCCCCACATCAGCTCGACGGGCAGCTGGTGGAGGAATTCCAGTTCGGTGTCGGGATCGACAACCACCAGCCCGTCGGGCTTGGCCACTTGCGAGGCAATTTTCGCCAAATGCTTGGTGCGCGCCACGCCGACCGAGATCGGCAGGCCAAGCTCGGCCCGCACGCGGCGCCGGATTGCCCTGGCAATTTTGGCAGGCGGACCGAAGAGATGAGTGCAGCCCGCGACGTCGGCGAAGGCCTCGTCGATGGAAATTCGTTCGACGAGGGGCGTGAAATCGTTGACCACCTTGATGGCGGCGTCGCCCAGACGTTGGTAGTGCTCGAAATGGCCGCTGACGAAAGCGAGCTGCGGACAGAGCTCGCGCGCCTGCCGTCCCGGCATGCCGCCGCGAACCCCAAAGGCCTTGGCTTCGTAAGAAGCGGCCAGCACAACCCCACCGCCAACGGCGATGGGCTTGCCGCGCAACGACGGGTCGAGCAGCTGCTCGACCGAGGCGTAGAAGGCGTCCAGGTCGGCATGGAGGATGGTGGCTGTCGTTTCCATCCCGGGCATTCACTGTGACGTTTCGGGAGGTTCTTTGAGAACATAATAAGAACGGGGACCGGCGATCGTCAAGCCTGAGGCGCATGTTTGCTTCTACCGTTCGCCGCCGACTGGTCGAGCCGCCAGAGTGAGATTGGTAAGTTACTGATTTCAAGGAGCTTCAGATCGGAGGGTTCAGATGACGTGCCGGCGGGCGAGCCGACGCGTTGGCAACATCAAGAACAACCGAACTGATGGCCGGCGCTTGCCGCGCGCCCCGGTGTGCGGGAGTGCCCCCGTTGCGGTGGCGCATGATGGGCTCACTGATCCGAGCCAACGCCGGCTGGATCCGCAGATGGTCCGCACGATTTTGACGCCGCCAAATCTTCGGCGTGATCTACCGCTAATTGATTGAAGAAATTGGCGCGCCCGAGAAGGGTCGAACCCCTAACCCCCAGATCCGTAGTGGTGAGAATTGGCATAACCGCGGGTCACGTCGGGCAACGCGTCTGGTGCCGAAAAGCCCGAAAACCTGTACCCGGCGGCGGGCGCTAAGGTCGTGCCGCTTCGTCGCGAGGCCTGAGGCACCACTATGCCGACGATCAGCGCCTTCTACGGCATCCTGATCCAGATTTTCTGGCGGGAGCACGGGCCGCCGCATTTCCACGCCCTCTATGCCGAGCACGAGGCGCTGATCGACATCCGCACGCTTGAAGTGATGCAAGGGAGCCTACCGAGACGCGCATTGACGCTGGTGCTGGAACGGGCATCGGAGCACCAAGTCGAACTGATGGAGGATTGGGACCTATGCAGTCGCATGCTGACGCCCAACAAGATCGAACCGCTGAACTGACCCCCGCCGTTCGCCCGCGGGCGCCGTGGCGCGTTGCAGAGGCTGAGGCGCTGCCTGGCTTTCGGCTGCGGGTACGCTTCAACGACGATTCCGCCGGAACCATCGAAATGTCGGATTTCATCAACTCGGACGCCGCCGGCGTGTTCGCTGCCTTGCGTGACGAAAAGGTTTTTCGTCAGGTGACGGTCACTCTAGGTGCCGTCACCTGGCCTGGCGACCTCGATTTGGCACCGGACGCGATGCACCGCGAAATCAATCAACACGGCAGATGGATCGTCACCTCAGAAGGGAAGTGAAAGCCTTGTGACACGTCAGGACGGCGCCGTATGGCGAAGCGCACGGGAATGGCTGGAACTACCGGATGCCATCGAATACCTAGGGCCGCTGATCTTTCCTGAATGGACCGGTCACGAGAGGCATGCGCCAACGCCTGGCGAGTTGAACCAGCTCGTTGAACTGATCGCCGGCATCGATGCCCGGCAGCGCCAAACCTTGTTGCAATGCGTTGCGCGCTGAATCGACGGCCTTGCCCAGTGTACCGAGCGCCGCGTCGCTGTCAGCCAGCGGGAATAGCCCTTGCTCGCCGGATTCCGCACGCAAATGGTGCAGCGCTGCCGTGAGCTCTGCCGGGTGATTTAGTAGGACGTGGGCAGCGGAGGCATAGAGACAGCGCTGCAACTCGCGTCCGCCGTCCGGGATCTTGCTGCTCTGGTTGTGGGCAAGCGCGGCCGGTCTTGTAGTCGATGACACGCACGAAGCCGCGATCGCCCGCGAGGTCAAGCCGATCGATGTAGCCGGTGATTGCGAGGCCGGTGCCGGGGATCTCGACGCACTGCGCCGCATCCCACGGCAGACGCCGGTATTCCGCGGCGGCTTCGGCCGAGAGTCCGAACGGGGCCTCGGTCCAGCTTCGCTCGCCGGGCATCGGATCATCCTGCGGGCCAGTCAGCGCTCGCAATGCCATGTCGCGCGCCCGGCGTTGCGCGTTGCCTCAAGTGATGCGGGGCGGCACTGGCGATCCGGTCTCCCACCGCTGTGCTACTGCGATGATCGCCGCGTCGATCGCCGCCTCGAGGCGCGGCAGCCTGGCGCCGGCGAACCCGCGGTCCCGTTCGAGCCCCTCAACCGCCTCGCGCAAGACCTCGAGCACCAGATTGCCGAAGGCGAGCGGATCGAGCGTGACCGGCTCTTCGGCTTCGTCGGGCCGGCGCCAGCCCAGCGCGTATTTCCACACGAAGCGCATCGGATCGCGCAGCAGCACCCGCAATGAGCTGGCCGATTGCGTGCGCGCCAACGCCTTAGCGATGCTCGGATGGCCGACGCCGACCAGCCCGTCATGCGGGGTCAGCGCTCGCCGCTACCAATCGCGCCAGCAGGTCAGCCCCGACCGCCCGATTAGGCTTCCGGCAAACTCGGCGGGCCGCGCCAGCAGCCGGTCGGCTTCGCTCGCCGCGTGCTCCGGGATGCGGCCGCGCGCCAGATAGATCTCGTCCAGTCCGGCGATCAGCGGCGATTTGCCGAGCAGCCGCCCTCGGCGTCGCGGCCACGGTAGGACAGCGCGACCGGCAGCGGGCCGAGTTTGTCGAGCGGGATCACGTGGTAGGGGATCAGCCGGTCCTCGGCGATCCGCCGCGGCCAGCGCCCGGAGTTGAGGCCGATCAGCCGCACGAAGGGGTGCGGCGTCGAGGCCAGCGCCGCGGCCGAACACCAGAGGATGCTGGCGGCCGGCTTCGGTTCGATCCGGTCGTCGATCCGCAATTCCGCCCAAGGTGACCGGCAAAGCGGCCGCCGGGCCTTCGCTGAGGGTGCGGTGTCACAGTTTCAGAGGCAGGCCGGTCAGCAGCCGCTCGCCGATTTCCGCCGCCGCGTCGAGGCCGCGGGCGAGTAGCGACAGCACGTCGATCACCGGCGCCGAGCGGTCCGTCCCATCGGGCCAGTTCCCGGCGCCGTTCGTCAGCGCTTGCGCCCAGCGGTCTAGCGTGGTCAGCGGCGCATCGCTCGGCAACACCCGCGCCCAGTCGCGCGGCAGGCGGCGATCGGTCGTGCAAGAGCCGAAACAGCCGGCGTACCCGCTCCTGCGACAAGCCTTCGACCAGCAATTCGGTGAGTGCCGCCGCGATCTGTCCGTCGCGCTCGGTGATCGCCTTGACGCCACGGACAAAATCACCGGTAGGTTGGTCTCGCGGCGCAACGCCAGCGCAGCGCACGCTGAGGGGTATGTTACCCCTGGGGTTACCCCCGAAGCGGGTCTGTTGGTCTCTGGTTTCCTAAATACTCGAAGAAATTGGCGCGCCCGAGAGGAGTCGAACCCCTAACCCCCAGATCCGTAGTCTGGTGCTCTATCCAATTGAGCTACGGGCGCGTACGATTTTCTGTTGAAACCTAACGGGATTGTGGATTATACCCTCAGTTCGAGGGGAGCCTCCGAACCGAACCCTTGCTCCCCCATTGCTCCCCCAGCCCGCTTGCTCCCCCCTGGAGAACGCGCATGCCGACCATCGAAATAGACGCCAAACTTGCCCGGCGCCTTGCTTGCGAGCCCGACAAGACGGAAACGACATTCTGGGATGCAGGTCTGCCGGGCTTTGGGCTTCGTTGCCGTCGCAGCGGGGCTCGCACTTGGTTCTGCCAATATCGAGTACTGACCGGCGATACACGCAAACACGCTCTCGGCGATCCCGTGAACGTGACATATGCCGATGCGCGCAAGACGGCTGGGCAATTGCTCGCTAAGGTCAAGCTCGGTGGCGATCCGGCTGGCGAGGTTGCCGCGAAGAAGGCCGAGGTTAGGGCGGCGATCCGGCTGGGGGAGCTTATCGCGAGGTATGAAGCGCATCAGGGTCAGCGACTGAAGCCCCGCAGTTTCGAGGAGCTACACCGCAACCTGCACAAGGGCGCCACAGCACTCCATGAGCGGCCGGCCGGCAAGGTGTCGCAGCGGGATATCGTGGATCTACTGCAAGAGACGATGAAACGGGGACCGATCGCCGCAAATCGCCTCCGGGCGGCACTGAGCGGGCTTTACGCCTGGGGGATGAAGGCAGGGCTGGTCACAGCAAACCCCGTTGTAGCGACGTTCCGGCCGGCCGAGGAACGGTCTCGCGATAGGGTCCTGAGCGATGGCGAGTTGGCGCTTATTTGGTCGTGCACCGGGCGCAATGCCGACCACGATCGCATCGTCCGGCTATTGCTGCTCACTGGGGCTCGCCGCGACGAGGTTGCGGGCATGCGCTGGGGGGAAATTGCGCGCAACGAAGACGGCAGCGTCACATGGAGCCTACCGGCCGAGCGCACTAAGAACGGGCGCCCGCACGAATTGGTGTTGCCGGCTTTTGCTGCGGGGTTGCTGCCACCGGGGCGTGATGGGCGTGAACTCGTCTTTGGCGAGGGAACGGGACCGTTCTCGGGATGGTCGCAGTGCAAAGCCCGGCTTGATCGGCGGATTGCCAAGGCGAATGACGGAGCGCCGATAGCATGGCGGCTGCACGACTTACGGCGGACCTTTGTGACCCGGCTAAACGACAAATTGCGGGTCGAACCGCACGTCATCGAAGCGCTGGTCAACCATGTCGGAGGGATCGCCAAAGCGGGTGTGGCAGGCGTCTACAATCGTGCAGCCTATAGCGAGCAAAAGCGGGAAGCGCTGGCCCTTTGGTGCGATTACGTAGTGAGGCTATCGGGCGCGAATGTGGTGCCGCTCCGGCAGGCAGCAGGCTAGACAGCAGACTTGAGCAATTAAGCTAGCTTATAATAAGATTTGTCATTCTCTTAGCATTCGGCTTTGGCCCAAGGGGCGGAGCGCGCTGACACTTCAAGGAAATAAGAAATATCAAAACATCGAAGGGGCTTGCCCAAAGGGGCGCGAAAAGCCTATCGCCACGGTAGAAATTGAACGCGGCCTAAGCTGGGTTAGCGCGAGGTGCCGAAAAGAGCCAGGCACGGGCAAGGCGGGTTGACATGGGGCGCAATAGAGCCGGAGGACGAACCACAGCCATTCCATGGCGCATTCAGTGAACTTAAGGCGCGGCTTGATCCGGCTGTGGGTAGTGATCTCCATTGTCTGGGTGGGGGTCTTTCTTCCACAGGCTGCGCGTGACTGGGTGCGCTTCGCTCGCGATTGGACCAATAAAGAGAAGA
>CAWBQT010000003.1:0-1836180 GCA_963790875.1 uncultured Alphaproteobacteria bacterium
TAAGCATGCGGTGAGCGGCGCAGGTCGAGCTATTCGGTCGAGTTGAGCTCGGGCGATGCGTTCCCGGCGGCACGTCTGTCAGCGATGACCTGTTTCAAGTATTCGATGCCGTCCCGAGTGAAGGCGTCATGGCGTCCTCGCCGAGGCCATAGACGTAGAGGCACCCATCTTCGGGGAACATGTCGATCGACAGATCGTGCAGGCAGTCTTCGTCCTCGCCGAGGAGGTCGGCGACGTAGGCGATCGTGAAGACGGCGCTGATGGCGGCCACAGGTCAGGCCGCCAGCCGGCGCAGTGGCGAGCAGGGCTGCCAGTTCCATGGCAGCAGTTCGTCGAGCTTACGAGCCGGATGTTCGGCGATGCGGGCGAGGACGTCGGCGAGCCAGGCTTGCGGATCGACGTCATTCATCTTGGCGGTGACAATCAGGCTGTACATTACTGCGGCGCGCTGCCCGCCGCGATCGGAACCGGCGAACAGCCATGATTTTCTGCCCAGCGCAATGCCGCGCAGGGCGCGCTCGGCGGCGTTGTTGGACATGCAGATGCGGCCGTCTTCGAGGAAGCGGGTGAAGGCCGGCCAGCGCTTGAGCATGTAGTCCATTGCCTTGGCGACATCGTTGCCGCGTGACAGCTTGGGCCGTTGCTCACGCATCCAGCGTTCCAGGTCGGCGACCAATGGGGCGCTCAGTTCCTGTCGGCTGGCCCGGCGCTGTTCGGCATTTTGGCCATTGATCGCACGCTCGATGTCGAACAGCGCGTCGATGCGGCGGACCATCTCCAGCGCCAGCGGCGAGATCACGGCGGTCTTGCCCTGCGCCTTGCGGCGCGCGTTGGCGGCGATGTCGGCCATGACGAAGAACGGCCGGCGGGCATGCACCCAGCACGCCGCCTCGATGAGCGGGCCCGGCTGGCGGTCGGCTTCGTACAGTTTGTTGTAGCCGGCGAAAGCGTCTGCCTGGAGGATTCCGGCATAGTCGGCGAGATGCGCCTGGGCGTGTACACCGCTCCGATCGCGCGAGTAATAGAACATCGCCGCCGGCGGATCCGGCCCGCCGAACGGGCGGTCGTCGCGCACATATACCCAACATCGCCCGGTGTGGGTCTTGCCCTTGGCGAGGACCGGCACGGTCGTGTCGTCGCCATGCAAACGTTCCGCGGCGAAGACATGCGCCTCGATTCGGCTGATGAGCGGGGCCAGTACGGCACAGCAGCCACCGACCTGGTCGGCCAGGGTCGACAGGCTGAGCGGCACGCCCTCCCGGGTATAGCGTTCGGCCTGGCGGTTGAGCGGCTGGTGCTGCCCGAACTTCTCGAACAGGATCATCGCCAACAGGCTGGGCCCGGCCCAACCCCGCGGAAGCACATGAAACGGCGCCGGCGCCTGGCTGATCTTCTCGCAGTCGCGACAGCTGAACTTCTCGCGGACATGCTGGATCACTTTCCACTGCCGCGGGATCACTTCCAGCGTCTCGGTGATGTCTTCGCCGAGTTTGCGCAGCCGCGCGCTGCCGCAGCACGGGCATTCCGTCGGCGCCGGTTCGACCACCCGCTCGCGCGGCAGGTCCGCCGGGAAGGGTTGGCGCGCCGGGCGCTTGCGGTTAAAGCCCGCTACCTTTGTGGTCTTGGCGACGGCCTGCTCGGCGGCAATCTCATCCTCGCTGGCGGAGCTCTTGAGTTCCGCGAAGGCCAGCTCCATCTGCTCGATGAGCCGGATGCTGCGTTCCGAGCGCTGGCCATAGAGCTGGTGCGTCAGCTTGGCGATCTGCAATCGCTGATGGGCGATCAGCGCCTCGTCGTCGGAGGCCTTGGCCTTGGCAACCGCGAGTTCCGCCTCGATCCGCGTCGCCCTGGCCGCTTCCTCCAGGCACTTCTCGCGCGCCGCCGACAACGCCGCCCGCAATGCGGCAATGTCGTCGGGCAGGGTCTCGGGCGTCGTCACGAGACCGATTATCACATGCTGGCAGCCGTCCTTGCGTTATCAACTATAGGGTGAGTCAAAATGTCGCACCCAATCTATTGCGCGATTGAGGCGCGACAATCAAGATGAGAATGGTGCGGCGCAGAAGGCATGGTCGACGGTTTGCGACGGTGGGGCCAGGGCGCGTGGTACTCGTTCAGTCGCGGCCGAAGCCGCGCGGCGGATCGAGGTCGGCGAGCTCGCCGAAATCGAACTCGACAATCGCTTGCAGGGCCTCGCCGGTCGCGGTCTCGCGCAACGGTTCCGGTAATGCCTCGAACCATTGCGTGTACTCGTTCTGCAAGGCGACAAGCTCGGCAACGGCATCACGCCAGCGCTGCGGGCGCGAGCGCCGGTCGGCCGGGCGGCGCCAGCGGCTGACCGGGGCGCCGGCATGACGGACCCGCCATCGGGCTTGCCGCTCGGCTCCGGTAAGCGCTAGCTGGCCGTGCGGCGGGCGTCCTTGGAGCATTGCCAAGCCTCGTTGTCTTTCGTCACGTAACGGAGATCGGCTCAGCCGGCGACCTGCGGTCGCCAGGTGTGAACCGGGTTGCGCCAATCGATGCCGTCGAGCATGTAGGCCAGTTGCGCCGCGCTGATCGCCACCACGCCATCCGCCGGCGGAGGCCAGATGAAGCGGCCCCGCTCCAGCCGCTTGGCGTAGAGCGACATGCCGACGCCGTCATGCCACAGCACCTTGATCAGGTGACCGCTCTTGCCCCGGAACACGTAAAGATCGCCGGCGTGCGGGTCGCGCTTCAGCCGCTCCTGTACCTGCAGCGCCAGGCTGTTCATGCCGCGCCGCATGTCGGTGTGGCCGGTGGCGAGCCACACGCGCACCCCCGAGGGAACCGGGATCATCGCCGCACCAGCGCCTGCACCACCGCCGCGGCCAGCCCGGGCGGCGTCGACGGCGGGATGCGCAAGCAAGCTACCCCGCTGAACTGGATCTCGATCGCCTCACTGCGCACCGCAATGCCTGGCCCGCAATCCGCATCCGCCGTCACCATCACGGCAGCAAAACCGGCACTACAGCTGCGCAGTTCCTGGCGCCAGCGATAGATCTGACCGGGACGAACATCCGCCCGGCGTGCCACCTCGGCAACGATCGCGCCCGGCGCAAACGCCGCCGCAACCACCGCCCGCTTCTGTTCCTCGCTCCAGCGTCGCCGCCGCTCCGGGGCGTTGAATAACTCGAACCTCGCCATCGCACCGTCTCTTGCACCAGTGCAAGCACCGCCGCTTGCACTGGCGCCTACCCAGCCCGATCAGCTGAGAGACAGCAAGGCGGCCTTCCGCGAAGGGTTACGATGCAAACCCGTTTACCCGTTTTGATCCCCTTGGCCTTTTGCTGCTGCCTCGTTCCTGGCGGAATACAGGGCGGCGTCGGCAGCCACCAAGCGCGGGGTGCGGCCGAGCCTGGTTTGGTGCGCGTCGAAAGCGGCGATCAGCAAGTCGGCGTCGCTCGGTTGACGGTCATAGACTTCGTATTGGGCCAGACCCGGGTTGGAGGCGAGTTGCGTGATGGCGGCGGAGATCTGGGCTTCAACGCGTGAGAAAGCGTGGGTGAGCGCGGTTCGGTAGGGCGCGGTGCGTAGGGAGGGACGGCGGCGAGGCCTGGGCGTGAGCGAGCGGTTGTGAGTACCCAAGTACGGGTGAAAACGAGAGCGGTGCGAAAGCCTGTTTCATAGATCGGGTTGTCGGAGCAAACTACTTCCATATCGTCACCGATGCATCCATCCAACGATCCGGAACCTTTTCCAGATCGCTGACAAGCGAATGCAACCACTGCGGAACAGGAGGGCGGGGCTCATAGGAAAATACCCGCTGCGGCCGATACGCAGACGCCTCCGTGCTCGACACCTCGTCATCGGGGAGCACGATCACGAGATCGCCCGGAGCCGGTCGACTAGCAGCGTGACACCAGAAATCCCTATATCCGACACACGGACCATCCTCGGCAATCGCCTTGCCGACCAAAACAACGTCGTTCAGTCCGGCACCTTCACCTTCGGCGCCTTCCACCGGAATACCTCGATAGCTGAGGTAAGAGGCAAATTCCATGATCACGTACGGCCTCGCAAACGGAAAAAACAACCTGAGAAGGGTTCCCCTGTGGTCGTGGTGTCGCTCTTCAACCACGCTTGCTATTTCAACCTTTGCATGAATGCCGTTCTTTATCTCAAATATATATCCGGTTGAAAAAACAATGTCTTGCAATACAACAAAAACCGCCACGCCAAATACTGCTACTCTGTGCAATGTACTAATCTTTTTCAATGACAGAACACCAAACCGACCAACATATAGCAACGCGATGAGGTCCACCGGTGCCAGGTACCACGGCTCGAAGATCCTAAGATAAAGATAGGCGAAGAAGCAAGCGACGCCACCGAGAGCGAGTCCATCCCACAACGGCAGCGGTTCCGCCAGGCGGCGCAGGATAAGATACATCCTGCCCAGCACAACGGCCACCAACAGCCACGCCAATAAATCGCGCTCCCAGTAGGTGAGCAAGGTACTGACCAATGGCTGCTGAAGTACGATGGTGTAATGCATATTAGGGTGGGAGCCCAGCGCAGCGAAATAAAAGAGTAAGAACAGTGCCGCCAGGCCAGCGAAGCTTAGGTCGAGACGGCCCTCCTTATCCCAAAGTCTATCGTAATCCCATCTTGCATGATCTCCGTTTCTGCAGTGCAATACGAGCCTTCCCGCTGCAAAGCCCAAGAGCAGCAAGAAAGCAGTCTCCTTATAATAAAGCATGATTTGCGCACAAAGCGCCGCGGTCACCGCCCATGCGGTAGACTCGGTCTGTTCGAAACGCCTAACGGACAGCACGAGACAAACGAGGAACAATAGCTCGTTGCGCTCCGGGAAGATCAGTCCGCTGAAACTGATGAGAATGCTCGGAGTTAGCAAAGCGAGGATTGCAAGAACGGCACGGGCGGCAATGTTAAGTTCATCATCAAGGATCAGGAGTATGCAGACGAAGATAAAAAGCTCAGCTATCGGCAATACGTGATATCCGGAAATCGTATTGGTAAAGTGGCGTATCAGGCTGAACTCTTGCCAGTTAAGCGGACAAAAGCGTCCAATCGATGGCCAGATTTCCGGTGGGATGTTATGGCCTCTAAGCGACCCGACGGTGAACCATGAATTGTCGTAGTAGGCGAAGTCCTCCCATGCTAAAGTCATCGCGATAAAGGACACGAGGAGCGCCGCGAGCAACGCCAGTGCAACGATACGTCCAGGCGTCCAAAACTGTCGCCAGGTCGGAATGAGTTTTCTTTGGCTCTGGTTCCAATTCTGGCCCCTTGCTGCCCGCCCGACAGCCCAAGCCACGCAGATCGCCGTCCCGGCAGTGAGGGTGGTCCAGGTGCGCAAAAAGTGTGCAAAGAGTATAGCGTGCAGGTCGTGGAGGATTGGGAGGAGAAAGGTCATCAACCTCGTCCCGCGTTGAACCCAAATTTCATCCGATTTGGTGTACCAGGACACGCCATGGTGAAGTCTTCTCGGCGTCGATTGCAATAAACTCCATCGATGACTCCGGAAGCCGAGGGGGTCAGTCGTCCTCCTCCCGGAGCCAAAATTTGTTGCCGCGCCTGCATCGAGGTAGACCTTCTTCTGTCAGTTCCGTTCCAGTCGAGCGCCCTTACGTCGGTTCGGCATCGCCAGGGATCGGGTGACGAGCGCCGAGAGTGACCACCGCTTTCTCGCTGGGAACGCGACGCGATGGCGAACCCGACCCCGAGGACCGGCTCGGCCGCCTCGTCGACGGTGAGGCGAACAACCTCGAGAACAAGCGCCTCCGCCCATCATCCGCGCGAAGCACGGCTGCACAAGTCCGCCGTCATCGAGCACGTCGGCTGCCGATACCGGTGCGGGCTCAACCGCGTCCTATTGCGGCCGGCTCGCCGACGACGGGTGGATCGACGTTCACGACTGGCTGACTCCCATGCAAGCCCCTGCGTCGGCTGAGCTGGCAAGCCTGCACCTCGGTCACAAGGATATGCCAATCGGCCTGTGCCAAGAGCCGTGGAAAGATCGCGTTGTGATTACCCTCTGCCCGGCGAGTGGTTAGCGGCGGTGTCGAGCATTGCCCGCGCCCGCCTGAGCACGGACCGTATCTCACTATAGACTATCCCGGAAAGATTGGCAGCTAGCGCGGATTATGCATCGGGCTCACGGGTGTAGCACAAGATATCGTGATGAGCTGGAACTCTCGGATCAACCAGAGCTGCGCCCGCGATAGCCACTGTCATATGTTACACTGTTTCTCCCCGGTTTGCCACCGCTGCAAGGCAAGGCCACGGTTGCCCACTTCGGTGGCTAACCTCCTCAGAAGACGTTTTGGTGTCATTCCGCGAGATCGAGCGCCGACTGAGACTGGCCCACCGATCGGTCGCGTATAGGTTTCGCGGACGCCGGAGAAAGTCGTGCACCCGCTTGTGGCCTTGCCTGGCCACCCCGATCAAGATATGGTGATTGTCGAATTAGCCAGTCATCAGGCGAACGGCCTCGGGAGATGAGCAAGCGGCAGCGGCGCGGGTCGCCAGTATCGCTGGTAGTTCATGTCCTCGCCTCAGCCCAGAAATGGGAAAAGTCGGCTCGGCTGAGGACGGGTTTCTGGAGGGGGGATTATCGTGTCGAAGTTCCAGCGACTTTTGAGGGTCAAGACGTAGAGGAAGCAAAGGGCAGCGGGAGTGACGACGATCGAACTCGGCACCAGCTTTCGTAGGTTAGGAGCCCGAACAGTTCGACGTCAGGGCTATGATGTCGCCACCCACCATCTTTCCGTTGACACTCTCCTACCGCGAAGCGGTTTACTCCAATCGGGCTTATGCGATTTTGAAGGCGGAGCGATACGAAAGGCGGAAGACAGGGGCTTGACGACTGAGCACGAAGACAGCCGGCCAGCCAAATACGGCATGACGCACACGGAGTTTATTCTTGGAATGAAGAAAGTGCTACATCACAATAGGGCCTCGGCACGATGGACGTCTCACTAATTATTTGTACACGTAATCGCTGCCTGCAGCTCGCCCGCTGCCTTCATCACGTACAGGATATCGCGTTCGACCGACCTTGGGAATTGATTATAGTCGATAATGGATCAACCGACGAAACGGCCTCCTCTGTGCAGGAATTCATAAAAATCAGTTCAATCCTGACGGTATACGTGCTTGAGACGAAGTTAGGAAAATCTAATGGGTTGAACGCCGCATTAGGGATCGCGCGCGGCACGATTTTGGCCTTCACCGACGATGACTGCTATCCCGCCCCCGATTTTCTTGTGCGGACATGGGCTGCCTTCGAAGATGCTTCGGTCGGTTATATAACAGGGCGCATCACGCTGCATGATCCTACAGATATTCCCATTACGATCAACGAATCCACCACACCGCGAGTAATTCCGAAAAAGTCATACATGCCTACCGGCCTTGTTCACGGCGCAAACATGGCCTTTAGAAAATGTGTTCTCGTCCGTATCGGCGGATTTGACCCTTTGTTTGGTCCGGGTATGTTGTTTTTTGCTGGTGAGGATATCGACGTGGCAAGTCGCGCGAACGCCATGGGCTGGACGGGGAAATACTGTCCTGAGGTAGTTGTCAGGCATCACCACGGACGAAAAACATCCGACGCTCCACGCCTTTGGAAATCCTATGCCATTGGGCGTGGTGCATATCACATGAAGCTGTTATTATGCGGTCAATTCTTGTGGTTCGCGCAGGCCATTTATCAGCTTCGTTGGCGGTATAGGCTAAGTCGCAGGACAATTCTATGGGAACAAGTTGGTGCAGCGCAATATATCTATGTATTATTTTCCCAATATTTCCAAAAATGGTTAAGAAAAGTCTTGATGAATGATCTGAGACACAAAAGAAACAGTCGGTGAGTTTGCGCGCTCCGGCTTCTGTTTCTTGGACAGGTTTCGACGATGATGATCGCGGTTTGCGGTTCAAGCCGGCTCAGATCAGGTCGGCGAAACTTCTTTCGGTCTTGCCGAAGCGATGAACGGTGCGCTCCCGTCCGACGGCAGCTTGGCGATCCGGCAGAAGACCACGGTGAAGACGGCCATCGCCAGCAGCGGCTGCACCGCCGCCGAGGCGACCCCGATCACCGTCTGCTTTGATCGCATTGCACCGCATCGCGAGGTCGCACCACGCCAGCACCCGGAAGAGTTCACGATAAGTGCCACAGGTCGCGCCGATAGTCGCGCTCAAGCCGACCGGGCTCGATCACGAATCTGCATGCCACCTGCCGCCGATACTTCCGCACCTCGTGGATTTTTTCTTGACTCGGCCGTTCGCCGTTCGGGAATGACCGCAGGGCAATTCCTGCGGCGGCTCTTGGCCCGGACGGAGCGGGAGCCGGCGATCATTGAGGGCGCCGGCGGCCGGGTTCGCCGCGGTACTTGGCGGTATTCACGGCGGCGCGACAAAAACCCCGGAAATGGCGCGCATTGGCAAACGCAATCGGAAGAGCGTAGGCGTACATGATGTCGACGGCCTTTCTCGCGCATATCGTCAGAAGTCTGCATCATGCGCTCGCTTGGCATTTCTGGCCGAGCTGGCTCGCCCTGAGCGCCGCGGTCGTGCTCGGCTCGACCTGGTTTGTCAGCCGATCGAGCACCCCAAGGAGCCAGCCACAAGCTGAAACAAACGTCATTCTTGTCCGGCGGCGAGTTGGAACGCCGGCAAGTATCGTGGCACTCGGCGTGCTGGCGGCGCTCCTCGTGTGCTACATCGCACTGATGCTGGTCTGGGAGGACTTCGCCTATTACGACAATTCGTTTTTCACCCTTGGAACCCTGAAAGGGCACGACATCACGCCGCCCGTCTGGCCGGAGGAAGGGCGCTTCTGGCCGCTCGGCTTTCAGGAGTTCAACCTGATACGCCATTTTACCGATACGATCATCGGTTATCAGGTGTTGCCGATTGCCGAGCTTCTGATCTTCGTCTCTATACTTCTCGTCCTCGACGACGAGATCGGCGTCGCCGCTCGCACCGCCATCGTCATCCTGGCTCTCTTGACCCCGGGTATTCTCACCAGTTTCGGCGGGCTGATCTACCCGGAGCGCAATGAGCTGCTTTTTCTCGCCGGTTTCATCCTCTGCGCCAAGCGCTTCGAAGAAACCGAGGCAACGGCGTGGGCAGCGGGCGCAGTGGTCTGCGCTCAGATCATGGTCTACTACAAGGAGACCGCGTTCCTCATGGTCCTCGGCTTTGCCGGTGCGAGGCTGCTGCTGCGCTGCAGAAGCGAACTCCCGGCAGAATGGGACTATGAGCGCCTTTTGGACAGGCCGGCGCGCTTCGATTGGAGTCTCGTCGGTGTGGCAATAGTGTTCTTGATCTATTACGTCGGGGCGGTGGGTCTTCACCACAACGCGAATTACGCCCGCGCTCAGGAGCAACCATTCCTGAAGACCTTGCTCGGCTATACGCGACTCGACTTCCTGGCTTGGCTGCTGGTGGTCGTTGCCGCGGGCAGGATTTATCTCATCCTGTGCCGCCGGGCGATATTGCTGCCGTTGTGGGACGGACTGGCTGTCGGCGGGGTCGCCTACTTCCTTGCCTACCTTTACCTGCGCATCTTCAGTGAATATTTTCTGGCGCCGGTCGACCTGATCGCATTGTTGTATATCGGCCGGTTTGCGGTTCTGTCATGGGAGAAGCCGCATTTATGGCGCAAGTGCATCGTATCGGTCCTGGTATTCATCGTCGTGATTTAAAACGTTCTTCTTTCTACCGTAAAAATATATCAGCGGAAAAACGTGATTTACGGGAAGGTCGAGATCGCGCGCATCGTCGACGGACAATACCGCATCGTCCCGGGACATCCTCTAAGGCTGTTTTTTCCCTTTGCCGCCCCGTATACGATCATGGAATTTGCTGCTTATCTCAGCTATCGCGGCATTCCGATAGAAGGCGCCGCGGGTGCCGATGCCGGACCCGGCAGCGTCGCGTTGGTCAGCCCGGCTGTCGCCAAAGATGGTCCTTGCATGCGGTATCAGACGATCCGGTGTCACGCCTCCGTTCGGCCCGCTCCAGGCGATCTCGTGATCGTGATGCCGGACGACGAGGCATCGCGCGCACAGGCTTCGCGTTACCAGGCTCGCGGCGAACTGTTCTATTATGAGCCTCGCCCTGCCATTCCGAATTGGCTGGCTGTGCAGGTTGGCGGTCTTGTTGTCGGTGATCTTCAATCAACCGTCCCCGATCGTTGGATGGACGGCTCGGTGGCGATATGGCAATAGTCTCGCTCAGGCCTTGGGATGCGAGCCGCAGGCGGGGTCGAGCTCGCTGATAACTTTGAGGGAAAGCGGCCAGGCGATCTCAAACGCGGGATCGTCATAGCGCTGGCCGCCCGTTGCGCCCTTCGATGCCGGCGCGAGGCAGTGTAGCCGCCGGAGAGGATATCGAGGCTGTTCAGTCGGCCGACCATGAGAGTAACCCGGCACCCCACAATGTCACTATCCTTATCGAAGGCCTTGCATTATACTTCCCGTTGCGTATCGGCTAGGCATATCGTTCACATGAAGACTTCCGTTCAGCTGACCCGGTTTTGCGTCGTCGGCGTGGCCAATACTGCTGCATATACCGCAACATTCGCGACATTGATAGCCATCCTGGGCCTCACCCAGTTGTTTTCGAACGCTTTGGCATACTTGGTTGCCTCGTCATTTTCATTTGTCATGAATTCGATCTGGAGCTTTGAGATGAAGCTGCATCCGCGCCGGTATGCCCGGTTTCAACTGGTCGGACTGATCGGATTGGCGGTCTCTGCGACGCTCGGGCATCTCGGCGATCGATACTCCTGGCCTTATGCATTGACAGTCTTGGCGACAGTGCTCGTCCTCCCGCTCATCTCCTTCCTGGCTCATCGCAACTATACCTTCTCGGCCGCCTCGGCACTCTCGCTTGCGTCTGGGGCCGACAAGGTAATAGCTTCTCCTCGGCCATCGCCGCTGGCCGGGTGCGCCAGGCTTCTCTTTCCGCGACAGATGCGGCGAAGCAAACGTCGATCCAGCGCCTAAATAAAAGGCGAATGGTGCTCAGGTAATTCAATCCCGATATTGCAAATCTGTCGGGGCCGCCTTGATGCCTCCGGGTATTGTCGCATGCCATTCTCTGACGATATAAAGCGGCCGCTGTTTCACTTCGTCGAATGTTCTGCCGAGATACTCGCCGAGTATGCCAAGAAATATAAGCTGAACGCCACCGATAAAGAGAATTATTACGAGCAAGGACGGATAACCCGGTACCGGATTCCCGAAAAGGAACGTTCTCAATAAGATATAAGACCCATAAATGATCGCAGCAAGTGCTGTGCTCAAGCCGAGGTAGGTTGCGATCTTCAATGGCGCGATGCTGAACGAGGTAATGCCTTCTATCGAAAAATTCCAAAGCTTCCAATAATTCCATTTGGTAATGCCGGCAAAGCGCGGGTCGCGCTCGTAGATCATCGGCTCCTGGCGAAAGCCAATCCACCCGAACAAGCCTTTCATAAACCGATGCCGTTCGCGCAGGCCGCCCAGCGCTTCGACGGCGCGCCGGCTGAGCAGCCGGAAGTCGCCGGTATCGACGGGAATGTATTGCGCGCCAAGGGCGTTGAACACGCGATAAAACGCATAGGATGTGAGGCGCTTCACCGAACTCTCGCCGGCGCGTGACGCGCGCTGCCCGTAGATCATGTCGACACCGCCGGCACGCCACCGCTCGATCAACTTCGGGATCAATTCCGGCGGATCCTGCAGATCGGCGTCGATGACGATCACGACATCGCCAATCGCGTGGTCGATGCCTGCGGTCAGCGCGATCTCCTTCCCGAAATTCCGACTGAGGTCGACGATACCGATCGTCGGATCGGCCGCCTTCAGGGAGCGCAGTCGGGCGAGGGTGTCGTCGCGGCTGCCATCGTTCACGAAAATGACTTCGCTGCGGACCTGAAGCCCCTCTCGGACCAGCGATAACCGCCGATTGAACTCCTCGATCACGCCGTCCTCGTTGTAGGCGGGTACCACAATTGAAACGAGATCGAGCTGGATCGGGTTTCCTGTTGAAATGGGATCCCGAGTTATGCTGGTTCTCATCCATTTGCCGCCCCGCGATCTATTCGCCCGGTCTATGCATGAGGGTGACCCGTAAGCTTCGCCGCGATCGCCTCCGGTGGCGCCATCGGCGCGAATTGAGGTCGGGTTCCGCTCGCTCAAGTGATCCGGCGGCGGTGTGGCTAAGGCGCGGCGGGAGTCAGCACATCCGGCTGCAAGGCCGGCCAGCTGCGGTCGCGCTCGCTGATCACCGCGACCGGAAGCGGCCAGGCGATGCCGAAGGCGGGATCGTCATAGCGGCAGCCGCCCGCTGCCTCCGGCGCGTGAAATGCCGAGATCTGATAGGCGACCTCGGCATAGTCCGTCAGGGCCTGAAGGCCGTGCGCGAAGCCCTTGGGGATGTAGAGCGCCCGCCGGTTCTCGGCGGTCAGGTCGAACCCCTGCCAGCGAAGATAGGTGGGTGAGCGGGGTCTGAGGTCGACGATCACATCGAAAATGGCACCACGCGCGCACCGCACGATCTTGGTTTCTTCGTGCGGCGATCGCTGAAAATGCAGGCCGCGCACCGTGCCCCGGTGCCGGTTGAAGGACAGGCTCTCCTGGGCGATCTCGGTGTCGAGACCTTGCGCCGCAAGCTCCTCTCGGCACCAGGTGCGCGCGAAGAAGCCGCGTTCGTCTTCCCTCGGCTCGATATCGATCAGCCATGCGCCATCGAGCTGCGTTGCCGCGAAAATCATTCGGAATGTCCCTTTCGGGCCGGCCGATCGAGCGACCGCCAGTAAAAATCGGAATTGATCTGCCGCGTCGCGATCAGATGCTTCAACTGCTCGAGCCGCGTAAAGCCTCTGAAGGCAAACATCTGCTCGGTCATCCCCACCCGCTCGAAGATTTCGTGCAGCTGGCGTGCGCCGAGCTCGGCCGGCCAACGACACCTAAACTCGGGCAGGTGACGACGGATCTTGCCAAACGAAGTGCGGTAACTGCGATTGTCGCCGCTCGGCTGGCCAAAACTGACCGTACAGCCGCCAAATACTTGCCCGACTATCGCAGCTATTTCGCGGATCCGATAATTCTGCGCGTCGTCGCCGACGTTGAAAATCTCGTTGTGCACCGCCTCGCGCGGCGCTTCCAAGGCGAGCATGACCGCCTGACAGATGTCCTCGACATGGACGAGCGGGCGCCACGGCGTGCCGTCGCTCGTCATCCTGATCTCTTTGGTGGTCCAGGCGAACCCGGCGAGGTTGTTGAGAACAATGTCGAACCGCATGCGTGGGCTGGCGCCGAAGGCGGTGGCGTTGCGCAGGAACACCGGCGAGAAATGCGCGTCGGCGAGCGCGCCGACATCGCGTTCGACCAATACCTTGCACTTGGCATAGGCGGTTTGCGGATTGGGCGCCGACTCTTCGCTGCGCTCGCCGCCGTCCTCGGCGGCACCGTAAACGCTGCACGAGGAGGTATAGACGAAACGCCGGACCCCGACCGCTTTGCACGCCCGCGCCAGCGCGACCGAGCCCGCATGGTTGATCGCATAGGTGGTGCGCTCGTTCAGCTCCCCGAGGGGATCGTTCGACAGTTCCGCGAGGTGGACGACCGCGTCGAACCCCTCGACATCCTTCGGAATTATCCGCCGAACATCCTTGGTGAAGGTGAGCGGTCGCGGGCAAGCGTCGTTGTACAGCCAGGCATCGCGATAAAAGCCGCAATCGAGCCCGACGACATCGAACCCGCGCTCCAGCAGCCTCGGGCCAAGAACGGCGCCGATATAGCCGTCGACGCCGGTAACCAATACACGCATTCCCGTCATGTCTACCGCTCGAAAGTTGCGTCCAATTATGAACCGTACCTCATTATTCGCGGCGTGGCCTACCGGCTTGGAGCCCCGGACCTCGTCCGGCAATCGCCGGCTTCAGCGCTCGGCAAGCAAGGGGCCGAGAAGCTCGGCGGCGGCCAACGCATCGGCGGCCGCACGAATTGTCGTGAACGGGAGCCCGGCGCGTTCAGCCATATCGAGCAACGAATGCCGCCCGTCCGCGAGGTTCAATACCCAGAGGAGCGCCATCGTATCATAGGCGGCCGTCCGCTGTCCGCCCATCGCCGTGTAGAGCCCGCGGCGTCCGAGCTGCGGTTCTCCTTTGGGATTGCGACTGCGGTATATGGCATCTCCTTCGATAACTGCGGTGATGCGCCGCAGCACGGCGAGAGAGTGCGCGAGGCTTTCGCGACGGACCAGCGACAAATCGTCGGCGGAACTGTGGTATTCGGGATACTCGCCGTTCGGCGTGCGCATCAAGCAGCCGATTGGCAGATCGAAACCGGGCGAGCAATATTGTCGCTCGTCATAGCCGTAGGGGACGAAAGGCGTAATCCGGTGGGGCATCTCGTCGTGACGCAGGACGTGCCCGACGATGCGGTCGATCGCGGCATCGCCACGCCGGCTCTGCTTGTAGGTCATGCCGCCCGCATCGCCGAGACACGAGAGGACGAGGCCGTGCAGGATATGCCCGATCTTGTCCTCGTTGCGCGCAAGCCAGGTTAGCGAGCCGATCGTGCCGGGAATGAAGAGAAAGCGATAGCTGTAGCGTCGGCGCAGCATCCGGAGATGGCGCGCCAACATGGTCGCGACCGCGATCCCCGAGAGATTGTCGTTGGCGAGCGAAGGGTGGCAGATGTGGCAGGAGAGGAGGACCGTGTCGTCGCTCTCCCCCGGGATCAGCAATTCGCCATAGCTGAGGTGCCCAGGCGCCAAATCGGCGTCGACGACAACCCGGTAGAGGCCGTCCGTCAGGGTCGACAGCTCGCGATGCGTCAGGCAGAAACCCCAGTTTTCAGTGTAATAGGACGTGCGATAGGGTATCCAGTCCGGCTTATCCGGCAAACTATGGAGATGTGGGCGCAACTCGGCGAGAGACATGACCGCATCGATCGGCCGGCTGTACTGGACGATGTGGAGATTGTTGGCCGTGAAATCAACAACATGCGCGCCGTCGGCGCGCGCGATATAGGCGTCCTTAATGTTCCATTCTTGCGGCACGGTCCAGTCGAACACCGGGGTCCCCGAAGGAACCTCGTGCACCTCGAGCGGGATGTGCTTCGCAAGAATTGAGAGCGTTTCTCGTAACCCGTTCCCGGTGATGCTGCGGCAAATCGGGAACAGTTCCTCGATGAGCGCCATCATGGCGTCCCCGCCCGCGTCGCCCGATGGAGTGCGCTCGTGAGACGACGCAGCGCCAAGGCTCTGACCCACGTTCGGCTTGGTTACGATGGTCACAACCGGTTTTTCCCGTCCCAGGTCGACAGCTTCGTTCACCCCTCGAATAGAGTTCTTGCTCACTCCATCCAAGCGATACCTTATAGCAGAGATTTTCGAGTAGACAAACGAACAAATCCCGCGCACAATCTTGCAAGGGTCAGTCGCCAGAGGGCTAGTAACCACCGCTAGCGGTTTGGTGCCCGGCAACCCTTTTGCCATGCCGGAGGGCGGGGTGGTGCGGTCGCTTTATTGACCGGGGCGGATCGCAAAGGGCGATTACGGAGCGAAATTCGATGAAAGTCGTGTTGTTCTGCGGCGGTCTCGGATTGCGGTTGCGGGACTATGCCGATCATATCCCGAAGCCGATGGTTCCGATCGGATATCGCCCGATCCTCTGGCATGTGATGAAATATTTCGCGCATTACGGACACAAGGAGTTCATTCTTTGTCTCGGCTATCGCGGCGATCTGATCAAGCAATATTTCTTAAATTACAACGAATGCTTGTCCAACGACTTTGTCTTTTCCAAAGGCGGCAAAATCGTGGAGCTCGCCAACAGCGATATCCATGATTGGAAAATTACCTTTGCCGACACGGGATTGCACTCAAATGTTGGGCAAAGATTGCTGGCCGTGGAGAAATATCTGGCAAATGAAGAACTGTTTCTAGCGAATTACAGCGATGGCTTGACCGATCTCGATTTTTCGAGCTATCTCGATTTTGCCCGCCAGCGCAACCGGATAGCGACTTTTTTGAGCGTCAGGCCGAATCTGAGCTACCACGTCGCACAGACCGGCGATGACGGCCTGGTGACCAGCATCAAGGAGCTGACGCAGTCCGGAATGCGGATCAATGCCGGGTTCTTTGTCCTGAAGCAGGAGATTTTCCGATATATGCGGCCCGGCGAAGAACTCGTCATCGAACCCTTTCGCCGCCTGATCCAAAAAAGACAGCTGGCCGCCTTTGAATATAACGGCTTCTTCGCTGCCATGGATACGTTCAAGGACAAGCAGCAGCTCGACGATCTCTACGAGAGTGGCCAGCCGCCCTGGGAGATTTGGCGGGAAGCGACCGACCAGCCGGGGACGATGGTGCCGCCGCGGCGATTGCCGATCAACGACCGCCGGCCATGAAGCAGGACCGAGAGGCTACGTTGTCGACCGACAGTCGAGAATTCGGGGCCGGTGGCCGCGACGGATTGAAAATTTCCGCACCGCAGTCACACCATCTGCCTGTGCATGGCCCCTCGAGCAAGATGCCGGCGTCGCCGTCGACCCGACCGCTGGTCAGCGTCCTGACGCCGTTCTACAACACGGCGCCCTATTTGGCGCAATGCATCGAGAGCGTTCTCGCCCAAACCTACTCCGAGTTCGAGTATATCCTCGTAGACAATTGCAGTACCGACGGATCCACGGAGATAGCCGAGAGTTATGCGCGCCGCGATCCGCGAATACGACTGATTCGGCGCTCACAGCTTGTCCCGGTGTTCCAGAATTACAATGGCGCGCTCACGGAGATATCGGAGAACAGCGAGTATTGCAAAATCGTCCAGGCAGATGACTACATTTTCCCAGAGTGCTTGCGGCTGATGCTCGAGGGATTTGAGCAATCCGAGACAATTGGGCTTGTGAGTTCGTATCGGTTGTACGGCGACAAGGTCGAAGGGTCGGGCTTTCCGCATTGGATGATGCGAATGATCGATGGCCGGGACTGCGCGCGATGGTTTTTACGAACTCGAATTAACATCTTCGGCTCACAAACCACAATAATGTATCGTTCTTCTATTGTACGCGAACATCATCCGTTCTATAAAGATTCGATTCCTCACGCAGACTTGGAGAGATGTATACGGATACTTGAGAATTGGAATTTTGTATTTATACCACAAGTTCTTTCCTTCTCGCGCACCGACGACGGCGGATCAATCACCTCAGGTTCTCTTGCCGTTAGTGCCTTACGCGTTGGATCGATACTTAATTGCGCGGCGCTTCGCCCCGATATTCTTCGAAGGCGCCGACGCTGTCTCTGTGTCGAGAAACCTGAAACGAGCATACTACCACGCTCTCGCGAACGAGGCCGTGCGCTTTCGCGAGGCAAAATTTTGGCGTTATCACCAAACGGGGCTGCGGGACGTAAACGAGACAATCGACTGGCCCTATCTGGCGGCACATATTGGCCTGGTTTTACTGTGGAAAGCGTCAAATCCCGGAATGACGGCGCGGCGCGCGCTGCACTTCCTGAAACAGAAGCTAATCCGCAAAGACGATCCGAATGCTTGAAGTGGAAGAATGGGCTTTCTCCCGGCGACAGCAGGGTGCCTGCCTTCAAGGGCGCGCGCAACCCGGCGACCATCGCCGGCGGCAGATCGCCGAGATCGAGCAGAGTGCGCTTTTTGACCCTGCGGCCCTCGCGGGAGCCGCGGAGAACCGGCGTACTTAACCAGTGCTATCAGTAACTTATGCCTTTTCGGCTCCGGAAATCCGGGTCACAGGGATCACGATCTCTAACCGGCGCGCATTGGCCTGCGTTTTGACGCTCATCGTACTACACGGCCGAGTGATCAGCGAATGATAGCCCGTCTTCGCAACTATCGCGACAACCCCATTGTCTTTGTCCGACTGCCCCGCCGCTATTGGCTAACCCTGCAAAGGATGGCGGCCAAGATGGGCATGAAGCCCGGTGACGTGATGCGGGAGATGGTGGCGAACGCAATTGCCGCCGTTGATCCCAGTTCACTCCCCCCGCACACGACGGTCGATCCACTCCGCCAGCCGATCCGGTGGATCAGCACCCAGGCGTGGGAGACATCGCCTTATCAATGGTTCCGGCGACTGAAGTTGGCGGCACGAACTAGGGCCAACGGCGGCATGTATTCGATAGATATAGAAAATTCTCGTTTGGGGTTCTTTGGACACCTGTCTATGTGCATCGCCATCTTCCAATATTGTGAGCGGTATGGGTTCACCCCTCATGTCCGGTGTACCAGCCCAAATTATGTGGATCCCGAGAGGGGACCGGACTGGCTCGAGTATTATTTCGATAAGCCGGAAGCCAATTCCTCGCGAAAGAGCCTCGCGAGACTAAAGTATACGACTACGATGTATGACGTAAATACGCTGCTCGGACTTGATGTTCGTCCAGGCACCAGCATAGAAGACGCGCTGCGCGTGTTTAATCGCTACCTAACTATAAAGCCCCACATCGTCGAGACGGTGGAACGATTTTGGAAAAACCTGGGCAGCAATAGACCTGTCGTTGGCATCCATTATCGCGGTACGGACAAATCGTTAGAGGCGCCACGCGTATCACCAGAACATTGCCTAATGGTGTTAAGACGCTATATCGAGAAAAATACAAATATAACAGCCGTCTTCGTTGCGAGTGACGAACAGTCGTTTATTGATCTTATCAAGAAATCGATAAAGGAGCTTCCGGTATTTTCGCGAGACGACCATTCTCGCAGTCGCGATAGGCAGCCCGTCCACCATGTGAGCGTGAGCGAAGGCGGAGGGTATGCGAAAGGCGAGGATGCTCTGGTGAACGCACTCCTGCTTGCGAAATGTGCGACGCTGATAAGAACGACGTCGTTGTTGTCGGCGTCGGCATCGTTGTTCAACCCGTACCTCAAGGTCATTTTGCTCAACAAGGCTTACGGCAACATGCTCTACCCGGAGAGCGAGATACTCAAACAGCCAAGTACGGAGTATTTCCCTGAGACCTTTCCCTGACCCTCGGCGCCGGCTTGCGACGCCAGTTCACGCTGGCGTCGCAGGCAGTTGCGCGAAATAGTTTCGACTGCCGCCGGTCATCTGGTCCCAGATCCAACTGTAGGTCCGCTCCAGCCCGACCTCGAGCGGGATGGCGGGGGCCCAGCCGAGCCGCGCCGTGATCAGCGTGTTGTCGCTGTTGCGGCCGCGCACCCCCTTCGGCGCCGATAGGTTGTAGGACCGCCTGAGTTTCACCCCGCCGATCGCCTCGACGATGTCGACGAGTTCATTGATCGTGACGAGGCGATCGCTGCCGAGATTGAGCGGCTCGGTCTCGTCGCTGTCGAAGATCAGGAGGGTGCCCTTGATGCAGTCGTCGATGTACATGAAGCTGCGGGTCTGATTGCCGTCGCCCCAGATCTCGATCTCGGTCGAGCCGGAGAGCTTGGCGGCGATGACCTTGCGACAGATGGCCGCCGGCGCCTTTTCCCTGCCGCCGTCATAGGTGCCATGCGGACCATACACATTGTGGTAGCGGGCAACGCGCGTCGCAAGTCCATAGTCCTCGCGGAAATGGCGGCACATGCGTTCGCTGAACAGCTTCTCCCAGCCGTAGCCGTCTTCCGGCATGGCCGGATAGGCGTCGCCTTCGCGCAACGGCACGACCTCGGCGCTTGTCTGCTTTTCGGCCGCGTAAACACAGGCGGAGGAACTGTAGAAAAGGCGCTCGACCGCCGCCTCCTGTGCCGCCATCAGCATGTGCGTGCTGACCAGCACCGACAGCATGCATTCCGCCTTGTGGGTCTCGATAAAGCCCATGCCACCCATATCGGCCGCAAGGTTGAAGACCCAGCGCGCGTCGCGCACCGCGGCGCGGCACGCCGGCAACTCACGCAGATCGGCAGAAATATTCTCGGCCTGTGGCAATATCTGGTGCCACTCGGCAAAAGGTTTGCAGTCGACGACCCGAATGTCCGAATATCCCTGGCGAACAAGCTCGGCGACCAAACTGCCGCCGATAAATCCGCCGCCGCCGGTGACCAAGATCTTGCCGGCACCCTTCTTCATGTGATCCGCCTAATCCCGACTTTGGAATAAACCGAAATATATCCGGAAATCCTGCTCAACGGAAGCTTCGCCGATCGGGTGCACCAAAACGCTGCGGCCCACGCCCGTTCGACGTTCCGCGCCGGAGCAACGCGGGCGACGCACTCGCCGAGACTGGATCCGGCGTCACTTCTCGCCGGATCCGGACCATATCCCCGAGGGTCTGGTGGAACGGGTCCGCGGCACGGAACGGAGGGTACCCAATTAAGCGACCGCCTGCGGTATCCCGCCTATAGGGTCCGCCTCACGCATTCCGTCTCCTCAACCATCGGCGGACTCCTCGACCTGCGACGCCTCTCCTTGCAGCAGTGTCACGGCGTCCAACTCGACGATCCCCCTGTGCTGCGCCTCATAGACGGGAATTCCAAGCTTGGACTGCCGCGCGGTGACGGTGAGGTCCGCGAGGTCCAAAAGGTCGATGAAAAAATTTGCCCCGGCCAAATAAAGTCCGATAGTGAAATCCCCTTCGACGAGCGGAACGTCGGCGATCTCGACAACAAACGAAAAGCTTTCAGCCCCGTAGCGAAGGGGAACATAGCCGGAATGCCTGAGATCCACAACTCCGATGCATAAGCCGCCGAGGGAATGGAGCAGCAAGGCGCATTCCTTGATATGCCCGGGGGCATTCGCCCTAAAGTCGATGCGGATGCCTAAAGGATCTCCGCTGCGGACGATAGGCGGGGATAGAAGCACGGATTCCAGTACGAGGCCCTCGGTGACCTTCTTCGGGGCCGCGAGCATCGAATTCGTGCGAGCGGAGCGGTCCTTCAAATAACCAGCGATGACTGCGGCAGTGGTCCCATCTTCCATAAGGGTGCCGTCCGCGAGACGCATCGAGCGGGCACAGAGAGCTTCAACCGCCGGCATATTATGGCTGACGAACAGCACCGTCCTGCCTGCGCCGGCGACCTCCGACATCCGGCCGAGACATTTCTTCTGAAACTCTATGTCTCCAACAGCCAGCACCTCGTCGACGATGAGGATCTCGGGCTCGAGATGCGCCGCGATCGCGAAGGCGAGGCGGACGTACATGCCGGAGGAGTAGCGCTTGACCGGGGTGTCGAGAAACTTTTCCACCTCGGCGAAGGCCACGATCTCGTCGAATCTGCGCCGGATCTCGGCGCGGGTCATGCCGAGGATGGCACCGTTCAGGTAAATATTCTCGCGGCCGGTCAGTTCCGGGTGAAAGCCGGTGCCGACTTCGAGCAGGCTGGCAACCCGACCGCGCAAGGTGACGCGCCCCTCGGTCGGCTCGGTTATGCGGCTGAGGATCTTCAATAACGTGCTCTTGCCGGCGCCGTTGCGGCCGATGATGCCCAAGACCTCGCCTTGCTGCACCTCGAAGCTGACGTCCTTCAGCGCCCAGAACTCCTCGACGTCGTCGCCCTGAACGACCTGGCGCCCGCGCACGAGATCGATCGTCTTGCGCGCCAGGTTGCGGACCTCGCGGCCGACGATGTCGCGCAGCGCGGTATACCGGTAGTTACCGCCGCCGGTCTGATGCCCGACCAGATATTTCTTGGACAGGTTTTCGACGGTGATGATCGCGTCGGACATCGAGGTTACGGTTCGCGCGCGATCAGATCAGGTCGGCAAAGCTTTTTTCCGTCTTGCGAAGGCGATGGATGCCGAACCAAAGGAAGAGGTCGGCCACCAAAACGCTCGTCCCCGCCAAACATAAGCCCGGATTTTTTAACAGAACGTATCCTCCCGACGCCGCCGTTTCGGCGCAGACCAATCGGGTGGCCTGCCGCACAAGCTCGCGCACATCCCCTCCATCAGCTGAGCAGCCGGGATCGACAAGGGCCATTGACCCCGTTGCCCGAACATGCTCGCGCCGTGGAACACCAAGGGCAAAAGCATTGGTTATCGGCAATGGGTTCCTGGTCTCCGCCTGTGCCCACCATTCGCAAGAGGCCGATCGCAGCAAGAACGCACCGGGACGAGCCTCGGTCCCCCGCATCGAGGACTTCCAACATTCCAATCCTTTTGCAGATTTTTGAGTTGATCGTCAACATTAGGTTAGATTAACAGAGAGTATGAGTCAGCGTCACCGAATTGCGGCCTTCTGTCGCGGCGCATTGGCATCCCCCGATCGCTATCCGCGCGCGTGAGAGATGGGCCTCGATGGCGCCTTGGCGCTGGTTGCCGGAACCTCGGGGGAATCGGACGCGCTGTAGCATTCGAGCTACTCGAGAGGGACGCCCTTATCCGCCTGAGCGGTTGATTCAACCCGGCGATGTACTAGCCGCTCGCCGCGCATGGAGAGATCAGAATACGATCTTTCTGGTGTAGAAAGCTTCCGCCAACCCCTCGGGGGCGTTGCAGCCGATGCCGCGCAACCGGGCCATTGCGAAGAATGTTTCGTCGGAAAACCAGCTGCGTCCGCGCTGGCTCGGAAAATGCCGGCCGATGGCGTCCGCCTTTTGGCGCAGCTGCGCTCGCGTCAGCGGTACGAAAAAAGCGGGATTGCCGAGGTCGCCGTCGTATTTCGGGATCTCGTATTCGAGCACGAGGTGATCGCGGAAGGTGTTGTGGGTGAGGTCGGCGACCAGCCGATGGTCCTGATGGGCGTCGCCCTGCCAATGGGTCAGCACCAGCGACGGATCGAAGTCGCGCTTGAGGGCCTCGAAGCGGTCCTTGATGTCGGCGCCTTGGAAAGGGAAATACCCGTCGCGGAATCGCAGCACCTCGATCTGTCGTTCGGCAACGTTTTCGAGGAAGGCGGCGGCACTGTTCCGTGCCTCCGCCTCGCGCGCGCCGCCGCCGCTGAAGACGATCCAGCGCACCAAGAGGTCGGGCACTTCGGCGGCGAGGCGCAGCACCGTTCCGCCGCAGCCGATCTCGATATCGTCGGCATGCGCCCCGAGGCAAAGCAGCCTGAACGGCCCCTCTCGCCGCGGCGGAAGAACGAGACGAAGCAAACCGCCGCTCCTGCTATTGAACGACCGAGACCTCGGGGATGGGCACGACGAATCTGGCGCCCCAGCCCCGGATATAGGCGAGCTGCGCCGTGATCTCGTCCTTCAGGTTCCAGGGCAGGATCAGCACGTAATCGGGTTTGGTCTCGGCAATTCTCTCGGGCGAGAAAATCGGAATGCGGCTGCCCGGCAGATATTTGCCCTGCTTGTAGGGATTGCGGTCGACGGTATAGTCGAGAAAATCTGTGCGAATACCGCAATAGTTGAGCAGGGTGTTGCCCTTGCCGGGCGCGCCGTAGCCGGCGATCGATTTGCCGCGGCTCTTCGCCTCGATCAAAAAACTCAAGAGCTTGCGCTTGGTCGCGCGGACCTGGCTGGCAAAGTCGGCGTAGGTCTCGAGACGGTGCAAGCCGGCTTCGCGCTCGCGGCGGAGGATCTCCGACACCGAGGGCTGCGTCGGGCGGGTGTCGTCGCCCGCATGGCAGGCGTAGATGCGCAACGAGCCGCCATGCGTCCACAGTTCCTCGACGTCGAATATCCGCATGCCGTGCGCCGCAAAGACCTTCTCCGTGGTGAGCGCCGAAAAATACGAGAAATGCTCGTGATAAATCTGGTCGAACTGGTTGCCGACCATGGTTTTGAGCAGGTGCGGAAATTCGATCGTGCAGACCCCGTGCGGCTTCAGGATGACGCGAATACCCGCGACGAAGGTGTTGAGATCCGGCACCTGCGCCAGGACATTGTTGCCGAGAACGAGGTCGGCCTGCATCCCGGCGGCGGCCAGCTCGCGCGCCGCCTCGACGCTGAAGAACTTCACCAATGTCGGAACACCGCGCTTTTCGGCGGCCGCTGCAATGTTCGCCGCCGGATCGATGCCGAGGACCGGAACCCCCCGCTCGACAAAGAATTGCAGCAGATATCCGTCGTTGCTGCCGAGCTCGATAACCCGGCTCGCCCCGCCGAGGCCGAGGCGCGCGGTTATCATCGCGACATACTTTCGCGCGTGCTCAAGCCAGGCGTCGGAAAAGGCGGAAAAATAGGCGTATTCGGAAAAGATATGCTCCGGCGCGACATATTCCTGGAGCTGTACCAGCAGGCAGTTGCGGCAGACATGGGCGGCGAGCGGATAGAACGGCTCCATTGCATTGAGTTGCTCCCGCGCGACATAGCTCTCGCACAAGGGCGACATGCCGAGATCGACGAAGTCAGCGAGCGAGCCGCCGCAAAACCGGCATTTTGGACCGTCATTCATCGCTGGGGCGCAACATATCCATATCGGATAATCTTATGCGGCTAGGGGTTGCACGCCAACAGATTCATCAAACAGCCGCCCGCCGCCATCTGCCGCGTGACGCAAATGTCGCCGCTACCGCGGCCCGGCATGGCCGGGCGATGTGTCGTAAGATCGCTGTTCTGAGGGAATTCTTGGCCATTTTTGCGGCCGCAACCCCGACTTGAGCCTCCTATCATGCTGAAAACTCGGGGTAATGCGCCTCGCCGTTGGGTCGCATCGCGGCCCTCCTGAGGGATCTCTGAGGGATTTTTTCGGGCCAGCTGAAGGATCGTCGTCGGCAGCTCCTTCGAGAATGGCGCCGCCCCAGACTTTTGCCATTATTTCAACGTATATCATATTGCTACCGGATTGGCAACAACTATCGCCGGCCAGGTCCTCGGGCCGCAGCGCGGCCTGCGCGCCGTAGGGTAAACGAGTTGCCAAACATAAGGACTTGGCCCTAGAAATGCTCGTAGCGCAGCCGCAGGTTTTGCGGCCGTGTCATCGCCGCCGACTGCGCGCCGACGCACTTTGATAGACCGAGCGCGTCCGATGCTGGAAGCTTCTGTGGTTACCTGCACGCGTAATCCGAGGCCGGACTTTTTCGCCCGTGTGTTGGAGTCGCTGCGCAACCAGACGCTCTCCCCCGAGAAATGGGAATTTCTGATTGTCGATAATGCGTCGAACGTGCCGGTGGCGCGTAGTTGCCCAATCTCTTCGCATCCGAGCGCGCGCTTCGTCATTGAGAACGAGGTCGGCGTCGCCGCGGCCTGGCGGCGCGGAATGCGAGAGGCCGCCGCCGACCTCATCGTCTTCGTCGATGACGACGACGTCTTGGATAAGGAATATCTTTCGCAAGCCGTTAAGATCAAGCACGAATGGCCGTTCTTGGGGGCGTGGGGCAGCGGCTGCATCCGCGGCGATTACGAGGTTGAACCGCCGAAATATCTGGAAACATACCTCCCGCTTTTAGCGATACGCGACACAACGGGTCCGTGCTGGAGCAATATCTTCGCCAGCGTGGAGACAATACCCTGGGGTGCCGGATTATGCGTGCGCAAGGAAGTTGCCGGCGACTATTGCCGTCTCGCCGAGAAACCGTCCATTCAAATAACCGGTCGCCGCGACGACGTTCTTTTGGGTGACGAAGACAAGGAAATTGCCCATGTCTGCGTCGCCCGCGGGCTCGGCATCGGCACCTTTCCCGAGCTCAAGCTTACCCACCTCATCCCGAAGCATCGCATTTCGGCAAACTACATGGTGCGGCTGGCGGAAGGAATAGCACTCTCGGATTTTCTTCTCGATTACAAGTGGAAGTCAAGAGAGCTGCGCCTGCCAGGCTACTTCGAGGTCCTGCTGAAGCGTCTCGAGGCGATCCTGCTTCGTCGCGGTCTCGATCGACGAATGCGGCTCGCTCAGTTGCGGGCTCTCGTCAAAGGGCGACGAATTATCGGAGCGGCATTGAAGGCGAAGAACGATAAGAGGCCGAACGAAAATGAACCACTCGAAATCATAACTTATCGTCACCCCGGCCCCCCGTTTCCGCGCGGAGCACAGCCCAAGTATAAACCCCGGGCGGGGTCAATTGTCGCCACGGGTCGCGTGAGGCCACGTCTGGTCGGTCGACATCGTTGCTTGTGAAATTCGGAGCGGCTGAGGAATGGATCCCGGCTTCCCGCCGGGACGACGAGACGTCTTGAAACAAAAGGGAACATTTCGGGTCAAATACCGAGGTCCGGAAGCGCCTGGGCGGGATCTAACGGCCCAGTTCCTGCGGGCAGTGGCGCCACGGGAGGTGCTCCCGCGACGGCCCACTCGGACGCATCAGGTCATTTTTTGGACGCAAAATTGCCCCACTTGCGGCCGGGCGAAACTCATGGTAGCAACCAATGGCTCTTGCGAAACCAGAGAGAAGGGCTATTTTCCGTGAATAAAACTATACGCTATGTGCTCCTGGCGCTCGCCGCGAGCCTTGCGGGATCGCTCGGTCCTCTTTACAAAATGTCACATGCGCAGACGGCTAGCGCGCCCTTGGTCGGGCTCTTCCAGGGGGGGCCGCCCGATAACCCCTCTTTTCCGACGTATATGGGCTACGAGCCCTACTATACGGTGAATAACTCTTACATGAACGTGGTCGGCGTCAGCTCGAACCCGTGCTGGCAGAACGGGGGGTATCCGACCGTGGCCGCGGTCGGGCATTTTGACGCTAATGTCAGCGGCATCAATGATCCGGTGGCGGCTGCGAACGGTAGCTATAATGGGATTTACGCAAATTACGCGGCCAACATCATCGGTCCCTGCGCCAGCACGATTTACGCATTGCGGGTAGACTGGGAGTGGGCCGGTAACTGGTTCGACTTCAGCCCGTATTATTATCAAGTTGGAAGCTATTATTCTCCGTGGATTAGCCCCGCAACGTGGATTGCCGGTTTTCAGAATTTCGTTAATGCTATCCGCTCCAACCCGGCGACCGCCAATATCAAGATCGCGTGGGATTACCCAACGACGCTGATCTACGGTAGTAACGTCATGGCATATTACCCTGGCGACGCCTATGTCGATATCATCTCTTCCGATGTTTATTTTAATCCGCAATGGAACGGAGCCACTTCGGCGGCTGCGTGGAATAATATGAATCAACCCGGCGGGATCAACGATTGGGCATCCTTCGCCGCCGCGCACGGCAAGCCGATGGCCGTCTGGGAATGGTGTGACGAGTACACCGACGGCTACAATCTTACGCAGTTCTCAAACTGGATCAAGGCCAACAATTTTGTCGCCCAGAGCTACTGGGACTACGCCAGCCCGACAAACTGTAAACTGCAGAATAACCCGAGCGCCTATAACGCTTATATCGCCGCATGGCAAAACTGGACAGCAAGCGGCACATATTGGGGTGGCATAATCCCGGTGGGTCCCAACATACCCTGGGGATATTGATAGTGAGGCCGCGGACAGGGCCGCCCACCGCTCGGATCGCCTTCCTTAGCTTCGCGCTGTGAGATCGGACCCTCCCCTTGCGGGGAGGGCTACGGGATTCACACATCTTGTTCGGTAAATTCAATGTCTTACCGACATTGCAATGTGAAATCCGGCGGTCATTGCGGCAAGCTTGTCCGAGCCGGCGCGCATGGTCTTCGGTCCGGGCGGTTTGTAATAGCAATTCCAGCCGCCGAGCCGGGCGACGATCCAGGCCAGCCAGGGCAGCGAGCCGGCCGCGTGCGGGTTTTTCTGGCGTTGCGTCTTGCCCTCCAGGGTCGGCCCAATGGCGGCTGCCGCCTGCAAAACCGCGGGCTCGGCGACGTCGCTGCCGGGCCGCTCGCCGCCGTCGCGGGCATCGACCAGCTGGATGGTGCGCACCGCGGCGCCGATCGCCAGTGCCGTCATCTTGAACAAGCGGTCGGCGCCATGCGTCTGCAGATCGGGCAAACCCAGGCCATCGTTCTTGCAAGCCCGGAAGGTCTGCTCGATCCGCCAGCGCAGGCGATAAAACTGCGCGATCTGTTGTGCGCCGCCGCCAAGTCCGGCGCCGGCAAGGTCGTGAGCAGCCGCCAATGGACCGCATCCACGCCTGGCGGCGGCTGTTCTTCGCGCACCTCGACCAGGGTGAGATCGAGGCCGCGCGGATCGGCGCGATCGGCGCCATTGCGCGGCCGGGCGACGCGCACCGTGCCGGCGCGCAGGCTGACCTGCGCCAGGCGCCCCTTTTCACCGGGGCCGCGCGCGCCGATTGTGACCGCATCCTGGCCCAGCACTGGCCAGGATGCGGCGCCGGCAAACAGCCGACCGCCACCGGCCAGGGCACGGTCCTGGGCCGCCCGCACCAACAACTCGACGCCGGCGGGGCGCCGGGCGAACACACCAAAGATGTCGCTCTCGCGGTCCCCCACCACGATCACTTGGCTGGCGCCGGCGGCCCGCTCCGCCACGACTTGCGCCGTGCTCAACCAACGCTGCGATTCCTTGTCTTTAAGCGCGCGTTTGCGCCGGGCGCTGACCCGGCCGGCCTGGCGCGTCCACACCGCCGCGTCCAGCAGGCCGACAACCGCCTCATCGGCGGCATCAACCGCCACCGCCGCATGCAGAAAAAACCCCGGCGTCTTGCCATCACCCGCCGGCCCAACCCGTGCCGCGCCCGCGCCCGGCCGCTGAAATTCACCTCCGTCGTGTCCTGCGCCACGATGATCCGCTGCCCGCGACAGCGTTCCGCGGTCCGTTCACTCAGCGTCGTGATGATCTCCCCGGTGCTCACCTGCGGCGAATCAAGAAACCGGTGCGCCGCAATCTCGCCCTTCCGATCGCCGCCGACCTTGCGCAAGCACAAAGATCCAAGGGCAACGATCCGGTCGAACAGCCAAGTGCCGCGCGCCGCACGCCGCGCATCGCCGAAGTCACCATCCCCTCACATGGCATTATCATCGACGCTCTCCCCCAACCCCATCTGGGAGCATGAGCGCAACATGACCCCAGATCTAGCAAGATGTGTGAATGCCGTAGGCGGGGAGGGTCCGGGAGGGGTCGCGATCGTCGTGTGCAGCAGAGGACCTCCGGTCGGTCACCACGCATCCCGTGCGTCCTATTGGTCGCTCTGGCTCGAAAGCTCGCGATCTCACTTTCGTAATATGTCGAGTGGAGTTCTTGTTCCGAACGGGATCATCACGATCAAGACCACACTACACGGGTCCGTCGCCGCCCGACCCGCCAAACTTCTGGTCCGCCGGCAGCCGGCAAATGCTTGCTGCTGGACCTCAGAGGGTGGTAGACATCCGAAAATGAAGATCCTGCTTTTGTCTCATGCGCCGAACAACATAACTTTCGGCGCGTCGAGGGTATATCGCGAATTACACGAAGGGCTGTCCGCGAAGGGACACTCGGTGCGAACCTGGCACAAGGAGGATTTCCAACCCTGGCGGCTCAGGGCGGCGCAGCAGGTTGTCGACAGGCTGCTGCTGCCCGAGTTCATGGCATGGCGCGTCCGTGCCGAGGCCCAATCCGGTTATGACGTGGTAATGGCGTCGTCGGGTACGGGCTACGCGTTGTTTCGGTCAATGCGCTCGCGTAAGAATCGGCCGCTGTTCGTCAATCACTCGCACGGGCTTTGGGTGTTCGATTCCCAGGCTCGGATCGACGAACACCTGACCGGCCGGGCTCCCCTGCCCCTGCTTTACCGAAACCTCGTCGTAGCAACCGGCCCGATCAAGGGCGCCTGGGATGCGCGCGCTAGCCGCTACGCCGACCTCACTGTGGTGCAGAACGACCGTGACTATGACTTTCTGATGCGCTCAGGCCTCGCTCTCGATCGGTTGGTAAAAATTCCCCCGGGCATCCACCCGGAGATCTTGGCGGCGAGTGGCGCGGCGCCTCCGCCGGCGGCACGGGCGGCCTCATCGCTACTATGGTTAGGCACCTGGGACACCCGAAAGGGGGCCGAAGCGCTTCCTGTCGCATTCGACCTCATCCTCGCTCAGGTGCCGGAGGCGACCTTGACCATCGCCGGTACGCATCGGCCGGAAACCGAGATCCGGCGCTGCTTTAGCGCTGCGGCCGCTGAGCGCCTTCGGATAATCCCAACGATCAGCTCTATACCGGACCAGGCGAGAGAGTTCGCGCGGCACGCGATATTTCTGTTTCCCTCGCTCTCCGAAGGCTACGGCCTCGCATTGGTGGAGGCGATGGCACTCGGCCTGGCCGCCGTCACCACACTTACCGGTGTCGGCGCCGACGCCTTGTGCCACCGCGAGACGGCCATGATCGTTCCGCCCGCCAATGCGGTGCATCTCGCGCGCGCCGTCGTCGCGCTGATCCGAGACGACGCGTTGCGGCACAGAATAGCGACCCAGGGCCAGGAATTGGTCCGAACCTTCACGATGGCTCAGCAGATAGCGGATTACGAGAAGGCGTTCGAAGAAGCACTGCGTGGGCAACTCCTTTTGCAGAACGGGCGCTCGCGCTAGTCTGAGGTTTGTCGTCTACTGCATCTCGCAACCAACCGGGGCAACGATAATCGTGGCCCCCTAAACCGGGAGAAGCCGGGAGTGCAGCGCACGACGCATTGACGATATTACGTGAAAATAGCGAATAAATCTGCTACTAGCGCCTTCCATCCCTGGCCTCCGCGCCTTTCGGTTCCATATGCCCCCCCGTAGATCAGTTTGCTAAGCTCAGCCACCTTAGTAGCAAACCCCTGACATTCTCTGATTGATACTCTGCACCGTATGTCATTAGCCAGCTTTTTGTATTGTATCGCAGCTGCTCGTGCGTTTTCCCTCATCTCTCCATGTGTGATGGCCTCTGCTTCCGCAAAGAATTTTGCTCGGCGATCGAACGACTTCAGCGTGACGAAGGGAAGGACCCTAGAGTGATATTCAAATCTTGATTTGATCGCTTCAAGGGGCTTCGCCGGAGGTTTCCAACCGAATAAATTCTGTCCATGTTGCCGATATAGCACAAGCGGTTCATCTAAATAGGCAACCCGCCCCATTCCGGAAGCAAGCCCATAAAACCATTCATCGTGGCATTCCGGCAAATTTTCGCCGACAGAATTATTAAAAGAAACGGACTCCTGCCACCCAGCACTAAAGTCTAAGAATCCGTCTAAATGCCATTGTAAAACCTAACGGCACAAGTCGGGGACTGCGCTTCGGCCTATGGATTCCGGTTTGATACGGTCGACCGTGGTTGCCGTTATCCACAAGAACCCGTAGCTCTCGGTCAATCACGCGGAAATTGTGATGACAAAGCAATACGCTGGGCTCATCAAATGGGACAATACAGCGCTGAATTTTGGCAGGAAGCCAAATGTCGTCTTGATCACAGAATGCGATTAGTTCGGAGCTGCAGAGGTTCGCAGCCTTTTGAAAATTCTTTCGGACACCAAGACGCTCCGAGTTAACAAACAATCGTACCGGAAACGAAGATTGTTCAGCAAATTTTCTAATAATATTGACTGTTCGGTCGGTGGATCTATCATCGCAAATGATCAGCTCGGAAGGGAGATATGTTTGAGCGCCGAGACTACTCAATTGGGCACTAATGAAATCTTCACCATTGTACGTACACATAGCGATCGATATGCCTGCTTGGGGCATTCGGCTCACCCCGGCTGATGGCGGTACATTCTGGCGAGGAAGTCGGCCGAGCGTGACTTGGTCATCCGGTCCGAGCATAGGCGTCCGTTGGAAGCCCGCGCACGAAAAGTGTCGCGGAACGTACCACCTTTCGGAAACTTGCATCTCTCGATAATAATAAGATTTTTTACAAAGATAATTGACCAAATCTTCTCGGCAACACGAGCCAATTCCATATCCACACCACGCTCGGACTCGAATTCGTCGGCGTTCAAATACGGGACGAGAGCGAGGAAATAACCTATGCAAGTAGAGCTGAAGGCCGAACTATCAATGTGTGCGCCGTCCCATCCCCCGAAGCTCCAAAACGAGGTCATTACATCCTCGATCACATAGAGGCCCCCGTCCTTCAAAGCGTCAAAAAGATGAGAGAAGGCAAAAAGTTGATGACCATTCAGGTGCGAGCCGTCGTCGATAATGATATCAAATGGTCCCTCTTGTTGTCGTAGTGCGACCAAGTCCGTCGTGCTCGATTGGTCCACTTGGTAGACGCGGGTGTTTGGTGTAGCAAGGTGCATCTTGCTTTCGATGTCACAAGCAACAATACAGCCCCGCGGAAAATAGGCCTGCCATGCGTTCAGCGACTGCCCCCCGAGGCGGAGGTCATAACCCCCTACCCCGATTTCAAGAAGCTTGATCCGTCGGTAGCGAAAGCGGGCGAAGATACGAGCGTAGATATGGCCGTATCGGTGGCCGTCAGGGCTGTGCTTGTCGGAACCCGAAAAGTGGAGCAAGACTGGTAGCGGCATCGGCAGCCAGCAGATCATTGTCGCAACGGCGTGTCGTATCCGATATTTCTTCAAATCGCTCAAGAGATCTAAGCGCAACGCCACTTTTAGCCACTGACGAACATCAATTCCAATCATTCTAACACCCTCTACCTCAGGGCGCACTCCCTATACTTTTACCAATTATCAATGCATTGGCGCAAGTGGAGATGCGTGTTCCGGGAACATGTCAATCAACCGGTCGAAGAGCGAGTCTTTGAGACTTCGTCCTCCCGCGTCGCCGAGCATGCTTGCATGTTCGCGACGTCGCGAAGACCGCGCTGATATTCAGGCTGCCAGACGGTGCGGCCCCAAGCGCGGCTGCCAGTTCCACGGCAGCGCTTCGTCGAGCTTGCGGGCCGGATGCTCCGCGATTCGAGCCGAGACGTCGGGCCAGCCAAGCCTGACCAGCTGCTGCCCTGGAACTGGCAGCCCGCCAACGGCACCCGCGCCGCGACCTGACGCCGCCTGGCCTGTCAATCCTCAATCGGTCATCCCAGGGCAATAGGCGCTCGCGTCAGTAGCCAACGACTCCCGGCCGCCCACGACCTGTCCTCGCCACGCGCTTACGCGGGGTTCGAGCCGCTCGGGCCCGAACAGCCCCACGACCATGCTCGAAATCGTCGAGGACCGCTGCAGCCGTGGCGCCACCCTTATCACCAGCCAGATCTCGGTCGATAAATGGCCCGTATCGCGCGACAATCCGGATGAGGTCTGACCCCAGCCTCCATAAGGCCGCGCGTTGCCCGCAAAGCTTGGGGGCCCGGCCCGGCGCATAATCTCAGTCCTGCCGCAGCCTTTCCGTCGCGACGATGATCTGCGGCCGCCGGGCATGCTTCCGCCCGTTGTTGCAGTCGGCCGTGACTGCCTCCGGCGCTCGACAGCGCTCGCAATCTTCCGCCCAAGCCGAACTTCGACATCCTCCCGCATCCCCGGATCATCGCAGGATACCAGACCCATTGGAATCTTTTGTTTCGATCATACCAACCGGAGACGTTTCAATAATTCGTCGCGCTTTGGCGAACGCCCGCACTTGAGCGAACTGGAATCGTCGATCGAGACCGCGATGGAGAAGGATCGCCTTAAAAAACCTCAGCAGCACTCCCAAATCGCTTGCAAATTGTAGCTGTTTCCCCTGCCACTTGTAATCGATAAGCAAATCAGAGAGTGTTATTCCTTCTGCCAACCGTATCAGGTAGTCTTCTGAAATGCGATGCTTTGGGATGAGGTGTCTTATCTTGAGCTCTGGGAAGATACCGATGCCGAAACCGCGAGCACAGGAGACATGCGCGATTTCCTTATCTTCGCCGCTTGCAAGGGAGTCTCCTTGGCGACCGGTTATTTGAATGGACGATCGCTCATAGAAACGGCAGTAGGCGCTGGCGACTTCCTTGCGTACGCATAATCCGGCGCCCCAGGGGATTGTATCCGGAATACAAATGAAATTGCTCCAGCGCGGTCCCGCTGCATCGCGTAGCGCCAGGAACGAAAGATAAGCTTCCAGATATTCCGGCGGCTCGACCTCGTAATCGCCCTTGATGCAACCGCTGCCCCACGCACCCAGCAAAGGCCACTCCTGCTTGATTTTCACGGCTTCCGAAAGATACGTTTTGTCCAAAACATTGTCGTCATCGACGAAGACGATGAGGTCGGCGGCGGCCTCGCGCATGCCGCGCCGTCGGGCCGGCGCAATGCCGAGTTCGCTCTCTGTGATGTTCCGCGCCCGCGGATGCGACGAGATATCGCAACTGCCCGCCACTGGCACGTTCGACGCATTATCGATAATCAGAAGTTCCCATCTGTCGGGGGACAGCGTCTGATTGCCCAGCGCCTCCAATACCCGGGCTAAATAATCCGGCCGCGGGTTACGCGTGCAGATGACTACGGAAAGATCCAGCATCTAATCCCTCGATCGTCGAAATTTGTCATGGCGGCCTTGTCGCGGGCCTTCCAATTCACACTTTTCTCAGTTACTCGCTTTGCTGGAGCGGCGGAATATAGCGTCGATCTCAACTAACGACACGGGATCCTCTTTCAGCCAACCGACTGGGGTTAGCTGAGCCAAAACAAAACCCGCTTGGCTCATATAGTCGAGCGCGTCAGAAAGCGGCCAGGTGTCCTTGTAGAGATGGACGATTGGCAATTCGAGCTGTACACCTATGATCTGCGTCAAGGCCTCGCGCGCGCCTTCGAGAACCGGGCGCTCATACCCCTGTGTATCGATCTTGAGGAACACCGTCCGGTCGCGGAACGGCGCGAAGAAACCATCTAAACACGCGATACGCACTTCCTCGCGGTAGATAACGGCAACGCCGCGCGGGTCGAAAGCCTGCGCTGCCGACGCCTGATCCAATATTGAACTAAATAGGTTGTGGCGACTCACGTTGAGCACCGCGCGGCCGGCGGTAGCACCTAGCGCCAAGTTATGAACCTGCCAATCTCCGTCGTCTTCCGACGTCGTCTTGAGTTCTTGATAGGCCGCTTCCATCGGTTCGAAAGAGACAATTTTTCCCCGGTAACCAGAGTCACGCAGCATTTTCCCAAACTGTCCGATGTTGGCGCCAACATCAAGCACAACGTCGACCCCCCGCGCAACAAGGAAGTCCATCAGGTCTGGGAGCCGACCCGGTCCAGTTCGCCGGATGGCAAACCCAAACCGTCGCAGGCCTCGCTTGACGACACCTTTTATTTCGATCATCGACGCTTTCGCCTGTTGCCCAGCTCCTTTACGTCCGACAGTTCTACAAGTCCATACCGCAAATCCAATTTGCCAACTGAAAGATGGTTGTAGTGCAGCATGTAGCAACGCGAGCGTGGTCCGGCTGTCTTCAATTCGCGGCAACCTCCTCCGCCGCCGGCACCGCCACGGCGCCACCCCGTTAACTTTCCTGCCTCGGCGCGAGAGAGTGTTGCGCTTTAGTGCCAAATTACCTGACAGGCGACCCCGCGCCCGGGCCCCGTGTCGAGGGCCCTATCATCTGAAACTGCTTCACCGGCCGCAAGGTTGGATGCCCGAGGGCGGCGCTGCGACGCTCGCCTTTTGCTGGGCGCATCCCGGCCCTCGCTAGCACATGTTCTGCGGCGACATTGCTACGACATCGCCAAATGCGGCGTCGCGCCGCTCCTCGCCGCGCTCAAGAGCCGGCTCGAAACGCAAAACTCGTCCGCGCCGCCGCAAAATCGGCTATCGCCGCCGCCTTCCGCTGCGGCCTCAATCAGTGGGACGGCCTAGCCCTCTATCTCGAAGACGGCCGCATCGAGATCGACACCAACGCCATCGGTAAGCATGGCAGCGATAGGGTCGGCCATCTGCTTGTAGACCGAGTAGCCACCGCATTGCACGATGCCCGCATAGCCGGCGAGCGGCCTCGACCCGAGCATGGTGCCGCGCTCGGGCATCCGACCCCAGAAAACAGAAAACTAGCGCGGCACCGCCGGGCCAAGCAGAGGACGCACTAGACGCGCGAGACGCACTAAGCCGTTCGCGTACCCCGCTCTCTGCTCGGGATCACGAATTGCGACGAACCAGCCGGCAATTGGTCGGGGTGCCACCGCGACAATCAGGCTCCAGGCAAACAGGGCGGCCTTCCACCTCAAGCTAAATTCGCCTTGCCAAACGGTTCGCCAATAATGTTGCAGAAGATCTATCAGCCCGTCAGGATAGAGGTTCGGAAAAAATCGTTTCGAAACGAAAGCAAGCGTCATGTAGTACTCACCTTCGCAGGGTATCCGGTGCCAGCGCTGTTCCCGCCGCAAGAGTTGATCTACGAGTTTGTCCACGGCTTCGAGCTGTCTCAGCTGACGGGGGTACCACTGGAGATAACCGGCAGTCGAAGCATGCCTGGGTTTGTTCTCACCGTGGCGGCGATAGCGGCTTTCCGACCGTTCGGCGAACCGGCGCAGCCGAGCATGAGTAAGCATTTCGTTCTCGCCGTGGCGGCGATAGAGGCATTGCGACGACCTCAGGCTCACCACATCGCCAAAAAACGGCGCCAGCTTGTTCAGATACTGGTCGATATACTCCAAGCCGTCGTCACGCGTCGGTATCGGAAAGACCACCTTTAAGAAGTCCCGGCTCCACGCGTTGCCGCTCGTCGGTGACATCAGATAGCCGCCGCTTTTGCGTATCGACGACATGACCAGTTCGGGAGTGTGCCGCTCGCTGTACACTGGAAATTCTCGTCCGAGCGGTCGCAATTCTCGATCGACGAAGATCATGCCGTATTGCACCTTCGCGATCCCGGGACCCCATGCCGCCGCAACCTCCCGGGCTACGGAAGGTAATAGGAGATCATCGGCATCGAGGAAGATGACCACATCGCCGGTGGACTGTGCGAAGCCTATATTCGCCGCTCGCGCCTGGCCGCCATTTTTGGCAAAAATCGCCAGGACGCGGGTGCCGAACTGCTCGATTACCGGTCGCGAGTCATCCGTTGAGCCATCGTCAACAACAATGATTTCCTTGCTCTCCCAGTCGACCGCGAGCGCGCTCTCGATCGCCTGCACCACGAACCGACCATAATTGTAGTTATTGATGACGATCGAAAATCGCAACTCCCACCTCCCTCGGGAGACTTATACCTGCCTCCGACCTCAGCCGACAATTCGATCTTCGCTACCGACACCGTCCGCGTCTTCCGTCTCCGCCGTTACGGCTCCGCCGTCAATTTATTACACGAATTTCTGGCTCAGGACACGAGCAATCCCTCTCTGGACACTCGCTTCGTGCCAACCTTTTCGATATAAAAGGTCGAATTTTGCATCTCTCTTAAGAGCAGAAACGTGCTCCTCGGCGGAAGGTGGCGATTTGATATGTTTGCCCTCTGGTGAACACCCGCCGCAACTTCGTCATAACCCACGTGAGGTGAAAGTGGCGTGGCCGCGGATTTGCCATCCCGGGCCGAGCTCGAACGCGACGTCGAGGCGGGCGCCGTCGAATTGTGGGGATCGGCGCCGCGACGCCGCAGGGCGGAGGCCGACTGAGCCGGCGCTGCTGCGGTTTTCGGACGAAGCAGGTCGGGACGAAGGAACGGCCCCCTCTTTGCGCCGCGATGATCCTTACTCTCGGCGACTATCCGACGAGGACGTGGGCATCGCAGGATCCATCACCAAGAGTGCGGCCCCTTTTTCCTTTTTCAAAAACAAATAGCGCTGGGCGGATCGGGGCGGCGGCGAACCGGGCGAAGACCCACTCCTTCCGGCGCTTCCTGCGTATATATGGCCTATATCCCTATCCGGTTAGCGCAGGTTCGCTAAATGTTCTGGCATCAAGCCTCGCCTTAAGGTAGCATGCACCAGTCGGTCGAGGGGGGTCGGATGGCTGGGCTTGCGGAGTTTGCGGCGCGGTTCGGGACGGAGGAGCGGTGCATCGAGCACCTGTCGGGGCTGCGCTGGCCCGGCGGGTTTGTCTGCGCGGGATGCGGCGGTCGGCAGGCATGGCGGCTGAAGGGTAAGCATGCGGTGAGCGGCGCAGGTCGAGCTATTCGGTCGAGTTGAGCTCGGGCGATGCGTTCCCGGCGGCACGTCTGTCAGCGATGACCTGTTTCAAGTATTCGATGCCGTCCCGAGTGAAGGCGTCATGGCGTCCTCGCCGAGGCCATAGACGTAGAGGCACCCATCTTCGGGGAACATGTCGATCGACAGATCGTGCAGGCAGTCTTCGTCCTCGCCGAGGAGGTCGGCGACGTAGGCGATCGTGAAGACGGCGCTGATGGCGGCCACAGGTCAGGCCGCCAGCCGGCGCAGTGGCGAGCAGGGCTGCCAGTTCCATGGCAGCAGTTCGTCGAGCTTACGAGCCGGATGTTCGGCGATGCGGGCGAGGACGTCGGCGAGCCAGGCTTGCGGATCGACGTCATTCATCTTGGCGGTGACAATCAGGCTGTACATTACTGCGGCGCGCTGCCCGCCGCGATCGGAACCGGCGAACAGCCATGATTTTCTGCCCAGCGCAATGCCGCGCAGGGCGCGCTCGGCGGCGTTGTTGGACATGCAGATGCGGCCGTCTTCGAGGAAGCGGGTGAAGGCCGGCCAGCGCTTGAGCATGTAGTCCATTGCCTTGGCGACATCGTTGCCGCGTGACAGCTTGGGCCGTTGCTCACGCATCCAGCGTTCCAGGTCGGCGACCAATGGGGCGCTCAGTTCCTGTCGGCTGGCCCGGCGCTGTTCGGCATTTTGGCCATTGATCGCACGCTCGATGTCGAACAGCGCGTCGATGCGGCGGACCATCTCCAGCGCCAGCGGCGAGATCACGGCGGTCTTGCCCTGCGCCTTGCGGCGCGCGTTGGCGGCGATGTCGGCCATGACGAAGAACGGCCGGCGGGCATGCACCCAGCACGCCGCCTCGATGAGCGGGCCCGGCTGGCGGTCGGCTTCGTACAGTTTGTTGTAGCCGGCGAAAGCGTCTGCCTGGAGGATTCCGGCATAGTCGGCGAGATGCGCCTGGGCGTGTACACCGCTCCGATCGCGCGAGTAATAGAACATCGCCGCCGGCGGATCCGGCCCGCCGAACGGGCGGTCGTCGCGCACATATACCCAACATCGCCCGGTGTGGGTCTTGCCCTTGGCGAGGACCGGCACGGTCGTGTCGTCGCCATGCAAACGTTCCGCGGCGAAGACATGCGCCTCGATTCGGCTGATGAGCGGGGCCAGTACGGCACAGCAGCCACCGACCTGGTCGGCCAGGGTCGACAGGCTGAGCGGCACGCCCTCCCGGGTATAGCGTTCGGCCTGGCGGTTGAGCGGCTGGTGCTGCCCGAACTTCTCGAACAGGATCATCGCCAACAGGCTGGGCCCGGCCCAACCCCGCGGAAGCACATGAAACGGCGCCGGCGCCTGGCTGATCTTCTCGCAGTCGCGACAGCTGAACTTCTCGCGGACATGCTGGATCACTTTCCACTGCCGCGGGATCACTTCCAGCGTCTCGGTGATGTCTTCGCCGAGTTTGCGCAGCCGCGCGCTGCCGCAGCACGGGCATTCCGTCGGCGCCGGTTCGACCACCCGCTCGCGCGGCAGGTCCGCCGGGAAGGGTTGGCGCGCCGGGCGCTTGCGGTTAAAGCCCGCTACCTTTGTGGTCTTGGCGACGGCCTGCTCGGCGGCAATCTCATCCTCGCTGGCGGAGCTCTTCGAGTTCCGCGAAGGCCAGCTCCATCTGCTCGATGAGCCGGATGCTGCGTTCCGAGCGCTGGCCATAGAGCTGGTGCGTCAGCTTGGCGATCTGCAATCGCTGATGGGCGATCAGCGCCTCGTCGTCGGAGGCCTTGGCCTTGGCAACCGCGAGTTCCGCCTCGATCCGCGTCGCCCTGGCCGCTTCCTCCAGGCACTTCTCGCGCGCCGCCGACAACGCCGCCCGCAATGCGGCAATGTCGTCGGGCAGGGTCTCGGGCGTCGTCACGAGAACCGATTATCACATGCTGGCAGCCGTCCTTGCGTTATCAACTATAGGGTGAGTCAAAATGTCGCACCCAATCTATTGCGCGATTGAGGCGCGACAATCAAGATGAGAATGGTGCGGCGCAGAAGGCATGGTCGACGGTTTGCGACGGTGGGGCCAGGGCGCGTGGTACTCGTTCAGTCGCGGCCGAAGCCGCGCGGCGGATCGAGGTCGGCGAGCTCGCCGAAATCGAACTCGACAATCGCTTGCAGGGCCTCGCCGGTCGCGGTCTCGCGCAACGGTTCCGGTAATGCCTCGAACCATTGCGTGTACTCGTTCTGCAAGGCGACAAGCTCGGCAACGGCATCACGCCAGCGCTGCGGGCGCGAGCGCCGGTCGGCCGGGCGGCGCCAGCGGCTGACCGGGGCGCCGGCATGACGGACCCGCCATCGGGCTTGCCGCTCGGCGCCGCTTAGCGCTAGCTGGCCGTGCGGCGGGCGTCCTCGGGGCATTGCGAAGCCTCGTTGTCTTTCGTCACGTAACGGAGATCGGCTCAGCCGGCGACCTGCGGTCGCCAGGTGTGAACCGGGTTGCGCCAATCGATGCCGTCGAGCATGTAGGCCAGTTGCGCCGCGCTGATCGCCACCACGCCATCCGCCGGCGGAGGCCAGATGAAGCGGCCCCGCTCCAGCCGCTTGGCGTAGAGCGACATGCCGACGCCGTCATGCCAAAGTACCTTGATCAGGTACCCGCTCTTGCCCCGGAACACGTAAAGATCGCCGGCGTGCGGGTCGCGCTGCAGCCGCTCCTGCACCTGCAGCGCCAGGCTGTTCATGCCGCGCCGCATGTCGGTGTGGCCGGTGGCGAGCCACACCCGTACCCCCGAGGGAACCGGGATCATCGCCGCACCAGCGCCTGCACCACCGCCGCCGCCAGCCCGGGCGGCGTCGACGGCGGGATGCGCAGGCTGGCGACCCCGCTGAACTGGATCTCGATCGCCTCACCGCTGCGTGCCGCAATGCCTGGCCCGCAATCGGCATCCGCCGTCACCACGACGGCGGCAAAACCGGCACGATCGCTGCGCAGTTCCTGGCGCCAGCGGTAGATCTGACCGGCACGGACATCCGCCCGGCGCGCCACCTCGGCAACAATCGCGCCCGGCGTAAATGCCGCCGCAACCACCGCCCGCTTCTGTTCCTCGCTCCAGCGTCGCCGCCGCTCCGGGGCGTTGAATAACTCGAACCTCGCCATCGCACCGTCTCTTGCACCAGTGCAAGCACCGCCGCTTGCACTGGCGCCTACCCAGCCCGATCAGCTGAGAGACAGCAAGGCGGCCTTCCGCGAAGGGTTACGCTGAAGGCGCGTTCGCGGGTCTACGAATGCGTCGCCTGTCACCGGCAGGAATCAGTGACGGCGGGAACGGTGTTTCATCGCACGCGGACCAATTTGACGAAGTGGTTTCTGGCCGCCTACCTGATGGCCCGCGACAAGCGCGGCGTCTCGTCCAAGTTCCTGCAACGGGAGCTGGGGGTGGCGTATCAGACGGCGTGGACCATGGCGCATAAGCTGCGCCATGGGCTGAGCGAGGACGCGATGCGCCCACTCCATGGCTTTCTCGAGGCCGACGAGACCTTCATGGGCGCCCGCGGCGATGCGAGCAGTCGCGGCCGCAGCACCAAGAACCCCGACAAGAGCCTGGTCGTCGCCGCCGTCGAAAAGGTGCCGGCACCGAAAAACGAGCAGGGAAAGCACGGGCACGCCGTCAAGCGTCAGCACGGCTTCTTTGCCGGCGGTGCCCGCATCGCCGTGTTGCCGGCGGCATCGGGTGCCGAACTCGGCGCCTTTCTCAAGGCCAATATCGCGGCCCATTCGCATCTGCTGACCGATGCGTTTTCCGGCTATAGCGGCCGCGACGCCGATCTCGGCGGGCATTTCAAGCACACGCCGGTGGTCCAAGGCGAGGGCGCCAACGCCGGCGAATTCTTCCCGATCATCCATACCTTGTTCAGCAATATCAAAGCCTGGCTCGTAGGCACGCACCACGGCGTCAGCGCCAAGCATTTGCCGCGCTACCTGCGGGAATGGTCCTACCGCTTCAATCGCCGCAACCTCGCCGACGGCCTGGACGGTTATCTGATCCGGCGCGCGGTCGAATGCGCCACCATCACCTACGACCAGCTCACCGCCGGCGCCATGCCGGGCGGCGCCAATCGCATCCGCCGCCTTCCCGCGGAAGTTGCACAGCCTGCCTCAGCTGGATAGGGATAATGGCCTAACCTGCGGAACTGGAAAAACACCGCGCCGCATGTAGTCGCGGCCTGATCTTCCCATCCGGCGACGGCCTTCGCCGGATGGTTACCTCGGAACGCCGAGCGACATCAATCGGATTGGTGGGTGACACCATCGCCTCTCCGGGCCACTGGATAACTCAAACCTCGCCATCGCACCGCCGCTTACATTGGCGCTCACACAGCTTGATCGGTCCAGAATCCAGAGGCGGCAAGGCGGCCGCCGCGGAGGTCACAAGCGGGAACGGCAATCGAGATCGCGCTGGACGGCGCCGTCGTGCGGGTGGCGCCGGAAGTCAAGATCAGCCTTCTGAGCGCGGTGTTGCGCGCGGTGAGATCGGCATAATGGTGGTGCCGGCAACCAGGCAATCCGACGCGTCGAATCGGCAAATCAGGTGAGCAAAATGGTGCGCCAAGCCCCTTGCGCGCCGACCCCTACGATGTCCAGCGTGCCCCTGAGCCAGGCAAGTGACAGCGTCGAGACTGATTCCCGTTCAACATACAAAGAGGGATTGCCACCAACAAGCTCGCCTGCAGGAAAAGGTAGGCGAAAATTATAGCAGCGATCGCGATGCTGGGGCATCTCGACCTCCTAACGCAGGAGACCACGAAACAGTAGAAAATGAATGAACCGATTAGGCCGTATTCATAAAACATCTTGAACCAATTAGCGTCCGAACCGCCATACCATGCCGCCGTAAAGGTAGATTTTACGGTCCCCGGACCGTGCCCCAGCAGCAATCCTTGCAAATTTCCGCTTTCGAAGCCCTTGGCTGCCTGCCAGAGAGGTAACACGAACCGCTCAAAACCGCTCGAATTAGTGTACTTGAACTCGCTGACGCGGGAGGTGAAGTTAGCGAGATCGATAATCCCTGTTGCGACAAGCCCAACGACAAGGATCACGACGAACAAGGCGGACAGCGCTGCCTCCTTGCGGTGGAGACTTGTTAGCGGCAGAAACAAGAGCAGAAGCATCAAGCCGGTCCCGCTGTAGGCCAGAAGGAACCCAATCGCCATAACCAGCAGGTATCGGGGCCGGCGAAATTCTAGAATCTCGATGAGAATGCCAAACGCCGTGATTTGCCCGAGAGCCGACGGTTCCGGTAAGAACAGACCGGTAGCCTGGATAATGCCACCATACGTAAGGCGCGGGTCGTGCATTCCGACCGCCTCAGGGTCGCTGAGCAGAAAATCCGGGATTATCCCATAAAAATTGATGAGTTTGCCGCCATCGACAACAAATTGGGCAGCAAATTGCACCGCGCCGATGGCTGCCAAAATCATCACAAAACATTGAAATGCGTGGAGCGTCCTCTTGTATTGGCCAGGGGTTGAGGATTTACTAAGTGTGAACAGGAAACAAAGGACGATGAACAAAGCATAGCCTGTCAACATATTGCTATTGAAGTTCAACAGCAGAGAGAAGGTTGCCACCAGCCCGACACCGAAAAACCACAAGAACCGATCGTATTCGATTATCAGTTTTCCACTAAAGAATTGATAAAGTAAAATAACGCCGAAGGACAGCAGATCAATATGCAGAAACGTGTTGCCAAGCGGCAATGTGAAGCGTGGTAAAAACAGCAATGAGACTAGCAGAGCGATGTCAGTTCGTGCTGCCGACTGCTCGGGGGCAGGTACCGCGGGCTTGGGCACCTCGAATGCTCCGGTATCGAAGCCGCGCGACCCACCCGACTGAGTTATACTAGCCATAATGCTTTTCGTACCCCTCGGCGCCGGCGGACCTCACGGGACGTGACCGTTCGCGAGGCGCGGCACCACCGGGCGGCACTGCTGACCCGCCATTCTCCGAAGAGGCTCCCGGCTTGCTGTCTGCCGTCGACAACAACCCCGATGCGGTCCGCTCCTGGCCGGGCGCGACGCGATGAAGCCCCTTATCAGTATAGACCGCGGCGTGGTCGTGACCGCCGCGCCGCCACAAGGCTTTCCGGTCGAGATCGATCAAGATTACCTCAATCGCGCAGGCACCACCGCGGCGCACAGCGTCCAGTGCCGTTGCTCGTGTCCCACTCGACAATGCCCCGCGTCCGCGCCTATCCCGGGGATGAGGGTGAAGTAAATCCGGTTTCCAGTCCGTCGTCCACGAAATGTCGCTTGCGGTTCACAGCGTGCTCTATGGCATCGTAAAGAGTCTCCCCGCGGCCGCTCCAATCAAATCCACCTTCGCATCTCTCATAGGCAGCCTGTTGCATGGAATTCAGGCGATCGATGTCGTTGATTGCGGCAGCGACACCGATCGCCAGCTCCCGCATCGAATCGAAGGATAAATAGTCCGATCCCTCTGTTAACGGCAAGCCCGCCATGCTGCCTCTTATCGCGGCGATCGGCAGCCGATTGAAGATATAATCCAGTATCTTGTGCTTGAACCCGCCGCCTATCTCCTCAATGACCAGCCCCATGCGCCGCGCGGCGAGGAATTCACCAAGATCGTCGACGAAACCGTGGAAGCGCGTCGCCTTGACCCTTGCTTCCCAGGTTTTCCGCAAGGGATCCGGGACCTCACCGACGACATCGATGCCGACGCCGGCGTCTTCGAAGATTAAATCGGCCGCTTCGAGAAAGGCGGACAAATTCATCTGCTTGGGTGTCCACTCGTAGGACCCGACAATCGCGACCCGCCGCGGCGTGGCCTGCACGATTTGCCGGTCCGGCGCGCGTGGCCCGTCGTAGCCGGGGGGCAATACGAGCTTGACGCTCGATGGCGAAAGCAGCGCAAGATTCTTGCCATCCTCGGCCGTGTTTGCCACGATAATGTCTGCGGCGCCAGCAAGGCTACGTACCGCATTCGCTACCTTCCAAGCGTTTACATGTAGCGCGGTCTTGCGAAGAAGACTGCCACGGAAATTTTGTGCTATATCCGACGCAAGCTTAGTATCGAAATTATGGGCGATATACGTGATCAGAGGCCTTATGCCGTTCCTTTTACTTCTCTGGATATGACCGATCGCCCAAGACATCGGATAATGATCCAATATGATGGCATCGAAATCGCGATCGTGGAGCATTGCCTCTAGGTGCTGCGCGTAACCATGTGTGGTGAACCGAGCGGCAGCGAACGGCAATGGGCTCGCAAGCGCAAGTACGGTCGACGTCGGCCGGCCTGGCACAACGCGCCAGTCGATCCGACTCTCGAACGCTTGTGCACGCTGCAACCACGGAGCGACAGGATTGGCAAGCCCCATGAAGGTCACCGATGCCCCGGCGGACGCGAGTGCTTGAGCAAGCCGCGCCGTGTACTTGTTTTCCCCGGAACTTAGCGGCAGCGAAATCGTGCGCGCTAACCACAGGCAACGCTGGCCTCCCCCTTCTGGATTCGGCAGACCGGCCATCAATTCCGATTTCTATACGGTGCGCCGGCCACAGTCCTATCGCCACGATGGTCAGCATCGGCTCGGCTTGCCAGGAGGTGCGAAGCGTCGCGCCACCTGCGCGAGGGCATCTCGATACCGCCTACGTTTGACGCACGCTAACATACCACCCGATGCACGCCCGCACCAGGGGTGAAACAACATGGCGCACCGAGCGACCCGGCCGTCACGCCCTTATAGCTCGTCGGGACGGCGGGCGCGGTCATCCGGAATGACCTCACCGTCCTGCCGCGCTGCCGTCTGTTTGTCCGATCCAGCCGGGGGATGTCAGGGTAACCTCACCGGCCCGCTCTGATCTGCGACGGATCAGTGCTGATCCTGCCCGATCGGAAGCCCGGCAGGAGGTTGGAAAAGAACCGTCCGCCAACAAATCAATTGTAAGCGGGGTCGCCGAGGCACGCCCTCAGCTGTTGACAGCGGTCTGAGCTTGTGAGGCTTTCCAGGCCCAGGGAAGCAACGAGGCGAGTTCGTTGGCCTTGGTCTTGCCGGAGACGACGCGTTCGAGGACGTCGCGCAGATAGGCAAACGGCTCGACGTCGTTGAGTTTGGCGGTCTGGATCAGCGAGGCGATCATTGCCCAGCTTTCGGCACCGCCATCGGAGCCGGCGAAGAGGTGGTTTTTGCGGCCGAGTTTGATCGGCCGGATAGTGCGCTCGACGGTGTTGGAATCGACCTCGACGCGGCCGTCTTCGAGGAACAGGCTGAGCCCCTGCCAATGCCGCAACGCATAGCGGATGGCGTCGGCCAGCTTCGATTTGGCCGAGACCCGGCCGAGTTCCTGCTCGAACCAGGTCTTCATGGCTTCGAGCAGAGGCTTGGTTTCGGTCTGCCGGATATGCCGCCGCTGGTCGGGCGGGCGGCCGCGGACGCGCGCCTCGATGGCGTAGATCTCGGCGATGCGGCGCAGTGCTTCGCCGGCAATCGGTGATCCGGTGGCCTCATGGAAGTCATAGAACTTGCGCCGTACATGCGCCCAGCAGAACGCTAGTGTCACCGCGCCTTTTGGGTGATCCCCGGCGAGGCGGTTGAAGCCGCTGTAGCCGTCGACTTGCAACACCCCGGTGAATTCGGCGAGATGGCTGCGCGGATGCACCCCCTGGCGGTTCTCGCTGTAGACATAAACGACGGCCGGCGGATCCGGCCCGTGCCATGGCCGATCGTCGCGGGCGTAAGCCCAAAGCCGCCCGGTCTTGGTGCGGCCGCGGCCGGGATCGAGCACCGGCACCGGCGTGTCGTCGGCGAAGATCTTCGGCGACGACAGGACCGTGCCGAGCAGCAACTCGGCCAGCGGCCGCAGCCACCAGCACGTCCGTCCGACCCAATTCGCCAAGGTCGAGCGGTCGAGATCGATGCCGTGGCGGGCGAAGACCTGCGCCTGGCGGTAGAGCGGCAGATGTTCGGAATACTTGGCCACCAAGACCTGCGCCAGCACCGCCTCGGTGGCGATGCCGCCGGTCAGCGGGCGCTCCGGCGCCGGCGCCTGCACCACCGCCGCCTCGCAGCCGCGGCAACCGTAGCGCGGCCGGCGGATTACTTTGACCCGGTACTGTGCCGGGACAACGTCGAGCATTTCCGAGACGTCTTCACCGATCACGTGCAGCGGTCCGCCGCAGCACGGGCAGCTCTTGTCGTCGATATCGACGATGACCTCGTAGCGCGGCAGATGCGGCGGCAGCGCACCGCGGTTGCGCTGCGGCGGCCGGCGTTCGCCGGGCGTCTTGGTTGAGGCGACGGCTGGCGCCTGCGCGGTCCCGAGCGACTGCTCGACCTCTTCGAGGCCCAGCTGCAACTGGTCCGGATCGAGCGTCTCTGACCGGCGCCCGTATTGCGCCCGCTGCAGCTGCCGGATCATCAGCCGCAGCTTGTCGATCTCGGCAGCCGCCGTGTCGCGCTCTGCCTGGGCGGCGTCCCGCTCGGCACGCAAGCTGTCCCGCTCCGCTCGCAACCGCTCGACAGCGCCGGTCTGATCTTCCAGGAGTGCCGTCACCGCCGCCAGCCGAGCCTGCAGCTGGGCAGGATCTTGTGGGGCTACAGCGGCGCTGGACAGCATGTGGTGATTTTACCGGCGTCCTCCGTAATCCAACAGAACTGTTCCCTCAGGCGGCCACCGTTGGCGCAATCACTGGCCTTGGTCGCACCCGCGACCACTCCAGGCCCTCCAGCAACAGCCCCAGTTGGCCGGCACTGAGGCGAATCGTCCCGTCGTCAACCGGCGGCCAGGTGAACCGGCCCTGTTCCAGGCGTTTGTGGAACAGGCAAAGCCCGGTGCCGTCCCAATAAAGGATCTTCACCCGGTCAGCGCGCTTCGAGCGGAACACGAAGATGTCGCCGGCAAACGGGGTCTCATTCAGCGCCTGCTGCACCATCGCCGCCAACCCGTCCAGACCGTTGCGGAAATCCACCGGACGGCTGGCCACCATGATCCGCACCCCGGCTGGCGGCGAGATCATCGCAGCTCCCGTACCACCTGCAGCACGCGGCGCAGATCACCGGCGGCAAATCCGTTGCCGACCCGGATCGTCACCCCGGCGCAGCTCAGTTCGATCCGGCCTGCGCCTTCCGCGGCGAGCGCTATCGCAAGGAAGTCCGTCGGCTGGTCCGCAGTGCCTGTCGTGCCACTCCGAAACTGCCGCCGCCATGCAAAAATCTGATTGCGATGCAGTCCGTGCCGCAGCGCCACCGACGTCCCGCTCGCTCCCGGCGCGTAGCTCTCGGCCACAATCCGCGCCTTCTCTGCCGCCGTCCAGCGCCGCCGCCGCGCCACTCCGGTGATCACCTCCACTCGCCGGAAAGTCTCACGTTCCGTTTGCAAATTGCTGGGCAAACCATCCATATCGGGGCCTCCGTTGAAGGCCCCCATCTTCCCTCCCGCTTCACCCCCGGCAAGGTGGGGTCAACGTGACGCTTACGATCAATTCGACGCCACCGCGTAAGCGGGACCTGGAGTCGGCCACCCACCCGACAATGACGCCAGCGAGCGCCGCCCCGAGGGAGGGTCCTATCTTAGCTTAAGCCACGCGGGCGCCGTCCTCGCCCTCGAAGGGTCCATAGAAGCCGTCGATCGCGGCCGGCAAGACCGCCACGCCGCCCGCGCGGGCAGGCCATGGCATCCGGTGCGGAGTCCCTTCGATCCGAGGCAGGTGCGGCGGCAGAGACGAGGCATTTGTCGCCGCGCCCAGCAGACACACCGTCGCCGGTTGTTGACAAAATATATTGACAAATACACAATATTCTGTTATACGCAACATTCCTCAACCTCACAATCTGGACAATTGGGTCGATGATGTTGAAACGCTGGACCAAAGCGGCCGGAGGGGTGCTTTGCTGCGCCCTCTCCGCCGCCTCGGCGCGGGCGACCTCGATGAACGGGCTCGCCTCCTCAAATTCGGTGAGCGCCACCGACACGATCGCGGTCTGTCAAGTGGCCGCCGGCTGCGGCACGTCGAACCCGCTGCACCAGGTGCCGATAAGCGCCGTGCTCGGCACGGTGGCAAGCACCATTACCGGTGCCACGACGCTTGGCAACAACGCAAACAACGTCGTCACTCCAGTCTCCGGCACCGGCTATGCAGTGACGCTGCCGCAGTCGACGAGCAGCACGCTTCCGGCGGGATCGAAGGTGATCCTCGTCGCGGCGCCCGGCGCCTCGGTACACGTGTGCGTCGCGAACGGCAGCACCTTCGATGCGCATTCCGGTGCAGCGATCAGTTCGGGTATATGCACGGGCGGGACCAGCGGCATTGCGCTCTCCAGCGGCGAGGCGATCGACATCACCTCCGAAAGTGGCGGCAATTACTATGCCGTAATGCTAGGCGAGGGTGGCGGCAGTGGGCTAATGCAGGCGGCGAAGACGGGCAACTATACCGTAGCCTACACAGGATCGAGCAGCGTCACAGGCACCGACGCCTCGACGACGCTCCCGGTCAATTGCACCGGTTGCGTCATCACCTTGCCGGCGATCACTGGAGGGGTCTTCCCGACCGGAACCTGGATCCGCATCGTTGATACCGGGTCATTCGAGTCGACCGGCAACCCCAACCTGCTGATAGCGCCAACAAGTCCCTCAACGATCTATGGAGCCCCTCTGACGATCGGCACGGAAACAACGGCCGGCCAAACTTTCCTCTCCCCCGGTCAGACAGCCTTCGCTCAATCGGACGGGACAAACTGGCTTGTCACGATTGGTGGGTCACTTCCCGGCATCGCGGTTCGCACCAACACGAGCTACAGCGCCGAAGGGTGGGATTGTGTTCAGATAGAGCATTTCACGGCCTCCACCACAGTCAGCTACGTGGTGCCGGCCGGGTTGCCCAATGGATGTACTCTGAACATCGTCCAAGACGGTGCAGGGCAAGTGCAAATCACTGCCGGTGCTGGGCTCACTCTTAACGCAAACGTCGCCGGCGCGACCTATACGAGCGGGTATTCGGCCGGCCAATACGCCAACTTCTTTGTTACGATCGAAAATTCCGGGACAGCAGCCATTCTCGGCGGGAATATAGTCGCACCATGAAATACCCAGATAATCGTACCATGAAATATCTAGCCGCTGCTTTCGTAATCGTGCTCGGGGTGCTGAGCATTCATGCGCTAATCGCTCAAGCGCAGATGATGGGCACACCTTTCTGGTCCGCCGCGGCTCCAAGCACAGCAGTCCCACCACCGCCAGCTGGCGGATGCGGAACAGAGGCTGCGCCTTCACAAGCAGTCGCTGCCGGTTTCACCACCTGTGCTGCGAACTTCGATTTCACCGCCTCAACGGGAACGGGCTGGCAGCCGAGCCAGTATGCTTTCAGTGGCAACGTCTCAACAACCGCGAATTGGCTTGATTGCGGAGGCTCAAACTCGGCACTCCCTTGGCACTCGTTCGTGGGCAGCCTTCCATGCAGCCAGACTTCCATCGTGACCGACCCGACCTATGGTGGTCAGGTGATGGACTTCAATGCGCCTGGGGGATCCACAGGACAGAATATATACCTCGTCAATTCTACAAACTTCTACAGTGGTCCGGAGACACCCGGATTTCCCAACGGCATGTATTGGGAAGCCACTGTGCGCGATGATACCAACTCCGGGCAGGGAGGTGGCGGTCTTTACACATGGCAGGTTTATCAAACAGCACCAGCCCTCGCGTTCAACATAGACATGTATCCGAATGGCAACGGAGATCAGTCATCCGGCGCATATCCTACCGTACCACAGCCAGGAGGGTATTATTGGTCTGTCAGCGGTGGCACTTGTTACATTGTTCCGACGCCGTGCAACACCCTAATCCCACCTGGTTGGTCAAGTATAACCTATCATAAATATGGCTTTCTTATCACGACCGATGGCTCTACTCACATGTACGGCTGCGCCTTCATTGACGGCGTGCTGCAAGGATGCGATGTCGGAAATAATGTGACTTCAGGTAATTCGGGCGAGTACGCCCAACGCAATTTTTTCATCCTTCAAAACGATCTCTATGGGACAGCCCCTTTCTCAGCCGTCAATCAATATGTGAAGTATATTCGAGTGTGGACTTGTGCCAACTGGGCGACCCAGCAATGCAACGGTTCGACGCTGGTTAATGGACCGCCGCCGCTCGGCCTGACTTATTATCACTGAGAGAGGAGTCTCGACGTTACGGTCCAAGCCGCCGGTTCGATTTCGATGCTATCGAGCAACCCGGTGTCGCAGACTTCCACCTCCGTCGCCGGCCGTCCTCGGGTATGTGCCGCCTGTCTATGCGTGGGCAGCGTTTCTCGTGGTCCCGCGGTTGGCTTTCGCTTGGGCCAGGCTTTAGTGCATTCCTGTATGACCGATGGATCTACACATTCAGCGACCCTACGGTGATGACGACCCTAGGGCTCGCGTTATTTGCCCGAACGCAGGACGCTGCGCCGGGCAATCTGTAACGGCTCGGGCGGACTCCATAGATAGCCTGGCAGTCTGGCCGGTTCCAAGACAAAGCGAGCCGCGCTCGAAGGCCATGACTCTTCCGACGGCGCCTTTACCGCGGCGGAATGCGGCGGAGGTGTCGTCATCCCCCTTGAGCCCCGTCCGCAACGGCGTGGCGAATCGCAGCAGAAAGGCAGGCCAGGAGGTCCCCGGTTTTCATCGCAATTTTGCAACTACCACGACATCACGACTGAAGGGGTGCGAGGAGCGGCCGTCCCGACGACCGGCTGACACGCAGCGGCCGTCGAGCAGGCTTCGCACCTTTGTTGTCGGATGCGATGCCAGGAGTGATGTCAGGGCACCTAGCACCCTCGCGTTGTAAGGTGTACGCGATCGGCTGTGAAATCCGGTCAATGCTGGGGCGCTCTGGTGATATCTCGCCGGCGGCTTGAGCGGGCGTCGTTCGGGATCCTGCCCTATGCCCACGTCGTCTAAATTATGCACAGATAACTAAAGGTCGGTCAGTACCAGTAGCAGGGATATCGTTTTATTGTATCTCGTCCAGCAAGCCGCCATCTGCGAGGCCGCGAGGCGGCACGACTTGTGTAATCAGCAGCGCGCTATTGAGTAGAACGGTCCCGGAGGTTTACCTCCAGCGCTCGACCGCACAGCAGTGCAGTGACAGCCGCGAGGCTCGGTACCCGCCAATAATAATGCATGCGCTCGGGCATTCCCGTCGCCGGGTCGAACAGCACGATGTGGCCAATGCCGGCGCGCCGCGCGGCCTCTACATCGCTTTCCTTGTCGCCGACCATCCACGACCCCTCAAGGTCGAGGTTGAAATCCAGTGCGGCTTGCAGCAGCATGCCCGGCCCAGGTTTCCGCCAATGGTTCTCCCGGCGGTACACCCCAATCCCCTCGGGGTGGTCCGGGCAATGGTAGACCGACGCGATCTTTCCTTCGAAACGGTCGCACATCCAATCCATCAGCACCTTGAATTCTGCTTCGCCATAGTAGCCGCGGCCAATTCCCGATTGGTTGGTTGCGATGATGATCACATAGCCGCCCTCGTAAAATGCCTGCACCATCTCGAAGATGCCCTCGACGAACACGCAGTCGTGAATCCGATGCATGTATCCGATGTCGGTGTTGATGACCCCGTCCCGGTCGAGAAAGAGACCACGCCGTTTCATCGTGTCAAGCGGTCGAATTCGGCCGGAAGCACGGCCTGTGCCCGGTCGAAGTCTTCGGGAACGCCGATGTCGATGAACCAGCCCTTGGTCTCGAAAGGTCGGATATCGATACGATCGACCATCACGGGCAGGAAGTAGCGTTCAAAAGAAAACACCTCTGGCCAATCGACATCGGTAAAGAGGTCGGGGCTGAGAAGGTACGTCCCCGAGTTGATGACGCCGGCGCCCGACATCGCTGTCGGGGTAAAACCGGCGACGCGATTATCGCGCACGACCACCGCACCGTAGCGCGAGGCATCGGCGACCCGCACCAACGCCATCGTCATCTGCGCCGGTGTTGCCACATGCGCCGCAAACATTTCCTGATGGCAAAGCGCCGAGATGGTATCTCCGTTCATCACCCAGAGTGCCTGTGCACCTGGACTGCGGAAGGACATGGCATGGCGGATCGCCCCGCCGGTCCCCAAAGGGATGTCCTCCACAGCATAGACGAGCTCGATGTTGCGGTGGCGCGAGCCCAGAACCTCCATGATTGCAGGGCTGCGGTATCCGACGGATAAGATGACGCGACGAAAGCCAACCTGTGCCAACCGGTCCAACAACCAACACAGGAAAGGACGCCCGGCGATCGGCGCCATCGACTTTGGAATATCCCGAACGCGCGCGCGCAAGCGGGTCCCGAGGCCGCCGGCGAGAATTATGCCTTCCATTCAATTCGGCGCCGCGAATCAATCCGGCCGAGCCGGGCGGAGGTCAGCCAAACAACGCTCGTTCGACCAGACCGCAAATAATGTGAGCCGACACGATATGCCCCTCTTGGATTTTTGGCGTCTCGTCAGAAGGAATCCGGAGGCAGACATCGCACAGCCCAGGCATGTCTCCGCCACTGCGTCCGGTGAAGCCGACGCAGACGAGCCGATTGCGTCGCGCCTCGGCCAATGCCCGGAGGATATTGGGCGAACGCCCCGAGGTCGAAATCGCGATGAACACGTCCCCAGGCCGCCCGAAACCGGCAATTTGGCGTTCGAATACCTTTTCGTACCCGTAGTCGTTGCCGATGGCAGTCAAGACCGACGTATCCACAGTGAGCGCGACGGCAGCGAGCGCGGGTCGATCAAAGTTGAGCCTGCTGACAAGCTCACCCGCTATATGTTGGGCGTCCGCCGCACTGCCGCCATTGCCGGCCAGCAACACCTTGTTCAACGTGCGATACGCCTGAATGCACCGGCCGGCGATGCTCTCGATTGCGACCGCGAACTCGCTGCTCGATCGCAGCTGGTCGAGAACCGCGGCGGTCTTGTCGATTTCGCGCGCGATGAATGCGTTCAATCCAGCCTCCACCCCTCGGTTCCGCGTTTCGTAAAATGGCATGCCATCACCTGACCCTCCGGTACGGTGCTGAGCGCGCGGATTACCTCTACCCGCCGCGCGGGATCCACCAGGAACATGATAAATCCGCCACCGCCCGCACCCGATACCTTGCCGGCGAGAGCGCCGGCCGCCATAGCAAGCTCCAAAATGTGTTCGATTTTCGGGTTCGATATGCTTTCTGCGGTCAGCTTTTTCGCCCGCCACGACCGGCCCATCGAGGAGGCCAGCTGATCGAAGTCGCCCTTGAGGATCGCCTCTTTCATCCTCACGGCCTCCTCCTTCAGAGCGAACATAGAATCGATGGGCGTTTCCCTGCCGCGCTCGACATTTCTGGTTTGCTCATCTATGATCCGTGCCGATTCGCGCGACGCTCCGGTGTAAAACAGTACGAGCGATGTCTTCAGTTCGGAGAGGATCCAATTCTTGATTCTCAGCGGGTTTACGATGACCCGTTCGTCGGCATAAAACTCCATGAAGTTGAAGCCGCCGAAGGTCGCGGCATATTGGTCTTGGCGGCCCCCGCTGAGCCCCAGATCCCGACGCTCGATCTCGAATGCCAATCGCGCGGTGTCGTAATCACCCAACGGAAGATGCAACCACTCCGTGTACGCCTTCAGCATGGCGACGACCAGCGTCGACGAAGAACCAAGCCCGGAGCCGGGCGGCGCGTCGCAATAGGTCATCATCCGCATCGAAAACTGTCGATTGCCACAGAATTCTTCGACTACGCGCTTGTACACGGCGCGGTGCAGGGAAAGCTCTAATTGGTTCGCCTGAAGTTCGCTCGGCACTGGCGCCAAAAATTTCTCGCCGATGTCCTGTGCCCAAAACCCAACTGTTCCGTCATCTCTTGTCTCGATGTGCGCATAGGCATACAAATCGATCGTCGCGTTTAAGACGCAACCACCGTAAAGGTCGCAAAAAGGTGATAGGTCGGTGCCGCCGCCGGCCAGCCCAAGGCGAAGGGGCGCCCTAGCGCGAATAATCACCTGCCCCTCCCTCGACAGCTATCGACATCACTAAATTGCTTGGTGGTTGCTCATCCTGCTTGGTGTCAAGCCACCGACCGAACAGGTCTGAAAGAACGGCGAGGCTCTCGGGCTGGATCAGCCGCCCAGTCTCAAAACGACTGAGCACTTCTCCAGTCGTGCCGGTCAGGCCAACCCCGCCGTTGAACTCGCGATTTGCGGCCAATCGCGCAACGGAGGCGCTCCGGTCGCTGCGGAATTGGAAGTTCAGGCGCAGGTCAAAATCGAGCCTCAACGGGCCGCTCGTCAATTCAACCATTTTGGTCTACCGCGCAAGCCTCGGTTGGCTTCGAACAATATGACAGCATATTGCGCCCTAAACCAGAACCGCGCACATGTTCGCCAAATTCGGAGAGCGCAAGTGTATCATGTTATTTCCTCGGAGCAAGACATACTTGCGTCCAGGTGGTGGTCCGATGGGTTCATTCACCTCGCGAACGAGCTTAACCTAGGCCAGAACGCCACATCGTAGACGGTAAGCCGCCATCGCCCTGGCCAAGCGCATGGCCGGTTGGCGCGCGATAAATCGCCGTAGCGCTTGAGGCGATCTGTCACGATCGCGCCCTTCAGCGACAATACCGGGTCCCCGTGTCCCAGCCTCCGGGTGATATTCTGCGGACCCGATGCCGGAAACCATGTTCCTTCGACCTCATACCTATCGGCCGGGACGGACCGGCGCGCAACGACAGGAGGGCCTGCAAGGCGCCGTAAGGTGCCGGCCGGCAAGGGGTTCCATGTGGCAGCGCAGCGAGTATGGCGTCGGCGGGTTTGGTCCACACTCCGCAGCCCTCGTCGCCGACCTGGATATAAAGTCGCATCTGGGAAGGTGTCGAAGACGCCGCCGTTGTTGCGGGCCGACGGCGTACGTGCGGCCGTCATGCCTACCCGTTCACCGTTTCAAGCACGCCCTTCAGCACTCGAACAACGCGACTCCAACTCGCGTTGTGTCTGAGGCCCCAGGCCCGCTCTCTAAGCTCGGCCAACCGATCCGGCGCGTCGATGAGGCGGGCCAAGAGATGTGCCAAGTCATCTGCAGAGATCTCGGGCGCAACCAACTCTCCTGCACCGAGCTCGACGATGTCCGGGATGCCGCCGACATCGGTGGCAATGACCGGCACTCCCAGCCGCAGGAACTCGAGGAGAGCAATGCCGGCACTCTCGGCGTGAGACAGCATGCATCCGACATCGATGTTGTGCACGATTTCGAGAAACCGATCCATTTCGACACTTTTGTCGATCAGACCAAAATGAGTGACGCCATCCTGCTGTGCGATCTCAGGCGGACAATTCCCGATAATGTGCAGGCGGACGTCATAGCCGCCCTGTCGCACAAGCCGGACCGCCTCGGCGATCGTCGGCAATCCCTTGCGTTCGTAAGCGTAGCCGGTGAAGCCGATGACGAGCCTCGGGCCGCCCGCCTGCGGGCGCGGCCCGAGGCGGCTCTCCAGCGTCTCAAGTATGTCTTCGGGGATGTTCGCGCCCGGCGGCACGACGCGAACCTTATTTTGCGGCACACCGTAATCCGCGACAATATGCGCCGCGCTGCGCTTGCTCATAACGACGACCCTGCGGCAGCTAGCATATCCTTCGCGCTCGCCGGCGATAGCCCGGCGCATCGTAGCCTCGTCGATAATGGCCGCCTCAAACGGGCGATAAGTGTTAAAAAACTCGGTCAGAGTGGCGTCGACATAGTTATAGGGCAAGATCCCGAACAATTCGTACGAACGAAGAAAATGCGGGCCGAAAACCTGGAAATTGTTGATGATGGTCGAACCCCGCAGCGCCGGCAGATGCCGCTTCCAAATGGCATCGAGGAATTGGTTGGTGAATTTGAAGCCGTGACGACGGCCGCGAAAGCTCCCGCAGAACTGCCACCAGCCTGCGCGGGCGTAGATCGGCCACCCCGAAAGGCCTTTTGGGTATAGATTCACCATCCCGGTCAGCAGCCCGTCGCGCACACCCTGCAACGCGAGGTGATAGGTGATCCCGCTGAAGAGCCGGATGTCGCTCGGCCCGTCGCATCCGACAACGTAGGCACGAAGCCTGCTCGAAGGCGGCTGCATTTCAACTGGTCGCCGGGACGGCGAGGGCGTCGACGATTTCTTTCCCGTGCTCATAACAGTTGCAAATCTTGATGAAGTCCGAGAGCCGCATGGCCAGCCTTTCCGCTGCAATTCGCGCCGTTCTGGGCGTTGCTCAGGGGAGATTTGTCGGCCGCTTATCTGCCGCGACCCGGAAGGGCTAAGCTCCCAATCCGCCGTGCGGATTTAACGGTAGTCCGCTGGCTGCGTCGCGCCCGAATGCCGTGCTTGCGGCGGCGTTCTTGTCCCGCCATCACGGCTCTGCGATCGGCTCGGTTGCCTCTCCGGTGACCGGACGAACGATCTCTCCTCCGGTCCCGGACCAGAAGCTTCCATCGATAGAATGGTTTGCCCCCAGCCCCGTATTTGCGTCGATACCACGCACACCGAACACACGGGGACCCTCTCCTCCGATTTGCGCTTCAATTATAGCACGTCTCTGAGGGTAAATGAAGCGGCCCTCTAAAAGGATCGGCCGGCGGCGGAGCCGACAACCGGAAGAACTGCTCGGCGGCGCTATGCGACGGCCACTTGAGCTCAGGCAGGCCCGACTGAGTGCGCCCAGCGAGGAGAAGCGGAGCGATAGGCTTGACGCAAGCGCCACGATAGACGATCAGCGCCGGGACGCTGTCGCTGATGATCTGTGAGCGTGGCGGTGTGGTCAGCTTGCGCGGGGTGACGCCGAGCGGATGATGGGGGCCTTCGACAGGAATGGGGCCGCAGCAGCGGCCGGCGCCTCGGCATCGAGCGGCGCCTCCGGTAGGTCAGGCTTTTCTGCAATTTCAGGTACGGTCGATGGTTGGCACGTAAAACGGTCCTCCTACCAAGGGTGTTCCTGCTACTCCATACTCGATTTCGAGGATGAGGCGCGCGGCCCCCGTCACTGCCGTGCCGGTATGGAAGCCATAGGGATCTTCGACAAAACCGGTTCCAGCGGGTCCCTCCATTACCGCGAGATTGTCTCGACCATATTTCGCGGTAATATGTCGGCTCGGTCAACTCTTGAACGGTGAAAGTTGATCGAGCATCGCTCTTTTTCGGTGGCTCCTCCGCACGTATATATGCGGTCCATTCTCATTGCCTACGTCGGTCAGGTAGAAGAAAAATTTAACAGCGCGCCAGTCGTCAAGATCAAAGTGAAAACTATCCTGCGAATGCACGGCACGCATCACAGCGGTCGCTCGGTCACTCCGGAAACTCCACCATAGCCTCGATCTCAAAGGGAGCGGACGAGTGCCCAAGGAGCCGCGGGCAATCGCCAAGATCTCTGGGTCTCGCCATATGCGCCGGATGGTATCGCAGTCGGCGATCCCGTCGAGGTAGTCTCCAACTACCGCATTCCCCGGTATCAAACATCCGCGCGCCGAGCGATCGAGCAGGCAATGTCGCTCGCCGTTTCCGTAGCATCGGGCGCTGGCGGCAAACAAAATCACGTCGGCGACGGCGTCCTCCGCGAGGCGGAGCCCGGTCGCTATTCCGTCATCCCGGACACGGCGGACAATCTCTTGAGTTGGCCACTCAGTCTTGAACACGGCCGATTTGGCGGTGGATTGTGGCGCTAGCGATCCCTGCCATCTCACGCGGCCGGCATGTTTTTGGACTATTTCGAACCGAGCAAAGGTGAACATCGCGAGCCAGTCGACGCGATATATCATAGTCACATAAATCCCGACCTGACGGAGCAGGCGGCGGAATCGCGAGGACCGGAAATCTACGTTAGCGACCATAGCCGCATCTTCGTGCGAGGATCCTATCGCCTCGCGTCGAGATGGTCCCTTGTGTGTCCATTATCTCGTCGGGCATGAAGTTCTGCCGCCGTCCGGACTGGAAAAGGGGACAACTGCCCGCGGGAATTGCGGCAGTCCCCGTACTCGCACCCGTATCGATCACGGACACGGTGTTTCCGTCAGTGTTTCGTGCGAAAGCTTGGGTCCCGCTACGGAAAGGAAGCCCAAGTCGGCCAAAAGTGAAGCCATGATCGTTCTCCCCGTCGCGCCGGGTCTGCGGCCGACGGCGCGAAAATCGATCCATCAATTTTCCCCTATATTTTATCGATAGCGTGTGAATGCACAATCCCAAAAGTATAGTTAACAAGACGCCCGCTCCACGGGCGCTCTCCAAGGTATTTTGAAATATAAGAGGGCGCTTCGACGGCCTCGAGTGGCCGCTGAAGTTCGAGCAGGGCTCGGGCGAGCAAAATCTCGCGGCGCGCGTAACCTGCGTTACGCCGCTCGTCGCCAGACCTGGAGGGCTGGATGGCGCGTGGAGCGCACCCGCCGCTCCACGCCGAGACTGCCTCAGCGAAAGCCGGGGGCCCCATCGATCTGCTGCACGATCAGTAATCGCTTGATAAAAATGCGGCAAGTCCGGCGCAGCGGAGAAATGGATCCCGGGCTCCCGCGGCGGCGATTGCATTCGGGTGGCTGCGCAATTGGATTACCGCCTCCCCTCCGCCGGGAAGACGAAGAGAGAAATCCAGCGGCGCGGCGATTGGATTACAGCCTCTTCCCCGGAGACCTGACCGCCTGGAAGTAGATCTCCGGGGTCGTGGCCGCCAAGCCGGCCAGCTTCATGTCCTCGATCATGCGAGCACGCGACGGTGACATCGGCTGCTCCTTCGTCATCGAAGACGGGACCATTCCGTCTCGACGCAGACGATAGCTTCACAAGCGACCCTCAGGCCGTACTGCGGCCTCCCACGGCGAAGCCGTTCCGTTCGACCATTCTCCGGCCACGATTTCCCGCTTTGTATCTTGCGCGGATTCGTCGCGGGCGCGTCATCTCTGCGAAGCGGCCGAAATCGCACATCGTCTGCATTCACGATGGCTCTTGGTACCGAGCCGCCGGTGGGGCCGACGTTAGCGAAGTCGCCGATGGTGGGGCAAGATTGCGCAGTCGGTGTAATCTCCCCCATATGATCGTTTGAGCGCGGCGGGCGCCGTGCTGCGCCGTGATCACCGCTGATTTTCTGCTTGCAGGTTAGGCAAAGGGTTGGACGAGGCGGCGGCGTTTCATCTTTCGTCCGGTGCGACGCCGATACCCACAAGGTTATCCACCAAATCAGTGGATTGAACTGCAAATCTTTTCGGCGCTTCGCCAAGCACCCTTCGTGACGGGTGACAGACAATGGAATGACAGGAAATTGACGAACAAGTCTTTCCGGCCCGCCCGGCAATCAACGGCGCAACGTCGCCGCGCCGCCGCTGTTAAGGTTAACCACACCCCAAGGCAGCACGGGCCCTGCTAGAGCTGGGCTTTATCGAGGACCTCCTGCGGCGTCATCGAGACGATCCGGGCGTAGGTCGGCACGAAATGCCCGCCCTCGATCAGCCGCACGAATTCAGGCTTGATTTCGCGCGCCACGAATTCGCGGATGCGCCGGTGCTCGTCGATATCGGCCCACTCCCCGATCAGGTAGAAATGGTCGGGATCTGCCGCGTCGCGACACAACACGCCGTCCTTTACCTGCGCCCGCGAGCGGTGGAACGGGTTGTTGCCGCCGTAATCGAACTTGTTGAACAGCTCGACGAATTCGTCGCCGCAACCCGGCTTCACCCGGAAATCGTAAACGTGGAAGTAGTTGCCCTTGGTTGCCAGCGGTACCAGCGCCATCGCTTTGTCCTCCCCTGTCAATCACGACGCCTTTCAAGCCGGGCGCCGCGCCGCGACCAGGAATATTGTCGCCGGCAGCCGGATCGGCCCGGAAGCGGCCGCGGCGGCGAACCCAGCTTCGATCTCGCGGGCGATCTCCTGTCGGGTCGCCTCAGCCGGCCGCTTCTCTTCGATCAGCCGTGCCGTCGGGCCCATCGCCAGCGCCTGCCGGGCCTCTTCTTCCGGACTGCCGCAGAGGATCATCGGGTAAGCCCGGTCGACGGCAATCTCGACGAACCCGGCCGCTGCAAGAACACCCTTTATGTAGTCCGGATTGCCAAAAGCGAGCGGGCCGGGCTCGCGACCCTCCGGTCTCGCCGGCGGCCCGAGGTGGCGCAGCGCGACGTCGTAGGAGATCAGCCAGTGGCGGTTTTCCGCGAGCGGCCCCCAGCAGGCGAAGACGAGGCGCCCGCCGGGCTTGAGCGCGCCCGATATGTTGCGGAAGGCCGCCGTCGGATCGGCGAAGAACATGACGCCCATGCGCGAGGTCGCAAGATCGAAGGCGCCCGGCTCGAAGGCGAAGACCTGGGCGTCGCCGAGCGCCAAAGTGATATTCGTGAGCCCGTGCTCGGCGACCCGCTGCCGGGCCGCGCCGAGCATCGGCTCGGAAATATCGACCGCGACGACGCGGCCATGCTCGCCGACCGCGGCGGCGACCGGCAAGGTCAAGGCGCCGGTGCCGCACCCGATTTCGAGCACACTCTCGCCGCCCGCGAGGCCGAGGCGCTGGAGCAATAACGCGATGCTCTCCTGGTTGCGCCGCTCCCTGAACCCCGGAGCCGCGACCCAGCGCGGCCCGGCGACGGTGTTCCAATAGCGGCGCTGGGCCGCGTTTGCCTCGGGCAGTTCCTCGGCCATCGCACAGGATCTCCTCGTCAGAGGTTGATCACGCCACGCCCCTCTGGGGCGCCGCGGCCGCCTCTTCGGCCGCCCGCTCATAGCGGGCCGGATCGTGGAAGACGTAGTCGTGATCCTCCATGACCTTGCGCTGCATCTCGGGCCCGTTGCGGCCCTCCTGCGCCAGACGCTTTTGCGCGACGGCAAGCCGCTCATGGCCGCCGGGCGAATTCCAATGCAAGAGCCTGCAGGCCTTGCCGCCACGCGGCCGGAAGGAATGGGTGCAGCCGGGCGGTGCGTAGGCGAAGGTGCCGGGGCCGCCGATCACGGTGCGGTTGCCGATCGTCACTTCGAGCTCGCCGTCGAGCACGAAGAAGAACTCCTCCTCGGCCGGATGATGATGCTCCTTTGCCCAGAACCCGGGCTCGACGGTCAGCACATGCAGCGCGATGCTGCCGCCGCTTTGTTCCGAGGTCAGCAGCCAGTCGTAGCGGCGATTGGATGCCGTCGCGGTGGGCGCCTCTTCGGCCAGCAGCAACGTCGGAATCTTCGGCATGCGGGAGAATGTCTGGCGCAGCCGCAAGTAATCGTCATGCGAGTCGACATCGAATTGCAATGGCTGCACCGGCTGGTTGGTGCGCGCGTCGACCTCGCGCGTGGCTTTGCTCGTCATCCGTCCCTCCGCTCTCGACCCGACCGCCGGCGTTCCCTGCGGCGCCGCCGGCAACAGTAAGCGACCCGGCAACGCGCAACAACGGGCGAAATCGGCGCCGGCGCCGCGCCGGCCGATGGCATCGCCACGTTGATCGGGATCAATGGCAGGCAGGGGAAACGCGCTTCCGCTGCAATCGCGAGAAACCCGGCACTGGAATTAGCGGTGGCTGACGCATGTTCGGAGGGCGTTCCCGCGATACGATTTGATCGGAAACGACCTCAAAACGGAGTTTTCCCCGTAATTTGCCGTTGACCGGGAACCCGCCCCCGCCTCGGGCGGGCCGCCAAATCGGGAGATGCCGTGATGAAGCTCTATGGCTATTTCCGTTCGTCGGCCGCCTTCCGCGTCCGCATCGCGCTCAATCTGAAGAACCTCGCCTACGAGACGGTTTCGATCCATCTGCGGCGCAACGAGCAGGTACGCGGCGACTATCTGGCGCTGAACCCGCAGGGTCTGGTGCCGACCCTCGAAGAGGATGACGGGCACCGGCTGATCCAGTCGCTGGCGATCATCGAATATCTCGACGAGATCCACCCTGCCGCGCCGCTGCTGCCGTTGGCGGCCGCCGATCGGGCGCGGGTGCGGGCCTTGGCCGAGATCGTCGCCTGCGACATCCACCCGATCAACAATCTACGGGTGCTGCGCTACCTCGCCCACACGCTCGGCCAGGACGAGGCGGCAGTCGGCGCCTGGTACAACCATTGGATCGCCGCGGGCTTTGCGGCACTCGAACCGCTGCTAGCGACGGATCCGCGCACCGGGCAATTCTGCCATGGCGATACGCCCGGCCTCGCCGACATCGCGTTGGTGCCTCAGGTCGTCAACGCCGAGCGCTACAAACTCGACATGGCGCCCTACCCGACGATCGCCCGCATCTTTCAAGGCTGCATGGCGCTCGCGCCTTTCGCAGCGGCACACCCGGATAACCAGCCCGACAGCGAGCTCTGAGCGCGCTATTCCTTGGCGGGATCGGCGACGAGCTTCTTCAGCCCGGTCATGTCGACGGCCCCCGGAACGACCTGATCGCCGATCACGAAGGCGGGCGTGCCGTTGATCCCGAGCGCGTCGGCCAGCTTCATGTTGGCTTCGATCGCCTCATTGATTTGCGGCGTCGCCATGTCGTGCTTCAACTGCGCGACGTCGAGCCCGACCAATTCTGCGATGCGGAAGACGGTGTCGTCGGTGAGGTTGCCGTGGGCGTTCATCAACGCCCGGTGAAAGGCCTCGTATTTGCCCTGGCGCGCCGCGGCGAGGGCCGCATGCGCCGCGCTCACCGATACCGGCCCGAGGATCGGAAACTCCTTGTAGACGACGCGCAGCTGGGGATCCTTGGCCTCGAGCTTGTCGAGCGACGGCTGGGTCTCTTTGCAATATGGGCAGCGGTAGTCGAAGAACTCGACGAGCGTCACCTTGCCCTGCGGGTTGCCGCCGACCGGCGTCTGCGGATTATCGTAAATTTCCTGGCGATGACCGGCGATCAGTGACGCGGTTTTGGCGTCCGCATCGCGATCGAGCTTCGCCTCGGCGGCATGCAGCGCACCGACCAGCATGTCGGGGTTTTTCGTCAGATAGTCGCGGACGATCGACTGGATCGCCTGGACCTGCGCCGGCGTGAAGTCGGCGGCTGCTGACGGGCGCCACGGCAACAGGGCGATAACGGCAAAGCCAAGGCCGAGGAGGAGGCGCGGGAGAGAACGGAACACGACAGTGGAACTCCTGCGAGAGGAAAGGTTAGGGGGCCGAGAAAGCGGTGGGTTGGCTCGCCGTGCGGCCGGCGCTCGGTCGGAATCGTCGCGCACATACCCAACCCGCTCCCGCGTCAACGGATGGTCCATCAGTGCCGGGCGGTCCGCCGGGACGAGTGAAGTGTCGTCGTCCTTGCCTTCCGCGTCCTCGCCGTCGGAACCCAACGGGTGTCAGCCCCTCTCATTCCTACCCCCGCGGCCCCGCGGGCGGGGGTAGGGCGGCGGTCATGGCTGCATCAAGCGTTGCCACCAGCCGCGCCGCGGGTTCGCCGGCTTTTCGGTCACGGTCTGCACCGGCGGTGTCGGCGGCGGCACGGTGGCCTCGGGCGCTGCCGCAGGCGCGGCCTCTTCCTCTCCGATGCCGTTGCCGGCAATGCCGGAAGGCGGTGCCGCCGCCTCGGTCCTTATGACCTCGACGATTTCGATCGTCTCGGTCGCTGCCGCCGCGGTCGCCGGCAACGCGCCGCGAGCCGCCACCGGCGACAGGTGCTCGTCGCCCGCGGGGGTATCCGTCTCGGCCGGCGCCGCATCGCCGGCCAGGGCCGGCAGGCTCGCGGTCTCGATCGCGGCGACGTCGTCGTGCCCGGCGCCGGGTTCCGGCGCCATTTCCATCCCCCAGACCGCTGCGTCATCGGCCGTCGCCATCGCGCCGTCGCCGGCTTCGTCCGTCGCCGCGAATTCATCGGCCGGCGCGGCGGCCGTCGGCAGAATCTCGACGGTTTCGGCCGCGGCCGGCAAATCCGAAAAGCTCGGCTCGGCACTGCCCGGGTGGCGCAGGCGCCGCCGTCCGCCGCGCCGTCCGCGCCGCCGGCGATGCCGGTCGTCCTCCTCGCCGAGGCCCTCGTCGCGATCGTCTGCGCCGGCCACCGTCGCGGCCGTCTCGTCGGCCGCTTCGGCGATTTCTGCTGCGGCTTCGTCGGCCGGCTCGGCCATCGCGCCCGACGGCTCCATGTCGCGCCGCCGCCGGCGCCGCCGCCGGTTGCGGCGGCGGCGATCTTCGGCGGCCTCCTCGCCGGAGGTCTCGGCGCTGGGGGCATCAGTTTCGGTTTCGGTTTCGCTCTCGTCCTCGTCCTCGCCCTCTTCCTCTTCGGCGACCGCCAACGTCAGCGGCGCGACCGCCGGCGCCGGCGTCTCGGCCGGGGCGAAGGCACGCAGCCGCTCCAACCGGAAGGCCGGCGGGATCAGCGCATCGTCTCGCGCCACCAGCACATGAAAGCCGTAGCGCGCTTCCATTTGCGCCAGCGACAAGCGCTTGTGGTTGAGGATGTAAAGGGCGACGTTGGTCGGGACATAGACGCAAATCTCGGCGGCGCGCCGGCGTATTCCTTCCTCCTCGATCGAACGCAGCACATAGAGCGCGGTCGATTCGGTCGACCGGATAAAGCCGGTGCCGCCGCAATGCGGACAGGGCTGCGTCGACGCCTCGGCCAATGACGGCCGCAGCCGCTGGCGCGACATTTCGAGCAGACCGAACGGGCTGATGCGGCCAACCTGGATCCGGGCGCGGTCGTTCTTCAGGGCCTCCTTGAGCCGGCGCTCGACCGCGACCTGATTGCGGTGCTCTTCCATGTCGATGAAATCGATGACGATGAGACCGGCCAGATCGCGCAGCCGCAACTGCCTGGCAATCTCCTCGGCTGCTTCGAGATTGGTGCGCAGCGCCGTCTCTTCGATGTTGCGCTCGCGGGTCGCGCGGCCGGAATTGACGTCGATCGCGACCAGCGCCTCGGTCTGGTTGATGACGATATACCCGCCCGAACGCAGCTGCACGCTCGGCGCGTGGATCGCGTCGATCTGTGCCTCGACCTGAAAGCGGTGGAACAGACCGATCTGCGAATCGCGATAGGGCTGCACCCGTTTGGCATGGCTCGGCATCAGCATCTTCATGAATGCCTTCGCCGTGCGGTAACCCTCCTCGCCTTCGACGACCACGTCGTCGATGTCACGCGCATAGAGGTCGCGGATCGACCGCTTGATCAGGTTCCCTTCCTCGTAGATCAGCGCCGGCGCGGTCGAGCGCAGCGTCAGGTCGCGGATCTCGTTCCACAGACGCAGGAGGTATTCATAGTCCCGCCTGATCTCGGCCTTCGACCGTTCGGCACCGGCCGTGCGGACGATCACCCCCATGCCTTCGGGAATATCCAGCTCTTCGAGGATATCCTTCAGCCGCCGGCGGTCGGCGATGCTGGTGATCTTGCGCGATACGCCGCCGCCGCGCGCGGTATTCGGCATCAGCACGCAATAGCGGCCGGCGAGCGACAGATAAGTCGTCAGCGCCGCGCCCTTGGTGCCGCGCTCTTCCTTGACGACCTGGACGAGCATGATCTGCCGCCGCTTGACCACCTCCTGGATCTTGTAGTGCCGCAGCAGGCGGAAGCGTTGCCGCTCGGCCTCGTCGAAATCGTCGCCGCCGATCGTTTCGACCGTATCGACCACTTCGACTTCGCCGTCCCCCGGCGTTTCGCTCGCCAGCGCCTCGGCCGTCAACGCCTCGGCTGGGCGCGCTTCGACCAGCGCCGGGTGTTCGTCCCGCTCGGCGCCGCTCTCCCACGGCGCCGCCGCTGCGATTTCCTCGCCGGGGATCGCATCGGCCGCCGCCGGTTCGCCGCCCGGCGCCGCGTCGAACGGCAGGAACAGCTCCGCTTCGGGCTCCGGCCTCGGCTCGTCGGCCTCGGCTTCGCGCGCGCTCTCGAAGCCCGGCGGCTCGTCGGCGCCCGTGTTCTCCCAGAGCGGTTCACCGGTTTCACGGGCCGTCGACGCGTCCCGCAGCACTGCGTCGGACCGGCTGTCGGCCGGCATCGAGAAAGGTGCCGCGATGTCCGCCGCGTCTTCAGCGTCCGGCTCGGCGATTTCGTCGCGGCGCTCGCCGGCAATCTCGGCGTCGCCGTCGCCGTCATCTTCGCCGGCCGGCGGAAGATCGCGAACCGCCACCGGTTCCGGCAGCGCCGCTTCAAGCGGCACGCCCAACTCGTCGCCGGCCTCGCCGGCGCGCAGCGCAGCGTCGATCGCCCGCGCGGCTTCGGGCCGGGTCGGCTCGCCAGCCACCAACTCCCTATCGCCGACCGGGATGCGGTAGTAATCCGGATGGATCTCGCTGAACGCGAGAAAGCCGTGCCGGTTACCCCCGTATTCGACGAACGCCGCCTGCAATGACGGCTCGACGCGCGTCACCTTGGCCAGGTAAATGTTGCCTTTTACCTGCTGTTTGGTCGATGACTCGAAATCGAATTCTTCAAGACGGTTGCCGTTGAGCACCACCACCCGGGTCTCTTCCGGGTGGGCGGCGTCGATGAGCATGCGTTTTGCCATTCGGGCATAACTCCGAGGCGCGCCGCTGCCGCGCGAGGTGCGCGGGCGGCGGGGTCCCGTGTGCAGGGAAGCCGCGGGCGCCCTTGATCGGTTCCTCGCCAAACGGCGCGAACTCGGCCACGGCGAGTCTCGTCGGGCGGACGGCTTCGGGGTTGGACAATTCGTGTCGCCCGCCGCCGCTACCCGCGGCGGCGGCGAGGTCGCCGCTCTTGCGGGTGTCTGTTGCGGTTTTCCACCGGGCGCGGCGCCCGATGTGCGGGCGGCGGTTTTCCACCGAACCAATCTACAGTCAGAGAGAAGGCGCCACAACGGTTTCGTCCGACGGCCGGAGCCGCGGGCCCGGCGGATCATCGCCGGATCGCCGGGGCGGCTTTCGCTTTGCTTCGGGTCTATTCCGGCGCGCCGCCGCGAAGTGGCCCCAGGCTCGCCGCGATATCGTCCTTGGAAGTGTCGCCCGGCTGGCGCATATAAAGGCCCGCGGCGCGGGCGGGGGCGGTGGGTCCGGCGGCCGGTATCGGAAGAGGCGGCCGGATCGCGACGGAAAATGGTCAAGTTCATCCGGTTTCTGTTTGTTTGCGCGGTGCTGTTGGCGATTGTCGGCTGCGGCTTCGTCGGCATTACGCTGTGGTATTTTTCGCGCGATCTGCCGAATTATCAGGAGCTCGCGCATTATCAGCCGCCGATTACGACGCAGGTCTATGCCGGCGACGGCCGGCTGCTCGCCCAATACGCGGCCCAGCGGCGAATCTTCGTGCCGATCGGGGCAATCCCGAAACTCGTCAAGGACGCCTTCATCGCGGCCGAAGACAAGAATTTCTACAGCCACAACGGCGTCGATCCGCTGTCGATCCTGCGCGCGGCGGTTGCCGATGTCAGCCGGCTGCGGGAGCACGAGCGCCCGATCGGCGCCTCGACGATCACCCAGCAGGTGGCCAAGAACATGCTGCTAACGAACCAGGTGTCGGTCGCGCGCAAGATCCGCGAGATCGTGCTGGCGACCCGCATCGAGGCGGCCTTGTCGAAGGATCAAATCCTCGAGCTCTATCTGAACGAGATCTATCTCGGCAGCGGCTATTACGGCGTCGCGGCGGCGGCGCAGGGCTATTTCGACAAATCGCTCGACCAGCTCACCCTGGGTGAAGCCGCCTTTCTCGCCGGGCTGCCAAAGGCACCCAACCGTTACAACCCGGTGCGCGCACCCGAATTGGCAGAGGCGCGGCGCAACTGGGTGTTGGGGCGCATGGTCGACGACGGGATGGCGAGCGCCGCCGCTGCCGCGGCGGCCGAGGCGCAACCGCTCGAGTTGCATCGCCGTCGCGAGGCCGGGCTCGCGCATGCCCCGTATTTCGCCGAAGAGGCGCGCCGCGAACTGCTCGCCCGCTATGGCGAAAAGGCGCTCTACGAAGGGGGCCTCTCGGTGCGCACCAGCCTCGACCCAAGCCTGCAGGCCGAGGCCGACACGGCGCTGCGGCACGGGCTGATGTCCTACGACCATGTTCATGGCGGGTGGCGCGGTGCCATCGCGCGCATTGACCTGGGTGGCGATTGGGCGACCGAACTGGCGGCCGTGCCGGCGCCGGCGGTGGTGAAGGATGTCGGCTGGCGTCTCGCAGTGGTGCTGAGGGCCGAACCGGGCCGCGCCGAGATCGGCTTTCCCGACGCGGCGACCGGCGACATCCCGTTTTCCGACATGCGCTGGGCCCGGCGGCGCTATCCCCAAGGCGGCCTCGGCCCGTGGCCGCGCGACACCGCGGATGTCGTGAAACCCGGCGATGTGGTGATGGTCGCGCCACTCGCGGCGCCCGACGAATGCGGCAAAGCCCCGATCAAACCGGCCCTCGCCGGGACCTTCAGCCTATGCCAGGTTCCCGAGGTGTCGGGAGCGCTCGTCGTGATCGATCCGCACACCGGCCGGGTACAGGCGATCAGCGGCGGCTTCAGCTTTGCCATCAGCCAGTTCGACCGGGCGATGCAGGCCTATCGGCAGACCGGATCGGCGATCAAGCCGTTCGTCTTTCTGACAGCGCTCGAGCACGGATTCACGCCGTCGAGCCGGGTCAGCGACGCGCCGATCTCGCTGCCGCAGGGTCCTGGCTTGCCGATGTGGTCGCCGACCAATTACGAAGCCGACGTGTTTCGCGGACCGACGACGTTGCGGGTCGGTCTCGAGCAATCGATCGATACGCTGACGGTGCGACTCGCGACGATGATCGGCATCGATCCGATCGCGGAAACGATCAAGCGTTTCGGCATCCTCGACCGGGTGCCGCGCGAATATGCGGTGACCCTCGGCGCCGGCACCACGACGCCGCTGCGGCTCACCGCGGCCTATGCGATGCTCGACAACGGCGGCAAGCGTCTCGTTCCGACCCTGATCGACCGCGTCCAGGACCGCAACGGCGTCACGATCTACCGCGCCGACGATCGACCCTGCCGCGACTGCAGCGGCGTCGCCTGGCACGAGCAACCGGTGCCGGTCATCCCGGATAAGAGCGAGTCGGTGGCGGATTCCGGTTCGGCCTATCAGATCGTCTCGATGATGGAAGGGGTCGTGCAGCGCGGCACCGGCACCGCAGTCAAGGCGGTCGGCCGGCCGATCGCCGGCAAGACCGGTACCACCAACGACTTCCGCGACGCCTGGTTCGTCGGCTTCACGCCGGACCTCGTCGCCGGCGTCTATATCGGCTATGACCAGCCGGACAGCCTCGGCAAGGACGAGACCGGCGGCCATGTCGCCGCCCCGGTCTTCCGCGATTTCATGCTCACGGCCTTGCAAAACGTGCCGCCGACCGATTTCCGGATCCCGCCGGGTCTGCGCGTCTACCGCGTCGATCCGGCGACCGGGCTGCCGGCGACCGGCAACGAGCCGGCGATCGACGAAGCCTACAAACCGGGCACGGCACCGGGCCAGAACCCGGCGCCGGGGGCCGAGGCGATGTCGGGTGGCGAGCAGGTTGCCGACCCGGAAACCGGCGACGTCGCGACCGGCAACCCGCAGACCGGAGACACCGCGCCGGGAGGCGCCCAAGCGGGCAATGGCCCCCCCGACGCCGGACCCTACCAAGGGTTGCCGGCGCCGCCGGCAAACTCTGCGCGCGGTCCCGCCGGCGGCACCGGCGGCCTATATTAGGCCGACAAAGACGCGAAAAAACGGAGACGACCATGCGAGCCGAAATGCAGGCGGCCGCCGACGACATCAGAAAGTCGCTGGCGCTGCTGAGGAGGCACCTTTGACTGGGATACCGCGACACGCCGCCTCGACGAACTGAACGCCGCGGCTGAAAACCCGCATTTATGGGACGATGCGGCGGCAGCGCAGAAGCTGTTGCGCGAGCGCACCCGGCTCGACCAGGCGATTTCAAGCTATCGGCGAATCGAGCGCGAGGTCGGCGAAGCCGTCGAGCTGATCGAACTCGGCGAGGCGGAAGGCGAAGCCGCGGTGGTCGTCGAGGCCGAGGCATCGCTCGAGCGGCTGCGTGCCGAGGCGGCGCGCCGCGAGCTTGAAAGCCTGTTGTCGGGCGAGGCCGACGGCAACGACTGTTATCTCGAGGTCCATGCCGGGGCCGGCGGCACCGAGGCGCAGGACTGGGCGGAGATGCTGCTGCGCATGTATGTGCGCTGGGCCGAAGCGCATGACTACAAGGTCGAATGGCTCGAGGAGAGCGGCGGAGAGGAGGCCGGGCTCAAATCGGCGACGATCCGGGTCGGCGGCTCCGACGCCTATGGCTGGCTGAAGACCGAGAGCGGCGTGCACCGCCTCGTTCGCATCTCGCCTTTTGATTCGAACGCCCGCCGGCACACCAGCTTCGCCTCGATCTGGGTTTACCCGGTCGTCGACGACAAGATCGAGGTCGCGATCGACGACAAGGATCTGCGCATCGACACCTATCGATCCTCGGGCGCCGGCGGCCAGCATGTGAACAAGACCGACAGCGCCGTGCGCATCACGCATTTGCCAAGCGGGATCGTCGTGCAATGCCAGAGCGAGCGCTCGCAGCACCAGAACCGCGCCCATGCCTTCGACATGCTCCGCGCCCGGCTCTACGAGGCCGAGCTACAGCGCCGCGAGGCGGTGACCGACGCGATGAACGCAGCCAAGACCGACATCGGCTGGGGCCACCAGATCCGCTCCTACGTGCTGCAGCCCTACCAGATGGTCAAGGATCTGCGTACCGGGGTCGAGACTCCGAACCCGACGGCGGTGCTCGACGGCGATCTCGACCGTTTTCTGGCGGCCGCACTCGCAGCCCGCATCGCCGGCGCCGATGCAATCGCGGCCAATTCCTGAGTTCTCCCGCCAGCTCTCCCGCCTCCTCTCCCTCAGGGTGCGGATGCGGGCGCGGACGAGGGTGACTTGAAGTCATGGCGCGCCCGGGTTGGGGCCGAGGCGATCGTCGTTCTCGGTTGTGGCGTCCGCTCGCGGCTCGTACGACGGGTCGAGCGCGGCGTAAGCCTCTATCATGCCGACGCGGCGCCGCTCTTGCTGTTGTCGGGCGGCGGCCGCGGCGCCGAGCCCGAGGCGGTCGTCATGCGGCGCCTCGCGCTGGCGGCGGCGGTTCCGGAAGAAGCGCTTCTCGTCGAACCTCATTCGCGCAACACCTGGGAAAACGCCTGCGAGAGCGCTCGACTGCTGCGGCAGCGGGGACTGCGCCGCGTCGTGCTCGTCAGCGACCGGACGCACCTGCCGCGGGCCGCATTGCTGTTTCGCCTCGCCGGCCTCGAGATCGCCGATTGGGACGGCGTTCCGCCGCATTCGCCGATCTGCGAGTTGGCGGCCATAATCCGCGAGATCGCGGCGTTGCCGAAAAGTCTCGCCCGCGCCGGATGGCACCGTTCGTTTCAGCGCTGAGCTGCGTCGGCGGCGCGACGGCGCGGCAGAACAGCGGCAAAACCGGGCAGGACGCGCCACAACCAGAGGGCGACCGCGGTCGTCGCGACCCCTGTCAGCAGAAACAGTCCGGCGCTGCCGACCCCGGCGGCGCCGAGCGCGGCCATCGTGATCGCCGCGCCAACCATCGCCGCGGCGTTGACGACATTGTTGGCGGCAATCGCTTGTGCCCGCCGGTGACGTGGCGTCGCCGCCTGCAGCAGCACATAGAGCGGCAGGATAAAGACGCCGCCCGTCACCGCGACGCCGAGAAGATCGGTGAGGATATGCCAATGCGCCGGTGCCGCAAGAAAGGCACCGAGCCCGACAAGATCGCCGCCGGCAGCCGGCGCCGGGCTCGCGAACCAGAGATCGATCGAGAACAAGCCGACGCCGAGCGCACCCAGCGGCACCGTCCAGGCGCCGAACCGACCCCCGGCGAACCGGCTGCAAATCAGCGATCCGAGGCCGATGCCCAGCGAGAACACGGTCAGGAACAACGTGACGACTGCCGCTTCGGCGCCGAGGGAAAATCGGACGTAGCCCGGGAATTGGGTCAAGTAGACGACGCCGACGAGCCAGAACCAGGAGATGCCGAGGATCGCGCGAAACGGGATCGGGTCGGCGGCGGCCTCGCGGATCACCCGCGCTGTCGCGGCGCCGAGGTTCCAGGTCGCGGCGCCGGCCGGCGAAGCGCCGCCGGTCGGCGGGACGAGGAGGCTCGACGCGGCGGCGGCGAGCGCCACCGCGACGATCAGCGCCGCAACGAGTGGGGCGCCGTGCCGACCGGCGATCAGCACCCCGGCAATCGTGCCGAGCAGGATCGCGACATAGGTGCCGCTTTCGACAAGCGCATTGCCGAGCACCAGCTCCCCTGGCTGCAGGAGATCCGGCAGGATCGCGTATTTGAGCGGGCCGAAGGCCGCCGCCTCGATCCCCATGGTGCAGAGCAGCGCCAGAAGCAGGGCGGTGCTGTGGGCCAGCACGCCTGCCGCGGCGACCAACATCACCGCAATTTCGGAGAGTTTGATCAGTCGGATCAGCCAGGCCTTGTCGTACCGGTCGGCGAGCTGGCCGGCGGTCGCCGAAAACAGGAAGAACGGCAGGATGAAGAGCCCGCCGGCGAGCGGGATCAGGATTTCCGCCGACATCCCGGAGCCCGGATCGGCGCGATAGGCGATCATCAGCACCAGCGCGTTCTTGACCGCGTTGTCGTTGAAGGCCGAGAGGAACTGCGCTGCAAAGAGCGGCCCGAACCGGCGCGCGGCGAGCAGCGCGAACGCCCCCGCCGGTTCCGTCTGCGCCGGTGTCGCCGTCATCGCGCCTCTTTTGCACGTCCGACGGCGCGACGCGAGCGGTGTTCCGCGGCTGCGCCCGCGTTCATCAGAACCAACCGGGGCGCCGATTCGACCGGCATCCCGCCGGAGGTAGACAAAGCGGAAGCGAGCGCCGACTTGCGCGTCGCACTCGGCGTCGAGCGCTTCGGCGTCGCCACCCGGCTCTGAACCCCTGATCGGGTCGCGCGAGCGCCGCTTCGGACGAATTGGGGCAGGAAAACGACGTCGGCGGACCTAGGGTAAGGGTGAGGGTGAAGGGCCTCACCGACGGCAGAAACTCGGTGAAAAGGGACGGCGCGGGTAATTACAGGTATTTCGCCGGTCGGATCATCGCCCGCCACATATGCGCGACCGGACTATTGTCGAAGCCGAGGCCCTGCTCCGGCTGCTTGAAATTGCGGCCGACGATGTCGGTGAACTCTGCGAGTTCGACATGCACATTGGGATCGAACGAGTAGATGTCATGCACGGTGATCTGCCGGCCCGACATATACCATTTGTGGTCGCGCATCCGCTTGTAGTCCTCCTCGATATAGGAATCGGGACGATAGTCGGGGCCGAAGGCGGCGACGTAGGATTGCGGATATTCGTAGCCGACCAACTCGTCGGAGTAGAAACGCAGCACCTGGTGCGCCCGGATCGCCCAGGTCACCTCCTCGTCGACATAGGGCTCGACGAGCTGCGCGCCCCAATAGCCGTGGTCGCCGCGAATGAAGCCGATCGTCGAAATGTCGTGCAACAGGCAGGCAAGTACCATCTTTTCGGGGAGACCGGCCCTGACCGCGTGCCTGGCGCTTTGCAGCAGGTGCATGCACGGGCCGAAGCGACATTTGAAGAAATCCATCAACGTCGGCTTTTCCGGCATCGCCGGCAGGCGCGGGTCGTCGCCCATCAGGACGCGCGCGTTCGGATTGTCCTTCATCAGCGCGCCGGCATTCGGCGGCGGGCTCATGTCGCCCTCGGCCGTGCTGTAGAGGCGCGATTTGATGACGATGTAGTCGAGGTCTCGCACCATCTTGGCTTCAAGCGCATCGGCGCGCTGCGACAGGGGCATCGTGTCGTTCACCGGATGTCTCCTCCGTTTCTGGCTTATCGCGAGCCTAACAGAACGCCGGCGGCATCGGCATGTCCATTCGTTATCGCCTGCGCCGGCGGTCGGCTGCGGCTAAAGTCGGGGCATCTCGCCAACGAGGAGCTGCCGTATTTCTGCGCCGAGTGCTTTACTCGTCTGCTGAGCTGACGGCGCTGGCTAAGCCCTCGATCGTGCTAGCCAGCAGCTCGATCCGGTTCAGCAACACCTCGGGATCAAAGGGCTTGGCGATGACGTCGTCGGCGCCCAGTTCGCGCGCCACTTTGAGCAGGTCGAGATTGCCCATCCGCCCCCCGCCGGAAATGGCGATGATCTTCGCCCTCGGACACTCCTTGCGTATCGCCATGATCGTGCCGAGGCCCTCCTGGTCGGGCATGATGATATCAGTCACGACAAGATCCGGCTGTGCCTCGCGAAACAGGGCCAATCCCCGCAACCCGTCGCTGGCGGTGCGCACCTGGTGCCCGCCGAGCCTGAGGATCATTTCGATACTGCGCTGCACCAGCGGGTCGTCGTCGATCACGAGGATCTTCACGAGATTGCCGATCGATGGCTGTTGTTCATCGTGAGCGGAGTGGGCACCACATCGTCACCGATCCCGGTCCGCTACTGGCTTGTTCGGGCGGCGCCGCGCGACTGTTCGGCGAGCCGACCCAGTGCGGCGCCTGGGTCTTCCTCTGACGCTGCGGGCACCGGGGTTTCGCCACTCGCCAAACGGTCGATGCGCTGCAGAAGCGCCCGCGCCTCGAACGGCTTTCTGATGACATCGGCAGCACCGAGAGCAAGTGCGGCTTCCAGAACGTCGACATTATCGACGCGGCCGCCGCCCGACATTGCGATGATCTTCGCCTCCACGCATTCGCGGCGGATCATCGTGATCGTGACGAGCCCGTCCTGCTCAGGCATGATGATGTCGGTCACGACGATGTCAGGCTTCTCAAGGCGAAAACGCTCCATCCCGCGGCGGCCGTCGCTCTCGGTAGACACCTGGTGTCCACCCGATTTGAGCATCACTTCGACGGTGCGCCGCACCAGCCTGTCGTCGTCGATCACGAGGATGTTCATGGGAGAATGCGCCTTCGTCCACCGCGTCAGGCCGCGGCAAGTGTTGCCGTCGCGTCCCGGGCCGCGCCGGCGGCCATCGCGTCTACCGGCAGGGTGATGGTGAACCTGGTGCCCTTACGAGGCGCGCTCTCGACCTCGATTCGACCGCCATGGTCAGAGACGATGCCGTGAACGACCGACAGCCCAAGCCCGGTGCCTTGGCCGACTTCCTTGGTCGTAAAGAATGGCTCGAACACGCGTTCGAGAGTTTGGGCATCCATCCCGCAGCCGGTGTCGGCTACCCACAGCCGCACCCACCCGTCTCCCGCATCTTCTTCGCTCTTGACGGCAGCAAGACCGACGGTGATGGAGCCTGACGCCGCGCCGATCGCGTGCGCTGCGTTGGTCACCAGGTTGACAACCACCTGGTTAAGCTCGTCGGCGTCGGCCAGTATCGGCGGGGTTGGGACGATTTCTTCGTTGATCCGAGCCGTTGCGGGAAGCGTCATCCGCAACATCTGCAAGGACTGGCGTATAACATCGGCGAGGTCGATGCGGGCCTTCAGACGGTCTTGCTTTCGACTGAACGACAGTATGCTTTGGACAAGGTTGCGGGCCCGATCGCTCGCCTCGACGATGAGCTCGAAAACCTCGCGGTCGTCGCTTTCGGACGGCAGCCCTTTTAGCATCATCTTGGCCAACGAGTTGATCGGCATCAACGCGTTGTTGAGCTCATGCGCGACCCCGCCGGCCAAGGTGCCGAGCGCTTCGAGCTTCTGGGAGTGCTGGAGCTGCTTCTGCAGCTCGCGCTGCTTCGCTTCAGCGGCGCGCGCTTCGGTTACATCGTGCATCGTCCCGAGCATGCGAGTTGGCTTGCCGCTGTCGTCGTAAATCAGCTCGGTTTCGCGATAGATGTGGCGAAGCTCTCCGTCGGGACGCCGAATGCGGTACGCGAAGGGCTCGGGACAAATACCCTTGGCAATTTGTTCGCGTGCCACCAGCAACTTTCCTCGGTCCTCGGGCACGATAAGTTGAATGAAATTTTCGGCCGATACGTCGAAGGTCTTCGGGTCCACCCCGAGTATTCGATACATCTCGTCGGAGAATTCGGCGTGATCGGTAGCGATATCGAGGACGATGCTGCCCATATGGGCAATGCGCTGCGCCCGCTTCAAATTTTCCATCGTCTCGCGCAACCGCGCTTCCGCGGCGCGCGCCTCGGTCACATCGTGCAGGGTCCCGATAATACGCACGGGCTTGCCGCTTTCGTCGCGGATCAATTCGGTCTCGCGGTAGAGATGGCGAACTTCGCCGTCAGGCCGGCGAATGCGGTACTCGAAAGGTTCGGGACAGACGCTGGCGGCGAGTTGCCCGCGCGTGGCGAGGATGATCCGGCGATCCTCGGGTAGAACCATCGACAGGAAATTTTCGGTGGTCGGAATGAACTCGTTCTTGTCGAGGCCAAAGATCCGGTAGCTTTCGTCCGACCATTCGGCATGGTCGGTCGTCAGGTCGCGCGCGTCGCTGCCGGTGTGCGCTAGGCGCTGGGCATGCTCGAGGATGTCCATTGTCTCGCGCAGCCGAGCTTCGGCCGCCTTGATTTCCGTGACATCCTTGAAGGTGACGATACGCCGGACCGGACGCCCGTTCGGATCGGTTTCGAAGGCATTCTCGCGGTAGACGGTCCGCACCGCGCCGTCCGAACGCACGATCCGATATTCCAGAGGCGGTGCCGGAGCCCCAGCCAAGGCGGCCTGCTCCGCGGCTGCCTTCACTTTCGCCTTGTCGTCCGTGTGGACAAACTTCCGGAAATATTCGACGGAAGGTTCGATGGTATCGCGGTCGACACCGAAGATCGCACAGGCACCCGCCGACCAATCGAATAGCCCGGTCGTAAGGTCCATCGTCGTGTGGCCGATACCGGCAATTCGCTGTACCCGATCGAGTTGGTCGATCGCACGGCGGAGCTGCGCCTCCTTCGCTTTCAATTCGGTGATGTCTTTGAAGATCACGACGCGAGCGATCGCCCGGCCGTTCGCATCCCGTTTGACGACATTCTCGCGATAGACGACCCGTTCCGTCCCATCCCGTCGGATGATGCGATATTCGATCGGTGGTGCGGCGATGCCGGACGCATGCGCTTGCGCCGCGGCCTCGTTGACGGCAGGAAGATCATCGGGGTGGATAAAACTGCGAAGATAATCAAAACTGGGCTCGACCTCCGCTGGTTCGACGCCAAAAATCGCGCGGGCTTCCGCGGACCACACGATGCTTTCGGCGTCAATGTTCACCTCCATGGTGCCGAGGCCGGCGATTCGCTGAATGTTGTTGAGGTCTTCGGTCAGCTGCCGCAGTTGAATCTCGGTTTGCTTGAGGAGGGTGATGTCAACGCGCAATCCTGCCGTGCCCCCGTTGCGCATGCGGCGTTCGGTAACCATCAGAAAACGCCCATCGGACAGTCGCAGCTCGAGGGCACCAGACAGGTCACGATGTGCCGCCAGTCGCTCGGCAATCCATTCTGCTTCGCGGCCCACCGCATCGGAAATGCCGCTGCGGGCCGCGTCGTGCATGACGTCTGCAAATGGCCGGCCTGGCGTGAGGATCGCCCCGCTCTCTGCGTAAAGTCTTCGGTAGGGTTCGTTGCACAATACCAAATGGTCGTTGCGATCGAAGATGACAAAAGCTTCCGAAATGCTGTCGACGGCGTCTTGCAGGGTTTCCTGCACCTCGCGCAATTCGCCCTCGATCTGCTCGCGACGGGAGATATCGGCTTCGAGAAGCCGGTTTGCGTCAGCCAGTTTTTTACGCTCGGCGGCGAGCTCACCCGCATGTCGGGCGCGGGTCCGGATCTCCCAGATCAGGTAAAGGCACAAGCCCACCACGAGCAATGTCGCGATGCCGGCGGTCTCGAAGAGCATCCTTTGTTGCGCGCGGGGCGCGGCAAGGATATCCGCGGTGCCGAGAGCCGCGATGGCCGCCAGCTGGTAGTTGCTGACGCGCCGGAATGAAACCAGCCGTTCGATGCCGTCGATAGGGCTCCTATCCGTATGAAAACCCTCGGTCGCGCCGCTCGTCAGCGCCGCGATAATGCGCCGGCCGGGCATGGTTTCACCGATTGCGGCAAGCCCGTCCGGGGCGTCGCGGGTAAAGCGGGCGCGAATGACTTTGTCAAACCCCAGAAGAGCGAGGGTGCCCTGCCGGCCGAGTTCCAGAACCTCGGTGAGACCCGTCAGCCGTCCAGGCGACAGCGAAAACACGATAATATCGAGGAGCTTGCCGTCCCGGCCGTCTACGCGCCGGGTGATATTGAGCACGGTCTTGCCGGAAACCCGGCCGACGACTGGCTTGCCGATGAAAATCCCTCGGGTCTGTCGATCGAGATGGACGCGAACGTGCTCGCGGTCACGCAAATCGATCGGTTTGGGGTGCGGGTCGAGCGTAGTCGCAAGCAAACGGCCATCGGGACCGATCACGCCGACCTGGATCGTCGCCAGGGAAACGATCGGTATCTGGTGTACCCAGTCCGCGATGTTGTGCGGATCTTCACCGGCTTGCAGGCGTCGGGCGATGATGTCCATGGCGTCGGCGACGCCATCGAGGTTGCGGCCGACCTCGTCGGCGAAGGTGGCGGCCAGGTTGTGGCCCTCGGCGCGCGCATGGTCGATTGCGGCCTCCCGCGTATCGCGGATTGAACTGATCACCACAATCCACAGCGCAACGATCACCAGGGCGCCGACCACCACGATGCCGGCGCTGGTGGTCTGCAGCCGTGCCTTGGGGTCGTTGGCGAATGGGTTGGGCAAGCCGGTTCCTGCGAATGTGACGCACCATTTTGCCGGCATACAGTTAACGATAGGCTTAACGGCATCGTCCCCTTCGACAGGGGGGCGTATTGCTGGAATGCTGCGGCGGGCGCGGCTGGTAGCGCCGCCCCTTGGGTTTCCGAAGACGAGAGGATTTCGGCATGCGTGCGATGCAGATCGTCGAATGGGGCAAGCCGCTCGAAGCGCGCGACTATCCAGATCCCGCGCCGCAAGGCGAGGAGGTACTGATGCGCGTCCAGGCGGCTGGCGTCTGCCACAGCGACGTGCATATCTGGGACGGGCATTTCGATCTCGGCGGCGGCCGGCAAATCTCGCTCGCGTCGCGCGGCGTTCATCTGCCCTTCACGATGGGGCACGAGATCGCCGGCGAGGTCGCCGCACTCGGCCCCGATGCCGCCGGGGTCGCCGTCGGCGACAAGGTCGTCGCCTATCCGTGGATCGGCTGCGGCGAATGCGCCGTGTGCCGCAAGGGCGAGGAACTGCTCTGCCTGAACCCGCGCACCCTTGGGGCGCGGGTCGCCGGCGGCTACGCGACGCATGTGATCGTGCCGCACGGCCGCTATTTGCTGCCGCATCCCGGAGTGCCGCAGGCGCTCGCCGCGACCTATGCCTGCTCGGGCATCACCGCCTTCTCGGCGCTCAAAAAGACGCGCAGCCATCTCGGCCCCGAAGACCATTTGGTGATCATTGGGGCGGGCGGCGTCGGCGGCAGCGCCGTGCACATCGCGCCCGCCGCCGTCGCCGGCAAGGTCGTTGTCGCCGATATCGACGCGCAAAAGCGCGCGCACGCCCGCCAGATGGGCGCTGTGGCGACGATCGACAACGCGGCGCCGGACGCGGTCAAACAGGTGATGACGGCCACATCAGGCGGCGCCGCCGCCGCGATCGACTTCGTCGGCTCGCCGCAGACGATGGAGTTCGGCGTCAGCATCCTGCGAAAAGGCGGCAAGCTCGTCATGGTCGGGCTCTACGGCGGCGCCCACCCGATTTCGACCGTGCTCTTCCCGTTCAAGATGATGACGATCGAGGGTTCCTATGTCGGCACGCTCGACGATTTGCACGAGCTGCTCGCCCTCGTCCAATCCGGCAAGGTTGCGCCGATTCCGATCGAAACCCGGCCCGCCGAAGCGGCGAGTGAGGCACTCGCCGATTTGAAGCGCGGCGGCAAGATGCGCGGCCGCGTCGTCCTGCAGCACCGGCACGGGGGTCGATAATGAGCAATCCGACGTTCGAATTCGACCACGTCCACATCATCAGCGAGAACCCCAGGGCGTCGGCCGAGTGGTATGTCGAGATGTTCGGCGCGACGATCGCCAAGGACACCGTCGCCCGCGGCGCGCCGCAGATCTTTGTCGATCTCGGCGGGATGACGATCCTGATCCGCGGCCGCCGGCCGGGCAAAATGCCGGCGCCGGCGCGGCCGATCCGGCAATATGCCGATTTCTCGAGCCACAACGCCTGGGGAACCGACCATTTCGGGTTCCGCTACCGCGGCGACCTCGCGGCGTTCCACGCCGTGCTCGCCGCCAAGGGCGCCATCTTCCCGGTCGAACTCAAACGCGGCGTCGGCGGCAGCCTGTTGTGCTACGTCGCCGCCCCTGACGGCGTGAGCATCGAACTGATGCAGTACTGAGCTCCGGCAGTCGGCCCCGTCCCTCGGTTGACTGCTCGGTCGAACCAGCCCAACCTCGATGCAAGCGGCGCGAGTTTGGGCCGTCGGCCGCCGGCGCAAAAAAGCAACAGAGCCCGCCCGCTCGGACGAGGAGGAAAGAGCCATGCTGGAAATCGGTGTCTTTCACAACGGGGCGTCGAGCCTGCCGGTCATCACCGACAAGGACGGCGTCACCTTCAACGACGGGTCGCTGACCGAGGTCCACCGGGCGGCGCAGGAAACGCTGGTCAACCAGGTGCGCCAGGGCATTCTGGCCGAGAAGCTCGGCTATCAGTCGTTCTGGATGACCGAACATCATTTCCAGCCCGAGGGCGCGGAAATGAGCCCCAATCCGCTGATGGTACAGATGAGCGTTGCCGCCCATACGCGACGCATCCGGCTCGGACAGGCCGCCAATATCATCGTCTGGCATCATCCGGTGCGGCTTGCCGAGCAGATCGCCACCCTCGATGTGATCAGCGGCGGGCGGGTCGATTGCGGCGTCGGCCGCGGCTATCAGCCGCGCGAGAACGAGACGCTCGGCCGCCCCTACGGCTCGACAATCCAGGACCAGGAGCGCAACCGCAAGGCCTTCGAGGAAACTCTCGCCATCATGACGAAATGTTGGATCGAGCCCTCATTTTCGCATCACGGCGAGAACTTTTCGGTGCCGCCCAGCTACACCAAGTGGAACCACAAGCAGACGATCGCCTACTTTCGGCAGGACAAGGCCGGGCGCAGCTTGGAACAGGTCATGCAGTTGGGCGATCCCGACATGTATTCGGCCGGCAACCCGGTGCAGGCGACGACGACGACACTGAAGGAGCTACAGGTCTTCCCGCAGCCGGTGCAGCGGCCGCATCCGCCGCTCTGGGAACCGCTGACGAGCGCCCGATCACTCAAATTCGCGGCCGAGCACGGGATCAACGGCGTCATGATCGCCGAGCCGAACGATCGGCTGCGCCGCAACCTCGAAATCTACTACGAGGCAGCCGAGCGCGCGAATTTCCCGGACATGCTTGGTCGCGGCCGCTTCAAATTCGGCTGGGACGCGGCGAAGCGGCGCGGCATCATGACAAGCCGCTACCTGCACATCACCCGGCCGGGTCACGAAAGACAGGAGCTCGAGCGGGCGGCGCGGGCGATCGAGCTGCAGTTCGACTATTACGGCCCGTTCGGCTTTGGCGCGGTGGTGGCCCGGCTCGACGAGCCGATGTTCGACCTCAACAAGAAGGTCACGGCGGAAATGCTGCGCGAGCGCGAAATCGCGATCCACGGGTCCAAGCAGTTCGTCATCGACAAGATCATGAAGATGCGCAGCGAGTGCGGCTACGAGGACTTCTGTTTCCTTGGCTGGTTCGAGCTCGGCGGGTTCGCGGCGCAGGAGACCGAGGAGCAGATGCAGATCTTCGCCGAAGAGGTGATGCCGGTGCTCGCCCGCGAATGCGGCGGCAAGGTCGAGCTGCCGGTGCGGGGCTCGGATTTCGGCGTCTGACCGGCAAGCCGGTCGTCGTCTTCAGGGAGGAGAAAATGGCGAGCCGGGAAGCCGAAGGGTCCAGCCTTGCCGCCGCGGCGAGAAGGCGCCGCGCAAGGCATAGACCCGAGGGTTGTCGACGGTGCAGGCATAGAGCGGCGTGCCGCAATTGGGGCAGAAGGCATGCCGGCGCCGGTTGCCGCTCTCGGCCGTCTTCACATAGGTCTTTGGCGTGCCGTGCAGCACGAAATGCTCGGCCGCGGCCGGGATGTTCACGCGGAAGGCCGAACCGGTCAGCGTCTGGCAATCGGTGCAATGGCAGATCGAGAGCGCGTCGGGATCGACCTCGGCCGCGAAGGTGATCGCACCGCAATGGCAGTGTCCGTCGATCTTCATGCATCTTGTCCCGTGATTATCCGGTGCCAATCGATCGCAATCCTGCTCAGCTCTTGGGAGGATCGGGCCGCGTCAACAGGTGGCTGCAGCCGGCCTTGTTCGCCCAATATTCCCAGCTGCGCCAGGTCTCGACCGAATAAGGACTGTAGCCGCGGTTGCGGGCCGCGATCTCGCCCGGCGACAGATAGCGGATCTCGCCGCCCAACTGCAGCGCGCGGATCAGGGCGCGGGCGTTGCGCGGCAGGTAGACCGAGAGCCGCACTACCTCGATCAGCGAACGCGCCGCGGCGGCGAAGCCATGGCCGCGCATCAGCGCGACATTGTTCGCGCCGAGGCATGTCGCGAGATCCCCGGCCTGCGCCAGGTTGGTGACGAGCAGGTTGGTGTCGCCGAACCTTGTCGGCGATGTCCCAGACAGGCACCTCGGCGCCGATGAAGCTGCCCGAATGAATGACCGGCCGCAGTCTCGTCGCCGACGCGATGCCGAAGGGCAGGGTGTCCTCGGCATGCGCATGAACGACGGCCATGATTTCGGGCCGCGCCGCAAAGATCGCCGCGTGAATGAACCGCTCGAGATAAAGGCTCGGGCCCCCGCCGCGCACCGGCTGGCCGTCGAGGCCGAGCTCGACGATGTCATCGGGACCGACCAGCTCCGGGGCGAGCGAGCGGGCGATCAGGAACCGGTCCGGATGGTCGGGATGGCGGACGCTGACATGGCCATAAGCATCGACGACCTCCTCCCTGGCGAGGATCCGGTTGGCGATGACAAGGTCTTGGACCAGCGAATCGAGATTGCGCATCCTGCGATGCTACCGCAGTTCGCATCCGAGAGGAACGGGACGCCGCCATGACCTACGACATACCGCCGCCGGCGAACCGGCCCGAGCCCGGATATTACTATCATTTCAAACACGACCCTAACGGAGCGGTGAATAACTATGCCTATTATATTTACGGCGTCGGCCATCATACCGAAGACGACTGCCCGGCGGAGGACGCTTTCATGCAGGTATACCGGCCGCTCTACGAGGAGGCCTATGCCTATCGCAACGGCGGCCTCTTCGACCTGCGGCCGCTCTACATGTTTTTCACAGCGGCCGAGTGGCAGGGAAAGAAGGTGCCGCGGTTCACGCGGATCGTCGACCCGGACGTGATCGCCCAGCTGGCGGCAATCAAGGCTCGCCTCTACCCGCACCCGTAACCCCCCTGCGCGGGTCCCTCCCGCCCTCTGCCGTTCATCCTTCCGCTATCGCGGTCCCTCCCTCCCCCGCTTGCGACCGCTTGCGGAGAGCGGGCTGGGGTGACGGGGCCTCGGCGAATCTAGCGCATCCGCCGGCCCATTCAGGCTGCAGCAACAGCGACAGTCGTTGCCGGGCGCTCGCTGCGGAACTCGGTCGCCTTTTCGAAGGCGTCGGCGATGCGCAGCAGGGTCGGTTCGGCGAATGGCTTGCCGGCGAGCTGGATCGCGACCGGCAAGCCGCCGGCGCCGAACCCCGCGCAGATCGAGATCGCCGGAGTGCCGGCGATGTTGAACGGCATCGTGAAATTCGGCAGTTCGAACATGTCCCATTTCGGCAAGGAATCGATCCGCGGGGCCTCGGAAGGCTGCGACGCGGTCAAGACGGCATCGAGCCCAGCCATCGCCCGCTGCAGTTCGGCGCACAATTCGCGCCGCCGCCGCTGCGCCTGCACATAATCGACCCCGGAGACGAGGGCGCCGAGCATCAGCCGGCGCTGCACCCGCTCGCCGAAATCCCCAAGCCGGGTGCGCGCCCATTCCTCATAGGCGGCGGCGCGTTCGGTCATGGAGATCAACGAGCCGCAGGCCATCCAGTCCTGCAGCGGCGACAGCTGCACCTCGCGGATCTCGGCGCCGAGGCTGCGAAAGGTCGCGATCGCGGCGTCGATGCCGCGCTGCGTGCCGTCGCTGACCTTGTGGTCGATTTCATGGAAATGGTGGATGACGCCGATCTTGAGGCCGCGGACCCCGCTGCCGAGAAGCGCGGTGTAGTCCGGCACGGGGCGCGTGGCGCTTGCCGGATCCCGCGGGTCGTGGCCGGCCAAGGTCTGCAGCAGCAGCGCGCAGTCCTCGGCGGTCCAGGCCATCGGTCCGATATGGTCGAGGCTGTAGGCGGCCGGAGCGACGCCGGCGCGGCTGACGAGGCCGTAGGTCGGCTTGAGGCCTGCGATGCCACACAACGCCGCCGGGCCGCGGATCGAGCCGCCGGTATCGGTGCCGATGCCGCCGAGGATCATGCCGGCGGCGATGCCGGCGCCGGTGCCGCTGCTGCTGCCCGCCGTGAAATGCTCGGGGTTCCACGGGTTGCGCGCCGGCGGCCAGGGCAGATCGAAGCTCGGCCCGCCATCGGCGAATTCATGTGTCGTCGTCTTGCCGAGCAGAACCGTGCCGGCGGCGGCGAGCCGCGCGGCGCAGGTCGCATCCTCGTCTGGCACATTGTCGGCGAGGATCTTCGACTGGCAGGTCGTCGGGATGCCTTTGGTGTCGACGATGTCCTTGAGGCCGATCGGGATGCCGTGCAGCGGACCCTTCGGTCCGGCCGCCATGACCACGCGCTCGGCGGCGCGCGCTTCGGCCAGGGCCCGCTCCTCGGTGCGGCAGACGAAGGCGTGCAGCCGATCGTCGAGCGCGTGGATGCGGGCGAGGCAGGCGCGGGTCAGCTCGACCGGCGACAACTCTTTCGCGACAATCAGCCGGGCCGCCTCTGCGATGGTCGGGATCGCGCCGCTCACGACAGATCCTCCTCGGCGAAGCCGTAGGTCGATGCCGGCTCGGCCATGATGCCGCGCCGCTGCCGGACCCGCTCGGCCATCGCCGCGATGCCGGCGTAGATCGAGCGCAGCTCGGCCTTCTGCGCGTCGCCGAGTTCCAGCCCGGCGCGGGCCAGCAGGAAGTCGAGAGCCTCGTTTCCGATTTCGCTAGGCATGGCACGGTCTCCCCGATCGACGCACTCGCAAGTCTGCCGGCCCTTATACCGTGCTTCCGGCGCCAGCGCGAACCGCGCTGACGCTCACGCGGTTCGTAGCCCAGTAAATCTGAACGTGCTATTTTTCGTGACGGGCTCGTGTGCGCTAGCCGCAGCGAGAGATCGCGCGATGACGAGCCGCCGGCCAGGGAGGCAGTATGCCGGACGTGACCTACGTCGAATTCAGCGGTGCCGCGCATACCGTCGACGTTCCGGTCGGGACGAGTTTGATGCGCGGCGCAGTCGCCAACAACATCCCCGGCATCGATGCCGACTGCGGCGGCGAGTGCGCCTGCGCCACCTGTCACATCTATGTCGATGCCGCGTGGCTCGACAGGACCGGCCTGCCTGAGCCCGGCTCTCAGGAAGCGACGATGCTCAGCTTCGCCGCGGCGGCAGAGCCGAATTCGCGCCTCGCCTGCCAGATCCGAATGCGCGAAGAGTTCGCCGGCCTCGTCTTGCGCATGCCGGAAGGACAGCACTGAAGCCGGCCGCGTCCGGCACGAAGGAGGGCTTCATGGACGCCAACGTCAATTTCGACCCGCGCGAAGACGCGTATTCGCGGCCACTCGACAGCATCGATGTCAGCCTCCCCGAACTCTACCAGGATGACGTCTACCAGCCGTACTTCGAACGGCTGCGCCGCGAGGACCCGGTGCATTACTGCACCGACAGCAAATTCGGGCCCTACTGGTCGGTGACCCGCTACAAGGACATTATGACAGTCGCGGTGAACCACCAGGCGTTCTCGTCGAAATGGGAACTCGGCGGGGTCCGGCTCGAGGATCAGGTGCCGGGGTATGAGCGGCCGAGTTTCATCCAGATGGACGAGCCCGCCCATGGCGAGCGCCGCAAATCGGTGAGCCCGGCGGTGGCACCGGCCAATCTCCAGCGCATGGAAGGGGTGATCCGCGAACGCACCGCGCGCGTCCTCGACGAGCTGCCGCGCGGCCAGACCTTCAACTGGGTCAAGGAGGTGTCGATCGAGCTGACCTCGCGCATGCTCGCCACCTTGTTCGATTGGCCGATCGAGGACAGGCATCGGCTGATGTTCTGGTCCGACGTCACCGTGTGTCACGTCGATACGCCGGACGCGCCGGTTCACTCCGAGGCGGAGCGCTACGCCGAGCTGCAGAAGATGGCGACCGCGATGAAGGCGCTGTGGGAGGAGCGCGCCGCCGGCAACGCGCCGCGCTTCGATCTGCTGTCGATGATGGCGCACAGCGACGCAACGCGGAAGATGGATTTCCGGGAATTGCTGGCGACCTGCAGCCTCTTGATCGTCGGCGGCAACGATACGACGCGGAACTCGATGTCCGGCGGGGTCTGGGGACTCGCCCAATACCCCGAGCAGTATCAGAAGTTGCGGCAGAACCCCGAACTGGTGCCGAGCCTGGTTTCGGAAATCATCCGCTGGCATACGCCGGTGCTGCATTTGCGGCGCACGGCGCTGGCGGATTTCGAACTCGGCGGCAAGACGATCCGCAAGGGCGACAAGGTCGCGATGTGGTTCGTCTCCGGCAACCGGGACGACGAGGTGATCAAGGACCCGCACGACCTGATCGTCGACCGGCCGCGGGCGCGCGAACACATCTCGTTTGGCTTCGGCGTGCACCGCTGCGTCGGCAACCGCCTGGCCGAGCTGCAGCTGCGCATCCTGTGGGAGGAAATCCTGAAGCGCGACCTCGTCATTGAGGTGATCGACAAACCGAAATATCTGCGCTCGAACCTGATCCACGGGGTCCGCGAGTTGCCCGTGCAGATTCATTGAACCAGAGCCCCCCGCTCTGCCGGCGCCGTTGTATCTCGACCATCGGCTGATCGGTCAGGCGCTATACCCGGACCGTCGCCGACCATTTTCTTCAGCGTCGATGAGGGACGGTAGACCCGGCGGCTCGCCGGGTCTAAGGCCAGGTCTAGGCCGCTAGTCTCTGCCGGGCCGCACCCTTGATCAGCGCGGCCGCCTTCTCGGCGATCATGATCGTCGGCGCATTCGTGTTGGTCGAGGTGACCGCCGGCATCACCGAGGCGTCGATGACCCGCAGCCCATCGAGCCCGTGCACCCCCAGCTCGTCGTCGACGACCGCCATCGCGTGCTGGCCCATCATGCAGGTGCAGCTGGCGTGATAGCAGGTGCTGCCGTTGCGTCGCGCGTAATCGAGTAGCTCGTCGTCGGTCTGGATCTGGTCGCCGGGCAGGGTCTCCTCCCGCGCGAACTGCTGCAGCGCCGGGGCGGCGAACATCCGCCGGGCAAACCGCAGGCCGCCGATGATGGCGCGCCGGTCGGCTTCTTCCGACAGATAGCGCGGGTTGATCGCCGGCATGTCGCCGGGCCGGTTCGACCGGGCCTCGACATAACCGCGCGACAATGGCCGCATCTGCCAGGCGCCGCAGCTGAGGCCCGGCGTCTCCTCGAGTTCGCCGATCTGGCCGCCCTTGAAACTGCCCGGGGCAAAGGTGCATTGCATGTCGGGCGTCGCCGATTCCTCCAAGACCTTGACCGAGGCGGCGACGATCGACGGGCTGTAGGTCAGCATGCCCTTGCCGGTGACGAGCCAGCGCATGACCTCGCCGGCGAGCGGCAGGCCGCGCGCGCGCTCATTGGCGGTCTGGGCGCCGACGACCCGATAGGAGGTTCGGGCGGTATAGTGGTCCTGCATGTTGCGGCCGACGCCGCGCAACTCATGCAGCACCGGGACGCCGATCTTCACGAGATGCTCAGGATCGCCAACGCCCGACAGCTGCAGGATGTGCGGCGAGCCGATTGCTCCTGCCGACAAGATCACCTCGCGCCCGGCATCGGCCCGCTCGACGGCGCTACCGCGCGAGAATTCGATGCCGGTCGCCCGCTTGCCGTCGAACAGGACGCGATGGACGAGCGCGTTGATCACGAGTTGCAGGTTCGGCCGCTTCAACGCCGGCCGCAAATAGGTGCGCGCGGTGCTGGCGCGGCGGCGGCCGCCGCGGGTCTGCTGGCACCAGCCGATGCTGTCGCCGGCCCCAGGCGGCAGATTGTTGAGGTCCTCGCGGTATTCGAGGCCGAGCTGCAGGCCCGCCTCGAGCACCGAGGCACAGATCGCCGGCCGGTCGATCCGCGACGTGAAGAGCGGTCCATCCTTGCCGCGCGCCGCGCTCCCTTCGCCCTCCCAGCGTTCGGCCTTGCGAAAGAACGGCAGGCAATCGTCCCACGACCAGCCGCGATTGCCGAGCTGCGCCCAGTGGTCGTAATCCTCGGGTTGGCCGCGGATGTAGATGAGCCCGTTGATCGACGAGGAACCGCCGATCACCCGGCCGCGCGTATAGTTGATGACGCGGCCGTAGGTGCCGGGATCGGGCTCGGATCGGAACTTCCAGGTCAGCGTATCGTGGTCGAGCATCTTGTAGAAGCCGGCCGGGACGTGAATGAGCGGGTTCCAGTCGCGCCCGCCCGCCTCGATCAGCAAGACTTTCGTGCCGGGATCCTCGGTCAGCCGGTTGGCCAAGACGCAGCCGGCCGAGCCCGCTCCGACGATGACATAATCCGCCTGCATGCTAGGCACTCCCCGAGCCCCGGTCCGGCCCACCGCCGGACTGCTTATCCGCGCCCAGTCTAGCGCATCCTGGCGCCACCGGAAGATGTCCTGAAAGCCGGTGAATTTGTTCAGCCGCCGACCCTTTCATTTGCTCCACCCTGGGCCTTTAGCCTGCGGGCGAGACCGGCGGGGAGAGCCGTGGCCGCTGGGTCAATGTGACCGCATGGTGCGCTGTTTGACGGGCGATGGCCGGTCCGTTTTCGAACGGGAGCGCGGAGTTCGGCACGATGGCGCCAATCCGAGGAAGCCCGACCCCGATCTGTCTTGTAGAACTGGGGGAACGCGATGACGGTAAATCCGGCCGACGGCAGGCCTCTGATTTCCTCCGCTGCCGACGATCCGCCCGGTCTAGCTACTTTCCGGCGCAAAAATCGGGTGTTTCGGAAGAGGGTCGGCTGCGGACGGCAAGCGGGAACCGCCGGCGGTGGGCCGGCGGTTTGCATGGCGCTCGGGGGCTGAGAAACGTCAGCCTGCCAGCGGGTTCGGTTTGGCTTTGGCTTTGGGTTTGGCCAATGCCTGGCTGATATTGATGAGGTTGTCGCCGATCACGCCGAGCCCGACCCAGCGCTTCATGCCGTCGTCACCTTTGTATCGGCTGCGGTTGAGGCCGTGTCGGCGCTTGATCACGCTGATGCAGCCCTCGCATCCGGTTCGCCATTTCTGGCCGTTGCGGAACCAGCGCTTCTTCTGCTCGGCTTTGCGGGCCGGGCTCTTGCTGGAGCGATTGGGGATAGAAACGCGTTTGACCCCCTTGGCCTTGGCCGCCGCCTCGTTTTTGGCGGAGTAGAAGGCGGCGTCGGCGGCGACCAGGTGCGGCGCGCGGCCGAGCTTGGCTTGGTGCGTGTCGATCGCGGGGATCAGCAAATCGGCGTCGCTGGGACGCCGGTCGTAGACTTCGTATTCGGTGACGATCTGGTTCTCGGCCTCCTGCAATTTGACCATCTTGCCGAATTCGGTCGGTTTGCCGGCCTTGCCTTTGCGGATGATCTCGGTCGACGGCTCGAAGACGCTGACGATCTTGCCTTCGGCATGCGTGTCGCCGCCGAACACCCGCGCCCGGGTCTGTCGCATGACCTGCCGCACCAGCGACACGGTTGTGTCCAGCTTCGCGCGCAGTCTCTCCAGCACCGGCTGCTTGCCGGCATCGGCGGCGGATTTGACGCCTTGGCTGATCTCGCCGGTAAAGCGCTTGGCCTGTCCCACCACCCGCGCGGTGGTGTCGAGCAATTTGCCGTAGGCCTGCGCCAGCTTGGCGCGGTCGGGCACCTTGCCACGCGCCGTGCGGGCGATCTCCAGCAGGCGGAATTTGACGCTGCGACTGCGGTCGCGCAGCTTGGCGCCGACCGGGCCGACGATCTTGCCGATCCGCTGCATCGTCCGGGTCAGCACCCGCACGCCGTCGCCGAGCAGCGTGCTGTCGGTCGGATAGTGGATGTTGGTCTCGACCACCGTGGTGTCGACCCGCATGCGCCGGCCGGGCGCCACGCCGCTCTCATGCGCGATCTGCACCATGCGCTCGTGGATCTGTTTGATTGCCGCCGGCCCCAGCGTCACGCCCCAGCGGCCCATGGTCTTGGCATCCGGCGTCTTGCTGCCGCCGACGCGGGTGAAATCTCCGTACACCAGGTTGGCGCGCACCTCGCGCTCGAGCCCCTCGTAGCTCCAGTTGCGGATGTGCTTGAGCACCAACAGCCGCAGCACCACCTCGGCCGGGGTTCCCTTGCGGCCGCGGCTGCGGCTCTTCGGGCAGCGCTGGGCGAGGGCCTGGTAAACCGGGGCGAGGATCTGCGGGTCATCCAGCACGCGATCGGCCTGTCGCATCCAGGCTTCGTGCAAGTCGGCGACCTCGGCGGTGATCAGCCCGTCGCCGAAACTGCGCTGCGCCCGCCACCGCTCAATCACGCGGGCCGCTCCGCCGCCGGCCGCCGTCCTCGGGCCGCAGCAAATCGTGATTGAGCTCGCAGATCGCCTCGATCGCCTCTTTCAGCTTGTGGTAGTTGCCGAGCCAGCGCCGCACCTCGTCAACCTGCTCGCGCCGCAGGCTGAACTGCCGCGTCCGTGCGCCCGGATAGCTGACCGTCAGAACCCACAGCGGATGCCCGCCGCCGGCGGCGCAGACCGTGCAGCCAGTGCGGTGACGCACCAGGCGCTGCAGCAGCGAACCGCGCAGGATCTCCCCGGTCACCGGCAACTGGTTGATCAGTTCCTGGCGGGTCTCGAGGATGTCGGCGATTCGTTTCACGCTAAAGAGATGAAACGGAACCGGTCGCATCGCGTCAACCGCTTTCAGCGAAAACTTTTCTACGCCGATTGCCTCAGCGCACCGCCACCAGATCCGTACGTTCACGCACGCCGATGCGCTGATCCGCTGTTCGAAATCAGTCGGTTAGCCGCGTATTTTTGCGCCGGAAAGTAGCTAGTCGGGTCCTCGGTATTACGACTCGCCGTCCAAGCAATTGCTGATATTGACCCTCACGACACGGTTGCCGGCGGCGTGCCCACCGAGGTTAGCCCAACTTCGCCGATTGGCCGTAAGTTTGGAGAATTTTCGAAACCTGAGTTGACGACGCACACGGCCCCGCCGGTTCAGCCGGCACAAACCCGGTGTAGGCCGAACAGAGCCAATATCCGACCATCCCGACGCAGGCCGGATAGCGCACAACACCGCCGAGAACGAAAGGGCTCTTTTCTGCCCCGTGTCATAGAAACGGCCGGGCCCCCTAGAGACATCGAACCACCGACTGCCGGCTCGGTGAGCGCGTGCCCAGCAAAACGCCCAATCCACGATGACCGCAAGCGAAGGTGCGCGATCAATTATCGGAGGCGGCATAATGTCGCATACCTTGACGCGAGCCCGATTAACCCTGATTGAAACAGTCCGGAACCATTCGTGTACCGGATGCAATTAACTCTATTGTGTCAAATTCGTTAAAATTTGCTTCCTTGATTTTTATTAGAATATAGGGCAAGGTCTTCAGCCACGTTAACATTCGACCTAGGCGGAGGCACTATTTCCGATGGCCCAAGGCTTGGCGGCAATTCTCGAAAGCAGAAAAGCGCCTGGTAGCGGTGGTTCTCGTCTATCTGCACCTCCTTCCGAAGTATTGCAAGATCCAGTACATTGGCACCAACGTTTTATCACCCGGCACAGGCGAGCTTTGTTTGCGATCGCGCTGATGATCGCGGACGCGTTGATCTGTGGCATATTGTCCGCTTTGGTAATAACCTTTCACATACACGCTTTCGGAAACTTTAGGGACACCAATTTTCCTTTATATATTTGTGCCACAGTCGTGACGATAGTGGCGTTCATTATAAGCTGCGCGCATTCCGGCGTTTATGATCCGCTGCGCATGACGTCCTCGGCGGCGCCGCTGCGGGTGACCGCGCGGCGGCTTTTCGAAGTGATGTTGCTGCTGACCGGCTGTCTTTTCCTTTTGAAAATCGCCGACAGTTTCTCGCGTTTTTGGCTGGTCGCATGGAGCACCACCAACCTGGTTGCGCTGTGCGGCGTTCGTTTGATGGCGCTGGATGTGGCGCAACAGCTCGTTCGCAGCGGCAAGCTGACGAGGAACATCGCCATCGTCGGCGCCGGGGAGGTGGCGAGGCAACTGGCGCAGGAATTGCCTGGGCATGATCCGGGGGCGCATCTCGTGGGGCTGTTCGATGAGCCCCCCCGCGAATGCCGGAGATCCGCGACGTCCGTGCCGTCCGCGCGATCGAGAGGCTCGAAGAATTGGCGTCCGAGGGACGCGTCGATGAAATCATCATCACGGCTTCGGCCGGTGATAGAATTGTTGAATTGTGCCGGCGGTTTCACCCCTATCCGGTAGCGCTCAGAATCCTGGCGCCGCGAGGGTTTGAGTATTTCCGTGTGCTGGAGAGCTGCCGATATGGCGAAATCAGCACGTTTCTCGTGACGCGAAAGCCGCTCAATGAGGCGGCGGCGATCGTCAAATGGCTCGAAGACAAGCTGATCGCCATGTTGTGCCTGATTTTTGTGTTGCCCTTGATGTCGTTGATCGCCCTGGCGATCAAGTTGGATAGCAAGGGCCCGGTATTCTTTCGACAACAGCGGCTGGGGGCGAGGAACAGGCCGTTCAATCTGCTGAAATTCCGTTCGATGTATGCCGACCAGGCGGACCCGCTCGGCCGTCAGTTGACCCGCGCCGGCGATCCCCGGGTCACGCGCGTCGGCCGGCTGCTGCGCCGTACGAGCCTCGACGAGTTGCCGCAACTGATCAACGTCTTGCGCAGCGACATGTCGCTGGTCGGTCCGCGGCCGCATGCCGTGGCGGCGGAGGCCGGCGGCCTCCCCTATGTCGAGGCCGTTGACGACTATCCGCTGCGGTCTCGCGTCAAGCCCGGGATCACCGGTTGGGCGCAGGTCAATGGCTGGCGCGGCGAGACGGCGAGGGTCGAACAATTGAAAGGGCGCGTCGCGTGTGATTTATATTATGTCGAGAATTGGTCGTTGGGCCTTGATCTGTTGATCCTCGGGCGCACCGTTCTTACGGTGCTGTCGCGGCGCAACGCCATCTGACATGCGACTGCAAACCGCCGAGGTAGCGATGGCGAACAGCGTGCAGATTTTCTCGCCCGAGGACAGTGTGGCGAATGCCGACGGCCTGTCGGCGCGCGCGTTGCTGAAGAGCATGCGGCGCCACTGGGTTGTGCTGGCGACGATGCTGATTCTGTTCTCCTTGGCCGGCGCCGCAATCGGACTGGGGCTGCCGCCGCATTATAAGGCAAGTGGCGTGCTCGTCATTTATTCGCAGCCGCCACGCGTCGCCGACGTGCAGGAAGTGCTCCCCGATCAGGGGACCGATATGTCCGCAATCGCCAGCCAAGCAGACGTGCTTGGCTCCCGCTCGGTGATCGAGCAGGTCGTGCGTTCGCTGGCCTTGTGGCGGTATCCCGAGTTTCAGTGGACCGACACCTATCCCGGCGGGTGGAGCCCGCAGACGCTCGAGGCGAATTTGCGCGCCCTTTGGGCGCCCGTCGCGGGCGGCGGATCACCCGCCGGCAAGTCCGTCGGCAAGGCGGCCGCCACGGTGCCCGATCCGGACGGCGTCAACCCGCCGACGCCGGCGCAAATCGAGGCGGCGATCGGCAAATACAGCGGCCACCTCGCCGTCAACACCGATGGGCATTCGATGACGATAACCGTCGTGTTCACGGCCGAGACGCCGGAGCTCGCCGCCAAGATCGTCAACGCCCATATGGAGGCCTATCGCGATCTGCAACGGCAAGACCAGGCGACGGCGGCACAACGCGCCACCGCCTGGCTCAACGTCCAGATAGCCAAGTTGCGCAGTCAGCTGCAACCTGCCGAGGCCGCCGTGGCCGCCTATCGGGTAACGCACCATTTGACTGGCACCGCCGAGGATCAGGGCGCGCTGTCGGGGCAGCTCGCGTCGTTGACCAGCCAGCTGATCGCGGCTCGCGCCGATCTCGCCGAGACCGAGGCGCGGGCGGCCGAGATTGCAGCCCGCGCTTCCGGCAAGGGCGTCGCCGCCAATGGTCCCGAGGCCATGGAATCGCCGACGGTGCAGGCCCTAAAGACCCGGGAAGCCGAACTGATCGAACGCCAGGCGGCGCTGAGCCAGCAGTTTGGCCCGGCCTACCCGGAGCTGCTGAACGTCGGTTCCTCGCTGCGCGACCTGCGCAACCAGATCGGCCGCGAGACCGGCCGCAGTTACGCCGCGGCGCTCGAGCTCGTCAACCGGTCGCGGGCGCGCGAGCAATCGATCGAGCGCAGCGTTGACGCCCTGACCAATCAGGTGAATTCGTCGGATGCCGGCCTCCGCCAGCTGCAGGAAAAGGCGGAGTTGATCAGATCGCTGCTGCAGCGCTTCGAGAAAAGGATGGAGGAGACCGCGGCCGAGCCGGCCTTCATCACGTCGAATTCGGAGATCGTCACGCGGGCCGCTGCCTCGGCGGTATCGATATCGCCGGTTGCGAAGTATCTCACTATCGGCAGTGGGTTTGTCGGCTTGATCACGGGCATGCTGCTCGCCCTCCTTCTCGATGTCCGCGACAAAACCTTTCAGACCAGCGCCCAGGTCGTGCAGCATCTCGAGCCGAGAACCATCGGCGCAACGCCGCGCGCCATTCTTCGTGGCCGCAAATCGCCGGCCGATTTGATCCTGAACGACCATCGCTCGGTCTTTGCCGAGGCGCTCCGTGTGTCCTGGGCCAACATTCACCTCGCGATTGGCCGTCCCGACAGCGCGGCAAGCGACAAGAGCCACGCCGAAATGACCTTCCGCAACGCCGCCGCGGCCGTGCTCCGCAGCGGACAACCGATGGGCCAATTGGCGGGCGGACAACTGGGGGGACAATTGCGGGGCGGACAACTGGGGGGGCATCCGGGGACGATCCTCGGCGTCACTTCCGCCGGCGCCGGCGAAGGAAAATCGATGCACGCGCTCGCCTTCGCGCGGACGGCGGCGGTGGCCGGCGAGAATGTCGTGCTCGTCGACGCCGACCTGCGCCGTTCCGGTGTCTCGCGGCTGTTCGAAGAGAATTCCGGATTGACCTTGAACGACTTCCTGGCGGGCCGGTGCACTCCAGCAGATGTCGTCGCCCACGAACAGCGTTCGGGCATGCATTTCGTCCCGAGCGTGCCGGCGGAAACCAGCTGGACGACCCACGACTTCCACCGTTTTGGCGAGATGATCGATTACCTGAAGAAACGCTTTGCGATCGTCATCGTCGATCTGCCGCCGGTCTTGGGTCTTGCCGAAACGGTGCGTTTGGCAACCATGACGAACGGCGTCGTATTCATCGTCCGCTGGGGCCGCTCCGACCGCGACTACGTCCGCATGGCGTTCGAGACGTTGAATGTCGCCGGGGTGGCGACGACGACGGTGATCCTGAACGACGTCGACCTGCGGGCGCAGCGCCGGCGCAACTATCGCGACCACGCCGTCGCCTATTCGCTTTACGGCAAGCTTTATGCCTGACTTGCGACGGCCTAGTCCGGTATCGCGATGAACGGAGAGATCTCGCAACGATGAGGTGCGCGGTCATGTCGTGAAATGACAATTATCGGGATGACGTTGGCACGGCGATTTCGAGCACCCTCGCCATCTACTGGTCCGGTAAGGCCCGAGGACTGCTTTGTACCTTGCTTTGCGCTTGATCTATTCGACCCGCCGGCTCTTTACAGATGCGATTTCGCGGAAGGTCGAAATTGATCATTTAGGCCGTAGCCTATGTTCTGCGGCGGCCGCGTCATCCGCGTGGCCTGGTTCCTCGACCCTTGGCGCCCATGTCACGGTTGCTGGCAACCGGCAGGCTGCTTGCGATCTTTAGTTCGCCGAGAACGCAGCGCTTCCCGATCGCGTTCGGCTCGCTCGCCACCCCACCGGACCGTACCACTTCATCCCGACCTCGGCCTCCTGGCTCAATGCCGCCGAAGGGTTCCTTGCCAAGCTCACCCGCCCCCCGTCTCAAACGCGGCATCTTTCATTCCCTGGCCGACTCCCAAGCCGCGATTAAGCGATACCTCGCCGAGCACAACCAAAGTCAAAACCGTTCGCCTGGACCGCCGACCCCGAATGCGGTTGGCCCTGACGTCGCGTCGGGAATCCGATCTCCGAAGATTGCTGTCCGGTAGGTGCGTGCGACTACCCCTGGTGCGAGGCGCTCCCGATAACGGGCGAAACCTCGGCTCGCGAGATCGGCATTGACCGCCGGGTCGAGCAGCCGAATCATCGCTTCGGCAAAGCCGGCCGGATCGTCCTCGATGATACAATGCGTACCTGGCTCCAGATCAAGACCGTCGATGCCAAATTTTGTAGAGATCAGGGGGAGCCCGCGCGCCAGAGCCTCGATCACTTTGATTTTGATCCCGGTGCCGAAGAAAAGCGGCACCACCATGCCGGCGCTCGAACCGCAGATCGCATCGAGGTCCTCGACATAGTCCAGGAAGGACACTCCTTGCCCGAGCCTTTCGGCAAGCTCACGCAGTTCATGACTTGCGCCGGTCCCAACGACCATGAGGCGTCCGGCCGGGACTCGCGCAAGAAAGCGTGGCATGCCCTGCTGCAGGAACAACGACAATCCATGGGCATTTGCCGGGTAGCGCAGATTGCCCAGAAAGAGGAACGTCGGATTCCCTTTAAAGTGGCGGGCTAGTGCTTCGACCGGGCACGTTCGCCGCAGCAGCGGCATTACCGCAGACACGTTCTTCGCACCTGTCGCGCGTGCGAGCCTCCCGGCTTCGTCGGCATTTAACAGAATAACCTGGTCGAACTGCCTGGGCATCGCCGCTTCGCGCCTGGCAAGGATCGTGCCTTCCAACTTCAAGAGCCAACGCTGTACTGTGCTGTTGCGCGTCAGGCCGCGCAGCAGCGCCGGAAGGAAGCGATCAAAGTTCCCAACCGGATCAACCGGCATCTCCGGATAATCGTCGATCACCGAAAGGATGCGACGATAGCGCAGCGAATAAAGATCGTCGAGATAAAGGACACAACGGCGGTCGGCGCGGCGCGCGGTGAAAGGAAGGTGCTGCACCATGCGGATAGTGTCGACGAGGACGACGTCGGGGTCGAACTCGGCGAAGATGGCGGCAATGCGAGGTTGAGCGCGAGGCGCGGCGACGAGCACCTCCTGGATCGCACGCCGGCCCAACAACAGACTATTGAATACCAGGAGGTAGGCCCGCCGGATCGCGGAACCCGGCTCGAAGAAGACGACGCGGCAGGGTGCGAGCGATGCCAAATCCGCTTCGGCGGGCAGCGAGGAGATGCAGATAAGGATGACATTCTCCGCCCCGAGCACACGAACCGCATAATCGAGAAAGCCGGCGAGCACCACCTTGCGTCCGGCATCTGCCGGATAGGGAAAGCTCGAACTCAGCACCAGGAGCCGCATCGGATGGCGTCCTTCGTCTCTGATGGTCCAATGCGCTTTGGATCGTCGGCAACGGAGCAGGAGAACGGCCTCGAGATTGACACCTCCTCGTTACCACTGATTTCAGTGGTATGGTTCGACATTTATTGTCTCCTCTTGCCAAGCGGGTCCCACGAGGACGGCCGGCGACCGAAACCCCGTCGTAATTGAGCATCAATCGAGCTAGAACCTGTTTTTGGTCCTGATGTGGCGAACGCGAAATTTTGGGGTCGAGACGGATTCGCCACCGCGAGCGCAGCTCCCGTTATGCCGGCACCAGGAGAGGGCCAAATCCTAGCGACAATGGCGCGAAGAAAAGTCGCAAACGCCAATTATTTCAAGAACTGCCGGGCTATTTTGTGGCTCCAACATACAATGTCCCTCCTTTTCAGCTCTCGTCGTCGAGATGCGGTCTAAAGCACGCTGTCTAATGCCAATGAAACCGGCCTCCTCCAACACACGACGAAACGTTTCGACATCATAGGCGAAACGGTGGTTGAACGGAACGGCGTCGCCGTAGGGGGCCGCGGCATCGCCTGGGGGCTGTTTAAAAAAGATCCGGCTCCCCAAGCAGAGGCGGCTGCCGCAGACGCTTTCCCATGCCTAAGTGTGGCGCATCCTCGGCGCGGTCCGCAATCCGATACATCGCGGCTGTTTCAGCCTGATCTATGGCTGCGGCCTGTGGATTAGCGAGGCTGCTGCTCTTCCCGTCACCGCCATCGACAAGACCAGTGGCGTCCTGCGTGTCGTCGGCAAGGGCAACGAGGAACGGGTCGTGCCCGTGCCCAAGGAGGTGCACGAAGGCCTGCGGCGGATGTGGCAGGCCAAGGACTACCGGGGTCGGCGCTGGCTCTTCCCCAATGGCTGGCGAACCGGTCCTGTCGCCACCCATGTCCTGACCCGCACCTTCGCCGAGGCCGTCAAGGCGGCCAATCTCCCCGGCGGTCGCCGCGCCACGCCACACACGCTGCGCCACGCGTATGCGACGCGCCTGTTCGAGAAGAAGGTGGACACCAGCGTCGTTCAAGTGCTCCTCGGCCACGAGGATATCGGCACGACGACGATTTACACGCACCCCAGCCTCCGCCGGGGCAGGCTTGTATGGGGCTTTGATTGTCAAGGCGTATTGTGGTGTCAGTCCCGGCCAAATCTACGGGGAGGATCGATCGCCTGCAACTCCTCGAGGTCGAGTTCGACGATCGCCTGGAGCTTTTCCGCCAGCCTCGAGCTTTCAAGGTTTTGCGGCAGGTTCTCCAGCTAGCAGCCTGTCGGACTTAGGTGGGGGTGGGCGCATAATGTGGTAGGATTGGTGGGAGGGGATACCAGGGGACGGTTGGGGGATGAGCAACTTTCGCCAGGTGGACCGGCAGACGGGGTTTCTGCTGCCGCCATCGGTAGATGAGTGGCTGCCGGAACGGCATTTGGCACGCTTTGTGGTTGAGGTGATCGGAGGGCTGGGACCCCGGCCTTCGAGGCTGTAATCCAATCCCGGTGAAAATTCGAATTCGAGGGATGATCGCTAGGTTTTGTTCGGCGTGTGCGGTATAAGGCTATTAGTGGGGATAGCGGGGGGCCGCTATGAGCGATGGTGTGCGGGTGATCGGCCCGGACCGGGCGCAGCTGCGCTGGGACATGGTCGACCTGGATAGCCAGTTGCCGGATGACCATCGGGCGCGGCTGGTTTGGGCGTTTGTCGAAGGTCTGGATCTGAGCGAGTTTTACGATCGCATCAAGGCGCGCGATGCGGTTGTCGGGCGGCCGGCCACCGATCCCCGAGTGGTGCTGGCGGTCTGGCTTTATGCGACATTGGAGGGGATCGGCTCGGCGCGGGCGATTGATCGCCTGTGTCAGCAGCACGCGGCCTATCGCTGGCTGTGCGGCGGTGCGCCGATCAACCACGATCTGCTGGCCGAGTTTCGGCGCGAGAATGCGGCGTTGTTGGATCGCCTGCTGACCCAGAGCGTGACCGGGCTGATCGCCGAAAAACTGGTCACCCTGGAAGAGCTGGCGATTAAGCCTGCCCCGGCGAAAGCCGGGGGGACCAAGGTTCGGGCCCACGCCGGCCGGGGCTCGCTGAGCAAGAGCAAACGGCTGGAGAGCATCGAGAAGGCGGTGGCCGAACGCGTGGCGGAGCTGAAGAGCGAGCTCGACACGGATCCCGCGGAGCCAGAGCGACGCTGCAAGCGGCGCGCCTTGCAAGCCGCGGAGGAGCGGGCCCGGCGGGTCAAGCAGGCGCAGCAGAAGCTGGCGGAGTTGGAGCAGGAGAAGGCCGAACGGGCGAAGACGCATCCTACGGAAGAAGCCAAGAAGGGCGAACCCAAAGTCTCGGTCAGCGACCCCGAGGCCCGCTTGATGCGGCTTCCCGACGGCGCCGCCGCGCCCGCCTGGAATGTGCAGGTCGCGACCGCCAACGGCTTTATTGTGGAGATTGATCCGACCGATCGACGCCAGGACAGCGGCACGGCGCCGGGACTGGTGGAAAAGGTTGCCGAGCGCTGTGGCCGCGCGCCGCAACGGTTGCTGGCCGATACCACGGCGATGACCCGGGACGACATCGTCAAACTGGCCGAGCGGCATCCCGATCTGACGGTCTATAGCCCGCCGCCGGCGGAACGCCCGAATGTCACCGCCGCCAAGACGCTGTGCTCGCGGCGCTGGAGACGGCGCCACGAGCCGCCGGCGGTCATGGCATGGCGAGCGCGAATGGCGAGCGAAGAAGGCCAAGAGGTCTACCGCCGACGCAAGCTGACCGAACGGGCGCATGGCATCATCAAAACCCGCGGAATGACCCGGTTCCTGGTGCATGGGCGCGAGAAAGTCCGTTCCGTCTGCCTGTTGCAGGCACTCGCCCTTAACCTATCCTGGGCCAATACGTTGCGCCGCCGTATTGCCGCGGCGGCAGCAATGGCGATACCGGCGGCCGCATGACCACAGCAGGCCCGAGCAGCGCCCTGCGCGCGGACATTCACGGGGCCATGGCCCAATCCACCGGGCAAGCATCTCCAAACTACTATACTTGAAGTTGAGTTTCGACCAGCAGCACACGCCTCCTCAAAAAAGCGGGATTGGGTTACAGCCTCCTTCGCCGGGGCAGGCTTGTATGGGGCTTTGATTGTCAAGGCGTATTGTGGTGTCAGTCCCGGCCAAATCCACGGGGAGGATCGATCGCCTGCAACTCCTCGAGGTCGGGTTCGACGATCGCCTGGAGCTTTTCCGCCAGCCTCGAGCTTTCAAGGTTTTGCGGCAGGTTCTCCAGCCAGGTGCGGTATTCCTCCTGCAGATCGACCAAAGCGGCTACCGCTGCGAGCCAGCGTGTCGGCCGGGGGGCGATGCGTCGGGCCGGTGCTGCGGCCGGCCGGGGGCTTTGCTGGCGCAACACGGCACGGCGCCGGGCTTGGCGCTCGGCCGGGGTCATCGGGTCGGTGCCGATACGGGGTCTGGGCATGTCCAGCTCCTATTGTCATTCGTGACAGTCACGTTTCCCAGGACGGATCCGAGGGGAGCTCGCCATTGGGCGCGGAAGATTGCGCCTACACACTTGTATTCGGTGGATCGGTGGGATCCGGACCATGATGCAGTCATACGCATCGGTGGCAGAGCTCCGAGACGGCAGGCCCATTCTCTGAGACGGCGTGCAAGCCATGCCTGCCTCGGCTCACCGCCGCCTCGGACCGTCATCAGCGCCGTGCCGATCCTGGCGGCGGGCGCCGAATTCCTTGTGGTAGCCCTGATGTCGACCGGCCGCTCACCGCGCCGGACGCAGGATGACGCCCTGTGGGATCTCGCCGGTCGTCACCAGACGCCAGAGTGCGATCAACAGCTTGCGTGCCAGCGCGACAATCATCGTCTTGCGGGTGGCGCCGCGGGCGTCGGCGGTGCGCGCCCGGTACCACTGGGCCAAGGCACTGTCCTTTTGGAACATCAGGAAGCGCCAAGCCAATTGCAGCATGCCGCGGCGCACCCGCGCGTTGCCGGCCCGCGCCAACCCTTTCTCCCGGCGACGGGAGCCGCTCTCGTCCGGCGTTCCGGTCAGCCCGCCCCCGGCTTTCGCCGGGGCAGGCTCCCCGCGCCACCGCCCGGCGGTCGCGCAGATTTCGCGACAGGACCTCCTGGACCAGCATGTCGGCCGTCTCGATGCCAACGCCGTAAATCTGCGCCAGCAAGCGGACCATCGGGTGCGTGCCTTCGTCCGGGTGCTGCTGCAGGCGCTCGCAACGCGCCATCTCGATCTCGCGGATCTGTTCGGTGAGGAGGCGCAGCTGCGCCATCTCGCGCTGCAGCTCGGCCAACGTGTTGGGCGGCAGCGGCGTCCCTTCGGGGGTGCGCAGTCGCTCGAGCCGGTCCGGCGCCGTGCGTAACGTCGGTTTGAAGCCGCGAATGCCGAGGCGGGCGAGGGTCGCCTTGATCCGATTGCCGATGCGCGTGCGCTCGTCGACCAGGTGCTCGCGCTCCCGGCTCGGCCGCTTGGCGTCCTCCTCTTCGAGGGTCGGGATCGCCGCCATGCTGCAATGGTCGCGCTCGCCGCGCAGCCAGCCGAGAAAGGCCCGTTGCAACAGTGCGGTGTCGAGCCGATCGGTCTTCGCTCGCCGATGCTCGCGCGACACGGCGATGCTGTTCGGGTGGATCACACAGGCTTCGATGCCGTGCACCCGCAGCCAGCGGGCCAGCCAGAAGCCGTCACGACCGGCCTCGAAGGCGATCGCAATACGCGTGATCCTCCGGCCGGCCGGCCTTCGCCGCTTCATCCCGCCAGCGATGCAGCAGCCGCAGCAATGGTTCGACCTCGGGCGCCAGCTTCTTCAGAGGATGACGCTCGATCCCGGGGATGACGCCGGCGACGAGCCAACTCGATTGGCTCATCTCGATCACCGCGATCAGCGTGCTATTCTCATCGAGAGCGGTGAGCGACCGGCTCAGGTCATCGGTATTTGGCTGCAGCATGGGGCACCTCGTCGGTTTCGTTGCAGCGACGATGGTGCCATTCCCTCGCCGCTCGCCCCATAGCATCTCTACGGGCGTTTATTGGCAGCTATCGCGGGTCGGGCTCGGCATCGTACCACCCGGCGATGCTGCTGGGGCTGTTGGTTTACGGCTATGCGACCGGCGTGTTTTCGAGCCGGAAGTTGGAGCGGGCGACGTACAATTCGGTGGCGTTTCGCTTTATCGCGGCGAATGACCATCCCGACCACGACACGATCGCAACGTTCCGGCAGCGGTTTTTGAAGGAGATCGAGGAGTTGTTCGTCAAAGTGCTGGTGCTGGCCCGCGAAATGGGGGTTCTCGGTCTGGGCACGGTGGCGCTGGACGGAACCAAGATCCACGCCAATGCGAGCCGGCACAGCGCGCTTTCTTATGAGCACGCGGGCAAGCTGGAGGCGCAGCTGAAAGCCGAGGTGCGGGAGTTGCTGGCCAAGGCCGAGGCCGCGGACAAGGCGGATCTTCCTGACGGGATGTCGATCCCCGAGGAGTTGGAGCGACGCGAAGAACGACTGCAGAAGCTGGCCGAAGCGCGCGCCAAGATCGAAGCTCGCGCCGCTGAGCGCTTGGCCCGTGAGCAGGCGGAGTATGAGGCCAAAGTCGCGGCGCGGGAGGCCAAGGCCAAGGCGATCGGCAAGAAACCCGGCGGCAAGCCGCCGTCGCCGCCGGCGGCGGGGCCCGGCCCAACCGATCAGATCAATCTGACCGACGAGGACTCGCGGATCATGCCGGTAGCGGGCGGCGGGTTCGAGCAATGCTACAATGCGCAAGCCGCGGTGGCGGCAGACAGCCTGTTGGTGGTCGCAGCCGATGTCGTGCAAGCCGCCAATAGCCTGCCCCGGCGAAGGAGGCTGTAACCCAATCCCGCTTTTTTGAGAGGCGTGTGCTGCTGGGCGAGACTCAACTTTAAGTATGGTAGTTTGGAGACGTTTGCCCGGTGGGTTGGGCCATGGCGCCGTGAATGTCCGCGCGCAGGGCGCTGCTCGGGCCTGCTGTGGTCATGCGGCCGCCGGTATCGCCATTGCTGCCGCCGCGGCAATACGGCGGCGCAACGTATTGGCCCAGGATAGGTTAAGGGCGAGTGCCTGCAACAGGCAGACGGAACGGACTTTCTCGCGCCCATGCACCAGGAACCGGGTCATTCCCCGGGTCTTGATGATGCCGTGCGCCCGTTCGGTCAGCTTGCGTCGGCGGTAGACCTCTTGGCCTTCCGCGCTCGCCATGCCATGACCGCCGACGGCTCGTGGCGCCGTCTCCAGCGCCGCGAGCACAGCGTCTTGGCGGTGACATTCGGGCGTTCCGCCGGCGGCGGGCTATAGACCGTCAGATCGGGATGCCGCTCGGCCAGTTTGACGATGTCGTCCCGGGTCATCGCCGTGGTATCGGCCAGCAACCGTTGCGGCGCGCGGCCACAGCGCTCGGCAACCTTTTCCACCAGTCCCGGCGCCGTGCCGCTGTCCTGGCGTCGATCCGTCGGCCTCCGCCGGGGCAGGCTTGGATCAATCTCCACAATAAAGCCATTGGCGGTCGCGACCTGCACATTCCAGGCGGGCGCGGCGGCGCCGTCGGGAAGCCGCATCAAGCGGGCCTCGGGGTCGCTGACCGAGACTTTGGGTTCGCCCTTCTTGGCTTCTTCCGTAGGATGCGTCTTCGCCCGTTCGGCCTTCTCCTGCTCCAACTCCGCCAGCTTCTGCTGCGCCTGCTTGACCCGCCGGGCCCGCTCCTCCGCGGCTTGCAAGGCGCGCCGCTTGCAGCGTCGCTCTGGCTCCGCGGGATCCGTGTCGAGCTCGCTCTTCAGCTCCGCCACGCGTTCGGCCACCGCCTTCTCGATGCTCTCCAGCCGTTTGCTCTTGCTCAGCGAGCCCCGGCCGGCGTGGGCCCGAACCTTGGTCCCCCCGGCTTTCGCCGGGGCAGGCTTAATCGCCAGCTCTTCCAGGGTGACCAGTTTTTCGGCGATCAGCCCGGTCACGCTCTGGGTCAGCAGGCGATCCAACAACGCCGCATTCTCGCGCCGAAACTCGGCCAGCAGATCGTGGTTGATCGGCGCACCGCCGCACAGCCAGCGATAGGCCGCGTGCTGCTGACACAGGCGATCAATCGCCCGCGCCGAACCGATCCCCTCCAATGTCGCGTACAGCCAGACCGCCAGTACCACCCGCGGATCGGTTGCCGGCCGTCCGGCTACTGCATCACGCGCCTTGATCCGCTCGTAAAACTCGCTCAGATCCAGGCCTTCGACAAACGCCCAAACCAGCCGCGCCCGATGGTCATCCGGCAACTGGCTATCCAGGTCGACCATGTCCCAGCGCAGCTGCGCCCGGTCCAGGCCGATCACCCGCACACCATCGCTCATAGCGGCCCCCCGCTATCCCCACTAATAGCCTTATACCGCACACGCCGAACAAAACCTAGAGATCACCGCTCGAATTCGAATTTTCGCCGGGATTGGGTTACAGCCTCGAAGGCCGGGGGCGTCGATCTGTTTGAGATGCAGGCGCAACAGGAAGCGGTGGTGCCGGGTGACGCGGCCGCGCAGCGCTTCGCGCAGCACCTCGGGCGTCGCTTTGATCCGGCGGTGGGCCAATTGGGCCAGCCGCTCGGGATCGCTTTCGCCGGCAATCAAGGCCTCGATCATGGTCCGACCGCTGAGGCCGATGATGTCGGAGATGACCGAGTCGAGCTTGATGTTGGCGTCCTCCAGCGTCTTTTGCAGACGCTGGATATGGCTGCTGCCCTCGCGCACCAGTTGCTTGCGGGTGCGCAACAGGTTACGCATCTCCTGGGTTTGCTCGTCCGGCACGAAACTCCCCCGGATCAGGCCGTGCGCCAGAAGATCGGCGAGCCAAGTGGCGTCGTTCACGTCGGTCTTACGCCCGGGCACGTTCTTGACATGCGCCGCGTTCGCCAGCACCAGGGCAAACTCGCCGTCGCTGAGGATATGCCACACCGGCTTCCAATAGATGCCGGTCGCCTCCATCGCTATGTCGGTGCAGCCCTGCTCGGCGAGCCAGGCCGACAGGGCGAGCAGCTCCTTGGTCGTTGTCTTGAAAGTACACACCTTGCGTTCGACCGAACCGTTCGCCATGTGCCGCACGCAGGCCACGACCGTATCCTTATGCACATCCAGACCGGCGCAATGCGGGTGCAGAACTTCCATCGTTCCTCCTCCCAAAGCGTCGGCGTGGGAACCTCGTTGAAGAAATCTAGAACTCGTGCTCCGCGGCTGTTGCCAGCCTCTGGCACAATCTGGGGTGCTCAAGGATCCCGGGTCCGACTAACTGACGGGCTTGATCGCACCAAGGAAATACCAACCTCTGTGCCGACGGCGCCATAACCTACCCCAGCTTCGCCCCCGTTTCGTCTTCTGCGGGTCGGCGAAGCCGGTGGGGACTAACAAGAAACAAACCGCCCGATCTGGCGTCGGACGGACCACGGTTTCATCGCCTGCGGGTCGGCGGAAGCCGGTGGAGGCTAGAACGAAACAAACTGGGGTAGGGCGGAACAGCGCGCAGCGCACTGTTCCGCCGATCGGACCGAGGCGCCGCAGATGGCGCAATGCGCTCCGCTTTTGCGCCCTACGACGAGATTGGTGATTTCATCTCTTGCGGGTCGGCGAAGCCGGTGGGGGACTAATTAGCCCACCCTACACGGTATGTCCGGGTCCCGAGCCGCTTTCGATGCGACATGGGTACGATATGATTATGGCAATTTTCGTGTTGCTATCTCGGAAGGTATCTTTCCAAAAGATGGCGTCGTGCTCTCGGCTCGGAGTGCCCGCCCTTCACCGTCGGTGGAAAAGCAAGCGACGGCGATACCGATTGCGTGCGCCAATCCAACCGGGCAGTCTGTCGCTGCCGCTGCGTCGGCTACGCCAAACAGAACGGCGACCGCAGCTGCGGCGTCGCGGAGAGCCGCGATGTTCGACTCGGGTTTGCTGGGGGAGGGAAACGGCATCATGGATCGGGCGCGCGCCGGCGCGCGGCCCACGCTGCCGCGCAATTTCGCGGTACGCGGGCCGATAGCGCACCGGACGCCCTGCCCCCGGCCCGATGCAACGGGCCGTCCGCACCGGACCCCGGTCTTCGCTTCATGGCGGCGGTGACCGCAGGGGCATTACCGCCGGTCGTCCATCGCGGGGCGACGACGGCGACGATCATCTGCGCCTGCATCATGCAGGGGGTCGATACGACAATCGTCAATGTCTGCCTGCCGCATATCCAGGGCAGCATGTCGGCGGCGCAGGACGAGATTTCGTGGGTATTGACGTCCTACATCGTTTCCTCGGCAATCATGATGCCGTTGACCGGCTGGCTCGCCGGCCGCTTTGGCGTCAAATTCATCTTTTTCGCGTCGGTCATCGGCTTCACCGCCGCTTCGGCGTTGTGCGGCGCCGCAACCAGCCTCTCGCAACTGGTCCTCTACCGCATCCTGCAAGGCGTGTGCGGGGCCGGGCTCGTGCCGCTCGGGCAGGCGACGCTATTCACGATCTATCCGCGCGAGCGCCACGGCTACGCGATGGCGATCTTCAGCACCGGCGCGATGATGGGGCCGATCCTGGGACCGACCCTCGGCGGCTGGTTGACCGACAATTTCGGCTGGCGCTGGTGCTTCTACATCAACCTGCCGGTCGGCGCGCTGTGCGCGCTCGGCATTCTCCTCTCTATCCGCCAGTCGCGCGCGATGCGGCGCGAGCCGTTCGACATGTTCGGCTTCGTGACGCTGAGCATCGCGGTCGGGGCCCTGCAATTGATGCTCGACCGCGGCGAGATCGAGGACTGGTTCCACTCGACCGAAATCTGGATCGAAGCGACGACCTCGGCCTTGTGCTTCTACCTGCTGCTCGTCCACACGATGACGACCGGCGAACGTTCGTTTCTGAACCGGGAATTGATGAAAAGCCCGAATTTCGTCGCCGGCAGCCTGCTGATGTTCGGAGTCGGCATAATCCTCAGCGGCACCCTGGCGCTGATGCCGTCGATGATGCAGGTGCTGATGAACTACCCGGTGTTCGACGCCGGATGGATGATGGCGCCGCGCGGCTTCGGCACGATGCTGGCCATGTTTCTCGTCGCCCGGATCATCGACCGGTTCGACAATCGCCTCTTCATCCTCATCGGGTTCCTGTTGACCGCGGCCTCGCTGTGGCAGATGACCGGCTATTCGCTCTACATGGGATCCGGGCCGATCCTGTTCGCCGGCTTCGCGCAAGGCTTCGGGCTCGGCTGCACCTTCGTGCCGCTCAATCTTCTCGCCCTGTCGGGCCTACCCAACCACATCCTCTCCCAGGGCACCGCGATCCGCGCCCTGATGCGCATGCTCGGCGGCAGCATCGGCATCGCCATCCTCGAAACGGAGCTCACCCAGAATACCCAAATCGTTCATTCCGGCCTTATCGAGCATCTGCGTCCCGACAACCCGCTCGCGCAGTCGCCGTACCTCCTCGCGCCGTTCAGTCTGACGACCCCTTCAGGCATCGCCGCGCTCAATCAGGAAGTCACCCGGCAAGCCGCGATGATCGCCTATATCGATGATTTCATGTTGATGCTGATCGTCATCCTCGCCCTGCTGCCCTTGCTGCTGCTGATCCGCGTGCCGCGCCGGCACCCGGTGCCGGCGGCAGTCGGCGATTAACCTGAGGTTCCGATTAAGATAACTGGCGTTGGCGCGAGGCGCGATCATCGCAGCGCGAGCTTCCCGGTCGACGGGCCCGTGACGACGGCGAGACCGCCGAGTAGCATCGACCCGGGGTTCAGGGCGAAGCCGAAGATAATTTTCGTGCCAGCGCCCGGTTTTCTCCTCCCGCGGCACCGGCTCGATCCGCTCGCTGATGCAGAAAGTACGCAACGCAGCCGCGGGCGTACTCGGCGAGTGCAATCTGGCGGACGCCTTGGGTAAACGATCGTAGCCCTGTGGGCTACCGATCCCGGCAAGGGCGGGTCAAAGGTCCAAATAGCCGCACCGGCCGTTTACGCCCTCAACTGATCGCTGTCAGCCCGCTGAGCAGCCGGGCCACGAGATCACCGTCTCGCCGCCACGGAGCCAAGGGTGGCTAGGTAGTGTCCAACGCAGGGCCGCCGAAGTTGATGCCGTGCCGAGCAGGCCTACCTCGCCGTTGTCGTGACGTCGGCGCCTGAATGTGGCAAACCGGCCTTCGACACGTGGCGAGCCGAACTGAAACTAGCGGAATGCAGCAGCGCGTTGCCATTGGCATGGCCGCTGCCGGAATGGCTCGATGATTATCGCTGTCTGCTGGTTGCAGCGCTGCGTGACCAAGGGAACGCGTACAAGAGGCCGCGACGGGCAGCCTGGTGGACGGAGAGATCAGGGAACACCCCAGTGGACCGGACTCGGCGAAATCCGGGAAGCGCTGTTGCGAGATCTCCATCTAAGACCGCATTAAAGCGCATGTGCGGCTGCGGCGGGACGCGAACAACACCGCGGCCATGGACTGCAACCCATGCGACGAATGCGGCGCCCAGACGCAACTCGCTTAGAACAATCCGTACCTGTCGCCCCGCGGTAGTTTGCCGCGAACGCCCGCGTCAAAGGACTCGATCCGGGCTATCTTGGCGGTCTCGGGCGGGGTCGGCCGAGAGGATGAGCGGCCATGCGGTTTCGCCGGGTGTTTCTTCGTCTTGGTGCGTTGGTCTCCGGCATCTCGCTTCACGATCGTCGCGACGGGCCGGCCCCGCCGGGCAGCCATGACGCACATATTCGACGCAGAGACCGGGAACCGCCTCGCACGGTTTGCGACGCGCGACCGTTATCGCGCTGGGAAGGCCGGCGCGACTTTGCGGTGCCACTGGCGCTGCCCGCATCTCAGGACCGGCATCTGGCGACTCGCATCGCGGCCGCTGCGGGGTTAGAGATGGCAGAGCCAACTGGCCGGAGGGAGCACCCTGCATGTCCATTGAGATCCGCTCGCTGCATCCGGTCTTTGCCGGCGAGGTCGCTGACGTCGACTGCCGGGCTTCGCTCAGCGCCGCCGAGGTGGCCGCAATCGAAGCCGGGATGGATCGATACGCGGTTCAGGTGTTCCGCGATCAGCGCCTCGCCGACGAGGAGCAGATTGCCTTTACCCGCCATTTCGGTGAACTCGAGAGCCATTCCACCGCCGGTCATATCCAGAAACCGGCCGACCGGCGGCTGGCTCAGGGAATGGCCGATTTCTCGAACCTCGACAAGGAAGGCCGGATCATGTCGGCCGAGGACCGCGTCTGGTTCTTCAAGCTCGGCGACCGGCTGTGGCATTCGGATAGCTCGTTTCGCCAGGTCCCAGCGAAATATTCGATACTGTCGGGGCGCGTTCTCCCGTCCTGGGGCGCCAATACCGAATTCGCCGACATGCGCGCCGCCTATGACGCTCTCGACGAGCGCGGCAAGGCCGAGGTCGAGGACCTCGTCTGCGAGCACTCGCTGATCTTTTCGCGCGAGGCGATCGGCTTCACCGATCTGACGCCCGAAGAGATCGCCGCCTTTCGGCCGGTGCGCCAGCCGCTCGTGCGCACCCACCCCAAGACCGGCCGCAAATCGCTTTTCCTCGCCTCGCATGCCGGGGCGGTGGTCGGCTGGACGATCCCGGAAGCGCGCATGTTCCTGCGCGATCTGACCGAGCACGCAACCCGCGCCGAATTCGTCTATTCGCATGCCTGGCGGCCTTACGATCTGGTCATGTGGGACAACCGCTCGACGATGCACCGGGCGCGCCGGTTCGATCGCAACGAGGTGCGCGACGTCCGCCGCACGACCCTCGCCGGCGACGCGCCGCTCCTCGAACCCGCGGCGTAAAGACCGGCGGGCCCAGCGCGGCTCGAACGGCGCCGCAAGCTGGCGGACGGCTCCGGCGGGGGGTGCCGGGCTTTCGGAACCCCTTCCTTCGGCGTGGAGTGAGACCGTGAGCGCGGCGATCGTCCGATGTCTCGCGGCCGCCGCCATTCTCGCACTCACGAGCGCGGCGCACGCCGCCACCGGATACGTCCGGGTCAATCGGGCCGGCTATGAGGCGGGCCTGCCGATGCGGGCCTATCTGATGACCCCGGGCGCGGCGAACGGTGCAAAGTTCGCGGTCGAAGCGGAGGGCGTTGTGGCCGCCACCGGCGTCGTCGGCGGCAAGCTTGGCAATTGGGGCAGCTATTCGATCTATCCAATCGACTTCACCTTGTCCGGCGCCGGCCGCTATATGATCCGCATCAGCGGCAATGTCGGCGCGGCATCGCCGGCCTTCCCGGTCGGAACGCCCGAGGCCCTCTATGGCGCGCCGCTCGGCAGGACGCTGCAATTCTATGAGAACGAGCGGGACGGTCCCGATTATATCCCCTCGGCGCTGCGCACCGCACCAGGGTACCTCAACGATGCGAGCGCCGCGGTCTACCGCACGCCCGCCTTTGCCGGCGCGCGAATTGCCGGCGCGCTGGCACCAACCGGTGCGACGATCGACGCGTCAGGCGGCTGGTGGGATGCCGGCGACTATCTGAAATTCGTCGAGACCGCGAGTTACGCGGTGGCCCTGATGGAAATCGGCATCCGCGATTCCCGATAGAGATGGGCGCCGGTTCGGCCGCGTCGGACTTCAGGGCAGAGGCGCGTTTCGGGCTCGATTGGCTGCAGCGCATGTGGAACCAATCGACCCGCACGCTCGCCTATCAGGTCGGGATCGGCAGCGACTTCACGCGTTACGTCTATGTCAGCGACCACGACATCTGGCGCCTGCCGCAAGCCGACGACGCCTATCGCGGCAGCAATCCGATCTACCAGTACATCCGCCACCGGCCGGTTTTCCAAGCCGGCGCCCCGGGGGCCAGGATCAGCCCCAACCTCGCAGGCCGGCTCGCCGCCGACTTTGCCCTATGCTTCCGGATCTTCCGGGCGGCTGATCCCTCCTATGCGAGAGGGTGCCTCGTCTCGGCCGAGACGATCTTCGACCTTGCCGACACGGCGCCATCCGGCCGGCTGCTGACCGTGGCACCATGGAACTTTTATCCGGAGACAGCGTGGCAGGACGATCTCGAGTAAATACGGTTATGAAATGATGACTGCTCGTACACATCGGAAGGATGGGCCCCTGCCTTCGCCGGGGAGCCTAATAACAGGGTAAGCGGCTGAATAGATTCACGGGCGCTCAGGGAACGGCCACTTCGGCGCAGTTCGAGTTGGCCGGGTTGGGATCGGCTTTGGTGTAGAGCGCCGCGTTGGCCGCCGTCTCGGTGTCGTATCTGGCGGGCGGCGCGCTGTTTGGATCCCACGCCAATACCAGGCAGACACTGTATTCGAGCTTGAAATTCACCGGCCACGCATCGATCGGCAGCAACTCAAAGCCGTTCCAGACGGATGTCAGGGTCGAGCCATAATAGGAAGACGAACCCCAGGCGATCTTTTTGCCGTCGGTCGGCGTCGTCAGATAGTTCGGGGTGGGCGGACAGGGCAGGCTGTATTGCAGCGACTGGTAGGGCCAGTTGCCGTCGCTGGGCAGTATCTGATCGGCTTGCGGCGAACATAAATCGACGCTGGGCGACTGTTGGCCGGCGGCAACCGCCGCCGCATAGCTGCCGATGGTATAGCCGCGCTCGGCGGCATAACCGTCGGCCAGCGGGCCGTGCAAAGCCGGAACCGGCTCGAACAGCCCCATCTCGAACCGGCCCTTCGGATTGCGCTTGTTGCCGGTAACCAGGGCATTGTATCGGGCGCCGACATTCGCGGCATCCCACAGCCAGCTGCTGCTGCGCGTCGCGGGCGCCCGAGTCGTCGTAAAGAGATTGGTTTCGTCGCCCCAGATCACGGTGTCGACGACGCGATCGGCGTCATTGTCGAAAATCATGACGCCGTAGGGGCCACGAAGGTCGAAACTGACCAACCCGGCTGCCGGTGTCGTGGTGCCGGGGGCGATGACCCGGGAAAGGTCGACAGACACGTCGATCCGAGGAAAATCCTTACCCGCCTCGAATACCCAGCTCGTCGTCACCGGGATCGTATAGAACGCGAAAGCAGACGCGGCGGTGGGCAGCGGCGGCGAGTCAAGGCCGGTATCGGAATCTATGCCCCACGGGACCGTCGTGCCGTAATGCCCGTACCTGATCGAGAAGCTCTCTATCCCGACGGCGGCCGTATCGAGCGGGATCGCGGCGACGGCTGGGAAATCAAGGCCCAACGGCGAATCGTCCCGGTGAAAGATGTAGCCGGCGATCGTGTCCTCGACGCCGCTCTTAAAATACCGATAGCGCTCATGCGATACGAAATAGCCGAAGCCGCCGTCATTGCCGGAATCGGCGTCGACCGCGACCTTTCGCCAGGTCGCATTGACCTGTCGGTAATAGGTCATCTGAATGGCATAACCGCCGTGACCCGAGTTCCCGTCTCCCTCGATCTTCAGCGCGACGGAGCGCGGCTTGTCATTGGCATCGGGCCAGCTCCAAACATCAGCGGCCGTCCCGTTGACGGTGGCGATGCTGTGCGCAACGCCGCCGGCCAGACAGGGAGTAGACCACGGCAAGGCGGCGGCTAGCGATCCGACAACCGCGATCGCGCCGGCGAAAGCTCTATTGTCGTTGGCCATGACTATTCCGCGAACGAAGCCAGCAGCGGGCGCGCGTCCGTCAGCGTCTCCAGGTTTGAGATCATCGCCAGCGCCGCATCGACGCTCGACGCCGACAGCGGCCGCCGGGCGTTCTTTGCGCAATCGCGGAACTTCGCCTCGAATTGCGCATCGCTCAGCGGCTTCTGCGGCGATCCTATCGGATCGGCCGCCTCGACGGTCGCCGAACGCCCGTCGGTGCTGCGCACCGTGATGCTCAGAGAGCGGGCCGGCCGGCCAGCCCGCGCCACCCCGGCGATACGGTCCGCCAGCGCCAGCACCGTGACATCCCCGAGACCCTCGACATCGGCGATGCCGACCCGCCCGTGCGCCAGCGCCGTGGCGACGAGAAAAGGCTGAGCGAACTGTGCCTCGACCACCTGGGTCGGGCGCCGCTTCGCCGGCGCGCCGCTGAACTCTGCGGCGTGGCCGGCAAGATCGGCCTCGATCGTCACGGCCGCGATGTCCTCGGCCCGCGCGATGCCGAGCGATGCGCGCGCCGCCAGCGCCGCGTCGATCGCGCCTCGCCGCGGAACGCGACGCCGAGATCCTGCACCAAGAGGGCAGAGTTGCCGCCGTTCGGCTGGTAGAGCTCGAAGAACCCGAAGCGGCCGTTGAAGACGTTGTGTGCGCCGGTGAAGCCGGTCCGCGCCAGGACGGCTGCGAACACGCCGGCGCTCGCCGCCTGGCCGGCCTGCAGCCGCTTTGTCAGCGCCCCGTCGAGGATGCATTGGCGGTTGCCGGCCGCGTGGCTGTAGGCGATGCCGAAGGCGTTGCGCATCTCTTCTTCGGTCAGGCCGACCAGCTTGCCGGCCGCCGCCGCGGCGCCCAATACGCCCATCGCCGCAGTCCGATGCCCGCCGCGATCCACGATGCTGGCGAGGGCGACCCTGCACGAAATGTCGAGCCCCAGCGCCACCGCCAGCAGGACATCGCGGCCGCTGGTCCGCGGAACGGTGTCGGCCGTCGCCAGCACCGCGGCAAGGACCGAGACGCCGGGGTGGATCGAGCCGCCGGTGTCGAGCGTGTCGCCGAAGTCCAGCGCGTGACCCATGCTGGCGTTCAGGAGCGCCGCCTGCGGCGCCGGCAGACGCAACCCGCGCAGCAGTACCCGGCTCTCCGGCCGGCCGCCCCAATAGCCGATCACCGAACACAGCGCGTCGATCCCGGCCGAGCCGCTGCCGCCGAGCATGCAGCCGAAAGTATCGAGGATATCGCGCCGGGCGGAACCGATCGCAGTCGTCGGCAAGTCCGCGTAGCGGGTGCGGCAAACATGGCGGGCGAGCGCTTCGGCGGGGTCATCGGTCATCGGGTTCCTCGAGGCGATGATCCGGCGAAGATCGGCGGGCCCCTTCCGATGATCGCGGCGAAGGAGTAGGACACAGGACGACAACCAACGGCGTCGCGATGAGCCGTCCGGATGGCAAGGTCTCGCTCGACAGTTAAGGCGAGGTGAAGGATGAACAGTGCCGCACTGCGCGAATTGCAGGCGCCGCTCAAGGAGAAATATCGCAGCGATCCCGACGCGGCGGTCGTGACCTTGCGGGCGCGTGGCGATCTGGCCGACGGCGCCATCGCCTGCAAGGTCGAGACCGGGAGCGCATTGATCGAGGCCGGCCTGCATCCGGCGACCGGCGGCAGCGGCATCGAAGCCTGTTCCGGGGACATGCTGCTCGAAGCGCTGGTCGCCTGTGCCGGGGTCACCTTGAAGGCAGTCGCGACGGCGATCGATTTTCGCCTACGCGGCGGTTCGGTCAGCGCCGAAGGCGACCTCGACTTCCGCGGCACGCTCGGTGTCGAGCGCACGGCGCCGGTCGGCTTCCGCGAGATCAGGCTCGGTTTCACGCTCGATACCGATGAACCCGACGATCGGCGCCAGAACCTGCTGAAATTGACCGAGCGCTATTGCGTCGTGCTGCAGACGCTGCGCAACTCGCCGCCGGTGGCGGCACGCCTCAACACGCCGGTCGAGACGCCGGCTTGATCGCCTTCCGCTCGATTTTGCTGCGGACTGGCCATTTTTGGGTGTGGGCGAAAAGTTTTCCGAAAATGCATAGCCGGTTCGGGCGCTGAAGGACCATTTTGGCCGCTGAATTCGACAGGGGACCCCCGTGAAACTCCGCCACATCCTGCTCGCCGCCAGCCTGTTGGCCGCCGGCGCCACCGGCTATGCCCCGACCCTCGTCCGGGCGGCGGAAACCGCGAAACCGGCGATCAGTACAGAGGCAAGCGCCGCCTTGCTGCGCATGGGCCATACCCTGGCGGCGGCGCAGTTCTCGTTTACGGCGCACACGATCCGCGTCTATTCCGACACCAACGGCCAATACCTGCACATCTTTCATACGATCAATATCGTCGTGCGCCGGCCGGACCGGCTGCTTGCCGAAGCGATCGGCGACGACGGATCGTCGAAGATCATCTTCGACGGCAAGACCGCCTATGTGCTTTCGGTAACGCGGAACAAATACGCGAAAATCCCGGTGCCCCAGGGGACGATCGAGGGCATGCTGAAAGAGGCGGTCGGCCGGCTCGGCGTCGATTTTCCGCTGGCCGATTTCTTGAGTTCGGCGCCGAACAAGGCGTTCCTGACGGGGGTCACGGCGGGCCGCGTCGTCAACACCGTGACGATCGATGGAGCGCCTTATCTGCACCTGTTTTTCGAGCAGCCGCCCAGCATCGAACTCGAATTGTGGCTGTCGCAGAACGACCAGTCATTGCCGGCCCGGCTGATCGTGACCTACCGCATGCTGCCGGGCCAGCCGAACTTCATCGCCCAGTTTTCTGACTGGAATTTCGCCATACATCCCACCGACGCCGATTTTGCCTTCCAGCCGCCGGCCGGGGCGGTGCAGGTGGCGTTGAAGCCGGTCGGACCGCCGCCCTCGACCAAAGCGAAGGGAAGCAAGTGATGCAGCGGTTCTCGACCCTCGGTCTCGGCCTTTTGTTGGCGGCGTCGGCCGCGCCGCACGCATTCGGCTGGGGCGCCTATCACGGCGGTTATGGTGGTGCCAGCTACCACGGCGCTTATGGCGGCTCGTACACGCGCAGCGGCGGGTCGTGGAGTGCGACCGGCGCCCGCGGCAGTACCGCCGCGGGCGGCGGCGGCTCGTGGAGCGCCAACGGCTTCCGCGGCGGCACCGCCTCGGGCGGCGGCGGCTCGTGGAATGCGCACGGCGCCTATGGCGGCACGGCTTCGGGCGGCGGCGGTTCGTGGTCGGCACACGGCGCCTATGTCGGTACTGCCTACGGTTATCACGGCGCTATTACGGCGGCAGCTATTACCACGGCGGAACCTATTACGGCGGCACGACCGTCGTGACGCCGGGCTATGCCGGGTATGGCGTTGCTGCCGCGGCCGGAGTGGTGGCGGGCGCCGCCGCGACCTCGGCCGCCTATGCGGCGGCCAGCACCAACTATTACCCGCCCGCCTACTACCAACCCTACGCCTGGTAGCAAAAGGCCAACCTGATCTAGCTTTTTGCCTCCCCCCGCTCGCGGGGAGAGGGACGGGCTATTCCGCCGCCTGCTGCTGTGGGTGGGTCAGCTGCAAGGCCTGCTGCGCGATGGCGGCGTTGGCGAGCGTCGTGGGTTCGCCGTCGCCGGCGAGTTGCACGGTCGGGAAGGCGAATTTGATGCCGTTGGCGTCGAACGCCTTTTTGATCATCGCCAACGCCTGGCGCCGGATCACGAAATTCTCACCGGGCAAAGTCATCATCTTCATACGGATCTGGACGGCGTAGTCGCCGAAGGCGTCGACCCCCTGCATCTTCAAGGGTTGCAGGATCAGCGGCTTGAAGTCGGGCTCCTCGGCCAGTTCCAGCCCGATCTGCTTGATCAACTTCCTCGCCTTGTCGATGTCGCTGTCATAGGTAATGCCCACCGTGAGTTTGTCGATCACCCAGTCGCGGCTCTGGTTCTGCACCGCGCCCAACAGCGCGAACGGCACCGTATAGAGCGCGCCGCGTTGATGCCGCAGCCTGACCGACCGAAAGCTGAAGGATTCGACCGTGCCCTTGTAGTTGCCGCTCTGAATGTATTCGCCGACCCGGAAGGCGTCGTCGAGCAGGTAGAAGACGCCGGCGATGACGTCGCGCACTAGGGACTGGGCCCCGAAACCGATGGCGACGCCGATGACGCCGGCGCCGGCAATCAAGGGGCCGATCTCGACACCCATCGCCGCGAGCGCCATCATCACCGCGACGACGACGACAATGACGAACAGAACATTGCGAAAAATCGGCAGAAGCGTCCGCAGCCGCGCCCGGCGCCGCGCCTCGTCGGTGTTCGGCACACCCGGATCCGCGGTCTCGGCGAGCTTCAGATCGATCGCGGCCCTCGTGACATGCCATACGAAATCGGCGATCAGCAAAATCAAGACGGCGCTCAGGGCGCCGTGCGCCACGCGGGTCATCATCGTCTCGCGCCCGGCCAGGCTCTCCATATCGATGCCCCAACCCCAGGCGAGCACCGCCAGCGCCACGATAATGAACAGGGCGCGCAGGCCGCGCTCGAGAAGGACCGCGCTGAGGCTCGGCAGACCGGCGACTTCGACCGTGCCAGGCGGCCGCAGCAGATGCTCGACGGCGCGGCGGGTCACTCGGTCGATCAACGGCCAGAGAATGACGACTGCGAGCAGCCAGAAGGCAGGCATCATGCCCGCGACGCGCAGCCCCCACAGCAGCACGAGGCCCACCGTCAGCGCCGCGTTGACCTTGATGCCGCGCAAGCGACGCGCCTCTGGCGTGATTTCGGGTCCGGCTGCATCACCGCCGGCGAGCGGGCGGCGCCACACGGCTTCCAACAGGATCAAGACCCAGCAGAGGCCGATACCCGCGCCGATCAGGTTGACTGCCGCCGGCGATATGCCGAGCGCCTCGAGCAGGCCGCGGGTCACCATGGCAAGCACCAGCCAGCCGACGATCAAGCGCAGTCGCAGGTACCAATAGCGCGCTGCCGCTGAAACCATGGGGATGACGCGGAACCGCTCGTTGTACGGCGCCAGCATAAACCGGCCGAGGACGGCGGCGATGCGGATCGCCAGAAAGACGATGAGGTAGCCGAGAACGACCTGGCGCAGCAGCCCTGGCCAGTGAAAGACGAGAAACGCGCCGATGCTGCCGATGGCATAAGCGACGACCGAACCAAAAGCAAAGGCCGAGCGCTCGGCGACGAGACGCACGCGGTCGCCGACCGTATCGACCGGATGCTCTTCCAGGTTCTGGCGGATGCGTCGCGTGGCGCGGCTGAACAGGCCCTCGATGCCAAAGCCGAGCGCCACGAAGGCCAGGAGCAAGGTCAGGATGCGCGCCGGCCTGCGGTCCCCGAGGCGTTCGCGGAACACGCCGGCGGCCCGCGTGTATTCCGCCGGCAAAGCCGGCATTGCACCAACCATATCGGCGAGATGCGTGCGCACCGCTTCGACGCGCGAGGACATCATCTCTGCCGGAGATTCGTCCATAGGCTTGGCCGCCGCGGGGGCAACCTCGGTCGCGTGCTGCTGTTTGAGCCAGTCCTGCACCTTGGGATCGGCCAGGAGGTTGAGCAGCGCCTGGATTTCCGCCGGCGGCGCCGTCTCGGCCGAGGCCTTTGCCGACTTGCCACCGGACGTCGTCGTGCCGGCGGCGAGTGCACCTGTTGTCGCAACCGCCGCAAGCAAAAGTGCCGCGAGCCAGATCCGAAAAGTGCTTACCAAAAGCCCGATGGTAGTGTTCCCGCTAATCGGCCGGCGCGCCGCGCGCGACTTTGCGGCCGACGATCCAATCCTTGTACGTCTCGCCGGGCATCGGGCCGCGGGCGTGGACATCGAGTGCCTCCTGGTCGCGCCACTTCTCGACCAAAAAAACGTGCGCATCGTCGCCCTTCGGCAGCATCACGTCGAATTGCAGACAGCCGTCGTCGCCGCGCGAACGCCGCGCGTGGCCGCGCATCAGTTCGATGAATTGCGCGCGGTTTGCCGGCTTGACCTCAAACTCGACGACGATCATGACTTGGCTCATCGGCGTTCCCTTTCGGCCACATTTTGTCGCATCATCGCGCAAGCTGCTGCGCCCTACAAGCGCGAGCCGAAAATAACGGGAGAGTGGACGATGGCCAATGACGCTCTGCGCACGATCCTGCCGCTTGCCGGCTGGCCCGAGGAGCGGGCGCGGACGGTCGAAATCACCGGCGGCTCCGACCCGGTGCTGCCAACGCCGTTCCGCATCGGCGCCGCCGGCGCGGCGGCACTCGCCGCCACCGGGCTCGCCGCCGGCGAGCTGTGGGAGTTGCGCGGCGGGCGCCGCCAGGAAGTCGCGGTCGATCTGAGGCAGGCGGTCGCCTCGCTGCGCAGCGGCCATTACCTGCAGGTGAACGGCGCCAAGGTCAGGAGCGAACGCAATCCGGTGATGGGCATGTATCCGGCCAAAAACGGTCGCTGGAGCTATGTCCACGCCAACTTCCCAAACCACCGCGCCGCTGCGCTACGCGTTCTTGGCTGCGAGGAAAACCGCGAGGCGGTGCGACAGGTCGTGGCGAAATGGGATGCGCTGGAGCTCGAGGAAGCGATCATCGCCGCCGGCGGCGCCGGCGGCATGGTGCGCAGCATGGCTGAATGGGCGCAGCATCCACAGGCTGCGGCGATCGCCGAACTGCCGTTGCTCGACATCGTCCGGATCGGCGACAGCCCGCCGGAGAAACTGCCCGAGGGCGACCGGCCGTTGTCGGGCATCCGCGTCCTCGATCTGACGCGCGTACTCGCCGGTCCGACCTGTGCGCGCACGTTGGCCGAACACGGCGCCGATGTCATGAAGATCACGGCGTCGCACATCGCCGCGCGCGATGATCAGGAATACGATACTGGTCATGGAAAATTGTCGGCGCGGCTCGATCTGCGTCAGCCGCGGGATCTCGACACGCTGAAGGGCCTGCTATGCGACGGCGACGTATTCAGCCAGGGCTATCGACCGGGAACGCTCGCCAATCGCGGATTGTCGCCCAAAGAACTCGCAGCGGTGCGACCTGGGCTCGTCTATGTCTCGCTGTGCGCGTTCAGCCACAAGGGGCCATGGGCGTCGCGCCGCGGCTTCGACACCGTGGTGCAGAACGTCAGCGGGATCACGACCCGTCAGGGCGAACTGTTTCCCGGCGAGGAACCCGGCCCGCAATTCTACCCCGTGTCGGCGATCGACTATCTCACCGGCTATCTGATGGCGTTCGGCGCGATGGCGGCGCTGGCGCGGCGGGCCCGCGAAGGCGGCAGCTGGCTCGTGCGCATCTCGCTGGCGCAAGTCGGCCGCTGGCTCGTCGAGCGCGGCCAGGTGGGAGAGGACGCGCTCAGGGACGTCGACAAGGAACTCTACCCGGCCGAAATCGCCCGCTGGTCGATCGAGACTGATACGCCGGTCGGCCGGCTGCGCCATTTGGGGCCGACGGTGCGGCTCTCGGAGACGCCGCCGTTCTGGGCGCGGCCGTCGGTGCCGCTCGGCTATCACGAGCCTGCCTGGCCGGCCCGCGCCGTCTGACGGCGGGGAAATGTCGGTCGCGAGTTTTTTTCGTAGCTACGAGTCGCAGTGAAATTGCCTGGCAGCTTCGTCCAGGCGCAGCGCATCGAGAGTTTCACCTATGTGGCCGGGCGACTGCCAACGCGCACCGCCCGCAGGACCCGCAGAGAGCTCAGTAGCCCTCGCGCTCCATGCGCTTGCGCAACAGCTTGCGATAGCGGCGTACAGCCTCGGCGCGCTCGCGGGCGCGACGCTCCGACGGCTTTTCGTAGCTGCGCCGCAGCTTCATTTCCCGGAACACGCCCTCGCGCTGCATTTTTTTCTTCAAGGCCCGCAGGGCCTGATCAACATTGTTTTCGCGGACGAGGACTTGCACGGGCTCTCTGCTCCTGAAACTCGAAGCGCGAGTAAGTTTACCACCCCGCCTGGTCGGTGGGAAGTCGCCTTTACCGCTGGCCCCGGCCGCCGCATATATTCGGTATGGCTGTGCTCGAAATCGCCCGCATGGGGCACCCGTTGTTGCGCGAAGTTGCCGGCACCGTCGACGATCCGACGGCACCGTGGGTGCGCCGCCTCGTCGCGGACATGATCGAGACGATGGCGGATGCGGGCGGCACCGGGCTCGCCGCGCCGCAGGTAGAGGAGCCCTTGCGGATCGTCGTGTTCCGCGTCGACGCCGACCGGCTGAGCGGGATGCCCGCGGACTATGCGCAGGATCTGACGGTGTTGATCAATCCGGTGGTCGAGTTGATCGGCCATGAACGGGCTTTCGGCTGGGAGGGCTGCCTGTCGGTGCCCGGGCTGCGCGGCGTCGTCCCGCGGCATCTGCGCATCCGCTACCGAGCAACCGGTCTCGACGGCGAGACGATCGAGCGGGCAGCCGAGGGCTTCCATGCGCGCGTCGTGCAGCATGAGTGCGACCATCTCGATGGCGTCCTCTATCCGCAACGGATGACCGACCTGCGGCTTCTCGTTTTTCTCGAGGAATTGCAGCGCCACCCGATCGACCTCGCCGCCTTTCTCGCGGCGCGACAGACATGAACAGTCCATTCGCCGAAGCGCAAAAGGCAGCGCTGATCGAGGCGGTCCTGCCCGATGTCGCGTTCGACGGCTGGTCGCGTGCGACGTTGCGCGGCGCGGCGCGGCGGACCGGTATTCCGGCCGGCGAAGCCTTGGCGCTGTTTCCGGACGGCTCGGCCGATCTCGTCGCCGGCTTCAGCCGATGGGCCGACCAGCGCATGCTCGACCGGCTTGAAGCCGCGGCGCTCGACGGCCTGCGCGTCTCCGAGCGGATCTCGCTGGCGATCGGAAGCCGCATCGAGATCGTCGGCCCTTGGCGTGAGGCGGTGCGACGGGCTCTCGCCGTCCTCGCACTGCCGCAACACGCGCGGCTCGGGCTGCGGCTCCTTTATGAGACCGTCGATGCCATGTGGTATGCCGCCGGCGACAGCGCCACCGATTTCAGTTTTTACACGAAGCGCCTGAGCTTGGCGGCACTCTGGGCGGGCACCGTGCTCTATTGGCTCGAAGATCGCTCGGAAGATTTTGTCGAGACGCGCGGCTTCGTCGCCCGCCGGCTCGTCGATCTGGCCCGCATCGGCGGGGTCCATCGCGGGCTCGCCACGGCGGCGGATCGCTTGCCGAACCCGTTCCGCTTGCTCCGCTTGCTGCACTAGGGGTTTCTCTTTTTGTTCTAATTCTGTAGGCTGCTGGCCCGCAGGAGGATGCTTCCTAATGGCTGTCGTCGGCGCGATCTCGCAGCAGATCTGGGACATGAAATACCGGTTGCGGGCTCCCGCCAACGGCGGGATACCCGGCGAGCCGATCGACAAGACGATCGAAGACACTTGGTTTCGGGTGGCACGGGCGGCAGCCGCAGCCGAACGCGAGCCCGAGCCTTGGGTCGGTCGGTTCTACGAGGCAATGGAAGATTTCCGGTTTCTGCCGGCCGGGCGCGTTGTCGCCGGCGCCGGTACTGCCCGCGACGTGACGCTGTTCAACTGCTTTGTGATGGGGACGATCCCCGACGACATGGGCGGCATCTTCGCGCACCTGCGCGAGGCGGCGTTGACGATGCAACAGGGCGGCGGCATCGGCTACGATTTTTCGAGTTTGCGGCCGAAGGGCGCGCCGGTTAAAGGGGTCGGTGCCGACGCTTCCGGTCCGCTCTCGTTCATGGATGTCTGGGACGCGATGTGCCGGACGATCATGAGCGCCGGCCACCGCCGCGGCGCCATGATGGCCACGCTCGCCTGCGACCATCCCGATATCGAGGCCTTTATCGAGGCCAAGCGCGAGCCTGGCCGGCTGCGCATGTTCAACCTTTCGGTGCTCGTCAGCGACGCCTTCATGCGGGCGGTCGACGAGGATGCGCCCTGGCAGCTCGGCTTTGCCGGCACCGTCGCCAAGGTGCTGCCGGCGCGTGAATTGTGGGACAAGATCATGCGGGCGACCTTCGCCTATGCCGAGCCGGGCGTGATCTTTATCGACCGTATCAATCAGAAAAACAATTTATGGTATTGCGAGACCATACATACAACTAACCCTTGCGGGGAGCAACCGCTACCGCCCTACGGTGCCTGCCTCCTGGGGTCGCTAAATCTGGCGCGGCTGATCGACCGCCCATTCACGCCCGAAGCCCGGCTCGATCTCGACCGGCTGCGCGGGCTGGTGCCCGACTGCGTGCGGATGATGGATAACGTCATCGACATCTCGCGCTTTCCACTGCCGCAACAGGGCGCTGAGGCGCAGGCAAAGCGGCGGATCGGACTGGGGGTCACCGGTCTTGCCGACGCGCTGATCATGTGCGGTCTGCGCTATGGCTCGCCGGCCGCCGTCGCCGCGGCCGAAGGCTGGATCGCGGCGATCCGGCGCGAAGCCTATCTGGCGAGCGCGGCCCTCGCCGCCGAGAAGGGTCCGTTCCCATTGTTCGATCGCGACCGCTATCTCGCCGGCGAAACGGTCACCGGTCTCGACGAGGCGGTGCGCGCCGAAATCGCCCGGTTCGGCATCCGCAACGCGCTCCTCACCTCGATCGCGCCGACCGGCACGATCTCGCTGTTCGCCGACAACGTCTCCTCGGGGATCGAGCCGGTGTTCAGCTTCCGCCACGCGCGTCACCTCTTGATGCCGGACGGCAGCCGCCGCGAGGAGGAAGTGGTCGATTACGCCTATCGCCTGTTTCGCCGGCAGCACGGCGAACAGGCGCCATTGCCTGACTATTTTGTCGACGCCCAGGCACTGACGCCCGACGACCATCTCGTCATGCAGGCGGCGGTGCAGAAGCACATCGACAGTTCGATCTCGAAGACGATCAACGTTCCGGCCGACATTCCGTTCGACCGCTTCAAGACTGTCTACCTCGCGGCTTACGCACAAGGCTGCAAGGGCTGCACGACCTACCGCCCGAACGAAGTGACGGGTGCGGTTCTGGCGGCGAGGCCAGAGGCCGCCGGCTCGGCACCGGTCTCGGCGCAAGGGGGCAGCCCGTCGCGGGCGCCGCGCGAGCCCGAGCTGCCGCTACTGCCGCCGGCACCGCCGGCGAAGCCGGCGGACATCTTCGAAGCCGGCGGCATCGTCTACATGACGCAGCCCTTGAGCCGGCCGGAGGCCTTGCCTGGTCAGACCTACAAGTTGCGCTGGCCCGACAGCGAGCACGCGCTCTACATCACGTTGAACGATATCGTCCAGGACGGGCGGCGGCGCCCGTTCGAGGTGTTCATCAACTCGAAGAACATGGAGCACTACGCGTGGACCGTAGCGCTCACCAGAATGATCAGCGCCGTCTTTCGCCGCGGCGGCGATGTCTCTTTTGTGGTCGAGGAGATGAAGGCCGTCTTCGACCCGCGCGGCGGTGCCTGGATGGAAGGCAAATACGTGCCCTCGCTGCTCGCCGCGATCGGCGACGTCATCGAGCGGCACATGATCGAGATCGGCTTTCTGCCGGCGAAGCGCGCCCGATCGGCGGTTCCCGCCCTCGCGAGGATTGAAAGCCAGGGCGCCGGCGCCGGTCTCGTCCTCGACCAGCGCCTGCGCCGTGCGCCGATGGGGCAATGCCCGAAATGCGGCGAAGCGGCGCTCGTCCGCCTCGAAGGCTGCGAAGAATGCACCAGCTGCGACTATTCGCGATGCTGATAGCGAGCCGCCCGGCCGTTCTTCCGGGGCGCTCACCCCCGGCCGAGGCGCCTCACTTCAGCCCGGTACCCCGCAATAGCGTGAAGGGCAGCCCTCGACACCGTGCTCGATGGCACGCAAATTCAGTCGGCGCGGGCGGTGGTCCCGGTCAGCATGTCGGCTTTGCGGTTCAGCGCCGCGATCAGGCCGTCGATGCCCTGGTCGCGGATGATCGCAGCAAACTCGGAGCGGCGGGTCGCCAACTCGCTGATCGTGCCATCGAGATAAATGTCGGCGATGAGCCAAGTATCGCCGCTCTGGTGCATCAGATAGTCGACCGTGACCGGATCGCCGTCGGCCTTGACGATCCGGCTGCGTACGAGCACGCCGGAGGGCGCCGGGTCCTGGCCGGTCACTTGCAGCTTCTGCCCGTGATAGCTATCGAAGCGCTCGGCATAGATCGCCGAGATATAGCGCCCGTAGCTGTCCGTCACCTGCTGCTGTTGCGCCTCGTTGAGCGTCGCCCAGATCGGTCCGACCGAGAGCCGGGCCATCAGCGGCAGATCGAAGGTGCGCCGGATCACCGGCGCCAGCTGCGCATAGCGTCCGCTCTGGCCGAGCGTCCCGCCGTTCTTCATCGTGTCGAGCAGGGTGTCGTAAAGCCCCTGCACGATATCGCCGCCGTTCGCCGGCAGGGCGAAACCCGGCCGCGGCGCCGCGAACATCGCCAGCACGACGGCAAGGCCCGCGATACGGCGCCAGCTCCGGCGCACCGGCGGGAAACTCGCCGAATTGTTTATTTTCGTCATCGGGATCGTCCAACCTCCCGTCCCCTGCCCGTCAAAGTGCCAAAGTGCGCAGCCGAACGCGACTTTCAAGCGCATGGCTGGACTGCAGCGGTTTCATCGCATTGTCACGCGCGCCGGGCTTGCATCTCGGCGCAAGCGGGACGTCGCTGCGGCGGCAGCCTCTCCGCATCGCGCAACGGGACAAAATGCCGCGCCCGTGATCCCGGCTGGTACCGGCGGCGACCTTCGGCTGGTTGAACCATCGCTTGCTGCACTAACTGTCGGGCTCTTGCCGCTGGCGTTCGCCAGCGCCGTCATCCTGATCGCGTCGTTTTGTTTTCGCTGCTGTCGTCATTAGCATCAACAGCGGCGGTCATCCCCAGCGACCGGGCCGGGAGCGCTCTCGCCGCGACCGTGCTCATGCGGGATCGGCCTAGAAAATAAGTGATGTTCGGCGGCGTCCCGGTAAGATGTGACAATGGAGCGAGAGCGCCTTTACGACCTATTGCGGCCGGATAATCCGACGACGCCGGCCCGCTTCTTTCGCGTTATTCATCATCTGGTGACGGGAGCCGGGATCGGTGTCGTGCTCGCCGGCACCGTCGGTGATTGGCAGGACGCGTACGGGTCGGCGATCGATGGCGCCTTCTATCTGATCGCGGCGTTTTTTGCCGCCGAATATGCCGCACGGCTGATCGCGGCACCGGCCGATCCGCACGCCGCCCACAGCTCCGTCTGGCAGGCTCGCCGAGATTTCGCCCGATCACTCGGCGGCGCGTTTGATGTTCTCGGCGCGTTGCCGGGTCTCTTGCGCCTCGTCATCGGCGCGCCCGACGCGATCCTTTTCGGCATGGTGTGGGTCTTCAAACTCGTCCGTTACACGCCCGGCCTCGCCGGCCTGCAGCGGGTGGTCAGCCGCGCCCGCCAGCCGCTCCTTTCCGTCCTGCTCGGCTTTGCCGTCGTGCTGCTTGCATCGGCCAGCCTCGAATATCTGCTGGAGCGCCGGGCCGAGCCCGACAAGTTCGGCTCGATCCCAGCGGCGCTGTGGTGGGCGATCGAAACGGTCACCACGACCGGCTATGGCGACAGCGTGCCCGGCACGCCACCGGGCCGGGTCCTGGCCGGCGCCGTCATGGTCGGCGGCATTCTGGTGCTGGCGCTGTCGGCCGGCATTCTCGCGACCGGCTTTGCCGACGAAATGCGGCGCTATGCTTTTCTGCGCACCTGGGACATCGTCGCCAAGGTGCCGTTCTTCCGAGGGGTCGGGGCCTCGATCATCGCCGAAGTCGCCTGGCTGCTCCGGCCGTTGAATTTTCCTCCGGGTGCGGTCGTCGTGCGCCGCGGCGAGCGCGGCGACTGCATGTATTTCATCGCCACGGGCGCCGTCGAGATCCGGCTGCCCGGCGAGCCGCTGCGGCTCGGCGAAGGCGATTTCTTCGGCGAGATTGCGCTATTGACCGGCGCGCCGCGCACCGCGACGGTTGTCGCCGTCGAGCCTTGCACCTTGCTGCGGCTCGATATCGTCGAATTCCGCGACCTGACGGGCCGGCGGCCCGACCTAGCCCGCGTCATCCTCGAAGCGGCGGGCCGGCGCATCGAGGCCTCCGCGGCGACCGCGAGCCGGGGGCCGGAGCAGACGATCGGCTCCGACATGCCCGCCTGAACCCGCCACCGAGACCATCGCGGAGGACTCCGCGACGTGAACATCTATCATGTCTGGTGCGACTTGCCGCCCGGCGTCGGCGATCTCGACTTCGGCGAACGCCTCGCCGCCTATCTCGACCATCTGAAGCCGCCATCGCCGCGACGATGAGTGATGAGTAAGGTTGCGCCGCGGCAACGCCGGCGCGGTATATTCGACGGTCGCGCCGCCGCCGAGGGTGCCATGGAAGTCGATCCCGCGCTCGACCGAACAACGCCGCCGCATACCGACGCCCCATTCTCCTGGGCGGACCCTCTGCTACTAGAAGAAATGCTCAGCGAAGACGAACGGATGGTGCGCGACAGCGCGCGCGACTATTGCCAGGAAAAGCTGTTTCCGCGCGTGCTCGACGCCAACCGCCGCGAGCATTTCGACCGGGAGATCATGAGCGAGATGGGGGCGCTCGGCTTTCTCGGCCCGACCATCGAAGGCTATGGCGGTGCCGGGGTCAACTATGTCTGTTACGGACTGGTTGCCCGCGAGGTCGAGCGCGTCGACAGCGGCTACCGCTCGGCCATGAGCGTGCAATCGAGCCTCGTCATGCATCCGATCCATGCCTTCGGCTCCGAGGCGCAGCGGCTAAGATACCTGCCAAAGCTTGCGTCCGGAGAATGGATCGGCTGCTTTGGCCTGACCGAGCCCGACCACGGCTCGGACCCAGGCAGCATGACGACCCGGGCCGAGACCGTGCCCGGGGGTTATCGGCTGCGCGGCGTCAAGACCTGGATCTCGAACGCGCCGATCGCCGACGTCTTCGTCGTCTGGGCCAAGACCGAAGACGGCGTGATCCGCGGCTTCATCCTCGAAAAGGGCATGCCGGGCCTCGCCGCACCCAAGATCGAGGGCAAGTTCAGCCTGCGCGCCTCGGCGACCGGGGAGGTCGTCATGGACGACGTGTTCGTGCCGGAAGAGAACCGGCTAGCCGGGGTGTCGGGGCTGCGTGGTCCGTTCTCCTGCCTCAACAGCGCGCGCTACGGCATCGCCTGGGGGACGATGGGCGCGGCCGAGTTCTGCTGGCATGCGGCGCGCAATTACACCGTCGACCGCCGCCAGTTCGGCCGGCCGCTCGCCGCCAACCAGCTGATCCAGAAGAAGCTGGTGGACATGCAGACCGAAATCACATTGGGGCTGACTGCTTGCCTGCGCCTCGGCCGACTCCAGGACGAAGGCCGCGCGGCTCCCGAGATGATCTCGATGCTGAAGCGCAACAACGCCGGCAAGGCCCTCGACATCGCCCGCACCGCGCGCGACATGCACGGCGGCAACGGCATTTCCGACGAATACCATGTGATCCGCCACGTGATGAATCTCGAAGCGGTCAACACCTATGAGGGCACGCACGACATCCATGCGCTGATCCTCGGCCGCGCCCAGACCGGGATCGCCGCCTTCGCCGGCTAGGCGAAATAGTCGCGCGGCCGCCGCCCCAAGGTGCGGCGGAACATAGCCGTGAAGGCGCTGACGCTGTCATAGCCGACGGCGCGGGCGACCGGCGCGACGTCCTGTTCCTGCGCCAGACGCACCAGCGCCGCGGCAAGACGGACCTGGTGCCGCCAATCGACGAACCGCATCCCGGTCTCGCGCTCGAAGAGGCGCGCCAAGGTGCGGCTGCTGGCGCCGGCGATCGCCGACCATTGCTCCAGTGTCTCGCGCCGGGCGGGGTCGCCCAGCAATGCCTCGCAGACCCGGCGCAGGCGCCGATCTCCCGGCATTGGTACATGCAGCGGCTGCGCGTCGAGGGTGCGGATTTCGTCGAGAAAAAGGGCCGCGACATGGCCGATCCGGCCGTTTTCATCGTAATCGAACGGCGCCCCGACAAGCTCCAGCATCAGCGCGCGAAGCAGCGGCGATACGAGAATCACCTTGCAGTGCGGGGCGACTTCCGCCGCGACAGCCTGGTCGACATAGATGGCCCGCATCGCCACCCGACCGGACATCCGGATCGCGTGCTCGGTTTGCGCCGGGATCCACAGCGCGCGGTGCGGCGCCACAATCCAGGTACCGCGAGCTGCGCTCACCGTCATCACGCCCGAAGCCGCCCACGTCAGCTGGGCGCGCCGATGCCAGTGCGGATCGATGCATGCGCCGTCGGCGAAATCCTTCGCCATCCCGGCGAGCGGCCGCGGCGTGTCTTGGTAGTCGGCCCGATCGGTGCTCTTCATCTTGTCGGTTTCGCGATGATCATTGGCAGGACGGCGGCCTTCGGACGCCTTATGTGAGGGTCCCGGACGGCCTGTCGATTGGACGACGTCATGACCTCGAGATCGCGCGCGATCGGCTTCATCAATGTCGGGCACCTGATCGACCACATGGCGATGCTGATCTTCCCGACCGCCGTGCTCGCGATGCAGGCCGATTTCTCCCGGCCGTACAGCGAACTGATCGTGATGGCGCCGGGCGGGTTCATCGCGTTCGGCGCGGGATCGCTGCCTGCCGGCTGGCTCGGCGATCGCCGGAGCCGGCGCAACATGCTGGCCGTGTTCTTTCTCGGCATCGGCGTCGCGATGATCGCGACCGGCCTTGCCGAGACTCGCTGGCAGCTGGCCGCCGGACTGGCTGCGATCGGACTGTTCGCGGCAATCTACCACCCCGTCGGAACCGCGATGCTGGTCAGCCATGCCGAGCGGGTAGGACGCGCGATCGGCGTCAACGGGGTCTGGGGGAACCTCGGCGTCGCTTGCGCCGCGGTCATGACCGGAGCAATCACGCAGTGGCTTGGCTGGCGTTGGGCCTTCGCGCTGCCGGGCGCAGCGGCGCTCGGCTTCGGCACCGCCTATCTCAGGCTCGTTCCGCCCGAGGCCAATCGCGGCCGGCAGGGCATCGCTCGCAGCATCGCCTTTCCGCGCGGCGTGCTGGTCCGCGCCTTCGTGGTGCTGGCCGTCGTCACGTTGTCAGGCGGTCTGGTTTTCAACGCCACGACCGTCGCATTGCCGAAGATGATCGCGGAGCGCGTGCCGCAACTCGACGGATCGCCTCTCGGAATCGGCACTCTCATATGCGCCGTCTATCTCGTCGGCGCGATGTCGCAGTTGCTGATGGGTCGGCTGATCGACCGCCATCCGCTGAAGGTCGGCTTCCTCGGAGTGGCGCTGTTCCAAGCACCGCTTTTGTTTGCCGCCGCCGACTGAGCGGCTGGCCGATGATGCTGGCGCTGACTGCCCTGATCTTCGTGGTGTTCGGGCAGATCACGTTCAACGACGGGATGGTGGCTCGCTACGCGGATGCCGGCTGGCGAGCGCGGGTGTATGCGCTGCGCTATCTCTTGTCGTTCGGCGTCGCGGCATCGGCGATCCCGCTGGTCGCGCTGATGCACGCGCATGGCGGGTTCACGGCGTTGTTCGAGGTTCTCGGGCTCTTCGGCGCGTTGGTGGCGATCGGTGCGGTTCTGTTTCCCTATCGGCGCGACGAAATCGAGGGGCCGGCGGTCTCGGCAATCCGCGCCGCGGAATAGCGGTCTCAACCGACGGTGCCGTCGGCGGCGCGGCGCAGCACCTTTCCCGGCAGGGCGCCGGTGTGCCGGGCATTGGCGACGACGACGATGCCGTTGACCAGCACCGTCGTCCGCGGGCCGCTCGGATATTGGTGCGGCTCGGCATAGGTCGCGCGGTCGACGAAGTCGGTAGGATCGAAGATCGCGATGTCGGCGCGATAGCCTTCGCGCAACAGACCCCGGTCGCGCAGCCGCAGCGCCGCCGCCGTCGCCCCGGTCATCTTGCGCACGGCGGCTTCGAGCGGCAACAACCGTTCGTCGCGCACGTAATGACCGATGACCCGTGGAAAGGTGCCATAAAAACGGGGATGCGGCATTCCCTGGGCGACAATCCCGTAATCGGCGACGCAATTGCCGTCGGAGCCAACCAAGGCAATCGGCGAGCGCAAAATCTCGCGGATATCGTCTTCGGCGATCGAGGTGATCAAGACCCGCGTCGCCCCCCGGTCCTCGATCAGGTAATCGCAGACGAGATCGACCGGATCGCGGCCGCGCTCGGCGGCAAGCTCGGCGACGGTCCGCCCGGCATGCTGCGGCAGATGCGGCGAGATCGAGATCCGCACGCTGTCCCATGACGGGATGCGCCCCCAATTGTTGAGCCCGTCGCGTGCGATGTCGGCACCGATGCGCGCTCGCGTCTCGGCCTCTGCGAGGCGCGCCAGCATCGCCTCGAGCCCACCCGCCTGGACCCATTGCGGCAAGAGGTTTTTCAGTGGGTTGCTGCCGGCGGCATAGGGATAGGCGTCGCAATCGACAGCAAGGCCTTCGGCCCGCGCCGCCGCGATCATCGCCAGGATGTCCCCGGCCTTGCCCCAATTGTCGAGCCCGGAACATTTCAGATGCACGATCTCGACAGGGACGCCCGACGTCCGAGCGATGTCGATCGCTTCCTCGACCGCTTCGACGACCTTGTTCGCTTCATCGCGGATATGGGTGAAATAAGCGGCGTTATGGCGCTTCAGCACGTCGCACAGCGCCAGGATCTCGCCGCGATCGGCATAGCTGCCAGGCGGTGTGAAGAGACCGGTCGACAGACCGAGCGCCCCAGCCGCCAGCGCTTCGTCGAGCAATGCCGTCATGTCAGCCAGTTCTGCCGGGGTCGGCGCTCGCGCCGCCATGCCCATCGCATTCAATCGCAGCGTGTGATGACCGACGAGCATCCCGGCATTCACTGCGACCGCCGGGAAAGTGTCGAGGTATTCCGGAAAACGCATCTCGTGAAACGGCAGCCACGGCGCGCTGGCGCTCAAGTAATCGCGGATCAGCGCCAGTTTGCCCAGCAATACCGGCGCTACCGAAAAGCCGCAATGCCCGATGATCTCGGTCGTGACCCCCTGTCGCACCTTGCTTTCGGCCGGCGGGTTGATCGGCAGCGTAAAGTCCGAATGCGTCTTGATGTCGATGAAGCCCGGCGTCACGGCGAGCCCGACGGCGTCGATGACCTCGGCGTCTGCCGCCGGCACTGCCGGGCCGAGTACGGCGATCCGGCCGTCGCGCACCAGCACGTCGCCGATTTCGCCTCGGCCGCCGCTGCCGTCGATGACGGTGCCGCCGCGGATCAAGAGGTCGCCGCTCATGGCTTTTGCGTCGCGTGCGCCCGCAGATCGTAGTCGGGGTCGGCCGCCTCATCCGGCGAGAGCCGCGGTTCGCCGAAGAGGATGCGGCGTGCGGCGATATGGTCGGCCGGGCGATTGACCAACTCGACGCCGATCAACCGGCCGCCGCGAAAGCAAAACACCGAGAAACTGCCGCTCGTCGCATCGCCGCGGATGACGGCGCGGTCATGGCCGGTGACGAGGCCTGCGATCTGTAATTTGAGATCGCGCTGGTCGCTCCAGAACCACGGCACCTTGTCGTAGGGTGCCCGCTTTCCGGCGATGCGCGCCGCGACCGAACGCGCCTGGTCGACGGCGTTCTGCACCGAACTCGAGACGGACGCGTTCCGCCGCAAAGCGGGTCGGAAAATTGGCGCAATCGCCGATCGCCGCGATCGCCGGGTCGCCGGTGGCGAGGTCCGCGTCGACGACGATGCCGTTGTCGACGGCCAGCCCCGCCGCGCCGGCGAGTTCGGCATTGGGCACGACGCCGACGCAGACAAGGACGAGGTCTGCGGCGAGCCGCCGGCCATCGCTGGTTTCGACACCTTCGGCCCGCCCGTTGCCGCCGAGAATGCGCGCGACGCCGGTGCCGAGCGAAATCTCGGCACCCCAGCGCCGGTGCATCTCGGTAAAAAACCGCGAGACCGGTTCGGACACGACCCGGCCCATCGGCCGCTGCGTCAGCTCGACGATATGGACGGCGAGGCCCGCGGCGATCGCGACCGAGGCGAATTCGAGGCCGATGAAACCGGCGCCGATGACAACGGCCGCATGCGCCTTGCCGAGCCTCTGGCGCAACGCGTCGGCATCGGCGAGGCTGCGCAGCCCGAGGACACCGTCCAGTTCGGCGCCCGGCACCGGCAGAGGCCGGTTGCGCGCGCCGGTGGCGAGGACGAGGTGGTCGAACGGAACCGTGCGGCCCGAGGCGAGGCCCAGGCACCGCCCGCGCCGGTCGATCGCCGCCACCGTCTCGCCGCCGACGAGGTCGATCTCCTGCTTTTCGTAGAACGCCTCGGGCCGCAGCCATACCTCGTCGACGCCGTGCTCGCCGGCGAGATAGGACTTCGACAGTGGCGGGCGCTGATATGGCAGTCCCGGCTCGTCGCCGAACAGCAAAACCCGCCCGGCAAAGCCTTCCTGGCGCAGCGACGACGCGACCTGGAAACCGCCCTGGCCGGCGCCGACGATGGCGACGACCGGACTGGGCATCAGACCTGCGTCTCCGGCAGGTAGACGACGAGACCGTCCATTTCCGGCGTGACAACCAGCTGGCAGCTGAGCCGGCTGTTGGGCTTGCGTTCGCTCGCGGTGAATTCGAGCATCGCCCGCTCGTCGTCGGTTTGCGCCGGGGTCAGCGGCAGCTGCGCCGGCTCGACATAGACGTGACAGGTCGCGCACATCATCTCGCCGCCGCATTCGGCGACGATGCCGTCGACGCTGTTGAGGATCGCCCCGCGCATGACGCTGGTGCCGACCGGGACGGCGATCACTTCCCGCGTCCCGTTCGGATGAACATAGGTGATTTCGGGCATCTCTTTCCTATCGATCGGTTGCGAGGGCGGCCGGAACGAGGATCTAAATCCGACGGCACCAGCCCGCGTCAAGGGTCGAGCGGCAACAGCGCCGCGTCGCCTTCGGCGGCGAGGCGCACGCCGAGCGCGGCGCTGGCGCGCGCGATCGTCTCGAACTCCGCTCCCTCGTCGGCGAGCCGGCGCAATACCGTCCGATTGTGCTCGTCGTGGCGGACGAAGCGGAACGCCGCCCGCGCCAGCCGCCCGCGCTCCCACCTCGCCTCGGCCATCATGCCGAGCCAGTCGCCGTGCCGCCTGCCGCCATGCCCTGTGTGGAACGAGAAACTGCCGAGCCCGTAGAAGATCGGCCGGCCCTGGTAGATTTCGACCGGCAGCGAGAAATGCGGCCCGTGGCCGATGACGAGATCGGCGCCGGCATCGATCGCGGCATGGCCGGTCTCGGTCATGTATCGCAGCACCTCGGGCCCCAGTCCCCAGTGAAACGAGGCAACGACGATGTCGCTCTTCGCCCGCAGCGCCGCGATGTCGTCGGCGAGCCATTCGAGAGAGGCGTTATCGGCCCAGGTGACGACGATCGGCGGCACGCCGGGGCGATTGGCCGGCGGCCGGCTGCCGGAAGTCGGCACCTGGTAGGCGGTGTGACCGCGGATCGTCGCGATGCCGGCGGCCCGCTCGCCCGCCTCGTGATCGGTCGGCCAGTAGACCGAGCTGCGCTGCAGAAAGCCGACGCGCAGCCCGTCCCTCTCGACGATAGCCGGGGCGCGCGCCGCGGCTCGGTCGGCGCCGGCCCCGGTATGGGCGATGCCGAGCCGGTCGAGCCGGGCGATCGAGGCGAGGATCGCCGCCGTGCCGTAATTGACGTTGTTGGCGATGCCGACCGCCGCGAAGCCGGCCGACATCAACGCCTCGCCGCCAATCGCCGGATCGGCGTGAAAGCCTTCATGATCGACCGAATGCGCCTCCGGCGGCCGGTAGAGGCAGCATTCGAGGTTGGCGAAGACGAGATCGGCGGCGCGCAATTCGTCGCGCACCAGCGCGAACGGCACCGACGGATCCGTGACGTTCATCAAATTCACGTCGCCCGCGAGGATCATCCGCATCGCGCTCGCCTCCCTGCCGCTCGGCCCGAACATCGAGGATAGGTCCGGACCGGGCGTGGCGAAAGCGTCTCGCCGAGGCTGGCTCGGCGGCGCCGAGCGAGGCAGCGCGTCTGCCGCCGCTCGGCAATTGCCGGATTGGTCGGCGAAGAAAAGGCCGCGCATGTTGACGAAGGTTTTTCCCTGCCGCCGGCCGATGGCAGGGAAAAAATCGCCGGCGACGGCCGAGAAACTAGTCATGCTAATGGGTTGCGACCGGTTTTCACGCGCCCGGCAGGGAACGGAGTTTCCCTGCCGCGGGAGCCGGCAGGGTAACGGCAGGGAAGGCAACCGTTGTTGTTGCGATCGGGACATAGGTAATTCCATAATTGATAAAATCGGTTCGATCGCCTATATGGGACAGCGTAGCGGTGGGGCAAGGGCACGGCGGAGGCAGACGCCGAGTACCGGGTCGGGCGCGGCAGGCCGCCGCTACACCTGCTATTCAGTTCGGGGTAGGCGGCGTGTTCGTTAAAGAGGTTCGTTGGGGGCCGCACGTCCCGATTTGCGCACGAGCGCCGCAGCGATGAGCAGCGCGATCGCGGCCACGATGGACGGCACCGTGAAATCGCCGAGCCGATCCGAGACGAGCCCGGCGAAATAGGGGCCGATGATCTGGCCGAACCCGAACGCGCCGGTCATCAGCGCCAGCGCCGAGCGCGGGTCGCCTGTCGCGAGGGTGCGCGCTTGGATCAGGCCGAGCGCGGTGATGCCCATGAATGTTCCACCGACAAGGATCGCCGCCGCAAAGATGCCGCCGACGGTCTGACTGGCGACGCTCGCCAACACGCCCGCCGCCTCGATCACGCAGGCGAGGGCACAGGCTCCGGGAATGCCAAGCCGCGTAGCGATCCGCGTCCACAGCGCTACTGAAGGCGCCGCAGCCCAGCCGAAGACGATCCAGATCACCGGCTCCAGAGCCTCGATCGCCGGCGCCCCCCGCACGATCGCCACGAGAAAGGTCGCGGTGATGATGTAGCCGAAGCCGAAGAGTCCGTAAGCGATGATCAGGCGGCGCAGCCCGGGATCAAGTCCCGCAGGCGCCCGCAGCCCTGGCTTCGCCACAGATGGCGCGCAGCTTGGCAGCAATCCCGCCACCGCAAAAAGCGCTGCCGCAGAGAGTGCGCCACTCGCGAGCCACAAGATCGGCCAAGGCTGGCCAAGTCGCAGCAGCGCTGCAACCAGCGCCGCGGATACGGCAACACCGCTGCCGACCCCAGCGAAATGCAGCGCCGAAAGGCGGCTGAGTCCAGCTCCCGCCAATCGCTCCAGCACCAAGGTCGAGGCGATAATCAGCACAAAAGCGCTCGCTGCGCCGCCAGCAAAGCGTAGGGCGAGAAACGCTGGCATAGCCTCGCTCAAACCCATTGCCGCCGTCGTTGATGCGCTCACCGTGAGCGCAGCCAGCACCCAAAAGCGGCGGGATCCCGGCAACGTCGGCATTGCTGCAAGCAAAGCGCCTATCAAGTAGCCGAGATAATTGGCCGAGGCGATCAAGCCGGCCTGCGCTCTGCCGAGACCCAGCGCCTCGATCATCGGAGGCAATATGGGCGTGTAGACAAAGCGGCCGATGCCGATCGCCGCCGCAATCGCCAGCAAACCGGCGATCGCGGTCGAGATCGTCCGGGCTTCGCCGATGGGCCAGCGCATCGATGCGGGCTTGGTTGGCGCCTTCGTCATCCGTCCGCTCCACCGTCGCAGCACCGCTTCGCCCGGCTGACAGCGGCTTGTCAGCGAAGGTCCAAACCCGGTATAGGCCGATCAAGAAATTTGTTAAAATGATTAAAGGTGATGTGAACAATCTGATTCCGAGATAAGGACATCGCATGGATGCTCGCGATCTCAAGATATTCGAGGCGGTCGCACGGCTCGGCGGCATGAACCGCGCAGCGGCCGAGCTCAATACGGTGCAGTCCAACGTCACCGCGCGCATCAAGGCATTGGAAACCGATCTCGGCTGTGCGTTGTTCGAGCGACGCCGAACCGGTGTCTCACTGACCGCGGCCGGCCGGCGGCTGGTACCCTACGCCGATTGCGCGGCCCGACTTTTGACGGATGCTCGGCGCGCCGTGCGCGACGACGGTGTTCCGCGCGGCGTGCTGACGATCGGCTCGCTCGAGACCACTGCCGCGCTCCGCCTCACCCCGCTGCTCGCAGGCTACGCGGCGGATTATCCCGACGTCGATCTGGTGCTTCGCACCGGAACGACGCGCGAATTGATCGGCGAGGTGCTGGAGGGGCGCGTCGATGGCGCCTTTGTCTGCGGGCCGGTGGCGCATGCCGAACTCGTGGAGGAGGCGATGTTCCGGGAGGAGTTGATCATGCTGGCGGCGCCCAATGTTACGTCACCGGACAAAATATGGGAAAGCCGTGAAGTGAGGATCGTCGTACTGCGCGCCGGCTGCTCTTACCGTCAAATGCTCGAGGCGCTGCTGGCGCGCCGCGGCGTCACCGTGCGCCGGCAACTGGAGTTCGGCACATTGGAGGCGATATTCGGCTGCGTTGCAGCAGGGCTCGGCATCACCCTCCTGCCACGGGCCCTGATCGGCCCCGTCTGGGCGCCCGGTCGGGTCAGTCTCCATCCGTTGCCGCCGGCAGACGCCGTGGTCGACACGGTGCTTATCCGCCGCCGCGACAGGTTCTCCTCCAGCGCGCTCAAAGCGTTTGTCGCCTACGCCGCCGGCTGTCAAAAGTCCGCAAAAGTCGCGTAGGTTGTCAGATTATTCTCTTCGTATGGCCGAGGTTGGTAACGAGAACGCGGCCAGTCTCGCAGGCCGGCAGTCGCTTCGAGGATCGCGGCGCTCGACCCGGTTGGCGAAATGTAGCCCTTGGGTCGATTTGAACCGACTGATCGTCTCAGGCGAAGCACCGCAGTCGGCGCCAAGGCGTCGCCGATAATGGCGGCGCGGAACGACTTGCGTCACCCGCTGCAGGGTCCGCCGGCAACTGCGGCGCGCTGCGTCAGCTTCCGGCACCGGCGGCGCGGAGTGCGAACGCGACAACCGCGTCGCCGAAGTACGTCGCGTGGAAGCTCCAGACAGGCGCACCGGTGGTCGCGTCCAGCGCCACGACCGACGCGCGAACCGGCGTCGCCGGGCCGCTCGCCGCTGCAGAACACCGCACTCGGCGAGGCGGTCGGCAGAATCACCCGCCGCTCGCCGGATCCGCTGCGATCGGTGCCCCACACAGCATTTTTGGAGTGCATTCCCGCAATTCGTCATCGAGGAGACCCTCCAGCGATTCTCAAATAAGTTCCCGCTTTGTACATGCCTAATGGTTAAAAGCGGCGCAGCCGCTACAGGGGCGATTCGAAGCTGTGGTCCATAATGTATTTGCACAGGTGGCCATAATCAAAGAAGGCAACGGGTGTCCCGGTGCCGAAGTGCGAATGTCCGCAAAGAGTCGTAATCCCACCCACCATCGCGACAGATTCGTCCGCCGGGTGCATCGCCGCGCGGATTGTGATTAGGCAAGTGAGGTCTCGACCGCCGCCTCGGGTTTTTTGACGAGGCAGGGCACCGGGTGATCGGCGGCGATGAGTCCTTCGGCGGCGAGTTTTTGCCGGATCCTGAGGCGCCTTCCGCCGGCATCCGACTCCGCCGACGCCCCTGCCGTCGTATCGTGCCGCGGCGCTCATATTTGCGCTGAGGCTCGATCCACCGCTTGCCGTGCAGATCCGTGTGTGCCCCTCGTCGATATCGCGGATCGTCACGGTCGGCGCTTTCTCGTCTGCTGCCGCTCAGCAATTGCCCGCTTGCTGAGCGCAGAAGGCGTTGCGCAAGTTGATGAAGGCCTGATCGAACTGCGAAGCCCCGAGAAAGCCGACGCTGCCGTTAGCTGGCACGTAAGAAGTCACGCCGACGACGACGTTGTAGCCCAATGGCGGCCGGATCGCCCCCGCCGGGATTACTCCGAAATTCTGCACCCATGGCCCGCCGATGATGCCGCCGCCCATGTCGCTGCCGGCAATCCAGGTGTTGTTGCCGCCGTAGCCCGAGGTTTGCGCGTCGTTTCGCTGCAGCAAGAGGCAGCTGTCGAGATTACAGGGATAGCCCAGAATTGTAAAATGATTGAACCTCAGCAGGTATGTCTGCCAGCCCATCCAGCCGACGACCGAGCCAAGCGTCTTGCCGCCCTGATCGGCAGCCAGGATGATGGCATAGTCTCCGGGGTTCGGCAGGGTGCCCGAATAGAACCAGGAATTTGAAACGTATACATGGCCGCCGGACAACCACGTGCCGTAAGGGGCGGCACCATTGTCATAGGCCGGGATGAACATGAAATTGTCATAGAAAAACCGCTGGCTCGCGAGCACGCTGCCCTGCGCGACGCAACGGCCGGCGGTCAGGATCCCCCGCGGGCTGTTTGCGACGGCGCCGCAGCTCAGAGTCTCCCCGGTCCGCGGATTGTGAAAATAGAGCTTGCCCACCGCGCGGAACGGGTAGTCGCTGACCGCGCCTTCCGGCGTGACCCGGCTCTCGGTGAATACCCCGGCGCCGAGTGATAAATTCCGGATGGCTCCGGCCGACTGCAAGCTGTTGAGATCGACGGGCGCGTGCACCAGATCGTCCGGAAATGGGGCCGCCTCGGCGCTCGGAGGGCTGCCCGACCCGCCTTGCGGCGCCGGCGCAGCGGGAGGCGCCGCGGTGAGCGGTTTTGCGACGAACCCGGCGGGCAGTTCCTGGTCGAGCGGCGCCGTGTTCAGAATCCGATGCGGCGTCCAAAAGGTTCGCGGGGTCGCCGCGACCTCGGCGGCGACATAGCCAAGCGTCGCCTGCGCCGCCGTCTGAGCGGCGGCATTCCCGCTGGCCAGCATTGCCGTCAGAGCAAACGTCAACAGCTGATAGATCGACAGCCGCCTACCCATAACGTCCCCCGTCCTCGCAGCGCGTTTCTGGTACGCCGCCGCGTCGGCTGTCATCCCCGGCGCATGCCGCCCATCGGATCAGTCGGATGCCGCCGGCTGCCGGAAGTAACAGCTTTTACGGACGCCAGGCGTGGGGCATGGGCCGTCTTCGCCCTTGAGTGAAGCAAAGCTCGGCAATGGGTCGACTGCGGCAGTTCGGGAGAGGCCTCAGTAAACGCAGGCTCTTGGCACGTCAGGTCAGAGACGTGACTCCGGCCGCCACCCGAGCGGCAACCATCAAGGGTGGAGCGGGCATACCAACGCGCAGCCCCAAGATGAGGTGCTCGGATGATCCCTCAGGCATGGGTCTGTCGGGGCGCTACCTCCACAAAATGAATTTTTCGCGAATGTGTGAAACAGTTCACACCGTTTAATCAATCCTGGGATATGGTAATGGTTAATACTACCTCAAGAGCGAGGCGCGCGATGGCATTGTAGGGTCTATTTATCTCGCCGTCGGCGCGACCGGCGTTATTGGACATCTTTTGGGAGGTGCCGATCACGGAGCCCCGTTCATGGGCGGGAAGTGGCGAATCCCGGAGGTTGTCTGCAGGTTTTAGCTGCGGCGATTGCGAGGCGGGCTTGGAAGGGAGCGAAGCGCGAGGCTGCGTCGCGCAAGCAGCGATAATGGAATGCGCGCCTGGCTGACGCTGGTGCTGCTTGCCGAGACGTTATATCGCATCGTCGATTGGACCACATACGTCGCAGCGAGAGGGGAAATGAATACCAGAATGCCGCGCGGCGCGATACCGACGCCCCGAAGCGAGTTCGCCGCTGCGGAACCCTATCGGCCCGAGTCCGGCCCGGAAATCTTCGTTCCAAGCGGCGAGTTTCCGACGCCTAATTACGAACTTGCTGCCTCCCAACCCTATAAGGCGAGCGGCGCCGGACCCGAAAGCTTCCTTGCTTGGCCAAGAGAAATCGGCTTTCGGGAGAACGAGAAGGTCAGCAATTCGATTTGGGCAGAGGAAGCCTTTGCCAAGGCCTGTGCTGAACCCAAGGTGTTCATCCCGACCGACGTGGTCCTGCTCACGGCGCGGGAATGCGGTTCGTCAAATTTCGCCCGCTTCATGCAAATGCATGGGTTTCAAATGGACGGCACCGCCTATCTGGATGGGCCGTTCAATACGGTCAACTGGACGAATACAGCGGTTTTGAATGGCGCCATCGCCAATGTCGGACCGGTAAAAATCGGCGTGGCCTCGGCGAATCTCGCATCCGGCCCTCACGGCCAAATCACACCTGGGAGGAGCGGTTGGGCGATCTGCGACCTCCCAACGGGTCAGCCTGAAAATCACTGCGCGAGCCTTTGCGGCTACGGGCTTTTGGCGGCGTTGGTCGATCTGTTCAACCAGTACGGAGTCAATGTCAGTGTGCCGTCGGGCATGCCTCCAGGACTTTGCTACGCGATGTTCACTTGGGGCTCTATCGGCATCGTCGACCACCAATCGTTGATGAACATCACGGGCGAAGCCTGGGTTCGAAATCCGACGACGATCCTCCAGAATCTCAGCGGGTAACTGTCGGTCACAGCAGTCGTTGTAGGATGTGTGTCGGAGACAGGTCAACATCAACAAACCGACAAGTAAACGGGAGAGGAAAACATGGCAGAGGAACAGGCACCAGATCTGGGGAAGCGGCTACCGCGGGGCGCGATCCCATCACCTCGGTATGAACTTGCGGCGGCTATGCCGCATATTCCGGACCCGATTTTAGCGGTCCCCCCGAGCTTCCTGATGTGGCCGACTGAAATGTCGTCTTGGAATAACTACGTCTACGGTGACTGCGTTACCGCCGAAGAAGCCTTCGCAAAGGCCACGGCCGCGCCGCAAACATTCATTCCGGAGGCGACGGTGGTCGCCTGGGCATCAGAGCATGGCTACCTGAATGGCGCTACTCTCACCGGCGTCCTGGCGACGATGCAAACGGATGGTTTCCCGTTCAACGGTAAGACATACGACGACGGCCCTTATAACTCGGTCAACTGGGCCAACGCCGCGATTCTGAACAGTGCCATCTATAGCCACGGGCCGGTGAAAATCGGCGTCGGGGCTGAGGACTTCCAATCGAATCCCCATGGCCTGGTGACGCCGGGGACAAGCGGTTGGGCGATGTACGACTATCCGAAAAACCAACCGGAGGATCACTGCGTCAGCCTTTGCGGTTACGGGGCCTTGACCGAATTGGTCGGTCTATTCCGTCAGCATAACGTCACCGTCCATGCGCCGGTGGGGATGCCTACGGGCCTCTGCTATGCGATGTTCACTTGGAATTCCATTGGGATCATCGATCAGCAGTCGATGCTGAATATGACCTACGAGGCCTGGATTCGTAATCCAGTGACGGTCATCAGGTAAGCGGCGCACGCTCGTTTTGCTCGGACGCGGGGTCACGGCGGCGAATAATGTTTCTAAGTGGGTTAAAAAGACCCAGCATACAGTCACCGACAGAGAGGGACAAACCGGCCACCCTCCGGTACCGAAAACAGGATCAAGGTCGTAAAGTGTCGCGCCTCAACCAATCTTTCCCTGACGACTGGTGCACTAAGTAGGATCATTGGCCGGGCCGCGCCCGGTTTCCGCTTCCAGCACGGTGCATCAAGATATAGGTCAAGCGGCGCATGTGGCGCGGCGCATGTGGCAATGCTCCGGTCGTAGCTGTCGGCCAATTCCTGCAACGTGGCGCGCGGGGGGCGTCTGGTGGCCTCCTTCTGCTGTTCCGGTGTGAAGGGAAGGGGGACGCGGCCCATATGCTCCCACGGGCCTTGGCGCGGCTTCTCCATTCGGCGGTGCGCGTGAGGATTAGATCGCGCTCGACGTCGGCCAAGCCTCCGGGTACCGCCAGCATCAAGCGCCCGGTGCTGGTACCGGCGTCGGCCTACGGTTCCCCCAAGGCTCGAAACAGCGCTTTCGCGTCGACGATCCGCTTGACGATCCCGAACAGGTCGAACGTGCTGTGCGCGAGACGGTCGATGCGTGTCGCCGTTACCACGTCGCGGGCGGCTAGCTTGCCGAGCATCCGGTTTAGTTCGCGGTGGTCGGGCCGCGCGCCCGTCGCCTTCTTGCAGTAGATGCTCCAACTGCTGCGTCCCGCCGCCCGCAACCGCTCAAGCTGGCCGTCGAGGGTCTGCCCGTAGATGGATACGCGGGCACAGCCGATGAGGCGTTTTTCGGGGTGAGTTTCGACCATATCTTATGGCGCCCTATAAGCCGTTGAAATGATAGGGACGGCAACGCAGCTGGGAGTATCTTTTGATCGAAACGAGCCGGGAGGAAGGCCATGCGTTTCCTTGTCCCTATGATCCAGCGCCGCTTAAACATTCACGTGAGGGAACGGTCGCACACATTGGTGCGCGTGGGTGACTTGATGGTAGATCCCGCGCTCAACCGCGAACCATCCGGTTCTCTCGCCACTGAGATCGGTAAGGCATTCGAAACAATCTATCTTGCTCGGCGTGCCGTCTTCAAGCTTAAATTCGGTTTAAGATTTGTCATCAGCACCCTCCAGTCAATGGCAGTCTTTGTCCTGCTATTTGCCGGTGGAATTATGGTAATCAACGGAAAAACCAAAATCGGCATTGTGGTGGCCTTTATCAGCGGTCTTGACCGCGTGCTCGAAGCCTTGGCGTGAGATGATTGCGTTCGTGCGATCTACCTCCGCCGCGAGAGGCCAATTCGACCTGACTGAAAGTACGTTGGATAAGAAACTCTGAAACTGCGCCGGTGTGAGGACATCCCCTCTCTGAAGCCTCATACACCGGGGTATTCGCAGTTCGCGCGGCGGGGATACATCGCGCCGCTTTTTGACCTGGCCGGAGGGCCTCGTGCGTCAAGGCGCAGATGCAGCAAGTCGATATCGACGATGACAAGCCGCACCCCGCCCTGCCAGAAGGTTCCGGGTCCGGCCCCTCCGGGGCATCCCGGAATGACGGTTGTTGGCGAACGCGTTCTCTCACAAGCTCTCAGTCGCCCAGGGTACGGGTCGCGCCTATGCCAACAGCGGCAGCTTCGGCGTGTCCTTCCAAGCGGGACGGGCACGGAGTGCTTCGAGATAGGCGCTGACGCGCGGAAAGTCGGCGAAACTGAAACCGGCCTTCTCGATGACGTTGAAGACCGGACAATAGGCGCAATCGACGAGGCTGAAATCGCCGCCGAGCAGCCATTTGTTTTGTCCGAGGCGGCTTTCGACGATCGGCAGCACGGCCCTCAGTGCCTGCTCGCCATGCGCGACAATCGCCTCATCGACCGGAATGCCGACCACTTTCGCGCGGATCCGCAATGCCACTTCGCCGGCCGCCGGCATCACGTGCTGCGACAGGAAGAAGAGCCATTGCAGCGCCTCCGCCCGCCTCGCCGCCGACCCGGGCCACAGCCGGCCTGTCTTGTCGCCGAGATAGGCGAGGATCGCGTGCGATTCGGCCAGCGCCGCATCGCCATCGACCAATACCGGCACCCGGCCGGACGGATTGACGGCGAGAAATGTCGCCTCTTTCTGTTCCCCTTTCGCCAGGTCGACCGGGACGAGCTCGCAGTCGAGCCCCAGTTCCTTTAGGGCAAAGGTGACCTTTTGCGGGTTGGGCGACGGGAAATGGTACAGCTGCATCATCAACCTCCCTCGGCTATCGGTTGGTCCGTTTGGTCGTCGGCGCTGCCGACATACTGCGCCAGGACGGTCTCCCAGCCGCCGGCGAAGTTCTCGCCCCTTTTGCGCATCCGCGCACTGGCATCGAAGCCGCGGTGCTCCAATTCGACGCGCGTGCCGCCCGCTTCGGCGGCAAAGCGGACCTCGACTTCGGTCGCCTCCTCCCAGGCTGGCGGCTTGAACGTGAAGACGATCAGGTGCGGCGGCTCGGAGCGGATTACCCGGCCGATTTCGCATTCCGCGCCATCGACAAAGCGCTCGTAGAACCTGCCGCCGACGCGGTCGTCGAGGAAGATCTCGTGGGTCCGTTCGCGGTCCATCGAAAAACCGCGCGTCAGCGGCCACCAACGGCCGATCTCGCGGGTGAAGACCGCGAATGCCTTGTCCGGCGGACAGCGAACGGTCACCGATTTCCGGATCGTCATTCCTTCGCCTCGACCACCCGCTTGAAGGCGTCGAGCGCCGTATCCCAAAAGGCGCTCAACTCTTCGATCTCGATCGCCGCCGCCCGCACCGCATCGCCGGCGTCGCCGGCCAGCCGATACACCCGCTCGCGTCCGGACCGGCTCGCCGTGATCAGCCCGGCTCGCTGCAAGGTCCGGGCGTGCTTGCAGATCGCCGGCCGGCTGACCGAGAAGCCGTGCGCCAGATCCCCGGCGCGGCACGGCCGCTCGGCGAGACGCCGCAGCATCTCGCGGCGGATCGGATAGCCGATCGCGGTCAGCACCTCGTCGACCTGTGCCACGGGAGCATCCGTAACCTCTAGGTTACACGATGTCAAGCGGACCTTTCCCGGGTTGGCAGCGGCACCCTTCCGCGGCCACAATGCGGCGTCACCGGAGGTTGTAGATGGAACGGATCGCGGAATCGCCGCTCGCCACCTACCAGGCCCATCTCGCCAGGGGCGAGCTTGCCTACCAATGGAGCCCCGCGGCGCAGAAGGCGGTTTTCTATCCGCGCGTCGTCTGCCCCCATACCGGCAGCGACCGGCTCGAATGGCGGGTCAGCGCCGGCCTCGGCACGGTCTATGCGACGACCGTCACCCACCCGCGCGACGGTGCGCCGTACAACGTCGCGCTGATCGACATGGACGAGGGCTTCCGGTTGATGAGCCGGGTCGAGGAGGTGATGCCCGAAGCGGTCGCGATCGGCATGCGCGTCAAGTTTCGCGTCCATCGCCCGCAAGGCGACGAACCGCCCTACCCGGTTTTCGTGCCGGCGGGCGGCGCCTGATGGACGGGCTGCGGCGCGGCGCCGTCGCGATTGTCGGCGTCGCCGAATCCGATCTTGGCGCGGTCGCCGCCGAGATGAGCCCGATCGATCTGATGGCGCAGGGCATCCACCGGGCGCTTGCCGATTGCGGGCTCGGCCTGCGCGACGTCGACGGGCTCCTATGCGCCACCGCGCAGAGCCGCACCTCGGGGCTGAACCTGGCGGAGTATCTCGGGATCTCGCCGGCCTTCATCGACACGACGATCCTCGGCGGGTCGTCCTTCATGTTCCACGTCGCGCACGCCCAAGCCGCGTTGCAGCTCGGCCTCTGCCAAATCGCGGTCATCGCCTATGGCTCGACGCAGCGGACGATCGGCCGGCGGCAGGCCTCGGTCCGCGAATATAATCCCTACGAGACGCCGTTCCGGCCGTTCCTGCCGGCGACCGCCTATGCGCTCGCCGCCTCGCGCCACATGTTCGAATACGGCACGAAGCGCGAGCAGCTGGCCGCGGTCGCGGTCGCGGCGCGGCAATGGGCTCTGCTGAACCCGGTTGCCTGGGAAAAGCAGCCGCTGACGATCGCCGAGGTGCTGTCGGCGCGGATGATCAGTTATCCGTTCACGGTGCGCGACATTTGTCTGGTGACCGATGGCGGCGGCGCGGTGATCATGACGACGGCCGAGCGCGCCTGCTCGCTGAAGAAACCGCCGGCCTATGTGCTGGGCTGCGGCCAGGCGATCACCCACGCCAATATCTCCAGCATGCCCGATCTGACCGTGACCGGGGCACTGCCCTCGGGCCGCGCCGCCTACGACATGGCCCGGCTCGGCGCCGCCGACATCGATGTGCTCGAACTCTACGACGCGTTCACGATCAACACGATCCTGTTCCTCGAGGATCTCGGCTTCTGCGCAAAAGGCGAAGGCGGCCGCTTTGTCGAGGGCGGCCGCATCGCGCCCGGCGGCAGCCTGCCGGTCAACACCAATGGCGGCGGGCTCTCCTATTGCCATCCCGGCATGTACGGGCTGTTTCTGCTGATCGAGGCGTTCCGGCAGCTGCGCGGCGAATGCGGCGAGCGCCAGGTTGCCGGCTGCGACGTCGCGCTGGCGCACGGCAATGGCGGCGTCCTGTCGTCGCAGGCGACCGTCATCCTCGGCACGGCGGCAACGGTATAGGTTTGAACAATGAGGCAGAGATGGAGACAGAAGGTTTCAAGTATCAATCGGATGGTGATGATTGGACCAAAATCCAAACCTGGCCAGAATAGACAGGTGTGCTAGAGGGAATATCACTTTCTTGTGGTCATCCCGGCGAAGGCCGGGACCCATGGCGGAAATGGGCACCGGCCTTCGCCGGTGTGACAGGGGTTGGGTGCTCTTTGATCCCTTCCCACTACCGGCAGCACGGAACCAACGGCATTCCAAGTGGCTGTACTCAAAGACGCGGTGCGGCGGCTCATGTTATGAGAAATCTCACTGCCTCATTGCCTCACTGGTAAATCTTTCGAACGGGAGGACGACATGCCGGAGAACACGCTGGTTCGCTTCGAGAATGTGGACGGGATCGGCGTCATCACGATCGACAATCCGCCGGTCAACGCGCTCTCACCCGGCGTGCCCGAGGGCATCGTCGAGAGTGTCGAGCACGGCAACGCCGACCCGTCGGTCAAGGCGATGGTGCTGATCGGCGCCGGCCGCAGCTTTATCGCCGGCGCCGACATCCGCACCTTCGGCACCCGCCGGCCGCCGCCGGTCGAAGGCCGGCGGCCGCACCAGATCCTCGACGGCAGCATGAAGCCGGTCGTCGCGGCGATCCACGGCTATGCGCTGGGCGGCGGGCTCGAACTGGCACTCGCCTCGAATTACCGCGTCGCCCTCGCGAGCGCCAAGGTCGGGCTGCCCGAGGTGCTGATCGGCATCCTGCCGGGGAGCGGCGGCACGCAGCGTCTGCCGCGCCTGATCGGCCCGAAGGCGGCGATGGAGATGATTGTTTCGGGCCGGCATGTGCCGGCCGAAGAGGCGCACCGGCTCGGCATCGTCGACGAGTTGGTGCCGGAAGGCGGCGATCTGCGCGCGGCGGCGATCGACCTCGCCCGCCGCGTCGCCGATCGCCGGCCGTTGCCGCGCATCCGCGACCATGACGGCAAGCTCGCCGAGGCCGAGGCCGATCCCGGCCTCTTCGAGGCGATGCGCAAATCGATCGCCCGGCGCGCCCGCAACCAGAAGGCCCCCTATCATTGCATCGCCGCGGTCGAGGCCGCCTGCACGCTGCCGTTCGACGACGGCATCCGGCGCGAGCGCGAACTCTTCGACGAACTCGAAAACTCGGCCGAGGCGCGCGCCTTGCGCTATGCGTTTTTCGCCGAGCGCGAGGTGGCGCGGCTCCCCGACATCCCGCGCGACACGCCGCTGCGCCCGATCAAGACCGCGGCGATCGTCGGCGCCGGCACGATGGGCGGCGGCATCTCGATGAGCTTTGCCGAGTTCGGCTTCCCGGTGAAGCTGCTGGAGGTCAGCCAGGAGGCGCTCGATCGCGGCCTCGCGCGGATCCGCGCCAATTACGAGACGAGCGTCCGGCGCGGCAGCCTCGGCGAGGCGGAGATGAACCGCCGGCTCGCGCTGATCGAGCCGGTCACCAGCTATGACGACATCAGGGACTGCGACGTCGTAATCGAGGCGGTGTTCGAGCGCATCCCGGTCAAGGAAGAAGTCTTCAAAAAGCTCGACGAAGTCATGAAGCCGGGGGCGCTCCTCTACACGAACACCTCGGGCATCGACATCGACATCATGGCGAATGCGACAAGGCGGCCGCAGGATGTGGCCGGCACGCATTTCTTTGCGCCGGCGAACGTCATGAAGCTGTTCGAAGTCGTGAAAGGGGCGAAAAGCGCTCCCGACACGCTGATGACGGCGATGGATCTCGGCCGCAAGATCGGCAAGATCAGCGCCATGGCCGGCAATGGCGACGGCTTTGTCGCCAACCGCAGCCGCACGCCGTTTGGCACCGAGATGATCATCATGCTCGAAGAGGGCTGCCTGCCCGAGCAGGTCGACAAGGTCATGGTCGATTTCGGCTATCCGATCGGGCCGTTCGCAACCGCCGATCTCTCCGGCCTCGACATCGGCTATGACAGCCGCCAGCGCCGCGCCGCGCAGAACCCGAATTTCCGCAAGATGCCGATCGCCGATGCGATCGTCGAGCTGGGCCGGCTCGGGCAGAAAACCGGCGCCGGCTGGTTCCGCTACGAGAAAGGCGACCGTACGCCGCATCCCGACCCCGAAGTCGCGCGCATCATCAAGGAAAAGGCGGCCGAGATGGGGGTCGAGCAGCGCGAATTCAGCGACGAGGAGATCCTGCGGCGACTGCTCTTCGCCTCGGTCAACGAAGCCTGCCGGATCCTCGATGAGGGCAAGGCCTACCGGGCCAGCGACATCGATGTGATGTGGCTGAACGGCTTCGGCTTTCCGCGCTATCGCGGCGGTCTGATGTATTGGGCCGACGGCATCGGCGTCGGCGAGGTCTATCGCCAGATCGCCCAATGGCACCAGCGCTACGGCGAACGCTGGGCCCCCTCCCCGTTCCTGCGCCGCCTCGCCGAAAGCAACACATCCTTTCGCGACGCCAAACCCAGCCGCCCGATGTGAGGCTCGTAGGGTGGGCTGAGCGCCGGCGAAACCCACCATCGCCGCCAAATGATGGGTTTCGCTTTCCGCTCAACCCATCCTATTTACTTAATTACTGGTGAATTTGCCGATCGCAAAGATGAACCTGTCGCGTGCCGCGAGCCGTCCCGCAAACGCTCGCTCAAAGCGCTCCAGCTGTAGGCGCCACGCAAAAGGCCACGTCTTCTTGATTGGCCGCGACACCGGGCACCGCGATCTCGCGCTCGCGCCCGGGTGGTGCGGCACCCGGCACGCGAAACCGCGACCGGTCCACAGCGGGGATCGGCACCTCCGTCGGCGTCGGGCGTTGCGGGACCCAGGCATAAGGCGTCCGATAGGCCCGGTAAACCATGTTCAATCCGCGCTGGCCCCAATACGGGCTGATGTATTCCCAGACCAGCTCGTGCTCTCGGGTAACCTCAAAAATGCGGCCATCCGAACCCTCGGTGATGAGCGTATTGCCGTTGGGCAGCCGCTGGGCGCTGCTGACAAAAGGACTGTAGAAGCGGGACGCGTCGAGCGGGATCACGAACCCCGCCTCGGCGGGCGTATACTGCCAAAGTATTTGCAGCGACAGCGGGTCGATTTCCAGGACACGCGAATAGTCCCGCCGCGCGTTATGCCATCCGGTCGGCGACGCCGGGTTGGGCTGGCCGTAACCGGCCCAGCCGCCATTGTCGAACATCAGCAAATTGCCTGCGCCCGGCAGGCCGCGCGGGATGATGTGCGCGTGATGCTGGCCGATGATCCAGCCGAGTTTCCGCTCGGCCTCGCTGCCATCGTAGTTGGGGCCGAGCCGCCAGGCGATGTTGCCGGTCTTTCTGTCGGTGATTGCGATAATGTTCGCTTCCCGCGCATCCCATATGATGTTGTCGGGATGAAAGCGGTCATCGCCGGCATCGAAATGCCGGTTTGGGCCGACGACGGACGCCGAATTGACATGCAGCCAGTCGCCGACGGATTTATCTTTCAGTTTTTGCAGATTGGGGTAGCGGAATAGGATTGTCTTTGCCGCATCGTCGAAGCCCAGCTCGTCGAAATGCTCGTGGGCGTTCCATGACCATAAAATGGTTCCGTCCCAGCTCACCTCGATCAACTTGTCGTCGAGCAGCGGCTGATCGGAAATTTTTGGATTGCGTACGTCTTCATGCACCAGCAGCAGCGTCTTGCCGCCACGGCTCACCGGGATCTGGCCAGGCACGTAATACCCGACCGGATTGCCCTCGCGCTGGAAATCGTGATGCTGGCGCGCATACCAGCGTGGCTCTTGTCCGGGATCTGCGATCCGTTCCAGACTGCTGAACCGCCAAACGATATTGCCCTCCCAGTCGACCTGGACGAGATCCGTCTGATCCTGGAAAGCATGAGCGGGATCGCGGCGCCCGGTGCTGCCAAACACCTCGCCGCCCGGCAACAGCTTGTTGGGAAAGCCCTGCAAGCCTTTCCACAACTGCACTTCCTTGCCGTTCATGTCGATCAGCAGGGCGCCGAGATCGGCCGCCGGAAAAATCGTATAGCCGTTCCATGCCTTGGCGGGATCGAAAAGGGTGACGCCGGTCGGATAGATTGTTGGATGGCCCATTTTCGCTCCTCTCGCGCCACCTCGGCCGCCTGATCAGCCGAGCAGTGGCAGGCCATTGCTGGACCGGTTTCCCTGTCGGGGGGCGCATCGAAGATGCGCCAGGGGACCCGCGATAGCGGGAGGGCAGCGCTCGCAGCGACTAGCCGAGCGAGGCGATGATCTGCCGGTAGGCTGCTTCCGGAAACGCCTTCAGGGTCTTCGTCCGCACCGTTCCGAGCGCCCCCAAGAGCAGCGTGAACCGCGCCGCCACCGCGTCGTCCGGCGCCTCGTAGACGACGATCAGGTCATACTCCCCCATCGTCATGTAGAGGCTGCGGAATTCGCCGCCCATATCGGCCAGCGCCTTTTTTGCCGCGTCGACCCGGCGCGGCGAGTCCTTGATCTTCTGCGCTCCCTGATCGGTCCAGTTGGCGAGCATGACGTAGCTCGGCATGGCATTCCTCCCTTCTTCGTCGGCCCCGACCTTTCAACCCCCGGCAGTTGCGTTCCCGCCGGCGATGCGGTCGAGCTTTGCCGCCATGATGAAGTCGTTTTCGTGCAACCCTTTGATCTTCTTGGTCCGCAGCGCCACCGTCGCGTAGCCCCAGCCGAAGATGATGTCGGGATGGTGCGCCTCGGCTTCGGCCAGTGCCGCGGCGCGCGCGACAAAACCGAAAGCCTCGCTGAAATTCTTGAAGCGATACGTCCGGGCGATACGGGTCGCCGCATCGAGCAGATCCCAATCCGGGGCCTGCTGATGCAGCGCCGCGGCCTCCGCCTCGGTCAGCGGCGGGATGCCGCCGCGGCACGGTGTGCAGTTCTTGTCGGCGAGTGCTGTCGGCATCGTGTCGTCTCCTCGATATCGGGTAGCATAGCACAGTCGCCGGCGAAGCAATGGAGGGGTGGTTCGATGCGATCGGGGGCGCCCTTCCGCCGCTGCGCCGTCGCGTTAATCATCTGCCTGTTGGCCGGACACGCCAGCGCCGCGGCGCGGCAGGCGGCGCCTGACGGTCGGTGGCTGGCGGTGTTGGCCGCCGGCGACGATGCCGAGCCGGTGTTCGACGACGCGACGAAAGCCCTGGCGCGGCGCCTCCTCGCCGCCGGCGTGCCGGCCGCGAACATCCATCGCCTCAGCGCCAGCCGGGCGCAGCTGCGTGACGGCATCGAGCCGGCAACTCTTCCGACCTTGCTGCGGCGCATCGCCGGGTTGCAGCCGCGGCCCGGCGAACGATGCCTCATATTCCTGACCTCGCATGGCGAACGCGCCGCCGGGCTATGGCTCGCGCGGTCGCACGCGGCGTTGCGCCCCGACCAACTCGCTGCCGCGCTGTCGCAGGGCTGCGGCCTGGTGCCGACCGTCGTCATCGTGTCGGGCTGCTACACAGGCGCTTTCATCAAAGGCGCCATGGAGAGCGCGAACCGCATCGTTGTAACCGCGGCGCGGGCCGACCGGCCTTCTTTCGGCTGCCAGGTCGGGCGCCGCTACGCCGTTTTCGACGAGTGCCTGCTCGACGCGTTGCCACGATTTGCCGCCTGGCGTGGCGTGTTCGGCGGCGCCAAGGGCTGCGTCGCCCGGATCGAGCATCGGCTCGGCGAGCGGCCGTCGGAACCGCAGGCCTATTTCGGCACCGCCGTCGCCGAAATGGCGGTGGGGTTCTGAGCCGCCGGGGCATTCGTGCACAGGACCCGGCTTTCCCGATAGCGCAGCGAGGTGTCGATCCAGCCGCCATCGAGCCGTTCGAGCCGAAAGATGTGCGACTTCTGCTCGCGCCCGGCGAGATGCATGACCCCGATCACCTCGTGCGGCATATAGGGCTCGACAAACAGGCCGCGTTCCGCATCGAAGGCCGGTGCCGCGTCCCCCGGCATCCAATTGCAGTAGGCCGGCAGAAAATCGACCGGCAGACGCTCGGCGAAAATCGCGTAGTTGAGCGCGGTCTGTTCGATGAAGAAAAACCGGGTGCGCTGTGCGACCCGCGTCATGATCCGCGCCCAGGCGGCCCAATGCGGCGCATCGCGATGCAGCGCGAAGACGCCGCAATTGATGATCGGGTTGCGGCCGAGCCGGTCGGCCGCCAGCCAGCCGAAGGCCTCGCGATAGTTCTTCCAGGCCAAGGTCCGGCCGAACAGCTTCGGCCGCTTGTAGTGGCGTTTGTAGGCGCGGTCGATCTCGGGGGTGATGGCAAGCTTGTCCCGTCCGGCCGCGGCGACATAGAGCTCGATCGGGCGCCAATCCTGCACCCAGGCATCGGCATCGATCCACAAATAGGTGTCATAGCCGGGGAAATGCCGCGGCAGGAACGGCCGCGCAAACTGCGCCTGGCGCGCTGCGGAGGTCTGCGCGCGGCCCGGAAAATCGATGTCCCAGCCAGGTCGCACGAGATGGGCGACGCGCGGCTCCAGCCATTCGCGCTGCTCAGGCAGCAGCCCGACGTCGAGGATGCCGAGCGTCGCATCCCGGCGTTGCGCCAGGATCGACGCCACCGTGTCGCGCAGCAGCGGAAAGTAGACCTGGTCGGCACCGCTGACGATCAGCAGGCGCCGTGCGCTAGGCAGCATGCCGCGGCGCCCCCTCCGCACGCCCGCCAGGGCCGCCACCCTTGGCGCAGGCCTTGCCCGATCCGGTGTCGGGCCCGCTAGATGGAAACGTGACCGGCGCCGGCATGAGCCGCCTCGAAGCGGGTTTCGGCGGCGACCATAATAGGGACGACGCCGCTTGCTGTCGTGCGCCGGCAGCCAATCCGGCCTGTGGCAATCGTCGAACTTTTCGCCTCGGTTTGAACAGATCCTCGTCGGGCTGTGTTAACGGTTCCGACCCGGAGGCCGACGCGAGGCGGGAATGCTCGAAGCAAAGACGCAAGACCTGGTGGCGCAGATGAACGCGATACTGCCGCTCATCGTCAGCACCGCGCTGAACGCGCTCGGCGCGATCGTCGTGCTGCTGGGCGGCCTGTGGCTCGCCGGCAAGGCCGATCTCTTGGCCGGCCGGATGCTCGACCGGGCGCCGCATGTCGACCCGATGCTGAAAAGCTTTTTCGGCAGCCTCGCCCGCTATCTGGTGCTGACCGTCACGGTGCTCGCGGTCTTGTCGGAATTCGGCATCCAGACGACCAGCCTCGTCGCCGTCCTCGGCGCCGCCGGCCTGGCGGTCGGCCTCGCCTTGCAGGGGACGCTCTCGAATCTTGCGGCCGGCGTCATGCTGCTGATCTTCCGGCCCTTCCGGATCGGCCACAAGGTGCAGGTCGGCGGCAGCCTCGGCACGGTCAAGGAGCTGACCCTCTTCTGGACCGAACTCGTGACCGACGACAAGGTGCAGATCATTGTACCGAACAGCGGTGTCTGGGGTCAGCCGCTGCACAATTTCAGCATTTACCCGGCGCCGCCGCACGCCGGCGAGATCCGCTTCCCGGTCACCGATGGCACCGCGCTCGAGCCGGCCGTCGAGAAGGTGCGGGCCGCGGTCGAAGCCGAGCCGAAGGTCCTCGCCGATCCGGCGCCAAGCGTGCTGCTCGACCGCGGCGCGGCGGCGCTCGAGATCGTCGTCGCCTTTTCCACCACCGGGGACGAGACCGCGGCCGTCAAAAGCGACCTGATCAAGGCCGTGAACGGCGCATTCGACCCTGACCCCGGGAAATCTGCGCCGGTCGACGGGCAGCACGCGGCCGAGCGGAGTCATTGAGCAAGGCGGCCTTCGGCGGCGGGAACGCGCCGCGCTCCTCGAGCGTTGCCGGTATGAAACTCGGAGATTGGCGATCTCGCCCGAAGGAGCCTGAATATGGTGCACTACAACGGATTGGGCAGGGAAGAACGGGACCGGATAACGGAAATCCAGGACCAGCTGATCGAGCTCTACGTCGACCGCAGGAACGCCCAGGCGGCGGGCATGTCGACCCGCGCCCGGCATCTCGAGCAGGATATCGACGATCTGTTGGCGGAAAAGGCGGAAATCGAAAAATTGCGGGTGCTCTCGTGAAATTCTGGTTCTTGCCGCTGCTGTCGGCCATGCTGCTGCTGACGGCTTGTGCCATGTTCGCGCCGAGCGGTCCGCCCTACATGGTGTATTTCACCGAGCGGTCGGCTCGGCTCGATTCGAAGGGGCAAGATGTTGTCGCACTCGTCGCGCGGCGGGCGAGCGAAACGCCAGCGGCGCAGGTCAAGGTAATCGGCTATACCGACAGCGCCGGCAGCCCGGCCGCCGATGTCCTGTTGTCGCGCCAGCGGGCGCAGGCCGTGAGCGACGCCTTAGCGGCGGACGGGGTGGCCACGACGCGAATCGTTCGCGTCGGCGCCGGGCAGACCAACGAGGATCCCGGGATCGCGAGCCGGCGCGTCGAGATCACGGTCGGCGGCGGTTGAAAACCCGGGCCGCTGGGGATGCCGGCAAGTTAAATCCGTTCGGAAACCGGCCTACAGTCCGAGATAGAATTTGCGGACGAGCTCGTTGTTGTTGAGTTCTTCGGCCGAGCCGCCTTCGAAGGCGATCCGGCCGTGCACGATCACATAACCGCGGTCGGCGATCCGCACCGCCTGGTTGAAGTTCTGCTCGGCCATCAGCACGGTCAGCTGATGGAGCTCCCGCAATTCCCGGATCTTTTCTATCGTGCGCTTGACGAGCAGCGGCGCCAGACCGACCGACGGCTCATCGATCAAGAGGATCTTCGGTGCCGACATCAGGGCGCGGGCCAAGGCCAACATCTGCTGCTCGCCGCCCGACAGGCTGCCGGCCAGCTGACGACGCCGCTCGCGCAGCACCGGAAAGGTCGCGTAGGACGCGTCGAGGTTGCGGGCGACCGCGGCGCGCGCCGTGGCGCGAAACGCGCCGAGCTGGAGATTCTCCTCGACCGAGAGCTTCGGGAAGAGCCGCCGCCCTTCCGGTACGAGGCTGATGCCGAGATCGACGATCGCCTCGGTCGAACGGCCGACTAGATCGACCCGTTCGCCGTCGATCTCGGCGATGATCGAGCCGGCGGCGGGCGGCAGGATGCCCATGATACATTTCATCAGGGTGCTCTTGCCGTTGCCGTTGGTGCCGAGCAAGACCACCGTCTCGCCGGCCAGCACGCGGATCGACACGCCTTCGAGAACGCGCACCGCACCATAGCCGGCGTCAAGCCCGCTGACTTCGAGGCTACTCGCCAAGATAGGCCCTCTCGACCTCGGGACTGGCGATCGCCTCGCGCGGCGCGCCGTCGGCGATCTTCTGCCCGGCGACGAGGACGACGAGCCGGGTCGAAAAGCGCATCACGGCGCGCATGATGTGCTCGATCAGGACGATCGCGATGCCGCTCGCGCTGAGCCGGAACAGCACCTCCAGGATTTCCTCGACCTCGGACGGCGACAGCCCGGCCATCGCCTCGTCGGCGAAAAGCAGGCGCGGCTGGCTCGCGACGGCGCGGGCGAGCTCGAGCTTGCGCATCTCGACCTGGGTCAGATCGCGCGGCAAATGCTGCGCCTTGTCGGCAAGCCCGACATCGGCCAGCAGCGCCCTGCCCCGCTCGGCGGCCTCGCCGGCGGCCAGCCGCTGGCCCGGCCGGGCATCGACCGCGTAGACGAGCGGAATGCGCAGATTGTCGACGAGGCTCAGGCTGCGGAACGGCTTCGGCAGCTGAAAGCTGCGGGCGAGCCCCAGCCGCGTGCGGCGGTAAGCCGGCAGCCGGTCGAGGCGGCGCCCGGCGAACTCGACCCGCCCGCTGTCGTGACGCAGCGTGCCGCAGAGGCAATTGACGAGAGTGCTCTTGCCGGAGCCGTTCGGCCCGATTAGCCCAAGCCGCTCGCCGGCATGCACGTCGAAATCGATGCCGGCGAGTGCCACGAAGCCGCCAAAGCGCTTGCCGAGCCCCCGCACGGCAAGCAAGGGCGCGGCCTCGGCCGTCATCGCCGCGGCCTCGCCCGCCGCCTCGCCTGCACCAGCCCGATGATCCCGTTGGGTGCGGCGATCACGAAGAGGATCAGCAGCAACCCGACGATCAGCAAATTCAGCTCCGACGAGATCGTCACTGTCGCGACCTGCTGGATCGTGCCGAGCAGGATCGCGCCGAGCACCGGCCCGACCCAGCTCGTCATGCCGCCGATCAGCGGCATCGCGACGGAGTTGACCGCATAGGAGAGGCTGAAGCTCGAACTCGGATCGAGATAGGTGACGTAATAGGGCAGCGGCGCCCCGGCCATGCCCATCAGCGCGCCGCTCAAGGTCGTGGCGACGAGTTTCAGGCGCAGCGTCGGCACGCCCGAGGCTTCGGCCGCCTGCTCGTCGTCACGGATCGCCGTGAAGCCGAGGCCGAGCCGCGAGCGCTCGATGGTGCGGGCGACCGCGACCGACAGCCAGCCGAGGATCAGCATCAGCGAATAGAGATATTCGATATAGCCGCCGAACAACGGCGCCGACTGCGGCCGGATGATGTAGATGCCGCGCGAGCCGCCGACGAAATCCCAGTTGACGATCAGGGTCTGCGCCACAATCGCCATGGCAAGGGTGGCAATCGCGAAGAACACGCCCCTGAGGCGCAAGGTCAGATAGCCCATGCCAAAGCCGATGACGCCCGAAACCACGCCGGAGACGAGCATCATGACCGGGATCGGCAGCGAACTCACCTTGTGCAGCACCACCGCGCTGTAGGCGCCGACGGCAAAAAACGCGCCGGTGCCGAAATTTATATAGCCGGTGTAGCCGCCGAGAATGTTCCAGGCGGTCGCCAGCACGATGTATTGCAGCACGACATAGCCGGCGAAAAAGAAATACTCGTTGACGATCAGTCCGCGCGAGGCTGCCAACACCGCCGCCGCGACGACGAACGAGGCGAGCCAGAACCGCCCGTTGCCCATTCATTCACCAGCGAGACGGCGAACAACTGAGCCGGCACGTTGGCGAAGCCGCACGAGAGAGCCGGGATCTCATTGCCTCACTGCCTTATTGTGCGCGAATCAGCGGCCGAGGATGCCGGCGGGACGCACCGCCAGGGTCAGGAGCAGAAAGCCGAAGGCCACCGCCGGCGCCCAGGACGGGCCGTAGAAGGTCGCGGTCAGGCTTTCGACGACGCCGATCAACAGCGCCCCGGCAAGCATGCCGGGAAAGCTCGTCATCCCGCCCAAGACGCAGATCGCAAAGATTCGTCCGATATAGTCGCGGCCGATCGACGGTTCGACCGGCTGGATGATGATTAGGAGGGCGCCGGCGACCGCGGCGGTCGCCAGCGAAATGCCGAAGGCGATGCGCTTGACCCGCGTCGGGTCGGCCGCCATCAGCTGCAAGGCGAGCCGGTCCTGCGATACCGCGAGGATCGCCCGGCCGATGAAGCTGCGCCCGAGAAAGAACTGCAAGGTGCCGATCATGGCGAGCGACACGGCAAACGGGACCAGCATCCGCAACGGCAGCTCGAGCGGCCCGAAATGCAGGCTCGGCCCGATATAAGGCGCCTCGACAAACCGGTAATCGACGCCGAAGCCGAGGATCAGAGCCACCTCGCCAACAAACAGGAGGCCGAAGAAGAAAGCGAGGCCCTGGATCGATTCCTCGCCGCGCCGCTCGAAGGCGTAATAATAAATTTGATAGACGGCCATCCCGAGCAGAAAGAACACCGGGCGTCACCGCGACGCCGACGACGACCGGGTCGATGCCGAAAGACGAGTTCAGCAAATAGGCGACGAACGAGCCGAGCAGAATGAAAGCCGGATGGGCGATGTTGACGATGTCGAGCATGCCAAACGAGATCGTCACGCCGACCGTGACCGCGGCGTAGAAGCCGCCGAGCAGCAGCCCCGACAGGATCGCGTTCGCCGCGAGATCGAACGACACCGCGCCGCCGGTTCAGCAGCCGGACGGCAGGCCGGCGCGTTCGCAACGTCGCGGCATGTTACTTCCCTTCCCTCGCTCGCGATCCCGGCCCGGCCCATTAGAAAGCGCGGTCGGTCGTTCCCTCGCAACCATAAAAAAAAGCGCGGGCAGAGGCCCGCGCTTTCCGAGGATCGCTGCGAAAGTGGTCGCCTCGTTATCCCTAGCGGCCGAATACCTGGATGCATCCGGTCCGGCAGTTCGTGAGGGCGTTGTTCGCCGGCGACGGCACGAACACCTCGTTGTTCGTGGCGTCAGCGGCCACCGAATGGCCGCTCCCCGCCGGATGTATGGTGACGTTGTTGATGACGAGTTTCGGCACGCCGAAGGTCGGCACCAGCTGATCGAGGGCGAAGCTCGTCCCGTTGATGACGCCGAGGATATTGGCACCCTGCTCGACCGCCGTGGCACCGGGAGAGATCACGCTCGGCGAATACGGGCTGCCCGACGACCCGGTGTACCAGTGATCGTCGCCGGCGTTGTACCAGACTTCGTCCGACGCGCCGACGTCCTTGACGATCGTGACGGCGCCGGTCATCGGATCGAGGACCTGCTGCTGCGGCCGCGCGGTCAAGGTGTCGGTGCCGCTCCACACGAAGCCCCCCGAGTTCGAAAACGGTGCTGCAGCCCGCGAGCAGTGTCCCGTTCGTCGTGTTGAGCGCCAGCCCGGCCGGCTGACACAAGGTTATGGGGAACGTCTTCACAATCTTTGCGGTCTTCGCATTGATCGCGATGATCAGCCCGTGCGGCCCGGCGCCGGGGGTGCTCGCGTTGAGGATCTGCGGAACCGAGGTGTAGAAAACTCCGGTGGCTGGATCCCAGGCCGACTGCTCGATGCCATTGGTCGCAATCGACACGACATTGCTAGCGCCAAGGGTGAGCGTGCATCCGCTGCCTACATTTATCAAGTTCGCGTAGGGACGAGACGCGTTGGTCACGCCATTGGGGAAGGGCGACATGACCAGCAACACGCTGTCCTTGGGATCGAAGGCCAGCTCGTCGGAACGCCCCGGCGCGGAGGCGCTGATGTGGACATCTGAGACCTGGGTCCCCCCCGCGTTGAAAGAAACCACCCGGGTACCGGCATCGGTGGCGACGATGCAGCCGTCGGTGGTCGTCACCACGCCGTTGGGGCCGGAAAGCTCAGGCCCACCCGGGTTGGCGCCGGCAAAAGGCGGCGTCGCGGTAAGGAACTTCGTGAACTTGCCCGTCGCGGCATCGACGACATCGACCGCCTGGTTCGAGCGGTCGGAGAGATAGAAGGTCTGGGTCGTCTGGTCAACAAAGCTGATGTCATAGGAGTACATGCCGCCGGTCGTGTTCGTCGACGCGACCGGGATCGGGACCTTGAAGAGCAGCCGCACCGCCGTTGTGTTCGACGCCGCGGCGGCGGCGCCGGCAAGCAGCAACATCGGCGTCAGAGCCGCCGCGAGGATTGGCGCGGAACGGCACCCCTCAAGCCAGGCGTTAAACATATTAAATAATCGCGAGCATTGACGCATCTGTCCCTCCCGTTGCCCACTGTTCTCAAGTCCGCGGCGGGCCTTCGAAGCAGCCCACCGAATTAATCTTAATGCGGTACCGCAGGCTGTCAACACCCTTTGGCCGATTCTTTGCCACATCGAACATTGTTATGCCACTTGCAGTTTGGCGTAATCAGTACGACCGGCGGCGAAGCCGGGAAATTTCAACATACTGTAACGTAATATATATGCAATGTATCACAAACCGGACGAGGGTCGGTTTACTGTGGGCCTTTTGTCACCGGAGCCGTCCAGGCGCTCGAATGATCGCCCGGCTGCGACACCAGGACCGGCGGGCCTTTCCTCGGCAGCGAGGTGGTGATCGGCTTCGTCCCACTCGTCGTAGGCATCGTCGTCGCGATCTGTGGAAGCTCCCGCACAGACGAGATCCGTGCCGGCTTGCACGGCCGGACGCTGCTGACCGCGATCCCCGCAGGCATAAGAAAGCGCGGGCCGAGGCCCGCGCCTTTCAGGGAAGGGAGGAGTCGGTATAAGGAGAAGGCCTAGCGGCCGTAGATGCCGATGCAGCCAGTCAAGCAGCCGGGCAAAACGTTGTTCGCCGGACGCGGCACGAAGACCCAGCTATTACCGGCTTTGGCGGCCACCGAATGCGACTGACCATCGGGATGCTTCCCGGTCCCGCTGGTGACGGGCGGCACGTTGATTGTTTGCACCAGTTGCTCGAGCGTGAAGCTCGTCCCGTCGATGACGCCAAGGCTCGGGCCAAGCGGAGCCCCATTGGAAGCGGTGTACCAGTGATTGTCACCGGCTTTATAAGTGACTTCGTCGGAGCCACCCTCGCCCGGCACATAGGCCTCGATCGTTCCGTCCGAGGCGTGCATCACGATCTGAGGTGGCGCCGCGGTGTCGTGGTCGGTGCTGGACCACGCGACGCCTTTGGTATCGAACACGACGCTGCAGCCCAATAGCAGGTTGCGCGTCGCCGGGTTCAGCGCAAGCCCGGCCGGCTGGCAGAGATATGCGGAAAAAATTCGACAATTTTTGCTTTTATTGGATCGATCGCGATGACCAAGCCATTTGGCCCGTTTTGGCGACAAGCCCTTTTGCCCGGTTTGTGGGATCGACCGATAAATTAGCCGTGTGGCCGGGTCCCACACCGACGCTTCGGCGCCGTCGGTCGCGTTGACGCCACTCGCCGCGTTGTAGACGAATTTCTTCTTGATCGTGAGTTTGCAGTCCGAATCGACGGTCAGCAATGTCGTGAACGGCGGCACATTCGCATTTGTTGGAGGCAAACAGAAACCCGTTTTCGTAGACCATCTCGTCGGCCCGAAACGGCCCGCCTCCGGTGTCGATGTCGCTGACCTGCTTGCCCTGAGGCAACAGGAAGGAGACGATCCGGCTTGGGCTGTCGCCGACGAACAGACAATTCCCGCCGCTCGCCACGCCGTTCGGACCGGAGCAATCGTGGGTATCACCGTCGGGACAGGAGGCCGCCAATCCGGCAAATGGCGGGGAAGCGGTGATTCGCGTGATGTAAGTGCCTGTGCCGGCATCGGCGACATCGACCCTCTTGTTCGAGCGGTCGCCGAGATAATAGGTCGGGTCAACTGATCGACGTAGCTGATGTCATAGGCATAAAGCCCGCCCGTCGTGTTCGATGCTGCGGGCGGGATAGGAACGGTACCGAGCAGCTTGACTGGCCCTTGCGTCGAGGGCTGGGGCCCAAGCGCCGCCGGCCAGCAGCAGAGCCGTGACAAGGGCTGCCGCGACATCCAGCGCGCCGCGGCTTTTGTTGAGCAACGCAAAAGAAACTGTCACATTGACGCATTCTGCCCTCCCCAGTGCCAAAATGTTCTCAAGTAACGGCAGGATACCGAAGCAGCTTGCGGAATTAACCTTAATCGACCACTCCACGCTATCAACGCGATTTAGCCGGATTTGGCCAGACCGAACACAATCGCGTCGGTTTTAGCTTGGCGTAAGCAGCCTCCGTCAAAGTCTCGACAATTTGTAACAGATTGTGTATATCGTCTCGACGGCGGTTGATCCGTCGTCCGGACGGAGGGGCGGCGTGACAGGGACAACTTATAGCGGCAAACACCTCACCGGCATCAGCCTGACGAACCCGGCGACGCAGAACCCGGTGACTATCTCCAGCACCGGATACGTCACGAATAGGACGGCGACGAACAAAGGCGACGCGATCTATGGCTCGGACGTCGCCGCCTGGTCGCTGACCAACTTCGGCACGATCAAGGCCACCGGATCGTTGGCGCACGGCGTCAAGCTCACCGCCGGCGGTACCATCGCGAATCACGGCCTGATCGAGAATGCCAGCGGGCCGAATTTCCCGTTTCATTACCAGAATGCTGCAATCACCATTCAGGGCAGCGCCGGGACGGTGCTCAATTCCGGCACGATCCGGAATACCGGCAGCTACGACGCAATCCGCCTCGATTCGGGCGGCGCGGTCACGAACCTGAAAGGCGCGCTCATCTCGGGGGCGCTGAACGGCATCCAGATCACCGGAGCGACCGGTGTCGTGACGAATTTCGGCGTGATCGACGGCAAAAGCGCTGCGGGCGTCAATCTCTACGCCGGCGGCGGGGTGACGAATCATGGCGTGATCATCGGGGCCACCGACGGCGTCTACCTGTCAGACACCGGCACTGCCACCCAGGTCGTCAATTTCGCAACGATCAGCGGCAAAGTCGGCTTCGACGTCAAGGCTGAAAGCACCGCGGGCAACACCTTGACCAATGCCGGCACGATCGTCGGCACCGGCGGGACGGCGGTGCAGTTCGGCGCCGGCAACAACGTGGTGATCGTCGACCACGGCGCGGTTTTCAAGGGCTCGGTGAATGGGGGCAGCGGCACCAACGAAGTCGTCGAGGCGGCGGCCGGGCTCCTTGACGTGAAGGGGTTCAGCGGCTTCGAGACGATCGTGCTGGCGAATGGCGGCAAGGACAACCTGACCCTGACGGAAGCCAATTTCGCCGGCGCCGCCGGCAGCGAGATCACGGTGATGGACGGCAACAAAGGCGACACCGTCACTGGGAAGGGGCTGGCCGCTTCCGATATTCTCGTCGTCCACGCCGGCGCCGGGGCCGATTTCCTCGTCGGCGGCGCCGAAACGGATGTGTTCTACGCCGGTGGCGACACGACGATGACCGGCGGTCAAGGCAGCAACGAGTTCATCTTCACGAAGGCGGGGAAGAACGTCATCAAGGATTTCGCCGTCTCGTCGACGAAGGAACTCGTCTTCAGCGATGCCGGCTTCGATCTCGGTCTCGGCGGCGCCACGTCGACGCCGCAGCAGATGACCACGGCCGAGGCCCAGACCCTGTTCGTCGCCGACGCGACCGGCAAGTTCACCGACGCGGGCCAGCGCCTCGCCTACGACACCAGGACCGGGCAGCTCTTCGCCAGCAGCGACGGCAACGGCGGCGCACGGCACCTCGTTGTCACCTTGTCGGGCCACCCGACGATCAATGCCACCCAACTGTTCTTCATCAGCTGACGACGAGCGGCATGGATGTGCGTGCATTGACCCGGTCGCTGATCCCCATCGAAGCCGGTTGAAGCGAGCCGGATCCTCGATATATCGCTCTCGATCATCCGATCGGGATGGAGCCTCCCCGAAACTGCCGCAGGGCTGATATCGGGCGCGCGAAAATCGCGTGGGTCCACCCTCGAGCGAGCCTCGAGAACCTCGCGAGCCGCGATGTTGGTCGCCGACGCATTGGATTGGCTTCGCTCCGACGATCGTGTATAGCGGGGCCGTCAGAAGAGGCGGTGGAGTCCGCCATTAACCGCCCTTTGGGCCGATGACTCCTGCCGGCCGCCGGTGCAACCTTGCGCCGGGCCAAGCCTGTAAGGGGGCGTCGCCGTGTCTGATCCGGTCGGTCCGAGACTTCCCTCGAGTGCCGAGCAAGCGAGCCGCCCGGTCGCTCCGTGATCCTCTATATTCTTTACAATCTCCTGCAGGCCGCGGTGGTGATCGGCTTCGCCCCGCTCATCGAAGGCGTCGTCACCCGTCTCAAGGAGATCCTGCAATCGAAGCGCGGACCGAGCATCTTTCAGCCCTACCGCGATCTGCGGAAGCTCTTGCACAAGGACGAGATTGTTTCGGAAGAGAGTTCCTGGATCTTCCGCGCCGCACCCTACGTCGCGTTCAGCGCGCCGGTTTTCGTGACCTTGCTGATCCCGGTGCTGACCCGCTACCCATTATTCTTTGCATTCATGGGCGACATGCTGGGCGGCGGCTTTGTCCTGGCGCTCGGCGGGTTCTTCTCCACCCTCGCCGCGGTCGATACCGCCAACCCCTACGGGCCGATGGGAGCGAGCCGCACGCGCATGGTCGGCTTCCTCGCCGAGCCGGTGTTCATCGTCGTCTTCCTGACCGTCTCGTTCGTCGCCGGCTCGACGATCCCCTACATCGTGCAGACCCGCTGGGTGACGCCGATCGCGAATTTTTTCGAGCCGTCGCACGTGCTGCTGATCATTGCCTTCCTGATGCTGATCCTCGCCGAGGACGGGCGCATCCCGGTCGATAGCCCGTCAGGTACCTTCGAACTGGCGATGATCGACCGCTCGAAAGGGCTCGAATATTCGGGCCGCGGCGCAGCGCTGATGAAATGGGCCGGGGCGATGAAGCTCTTCGTCCTGATCTGCATCTTCCTCAACGTGCTGGTCACCCCCTGGGGGCTAGCCAAGACGACGAGCCTCGGTGCGGTGTTGCTCGCCATCCCGCTCGTCCTCGCGAAGGTGTTCGGCTTCATCCTGGTGCTCGTCTACATCGAATTTTCGCTTGCCAAGTTGCGTCTCTTCCGCATCACCGAATTCCTCGGCGCCGCCTTTGTCATCTCGCTCGTCGCGATGATCACCCGGCTCGCCGAGATCTGACGGCTCGGGCATGTCGGGCGGCGGCCCGCCGATCATTTTTGCGCTCGATGCGCTGACCGGCGCGCTGTTTCTGCTGACCGCCCTCGGCGTCGTCGCGACGCGGCAGGTCTTGGCGTCTCTGCAGCTCTTCATCCTGCAATCGCTGCTGCTCACCCTCTCGGCCCTCCTCCTCGGCATTGCGCTCGGCTCGCCGCATCTGCTCGCCGTCGCGGCGATCACGGTCGCCACCAAGACCCTGCTGATCCCGTGGCTGTTGCGGCATACGGTCAGTGGCGAGGTTTACCGCACGCGAGAGATCGACCGCGTTCTCAACATCCCGAGTTCGCTGTTGTTTTCGGCCGTGCTGGTGGTGCTCGGCTACATTGTCGCCAGCCCGTTGCTGCGCGCCGTCGCGGTGCCGTTCGCGGCGATCAATCTGCCGCTCGGCCTCGCCGCGATGTTCCTCGGCGTCTTCACCGTCGTCGTCCGCCGCGAAGCGGTGCCGCAGCTCCTCGGCCTGTTGGCGGTCGAAAACGGCGTGTTTTTCGCCGGCGTTGCGATCGTGCCGAGCCTGCCGGTCATCGCCGAACTCGCTGCCGCGGTCGACCTGCCGGTCGTGGCGCTTGTGGTTGGTCTCTTGACCCGACGCATCCACCTCCGCCTCGGCACGACCTCGGTCGGGCGGTTGGCAGCACTGCGCGAGGAGTGAAGCGGTGGAACTCGCGGTCCTGCTGGCGATCCCGGCGCTCGCGGGCGGCCTGTCGATGTCGCCGCTTGGCCGGCGGTTTGCCGCGCCGATCACGCTGGCGGCGATGATCGCCGTACTCGGCATTGCCGCGGCGACCGCGACCGCCGCGGCGCGGAACGGCCATATCGGCATCGACGAATGGCTGACATGCGACGGGCTCGGCGCGCTTATCGTGCTGTTGGTGGCGCTGGTCGGGCTAACCGCGTCCTTATTCTCCTGGGGCTATATCCGCCACCGGATCGAGCATGCCGGCCGCTTTAAGGAGCAGAGCTTTTACGGGCTGTTCAACCTCTTCGTGTTGTCGATGCTCGCCGTACCGGTCTTGGCGAATGTCGCCTTAATGTGGGTCGCCGTCGAGCTGACGACGCTGCTTTCGGCCTTTCTCGTCGGTTTCGAGGATACCGCGGAGGCGCTCGAGGCGGCGTGGAAATATGTCATGCTGACGACATTGGGGGCGGTTCTGGCGCTGCTCGGCTTTCTGATCCTCTATTGGGGGTCGCGGGTCGCCGGCGAAGCACCCTTTACCTGGGCCGGGCTGGTGGCGGCGGCGCCGCGAATGCCGCCTTCCCTGCTGTGGCCAGCCTTTCTTTTCATCCTGATCGGCTTTGGCACGAAGGTCGGGCTGGTGCCGATGCACACCTGGCTGCCGGATGCGCACAGTCAGGCGCCGGCGCCGATCTGCGCGCTCCTCTCCGGCGTCGAAACGACGACGGTGCTGTATGTCATCCTGCGGCTCTTTCCGGTGGTCGGCGGCGCGCCGGGGCTCGACGCCCGCCCGTGGTTCATCGGCTTCGGTCTCGTCTCGGTCGGCATCGCGACCCTGCTCCTCGTCTATGTGCGTGATTTCAAGCGTCTCTTCGCTTTTTCGACCGTCGAGCATATGGGGATCATTCTCGTCGCGGCCGGGCTCGGCGGGAGCGAAGCGCACCTCGCCGCCGCCTACCAGATCACCGGACATGCGATCGCCAAATCCTTCTGCTTTTTCGCCGCCGGGGTGGTCGCGATAGCCACCGGAACGCAGGAAATCGCCGGCGTCCGCGAGCTCGTCCGGGCCTCGCCGGCGGCTGGAGCGGCGCTCGTCGCCGGGACGATCGCGATTGTCGGCGCCCCGCCTTTTGCCATTTTCGTCAGCGAACTCCTGATCCTCAAAGCCGGGATCGCCAGCGGCCAATATGTGACGGTGGCGTTGCTCGCGCTGTTCATCGTCGTCGCCTTCTGCGCCGTCATCCGCCATGTCAACCTGATGGCGTTTGGCGCCGCCGAGAACGCCCTCATGGGCGCCGATGCCCCGTTGTCCTGCAAGGCGACCTTGGTTCTCGCCGCCATACCGCTGCTGGTGATCGGCGTCTGGGTGCCGCCGCCCCTTTATCATCTTTTGCAGACCGCCGCCGGCGCCCTCGGAGGTTAGGCCTCGTCGCATGGCGATGATCGAAGAAGACGACACGAGGCATGCAACCTCGGACAGGTTGGCGGCACTTTGCCGCGCCCGTTGGGGCGGCCAGGTCGAGGCGTCGGTCGGTACCGCCGACAGGCTCTGCGCGATTCGATGCCGCCCCGAACAGCTGCGCGAGATCTGCGACTGGCTGGCGAGCGAACTCGGGTTCGGATTCGCCACGCTGGTCGTCGAAGACACAACCGACGAGAGCGGCGGGCCGGTCTGGTCGTTACTTTATATCTTCTTCAGGGACGCCGATGCGCCCTGGGTGCAGATCGAGCTCAGCAGCGGCGACCGCAATCCGGTCATCCCCTCGATCAGCGGTCTCGTCAACGGTCCATCGGCAGATTGGCACGAGCGCGAGGTCGAAGACCTGTTCCGCATCGCCTTCGAAGGTCACCCGCAACTCGGCGAATTTATTCTGCACGAGGATTGGCCGGAAGGCGTCGCGCCGATGCGTCGTGCCTTCGACTCCCGGCGCCGGTTGGAGCGGCGGCAGTCCGACCCGCAATGGCAGCCGCCGATGGTCGTCGAAGCGACCGGTGCCTTTGCGATGCCGATCGGCCCGGTTTTTTCCGATTTTGCCGAGTTCGGCGCATTTCCTGCTGGAAACGGTCGGCGAGGACGTGATCCGCACGATCCCGCGCTTTTTCTACAAATACCGCGGCGTGGAAAAGATCGCCGAAGGACGATCCGTCGATCGGGCCCTGCTGCTCGCCGAGCGGTTTTCGGGCAATGCCGCCTTCGCCCATGGCCTCGCCTTCTGCCAGGCGGTCGAGGCGATCTGCGGTATCGAGGTGCCGGCGCGCGCCGCGGCATTGCGCGCGGTCCTGGCCGAACTCGAACGGTTGCGGCACCACGCGGCGACGATTACCGGCATCTGCAATTCGACGGCACTCGCCGTTGCGACCGCACAAGCGGCACTGATCGAAGAGAGTCTGATCCGGCTGACCTGCGAGGTCGCGCACCACCGCTATCTGTTCGGGGTCGTCAAGCCGGGCGGGCTCGCTTTCGATATATCCGAGGAATTGTGCCGGCGCGTCGCCGCTGGGGCGATGGACCTCGCTGCCCGGCTCGGCGAATTGCACCGTATGCTGACCTATTCGAGCAGCTTTCTCGACCGCTTGGAGGAAGTTGGCATCGTCTCGGCGGAAAACGCTCTTTCCTACGGCCTCGTCGGCCCGATCGCCCGCGCGTCGGGGCTCGCCCGCGATATCCGCAAGCTGTTCCCTTACGCCGCCTATGCGACGACCGAGTTCACCGTGCCGGCCGAACAGGAGGGCGACGGCTACGCGCGCCTGCGCGTCTTTTTTCGGGAAGCCGAGCAATCTGCCGGTTTGATCCAGCGACTGGCCGCAGCGTTGCCGGCGGGCCCCGTCTCGGCCGCCCCCGCCGAATGTCGCAGCGGGGCCAGGCTGTCCGCAGTCGAGGCACCCTCCGGCGCGGCATTTCACTGGCTGCGGCTCGACGAGCACGGTTTGGTCGCGCGATATCGCGTGACGCCGCCCGCCTTTGCCAACTGGCACGGGTTTCACCTCGCGGCCGAGAATTTCGCGTTTCAGGATTTCCCGATCATCCTCGCCAGCTTCGGGCTGTCGAATGCCGAGTGCGACCGATAGGAGCCTGCGATGGCGAACTGGGTGCTCCACGGACTGCGCACCGGGATCAAGAGCGGCGCTTATCCCGATGGCCCCGACAATGGCCCCGGCGTTTCGCCCGGGCGGCCGGTCGGAACGCGGCTCGGCGCCGCTCGCGCCGAGGAACTGGCCCGCCTGTGCCCGACCGGAGCCATCGACGCGCTGGGGGCCGGAATTGCCGTCAAATACGGTAGTTGCGTTCATTGCTTTCGTTGCCGGGAAGGCTCGGGCGAGGAGGCGGCGGCCTGGGAAGCGGGCTACGAATGGGCCTCCTATGTCGACGAAACTGCCGCGGCACAGCAGAAACTGCACCGTGTCTTCGGCCGCTCGCTGCACATCCGCTTTGTCGATGCCGGCGCCTGCGGCGCCTGCATCAGCGAGGCGCGCCAACTCCACAACCCCTATTACAACATGCACCGGCTCGGCTTCTTCATGACGCCGTCGCCGCGCAACGCCGACGTGCTGCTGATCGGTGGCCCGGTGTCGGACGCGATGCGGCTGCCGCTGCGCAAGGTGTACGACGCGATGCCGACGCCAAAGCGCGTCGTGGCGATCGGGGCCTGCGCGATTTCCGGCGGGGTTTTCGGGCCGAGCTTCGCCGCTTTGGGCGGTGCCGGCGACATCGTGCCGGTCGATGTCGTCGTGCCGGGATGCCCGCCGCCGCCGCTCGCAATCCTGCACGGCCTCTTGCTTGTCGTGGAGCGCAAGCCGCCCGCCCCGCTGCGGTCGAACCCGCCATGAGCGGGGGCCCCTCGATCGTCGCGTTTTTTGTGCTTTGCGGTGCCGGCGTGGTTGGTGCGTTGCTGGTTCCAGAACGCCGGAACGCCAGCGTCGTCGCGATCCTCGGATCGGTTGCGGCAGTCGCGCTGATCGCGGCGGGCGTAATCGTCGTCGCCGACGGCGCCTCGTTTCACGTCACGCTGTGGCGGGTGCTGTCGCTCGGGACGATGCGTCTCCGCTGCGACCGGCTTTCCGCCCTCTTCCTATTGATTGCCGGGCTCGTCTTCCTGCCGGTATCGCTGTTTTCGGGCGCCTATCTGCCGAAATATCTCGGCCATGCGAGCCTGCGCTATTTCAGCATCCTCTATTTTGCGCTGTTTGCTTCGATCGTGCTGGTGCTGATCGCCGACGACGCGGTTTCGTTCCTTGTCGCCTGGGAGCTGATGTCGATCGCGAGCTACCTCCTGGTGGTTTATGACGCGCGCGCCGAGAGTGGGGCCGGGTTTCTCATGCTGGCGATGAGCGAGGCCGGCATCATCGCGATCACGCTCGCCCTCGTCGTGCTTGCGGTTCCTGCGGGCGGCTTTGCGTTCGCGATGATGCGGACAGCGGCGCCCAATCTGCCCGAGGCGGCCGGTTTCGCCGTGTTCCTGCTGTCGTTCGCCGGGTTCGCGGTCAAGGCGGAACTCGTTCCGGTCAACAGCTGGCTGCCGCCCGCCTATCTGGCGGCGCCGACCAACGCTGCGGTCCTCCTCGCGGCGGTGCTCGAAAACCTGGGTATCTACGGCATTATCCGGGTCGATCTCGATCTGCGCCCGGCCGCCGGCCTTCTTCCTGGGCTCGTCGTCTTGACCGTCGGCGCGCTGTCGGCGCTGGTCGGGATCCTGTATGCGACGACGCAAGCCGATATGAAGCGGCTCTTGGCACACAGCACGATCGAGAATATGGGGATCGTCGCCGCCGGCATCGGCGCCGCGATGACCTTTCGCGCGACCGGCCACGAGGTCATCGCCGGCATCGCCCTGATCGCCGCGCTCTACCATCTCACCAACCACTCGGTCTACAAGGCGCTTCTCTTCATCGGTACCGGCGCGGTCGAAGCCAGTACCGGTACGCGCGACCTCGATCGGCTCGGCGGCATCGCCCGGCGGATGCCGTGGACCAGCGGCTTGTTCCTCGTCGGGGTCCTGGCGATCTCGGCATTGCCGCCGTTGAACGGCTTTGTCAGCGAGTGGCTGACCTTGCAGACGATGCTGCGTTCGGCGGTACTGTCGTCGACCCCGATCAAGATCGTCTTCGCGGTCTCGGGCGCCCTCTTGGCGCTGACCGCCGGTCTCGCCGTCACCTGCTTCGTTAAGGTATTCGCGATGGGGTTTCTCGGAATGCCGCGCTCCGAGGGTGCCGCCCGCGCCGCCGAACCCGGCCCTTTGATGCGGGCGCCGCTGGCATTGCTGGCGGCGCTTTGTATCCTCCTCGGCATGTTGCCAACTTATGTCATTCCGGCGCTCGACATTGCGGTAACGCCGCTTGCCGGGGCGAGTGCTGCGGCGGCGCTGGTGCCGCCCTTCTTCCAATCCGGGACACAGCGGCAAGAGCAGGTCCCGCCGGCCTTTGTCGTCGATTTTCATGATCTCGGGGCACAGCTTGGCGAGCAGATTCTGCCCGGCCGAGGGCTCGTCGTGCTGCATCGAGGCGGGAAGCCGAACCCGGTCGTCTTCGCGATGTCGACTTCTTATATGCTCCTCGTCCTCGCGCTATTGCTAGCGCTCACCTATATCGGCTTCCGCTGGGCGACGCGCGGTCGTGCGCTGGCCCGCGGTGTTGTCTGGGATGGTGGACTACGCCGGCTATGGCCGCAGTACACCTACACGGCGACCGGGTTTTCGAACCCGGTGCGGGTGGTGTTCGCCGCCGTGTTGCAGCCGAGAACCGGCGCAGACAACACCGAGGCCGTCGCCCGGCATTTTCGCACCGCGATCCGGCGCGAATACAGCGAAATCCACATCATCGACCGTTGGGTGCTGGAGCCGCCAATACGCGGCCTCGGCCGGCTCGCCCACCTCGCCCGCCGGATGCATGTCGGCAACGTCAACGCCTATGCCGCCTATCTGCTCCTGGCGATGCTGCTGGTTCTCGTGCTCGGCGTCGGGCTGCTGTGAACGACGAATACGGCCCCGGGGATCGAGTCCGACGCAAGGTCAAGGCCGGCAGGCGAACCCTGATCAATGGTCGAGCGCGGCAAGCCGGCACCCGACTGGTTCTCCTACGCCGCGCAGCGTCTCCGCGCGGTGCCGGATGCCGTCTCGTGATCGAGGACAGCCGGATCGTGGTGGCGGTCTCCGCGACGAGGGGCCACACGGTCTCGCCGCCGCCACCTCCATGGCGAGACGCCACAACAGCCGATCTCGAAGTGGTCGGGCGTCTCATATTGTTCCGTCACTTGCCAAGGGTGTCCTGATTGCAGACACTCTCTCGTGGCGCTTGATTTCCAGTGAGACGCCGCTCACTCCGGCGGGGCTTCATGGCTCGATCGCTACGAGGCCGCCTCATCGTCCTGCTCATGTTGCTGGTCGCCGCCGCGATCGCGGCTGGCGCGCTGATGGTCGGCCTCTTCCGGCAATCGGCGACCGCTCTGGCTGGACAAGCCGAAGCCGAAATCGGCCGCGCTTGCGACGCAATGGGCAGCACCTACCGGTTTTACAGCTCCGGATGGCAGGGACCTGCTGCCGGATCGAACAAGGAAGCCTTGCGTCGCGATCTGACCGTGGTCGTCGAGACTGCTCTTCACGACCGGCCAGGCATCGAGGGCGGGATTTGGCGGGGCAATGTGGGATCTCTCGCCTATGCCTTTCCGACCTATCAGGGAGCGGGTCCGAAGACCGATGTACCGGAGGCGGAGCTTCCCCGCATCGAGGCCGTCAATCGGGCCGCGCTGACCGGCGATCGTCAGGCAAACAGCCGTTACGACGAAGCCTCGCAGATCCTGCTTTTGACCGCCTGTCCGCTGCCAGGTCCGCTCCCGAGTCTGACGGCATGGACCATGGCTCGCGTGTTCACCTTCGCCGGGAGCGGTTACCGGCTGCTGATGGCGGGGCTCGGGATCCTGTTCGCTACCGTGCTCGCTGCGGCCGCACTCCTCATACGGCTCACGGTGACATGGTCGCGCCATGTGGCGCGCATCGAAACCGCGCTTCAGTTGCACGACATTGCCGAGCTGACGACATTGCCGGCGACCGGCGAGCGCGAGCTCGATCGCATCGTCACGGCCCTGAATGACGCGGGTCGGCGACTTGCCGAGGCACGGGCGCGCGCCGACCAGCTGGCTCGGCAGGTCGCGACCGGAGAGCGGCTCGCGGCGATCGGACGCGTCGCCGCCGGCGTCGCTCACGAGATCCGCAACCCGATCGCCGCCATGCGGCTCAGGGCAGAAAATGCCATTGCCGGCGACCCGGCGCGGAAGAACCTGGCGCTGTCGATGATCCTCGGGCAGATCGAGCGGCTCGACTTGCTGTTGCGGCGTCTTCTGAGCATGACCGAGCGCGAGAAGCTGCATCGTACATCCGTCGCGCTGGGCCCCTTTCTTCAATCCTGTGTCGCGGCACACACGGATCTTTCCAGGTCGAGGAACCTCTCGCTCGAATGCACGGCCGCTGGTGGAGAAGCGCGCTTCGATCCGGATCAGATGGGGCGCGCTCTCGACAACCTCGTTCTGAACGCCATCCAGGCGGCGCCGCCGGAAACCAGCATCTCCATCGCTGCCCGCCATGACCGCGATAACCTTATTCTTTCGGTCCGTGACGAGGGTTGCGGGCCGCCCGCCGAGATCCGCGACCACCTGTTCGAGCCATTTGTCACCGGCCATGCGGACGGGACGGGCCTCGGCCTGTCGATCGTTCGGGAAGTGGCCGCCGCCCATGGCGGGACAGCGCGTTTCGCCTGTTGCCAAGCCGGCACCGTCTTCGAGATCGTCGTGCCATGCCGTTCATCCTGATCGTCGATGACGACGCGGCGATGCGTGAGGCGTTGAGCGAGGCCGCGCGCGATCTCGGTTATGACCCATGCGTGGCCGGTTCTGGCGCGGAGGCGATGAGCTGCCTCGATGGACAAGCGATCGACGCGGTGCTGCTCGACCTGCGCATGCCCGGCATGGACGGGATCGAGGTTCTGCGGCGCATCCGCTTGCGCCCGCACCCGCCGCCAGTCACCGTGTTGACCGCGCACGCGACGGCGGCGAACACGATCGAGGCGATGCGGCTCGGCGCTTTCGATCATCTGACGAAGCCGATCGGCCGCGAAGACGTGTCACGCGTCGTGGCGGCGATGCTGGCCGCCAAAGCAGAGCCGAGCGCATCTCGGCCTGCAGCTGGGCAGGAAGAGCTGTTCGGATCGAGCGGGGCGATGCGGACGGTCCAGAAGACGATCGGGATGCTCGCCGACAGCAATGCGACCGTGCTCATTTCCGGAGAGACCGGCACCGGCAAGGAGCTCGTGGCGCGCGCCATTCATGACCACGGCCGTCGCGGCGGCAAGCCGTTCATCCCTGTGAATTGCGCCGCAATTCCGGCCGAGCTGATGGAAAGCGAGCTGTTCGGCCACGTACGCGGTGCGTTCACCGGTGCTGCCAGCGACCGGAAAGGCGCCTTTCGCGAAGCCGAGCACGGAACGCTGTTTCTCGACGAGATCGGCGACATGGATGTCGCCATGCAGGCGAAGATCCTTCGCGCCTTGCAGGAGCGCGTCGTCACGCCGGTCGGCGGTAAGCCCCTGCCGGTCGATGTTCGGGTGATTGCGGCGACACATCGCGATCTCCAACACCGCGTTCGTGAGGGCGCGTTCAGAGAGGACCTGTTCTATAGACTGCAGGTCGTGCCGATCCATGTGCCGGCGCTGCGCGAACGCATCGCCGACATCGTCCCCCTCGCCGAGCACTTTCTCGGCGGGGCCGGCGGTGCCAAGCGGCTTATGCCCGAGGCCGCCGCGCGGCTCATCCGCCACGCATGGCCGGGCAATGTCCGCGAGCTGAAGAATGCGATGGAACGCGCGGTCGTTCTCGTCCGAGGCGACATCATCGCCGCGGCCGATCTCGATTTCATCGGTGAGGCGGGTGCGGCCATAGACGCGGTGGGTCCTGTAATTGACTGGCCGGACGAAGATCTGCCATCCGCGACCGCGCGACTGGAGGAGATGCTGATCCGCCGCGCTCTGGCGAGGAGCGCCGGCAATCGGGCGGAAGCGGCACGCCGGCTGGGCATCCACCGGCAGCTTCTCTATGTGAAGATGAAGCGCTATGGCCTCGATACGTCCGAAGACCGGACGGAGGGCGTCGGGGAAGCGGACGCGTAGACGCCTCAGCAGGCACGAAAACGCCAGGAATTCCGTCAAATTCTGGTTGGTACGTGGCTTGCGCTTCACGCCTCGGGAACCGCTCTCGAGGAATGAACCCATGCAGTCCCAATGGCAGGCCGCGCTGGTCGGCGGATCGGCGATACTGGCGATCAGTGTCGGCGCTCTGGCCCAGAACTCGCCTCAACCGCCCCCCGCTGCCGCAGAAGCGCCGCTTTACGACCCGCAACAGCTTCCCATTCAACATGGCCAGATCCAACAGTTCACGCTGACGCTGCGCGGCGACATCGACGGGCTGATCCTGACCGACGGCACCGAGGTCGAGACGCCGCCGCACCTCTCGACGCAGATCGCCTTCGCGGTCAAGCCCGGCGACAGCGTCACGATCCACGGGTTGCATGCCGCGGCATTGCCGATCGTGCAAGCCGTCTCGATCACCGACCAACAGACCGGGCGCACCGTGATCGACAACGGTCCGCCCGGTCCTGGACCCGGTGCACCGCCACCGCCTCCACCGGCCGGAACCACGACGAGCGTGGGCGGACCGCTTCCCGGCCTCACCGAAGTACAGGGTCGCGTACGCATGGCGCTGCATGGGCCGCGCGGCGACACGAACGGGGCATTGCTCGACGACGGCACCATTCTGCGACTACCGCCGCCCGAAGCCTTCCGCTTCGCAAGCCTGCTCCAACCGGGACAGAGCCTGGTGGCGGAGGGCAGCGAACTGGTCACCGCCTTGGGCAGGGTCATGGATATGCAGCAGATCGGCGCGTCGCGCGAGCAATTGAGCCTAATCGAAACGCCCCCGAGACCCGGCCCCGGTGCACCGCCGCCTGCTCCTGGCTTCGGACTGCCCGGCGCGCCGCGGCCTTAAGGCGGAGAAGGGCTCGCGATGGCACTCGGGGGATAGCACGAACATGGCTGCGATCACCGTTGGAGAGGGCGCAACCTGGGCGATCGCCGCTCTCGCGACCGGCGGCGTCATCGCCCGACCGTGGAGATGGCCGGAAGCCGTTTGGGCGATGCTGGGCGCCATAAGCCTGGTTGCCTTCTCTCTGGTCCCGTGGGGCGACGCGGTCGGTGCCGTCGAGAAGGGGACCGACGTCTATCTCTTCCTTGCCGGAATGATGCTGCTCGCCGAGTTGGCGCGGCAGCAGAGCGTTTTCGATTGGCTCGCTGCTGCTGCCGCGCGTCACGCAAGAGGATCAGCCAATCGGCTCTTCGCCCTGGTATTCGGCGTCGGGACAGTGGTGACGATCTTTCTGTCGAACGATGCGACAGCCGTCGTCCTGACGCCCGCCGTCTATGCCATTACCAAAGCCGCCAAGGCCGAGCCGCTGCCCTATCTTTTCGTCTGCGCCTTCATCGCCAATGCGGCAAGCTTTGCCCTGCCGATCTCCAATCCCGCGAACCTCGTCGTCTTCAGCGGCCACGTGCCGCCGCTGTCGTCCTGGCTGCGGCAGTTCTCAATTCCGTCGGTGCTCTCGGTCGGCGCCACCTTCATCATGCTGCGGCTGACGCAGCGAGCCTCGCTGCGCCAGTCGATTGTCGAGCAAATCGAGGCGCCGGTCCTGTCGCGAGGCGGGCGTCTAGCCGTCGGGGGCATTACTGTCGCAGTGGCGACGCTGTTATTGGCCTCCGCTTTCGACTTCCGCCTTGGCCTGCCGACGTTTCTCGCAGGTGTCCTGACCGCCGGCATCGTGCTGCTGTCCGAGCGGCGAGCGCCCTGGGAATTGCTCAGGCAGGTTTCCTGGAGCGTGCTGCCGCTCGTCGCGGGGTTGTTCGTTCTGGTTGCCGGGCTGGTCCGCACCGGCATCGTCCAGAAACTTGCCGAGGCGCTGCAGGCCCTCGCGCAGAACTCGCCGGCCGCCGCGAGCTGGGTCTCGGGCACGGTCGCGGCGCTGGCCTGCAATCTGATCAACAACCTCCCGGTCGGGCTGATCGCGGGGACCTCGATTGCCGCCGGATCGGTCCCCAGCCCAGTCGCAAATGCACTCCTCGTCGGTGTCGACCTCGGGCCGAACCTGTCGGTCACCGGGTCTCTCGCGACGATCCTCTGGCTCGTCGCGCTGCGGCGGGAAGGGCAGCATGTGTCGGCTCGGGATTTCCTGCGGCTGGGAGCGTTCGTCATGATCCCGGCCCTAGTCGTGGCGCTGACGGCGCTGGCGCTGGTGCACCCCTGATGCGCGCACTGCGGAGAGCGGGCGGCCCGTCGCCCGAACGCAGCCATATCTCGCTCGACGCGCTGAATTTCTTCCTCGCCGATGTGCGGGGTGTGCTCGGCCCCTATCTCAACGTCTTTCTCGTCACGCAGCAAGGCTGGAGCCAATCCTCCGTTGGGTTGATGACCACAATCGGCGGACTGATCGGGCTCGCCGCGCAGACGCCCGCCGGGGCGGCGATCGACGCAATCTCGGCAAAGCGCGGCGTCATCGTCCTCGCCCTTGTCGTGCTCGCCATTGGCGCCGTCATCATCTTTGCGGTGCCCGGCTTCTGGCCGGTTCTGGCCGCGAACACGGTGATGGCCGTCGTCGGCGATATTTTCGGACCGGCGGTGGCGGCGCTGACGCTTGGGCTGTTCGCGCGCGCACATTTGGCGGGTCGAATGGGGCGCAACGCCGCCTTTGATCATGCCGGCAATGTCGCGATCGCGGTTGTCGCCGGCGTCGTCGGCTGGCTCTTTGGGCAGCGAGCCGTATTCCTCCTCGTGCCATTCTCCGCCGTGTTCGCGGCCGGCGCGGTGCTGGCCATCCCTGGATCGGCAATCGATCAGGATCGGGCGCGTGGCGCCGATGCGAATACTGCGCGACAGAAAGGCTCCGCATGGCGAGCCGTCTTCAAGCGCCGCTCATTGCTGGTCTTGGCCGTGAGCGCGATGTTGTTCCATTTCGCCAATGCGCCGCTTTTGCCGCTCGTCGGGCAAAAACTCGCCCTCGCGAATAAACCACTCGCCACGGCGATGATGTCCTCGTGCATCATCGCCGCGCAGTTGGTGATGTTGCCGATTGCGCTGCTCGCTGGACGCAAGGCAGACGAATGGGGCCGCAAGCCGGTGCTGCTCATTGGCTTTGCCATCCTCCCGGTGCGGGCTCTGCTCTATACGCTGTCGAACTGCAGCGCCTGGCTCATCGCCGTCCAACTGCTGGACGGCGTTGGCGCCGGCATTTGGGGTGTCCTAACCCCGCTCGTCATCGCCGACGTGATGCGCGGGACGGGCCGGTACAATCTGGCGCTCGGCGCGGTGGCGACCGCGCAAGGGGTCGGGGCATCGCTGAGCGGCCTCGCCGCCGGGCTGATCGTCGATCGCTTCGGGTATGACGCGGCATTTGCGACCTCGGCAGCAATCGCGTTTGTGGCCTTGGCCGTGCTCGGCCTCGCTTTGCCGGAGACCGGCGCTCGCGGCGGGCGGGAGCGTCGCTCGAAGTCGCGGCTGACCGACAGTTGAGGCGTTCCCGGATCGCGCGGTGGTCGTTGCGGTCGAGCCGGCCGGTGAACGCGATCCTGGGGCCGGCGGGCAGCAGTACCTCGGCCTCTGCACGACGCTTGGGACTAACCCGATCGAGGCGTCGCCCCCGAGCCGCTGCGTGTCGCGAAACCCGGCATCGATGCCGCATCGGAAGGGGCTGGTTCCCGCAACCGATCGACTCCCCGCGACCTCCGGAAAACGGGTCCACGGATCGCCCGGCTATTCGATGGTATGGAGGCGCACGGTGGCCGCGCCGCTTGACGCCGGCCGCGGCGCCGCGCTTGAGTAGCGGCGATGCGCAAAATTGGCCGAAGGGAGCCGTCGAAATGCCGTCGCAGCCGTTCCAAGGGGTGCTGGTCCCGGTTCTGACGCCGTTTACTGCCTCCGGCGAGCCCGATGCCGGGCGTTACATCGCGTTCTGCCGGTGGCTGCTCGAAGAGGGGGTGGGCGGGCTCGCGATCTTCGGCACGACGAGCGAGGCGAATTCGATGTCGGCCGGCGAGCGGATGACGCTGCTCGATCGGCTGATCGAGGCCGGCATTCCGGCGCAGAAACTGATGCCGGGAACCGGCGCCTGTGCCGTGACCGATGCCGTCACGCTGGTGCGCCACGCCGTCGGTCATGGCTGCGGCGGCGTCCTGATGCTGCCGCCCTTCTACTACAAACCGGTCGCCGACGACGGCATTTTCGCCTTCCTTTCGAACGTCATCGACAAGGTCGGCTCGGCGGCGCTCAACGTATTTCTCTATCATATCCCGCCGGTCGCGGTCGTCGGCTACTCGCTCGACCTCGTCGGCCGCCTGATCGCGGCCTATCCCGATACCGTGGTCGGCTTGAAGGACAGCTCCGGCGATTGGCAGAATACCGCGGCACTGCTCGATCGCTTCCCCGGCTTCGCCGTCTTTCCGGGCTCCGAGGTGTTCCTGCTCGACGCGCTGAAGAAGGGCGGCGCCGGCTGCATCACCGCGACCGGCAACATCAACGTGGCAGGGATCGCCAGGATCTACGCCAACTGGCGCACGCCGCAGGCCGAGGCGCTGCAGGCCGCGGCGACGTCGTTGCGCAAGGCGATGCAGGCCTATCCGATGGTTCCGGCGCTGAAGCGGGTCGTCGCCCATTTCCACGACGATCCCGGCTGGGCCGCAGTACGACCGCCGATGACCGCCCTCGACCCGGTGCAATCGGCGGCGCTGCTCGCCGATCTCGCCAAGCTCGGCTTCACGCTCGGCGAACGCCGGCAAGCGGCCTGAGCCGCAAGCTGTCGGCAAGGTCCGAGGCGCATTACCGAGAAAGAGAGGATCGGCATGACCATCGGCGAGGCGGCGGCACGCAACCCCGAGCGCGAAGCCTTCTATGAGCGGATCGGCGCCGCCAACCTGGCGCCGCTGTGGGAGCGGCTGCACAGCCTCGTCACCGCCCAGCCGGTGACCCCCTGCCTGCCGGCGATCTGGCATTACCGCGACGTGCGGCCCCATCTCATGCAGTCGGGCGGCCTGATCACCGCGCAGGAAGCGACGCGGCGCGTGCTGATTCTGGAGAATCCGGGCCTCAAAGGCCAGACCTCGATCACCCACTCGCTGTTTGCCGGCCTGCAACTGATCCTGCCGGGCGAGGTGGCGCCGGCCCACCGGCATACTCAGTCGGCCTTGCGCTTCATCATCGAGGGCAACGGTGCTTACACCGCGGTCGACGGCGAGCGCACGACGATGCATCCCGGCGATTTCGTGATCACCCCGTCCTGGACCTGGCACGATCATGGCAACGAAACGCAAGAACCGATGGTCTGGCTCGATGGGCTCGACATCCCGATCGTGCGGCTGCTCGATGCGAGCTTCGCCGAGCCGGCCGAGGCGGACATGCAGGCCGTAACCCGGCCGGAAGGCGACAGCGCCGCGCGGTTCTCGAACAACCTGTTGCCGGTCGACTGGCGGCCCGCGGTCAAGACCTCGCCGGTCTTCAACTATCCTTATGCCCGGTCGCGCGAGTCGTTGGCGACTCTCGCCGACAACGAGGACCCCGACCCGTGCCACGGGCACAAATTGCGTTACGTCAGCCCGGCGAGCGGCGACTTTGCGATGCCGACGATCGGCACCTTCATCCAGCTGTTGCCGAAGGGCTTTGCCACGCGCCTCTACCGTTCGACCGACAGCACGGTCTTTGTCGCGGTCGAAGGCCGGGGCGAAAGCCGGGTCGGCGACCAGGCCTTTCGCTGGGAGCCGCACGACATCTTCGTCGCGCCGAGCTGGCTGCCGGTCAGCCACCAGGCCGAGGACGAGGCCGTGCTGTTCAGCTATTCCGACCGGCCGGTGCAGGAAAAGCTCGGCCTGTGGCGCGAGCAGCGCGGCAACGCCTGACACGCGCTCTCGCCCATCTTCTGAGGGTCCTGCTCGGCGGGCTCGTCTTGTTCGGCGCCGCCGATCTTGTGGGCGCCGCTTCGCTGCCGGCGGTCGAGGCGCGGCAGGCGATGGTCGTCACCGACACGCGCCGCGCCTCGGAAATCGGCCGCGACATCCTGCGCGCCGGCGGCAATGCAATCGATGCCGCGGTAGCGGTCGGCTATGCGCTGGCGGTCCTCGAACCGTGCTGCGGCAATATCGGCGGCGGCGGGTTCATGACCCTGCATCTGGCAGACGGGCGCGACGCGTTCATCGATTTCCGGGAGACGGCGCCGGCGGCGGCGACGGCCGGCATGTATCTCGGCCGCGACGGCCAGCCGGTCGCGGCACTGAGCCGCTATGGCTGGCGCGCCGTCGGCGTGCCGGGAACGGTGTTGGGGCTCGACCGCGCCGCCCGAGAGTACGGTCGGCTGCCGCGCGCCGCGCTGCTGGCGCCAGCGATCGCGCTTGCCCGCGACGGCTTTGTTTTGAACGCGGCCGACAGCGAACCGCTCGCCGTGAAGGCAGGCCTCTTAAAAAAGGATCCGGCCGCTGCGCAGATCTTTCTGCGGCCCGATGGCCGTCCGCTCGCGCCGGGCGACCGGCTCGTGCAGCGGGATCTCGCCGCAACCTTGGCGGCGATCGCCGGGCAAGGTCCGACGGCCTTCTATAACGGGCCGGTCGCCGCGCTGGTCGAGAAGGCGAGCCGGAAGAATGGCGGCATCCTAACGACCCACGATTTCGCCCGATATACGATCGGCGAAACGCCGCCGCTGTCCTGCTCCTATCGCGGGTACCTGATTCTGTCGGCGCCGCCGCCCAGCTCTGGCGGCGTTACGATGTGCGAGATCCTCCGTGTCCTCGAAGGCTACGACCTCGAAAAGCTGGGCTTCCACTCGGCCCGCGCGGTGCGGCTGATGGCCGAGGCGATGCGCCATGCCTACCAGGACCGCAATGCCGAACTCGGCGACCCGGCCTTTGTCGCGAACCCGGTCGGCCGGCTGCTATCGGCCGATTCCATTGCGGCGATTCGCGCCGAAATCGACCGCGGCGCCACGTCGGCGACGACGGCAGTACCGGCCGCGGCGCAGGAGAAACCCGAGACGACGCATTATTCGGTGGTCGATGCCGCCGGCGACGCGGTCGCCGTGACCTATACCCTGAACGGCTATTTCGGCTCCGGGGTGATGGCGCCGGGCACCGGGTTTCTGCTGAACAACGAGATGGACGACTTCACCGCCAAACCGGGCACCCCTAACCTCTATGGTCTTGTCCAGGGCGAGCAGAACGCGATCGCACCCGGGAAACGGCCGCTTTCCTCGATGGCGCCGACGATCGTCGAGAAGGACGGCAAGCTGTTCCTCGTTGTCGGCAGCCCAGGTGGCTCGCGTATCATCACGACCGTGCTCGAAACGATCAGCAACGTCGTCGATTACGGCATGGCGGCGCAGGAAGCCGTCGACGCCCCCCGCCTGCATTTCCAGGGCGAGCCCGACAAGCTGTTCTACGAGCGCTTCGGACTATCTCCGGACACGGAGGCGATACTGACCGGCATGGGCTACCACCTCGTCGAGCAGAAGCCCTGGGGTGCCGTCGAATTGATCGAGATTGCCGGCGGCCGGCTTTATGGCGCCAACGACAGCCGCCGCCCGGCGGGCGCCGCGCTCGGCTATTGAACCGAATGGCCGGCATGCGCTTCGCGCCGCTCGTCGAGCACGTCGCCGGCCGCGGCCCCGGCGCGTGGCGCGCCCATATGGAGGGCGTGCGTCGGCGCGATGCCGGCCATGACGTCATCTTTCTCACGATCGGCGACCCCGACCAGGATGCGCCGGTGCCGGTCATCGAGGCAACGATCGACGCGCTGCGCCGAAAGCGCGCCGGCTACACGCCGATCCTCGGCTACCCGCGGCTGCGCGAGGCGATCGCGGCGCGCGTCGAGCGGCGCAGCGGCCGCCCATGCCGTGCTGATAATGTGGTGCTGACGCCGGGAACGCAGGGCGGCCTCTACTGCGCGTTGCGGTGTCTTGCCGGACCCGATGACGAGGTGATCCTGCCCGAACCGATTTACGGGCCCTATCAAGGGGTCATCGGAGCAAGCGGCGCGCGCATGGTGACCGTGCCGTTACGTGCCGAGCGAGGCTTTCATCCGGATCTCGACAGCATCGCCGCCGCCGTAACGCCCCGCACGCGCGTGATCTGGATCAACAGCCCGCACAACCCGACAGGCGCCGTCTTCACGGCCGGGGAAATCGCCGTCATCGCCGAGATTTGCCGCCGCCATGATCTGTGGCTGGTTTCGGACGAGGTTTACGAAGACCTCGCCTTCCTCCGGCCGCATGTCAGCCCGTGGTCGCTGCCCGACATGGCCGAGCGTACGGTCGTCGTTTCCAGCCTGTCGAAATCGCATGCGATGGCCGGCTTCCGCTTCGGCTGGGTCATCGGCCCGCCGGCATTGTCGCAGCACCTCTTCGACCTGCTGCTGTGCATGTATTTCGGCGGTCCCGGGTTCATCCAGGATGGCGCCTTGGCGGCGTTTGGCGATGAACTGCCGGAAGCGGCCGCGCTGCGCGAGACCTACCGGCGACGCGCCCTTCTGCTGGCGGGCATTCTCGGCGATGCGCCGAATTGCCGGGCGATCCCGCCGGAAGGCGGCATGTTCGTGTTGTTCGATGTCCGCGGCACCGGGCTTGGCTCGGAGGATTTCGCGCTCGAGCTGCTAAGGCACGAGAACGTCGCGTTGCTGCCTTGCGACGCTTTCGGACCGAGTGGCGAGGGTCATCTGCGCATCGCTTTGACCGCGCCGGAGCCGCGGCTCGAAGAGGCCGGCCGGCGGATCGTCGCCTTCGCCCGGCGTCTCGCCCGACCCTGAGCCTCCACCATCGGGCTGTTCGATCGCGGCGGCCGGTCTATTTCCGGGGGTCGACCTGGACCGTGGCGGTCATCCCGGCGACCAGATGCACGCCGTCGGGCACCTGGTCGACATGGATGCGCACCGGGATGCGTTGTGCCAGCCGCACCCAGGTGAAGATCGGGTTGACCGTGGCCAGGCCCTGACCGCCCGGCGTCGCATTGGCGACGGTGATGGCGCGGGCGATGCTGTCGACATGACCGCGCACCAGCTGCGGATAGCCCATTAATCTTACGGTCGCGGGATCGCCCTTGCGGATCCGGCTGAGGTTGGTCTCTTCGAAATAACCATCGATCCAATAGGAATCGGCATCCACCAGCGAGATCAGGTTCTCGCCGACGGTCGCGTAATCGCCGAGCTGCGCCAAGAGATTGGTGACGTAGCCGTTGACCGGCGAGCGGATCTCGGTCCGCTGCAGATTGACCCGTGCCTGGTTCAAATTCGCCAGCGCCTGCTGCAACTGCGCCGCCGCGGCGATCGCATCGCTCTCATAGGTCTGCTTTTCTTCCTTGGTCACCGCCAATTGGGTCAGCTCCTGGCGGCGCGTCGCCTCGCGCTCCGCGTTGTGCGCGGTCGTCTGCGCCCGCGCCACCGCCGCTTGCGTGAGATCGACAGCGATCTTGTAGTCGGTCGGATCGATCACGACGAGGAGCTGGCCCTTGCGCACGAACTGATTGTCGGCAACCGGCAATTTCACGATCTGGCCGGCGATCTGCGGCGCCAACGTGACGACATAGGCCCGCACCGTGCCGTCGCGCGTCCAGGGTGCCCCGATATAGGCGTCCCACATCGCCCAACCCAGCGCGACGGCGAGCGCCGCCGCGACAAGTGTGAACAGAAACGGCAGGATGCGGCGGCGCGGTCGGCCGGGTGCGGGCGCCGGCGGACGCGGAGAGTCGTCGACAGGGGCATCCCCCGGCGGTTTAGCTTTTGCCTTCAGCTCGACATCGCTCATCGGCCGACCTCAGCGCGCGAAAAAGAGAACCATCGACGACAGCCCGATCATATAAACCGAAAGCACGAAGAGCGCCGGGTGCCAGACATGGCGCAGCAGGCCAAACGCGCGGCGACCCAACGCAGCGCTATCGTGAAACCAGGCCGCGACCATCATCACCGAGATCGGCGCGACATAAACGCCGAACAGGTCGATCTCGGTGAACCTCATCCCGGCACTCCGGCGTCGATTGCAGCTCACGCGGCACATTCTCGCGGGACGGCAGACGCCGTCGCCGGGCCTCGTCTTGCGGCAGGCCGACAACGCGGCCCGCCACCGCCAGACTGCAACACCGGCTGATGATAGCGCAATCGTGACGAGTTCCCGACCAACTCATCGATGACCGGGTTGAGCGAGCAGACCGCGGCGTCGGACTGCGAACGCGGCTAGCCCGGCTTTGCTGGGCGCGTTCGAGCGCGATGTCGACGAAATCCGGCGGCCGGGCCTTGCGGCCCCGGTCCGAACCTCAATGAGCATGTTGTGGAGCGGCGCCGGTTGGCGGCCTGCGCAGCAGCAGCACCAGCGGCACCAAAGACACCAAGATCACTGCCATCGTCCAGAAGCCGTCGTTGAAGGATAGGAGCGCCGCTTCTTTCTGCACCATCGCGTAGACCTGCGCCTGCGCCTGATGCAATGCGTCGGCGGTGCTTGCGGCACCGCCGCGATAGGTCTGCTGCAACCGCCCGATGACGGCCGCATAGGAATTGCGGTACGGCGTCACGTCGCCGGCCAGCATGTTCTGGTGAAACTGTTCGCGCCGCGCGATCAAGGTCGTGACGACCGAGACGCCGACACTGCCTCCGATGTTGCGCATCATGTTGATGATCGCCGCAGCGTTGTTGCTTTTCGCCGTCGGCATGCCGCCGAGCGCCACCGTGTTGATCGGGATGAACAGCAGGGCGAGGCCGAGCGACTGGTAGGTCCGCGACCAGGCGAGCGTGGCATAGTCGATCTCGGCATCGAAGCGGGTCATCGACCATAAGGCCAGCGCGGCCGCGACGAGAACCCGCCGCGATCAGATAGCGCGCATCGACCTTGCCGCTGAGGAAACCGACGGCCGGCATTACCAGCAGCAGCGCGAAGCCGCCGGGCGAGATCACCATCCCCGCTTCGGTCGCGGTATAGCCGAGCATCGTCTGGGCGTAGAGCGGCAGCAGCACCGTCGTGCCGAGCAACGTGAAGCCCAGCACGAACATCAGGAGATTGCCGACGGCAAAATTGCGGCGGGCGAGGAGCCGCAGATCGACGATCGGATCGGCGCGCCGCAGCTCCCAGACGACGAGGGCGACGAGGGCAACCGCCGCCAGGATCGAAAGATGCGTGATGAAGCTGCTGCCGAACCAATCGTCCTCCTGTCCCTTGTCGAGCACGATCTGCAAGGCGCCCATGCCGACCAGCAGCAGCGCGAAGCCGACATAGTCGAGATCGAGCCCGGCGTGGAGCCGCGCCCGGCGCTGCTCGACCTGCGCCGGCGGGTCGGAGATCAGCCGCGCCACCAAGAGCGACAGGATGATGCCGACCGGAACGTTGATCAGGAACACCCAGCGCCAGGAGAGATTGTCGGTGAGCCAGCCGCCCAGGGTCGGCCCGATCGCCGGCGCGAAGACGACGGCGAGGCCGTAGGCGGCGAAGGCCTGGCCGCGCCGCTCGGGCGGAAAGGTATCGGCGAGGATCGCCTGCGAATTCGGCTGCAATCCGCCGCCGGTGATGCCTTGCAGGCCGCGCGCGACGATCAGCACGCTGAGGCTCGGCGCGGTGCCGCAGAGCAGCGAGGTGACGCTGAAACCCATGATGCAGCCGAGCAGGTAGCGCTTGCGCCCGATCGTCGAGGCGAGCCAGCCGCTGATCGGCAAGACGATCGCATTGGTGACGAGATAGGAGGTCAGGACCCAGGTCGCCTCGTCCTGGCTCGCCGACATGCTGCCGGCAATGTGCTCCAGCGCGACATTGGCGATCGAGATGTCGAGCACTTCCATGAACGCGGCGAGCCCGACCGTCATCGCGATCAGCCACGGGTTCGACCCGGCGGTCGCGCCACTGTCGGGCGTTTGCATCGCGGGCCCTATTCCACCTTGACGCTCGGCACGACCGACATGCCGGGCCCGAGCGGGAAGTGCGGATCGGGCGGGTCGTCGAAGACGATCTTGACCGGGACGCGCTGCACGACCTTGACGTAGTTGCCGGTCGCGTTTTCCGGCGGCAGCAGGCTGAAGGCGGTGCCGCTGCCGGCCTCGAAGCTGTCGACATGGCCGTGCAACACCTTGCCAGGGTCGCTGTCGATGCGAATCTCGACCGGCTGTCCGATGCGGATCCGGTCGAGTTCGGTCTCCTTGAAATTCGCCGTGACCCAGACTTTGAGCGGCACCAGGGCCATCAGGTTCTGCCCGACTTCGAGGTAATCGCCGGCCGCGACGCTCCGATGGGCAACGCGGCCGGCCTCGGGCGCCGTCACTCGCGTATAGGCGAGATCGAGCCGCGCCTCCTCCTCTTGCGCCGCGGTGCTGTCGAGATTGGCTTTCGCGGTCGCGATGCGGCTAGCCGCCACCTCGAGCTGGGCCTCGGCCGCGGCCAGCTTCTTTTGCGCGGCGAGCAAGGTCGAGGTGCTGCTGCGCCCGGCGGCGATGTCGTTGTCGAACTGCTGCCGCGACGCGAATTGCCGCTCGACAAGCGATTGCGTGCGTCTCAGCTGGCTCGCCGCATTCGCCGCATTGGCCTCGGCGACGCCGACCTCGGCGCGGGCCTCCTCGGCATCGGCGATATCGGCGTCCCGCTGTGCCTTGGCCTGCGCCAGGCTGCCGGCCGCCGCAGCCCGGTTGGCGACCGCCTGGTCGAGCTTGGCCCGGTAGACCGCCGGGTCGAGCGTGACCAGCAACTGCCCCGCCGCAACCTGTTGATTGTCGTCGACGAACACGCGCTCGACGCGGCCGGCGACCTGCGGCGCGATATGCACCAGGTGCGCGTCGATGAAGGCGTCGTCGGTCGTCACCCACAGGCGTGCTTCGCGCCACCACATGACCCCGCCGGCAACCAGCACCGCGGCGACCGCGAGCATCAGCATGAGACGGGCCGAGCGACGCTGCCGTGCTCCAACCTCGCCTCGGCCGGCAGGGCGCCGCTCGACGGCCGGCGGCGGTGCGGTCTCGATCGCGTCGAGGCTCATTCGGCAGCTCCTGAATCCCCAAGTTCACTGGCGGGATCGGCGGCAGCAAGGCCATGCCGCAACAGGTCGAGATGCGTGCGGCACAGCGCGTCCGTGTCGAGCCGAGGGCCGGCATGCCGCTCGAACGAATGCCGCCAGAGTGCCGCGAGCAGCAGCGGCGCGATGACGCAGACGACCGCACTTTCGGCATCGACTGCGCGGATCTCGCCGGCCGCGATACCACGCTCCAGCACCCGCCGGACCAGCGCCTTGCCGCGCTCGACAACCTCCTCAAGGTAGAATTGCGCGAGGTCCGGGAAGTTGCCGGCCTCGGTCAGGACCAGCTTTGGGATGGCGCTGAGCGGCGACGCCATGATCTGCGACAGCAGCGCGAGGAAGTCTCCGATCAGGGTAAGGCTTGGCGCCGTCGATTGCGCGACCATCGCCTCGGCCCGCTCGATATTCGGCACCAACTCCTGCCGGACGACCGCCTTGAACAGCTCTTCCTTGCTGCGGAAATAAAGATAGAGCGTGCCCTTCGTGATGCCGGCCTGCGCCGCGACGTCATCGAGGCGGGTTGCGGCGAAGCCATGCTCGGCGAAAGACGAAAGTGCCGCGGCGCGGATTTCCTCCGGCCGGGCGTCGCTGCGCCGACGCCACCGGGTGTTCGCGACAGTCTTGGAACCGCTCATCGCCCCACCTACTGACTGACCGGTCGGTTATATAACGACCGACCGACCGATAACAAGCCAGGCTGACCGATACCGCCAGGTGTCTCCGAAAGCAGCCGCAAATAGCGAGGCCGACGGCTGACCCTTCCTATCGGAAATGCAGCGGAGACCTGTCGAACGGCATCCGGGAACCGACCCGCGTGCGACACGAACAATTTGACCCCTTTTGTGTGACGGTGTGGCGCGGGCGGAGCGGGTTGTTCACGGCGTTCATGGAAGGGACCTGCGCACTGCGGCGCAGAACTCGGGCGCGTCGCGCGACGCAAAACTGATCAGGAGCAAGAGTTTGATTTTACTCGATTCTCTATTTGATAACAGCGGATCGCCGGATCGATCGCCCGCGCGATAACGAGTGATTTTTCCCGGCGGGCAGCTACCCTGATTTCATCTCTCGGGAAGCGACCCGCGTTCCCGGGCATTAACCGTCCGGCGACTGCACAGAAACCCTGATCTTCCGTGGTCGACGGAAAACGTGGAAATAATTCGGCATAAACGGGAATTAAATCGGCCGAACTGAGAAACAACGGGAAATCCCAAACCACTTTCCGATCGCGCCCCGGATTGATGATCAAAGAGCGGCGAAATACCCCGTCTGTGACATTATCTAGGTTTCATAGCAGAACAATCACGATTTGTCAATGCGGTGGGGCCGGTTCGCGCCGGCCACCGGCAGGGACCGCTCGTCGACGGCGATTGGCCGCCATTGAGAACTTGATTTCTACACCGGAAGGCAGCTGGCGTTAACGGCTGTAGGCAAGGCCTCGCCGATCAGGCGTAAAATCGACTGGCGGAAGAGACGTAACCACGACAGATTTCCAAGCGCTGGGCGTCCATAAATTCAGCCGGCGGCAGGAGAACATGGAACCACGGCGTGATCGTCGGCTTCCTGTGGGGTGTCGGGGACGTCATCCGCGACAGATTCGGGCGGGGCAAATATCGGGATGTAATCCTGCCGCTTACCGTTCTCCGGGCGAGCACTTCACGCCGCGCGACGTCGTGCATCTGATGGTCGACCTGATGCTGGCCGGGGATGAGGATCGGACCGGCGACAACCGTCGTCCGCACGGTCTACGACCCTTGCTGCGGCTCGGGCACAGGCCGAGCTCTCAGATGTCGTGCGGGTCGGCGAGCGCCACTTCGAGATGTTCGTAGGATTCGCAGACGGTCCCGCAGATCCCCTTGATCGCCTGCAACTGCGCCTTGGCGTTCGCCAGGTCGCCTTTGATCAGATAGGCCTCGCCGAGATATTCGCGCACCTGCGGGTAATGTGGATCGAGCGCCACCGACTTCAGGTAGTAACCGATCCCCTCGTCGATCCGGCCGAGCTTGCGCGAGGCATAGCCACGGTAGTTGAGCGCCACCGCCGTGTTCGGGTTTTGCAACAGGTCGAGCACCGAGAGCGTCTCCCGGTATCGGTGGGCCTTGAGCAGCGCATCGGCATAATCGGTCAGCGCCTTGTCGGGCAGCACCCCGTTCTCGGCCTTGACACATTGCTGCTTGTTCTTGTCCCAGACTTGGCCCTTGCTGCAGGTCGGCGTGTCCGAATTGTTGTTGCCGCTGTTGTCTGCGAGAGCCGGCCCGACCGCCAGCAGACAGAGTCCCAATGCCGCCGCGAGATACATCGCGCTCCAGCCGGATGGGAGCGAAGTGCGCATCAGTGCCTCCGTCGATCATCTAGGGTCAAAGACCGTTCCGCCCCGGCATTTATTCCCTTATCGCCCACCGAATCCATCGCGGTGATGACGCAAGCGCCGATCAGCGTCAAAACGCGCCCGGATTGCGCTGCTTCAACGCGGTATGCCCGCCCTTCTCGTCACCGGATCCGCCCTGCAATTCAGGCTTCTTGATCGATGAGGCGGCTCATCTCGTCTCCGACATTACGCCGCTCGGCGACGATCAGCGCTTCCGCCACGCCGGCGGCCGAAATTACGACTTCTGCCTCGTTCGCCAAGACCCTGACGCCGGCATCCGTCGCCGTCCCGCCGAGCCGACCGCCATCAGCGCGGAGGTGTCGACCGCGATCATTTCGGCAGACCATTCGCGTCGTAGAGGAAATCCTGGCTGCGCGCGGCGGTTTTCCCGGCACCGGCCTTGGCGGTCCCTGCCGCCCGTTCGGCTTCGAGCAGCTTTCTGTGTGCCTCCGGTCCGACCGGCGCCTTGACCGGCGCAAGACGCGCGACCGGCTGGCCGTGCCTGGTCAAATTGATCTCTTCTCCGGCATCAGCCCGGCGCACCAACTCCGTCAATTGCCCTTTGGCTTCGCTGACCGAGATCAGCTTCGCTGACCGAGATCCGCATGCCACAAGCCCTGCTCAATAACCGAATGCATTGTGAACCCTATGCTTTGTGCTTTTGCCATGTGGTCCATAGCTTGGTCCATGTCAATTGCTGCGAACGGCCCGTGGCTGGCGCCCAACTCGATGCGATTGGGAGAAGTCTGCGCGTGAATGCCCTTTTGGCGGAACAGGCCGATCGATCCTCATTATACCGGGCAGATTCGGTCGCCATCGGCGCTCTCCTCATCAAGGTTCCGCGGTGTCGTCGAGGCTACAGCGTTCGCAGTTCGAACAGGTTCAAATGCCATGGCGCGTGGTCGATGTAGAGGCCGTGTTCGGCGAGGTCGCTGCCGTCGCGATCGTAGACTTCGCTACCCGTCAGATCGATCAGCCGGAATTGCTTGCCGGCGAGATCCGGGAACGGCAGCGGCAGGCGGCATTGTCCCTGAGTGCCGGCATAATTGACGACGACGACGCAGCTGCTCCCCTCCCCGCCCTTCCAGGCAAAAGCGATGAAATTATCGGCCGTCGCATTGCCGGGCCAGGCCGGCCGCGGCTCGATCTGCGACCAGGCGCCATTGCGCAAGGTGCCGGTATCCTTGATCACCCGCTGCATACCGGCATAGAAGCCGGCGATTGCCGGCTGGACCGGCTCGACCGGGCCGCGGCAGAGCTGCACCGGCACCCGGATCTGCGCCCCTTCGAGTTGCCCCTGATGAAAGAAGCGGAGGCCGGGCGACAGGAAGGTGACGATTGCCGCTGCGGCGTGCCGCGGCCAGGGAAATTCTGCAGCCGCGCGCGGCTCGTCATGGTTTTCGACGAAGCGGGCGAGCTTTTCCTGATAATCGAGGCCGGCCCGCAGATGATCGCGGATCGACCGGACATTGCCGGCTCTCAGCCGGTCGTAAAGCCGCTTGTCGTAGCAAAAGTCGAAGCCCTGCTGCTGCAAGGTCCATTCGAGGTCCCAATAGACTTCCGCCATCAGCATGAATGCCGGATGTTGCGCCCGCACCGCCGCAATCGCCTTCGGCCAGAACGGCTCGGGCCGCCGCCCCCAGGTGCGCTCGAAGACCTCGGGCAGCAACAGCATCGCCATGTCGCAGCGCACGCCGTCGCATTTGTCGGCCACTGCGGCGAGTTCGGCGATCTGCGCGCGCTGCAGCTCCGGATTGGCGTAATCGAGCTGCAGCGTGTCGGTCCAGCCGGGGTAGTTCGGGTCGCGGCCGTGCGCCAGGATCAACGGGCCGCGTTCGGTTTCGACGCGCAGATAGTCTTCCGGCACGGCCGCCAATGCCGCCTCGCTGCCCGACACGTAATAGTCGGGATGCGTCCTGACCCACGGATGGTCGCTGGCGGTATGGTTTGGCACGAAATCGAGCATCAGCCGGATGCCGCGCCGTGCCAGCCTGTCGCGAAAGCGCGCCAGCGCCGTCTCACCGCCGAGCATCTCGCCGGCCTGGTAGGCGGTGATTGCAAAGCCCGAACCGCAGATGTCGTCGTCGACAAAATCGGGCAACGCCGCAGCATAGCTCGTGCGCAGCTCCGGATCGCGCCGCGCCATCTCACGCCCGACCGCACCGGTTTGCCAGACGCTCAGCAGCCAGATCCAGTCGAAGCCGTTCGCCGCCCAGCCGTCGATGGTTGCGTCGCCGATGTCGGCCAGCGTCAGCCGGCGGCCGGCCGCATCCGACACCTGCCGTAGCCAAACCCGGGTGTTGATCTGAAGCAGCGACGGATAACGCGATGCTTCCGGCATGGCCTCCCTCTCGATTGGACCTTGGGAATCTTCTCCGATCAATCCCCTCAGCTGCCGTGCCTCCACGGAAAGCCGCGGCTTGACGTGTTCCTTGCCGCTGGGTTTCTTGCATCAAGGCCCGCCTCTTGCAGCCGCATCCGCAGCTTTCCCCACCCGTGAGGGGAACCGGAGAAGCAGTGACGGGGCGGGCCCGGTCGGGGGGAGCGTGTTCCAGCTGCGACGGTTACCGCTAGACAGCCTTCAGCAGTTTCTGAAGCTCGAATCGGCCGGCGGCGTCGTTCTGTGCGTCGCCGCCGCGGCGGCTCTCCTAGTGGCGAACTCGCCGCTCGGGACATTTTACACCCGGCTCATCGAAATTCCGATCGCCGTCCAGGTCGGCGGCCTGATGATCGCCAAGCCTTTGCTGCTGTGGGTGAACGACGGCCTGATGGCGGTCTTTTTCATGCTCGTCGGCCTCGAAGTGAAGCGCGAGGTTGTCGAGGGAGAGCTGTCGCGCGGGTCGAGCGCTGCGCTGCCGGCGATTGCGGCCCTGGGCGGCATGGCGGGGCCGGCCCTTGTCTACGTCGCCTGCAACTGGGGCGATGCAGCGGCGCGGCGCGGCTGGGCCATCCCGACGGCAACCGACATTGCCTTTGCCCTCGGCGTGTTGGCCTTGCTCGGACCGCGTGTCCCCGCTTCGCTGAAGATCTTCCTGCTGGCCTTGGCCATCATCGACGATCTCGGTGCGATCATCATCATCGCCGCGTTTTACACCGCCGATCTGACAGTGATCCCGTTGCTGCTGGCCGGTTGCGGCGTGGCGGCGCTGGTTCTCCTCAATCTCTGCGGGGTGTCGCGCCGAGCGGCCTATACGTTGATCGGAATTATCATCTGGGTCTGCGTCTTGAAATCCGGCATTCACGCCACCCTCGCGGGGGTCGTCACCGGCCTTGCCATCCCGCTGCGCACGGCAGACGGCGCATCGCCGGCGCATGCCTTCGAACATGACTTGCATCCATGGGTCGCATTTGGCGTGCTGCCGGTCTTCGCCTTTGCCAACGCCGGCGTCGCGCTCACCGGCATTGCCCCGGCGGACCTGCTGCATCCTGTCCAGGTCGGAACCGGGTTGGGACTGCTCGTCGGCAAGCAGGCGGGGGTCATCGGCGCGATCTGGGCGGCAACCCGGGTCGGGCTCGCGAAGCTGCCGGAGGGAGCCGGCTGGGCGCAGCTCTACGGCGTAGCCCTGTTGACCGGCATCGGCTTCACGATGAGCCTCTTCATCGGCACGCTCGCCTTTCCCGGCGAAGCCTACGACATCGACGTCCGCGTTTCCGTGCTGCTTGCCTCGCTGATTTCGGCGATTTGCGGCTATCTCGTCTTGCACCGGGTCGCGAAGGCGCGCGCCGGAGAGCGCCTCTCATGAGCGATGAAGCCGCCTCGGCGGCGATGACGGAATTCCACCGTCCGGCCTTAGTTTTCTCGGACCGGACGGTATGATCTTCGGTATCAATGCCGCTTCGGTTCGGCAGTAGGCGCGGCACCAAGGCGCCGAGTTGCGGAGCAAGAAATGAACAGGGTAAATTCATTCAGTTTCGGTCGGGCAATGCTGACTTGGGTCGGTATTGTCCTCGTTGGGCTGCTGCTCGCGGGGTGCGGCGCGCCGCCGGCGGCGACAACCCCGGCCGCCCTGCCGGCGGCATCCCCGGCCGCCCTGCCGGCGGCATCCCCGGCCGCCCCGCCGGCGGCATCCCCGGCCGTGCCGCCGGCGCTGCCTGCATCAGGCATGGCGCGGGTCTGGTTCCTGCGTCTGCAGGACCCGCCCAATGCCAGCGGATATGCGATCGCCCCAATCATTTATGTCAATCGCCAGCCGTTTGCGGCAATCGCCGACGGGACCGCCTTCTTCCATGATTTTCCGCCGGGCCGGTATCGGCTTTCGGTACAGTCTTTCTCGATTTATGTCGGCCAGCACGCCGTCCTCCATCTCAACCCAGGAACGGTAACCTATGTTCAGGTCCTGGGCGTCGCCGATTGGGAGCTTGGGTCGTCCGTCGGCAGCTGGACCTTTGCCGTGACGCCGATGACGATGGCGGCGGGAAAGCTCTATCTGGCGACCCTGAGCGATCTCGGACAGCGCTGAAGCACGCGATTTGGGTTGTTCCGCGCGGAACGAACTGCGGCACCGCTCCTCGGCGATCCAGTAAACCCTCAAGCCAGTCCGCCAGGCCGGTTGCTCCAAATCAAGCCGATGCCCCGTGATCAGTGGCTCGCCGTGACCGCGAACATCCGATCGCGTCCAGATTGCCGGCGACATCTCGACGGGCCGCCGGCCCTCGACAATGCGATCAGCGAGCAGGCCGCGGCGATCAAGCAGATCGTCCGCCGGTCGCCGGGCGGCGAATGTGCTGGTGGTGCCGGATCTCGAAGCCGGCAACATGCTGGCCAAGAGCCTTTCCTTCCTCGCCGGCGCCGATGCGGCCGAGATCGTGCTCGGCGCGCGGGTACCGATCATGCTAACGAGCCGCGCCGATTCTCCGACGACGCGTCTCGCCTCCTGCGCCGTCGCGAGCCTCGTCGCCGCGGCGCGGCGCCGTGGTGCCGCCGCGGCGACCCGATGAACGAACTGGCGGCTACCACATCCTCGGCTGAAGGACGACGCGCATGACGTCAGGCAGCGAGCCGTTGATCGGCGTGATCAAACGCCGGTTCGTCGTCTCTGAAGTTCAGCTTCTATGAGGGGGAAGCCCGGCTCCTCGCCGGCGAGGTCGAAGGCATCGGCGCAACCCACACGGCGAGTGCGGTCGGAGCCGACGGTAAGCCGGTCGCTCCGCCGCAACTCGGGGCGAAAGCGCCGAACACGCCGAGCGAGGTGCTGCCGGCGCTGATGCCTTGGGCGCGGCAACACTTTGGCGACCGGCGGCTCGCGGCGCTGGGCCACCGCGTCGTGCATGGCGGCCTGCGGCATTCGCGGCCGGCCCGCGTGACACCGGCGCTGCTGGCCGAACTGGAGGCGCTGGTGCCGCTCGCCCCGCTGCACGAGCCGCACAATCTGCGCGCCGATCAGAATGGCGCTCGACCTCGATCCCGAATTGCCGCAAGTCGCGTGCTTCGATACCGCCTTTCACCGGACGGCACCGGAAATCGAGCAGGCCTTCGCTCTGCCCTACGCGCTCTACGAGGAGGGTGTTCGGCGCTACGGCTTTCACGGACTTTCCTATGAATACATCGCCTCGGTGCTGCCACGGCAAGCGCCGGACATCGCCGAGGGCCGGGTCGTCGTCGCGCATCTCGGCAATGGCTGCTCGGCCTGCGCGCTGCGGGCCGGCGTGTCGATCGCGACGACGATGGGGTTCACCGCACTCGACGGGCTGCCGATGGGCACCCGCTGCGGCGAGCTCGACGCCGGCGTGGTTCTGCACCTGATCCAGCAGAAGGGCATGCAGGCAGACGCGCTGGTCGATCTGCTTTACCGGCGCTCCGGCATGCTTGGGCTCTCCGGCATCTCATCCGACTTCCGCGAACTGCTCGCCAGCGACGATCTGCGTGCGCGCTTTGCGGTTGAGGTCTTCTGCTATCGCGTCGCGCGCCACATCGCCTCGCTGGCGGCGGCGATGGGCGGCCTCGACGGCATCGTCTTCACGGCCGGGGTCGGCGAAAATGCGGCGCCGGTGCGCGCCGCGATCTGCCGCGCCTGCGCCTGGCTCGGGCTCGAACTCGACGAAGCGGCCAACCGCGAGCATCGCCAACGCATTAGCACGCCGGGCAGCCGCGTCGCCGCCCATGTCATCAAGACCGACGAAAACCTGATGATCGCCCGCCACGCCCGGACCCTACTGGCGGACTGACGGTGGGATCGTAAGCATCGTGGTCGTTGCCGCGGTCTGCTAAACTGGGCTACGCCGCGGCCCCTTTCGAGCGGAACAAACCATCTCCATGCTGCGATGAACCCCGACGATATCGACGAGCCGATTATTCGGATCACATTACCGGACGGCAGCCGCCGCGAATTCAACGGACCACTAACCGGGGCCGACATCGCGGTGGCGATCGGCCCGCGCCTCGCCAAGGCGGCAATCGCCGTGCAGATCGACGGCCGGGTGCGCGACCTCGCGACGATCGTCGACCACGACGCCGCGGTTGCGGTCATTACCCGCGACAGCGAAGACGGGCTCGCGATTTTGCGCCACGACGCCGCCCATGTCATGGCCGAGGCCGTCAAGGAGCTTTATCCAGAAACCGAGGTTACTTTCGGGCCGGCGACCGATACCGGTTTCTATTACGATTTCGCCCGCGCCGCGCCGTTCACGCCGGAAGACCTCGAACGGATCGAGGCGCGGATGCGCGACATCGTGTGCCGCGACGAGCCGATCAGCCGTGAAATCTGGGATCGCGACGCGGCGATCGCCTTCTTTCGCGGCATCGGTGAGCGCTACAAGGCCGAATATATCGGCGAGATCCCGCCGGACGAGGAAATCAGCCTCTACCGCCAGGGCGGGTTCGCGGATCTTTGCACCGGGCCGCATCTGCCGTCGACCGGCCATCTCGGGCAGGCCTTCAGGCTGTTGCACGTCGCTGGCGCCTACTGGCGCGGCGACGCCCGCAACGCGCAATTGCAGCGCATTTACGGCACGGCCTGGGCGAGCCAGCAGGAGCTCGACCAATATTTATACCGTCTGGAAGAGGCCGAGCGCCGCGACCACCGCCGGCTCGGCCGCGAGCTCGACCTGTTCCACCTCGGCGAAGAGGCGGTCGGCAGCGTGTTCTGGCACCCAAAGGGCTGGACGCTCTACCGCACGATCGAGCGCTATATGCGCGGGCGGCTCGACGCGGCCGGGTACCAGGAGGTCAGGGGGCCGCTGATGCTCGACCGTTCCCTGTGGGAGGCTACCGGCCATTGGGAGAATTTCCGCGAGAACATGTTCGTCGCCGAAAGCCGCGACGACCGGGTCCTCGCGGTCAAGCCGATGAATTGTCCTGGGCATGTGTTGATCTTCCGGAATCGGCTGCGCAGCTACCGCGAACTGCCGATGCGCCTCGCCGAGTTCGGGAGCTGCCATCGCAACGAGCCGTCGGGCGCATTGCACGGGCTGATGCGGGTGCGCGGCTTCATCCAGGACGATGCGCATATCTTCTGTACGGAAGACCAGGTTACCGCAGAAGTGATCGCCTGCTGCAAGTTGCTGCTGTCGATCTACCGCGATTTCGGGTTCGAGGATGTCGAGATCAAATTCGCCGACCGGCCGCCGATGCGCGTCGGCAGCGATGCGGTGTGGGACCGCGCCGAGCACGACCTCAAGACCGCGGTCGGGGCGGCCGGGCTCGCCTACACCTACAATCCCGGCGAGGGCGCGTTCTATGGCCCGAAACTGGAATTCCACCTCCGCGATGCGCTCGACCGGCAGTGGCAATGCGGTACGGTCCAGCTTGATTTCAACATGCCGGTGCGGCTTGGCGCCTCCTATGTCGGCGAGGATGGCGGGCGCCACGTTCCGGTCATGCTGCACCGCGCGATCCTCGGCTCGCTCGAGCGCTTCATCGGCATTCTGATCGAGCATTATGCCGGCCGCTTGCCGCTGTGGCTGGCGCCGGTGCAGATCGTCGTCGCAACGGTGGTTTCGGACGCGGCGGATTATGCCGCCGCGGTTATCGGCGAATGCAAGGCCGCCGGGTTGCGCGCCGTCCTCGATGCCGGCAATGAAACGATCTCTTACAAGGTCCGCGAACACAGCCTCGCCAAGGTGCCGGTCATGCTCGTCGTCGGGCAGCGCGAGGCGAAGAATCGTTCGGTCGCGATGCGCCGGCTCGGTGGAACGGATCAGGAAGCCCTTGCGCTCGCCGATGCGGTCGCTAGATTGGCGGGGGAGGCCGCCGTTCCGTCATCGCGCTGACAAACCTGCGATGCGGGAAGAGGTAACTCAACCGGAGAGAGGAGAGTGTAAATAGCCAGGATACCGCTGAACTTCACCCCTACCCGCGAAGGACCCCGCGTCAATGAAGAGATCGGTGGGCTGCGGGTGCGCCTCGTCGACGAGCGAGGCAACATGGTGGGGATCGTCGGGCGCAACGAAGCGCTTGGCATGGCCGCCGATGCCGGCCTCGACCTCGTCGAGATCGCTCCAAACGCCGATCCGCCGGTCTGCAAAATACTGGACTTCGGCAAGTTCAAATATGAAGCTCAGAAAAAAAAGAACGAGGCCCGCAAAAAACAGAAAATCATCGAGGTCAAGGAAATCAAGCTGCGCCCGAGCATCGACGATCACGATTACGACGTGAAAGTGCGCAGCATGATGAAATTCATTGAAGAGGGCGACAAGGTCAAGGTGACCATGCGCTTTCGCGGGCGCGAGCTGGCGCACCAGGAATTGGGCATGGACGTCCTGGTTCGGGTGCGCGACAACCTCCAGGAAATCGCCAAAGTCGAGCAGATGCCGCGCATGGAAGGGCGGCAAATGACGATGGTCATGTCGCCGAAGTAGCGCTTCGCCAGCCACCTGCCGCGGGTCCGGCCGCAGCGGCGTCGGCGCCGCGCTGAGAACCCGTCTGCAACGAGCCTGCTCCTTACCGAGGTCGGTGGAAAACGCATGAAGCAGGCGGTGTCGGAGCTGATCGACGATTTTCTATCGTCGGTCCTCTTTCTGGTCACCTATGGGGCCTCTGGCAGTCTGCGCGCCGCCATAGGCGTTGCCGTTTTCGTCGGCGTGGTGCCCGTCGCGCGGCGCATCGGTGAACGGCGCAAAGTCGAGCCGATGCAATGGGCGAGCCTCGGCCTGGTGCTGGCTCTCGGCCTCGCGGCATGGCTCGCGGAGAGCCCGCGTTTCATCATGGCGCGGCCGAGCGCCGTTCACTTCGCGCTGGCGGCGGCGATGTCGCGCGGTGGCTGGATGCTCCGCTACCTCAACACGCCGGCGCAGCTCAATGTGCCGAAGACGGTGGTCGCGGCCGCGGGCTACGCCTGGGCCGTCCTGATGGCGGCGCTTGGCTTCACCAATCTGATCATTGCCCTCTACTTCGACCTGGCGACCTGGGCGTGGTTCGTCACGGTGATCTCGATCGGGGCAAAGATAGCCGCACTCGCTCTGCAGTATGCCGTCTTCCGGAGGATATTACGGCGGCGACTCGCCCGCGCCGCCGCGGTGAGCCCGACTAGCGTCGGATGACGCATGTCTTGCGCGCGATCGGCGACGCCGATATAAGGCGCGCCACGCACGGATAGCGGACCGCGCCGGCAAAGCGGCGCCATGCCCAACGAACCCGATACGGAACAGCGAATGCCCAAGCTCAAGACCAAGAGCGGCGCGAAGAAGCGTTTTAGCCGCACCGGAAGCGGCAAGATCCGGCGGAATTACGGCCACAAGCGCCATCTGCTGATCAACAAGTCCAAGCAGGGCAAGCGTCTGCGCCGCGGCACCACGACCCTGGAGAAGGGCGATGCCGCACTGGTGTTGACCTACATGCCTTATCTGCGCAGCTGAACCATGGCACGCGTCAAACGCGGGGTTACGACCCACGCGCGCCACAAGAAGGTTCTCGGCCTCGCCAAAGGCTTCCGCGGCCGCGGCAGCACGGCCTATCGCGTGGCGATCGAAAAAGTCGAAAAGGCGCTACGTTACGCCTATCGCGACCGCCGCAACCGCAAGCGCGACTTCCGCGCCCTGTGGATCCAGCGCATCAACGCCGGCGCGCGCGAGCACGGGCTGACCTATTCGGAATTCATGCACGGCATCAAACTCGCCGGCGTCGACCTCGACCGCAAGGTGCTGTCCGATATCGCGATCCGTGACCCGGAGGCATTCGAGGCCATCGTGACAACCGCACGCTCGGCGCTGACGACAGCGCCGTCGGAAGCCTCGGCCGCCTGAGCAGCCGCCGGCCGCGTTAGGTGGCGGCCACGGCCAGAATCGTCAGTGCCAAGGCCTGGGCGCGCGGCACCATCGTGTCGATCCGACACCATTCGTCGTCGGTATGGGCGTTGCCGCCGACCGGACCGGTCCCGCATAAAGTCGGGGTGCCGAGCGCCGCGGTAAAGCCGCTGTCAGCCGAACCGCCGGTCGCCTCGCCCGCTACTTCGAAGCCGAGATCTGCGGCGGAGCACGAATAGAAGTCGAGGAGTTCGCGGCTCGCCTCGTCTTGTTCCAGCGGTAAAAAATTGCCCTCGCGCAGGATTCGGCTTTCACTGCCTGGCAGTTCGCAGCAATTGCAGATCTCGCGCACCTCGCCGAGGATCTTTTGCATGATATTGAGGGTCGGGAATCGGACGTCGATCGCAGCGGTGGCGCGCGCTGCGACGGTGTTGACCGCAGTTCCGCCGTGCGTCAGCCCAACATTGACCGTCGTGCCGAGGTCGTAATCGGTCAGCTTGTGCAGGCGCTGGATCTTGCGCGCCATCGCTTCGATCGCGCTGACTCCTTGCGCATGCGCGACGCCGGAATGCGCGGCGCGGCCGGTCACCTCCAATTCGATAAAACTCGCGCCCTTGCGGCGCGAAACGAGGTTGCCGCTCGGCCGGCCGGGCTCGGCGTTGAAGACCGCACGCGCGTGCTTCGCCTCGGCCTCGATGATCGGTCGGGATGAGGGTGAGGCGATCTCCTCGTCGGCCGTGTAAAGGCCGATCAGCGCGCATGGCGCACCGAAACGGCGGAGTGCCTCGAGCACGAAGCTGTTCATGACGAGGCCCGCCTTCATGTCGGTGACGCCCGGCCCGAAGGCCCGGTTGCCGTCGATCCGAAATGGGCGCTGTGCCGCGGTGCCGTCCGGGAACACCGTGTCGCAATGTCCCATCAGCACGACCGGGCGGTTGCCCCGGCCGCCCGGCAGCCGCGCCGCCATGCAGTCGCCGAACGTCGCGTTCGAAAAGGTCTCGTAGGCAATCCCCGCTGCTTCGAGCCAGGCCCGCAGCCGGCCTTCGACAGCATCGACGCCGCGTTTGTTGTAGCTGCCCGAAATCGATGCTGACGAGTTCCGCCAGCAAACTCACCATCGCTTGATGCTGGCGAGCGAGATGCTCGACGAGGGCGGTCTTCGCGTCGATGCTCATGGCGGTGCTCCGGACCCGGTCGGCGTTTGCGATGCTCGTTTCAGCGATATTCGTCGCCGCAATCGCCGATGACCCGCCGCAGATCGCGGGATCGGGCGAGCACCGGCGCGAGGCCGGCTTCGTCCTCGCCGTCGAGGGCGAGTGTAAAGACGCGCGCATTGTCGGCAACGTGCTCGGCGATGCCGAGCCGCGCACCGATGATGACGCCGCCGACCGCCGGGCGGTCGAGGATCACGCGGGTCGCGATGTTGGCGATGCTGGCGCCGTGCCGGCGGGCTACTCGATCGAGTGCCGCGAGCAATGCCTGGAACAGTGTCCAACCGCCCCAGGCGTCGATCATGTTCTTGTATTTCTGCAGCGAGACCGTGGTCAGTTCGGCACGGCTCGGTTCAGCGCGGCCCAGATAGGCCTCGGACAGAAACCCGCCGAGGAGCGTGCCGTAGGTCAATAGCCAGATGCCGTGCTCGCGGCAAAGGCCCGCCATCCGCGACGCCGGCCGCTGGTCGACCAGCGAATACTGAACCTGGTTCGAGACGATCGGGATGCCGTGATCGGCGATAAGACCGAGCCGCTCGCTGTCGAAATTGGTCAGCGCCAGGTGTCGGATCTTGCCGTCGGACTGCAGATCGGCGAGGTGCCGCAGCGCGTCGAGGTAGCGCCGGTCGCCATAGTCCCACCAGTGGAATTGCAACAGATCGAGGCGGTCGACCGCCATGCGGGAGCGGGATAGATCGATCGCCCGTTCGACGACGGCGCGCGTCATCGGGCCCGGTTGCGGGACCCACTTGGTCAGCGCCTCGATGTCGGCGAGGGACCCTCCGCCGCGCTCCTCCGGGGTCTGTCGGCGGAAGGCGCCGATCAGGTCCTCGGCCGGACCGTAATGGTCGGCAAGGTCCCAGGTGGTGAAACCGGCGGCGTGATAGGCGGCCATCGCCGCGACCGCACGCGCCGGCTCGATCCGGCCATGCCCGCCCGAAACTTGCCACATCCCGTTGAGGATGCGGCAGATCTCGAGACCCTCGCCGACCTGCAGCCTTGTCGCTTCTCGCAGTGTCATAGACGGAGTTTATCGCGACGAGGGCGACAGGCGAAGCGGCTGCACGCGGAGAGGTCCGCTATGCCGCAGCGGGACGCGCGTCTCGCCGCTTCGGCGCGAGGTGGTGATTGCGCCTGTTCCAGTCCACTACCGGTCATCCGCATCCGCCGGCCGAACGCGACGCGGCCTGTCAAGTCGAGATACACGAAAAGTTCGCGGGACGCATCGTTGTGAGCAGCCTCGTGGATGTAACTTACTCAAGTTCACGCTATTATTGGAGATTCTTTCATATGTGTTGCGTCAAGAGACGATGTAACCATGGAGAGCGGCAAGGCCATCGCCGGGGCTACGCGGTAACGAAGTGCAACACGGCGTGGGGTTGGGCATGTTATACCATTCGTCGCGACGGCCCGCTCAGGGGGCGAACGACTGGGTGATGCGCCGACTGTCCCCGTCACCGGAGCTACTTTTTCCTCGATGCATTTGGCGACAGGCGGAAGTCCCCGCAGCCTATGGACCGCTTCGCAGGCCAAGTTTACTTTGAACCACGCCGATGTTGACCGCCTCGGCGCGAATATCGGCAAGTATGCATGAACTCTTTGCCACTATGGCCGAAAGAGTAACACACTGGCGTCCGGTGGCCCGCGGCCTCGGCGGAATATTCCCTTTTCGTGACCAGCAAACCGTAAAACCGAGATAATTTATGGTCATTCAGATGTCCCCGCGTGGCTTTTTGCATGTCATGTTTCGCCACAGATGGCTTTTTCTGCTGTGTTTTTTTGGAATTTTCTCGCTCGCAGCCACCTATAGCCTGGTTGCGACACGCATTTACCGCAGCGAGGCTGTCCTTGCCGTCAAGTTTGAAAATGACAATCAAAACGGCGTGCCAGGCGCTGCGATAACCGCGCAATCATCCGAACATCAGGAGATCATAAATACCAATATCCGTCTTTTGAAGAGCATGGATTTATTGGTTGCGTTGGCGGCGAAATTCGAACCGCTGAAACTTTATCCGCGCCTGGCCGAGGATCTAAACAATCCCGAGTCGTTGGTCGACCGGGCGCGCGACCAACTCGCCCATGATTTTAAAGTGACTGCCGAACGTGACTCCGATGTCATCGATGTGTCGCTGGACAACCCCGATGCCGCAGTCGCCCCCGCCGCCCTGGCAGATTTGATCGGGCTTTTTATCGAGCGCCAGACGCGGCTGTATCGCCATACGCAATCGAGCTTGATGGCCGAGCAGGTAGAAGCGGCGCGCCGGCGGATGGGTGAGTCGCAGGCTAGGCTCGACAGCTTTGTGTCGAAGTTCGGAATATCGTCGCTCGAAGACGAGCTCGCTGCGTTGCTGCGCCGCGAGATGGACGCACATACCGCCCTTGATGAACAAAAATCGAAAATGGGGGAAGCGCTCGGCCGGCGGGATGCGGCAGCCGCCGCGCTTTCGGGCCTTAAGCCGGAGATCACGCTTTCCGATGAAAGAAGCGGGTACAAAGCGGTCGATGCGGAATCGCTGATCGGCGACTATCGGCCGCACCTCGCGCGAACCGGACCTAACCCGGTATTTCAGCAGACCGAAACCGATCTCGTGCGCGCCAGCGAAGACGTCGATGCCGCGCGCGGCGCCATAAAGCCGCTGGAACAGCAACTGCGGCAGATCGAAGATCGATTGCAGGAATTGAATTCCCGGAAGGCGCAATATCACGCGCTGAAGATGCAGAGCGAGGCCGATGAAAAAAGCTATCGGACCTTTGTGCAGCGAACCGACAATTCGCGGGTCGCCGAGATATTGAATAGTCAGAATGTCAACGCGGTGGCGGTTTTGCAAAGGGCGACAATGCCGATGCAACCGGTCTGGCCAAAAGCAAAGCTGACCTTGGGTCTGGCATTGCTGTTGGGGTGCGTGTTCGGTGTCGCCGCCAGTTTGATCTCGGAGAGGCTCGACGAGACGTTCTCGCTGCCTGATCAGATGGAGGCGGTTCTCGGCCTGCCGGTGCTCGGCGCTTTCCAAATGAGCCGCGCGCTGCGGTCGGGCCGGGACGCAAGGTGAAGATACGCGAGGCATTGCACACCACGGGAGGAGCGCGTCCCCGATCGGCCGTTGCGGTGCTGCGTCCTGCCAGTCGGACGCTTCCCCGGCAAGAGCTGGTCAATCTGTACCAGATTGCCGAACGGATGTTGGACGGCCCCGCGATCAGGGTCTTTGAGCTGATAAGCGCGACGCCGGGGGAAGGAACGTCAACCCTCGCATGCGAACTGGCCCGGACGGTCATGGAGACCGTGGGACGCCGGGTGCTGCTGCTGAAAATTGTTCGGCAGCGCGCCGCCGCTGGACCGTGCCTCGACTCGGTGTTGTGCGGCGATGTTCCGCTCGAGGCCGCGCTGACCAGGGTGGCAGGCGGATCCTACCTGACGGCGGAGATCGAGGCTGCCGAACAACCCGGAACCCGCCTGTTCGACGCACAGCGTTTTGACGATCTGTTCGGACAGTTATCATCGCTGGTCGAGGTGGTGATCGTCGATGCGCCACCCGCACTGACGGAATTCGCCGGCCTCGTTCTGGCAAGCCGGGTCGGCGGCGTTATTCTCGTGGTCGAGGCCGAACGCACTCAGGCGCCGATTGTTAATCGCGCCCGGAGGCTGATCGAAAATAATGGCGGCCGCATTCTCGGCGTCGTTCTCAACAAGCAACGCTGGCACATTCCCAGATTCTTCGAGCGCTGGTTATGAAGACCGACCCATGACTGAACAAGCTAGGTTCTCTTCACTCCCGAGCCAGTAAAACCGCCGGGCAGACGTTTCAGCCGGTTCGACATGTGAAACGATCGACGCCGTCGGCGTCAGGCAAGCGGCTGAGGGTGCCCTCCGCCGCGAGATAGTGCAGGTGGGCGAGGACTTCGCCAAGGGCAAACGCCGTTTGATGCCGATCGAGTGGCCGGCGAAACAGCAGCGGCAGCAGATCGAAGGCGCTTCGCGGTCGGTCACAGCCGGCAAGGATCTCGGCGCATCTTGCCCGATGGTGGGCGGCGAGCGCGTCGATCCGCGCGTGCAACCCGAAAAACGGCAGGTTATGCGACGGCAGAACCAAAGTCTCGGGCGGCGGCACCATCTCTCGCAAACGGGTCAGCGAGGCGAGATAGCGGGCCAGCGGATCGCCGTCCGGCTCGTGCGGTTGCAGGCTGATATTGGGCGAAATCTTCGGCAAGACCTGGTCGCCGGCGATCAGCACGCCGGCCTCGGCGCAAAAAAGGCAGGCATGCTCGGGGGCATGGCCTTCGCCGACGATAACCCGCCATTCCCGACCGCCGATCGCGATTACCATGCCGTCGGCGAGACGATGAAACATGGCCGGCACCGCCGGGACGCCGCGGCGGTAGCCCGCCTCGCGCTCGCCGAAGAGCTCGCTCGCGGCTGCGTCGAGCCCGGCGCGACGCGCGTAGTCGCGGCGCGCCTGCGCCAGATCGTCGCTGTCCCGGCTCATCATCCGGGCGTAGAGCCACTCCTTTTCGGTGATCCACAGCGGCGCCCGCCAGCGTTCGGCGAGCCATTGGGCGAGGCCGATATGGTCGGGATGGTAATGCGTGACGATGATCCGGACGACCGGCCGGCCGCCGAGGTGCCGGGCGAAGACCCGCTCCCAGGCGGCCCTGGTCTCGACCATCGCATAGCCGGTGTCGACGATCGTCCAGCCGGCGCCGTCCTCGACCAGCCACAGATTGATGTGGTCGAGCGCGAAGGGGAGCGGCATGCGCAGCCAGAAGATCCCCGGCGCAATCCCAAGCGCCTCACCCAGCGCCGGCGGCGAGGGCACCGGAAAGCGCAACGCTGTCGGGTCTCCATGCATCTCTGCGGAACCTCGGGCCGGCGAATTGACCGACACGGTAGGACGCGGCATTAGTGCGGGGCAAGCAAAGACGCCTGCCGGCCAGGATCAATCCGCCGACCGGCGATCTGCGAGGAGGGCAATGCGCGATTTCAACATTCGCGATTTCAACATTCCGGGGCGCCCGGCGGCGATGGCGGCCAGCGGCATGGTCGCGACATCGCAACCGCAAGCCACCCTCGTCGGGCTCGATGTGCTGCGCGCCGGCGGCAACGCGGCCGACGCGGCGATTGCGGCGGTTGCGATGCAATGCGTCGTCGAGCCGCAGAGCACCGGGATCGGCGGCGACTGCTTCGTCCTCTACTCGCACAAGGGCGCGTCGCCGGTAGCATTGAACGGCTCCGGCCGGGCACCAGCGAAGGCGACGCCCGAGTGGTATGCCGAGCGGCAGATGCATGAGATCGCGGTGCAGACGCCGCATGCGGTGACGGTGCCGGGCGCGGTCGACGCGTGGTGCGTCTTCAACCGCGAATATGGCACGCGGCCGCTCGCCGAATTGCTCGAGCCGGCGGCGCGGGCCGCCGAGGATGGGTATGTCGTCAACCAGCGCGTCGCCTATGACTGGCAGCGGCTGCAGTGGAAGCTGCGCGACCCAGTGACCGCCGGCCTGTTCCTCAGGGACGGGAAGCCACCGGCTGCCGGCGACAGGATGCGCAATCCGCCGCTCGCTGCCACCTTGCGCCGCATCGGGCGCGAGGGCCGCGAGGCTTTTTACGACGGCGCCGTCATGCGTGACATGCTCGGCCGCCTCAAATCGCTCGGTGGATTGCACGAAGCAGACGATTTCGCGGGCCAGCGCGCGGAATGGGTCGAGCCAATTTCCGCGCCCTATCGCGGCTATGAGGTCTATGAATGCCCGCCCAACGGGCAAGGCTTGGCGGCGCTGATGGTCCTGCGGCAGCTCGAAGGCTTCGCCCTCGGCGACGACAGTCTAAGCGAGGCCGACCGGCTGCACCTGCTCGCCGAAGCGACGAAGTCGGCTTATCGCGTTCGCGACGATTGCTTTGCCGATCCGGCGCAGTCGAACGTCGACGTCGCCCATTTCCTGTCGGAGGATTGGGCGGAGCGGGCGCGCCGGCAAATCCGGCTCGACGCGGTGCTACCAGGCAACGAGTGGCACGGCGGTACGCTGCATGCGGACACGGTGTATCTCTGCGCCGTCGATCGCGACGGCAACGCCTGCTCGTTCATCAATTCGCTGTTCTCGGCCTGGGGCAGCGGCATCGTCGCCCCGGAAAGCGGGATCCTCCTGCAAAATCGCGGCAGCGGCTTTCGCACGACCCCCGGCCATCCGAACGCGATCGCGCCGGGCAAACGGCCATTTCACACGATCATTCCGGCGATGCTGGCAAAGGACGGGCGCGCGATGATGCCGTTCGGCGTGATGGGCGGGCAGTACCAGGCGGTCGGGCATGCCCACCTCGTCCACCGCATGGTCGATCGCGGCTTTGACCCGCAACAGGCGGCCGAAGCGCCGCGCAGTTTTGCCTTTCGCGGCAAGCTGCAGGCCGAGCGCGCCAACCCCGAGCCGATCCTCACCGACCTCGCACGCCGCGGCCACCAGATCGACATCCGCACCGTGCCTCTCGGCGGCTGTCAGGCAATCTGGATCGACCATCAGCGTGGCGTGCTGATCGGCGGCTCCGATCCGCGCAAAGACGGCCTCGCCCTCGGCTATTGACCGGCTGCGTTGACCGAAGGCGCCGCGGAACTAACTGTAGCCATCCGGGACGGCCAGACCCGCCTCACTCGCCTTTACGAGTGCGACCCGCTCCGCGTGTTGTTTCCGGTGCCGGAGCTCGGCGACCCGCTGCAGGCGGCAATGGTCACGACCTCGGGCGGGCTCGTCGGCGGCGATCGTCTCGACATCTCCGTCTGCCTCGGTGCACGCGCGGCAGCGCATGTCACGGCCTCGGCGGCAGAAAAAATCTACCGTTCGCTCGGCCCGACGACCGTCATCCAGCAGCGTCTGGCGGTTGACCGCAAAGCGGTGCTCGAATTCCTGCCGCCGGAGACGATCCTTTTCGACGGCGCTCGACTTCGCCGCGAAACGATGGTCGATCTCGCGCCAGGCGCGCGATTTCTCGGCGGCGACATTATCGTCTTCGGACGTAGGGCGCGCGGCGAGAGCTTCACTCGCGGCTTCTTGCACGAGGTCTGGGAGATCAGGCAAGGCGGCGAACTCGTCTGGGGAGACACCCTGCATCTCGATGAAGAGATGGCCGCGAGCGTCGACGATCTCGCCTGCTTCGCCGGGGCGGCAGGCTTTGCGACGTTAATCCTGGCGCCACAGCGTAAGGCGGATGACTTTCTTGACGCCGCCCGCGCCGTGCAAGCCGCTGCAAAAGGCGCGCTGCGGGCCGGCATCACTGCGGTCGCCGGCCTCTTGATCGCCCGCTGGCTCGCCGCCGATGCCTTCGTCCTGCGTCGTGCTTACGCCGAGCTTGCCGGTCATTGGCGCGCCGCCGCATTGGGATATCCCTGTCGCATGCCGCGGCTATGGCATGTCTGAGCGAGCGGCCGCTGCGCGAGGCGACTTGGCAACCTCCGCGATCCGGCGCCTTTGACGGCACCGCCGGTGCGGCACGATACTTGCTCTTAGCTTCGCAGAGTTGGAACGATGAACCTGACACCGCGCGAAAAGGACAAGCTCTTGGTATCGCTCGCGGCGATCGTCGCCGAGCGCCGGCTGCGGCGGGGTGTCAAGCTCAACTACCCCGAAGCCGTCGCGCTGATCACCGATTACGTGCTCGAAGGCGCCCGCGACGGCCGCAGCGTCGCCGAATTGATGCGGGACGGCGCGGGCGTCATCGGCCGCGAGCAGGTCATGGAAGGAGTGGCGGAGATGATTCGCGAGATCCAGGTCGAGGCGACCTTCCCCGACGGCACGAAGCTCGTCACCGTGCATGAGCCGATACGGTGACCAGCATCTCGTTGCGAGGAGCGGCCGCCGGATGGCCGCCCGCCAGGGCGGGCGTTCCGGGGCGACGAAGCAGTCTCGAATCTCCGTGCGCTGCCTCTCGCAGTGCCGGCGAAAAGGATAAGCCATGATCCCCGGCGAGTCGTTCCTCGCCGACGGCGAAATCGAGCTCAATGCCGGGCGCCCGACCGTGAGTCTCATGGTCGCCAACCGCGGCGACCGGCCGATCCAGGTCGGCTCGCATTATCATTTTTACGAAACCAATGCCGCGCTGCAATTCGATCGTGCGGCGGCGCGCGGCTTCCGGCTCGACATCCCCGCCGGCACCGCAACGCGGTTCGAGCCCGGCCAGAGCCGCGAGGTCCGGCTCGTCGCCTATGCCGGGGCGCGGCGCGTCGTCGGTTTCCAGGCCCGGATCAACGGCGCCCTGGATTAGACGAATGGCGGATTAGACAAATGGCGCATACGATTTCCCGGCCCGCTTATGCCGCGATGTTCGGCCCGACGACCGGCGATCGGCTGCGTCTTGCCGATACCGAACTCGTCATCGAGATCGAAAGCGACCGCACGATCTATGGCGAAGAAGTCAAGTTCGGCGGCGGCAAGGTGATCCGCGACGGCATGGGACAGAGCCAGCGCAGCCGCGCCGAGGGTGCCGCCGACACCGTGATCACCAACGCGGTGATCCTTGATCACTGGGGCATCGTCAAGGCCGACATCGGCCTCACCGACGGCCGCATCAGCGGCATCGGCAAGGCCGGCAATCCCGACACCCAGCCCGGCGTCGACATCGTGATCGGACCGGGCACCGAGGCGATCGCCGGCGAGGGCCGCATCGTGACGGCCGCCGGCATCGACAGCCACATCCATTTCATCTGCCCGCAACTCTGCGAGGAGGCGCTCTACAGCGGCGTCACGACAATGCTCGGTGGCGGCACCGGGCCCGCCGCCGGCACCGCGGCGACGACCTGCACGCCCGGGCCCTGGCATCTCGCGCGCATTTTGCAGGCGGCCGAGGGCATCCCGGTCAATCTCGGCTTCTTCGGCAAGGGTAACGCGTCCGACCCGCGGCCGCTCGTCGAGATGGTCGAGGCCGGCGCCTGCGGCCTCAAGCTGCACGAGGATTGGGGAACGACGCCCGCGGCGATCGACACTTGCCTCGGCGTCGCCGAGGAACTCGACATCGCGGTTGCGATCCACACCGACACCTTGAACGAATCCGGCTTTGTCGAGGACACGATCGCCGCCTTCAAGGGCCGCAATATCCATGCCTTTCACACCGAGGGTGCCGGCGGCGGCCATGCTCCCGACATCATCAAGCTGTGCGGCCTGGCGAACGTGCTGCCGTCTTCGACAAATCCGACGCGGCCCTATACGGTCAACACCGTCGCCGAGCATCTCGATATGCTGATGGTGTGCCACCACCTCGATCCGCGCATCCCCGAGGATGTGGCCTTTGCCGAAAGCCGTATCCGCCGCGAGACGATCGCCGCCGAGGACATCCTGCACGATCTCGGCGCCTTCAGCATGATGTCGTCGGACAGCCAGGCGATGGGGCGGGCCGGCGAAGTCATCATCCGCACCTGGCAGACCGCCGACAAGATGAAGCGCCAGCGCGGCGGGCTGGCCGAGGACAGCGAACGCAACGACAATTTCCGGGTCAAGCGCTATGTCGCCAAATACACGATCAACCCGGCTTTGACGCATGGCTTGGCGCGGCATATCGGCTCCGTCGAAATCGGTAAGCTCGCCGATTTGTGCCTGTGGTCGCCGGCGTTTTTCGGCGTCAAGCCCGATCTCGTGTTGAAGGCCGGAACCATCGCCGCGGCCCCAATGGGCGATCCCAACGCATCGATCCCGACGCCGCAGCCGGTGTATTACCGGCCGATGTTCGCGGCTTTCGGCCGGGCATTGTCGGCGTCGGCCGTCACTTTTCTTCCGGCGGCCGCGATCGCGCGCGGACTGCCGGCAGAACTCGACCTCAAGCGCATCGTCCTACCGGCGCAGGGTATTCGGGCGATCGGCAAGCGTGACATGGTCCACAACGCCGCGACCCCGGTGATCGAGGTCGATCCGGAGACCTACGAGGTGCGCGCCGACGGCAACTTGTTGACCTGCGAGCCGGCGACGGTGCTGCCGCTCGCCCAGCGCTATTTCCTTTACTGAGTTCCGTTGACGAGAGATGCGGCGGGCGATCGCGGTTCACCCTCGCGGCACTTGGCCCTCGGACGAGGCGGTCGACGCGGTGACCCTCGTCTATCTCGACCGGCACCGCCGCCGCATTCGGCTTGTGGGCGATTCCGGCGAGATCTTTCTGCTCGATTTGCCGCGCGCCCATCATCTCGCGGACGCCGATGGGCTCGAACTCGAAGTCCGGTGGCTACGTCCGGGTCCGCGCCGCGCCCGAGGCGGTGCTCGAAATCGAAACCGCCGACCGCGCGGATCTGCTGCGCATCGCCTGGCATCTCGGCAACCGGCACTTGCCGGTGCAGGTCGCAGGCGACGGGCTGCGTATCCGCGCCGACCCGGTCATCGCCGATCTCGTAACCGCCCTCGGCGGCCGACTGAAACCGATCGACGCGGCGTTCGACCCGGAAACCGGCGCCTACGCCGCGCAACCCCACGAGTAGCCGAAGCTAGCGCCTCCTCGATCGGCGAAGCGGCCGGACGGCAGGGCCGACAGCGAGGTTGTCAGATTTTGTGATTTTGTCCCGAATCGCGGCTTCGATCGCGTCGTGTCGTCGCGTGAGTTCAGCCGAGATGCCGACGGTAGAGCGCGAAGAGCCGCTCCCAGTGGCGCTCGGCGGCGGGCTTGTCGTAGCACCAGCGGTGCGGGAACGCGAAGCCGTGATGAACCCCCGGATAGAGCTCAATCTCGCCGGCGGCGCCCGACTGGACGAACAGCCCGCGCAATTCCTCGACCATCGGCAGTGGCGCCAATTCGTCATGCTCGGCGCAGGCGATGTAGAGTTCGCCCGCGGATTTGCCGAGCGAGAGATGCGGGCTCTCCTCGGCGTCGCTGACAAGCCAGGTGCCGTAGAACGACGCAGCGGCGGCGATCCGCCCGGGATAGCGCGCCGCGGCGGCGAGCGCGTATGGGCCGCTCATGCAATAGCCGTGCACGCCGACCGGCCCGGCCTTGACCTCTCTCTGCCGATCGATGAAGGCGAGCAGCGCCGCCACGTCCGACATGACCGGCGGGATCGTCATCTTGGTGCGCACGGCGCGCATGCGCTCGCGCTCGGCACTCCCCTGCTCGAGCACGTCCGGCCCGAAAAGCGTGTCGCGGCCGGCCCGGTAATATAGGTTCGGCAGCAGCACGTGATAGCCGACCGTGGCGAGCCGCCGCGCCATATCGCGCAATTCCTCACGGATGCCCGGCGCATCCATCAGGAACAGCACCGCCGGATACGGCCCGTCGCGCTCTGGACGACAGATGAAGGTCTCCATCGCCCCGTCCCCGGTTGCGATGTCGAGCGTCTCCTCGATCATCGGCGTTCCCTTTACTCGGTCAGCGGCGGCGCGCGGCGAGCAGCTGGTCAACCATCGCCGGGGCGGCGCCGAGATAGTTCGCCGGATCGGTCAGTTGGCGCAAATTTTCGGCCCCGAGCGGCCCGGCGACGCTCGAGGTTTCGAGCAGCACCTCGAGCAACGGCCGGTCCGCCTCGATCGCGGCACGACAGGCGCCGTAGACAAGATCATGCGCCTCGTTGCGCCCGATATGCGGGGCAAGCCCCATCATGACCGCTTCGGCGACAATCAGCCCGTGCGTCATTGCCAGATTCTTCGCCATCCGCCCGGCATCGACGATCAGTCCGCCAAGCATGAACCGCGCCTGATGCAAGGCGCCAGCGGCATAGCCGAAGGATTCGGGTAGGGCGACCCATTCGATGTGCCACGGGCCGGTCGCGCGCTCGAAATCGGTGACGAGCGCATCGAGTGCCAACCCGGCATGCTGGCGCATGATCTTCGCGGCGGCAAAGATCAGTTCGCAGGAGATCGGGTTGCGCTTTTGCGGCATCGTCGAGCTAGAGCCGCGGCCGGCGGCAAACGGCTCGGCCGCCTCACCGAACTCGGTCGCCGACATCAGCATCACGTCGAAGGCGATCTTGGCGAGGCTGCCGACGATCAGGGCCAGCACCTGAATCGTCTCGGCGATCCCGTCGCGGGCGACGTGCCAGGTGATCGCCGGGTCGCCGAGGCCGAGTTCCCGGGCGAGTTCGCGGCGGCTCGCGACCGCCGCCTCGCCCGCCCCGAGCGAGGCCAAGGTCCCGGCGGCGCCGCCGAACTGGACGACGAGCACGCGGGGGCGCAATTCGTCGAGCCGATCGGCATGCCGGTCGAGGGCGGAAAGCCAGACCGCCGCCTTGTAGCCGAAGGTGATCGGCAGCGCATGCTGCAGATGCGTGCGGCCGGCTAGCGGTGTGTCGCGGTGGCGGCGCGCCAGTTCGGCGAGATCGGAGCGCGCGGCCGCGAGATCGTCTTCGACGAGCCGCAGCCCGTCGCGGATCTGCAAGACCGCGGCGGTGTCCATGATGTCCTGGGTGGTCGCCCCCCAATGCAACCAGCGCCCGCCCGGGCCGGCGGCCTCGGCCAACTGGCGGACGAGCGGCAGAACAGGATAGCCAACATTCTCGGTCTCGGCCTTGAGCCGCGCGAGGTCGAGCCGCGGCGGCGGATCGGCGGCGCGCGAGATTGCTGCCGCCGCCTCGACCGGAATGATGCCAAGCCGACCTTGGGCGCGCGCCAGCGCCGCCTCGACCTCGATGCAGCGGGCGAGGAACGCGTCGTCGCCAAACGCTCGGCGCATCTCCGGCGTGCCGAACATGTCGGCGAAGACCGCGCTGTCGAGCATGCCGATCGCCATCGCGCGCGTCCCCCAAGACCCCGTGGCGCCCTAGTCGGCCGCTTCCCGATAGACCGGGGACGGCGCGACAAAATCGCGCCAGCCCTCGGGGGTCAGCCGCTCGAGTGCCGGGAACCGCGCCTTGTAGGCCATCTTCGGGCTCTCGGCGATCCAATAGCCGAGATAGACGTAGGGCAGATCGCGCCGCCAGCATTCCTCGACGAGCCACAGGATGCACCAGCTGCCGAGGCTGCGCCTCGCCTGACGCGGGTCGAAAAAGCTGTAGACGGCGGATACGCCGTCATCGAGCAGATCGATCAGCGAGGCCGCCGCGAGCCCTTTAGCGTCGCGAAACTCGACGATCCGGGTGCGCACCGCGCTGTCTTCGACCATGCCGCGATAATCGGCATAGTTCATCGAGGCCATCTCGCTGTCGCCATGACGCGCCCGCTGATAAGCCGCAAACAGTCGGAATTGCTCGTGCGTGGCGCGGCCCTCGCCGAGGCTGGCGCAGACATCGCGATTGGCGTTGCGGATGCGCCGCGTCGACCGGGTATGGGCAAAACGCCGAACGGCGACGCGGACCGGCACGCAGGCGTTGCAACCGCGGCACGCGGGGCGGTAGGCGTAGCGATGGCTGCGCCGGAAACCGGCGCGCGACAGATCGTCATAAAAGGCGGCGGCGCCGTTGCCGGCGAGTTCGACGATCAGTTTGCGCTCGGCCAGCCCGGCAATATACGGGCAGGCTACCGGAGAAGTGGCGAAAAATTGGTGCAAAGGGGCAAGAAGTCCGCTGCGGGCCGTCGGCCGGCGCACGCTGCGCGCCTGCAATTCGCGCTTCGGCCTGTCGTCGCGTCCCGGCCCAATATCCATTTCAGGCCCTTTCCTCCGCTGCCGCCGCTGCCGACCGCTGCAGGTTGTTCGAGTATTAACGAGAGCAGAGCCGACGTGCCAGCCTCGAAGCGCCCGAGGAGTCGATTTCCCGTCAGGTCGGCCCCTTGCTCCAGCGGAAGCTGGTCAGGACGTCGCTGTCAAAGCGGCATTCCACCTCGAGTCGGCGCGCCGCGGCGGTGTGCGGCGGCAGGTCGGTGCGCACCCCTTCGACCTTGGCGACGATCGTGGTAAGGCTGATCGCGGCGGCGCTGCTTTTCGCGATGTCGATGTCGGCGCCAGGGAAGGCCTTGACCATGAAATCGGCGCAGCGATCCGTCATGCCGCCCTGCGGGACAAAATGGGAGACGCCACAGCCGGCGACCCAGCAGGCGAGTGCCGGCAGAACGACTTTCGCAAAGCGATGCATGCCGGATATTCGCCGGGCGACCGGCCCATTGCAAACCGGATAGGGACGGCCCGATGCGCGCCCAGCAGATGATCGCCGCCCGGATGCCACTCGCCGGCACCGAATTGCCGACGCCGCAACCAGACCCGCGGCAGCTGCTGCTCCGCGTTCGGGCCTGTGCCGTGTGCCGCACCGATCTGCACGTCGTCGACGGCGAATTGCCGGGTCCCAAACGGCCGCTCGTGCCCGGTCACGAGATCGTCGGCACGATCGTCGAAAAGGGGGCGGCAGTCGAACGGTTCGCCCTGGGTGATCGGGTCGGCGTGCCGTGGCTCGGCTGGACTTGCGGTGTGTGCGCCTATTGCCGCGGCGGGCAGGAAAACCTGTGCGACCGGGCCCGCTTTACCGGCTATCAGCTGGACGGCGGCTACGCCGAGCTGACCGTTGCCGACGAGCGCTATTGCTTCGCCATTCATCCTTCCTACGGCGACGTCGAGGCGGCACCGCTGCTCTGCGCCGGGGTGATCGGCTATCGCAGCCTGAAAATGGCCGGCGAGGCGCGGCTCATCGGCATCTATGGTTTTGGTGCGGCGGCTCATATTGTGGCCCAGGTGGCGCAACATCAGGGCCGGCGGATCTTTGCTTTCACCCGGTCGGGCGATGTCGCGGCTCAGGATTTCGCTCGCCGGCTCGGCGCCGAATGGGCCGGCAACTCGACGGCACCGTCGCCCGAGCCGCTCGATGCGGCGCTGATATTCGCACCGGTTGGATCCTTGATTCCGGCGGCCCTCGCCGCTACCCGCAAGGGCGGCACGGTCGTCTGTGGCGGCATCCATATGAGCGACATCCCGTCCTTTCCCTATTCGCTGCTGTGGCAGGAGCGGGTGCTGCGCTCAGTGGCCAATCTGACCCGACGCGACGCCGAAGAGTTCCTTGCCCTCGCCCCTTTGGCCGGGGTCCGGACCGAGACGGTGATCTATCCGCTGGCGCGGGCCAACGACGCGCTTGCCGACCTGCGTCACGGCCGGCTGCAAGGCGCCGCCGTTCTGGTGCCGTGAGGGGCTGAATTTCATGAAGGGTTCCGAAGGATCTCTTCGGCGGCGATAGCGGGAGGATCCATGGCCGATATCTGTTCATGCGGCGGTGCGCCGGCGCAAATTCCGTTCACTCGCCGGCGTTTCCTGCAATCGGCGGCGATCGCCGGGCTCGCGGCGGCTTTCCCGATCGCCGCCTCGGCGGCGGCCGGCAAATACGAGGCGCTGCTGTTGTCCTGTATCGATCCGCGCATGGTGGCGCCGGTCTACAAATACATGGATGGGCGCGGCCTGACCGGCCAATACAGCCAGTTCGTCATCGCCGGCGCCGGCGCCGCGGTCATCGCGGCAAAATTCAAGGCGTGGCGGCCGGCCTTCTGGGAGAATCTCGCGATATCGGCCGAACTGCACCAGATCAATCGGGTCATCGTCATCGATCATCGCGATTGCGGCGCCGTCAAGCTCGCCTATGGAGCGAAGAGCATCGCCACGCCCGAGATCGAAACCGAGACCCATCGCAAGATCCTCGCCGAATTCCGCGAAGCGCTCACCAAGCGCCAGCCGCATCTCAAGGCCGAGACTGGATTGATGGCGCTCGACGGCTCCTACGAAGCGTTGTCGTGAACCGCCGCAGCAAGTAAGACGCCCAGCCGAGCCGCGCCGCTTGATCGGCCTCCGAGAGGCGGCGTATCGTCGACGAGCAATGACCGCGACCCGCCGTTCCCAGGTCACGGTGCCGATGCGCGATGGCACCCGGCTCAACACTTTCGTGTTTTTGCCCGAGGCCGGCGGGCCGTGCTGGCCGGTCATCCTGCACCGGACGCCCTACGGCATCGCCGCGGCCGACGCCGCCGACAGAACCGACTGCTCGAAGGCGTGGCTGCCGAGCGCTGCCGAACCGATGCGCGGCTCGATTCTGCGCGGCTGGCAGCGGATCGTCGCCCATGGCTATGCCGCGGTCTATCAGGACACCCGCGGCCGGCACGGCTCGGAAGGCGAAGACCGCGTCTATGCCGACGACCCGGCGGACGGCTGGGACACGATCGACTGGATCGCCGCCGAGCCCTGGTGCAACGGGATGATCGGCATGTCCGGCTCATCGGCCGGCGCCACGACGACCTTCGCCGCCGCCTCGACGCGGCATCCAGCTTTGCGCGCTTTCTTTGCGCAGGCCGGGGCCTCAAGCATCTATGACGACGTCGTCTACGAGGGCGGCGCGATCGAGATGGAGCGGTTGTGGCTGTGGGTGGCGCGCAACATCCCCGGGCTGTCGCGCTCGCATCGCGCAGCAGTCATGGAGCGGTTTGGCGTCGGGGCCGGCGAACTCGACGCGGCGGCCGCCGCAGCCGCGGCGCGTTATGCTCGGCTCGACGCCGCGCGCAATGCCGATCCACCCTTTGTCGGCTCGGAAGATTGGCTACATCTGCCGCTTTCCGGCTATCCCGATTTCTCCCTGTGGCAGCCTTTTCTCGACGAGATCATCAGCCATCCGGCGCCCGATGCGTTCCGCACCGCGCATAATTTCCGCCGTACGATCGACATCCCCGGCCTGCATGTAACGAGCTGGTTCGACATCTTCCAGACCAGCGTCATCGCCGCGTTCAACGAGATCCAAGCGCGCACCGGGACGCAAAAATTGTGGATTGGACCGAACGAGCATTCCTTCGTCTACGCCGAGAATTTCTGGCCGCGCGACCCGTATTTCGCATGGTTCGACCATTGGCTGAAAGGCGAGCCGAACGGCATTGCCGATGAACCGGCGGTGTTCTATTCGCCGCGCGCCTGGGTCGCCGATCCGGCGCACTATGTCCCGGACGACTGGCGCGTCGCCGAGCGCTGGCCGCCGCCGGGTACGCGTTCGCACCGGCTTTATCTCTGCGGCGACGGCGGCGTGTCGCCCGACGGGCCAAATGGCGCGCCGCGCGGCTACCGCTACGATCCGCGGCGGCCGATTCCGACCTTGGGCGGTCGCAATATGCTGATCGAGCCCGGCCCTCGCGATCAGTGCCCGATCCGGGCTCTGCCCGATTACGGTCTCGTTTACCGTGGCGAGACCCTGACCCGCGATCTGACGATTGCCGGCAATGTGCGCGTGACGCTGCATGTCGAGTCGGATTGCCCCGACACCGATTTCGTCGCGAAGCTGATTGAAGCCGAGCCCGGCGGGCCGGCCGTCATGCTGATGGACGGCGTCGTCCGGGCCCTCTACCGCGACGCTTCGGGCACGCCGCGGCTGCTGTCGGCGGGCCGTGTCGAGCCTTTGACCATTGATCTCGGGCATATCCACCACACGTTGCGCGCCGGAAACCGCATCGAGATCGATGTGACGAGCAGCAACTTCCCGCGCCGCGCCCGCAACACCAACAGCGGTCATCCGATCCTGGCCCGGGACGGCGCGGCCGACATCCGCGTCGCGAGCAACCGGATCCATCACGCGGCGGCAACACCGTCCTTTGTCGAATTGCCGGTATGGGGGCCCCGATGAATGCCGCGCGCAAGGTTCGCGTCGGGATTGGCGGCTGGGTCTATCCGCCGTGGCGCGGGACGTTTTATCCGAAGGGTCTGCCGCAGGCGCAGGAATTGACCTACGCCAGTCGCCGGGTCACGGCCATCGAGATCAACGGCACCTTTTACGGGCTGCAGAAGCCGGCGAGCTTCCGCCGCTGGCACGACGAGACCCCGGAGGATTTCGTCTTTTCGCTGAAGGGACCGCGCTTCATCACCCACCGGCGCGATTTCGACAATATCGGTCCGGCGCTCGACCGTTTTCTGGGAAGCGGCTTGTCCGAATTGCGGCACAAGCTCGGACCGATCCTCTGGCAGTTCGCGCCGGCCATCGCACTCGAAAAGGCGGCATTCGCCGCCTTCCTCAAATCGTTGCCGGGCGAAATCGACGGACGGCCGTTGCGCCACGTCGTCGAAGTGCGGCGCCCGGACTCCCTCGACGGCGCGGCGGTCGAGCTCTTGCGTCGCCGCGGCATCGCCGTGGCGAGGGTCGACGACGACAAATTTCCGGCGCTCGCCGAGGTCACCGCGGATTTCGTTTATGCCCGGTTGCGGCGCTGCACCGTCGAGGAGCCGGCGGGTTATCCACCGCCTGCGCTCGATCGGTGGGCCAGCGAGTTCCGCCAATCGGCGGCCGAAGGCGGCGGCGATTGCTTCGTCTATTTCATCAATGGCGGCAAGATTCGCGCGCCCGCCGCGGCGCAAGCCTTGCTACAGCGGCTCGTCGAGCCCGGATAACGCCGGTCGGCATTATTGGCCTTGGCCTGGCCCCTGCCGGAACAGCTGGTTGGCGACGGCCTGTTGCTGCGGCGAAAGCGTCGAATAGAGCGACTGAAGCGCCGGCAGCATCCGCCGCATGCCGTCGATTTCCTGCTGGCCGTACTGGATCGCCAGTTGCAATGCGTAGACGGCGCTCGCATTCGCCGCCGGTGGGGCGCCGGTCCCCATCCGGGCGTTTTCGCGCATGACGTTCGCGAGCCCGTTGAAGGCCGGTTCCTGCGCCGGCGTGATCCCGAGCCGCTGATGCAGCATCGCGATGCTGCTTTCGACATTCTGCCCTTGTTGCGCCTGGGCCGGCAGCACCGCTCCGAGAGCGGCGCGCGCGGGCTGCGCGGTGCCGCCGATCGCGGTCGCCTGCGCGGTCGCGGCGGCGGCGAGCCAGGCGCCGCAAAGCCCGACGGCCAAAGCCAGCCGCCCGGCACAAATGATCGATCGCCGCATCTTCATGTCCCTTCCCCTCCCCGACCGGCAGAGGCTCGCATTCGGCAGACGCGATTGCAAGATAGGGATCGGAGGGGCGCGGCATCCCCGAACTCCGGCATTGGCCTCACTTGGTTAAAGGATGGCGCGCCGCCGCAGCCATGCGACAACGCGATGTCCCGCCATCGATATCGCGGATCGCGGCCCGGCTCTTCCGCATGATACAGTTCAACAAAAGAGCTGACACAACCCCGGACGGAGGGACAGAGCGATGGCGTATGATTTGCTGATCAAGAACGGCCGCATAGTCGATGGCTCGGGCATGCCGGCGTTTCGCGGCGATGCCGGCATCAAGGACGGCAAAATCGTCGAGATCGGCAAATTGAGCGGGCCGGCCGCGCGCACGATCGATGTCGGCGGACGCGTCGTCGCCCCTGGCTTCATCGACAATCACTGCCATTACGACGCCCAGGTCACTTGGGACCCGCTCTGCACCTATTCCTGCGATCATGGTGCTACGTCGGTCGTCTTCGGCAATTGCTCGCTATCGCTGGCGCCGGTGCGCAAGGGCAAGGAGGAGCGGCTCTCGGAATTTCTCTCTTATGTCGAAGCGATCCCGATGGAGGTGCTGCGCACCCTCGAATTCAGCTGGGAGACGGTGCCGCAATATCTCGACCAGCTCGACCATCATCTGGGCGTCAATGTCGGCAATCTGATCGGTCACACCGCAGTGCGCTATTACGTCATGGACGAAGATTGCCAGAAGCGCACGGCCACCGACGACGAAATCAAAGAGATGCAAGGACTGGTGCGCGACGGCATGAAGGCCGGGGCGCTGGGCCTGTCGGTGTCGCGCAATCAGGGGCATTACGACCCTCAGGGCGTGCACATCCCAGCCTTGTGGGCCGACGAAAGAGAGATCTTCGCGCTCGGCGACGTGTTGCGCGAGATGGGCACCGGCATCATCCAGTCGGGCGGCGGCAACGGCGCCGAGATGAAGGACGGGCTGATGAGCCGATTGTCCGAAGCGACCGGCCGGACCGTCGTCTACAATAATCTCGGCCAGTCGATGCGCCGGCCAGATCAGTGGAAAAACCACATGGCACAGGTCGATGCGACGACTGCGAAAGGCATTCGCGCCTTCCCAATGTGCACGCCGAACCGCATCACCGACTATTTCACGATGCGCAACTGTCAGCAATTCCGCGGGCTGCCGACTTGGCATCCCATCCTGTTGTCTTCGCCCGAGGAGATGCTGCGCGCTTATCGTGACCCCGAAGTGCGCAAGACGCTCCATGCCGAAGCGGTCGAGTTCAAAGTCGCCACGCCGCCGCCCGGCATCTGCACGACCTGGTGGGACTTCATGGTGCTGCAGACCGCGATCCTGCCAAAGAACAAGCAATACGAGGGGAAGACTCTGGGCGAGATTGCCAAAGCGCAAGGCAAGGGCATCATCGACGCCTTCCTCGACCTCGCCGTCGAGGAGAACCTCGACAGCGAATGGCTGCACGGCGAGAACAATGTCGACGAGGCGGCCGTCGCAAGGATCCTGACTTATCCGAACGCCATCATCGGCCTGTCGGACGGCGGTGCGCATGTCCAGTTCCAGAGCGGTTTCGGCTATTCGACCCGGCTCTTGGCCGAATGGGTGCGCGAGAAGCAGGCGATGTCGCTGGAACAGGCGGTGCGTCGGCTGACCTTCGAATTCGGCCTCGACCTTCGGTCTCTACGACCGCGGCCTGCTGCGCCCCGGCATGGTGGCCGACATCGTCGTCTTCGATCCCGATACGGTGCGCCCGCTGCCGCTGCAGGTCATGCACGACTTCCCGACCGGCGCCAGGCGCATCAAGGAGCCGGCCGAAGGCATCCACATGACGATCGTCAACGGCGAGGTCTTGCTCGAAGACGGCAAGCACAGCGGCGCATTGCCGGGGCGGGTCTTGCGCAACAGCTACTACAAAGGCCTGCACGCCTAGGGCCGTCTTCTCGGCTTCGCCGAAGGACAGTAACTCCTCAGGCGATAAGCGGGGCCGCGTCGTGCGCTGCCGCTCACGCTCCCTATCGAGGGTACCGCCCTCTCGTCGCTGGCGGTCGCTGGCGGGGAGAGGGCCGCGGCGAGGGTCGTTTACCGCCGGAATTGGGTGAATACCGTCGGGAGGCGGGACGGCAGATGATCGCCTATGCGGTGCGCCGCATCCTCTTGATGATCCCCACCCTCTTCGCGATCATGGTGGTGAATTTCGTGATCGTGCAGGCCGCCCCCGGCGGCCCGGTCGAACAGATGATCGCCAAGATCAAAGGCAGCACCGTCGGGGCGACCGAGCGTGTCAGCGGGGGCGCCGGCGAAATGGCGCTGCGCGCGGGAGTCGCTGCGAATTCGCTCTATCGCGGCGCCCGCGGCATCGATCCGGCGTTGATCCGGCAACTCGACAAAGAGTACGGCTTCGACAAGCCGCCGCTCGACCGATTTCTGCTGATGATGCGCAACTATTTGACCTTCAACCTCGGCACCAGCTTTTTTCGCGACCAGCGCGTCATCGATCTGATCAGGGCGAAGCTGCCGGTCTCGATCTCGATTGGGCTGTGGACGACACTGGTTACCTATCTCGTTTCGATCCCCCTCGGCATCCGAAAAGCGATCGGGGACGGAAGCCGCTTTGATGTCTGGACGAGTGCTGCAATCATCATCGGCTATGCCGTGCCGAGTTTTATGTTCGCAATTTTGCTGATCGTGCTGTTCGCCGGGGGCAGCTATCTGACGATCTTTCCGTTGCGTGGACTCGTCAGCGACAATTGGGCCGCGTTGTCCTGGCCGATGCGCATCGCCGATTACTTCTGGCATATGGCGCTGCCGATCACGGCATTGGTGATTTCGGGCTTCGCCACGCTGACGATGCTGACCAAGAACTGTTTTCTCGACGAAATCAACAAGCAATACGTGCTGACCGCCCGTGCCAAGGGCCTTTCGGAACGCCGTGTGCTCTACGGCCACGTATTTCGCAACGCCATGCTGCTTGTCGTCGCCGGTTTTCCGGCGGCGCTCGTCGGCATCCTCTTCACCGGCTCGCTGTTGATCGAGGTCATCTTCTCGCTCGACGGGCTCGGCCTGTTGGGCTTCGAGGCGGCGATCAATCGCGATTATCCGATCGTGTTCGGCACGCTCTACGTCTATACGTTGATTGGTCTTATCCTTAAGCTCATTAGCGATCTGACCTACATGCTGATCGATCCGCGCATCGACTTCGCGACGCGACGCGCCTGAAGGACGCGCCAGAAGGGGGCGTTCCTTGAGGACCCGAATGGCGCCGTCCCAATTCGGCCGCCGAGCTGCGGTTGGTCCGGGATCATTGCGAGCAGGGGTACACGCATGACATTGCGATCGGTGTGGGGCAAGCGAGGATGATCAAAGCGCTGTTCCTCGGCGGCGTCGCCGCCGACACCGCGGAGGGGATCAAAAGGCAGTTGCCCGCTGCGCTTGCGGTCGAGATCCTCGGCGATCCGATCGACCACGACCGGCTGCCGGCGGCGGCGGCGGATGCCGACATTCTCGTCAGCAACCATTGGCGTGCCGATTATCCGCCGGCGCCGAAGGTCCGTCTGGTGCAGTCGGTCGCCACCGGCGTCGACTTGTTCGACCTCGCAGCGCTGCCGGCCGGGCTGACCCTTTGCAATGCCTTCGGCCACGAGACCGCGATTGCCGAATATGTCCTGATGACGATGCTCGCCCTGCACCATCGCCTGTTCACGATCGCAAACGAGTTCCGCGAGCGCGCTTCTTGGCGGACGAGCTGGGTCGAGGGCGGTGCCCCGCACGGCGAGGTCCGGGGTTCGACGCTCGGCATCGTAGGCTATGGACGGGTAGGCCGCGAGGTCGCCCGCCGGGCGGCCGTTTTCGGGTGTCGCATCCTCGCCGCGAACCGCTCGGCGCGCGCGGCCGAGGATGGGATCGAGCGCCTATACCTGCTCGGCGAACTCGACCAGATGCTGCCGGAATGCGATACGCTCGCGCTGTGCACGGCGCTCGGGCCCGAGACCGCCGGCCTCATCGACGCCCGCCGACTCGGCCTGATGCGGCCGGGGGCGTTTCTGATCAATATCGCCCGCGGGCAGGTCGTCGACGAAGCGGCGCTCTTTGCCGCGCTGCGTGAGCGGAAGATTGCCGGTGCGGCGCTCGACGTTTGGTGGCAATACCCCAGCGCCGCGGAGCCGCTTCGCCGCGGCTCGAAATACCCGTTTCACGAACTGCCCAACGTCATCGTTACGCCGCACAACTCTGGCTGGACCACGGGTATGGTCTGGCGGCGCTGGGACCAGATCGCGGAAAACATCAAGCGGTTTGTGCGCGGCGAGGCGTTGCTCAACGTCGTCGCCGCAGCTTGAACGACTGTGAATGTATCCCCCGATCGTCGATGAGGAAGCGTTCTCCGCAGCCTTGCGCGACCGACGGCATGGCGGCGCGGCGATGGGGGCGTCGCCGGCAATCTCGACCATTTTGCGCGCGGCGCGCCGCTCCTGAATGTCGTCGTCACGACGTGAACGACAGCAGCCTGGCCGACCCAGTCGCGAGTCCGGCAAGATCGCGAAATTCCGCGGTTGCATTGGTCCACAGTCGTCGCATATTCGCCGGCATATACGTTGCTCGAAGCGGAGCGTGCCATGGCAAACAAGGAGCAGAAGCGGTCGACGCGCGAGGCAAAAAAGCCGAAGCAGAAAAAGAAGGAAAAACCCGCCGCCGGCAAACCGCAGGTCGCAAAACCCTGAAGGCCAGGGCGGCGCATCGGCCATAGTGTCCGAGATTCGAGCGGCCGCCGTGCAGCTTCCGGCTGGCGGTCCAGCCGGGAGGAGAGCATGAAATTCCTGACCGACGAACAGCTCGCCGAATTACTGCCGGCCGAGACCGCGTCATTTGCATCGCCGGTGCCGACCCAGATCGTGGCGAGCGACGAATACCTGCCGGTTCCGCAGACCGAAAGGCAGCGCGCGGTCGAGGCCCGTCTCAAGGAGATCAGCGATCGTCTGGCGCGTCGCCAGAGCCTGTCGCGGCGCCGATTCTTCCAGACCGCGGCGGGTATGGCAGCGTCGTTCGTCGCGATGAACGAGGTATTCGGCCATGTGTTCGAGGCGAGCCTCGCCGAGGCGGCAACGCCTGACATGGCCAATGAACGCGCGACCGCGTTGTCGGCACAGTTCATCATCGACGGCCATACCCATTTCCTGCGCGACGACACCCGGCTCGTCGGTTTCGTCAAGATGCGAAACGCATTCGGCAAGCTTGGCTGGAACAAGCAGCTGACCGGCGAGCAGACCCTGAACGATCTCAAATACGCGAATTACATCAAAGAGATCTACATGGACAGCGACACCAAGGTGGCGCTGCTGTCGAACTCTCCCTCGGATGTGCCGCAGGATTGGTTCATCCCGCAGGCGCAGGTTTTCGCCACCCGCGACAAGGTCAACAAGGAGGCCGGTTCGCGGCGGATGATGGCGCATTTCACGATCACCCCCGGTCAGCCCGGCTGGCTCGACCAGGTCGATATGGCGATCGAGCTGTACCGTCCCGACTCTTGGAAAGGCTACACGGTCGGCGACAACACCCACAAAGAATTGGCCCATTGGCCATGGCACGCCGATGATGAAAAGCTGATGTACCCGTTTTACGAGAAGGCGGCTAAATCGGGCATCAAGAACGTCTGCATCCACAAAGGGTTGTTCGCGCCGGGTGTCGAGAAGCAGTTTCCCCGGCTGCGCCCCTATGCCGATGTCAGCGATATCGGCAAGGCGGCAAAGGATTGGCCGCAACTGAATTTCCTCGTCTACCACTCGGCCTATCGCTGGGTCGGCGGCAGTCCGGCCGACGGCATGGCTGAGTTCGACAAGACAGGCCGTAGTTCCTGGACCAGCGATCTTGCCGAGATCCCCGAAAAATATGGCGTCAGCAACGTCTACGGCGATCTCGGACAGATTTTCGCTTGGACCGCGGTCGCCGAGCCCCGTCTCGCGGCTGCCCTGATGGGTATCCTGGTCAAGGGGCTTGGCGCCGGCCACGTCGTCTGGGGCACCGACGCGGTATGGACCGGCGCACCGCAATGGCAGATCGAAGGGCTGCGCCGCCTCGAAATCCCGGAAGGCATGCAGAAGAAATACGGGTTTGCTCCGCTGGGTGCGGCCAACGGCCCAGTCAAATCAGGGATTTTCGCCGGCAACACGGCACGGCTCTACAATTTCCCGGAGCATGCCGCGCTTGCCCCACCCGACCATTTCGCCGACCTAAAAGCCGATTATCTGAAGCACGGTCCTGGCCGCAGCAACCTGCGCTATGGCTGGGTCCGCAACCCAGCCTGAAGCCGAGCACCGTGCGCCGCTTCGGCCGATCCTGAAGGCATCGGAAAGCGCCAACCGCCGGTTTGGGCGTGCTTGGTAGAGGTGATCCTGCCAGTACCTGTTCGCGGCGGGGCGTGATTCGGGCGGCGCTGACGGGCGCGGCCGCGGCGTTGATCGCGTCGCCGTCCTCGGCGGTAGGAAAGATGTCGCGAGCCGAGGCGCAGTATCAGGACCGGCCGAAAACGGGCTCGGCTGCGCCGCTTGCGCGCTTTACCGACCACCCGATGCCTGCGTCGTTGTCGCTGGTCCGATCAGCCCGCATGGCTGGTGCCGATTTTTCGATCTGCCGGACTGAACCGACGCTACCGAAGTCGCCGAGCGCCGCTGGAGGAGGCGATGTCGCCAGACGCGGCCAACGGATCAGAATGGCCGCATGTACTTTTCTTCAAGGGCGCGCCAGCGAGCGGTGCCGACCGTGTCCTCGCGCGCCGCGAAGGTGGCGAGATCGCCCTCGATGCGGCGCGTGTCGCCATCCTCCTTCAACACCTGCAGCACCCTTTGCGCGGCGCGGATCGCGGCACGATGCGTCTGCGACGGGTAGATGCCGAGACGGAAGCCCATCGCCGCCAATTCGCTCGCCGGCAGCATCGGCGTTTTGCCGCCTTCGAAGACATTGACGAGCGCGGGCCCGCCGACTTCGCGGCCGACGATGCGCAATTCATCGACGTTCTGCGGCGCCTCGACAAAGCCGACATCGGCGCCGGCCTCGAGATAGGCGTTGACCCGATCGATCGCCGCCTGCAGCCCCTCGACCGCACGCGCATCGGAGCGGGCGATGATCACGAGATCAGGATCTTGGCGGGTGTCGACCGCGGCATGAATCTTGCCGACCATCTCGGCCATCCCGATGACTTCCTTGCCTTCGTAATGGCCGCATTTCTTCGGCGAGACCTGGTCCTCCAAATGAAAGGCGGCGACTCCGGCTTTTTCGAATTCGCGGACCGTGCGGATCACGTTCAACGCGTTGCCGTAGCCGGTATCGGCATCGGCGATGACCGGTATCGCGACCGCGTCGGCGGTCATCCCGACGAACCGGACATTCTCGCCCAAGGTCAGAAGCCCGAGATCGGGATAGCCGTTCGCCCGCGAATAGCCGCCACCGGTCAGATAGACCGCCTCGAACCCGGCCGCCTCGACGAGCCGCGCGGTCAACGTGTCATAGGCGCCCGGGACCATCGTATAGCCCGGCCGCGCGATCAGCCGCCGGATCCTTTGCCGCACGCTCATCAGCCTCTCCCCTTGTTCTTTCGACCATTCTAACCGCCATTACGATTTTGCGCCGGCTCTTGTAGTGTCGCGCCGATTTGCCAAACGGCCCGGGAGCACCGCATGGGAGAGGCGCGGATCATCGACGGCAAAGCGCTGGCCGCCCAATTGCGCCTGCGCGTTGTCGATGCGACGGCACGTTTGCATCGGGAAGCGAACCTTACCGTCGGGCTCGCCACGGTCCTCGTCGGCGACGATCCGGCAAGCCGAGTATACGTCAACACCAAAGGACGCGCCTGCGCCTCAACGGGGATCGTCTCCTTCGAACGTCGCCTGCCCGTCGACGCTTCGCAAGCGGCGCTGATCGCCGAGGTCGAGCGGCTCAATGCCGACGAATGCGTCGACGGAGTGCTCGTCCAATTGCCGTTGCCGGCGCATATCGACACGCATCGCGTGCTCGCCGCGATCGACCCCGAGAAGGATGTCGACGGCTTCCACCCGCGCAATGTCGGCCGCCTATGGAGCGGCCTGTCCGCGCCAATACCATGCACACCGCAGGGCTGCATGCTGTTGCTGCGCTCGGTGCGGCCCGATCTCGCGGGCGCCGCGGCCGCCGTTCTCGGGCGCTCGAACATCGTCGGCAAGCCGATGACGGCCCTGCTCCTCGCCGCCGATTGCACGGTGACGCTCATGCATTCGAAGAGCCGCGACGCGGCAGAGATCTGCAGCAATGCCGATATTCTGGTCGCTGCGATCGGCCGCCCCAACATGGTCGGGCGGGATTGGGTCAAGCCGGGGGCGGTGGTCGTCGATGTGGGGATCAACCTCGTGGCGACGCCCGAGGGTAAGAACCGGATTGTCGGCGACGTCGATTACGACGCGGCGCGCCGGGTGGCCAGCGCCATCACACCGGTGCCGGGCGGGGTTGGCCCGATGACGATCGCCTGCCTCCTGCGCAATACCGTGCTCGCCGCTTGCCGGCGGCGCGGGTTGGCCGACCCGATCATCTGAGGCGCGTCGCCACTTTTTTGCCATTATTTTTCTGTGGAACGATCCCGGCGTCACACTGTTATCGGCGCATGATCAATCGTGCATGGAGGCCGAAGTGACGCTGTTGAAACCTGTTAGCTTGGCCCTTATGGCCGCTTCTCTGATCGGTATCGCCAGTCTCGCGCCGGCTGAGGCGCAGATGGCGCCCCCGGAACAAGTCGTCACCAATGGTCCGCAGGCCAATGTTGAGAACCAGTCCCCGAACTGGTCGGCGCGGCAAAATGTGATCCAGAGCCAGCGCTACGATCGGCTCGTCGCGGGCAGCTCCGCCTTCCGCGAAGCGCGGATGCGCAAGGAATGCGGCCCGATCACCGATCCGCAGCTGCATGAGAGCTGCGTCGCCAGCTTCAATCAAAACAACCCGGGCTGAGCGAGGCCGAGGGCTCCGCGCTTCTCGATGGAGCTGGTCGCGCGCGGCTCTGCCCCACCGTCCCGCCATTGTGGGTCCTTCCCTCTCCCCGCTTGTGACCGCTTGCGGGGAGAGGACCTTAATAAGTTCCTGCGCCTTCAAGCTCCGTCGCCAAGGATGTGGCGCTCGACTGCCAGGGCAAAGCCGTCATCGTCGTTCGACGCGGTGATCGCCTGCGCCAGCGCTTTGACCTCGGGCGTGGCATTGCCCATCGCGATCGGAAAACCGGCGCGGCGAAACATCTCGACGTCGTTACCCATATCGCCGAGTACGGCTATTTCCTCGCGCGGCACACCGAGACGCTGCGCCAGGAGATCGACAAGCCGGCCCTTGTCGATGCCGGGCGGCGTCACATCGCAATAGTAGGCCTGCGAGCGCGCCACGGTGGCGCGGCCGGCGAGCGACGTCTGGCCCGCTGCGACGGATTCCGCGATCCGCTCATGCTGCCGGCTGGCGCCGACGATCTTCGACACCGAATCGAGACGTCCGTCGAAGGAGGATACGAGGGTCGGCTCGGTCGCGATCGTATGGATCTCGAGGTCGACATAGTCCCCGTGCCGATCGCGGATCAGCCAGGCATCGCCGGTGAAGACCCAGATGCTGGTGACGCCGCGCGCTTCCAAGAGGTCGACCGTGTCACGCGCCGCGTCGGGCGACAGCAGCTTTTCCTCGACCGGCGAGAGGTCGGGATTGACAATGCTGCCGCCGTTATAGCCGCCAAACGGCAACGCGAGGCGCAACGGCGCGATCAGCATCCGCTGGCCGAAGGGCGGCCGGCTGCTGCAGATCGAGAAGGCGATGCCGCGTTCGTGCAACCGCGCCACCGCCGCGACGGCGCGCGGGGTCAGCGCTTTGTTCGTGGTGACGAGGGTGCCGTCGACATCGGTGACGACCAGCGAAATCTTCCTCATCGCCGCTGCTGCGCCGGCGGCGTCAACACCTCGACCCCGCCCATCGTGGCCGCCACCACCATCGAGCTGCGCCCGACGAAGAGCCCGCTTTCGACGACACCGACCGTCATCGCCACCTGCTGCTCGAGCGCGACCGGATCGGCGATCGGGCCGAACCGGCAATCGAGGATGAAATTGCCACCGTCGGTGACGAAAGGCTGCTCGCCGACCGTGTAGCGCCGCTCGGGAATGCAGCCGAGCCTAGCGAGCGCCGCCGCTGTAGCCTGCCAGCCGAATTGGGTCACTTCGACCGGAACCGGCGTGTGTTCGCCGAGCCGGTCGACGAGCTTTTCCTGATCGACGACGATGACGAGCCGGGCGCTCGCCGCGGCGACGATCTTTTCGCGCAGCAAGGCGCCGCCCAGACCCTTGATCAGGTCGAGCGAACCGAGCGCCACCTCGTCGGCGCCGTCGATCGTCAGATCGAGCCGCTGATATTCTGCAAAAGTCGCAATTTCGATTCCCAGGCGGCGCGCCTGCGCCGCGGTTCGTTCGGAAGTCGGAATCCCGACCACCCGCAGCCCCGTCGCGACGCGCGCCGCCAACCCCTCGACGACGAAGGCGGCGGTCGAACCAGTCCCGAGGCCCAGCACCATGCCGTCCTCGACCTCGTCGATCGCGCGCATCGCCGCCGCGCGCTTCAGCCGATCCCGCTCGCCGATCATCGATCGACTATGCCGCGGACCGAGCCGAGGCGTCGGCAAACCAGGTCAACGAACCGACCGGATCGACCCCTGCCGCCGGCAACGCCGGGTCCCCGGCGAGCGCCCGAGCCAGCATCTCCCGCTTGTCGGCGCCGGCCACGAGGAAGGCGACGTGCCGGCTGCTGGCGAGCGCCGGATAGGTCAAGGTGATACGCGCCTCGGGCTTGGCGCCGACGACTTCGGCGACCCAGCGAGCGCGTTCGTCGAGCACTTTTGTCCCCGGGAACAGCGATGCAGTATGGCCGTCCGGTCCGAGACCAAGCAGCAGCACGTCGAACAGCGGCCGCGCCGGATCGAGGGCTTCGGCCCCGTAATAGGATTTGAGCTGGTGCTCATAGGCGCGCGCGGCTTCCGCCGGGGTACCTTTCGTCTCGATGCCGTGGATGTTTTCGGCCGGAATTGGCGCCTGCGCCAGAAGGGCCGCCCGCGCCATCCCGTAATTGCTGTCCGGATGGTCCCAGGGGACGAACCGCTCGTCGCCCCAGAACCAATGGAGGCGATCCCAAGGCATCCGTTCGCGGAGCGGCGGCTGCGCCAGGAGCTGATACAGGCGGCGTGGGGTCGAGCCGCCTGACAGGCAAACGGCAAAGCGACCGCGGCTCTCGGCGGCGAGGCCGCCGATCCACTCGGCCGCGCGATGCGCCAGCGCTTCGGGATCCGGGGCTTGGTCGATGAGGGCGGGTGTCTGCGACATTGGCGTTCCTCAGGAATTTCGACCGGGCGAGTTGCGGATCGCGGCGATCGCCGCCGCGTAATCCTCGGCGTTAAACACGTGAGAGCCGGCGACGATCGCGTTCGCCCCCGCTTCGATCACCTGCCAGGCGTTTTCGCCGCCGAGCCCGCCATCGACCTCGATCACCGGGTCGAGCCCGCGCTCGTCGCAGAGCCGACGCAGGGCGCGGATCTTGGGCAGGATCTCGGGCAGGAATTGCTGCCCACCAAAACCCGGGTTGACAGTCATGACGAGCACCACGCCGCACAAATGCAGCACATATTCGATCTGCGACAACGGCGTCGCCGGGTTCAGCACGACCCCGGCGACTTTGCCGAGGCTTTGAATATGCGACAACGTGCGGTGCAGGTGGATCGTCGCACTCGACTCGCAATGGACCAGGAGATGGTCGGCGCCGGCTTTGGCAAAGTCGTCGAGATAATGCTCGGGCTCGACGATCATCAAATGCACGTCGACCGGTTTCGCGGTCGCCTTGCGGACCGCGGCGACGACCACCGGGCCGATCGTGATGTTCGGCACGAAGCGGCCGTCCATCACGTCGACGTGAATCCAGTCGGCCCCGGCTGTGTCGACGGCGCGCACCTCGTCCGCGAGCCGGCCGAAATCGGCCGACAGGATAGACGGGCAGACGATGATCGGGCGGGTCACGGTTCCCTACCGAATGATTGCGAGAAGTCGCTCATCAGGACAGCTCGTCTGATCGGCAGCGCTATTTGGCAACCGGTCGCCACTGCCGGCCGCTGCGCCATAAGAGGTTGTCAGCAGCCTCGGGGCCCTCGCTGCCTGCCGGATAGAATTCGAGCGGCACGGTCTTGTCGTCGTGCCACAGGTCGAGGATCGGCTGCACGACCCCCCAGCCGGCCTCGACGCCGTCGGCCCGGTTGAACAGCGTCGCGTCGCCGATCATGCAGTCATAGACGAGCGTCTCGTAGCCGGTGCTCGGCTCGGACTTGAAATAATCCTTGTATTGGAATTGCATTTGAACGCCGCCGAGGGAGATTTCGGGGCCCGGGATCTTGGCGCCGAAGCGCAGCGAAACGCCCTCGTCAGGCTGGAGCTGCAGGACGAGAACATTCGGCGTCAGAACGTCGATCGGCGTGTCGCGAAACAGCGCGAATGGCGCCTGCTTGAACTGAATGGCGATCTCGGTGGTGCGGCGCGCCATCCGCTTGCCGGTGCGCAGATAGAACGGCACACCCGCCCAGCGCCAATTGTCGATGCCGAGCTGCATCGCGACATAGGTTTCGGTCAGGCTGTCGGGCTTCACGCCCGGTTCCTCGCGATAGGCTGCGGCCGGCTGACCCGCCGAGCTGCCCGCCGCATATTGGCCGCGCACGACGGCGCGCCGCACATCGGCCACGTCGAGCGGATGCACCGCCTCCAGCACCTTGTGCTTCTCGGTGCGCACCGCATCGGCGTCGAACGAATTCGGCGGCTCCATTGCGGTCAGGCTCAAGAGCTGAAAGACGTGGTTCGGCACCATGTCCCGCAATGCGCCGGTCGCCTCGTAGAAGTTGGCGCGGCGTTCGACGCCGACGGTCTCGGCGACGCTGATCTGGACATGGTCGATATGATCGCGGTTCCACAACGGCTCGAAGATGCCGTTGGCAAAGCGCAGCACCATGATGTTCTGGACCGTTTCCTTGCCGAGGAAATGGTCCATCCTATAGACTTGCGGCTCTTGCAGCGCCTTGAGGATCCGCGCGTCGAGGGCGCGGGCCGAGGCGAGGTCGCTGCCAAACGGCTTTTCGATGATGACGCGCCGCCAAGCGTCGCCTTTTTCCTCGGTCAGACCGGCCTCGTCGAGCCGCTCGATGATGGTGCCGAACAATTGGCTGGCGACTGCCAGGTAGAACACGACATTGCCGCCGGTGTGCTGCTCGGTTGCGGTCCTTTGGAGCAGATCGGCGAGGCGGGCATAAGTTTCGGAGGCGGTGAAGTCGCCGGCGAAATGGGTGATCCGGCTCGCCACCCTGTCCCAGGCGGCGGCATCGAACGGTTCACTCGCGCCGCTGGAGCCGGTGTCCGAGACAAAGCTCCTGACGCCGTCGGCCAGATAATCGCGATAGTCCTTCGCCGGTTTCGGCGTCCGGTCGGCGGCGACGATCGCAAAATTGTCGGAGAGCAGCTTGTCCTTTGCCAGATTGTAGATTGCCGGCATCAACAGGCGTCTCGTTAGATCGCCGCCGGCGCCGAAGATCACCATTGTGCAAGGCGGCGCCTTCCTCGCCCTCTTGCTGTTTTCGACCGCATTCATGGTTCAGCCTTTCGCGCTAGCGTCGACTTACGGTAGAGCTTGTTCGACGGCGCGGCCGAGCGCCGCCAGCCCGGCGTCGACATCACCAGCGATGTGAACGCGCAGGGCTCGCCGGCCGCGTTCTGCCAATACGTCGAAGTCGCCGCGCGCCTGCGCCGCCTTGACCACGCCGAAAGTATATTTCTGCCCGGGCACCGGCAGATCTGCCGCGTCGTCGCAGGTGATCTGCAGGAAGACGCCGCTATTTGGGCCGCCCTTGTAGGCCTGCCCGGTCGAATGCAGAAAGCGCGGCCCGAAACCGAGACAGGTCGCCGCACGCGTCCGGTCGCGGATTGCCCGACGCAGCTGCTGCAGGGTTGCGACATGGGCCGGGCGGCGCTCGATATAGGCGAGAAGCGCCACGTAATCGCCGGCCTCGACCCGGCCGAAATGCGCCTGCAATGCGGCAGCGAGGCTGGCCGCCTGCGGCTTCAGGGCCGCCTCGTTGCGCGGATCGGCGTAGAGCGCAAAGCCGTCGTCGCTGAAGAACGGCCGCTCCACCGGCAACGCTCCGGTCTTTTCGTAAGCCGCGGTCAGCTCGCGCGTCTTGACCTTGCTCGCCTCGACATCGGGCTGGTCGAACGGATTGATGCCGATGATCGAGCCGGCAACCGCGGTCGCCATCTCCCAGCGGAAGAATTCCTGGCCGAGCTGCATCTTGTCGGAAACCGTGATCCGTACGATCGGCTGTCCGGCCGCTTCGAGCGCCGCGACCGCGCGCTCCTGCTCGCCGTCGCTATCGAACGCGAGGCGCAGATAGGCGAACAGCCGATCCTCCCGATAGACCGCCGGTGCGCCTAGCGGCTCCGCGTCGACTGGCACGATGCCTTTGCCGAGCTTGCCGGTCGATTCGGCGAGGAGCTGTTCGAGCCAGGCGCCGAAATCGGCGATCCCCGGCGAGGCGACGATCGTCACCTTGTCGCGGCCATGCCGCTGGCAGACGCCGAGGATCGCCCCGAGGATGACACCCGGATTCTCGGCCGGCGGCGCGGTCGGCGCACAGGACCGCACCATCTCCGCAGTGCTCTCGAGAAAGGCGCGTGGATCGATGCCGATCGCCGCCGTCGGCACCATGCCGAAATTCGACAAGACCGAAAACCGCCCGCCGATGCTTGGCAGCCCGTGGAAGACGTGCCGAAAACCCTCGGTCCGCGCGAGCTTTTCCAGCGACGAGCCGGGATCGGTGATGGCGACGAAGCGCTTGGGCGCCTCCGCTGCGCCGACCGCGGTTGTGGCGCGCTCAAAGAAATACTGTTTGAAGATGTTCGGTTCCAGCGTGCTGCCCGACTTGCTCGACACCAGGAACAACGTGCGCGCCAGGTCGACGCCGCTTTCGAAGCGCCGGATCTGCGCCGGATCGGTCGAATCCAGCACATGCAGCTTCGGAAAACCTGGTGCGCTGCCGAGGGTCTCGCTCAATACCTCGGGGCCGAGGCTCGACCCACCCATGCCGAGCAACAGAACATCGACGAACCCGCCGCGCCTGACATCCTCGGCAAAATCCTGCAGCTGGGCGGCACCTTGCAGCTGCTGATCGACGACGCCGAGCCACCCGAGCCAGTGGGCTTCGTCGGTCTCGGTCCACAGCGAGGCGTCGGCGCCCCACAGCCGGCGGACCTTGCCCTCGCCGCGCCAGTCCTCGAGCGCTGCCGCCACTTCCGTGTCGAGCGGCTCCGGCAGCTTTGCGCTCATCGGGTTAATCTTGCCGCCGAGCACGGCGCGGCGCTTGCGCTGCACCGCGGCGTAGAGCTGATCGGCGGCGTCGGCAAAGAGCCGCACCCCGTCGTCGACGAGCTTTGCGGTCACCGCATCGATCGAGATGCCGGCGCCGGGCAGAGCCTCCATGATGGCTTTGGCGGCGTCGGCATCCTCCTCGAGGCTGGCGCGCAGCCGGCCGTGGTCGCGGAACGCATCCATCGTCGCCGGCGGCATCGTGTTGACGGTATCGGCGCCGATCAGCTCCTCGACATAGAGGACGTCGCTATAGGCCTTGTTCTTGGTGCCGGTGCTGGCCCATAGGAGCCGCTGCGTCTGGGCACCGTGCTGGGCGAGGCGCTGCCAGCGCTCCTCGGCGTAGAGTTGCTTGTAGTGCTGGTAGGCGAGCCTCGCATTGGCGATCGCCACCTTGCCTTTCAGCGCCGCCAAACGTGCCTTTTCGGCCGGGTCGGCGGTGGCAGCGATCCGCCGATCGAGGGCCTCGTCGACCAGGGTGTCGATCCGGCTGACGAAAAAGCTTGCGACGCTCGCCACCTTGTGCGGATCGCCGCCTTTTCTGGCAAAGGCTTCGAGCCCGGAGATGTAGGCGTCGGCGACCTCGGCATAGACTGCCTGCGAGAACAGCAGGGTCACGTTGATATTGATACCTTCGCCGATCAGCGTGCGGATCGCCGGCAGCCCGGCCTTGGTCCCAGGGACCTTGACCATCAGATTTTCGCGGCCGACTTCGCGCCACAACCGGCGCGCCTCCTCGATCGTCTCATGCGTCTTCATCGCCAGATAGGGCGAGACTTCAAGGCTGATGAAACCGTCGCGACCCTGGGTCTGGTGATAGACCGGGCGCAGCGCGTCGGCGCCCTCCTGGATGTCGTGCACGGCGAGTTCTTCGAACAGCGCCCCGGGATCGAGATCGCCGTTCTTCTGCGCCGCGGCAATCAGTTCGTCGTAATCGTCGCCATGGCCGATCGCCTTCTCGAAGATCGACGGGTTCGAGGTGACGCCGCGCAGCCCATCCTCGTCGATCAGCCGGGTCAGCTCGCCGGTCCGCAGCAATTCGCGGCTGACGAAATCGAGCCACACCGACTGCCCGTATTCCGGCAGCGTCCTCAACGGGTTGGTCATCCCCTACTCCCTGCGGGCGAGCTGCTCCTTGGCGGCCGTATAGACATGCTCGCCGGTAAAGCCGAACTTGACGAGAAGGTCCTTGAGCGGCGCCGAGGCGCCGAATGTCTTCATGCCGATGATCGCGCCCCGCAACCCGGCATAACGTTCCCACCCCAAGGTCGAGGCCTGCTCGACCGCGACCCGGCGGGTGACCTCGGGCGGCAATACCATAGCCCGGTAAGCGTCGTCCTGCTGCTCGAACAATTCCCAGGACGGCATGCTGACGACCCGCGCGGCGACCCCTTCGGCCGCCAGCCTTTCATAAGTCGCGACGCAAAGCGCCACTTCGCTGCCGGTGCCGATCAGGATCACCTCGGGCCGCCCGGCGACGGCGTCCGCCAGCACATAGGCGCCGCGCGCCGTGCCGGAAGCCGCGGCATAGCGCGTGCGGTCGAAGGTCGGCAAGCTTTGCCGGCTCAGGATCAGGCAAGCCGGCTGATGCTTGTGGCCGAGCGCGACGCGCCAGGCCTCGGCCACCTCGTTGGCATCGGCCGGGCGGAGCACGATCAGGCCGGGGATGGCCCGCAGAGCGGCGAGTTGCTCGACCGGCTGATGCGTCGGCCCGTCCTCGCCGACGCCGATCGAATCATGGGTAAAGACGTAGACGACCGGCAATTCCATGATCGCGCCGAGCCGGATCGGCGGCTTCATGTAATCGGAGAAGATCAGGAAGCCGGAACCGAAGGGGCGCAGCTTCGAGAGCGCCAAGCCGTTGCAGACGGCACCCATCGCGTGCTCGCGAATCCCGAAATGGAAATTGCGGCCGGCTCGGTCGTCGGCCTCGAAGTCGCCGGCGCCGTCGAACGTGAGCCGCGTCTTGGTCGAAGGAAAAAGATCGGCGGCGCCGCCGAGCAGAAAAGGCAGGCGGGGGGCAATCGCGTTCAGCACGCGCGCCGACGCATCGCGGCTGGCAATGCCGGCGGGGTCCGGCGGAAACCGCGGAATGTCCTGGTCCCAGCCGTCCGGCAGGTCGCGCCGCTGCAGGCGCTCGACAGTATCGGCGAGATCGGGATAAGCAGCGCTGTAGCGCTCGAACAACGCGGCCCACTCGGTCCGCAATTTTTTGCCGCGGGCGCCGAAGCCGGCGGCCAAATGCTCGTAGACCCCGTCCGGCACGAGAAACTTCGCATCCTCGGGCCAGCCATAGCGGCGCTTCGTCAGCGCCACCTCTGCGGCCCCCAGCGGTTCGCCATGCGCGGCCGAGGTATCCTGCCGGTGCGGCGCGCCATAGCCGATATGGCTCTCGACGATGATCAGGCTCGGGCGATCCATGGTGCGCTTGGCGATCGAAATCACATCGCCCAGGCGCTCGCGATCGTTGGCGTCGGAGACCCGCTGCACATGCCAGCCATAGGCGAGGAACCGCCCGGCGACATCTTCGCTGAAGGCGAGCGCCGTGTTGCCCTCGATCGTGATGTGGTTGCTGTCGTAGATCCAGACGAGATTGCCGATGCGCAGATGCGCTGCTAGCGACGCGGCCTCGCTGCCGACGCCCTCCATCATGCAGCCGTCACCGCATAGCGCGAAGACGCCGTAATCGAACAGGGTAAAGCCCGGCCGGTTGAAGTGCCGGGCGAGCCAATCCGCGGCGATCGCCATGCCGACGCTGGTTGCTATCCCCTGACCGAGCGGGCCGGTCGTCGTCTCGACACCCGAGGTCAGGTGATATTCCGGATGCCCCGGGCATTTGCTGCCGAGCTGGCGAAAATGCTTGAGATCGTCGAGCGAGACCGTCGGCGTGCCGAGGCGCTCGTATTGCTCGTCGACCGCCTTGACGCCGGTTAGATGCAGCATCGCATAGAGCAGGGTCGAGGCGTGCCCCGACGACAAGACAAAGCGGTCGCGGTTCGGCCAGATCGGGTCGTCGGGATCGAACCGCAGAAAATCCTGCCACAAGGTGTAGACGACCGGCGCCATCGCCATCGGCGTTCCGGGATGCCCGGAATTCGCCTGCTGCACCGCGTCGATACAGAGGGTTCGGATCGTGTTGACGCAGACTTCGTCGATCGAACCGGCCGGCATCGCCATGACGTCACCTCGCAAGAAAGCCAAACCGGCAACGGCCGCACCGATGACGCGGTGCGCCGCAGGTTACACCCTATCGGTAAACCGATTCCGACCGTGCTCCGATCCCCCGCCGGCCAGGCTCTACGGCGTAAATGTGCGCCCTGTCCGGCCTCGCGCAAGGCCGCCGCAGGCGGCCAGTTAACGCTTTCACAAATATTTACTTTTTCCGGCGGCCGCATTCAGCCGCCGCTGCCGCTCACCTCGAGTCCGCCGCGAAACAGGATCGGACCGGTCGGCCCCGGCTGCTGCGAACCTCCGTCCGGTTCGAGCGTGACGACGAGCTGCCCGCTGCCGGTCAGAAGCTGGGCATTCTCGGGCGTCACCGGAATGGCCTGCCGCCCGGTCTGCGGCAGCAGCCCGAGCGGCCGCAGTCGAACCGCGCCCTCGGCCGCAAGCCAGAGCTGGTAGACCCGACCCGACGGCGCCGGCGGCGGAGCGAGGCTATCGGCGGAGATCTCGTGCGCGGCAGGCGCGAGGCGGATCGCCCAGAGCGGATGCCGCCCACGGTCCTGCACGACGGCGACGATCCGCCGCGTCGAGAAATCCGGCGGCGACCGGCGGATCAGTGCCGCGACCAGCAGCGCCAGCGCGACGACGCCGAGAACGGCGCTGACGGTCCGCCAGAACCCGGCATCGATGCGGAGATCAGCCAAGCGGATCAGCGCCCGGCTCGGTGATGCGTCGCCGGGAGATAGCGCAGCACCGCAAAGTAGCATCTCCAATATCGTCATCGCGATGGGAGGCCGGGACCCATGTCGGCCACAGATGCCGGCCTTGGCTGTAGCTCCGGGCGGGGCGGCGTCGGAGCCCGGCATGCTGCGAGGAGCGGCCGGCAGATGGCGATTTTCCCTGCCGGCGGCCAACGGCAGGGAAAAAATCGGCGGCTGAGGCCGACAATCGCGTTCTGCCAATGGCTTGCGGCTTTTTGGCCGGGGCCGGCAGGGAACTTTCTTTCCCTGCCGCGGGGTATGTCAGGGAAGTGGCAGGGAAACCGGACCCGCGTTGTGATACACGCATGCTATGTTCCGCAATTGACAGAATAAGTAGAGCGGGTTATGTAGGTTCCACGATAGGGCGGAGCAAGCCGGCGGCTGGGGCATGTTGGCGGACGCGCTACCGGCGCCGGGCTGTCGTTCGGGACAGCGGATCGCGCCTCACGATCATGGCCTTCGCGCCGTGCCTTGAATGGCAATGGGAGGGCGTCGGAGAGCACGGTCGCGATGCCAAGGCCGATGCCCGATGCGGCGCCGGTGACGATCGCCGTCTTGCTGCAGACATCGATTATTGCGACGGCCCTTCTTGGTGCTTGAACGCGTCAGCCGACCGCGTCGCGGAAGATCCGCATGTAGTTACCGCCGGCGATCTTCGCGGCGTCCTCGGCGGTAAAGCCGCCACGCAGCATCGCCGCGACGAGGTGTACCCACCGGGTATAGTCCTCGACGCAGCCACGCGGGTCGAACTGGTCGGTACCGATGCTGACATGATCGACGCCGACGATCTCGGCCATCTCCTTGAGGCCGTCGACATATCGGTCGAGGCTCGGAAAGAAATGCCAGATGCCGACCGAGCCGCCCGTCTCGGCGATCGCTTGCGCGTGGTCGGGGCTGATCTGCCGGCCTTTGAGGGCCGTCGGGCCCATCGCCCTCGATCCTGATACGGCCGTGTGCGACAGCAGCAGAGGCTTGGTTGCTATCTTGACGGCCTGCCCGACCATGTCTTGGGTCGCGTGTGCGACGTCGCAGACAAAGCCGAGCCGGTGACAGGCGCGGATCACTTCGGCGCCGAATTCGGTGAGGCCGTAATGCGTGATCGCGCCAGTCTGGAAATCGCCGATGTCATTCGGCGTGTAGTGCACAAGCTGTACATGCCGGATGCCGCGTCGATGCGTTTCCTCCAGCCGTTCGAGCTTCCCGTCGAGGAAGTCGAGCCCTTCGACATCGGCGATGATCGCCGGCTCTCGGGCCCTGTGCGCGGCATCGAGATCGGCGGCGCACAGCGCCCGCCGCACACCATGAGTGGCGACCAGCTCGTCGATCCAGGCGAGGCGTTCGAGGTGGTAACGGTAAAGCTCGCCCGATTTCGGCGCACGAATTGCGGCGAGAGCGCCTTCGGCGCTGCGGCCGAGCACAGGCCAATCCGGCACGTCGGCCAGGCAGGCGACCGCTAGAGAGCCCGTCCGCATCGCCTTGGCGAGGTCGCCGCTCGGTGGCTCCTTCGAAGCGATCCCGGTGCTGCCGCCATGGCTGTGGACGTCGACCGAGATTGATTTGCGGAGCACCTCGAGTGCGGCAGAGGTGGCCTCGGCCGTCCGCGCCGCTTCGGTCGAGCCGGGCCCCCCGACCTCGCCGCTGAGCATCCCCCGGATCGAGGCCAGTGGCATGCCCCCCATGAAGGGTCGGGGCGCGAGGGCGTAGGCATGACCGCAGCAATCCATGGCGTCCTCCCGGCGATAGCTCTTTCAACAGCCTATGTTGCCGCGATCCTCTATCCAACTCGCTCGATGATGATCTGCAACGCTTCTAGTCCGTCCGTCAGCGCGGCGGGCCCCGGTTGCAGGATCGGAGGAAAGTTGCGATGGGGGCGGGAGGTTACGGCCGGCGGATGGCTGGTGGAATATAGGCGTTGTGCGCCACTTTTCCCTCCGGCCCATAGACGCGCAGCATGATGTTGAATGCCCCTTTCGGGATCGGCAACCAATTGGCGTAAGGCACCCCTGCCGGGAGCTGCTGGGCGAGATATACCGTGATCGAACCGTCCGTGTTGTACACCAGTCGCGGCGTATAGCTCGCGACCGCATATTTGTTCGCGGGATTGGCGACGAGCTCTATCGCCTGCGGCGTGTAGGCCGTGATCGACCAGAAGCGTTTTGCCTCGGGAATCTGATCTTTGCGAAAGGTCAAGACGTAGCCGATCGGGTCGGTCCCGTCGAGCGGACGGCCGGCGCCGTCCTTGAACGCGTGGTAATAGGCCGCCGCACTGATGTTGTTGGCGTATTGAATGAACTCGGTGATTCCTGCGCGATCGATCACATGGCGACCCCAGTCGCCGATATTGGTAAAATGGATCCAATTGGTCGGACCCGTATTGCTCAAATAGCGGTTGATGATCAGGGCGTGCGCGGCTTGGGCGCCGGCGCTGAACGGGAACTGCTTGTCGCCGCTGCCGAACAATTCGTTGAAACGGCGCGACAGGGCCTGTTCGTAAGGCGACAAGGGCGGGGTGTTGGCGGCTTCGACCGCCGTCTGCAGCTGCTTGAGGAAAGCGATCGGGTTGCGTGCGACCAGCGTGTCGGCCGTCGTCTTGAACGGGAAGACAAAAGCGATCTCGGGAAGGATCGCGCTACCGCCGCCGGCCGGATCGACACGGTAGTCGGCAAGCGTCTGCAACTTGAGCGAGGCGCGGAACGACAGGGCCTGTTTGATCTGGTTCTCGTTGCTCGCCGAATACTTGTCCGCCCGGAAGATCAGGGTCGTGTAGTCGAGCGGCATCTTTATGGGGGCGAGCCGTGCGGGCAGGGTGCCGGAAAAGCCGGGGCCGGTGAGAACGTAAGTTCCGGGCGTCTGTGGTGGAATGCCCGAATCGAAAACATCGCCGTAGGGGTCGAGCGTGAGGAGCGAATAGACGACGTTCGTCTGCGGGATGGTCAGGACCACAGGTTGGGTCGAGAGGTCAAGGAAGCTGCTGGCGTAGATCGTGTCGACATTGATTGCGACGACAATGTGGTAGAGCGAAGAAACGCGGACGGGACCGACCAGGCGATTGGAATTAGGGGCGAGCCGAGATTGGTAATAGGTGAACCACAGCGGGTAGAACTGCACGACATAGGCGACCGTCGTCCCGAAGGCGCCGCTCGGCAGGTCGGCCGCCGGGCTTGCGAGGGTGTCCGCGCTGCTTCGGGCCGGTTGGGCCGAGCCCAACGCAACTCCGGCGACGATCGCGATTGCGGCGGCAAGACCGCGCAGCAGACGACGCCTTTCAACTCTGGATTTATGACGAGACAGGGGCTTAATCGTTCTGCTCCGACGGTGCTTCATCGACCCCGATCGTCGATCATTGCCCCGGGCCGCGAGCCGCCGCGCGGGCGGCAACGCTTGCGCGGTCGGTATGCGGATCGGATCTCCGACCGCCAGATAATACCAGTCGCGAAACGGGGGACAATCGCAAAAGTTTCGTCCACCTAGGAGTTCCAGGCCGCTAGCGATGAGCGGAATCGGCGCAACCTCGTCGTTGCCGTGCGCCCGGGCGAAGGTCCCTTCACGTCGCCTTGCCCCCGACAAGGAACCGGCAACCGGCGAGATGCGCATCGAGTATCCCCAGCGCCGCCGCCCCCATCGCTTGCCAGCGCGCAACGACTGCATCATCGAAGGAAAGCGGCGAGAGCTTACGCCGGCCCAGATCGTAAGCCTTTCCCCCGACCGGCGCCGGCGACCGCATGGCGTGTCATCGCGCACGGAGAGTTCTCCACCTTCGCAGCGAATACGGCACTGCCTTTAGTAACAACAGCTTCCTGCGCCAATAAACGCGAAACTCATCGGCGCCACCCATTGTTCGGGCACTAGCGTGCCTCGATAAAGCCCAGACACTCGAGCGCGTGCCGGCACCTCGGAGAAACCAAACAAGCGGGGTCACAAATCCTGCTCGCCAACGAGAGCTCGGTTCGTCGTTGCGCGAACCGGCCGCAGGGGCGATGTTGCCGTCAACCCGGGGCGATCTCGGGAATGAAGGCTCAGAGAGGCAAGGATGCGCTTCGGCTTCTTCGACCAGTTGCCCTGTCCGGACGGATTTACCGAGCACCAGCGCTACAAGGATATCCTCGGGCAAATAGATCTCGCCGACGCCCTTGGCTACGATACCGTGTGGCTCGGCGAAATACATTTCATCAGGCAATTTTCGATCCTCGCCGACCCGCTGATGGCGCTGGCGGCCGCGGCGCAGCGGACGCGCCGCATCCGCCTCGGCACGGCAGTAACGCTGTTGCCGCTGCACAGCCCGCTCAAGATCGCCGAAGAGGCGGCGATCTGCGACATCCTCAGCGACGGGCGCCTCGAATTCGGCGTCGGTCGCGGCATCGCGAGGCACTACCCGAGCTATGGGATTCCGCCCGAGGAGAGCCGGCCGCGGTTCGAAGAGGCCCTCGACTTTATCCTTGCGGCATGGGGCAGCGAGACCTTCTCGTTCAACGGCAAATATTTCCAGGCGCGGGACTTGGCGTTGGTGCCGCGGCCTCTGCAGAAACCGTACCCGCCGGTGCGGATCGCCGCCAACAGCCCCGACACGTTCCCGTTTGCCGCCGGCCGGCGGCTGTCGATCTTCGCCTCGCCGTTGATCAACCCGCCGGAGAAGCTGAAAGCCGGTCTCGCGGTTTACCGCCAGGGCCTTCCAGCCGGCCAGCATGGCGATGTCGCCCTGGCGTTTGCGCTGCATGTCGCCGCGAGCCGCGACGAGGCGCGCGCGCAAAGCGAGCCGGGCCTGATGCGCTTCCTGCATGTCGCGACCGAAGCGGCGTTGCCGCAGGCCGAGGATCCCAAGAGCTTCGAGGCATTTCGCCAGGTGCGGGAACGCATGAGCCGTGTCACCTTTGCCGACATGGACCGAGAGATAGGTGTCTTCGGCGACCCCGCTTATTGCGTCCGGCAAATCCGCGAACTACAAGACGAATACGGCCTCGACGAGTTTATCGGCTATTTCAACGTGGGTGGGCTGATGGATCCCGCATTGGTCAAAGAGACGATGAGGCGCTTCGCCCAAGAGGTCATGCCGCAGTTTCGCGAGTAAGAGGTCTTGCCCGGCATCCGGCTGGGCGAATTCGCGCCTCCCGGCGGCGCGCGAGAGGCGGCACCAGGCCCGATACGACGATGGACGGTAAGCGCGGTGCAAATTAATCCGACATTCTTCCGATTCCGGAGGATTGTCCGACGAGGACCGCTTGAGCGTGTTGGGCAAGGGTGAAGCGCGTTTCGCGTGCGCAGGAAGTGGTCCAGCCGGCCGGTTGGACCTCGTTGCTGTGCATAAACACGCTGCTTTTGCCGCATTGAGGCATTTCTCTCGCTTGTCGGGCCGTACACCATTGCGCGCCGCTACAGATAGGCCGCTTCGAGACGAGTTGGCCGGCCCGACAACCTCATCGCTCTCGTCGATCTCCCCGGCCAGTGGAGCGACAAGGTGCAGCACTGGCGGCCGCCGAAGGAGGCGCCGTCAATCGGTCGATGACCGCACCGCTCGGCGGGCCTCCCTCAGGGGCCGCGTCCCGAACTCGAAGCCTCTTGCACCGCTGCGAGGATTGCATGGTGCGCTCGATCTCGCTGCTGTCGATTGGCGAAGGCTTGTTTGACGGGCCGCCGGCGCTGCCGCGCGCATAAATTTGCCGACTTGCCTGCCATTCTCGCCCGCCTCAGGTGATCCCGCTGGAATTTATTTTCTCACCGAGGAGCGTGCATGCTGACAGTCTTTTCCGCGCTCGCCGTGATCGCGCTGGCCGGCGCCTGCGTCCGCTATGTCGTACCGAATTTCGACGTCGATGCGGCACGCCGGCATGTCGGCATGCTGGTGCTTTACGCGTTATTGCCGGCATTGAATGTCGAGGTCGTCTACCAAGCCCGGCTCGACGGACGCTTGTGGCAAATTCCAGTCGTCATGTTGGTCGGCGTATTGGTATGTGTCGGCTGCGCGTTGGCGGTTTTCAGGCTGTTCCCAGTCGATCGAAATCTAAAGAATTCGTTGATCCTCGGATGCGCTTTCGGCAATGTCACCTATCTCGGAATGCCATTGCTGCGCGGGCTTTTCCCCGATCGCCTGGTAGAGGTGACCGAGATCGCGATCCTGTGCGAGATCACGGTCACCTCGGCCGATTTGATTACCGGCACGCTGCTGGCGGTATTCTACCAACAATCGGAGCAACGTGCGCCGGTACGCGCGGCATTGCTGCAGATTGTCAAATTTCCGCTGATCTGGTCGCTGGCGCTGACCATCCTGATACGGATGATCGGGGTTCCATTGCCCTCGTTTATGCTGATGGCGCTGCATCTGATGGGCCAGTCTACCTCGGGAGTGATGCTACTGGTCCTCGGAATGGCAATAAAGCCCGATGCGTTGATGGCCGCGTTCCGTCATTTCGGCAGCTGGTGGCCGATGCTGGCAATCAAGCTCGGATTGTCGCCGTTGGTGGTCATGTTTGCCGGTGCCACGGTCGGCCTCTCGACCCTCAATTTCCACGCGACGACGTTGGAGGCGGCGATGCCGCCGCAGCTCTTTGTGTTTATCGTCGCGGATCGTTTCGGCTTCGACACCGAGGTGTTGGCAGCAGCGGTCGCCTTTCTGACCGTCCTCAGCTTTTTCACCCTGCCGATCGTTCACCACCTGCTGCCCGGATGACCGGTTCGGCGGTCGGCCGAGCCACCGTGTCGCCAGCCGAGCCGTGCGTCGCAAATGCCATTGGCAGCCGCGACCGCATCCGCCCGATCGGCGAAGAATACGTCTGAGGCATATTTGCATCGATCCCGATTTGCGAGTATCGGTTTGCCATCGCCGAGGAGGCAGATCGAAACTAGTATAGCGTTTCCTAATTACCGCATCTATGGCTCACGCATTGGTCTCTGTCTCGTAGTGCATCAAAAGAAATGGTTCAGGGTGTCGATCGACGATGTGATTTGGCTTTCTTTCTTCGTCTTCCCGGCGAAGGCCGGGACCCATGTTAGAAATGGGCACCGGCCTTCGCCGGTGTGACAAGATTTTAGGTGCGGTATTTGCAAAACGCGGTACTAGCTGTTGTAAGCCCTGGGGGAAGGCTTTCCTGGCCTCGGGTATTGCCGGGGCCGCGCCGGAGGCGATGGGGAGCCTTACGAGGACGCGGCAGGCCGTCGACATGCCCGGCTGCTCGGCCTGCCGAAGCTGAATCTTTGCGTCGGCCCGTAGGATTGCTGCGCGCGTACCGTACCCGGATCGAGCGTGACGCGAGCCGTCTATATCTCAGGCAGATTGTTTTGCGCCGCGCACGATGCGGCCGATCGAGCGGCGTTCCGGGCCGAGCCGGCAGACGCGCCAGACCTCGTGCGCATCGCGGGCCGGGAGCCCCGAAGAAAGACGTGGACAAAGCCACCACGGGAGCCTCCCTGCATCCGTAGGACCGTTGTGGGTCGAAACGCGTCGGTCGTGGATGACCGATCGCCGTACAATCCGCCAACCTGCAGCCGTCAAATTTCGCACCAAAATTAGGCCGGTGAAGTGGCGCGACCCCTGCGCGATCTCGGCCTCGGCGACGACCCACCTTGCACGGGCCACGGCCCCGCTCCGATTGAAGGCGCGGCGCCTTCGCAGAAAAGCCGACCTACGGCCGCGGCGTGGAGGTGATGATGTACACCTATAGGCTGCTCGATCTCACCCCCAAAGGCCGAGACGAGGACGGGCTTCGCTTCGCCATGGAATGGGTGCGCTACCACGACAGCTACGAGCCGGCACCGGCCGCGAGGGCAGCGCCGGCGGGCGATCCAGTCGAGGGGCCATTCGATACCCTCCAGAATTAGCGGCCGGATGCCGCTTTCCCGCAGGAGAATGTCATGAGCGAGGCCTATCCCAGCGGATGCGTTGGCGGCGCGAGCCGATCTGAAATCGGGGATACAGCCACCCTCCCCGCGACCGGTGGTTATGCCTCGGGGCCGCGTCGACTTTCGCAATCACGGCGCTGCTGAGAGGCGTTCTCAGCGGCGGCCAACAGCACACCTCTGCTCGACCGCGGAACATACCTCGTTCACTGAATGGAACGGCCCCAACGTACTTGCTGATCAGCGCCTTCCATCCGCCGCCTCGGCTGAAGCTGATCTCTAGCCGACGACACGGCACGCACAGGGCGTCATCCAGCCGCATTCGCGACCTTTCCAGTCCATCAAAACTCTCATCGGCGAAAACAGCGCTGGCTTGCATCCAAGCCGGCGCTGTTCTGCCTTCTTCACTTCGAGTAACCCGCGCCTGTATTTATTTCATACGAGGAGCCTTGCCCAATGGCAGCAACATCGATCTTATCACCGCAACATGGTTGGGATCGTTGGGAAAACGACCGATGAGAAAGTTGTCAGCGTTGTGCCAATCGATATCGCCGGCGGAGCTGGCTTGTGGAAGCTCTTGCATCCATCTCAGAACTTCCTCCTTGGCCCCTTGATTTGTCCAGTGCAACCGTTCACTGCGTCTGACGATTGCCCCTGCGACAACCTCTGGGTTGGTGGTTCGGAAGAGGACAGCGCCCCATACTACACGATCTTCCCGGTAGATCATTGCGTCCTCCCGTGGAATTCGATCGTTCTGCTCGATTTACCGCGATATTCCGCCAGAAACCAACCAATCTACGCCATACAGCCGAAAATTTGCATCGAGTTGGGTCGTCTCGACAGACGAGCCTTGAGGCGAAGCGAAATCGAGGAATGCGCGAAGCTTGATCGGCAGGAACCGGCCGGCCCGATAAATGAAGCTGATCGGTAAGGGGCCACGCGTTTTCGCAGCCGGGGTTGCGAAAAAGTGGTCCCTGCGGGGCCAGTTTGAGGCGGCCGGCCGCTTCAACCGTCGGAGGCACACGGCATTCCGGTGATCGACTGCTCGATAGGGCAGCGCAAACACGACCTTGCCGAAGAATAGCCGAAGAATATCTGGCCAAGACGACGGTCACCCGGGGCGTTAGCCATCGAGATTGTGCACGCATGCCGGCCCGCGAACTACGCGGCATGGAAGGCACCTGGGCTTCCCCGATCGGGCCGCTCGGATACGTTTTCCATCCGTCCGGCCGACGCAGCCAAATGAAGGAGCATTTTTAGCATAGCGGCGCGCTGCACGGGGCAGCGCTCGGAGAGGCTGGGCTTCGGGGGCGCGGCGGTGCGCGGAAAAATGGGTTGGACTAGCAGCCTGTCGGACTTAGGTGGAAGTGGCCCACAATGTAGTAAGATTGGTTTGAGGGGATACCAGGTGCGGTTGGGGGGATGAGCAACTTTCGCCAGGTGGACCGCCAGACGGGGTTTCTGCTGCCGCCATCGGTGGACGAGTGGCTGCCGGAACGTCATTTGGCGCGCTTTGTCGTTGAGGTGATCGAAGGGCTGGACCTACGGGCGATGATTGGCAGCTATCGCGGGTCGGGTTCGGCATCGTACCACCCGGGGGTGCTGCTGGGCCTGTTGGTTTATGGCTATGCGACCGGCGTGTTTTCGAGCCGGAAGTTGGAGCGGGCGACGTACAATTCGGTGGCGTTTCGCTTTATCGCGGCGAATGACCATCCCGACCACGACACGATCGCCACGTTCCGGCAGCGGTTTTTGAAGGAGATCGAGGAGTTGTTCGTCAAAGTGCTGGTGCTGGCCCGCGAAATGGGGGTGCTCAGCCTGGGCACGGTGGCGCTGGACGGAACCAAGATCCACGCCAATGCGAGCCGGCACAGCGCGCTTTCTTATGAGCACGCGGGCAAGCTGGAGGCGCAGCTGAAAGCCGAGGTGCGGGAGTTGTTGGCCAGGGCCGAGGCGGCAGACAAGGCAGATATTCCCGATGGGATGTCGATCCCGGAGGAACTGGAGCGGCGCGAGGAACGACTCAAGAAGCTTGCTGAAGCGCGCGCCAAGATCGAAGCGCGCGCCAACGAACGCTTTACCCGCGAGCAGGCGGAGTATGAAGCCAAGATGGCGGCGCGCGAGGCCAAGGCCAAGGCGAGCGGCAAGAAACCCCGCGGCACGCCGCCGGCGCCGCCGGTGCCGGGTCCCGGTCCCAGCGATCAGATCAATCTGACCGACGAGGAATCGCGGATCATGCCGGTGGCGGGCGGCGGGTTCGAGCAATGCTACAACGCGCAAGCCGTGGTGGCGGCCGATAGCCTGTTGGTGGTCGCCGCCGACGTTGTGCAAGCCGCTAACGACAAGCAGCAACTCGAGCCGATGCTGGGCAAGCTGGCGGCTTTGCCGGCGGATCTTGGCAGGGCGCAAACGATGCTCGGCGACAGTGGCTATTGCAGTGCCGCCAATGCGACAGCCTGCGCTGCGGCCGGGATCGAGCCACTGCTGGCGCTCGGCCGGACCCCGCATCACCCGTCCTTGGACGAGCGCTTTGCTGCGGCACCGCCCGCACCGGAGAACCCGACCCCACTCGAAGCCATGGCGCACCGCTTGGCCACGCCCGAAGGCAAGAAGCTCTACGCCCGGCGAAAGCACACTCCGGAGCCCGTGTTCGGCATCATCAAATCGGTTCTGGGCTTTCGCCAATTCCTGCTGCGCGGGCTCGACAAGGTTCGCGGCGAGTGGAACTTGGTGACGATGGCCTGGAACATGAAGCGGATCTTCGCTCTCGACACTCGGTAAGAGAGCGCAGGACACTCAGAAATCAACCTCCGCGGGACAGGCCGAAGCCGCTGCCACCCTTGCCACGCCGCCAACCTCTTCATCCCATCCAACGCCGCCTGACCAAACGCAACGCGGCGTTCCATCGCCAAATCCGCTAAACTCCAGTCCGACAGGCTGCTAGGCCAGGCCCGTTCGGCGGGGCGAAGTCGCCGTCTCTTTATCCCAACCGTCGGATCAGGCGAGTGCCGCGCGGCTGGCTGGGACGGACCGTCAGACCTTGCACGCGACTCGGTTCACCGCTACAACGCCGAAGAGCTTTATTCGATGTACCGAGCCGGTCGCCCGAGATGGCCGGCTGCTGACGCATAATTGACGACCCCCGCGCGAGGTTCGCCCGCGCGGTAAGTGAACGTTTGCGATGGGTTGCATGTCTCAGGTTGAACATTACGGCTCCCTAGCCGTGAGCACCCCCCGCCGTCTCGACTTTCCCACCAGAGCCCGGATGCTCGGCGCTACCCGAAATGGCGAGCCGCGCCCGCGGTCGTTCCTCAAGGGGCGCCAACGGATTCCGCGCCGCGGCTGGGGTCGGTTGCGCCATTGGAATATTCTGATTTTTGCGGCGGTTTGGCTGGCCGCGTTCGCGTCGCCCATTTCTGCGCGCGCCAACGTCGTCGTTGATGTCGACAACGCGCTGCTGATCATCATCGAAAACACCTCGGCCTCGCTGGTCGATGGCCCTCCGGAGGTGGCGCGCGAGATCGCGATGGTCGACGGGGCGATGTTCGACGCGGTAAACGCCGCCTCCGGAAACCCTTACGGGCCGATCGCTTATGGCGGCGGCGCGGTGTCCGGTGCCTCCGCCGCCGCCGCGGCGTTGCAAGCCGCGCTGACGGTGATGAACAATCTCTACGGCAGCGGGTCGCTGTATCAGCAGTACGAGGGCATCACGGGGGCCACCTATTACCCTTCGATCCTGGGCTACGCGAATGCCCTGGTCGGGCCAACGGTCGCGCAGATGAACAACGTCGCCGCGCAGATCGGCATCATCAATGCCGAACTCGCGGCGCTGGGCTCCGGCTCGCCGATCACTACCGGAATCTTGCTCGGCACCGCCGCCGGCCAGGCGATGCTTGCGGCGAGAGCCAACGACGGCGCCTACGCCGCGAACCTACAGACGCTAACCCCATATCTGCCGCCGAACGAGGGCGATGCGGGGGTCTATGTGCCTCCGAGCAAGCGGCCTGCGATGACGCCGACCTGGGGTACCGTGCAGCCGATGGACATGACCAACGATATGCTGGCAGCCCTGGAGGCAACAGCCCCCGCCCCCTATACAGCCACCAACCAAGGCCTCACCTCGCAAGCCTATAACTTTCAGGTGTTACAGACGGAATGCCAGGGGGCCGTAAACACTGTACCGACTAGCATCGCGGCTGCCTGCAGCGCAGCGGGCTTCGCGCCGGAGACCCCGGCCGAAGCTGAGGCAGCGCTATTCTGGAACGATCCAGGGGGTACGCAGCAGCCACCAGGGCATTGGCTGCAGATCGCCGATACCGTTGCGGCGAACCAGGAACTTAGTCTGCTGCAGACCGCGCAGGCGACAGCCATGACTGGCATCGCTATGACCGATGCGGGAGCGGGCGCCTGGGCGATCAAATACGACTACAATTCATGGCGGCCGGTGACCGCCATCCAGGATTGCGCGTCCTGGAGCCCGAACTTCACCAGCTGCGATCCGAATTGGTCGTCGTTGATCGCGACGCCCCCGCATCCCGATTACGTCGCCGGCCACCCCGCTTTCAGCGGTGCCGCCGCAACGGCCCTGGCGGACGTCCTTGGCACCGACAGCGTCACTTTCACCGTGACCTCCAACACCTATTGCAATGGCGGAGCGGCAACCTTCGGCAGCGTCGGGAACGTTAACGGCTGCACGCTCAACGGCGTATTCTACTCGATCGCAACGGCCGGTTGCGCCAATGGCGCAACCCCAACCTATGACGCCGACAGCAATGTGAACGGCTGCGCGCTCAACGGCGTCGCTCAGTCGGTGACCGGCGGCGATTGCAACAATGCGGGCAGCGAACCGGTGCTCAATGCCGACTACACCGCCAACCCGCTGTACAACGACAGCCCGCTGATCTGCCCCGTCGCCGAGACCTACACCAGCCTCTCGCAGGCATCCGGCGGCTATCTGGGGGCGGAATTCAGCCGCGTGGTCGGCGGTATTCACACCCCCGCTGCGGTCGAGCAAGCGCTCGCGCTGGGCAGCGCTATCGGCGCCAGCATCGAAGCCGCTCCGCTCATTTCCGGACAAAGCTGCAACGGCCTGTTCACCGGGTTCTTCAACGGCGACGTGACCGTGTCCGCTGGGCAGAATTGCGTGTTTTCGGCGCCTTGTGAGATCAAAGGGAACGTAACGGTAAACGGCGGCAGCTTCGACCTCGCCTGCACCGTCGATGGCAATGTCACAGAGAATGCCGGAAGTGTTGTCCTCAGGCAGAACGCGCAGGCCGGCGGCAACGTGAACGTTTCGGGAGTCAGTGCTTTTAGCGTCAACGGAGCCTCGGTCGGGGGCAATTTGCAAATCCAACAGCTCTCGGCTGGCCAGCCGCCGGTGGTCGTCTCTGAGACCGCAATCAAGGGCAATTTGATAGTCCAGAATGTTGGCAGCCCGATTGAGATCGGCGGAAACAATGCTAATCTCGGCAACGCGGTCGGCCACAATCTCCAGGCCGGCAACAATTACGCTGCCTTGTCGATCGACTACAACGACGTCGGCGGCAACCTCCAGGTTAACAACGACACGGCTGCGACGGACGTTTCCGGCAACACGGTCACCCAAAACCTGCAATGCCAAAACAACACACCGGCGGTAACGTATGTGGTGCCGAACATGGTGGTGCAGGGGCAGGCGCAAGGCCAATGTGCCGCCTCTTCGTAGAGGCCGGCCAGCCTCGCTCGCTCCTTATCATGGCGAAATGCTGGCACGTGCTGAAGTTCGAGGCCGGCGGCCTTTTCGTAAACCACAAGCAACTTTGCGACCGTTGCGTTGCGCAAATTCACAATCAGGAACTCTCAGCGCTACCTTTGGGAACGGCGCAGCAGGAAGAACGCTCGATGGGCAAGCTATTTGTGCGGGCCAACTTATTGACTAGATTGATTATTTTGGTTTGTGTGGCCACCTTTCCTGCCGTTGTCGTCACCGCCTACATGCAGTACAACTTGCACACTGACGGCCAACAACGGATTGCCGACGAGGCTTTGCGGCAAGCCGAATTGCTGAACGCCGATATGGCAAACGTGGCAGAAGGCGCGCGTCAGCTTAGCCTGGCGATCACACACTTCGCTACCGTCCGACATGGCGATTCCGCCTGTGCCGCTCAGCTTGCTGAACTGCGCTCCGATCTTCCCTCTTACGCGGTGTTGAGCGTCGTGACGGCGGAGGGCCGGGTGATCTGCTCGAGCGACAAGGGCGCCGGCGTGGACGCGACTGCAGCGGCGCAAATCCGTGACGTGATTGGTCGTGGCGGCTTCCATGTCGGTACCTACACACCCGCAACAGCGACGCGCGGTGCCATGCTGCCCTTCTGTCTGCAGTTCGCTCAAAACTCCGGAAAGCCGGGATTGGTGATCGTCGGCCTGAGCCTCGGCTGGCTGGGCGCGCATCTCGGCGAACTGACGCGCCCGGCTAACAGCACCATCGGCATCGCCGACCGCAACGGCATCACCGTCGCCCGCTTCCCCGATCACGACAAGTTCGTCGGCAAAATGTTCCCGCCGGCGGTCCGCCCCTACATCAACGCTGCGACACGCGGCAATGCGGTGGTCGCGGGCTATGACGGCAAGGACCGGATGATCGGCTTCGTGCCGGCAACCGAGGCGCCGGTCGGGCTGTTCGTCTCGATCGGCATGTATCTTCCGGACATGCTGGCCGATCTCGACCGCGTCACCCTACAGAGCGCGCTGCTGATGATCACTGGCGCGCTGATCTCGTTGATGCTGGCGCTGGTGGTCGGCCAACGCTTCGTGCGCCGCCCCACGGAGGCGCTGATTGCGGCGGCCCGCCGCTGGACTTCCGGCGACCTCACTGCCCGGGCCCAGCTCACCGAACCGCCAGGTTCAGAATTCGGCAGCCTCGCCGCCGCCTTCAACGACATGGCCAGCGCACTCGGCCGACAACAGCGCGAGCTGCAGGAACTGAACGCGACGCTGGAAGCCCGCGTCGAGGCCCGCACCAAGGACCTGGCCGAAAGCGGCAAGCGCCTGGCGGTCGAAATGGCCGAGCGCGAGAAGACTGAGGCCACGCTCCGCCAGGCGCAAAAACTGCAAGCAGTCGGCCAATTGGCCGGCGGCGTTGCGCACGACTTCAACAACCTGCTCACCGCGATCCTCGCGGCGCTCGAACTGTTGCGCGCCCGCCTGCCGGCCGGCCAGGAGGGCTTGGTGCGCCTGCTCGACACTGCCCTCGGCGCGGCCGAGCGCGGCGGTAGGCTGACTGGTCAGTTGCTCGCCTTCTCGCGGAGGCAACAACTCCTGCCGGTGCCAACCGACCTGAACATGACCGTGATTGCGCTGTCGAACCTGTTGGGTAGCACGCTCGGCCGCTCGATCCGTATCCAGACGGACCTGGTGCAGGATCTATGGCCGGCGATGGTTGACCCGAGCCAGGTCGAGGCCGCTATCATCAACCTCGCCATCAACGCACGCGACGCCATGCCCGAGGGCGGCGTCTTGACCATTGCTACTCGCAATATACCGCTCGACGTTGGCGGCAGCCTGTTGCCAGGAGACTATGTCGCCGTGCGTATGGCGGACACGGGCACCGGCATGACGCCGGAGCTGATCGCCCACGTGTACGAGCCGTTCTTCACCACGAAAGAGCCCGGTCGTGGCTCCGGACTCGGCTTGTCACAGGTGCATGGCCTCGCCGTACAATCAGGCGGCGATGTTCGAATCGAGAGCAAGCTCGGCGAAGGCACCACCGTGACATTGTTGTTGCCCAGAGCAAAATCGCTACCCGTCGCGGTGCGGCCGGATTCCGGTTCGACGCGCCAGACGAGCCATCCGCGGGCGCGCATTCTGGTCGTCGATGACGATCGTGATGTACGGCAGATGACCGGCGAGATGTTGACTGAGCGGGGATATTCCGTCGAACTCGCGGCCGATGCCGACGCGGCGCTCGCAATCCTGCAGCGCGACGGAGGTTTCGACGTGATGCTGGTGGACTACGTCATGCCCGGGACCAACGGCGCGTCGCTGGTGAAAATTGTGCGTAGCCTTCGACCCGGCCTGCGTACCCTTATGATGACTGGTCATGCTGCGCCGCAGCTTGGAGAGGAAGTCGGCATCGAAAACATCATTCGCAAACCGTTTAACGTCACGACACTTGACGAACGACTGGTGCGTGCATTAGCCAGGCCGAACCTTTGGGCAGTGCACGGTGGAGTTGGAGCCGCCTAGCAAAATCTCAAGAAGGTGGCGTCTCGTTGAGCAGCCTTCAGGCCTGTTCTCGGCTGGGTAAATTACTTGGCCTTACTTGGCCAGAGTGCTGCGTGGCAAACCGCGCCGGCCGGGTGCTGCGAACTCCGATTTGTCGAGGGCGAGTGGTGGTCTCGACGGGGCGCGAAGGTCAGCAGGGATGGAGTGCCGTCTGACGAGGTCGGCCGTATCGTCTAGAACGCCCGTGCAACCGGCAGGCCAGAGCGATATCGGCCGTTTGGTTTCCGCCGCGCCCACGGACGGCAAATCTACACTGGCAGAGCCTCACACGCAGAACCGCTTCAAAGCCAGCGCCCAATTGCCGTGACCGGCGTTGATGTACGGTTTCCGCAGCCTGTGGCTTCACCGCCATGAGAGATGCCGAAAAGATAGAGGCACCGCCCGCCGCCCCGTCATCTTCGCGCCAACCGCTATGGCGTCGGAGGATAGCGGCTCAGTTCAACGCTCACCACGTAACGGCGGCCGCCGCCGTCATTCTGGCGCTTGCAACCCTCGCAGAAGCGCCAGGCCGACCATTTGAAAATTGGCCGGCGCCACAGTTACCTACCCCCGGTGAGGCATGGCGGGGCGTCCGCGCCGAGCGGGCTCCAACTCGGCGGCCATGCGTAAACCTGGGCCATTGGTCGAAGCCCTCGACGTCAGCCGAGCCGATGCGTGCTCATGCCCCTAAAGAGACCCTGACGGCGCCACCGGAGAACGGCGAGGCCGGGTGGAAAATCGACATTCGCACCGGATCTTTGCGCGAGCTTGGTGATTGTTTTGCAAAGCCGGCGCCACGGCTTCAAGTAGACTGCCCGGGGATGCAGACCAACTGGCCGATTATGAGGTTCTCCGCGTCGGCCTCCGTGAACCGGGCGCCGTCGGGCTTCGTCAGGTCCACCCAGAGGTTGCCGTTGCCAAGGAATTGTTGGGCGATGGCGAAGAGGGTATCCCCCGCCATAACGGTGTAGGATTGTCCCGGACAGGCCAGCGGTACATCGAGCGATGCGCCAATTCCGTTCCCCCAAGCGCCACCTTGATCCAATGAAAACTCCCAACCCATCATCCCACCAAATTGAACTCCGAAGTTGGATTGCAGTGGTTTGATGACGTGTTGAATCATGTCGGGCAGAGTGATGTACCCTTCACCAGCGGCTCCCGGGGCGACAGGAGCGCCCACCAATAGTTTTTCTGATCCTGTGATCGCGACAATGTTCCGATACCACAATACCTTGCGTGCGGCATTGTGATCATAGGCCGTGTTGTTGTAGAATTGATTGTTGATCCACGTAATCTGATTACCAACCTGCTGCCATATCTGGGTGTATGCGTTGTCGTAACCTCCGTTTGCGTCCCAATAGGGTGTTTGTGGGGCGTGGGTGATGATGTTTTGTCCAGGTGGCAGCGCCTGGGCAAGACCGCTCGTTAGAGCACTCAAAAATTCGATGCCATTATATGTGCCCGTAAATCCAGAATCGTCTTCGTAGTCGATGTCAACCCCATTAAAACCATAGCTGATCACCCAGTTGTTGACGAGCTGATCCACCAGTCCATCTACGTCCTGGGCGTAGCTTTGCCAGGCAGAGGATGGGAATGTCGAGCCGCCAACCGAAATCAGAACATTCTTGTTCGCGTTTTGCAGCGCCTGGATGTTGTTTTGGAGATTATCGTTGAAGGCACCTCCACCTCCTATTAAATTCATATTACTATCAGGAACGAGAAAGGCAATAATCACGTCGGTGTAAGACAGGTTGGCGATACCTGCCAAGGGTATTTGGTTAGCATCACTATTGTAGTAGATGACATTGCGTGGTGGATCGATGCCTGCCATGTCTTTCCTCCCTCATGATGTGGGCTCGACCTTACAACAGCCAGAGCCGCGTTTATGATGAATTTTTTTGGTAAATGGGGGTCGTTGTCGCGATTGCAAGCGGGCTGATGACCGCGAAGACAGCGCTCAAACGCTCGGTTACCGCTGAAACACGATTCCTTTGAGCTGCAACAGAACTGCATTCTGCAGGAGCGATGACAACGGTCCTTCGCGCGGTGCAGAAATCGGCCGGACAAGAACGCCTCAGCTCCGGCCGCCAATGCTGCTCTCGCTGCAAGCCGAAACGGAGCTTCGGCCGCCGTATGCCGCGGCCCAAAGGAGTGCGACGATGCTCGGTTCAAAGAACCAAATCAGCGCAAGCTGTGTGGACGAGCTGCGGGCCGCCATTTCCGGCGGCGTGGCGCTGCCAGGGCACGAGCTTTATGACGAGGGATGCCGCGTGTGGAACGGCGCCGTGCGCCGCCGTCCGGCGATAATCGCGTTCTGCAGACAACCCGAGGACGTGCAGGCGGCGGTGCGCGCCGCGCGACGCCACGGCCTGCCGCTGTCAGTGCGCGGCGGCGGGCACGACTGGGCGGGACGCGCCCTTCGCGACGACAGGCTCGTCATCGACCTCACCGGAATGCGGGATGTCGCGGTGGACCCGCGAGCGCGTGCGGCCACTGTAGCGGGCGGCGCCCTGGCCAAGGATGTGGCCGCCGCCGCCGGACCCCACGGCCTGGTCGGGGCGTTGGGCAACTGCGGCACGGTCGGCATGGCCGGCCTGACCCTTGGAGGCGGCTACGGCCCGCTCAACGGAACGTGCGGCCTGGCGGCGGACAACCTGCTCGGCGCCGAAATCGTGCTCGCGGACGGTCGGCTCCTCACAGCCGCTCCAGACGCGGAGCCCGACCTGTACTGGGCCTTGCGCGGCGGCGGCGGCAATTTCGGCGTCGTGACCTCGCTGCGTGTCCGCCTCCATCCGGCGCGCGACATGCTCGCGGGATCGATCGTCTACAACTGGAATGAGGCGGAGCAGGTCCTGCGCCGCTACGCGGCATTCGCGGCGACGGCGCCCGACGAACTCGGCGTGTGCGTCGGCGTGATGTCCGGTCCGGATGGCGAACCCGTCATCATGCTCGTGCCGCTGTGGAACCGCGAGCGGCGCCGGGGCGGACGTGTCATGGAAGACGTGCGGGCGTTCGGGGCGGCGCAATCCGCCCAGGTCGGACCGGCGACCTACGCGGACATGCTCGGCCAGTTCGACGCGTGGGTGGAGGCCGCGGACGGTTGCCACTTTGAGACGCGGACGCGCTGGCTGCCCGCGCTCACCGCGGGCGCCGCCGAGGCGATCATCGCCGCGAAGGCCCGCGCGGCGTCGCCGCTTTGCTCGATTTTTTGGCACCACTTCCACGGCGCCGCAACGCGGATGACGCCAGATAGCGCCGCGTTCGGCTTGCGCCGCGAGCACTTGATGGTGGAGATCGTCGCGGGTTGGAAGCCAGATGGGGATGACGGCGCGGCGCACCGGCGCTGGGCGCAAGATCTCCGGCAGAGCCTCGCACCGTTCGCCCTGCCGAGCGGCTACGCCAACCTGCTCGGCCCGGATGATTGCGAACAGGCCGCCGAGGCTTATGGCGGCAACGCCGCCCGGCTCCGGCTCCTCAAACGACGGTTCGATCCCGATGGGGTCTTCGCATCCGCCATCCCGCTGCCGGCCGCCCTCGGGCCCTCGGGGCGGAAGCTCGCCGATGGATCAAGGAGGACGTGCCGGCTGGCCGCGGCCCGCTTCAAGGGATGATGCCAGATTCCCGTCCCCGATTCTGGCTTTGGCACCGTTGCGGAGAGAGGCGGAGCAGCAGGGCAGCCGTGAGTTCTCGACACATTGGGCGGGGCAGGCGGCACCGCTGGGCAGAGAAATGCCGGCCGAAGTGCTGACCCGCGCGCTGGCGGAGGCGGCATTGAAGCGGTTTCGCGAACTCGCCGGCCAGCGCTAGCGCGCCCTCACACACGAGCGGCGCTTTAGCCTCGAATTTCGAATTTCTCGCTAGTGCTCCGGCCCGCGCAGCGCCAAACCGCTGGTGACGCCGTTAGCCGACAGCGTCCGCAGAAATGCTATAGTCGGCGATACCGCCGCCCGAGCGGAGGATCCGGATGAGCGACATTCCGAGTTGGCACATCGTCGGCGAGTGGTTCGACAACTGCAGCTGCGCGGTTGCCTGCCCGTGCACCTTCGCCCAGGCGCCCGACAACGGTTTTTGTGAGTCGGTGCTGTTTTGGCACGTCCGCGAGGGCCATTACGGTGACGTCAAGCTCGACAATCTGAGCTTTGTGCGGGTTGGCCGCTGGGAGGGCGACCTGTGGGGACGACAGGCGACCGGGGTCGCCGGCATGTATATCGACGATCATGCCGACGACCGACAGATGGCGGCGCTTCCGGCGATCATCGGCGGCCGCTCCGGCGGCTTTCCCGGCTGGGTCAACGAATGCTTCACCGGCGGGCGGCAGAGCCGTGGCGTCGAGCGCGCCAAGATCACCTACGAAATCGCGCCCGATCTCGGGCATTGGGGCGTCGAGATCATCGGCAAGCTCAAGGCCTGGGCCAAGGCGATCAGCGGCCCCACCAGCCCGCCGGGGAAGTATCCGCAGCTGATCAACGCGCCGGGCAGCGAGACCGGCCCCGGACCGCAGCTCGTGACCTGGGGCAAGGCGACGATCCTCTCGGTCGACGCGCACGGCTTCAAGTTCGACTACACGCTCAATTCGGCCAAGCACATCCCCTTCGACTGGGAAGGGCCCTGACCTGCGGCCGCGCTCTCGGCCGCAGGTTGAAGGCCCGCCCCGCGCGATGACTGCCGCCGCTGACGATACCGTCCTCGAAGCCGTCCTGCGACGCGACCGCCAGGTCGTCGTCGCAGCCCTCATCGCAGTCATCGCGCTGGCATGGCTATGGATCCTGCTCGGCGCGGGCACTGGCATGTCGGCGACCGACATGATCCTCGGGCCGACCGCGGACGGCATGGCGAGCATGATGGCGCCGGCGTCGTGGACTGTCGGCTACGCGGGCATCATGTTCACAATGTGGTGGGTGATGATGGCGGCGATGATGCTGCCGAGCGCGGCACCCACTCTGCTGCTCTTCGCCCGTATCAATCGCAAGGAAAAATCGGCCGGTCGCCCCTTTATCCCGACCGGGATCTTCGCGGCCGGCTATCTGGTCGCCTGGGGAGCGTTCAGCGCGCTCGCGACCGGCCTGCAATGGGCATTGGAGCGGCGCGGCCTGCTGTCGCCGATGATGACGACGACCAGCCATTGGCTCGGCGGCGCGATCCTGCTTGCCGCCGGCGTGTGGCAGCTGACCCCCATCAAAGGCATCTGCCTGCGGCATTGCCGCTCACCAATCGGCTTTCTCGTGCAGAGCTGGCGGCCCGGCCGCCGCGGCGCGTTCCGGATGGGGCTGGAGCACGGAAGCTTTTGCCTCGGGTGTTGCTGGTTTTTGATGGGCTTGCTGTTTTTTGGCGGCATCATGAACCTGTTTTGGATTATCGGTCTCGCCGCGTTCGTCCTGCTCGAGAAGACCGTGCCGATGGGCCCATGGATTGAACGGATCGTCGGGGTTGGCCTCGCGGCATGGGGCGTGCTGCTGCTGGCCACGACGACGCTGACGATCGCCGGCCCCAACGAGTATCGTTTTGAGGCTGTTGATGCTCCTACAGGGGTACCCGGCACGACCACGGTCGCGGTTCGTCTTGTACACGCGCCGGACAACAAGCCGGTCGATAGGGCAACGATCGTCGAGGCCAAGACCGATATGGGCCCGGCCGGCATGGCCGAGATGTCCGGCAAGGTGACGCCCGCCGCGTCGGATGACCCGGGCCTCTATCGATTTTCGGTCGAGACCGGGATGGCCGGCAAATGGGAGCTGGTTCTAACCGCGAAGGTGCCGGGGGAAACGGCGCCGGTCACCGGCAAGGTGATCTACGACGCCAAGTGAGCCAGCCGGAGCGGGGGCAGTCTAGGCGGTCCAGGCGAACGGAGCGTAGTGCCCGTTATTGCCTTTGTCGACCAGGTTCAGCTCGAGGCCGAAACCCTGGACGTGCATCTCCTTCGACCGGGCGAGCGCCAAGCGGCGGTTGGCCGGATGCGCTGTATTGTCGATGTAGAGCGGGTCGCCGCCGCGGTTTCGGGAGGTGACGCCCTCGATCTCGAACGCCAGGATATCGGGGATCGCGGCCGAGCGCTCGAGCCCCTCGATGTGAACTTCGATCGGTTTGAACTCGACCCCGCGGAAGTCGCCGACGAGATTCTGGCGGATGAGCGCCGGCGTGCCGCCGGCTTCGCCCCCGACGATGGCGGCAAGCGCGGTGCGCTGGACGTCGCTGGCGCTGTCGTCTACCACTCCCGCGAAAATCCAGTTGCCGTCGGCCATGACCCGGCCCGAGCGGATCACCAACGCGAATTTGAGCGCGTCAAGTCTGGTCTCGCCGAAATGGCCTTCGTCGATACGGAACACCATCACTGCGGTGCAGTGGTCGTGCGTCGCCGCCTCCTGCGGGTTCGTATAGATGCAGGGGCAGAGATAATCGCAGTTGCAGCTCTCCATGTACTCGCCGCGAAGCGACCATTTCGGTTCCGGCATGACGGTCTCCTACGAGGAGGTGCGCTCAGATCGTCTAGGACGGCTTCCTATCTCCTCGATTGTATGGCATTCACGAACGGCTGCATACGGCACAACTCGGGCAAGGTCCGATCCTTGCCGGAGGGCTGCTCTTCCACCTTGTCCAGGTTGCGCACCGTCAGCGTCGCCATACCGAACCTGTCGAACGCTGCAATGACAGCATAGGACTCCCACCGTTCCCCATAGCGGAAGGATGCCGCAGCGGTGGGTCTGCCGATCTACGCTACGGCGCCGCTTGCGTTTCCAGCATACCGTCGATGAAACTGCGAACCTCGCTTTTCAGGGTGACCGCTTGTCGTGAAAGATTGTCGGCAGCACTCAGGACCACTTGCGCCGATGCGCCGGTATCGTCGGCCGTTTTACGGACTTCTCCGACAATTCGCGAAACTTCGTATGAGCCTGCTGCTGCCTTATGGACATTCTGGGCAATCTCGGATGTTGCGGTCCCCTGTTGTTCGATAGATGCCGAAACGTTGGAGTTGATCGCACTGATGTTCCCGACGGTTAGCGCCACACTGCCGATGGCCGTTACCGCCGCCCGCGTTTCCGATTGAATCGCGTCGACCTGCGCCTGGATCTCCTCCGTCGCTTTGGCCGTCTGGTTCGCGAGTGCTTTGACTTCGGATGCCACGACGGCAAAGCCTCTCCCGGCATCTCCGGCCCGCGCGGCCTCGATCGTGGCGTTCAGCGCCAAGAGGTTGGTCTGACTGGCAATCCCGTTGATCAGCTGCACGACCTCGCCGATTTTTGTCGCCATGGCCGAAAAATTCGCCACCGTGCTGTTCGTATTCTGCGCCTCGGTGACGGCGCTATTGGCAATCCCGGCCGCGCGCGAGACCTGGCCCATGATTTCCCTGACCGAGACGGATAGTTCTTCTGCTGCTGCGGCGACCGTTTGAACATTCTCCGAGGTTGCATTCGAGGCGGCGACGGCGCCGGCGCTTTCTTGCGTCGATTCCTCGGCCGCTTTTGCCAGATCACTGGCGGAGCGGCGCATTGCTTGAGCGGCATCGGCAACCTGCTGCACAGCATGCTCGACCTTTGTCTCGAAGGCGCCAACCAGGTTTTTTATCGCTTCCCGCTGGGCCCGTTCGGATTGCGCCCGCAGTTCTTCCCGTTCGAGGCCAAGTTGTGTTTCCTTCGCGCGGGCCCGGGCCATCGCCTCGACGCTCTCTTCGGACTTGGCAAAAAGAGCCGCCAACTGATAGGTGAGCCAGATGAGGACCGCCGCTTCCAGAACGGCAATGACCGCGTGCAGGACGACGCGGCCGAACTCACCGCCGCCGGGATACACGGCATCGGGGAAAACGAAGTTCAATACCAGATGATGCAGAGCGATGGCGACCGTTGCCATGAGGATAGTGCGCCAGTCGCAATAAGCCGAAAGGATGGCGAGGGACGCGAAGTAATACATGTGAATGTCGACCTGCCACCGTTGCCCGCGCATGACATAGACGATGAGCGAAACCAGCCCGACATAGGCGACGGCATTGACGAGTTTCGACGCCAGGCCGAGGGGCTGCCTGAGCCAGGTCACAGTCGAAACGCCGGCGAATCCGGCCGCGATGGCGGTCGGCAACAGCCAATCACTGCCGACCAGGAGTGCCACGCCGAGAATCAACGGCACATGCAGCCACAAGAGGGGTTGAAGCGCCTTGCCGGTCAGGGTTTGCAAGGAAGCGAGGTCGCGCGCCATCATGATCTCCATCGACTGCCCCTCGGCACCCCGAGACACCCGCCACGGCCACTTGCGTCGAGCAACAACCACGCGCCTGCGTCGTGCAGACGATCGAAGAAATTCGAGGAATCGGATTGTACGATTATGGTGAAAGACAAACGGCCTCGCGCGATAATCTTGCCTCCGGCTCGGGCCGCCGCAAGGACAACCGCGTCAGAATCCATGCGCGGCGAGAACCACGCGAGTATCGGAGCATCACGGTTCGCCGGCCGGTAAGCGAGCCACGCAACACACAGCGTGCTGATGACGAGCAACAAGAGAGCGGGCACAAAGGAATTGAAGCTTTCAGAGGGAGATCGAGATCGCATTCTTGTACCACTTAGCCAAGCCATGCCTTTGCCCCCACCAAGCACCACAGGCTAGAAAAAAGTAGTTAAGGAACGCCCAAAACCCTGCCGACATTGGTAACTTGCAAATTGCCTGATTTGCAAATTGTCACCGGCCCCAGCCTGCGCAGGACCGAGATCGGGGAAGCAGGTCGGCGAGAAACGAGGCCGGGGCGTCTGGCGCGCGGTTTGGTTGAGACGCGCGGCTGCGGCAGTGCCGCAAGCCTCCTCATGTCATGCCTCACTGCGCCAGCACCGGCGCCCCGAGCCCAACCCCAGGGGCGTTGGTGAGGCACAATCGTGGAAACCCCACAACAGGCACGGGGTTCAGTGTCGGGCCGCATCGCCGTCGAGGGCCACCTGCTTGCATAAGGCGGCGCGCATGCGGAGAACGCATCGCGTGTCGGCAATCAAATCCGCTAGCTAACCGGACCAGTGCTCTCGATTCTTAGCCCGGAAAGCGCAGGCTGGGTGAAGGCCTTGTCTAGGTAGGCCCATTCAAGAACGCCCCAGGGCGATAGAGAAGGAGGACTGACTCGCCGGAAGCAGACGAGACCACCCGAACTGCTACCGTCTTGCCTTTCCCTTCCCCGGTGCGACCAGCACCCGACCGACTCGGCGACCGTCCATCTCGACGACTTCGAGACGGTAGCCGTCGGCGGCGACCTGGTCGGCCACCATCGGCACCCGGTTGAGGCGGGCCATCACATAGCCGCCAAGGGTGTGAAAGCCGGCGTCTTCGCCGGGGATGCGGGAAATGCCGAGCACCTGCTTCAGTTCGTCGAGGCTGACCATGCCGTCAACGAGCCAAGTGCCGTCCTCGCGCCGTACGACCCGCGGGTCGGTTTCGCCGGCGCCGGGAATGTCGCCGACCAGCGCCTCGAGGATATCGCTCGGCGTTACCAGCCCTTCGAGATCGCCGTATTCGTCGACGACGAGTTCCATCGGTGCGCCGGAGGTCTTGAACATCTCGAGCACGCGCAACACGCTGACCGTGTTCGGCAGATAGAAGGGCGGGCGCGTCGCGGCCCGCAGGTCGAACACCTGTCCGGCGAGGACCGCCGCGAGGAGGTCCTTGGCCTCGACGATGCCGACGACCTGTTGCGATCCGCCCTTGACGACCGGAAAGCGCGAATGGCGGCTCGTCCGAATCTTGCGCCGGTTCTCCTCTTCGGGATCGTCGAGATCGAGCCATTCGATTTGCGTACGCGGCGTCATGACCGTGCTGGCCCGGCGGTCACCGAGCCGCAAGGCCATCTCGACGATCGCCGTCTCCCCCTCCGGGATGTGGCCGCTGGCGGCTCCCTCGCGCAGCATGAAGCCGATTTCTTCGTCGGTCACCGGGATCGCCCGCTCGCGGCGCAGCGGCAGCAGGCGGAGCACGACATTGGTCGAGGCGCCGAGCAGCCAGGCGATTGGCGTCGCCGCTCGCGCCAGAAGCCGCATGACCCGGGCGAGCGACGCGGCGATGCGCTCGGGATGGACGAGCGCGATGCGTTTCGGCACCAGTTCGCCAAAAATCAGCGAGACGTAGGAGATGCCGGCCACGACGATCGCCATGCTGATCGGATGCGCGTAGCGGGCGACGAACCCCGACCAGGACGCGAGCTGCTGTTCCAGCCGATCGCCCAGAGTCGACTGGCCGAAAGTGCCGGAAAGCACCGCGATCACGGTGATGCCGATCTGCACGGTCGACAAGAGACGCGACGGATCGGCCTTGAGCTCGATCGCCACTCTGGCGCTGGCGCTGCCGGCCTCGGCAAGCGACTGCAGGCGTGCCTTGCGCGCCGAGACGAGCGCGATCTCGGCCATCGCAAAAAAACCATTGATCAGGGTCAAGAGGAGGACGATCGAGATTTGCAGGGTCAGCATCGCCATCGCCTGTCGAACAGTGGCAGTGTCGGCGGGCCGGATCGGCGCGCAATAAAAAAGCCGCGCCTCGGCGCGGCTTTTTCGCGGACGGCGGTTCCCGCCGGGCGTCAGCGTGAATAATACTCGATGACGAGGTTGGGCTCCATCGTAACCGGATAAGGGACATCGGCGGGCTTCGGTGCGCGGACGAAGCGGCCGCGCATCCGGTCGTGGTCGATTTCCAGATAGTCGGGGACGTCGCGCTCGCCGGATTTCGCCGCTTCGAGCACCAGCGCCATCGCCTTTGCCGTGCTGCCCAACTCGATCGCGTCGCCGTCCTTGATTTGATAGGAGGGAATGTTGACGCGCCGGCCGTTTACCTGGACATGCCCATGATTGACGAGCTGCCGCGCCGCGAAAGGCGTCGGCACCAGCTTCATCCGATAGACGACCGCATCGAGACGGCGTTCCAGCAGCTCGACGAGATTGTCGCCGGTGTCGCCGCGCCGGCGCACCGCCTCTTCGTAGAGCCGGCGGAACTGCCGCTCGCCGATATTGGCATAATAGCCTTTCAGCTTTTGTTTGGCGGCAAGCTGGATGCCGAAATCCGACGGCTTCTTGCGCCGCTGACCGTGCTGGCCGGGACCGTATTCGCGGCGGTTGAGCGGGCTTTTCGGCCGACCCCACAGGTTGACGCCGAGCCGGCGATTGATCTTGTATTTCGCTTCCTGACGCTTGCTGCTCATAGAGTGTCGATTCGATCCGGTTGCCACCACGCCATAGACACCGGAGTTCCGGCCTCTTCGAGCGCGGGTGACGACTATAGGCGGCGCCTCGGTAAAGTCAAACCGGTAGGGGTCGCACCGATGTCGGTCGCGCGTGCCCTGTCGCGTTGGGACCGGTTTATGCTAAGCACCAACCATGAGCGGCAAGGCAACGATATCGATCCCCGCCGACACCCCTTTGGCGGAAGAGCTGGTCGTCGAGGATGTCCTGGAAATGGCGAACCTTACGAAGGCTCAGACGGGCGTGCCAGGCACCATTTTCATCTCTACGGCGATGGACGGACACGGGCCGGGGGTCGAGTATTTCTTGCAGCCGGGGCGGTCGCAGCCGAGCTTTTCCGTCGCGATCGCCGACGTCCCGGTCGTCGTCGCCAACAGCCTGCCCTCTCGCGTCGTTCGCCAGGCGTCTCCGCAAGTCATCGACTGGGTTTCGCGCAACAAGGCCGCACTGCTCGATTTCTGGTATCATGGCGATACTTGGCTGCAGCCGAACGTGAACGAATTCATTCAAAAGAATCAACGAGTTTGACAGCCCGTCTCGCTCTCTGCTCGCGACAACTGCGGTGCGTCGCGGGCGGGGCGGAATGCCCGGCCGTCGCCTGATCTTTTCCCCATATCCGTGCATCAGACGATGAGCGACAGTTACCTCGCCCCGCACGCGGGGGAGGGGTCGGAATCCGCGCCCCCGGCGCGGCTTCCGGGTGGGGGAACCCGTCTCCACCTGAGCCGCAAAGCCCCTCACCCCGGCCCTCTCCCCGCAAGCGGGGCGAGGGAGACGCACGCCGCCCAACCCCATCGGTTTTTGCCGCGGCTCAGAACATATCGAGGCCCAATATGCCGTCGGCGGGCTCGATGCCGGCCAGCACCCGCCGGCCGATCAAATCCTTCAGCGTCTCGGTCGTGCCGCCGCCCAGGGTGCCGTAGCGGGCGCCGCGGTAAAAGCGCGACACCGGGAACTCGTCGGTAAAGCCGTAGCCGCCATGCACCTGGATCGCCTCGCTCGTCACCCGCAACGCCATCTCGTTGCAGGTGATCTTGGCGACGGCCGCCAATAGCGGGTCGGGGAACGGGTCGGCGCTGGCGCAGGCGCGGTAGAGGAGGCTGCGCGCCGCCTCGATCTCGCGGTACATCTCGGCGATCTTCCAGCGCATTCCCTGAAAATCGCCGATGACGCGGCCGAAGGCGCGGCGTTCCTTGACGTATTTGACCGCCTCTTCGAGCGCGCCTTCGGCGAGGCCCAGCGAGATGCTGGGATTGAGACAACGCTGCGTGTTGAAGGCCGAGAGCAGCTTTCGGAAGCCGTCTTCGAGCACCAGGTTCTCGGCCGGCAACGGGCAGTCCTCGAAGCGGATCTCGTGCAAGTTTTCCCCGCCCATCGTATGGTAGGTGCCGGTTACCGAAAAACCCGGAGTTCCTTTCTCGACCAGGACGCAGCCGATGCCCTCGCGGCCCGGCTTCTTTTCGACGCGGGTGAAGACGACGAACATCTGGGCCTCATTGGCCCGGCTGATCAAGGTCTTGACGCCGTTGAGCCGAAGCCCGTTGCCGACCCGGTCGACATTGGTCCTGTAGTTCGCGACATCGGTGCCGGCATCGGGCTCGGTCATGCAGATCGCCAAGAGGCAGTCGCCGCTCGCCACCGCCGGCAGGATGCGCCGTTTGATGGCTTCAGGCGCATAGGCGGCGATCACCCGCGTCTGCACGCCGACCTCGCCGAGGACCGCCATCGCCGTCGGGTAGCAGACTTTGGCGATTTCTTCGAGGACGAGGGCGGTATCGAACACGCCGAGGCCGAGCCCGCCATATTCCTCGGGCACGGCCATGCCGAGGACGCCGAGTTCGGCGAGCCGGCGCATGTTCTCCCACGGAAAGGCGCCGTCCATATAGCGCGGCGCGCGCTCGCGAAACTCGCTCTGGGCCAGCTCGCGCACGGTTTCGACAAAGCGGCGCTGCTCGTGGGAAAGGCTCGTCAACACAGCGCTTCTCCCGGAAACGGAAAGGGCGATGTTATCACGGGAGAAGTGGCCGGGTTTGCGAAAGCTGACGCGGCCGTCGGGCCTATGCCTGGGCCCTGGGGCTCAACTCCCTCGATCGGGCGAGCCGGCTCCCGAGGCGACGAGCACGACGCCGCGCACGAGGTTGCGAAACGCCGCGTCGTAATTGACCCCGCTGATGCCCCAGGCGTAATCGGCGCCGTGCCAACGCATCCGCCATTTTCCGATCCATCCGGGCAAAGTCTCGCTCCAGTCGAGCGTGCCGACGACGATGGCCTCATCGACGCTCGATGGCGGCGGCCGGCTCGGAAGATGACCGGCGCTTGCACCCCAGACGCGAAGTTCTGAATCGGTCGGGATGCGCAGCTTCATGCCGAACTCGGCGGCGGCGACGGCAAACGCGCCTCGCTGCTCCGCGCCCACCGGGATTTCGGCACTGAGCCTGTAAGGGGGCGGCTTTCTGCCATGCACCTGCAGGACCGGTATGATGACCGGGCGCGTTCCGCGCCACGGCTTGTCGCCGAGCTGTGCCAATGCGGCATCGATCTTCGCGGGCGCGAAAACGACGGTGAGGTTATACGGCCGGTCGTAGGTTCCTTGGTCATCGTGCAACGGAATACCGGCCATCATGTCGGCATAGGCGAAACAGGCGACGAAGCGGTCGGCATGCGCAGCAAGCTGCGCGGTCCGAGCGTCATCCTTGAGCCGCGGGTCGCCCGACGACTTGCCGAGAACCTCGCGCAACGTTTGGGCAAAGCCCCAAGGGCGCTGGCGCATGTCCGTGCCGGTGACGATTGCCGATGCCCGATACATCGGGCCGATGCCCGGCGGACAGGCGCCCTCTGGTTTCGGCGGCATCAGGCGGGACCCGTGAAAGCCGGCGTGGGCAGGGGACGCCGGGGTCTGCGTGCCGGCATCGGCGGCAGCCGTTGGCGCCTGCGCGGCGAGCAACGCGGTCGTGCAGAGCCCGTGCAGCATCGCCACCCGCCACCAGGCCCAAAGCTTGCAGTTCGCCATGTTGCGACGCCCGAATTTGGCCCCCCATAGGGCGGCGGCACAGCCTGCGCAAGGGCAAATCGAGGGCTAAAATCGAGGGCTAAATCAGCCCGAGATCGCGCAGACTCGCATGCCGGTTGCGGCCGATGATAACGTGGTCGTGCAGCACGAGCCCTAGCGGTGCTGCGGCTTTCTTGATCTCCTGGGTGACCGAGATGTCGGCCTTGGACGGCGTCGGGTCGCCCGAGGGGTGATTGTGCACCAGGATCAGCGCCGAGGCGCCGAGTTCGAGCGCCCGCTTGACGACCTCGCGGGTATAGACCGGGGTGTGGTCGATGGTGCCGCGCTGCTGCCGCTCGTGCTTGATCAGCGCATTCTTGCGATCGAGAAACAGAACATGGAATTCCTCTACCTTGCCGTGCGCGATCTGCGCACTGCAATAATCGATCAGCTTGTCCCAGGAGTTGACGACCGGCCGCTCGTGCAGTTCGGCGCGCATCAGCCGCAACGCGGCCTCGCGCACCGATTTGAGCGCGGCGACACCGGCGAGGCCGAGCCCGGCCGCGGCGAGCGCCTCGGCGTCGGCGCTCACCGCCGCGGCAAAGCCGCCGAAGCGCTCGATCAGCTCCTTCGCCAGCGGCTTCACGTCGCCGCGCGGATTACTGGCGAACAGAATGACTTCGAGCAGTTCGTAATCGGGGAGGCTTTCCGCCCCGGCATCGATCAGCCGCCGGCGGAGCCTCTCGCGATGACCGTGGTAGTGCGGCGTGTCGGAGCCCGCCGCGGGGACCGCCTCGCCGAGTTGCTTCGGCCGGCGCCGGCGCGCCGCGGTCATCGCTCGCGGGCCGGATTGCGGCGGGCCTTCAGCCGGGCGAAGGCGGCGCCCGCCATCCGGGCCGGCTCGTCATTGTCGAAGGCGGCGACGAAAGCGTCGATGCCGCGCTCGACCGCGGCCGCGGTCGGCAGTTCTTCCCAGTCGAGGATCAGCGATTTCTGCAAGCGGATGGCGCGCGGGCCGGCGGCAAGGATCGGCTGCGCCAGGCCGTCGATCCCGATATCGAGCGCCGCGCGCGGCGCCACGCGGTCGACGAGGCCCCAGGCAAGCGCCTCGGCGGCGCCGATCATCTCGCCGGTGAACAACAGGCGGCGGGCCCGGCCGGCGCCGATCAATTTCGGCAGCAGCGCCGCCTCGACGACCGACGGGATGCCTATCGCCGCCTCGGGCATGCCGAAATTCGATGCTTCGCTTGCGACCCGCAGATCGCAGGCGGCGGCGAGTTCGAGACCGGCGCCGAGCGCAAAACCGTCGATGCGGGCAATGACCGGCACTGGCAGCCGGCGGAACGCGGCGCAGCAACGGTGGACGAGAGTGATGAACCCGCGTGCGCTGGCGTGGTCGAGGCCGGCGATCTCGCCGAGGTCGGCGCCGCCGACAAAGGCTCGGCTCCCGGCGCCGGAGAGGATGGCAAGCCGGAGCTCCGGATCGGCGGCGATCCCGGCCATCTTCTCGACGATCTCCTGCATCAGCGCGGTGTTGAGGCTGTTGAGCCTGGTTTCGTTGTCGATCGTCAGCCGCGCGACCCGGCCGCCCTCGGACCTTTCCTGGTATTCGACGAGAAAACGATTGGCGCCGACGCTCATCACGCCAACTGGGCTCATCGCGCCAACTGGTTCGAACGCGCGCGCTCGCGCCCGGCGCAGGCGAGCTGCAGGCATTTGTGCATGACGGTGGCGGCAAGGAACGCCGTCATCCCGGCGCTGTCGTGCGGCGGGCTCAACGTGTTGACGTCGAAGGCGACGAAATCGAGCTCGGCGAGCCCGTCGAGGAGGGCGAGGCCCTGCTTGGCGCTGAGCCCGCCCCAGCTCGGCGTGCAGACCCCGGGCGCCACCGACGGATCGAACACGTCCATGTCGAAGCAGAGATAGACCGGCCGGCCGGCGAGGCGCCGGCAAATATGCGCCAGCACCGCCGGAATGCCTGATCTGTCGAGCTCGACCCCGGGGATCAGCTCGTAACCCCAGTTCCGGGTGTATTCGAAGATCCCCGGCAGCGCGACAGCGCCGCGCGCCCCCAAATGGATCGAATTCTTCGCATCGACGACGCCCTCTTCGGCGGCCCGGGCAAAGGTCGTCGCATTGGTGTAGCGGCTCTCGCCGTCGTCCGGATAGGTGTCGGTATGCGCGTCGATATGCAGCACCACGAGTTCCGGGTGGCGACGATAGAGGGCGCGCAGCTGCGGCAAGGTGACGGCGCCGTCGCCGCCCATCGTCACGGGAATGGCACCCGCCGCGACGATCTCGGCAACCGCCGCCTCGATATTCTCGAAGGCTTCGGCGACGTAGCCCGAGCGCACCGTGACATTGCCGCAGTCGACGAGTCCGAGCCGAGCCACCGGGTCGTAATCGCGCAGCGGCGGCTCGTAGCGCCGCACCAGCCCCGAATGTTCGCGGATCGATTGCGGACCGAGACGTGCCCCGATCCGCGTCGGGTGAAAGCCGCAATCGAACGGGATGCCGAGCACCGCCGCTTGGCTCCCCGACAGATCGCGCGAGGCCGGCACGCCCATGAATGTGCCGGGCTCGGCGAAACGCACGCGATCGGCCATCGCCGCCCTCCTCGCCCCTGCGCCGACAGATACCCGCGTCGCCCACCAAAGCCAATGGCGGCGTCACCGGTTCGCGCGCATAGTAGCGACGACAGCGAGACGGAGGCGACTTTTGGACCTCGTGGAGAATGCCGAAAGGCTGCGGGAAATCTACGGCGAGCCGAGCGAGCGCGCGGTCAAGAAGGAACTGCGCCGGCTCGATCGCCACTGCCGCGCCTTCATCGCCCGATCGCCGTTCCTCGTCGTCGCTTCGGCCGACGCGTCAGGCCGCTGCGACGCCTCGCCCAAGGGCGATATGCCCGGCTTTGTTCGGGTGGTCGACGACGCGACCCTCTTGATCCCCGACCGCCTCGGCAACAACCGCGTCGACACGCTCGGCAACCTCCTGGCGCGGCCGGGTATTGGGCTGATCTTTTTTGTTCCCGGGCTCAGCGAGACGCTGCGCGTCAACGGCCGGGCGCGGGTCGTGACCGACCCCGCCCTCCTCGAACCGCTCGCGGTCAACGGCAAGGTGCCGCGCAGCGGCATATGGGTGGCGGTCGAGGAGGTCTATTTCCATTGCGGCAAGGCGCTGATCCGCTCCGACCTGTGGAACCCCGAAAAACAGGTAGGGCGCGGTGAATTCCCGTCATTGGGCCGGATTATCGCCGACCAGATCAGCGGCATCGACGCCGAGGAAGCCGAGCGGCAAACCGCCGAAAGCTACCGCACCCGGCTTTACTGACGGCGCCGCGGCGCGCGACCCGTCCTCAAAAAACACAATGGGGCAGTGAGGCGGTGAGAGAAAGAAGCTTTTTCAATGCGGAGGAGTCAAAGGACGCACCAAGGTCGCCGGCCAAGCATCTATGACTTTCGCGTCCCTCGGCCCTCTTGCGCCCTCTGGATCAACAACCCTCTCTGTCTCACTGCCTCGTTGTGAGATCACCTGAAACGCGCTTTCAAGGCTCCCTTGACGGGGAAGGCTAAGCGCTTCTGGCTGCGATCACCTCCGCCGCCGGCATGGCGATTTTGCCGTAGAGCTGTTCGAGCAGCGGCCGGGTTTCGGCCAACCCTTTGCTGATCATCGAGCCGGCGAGCCCGGTCATCGCCACAGCCTTGTGCTTTTTTATCGTCTGCTCGGAAAAGAAGCCCCAGCGGATCAGATTGCCGACGCGCTCCCTGATCGCCAGGTGACCGAGACGCAGCGCATCCCACATCTTGCTGTTGATCTCGTCGACGACGAGGGCCGGCGTCCCGTCGGCATCGCCGACGAAGGAACTCGCCGACCACAGCAGCATCGCGATCGCCCAATATTGATAGGTGACGAGATGATCCATCGCGTCGTTGTGATAGGCGGGGGTCAGACGCTTTTGCCGCACGACGGCCTCGGCGGTTTCGCGCCACTTTTGGTCATAGGCGGAGCAAAACTGAAAAATCGCTGATATCGTCGCTTCATCGCAGCGTATCGGCAGGCCGAAGCGGCGTTCCTGGTCGCCGAAGATGGCCCGCATCTCGTCGATTGCGGCCCGGCAATGCCGGTCGAAGCGCTCGCGCAATTTGTCGGTGGCCCCGATGAAGGAACCCGCCGAGGCAGTGCAAGGCCGCTCTGCGCCATCAAACACTGTAATGAAACCGTCTCGTTCGCAGTCGTTAACCCGCTCGATGCAGGTCCGAATGTCGGTGCCGTAAGAACCGTAGAGTGCCCGATGGATGGCCCGGCACGCCGCGCCCTCCCGGCCGGCGAGCCGCGCCGAAAAGATGACATGCCAATGCGCGCGCTTGTTCAACCCTGGGAAGTTGTTCTGCCAATCCTTATGATATTTGGACAGAAAACCGGCGACAACGCGATCGTCGGATTTCAACTCTTCATAACCGGCGGTCATGTCCGATCACACGGATAGAGATACTCTACGATCATCCTAACCGATCTTAGAAACCGCGGAAGAGGAAACATTAATGGAACATGCGGGAAATCGCATGAGGACCCTGCTGCAATCGACACCAACCCGTCAACGACGGCGCAGCACGGCAATGTGCCGTCCCTCCGGGCGCAATGGCGCAGTCAGGCTGAAATCGTTATACCAGCCGATGAATTCGAACCGCCGGGCCAGTTCCACGAGGCAGAGGAATTCCTGCGGAAAGAAGACCTTCGCCCGGACTCGGCCGGCAATGCCGATCTCCCGGCCCCGATCATTCACGGTGAGGGTCAGACACTCGTCGTAGGTCTGCGCGATCGCGTCGCAGATTTCGGCGCGATAGCGGACATGCACCGTGGTGCCGGCGCGACGGCGCGTCCAGCTTCGCCGATAGTCGTGAAAGATCCGAAACCAGACGAAGCTGTCCAACAGATAGAGCGCGCCCGGCGCCAGCACGCCCGCCATGCGATCGAGATGGTCGAGAAACTCGGCGTTCGAGCGAACGTAGAGGGAGCCGAGCAGCACATAGGCCAGATCGAACGGGCCAAGACCGGGATCGAGCTGTCGCATGTCGCCCTCGACGAACGCCGCGTCGATGTCTTTTCGGCGCGCCTTGTCGCGGGCGAAGTCGAGCATCGCCGGGCTCAGATCGAGGCCGGAATAGCGATAGCCGCGCGCGTGCCATTCTTCGAGATAGGGGGCGGTGCCGGCGCCGAGCTCGAATACCATACGCACCCGGACCTCGGAGAATTGCCCAATCACCGCTTCGAAGAAGTCGACCTCCCGGCCGAAATCACGCGAATCGAATGCAATCTCGTAATAGGCCGGGTAGGAATAGGCGTCCAAGGCGAGCAAGCGCCCGACGCGGCCGTCGCCGGCAACCTTAAGCTAGAACTCCATGTCCAGCTCTTCGAGCTCATCTGGCTCGGCCAGCGCGGCCTGCCGCCACTCGATCATCTCAGGCAGCGCCATAATCCGTTCGCAATAGGCGGCGCAGGCGCTGTCGAGCCGCACATCGTATGTCAGGAAACGGGTCACGACCGGGGCGTACATGGCGTCGGCCATAGTCAGGCCGCCGAACAGGTAGGGGCCGTTATGCGCAGCAAGACAATCGCGCCAGATCGTCGCGATGCGGTCGATGTCGGCCTGCGCCCCCGACCACACCTTGAACCCGGGATGATGCGCCTTCAGGTTCATCGGCAGCGCCGAGCGCAAATTGCTGAACCCGGAATGCATTTCGCCGCAGATCGACCGGCATCGCGCGCGGTCGGCGCGGTCGGCCGGCAGAAGTCCGGCCTTCGGTTTGATTTCGTTCAAATATTCAGCGATAGCCAGGATGTCCCATACGCGCATTCCGTCATGCGTCAGGCAGGGCACGAGGATCGAAGGCGACAACAGCAGCAACTCGGCCCGGGTCGCCGGGTCGTCGACCGGGACTGTCTCTTCTGCGAATTCCAATCCCGCCATCTTGCACAACAGCCAGCCGCGCAAACACCAAGACGAATAGTTCTTGCTGCTGATGGTAAGAACAGCTCCGCTCATCGCCCCCTCCTCTCCGTCTGGTTAGGTATGATGCGCCGGCCGCCGTCTGGCAAGCGCATCGGGCAGGCGCCGCCCGGCAACGGGCCGAGAACGTCCCTTGCCGGCGCATGCCAAATTCGCTGGCATTTGCCGCACCTTGCGCTGATCATGTGTGCCCCATACCGCATCTTATCCGGACCGATGCTCTATCTTGGATTTCAAGCCTGCAGCGATTTTGCCGCTCCGCTGCGGGCGCTCTCGAATTCGGCCGCCGCCGTCCTGTCACAGCCGCTCGGCGGCGCCGCGCGCAACGCGCTGCCGCGCGCGCTGGCGGCGGTGTGCGAATTGATTGCGCGCGCCGGCCTCAGTCACCATCGGCCGGCTTTCGGCATCGATCGGGTCAAGATCGGCGGCGGATGGGTCGGGGTGCGCGAGATCGCGATGCACCGCACACCGTTCTGCACATTGCTGCATTTCGCGAAGGACGGGGTCGCGGCGCAGCCTCGGGTACTGCTCGTGGCGCCGATGTCAGGACATTTTGCGACCTTGCTGCGCGGCACCGTGGAGACGCTGCTGCCCGACCACGACGTCTTCATCACCGACTGGCACAATGCGCGCGACGTCGGATTGCAGCATGGCCGGTTCGGCTTCGACGACTTTGTCGACCACATCATTACGTTTCTCGAGGTGCTGGGTCCCGGCACTCACATCGTCGGGGTCTGCCAGCCCTGCGTCGCGGTGCTGGCCGCGGTCGCGATCATGGCCGAGGATTCGCATCCGGCGCAGCCGCCGAGCATGTCGTTGATGGCCGGCCCGATCGATTGCCGGATCAATCCGACCGAGGTCAACCGGCTGGCGACCAGCAAGCCGATCGTCTGGTTCGAGCGAAACCTGATTGACCGGGTTCCGCCACGCTATGCGGGTGCGTGGCGCCGTGTCTATCCGGGATTCACTCAGCTCACCGCCTTCATGTGCATGAATCTCGATCGACACGTCAAAGCACAGCTCGATCTGCTCTCTCATCTCGTCAATGGCGAGAGTCAAAAGGCGAACGCCATCAAGAAATTCTATGACGAATACCTGGCGGTGATGGATCTGCCCGCCGAGTTCTACCTGGAAACCGTGCGCAGCATATTTCAGGAATACGCACTGCCGCTGGGCCGGCTGGAGTGGCGCGGCCGGCAAGTCGATCCCCGGGCAATTCGACGGACCGCGCTATTCACCGTCGAGGGCGAACGGGACGACATCTGCGCCGTCGGCCAAACCATGGCGGCGCAAGAACTGTGCAGCAGCCTGCGCCCCTATATGAAGCGGCATCACGTGCAGACCGGTGTCGGCCATTATGGCGTCTTCAACGGAGGGCGCTGGCGCGACTACATCTATCCGATCCTGCGCAACACGGTTTACGCCAGCGCCTGACGGCGCCGTCGGGTCAGGCCGGCGGGACGGCAGCAAGGACTGCGGGCGGCGTGATCTCGGTCGTCATGAAATCGGCCGGCGCGATTATCTCCATGAACTCCATATCGTCCGACCAGTCGTAGAGGCTATGCACGATGCCCGGCCGCTGGTGTACGCAGTCGCCCGCTTCAACGAGGGTGTCGACGCCGTCGTAATCGAATTTTGCCCAGCCGCGGACCATGTAGACGACATGCATATCGGCCGTATGCATATGGTGACCGGTGCCGCCCTTCGCTTCCGAGGCCTTGCGCGCCGCGCGAACCAGTTGGACCCGCAACTTGCCATGGGTCGCGGCGATAATCCCCATGTCGCGATATACGAAGAAAGCCCGCAGCCCCTCGCCGGCATATCTGGCGTCGAGGTCGCTCGCCTTCTGGTGGCTGAACAGCGTCTCGGTCATGCAACCTCCCCCTCCATCCGTGGCCGCCGTGCCGGGAGAGCAGACGCCGACGGCGCCGCCACCTCCGGTCGTCGCAATTATCGCCCGGAGATGCTGCGCTGCAACAGAAAACTAATTACTTCATATCAACCATATAATAACAAGCCTTATGCAGCGCACAAGAAATGGGCAGAGGCGCCGATCAGTCAGGCGCTAGCCTGCAGCCGGTTGCCGAGATCGAGGAGCGCGCGGTCGGTGAAGGCCGGCGCCAACAACGAGATGCCAAATGGCAGCCGGTCGCGGCGCAAGCCGGCGGGCAGAGCAATGACCGCGAGATCGAGCAGGTTCGCAAAATTCGTGTAGAGGCCCAAATCGGCGTTGCGGCGCAACGGTTCGGCCTCGACCGCCGCAACCTCGTAGATCGTGCCGGTGGTTGGGAGCAACAGACTGTCGATCGCCGCGAATATGTTCTCGACCTCGCGGCGCAGCGCCATCAGCTGGTATTGCGCGCGATAGGCATCGAGGGCGCTGTAGCGCTGGCCGCCCTCGATGATCGCGCGGGTGATCGGCAGCATGGCTTGCGGATCGCACGCCAGCACTGCCGAGGTGGCGTGGAGCCGCTCGGCGACCCACGGCCCGCCATAGAGCAGCTTCCCGGCCTCGCGGAATGGCGCAAAGCCGATTCCGACGCGGGTTCCGCCGGCTTTCTCGAGCCCGACCGCCATCGCGGCGAAGAGTTGGGCGGCTTCCTCGTCGCCAAAGAATTCAAGATCGCAGGCCGGCGGGACGCCGAAGCGGAACTGCGCGCCAAAGTTCCGCGGCGCGGCGGCCGGCGGCCGGCGTGAAAAAGGATCCTCCGGGTCGAAACAATCGATCGTCTCGAACACGGCCGCGGCGTCTCCTACGGTCGCCGCGAAGACCGATACGCAGTCGAGCGACCGGCAGGCCGGTACGACACCACGGATGCTCAAGCGCCCGCGCGAGGGTTTGAGGCCGACGATATTGTTGCACGCGGCCGGCACTCGCCCCGAGCCCGCGGTATCGGTGCCGAGAGCAAAACCGACGAGGCCGGCGGCGACCGCAACCGCCGAGCCGGAGCTCGAGCCGCCCGGAATGAGCCGCGCGTCGAACGGGTTGCGCGGCACGCCGTAAGGCGAGCGCGTGCCGGCCAAGCCAGTGGCGAACTGATCGAGATTGGTTTTGCCGACCAGCATGGCGCCGGCCTCCAGGAGACGGTCGACGACCGGTGCGGTCGCGGACGCCGTATAAGAAAAGGCCGGACAGCCGGCCGTCGTCGGCATGCCCGCCACGTCGATATTGTCCTTGACGGCGAACGGGATGCCGAAGAGCGGCCGGCGCTGGACCGAGGCCGGATCGGCCGCCGCCTCGGCATCGAGTTCGCTCGCGCGGACACGGAGCGCCGCCTCGTCGACGCGCGAGATCCACAATGCCCGATCGTCCCACTCGGCGACGCGGGCCAGCACCCGATCCGCGACTTGGCGGGCCGAGGTCTCTCGGGCCAGCAACGCGCGGCGCAATGGGGCGATTTCAAGACTGGCGACGGGATCGAAGGCCGGCATGAGGCTCTGCTGCAGCGGAAGGCGGCGGCTAATCTGCCTGCCCGGGCGTCCGAAGCGGTAGCGGTTTCGCGCGCGGCGATATACCGCCGCATCGCCCGGACCGCCGCCGCCCGACAGGTGGCATGTTGCTTGCACCACCGGAAAGGGCTGCGGCGGAGCGGGGACGGCGATGAGGCGGCGCGATTTTCTGAGGTCGACAGCGGCCGCCGCGAGCACGATTGCCGCCGCTCATGTCATCCCGGCGCGCGCGCAGTCGCGCAACGACACCTTGCTGACCGTCTCCGAGAGCGGTCCCAACAATCTCGACCTGATGGGGGTCGGCATCAACCGCCCGAGTACCGAGGCATCGTGGAATACCTATGACCGGCTGATGACCTACGGAACCAAGAAAGACGAGAACGGCAACGACCATTACGATCACAAGAAGCTCGAACCGGCACTAGCCGAGTCCTGGGATCTCGGCGACATGTCGGTCACCTTCAAACTGCGCAAGGACGCGAAATTCCACGACGGCACTTCGGTCACCGCCAAGGATGTCAAATGGTCGTTGGACCGTGCGGTGACGGTTGGCGGCGTCCCGACCTTTCAGTTGAAGGCCGGCTCGATGGAAAAACCCGAGCAGTTCGTCGTCGTCGACGATTACACCTTTCGCGTCGACTTTCTGCGCAGGGACAAATTGACGATGCCGGATCTGGCGGTGCCGACGCCGGTCGTGATCAATTCCGGCCTGGCCAAGAAACACGCCACGGACAAGGACCCGTGGGCGATGAATTGGCTAAAAAACAACGAAGCCGGCAGCGGCGCCTACCGCATCGAGAAATGGACGCCTGGTCAAGAGCTCGTCTACCACCGCTTCGACGAGTGGAAATGCGGACCGCTGCCGAAGATCCAGCGGGTGATCTGGCGCATGGTTCCCTCGGCCGGCAATCGCCGGGCATTGCTCGAGCGCGGCGACGCTGACGTTTCGTTCGACCTACCGCCCAAGGACGTGGCCGAAATGGCCAATGACAAGAAGTTGACGGTGGTCGGTTCGCTGATCGAGTGCGCGCTGATCTACCTCAGCATGAACGTCAAGATGGCCCCCTTCGACGAGCTGAAGGTCCGTCAGGCGGTCGCCTATGCGATCCCCTATCAGAAGATCATGGATGCGGCGATGTTCGGCCGGGGCAAACCGATGTTCGGCGGTCCGGCCGAGGTGACGTCGCCGGAATGGCCGCAGCCCTCTCCTTTTGTCACCGATCTCGCCAAGGCAAAGCAATTGCTCGCCGAAGCCGGGCTGCCGAACGGGTTTGAGACGACACTTTCTTTCGATCTCGGCTATGCCGTGACGCAAGAGCCGCTTTGCACATTGGTGCAGGAAAGCCTTGCCCAGATCGGCATCAAGGCCACGCTGAACAAAATCCCCGGCGCCAATTTTCGGTCCGAGTTCTCGAAGAAGACGTTGCCCTTTCTCGACAACCTATTCGGCGCCTGGCTCAACTATCCTGATTATTTCTTTTTTTGGAATTATCACGGACAGAACTCGATTTTCAACGACATGAACTACAAAAATCCGACAATGGACAAACTGATCGACGCCGCCCGGTTCGAGACCGATCCGAAGAAATACGACGACGAGGTCGAAGGCTTTATCAGGCTTGCCTTCGCCGATGTGCCGCGCATTCCGCTGTTCCAGCCGTGGCTCGACGTGGCGATGCAGAGGAACGTGACCGGGTATTGCTACTGGTTCCACCGCCAGCTCGATTACCGGCAATTGAGCAAGACCTGAGCAAGGCGCATCGATGATCGTCCTGCGCCGCCTTGCAACTGCGCTGCCGATCCTCGCCGGCGTCATCGTCGTCACCTTTCTGCTGACCCGGGCCTTGCCCGGCGATCCCGCCCTTTATTTCGCCGGACCGGCGGCGTCCAAGGAGGCCATCGAGCAGGTCCGCCACCAGCTCGGCCTCGACCGCAGCCTGCCGGCGCAATTGGTCGATTATGTAGAGCGGCTCGGGCATGGCGACCTCGGCACTTCGCTGAGCACCGGGCAACCAGTCCTGACCGAGCTGTTGACCCGATTGCCGGCATCGGCCGAGCTGACCCTGCTCGCCCTCTTCCTCTCGGTAGGGATCGCTGTGCCGCTCGGAATCGCGGCAGCGCTGCGGCCCGGGTCGCCGGTCGACCACGCCTGCCGCATCGTCACCACGGCCGGCGTGTCGTTGCCGACGTTCTTTACGGGCCTGCTGCTCGTCTACGTGTTCTACTACCTCCTCGGGGTGGCGCCAGCTCCGCTCGGCAGGCTCGACGTCTTCTCCCCGGCACCGCCGCGCCATACCGGGTTCTACCTGATCGACAGCCTGCTGGCCGGCGATTTCGCGACCTTTCGCGCCGCATTGGCACAGCTGATTTTGCCGGCGGCAACAATGGCGATCTTCACGATGGCGCCGCTGGCGCGGATCACCCGCGCCGCGATGCTGGGGGCACTCGGCAGCGAGTTCATCCGCACCGCGCGGGCGAGCGGCCTGTCGGGGCGCCGGGTCGTCTTCGTCTATGCCTTTCGCAATGCGGTACTACCGGTCATTACCACGCTCGGCATCGTGTTCTCGTTTTTGCTCGGCGCCAATGTCCTCGTCGAAAAGGTGTTTGCCTGGCCCGGTATCGGCTCCTACGCGGTCGACGCGCTGATCGCTTCCGATTACGCGCCGGTGCAGGGTTACGTCTTGCTGATGGCGCTGCTTTACGTGCTGCTCAATCTGGCCGTCGACCTCGTCTATGGCGTCGTCGATCCGCGGGTACGGCTCGAAGCATGAGCGCGACCTTGCGCCATGCCGGCTATGTGCTTGGCGAAAACCCGGTCACGGCCTTTGCCTTCGCGCTGTTCTTCCTGTTTGCGCTGTGCGCCGCACTCGGCCCCGCATTGGCGCCATACGGCCCGCTTGCCAGCGACACGGCCCAGGCATTGACCGGCCCCTCGGCAGCCCATTGGTTCGGCACCGATCAGCTCGGTCGCGACATCTTTTCCCGCGTCGTCGTCGCGATCCGGCTCGATCTCGGCATTGCCGTGAGTTCGGTCGCCCTCGCCTTCGGCATCGGCTGCCTCGCGGGCCTCGCCGCCGGGTATTTCGGCGGCTGGATCGACCGCGTCGTCGGCCGTGCGGTCGACACGATCATGGCATTTCCGCTCTTCGTGCTGGCGATGGGCATCGTCGCGGCACTCGGCAACAGCGTTGCCAACATCGTCATCGCGACCGCGATCATCAACCTGCCGATCTATGCGCGGCTCGCCCGCGCCGAGGCCAATGTCCGCCGCAACGCCGGGTTTGTCGAGGCGGCGCGACTGTGCGGCAACAGCGAGACGCGCATCGTCTTCCGGCAATTACTGCCGAACATCCTGCCTCTGATGATGGTGCAGGTTTCGCTGACCTTGGGCTACGCGATCCTCAACGCCGCGGGCCTCTCGTTTATCGGTCTCGGCGTACGCTCGCCGACCGCCGAACTGGGCATCATGGTCGCCGAAGGAGCGAGCTTCATCATCTCGGGCGAATGGTGGGTGGCGTTGTTCCCCGGCCTCGTGCTGATGGCCGCGGTGTTCTCTTTCAACCTTCTGGGCGACGGGTTGCGCGACATCGTCGACCCGCAACGGCGAACCTGAGAGGGCGGACCTGATGGGGCGGACCCGATGATCGTTGACGCGGCTGCGCCGTTGCTCGCCGTCGCCGATCTCGGCGTCGAATTCCGCACCCGCAGCGGCGTCGTGCGCGCCCTCGACCGGGTCGGCTTCGAGTTGCGTCGCGGCGAAACGATGGCGCTCGTCGGGGAAAGCGGCTCAGGGAAATCGGTCACCGCCTATGCGATCATGGGCATCCTCGATCCGGCGGCCCGCATCCTCTCGGGGAGGATCGTGTTCGGCGGGCTGGACCTGCTGCAGGCTGGAAAAAAGGCGGTCGGCAGGATCCGCGGGCGCGAGTTGGCGATCATCTTCCAAAATCCGCGCACCGCTCTCAATCCGATCCGACCGGTCGGCCGGCAGATCGCCGACATCCTGTTGCAACATGGCGACGTCACCGCCGGCGAAGCGCCCGGACGCGCCGTCGAAATGCTGGCGAAAGTGCGGATCCCCGATCCCGAGCGGCGCGCCCGATCCTATCCGTTCGAACTCTCGGGCGGCATGTGCCAGCGCATCATGATTGCCATGGCGCTCGCCTGCCGGCCGCAACTGTTGATCGCCGACGAGCCGACGACCGGTCTCGACATCACGACGCAAGCCGTGATCATGGACCTGATCGCCGAACTCGCCGCCTCGCACGATATGGCGACCTTGCTGATCACGCATGATCTCGGGCTCGCCTCGGAATATTGCGACCGGATCGCGGTCATGCATGCCGGGCAGATCGTTGAGACGGCGCCAAAGGCGGCGCTCTTCGCCGCACCCCGCCATCCCTATACCGCAAAGCTGATCGCCGCGACCCCGGGTGGTGCCCCGAGCCTGGCGGCACTCGCCTCGATCCCTGGCGCGCTGCCCGATCTGCGCCGGGCCGACTTGCCGCCCTGCCGCTATGCCGAGCGCTGCGAACGGGCCGCTGCGGCCTGCGCCGAACCCCATCTACCGCAGCAGGCGATCGGCGCCGGCCGGCTCGTCGCCTGCCATTTCCCGCTATGACGCCGACAGACAGCCTGCTCGTCGTCGACCGGCTGCGCAAGCTCTACCCGGTCGGCCGGCGCCGCCTCTTCCGGGGAGGTGCAACGTCCCTGCTGCACGCCGTCGACGGTATCAGCTTCGTGATCGGCCGCGGCGAGACGGTCGGCCTCGTCGGCGAATCCGGTTGCGGCAAATCCACCGTCGTCCGCCTGCTCGCCCGTCTGATCGACGCGAGCGGCGGCGCGATCCGTTTCGCGGGCGAAGAAATCGGCAGCGTGCCGGCACGGCGTTTTGGCCGAGCCGCGCAGCGCGGGCAAATCCAGGTCGTGTTCCAGGATGCGACCGACAGCCTCAACCCGCGCTTCACGGCTTTTCGCGCGATTGCCGACCCGCTGTTGCGGTTGCGGCGCCTTTCCGGTTCGGCCTTGCGCAACCGCGTCGAGGAGGTGGCGCGGCTGACCGGGTTGCCGCGCGAATTGCTGGGCCGCTTCCCGCATCAGCTCTCCGGCGGGCAGAAGGCGCGCGTCGGGATCGCCCGGGCGATCGCAGGCGAGCCGCGGCTCCTGATCCTCGACGAGCCGACCTCGGCATTGGACGCGGCCGTACAAGTGTTGATCCTGCATTTGCTGGCCGATCTGAAGCGGCAACTCGACTTGTCGTATCTGTTCGTCAGCCACGACCTCAACGTCGTGCGGCTCTTATGCGACCGCATTCTCGTCATGTATCTCGGCCATATCGTCGAAAGCGGACCGGCCGAGCGGGTATTTGCTGCCCCGGCGCACCCCTACACCCAGGCGCTGCTGTCGGCGGTGCCAAGGCCGGGTTCGACTGGCGGACGATCAACCCGGATCGGCCTGCCGGGCGAGCCGCGCAGCCCGATCGACCCGTCTCCCGACATTTGCCCGCTGGTAGGTCGCTGCCCGCGCGCCAGCAGGAAATGCGAAACCGCGATGCCGAAGCTGCGTGAACTGGCTCCCGGCCAGTTTGCCGCCTGTCACTACCCGATCGCCGAGACGCGGACCGAACCGCTGCCGCTCGCGGCCCTCGCCTAGAAACGACGATCGTCGTAGCGGCGCCTGATCGGGTTTCATGCCCGGCGGGTCAACGCCAGCCCATTCTGGTCACCGCGAACCGTTGGCTCGAGCGACAATCCGGGTAGGCTGCCGCGGCGGCCGAGATCGGACAGGATCTGGCGCCGTTGCCCGAAACGCGGTAGCTATGCGGGCCAGGGGGGACCGGTCATGACCAATCTCGTGGAGCCGCCGGTCGAGGCGGATGTCGTCACGCATCGCGCGCGGCGCATATCGCTGATCTGGCTGATCCCGCTTGTCGCGGTCGCGATCGGGGCCTGGCTCGCCTGGGACACGTTGTCGAAGGAAGGGCCGACGATCAGGGTCAGCTTCAACAGCGCCGAGGGGCTGCAGCCTGGCCAATCGCAGCTCAAATTCAAGGACATCGTCTTCGGCACCGTCAAGGGTCTCGACCTCGCGCCCGACAACACGCATGTCATCGTGACGATCAAGACGACGCGCGAAGCCGAGCCGCTCCTGACCAGCAAGACGGTGTTCTGGGTGGTCAAGCCGCGCCTCTTCGCCGGCTCGATCTCCGGCCTCGAGACGCTGCTGTCGGGGGCCTACATCGGCATGATGCCGGGCGTGAAACCGGGCAAGCCGGAGCACAAATTCGTCGGCCGCGAGGACCCGCCGATCCTCACCGAGCACGTTCCGGGCCACATCTTTCTGCTCAAGGCCAAGCGCCTCGGCTCGATCTCGCTCGGCTCGCCGATCTTCTATCGCGATCTGAGCGTCGGCGAAGTGCTCGGCTGGGACATCGCCGATATGGCGCGATATGTCACGATTCACGCCTTTGTCCGCGCCCCCTATGACGGCTATGTGAATGACGAAACGCGGTTCTGGAACGCCTCGGGGCTGTCGATCCGGCTCGCCGGGGCCGGCCTCAAGATCGAGGTCGAGTCGTTGCGTGCCCTGTTGCTCGGCGGCCTCGCCTTCGAGACGCCGGACGAGGGTACCCGCCCGCTGCTGGCGAGCGCCGAAAACCACGTCTTTCCGCTGTTTCCTGATCGCGATACGGCGCAGTCCGCCTCCTACACACGCAAGATCCCGCTCGTTTCGTATTTCCCCGGCTCGGTCAGCGGTCTCGAACCGGGCTCGGAGGTCACGATGCACGGCCTCGTCGTCGGCCATGTGATCGACGTGCATCTCGTCTACGACCCGGCGAACGACACGGTGCAGGCCCCGGTGCGCTACGAGGTCGAGCCGGAACGCGTCGTCGGCGTCGGCGCGCAGATCTACAAGACGCCTGATGAAGCGATCGCGGCGTTGATCGGGCGCGGCCTGCGGGCGAGCCTGCAAAGCACCAACCTGATCACCGGCGGGCAGCAGGTGGCGCTCGACTTCGTGCCGCACGCGGCGCCGGCGAAAATGGCGATGGTAGGCCCGGACTTCATCCTGCCGACCACGCCCGGCGGCGGCTTTGCCGGACTGCAGCAGGCGGCGAATGCACTGCTCGACAAGGTCAACACGATTCCGTTCGACGAGATCGGCCAGAACCTCAGCGGCATCCTGAAATCGGTCAATGATCTCGCCAGCGGGCCGCAGGCAAAACAGGCGCTGACCCAACTCGCGGCGACGGTTGCCAGCGCCGAGACCTTCACGCGCAACCTCAACAGCGGGACCGCCCCGGCCTTCAAGCAGCTGCCGGACATGGCCAACCATCTGCAAACGACCGTCGCCAACGCCAACAAGCTGCTGATCTCGCTCGACAGCGGGTACGGCAACGACACCCGGTTCAACCGCGAACTCGAACGGCTGTTGGCCCAGCTGAACGATGCCGTGACCTCGATCCGCTCATTGGCCGACCTCTTGGCGCGCCATCCCGAAGCGCTGATCAAGGGTCGCCCGGCGGGCGGGATCGAATGAGGGTGGCGCCTCGGCGGCTTTCCGGGCTGGTGCTGGCGGCTGCTCTCGCCGCTTGCTCGTCCCCCAATCCGAGCCTCTACACGATCGCGCCGGCGCCGGGCCCGGTCGCGACCGGCGGGCCCAGGGTCGTCCTGTTGCGGCAAATCGCGATCGCCCGCTATCTCGAACGCTCGCAGATCGTGCGCTCGTCGGAGAATTACCGGCTCGACGTGATGGAGAACGATTGGTGGGGCGAACCGCTTGCCGCGATGCTGAGCCGGGTGCTGGTCGACGCGCTCGGCCAGCGCCTGCCGCAGAGCACGGTGATCGCCGATACCGGTGCGGTGTCGGCCCGGTCGAGCGCGACGGTCGAACTCAACATCGAACGGCTCGACGAGGACGCCGCGGGCGATGTCGTGCTGCAGGCGCAGGCCGCGGTGCGCTTCGGTGACCGGAGGGAGCCGGTGCTGAAGAGCTTCCGCTTCGTCGTCCCGCCGCCGGCGCCGGGCGTGGCGGGCGAAGTCGCGGCGATCAGCACCGCCGTCGGACGGCTCGCCGACGGCATCGCGCCGATGCTGCTCGCCGGCGGTGCTGCGGGGTGAAGCCCCGCCCTGCCCCGCCGGCGACCCCGCCGCAGCTGCGCGAATGCCCGGGCTGCGGGCTGTTGCAGACGGTGCCGGCGTTGCCGCCCGGCGCCGCAGCCCGTTGCGCGCGCTGTCCGACGATGCTGCGGCGAGTTTCCGCGCATCGTCTCGACCACATTGCGGCGCTGGCCGTGGCGGCGCTGGTCCTGCTCGTCGTCATGTGCAGCTCGAACTTGATGAGCGTCGAGAAGGCCGGCATTGGCCATGTCGCCGACCTGTTTTCCGGGCCCGAGGAGCTGGCCCGGCAGAACATGGCGCCGCTCGCCCTCGTTGTGCTGTTCGTCACCGTGCTGGCGCCGCTCGGGCGGCTGGTCGCCACGCTCTACGTGCTGATCCGCGCCCATGAACAGCGCCCGCCACGCCATTTGCGCCGTGTCTTTGCCCTCGCCGAGCGGCTGCGCCCGTGGTCGATGCTCGAGGTCTTCGTGCTCGGCGTCTTCGTCGCCTATGTGAAGCTCGGCGACCTCGTCGAGATCGGGCTGCGGACCGGCGTCTATGCGCTGTTCGCGCTGACGATCGTGCTGGTGTGGCTCGACAGCGCGTTCGACCGCGAGAAAGTCTGGGAACGGCTCGACCACGAAGACCGGCCCGACGGGCTGCCTTGCGCGGCGCGCTCGCTTCATTGGCCGGCGCCGTCGGCTGCGAGACCTGCGGCCTCGTCAGCCGGCCTGCGCCATTCGATCCGCGCTGCCCGCGCTGCGACAGCCGCCTGCATGCACGCCGCCCGAACAGCATCCAGCGCACCTGGGCATTGGTGATCGGCGCCGCGATCCTCTATGTCCCGGCGAATTATTATCCGGTGTTGTCGGTCGTCCAGCTCGGCGCCGGCCAGCCGAGCACGATCCTGGGCGGTGTCGAGGAGCTGATCAGCGCCCGGCAATACCCGCTCGCCGCCCTCGTCTTCTTCGCCAGCATCGCGGTGCCGATGCTGAAGCTCATCGGCCTCTCGATCATGCTGATCGCGACCCAGACCGGTCACGCCGGCTGGCTGCGCGACCGCACCCGGCTCTACCACATCGTGCGCTTCATTGGCCGCTGGTCGATGATCGACATCTTCATGGAATCGCTGCTCGGCGCGCTCGTCGTGTTCGGCGCGGTGATCACGATCCAGCCCGGGGCCGGCGCCCTCGCCTTCGCCGCGGTCGTCATCCTGACGATGTTCGCGGCCGAGACCTTCGAGCCGCGGCTGATGTGGGACGTTGCGGCCGGCCGAGGGCGCGAAGCCCCGCCGCGGCCCGCGAGAGCGACATAATCGGCCATTGACAGCGCCTCGCGATCACCGCGCAATCCTCTCGGGCAACGGCGATTTTCGAGAGATGTCCGATGGATGATGCGATACGGGCGGGGCCGGTCGCGCGGGCGCGCGCGCTTGCCGAGCTGATCGCCGCCGAAGCCGACGCGATCGAGGACGCCCGCCGCCTCAGCGAGCCGGTGCTGGAGGCAATGCACGAGGCGCGCCTCTTTCGCATGCTCTATCCGCGCTCGGTCGGCGGCGACGAGGTCGAGCCCGGAGCCTATGTGCTGGCGGTGGGCGAATTGGCGCGGGCCGACGGTTCGGTCGGCTGGTGCGCCTCGATCGCCAACAGCATCGGCCTGTTCGCGCCCTATCTCGGCCTCGCCGAGGCGCGCCGGGTCTTTGGGCCGCCGCGCGGCGTCTGCGCCTGGGGGCCGCCGAATGACTGTCGCGGCATCGCCGTGCCGGGCGGCTACCGGGTCACCGGCCGCTGGGACTTCGCGAGCGGCTGCCGCCATGCCGACTGGATCGGCGCGCACGGCACGGTCGTCGAAAGCGACGGCTCGCTGCGGCGCAACCGGTGGGACCGGCCGACGCTCCGCACCTGGCTGTTTCCGGCCGAAGCGGCGACCCTCCTCGACAATTGGCGGCCGATCGGACTGCGCGGCACGGCGTCCAAATCCTACACGGTCAAGGATCTATTCGTGCCCGAGGAATTCAGCGGCACGCGCGAGGATCCGAGCCTCCGGCGCGACCGCGGCCCGCTCTACGCCTTCCCGCAGCAGACGCTCTATTCGGTCGGGATCGCGAGCGTCGCGCTCGGCATCGCCCGCGGCATGCTCGACGCGTTCCTCGACTTGGCACTCAAGAAAACGCCGCGCGGCGCCGCCCGGCTCGCCGACAGCGCCGTGATCCAGGCCGGGATCGCCCGCGCCGAAGCCAGGCTCGGCGCGGCGCAAGCCTATCTCGTCGAGACGGTGCGCGAGATCTATACCCGAGCCGATGACATTTTGCCGATCGACGTCCCCGACCGGGCGCGGGCGCGGCTCGCCGGCAGCCACGCGATTTCGAATGCCGTCGCGGTCGCCGGCTGGACCTACAAGGCGGCCGGCGTCGACGCGATCTTCCCGGGCAGCCCGTTCGAGCGCCGCTTCCGCGACATCCACACGGTGTCGCAGCAGATCCAGTCGCGCGACGCGCATTACGAGACGGTCGGCCAGGTCCTGCTCGGCAACCCGCCTGAGGTATTCTTTTAGTCTACTTTTCCAGCGTGATATTCGCCAAATGCGAGCCGAGCGGCATGCCAAACAAACCGCCCGTCCAGCGACTTCACGAAACCCTTTGAATTTAAAATCCCTTGGTCGACCGGAAAAGAATGGCTCTATGGCACGACAGTGAGCGGCGGCTATGGCAGTGGCACAATGTTCGACCTTCCGTGATCGGCTTCACGCCCGGCCCGCCGGCGGCCGACCCGCAAAGGACGCAATTTTTTTAAATTTAACAGTATGAAATTGTCTTTAATCCATTCTGTGCTACATTCGCCGGCCGGCGCCTCGAACACCTCGATCACTTGGCGCCAAGCTGCGGCATGCGACGGGCTGGCCGCGGCTCGGCGTTCTGGGCGCACAGGAGGCCGCCCGCCGAAGCTCACGGACGACGACATCGAGGGCGCCAGGGCGCTGCTCGCAATCCTGACATCGGCGTGCCTCAAATCGCGCGCCGCCTCGGCGTCTCCCGCGGCGCTCTATCGGTACATCCCGGGCGCACGAACCGCGAACACCCCGGACCGTTGAGAGACCTTTGGGATGGGCGCTCCCCAAAAGACCGAACGCCCCGGGATGGTTCCGCTGGTGTCGTTGAGCGTCGGCTCAAGTGGACAGCGGGCCTGAAGTGGTCGCCTCGGGAAAGACCGGAGTCCGCGCCCTAGCCGTCCTTCCATTGCGAGCGAAAAAAGGCTTCACCGCCCTTTGCGTTGTTTCCGGCTCGGGTTGCCGAGGATTACATTCAGCCATGAGCGCAAGACCACGCCGACTCTGGGAGAGCAGCTTTTCTTGCTGGCGTTAGTGACATTTGGCTAAAGGAGGGGCGGCGCTCGAAAGTCGCCTCTTTGTTGCTTGAGAAGCTCAGCGTGGGGAGAGTCGGCCGGGTCGCGGCGAGTGCGCGCTTCGTGGCGTCTCGGATTGGACGTACCGTTTTCTCGGGGGAGTCACATGTATTTCTGCATGCCGGGCGGTGACCATCAGACGAGCGGTGTCAGCAGCTGCGCCTGCTGCAGGCCCCTCATCCAATCGGTGAGCCGTCGGATCAACGCGGGCCTCTCACGGCGGGGGTTCGTGGCGGGAATGGGCGCTTCCCTCGCAACGCTCGGATTCGTGCGCTGCGTCGAGGCCGAGCCCGAAGCGGCCACTCCACCGATCATTTTCACGAACTTCGGGCTGTTCGACGGGCGATCCGCTTCGTTGCGCGTCGGGCTACGCCTGCTTGTCGAGGGGGATCGGATCAAGGCGATCGACACAGGCGAAGTCGGCGCTCCGGAAGGCGCGAGGGTCATCGACTGCGGCGGCCGGACCGTCATGCCGGGCCTGATCGACGCGCATTGGCACACGATCTTCGCGGGGCTGAGCGTTTCAAGCCTGCTTTCCGCCGATATCGGCTACATCTTCCTCGCCGCGTCGGCGGAGGCCGAACGCACCCTCATGCGCGGTTTCACCACGGTTCGCGATCTCGGCGGACCGTCCTTCGCGCTCAAGCAGGCGATCGACGACGGGCTCGCCCGTGGGCCGCGCATCTACCCCTGCGGCGCGATGATCACCACCACCGGCGGGCATGGCGACCTGCGGCCGCTCTCCGACTTACCGCGCCGTCCCGGCGGGCCGCTCAGCTTTCTCGAGCAGAAGGGTGCCGCGAATATCGCCGACAGCGCGGACGAGGTGCGCTTGCGGGTGCGGGAGCAGCTCCTGCAGGGGGCCTCCCAGATCAAGCTCGTGGGCGGCGGCGGAGTCTCGTCGCCGCGCACGACGCTCGACATGCTGACGTTCAGCGAACTCGAGATGCGAGCCGGCGTCGAAGTTGCCGCCGACAGGAGTACGTATGTCGCCGTCCACGCCTATCCGCCGGTCGCGATCCGCCGCGCGCTGGCGGTCGGCGTTCAGTGTATCGAACACGGCCATCTCATGGACGAAGAAACCGCGAAGCTCATGGCCGATAAGGGCGTATGGCTCAGCACCCAACCGTTTCTCAGCGAAGAAGACACTGGCCGGCTGACCGGCCAGAGCCGGCTCAATGCGCTCCAGATGTTCGCGGGCACGAATACGGTCTACACGCTCGCGAAGGAGCACAAAATCAAGACCGCGTTCGGCTCTGATATGCTCTTTTCGAGCGACTTGGCCACCCGTCAGGGCGTAATGCTGACCCATCTCCGGCGGTGGTACGAAAACGCGGACATTCTCCGGATGGCGACTTCAGTCAATGGGGAACTCCTCGCCCTGTCGGGACCGCGCAATCCCTATCCGGGGAAGCTGGGGGTGGTGGAGAAGGATGCCCTGGCTGACCTCCTCATCGTCAACGGCGATCCGATCGCCGACATCGCACTTCTCGAAAGGCCCGATACCAATCTAGCAATGATCATGAAGGGCGGCCGGATATACAAGGACATTCCGAAAGGATAGGAGGCCACGCCCTCAACCGAAGACCGCTTTCGCGCGCTTCCCGCCCGTTCGACCTGCTGCGCGGCCGCCCCGAGTTGCGACGGCGGCTCTCCCTGGTTCCGGGTAACCACGACGTCAACATCATCGATCGCGCCAAGCCCGGACGCCTCGACCTGCCGTGGAGCGCCGGCCAGTCGCTGCGCAAGCTGCGCGTCGTTCTGGCGCTCAACTCACTGGCCGGCGACCGCCCGCATGTCGTCGATCGAGCATCGGGCGGCGTCGGCCCGCCGCTCAAAGACTATTTGCGACAAGGTCGGCGTGCCGAGCTGCTGCGCGAACTGGCCAATCGCGGCCCGCTGCGCGGGCGGCGCGAGGTCACCAAGGTGTGGGAGGCGGTGTTTCCGTTGGTGGAACCTCCGGCCGCCGGGCGACCCCTACGGCGCGATCCTGCTCAATTCAAATGCGCGAAGCCATTTCGGGTTGACGAACGCAATCGGCCCATCGCAGCTGAAGGCGCTTCGCCTGATCCTGCAAAACACGCGCCACCCCTGGCTCATTCTTCTGCATCACCAGGTTGTCGAATGCCCGTCGGTTTCGGTCAGCCGGCGTGAGCGCATCGGTCTGGCCTTGATCAATGCTCCGGATCTCGTAGCGCTTCTGGCGCCGCATGCACGGCGTGTCGTGGTGCTTCACGGTCATCGCCACAGGGATTGGGTCGGCGTTTGCGGAAATATTGTCCTGTGTTCGGCGCCGTCGACTTCGCTCGGCGCAGACGGCGTCGACAAATACCACGGCAGCTTTCATATTCACCAGCTGTTGCCCGAAGCCGGTGGCGGACTTCGCCTGATCGCCACCGAACGGGTGCGTGTCTCGTAGAAGCCGCCGCATGCACCCGATTAGAGTAGTTTTCGAGGGAGGATCGAATGTTGACAGCCGGCAATTTCAGTTTCGGCAACTTTCTGCTCGATGTCCTCGCGATTTTTATATTCGTGATGTGGTTCTGGTTGCTGATCACGGTGATCGGCGACCTGTTCCGTCGGCACGATACATCGGGGATAGCCAAAGCGATCTGGGTGATCGTGCTGATCCTGTTTCCATATATCGGGGTGTTTGTCTATCTGATCACGCAAAGCCGTGGAATGGCCGAGCGGAGTAGTCAGCGGGCGCAGCAAGCCCGCGACGAGCTCCGCCAGATTGTCGGTTTCAGCGCCGCCGATGAGATCGAAAAGCTCGAACGGCTGAAGAATGCGGGCACCATTTCCAGCGAGGAATATACGCGGCTGCGCGCCAAGCTCATGCAGTAGTCGCTATCTATTCTCGATCTTCTTCTACGCGGTCCCTCAAGCCGGCGCCGGCGCAGCGCTATCGGGGCCGTCGCGGCGGCGCGTGCCGGCGCCCGGCTAGATATCCCTGCTGAAAAGCTGCGTCCTGAGAGCGTCGGGATTGATCGACGAGAAGGCCGCCGAGCAAGCCGGCACCGGCACCAATTCCAGCGCCGAGCCCGGCATTGCCGCCGATCGCGCCGATGACCGCGCCGACGCCCGCGCCGGCGGCCGTACCGGTCAGCGCACGCTGTTGCGTCGGGTTCATGTCGGCGCAGGCGACGATCGGCAGCGCGAGAGCGGCAAGTGCCAGAAATTTCTTCATCCGATCCCCCAAATCAGTTCGATCAGCGCGATGTCGGGCAGGGGTAGCGTTCGCGCAGAAAGCCGAACAACCCATCGGTCGGCGACTGCGCCAGGCGGTCCGGTGCGGCGTGCGCCCAACTGAGGAACTCGCTCATCGTTGCGGCGCGGGTCGGCGGCGGGTTCGGCAGGCAGAACAGTTTCGGTCCACGAAACGCAGCCATGTTCAGCATCTCCACCGTGACAGCGCCCTGAAAATATCCCTCGCAAAAATTGACGGCGGCGGTCCCGAGCCCGTTGTCGGGCGTGGCACCGCAAAGCTCGACGAGATCGCCGGTCGATTTGGCGTCGAAATTCGCCTCCGTGGCGGCGAGCGCAGCGCTTGGCGCCAGCAATGACAGCGCCGCAGCGGCAATCCATCCCCCGAACCTCATGATGCCCCTTCCCTCGGATGGTCGACGAAATCGATCTTAAGCCGGAATTTTCAAAACGAACCCAGAAAAGTCCCGAGCACGATGACCACCGCGAGCGCGATGATCGGGCCGACGATCGCGGCCATGACGATGTCGAAATAGCTCTCACGGTGGGTCGACCCGCAAACCGCCAGCAACGTTACCACGGCACCGTTCTGCGGCAGGCTGTCGAGCGTTCCGGCGCTCATCACTGCGATGCGATGGAGCAATGAGGGATCGATGCCGTGCGCGGCAGCGAGCCGCATATAGGTGGCGCCGAGCGCGTCGAGCGCGATCGTCAGGCCGCCCGAGGCCGAGCCGGTGATCGCGGACAAGAGGTTGGTCGCGACAGCGAGCGAGACGAGCGGGCCGCCGCCGATCGACAAGACCCAGCCGCGCACGATGGCGAAAGCCGGCACCGCCGCGACGACGGCACCAAAACCGACGAAACTCGCGACGCTTATTATCGGCAGCACCGACGCGTTGGCGCCGGCATCCATGCTGTCGCGCAAACCCGCCAACCGTCGCCGGTTGACCGCGATGACCGCGACGATCGCCGTCATCAGCGCGGTCACCACCGCCCATACGCCGCCGACCTTGGAGAGCGAGGTCGCGCCGAAGCGTTGTTCGGCGAGGAAGGAAACGTCGAGTCTCGGCAGGACCACCAACGTCATCAGGACATTGACGACAATAACCACGAAGAGCGGCAACGCCGCCAGGGCGATCGGCGGCATCTCGCGGCCCGGATGGCCGTGTCGGACCTCGGGCGGATCGAACTCGCGCGCCGTCGTGGCGCGCTGGCGCACCCTCTCGTCTTCCAACGCCTTGTCGACTGCGGTCGGGGCGGCGACGCCAAAGCCTTCGCCGTTGCGGCGGGCGACGGTCTCCGCGCGGCGCAGCCACCACAGACCGAAAGCGAGCATGATCGCCGAGGCGATAATGCCGAGACCGGGCGCCGCCAACGGCGTCGTGCCGAAAAACGGCATCGGAATCGCATTCTGGATCGCCGGCGTCCCCGGCAGTGCCGACATCGTAAAGGTGGAGGTACCCAAGGCCACCGTGGCGGGGATCATATGGTTGGGAATCGCCGCGGTGCGGAACAGAGCCTGCGCCATCGGGACCAGGACAAAGATCGCGACAAACAAGCTGACGCCGCCGTAAGTGACGAGCGCCCCGGCCAGCACCACTGTAAGGATGGCGCGCTGCGGCCCCAATTTCTCGGTCATGAAGCGGGCGATTGCCGCGACCGAGCCGCTGTCCTCCATCAGCTTGCCGAACAAGGCGCCGAGCAGGAACAGCGGAAAGAACTGCGCGACAAAACGCGACGCGTTGTCCATAAAGATCTGGGTCCAATAAGGGAGCAGCGGCCCCCCGGCAAAGGCCGCGGCGAGCAGCGCAGCGCCCGGCGCCAGCAGCAGGATGCTCCACCCGCGAAACGCCAGCCAGACGAGCAGCGCGAGGCCGAGCAGGATGCCGAATAGACCCATTCCCTCGCACCTGCTTTAGACGCGATCTAAGGGGGCCTCAGCGGACGGCTTCCTTGATGGCAATCCCGCGTTCGGCCCCTTCCGGCAGATGTGCCGGCTGCAGGCTTTCGTCAAAGATCCAGGAAAGATCCAGCGTGTTGCGGACGCCGAGATCGTCGTAATGGCCGGACAACCAGTCCTTTGTGGTTTTTCTTCCGCGATCCCGGAGATGGGTGAGAAAGGCCCATTCGGCATTGAGCTTGCTGGACACGCCGAGCGCGAGCATCGTTGCTTCATCGTGGATCGCGTGAATATGCACGTCGCGGAAGCGCTCTCGCTCGAGGTTTTCGTAGTGGATAATCTCCCAAAGAAAGGCGAGCGAACGCAGCTCCTTGAGAAGGCTAGTGTTGAAAGTGATTTCATTCAGTCGGTTCTGGATGTCTCGCGCCGACTTGGGAATGTCGGGGCGATAAAAAGGATTGATCTGGATCAAGACAACGTCGCCGGCCTCGCATTCGTCGACCAAAGGGAACAGAGCGGGATTGCCCATATAGCCGCCATCCCAATAAGCCTCTCCATCAATCTCGACGGCCTTGAACATGAACGGCAGGCAAGCGGAGGCCATGACGCAGTCGAGCCGGATCCCAGGCTGCCGAAAAATCTTCGGTCGGCCGGTTCGGACATTGGTCGCGGTCAAAAACACCTTCATGCCTTTCGGCTCGTTGACTGCATCGAAATCGATGCAGTCGGCGACGATGTCTCGTAAGGGGTTGAGATTCGTTGGATTGAGGTCGTAGGGAGAAAGCAACCGCGTCAGTTGGTCCATTAGAATATAGGTCGGCGAGGTGTCGAGACTCCAATTTCCCATGAAGACATCAAAGATCGACCGCCGGATCGGGCTGTATTGAGCCGCGGCGCTGGTGGCCGCCCAGAATTTTTCGAGGCATTTCCGCGCCTCGGCGGCACCGCCGCGCGCCATGCCGTCGGCAACGGCAACCGCGTTCATGGCACCGGCGCTGGTGCCGCTGACCGCCTCGATGTGCAAACGGTCGTCATCGAGGAGCTGGTCGAGGACGCCCCAGGTGAAGGCGCCATGCGACCCGCCGCCCTGCAACGCGAGTTTGATCGTCTTTTTGGTCCGGCCCTTCATCCGATCCTCCGGAGTTTGACTGCGTGGAGCAACAGGTGTCTCCGAAAGGAGCCAGGTGACGAGAGCCGTCGGCAGCCCTGAGCCCGGAGCGCCTACCAACTCTTCCCTCTTGCCGCCTGTCAGTATGTTTGGCGGTCGCCTGCGATGCAACCAGCGCGGGTCGGCAAATCCCAGCTCGGGCGGGGCCCACCATCTTACCGAGGGCCTGAAGGGTCTCGCCGGCGACTCACTGCGCCGCGCTCTCTAGACGCTTGTTGCGGCATCGGCATCGCATATCTTCAGACCGGCGTGGAAGGCATCTCCTGGAACCTCGGCGCCATTGGCGGGAACGGGCCGGGTGCAGGGTGGATCCTCGCCCGGATCGGGGTACTCATGTCGATTGTCATGCAGAGTTCGAGCGCCGCCGCTGCGGCGACGCTTGTCGCGCTGCATGCCGGTTCGCTGACCTTTCAGCAGGCTTGCGCGATGATCGTCGGACAGAGCGTCGAGACCGCGGCAACGAGCGCGCTGGTGGCGATCGGCGGCGGGTTGGCGGTGCGGCCCGCGGCATTAGCGCACATCACTTACAATGTTGGCGCCGGCGTTCTCGGGATGTTGTTGCTCGGACCGATCGCGACAGCGGCAGACTGGGAGCCGGCCGCGGCCTCGACGAGGGAGGAACGATGAGCGTCGCCGAAGCCCCGATGAAACGCGAGGAATACGAAAAAGCGGTGCGCAAACTGCAGGTCGAACTTTGCGTTCCGCGGGAGTGGGTCGAGGATCCGGTCCTGCGCGTGGTTGGGATCTTCTCGGATCTTCGAAGGACGTGACGCTGCCGGGATACGATGAAGACCGTCACCGACGAGGCAGTCCTCGGGTAGTCAAGGGGCTTTAACGATCCACCGACGTGCGGAGGCGAAAGATTATGGAGCGTTTGTACCTCCGGATCAGCGGCACAGCGATCCGGCGGATCTTCGCCCTCGCAATCGTCGGGTTCGCCACCGTCCTCGGCGGATGCGGCGACGACGGCATCATTGCCCGGTTCCTGCTGAAGCCGGGACACATCATCATCGAGCGCCGACCCGACACGGCGTACGAAGAATTGTTTCCCTATTACGTCGAGCTCTGCGCCGGCAGCCAATTCCGCTCAAAGCTGACCGGCGAGGGCGGCATCGCCGGCCACGCGGTCATGTATCTCAAGGGTGCCTGCAAGGACGACGAAGCTCCGTACCCGCAGCTGCGGCGGTGCCGGGTGGCAGCGACCGAACTGGACGACCCCGAGCACGGGGCCGGGATCAGCGTCAGCCGCTGGTTCAAGAATGTCAATTGGGTGGCCGTCCCAGGCTACGAACTGTTCTTCGAGGGCAACCTCAAACCCGGCGAGCGGCTGACTCGCGCCCAATTCGACGCTGTCGAGCAAAATGTGATCGCTAGGGGCGTCTACAAGGGCGTCGCTTTCCACCGTTACCCTGGCGCCAGCTCCGACACGGATCTTCGAGACTTTCTCAAGAGAGACGGCATCGGCACCGATTTGGCGCTCCGCTTCGCGCGGTCGGTTTTTTGCGCCCGACTGCCGGTGACCGAGGGCATGTTGGAACAGGTAATCACCTTCCTGAACGACAAAAACCGCGAATATGCCGAAGGCGAGGCCGACTACAATTGGAGTGTATGGGCCGACAACTGCGTACATACCCTGCGCAACGCATTGGCGGCCGCCAACATCTGGTCGCCGCTGTCGGTGCGAGCTGTAAAATTCCTGCAGCTCTTCAACCTCGCCATCCCCGCGAACGAATTCGTCAACCTGGCTGAGCTGATGACGCAAGGAGATATTGACGATTATCGGCAGATCTTGCGTGACGGACCGCGGCGAGACGCGTTCCACGAATTCGATTGGCTGCCGACGCGGCAAGGCGCTTTATTAAAAACGCTGCCGGTACATGATCCCAACGATCTCTACGACACGAAATTTCGGCTGTTCACGCTCCAATCTCCGTTCCTGATAAGGAAAACGCAACGCGCGATCGTTCTGTTGTCGGACGATCGCTTCGTAAATCTTGATGTCAATCTGCACTATTTCGAAAAGAAGTACGACGCAATTCTCGCCCGACACAACGAACGGCGCGATGCGATGGCAAGCGTACGCGGAACACCGTTTCGGCGGGTCGAGCGCTTGTATTACGACTACATTCGCACTCAGCGAGACGAGGTCCAGTCTATGTTGAATCGAATCGCTGCGATCCCCGCGACTTCAAACCAGCCCGCCGCAAAATAGCGTCGCTCGGCCGGACCCCGCATCGTGCCGGCCGCTCTATTTCCCTGTCACTCGATCGAGCGGCGAAGCTCGAAATATCGCAGGACGACGAAGCAAGCGGCCGCAGCGGCCAAGTGCTTGAGGGTATGTCCGCTCAAAACATGTCCGAAGGAGTAAATCGCATGGTCGGTGAATTCGAACAGCTTGGCGAGCGCGTACAATGCAGCAGCAATAATCCAAAAATACTCGTGAGTGTACTTCGCCGGATAGAGGAGGAACAAGACAAGCAGCGCCACACCAGGAAAAAACTGTGCCCAGAAGTAGAGCCGTAAATCATCTGCCCAAAGCCATATTAGCAGGCTCGACACACCGATCGCGAGCATTGGCCACAGCAGAACTCCTCCGGCCCTTGCATCGACGCGCTCTTTGACCACGAGGGCAAAGATCGCCGCAAAGCTGATTGTCATCGGCAGCCGATCCCAGAACAGCGTGCCGTCGTTGGGATTCCAATGATAATAGGACGAGCCGATCCCGGTCAGCAAAAATCCCAAAAATAGGACGATCGTAGCCGGATCGTCGCGAAATTGTGCCAGGCCGACAACGCCGACGACGATGAAAGGAATATTTGATGCGACGTTCCAGAAGTTTGGGATGCAGAGCAGGGCGCGCTGGTCGGCAAAGAAATGATAGGCCTGATCCTGCGGTATCGCGGGCAGCAACAGCAATCCGAGGAGCGACGCCGCCATCAGACCGATCAAAATCAGCAGCGGGTGATTTGACTTCGTCTCGGCGAACGTCATTCGGGCAGATTAGCATGGGCCCGGCGGTCTGGCCGCTCATGCACGCCGGAGCAAAAATCCCTCAGTGACCGAGCGGGTTGTCCATCCCGTCGCGCGTCACCGCCGGCGCCACGAAGATCAAATCGATATCGAGCCGGAACAGAGCAGCGCCCATGAGGAAGACTTCCCGCTCGATCGCGTCCGACCCAGCACCTCCTGGACCCGACACACTCGTCAAATTCGGCCGATGCAGCATCGCAATCGTCAGCCGCCATGGCCGACATGGTCGACTTCGACATCCCGCCGCGGCATCTTGCCGCAGCGGTCTAAATCATAGTTAAATAGGCTTCTTAGCGCTGGGCGGAAAGCCGAGCGCGACACGACGTTGGAAGATTTCGCAGCGCGGCGCGCGCCGGCAGCGACCGGGTGTCGGGTTCTCGCGACGCTCGCCTGGGCCGATGGCGCCTTGCATCATGCTTGGCGTCTGGCCGAAACGCTGAGAATGACTTCGAGCAACGAGCCGGCCGCGGCCTTGACGAGGGAGGAACGATGAGCACCGCCGAAGCCCCGATGAAGCGCAAGGACTACGAAAAAGCGTTGCGCAAACTGCAGGTCGAACTTTGCGCTCTGCAGGAGTGGATCAAGGATCAGGGCCTGCGCGTGGTCGTGATCTTCGAAGGACGCGACGCTGCCGGGAAGGGCGGTGCGATCAAGGCCATCACCGAACGGGTCAGTCCCCGGGTATTCCGGGTAGTGGCGCTGCCGGCGCCGTCCGACCGCGAAAAGGCGCAATTGTACTTCCAGCGTTACCTTCCGCATTTTCCGACGGCGGGCGAGATCGTGATCTTCGACCGCAGCTGGTACAATCGGGCGGGAGTCGAGTACGTGATGGATTTCTGCACGAAGGCGCAGCACCGTCGCTTCTTACAGATCTGCCCCGAATTCGAACTTTACGTCGTCGATGACGGCATCATGCTGATCAAATACTGGCTAGAGGTAAGCGACGAGGAGCAAAAGCGTCGGTTCGCCGCGCGCATCAACGATCCGCTGCGCCAATGGAAGCTCAGTCCGACAGATTTATGCTCGCGGAGCAAATGGTTCGAATACTCGCGGGCGCGCGACATGATGTTCGAGGCCACGAACACGAAATACGCACCCTGGTACATCGTTCGCTCGGACGACAAACGGCGAGCGCGGCTCAATTGCATCCGCCACCTGCTCGGCCAGGTCCCCTACAAAAAACTGTCGCGCGAGAAGGCGAAACTCCCCGAGCGCTCGATGGACGGTGCGTATGACGATCTCGCAACGCTCCCAAGCCTGCAATTTGTACCGGAAACGGCATAGGGAGCGACGAAACTTCATCACCGGTCAGGACCGTCGCGACTAACGAGCGACCTAACACCCGTCCGCTTCATCGATGTGTTCGGGCAGTTGCTCGACGAACTAGGACAAGACGGATGCCGATCTTCACATTCGATCGAGAGGAAGTGTGACGTCCGTCAGCAAGGGAGGACGGGAGATGCCTAAGGCGGTGCGGGTGGAACCGAGCGGCAAAGCTACGGCTTGGCATGCCGTCGCGGCCGATGATGTAACCGGGCGGCTGAACACGGACCCAGCCCAGGGATTGGACACCGGCGAAGCGTCCCGGCGTCTTTCCCGCTACGGGCCCAACCGCCTGCCGGAGGGCAAGAAGCGGGGTCCGCTGATGCGCTTCTTCACGCAGCTCAACAACATCCTGGTTTATGTCTTGCTGGCTGCCGGGTTCGTGAAGCTGATGGTCGGCCTGTGGCTCGACGCGGCGGTTATCCTCGGCGTCGTGCTGCTCAACGCTTTGCTCGGATTTCTGCAGGAAGGCAAGGCGGAGAAGGCCCTCGATTCGATCCGCAACATGCTGTCCGCCGAGGCCCGCACCTTGCGCAGTGGCGAGACCCGCCTGATCTCGGCCGAGGAACTCGTGCCCGGCGACGTCGTGCTGCTCGAATTCGGGCGACCGGATTCCGGCCGATTTGCGCCTCGTCGACGTGAAGAACCTGCGAACCGAAGAGGCGGCGCTGACCGGCGAGTCGGTGCCGATCGACAAGACCACCGCCGCCGTGGCGGAGAGGGCGACGGTCGGCGATCGGGAGGGAATGGCTTTTTCCGGAACGCTGGTCTCGTCCGGGCGCGGCAAGGGCGTCGTCGTCGCCACCGGAAGCGAGACCGAATTGGGGCGCATCAACCAGTTGATGGCCGGGGTGAGCGCGCTCGACACGCCGCTGCTTCGCCAGATCAAAAAGTTCGGCTACGCGATCACCGGCGTCATCGCGGTCGTGGCCGTGCTCGTGTTTGCCTATGGCCGATGGGTCCGCGGCATGGACTTCGTGCCGATTTTCCAGGCGGTCGTCAGCATTGCCGTATCGGTGATACCGGAGGGGCTGCCGGCACTGATCACCGTCACCCTCGCGATCGGGGTGCAGCGCATGGCCCGGCGCAACGCCATCATCCGTCGGTTGCCCGCGGTCGAAACCCTGGGCTCGGTCTCCCGGATCTGCTCGGACAAGACCGGGACCTTGACCCTGATGGAGATGATGGTGGTGTCGGCCGTGACCGCCGATTCATCCTGCAAGGTCACCGGAGAGGGGTATGCACCCAGGGGCGAGGTCTTGAAGAACGGGGCATCTGCAACCGAGGACCCAGTTCTGAAGCTGATGGGTCGGGTCTCGCTGCTCTGCAACGACGCGGAAATCCGCCAGGAAGAAGGAACCTGGAAGGTAGAGGGCGACCCGACCGAGGGGGCCCTCTATCCGTTCGCGAACAAGCTCGGCCTCGAACGACAAGCCGAGCAGACCGCCTATCCAAGGGTCGATGCGATCGCGTTCGAGTCGGAGCATCGCTTCATGGCGACCTTGCACCAAGACGCCGACGGCAAGCAATTCCTCTTGGTCAAAGGAGCGCCGGAGGTGATCATCGAACATTGCGATCGGCAGGCGAGCAGCGGCGGAACGACGTCACCCTTCGATCGCGACCACTTCGAGAGGGCATCGGACGCGCTTGCGGCGCAGGGCGAACGCGTACTGGCTCTCGCCTGGTCCGAAGAACCGGGGCTCGCCGGCGGGAACCTAAAGCCCTCCGATCTGCCGAAGAACCTGGTTCTGCTCGGCCTCATCGGTTTGCTCGATCCGCCGCGCAAGGAAGCCATAGAGGCAGTGGCGGAGTGCCATGAGGGCGGCATCCGCGTGACGATGATCACCGGCGATCATCGGATCACGGCCGCGGCGATCGCCAAGCTGTTGGGGATCGGCGACGGCAAGACGGCGATCACCGGGGCGGAAATCGAGGACATGGACACCGCGACGCTGCAGGAGCGGGTCCACGACGTCGACGTCTTTGCCCGCGCCAGCCCCGAGCACAAACTGCGCCTCGTCAAGGCGATTCAGGCAAACAGGCAGATCGTGGCGATGACCGGCGACGGGGTGAACGATGCGCCATCGCTCAAAAAAGCCGATGTCGGCGTGGCCATGGGGATCAAGGGCACCGAGGTCACCAAGGAAGCGGCCGAGATGGTGCTGGCCGATGACAACTTTGCCTCGATCACGGCCGCGGTCAAGGAAGGCCGCACCGTCTACAACAATATCGAGAAGGCCATGCTCTTCATGCTGCCGACGAATGTCGCGCAGGCGCTGGTAATCATGGCGGCCATCTTCATCGGTTTTACCGCCCCGATCACGGCACCGCAGATCCTCTGGGTCAACATGGTGACGTCAGTGGCGCTTGGGCTCGTCATTTCCTTCGAGCCGCACGAGCTCGACGTCATGCGGCGAGCGCCGCGGGCGGTCGACCGAGCGATCCTCGACGGCTTTGGGATCTGGCGCGTCTGCTTTGTCGGACTGGCGCTGCTGGCCCTGACCCTCTGGGCGTTCTTTTGGATGAAGTCGAAGGATGCATCCGACGAGTTGGCGCGGGCGGTCGCCGTCAACGCGCTCGTCATCGGTCAGGTCTTCTATCTGCTCAACAGCCGCTACAAGCTCAATTCGTCGCTGTCCCTCAAAGCGCATCTCGGCAACAAATATCTGCTGATGGGAATCGGCGCTGTCGTGGTGTTGCAGCTGCTGTTCACCTACACACCCCCCTTCCAGGAACTCTTCGAGACCGCGCCGATGCCGCTATGGATTTGGCCCCGGCTGTTGCTGGGTGGTCTCGTGTTCTTCCTGATCGTCGAAGCCGAAAAGCTGATCATCCGCATCGCCGGCCCGGCGCGCGCCGCGCCAGATTTGGCGGAACAGGCGGCTTGAGCCCGGCCGTCCCGGCTGAATATCGGGGGCTGGTTCGCCGAGCAGCCGACTTCACCATCGACCGGTTCGCCGCGCTCCTGGCGGGCTGCGTCGGCGACGCCGTCGTCGAGCGCCGCCCAGAGGGCGGGCATCGGTACCGATTTGACTGCAATTCGCCCGATCGGTCTTTCGATCGTCGATGCCCTTTGGCAAGATCAGGGGCGACAGCGCAAATTCATCGCCGCGATGCCTGCGGCAACATTGAGACCGGTGTTGCCCTCGATGCTTAGCGGCTGCAAGGCAATCGAGTTGTTAGAGCCGCCGACCAACACGTTCGCGCCGAGCCCGACCCCAACGGTCGCGTTCGCCGACGCTCCACCATAATTGCCCGCCAACGCGCATGGGCCCGGATTGACGGTGGGCGCGATCACAGTCCAGACGACGATGCCGCCCCGGATGTAGCCGATATCGACGCCAAACCGTCTGATGGTGCCGACATAATTCTGTGGACCGCGGCCAGCGCGGGGAAAAGTGCAGTTCATCGATCGCGACGAGCCGAAGATAAAGCCAAAGCCGCCCGAAACATTGCAACTCAGCACGCCGGCCTTGACGCCTTGCGCATTCACGGGCTGCACTGGAAGAAAGGCGCCTGCCATAAGGGTCAGTACGCCGATGGCGATCGCAAGTTTCCGGGGCATTCCATACAACTCCTGCTGTTGATCGGATCGACGGCGCAAAGCTTTGACGCGCACGGTACAGATTGCGCGGCTTCGGTCAACCGCGTTGTCGTCCAGCCGCGTAACCTTTTTGGAAAGCTCTCTCCTGAGACCGGCGGGACGGATCGACGAGCAGCCCGCCAAGCAGGCCAGCTCCTGCGCCGATCCCGGCGCCGAGCCCGGCGTTGCCGCCTATTGCGCCCATAAGCTCAAAACGGAGGCCGAGAAGCCGTGCGAATGTGTGGTATTGCGTTGTAATCATCGAATCATGGTCCGGTAACCGCGAGTACAAAGAGGAGGCGACTGAAGCGCGCGCCGGCAGGAAGAGGCACGCTCGGGGCTCATGGTGCGCGAGGCGCTATTCCGCCCCAACATATCTATTGACTACCTCGTGCCACCAGGAGGAGCGCATCGTATCCACCAACACGATGTTCAGCTTTCGGCGCAGTGGACTGCCGAACGGAAGAGCAATCGCGTAGGTTTGCGGATCAAGGCGCAGATCCAGCACCTGCAGCTCATTCGGATGGTCCTGTCGTACCAGCCACGCCAGGATCGGCTTATCATATACCACGGCGTCCAGCTGGTTGGCCGCCACGGATCGCAGGCCGTCCCCGATCGTGGCAAAGTCCTGATGGTGGATCCCCTCGCGGTCGAGGTAGCCGAGGGCCACAGCACCGCGCACCGTACCAACGCGGACATGGTGCAGATCGTCGGCGCCGCGTACCAGCCCCGACAATTCCCGCGCCGTCAAGTGGCTCGTGACGGCCGCGGTGAACATCGCGATCAACACCACCGAGGCCGCCGCCCACGCCCCGCCCAATAGGCGCCCGGGCCGCGTCGTCGGGGATACGGAGGGGCTCGCCTTGGCCATCGCCTGGGTCGACCAGCTGATGGAGCAGACCAAGCCGTCGACCGGCGGGCCACCGAATGCCGCCGTTCGCCGCCGCTCCAAGAGCCAGACGATCACGCTGACCAACAAGACTATCGCGGCGATTCCGAGCAGCGTCGAGAGGAAGCGGATGGAGAGAAAGCTTGCGGCGACGCCGATCCAGTCCAGTGATTCCCGCAGCGGCACCGCCACGCCGAGCCCCGTCGCGAAATAGGGCTGGGAAAAATCCACCTCGCGCAGGCGCTCGGCGGTGACCGTCAGCGCCCCGCCAGAGGCATCCAGCGTGCCGTCGGCGAGACCCTTGAGCAACCCCTCCTGCGTCGTCTCTTCGAAGCGGAAGCGGAGCCGGAGCTGCTCGGCGAGGTGTCGCCAAAGCTCGACGCTGATCCCGGTCCAAATCCCGTCCGACGTCTTCATCGCGAAAGGCGGCGCAACCCGCAGCCCCAGCACGAGTTCCCGATCGGGCAGGGGCGCTTCCAACCCGCCGCCTACCGCACCGAACGACACCACTAGCATCGTGCCGAGGATCGCCGCTCCCAGCGCCAAGCCGCGCACCACCGTCAATCCTCGAGGACGAGCGAATTCGCACCGAGCCAATCGCGGTTCCCCCTGCGGCGCGATGAACCGGTCACACTCGATGGGCGAGCCGACGACCTGCGACCAGGTTTCACCGACTTTGTGATCCGCTGGCTCATCCTGGTCCGCCAAAATCCCCCCGCGCCTCTCACGCCACCACATCCTTTGCGGCCGACTCCCCCTTTTACTTGCTTGTTCGCGAACGCCGCCGAGCTGCGGAATGTCGGAAGCGACACTGATCCAAGCCCCAGGTCAAGCGGAAAACCATCGGCGGTGTCAACAGATAAGGCGTAAGCGCGTTTATCGCTGTTGATGAGCCGCAAAGCCTGGTGACGGCGCCGCGTCCGGCGCGCAGGCAGAGACCAGTAACACGCGGACTTTTAGACCGAAGAGGCAGCCGGCCGCTACAAGCTTGCGGGCGCTCACTTGGCGCCATGGCCCGGCCCCACAGGTTTTTGTCGTGGTGCCGATCGTCGGGCGTCTTTATCGGTCTGATGAATTGGCCGGACTGATCTTCTTTCTCTTGCCGAGGTTCGTGGTCGTTGACAAATGAGCGTGCCCGCCTCCAGTTGCGCGCAGTACGGCGAGGGCAGCCGCGCGTTTGGGCGGACGGAGCCGCCGAGGAGATGTTATGGACGACACCTTGCTGTCGCGTCAGCACACCGTTGCCGAACGTCTTGTGGAGCGGACGATCTTTGCCAGCCGCTGGCTGTTGGCGCCATTTTATGCCGGTCTCGGCTTCAGTTTGCTCGTGCTGTTGATCAAGTTCGGCCAGAAAACAGCAAAGCTGGTGGCGGATGCCTTTCCGTCGACGAGCAGCGAGGTCATCGCCGGCGTCCTCTCGCTGATCGACCTGTCGCTGATTGCCAGCCTTGTGCTGATGGTCATGCTGGCATGCTACGAAAATTTCGTTTCCCGCTTCGATCTCGAAGGCCTCAGATACAAGCCGTCGTGGATGGGCCATGTCGATTTCGGCGACCTCAAACTCAAGCTGCTGACCTCGATTGTTGCGATTTCGGCAATCCATGTTCTGGAGACCTTCATGAACATCGGCTCGGCCAGCGATCGAGAACTCGTCTGGGGCGTCGGCATCCTCGCTGCGTTTGTCCTCTGCGCCCTGCTTCTGGCAATCATGAACCGTCTCTCGACCGCCGAGCACCACACGAGCTGAGGGGGTCTGTCGAGGGCCGTTGCTATCGCTGCCGCGCCATCAGCCCGTCCGTCGGCCGAGGGTGCAGAAAGCTCGCGATCGTCTCGGCATCCCGATCAATCATCGACTGGCCGGTGGCGATTAGGGCATCGACCTGCGCGCGCGGCAAGGTCAGCCCGGTGCGGATCGCGACGAGACGCGCCCGCGTTTCAGGATCGGGGAAGTCGGACAATCGAATCCGGAGCACCTTGCCGGCCACGTCGTCGCAGCCATAGCCGTCAATGACCGGGGCTTGGCGGCAGCGCAGCGCACGTAGCCTGCCGACGAGCTCGTCGACCGTGCTCTCGACGGCGATCAGCGTCTCGACGTTGTAGGCCCCGATCTGCGTGCTGGTCACGGCCGAAATGATCTGCCCGAGACCGCTGACGACGCGCTGCCGCGGCCAGTTCGGGTTTGGCGCCGATTGACCGTCGACGCTGATCACGAGGATGCGGCGAACAGGCAACAGACCGGCCGCGAACCGATCAGTGCCGATATCCAACAGCAGCATGTCGTTGAGCAGCACCCGCAGCGCCAGATTGTCCGAGATCCCGCCGTCCATCAGGTGAATCCACGGGGTCTGCTCACCGTCGGAGTAACGATCGAGGTTCGCCAGCAACGCCCGAGTGCGCAAATCGGTTTGTCCGTTTCGCCGCGCCTGCGGCGACACCGGCGATGGCAGCGGACAATCCGGTCCGCGGTAGTTGCGCAGCGTCACCGGGCTGAACAGCACCGGAAAGCCGTTCGAAGCGGCAACTGCGCGGGCGATCGGCAGGCTCGATAAATCGGAGCAGATGACGTCGAAGGTCTGCGGCAGGAAGCCGAACGGGCTGCCGAAGCTGATGTCGGTGGCGTTGATGCTGATTTGCGGCCGGCCACGCCGGTAGAGATCCGCGAAGGTCGCGCCATGAAACATCAGCCGGTCGTAGACCTGCGTCATCCGGTCGTTGGTGCCGACCAGCGGATTGAAGATCCAGTCCCAGTTCCATGGCAGCAGAAAGGTGCCCCAGATAAAGGCCTCGATGTCGCGGTAGAGGAACTCATCGGGGAAGGTCGCGAGCGACTTCTCGTCATAAAGGCCGAAGTGGGCCGCAGGAAAGGCGCCGCCGGAGACGCCGGACAACAGGTCGACCTCGTCGAGCAAGCGGCGGCCTTTGTCTCCGGATCGAACATCGATATCGCGCATCCCGCGCAGCACGCCGAAGACGAACGCGGCCGAACGCTTGCCGCCGCCCGAGAGGGCGACGAGCACCAACTCGCTTTCGGCACCGCCGCGACGGTTCACGTCGAGCAGGCGATAGTCGGTATTTCCGGCCGCCGAACGCAGCGGCTCGTTCATCGGCACGGCGAGCGAGCTGCAGCCGGCGAGCAGCAATGCCCCGGCGAGCCCGAGCACTCGCCATCGCCGCCTGCGCCGATCCGCAACCCTCAACGGGGGATCCGCAAGTCGGCGCGCCTAGCTCGGTCACGAGCAGCACTGTCCGGCGACAGCGCGATCGCGATGCCACGGGTCGCCGGGTTCTTGGCGCAAAGGCCGGCCAGCGCGATCAGGATCGGCACATCGATAAAGGCGCCGGCGATGCCCCACAGCATGCCCCAGATGAACACCGTGAAGAGCACCATGAAAGGCGAGACGGAGACCGCCGCTCTGGCGACGCGCGGTTCGATCTAGCTGCCGACGACGAATTGCACGACGTTGAGCCCGAGGAATCCCGACCGCCGACGAGAAAGACTCGTACTGGGCTGCGGCAAACAGGGTAGGCAGCAGTGTAGCAACGAACGAGCCGATGAACGGGATGAAGTTCAGGACAAAGGCGATGACGCCCCATTCCCGGCCGAGATCGAGCCCGTTGAGCGCGGTGAAGGCCCAAAAGCCGAGCCCGGTCAGGACGCTCATGCCAAAGCGCACGAGCATGTAGGGCTGCAGCCTGCCGGCGATCTCCGCCGCGGCATCGATCGCCGCGGTGCCAAAGGCGCCGTTGCCGATCTGGCCGAGGCGCCGGCCGAGCGGCTTCGAGTTCGAGGAGGCCGAGGATGACGAAGATGAAGGTCACCAGGGCAAGTGTGACGATGCCTTGCAGACTGCCGCCGATACCGCGCAAGACGCCGATGATCCACGACATGTTGAATTGCTCGGCAAAGAGTTCGGCGGCGTAGACGCCACGCTGCTCCAAGAGGTCGGCCAAATGCGCATACAGGCCCTGCAGTCGGGCGGCGTTGGCGATGACCCACTGGGCGATCCGGCCAAAGCCCCAGACGATCAGCCAGCAACCGATGCCGATCGCGAAGAGAGTGGCGGCGGCGGTCAGCAAGACGGCGACCAGCTGCGGCAAGCGCGCCTTCAGCCGTCGCTGCAACGGCCAGACGAGCGCGATGATGAAGAGCGCGAAGGTCACCGGCGTCATGATGCTGCGCGCCAGCGACAGGCCGGCCAAGCCCAGGATAATGGCGCAGCCGAGCGCCGCCAGCCGCAGCGTGCGGTCGCCGACGTGACTTGCGGGGCGATCGGGGTCCACGGCCATTCAACGCCACGCCAGCGTCGTGGAGGCGAGCAGGACTGCGATGCTTAGCAGCGGCAGGCATTGCCGCTGCCAGCTGTCGGCGCGCTCGACCGCCCTCCGCCAGGAGACCGTCGCGCGTATCGCGGCCTCGCCCGCTACCACGATGTCCCCTGCTAAACCTGGCGAGCGCGGCGACCGAGCCGCTGTCTTCCGTCAGTTTACCGAAGCGGGCGCCAAGCAGGATCGGCAAAAAAATTGCGCGACGCAATGCCCATAAATCTGCTTCCAGTGGACGAGCAGCGGTACCCCAAGCGAATGCTCCGGCCGGGATATGCCAGCCAACGAGCAGTGCGAGACCGAGCAGCGACAGGAAAAGCCGTCGTCGGGCTGGGTTTGCCTCGAATACGCTCGGAGCCGCGGACGCGGCAACCGGCGATAATTTGTCGATCGAGAATGCTTTCACTGACTTCATGCGGGGCATCGGTGGGACCCCGAGCGACGCAGGCGGTGCCCTCACCTTCATCAGCAGTGATCCCATCGTGCGTAGTCATTTCCGACTCGGTGCCTGCATGGCGATACCGGCAATGGCTGGCGCGGTTGGCGCGGCAGCAATATGGCGAGACCGCACAGGGCAAAGCCAGGATCTAGAAGTGGATCTGCGTGGGTCTGCGTGCAATATCCTGCCGTATGTCGGCGCGTTGTACGTTGCAAGAAGCAGCAATTGAGAATTGTGGACCCGAACGACACTCTTCCGGATACCTTTACCTGGCGACCTAGTGTCTGCGTTCGCGCGCTTCAGGGGCCTTTGCTGTTCGGCAACCCTTTCTCCTTCGCCTTTTTCGAGACGAAGGGCGGCAGAATGGTGTCGGCAAAGCCGGCCGTTATAGAGAGGCGCATCGCGCGATAGCTAAGAATGGCGGATGGGGTGTCCGCCAAATTATCGGAAAAAGATCAATCCTGTTAAAAACGTAGATTGGTCCAAATCCCCCAGTCGTTCCCCCGTCGTATGCGCGCTACGCGGATATGTAGGATACTGCGAGAGACGCGTTACGGCGCCGAAATTTGCAAATATAGCGGGGTGAAACACTTGAGTCGGCGTAGATCGGGGCCGTGATCGTCTCTTGAGGCGGGACCGACTGGCGCACGAGGATGAGCTCGCGGATAGGTCCCGGCTTCTCAAGTCCAGCCTATCAAAATAAAGAAACCCCATTTCGAATATCGCGAGCAGAGAAATTTCCGGAGCCGGTCTTGTTTGAGCCGGACCCAGCCACGAGGACCAACCGGGGCGCGCTTCTCAGTTGGAGTCGAGGCCGCTGCGTCGATCTGAAGTCATCGAATCGGACATGCTGTGATTGCTGTCGCGGCTGTGGGTATGTTCGGGCACCCGCGTGCCGATCGAGACATCGGCTCAACCAACACCTGGTATAGGACCGTGACCGGGACGCTGTCGCCCAGGAGGTTGTCCGCCAGGCAGTTGGGGGGCAGTAGTTGGGCCGTCCGAGCCGGCCGGGTACTCTCTGAGGGGAACCCGTCCCTGGGCCCAGGCATCGAGGATAGGCGAGATGACTCGCCAGGACTCCTCTGCCTCGTCGTCCCGGATAGATAGCGTGCAGTCCCCCTCCAGGACATGCAGCAATACTCGGGCGTAGGCCGGCAATGCCTGAGAGGTGAAATCGGCACTCAGCTCGATGCGCTCTAGGGGAAACAGGGTGCCGGGGCGGTTGAGGTTGATGCCGAAGGCTAGCCGGTCGGGCTCCAGTAGCAGGCGCACCACGTTCGGTAGGGGATCATTCGCCTCGAACGCCAGATGGGGCACCGGCCGGAAATGGACTGCGATTTCGCGCCGCTCTCGGCCCAGGGCCTTGCCGCTGCGCAGTATGAACGGAACCCCGGCCCAGCGCCAATTGTCCACCCAGAGCGTGACCTGAGCAAAGGTTTCTGTGCCGTGAGCCGGATCGATCCCTTCCTCGTCCGCGTAGCTTGGGACCTGACGCTCGCCGATACGGCCCGCGGTATAGCGCGCCCTGACGGTGTACCGCGCGACCTCCTCCGGGGAGAGGCGACGGACGGCCCGCAGGGCGTCGATCTTCCGGTCGCGCAGGGTGCGCTCGTCCAGGGTGAGCGGGGCCTCCATTGCCACCAAACAGAGGAGCTGGAGCAGGTGGTTTTGGACCATGTCCTTGAGCGCCCCCACCCCGTCGTAATAGGATGAACGCCCTTCCAGGGCGAGCGTTTCGTCCCAGACGATCTCTACCTGCTCGACGTGGTCACGGTTCCACAGCTGCTCGAAGATGCGGTTGGCGAAGCGCAGCCCCAGGACGTTCTGCACCGTCTGCAGATGCAGGAAGTGGTCGATGCGGAAGACAGCGTTCTCGGGGAAGGATTGGTGCAGCAGTCGGTTCAGCGCCTGCGCCGAGGCGAGGTCCTCGCCGAACGGCTTTTCGATGACGACCCGGCTCCCCTCCGACAGGCTAGCTCCAGCCAAGGCTTCGAGCGTGGGCAGGAACACGCTCGGGGGCAAGGCCAGGTAGGCGATGGTCGGCTCGCGGTTTGGCTCCAGCGCCTCGACCAGTTGGCTACTATCGGTGGCTTCGGTACGGCGGTACTCTACCAACGAGAGAAGCGCGTTCCGCGACTGAAGGCTCACATCGCCTGCGTAACGTTCGAGTGTCTCTCGGAGGCGGTGAGTGCCCCAGACGTCACGCGTGATGCCGAGGACGGAGAATCCCAAGGGGAGCTTGCCCATTTGGTGAAGCCGGGCGAGCGCCGGCATCAGCTTACGGGAGGTCAGGTCGCCGTTGGCGCCAAGGATGACTAAGCGGTGGCTCATGGACGTTACCTCCGGGTATAGCTCAGGTTGGCGCGAGCGTTCAGTAAACGAGACACGGGTTTGATCCGGTATGGCATTGGGCAGATGGCGTGCGCCATGGTGTCTGCCTCCGCAGATCCGTCGCTGCGCTCACCTCTTCGCCACACTGCGGCTGTATAGGGCCTCCTGTCCGCTCTCCAGGAAACTCTTGGCATCGAGGAGGCCGAAGAGTTCGATACCCAATGCCACGAGTCCTGTCCAGCCGGTCTGGTGGCTAGCCCCCAGGCCGGCGCCGTCGTCACCATGAAAGTACTCGTAGAAGAGCATGTGGTCGCGCCAATGGGAATTGGACTGGAACGTCTCGGCTCCCCCGTACACGGGTCGGCGACCGCGTGCATCGCGGAGGAAGATGGACGTGAGCCGCTCGTTGATCTCAAGGGCTACATCGAAGAGGTTCCGCAATTGCCCGGAGCCGGTGGGGCATTCCACCCGAAACTCGTCACCGTAATAGAGATAGAACTGCAAAAGCGCGCGGATGATCAGGGTGTTCATCGGAAACCAGATCGGCCCGCGCCAGTTCGAGTTTCCGCCGAACATCCCACTGTCCGATTCCGCCGGCAGATACGCGACGCGGTATTCCTGGCCCTCCACGTGGAACGCATAGGGCTGCCGTTCGTGGAATTTGGAGAGGGAACGGATGCCGAAGGGGCTCAGAAATTCCTCTTCGTCGAGCAGTTTCGCGAGCACCCGGCGCAACCGTTCCGGAGTCAACAGAGCGAGGATCCCCCGCTCACCCACACCATAATGACCAGGGCCCGTCGGATGGATGAAGCGTCGTAACTGCGGCATTTGCCGCAGGCGCTGTTGGAAGAGGCTCACCACTCCCGGGACACGCGCTAGCTGCCACGGTTCTATCACCGTCGTCGCACAAAGCGGCAAGAGGCCCACCAGGGAGCGCACCTTGAGCCGCGTGAGGCGGCCGTCAGGCAGCACCAGCATGTCGTAGTAGAAGCCGTCCTCCTCATCCCACATGCCATCCTCGCCGGAGCCATTCATGCCGGCGGCGATCCACAGGAAATGATCGATGAACTTCTCCGCCAAGGCCTCGTAGGACGGGTCGGCGGCGGCGAGATCGATCGCCAGCTCACCCATATTCTGGGTGAACAGGGCCATCCAGGCGGTGCCATCCGCCTGCTCCAGGTGACCGCCCGAGGGCAGCGGCGCACTGCGGTCGAAGACGCCGATGTTATCGAGCCCGAGAAAACCGCCATCGAACACGTTCTTGCCGAAGCGGTCCTTGCGGTTCACCCACCAGGTGAAGTTGAGGAGGAGCTTATGGAAGGCCGACTTGAGGAACTCGAAGTCGACCGTGCCGCGTAGGACCTCCTCGGTGCGAGCGAGAAACAGAGTCGCCCAAGCATGCACCGGCGGGTTAACGTCGCTGAAGTTCCACTCATAGGCGGGGATCTGACCGTTGGGGTGGAGGTAATGCCCGGTGAGCATGAGGTCGAGCTGCCGCTTGGCGAAGTCAGGGTCGACAATCGACAGTGCAACGGTGTGAAAGGCCAGGTCCCAGGCGGCGTACCAGGGGTACTCCCACTTGTCGGGCATGGAGATGATATCGTCGTTGACCATGTGGAACCAGTCGCGGTTCCGGAAGACACGGCTCGGGGGGTGGAGGGGGTGGGCGTGGTGCTCCTCTAGCCAAGTGTCGGCGTCAAAATGATAGTATTGCTTGGTCCACAGCATGCCGGCGAGGGCCTGACGCATGACATCGGCCGCATCGGTCGACACCGAGCGTGGCGTCAGTGCCTGATAAAAAGCATCCGCCTCAGCCTGTCGCGTGTCGACGACGATGTCGAACGCTCCGAAAGGATCGGCCAGCCGCCCTGGCGCGGTCCGAGTTCAAGCGCATTCGGATGACCTGCGTGCCCCCTGCCTCAACGCTCGCCTGGTAGTGGGGAGCGGCCTTTGTGCCGCGCTGCGCGGGGTTCACCGCCTCCTGCAGCCCGTGGACCACGGCATGGTGCATGCCATCCTTCACGTAGGGGCTCTGATTCGAGGTGCCAAATAGCCTGGCATGGTTGGTGTCGTTCTCAGTGAACAGTAGCGGGACCTCGCCCTCGCAATAAAGGTCATAGTCGTTGAGGGATTCCTGGAATAACAGGTCGGTATGGTGCGCGTGGATAACGCGGTGCCCCACATACTCGACCGCGTCCAGGACGGGTCTCGTGCCGCCACCCGGCCAGGACCAGGTGTTGCGGAACCACAAGGTCGGCAGCACGTGCAGGAGAGCGGCTTCAGGCGCGCGATTATGGATGCTGATCCGGATCAGAACGTCTTCCGGAGAAACCTTGGCATACTCGACCAAGACGTCGAAGTAGCGGCCGTCGTCGAAGATGCCGGTGTCGATAAGCTCATACTCGGGCTCGTCCCGAGAGCGCTGGCGATTCGTCGCCACGAGGTCATCGTAGGGATAGGCCGCCTGGGGGTACTTGTAAAGGTACTTCATGTAGGAGTGAGTCGGTGTATTATCGAGGTAGAAGTAGTACTCCTTTACGTCCTCGCCATGATTGCCCTCGCTGTTGGTCAACCCGAATAACCGCTCCTTGAGGATCGGATCCTTACCGTTCCACAGCGCCAGCGCAAAACACAGCACCTGGTGGTGGTCACAGATCCCCGCTAGGCCATCCTCGCCCCAGCGGTAGACGCGGCTCCGAGACTGGTCGTGCGATAAGTAATTCCAGGCGTCGCCGTTCTCGCTGTAGTCCTCGCGCACGGTCCCCCACTGGCGCTCGCTCAAGTACGGACCCCATGTGCGCCAGGGCACATTTCGTTCCCGCGCCTCCTGCAAGCGCTCGTGCTCTTTGGTCGTCGCCATATCCAGCCTCCTTGAGTCTGTGGAGCAGAAGTGCGCTGATGCTTCGTCATCCGCGTCAACTGGCCTGTAACTACCTTCTTAAGACCCTCCCCGAACCGCGCAAGGCGTGGGCGCGGCGGTGCGAAACCGCAACCGAAGGCGGACCCGCTCAAGGTTCTCCGTTCGTCCCGCTAGTTAGGAGCGAGTTCAGCATCCATTTTATGGCGTTACCCCATGCTGCTAGGGCGCGTATGCACTTAACAGACCCGTCTGATCGCGGCGGGCATCAGGCGCCGCGGTACGCCAGCCTCGCGGAACAACGCGTCCGGCGGCGCTACTACGAGACCAACCACGAACAGGCTGACGCCGCATAGGTCAGCAAGGCGCAGGCTAGCACCACCGCGAGGATCGCCCGCTGCCGGCCCAGCCGCTCGGCCAGCGCGCGGGCGATGGCGAGCGCCGAACCGGTGTCGTCCATCAGCTTGCCGCACAGAGCGCCAAGCAGGAACAGCAGGAAGAACTGCGTTACGAACCGCCCTGCGGCACCCATGAAGGTCCGCGACCAATGGGCGAGCAGCGGCTCGGCTCGCCGGAAAAGGCCGCCACCACCGCTGCCGCCGGCCCAACCAACAGGACGCTCCAGCCACGGTAGGCGAGCCACAACAGCAGCCCGAGGCCGAAGACGACACTAAGATGTCGCATGCTGCGCGCGGCCTCGGATCGATCGTCCGCCTACCCGGCGATCCGCGACAGCGCGAAGACGGCCGCCATCAAAACCACGATCACGGCTGTCACCACCACGAGCCGATCAGCGAACAGACGGCGCATGAGGCCCTCCCTGAACCCGTGTCGCTTTGGCCGTCGTCAACTCGGGCGGTCCGGGCGACGCGCCGGCAACTTGCGCTTTTTCAGCGACGGCGATCAGTCTAGACGAAGCTGTAGCGTTCGGAATGATATTTCGACAACGGCACGCCAAGCCCGCCGAGCGCGGCCTCGATCGCATCCATCATCACGTTCGGCCCGCAGATGAAGTATTCGTGGGCCGCATAAGGCGGCGGGAGGTGACGCTCGAGCGCGTCGGCGCCAAGATAGCCGCTCTCGCCGGTCCACCCGGCCGGGGGATTCTGCAATACGTGAACGACCCTCAGGTCGAGCCGCCCCTGCAGCGCCTCCAGCTCTTCGCGGAAGGTAATCGATTCCCAGTCCCTGCTGCCGTAGAGCAGGGCGACCGGCCGCGCATCGCCGCGGTCGGCGAGCGTCCGGATCATGCTGATCATCGGCGTGATGCCAATTCCGCCGGCGATCAGCACATGCATGTCCGCCGGATTGCCGATCGTGAACGCGCCGTACGGCCCGTCGAGATAGACGCGCTTTCCGGCCGAAACCTTATCGATCGCACTCGTGAAGTCGCCGAGTTTGCGGATCGACATCTCGACGCGCCCGTCGGCCGCCTCGGCGCTCGACGAGAACGAGAACGGGTGCCCGGTAATCTTGAAGGGGCTGCCCCACAGCGTCAGCCAGCCGAACTGACCCGGGCTGAAGCGGAACCCCGGATGGCCGTCCGGCTGCATCACCAATGTCGCCGTGTCGCCGCGTTCCTGGCGCACTTCGGAGACGCGGTATGGCCGGCGCAGCATGAATAGCGGCTTGACGATGCGCACGTAAAAGAGGAGGCCGATCCAGAAGATCGTCAGGCCGATCCACAGCGCCCGCTTCCACGGGACGACCAGGTAGAAGCCCGATCCCGCCATGTGCAGGATGCCGGCCGTGACCGCGCCGACCGCGAGCACGATATGCATGCGGTGCCATGCCTCATAGCTGATCTTCAGCCGCACGCGCCACAGCGCCGTCACCACCAGCGCGACGAGCGCGGCGATCGACAGGACGGCAAAACGGGCGCTCCACGGCGCCGCGCCGAAGTTGCGCGGTGCCAGCAATTCCGGCCGGGTGGCGGAGAGGATGACCGCGTGCGCCACGACCAAGCCGACCGCGACCAGCGAGATCTGGCGATGGAAATGATAGATGACGTCCTCGCCCCACGGCTCGGTCACAAAGCGAAAGCGTGCCGTGAGGCCGAATTGCAGGCCCATCATCGCCAGGCCGGAATAGCCGAGCGCAACCGCGAACTCGGTCGAGAAATCGCGCGCGGGCGGTAACGACCCCGCCAACAGAACAAACAACGGGGCGAGGATGAACAGCAGATAGATCGCGACCCAGGTTGCCCCGTGTACGGCGTAGCGAAGGCGCATCTACTGTCCCCTTTTCCGATGATCACGACCCGGTGAAATCGCAAGACGGGTTGCCAAAGAGGTGCAGCCGCAGCGGGGGATCGGAACGTCATCTACCCAGAGGTTGTGAGTGTATACCGCCGCCTCTGCACTCGCTTCACCGGCCAAAATCTGATCGCGCGATCCACTGGCGCCGCGAAGCCCCCTTCGTTAGACTGGTACCACGCCGTTTGCCGCGACGCACAGAATGGAAGCATCGGGTCTTGCTACATTCGATAATCGCATATTGCGGCCCAGCGGCGGTCCCTGCCGATTTATGGACGCGCTGGAATTTCGATCCGCCGCTGCTTGCGGCATTCGCACTTTTGGCGGCGGCGATCGGCCTCGGCCGCTCGGTCGCTCCGCGGGCCGGCTGGGCGGCGATCGCATTGATGTTCGTCGTCTTCGTCTCGCCGCTCTGTGCGCTGTCTTCCGCCCTGTTCTCGGCGCGGGTCTTTCATCATGTCCTCCTGGTAGCCGTCGTGGCGCCGCTGGTGGCGCTGGCCTTCCCGCTGCGCCGCGCCGGCTCGCCGCCACTCGCTGCGCTAGTCGTGGCGCATGCGGTCGTGCTGTGGCTCTGGCATGCGCCGGGAGCCTATGCCTGGGGTCTCGCGACTGTGCCGGCCTACTGGCTGATGCAGGGCTCCTTGCTCGCGAGCGCTTGGCTCCTGTGGCGGGCGATCCTGTCACCGGCGGCGCCGCCCGGCCCGGCGCTCGTGGCATTGGTGGCGACGGTCGCGCAGATGGGGCTTTTGGGCGCGCTGATCGTGTTCGCGCGGCGGCCGCTCTACGCCGTGCATTTTGCCAGTACCTGGGCCTGGGGGCTCTCGCCGCTCGCCGACCAGCAGCTCGCCGGGCTCCTGATGTGGGTGCCGGCGATCCTGCCGTATCTCGCCACAGGTCTGTGGCTCGCCTGGTCGAGCCTGCGGCCGGCCGAGCCGAGCCGGTGACGGTCCTGCTGAAGTTCGTGCACCTCGCGACGATCGCGCTCTGGTCGGCCGGCCTCGTCGGCCTGCCCTTCCTATTCCGGCAGCGTGAGGCGCTCGCCGCCGGAACGGAGCTCGACCGGCTGCATCGGATGACGCGTTTCGTCTATGTCGGGATGGCTTCTCCGGCCGCCTTCATCGCCATCATGAGCGGCACCGCACTGATCTTCCTGCAGGCGACATTCACCGAGTGGTTTACGCTCAAGATGGCCCTTGTCGGGGCCATGGCGATGCTGCACGTGGCCGCCGGCCTGGTGCTGGCGCGGGTCTTCCTGCCCGATGGCCGGTTCGGCGGCTTTTCCTGTGCCGCGTTGGCGAGCGCCTATCTGGTGCTGATCACGGCGATTGTCTCGGTCGTAGTGGCCAAGCCGCATATCGATTCGAACCGCTTCGCCACCGCGCTCTTCGCGCCCGGAGGATTGCGTCAGTTCTTCGGCGAAACGAGGACGCCGATGCCGTGATCGAAGACGAGCTTGCCGCCATGCCAGCCGGTGAAGCCGGTCATCATCGCGCCGAGACACGAGAGTGCGAGGCCGTGCGGCAGCACCGATTCCGGATCGACTAGGCGCAGGCCCCAATTAGCTCCGAGGATCGCGACCAGTGTCAGCGCCGCCACGCCGTGCGACCAGCTAGCCTCCTGCGCACGGATGCCGCGCACCAGCAGGATCTCACCAATGCCGGCGGTGCTCGCCGCCACCCCGGTCCAGAAGGCGATGCCGGTCGACCACAGACTGACCCGCAGCCAGAAGGGGTCGCCCGACCACCAATAGAAGACATCGACGCCGAGGGTCGAGAGCACGAACGCAATCGGGAAATGTACCATCATTACATGCAGCGGATGGCCGACGAGGGCGACCGCCGATCCGACATCGAGCCGGCGCAGCTCCAGGAGGATCGGGCTCGCGGGTTCGAGATCGAACTCGCTGTTCGTTGCCATCGTCGCCGTCCTTCGCAACCGACGCATGCCTCGCGCCGCGATCGTAGCGTGGTCATCGTAGCACTCCAACTCGGATCGGCGGCACCGCTCGCCGGTTGCGGCGGGCCGCTGTCGGCGCTCGCCCCGGCCGGGCCCGCGGCCGCGCCGATCGCGACCTTGTGGTGGACGATGCTGGCCGGCGCCGCCGCCCTCTTGGCACTCGTCATGGTCCTCTTCGCACTGGTGATCCTGCGCCCCGGATCGGGCTCGAGCGTGCCGCCGGGACGCTGGATCGTGCTCGGCGGCCTCGTTCTGCCGGCCTTGATCCTGCTGCCGCTCGTGACCTATGGGATGATCGTCGGGGAGCGGCTTTTGCCGCTGCCACGAGGGGGAGCACTGCGCATCGAGGCCGAGGGCCGGCAATGGGTCTGGACCTTCCGCTACCCCGACAATGGCGGGGTCGAGACCGTCGGGACCTTGCACCTGCCGGCGGGCAGGCCCGTCGACATCGCGGTCGCGAGCCGCGACGTGATCCATGGATTCTGGATCCCGCGCCTTGCCGGCAAGATCGACGCCGTGCCTGGGCATGTGAACCATTTACGCATCGAGGCCGACGCGCCTGGCAGCTACGACGCGCTCTGTTCGGAATTCTGCGGCCTCGGCCATGCCCTGATGCGATTCGTTGTCGTCGTCCACCCGGCACACGACTTTTCCGCCGCGCTCGCGCAGGCAGCCGGTTCGCCGGGGGCGAGACCATGAACGCGTCCGCCGACCGGCCGCCGCGCGGCAGCCCGGCGCTGCGCCTGCACCGCGAGCTCGCCGCGATCTGGGCGACCGGGCCGGGGCTGCAGCGCCTCGCCGCGGTTAACCATTCGGCCATCGGTCTACGTTTCATGGTGACGGCATTCGTCTTCTTCGCGATCGGCGGCGTACTCGGCATGTTGACGCGAGTCCAGTTAGCGACGCCAGCCGCAGCCTTCATGTCGCCGGAGACCTACAATCAGGTCTTCACGATGCACGGGTCGATGATGCTGTTCCTGTTCGCCATCCCGATGCTGGAGGGCATCGCCGTCTATCTGACGCCGAAGCTGCTCGGCGCCCGCGATTTCGCCTTCCCGCGGCTGACCGCCTATGGCTACTGGTGCTACCTCTTCGGCGGCACGATCCTGACCGTCGCGCTGCTCGTAGGCGTCGCCCCCGACGGCGGCTGGTTCATGTACACGCCGCTGAGTTCGAACGTCTATACGCCGGGCGTCAACGCCGATGTCTGGCTGCTCGGAGTGACCTTCGTCGAGATCTCGGCGCTGACGCTCGCGGTCGAGATCGTCGTGTCGGTCCTCAAGCTGCGCGCGCCGGGCATGGCGCTCGACCGAATGCCGATCTTCGGGTGGTACATGCTGACGACGGCGCTGATGATGGTGGCGGCCTTCCCGCCGCTGATCCTCGGCTCGATCCTGCTCGAGACCGAGCGGGCCTTCCACCTGCCGTTCTTCGACCCGACACGGGGCGGCGACCCGCTGTTGTGGCAGCACCTCTTCTGGCTGTTCGGCCATCCCGACGTCTACATCATCTTCCTGCCGATGGCCGGCATCCTGTCGACGATCATCCCGGTCTTCGCCAATTGGCCGCTCATCGGCTACCGGGCGATCGTCGTTTCGATCATCGCCCTTGCCTTCGTCAGTTTCGGGATCTGGGTGCACCACATGTTCACGGTCGGCATCCCGCATCTGGCACTCGCCTTCTTCTCCGCCGGCTCGGCGATCGTCGCGGTGCCGACGGCGGTGCAGATCTTTGCCTGGCTTGCCACCTTGGCGCATGGCCGACCGCGCTGGGACGTGCCGATGCTCTATGTCTTCGGCTTCTTTTTCGTCTTCGTGCTCGGCGGCCTGACAGGCGTTATGCTCGCGATCGTGCCGTTCGACTGGCAGGCGCATGACAGCTATTTCATCGTCGCCCATTTGCACTATGTCGTCGGCGGCGCCCTCGCCTTTCCGATGTTGGCGGCTCTTTATTACTGGCTGCCGCTGTTGAGCGGACGCATGGCGGTGCACCGGCTGTCGATCCCCGCGTTCTGGCTGATTTTCGTCGGCTTCAATCTGACTTTCTTTATGCTGCATCTAGTCGGCCTGCACGGCATGCCGCGGCGCATCTTCACCTACACCGGCGACGAGGGCTGGACCTCGCTCAACCTGCTGTCGACGGTCGGCGGGTTCATCATGACGATCGGCTTCGCGCTGGTGATCATCGACCTTCTGGCGCAACTCCGCTACGGGCGCCGGGCGCGGCGCGATCCCTGGGGAGCGGCGACATTGGAATGGGCCATGCTGCTGCCACCGACGCCCTACAATTTCGCCTCGCTCCCCGAGGTCGAGCGCGGTCCCGGCCGCACCTCTAATGGCGACCTCGCAGTGTCGCTGGCGCGCGGCGAGGGTTATCTCGGCTTTACCCGCAACGGCTGGCAGGAGACGCTCGGCGTGCACATGACGTCGGGCGCACCCGAGCAGATCATCATTTTATCGCGACCGAGCTTCCTGCCGTTCTACACCGCGCTCGCCACGGCGGCGGCGGTGCTGGCAATGCTATTCCACCTCTACCCGCTGGCGATCGCCGCGGTGTTGACGACCGCCGGGCTCTTCGTGCTGGCGGGGCAGAGCGCCGGCCTCGACCGCGACTATGGCCCGCTCCCGGTCGGCCATGGCATAAGCCTGCCGCCGCATACCGAGGCGGCCGGTGCGCCGCCGTGGTGGGCGTTGATCTTCGCGCTGGTCGCCGACGGCACGCTCTTCGCGTGCTTGGTGTTCGGGACGTTCTATCTGTGGCTCGCCGCGCCGAACTGGCCGCCGCCGGCGCGGTTCGCGCCGGGTTTCGGGCTCGCCGTCATTGTCGCCGCGGCCCTCGTCGTCGCCGCGGCGGCGGCCCGTCTAGCGCTGCGGGCCCTCACCGGCGGCGGCAGAACGCGCGGCTCGATCGGCCTCGCCATGCTTGGGCTTCTCGTCGCCATTGTCGGCGCCGTGCGGCTGATCGGCGGCGGCGTCCCGCGCCCGACCGAGCATGCGCTCGGCGCGACCGCCGCCGCCCTCCTCACCTATGTCGCCATTCATGCTGGCATCGGCCTGCTCTTTCTCGCCAGCAACCTCCTGCGCCTCGGCGCCGACCTGGTTTCGCCGCGGCGATCGCTCGATCTGCGCCTGACGCGGCTCTGGCTCGACTATACCCTCGTGACCGGAATCATTGCGCTCGGCATGGTGCTGGCGCTGCCGGCCCTCGTTGCGGTCCTCGGGGCGCGGTCGTGAGCACGCGCCAGGTGCCGCCCGCGCAACTCTGGTGGCTCACCGCCGGGTTTGCCCTCTGGTGCAGCGCGCTAGCCGTGCTTTATGCCTCCCACGCCGTTGGCTGCGCGTTCGCCTGGCCCCCCGGCAGGCTGCGCCTCGGCCTCGCGCTCGTGCTTCTCGCGCATCTCGTCGTGATCGGCTGGATCTGGCGCAGCCTCGGGCGAGCCGACCCTGTTCCCGATTTCGGCCGGACCGGGGTCTTCCTACACCAGGCGATCGTCTGGACCGTGATCGCCGCCTTCGCCACCACGATCCTCACCCTCGGCCCGCCGCTCTTGCTCGCCGTGTGTGTGTGATCGCGGGTGACCGCCCCGCAGCGCAAGGCGTGCTCCCCGGGACGGTGGTCGACCGCATCACCAAGGCGGGGCAACGCCGGTGTGCGCACGACGCAGTACGAGATAGAATTCAAAGGCAGAACCTTATATCAGGACTATAATGTACCAATTACACTCTGGGGTACAACTGATGGGGTCTGGGTCAAAAGGACAGTTTCATAATACAATCTCAAGAATGCGTTTTCATATTCACGGGTATATTTAATCACAGCTGCCGACCATCGTGGCAGACAACGGTGAGTTTTGTCAGTCGCTCGCGCAGCTTAAGACCACCTCTTCTGTGACCGGACTCCTTTGACGGCGATCGCTAATGTCTTGCGCTGGCCCAGGATAACCACCAGGGACTTACTGCGGGATGACAACGGTCGGGTATTCCGACGCCTGTTCGGGCGCGCGCCGCCGCGAATCGCCTACCGCCAGCGGTAGACCCAATTCGGACCCTGGCGCACCCAAGTGCCACCGGCACCCCAGCCGCCGCGCCATGCCCAACGTCCGCCCGCGCCTCTTACCCACCGTGCATTTCGCCACGCCCGGGGGCGCGAACGATAAACCCAATTTGGGCCATGGCGCACCCAACGGCCGCCGGGACCCCAGGCGCCGACCCAGCGCGACTGGCCGCCCGGACCCGGCTGCCACCACCCATATTGCCACGTCGGCGCAGAATTGGCCGGATTGACCAGGGCTGCACCGGCCAGCATCGCGGCAATCAAGACGGCGGAGAGCTTGCGCATGATATCTTCCTGTTGGCCCGCGACCGGAGGCGCGGGGACGCCCGAAGGTGGGCTGCCTGCAATCCACACCGATTGAGGATTGTAGCCGCTTGATGACCTCCTTGGCGAGGCTTCCGCGGAGCCGGCACCGTTCTGTCGCGGGCATCGCCGCGCTCGACGGTGCGTAAGCTGGCAATGGTGGAATATCCCCCGGAACACCCGCCCCTGTCGAGGGACCTCGCGAGGCCGGCCGCAACGGCATGGGCCGATAGGGCGAGCAAATCGAGGAACGGCAGCTCTCCACCCACAACCCCCGCGGGGTCCCTAGCCAAGCGGGGTGCAAGGGACATGGCGACATCAGCGAGGGGCGGCCCGTTCGAATGGGCGCCGGGCACAGTTGCCAAGCAACAGCGCCACCTCTAGATTAGCTGAAAGGTTGCAAGGCAATCGGGAGGAGCAACTGTGGAGAGGCGACGGGTCCTATTGGGCGGTGCAACAGCCGCAGCCGCCGGGTTCCTCTGTGGAGGCGCTCAGGCAGCGAACGCTCCTCCTGAGATCGTGGCCGCAGTTGAGCGCTTCCGCGCCTCGATTCCGAAAAACTTTACCCAAGATTACGTCGAGCACGCCGTCATCCCCTTCTTCCTGACCAGTTTCTACGAGGGCGAGCGGCCGATATTGCCGATGATCGATATTACTTTCAGTAAGGAAAACGCGCTGCCATACGACCTCTGGGGGCTGATCTACGAAGGCTGGAAGCCGACGCCCGAAGAGGGTGTCACCGTCTTTCTGCAAGGGCTCGAAGAGCGCGGCGACAACAATCTGCGCAAACGCATCTATTTCTCGGCGCTCACACCCGACCTCTATCGTCCGATGTACGGCGACAAGGTTGTCGCCTTCTTTGACCGGCTGCTCGATCAAACATACGCCGGCAAGCCGTTCATGCGACACTATCTGGACTACTATTTCGATATTTACTGGGATCTTCACGTCGGCGTGACAGGCAATGCGATCCCACAGAAAGTCCGGCAGATCGGCGAGAGCTTCAACACCGTGCTCGCCTATCGCGACCCGACGCAGCAGATCGTCTACCATAACTATATGATGGTGCGGGCGCTGCTTCCGTTTCTCAAAACATGGATCGACGAGAGAGTTCGACGACGTCGCCAACGGGCGAGTCGCTAATCCCGAGAAGACCTTTGCTTATTACTGGCTGAAGAATGCCGGGACCGGAAAGCATTTCAGCAAAAAGGATGTCGTCTTCGAGGTCTTTCACAATTTCGTCGCTCTCAGCCAATGGGGCAATACGATCTTCGGCATCATGTCGCGCCTCGCCGAAGAGGGCGGCGACGCCGAGGCGCGTGCCGCCTTCACGCGTACGATGAGCGGCAACTACGACAATGCGAACGGCACGCCTTATACACCGCTCGAGCTCTTCGTGATGGAGTTGTTCCGCACTATTTCACCGAATGGCGGCAGCATCTCAGCGATTCATGACGCGAGAGATTCGGCCTATGGTGCCTCGCCGCACCAGCGCTTCGGGCTGCGTTTCGAACGCAACAGCTACATCAGCACGCCGCATACTACCACGAGCTTCGACCCCACGCATTGGCAGAACCCGCAGCAATTCGACCCCGATCGGTATAAGAGTGTGCCGACCAGCGCGCAGATCGACGAGGAAAAATGCCGGCAGATCGGCTTTGCGCGTTGCCCGTTCGACATCACGACCTGGCCGGTCAGCGACGGCCGCAAACTGGGGCTCACCAACAGCGGCTTCGGCACTGTGTTCGGCGTGTCCGACGGCAAGCCCTTGCCAGTGTGCGATTATGCCGGGTTCGCGCCGTTCGGCTTCGGCTATCGGCGCTGCCCGGGCGAACAGTTGACGATCGAGGTGTTCGCGGATTTTCTGCGTAAGGTGTCGCACGACAAGATCACCTTCCACAAGCTCAACTTGGCCAACCCGAAAAGGGTGCCGATTGGCCCGACTGCGGTGATCACCGATGATATCGGCTTTGCCAGAGCCGGCTGAATGGCGAGGATCGACCGGCGTCAAGACGCAATCCAGGGGATGCCGTCCCTCAATCTGCCCGCCGTCTGCGACGTTTCCGTGACCAACGTTTGCAATGCCGCGTGCGACTTCTGCGGCTTCGCCCGCGACAAAACACTGAGCGGTCCCGCGCGGTACCTCGATGTGGACGCATTTGCCAGCGCATTGCCGATCCTGCACCGACGCGGGATCCGATATATCACGTTACAGGGCGGCGAGCCGCTGGTGCATCCCGGTATCGTCGAGCTTGTTTCGCAGACGGCCGCAGCCGGCGTATCCTGCGCTGTCATCACCAATGGCTGGTTTTTGCTGCGCTATATCGGCGCCCTTGCCGCAGCCGGGCTGTCCCGGCTCATCGTCTCGATCGATAGCGCCGCGCTGGCGGTGCATGAGCACAATCGCGGTTTGGAGGGATTGGAGCGCCGTCTGGTCGGGGGGATCGCCGCAGCGCGCGCGTGCGCCCTGCCGGTGCAAGCGTCGGTGACGGTCAGCCGCCTCGTCAAATATGCCGAATTGCCGGCGACGTTGCGCCGCCTCGGGTTTGACAGCGTCTCGTTTTCCTATCCGCGGCGCGAGCCGTTCGGCTCAAGCTCACTGGTTTACGGGGCCGAGTTGCAGCTGGTCGATCTCGACCAGGATGAATTGCTCGGCGCGCTAAAGGCTATCGCCCGGCTGAGAAAGTATTTCCCGGTGGTCAACCCGCGCGCTTCGCTCGCCGAGGTCGCGCGTTATGTGCGGGGGGAAAAGCAGGCCATCCCCTGCATCGGCGGCTACAAATACTTTTATCTGGACTGGAACCTCGACATCTGGCGCTGCGAAGCCTGGACCGAGCCGATGGGTTCTGTCTTCGACCTCGACCGGATTCCGGATCAGCGCGAACCGTGCAATGCGTGCATGATGGCCTGCTACCGCAACGCCAGCATGCTAATGCACGCCGCCGTCGCGGTGACCGACGCGGTGCAGTCGCTCGCTTCCGGCGACGTCAAGTCTGCGGTGGCCTCGATGTTGCAGCGCGGCGTCGGGCGATCGCTCCTGGCGCTGATCGAGGAGGCACCACAAATGCGCCGCTTGGCGCGTGGCCAAAAGCGAAGCGCGGCCCGCCCGAAGGTATTCTTTTAGATGAAGTTATTCATCGCTAGCTAGCTAGCCAGCCAGGCGCCGCTCCGACCAGACCTTGCGGCGCGTCGGTCGGCGAGACGGATGATGCCAAGCTCGCATTTGGCGATCCGGCGGCGCTTGCCGCCCTCGGTGACGAGGACCCGCCGGTCGAGCGCCTCGGCCAGCAGCGTCTTCCAGTTCCGCGCACCGCGCGGCCGGCCGCCCGGGATGGCTCCGCTGGCCCGGTTTGAAGCGCGTCGGCAACGGCGGCTCGCCGTAGCCGACTGCATGAGGGGTCAGTGTCTATCGATCCGGTCCTGAATGATTTGATTATTGAACGCTCCGATTGCTGCAACAAACCGTAGCAAGTTTGCGCTTGCTTATCAGGATAATAATTGTTACGATGTGTATGGCTGGCGATGGCGTCGTCGAGGCGCGGGTTGCGGTTTCCCGTTCGTTTCCCGTTCGCAGAATTTCCGTTCTCGATACGCCGTAACGCGGTTCCCGTTGCGCGGCCTCGATCTGCCAATAATTATTAATATAATCAATTCGTTACGGGGGATTGCCGCGGTGATTTTCCGGTATTTTTCCGGTTGTTGCGGGAATAGGGGATGGTTTCTGTGCGGTCGCGCGACAGGCGACGGCGACCAGATGAGACGGATTGGACGCTTTCGAGCCAGCCGGTCGCGGCATCCGAAACGGACCACCGTTGCAGATCCTGCCAAGGCGCGCGCTACGCAGCCGTGCAGCGCGGCCGGTGAATTTTGCGCCGGAAGGTAGCTAGCTTAGCTAGGCACCATCCGTGCGCCATCCGCCGCGTAACCGATGATCATTTTGTCTCGGCTCAGCAATGGCAGGTCTTCGACACGCGTCTGGGCGATCAGCATGCGGTCGAACGGATCGCGGTGCAGCTGCGGGAGTTTCGTCAATATTTTGCAATGTTCCGGCAGGACCGGCAGCAGATCGAACGCTTCTGGTATGTCGAATAGGCGTTCGTCAGCCGCGACGCGCCGGAGCGCCTTCAAAATCGCGGTTCCCACAGTGTAGCACTGCTGGCATAACGGAAACGAGCGGTGTCGAGCGCCCGCCGCTCCCGTTCAGTCGGTCGTTCGGGCGCAATCCGCGTCCAGAGCACCAAATGCGTGTCGACGAGAATCGCGGTCCTCAAACGGCGGGCTCGAAATCGGCGAAAACATCGCAGGTGACGACGATTTCTTCGCCGGCCACGGCGCGAGCGACAAGCGCGGCAAACCGGTCCTTGGCCTCCGCGACCGAAACTTGTGCGATCAATGCGTCCCCTTCGGCTCGTGACCATCCATAGTCGACTTAAGCGGAACGGCCTCCTCGGCAATAGGGGTACCCGCACAAATACCGATCCGGTATTGTCGTGGCATCAACAGAGGGAGGAAACGATGGCAAGTTTGCCGCAGGTTGATCGGGTGCTGCGCGAGGCCGTCGAGCGCGGCGATGTGCCGGGCGTCGTTGCGGTTGCCGCGACGCGCGACGGGCCGATTTACGAAGGCGCCTTCGGCCGGCGCGGATTGCCCGACGGCGCCGCAATGACCGCGAATACCGTGTTCTGGATCGCCTCGATGACGAAGGCGATCACCTCGACCGCGGCGATGCAGCTCGTCGAAGAAGGCAGGCTGGCGCTCGACCGGCCGATCGCCGATGTGATGCCCGAGCTTGCCGCACCGCAGGTGCTCGAAGGCTTCGATGCCGCCGGCGAGCCGCGGCTGCGGCCGGCGCGGCGGCCGATCACGTTGCGTCATCTGATCACCCATACCGCCGGCTTCGTCTATGACATCTGGAACCCGGATATCGGCCGCTACATGGAGAAGAACGGCATCCCCGGCATCATTTCCTGCCAGAACGCGGCGCTCGATTTGCCGCTCGTCTTCGATCCCGGCGACAGATGGGACTACGGCATCAATATCGACTGGGTCGGCAAGGCCGTGGAGCGGGCCAGCGGCCGGCAACTCGGCGATTATTTCGCCGAACGGCTGTTCGAGCCGCTCGGCATCAAGGACACCGGCTTCAAGTTGACGGCGGAACGGCGCGGGCGACTGACCGCGATGCATGTTCGCGGGCCGGACGGGTCGCTAGCCCAAATTCCGTTCGAGCTGCCGCAGGAGCCGGAATTCGAGATGGGCGGCGGCGGGCTCTACGGCACCGCGGCCGACTATCTCGCCTTCGCCCAGCTCTTCCTGAACGAGGGCCGGGCCGGCGGCCGCCAGGTGCTGAAGCCCGAGACCATACGGCTGATGACGCAGAATGCGATCGGCGACCTCGATGTGCAGCTGCTCAAGACCGCGGTGCCGGATTATTCGAATGACGCCGAATTCTTTCCCGGCATGGTCAAGAAATGGGGCCTCGGCTTCATGATCTCGACGGCGCCTGTCTCCGGCGGGCGCAGCGCCGGCAGTCTCGCCTGGGCCGGGCTCGGCAACACCTATTTCTGGATCGACCCGGCGCGGGGTGTCGCCGGCGTGATCCTGATGCAGCTGATCCCGTTTGCCGACGCCAAGTCTCTCGCCGTGTTCGACAACTTCGAGAAGGCGCTCTACGCGGCACTCGTGTAGGTCAGGCTAGGCCGAAGTCAGAGGCGGCGGTCCGACCACCCCGGCCTCGCGCAAGCCCGCGACGTCGCGTGGGCTCATGCCGAGCCAATCGCCGAACACCTCGGCGGTGTGCTCGCCCAACAGCGGCGACGGCTCGACCGATGCGACGGCCCCGTCGAAGCGCACCGGGAAGGTCGGCATGCGCAACTCGCCGGCCGGATGTCGCATCGTCTGGATGATGCCGCGCTCGGCGAAGCTCGGCTCGGCCAAGAGATCGCCGCTGTCGAACACGGCGCCGGCCGGCACGCCGGCCGCGCCGATAAGCCGCATCGCCTCGTGCTTGTCGTGCAGCCGCGTCCATTCCGCGAGCATCGCGTCGATCTCGGCCTCGTGGCGGGCGCGCGCCTCGCGCGTCGCAAAGCGGGGGTCGGCGATCAGCTCTCGCCGGCCGATCGCCGCCAGGAGCCGGCGCCAATGCTCATCGTTGCCGGGGCCGGTAAAGATATAGACGTAGTCGTTGGGACCGCCGGGTTTGCACGGATAGATCCCGGCCGGCGCCATGCCGCCGGCCAGGGATTTGGCGCCGTTGCGCATTGCCGGCTGGCCGGTGCGGGCGTGCTGGACAAAGGCGCTGCGGCTGTATTGCAGCTGCGCATCCTGCATTGCGATCTGCACCCGCCGGCCGGTGCCGGTCGTATGCCGCTGAAACAGCGCACCGAGGATGCCGATCGCCAGCAGCATGCCGGTGCCGGTGTCGCCCAGGGTCGGCCCCGGCTTGCAGGGCGGCCCGTCGCGCTCGCCGGTGATCGCCATCGTGCCGCCGCAGGCCTGCGCGATCATGTCGAAAGCCAGATTCCGTTCGTAAGGGCTGCCTTCGCCGAAGCCCTTGACCTGGGCATAGACGAGGCGCGGGTTCAGCGCATGCAGAGCTTCCCAGCCGAGCCCCAGCCGTTCGATCGCCCCCGGCGCGAAATTCTCGACGAAGACATCGGCCTGGCCCGCCAACTCCTTGACAAGCGACAAACCGCGCGGCGATTTCAAATCGACTGTGACCGATTTCTTGCCGGCATTGTAAATCATGAAATAATAGGCATCGACGCCTGGCTTGGGCCCGCTGCCGAGAGCCCGGCCCGGCTCGCCGCCCTTTGGATTTTCGATCTTGACGACTTCGGCGCCGAGCCAGGCGAGCGCCTCGGTGCAGGACGGGCCGGCCTCGAATTGCGACATGTCGAGCACCCGGATCCCTGCCAGGCAATTCGGCGCTATGTCATCCATCCTCGATCACCCCTTCATTAAAGAGCCGCACACCAAGGCAATTTCCACAAAAGGCACGATACCGAAAGCCCTCGCATAAGCCTGCCGGACAATGGGAGGGCAGGGCTACTGACGCCGCTTTCGATCACAATGAGACAGTACGGCAAAGAGATTCAATCACTCGCACCCTCGAAAATTATCAATCGGCCGGCTCGATTCTGGCTCGGCCTCTCATTGTCTCGCTGCCTCACTGGTGATTGGGCGGATTGGTGCACGCTTTTTCCGTCTAGGCGGGCTTCCCGATCGGCCGCGTCGCGGCGCCGAGCCAATTCGCCGTGTCGGGGTCGACGAGCGGGGAGAGTTCCTCGCGCACCCGCGCGTGGTAGGCATCGAGCCAGGCGATCTCATCTTCATCGAGCAGCGCCGGCTCGATGAGCGAACGGTCGATCGGCGCCAGGGTCAGCGTTTCGAAGCCCAGCATCTCGCGCTCGCCAGCCGCCGCCGTCGGCTGCACCAGCACCAGATTCTCGATGCGGATGCCGTAGGCGCCGGTCTTGTAATAACCGGGCTCGTTCGAGACGATCATACCGGGCAGCAGCGCCTGCATGCTGACCGCCTTCGAGATGCGCTGTGGCCCTTCATGCACGCCGAGATAGCTGCCGACGCCATGACCGGTGCCGTGGTCGTAGTCGAGCCCGGCCTGCCACAGGCTGCGCCGCGCGAAAGAATCGAGCTGGGTCCCGGTCGTGCCTTGCGGAAAACGCGCAAGCGCCAGCGCGATATGCCCCTTCAGCACGCGCGTGAAGCGATCACGCATCTCGGCCGCCGGCGCGCCGATCGCGATCGTGCGCGTCACGTCGGTCGTGCCGTCGAGATATTGCGCCCCCGAATCGAGCAGATAGAGGCTTCCGGGATCGAGCCGCCTCTCGGTTTCCGGCAGCGCCCGGTAATGGACGATGGCGCCGTTCGAGCCGGCGCCCGAAATCGTCGGAAAGCTGAGGTCGCGGAAATGGTCGCCCTCGCGCCGCAGCGCTTCGAGCCGATCGCTGGCGGCGATCTCGGCGAGCCCGCCTTTTGGCGCCTCGCGCGCGAGCCAGGCCAAGAAACGGGTCAGAGCCGCGCCGTCGCGGCGGTGCGCCGCTCGTGTGCCGGCAATCTCGACCGGGTTCTTGCACGCCTTCGACAACAGGCAAGGGTCGGCGGCGCGATGGATGTCGGCTCCGGCCGCGGCGAGTCGATCGAAGATCCAAGACGCGGCGGTTGCCGGATCGACCTGCACCCGCCGGCCCTCGCCGGCGAGCGCATCGAGCGCCGGGCCCAGCTGCTCGGGCGGCAGCAAGGTTACGGCATTGCCAAGATGCCGTTCGAGGCCGGGCGTCAGTTTACGAGGGTCGATGAACAGAGCGACGCTGGCGTCGCGGCGCAGGATCGCGAAGGACAGCGGCAACGGCGTATGCGGCACGTCGCCGCCGCGAATGTTGAGCAGCCAAGCGATCAACTCGGGCATCGTCAGCACCGCGGCGGCGACCCCATCTTCGGCGAGAGCCTGGCCGAGCCGGGCTCGCTTCGCAGCGGCGCTCTCGCCGGCAAACGCCTCGTCATGCGGCACGACGGGTGCGAGCGGCGCTGCCGGCTGGTCCGCCCATGCCCGGTCGAGCGGGTTGTCGGCGACGGCGCGCAGTGTGGCGCCGGCTCTTTCCGCCGCAGCGCGAAATCGTTCGACCTCCTGCGGCGTGTGCAGCCACGGATCGTAGCCGAGCACCGCGCCGGCGGCGAGCGCCTGGCCGAGCCAACGCGCCGGCGGTTCCTCGATCAGGTGATGGATCTCGAAAGAGCCGCCGTCGACCTGCTGGACGGCCTGCAGCGTATAGCGCCCGTCGACAAACAGCGCCGCGCGTTGGGCCAGTACGACGGCAACGCCGGCCGAGCCGGTAAAGCCCGTCAGCCAGCTGAGCCGCTGGCCGCGCGGCGGCACGTATTCGCCCTGGTGCTCGTCGGAGCGCGGCACGACGAACCCGCCGAGGCCGCGCGCAGCCAGCTCGCGGCGCAGCAAAGCGAGACGCTTCGCCCGCGGCAGACGCAGGAATTCCTCCCGCCCGAGCCCGTCTCGATATCCGGCCGCCAGCTCGTCTCGCAGCGCTTCTAGCGCCGCGGCGAGAGCCGCCGGCACCGGATCTGCGACGAGGGCGTGCCAGCTCGTCCCGATCGCGGGCGGCGCCGCCAACACCCCGGCGATCAAGGCGGCGACCCCGTCGAAATCAAGGACGGAACCCGCCTCGCGCAGCAACCGCTCGATCTCACCGCGCTCGGGTCTTGGTGTCACCGGTCTGGCGCTGGCGGAACTCATCGATGGCTCCCTTTCTCGCAACGCGGGTGCGACCCGGCGCCGCGGCATGGCTGGATTGCAGCAATATTCTTGCGCATGCTGCGCTGCGACACCAGATCTTGTGCAGCGCAGCATGCGCAATGCAGCGGGGTGTGACTATGTCTGTTGTAAACTTGTTTGTCTCGGCCGGCCGGGCCATTGCCGACTGGCACCGCCGGCAGCGGGCCTATGATGAGCTGATGGCGCTCGACGACCATTGCCTGGCGGATCTCGGTATCCGGCGCTCGGAGATCAACGCCTATCTCGCGGCCGGCCGTCGCGCAAGCGAGGTTCCGGCCGCTCCCGCCGCCCGGCGGGAAACGATATTCGGCAAACGCTCCGCGGCCTGACCGGCGGTTCCTCCCGTCGCGATGGCCCCGGAGAGGATGGCTGACGTCCCATCATAGATGTCGCCGGCGCGCCCGGAGAACGAGGGTCGACCAGCCGTCGACGACCAGCCGGCGATCGAGCACGATGCCCAAGCCGCGGTGCGGCGCCAGCACGATCGGTTCCTGGCGGCGCAGCAAGCCGGACAGCACGGCACGGCCGCCGGGCGCCAGGCGGCGGGCAAGATCGGCGGCCATCGCTGCGAGCGGAGCGGCGAGAATGTTCGCGAATACCAGATCATAGCGCTTGCCGCGTAAATCGCGACCGCGATAGCCCGGCGCCTGCCCAATTCGCACCAGAGGCGCGACCCCGTTGCGGGCGATGTTGCGGCCGGCGACCCGGACGGCGCCCGGATCGATATCACGCGCGACGACCCGGCGGCGCAGCGTTTTGGCCGCCGCGATCGCCAGGATCCCGGTGCCGGTGCCGATGTCGAGCGGCCGGCGAAACCGCCGCCGCCGCGCCAAACCGTCGAGCGCCATCAGGCAGGTGCGGGTCGAGGGATGCTCGCCGGTGCCGAACGCCGCTGCCGCATCGACCAAGATGCCGATCGTCCCAGGCGGCGCGCCACCCCGATAGTGCGAGCCGTAGACGAAAAACCGGGCGATCCGCAGCGGCGGAAAGGCAAGACGATTTTCCGCAAGCCAGTCGCGCTCGGATAGCGCAGTCTCGGCAATATCGACGAGGGCACCGCCGGCCGCCGCGGCGGCGAGGCTGAGCCGCGCCGTCAGCTCGGGCGTCAACCGCGGCATCGGCGGATAGGCCTCGATATGCCAAGCCTGTGGCGCCGTCTCGAACGCCGAAAGCGCCACCGCGACGTCGTCGAGGACCTCCAGGACGGCATTCGCCGCATCGGCACCCTGGACCTCGGCGACGAGATGCCAGGGCCGGCCACCGGCAGCGGTCATGCCTGCGGCCGGTTAGCCCCTCACCCCGGCCCTCTCCCCGCTTGCGGCGAGAGGGAGGACCCGCGATCGCGGGAGGGTGAGGGGCAGCACGCTTGAGGCAGGCCGGACGACGTGGGATCAGCCGAAGCGGGCCGCGAGATGCGCGTAAAGGGCGCGCAGCGCCGTCGCTTCGGCGCCTTCCGGGCGGCCGGGCCGGCTTTGCGCGTTCCACGCCATCGCGTCGAGATGCGCCCAGGCGACATCGGACGGGACAAACTCCTGCAGATAAAGCGCCGCGGTGACAGCGCCGGCATGCGGCAATTCCGACACGTTGTTGAGATCGGCGATCTTGCTGTCGATCATCTTGCGATAGGGCCGCCATAACGGCATGCGCCACATCGGATCGTCCTCGGCCGCGGCAGCCTCGAGCAAGCTTGCGGCGAGCGGCTCGTCGTTGCAGAAGAGTGCCGCCAGCTCCGGGCCGAGCGCCACCCGGGCGGCCCCGGTCAATGTGGCGATGTCGATCAGCATTGCCGGCTTCTCGCTCGCCGCCTCGGCCAGCGCGTCGCACAGGATGAGCCGGCCTTCGGCGTCGGTGTTGCCGATCTCGACGGTCAACCCCTTCCGGGTACGGACGATGTCGAGCGGTCGCAGCGCGTTGCCCGACACCGAATTCTCGACCAGCGGCAGCAGCAACCGGAGCCGCACGGCGAGCTTCGCATCCATGATCGCCTGGGCCAGAGCGAGCATGATCGCGGCGCCGGCCATGTCCTTTTTCATCAGCCGCATGCCCGAGGCGGTTTTGAGATCGAGCCCGCCGCTGTCGAAACACACGCCTTTGCCGACGAGCGTCACCTTCGGTGCCGCCGGGTCGCCCCAGCCGATGTCGACGAGACGCGGCGGGCGCGCGCTGGCGCGACCGACCGCATGGATCGTCGGATAATTCTCGGCCAGGAGGTCGTCGCCGACGATCGTGCGATGACAGGCGCCCGCCGCCTCTGCCACCCCTACCGCCGCGGCCGCCAGCTCCGCGGGTCCAAGGTCGCCGGCCGGCGTATTGACGAGATCGCGCGCCAGGAACATCGCCGCGGCGAGCCGCAGCGCGCGGCCGCGATCCGCACCCTCGGGCCAGACCAGCGCCGCACCGCTCGCCGGCTTGGCGTGATAGCGGGTGAAGGCGTAGGTGGCGAGCGCCCAGCCGAGGGCGAGGCGGGTAGGATCGGCACCCTCCGGCACCTCTTCCAGCCGATAGCTCCCTTCCGGCAGCGCTTCCGGCAATCCGGCGAGCGCCCAGATGCCGCTGCCCGCCTCGGCGGCGGCGCCGGCCCCGACGAGGACGCAGGCCAGCCGGCCATTATCGCCCGGAACCAGCGCAAATTTGCCGGGCTCGGCGGAAAAGCCGATGGCCCGCAGCCAGTTGCGCTGATATTCCGGGGCCGCGCCGAGCCAGCCGGGGAGCCGGTCCTTGGTCAAGGCGGCGATCGGGACCGCGCCGCGGCCATCGTCGATCAGCGAATAGGGCATTTTTCGTCTCGCGCTTTTATCGTCGTGCCGCACAATGCCGCGGCGGCGGCGGCTTGCAAAGAGGCCGGTTTCCGCGCGCCCGCCCAGAGGAAAAGATGCCCGAACCAAAGACCGCCCCTTACGGCTCATGGTCCTCGCCGATCACCTCGGACATGATCGTCGCCTCGTCGATCGGTCTCGGCGAAATTCTGCTCGACGGCGCCGATGTCTATTGGCTCGAAATCGCGTCCGCAAGAGGGCGGGCGATCCGTCATCGTCCGCCGCGCGGCGGATGGCACGATCGCCGACGTGACGCCGCCGCTCTCGCCCGAGGCCGGCGCGCCGGCCTTCAATGTGCGCAGCCGTGTGCATGAATATGGCGGTGGCGCCTATCTCGTCGACGCCGGCATCGCCTATTTCTCGAACGATTCCGACCAGCGGCTTTATCGCCAGCCGGCGGGGGCCGCACCCGAGCCGATCACGCCCGATCCCGCCCGGCCGCGCGGGCTGCGCTATGCCGACGGCGTCATCGACGGCGCGCACCGGCGGATGATTGCGGTGCGCGAGGACCACACGACGGGTACGGCGCAGCCGGTCAACGCGATCGTCGAGATCCCGCTCGACGGCAAGACGGCACTGCGGCCGCTGCTGGCCGGCCGCGACTTTTACGCCGCACCGCGCCTCAGTCCGGACGGCAGCCGCCTTGCCTGGCTCGAATGGGAACATCCGCAGATGCCGTGGCTCGGCTGCGAATTATGGGTCGGCGAACTGGCCGGCGACGGTTCGATCGGCACCCGGCGGCGCGTCGCCGGCGGCGAGGACGAGTCGATCTTCCAGCCCGAATGGTCGCCGGACGGCGTGCTGTATTTCGTCTCCGACCGCCCGCAAGCCGGCCTCGCCGGGCGCTGGTGGAACTTGTTCCGCGCCCCGGACAATAAGATTGGCGGCGCCGCGATCGAGCCGGTTTGGCCGCTGGCGGCGGAATTCGGCCGGCCGCAATGGGCGTTCCGAATGTCGACCTACGCCTTCGATGGGGTGCATCAGCTCGTCTGCAGCTATGTCGAGGACGGCGTCCACCGGCTCGGCATCGTCGACCTCGCCTCGCTCGAGGCGATACCGTTAGCACTCCCTTTTCAGGACATCTCCTCGGTCCGCGCCACCGGCGGGCGCGTCTACTTCCGCGGCGGCGCGCCGGCGAGCCCGCCGGCGATCGTTGCCCTCGACCTCGCCGAGCGCCGGACGACGACGCTCAAGGTATCGACGACGCAGGACGTCGAGGCCTATCGCGACTACATCTCGCTGCCGGAGCCGATCGCCTTCGACACCGACGACGGCTTAGAGGCCTATGGGTTGTTCTATCCGCCGCGCAATGCCGATTACGCGGCGCCAGCCGGCGACCTGCCGCCGCTCGTCGTCCATTGCCACGGCGGACCCACGGCCGCCGCCTCGGCGACATTGAGCTGGGGCACCCAGTACTGGACGAGCCGCGGCTTTGCCGTGCTCGACGTCAATTACGGCGGCAGCACCGGCTATGGCCGCGAGTTCCGCCTGCGGCTGCAAGGCAAGTGGGGCGTCGTCGACGTCGCCGACTGCGTCAACGGCGCGCGTCATCTCGCCGAAACGCGCCGCGTCGTCGATCCCGAGCGCTGGGCGATCAGCGGCGGCAGCGCCGGCGGCTTCACGACGCTCGCGGTGCTGACCTTCCGCAAGGAATTCAAGACCGGTGCCAGCTATTACGGCGTCAGCGATCTCGAGGCCCTCGCCAAGGACACGCATAAATTCGAGAGCCGTTACCTCGACGGCCTGATCGGACCTTATCCGGAACGGCGCGACCTCTACCTCGCCCGCTCGCCGGTCCACAGCGCGCGGCTGCTGTCGGTGCCGGTCGCCTTTTTCCAGGGCGCCGAGGACCGGGTCGTACCGCCGGAACAGGCCGAGGCGATGGTCGCGGCGCTGCGACGCCGCGGCATCCCCTGCCTCTATCTGCTGTTCGACGGCGAGCAGCACGGCTTCCGCCGCGCCGACAACATCAAGCGCGCACTCGATGCCGAGCTTTATTTCTATGCGGCATTCCTGACCGAAGCGCCGCTCGAATTCCGCGCGTCTGCGTGACGTCGCGCGGTTTTCGATCCGTGCGGCGGCGCCGCGCGCTGTCGTCTTGTCGCGACGGCGCTCGGCCGGCTTGCTTTAGCGCACGGTACGAGGTCCGCAGAGGTCGACGATGATTGCCGCCTTCGGTCGCGATGCACCGCCAAGCCCCGCCGAACTGATCGAACGGGCGCGCGACCTCGTCCCCGAAATTCGCGCCTTAGCCGAGGAGACCGAGCGCAATCGCAAGATCTCGCCGGCGATCATCGCCAAGATCCGCGACGCGGAATTGCTGCGCACGACCCGGCCGAGCGAGTTCGGCGGTTTCGAACACGACGCCGTCGTCGCACTCGAAATCGCGCTCGTCATCTCGGCCGCCTGCGCGTCGACCGGCTGGGCCGTCAATGGCGCGCTGTCGAACGGCATCTCGTTCGGCCATTACCTGATCGAGACCCAGCGCGAATTGTGGGGCGCCGGCGGCGACCCGTTCACCTGCGCCTGCTTCGCCCCGACCGGCAGCGCGGTTCCAGCCGATGGCGGTTACCGGCTGAGCGGCAAATGGTCTTTCGCCAGCGGCATCGACCATGCGAGCTGGATCCGGCTCGGCGCCTTCATCGTGCCGCCGGCTGCCGCACCGCCCTATGACGGTGCCTTCTTCCTGTTGCCGGTCGGTGACGTCGAGATCGAGGACAATTGGTTCGTCTATGGCCTGTGCGGCACCGGCAGCAAGAACGTCATCGTCGCCGACGCGTTCGTCCCGGCGCATCGCGTGTTGCCGTTTACCGCGACCCGCTCGGGCCGCGGCCCCGGCGCGCAACATCACAAGAACCCGCTCTACCGGCTGCCGTTGCTGGTGCTGGGGGCGTCGATGCTGGCCTCGACCGCGGTCGGCGCCGCGAAGGGGGCGCTCGCCGACTATCTGGCAATGACGACCGGGCGAAAGACGCGCGGCGCGCTCGCCGGTGGCGGGCTGGCGATGGCCGAATTCGCGACGGTCCAGCTGCGCTATGCCGAGGCGGCGGCGGCGGCCGAGGCGGCCGAGCTGATCCTGACGACCAATCTCCGCCGGGCAATGGAGAAGTTGCGTGCCGGCGGCGAGATCACGGTTGCCGACCGTATCCGCGCGCGCCGCGACCAGGCCTATGCGACAAAGCTTGCCTTGCAGGCGGTCGAAGCCTTGAACGCCGCGACCGGCGGCGCCGGGCTCCTCCTCGGCAATCCGATCCAGCGCGCCTGGCGCGACGTCAACGCCGTCGCCCGCCATGTCAGCCTCAACTGGGACGCGGTCGGCACGATGTACGGCCAGCACGCCTTCGGCCTCGAGCCGAGAGGGCAGTATTGAGCTGTAGGGCCGCCTCTGGGTTGCCTCGTCTTAAACGGGCGATCTGTTCAACCGAGGAACCTCACCGTCGATCCATAGCGCGGGTGCCGGGATGCCGCCGCGACGAACGCGGCGTCGGCGGTGTAGAGTATTGTTCGCTCGGCGAGCGCGAGCTCCCGATTTAGTTGTCGGCGCCGCGCCTTCGCCGACAGCACAATCGCACATTCGACAACGATCAAGTCGGGAGCGGCGAGCGCTTCGCCGAGCAGCAATCCTCTGGCGGCCTCCGATCCGTCCTCGTCGATGACCCATTTGAGTGCGACGCTGGCGTCGATGATTACGGGCATGGACCGTCGCGGCGGCGGTCGCGCCTGAGATCGTCGAGGGTCGATTCCCCTTAGAGACGCCCGATCGCGGTGCGGACATCGTCGAGCCGCCGCAGCGCGGCCGCGCGACGCGCCTGCTCCTCCATCGATGTGCCGGATAGGGCGGCGCGCCGACGCAAGGCCGCCAGCACGGCGTCATCGAGATTGCGGATCACGATCTCCGCCATCAAATGATGATTACCATTTCTAGCGATATCAATGCAATCACTCAGTCCAAGTCCGAAAAAAATCTCCAAGATCGGACCGCTTCACTGCGGCCAATGCGCGGAGCCCCCCTTCCGCCATCGCTGCCGCGTCCGCCTCGGTGTCACTCGCCTCGGGAATGTAGGGAAAAGTGACGGTATAGCGCCTTCGGGTTGCCTGCTCAGTTCATAGGGGTACGCGTAGTGCATCGGATCGATCGCGTCGTTCGAAAGATCTCATGCCGGCACTTTTTCTACTATTCTCAAGAATCCCGGATTTTATCTTGAGCATACCAAAGAATAAATTCAAAATAAGCCGTGACATCGTCGATCTTTTGCCCTAATTGCGGCTTCCCAAGCGGCGGCATTGGCATCACTCGACAATGCCGATGTAAGGAAGATGACGGTATTTCTCGGCGTAGTCTGTGCCGTAGCCGGCGATGAACACGTCGCCGACAACGAAGCCGACGAAATCGATTGCGACTTCGACCTGCCGCCGCGCCGGCTTGTCGACGAGGGCGCAGGTCCACAGGCGATCGATCCGCCGCTGGCGCAGCAGGGCGGCGGCGCAGGCGATGGACCGGCCGGTATCGACGATATCGTCGACGAGGAGGACCCGCTGCCCGGCGAGTTCGGTCGGCAGGTCGCCCAGCAGACACACCTCACCGCTGCTCTCTTTGGCGGCACCGTAACTCGCAAGCCGCATGAATTCGATCTCGGGGTGGGCCCCCGCCCGGTCCAACGCGCGGGCGAGATCGGCGACAAACACCGATGCGCCCTTGAGCAGGCCGACCATGACGAAATCGTCCTGGACCGTCCGCGCGATTTCGGCAGCGAGCGCCTCGACCCGCACGGCGATATCGCTCTCCGAGAGGAGAACGCGCATGCCCGCCGAAGCCGCGAGGCGCCTCAGTAGAAGCCGGTGCCGCCGTTGACGTGGATCGTCTGACCGGTCACGAAGCCGCCGTCGTCGCTGACCAAGAACAAACAAGCGGCGGCGATTTCTTCGACCTTGCCTTGCCGGCCCAACGGGATGCCGGCGGCGCTCGGCGCATGTCCCCGATACCATTCGGGATGGTCGCGCCTCGTGTCGATGCTGCCCGGCGACAAGACGTTTGCCCGGATGTTCTGCGCCGCGAACTCGATGGCAAGCGCGCGCGCCAACCCGACGAGGCCCATCTTCGCGGCCGAGACGTGGGCGCGGCCGCTGCCGCCGGTGAAGGCGCCTTCGCCGGTGAAAAACAGGATGCGGCCATATTGGTTCTTAACCATCGACGGGATGACGGCCTGCGTCAGGTAGAAGGCACCGTCGAGCACGACGCCCCGCACATGCTCCCAGTCCTCGACCGTCACCTCGGTGAACGGCTTGTGCGGTCGGATCGCGGCATTGTTGATCAGGATGTCGATGCGGCCGAACTCGGAGAGGGCGCGCTCCGCCAGCGCGTCGGTCTCTGCCTTTTTGGCGACGTCGGCAAGGACGGCGAGCGCCTTCGCCCCGCGGTCCCGGACCTCGCGCGCGACCGCTTCGGCCTCGGCTTCGTTGCTGCGCGCGTTGACGACGATGTTGGCGCCTTCTCCGGCGAGCCGCAGCGCCGTCGCGCGGCCGATATTGCGGCCCGAGCCGGTGATCAGCGCGACCCTACCGTCGAGCCTACCCATGACGACACCTCCACTCCGGGGCCATGCGGCGATTGGCCGAGCCTCTTCGGCCAGGCTCGACGGCCGATTATTGCAAACCGTAGAAGCCCATTGCACCACCGGCCATGACGCCATGGCGGGTTTCCGGCGAGGCGTCGGCGAGCCGGTCGAGGATCATCTTTGGCGCGCCCGGGAAGAAGCCGTCGCGGTGCGGATAATCGGTCGCCCATAGGATCTTCTGTGGCCCGATATAGTCGGCCAAGACCTTGAGGCTGCCTTCGACCGGCTCGAACGAGATCCAGCAATTGCGCCGGAAGAGTTCGCTCGGCCGCGTCGAGAGCCCGGAATCGTTGAATCCCTGATCATCGAAATGCCGGTCCATGCGGTCGAGCCACGGGGCGATCCAGCCGCCGCCCGATTCCAGAAAGCCGATGCGGATTTTCGGGTGACGCTCGCAGACACCGCCCCAGATCACGCTCATGCAGGCGAGCATCATCTCCATCGTGTGGCTGATGATGTGCTGCGCCGCGCGGCCCTCGAAGCGGTCGATGCCGACGGTCGGCATGCCGCTGTTGCCGCCCTCGTGGAAGCCGATCGCGAAATCGAGATTCTCGGCCGCCACCCAGAACGGCTCGTAATCGGAATGATGGATCATCTTGCCGTTGTAGGGGTTGGGGCGGATGAAGCCGCCGCGGAAGCCGAGTTCGCGGCGGGCGAATCGCATTTCCTCGATCGCCAGATCGACCGACTGCATCGGCAGCATGGCGATGCCGAAGAGCCGGTCGGGGTAGGGCTTGCAGTAGTCGGCGAGCCAGCGGTTGTAGCCGCGGCACAGCGCGGCGGCGAGCGTCGGATCGTGCACGGCGCCGGCGAAGAGCCCCATGCTCGGATAGAGAAAAACCGCGTCGATGCCGTCGAGATCCATGTCGGGGATGCGCTTGTGCGGATCGAAGCCGCCGGGGCGGCCCTTCTGGTAGGTCATCGTCGAGGCCTGCACGACGCCCTGCCGGGCGCCGACGCCGCCGATCCCGCCCATGCCCTGCTGGCTGCCGAGGATCTGCTCCTCGATCAAGAGCTTTTCTTTGCCGTCATTGTCGACGATCAGACGCGGCGCCCGGTCGCGAAAGGCCGCGTCCATGTAGTCGTCCCACAGGGAGACCGGCTCCAGCACGTGGCCATCGGCGTCGATGACGTTGTAGGCGCGGCTCATGCCTCTCTCCTGCCGTATCGATCAGACAATCTAGCCCAGCCTCGCGGCGGCCAGCAATGCGCCGGCCGGTTGGCTCCTCCACCGATCACGCATTGAACCAGGCGCATTTTCCGGGCGGACGCATGCTAGGGTCGGCCGCGCAAGGCATGGAGGAAACGCGGTGGCGAAGACGCGCGGCACCGGGCTGTTGATGGTATGGACTGACGTCGATGCCGAATTCGAGGCCGAGTTCAACCGCTGGTATGACGCGGAGCACATTCCCCGGCTCTTGCAGGTTCCGGGCTTCCTCAGCGCCGGGCGCTATTCGGCCGTGAAGGGCGCGCCGAAATACCTCGCGATCTACGAACTCGAGGACCACAACGTCCTGCGCAGCTCGGCCTATCTCGACACGGTCAAATACCAACCCTCGGCGCAACGGCAAAAGACCGGTACGAGCCGGATCGGGCGCGATTTTCTGCGCAATGCCTACCGCCAAATTTTTCCGCTGCACTCCCACCCGATCGAGCAGACGGCGCCGATGGCGCCGGCCTTGCAGATGGGGCGGATCGACGTGTCGAGTGCGGTCGAGGAGGAATTCAACGCCTGGTACAATATGGTCTACATTCCGGGTTATCTCGCCGTGCCGGGTTGTCTTGGTGCCCGCCGCTATGTCGCGATCGAGGGCCAGCCGAAATATCTGACCCTCTACGAGTTCGAGCACCCGCAGGTCTCGGAAGGCGAAGCCTGGGCCCGCGCCCGGTCGAGCAACCCGTGGACGCGGCGCATGTCGCCGAACCTGCGGCACGACGAAGGCTCGCCCGGAATCTACCGCCGCATCTATCCGCAATAGCGATCGGGACCCGGGAGCATCGTCAACGCCTCGGCATCGATCCCGGCACTGCGCTCCAGTCGCGCCCGTCGAGCAGGCGACCGGCGGCGCGCCGGCCGATCCGCACCATCGGCCGCTCGACCCCATTGCCGAGACCGGGCGCCCATTCGCCCCATTGCTTGAAGAAGAATGGGACCCCGGCGGCGCTGCAGCGATCACGCACCCCGCGCAGCCAATCGGGCTGCATCGGCCGCGCCGCGGCGCCGATTTCGCCGCCGACGACGACCCAATCGAGTGGCGGCCACGGCGGACCCGCGACGGCAATGACGCGGCCGTGCCGGTCACGCCGGTAGTGACCGCCGCGCAGCGCGTCGAAATAGGCGTCGCCGACCGGCACCGCGTCAGGCCCGACCGGACCGAGCAGCGGCTCGAGGCAAACCCAGCGCCGGGTCGCGGGCGTTGCCAAAAGATGGCTGATGCGCGCCATGCACGCCGCGTCTTCGACCGAGACCCCCGGCCAGAGATTGGGCAGAGGCCACGGGTCGACCCCGATCGGAGCGCCCGACGCCGCCCGCCGAATGCGCGACAGCCCCGCGGCGCGGAGCCGCCGCGCCGTCGCACCCCTACCGCGAATCGGGCCCGTCGGCGGGCTGGGCGGCAGCGTCGCGGCCAGCGTCTCCGCCTCGAGCGCGATGCGTCGCGGCGTCTGCGGATCGCGGTAATAGGCGGCGAGGCGCTCGGCGCGCTTGCTCAGCACCAAAAACAAGTGCCAGTGCGCGACGGCCATGACGGCATGCAGCTTGTCGATCGCCGGCGTGCCGAGGTTCTCGTGGAACAGGTCCGACATTGCGTCGACAAGAATGCGGCGCGGGTTGGATCGCAAGAGCGGCCAGGTCAGCAGATCGTCGCGCAGCCGGATCTCGCCGGTCCAAACCGGCAATCCCGCTTCCAGGCGGGTCAGCCCCGCATAATCCGCACCGGTGCGGCCACGCATGCGAGCCAGTTGCACGGCGGCGCGCAACGCGTCGCAATGGTCGCAGGCCGGGCTCACCGCCGAGCAGCCGACTGTCGGGTTCCAGGCCACATCGTACCAGCCGTCCGGGGCCGAGTTTTCCGGCCACCCTTCGGAACGGTCGGACGATCGGCTGGCGACGAACTGCGAGACCGGATCCGAAAAACGGCCGCTTTCGCTCATTCGCCGCCCTCGGTCGCGAGCGACGCTACGGCGGTGATGCGAAGCAGTCGCGCGACGATCAGACCCCCGGCAAGCCCGTCGGATCGGGCCGCCGCGCCGGATTTGCCGAGTATGTGGTGCCCGACCGCGAATAGTGTGGCGGTTTGCCGGGCTCTCTTCGGTCGCAGGGCATTAAACCTTACGCGTTAGCGCCTGCGAACATGATACCTATTCTAGAGAAAGCCGCAACTATAAGATTATATAGTTAATTTTATACATCTTATGTTAGTATCTCGATCGATCATCCGCCACTGCCGCTCAGGCCGGGCATCGTCGTTCACCGTGCCGTCGCGGTCCCGGCGTATCGGCGCGGCAGCGCGGCTACCCGGGCGTCAACCCCGGCGATTCTCCGGGTGTTTCGTGCTCGATCCGTGCCCGGCGTGCCCCTCGGCCGCCCGGTGGTCCGGCGCCCGTCGACCGGCCGAGCCCTGGTGTTGCTCTCGGGTCGCCGGGTGCGTTTCACGCTCCTTGGCGCCAGGGTGTGATTGCGGCGCCGCAGTATGATGTTGCTGTGTTCGCGGTCTGGCGGCGGCGCCGGTCGCGGCCCGGTGTTCGGCGGCGGCCGCCGGATGGGCACCGGACGCTGCCGGCCTTCCGGCAGCCCCCGTCGGAGCGGCACCGCGCGCCGCCTCGACGCCGCGCCCGGTGAACTCGCCTGCCCTTTGGGTTGCCGCGATCGGCGGGTTGCCGTGGTTTACCGACGCCTGCAACGCGCGATTGGTGCTCGCCGCCTGCTGCTGTCGAAGCTGGTCGGCCGTCGGCCCGACGTGCTGCTCGCGGGCGGCGGCGAGTTCGTCAGGCGTGGGACGAGCCGCAGTCCCGCCGGCGCCGCCATTATAGCTGACGTTCGTCACATTCCGGTTGACCGTGACGTTCCGGTTGTAGACGTTGGTGATTCGCGTATTGCCGAAATTATTTACTGAACGATTATAGAAAAATCCGCCGTGCCCCCAATAGCCACCGGCAAAGCCGACGCCGCCATATCCGAAACCGTAGTTGATTCCGCCGTAGAAGCCGACATGCGGTCCCCAATAACCGGCGTGAAACAAAAAGCCGGCGCCGCCCCAACCCCAATATCCTGGGGTCCACAGGAAACCGACCGCCGGCGGCCGCACCCAAGTGCCGGGCGTCCAATAATACCCGGCGGTCGCGTAACCCCAATATCCGGGGGCCCAGAGATAGCCGGGAGCCGGTATCGGCGGCTGCGCGTATACCGGCAACACCGGCGGCGCGATCGCGACTGAGATGCCGACCTGCGCCCGCGACGCGGGTGCACCGCAGACCGCGATGGCGACGACAAACAGCAAAAGTCGAGCCGCACGCAAGATACGCATCTAATCCTCCCGGGCAAGCCAGCCCGTCAATTTAACAATCCACATGCGCAAATCGATCCATCCAGATCGCACACTACTCGCGCCACCGCCTCGAGCCGCATCGATCCGCCGCGTGGAACAGCAAACGCGGACGGGCCGTCCCGGCACTCGCCTGCAAAAATCGAACGACCGATTTGCCACGGCTCAAGCAAACAATCGATGAATCTTATGCCTTAAGCTTGCGCTTCAAGCTCTGCTTCTTCGTCCGAGCCGTATAAGGCGCTCCGGACGCCCGGCCCCGATCATCGCCATCGATCGTCGTCGGCGCTGCGAACAGGCTCACAGCCGCACAGAGAAATTCTCCGATGGCGCCGTCGAGCCATCACCGCCTGCTAATCGACCGGCAGCAGCAGCCGGGCGGCGGCGGCGCGGACCGGTTCCGGCAGCGGCGCCGACCGCCGCGCATCGAGATCGAGCTGCACGCCGAACTGGCCGAGGCGCGCGAACTCGGTACCGCTGCGCGGGTCGGACATCCGATGCAGCAAGCGCAGCGACGAAGTGCCGAGATGGACGATGCCGGTCTCGACCAGATAAGGATCGCCGAGCCGCGGCGCGCCGACGATGCGCATTACCAGCTCGAAGGTCGAGTAACCGCGTCGTTCGGCCTGCATGAAATCGCCGGTCATGCCGAGCGCGGCGCAAGTCTGGATCACCGCGTCGGTAAAACGGTGGATGAAGGCGGCCAGCGAAAACCGCCCGAACTGGTCGAGATCGGCCGGCCCCACCCGTCCGCGTGCGGCGGCAAACGAGCCCGCCGTCGAACGCGGCTCGGGCCGCTCCTCGATCGCCGGCCCGTCCCACACCGCCAGCCGCGGTCCGATCGCGTCGCGCTGCCCCTCGGACGGCACCGTCCTCTCCCACAGCTCCTCGATCCAGGTCACGACCTCACGGTTCCCGGAATCGACGACCCGATGCCCGAGCCGCAACGCCGGATCGAGCCCGAGCGGCGCGCTTTCGATGTGAAAGCTGGCACCGGCGCGCAGCTCGCGCACGAAACGCAGGTTGAACCGCCGCGGCAAGATCCCGGCCCGCTGCCGGTCGGCGAGGCCGAGCAAATCGGCGAGGCTCGTCGACGCCTGGTCGATGCGATCGAGATAATAGGCGATCGTGAAATGCTCGGTCGTGTCGCACTCCCACGACGCCACGGCGCCGCGAAACGTCTCGATCCACATCGCCATCGCCATCGCCTGCCCCTTCCAATCGCCGCCGCGCGGTTCGTCGATACCGGCCAACGGATGATATGCCGCGCGCCGCCGCAGAAATCGACGGTAGCGCGCGGCAGAGACAGATAATCTCGGCAAAAGCGATCCACCCCGCCATGCCGCTTCAGGCAGGAGCGGGGCGGCGTCATCAATTCCAGGGCGGGGTCGCAGAGGATGACGGTGCCGGCGCAATCGTGCCAAAGCGGCCGTCCGTTTCGGCATTGGGGCCGGCCGTAAAATAGAGCGTCGACGGGTTCGACACGGCGCCGCCGCCGAGTGTGAGCGTCCACAGCCCCGGGATCGTGAGCAGGCCGCCGCCGGCAGCGTTAAGCAAGACGAGCCCCTTCGGGGTCAGGGCATTGATCCAGCCATTCCCGAAATTACCGATCAAGAGATCGCCGGCGAACGCACCGAAGGCATAGGATGCGCGGGCCACCCCCCAAGGCGAATTCAGCCCGCCTTGGGTCGCCAAGCGCTGTAAGAGATTGCCGTCGGTGTCGTATGCGTCGACGTAACCGTTGCCGTCGCCGGCGACGTCGTCGTGTTTCGACGCGTCCTGCTTGGCGTAGGTCACGATCAGGCTGCCGTCGATATTCTGGATGCCGAATGGCGCAAAGCCGGCCGGGATATTTGGATCGGTGAAGGCGCCTTTGGAGAGCGTCAGCTGCTTATAGGCCATGCCCGTCCCGGTGGAGCTCTGGTTCGGCGCGAACACATCGATCGTCCCGGCACGGAAGTTCGTCGCGAACAGGAACGTGCCGGTTTCGTTGACGCCGAAGGCGAGGCCCTTGTAGACGGCACCATCCTTCGCCCTTGGCGTCACCGAATTGTCGACGGCGATGACCGCGGCCTTATTGTTGGTGAGGCCGCCATTCCACGCGGAGATCGTCCCGTCCTCGGTATCCCAGATGAACGAGGCAGGCAGTGTTGTCCCCGGAACCAGGAATGCCGAGGTGGGGCTGGTCGTCGGGTTCCAGATGATGCCGGTCGGCGCCGCCGACTTCGGGCAACTCGACCCTTCGCCGGCCTTCGTCGGACAGGGGATCGTGACAACGAGCGGGATGATGGTCCCGTTGCCGTCATAGAGCGTCGACAAGCCGGAATTGTTGTCCGAGATCCAGAACGGGCTGCCCGACGGCGAGAAGGCGACGCCCCAGGCGTTCTGCAGGTTCGGATCTTTGACGGGTGCCCCCGGCTGGTTCGAGGTGAGAACCTTGGCGACGTAGGCGTTGGTCGGCGAACCGGCGGGCGCCGCGGTCGCGCCGGCAACGGCGATCGCCGCGACCGCCGCTGCCGGAGCAACGGACCGTAAAAAGCGCTTCATGCTGTGGAACCTCCCAATTGGAACGGCACGGTGGTAAAAAAGCCGCCGTGCCGGGGGCGCCGAGACGCGCCACCTGCCGAGGGAGACTCGGCGAACAGCCCGCTATTCCGTTCAACAACGCGTGATCGCTGCGGTTGCGCGGCCGTCGGCGGCGATCCGGGGCGCGGCTTGCCGCGCCGGCGACCGCCGTGCTATGCGGGCCGCCCAGACTCCGGCCAGAAACCCCGCCGCCGGGAGGAAATGATGCGCTTTGGCTTTTTCGACCAGCTACCCTGCGCCGAAGGCTTTACCGAGGCGCAGCGCTACCGGGATTTCTTGGCCCAGATCGAGCTCGGCGACCGGCTCGGCTTCGACACGGCGTGGCTCGGCGAGCTGCATTTTAGCCGCGCCTTCTCGATCTCCGCCGACCCGTTGATGATCTTGGCCGCCGCCGCGCAGCGCACGAACCGCATCCGGCTCGGCACCGCCGTGACCTTGCTGCCGCTCAACCACCCGGTCAAGCTCGCCGAGGAAGCCGCGACCGCCGACATACTCAGCGGCGGCCGCATCGAATTCGGCGTCGGGCGCGGCACCGCGCCGTCGCACTATGAGGGCTACGGCATCCCTCAGGAAGAGAGCCGCGAGCGCTTCGAGGAAGCGCTCGACTTCATCCTCGCGGCCTGGAGCAACGACAATTTCTCCTATGACGGCAAATATTTCCGGGCGCTCAACCTTTCGGTCGTACCGCGGCCGGTGCAGCAGCCGCATCCGCCGGTGCGGATTGCGGCCAACAGCCCGGACACCTTTCCGCTGGCGGCGCGCCGCCGGCTGCCGATTTTCGCAACCCCGCTGATCAACCCGCCGGACAAGCTAAAGGAAGGACTGAAAGTCTATCGCAGCATCCTGCCGGCCGGCGACCCCGGGGATGCCGCATTGGCCTTTCCGGTGCATGTCGCGGCGACCCGGGAAATGGCCCGCCGCGACTGCGAGCCGGGCCTGCTGCGCTTCCTGCGCGAAGCGGCCGAGCGGCTGCGGCCGCTCGGCGACGCCGACATCAAGAGCTTCGAGGCGTTCCGCCAAGTGCTGGCCCGCATCGAGCGCGTCACATACGAGGATCTCGACCGCGAAATGGGCGTCTTCGGTAATCCGGATTATTGCGTCGAGCGGGTGCAGGCGCTGCGCCGCGACTACGGCATCGACGAGTTCATCTGCTACTTCAACCAGGGCGGGATCATGGACCACGCCCTGGTTCGCCGGTCGATGAGCCTCTTTGCCGAGGCGGTCATGCCGCATTGCCGCTGATTTTTGACCAGTGAGGCATTGAGCAATGAGAGCCAGCTACCCTCTCGCTGTCTCACCGCCTCGCTGTTCAAAAACGGTTAACTGCCAATCTGCGCCGCGAGGAACGCCGACATGCGGTCCCAGGCCTGGTTGGCGCAGGCCACGTCATAGGCGGCACTGCGCTCGTTGGCAAAGGCGTGAGCGGCGTCGTAGCGGTAGATCTCGCACCTGGCGCCGGCCGATTTGAGCGCCCGCTCCAATTCGTCGACGGCGGCGGGAGTGCACCAGTCGTCGCGGTTGGCGAAATGTCCCTGGAACGGCACCCGGATCCGGGCCGGGTCGGCGAAGTCCTTGGGCGGGATGCCGTAAAAACAGACGCCGGCGTCGACCCCGGGGACATGCACCGCGGCGGCGACGGTCAACGCCCCGCCCATGCAGTAGCCCATGACCGCAACCTTGCCGCTTTGCGTCTTCAGGTGTTGCGCCGCGCCGCGCAGGTCCTGGTGCGTCGCCGCGGGGAAATCGAGCCCGGTCATCAGATGGTTGGCCTCATCGGGCGCCGTCGTGACGCGGCCCTGGTAGAGATCGGGCGCCAGCGCGTTGTAGCCGGCGCGCGCGAAGCGGTCGGCGACGCCGCAGATCTGGTCGTTGAGGCCCCACCATTCCTGGATCACGACGACGCCCGGCCGGCTCTGCCCGGCCGCCGCCAGATAGCCCCTGGTCCGGCCGCCGTCGGGGCGGGCGAAATCAATCATGGAACCCATCGCTTCATTCCTCTTCAGGCGTTGGCAAAGGCCGGCATGACGTCATTGGCGAACAGTTCGACCGAGTGCATCGCCTCGTCATGGCCGATCGTGCCGAAAGCGAAGTCGCAGACGAAATAGCTGGCGCCGGCGGCTTCGACCTGGGTCGCGATGTAGTCTTGAACCTGCGCCGGCGTACCGGCGATCGCATGGCCGTGCGCCTGCAGCGGGTCCCACTCCTCGGGCAGGCTCGCCTTCAACGGAAACGGCACGTCGAACTTTGCCCATAAGAGCTCCATGTGCTTGCGCCACGGGCGATAGGCGCGCCGTGCGATATCGCGCGCCTCGGCTTCGCTGTCGGCGACGACGATGTGGCGGTTGATGCCCAGGAGCGGTAGTTCGGCCTCCGACCTTCCGTGCCGCCGCCACTCCGCCTTGTAGAGATCGATGATCGCGCGCGCCTGCGCCGTATCGCGCAAGGTCACGATATGCGCGCCATGCTCGGCCGCCCAGGGAATGCTGTCCGGTCGGCTGGTGCCGTACCACAGTTCGGGATAGGGCTTTTGCAGCGGCTTCATCGCGATCGGCACATGGTCGAAATCGTAGAACTTGCCGTGATAGGTCAACTCGTGCTCGGTCAAGCCGATCCGGATCGCCTCGAAGGCTTCGCGGAACTGCTCCGCACCGGTCGCGAAATCGATGCCGTAGAACCCGACCTCGACCGGCGAGATCCCGCGCCCGACCCCGTACATGAAGCGGCCGCCGCTCATCTGGTCGAGCATACAGATCTCGTCGATCAGCCTGAGCGGGTGATACAGCGGCAGCAGGTAGACCATCGGTCCGAAGCGCAGTTGTCGGGTGCGCTGCGCCACCGCCGACAGGAACACGCCCGGCGACGGCGCGTAGCCCAACGGGGTGTTGTGATGTTCGGCCAGGTGATAGCCGTGAAAGCCGGCGCGGTCATAGGCCTCGATCAGCTTCAGCCGCTCTTCGAAATGCCGGCGGAGCGGCTGCCCGCTATCGTCCAAATGGTCGAAGATCCCAAACCGCATCTGCCGCCTCCTGTTTCCGTGTGCCGCCTCTTCGTCCCTGCGAATGAGGCTGTAATCTAATTGGCCTCCGACCGCGAACCTCCTTTTTTCCGTCGTTCCCGCGCAAGCGGGAACCCAGCGATTTCAGTCGCTTGCCCCCTGTTCGTGAAAGGGGCAGACCTAGGCCCTGCTTTCGCGATGGGGACGAACTTTGGGTGGTGCACAATTGGATTACAGCCTCGAAAGCGGGAACCGGGAACCAACGCTATGATAGCAATTCGTCGTAAAGGTCCCGCCATTGTGGATTCAGACGCTCGATCAATTCCAGCTTCCAGGCGCGCTGCCACTTCTTAATCCGCTTTTCGCGGAGGATAGCATCCGCCATCGTCTCATGGAATTCCGCAAAGACTAACCGGTAGACGTCATATTTCCGAACAAATCCATCGACGCTGTTGGATCGGTGTTGCCAGATGCGGCGAGCCAAGTCGCTCGTGACGCCAACGTAAAGGGTTCCATTGCGCTGGCTGGCGAGAATGTAGACGCATGGTCGCTTCTCGGTCATGCGCAGGGAGTACCGCGCGGCACCCTCGTTGGAGGCCCGAAAAACGCTACAACCCGTGGTCGTCGTCCCTGCAGCTGCGTCGACTCGGGAGGCCAATGTCGGTGCGCCCGGCCTGGATTCCCGCTTGCCGCGGGAATGACGGCATTCTGTGGTCGAAGCCACGACGGTCTACATTTCATCGACAGGAGTAATTTACAAAAACAGTATCACCTCACGGCCGGATGATTGCATATGGCCGTCTGCGGGTTATTGCGCCAGCATCGCGTCGGCGATCTTCTCGGCCGTCATCAGGGTCGGAAAATTGGTATTGGCGCAGGGCACGCACGGAAAAAGCGACGCGTCGACGACGCGCAGACCGCCGACGCCGCGCACCCGCCCCTGATGATCGGTCACCGCCATCGGGTCGTCATCGGCGCCCATGCGGCAGGTGCAGGTCGCGTGCCATACCCCGATCGCGGCCTTGCGGATGAAGTCTTCGAGCGCCTCGTCGTCGCGCATCAGCTGGTCGAAGCGGTAGCCCTCAACGATGACCTTCTCGATCACAGTGCGGCGCAGCCAAGCCGGGCCGTCGAGCAGCCTGGCGATGACGTCGGTGATCCGCTTGTTCTTGGCGTTGACGACGCCGACCTTGCGCACCCGCTCGGTATAGCTCGCCGGGAACGGGTCGCTGGTCGCCGCGGCAAGGGCGGCGCCGAGTTGCATCGCCCCCAGGCGGCGGAACGCATCCATCAGCCGTTCGAGATCGCGCCGATCGGATAACAGGTTGAATTCGACGATCGGCTCGGCCCGCCAATCGCGCGCGGCGAGCTTGACCTGGCCCGTTTCCGAAAACGTCTTGTAGACCGCGGCGAGCAGCGATCCGATCTGTGCGCCGACCGCGTGCCAGGCTGATTTCGAAACGCTGGCGACGAACATGTCGCCACTGGGTGCGCCGCCGAGCCCCGAGGAATAGCGCAAGGCCAGGAGGATGTGGCGCCGCGTCAGGTCGCCGAGCCGCGCCTCGGGCTTGATGAAGGACGACACCGAAATCGACGGGTGGTCCATCAACCGCTGGCCGACGCCGGGCAGGTTGGCGACGACCGGGATGCCGAGATCCTTGAGATCGCCGGCCCGCCCGACGCCGGCGCGCAACAGATGCGCCGGCGAATGGATCGCCCCCGACGAGACGACGACCTCCCCGCGCGACTCACCGACGCGGAACTCGGTGTCCTTGCCGTCGACCAGCGCGTTGACCCCGACGCAGCGCTGCCCGTCGAACAACAGCTCTTTGACCTGGGTCAGCGGCGAGATTGTCAGGTTCTTGCGCAGCCGCGTCCCGGGATCGAGATAGCCGATCGCCGCCGAGACACGGCGGTCGTAGAGGTTCGAGATCGTGATCGGAAAATAACCGTCCCTGTATTCGCCGTTCTGGTCGAGGATGAATTCGAAGCCGGCCTCATCGAAGGCCTTGGCGACCGCCTTTGCATGGCCGTTCCACATATCGGGAAAGATGCGGCGCACCGGAATGCGGCCTTCTTTTCCGTGCCACGGCCCGTCGAAATCCATGTCGCGCTCAACTTTTTTGAAGTAGGGCAGCACCGCGTTCCAGTTCCAGCCGGCGGCGCCGCGTGCCTCCCATTCGTCGTAATCGGTGGGCGCGCCTCGATTGGCGAGCTGGCCGTTGATCGACGAGCCGCCGCCCAAGACCCGCGCCTGCTCGTATTTGCGCAACGGCGGCCGGCTCTCTTCCGGGCGGTTGTGCGAGATAACCTCGGTATGGACTTTGAGTTCGGTCCAGTGAAAGCGCGGGTCGAAATAGGCGGTGCCGGGATAGGAATCGAGGATCTCGGGCGGCACCTTGCCGTGCGGCGTGTCCTGCCCGGCCTCGCACAAGAGCACGTTGTTGGCGCTCTTGGCCGAGAGCCGGTTGGCCATGACCGACCCGGCCGAACCGCCGCCGACGATGATGTAATCGTAAGTCGTCATTTCCCTCCCTCGCGGGGCCGCTCGCGCGGCCCTCGGGCGTGACCCCGGCAGCCGTATTTCGCTCGGCTTGATGTAATGCCGGCGCCGGTCACCGGGTCAAGCCCGGGCCCGGCCGGCTGCCGGCCACCGGAGGCGATGCCGGGCGCTGCGCTGTGGCCCCGCGATCGGCCCCGAAGATCGCTGTTCTGAGGGAATTTTTGGCCATTTTAGCGGCCGCAACCATCGACGCTTTTCTCCTATCATGCTGAAAAATTTTTATAATGTGTCTTACCGGCGGGTCGCATCGCAGTCCTCCTGAGGGATGTCTGAGGGATTTTTCGTGCCGGTTCTCTTCCCACGTCGGAAGCACGGTCGTTGCCAATATACTAATAACTATCACATCGTCTCGGGATTAGCAATGACGCTGGAATGCGCGGCGATATGCCCCGATATCCGCCTCGCCGGTCCGTGGCGCGCCGGACATGCGCTCAGCACATACGGCTCGCCGGCTGCGGCCGGTTTACGATCCGGGGAACCACGACTACCCTCGCCCCCCGCGAATGACGGCACGACGCAATGCTGCTGAATCGGAACCAGAGCCGCGACGACCCGAACTTTGACCGGCTGACCCAGGCAATCCTGGAGCGCGATCAGCCGAAGACGACCGATCTCTTCGTCAAAATGGTACAGGGCGGGCGATCGACCGGGGAAGCGCTCGACTGGGTCAGCATGCGGCTAGCCACCGAGTTCGAGGATACCGGCAAGTCGTTGCCCGGCAAAAGACAGATGCCGCTCGCCGCCGCCGAGGTCGAGGCCATCGTCGGCCCGGCCAATCCCTGTCAGAGGTGTCGTTGAACCCGATCGCCGACCGCTGGTTCGAGGATTTTGCTGCCGGCGAGGTCTGCGAATTCGGCGAGATCGCGGTGACCGAAGCCGAGATCATCGACTTTGCGCGGCGCTTCGACCCGCAGCCGCTGCATGTCGATCCGGAAGCCGCGGCGCGCGGCGCCTTCGCCGGGCTGATCGCCAGCGGCTGGCATACCGCCGGGCTGATGATGCGGCTCTTCGTCGATCATTTTCTGCCCGGAAATGCGAGTCTCGCCTCGCCCGGCATCGACGAGTTGCGCTGGACCCGCCCGGTGCGGCCCGGCGACGTGCTGCGCCTGCGGGTGACGGTGCTGGAGGCGACGCGGTCGCGCTCGCGGCCCGACCGCGGCATGCTGCGCAGCCACGTCGAGGTGCTGAACCAGCATGGCGAAGTCGTGATGAGCCTGAAGCCAATGAACCTGTTGCGCTGCCGACCGACCGGGCCGGAGCAGCGGCCGTGAGGGTCGGGATCATCTCCGATCTGCATTGTAACCATCAGGCGCTGAGGCGGGCGCTCGACATCATCGGCGATGCCGACGAGCTCATTTGTCTCGGCGATAGCATCTATGAATACCGCTTCTCAAACGAGGTCGTGCGGATCCTCCGGGATCGCGGCGCGCAGGTGATCCTCGGCAACCACGAGGAAGGGTTTCTCGGGGCGCAGGGCGGCCGCGCCCGCGCCGCCAAGTGGATCGACCGGTCGCTCCTGGGCTGGCTCGCCGAGCGGCCGCACCGACTCGAATTCGACCTCGGCGGCAAAAGACTGCTCGCGGTGCATTCGACCCCATGGCAGCCCTATGGCGCCTATGTCTATCCGCATAGCGGGGAATTGGCCCGTTTTGCCGAGGCCGACGCGGATTTCGTGCTCTACGGCCACACCCATCATCAGCTGGTGCGCCGCATCGAGCGGGCATTGGTGATCAACCCCGGCTCGGCCGGCGAGGCGCGCGACCCGGCAAACGGCCGGCGCCTCTCCTGCGCCGTCCTCGACACCAGCACCGGCGAGGTCGTCGTCACCGATTTCGACTAAACCTCCTATTCCTATCCCTTCCGCGGCATTGCCATTCACGGGTATGCTTAATCCCCGGACGAAGGGGATCGACATGGCACGTTCGAGATCGGCTTCGAGGAGCGTTCGGATCGCGGCAAACATAAAGGGACAGGATTGCCCGGGGCGGCGACGCTGCAACCGTTGATCGCGAAGGCGGACGATGCCGGTCGATGTCGCCGATTGGCTGCGCGGGCTCGGCCTCGACCAGTACGTCGCGACTTTCCGCGACAATGACATCGACGACGCGGTGTTGCGACGGCTGACGGCCAGGGATTTGCACGATCTCGGCGTCAGTTCGGTTGGTCATCGCCGCAGGCTGCTCGACGCCATCGCCGTGCTCGGTTCCGAGGCTGCTGCCGTGCTTGAGACGATTGCGCGCCGCGCAGCATCGGCGCAGCCCGAGGCGGAACGGCGGCAGCTTTCGGTGATGTTCTGCGACCTGGTCGGCTCGACGGCACTCTCGACGCAGTTCGATCCCGAAGATCTGCGCGAGATCATCACGGCGTATCACCGCGCCGTCGCCGGAGTAGTCGCCAAGGCCGATGGCTTTGTCTCCAGGTACATGGGCGACGGCGTCCTGGTTTATTTCGGCTACCCGCAGGCGCATGAGGACGACGCCGAGCGTGCAGTGCGGGCGGGGCTTGGCGCGATCGACGCTGTCGGTCGCCTCGATATAAAATCCGTCAGGCTGCAAGCTCGCGTCGGGATCGCCACCGGGTTGGTGGTCGTCGGCGATCTGATTGGAGAAGGATCGGCTCAGGAACAATCGGTTGTCGGCGAAACGCCGAACCTCGCGGCCCGACTGCAAGCCTTGGCCGAACCGGACGCGGTCGTCATCTCGGCGGGTACGCGGCGGCTGGTCGGCGATCTTTTCGAGTACTGCGATCTTGGGGTCGTCGAGGTCAAAGGCATCGCCAGGCCGGTGCGGGCCTGGCAGGTGTTGCGTCCAAGTGTCGTCGCCAGCCGGTTCGAGGCATTGCGCGGAGTGGCGCTGTCGCGGCTCGTCGGCCGAGACGAAGAAATCGAAGTGCTATTAAGCCGCTGGGCGCGCGGCAAGGCAGGGGACGGCCAGGTCGTATTGATCTCCGGGGAGGCCGGGCTCGGCAAGTCGCGCATCGCCGCGACATTAAACGAACGCCTCAAAGCCGAGCCGGCCATCCGGCTGCGCTATTTCTGCTCGCCCTACCACCAGGACAGCGCGCTCTACCCTTCCGTCGACCAGCTGGGCCGAGCGGCTGGGTTTGCCAGCGACGACCCGCCCGCAGTCAAGCTGGAGAAGCTCGAGACCTTGCTGGCGCGCGCCACGCCGCCCGACGAGGACGTTGCCGTCCTCGCCGATCTCCTGTCGTTGCCGGTGTCGGAGCGCCACCCTCTGCCGAACCTCAGTCCGCAACGGAAGAAAGAACGGACCTTCGAGGCGCTGATCCGACAGCTGGAAGGCTTGGCGCGCCAGCAACCCGTGCTGATCGTCTACGAGGACGCGCACTGGATCGACCCGACCTCGCGCGACTTGCTCGACCTCATCGTCGAGCGGGTGCGCGGCCTGAGAGTGCTGCTTATCATAACGTTCCGCCCCGAATTTAAGCCGCGCTGGAGCGACCGGGCGCAGGTGACCATGCTGGTCCTCGATCGCTTGGACCGGCAGAACCGGACCGCTCTTGTAGCGCAGATCACCGGCGGCAAAACGTTGCCCGACGAGGTCATCGAGCAGATCGTCGATCGCACGGACGGCGTGCCGCTGTTTGTCGAGGAACTGACCAAGAGCATCTTGGAGAGCGGTCTGCTGCGCGAGACGGCGGATCGTTACATTCTCGACCGCGCGCTGCCACCATTCGCGATCCCGACAACCTTGCACGATTTGCTGATGGCGCGGCTCGACCGGCTGGCGTCGGTTCGGCAGGTGGCGCAGATTGGCGCGGCGATCGGCCGCGAGTTTTCCTATCCACTATTGTGCGCCGTCTCTCGACTTGCCGACGCCGAGTTGCAATCGGCACTCGCTCGCCTCGTCGCGTCCGAGCTGGTGTTCCAGCGCGGCGCGCCGCCGGACGCGGCCTACACCTTCAAGCACGCGCTGGTGCAGGACGTGGCGCACGACAGCCTGCTGCGCAGCTCTCGGCAGCAATTGCATGCGAAAATCGCCGATGCGCTCGAAACCCATTCGCCCGAGCTGATGGACAGCCAACCCGAGCTCTTCGCGCAGCACTACGCCGAGGCCAGACTCATCGAAAAATCCGTCGCCTGCTGGGGCAAAGCCGGTCGGCGGTCCGCAGCCCGCTCGGCGATGGCGGAAGCGGCCACGCAACTGCAAAAGGGCTTGGACCAGCTGGCGCTACTGCCGGAGAACCGCGAGCGCCAGCAGCAGGAGCTCGAATTTTGGAGCGCCCTGGGCGCGGCGTTGCGCTACGTCAAAGGCCAGGCAGCGCCAGAAATGGGCCATGCCTATGCCCGCGCGCGGGAGTTGTGGGAGCAGCTGGATTCCCCCTCGGAGTTCCTTCACATTCCATATGGGCAGCTGTTCTACCACACCTACCGCGGCGAATTCGATGTGGCCCGGCGTTTGGACGAGGATTTGCTGCGGCTCAGTCGCCAGCGCAATGATTCCGCCGGGCTCGTTCTGGGCCATCTGTCCTCCGGCCGAAACCTGATGCTGGTCGGCAGGTTTGCGACAGCCCGATCGCATTTGGAAGCAGGGCTTGCGCTTTATGATCCAGAATCCCACCGCTCGCTTGTCCATCAGGCCGGGAGCCATCCCCAGGTGGGATTGCAGGGGCAATTGGCGATCGCCCTTTTCTGCCTCGGCTTTCCGGAACAGGCATTGGGGCGAAGCAACGCGACTATCGCCGAAGCCTTGACGCTGGCGCATCCGCCGTCTCTGGTGGCGGGCTTGTCATTGGGCGCCAGGCTGCTTTCGCTCGGCGGAGATAACGCCGCTCTGGATGAGCGGGCGGGCCAACTGATTGCGGTCGCGACTGAGCAGGGCTTCCCGTTGTACCGGGCGGCGGGGACGATCTATCGCGGATGGAGCAAGGCCGGGTCCGGGGAGGTCACAGAGGGCATAGCCTTGTTGCGCGGCGGTTCGAGCGCTTACAGCGCCACCGGTGCGGAGACACGGATTTCCTATCACACCGCCCTGCTGGCCAAGGCCTGTGAGCTCGCAGGACAGGTCGAAGAGGCCTTATCCCAGTTGGACAACGCCCTGCAGACCGCCGAAAGGATCGGGGAGCGCTGGTTCGCGGCGGAGCTCTATCGGCACAAAGGCCAATTGATGCTGCAGCAGGGCGATTCCGCAGCCGCCGAGAGATTCTATCGCATCGCCCTAAGCATCGCCGAGGAGCAGGCAGCGAAGCTCTGGGAATTGCGCGCCGCCATTAGCTTCGCCAGGCTCCGCCGCGACCAGGGGCGCCGCTCCGAGGCCCATGATGTTCTCGCCCCAGTCTGCGGCTGGTTCACCGAGGGTTTCGATACACAAGACCTCGTGGGCGCGAAGGCGCTGCTCGACGAGCTGAGCTAGAACGCGCTGTTCATTCGACGACCGCAAGCATGTCAGGGACGGCCTCGCCTGTTTCGCATGCGCAACCACAGGGTCAAAGACCCTTGCCATGAAAGCAACAGTAACTAGAGTGATGTTTGTCGATCAGCTGGCCGGTCCCATGTCGGCGGGCGCAAGTCGGAGCAAGGGATAGCATCGGAGGAAACGATGGGGGGAATCGTCATAAAGACCGGCAACCGTCAGATCGTCCACAAGATGCCGATCGACCGGCAAAAGCTGGACCAAATCGCCGACATTCTGGGTATCCCGCAGGCTGATCGCACGGAGATTCTCTCCCACGGCGAATCGATCCATGTGTATGCCGGCACTCGGTCATCGCCAGGCACTCCGCCGCCGCCCGATGCCCCGCCACCCGATGCCCCGCCGCCGCCTCCAAGTGGGCGCCGACGTCAACGCAAATGAGCGGCGGAAACCTGCCCGCCAATGTCAAGCGTATCTCCGCTTTGCGGCGCATCCCGCCGCTCGGGAAAATTCGCTTTCGAGCCGAACGGGGCAGCGAGGGCGATGTCTGCGCCTTTTCATTGCCGCTCGACGCGCTTCCAATCACGGTGGAAGCGCCGACCGGCCGCCTGCTGACCATTGCTCCGGGCGATGCCTTTCTCGCGACGCCGGGGTACCGCGAAGCGAGGCTGTGGGCCGTTGGCGGCATTCCCGCTGGCGGGCTCGTTCCAGGCGACGACTACTGGGTGCTTGCCGACTCGGGAGTGGTCGGCGAATTGATCAGCTACTCGTCTTTGGAGATGGGGCACCTTGGACGGGTGCGCTATCTCGGGGCAGTATGCGACGACCGCGGCGAAACGCTGAACATTCGGCAATTCGGCGTGACGGGCGCGGGCGAAACGGACCATAACGCGCCTGTTTATTTGATCCTCGGGACCTCCGGGGAGATCGGCAAGACCACCGCCGGAGTGGCGGTCTTGCGCGCGCTGCGCATGAAGGGGCATGCGACCGTGATCGCCTTGAAGGCGACCGGCACCTCATCGTTCACGGAGATCGCGAGATACCTGGATTTCGGGGCGGCCGAGGCTTTCGATTGCATCGATTTCGGCCTTCCCACCACATATCCGGTGGGTCGCCAGGGGATCATCGATTTCCTCGGTAACGCGCTCGACTTCTGCTTCTCGCTGCCGGCCGACGCCGTGGTGGTCGAATGCGCCGGTGATCCGGTTTCGGCCAATGCGCCCGAGTTCCTGAGCTGTCTGAAAGCGCGACGCTCCGATCTCAAGATAATCCTTGCCGCGGCCGATGCGCTCGGGGCGCTGGGCGCGAAGCAGGCGCTTGCGGAAATCGGGCTCGCGATCAGCCTGATCACCGGCCCGTGCACCGACACGCCGACCTTGCGCGAACGGACCGAGGCGCTGTGCGGCATCCCCGCGATAAACCTGGCCGGGAGCCCCGACCAGGGAAGCCAATCGCGTTTGTCGGGCATCGCCGCATTGGAATGACGATGGCGGCTACGCCATCAGAGTCTCACGCTGCCTGCTGGCCGAGGCGCGAAGGTGAGAAAGCCCGGGCAGAATTCGCGTAGCGGCGGGCGAGCGCCGCGCAGGCCATCAGCTGGATCTGGTGGAAGATCATCAGCGGCAGCAGGACGAGACCGAGCGCCGGGCCGGCGAACAGCACATTCGCCATCGGGATGCCGCTGACGAGGCTCTTTTTCGAACCGCAAAAGACGATCGAGATCTCATCGGCGCGCGAGAACCCTAGACGGCGCGCGGCGAGTGCGGTGACCGCCAGCATCAGCGCCAAGAGGGCCGCGTCGAGGGCGACGAGCACGGCCAACCGTTCGGGGGCAAGCTGATGCCAGAGGCCGTTGACGGTCGCGGCGCTGAACACCGTGTAGACCATCAACAGCACCGAACCGCGGTCGACGAGGCCGAGCAGCTGGCGGCGGCGCGTCACGAAGCCGCCGATCCGGCCTTGCAGCGCTTGGCCGGCGAGAAACGGCAGCAGCAACTCGAAGGCGATGCCGCGCAGCGCGGCGAGCGAGAAGCCGCCATGCGCGTGCAGGATCAGGCCGGCGATGAACGGCGTCGCCGCCATGCCGAGGAGGCTCGATGCAGAGGCGCTGCACAAGGCCGCGGCGACGTTGCCACCGGCGATCGAGGTGAAGGCGACCGAGGCCTGGACAGTCGACGGCAATGTGCAGAGAAACATGAGGCCGAGCATCATCGGCGGGGTCAAGAGGCCCGACGCCAATGGCCGCAGCGCCAGACCGGCGACCGGGAACAGCAGGAAGGTCGCGGCAAAAACAACGAGATGCAGCCGCCAATGGAGCGCGCCGGCGACGATCGCGGCGCGTGACAGCCGGGCGCCCTGCAAGAAGAACAACAGTGCGATCGCGACCGAGGTCAGCTCACCGAAGCCTCGGGCGCTGCCGCCGCGGCACGGCAGCAGCACGGCGAAGGTCACGGTGCCGGCCATCGCCAGCGTGAACGCGTCGGGGAGGATGTGACGAAGCCTGATCATCGGAGCGGCCCGCGGACGGGTGGTTTGCCGATGCCGAAGATGCCGCCGCTACAGCTGATTGAGAACCTCGATCGCCGATGTTACTGTCATCACGAATCGTGATGAGCCAATGTTCGATCCAATCCTGCTCGCCACTTTCGTGGGCGTCGCCAAGGCCGCGAGCTTCAGCGAGGCGGGCCGCCGCCTCGGGCTGCGGCAATCGACGGTCAGCCAGCACATCCGGCGGCTCGAAGCGGCAGCGACGCGGCGGCTCTTCGTGCGCGATACCCATTCGGTCGTGCTGACCGCCGACGGCCAGGCGATGCTCGGCCTCGCCCAGGGCATCCTCGAAGCCAATGAGCGCGCCCGGCAATATTTCGCGGTCTCCGAATTGCGCGGCCGTGTACGCTTTGGCGCCTCCGAGGATTTCGTGCAGAGCCGCCTGCCGGAGGTATTGCGCGACTTCACCCGCCTGCACCGGGCCGTCGATCTCGAACTGACCGTGGGGTTGAGCGGCGCCCTGTTCGAGGCGCTCGATGCGGCAGAACTGGATCTCGTGCTGGCCAAGCGCCGGCCCGGCGAGGATCGCGGCCGGCTGGTGCGGCGCGAGAAGCTGCTCTGGGTCGCCGGCGACGCGGCGCTCGCCGACCCTGAGCGGCCGCTGCCGCTCGTCCTCTACCCACCGCCGAGCATCAGCCGGGCGATGGCGCTCGAGGCACTCGAACGCGCCGGGCGCCGCTGGCGCATCGTCTGCACCAGCAGCAGCCTGAGCGGTCTCAATGCCGCGGCTCTCGCTGGGCTCGGCATCGGCGTCCTGGCCGACGGCTTTGCGCCGCCGGGGCTGGCGGCGCTGCCGCGCTCGGCCGGTCTGCCCGAACTCGGCCAGATCGAGTTCGTCGTCGCCGGCAGCGGGCGCGGCCTGCGCGGCCCGGCGCAGGCGCTGGCCGCGGCGATCCTCGACAACGCCGACCGGCTGTAGCGCTCAATTGTCCCGGAGCGACGCTGTCATCGCGATGCCGTGAGCGGGTCGCCGACGGCGATGTCGCTAGCGCGCTCGACCTCGGCGTAAACGCCCATCAGATTGTGGCCAAAGCGGCGTTTCAAGATGGCGACGACGGCGAGATCGGGTTCCGCGGTCTGCGGGTTGACCTCGGTCGCGGCGCAGCGGGTCTCGCAGCCGCCCGCCGCGCTGGCCGCACCAGGGGCCGCCCGCCGAAATTGACAGGGGACGAACTCGAAGCCGCGCGGGCATTGCTCGCTAATCCCGATATCGGTGTCATCCAAATCGCGCACCGACTTGGGGTCTGCCCCGTGACGCTCTATCGGTACATTCCTGCCGCACGCATTGCAGATCTTCGCGACACATCAGCATGCGTGAACGGGTTAACCCCAACTTCCGCAGTTTCATTTTGAATAGCCATGATTATCAATGGTGTAGAGGCCATTTTTGGTTTTAGGCACCACATTTTTGGGCTCAGGGGGCGGCGGGCGGCATCTCCTGGAAGACGGGCGGCAGGGTGATGCCGACGGCGCGGCAGATTGGGTCGATGGTCGGTCCGGGAGCGGTGCGCAGCCGGGCCCGGCGACCATCCTGCTGGACATCGATTTCGCTGAGGTCGGCGAGATCGTCGATGATGCGCTGCCATTCGAGCCGGCTGCGGCGGGCCGCGAGACGGTCGATTAGTTCCTTGCGCAAGACCAGGGCGAGGAAGGTGCAGAAGACGTGGCCGCGGATGCCGGCGTCGGTTTTGTGGAAGATCGGGCGGGTGGCGAGCAGCGCCTTTGCGGTTTTGAAGGCGTCCTCGACGGCCAGCAGATTGCGGTAGCGCAACACGACCTGGAGCGCGGTGATTTTGGTGTTGGTGCGCAGCACGAAGAGACCGTCGAAGCGGGCATCGGCCTCGATCTTGGCGCGATCGATGACGAAGCCGTCGCCCTCGGGCGTCTTCAGGAAGCGACGGAAGCCCTTGTTGGCGACGAGCGCCTTGTCGCCTTGGGCGAGCTTGCGCTCGAGACCGGCGACCAGGTGAGTGCGCGCCGCGGCATCCTTTTTGGCCTCCTCCTCGTTGCGGCAGATGACATAGCGCCGCCCGGCGATCTTCGTCTCGCGGATCGCCAGTTCGGTCTCGCCCTTCTGGCGCGGGATGAGGAGCGGCACGGCGAGGCCATCATCCTCGATGACCTCGGTGCGCACCTCGCGGCTGGTGCGTTCGCGCACGCCGAGGATGTACTGGATCTTCTCGGCTTCGAGGGCGGCGATGGTGTCGGCGCTGATCATGCCGCGATCGGCGACGATGCAGGTCTGGGCAATACCGAAACGCTCGCGTAGTCGCCTGACCACCGGCAACAACAGCGTCACGTCGGCGGTATTGCCGGGCATCAGAAAGGAGGCGATCGGCCGGTCGGTGTCATCGAGCACGATACCGAGCACGACCTGCTTCAAATGCCCGCGGTAGTCCTTGGAATGGCCGTATTGGCCCAGGCTCTCGCCGCCCGCTCCCTCGAACCATAAACTGGTGGTGTCGAAAAACGCGATCGACACAGCGCCGAACAGCGGCTGGCGGTGGCGATAGAGCGCTTCCTCGACCGCTTCGGCGGTGCTGCGCCCCGCCGCGTCGACCTCGCCAAGCCAGGCCATCGCCTTGTAGGCGTGGTCGAGATCGAGCCCCTCGGTGCCCGGCACGCGTACCCGGCTCAGCCAGTCGCTGGCATGCCGGTCGGAGCCCGAGATCATCAGCCGATGCAGCACCGTGAGATAGACCGCGCGCTCGACATCAAAGGAAAAGCGCCGGTCGGCGACGAGGCTGTTGAGCACGTCGCGACATCCGGTTTCCGCCCACAGCCGGCCGAACACCAAGTCGGGTCCGACGCTCAGACGATGCAGTTCCGGCAATTCGCCACGATAGAAGCTTGATAACACGATCGAGCGGCGCGAATGACGCGCCGCCGAGGCGATCAGCCCGTCGAGCAGCCCCGAGGCCTCGACCTCGTCGCGCCGGCCGAGCGCCTTGATGACGCGCTGCACGTGGCGACCGCCCTCGCGGGCGTTCTCGACAAGATAGAGGTATTCGTAGGCTCCGATCTTCTTGACGCGGACGAACATGGCGCGGCACCCTGCTTACGGAAGCAGCACCACGATTCTCTGCGTCTTCACAAGCAAAATCGTGACCCGCTATTGCAATAAGCCGGGCCGTTTAGCACCACAAACCGGCGCGCCCCGTCATTCCCCCAGCAATTCCGCGGATCTCAGCGGCCACTTTGCTCAAAACCGTGGAAGTTGGGTTAACCGCTGCAGGTCGGAGACCGCGAATGACGCAAGGTGACTCGGCAAGAAGAGCAGGCTGTTCCTCTCGCCGCTTTATTCACTGGTTTCCTTATCGTCTCGCGCTGCGGTATCGGCAATGGCGGAGGATCTCGGCAGAATTACTGCTCCTGCTAGGCCGGCGCGAACAATTCGTGCGGCATCGCTAACCCGCGCAGATGATGCAGGCCGACCGAAACCAACCCATCGCCGAGCGCCTGCGCGAAGTCGCTGCTGACGAGGATCGGCCGATCGAGCGCTTTCGCCACTCCCTCGATCCGGCTGACCAAATTGACGGCTGGCCCGATGACGGTGAAGTCGAGCCGATCGGCCGCGCCGATATTGCCATAACTGACGGTGCCGATGTGCAGCGCCACGACGATTACCAGCGGTGGCTCGTCAGCCATCGCGGGATCGCCGACTAGACGCCGCACCGCGGCGAGCGCGTTGTGCGCCGCCGCGACCGCGTCGCGGGCGACGCTTGGGATCGTCGCCATATCGTCGATCGGGAACACCGCGAGGATGCCGTCGCCGATAAATTTGAGGATCTCCCCGCCGCGCTCGCGGATCGCGATCGCCTGTGCGTCGAAGAGCGTGTTGAGGATCTCGATCATCCGATTGGCCGGTAACCGATCCGAGCGTTCGGTGAACCCCCGTAGGTCCGACGACCACAGAACAGCGGTCAACTCGACGCCGGTCCCGCGGCGGATCTGGCCGGCAAGGACCTTGGGCCCGGTTCGCTCGCCCAGATACGCGCTCAGCACGTTGCGGATGATCCACCACTGGCTGTGGCGGTCGACGACGACCGCCAATCGCTGCGCCATCCGCGACAGATCGTCGATCTCGTTCGCTGCGAAGCCGCCGGGCCGGTCGGTAACGAACGTGACCATGTAATCGACGGCATGCCCGCCGGCGATCGGCAGCGCTAAATAATCGGTTCCGCCGCGCTCCCTCAACTCGAACAGCACATCGAAATCGAGCTGGTCATCGGGGAGGTCGAGACGGCGGCGCAATGTCTCGCGACCCTCGCAGACACGGCGAACCGGATTCTTTCCATACGGGATCGCGTCACCGATCTCGTGTCCGATCATTACCTGCGTTGTTTTGCCAATATCCCGCCACCACACCATCGTCGTGCCAAGGAATTGCGGGTGGATCGTGCCGACATGCAGCGTCACGCGAAGCAGCGGCAGCCCCGCGGCAAGCAAACGCCAAGCGAATTCGTCGAAACTCGCGATGCCGGAGACGATGTGGCGGGCCGGTCCAACAAGCCACTCCGCGATTCCCTCGATCGTATCGCGAAGAGGCCGATCCTCCGGTAAACGAGCGACGACCTCCCGGACCACAATATGTTCGTGCGACAAGGGCGCCCGCGGCAGCCGCGTCGCCGCGGCGCTCGTCGGTTCCGCAATCGGCAGATTGTCGTTCCTGCGCCTCATCGCGATACCGTGAGCGGGTCGCCGACGGCGATGTCGCCGGCGCGCTCGACCTCGGCGTAAACGCCCATCAGATTGTGGCCAAAGCGGCGCTCCAAGGTGGCGACGACGGCAAGATCGCGTTCCGCGGTCTGCGGGTTGACCTCGGTCGCGGCGCAGCGGGTGATCGCGGCGACGGTGCGCAGCCGGGCGCCGCCGACCCGGATTTCGCCGCCCAGCCAGTCGAGCTCGCGCCAGGCCGGCACGCCGTCGAAATAGACGTTGGCGCGGAAGCGTAACGGGTCGACGGCGACGCCGATCGCCGCCTCGATCGCCCGGATGCTGGCGCGGTTGATCAGCGAGACGTATTTGTCGGTCGTCGCATTCGGCTTCCTGCGGGCGTCGGCGAAGGCATGACCCGGCGCCGCGACAACGCGCAGCGGCCCTTCGACCGTGCCGTCGAGAAAGTCTTCGAGGAAGGCGGCGATCCGGCGGCCGCCTTCGGGCTCGCCGATCGGCTCGGCGAGCAGCAACCGACCGTCCTGCGCGATCGATAGCAGGCCCGAACCCGCATCGAAGCGGGTCGTCAGCCGAGCCAGGCGTTCGTCGCGCATCAGCATGACGAACCGGGTCTTCGGCAGCCATTCCGGGTGAACGGGGTCGAAAGCGGTGGTGCCGAGCGCGATCGCAAAGCTGCGGTCCTGCGGCAGGCACTCGCCCGGGGTCAGCGAGACGCGCTCCATCGCCTCGGGGCTCAGCCCCTTGACCGGATAGCGGTAGATCGCGGTGACAGTGGCGGCCATGAAACATTCACCTATGAATAGCCGGCGCTTGGATCAAACGACGTGCCGGCCGCCAACAGTCCGGCGCCGGGGACGAAACACATCTCGAGACGAATGCCGTCCGGATCCTCGAACAGCACCGAGTAATAGCCGGGCGCCCAGCTGCCTTCCTCAGGACCGCGGATGATCGTCGCATTGATCTCCCTGAGCGCGGCCGCACAGCGATCGACGTCGGCCCGGGAACGAGCGCGCAGGCAGATATGGTGCAGGCCGACACGCTGCTGATCGAACCGCGCGGCGCCGGGCGAGGGGTCGCAGGGCTGGATGCCGATCGCCGTCCGGCCGCCGACGCAATAGAACAGCTTGTCGCCGTCGAACACCGGCTGCATGCCGAGGCGGGGAAGCAGTGCGCCGTAGAAGGCGCGGGCAATCTCGAACCGGCTTACCGTCAGAATGACGTGCGCCATGCCGTTGATCTCAATCGTCATGAGCGATAAGTCCCCACTACGGCCGGCGCTCGCCGAGCCATATCGCCGCGCACTGTGCGGCAGCCTGCTCGGCGCGTTGCGCGATCTCGGCGTCCGAGAGGGTCGACAGCGGATGATCGATCACGACCGGTACGAGATCGGGCATGCCGAGCGCCTCGCGCTGCAGGTTTGCTTCGTGCAGGAACTCGGTCGTCACGACGATCGCGGTCGGCCGGCCCAGCGCTTCGAGGGCAATGCCGTCATGCGTACAGCACGACGTGCATGACCCTCAATCGCCGATGGCGGTCAGGACGATATCGTTGGCGTTGGCGATTTCGGCGATCAGCGCCGGCTCGGCCGACTTCGAGAAGCTCTCCTTGCGGTAGTAGTTGACCGCGTCGATACGATGCGCCGCCTCGAGCAGCGCCGCGGTCTTGCGCAAGAGCCGATTGGCGTTCCACTTGGTGTTGTCGAGGACGCCGAGGCGGAGCCCGTGCAGCGCCGTCGCGCGCACCGCCAGCGCCTTTGGCTCGGCATCGACCCGTCCGCGCGGATCGAATACGGTCAGATAGCTCATCTTCCCTACCTCCCTTAGAGATAACAGGTCCCGTCGACGCAGACCGGGCCGGCGGGGCCGCTGCCCTCGATGCCGCGCAACACGGGCGACGACATGTGTCCCCAGCCGGGGATGAAGGCCGAGAACCGGCCGGCGGCGCCGCCGATGACGAAGAGGTGGATGTGGTCCGGACTTGGCACGATCGGGATGCGGGCGTCGAGGTCGCGCTTGTACCAGCGCGGCAGGTTGCGGTTGTAGACCTTGCCGTAACGGTGCTCGAACGCGAGCTTGCGAAACAAGTTGCCCGAGTGCAGGTGCAGGTAACTGCGGATGTCGTGCCGCGTCCAACCCTTGCCGGCGATTGTCCGGGCATGCTCGGGCCCGATGACGGCGGCGCAATGTCCGCTCGACACCGCGTTGTTGTTGGCGATCGTGCTCATCGCCGAACAGATGCTGTCGAGAATCCCCTCCGGGTCGTCGGCGACATGGTTGGTGACGCTGTGCGGCGGCTCGGCGGCGATCACGAACACGGTCGAATCCTCAGCCGCGAAGCCCTTTTCGACATGGTACGGCGCGAACGGGCTAGCGTCCTCGTTCTCGGCAACGCAATAGGTGTATTTGCCGGGATGCCCGAGGGTCGATTTGTCGAGATCGCCGGGCGTGCCGCCGCCGACATTAAGCAGGATGAGCCGGATCGCCCGGCCGATCGTGGCATTGGCGCGGTTGCCCGAGCCGAACGCGTTGGTGCCGCCGTTCATGCCGATCGTCTTGGCGACCGGCCCGTTGACGACAAGCAGCGGCGCCGCCATGTGGGTCGTCGCCTGCACGCCGTTGAGGTTGAAGGCCGGCGTCGTCAGCGCCAGCATCGCCGCGCGCACGACCGGCGCGTATTCCGGCTTGCACCCGGCCATCACTTGGTTGATCGCGAGCACCTCGCGGGTGAGCCCGCCATAGCGCGGCGGCACCCGGCATTCGAGGAACTCGGGTTCGCCGCCGAGCGCCCTGATGCCGGCGGCGACCCGCTCGCCGGTCGGCGGCACGACGGGCAGCCCATCGGTCCATCCCTGTTCGAAATACCATTCGACGAGGTCGGTGTCCTCGGGCACCCGCAAGGCGTTGCCGCCCGCCGCGAAGGGCGCGGCCTCGAGGCTTGTTGCCGCTGCAGCACTTCGAGACATTGCCTACCTCGCAAACCGGCCGGCCCCGGCTTTCTCCAGTGAGCGGGTGAATAGGTTTTGACGCAGGCCTGCGTCGCAATCAAGACGCGCCGCGGGAGCCAAACCCCGGGCTACAACCTGCGGCCTACCCACTTTGCGGGAGGGCGCGAATTCGCCCGCCCGCGTCGCCCGACACAAACGCAAGACGGAGCCGCAATCTCTGATGCCGCAGCACTGGGACATCGAGACGGATGTCGCCGTCGTCGGGTTCGGCGCAGCGGGCGTCGCCGCCGCGGTGATGGCCTACGAATTGGGGGCCAAGGTCGTCATCCTGGAGAAAGCGCCGGAAGGCGAGGAGGGCGGCAACACGCGGGTGGCCGGGCAGGGCTACCTGAACACGTCGTCGGCCGACAAGGCCACAGCCTATCTGACCGCGCTCTGCGGGCCCTACGCCGTACCCGAAGCGATGGTGCGGGTGTGGGCCGAAGAGATGTGCCGCAACAACGCCTGGCTCGCCAGTCTCGGCGGCGATCCGCAGGAGCATCAGCATCCGCCGGTCGGGATCGAATTTCCGGATCTGCCCGGCGCCGACTGCGTCCACAAGTTCCACGACGGACCGACTTACGGCTATTCCTACACGTGGAAACGGTTCAAGCGCCTGGTCAAGGAACGCCCGATCCCGATTCTTTACGAGATGCCGGGCAGAGAACTGCTGCAGAGCGCCGCCACCCGGGAAATTCTCGGGGTGCGCGCCGGGAACGGGGCGAAATCGATCGCCGTCAAGGCGAAGAGGGCCGTGGTATTGACCTGCGGCGGCTTCGAGAACAACCAGGAGATGATCCGCAATTACCTGCCCGGCATTCCCTGTTGCTACACCTCGGGCACGCCCTACAACGAAGGCGACGGCATCAGGATGGCGATGGCGGTCGGCGCCGATCTCTGGCACATGAACAATTACGCCGGCCCGTCGATGGCCCTCAAAGTTCCGGAAATCCGCACGACCTTCTCGATGCAGGCGCTGCATTACAGCAAGGCGATGCCGGGCGGCATGATCGTCGTCGGTCCGGACGCAAAGCGCTTTGCCGACGAGAAATACAAGACCCGCCATGGCAAGGTGCCGATGAACGGCTGCTGGCGGCCGCTGCCGGCGCCCTGCCCGATGTTCATGATCTTCGATCACGCGCTGCTTTCGGCCGGCCCGCTCTACGACAAGCATCCGAGCCATGGCTGGACGCAGATCATCGAGCGTTCCCTGTGGAGCGACGACAACCGTGCCGAACTGGCCCGGGGCTGGATCAAAAGCGCCGACGGCCTGCCGGCGCTCGCCGACGCTCTCGGGCTCGATCCGGCGATGCTCTCGGCCAGTGTCGGCCGGTGGAACGATCACTGCAAAATGGGACGTGACGCCGATTTCGGCCGGCGCCTGATGCTGGCGCCGGTCGTCGGCCCGCCCTACTACGCGGTCGAGCTGTCGCCCTCGATGCTGAACACGCAAGGCGGCCCGCGACGCAACGAAAAGGCAGAGATCCTTCGACCCGACGGCACACCGATCGGGCGGCTCTACAGCGCCGGCGAACTGGGCTCGATCTACAGCTATCTCTATCAGGGCACCGGCAATATCGGGGAATGCCTGGCCTTCGGCCGCGTTGCCGGGCGCCATGCCGCCGCCGAAACGCCGTGGGAGTAGCGCGAGGTCGGCGCCGCCCTCCCGAGCGCCGCGCACTCCTGCTCAATGACCGATCGACGGGTGGCTTTCGGGCCTCTACTGCGAGTGTGGCGCTTCGCCGGGAAACGAGTCAATTTTTCGCGGCCAGCCCAACGAGCAAGAGGGGGCAGCCATGGAGCTCAACGCCGATTTTTCGCAGCGCGCCGTCGTCCACGCCGCGCGCGAGGCTTGGGTCCCGTCGCCGATGGTAGGCGTCGAGCGGCGGATGCTCGATCGCATCGGCGACGAGGTGGCGCGCGCTACCTCGATCGTGCGCTATGCGCCGCAGAGCCATTTCCCGCCGCACACGCATGACGGCGGCGAGGAGTTCCTTGTCCTCGACGGCGTCTTCCAGGACGAGCATGGCGACTTTCCGGCCGGCTGCTACATCCGCAACCCGCCGACCTCGCACCACAGGCCCGGCTCGGCCTCGGGTTGCACGCTCTTCGTCAAGCTGTGGCAGTTCGATCCCGAGGACCGCCGGCGGATCCGGCTCGACACCGGCGCGCTCTCCTACCAGCCGACGCCCGGCCGGCCCGGCGTCGAACAGAAGCCGCTTTTTCGTGACAGCCGCGAAGACGTTCGGCTCGAACGCTGGCTTTCGGGCGCCGCGATCGAGCTCGATCTGCGGGGCGGCGCCGAGTTCTTGGTGCTCGAGGGCAGCTTCGACGAGGGCCGCGACCATTTCGTGCCGCAATCCTGGCTGCGGCTGCCGCCGAGGAGCGCTCTGCGGGCGATGGCCGGCCGCGACGGCTGCACCGTCTGGCTCAAGACCGGCCATCTGCTGCACGTCGAGGCGGTGCCGACGTCCTAGCTGCATTGCTTCCCCGGAAACTGTCCTGCGTCTACCGCGCCTCGTCCGGTGTCGGCAGGCTGTCACGTGCCGCGCAGAATCCGTTAAGATTTCCCAGTTCGATGGGAAAATGCTGGGAATTTTTCCGATTCGCCGCAGCGGTGCGCAGCAAATTCAACAGCGTATAGGGCAAATTCCCGTGGCGTCGAGCGAACAGCAATTCGACATAACTGGGAATTAAATCAGCATAACTGGGAAATAAATCAGCATAACTGGGAAATATTAGGACACCGACCTGCACCTCTGCTTCTGCCAATCTGACTGATCATATAGCCGATGATCCGGACTTGAATATGTCGGCGATGCACGAGCTGAACGAACCGGCGCCGTCGGAGCCAACCCCCGTCACGGAACCCTCTCAAATTCGCTGGTAACAGCGAAAATAACAGCGAAAGCGCTGGATTTGGGCCGGCCACGCGCCGAAAACCCGCATAAAATCAGATGCTTGGCGATTCAATTCCCTACCGGCCGAACAGAGAAATAATTCGCCCCTTCAGGGAATTAAATCGGACCGAACTGGGAAACGGAAAAATGCGAAACCTTGGCTGCTGGCCGGTTTGAACGGATGAAGGGTAATGCGCTACACATGCTATCATCGCAATTTTATAGCAGAACGATCCCGATTTGTCAATGCGACCGGGCCGGCCACGCGGCCATCGCCTCTCTTGCCTCGGTCCGGCTCAGGGGCGGGATATAGCGATCTCCGAAACGGGCGCCAAATTTTACCACCTCGTGGCTCCCGCCGGATCGGGGCGGGTTGATGGGAACTGGGATGCGGGGTTGGATTAGGCGAGCGACAAATTTTACCACCCGCCGACTTGGTCGCTTGACCGGACCGGAGCAACCAGAACTGAGACGCAGACGGAAGCAGGGTTCGGCTAAGGGTGAACTCCCACTAAACCGACGAGCGGCGCCAAACCGGCGGGGTCCAACATAGGCTTCGGCCGCAGCGAACCGACCAGCGTCGGGATCGATCCTAATGGATGATCCCGCGCGGTCCGTCGCTACCCCTTATTCCCCGCCGATTCCAACGGCATCTTTACGTGGTAAAGTCGCTTTATCCGCTGAATTGACGGACCCCGCGCATGGCCATCGTGTCGAGGCACGCTGGCGGAATTCGAGCGCAGGCTGATCCGGGAACGCACCCAAGCAGGCCTCGCCGCCGCCGGGTGCGCCGGGCGCACGGGTGGCCGCCCTTCGAAACTCACCGACGACCTCGAGGCCGCCAAAGCATTGCTGGCGAATCCCACATCAGCGTGACGCAAATTGCGCACCGCCTCGGCGTCTCTCCGGCGACGCTCTATTGGGTACATCCCCGCCGCACGAACCGCGAATACCCCCGGCCGTTTGAAGCGACGTTTTGACCATCAGAACGTCAATCAGTTCGCCCTGGTTCCAAATGGCTCAAGTCGACCCATTGCCGACCTTCGTTTCCCTCAAGTGCGACGATGGCCCATGCCCCACTGCGGACCTTTGCCGCCGGTCATGAGGGCGGCAGTCCATCCGCAATTGCAGTCATTGCCTCAAGCCAGCTGCCGGGTCTCAGTCGTGGAAGGAAGACCTGTGGAGACACCGTCCCGGTTCGCTTGTTGACCCTAAGCGACAATCAAAATTCCTGACCAGTCGTGTAATGCACGGTGGCAGCGAGCAACAGCTCGATGGCTTTCTTTCCGAGGACAAAGCGGCGAGCCCGAGCTGTGGGAGATAGCGCGCATGGCAACCTGTCTGTTGAAAATGGCGGCAGCGAACCTGACGATCGACAATTGGTTGTCGGGCTTCGCTCTGAAGCACCGAAAGCCTGCTCCTGTTGACAGGGACGGGAGTGGTTGCTCGTCAAATGTAGTAGCGAGGTCGTCATGATTCCAATCACCCCCCAACTCTTCGAGGCATACCTCAAGTGCCCCACCAAAAGTCTCCTTCTATCGCTCGGCGAGACTGGATCGGGGAACCCGTATGCCGAGTGGATCTGCACCCAAAACATCCTTTACGCGCGCGAGGGGATAAGAGGCCTCGAGGAAGAAGTCTCGAACATTCAACGTGTTACCTGCCCAATTGATAAAGCAGGCCTAAATTCTGGGCTATGGCAACTAGCCACTGAAGTCAAGGTGTGCACGCAAAATCTCGAGTTGACGCTCCACGCCCTGGAACGTGTGCCAAGCGGCATTGCGGGCAAATTTGCAAAATTCATCCCGACGCGATTTATCTCCGCTAACAAGCTCGGTCGGCACGACAAGTTATTATTGGCGTTCGACGCTCTCGTCCTATCTGAAATCCTAGACCGAGAGGTAGCTCTCGGCAAGATCATTCACGGTAACCACCGCGTTACTGTTAAAGTACATACTACCGAGCTCAACGGCGACGTGCGAAAGATAATAGCCAAGATCGCAGCGCTGTTCTCCGGCCAGGCTCCGTCGCCCGATCTAGTACTAAACCGACACTGTGCTGAGTGTAAATTCGAAAAGCGCTGCAGACAGAAGGCGATGGAGGAAGACGATCTCAGCCTGCTGGCTGGGGTCAGCGCGGACGAGCGCAGCAGATACCGCAGTAAGGGAATTTTCACTGTCAAGCAGTTGTCCTATACATTTCGCCCCCGTCGGACGCCCAAACGCGCGAAGAACCCGGCGAGGCCTCGTTACCCCGCGCTCCAGGCGCTCGCAATTCGAGAGAACACCGTCTACGTGCACGGCAGTCCCACGTTGCCGAACTCGAAGACGCAAGTGTACTTGGATATCGAGGGTGATCCCTACAGTGACTCGTACTACCTCATCGGCACTTTGATTGTATCCGAGGACCACGAAGTATTCCGCTCTTACTGGGCAGACGACACCGCAGAGGAACCCGAAGTTTTCTTGCAGTTCGTCGAAGCCATAGGCCAGTTGGATGATTTCCGGGTCCTGCATTTTGGCAACTACGAAATTATCGCGTTGAGGCGGATGAAATCGAAACTACCCGAACGCCTCTATCCGAGCGTCAACGCGATCCTGGAGCGCGCCACCAACGTGCTGTCGCTCATTCATCCGCACATCTACTTTCCAACCTACTCAAACTCCCTCAAAGATATCGGCCGCTTTCTGGGCTTCCAGCGCGCAGACGCGGACGCCACGGGGTTACAGAGCATAATCTGGCGGCACAGCTGGAACGGGGACCGCGCTGAGGAGATCAAAGCTAGATTGGTTCAATACAATCAGGACGACTCCCGCGAATTGAAGCATATCACTGACCTGATCGTACAGATTGCGTCTCCGCAGACTTCAACAACAACGTCGTTTCCCCAAGCTGTCTTCAAAATCGTGCCAACAGGAGAACTGGCCACGGCCCGCCCCCGCTGGGAGCTCTTTAGGGCACGAGAGTATGCGTCGCAAGATTTGGAAAAGGTTGCGAAATGCGCATATTTTGATTACCAACGCGATAAGGTCTTCGTTCGCACACATCCTCAGATCAAAAGGGCTGTCAAGAAGCGGCGGACTGCTTCTATGAGGGTCAACACGGTTTGCGCTTTGGACCTCGAACGGTGCCCCGCGTGCGGAAGCAAGAAGATCGACCAACGGAAGCAAATGAGCCACGTCAAGATCGATCTGAAGTTCTTCAAAGGTGGAGTGAAGAAGTGGGTTGAGCGTAGAGTTTCATGGAGATACCGCTGTTCCAGATGCAAACACGAGTTTAGTTCGGAAGAACGGGCACCCAATCCTCAGAGGTATGGTCACGGTCTCATAAGCTGGTGTGTTTATTCAAATGTCGCCTGCGGTGTGAACATGTTGCGGGCGGTGGCAACTGTCGAGGATGTCTTCGGGTTGAAACTGCCAGACTGTCAAGCCTACAGATGGAAAAGATACATGGCCACTTTTTACAAACCCCTTTATACTGAAATACTACGCAACATTTTGTCGAGTCCTGTTATTCATATCGATGAAACCATGGTGAGGTTGAGGGCCAATCGAAACGGCTATGTTTGGGTTATCACCAGTCTAGACAAGGTTTACTACCTCTACAAACCGTCGCGAGAAGGATCCTTTCTGCAAGAACTTTTGGAACACTTTTCGGGCGTCCTCGTCTCTGACTTTTTTACAGCCTACGATTCCCTCAAATGCGAGCAACAAAAATGTCTGGTGCATTTCGTCCGGGACATCGACGACGACGTGATGAAGAACCCACTAGATGTTGAGCTTACAAGTATGGCGAAGGATTTTGGAGCTTTATTACGCGCGATCGTGGAAACGGTGGATATTTACGGTCTAAAAAGTCGATACCTGCGCAAACACAAACGCCTTTAGGGCGTTGAACGGAACGGCTTCGCCGTAGGGGGGCTCGGCGTCGCCTGAGGGTCGCTGGTGAAGCTATCGTCTGCGTCGAGGCGGGATGGTCCCGTCTTCGATGACGAAGGAAAGACGATGTCACCGTTACGTGTTCGCATGATCGAGGACATGAAGCTGGCCGGCTTGGCGGCCACGACCCAGGAGATCTATCTCCAGGCGGTCAGGTCTCTGGCGAAGCATTACCATCGGTCGCCGGCGCTGCTGGCCGAGGAAGAGGTGCGGCGATATCTGCTGGATGTTCGTGAGCGGAATGCGCGCGGCAGCTTCAAGACCAGCCATTACGGCATCCAGTTCTTCTACCGGAACACGCTAGGCCAGGACTGGGGGCTGTTTAAAAAAAGATCCGGCTCCCCAAGCAGAGGCGGCTGCCGCAGACGCTTTCCCACGCCGAAGTTCGGCGCATTCTCGCCGCGGTCCGCAATCCGATACACCGCGGCTGTTTCAGCCTGATCTATGGCTGCGGCCTGCGGATCAGCGAGGCCGCTGCTCTTCCCGTCACCGCCATCGACAAAACCAGCGGCGTCCTGCGCGTCGTCGGCAAGGGCAACAAGGAACGGGTCGTGCCGGTGCCCAAGGAGGTGCACGAAGGCCTGCGGCGGATGTGGCAGGCCAAGGACCACCGGGATCGGCGCTGGCTCTTCCCCAATGGCTGGCGAACCGGTCCCGTCGCCACCCATGTCCTGACCCGCACCTTCGCCGAGGCCGTCAAGGCGGCCAATCTCCCCGGCGGTCGCCGCGCGACGCCACATACGCTGCGTCACGCCTATGCGACCAGGCTCTTCGAGAAGCGGGTCGACACCCGCGTCGTCCAGGCGTTTCTCGGCCACGAGAACATCGCCACGACGACGATTTACACGCACCTGACGGAACCGACGCGGGTGTCTTTACGCAAGCTGCTCGACAAGGTGATGAGCGGCTTCTGACGCATGCCCGAAGTGGCGGACGCGTTCCGCCGTTTCGGGGGCAGCTATCTGGAGGCTCATGGCGCGGCGATGCTGCCATCGCATCGTCGCGCCGTTGCCGACATCATCGCTTGCCGGACCGAAGCGCTCGGCGGACAACAGTGGTGCTGCAATCACTGCGGCGCCCTGCTGCACGTCTTTCACTCCTGCCGCAACCGCGCCTGCCCGAAGTGTCACGCCGAGCAGACGCAGGCTTGGCTCGAACAGCGTCGGGAGGAGATGTTACCGGTTCCCTATTTCCACGTCACCGTCACCGTGCCCGAGGAACTGCGGGCCGTGCTGCGCCGGCATCAGATCGACGGCTATGGCGCGCTGATCAAGGCCGCCGCCGAGGCGATCATCGTGTTGGCCCGCGATCCGCGCTGGGTCGGCGGCACCGTTGGCGTGCTTGCCGTTCTGCACACCTGGACGCAACGGCTTATCTTCCATCCGCACGTTCACTGCCTCGTCACCGGCGGCGGATTGTCCGAGGACGGTGCCGCTTGGCATCCCGCCGGCAAGACGTTTCTGTTCCCGAAGACGGCGCTTGCTACCCTTGCCCGCGCCCGCTTCCGCGACGCCTTCGCCAGGCTCTGTCCGGACGCCGACCTGCCGCCCCATGTCTGGCAAATCCCCTGGGTCGTTCACATCACGCCATGGGGCGAGGGACAGCAGGCGGCACTCGACTATCTCGCCCGCTACGCCTTCCGCATCGCCATCACCAACAACCGCATCCTGGCCGTCGACGACGCGACCGTGACCTACCGCTACAAGGACCGCACCGCCGACCGCCAGCGCAAGGAAACTGTGGCCGGCCACGAGTTCATGCGGCGCTTCCTCCAGCACGTCCTGCCGGCCGGCTTCCACAAGGTCCGCTATTACGGCCTGTGGCATGCCTCGCGCCGCGAACCGCTGCGCAACCTGAGGAATGTTCTCCTGCTGGCGCAACCCGCCAACCCACAGGCCGATCCCGCCGCATCCGAGCCTGACGCCGACCCCCAGGCCCCGCCATCGCCGCGCCGTTGCCCGCATTGCGGGACCGGCCATCTGACACTGCTGCGCCGGCTGTCGCCCGCCCGGCCGCAAGGCCCGTGACCACCAGCATGCTGCCGACGCCCACACCGCCGACCCCATGCTGTCGCTCCACCGTTCCATCGCGGGAGCGTCGGCGCTCGCCCGCCGCCACCCCAGAATCATCGGAAATCGCCCCACGGCAGCGACCGCAGCAGCCAATCGGCTTGCATCAGCGAGCCATCATCAGGCCCGCGCAACCTTTCAACCCACCGGCCGCTTCTTCCTACCGCGTCTCCGACCACCTGCCACGGTAGAAATCCCCATAGGCCCGTCCCACTACCCTCCGAGTCCATCCAGTCAGACGCGTTCCTTCAACCGAGCCTGCGCGCCCGTCACGGGCGCGCAAACTCTGATTCGTTTTTCTTGAAGTCAGTGGCATCGAGCGATCTAACGTCCCCGCTGGCCAACAAGTATAAGAAGCGATTTCAAAAGAGCGGCGAAAAGATGTTCACATTTCTGGATCACGATGGCGTACCATGGAACAACAATAATGCTGAACATGCTATCAAGCGCTTTGCAAAATATCGCAGGGATGCGGACGGCCGGTTTACGGAGCGCACTCTGGAGGAGTACCTTGTCCTCGCAAGCATTTTCGAGACGTGCGAGTTCAACAATGTAAACGTTCTGCAGTTCATACTTTCAAAGGGGGTAACTTTGAAAGCGTTGCTCAGAATGGCTGGACGCTAGCCGTTGCAGTCCCTGAGTACGCGGATCTCCCTACACATCCGCGGATCGTATCCGGTCGTAATAATCGGGTGCCTCGTTCTGCTATCCACCTTGGCGAAATTTGGGCGAGCGTCGTCCGGCTCTGGGATTGTGAGAGCCGGCAGTGCTGAGTGGAAGCCGTTGCGGACCGAGTGGAAGTCTGGCCTCATGCTGCTCGTCGCGTCGAAGGTCCGGTATAGGTCGAACCTGTCCGCGGCACGCCACCTCGGCGAGCGCCGGAATCGGCGCCACCTCGCCGTTGGCGGTGGTTGCGGCGAACGGCCGGAATCCACCCAATGCAGTCATTGACTTGCGATGCCATCGTTAGCGGCGGCTGAAAATCTCCAGCGTTCCGACTGGACGCGGCGCATCACACGAGGTCACCGAAATTTTCGGCTTCAAGACTTTCGATAAATTTGCTTGATCCTATAATTTCAACGGCTTATAGCCTGCCATAAGATATGGTCGAAACGTACCCCGAAAAGCGCCTCATCGGCTATGCCCGCGTATCCACCTACGGGCAGACCCTCGACAGCCAGCTTGAGCAGTTGCGGGCGGCGGGATGCAGCAGCCGGAGCATCTATCGCGAGAAGGCGACGGGCGCGCGGCCCGACCGGCGCGAGCTAAACCGGATGCTCGGCAAGCTGGCCCCCGGCGATGTGGTAACGGTGACGCGCATCGACCGCCTCGCGCGCAGCACGTTCGACCTGTTCGCCATCGTCAAGCGCATTGTGGACGCGAAGGCGCAATTCCGGTCACTGGCGGAACCGTGGGCCGACACCGGCACCAGCACCGGGCGGCTGATGCTGGCTGTCCTCGGCGGCTTGGCGGACGTAGAGCGCGACCTGATCCGCACCCGCACCGCCGAAGGCAGGAGCCGCGCCAAGGCCCGTGGACAGCCTATGGGCCGACCCCTTCCCTCACGCCGGAACAGCAGAAAGAGGCCACCAGACGCCGTGCGCAGGGTGCTACGTTGCAGGAATTGGCCAACAGCTACGACCGCAGCATCGCCACCATGCGCCGCGCAACGAAGGCCGCATGAGCGCCCTGCCCAAGCTTATCTTCTCGTTGCTTACGTTTGTCTCCGCAGTAACCTCGGCGGTGTATTGGTTTAAATCGAGCCAGATCAAGTTAACATTAAGCAACGGAAATATCGGGGCGTCAATTGACCAGATTCCACAATTATATATCATAGAAGCACAAGGAGATATTCCCCGCATTAACGAGGCGATGCGAGAAACATCGAGACTTAATAAATGAGCGGCCATCTGGACAGGTGTTGCTGCCATGCTAGGCGCAATTACAACTATACTGAATTACTGGACTTAAGGACTCTTACGATTTGCGAACAGAATGTAATAGTAAGGACTGGCCCATCCGCTTTCGATGCCATTTGTCAAAAGCAATTGGTTTGCGACGAAATTTTTTGGGGTAAAGCTATCTCCTAATACCATCGGACAATCATTTTTAGAGGCAACATTTTCAAGAATTTCTGGAGTTAAATGCACACCAGCTTGCTGCGCTTTGACCACATCACTCCATAAATTGAAAGCACTTACTGGCGTATGACACAAATACATCCCGTCAGCATAGGCGCGAGCAGGGAAAGCGAATAACACGAGCAGGAGGAGTGAACGCATTGAAGCTCGCATCAAGGTTGCCCTCCCCCGGTTCATTTGGTCGAGCACCATGCCACCAGCCGCCGCTGATTTTCCAGTATCCCCGGTTATGCGTAACCCTCCGCGGAAGGCCGCCTTGCTGTCTCTGGGCTGATCGGGCTGGGTAGGCGCCAGTGCAAGCGGCGGTGTTTGCACCGGTGCAAGAGACGGTGCGATGGCGAGGTTCGAGTTATTCAGCGGCGCGGAGCGGCGGCGACGCTGGAGTGAGGCGCAGAAGCGGGCGGTGGTAGCGGCGGCATTTACGCCGGGCGCGATTGTTGCCGAGGTGGCGCGCCGGGCGGATGTCCGTGCCGGTCAGATCTACCGCTGGCGCCAGGAACTGCGCAGCGATCGTGCCGGTTTTGCCGCCGTCGTGGTGACGGCGGATGCCGATTGCGGGCCAGGCATTGCGGCACGCAGCGGTGAGGCGATCGAGATCCAGTTCAGCGGGGTCGCCAGCCTGCGCATCCCGCCGTCGACGCCGCCCGGGCTGGCGGCGGCGGTGGTGCAGGCGCTGGTGCGGCGATGATCCCGGTTCCCTCGGGGGTACGGGTGTGGCTCGCCACCGGCCACACCGACATGCGGCGCGGCATGAACAGCCTGGCGCTGCAGGTGCAGGAGCGGCTGCAGCGCGACCCGCACGCCGGCGATCTTTACGTGTTCCGGGGCAAGAGCGGGTACCTGATCAAGGTACTTTGGCATGACGGCGTCGGCATGTCGCTCTACGCCAAGCGGCTGGAGCGGGGCCGCTTCATCTGGCCTCCGCCGGCGGATGGCGTGGTGGCGATCAGCGCGGCGCAACTGGCCTACATGCTCGACGGCATCGATTGGCGCAACCCGGTTCACACCTGGCGACCGCAGGTCGCCGGCTGAGCCGATCTCCGTTACGTGACGAAAGACAACGAGGCTTCGCAATGCCCCGAGGACGCCCGCCGCACGGCCAGCTAGCGCTAAGCGGCGCCGAGCGGCAAGCCCGATGGCGGGTCCGTCATGCCGGCGCCCCGGTCAGCCGCTGGCGCCGCCCGGCCGACCGGCGCTCGCGCCCGCAGCGCTGGCGTGATGCCGTTGCCGAGCTTGTCGCCTTGCAGAACGAGTACACGCAATGGTTCGAGGCATTACCGGAACCGTTGCGCGAGACCGCGACCGGCGAGGCCCTGCAAGCGATTGTCGAGTTCGATTTCGGCGAGCTCGCCGACCTCGATCCGCCGCGCGGCTTCGGCCGCGACTGAACGAGTACCACGCGCCCTGGCCCCACCGTCGCAAACCGTCGACCATGCCTTCTGCGCCGCACCATTCTCATCTTGATTGTCGCGCCTCAATCGCGCAATAGATTGGGTGCGACATTTTGACTCACCCTATAGTTGATAACGCAAGGACGGCTGCCAGCATGTGATAATCGGTCTCGTGACGACGCCCGAGACCCTGCCCGACGACATTGCCGCATTGCGGGCGGCGTTGTCGGCGGCGCGCGAGAAGTGCCTGGAGGAAGCGGCCAGGGCGACGCGGATCGAGGCGGAACTCGCGGTTGCCAAGGCCAAGGCCTCCGACGACGAGGCGCTGATCGCCCATCAGCGATTGCAGATCGCCAAGCTGACGCACCAGCTCTATGGCCAGCGCTCGGAACGCAGCATCCGGCTCATCGAGCAGATGGAGCTGGCCTTCGCGGAACTCGAAGAGCTCCGCCAGCGAGGATGAGATTGCCGCCGAGCAGGCCGTCGCCAAGACCACAAAGGTAGCGGGCTTTAACCGCAAGCGCCCGGCGCGCCAACCCTTCCCGGCGGACCTGCCGCGCGAGCGGGTGGTCGAGCCGGCGCCGACGGAATGCCCGTGCTGTGGCGGCGCGCGGCTGCGCAAACTCGGCGAAGACATCACCGAGACGCTGGAAGTGATCCCGCGGCAGTGGAAAGTGATCCAGCATGTCCGCGAGAAGTTCAGCTGTCGCGACTGCGAGAAGATCAGCCAGGCGCCGGCGCCGTTTCATGTGCTTCCGCGGGGTTGGGCCGGGCCCAGCCTGTTGGCGATGATCCTGTTCGAGAAGTTCGGGCAGCACCAGCCGCTCAACCGCCAGGCCGAACGCTATACCCGGGAGGGCGTGCCGCTCAGCCTGTCGACCCTGGCCGACCAGGTCGGTGGCTGCTGTGCCGTACTGGCCCCGCTCATCAGCCGAATCGAGGCGCATGTCTTCGCCGCGGAACGTTTGCATGGCGACGACACGACCGTGCCGGTCCTCGCCAAGGGCAAGACCCACACCGGGCGATGTTGGGTATATGTGCGCGACGACCGCCCGTTCGGCGGGCCGGATCCGCCGGCGGCGATGTTCTATTACTCGCGCGATCGGAGCGGTGTACACGCCCAGGCGCATCTCGCCGACTATGCCGGAATCCTCCAGGCAGACGCTTTCGCCGGCTACAACAAACTGTACGAAGCCGACCGCCAGCCGGGCCCGCTCATCGAGGCGGCGTGCTGGGTGCATGCCCGCCGGCCGTTCTTCGTCATGGCCGACATCGCCGCCAACGCGCGCCGCAAGGCGCAGGGCAAGACCGCCGTGATCTCGCCGCTGGCGCTGGAGATGGTCCGCCGCATCGACGCGCTGTTCGACATCGAGCGTGCGATCAATGGCCAAAATGCCGAACAGCGCCGGGCCAGCCGACAGGAACTGAGCGCCCCATTGGTCGCCGACCTGGAACGCTGGATGCGTGAGCAACGGCCCAAGCTGTCACGCGGCAACGATGTCGCCAAGGCAATGGACTACATGCTCAAGCGCTGGCCGGCCTTCACCCGCTTCCTCGAAGACGGCCGCATCTGCATGTCCAACAACGCCGCCGAGCGCGCCCTGCGCGGCATTGCGCTGGGCAGAAAATCATGGCTGTTCGCCGGTTCCGATCGCGGCGGGCAGCGCGCCGCAGTAATGTACAGCCTGATTGTCACCGCCAAGATGAATGACGTCGATCCGCAAGCCTGGCTCGCCGACGTCCTCGCCCGGATCGCCGAACATCCGGCTCGTAAGCTCGACGAGCTGCTGCCCTGGAACTGGCAGCCGCGCTCGGTGCCGCACCGTCAAGCGGCCTGAGCTCGGCCGCCACCACCGCCGTCACCGCCGTCTCAACCGCCGAAAACGCACAGCTGCAGGTCACATCGCCCAAGTAACTCTGCCTGCGGCGCTCACCGCAGGCTTACGGTTATGCGGCAGTGTCCCGCGCTTACTTCCATGCAGCAAATACGCGTTTCACTTCTTCGATCCAAAATTTTACGATATCTGGCGTGTCTTGCCCCAGTTCGCGAGCCAACTCGAAGAAGCCGGGGCCGGGTTGCATGTCGCCGTGTTTGTGTACAACCAACGCTGTAAGCATTCCACGGCCAGCCTGATATTCGTCCTTAGAAATCTCGCCAAGAAAGTGAAAGAGCCGTGGATCATGATAGTCAATCTTGATGGAATGAATTTTCGACACAAACTCCGAGTAGGGTATCATTTGCCGTCTGTGAGCGTAATCGGATAGGAGTTGCGTCGCTTCGCCTTTGGCAGCGTTCCATTTTGTTGGTGGAAAGCCGTGAGCGAATGGCTTGGTGGCAGTGTCTCTTATCATGGGCGCGCCCCCCGACGGTATGTAAGGAAAATGGGGGCCGGGGCCGGCAAGGGGTAGAGGCGGATATGTGATCCGCCTTAGCCCAAGCCGCAGCTGCTGAACGCCACGGCTCCACGCCGCACCTGTTGCACGGGGCGGCCCCCCGGCTCGATTTTCCAGAATCCCACTTTATGCGGCAAAAATCTGTAAGCGCAATATAGAGATGACACCCCTGTGCAAAGTAGAGGTGACACTCCGCCGGGTTCTGGGGTCCCGGAGGGTGCGCCGTGGCGGTGGTGTCGATGAGCAAGCAGGAGTTCAGCCGGCTTGAGGTTCTGTTGCGGGTTCAGTCCGGTGGACTGCGTGTCGCAGACGCGTGCGAACTGATCGGCTTGCAGCGGCGTCAGGTGTTTCGTCTGCTGCATGGCCTCAAGCAGGATGGCGCCGCGAGCCTGCTTTCCAAGCACCGCGGCAAACCGAGCAATCATCGGCTACCTGCCGCGGTTCGCACCCTGGCACTGTCGATCGTGCGCGAGCGATACGCGGACTTCGGTCCGACCCTGGCGGCGGAGAAGCTGGCCGAGCATCACGGTTGTACGGTGTCGCATGAGACGTTGCGCGGTTGGATGATCGCGGCTGGGCTGTGGCAGGACCGTCGGCATCGCCTTCCCTCGCCGCATCAGCCGCGCCGGCGGCGCGATTGCCTGGGCGAATTGGTGCAGATCGACGGCTCGGAGCACGCCTGGTTCGAGGACCGCGCTCCGAAGTGCACGCTGCTCGGTTTCATCGATGATGCGACGAGCCGGCTGCAGCAACTGCGGTTCGTCGCCTCGGAATCGGCGTTCGATTACTTCCGCACGACACGCGCCTATCTGGAGGAGCACGGCAAACCGGTTGCTTTCTACAGCGACAAGCACGGCATCTTTCGGGTGAACAGCAAGGACGCCGTCGGCGGCGAGGGCGTGACCCAGTTCGGGCGCGCGCTGTTGGCGCTGAACATCGACATGATCTGCGCCAACAGCCCGCAGGCGAAGGGACGCGTTGAACGTGCGTTCGGCACATTGCAGGACCGTATGGTCAAGGAATTGCGGCTGGCGGGGGTGTCGTCGATGGCGGCGGCGAACGCCTGGCTGCCGGGGTTCATCACCGCCCACAACGCGCGCTTTGGCCGCGACCCGGCGAATAAGAAGGACCTGCATCGGCCGCTGACACAATCGGATGATCTGGACGAGATCCTGGCCTGGCGAGAGGAACGCACGGTGACGCGCAACCTGACCCTGCACTACGACCGGATGATGCTGCTCCTCGACCCGACGCCACTGGCCCGCGGGTTGGTGCGCAAGAAGGTGGAGGTGGTGAACTATCCGGACGGGCGGTTCGCAGTTCAGTTCAACGGGACGGCGCTCGGTTTCAAGGTGTTCGACAAGATCCAGACAGTGCAGCCCGGCGCGATCGTCGACAACAAGCGGCTGTCGGCCGTGCTCGAGCAGGTGAAGGCGCAGCAGGCCGCCTATCCGGCGCATCGGCAGCGCGGGCATGTTGCACGGCAGCGGCCGCCGAACAACCTCGAGGCGCCGGGTCTGCCGTCGAAGGGGCGGGCATCGCGCCACGCAGCTGTCGCGGCTCCGGTCTGAGGCGGCGGACCGGGGTGAAGGGTTGACTGCCGCAGCCGTCCCCATGAAATTCGTTACGTAACGGAAAACCGTGACGCCAAAAACACCAAGGCGGCGACGCGCAAGCGGTCCACCGCTGTCAATGTTATCCAGCCGACAGCCGGCGGCGATGCCGACGCTGTCGAGGTCGCCTGCTGGATCTTTCTACGAGCCGAGCGCGCTGACGCCCGCTCGGTAGACAGCGGGTGCGGCTGCGAGCTCGGTGCATCGGACGTCGGTCGGGCGCTGCGCTACGCCGGGGGCTCCGCACCCGCCCGCCGCCCGAACCCGACGACAGCAGGGTGTCATTTCTACTTTGCGCGCCCGCTGACATTTCTATCTTGCAGCGACAACGCCCGTAAGCACCGGATCAAAATGTCAGGGGCCCATGAGCGGGAAATGACCGTTCTCGGCACCGATCCGGGGAGGGTGGGGCAAGGTGCCACGGGGGGATCGCCGCAGCCCTAGAGGAGCCGTCACTGCACGGAACGGACCATCGAGGTGGTACAATCCATCGCTCGCCTCGGAGACCCACGCGGCAGCCCGCCGGGGTGGCCTCAGCTGTCCCCATCCGAATTCGCCGGCCGCCCCGTTGCGCCTGATCATGCCAAACCGCCGAGGCGGGAAAATTTGTCGCTCGATTTCGAGATCGCTATATCCCGTCCGGCTCGGCGGCCGGGTGGCTCGCGCGGAACCCCGATCTGGATACAATTCCATCGGTTGATCGCGACGACCAGCAAGCTGGGCGCCCTTGCTCGCTGGTCGACGGCATGGCCGCGCAGATCTGACGACGGGACGCGAACCCAACTCTGCTATCTTGTTCGAACAAGCAAATCCGCCGCGCGCATGTGATCGATGGCTCCCTTGCATCCAAGTCATTTCCTGATCGTCGGAGCCGGTGCGGCGGGCCTGATGGCGGCCTGCGAGCTGGCACGCGCCGGCAAAAAGGTGACCGTCCTCGAGGCAAGAGACCGTTGCGGCGGCCGCATTCTGCCGCTGCCGGTCGCGGAATTCGGCTACCCGGCGGAGGGCGGCGCCGAGTTCGTCCATGGCGCGGCGCCGGTGACGCGGGCCGTGATGCGCGACGCCGGACTGCGGTTGTCGCGGAGTGGCGGGACGCGCTGGAATGCCCGCAACGGCACACTATCGCTGGACAACTCGCCGCTGCCCCATGCCGGTCGGTTTCGACAGGCCCTCACCGCTTTGCAGACCGACCTGCCGATCGCCGACTTTCTCGAGGAGCATTTCGCGGATCGGCGATACGACGAGCTGCGGCGGCGGATCACGCGGATGGTCGAGGGCTACGACGCGGCCGAGCCGCGCCGAGCGAGCACTTTCGCGATCCGCGACGAATGGCTGAGCCGCGACCAGGGACAAGGCGGGCGGATTGCCGAAGGCTACGGCGCGCTGATCGAACATCTCGCCGCCGAATGCCGCAGATACGGCGCCATGATCCATTGCGGCGCCGCTGTCGGCGGCATCGCGGTGCGCCGCGAGGGGATTGCTGCGACCTGTCGTGGCGGCGCCGGTTTCGAGGCCGACGCCGCGATCCTCACCGTGCCGCCGCCGCTCTTCGCCGAAATCGCCTTGCCGCCAGCGGCCCGCGACAAGGCGGCCGCCGCGGCCGACATCGGCTTCGGCAATGTCGTCAAAATCCTGCTGCGCTTCGCGACACGATGGTGGATCGGTGATGGCGGGCGAGATCTCGCGGATCTGTCGTTCGTCTTTTCCAATGTGCCGGTGCCGACCTGGTGGACCCAGCATCCGGCCGGGTATCCGGTGCTGACCGGCTGGTATGCCGGACCCAACGCCGATCGGGTGGCGCCGCTGACCGCGAGCGAGCTCGTCGAAATGGGGCTCGACTCGCTCGCCGAAATGTTCGATCTGCCGCCCGACCGGCTGCGGCGGGATCTCGTCGCGTCGCGGGCGATCAACTGGGGCAACGAGCCGTTCTCGCGCGGCGCCTATTCCTACGCCACCCCGAAAACCCGTGAGGCGCTGGCGGCGCTCAAGCGGCCGGACGGCAATGCGATCCTCTTCTCCGGCGAGGCGCTCTATGCCGGGCCGGATATGGGCACGGTCGAGGCGGCGCTGGCGAGCGGCAAAGAGACGGCGCAGGCCGTTCTCACCGCCGGCCGATAGACCGGTCTTCGGCGAGGCCCGACGTTTCGATCCTTCGCTTGCATACGTTCCGAACCAGGTCACAAACTGGGCCCGCGACGACCGCGCTGGCGCAGCGGAGGGAAGCGGATGGATCTCAACGGCGCGGTTGCGCTGGTCACCGGCGGCAATGGCGGGCTCGGGCAGCGCATCGGTCGCGCGCTGGCAAAGGAAGGAGCACACGTCGCCGTCGTCTACGCGCAAAGCCGCGATGCGGCCGAGGGCGTCGCCCGCGAGTTGACGGCACGGCATCAGATCAACGCTGCGGCCTTTGCCTGCGACGTCACCGACGGCGCCGCCGTGGCGCGGCTCGTCGGCGATGTGAAGGGTCGTTTCGGCCGCCTCGACATTCTGGTCAACGACGCGGCCTACAACAGGGCAATCCCGTTCGAGGACCTCGACGGCCTGACGATGGAGGTGTGGCACAAGATCATCGCCGTCAATCTGACCGGGCCGATGCGCCTGATCAAGGCGGTGGCGCCGGTCATGAAGGCGCAGGGCCGCGGGCGCATCGTCAACATTTCCTCGGTGGCTGGGCTCGGGCCGACCGGCTCGTCGATCGCCTACGCCGTGTCGAAGGCGGGCCTCATTCATCTGACGCGCTGCATGGCCGTGGCCTTGGCGCCCGAGACGTTGGTCAATTGCGTGGCGCCGGGCCTCCTCGAAGGGACGCGGGCGACCGCCAATCTCCGCGCCGAGCAGATCGAGCGTTCCGCCGCCACTTCGCTGTTGAAAAAGCCCGCTGACAAGGACGACTGCGCCGACATGGTGGTCACGATGTGCCGCACCGAGACGATGACCGGCCAGACGATTGCAATCGATACCGGCCGCTACTTTCACTGATGCCGATAGCCACCGGCGTCCCGCGGGCTTTCTTGCTGGAAACGCGATGATGAAATGGCTGGTCCTGAGCCTCCTCTGCGGCGCGGCGCTCGCAAACGGCGCGCGGGCGCAGGACTCGACCGCGTTTGACGGACAATATATGGGCCAGCTCAAACTCACGAAAGTCATCAGCGGCAACTGTACCGAGCCGCCTCCCGGTGCGCTGTTTCCCTTGGTCGTGTCAGGCGGCCAAGTCCAATTCAAATATGTCCCGCGGTTCGACACGATATTGAGCGGGAGGATCGATGAGAACGGAAATTTCAGCGCCTCTCGCCGCGTGCCGAAAGGCCGCGTAAGCATGACCGGGCACATCGAAGGCACCGACGTCACCGCTTATATCAGCTCTCCAAGCTGCAAATATACCTTTCGGTCGGATTAGGCTTGCCTAACGTTGCGTGGAACGAACCCCGGCGAATGGAGATTCCTCCCCGCGCTCCTACATTAGGCGCCTTCGGCGTTCGCAGCCGATCCCATCCGCGGCCAGAGATGCCGGCCGTCGACAAGGCGACGAGGGGCAGCAAGAATTCGAACGTCGCTATTTCGGCGGCGGCAGGGGCACGTCGCACGGCGCTGCAGGATCTTCCTGTCGGACTTAATGCCGGCTATTCCCGCCCCCACTTTAGTGGGGTGGCGCAAGGATCGTGATGACCCCGGCAATACGACGCAGGCATACCAGGAGCTCACCCACTCCGGCAGAATGTCGATTATCCTAGATCCGGCAGTTGGGCTGCGGATTTCCGTGGCGAGGTGGGCATTGTACAACTTTGGCGTGCCGATCAGGCGTGCTGAAGGCGGCGGGGCGGGTCGAGCTGGCGGCCCTTCAGATACTTGATCAGGGCAAAACTGAGGATGCGGTACCATCGATCGAGGTCGGTCAACTGCTCCGCAGTTTGCCGCAGCTGAGCGAAGAAGCGGGCAATGCGGACAAAAGCGCGGCGAGCCCGGTGATGATTGCCGTGCGGGCTGGTGATGGTGATCGTGGTTTGGCCGGCGTGCTGGGTCTGTCGGCCGATCGCCTGGAGCAGCAGCGGCCGGCTGGTGATCGCCTCGCGATGCTGGTCGGGATCGGCCAGACGGACGAACAGATTCCACCAATTGGCGGCGAGGGCGACGGTGCGGGCCATAAACTGGCAGCGTTTGACATCATGCGTGGTGAAGCCGCCCCAGCCCCATTGGTTCTTCAATTCGTCGAAGTTGTTCTCGGCATCGCCGCGGTCGCGATAGAGCTGGGCGATGGTCAGCAGCTCGCCCGGCAGCGAGGTCACCAGCACGGCGTATTCCCACGCCTCGCGGCGCGCGTCCAATTCGACAAAGCCCAGTTGCAGCGGCGCCTTGCCCGCCGCAGGGTCGCCGTCGGCGGAACCTTCGGTCAGCAGCACTTGCCGCAGGCGGCGGCGCAGCAGCACGACGCGGCGCTGCCGGCTCCAGCCCATCAGCCGCACCTCGCCCCACTTGCCCTGCCAGCCGGCGCCGGCATTCTGCCAGTCGCTCTCCCGCATCGCCCGCTCCAGCACCCGCTTGACCCCGGGGCGCAAGCGCAGCTTGAACAGATAGGGCTGGCCGCGGCGCTCAGCCTCGCGCATCAGCCCCTCGTTGCCCCAGTCGTTGTCACCCCGCAGCAAGCACGGGGCGCAACTGGGTCCCAGCCGGTCGAGCAGCGCCCACAGCCCCGGCGCGGCATGCTTGGCGGTGTGCTCCTTGCCGCTCGCCACTTCGACCTCCAGCACCAACCGCAGCTCGGCCATCAGATAACTGTGGTAGACGTGCGAGGGCCGGCCACGCTTGCTCGGGTTGTAACTGACCTCGGCCCCCTCTTGATGGCCGTAGAGTGGCTTGACCGTGGTGTCGACATCCAGGACCCAAAGCTCGCCCAGCAACGGTCGCACACAATAGTCCAGCTGCTCGCGCAGCCAGGCGATCCCGTCCGTCTCGTCGATCTTGCCCAACGCCCGCCGCACCGCGTCCTCGCTGACTACCTTCTTCATCCCCAGCAGCGGCGCGTTGACCGCATCGGCGCGCAGCGCCGTGATGTGCGCATAGCGCCAATGCCCGGCCAGCACCGACAGAAGCACCGTGCCCAGCACGTCGCGCTTGCTCGGCGCGTTCGGGCTCGTCAGCAGCAGCGGACAGCCCGCCACCCAGCCGTCGAACAGGCCTCCCTGCTTCAGGTATTCGATGAAAAAGGCCAGCTGACCCATCGTCGTCACCGGCGCCGCCGGCTCCCACTCCAGGTGAATCCGGCCGGCAAAGGTGTCCGCCGTCACCGCTTCGTCTGCCGCCAGCTCTACTATCGGTTGCTCACCCGCCGGGTGAACCGCCGGTACCCCTATTTCCCCGCTCATTCCCTTTTATTAACCACAAAATCTCGCCCCGACAACGACCTCAACTCCCGGATCTAGGATTATTGACGAGAGATTGCTGGGATAGACTCCATCAGTTATGCGACTGGGTGTAAACGGGGATTCTGATGGACATCCGGCCAGTCGGCCCGGCGCGATGACCGTCGCCGGTTTGGCTGCGGCGGCAGGGCGCAACCAGGTCCCGCTCGGGATCGCCTACACCGTCGGCTCGACCGTGATGTTTGCCGGCGGCAATGCGGTCGTGAAGTGGCAACTTGCCAGCTATCCGCTGGGCGAGGTCGCGTTCGGGCGCACCCTGTTCGCGTTCCTGACCGCCGCGGCGATCATATTGCCGCGCGCCGGCTGGGGCGTCTTGCGGACGCGACGCTACCGCGAGCATCTGCAGCGCGGGCTATCGCAGTTCGGCTCGATGCTATGCTGGCTCCTCGCGGTCAGCGTGCTGTCGCTCGGAGCGGCGACGGCGATCGGCTTCGCCGCGCCATTGTTCACGACCCTGCTCTCGATCGTGATCCTGAAGGAAAAGGTCGGCATCCACCGCTGGTCGGCGCTGATCCTCGGGTTTGTCGGCGTCCTGATCATCACCCATCCCGGTGCCGGCACGCTGACTTACGGCGCGCTCTTCGCGCTCGTCAACGCGGTCTTGATCTCGACCGTGGCCATCGCAATCCGCCGCATGAGCATGACCGAATTGACCGGGACGCTGACGCTCTACCAGATGAGCATTATGACCTTGTGCACCTCCGGCCTCTTGACATTCGGGTTCCGAGCCCCGCACTGGGGCGATGCGCTGATGGTAGCACTCGCCGGGGTCGGCAACGGAATCGCCCAGTTTTGGTGGACACGGTCTCTGTCATTGGCGCCCCCCTCGGCAGTGGTGCCGTTCAACTACCTGTCACTGGTATGGGCAACGATCCTCGGCTTCGCGGTGTGGGGGGACGTGCCGAGCCCAGGCCTGTTAGCCGGTTCGGCGATCGTTGTCACCTCGGGCCTTTACATCCTGTGGCGCGAGACCTTGCGCCGCCGCCGCCCGAAGATCCCGGCGCCGCAGCGCGCGTAGCCGCCCCTCGCGGGTGACGAAGTGTTTTCCGAATAGAGCGGCAAGCGGCGTCGCCGGATCAGGCCGATGCACGAGATAGATGTCGGCATGGTCGGTGTTGAGCCGCCGCCGACAACTGCGCAACGGCTGCGGCAGGCCGAGCTTATTTCAGCCGCTCTCGTCGGTCCGCGGCGAACTTCGGCTGAACCAAGCCCGGCGTGACGACTCCCAGTTGCCGATCATCGCTCGGCGGGCACCGCCTCGATTTCGTCGAGGCGTTTGTAGCGATAGATCAGGATCGAACCGGCCCAGGCGGCGATGAACAGTCCGATGATCGCGGCTCCGAGCGCGCTGAAGTTATCGTTCAGCGCCCCGACGACATCCCAGAATGCACCTTTCAGGGCAAATTGATCACCCATCAATCCCAGCGTTTCGATGCCGCCGATAAGAAGCGCGACGACGATCGACACGAAGGTGATCGTGAGATTGTAGTACAGCTTGCGCATCGGTTTGACGAACGCCCAATCGTAGGCGCCCACCATCATGATGCCGTCGGTGGCGTCGATCAGCGACATCCCCGCGGCGAACAGTGCCGGGAACACCATTATAGACCAGATCGACATGCCTTTGGCCGCTGCGGTCGCCGCGACGCCGAGCAGCGCGATCTCGGTTGCGGTGTCGAACCCGAGCCCGAAGAGAAAGCCCAGCGGATACATATGCCAGCTCTTGCCGATGAGCCGGAAGAGCGGACGGAACAAGCGCGCCAGCAGGCCGCGGCTGTTGAGCAGCAGATCGAAATCCTCCTGCGCATAGCGGCCACCTTTGCGCACGTGCTGAAAGGTCCGCCAGACGCCGCGCAGGATGATCAGGTTGGCAACGGCAATGGCGAACAGGAACGATGCCGAGACGCCGGTCCCGATGACGCTGCCGACCGCCTTGAACTGGTCGAAGGATCCCGCCAATGCCGAGGCCGTGCCCGCCACCATGGCGGCGAGGAGCACCACGACGGTCGAATGGCCCAGCGCAAAGAACAAGCCGACTCCGACCGGCCGCTTGCCTTCCTGCATCAATTTGCGGGTCGCGTTGTCGATCGCGGCGATATGGTCGGCGTCGACGGCGTGGCGCAGGCCGAACCCGAAGGCGAGAAGTGCGGTGCCGAGCAGTACCGGCCGGTCGCGGAATGCCAATGCCGCCCACGCCCACGCACCCAGATTGGCCGGGATCAACACGACATAAATCTTGGTAATCGGCTGGCGCAGCGAGACGCGGTGTCGAACAATTCGGCGCAGCAAGGTGAACATGTCGGGCTTTCCCTCGTCTGGTCCGGTGGGCGAACGATGCCGGAATATCAACGCCAGTCCTGCGTCGCCACCTTGCCTCCGACGATCGAGACGGTGGCGCTGGGGTTCTCGGCGTCTTCCCAAATGTCGTAGTCGCCGGCGCGCAGCCCGGGAAAGACCGCGGCAAATACGGGCCGATCCCCGATCCGCCGTTCCAGCACTTCGACATGGGTCCGCGGCGTGGCGCAGCCGTGCGGGCTGACCTCGATCTCCCGTCCGCGCCGCGTCGCATCGGTATAAATGACCAATGCCCCGACATCCTGCCCGATGTCGAGCACGATGGTTTCGGAATGGACCCGGTCGACGTGTTGCTCCGGCATTTCGGTCGTCTCCTCTCAATCGGCGTGCCATGGGCGGAGGAGCCCAGGCCCAGCGGCCACCGGGCTCCTCACGGCGATTACATGACGGCGAGTGGCGGTATCAACTCGGGTTGTCGAACCCGGAGTAAGGCACTCCAAGATAGGGGAAGCTCGTCAGATACGGCGAGGAAACGTCGCTCGGGCCGACGCCGTCGGTGACTTTCGACGCCGCCGCATCCGGCGTGTAGGAATGATCGACGAGCGGGATCGTGGCACCGGCGAGAGCCCGCACCTCGATCGTAAAGACGTCGTCGAACACCCGGCGCCCGTTGGGAAACCCGGCGAGATCGCCGCCGAGGATCCCGAAGATGCTCGGCGCCTTCGCCGGCGGGATGGCCATGTTGAGCCGTAACAGGTCGGCGAAAGTGTCACCGGTGAAATTCTGGAAGCCGCTGACGATCCCGGACGGGATGCCGGTGAGCAGAATGGCCACCAGGTCGGCGCGGGCTTTCTTGTAGTCCTTCAGGTTGGGAAAAACCCCGGGATAAAGTTGCGGCAGCAGCCTCGGCACCTCCGGATGCTGCACAAAACCGAGGAACTGTTTGTCGTCCTGCGGCGGCAGGGAGTTCCACAGGTCCTTGGATCCGAGCGGGACGATGACTTCGTTGAACAACGGATTGCCGAGCCGCGACACCTGCACCCACGGACCAGCCTCGTCGACCTTCCCGTTCGGCTCGAGAATTGTCGCCTTGCGGCGGCTCGCCGAGGCGTAGACGCCGATCACCGAAGCGGGGTCGCTCGGGTTTGTCGGATTGGAGCCATCGCGGGTCAGCATGCGTTTGGGGAGCTGGATCGCCATGGTGTGGATGTTGAGCCGGTTCGTGCCATTGACGCCTGCGGCGGCGGGCATCGGATTGATATGCAGGTTCTGAAACGGTCGCAGGTCGCCAAGGTCGAAGAACGCGCCGAGATCGACGTAGAATCCCTCCGCCCGCTGCCCGGCAAAAACCGTTTCGCCGCTCGGCAACCGGCGGATGGCCGCGGCGGCGAGGCCATCATAATTGGGCGTGGAAAACGGGCCGATGTTGCACGGAGGACAGGGCAACATCTCAGCCAGCAATGTCGAGCGGCCATTGCGCACCCGAGTCAATGAATAAAGCTGGCGCTTGTTCCAATTCGGATCATCGAGAGACTCGATCGGTCCGGTATTGTACAGAAAGGTATTCGGGTCTTGTAGTGTCGTCTGGAAACCGAACTGATAGGTGATGTCGGCGATCCCGTCACCGTCGTTATCGATGTTGATCTCGTACAGGACATCGTCACCGAACTCGTAGAAGTTCGGGCCGCCGTCGGGCTCTTCCAATGGAACATAGTTGGCGATCAAGGTGACGGTGTCCGGATCGTCCGGGCTGACGAACGCATAGACATCGGTGTTGTCGGCCACCGGATCCTTGGAGATCTCCGGGGCCTCGCGATGCGATGACATTGTTGCACTCTCCTCTCAATTGGACAGCCTGGTCAGGAATGGATTACGGAACTGGCCGTGTCGCGTCGGGAAGCCCTCTTCCTCGATGGGGCGGGGTGTGCTGTTCCTCAGGCGCGCTCGCCCGCGTGAGCCGCCGCCGCGAGCTCCGCAACCAGCCGGCGATTGCGGACGACGATTTCCCGTGAACCCACGAGAAGCGTCATCTCGCCCGCGGCAAGGTCTTTGACATGGACCATCATCGATCCGGCAACAGCGGCAGGCAGCCGGGGCATCGCCGCCGGCGAGCGGCCAATCGCCGCCAGGGCCGGCATGGCGGGCAGCAGGCCGAAGACGGCAGCCCCGACTGGGGCTTGCCGCAGCAATGAACGTCGGGTCAGCTGTGTCACTTTGCTCTCCTTCCGTTTGGGGTCGTTGCTCTTCCAGTCGTCGATTCCGTTGCGCGCCGGCGATCTGCTTGACGCCAACTCCCGGAAATTGTCGCGTTACGGGCCGGGCGGGGCTCGACGGCACCCGCCCGGGGCCGGCGCTTTACGCGCTCGGGATCAATACCTTGTCGATGACGTGGATGACGCCGTTCGACTACACCACGTCGCTGATCGTGATGTCGGCCAAGTCGCCCTTGGCGTCGATGACGACGATGTTGGACGAGCCGTTCATCATCAGGTGCAGTGTTTCGCCTTCTACGGTCTTCAGGGTCGCCGCGCCGTTGCCGGCTCGGATCATGGCGCGCAACTTGCCGGTGTCGTAGTCGCCGGCCACCACGTGATAGGTCAGCAACCTGGCGAGCTGCGCCTTGTTACGCGGGCTCAGCAGCGTCTCGAGGGTGCCTGCAGGCAACGCGGCGAAGGCGGCGTTGACGGGAGCGAACACGGTAAACGGACCGGGGCCGTTCAACGTGGTTACCAGACCGGCCGCCTTTACGGCGGCGACGAGCGTCGTGTGGTCCGCGGAATGGACCGCGTTGCCCACGATAGTTTTGTCGGGAAACATTGCCTGTCCGCCGACCTGTACCGTCTGCGCCGCGGCGGGGGCGGCAAACAGCATGATGGCGACAAGCGCCGGGATGGCACGCTGCACGGGATTCTCCATGGATCGGGGCGACCGGAATTGGCCGCTGCCTCCCTATTCGCGCGGGGCCGCCGAACGGATGCAGACAAGGCAAAAAAATTTTGCGCCGCGACAATCCGTCTGCGGGCACCTAGCTCCGCATTGCCCTCACCCTACCCTACCCCGCTGGTGCGGCTTGTGCGGCTGGTGCGGGGGAAGGGGCGCCGAGCGCCCCAATTCTGTGTCTCGAAAAACTACCGCTCGCCCCTACCCCACACGATACGCTTCGCCATGACTAATTCCGGTTGTCGTTATTGAAGGCGGCGATGACTTCGGCAATGGCCGAGGGGTTCTGCGGCGCCATGATGTGGGCGCCGGCGACGCCGGGGGTCGCGGCGAGCTCGCGCAGGATCTCAACGCAGATCCGCACGCCCTCGCGGCGCGGGTTGGCGGCCTGGTCGAGACGCTCGACGATCGAATCCGGAATGATCGTGCCGAACAGCCGCGCGCGCATCCACTGCGCCGATCGCGCCGAGGGGATCGGGGCGACGCCGATCAGCACCTTCAGGCGGTCGGTCAGCCCCAGCTCGCGCAACCTGGCGATCCAGCGCCGGGCGATCGCCATGTCCATGCAGAACTGGGTCTGAACGAAAGAGGCGCCGGCATCGGCTTTGCCGATCAGATCGGCGGGGGACCAGTTGTCGGGCGGATCGATCGGCAGGGCGGCAGCGCCGAGGACGAGCTCGGTCGGTCCGCGGATTGTCGTCCCGGACGGCAGCCGGCGCTCGTCGGCCATCCGCTGCGCCAATGCCAGAAGGCCTTTCGAATCGAGGTCGAAGACCGGTTTTGCCGCCGGCTGGTCGCCGGTCTTCGGGTCGTCCCCGGAAATCATCAGAAAATTGCGCACGCCGAGCGCCAGCGCGCCGAGAAGATCGCCCTGCAGGGCGAGACGATTACGGTCGCGGCAGGTCATCTGCAGGATCGGCTCGATGCCGCTCTCGAGCAGAAAATGCGCGGCGACGAGGCTGGAGAGATGCGCCTTGGCGCCGGCGCCGTCAGTGACGTTGACGGCGGTCGCGAGCCCGCGCAGCGGCACCGCCGCGGCCAACAGATCGGCGGGGTCGGTCGACAACGGCGGGACCAGCTCGGCCGTGATCGTGAACTGGCCGCCGGCGAGCCGGCGGGCGAGTTCGCTCAGATCGTCGGCGTTCGTATGCAACGGCAGTCGCTCCCTCCGAAATTCCAGCCGAGGCGGCACAAGCGTCACCGGCGACCGCGGATCGGTGCGCCTCCCGATTGCCGTACCGCGTCAGCAAAAGCTTCGACAATGCCCTTGCGCGACACCCGCACCGGCGCAATCATAAGCATGCTTGTCAATCGTTTTTCCCTGATCCCGGGGACGCAACCCTCTTCCTTGCGGAGCGACCGATGGCGGATTTCGACATCATCATCAAGGGCGGCACGATCGTCGATGGGACGCGGACGCCGCGCTATATCAGCGACATCGGAATTAAGGGCGGCAAGATCGCCCAGATCGGCGGCCTGAAAGAGAAGACCGCCGAGCGTTTGCTCGAGGCTGCCGGCCGCATCGTGGCGCCGGGTTTCGTCGATTTGCACACGCATTATGACGCGCAGATCTTCTGGGATCCTTATTGCACGCTTTCCGGATGGCACGGGGTGACCTCGGTGGCCCTCGGCAATTGCGGGTTCGGCTTCGCCCCGTCACGGGTCGAGGACCGCGACCGGGCGATGCTCAGCATGACCCGAAACGAGGCGATTCCATACGAGGCGATGAAAGCCGGCATGCCGTGGAACTGGGTGACGTTTCCCGACTTCATCGAGAGCCTGAGCCGCACGCCGAAGGGCGTCAATTGCCTGACCTATGTGCCGCTGACCCCGCTCTACGCCTGGGTGATGGGCTGGGAGGAAGCCAAAAAGCGGCGGCCGACCGAGGCGGAGCTTCAGGAGATGTGCCGGTTGATCAACGAGGCGATGGATGCCGGCGCGTGCGGCTGGTCGGCGCAGATCCTGGGCGAGAACTCGATCCAACGTGATTACGACGGTACGCCGATGATCACGGATCTGCTCTCGGAACACGAGGTCCTGACCTTCGCCAAGGTGCTGGCGGAGCGCGACGAAGGGTTCATCGAGTTGGCCTACCGGCAGACCGGCGAAGAGGGGCGCCCGCTGGCGTCGGATGCCAGAGAGTTCTTTGAAAAAGTCGCCGCGGTGGCGAAGCGGCCCATCCTCTATCAGGCGGTCACCCCGAACTCGGTGCATCCCGAACAACACCGCGAACGGATCCGCTGGTTGGAAAGTTGCGCCGAGCGCGGGTTGCGCGTCTACGGCCAGGGCGCCACCCGGCGCGGCGGGTTCGAGTTGACCTTTGCGGATTGGAACCTGTTCGACGACACCGAGGCCTGGCGGGAAGTGACTTTGGGGACGAAAGCCGAACGCAAGGCCAAGATGCAGGATCCGGAAATGCGCCGCCGTCTCAGAGAGGAATGGGACGCCGGGATCCGCCCAACGCAGGTGGCTCAGGGCTCCGTCGGCAGCCTGGTCGTGCGGACAAAGAACGTGAAGATCGATATCGGTGCGGAATCGGCGTTTCCGACACTACCGGCGCCGGTCGAGATCGGCAGTGCTTCCTATTTCTTGATCAAGACGCAGGACGGCTACCGGTTACTGTCGAGGGTGTGCCCGCACCAGGGCGGCACCGTAGAGGATGGCGGCGGGCAATTCGTCTGTCACAATCATGGGTACGAGTACGACAAGGACGGCGGGAAGTGCCTCAATGCCGAGGGGCTCCGCATGAAATCCTACGTCGTCAACCTCAAGGAGGGCCGGCTGATCGCGTTGGTGCCGGACGAGAAGGCCGGGAACGCGACAGAGATCGGACAAACCGTCCAGCAGATCGCCGACGCACAAGGGAAGCACGTGATCGACGCGTTGCTCGACATGATCGTCGAGGACGACCTCGAGACCGAATTTTTCGCCCCGACCCAGGGGCGGGAGACGGCCCAATTCACGACCGAGGTGCTGAGCTCGAACCTCGTCGTGGCCGGGGTTTCGGACGGCGGCGCGCACGTCAAATTCCTGACCGCCGGGATCTATCCAACCGACCTCCTGATCTGGCTCGTCCGCGACGAGAAGACGATCAGTCTCGAAGACGCACACTATAAGCTGAGCTATCTGCCGGCCCATCTCGGCGGCTTCAAAGACCGCGGCGCGATCCGCGAGCAGGCGCCGGCGGACATCGTCGTCTATGACCTCGACAAGCTCGAAGTTCTGCCGTCGGAAGTGGCCGAAGACCTGCCCGGCGGCGAATGGCGGCGGATCCAGAAGTCGAAGGGCTACGACTGGATCCTGGTCAACGGGCAGATCACCTTCGAGAACGGCGAGCCGACCGGCGCCCTGCCCGGCAAGTTCCTGCATAACGGTCGCGGCTAAAGTGATCGATCCGACATCGGTTGCCTGATCGGCATCGTCAGCGAACTGAAAGCTCGGTCATCGGGCCCGGCGCCCGGTGATCGAGCGTCGGACTACGACTTCATCCGGCCATCCCGGTGGAAATGGCGGCGCCGCGCCGGCCCGCCGCGCGACGATCGCCGAGGAAGGCCGCCGCCGCCACCAGGATCATTACGATAACGCTGGCGCCGAAGACCCAGCGCGGCGCGCCGCGGTCCATGATGAAACCGAACATCAGCGGCCCGACCATCCCGCCGATATTGAAGCCGCTGGTAACGACGCCGAAGGTGCGGCCCATCGCCCCCGGCGGCGCTGCGGCGCGCACCAGCATGTCGCGCGACGGCATGATCAGCCCGCCGAGCAGTCCGGCGCAGCCCATCGCTGCGAGCAGCGGCACGACCCCCAACCCGACCGTCGCGATCACCAGGACGATGCCGGCGTTGACGGCGTAGCCGATCGCGGCGACCTCGGCGTGGCGGCGCGTCTTGTCGGCGATAAAACCGCCGGCGAGCACGCCGAGCGCCTGCATCGCCAGATACATGGTCAGCGCCAGGCTCGCGGCCGCAAGCGGCGTGCCGAAGCCGGCGGTCAGTGCGGCAACCGAGAAATTGCTGATCCCGCTGCCCGACAGGCTCAACAGCGCGAAAAACCCGGTGAGGCCGATGATCGTCGGGGTCAGGATTGCACCGAGGCCGGGGCGCGAACCGGCGGCCATAGCGCCGGGCTGACCCGTCGCCGGCAGATTGTCGACGCCGCGCGCCAGCGCGAGCGGCAGGGCTGCAGCCAGCGCCAGACTGCCGGCGGCGATCACGGCAAAACGCAGGCCCATTGCTGCCGCCACGGCCAGCACCGTGACCGGCGCGACGGCACTGCCGAGAAAGCCGGAAAAGGTGTGCAGCGAAAAGGCGCGGCCGACCCGGGCCGGCGCGATCCGGGCCGACAGGATCGCGTAATCGGCCGGGTGAAACACGCTGTTGGCGAGACCCAGCAGTGCTGTTGCGAAGAGCAGCCGCGGATAGGAGGGTGACAGGCCGAAGCCGATGAAGGCCAGCGCGCTGACCAGCAGCCCCAACACCAGCATCCGCCGCGAGCCGATCCGGTCGACGAGAAAACCGACCGGCAACTGCGCCGCGACCGACAGGACGTTGGCGACGGTCAAGGCAAAGCCGAGCTCGACGAAACCGATGCCGAGGGCCGCCTTCAGGAACGGAAAGAGCGGCGGCAACACCAGATTCTGGAAGTGGTTGACGAAATGCGCCGACGAGACGAGGGCGATCGCCCGATGCTCAACGGAACGTAGCGTGGCGGCACGCGGCAACGACGCCGTTTCGATGACCATTCCTCGCTCCGTCCTCCCTGACGCGAAGCGCCCGACGATAGGTATCGGCGCATCGCGGCGGAAGCGCTAGTTTGGCAAGGCAGATTTGTTGGACACCCACCGGGAGAGAAAGCATGCCCCTCAAGATCGAGCGGTTTCAGCCGGAAGGCATGAATGTGAGGATGTCGGACGGAAAGCCTTCCTATTCGCATGTCGTCGCGGTGAGCGGGTCCGGCAAACTCGTCTACACCGCCGGCCAGCTCGCCCGCGACGTCGACGGCAATTGCGTCGGCAAAGGTGACATGCGCGCGCAGATGGAACAGACCTTCCAGAACCTCGACCGCTGCCTCAAGGCCGCCGGCGCCAGCTGGGCCGACGTCGTCAAGACCAACACTTTTGTCACCGACTTCGACGCGTTCCAGAAGTGCAGCGACGTGCGCATGCGCTATCTCGGGGTGGCGACCCCGACCAGCACGACCGTCGGCGTCACCCGCCTCGCCGGTCCCGATTTCATGATCGAAATCGAGGCCGTCGCGGTCGTCAATTCGTAAGGCACATCCCCGCCCTTTCGCCTGATCTTTACGCATAAATCTGCATAGGACAGTCAGCGTGACCCCTGAGAAGGACTCCCCTTGCCTCGTCATACCGGCGAAAGCCGGTATCCAGGGCAGAAATGGGTCCCGGCTTTCGCCGGGATGACGAAAAAAGGACTGGAACGCACTTCGGGGACAGCGCGACGCGCTGGGTCCAGAGCCGCTTGTGGGCAATGATCAGGCCCTTCGCGGGGCCGGCCTGTCCGCGCTGCGCGCGGCCGAAGACCGGACCCGTGGGCCGGGAAGGTCGAAAGAGTGCGACGAACGGTGCGCTCGGCGACATGCTATGATGGCAGGATCGGGCAGCCGGGGAGAAAGGGCATGAAGCAATATTGCGACGGCGGCGAGGCGATCCTCGAAGCTTTCCGCAGCCTGCGCGTCGATCACGTGATCGCGTCGCCCGGTTCCGAATGGTCGCCGGTGTGGGAGGCGCTGGCGCGCCAAAAGGTCAACCAAAAGCCCGGCCCCAACTACATCGATTGCTGGCACGAGACGCTCGCCGTCGACGTGGCGATGGGCTACACGGCGGCGACCGGGCGGCTGCAGGCGGTGCTGCTGCATGCCGGCGCCGGGCTGCTGCAGGGCTCGGCCGGCCTCCATTCGGCAACGCTCGCCGAGATCCCAATGGTCGTCATGTCGGGTGAGTCGACGAGCTTTGGCGAGGACCCTCAACTCGCGATCGAGCCGCAATGGTATTCGAGCCTCAGCATCGTCGGCGGCCCGCAGCGTCTCGTCGAGCCGGTGACGAAATGGGCAACGCAGGCGGCCAGCGTCCACACGCTTTACGAGCATGTGGTGCGCGCCGGCGAAATGGCGCAGCGCAACCCGAAGGGCCCGGTCTACCTGAATACGCCGCTCGAAGTGATGCTGCAGCCCTGGACGCCGCCCGAGGGCCGGCGCGAGGTGCCGCTGCCGCCGCGCAACCGGGCGGCCGAAGACGATGTCGAGCGCATCGCCCGGCTCATCGCCGCAGCGCAGAACCCGGTCATCCTCGCCGACGCCGCCGGCCGCGACCCGCAGGCTTTTGCCGCCCTCGTCGAATTCGCCGAAGCGCTGGGCGCGCCGGTCGGCAGCCGCCACTGCGCCTTCGCCAATTTTCCGAAGGATCATCCGCTGTTTCTCGGCCAGGGGATCCAGCCCTTCCTGCAGGACGCCGACCTCGTCCTGCTGGTCGATTGCAAGGCGCCCTGGTACCCGCCGAGCCGCAAGCCGACCGCCGGGATCGTTGTCGCCATCGACGACAACCCGCTCAAAGGAACGATGGTCTACCAGTGCCTAGAAGCCGATCATTACCTCGAAGGCGACGTCGCCGCGTCGCTGCGGCTGCTCGCCGCCGCGGCGCCGGCGGACGGTCGGAGCCGCGAGCGGTCCCTGCGCTGGCGGGCCGAGCACGACCGTCTCGCCGCCGCCGAGCGCGCGGCCGAAACCGAGGCCGCTGGGCATGAGCGCATCGAGCCGCTGGCGCTCGCCGGCGCGCTCCGGGCGGCGATGCCGACCGATGCCATCTATGTCGAGGAGACGATCACCCATGCCGGGATGCTGCAGCAGCATCTGCCGTGGGACCGGCCGCAGAGCTTCTTCCGGCCCGGCGGCGGCCTCGGCCAGGGGCTCGGCATGGCGCTTGGCGTCAAGCTCGCATGCAAGGACCGGCCGGTCGCGGCGCTGCTCGGCGACGGCTCCTTTCTCTACAACCCGATCGTGCAGGCCTTCGGCGCCGCCAGAAGCTACGACCTGCCGATCCTCGTCGTCGTCTGCGACAACCGACAGTATCGGGCGATGCAGACCGGACACCGGCATCATTATCCCGACGGCGTCGCCGAGGCCGCCGATATGTGGCACGGCGTCCATATCGACGGCCCGGACTATTCGGAACTCGGCAAACCTTTCGGGTTTCACGGCGAGCGCGTCGCGCATCCGGCCGAGCTGCAGCCGGCGATCGCCCGCGCGCTCAAAGCCGTCGCCGACGGCAAGAGCGCGATCCTCGACGTCATGCTGACCCGCTGAGCTCGATCAGGCACCTCTCCGATCGCCCTCTGGCGCGCATCACCCCCACCCCGGCCCGCCCCCATCGAGGGGGCGGGAGCGCAGTTTTACCTATAGTTTTGCGCCCTCCCCCTTGATGGGTCTTGATGGGGGAGGGTTTGGGTGGGGGTGAGGAATCGGCTCGGGCCGCGCTCAGCGCGCTTGGCCGGCGGGAAAGCTCAGTACGGCTCGCGCACGAAGATGAAGGTCGTGCCGGTGACGATCGGCGCGCTGGCGCCGACAAACGCGACATTGGCGTCCTTGACCTGGCGCGAGCCGGCCCGGCCGGAGGCCTGCAGGGCGCCTTCGATGATGTGCCAGAGGCCGTGGATGCGGCCGGTGCCGAGGCTGCCGCCAAAGGTATTGAGCGGCAACCCGCCGTCGAGCTCGATATGCCCGTCCTGGATGAAATCGAGCGCCTCGCCCTCCCGGCAGAAACCGTAGGATTCGAGGCCGTAGATCACCGAGGCCGAGAAACCGTCATAGATCTGCGCGACGTCGACGTCCTGCGGACCAAAGCCGGAGCGCTCCCAGGTCAGCTTCGCCGAACTGCTGCCGCCGGCCATGTAGTCGCTGAGGCTGCCGATGCGGCCCGCCACTTCGAAATGCAGCCGCTGACCATAGCCGGCGAGATAGGCCGGCCGCGGCTTCAGGTCGCGCGCCCGATCGGCCGTCGTCAGCACGACGGCGACCGCCCCCTGCACCGGGATGTCGCAATCGAAGAGGCAAAACGGGTAGGCCACCATCCGCGAATTGAGATAGTCTTCGCGCGACAGCGGCGTGCCGTAGAAATAGGCGTGCGGGTTGTGCTGCGCGTGGCGGCGCTGCGTCACGGCCAATGTCGCCATCTTCTCGCGGCTCTGGTCATGACGTTCGAGCCAGCGGGTGTAGGCGACCGCCATCCCCTGCCCCGGCCCGCCGAAGCCGTAGGGTGCCGTGAATTGCGCCGCACCCTGTGCATAGGCGCCGGGCAGGTTCTGGTAAGTGCCACGCGGGTTGTGCATCGCCCGCCACACCACGGCGTAGCGGCACACTCCGGCGAGGAGCGCATTGACCGCCTGCTGCACGGCGCCGCCGATATTCGTCGTGCCGACCTGGATGTGCCAGCCGAGGCTGGGCAATTTCAGCATCGCCATCATGCAGTTGACCGACACGATCGAGATCCCGTCGACCTCGGCGTGACCGGTCGCAGGCAGTTCCGGATAGGTCGCCAGACCGTCGATGTCGGACAGCGCGAGCCCGGAATCGGCGACCGCCTCCTTGACCGCCGCGAGGGCGTGCGCGGCGAGCGGGATCTCGGCCGAGCGCGTGACTTTCGAAAAGCCGACGCCGCTCACGGCCACCTTGCACCGGTTCTCCCACATCTGGCTGCTCCCCTCACGCGGCCGGCGTCGGACGCGCCAGACGGAACTGCGGCAAGGTGATGTCGTCGTTCAGCTTCTCGAAGACGACCTCGACCCGCCGCCCGACTTTCGCCTCGGTGTAGTCCGCTTCGAGCAGATTGCCCGCGAGCAAGGCGCCGGGTGCGCCGTCGAGCTCGACGATAATGCTGGCGTACGGCACCGCCGGCGCGAAGCGCTTGTCGCCGGTGTGATACATGATCGTGTAGGCGTAGATGGTTCCCGCACCGCGTACGGCTTCGAATTCCAGGTCTGTCGCGACGCATTGGGTGCAGGTCGCATAAGGCGGGTGCTGGAAATGGCCGCAGCTCTGGCAGCGCTGCAGCTCGAGAACGCCGCGCTTCGCCGCCTCCCAAAACGGCTTCGTCCACTCGTTCGGCACCGGGATCGGCCGGGTCACCTTGCTCCAGTCGCTCATTCCGTTCGCCTCGCTGAGCGTCGGCCGCGATCCTTGAGATGCGCCGGCAGCGGCATTCGCGGCAGCAACACGTCGCCGGGCGCCTTAGCCCGACGCAGCGCCGGAGCTTCAAGCTCGACCGAGCGTTTATCAAGCTCCTCCGCCACGATCCCGGAGAGCTCGGGAAAGCCGGCCGGGGCTTCGAGGCCGAACCGGAAAATCTCGCGGAACGAATCGGGGTGGCTCCAGATCGCCGCGAGCACGGCATAGCGCATATTCGCGGCCGGATGCCGGATCGCGCATTCAACGAGCCTGCCGACGTCGTTGCCCTCGAGCGTTATCTCGATTTGGGTCTCGGGCGGCGTCGCATTCCCTATCGGATCGGCGGTCAGGCGGAGTTGCGGCAGCCGGGTGTAATAATCGCTCAGCACGACGTCGGCGGCGGGTTCCACTTTCGCCGGCGCCTCCAGAAGGACGCGCTCGCCGCGTCTAACGAACATCGTTCATCGCCTCCGAGCGTGCCCCGGCCGCTCCTGCGCCAGGAGCCTCCGGTTTGGAGATATCGCGTTGCCTCGGCCATGACCAGCGTCGCGCATCCGAAATCCGGCAGGGTCAAGCGATTGGCGCGATGTCACTGGCGGCCCAGCCACGCAGGATCGCCGCCGTGTCGTCATGCATCGGGAAGAAGCTCTCGATCCGCAGCTCCTGCACCGACACATCCTGCGGCGTTCCCAAGGTGGCAATCGTCGTGAACAGTTCGAGCGCGACATCGCCCTTGCGAAAGATCATCGGCAGCACCGGCTCGTCGGCCGGTGCGGCCGCGCCGTTCAGCGCCGGCCGCACCCCGTCGTAAGACAGCAAACGCGCCAGCAGCGCCGCGGTCTCGGCGGTGCCGTCGGCCGCGGCATCGGCCTCGATGCTGCGGACAAAATAGCGCACGATTTCGGCCCAGTTGGCGAGAAAGGGCCGCAACAGGTCCGGACCGACAAGGGCGTCGGCGAGATTGACCGGCGCGTCCGAAGGCAAGGGCCCGACCAGGAATTGGACCAACCGCACCGCTCCCTGGTTGGCCCTGAGCAGGTTCCAGCGCCGGTCGACGACGACCGCCGGAAACGGCTCCTGCTGGGCCAGCATATGGTCGAGCGCGGCCCGGACGCGCGCCAGTTCGGGAGCGATGAACCCGGCTTCGGGCCAGACCGGAGCAAACCCTGCCGCAACCAGCAGCGCATTTTGCTGGCGCAACGGCAGATCGAGCGTCGCCGCGAGCCGAGCAACCATGTCGCGACTGGGCGCGGCGCGCCCGATCTCCAAGAAACTCAGATGACGCTGCGAAATCCCGGCTCGGCCGGCAAGCTCGAGTTGCGACCACCCGCGCCGCCGCCGCCAAAGGCGCAGGCGGGAAGCGAACTCCGCATCGGCTCTCACGACTACCTCACAGGTAGTTGCATCGATGATTTGCGACGAATATTTGCACGGGCCGCCTCGTCGTCAAAGGAGCGGGCAATGCTTCGGTCGCCTTTGCCGGTACCTTTCCCGCCAGCCTCGAACCGGCGGTGCGCCGTCGGCTGACGAGGCCATGCGACATTGTCGTTTCCACCGAGACCGACATAGTGCAGCGCCTCGAGCATACCGAGGTGTTGGTGACGATGGCTCTGACCGCCGAGATGGGGCGCGCGGCAACGCGGCTGAAGCTCGTGCAGGTTCCCGGCGCCGGCCTCGACCGGATCGAGCGTTCGACCCTGCCGCCCGGGGCGATGCTCGCCAATGCCTATGGTCACGAAGCCGGGATTGCCGAATACGTCATCGCTGCGATGCTGGCGCTGACCCGCGAGTTCATTCGGCTCGACAGGGCGCTGCGCCGGGGAGATTGGCAGAGCCAGTGGGCATTCGGCGGTGCCGCCGCCGGTATGGCCGGAACTGGCCGGCAGGACCGTCGGGATCCTCGGTTACGGACGGATCGGTCACGCCATCGCCAGCCGGGCCCGAAGCTTTGGCATGGAAATTTGCGCGATCCGCCGCGATGTCGGCCGATCCGCCGGCGACAATCCGACCTTGCTTGGCGGTCCGGACAGCATCGACGAGGTGTTGCGACGGAGCGATTACGTCGTGGTCGCGATGCCGGCAACGCCGGAGACGATCGGTCGGCTGGGGCGCAGGGAGCTCGGTTTGATGAAGCCCGGCGCTTTTTTTAATCAATGTTGCGCGCGCCGAGATCGTCGACGAGGACGCGCTCTATGATGCCCTGTCGCGCCGCTCGATCGCCGGCGCGGCGCTCGACGTCTGGTATCGCTATCCGCGCACAGTCGGTCCTGCGGCCCCGGCGACACGCCCGTTTCACGAATTGCCGAACGTGCTGATGACCCCGCATGTTTCCGGCTGGACGGACGGGATGCTCGAGGCTCGCGCCAAGCTTATTGCCGAGAACATCCGGCGCGTCGCGGTCGGGGAGCCACCGCTGAACCTGATCGCGTCATGAGCGAAGAGACCGGCGCAATCCGCCGGCATGGGGTGCGCCGCTTCCGGCTGCCGTTCTTTTATGGCTGGCTGCTCGTCGGCGTGTCGTTCGTGACGATGGCGATCGGTGTCAACGCCCGCACTGCCTTCTCGCTGCTGTTCCCGCCGATCCTCGCCGAATTCCATTGGGACCGCGGCTTGACCGCCGGGGCCTTCTCGTTCGGCTTCTTGATCTCGGCATTGATCACGCCAAGCGTCGGCTGGCTGACCGACCGCCGCGGCCCGCGGCTCGTCATCGAAACGGGCGTCGTGGCGATGGGCGGCGGCCTCTTGCTGGCGTCGCGGATCGAGGCGCCCTGGCAACTCTATCTGAGCCTCGGCGCGCTCGTCGGGGGCGGCGTCAATCTCCTCGCCTATACGGTGCAATCGCTCTATCTGACCAACTGGTTCTGGCGCCGTCGCGGGCTGGCGCTGAGCATCGCCTTTTCCGGGGTCGGCGTCGGCTCGGTGACGATCCTGCCCTGGCTGCAAAGCTTGATCGCCGAGAGGGGCTGGCGCACCGCCTGCTGGTCGCTCGGCCTCCTCGTGCTCGCGGTGCTGGCGCCTCTCAACTGGCTGCTGCGCGGCAAGCCGGCCGATCTCGGTCTCGCGCCGGACGGCAATGCGACGAACGGCGCGGCGAGCCGCCACCCAGCCTCTGCCGCTCCGGCCTCGGTCGATTGGACGCTCGGCCGTGCTTTGCGCACCCGGCGCTTCTGGTGGCTGGCCCTGAGCTATTTCTGTGCCCTCTCCACCTGGTATGCGGTTCAGGTCCATCAGACGAAATACCTGACCGAGATCGGCTTCGACGCTAAGAGTGCGGCCTGGGCGCTGGGTCTCGTCAGCCTCGTTGCGGTTCCGGGCCAAGTGGCGCTCGGCCATCTGTCGGACCGCATCCGCCGCGAATGGGTGTGGAGCATCGGCAATGGCGGTTTCGTGCTGAGCTGCGCCGCACTCCTTGCGCTCTCGGCAGTTCCGGCGGCGCCGCTCTTGTGGCTGATGGTGGTCGCCCAGGGGACGCTCGGCTATGGGCTGACCTCGGTGATGGGCGCCATACCGGTCGAGAGCTTTCCCGGCCGCAATGCCGGCAGCATTTTCGGCTCGGTGATGCTGGCGGCGATCCTCGGCGGCGCCGCCGGACCCTGGATCGGCGGGGTCTCGCATGACTTGACCGGCAGCTACGCGCCGCTCTTGTGGCTGTCGATCGGCGGCAGCGCGCTCTCGGCCCTGTCGGTGTGGCGGGGCGTGCCGCGCCCGGATCCGGGAGCGTAGGGCGGAAAAGCGGAACGCGCATTCCGCCGTCTCGTCGTCGTCGACAGACGCCGGCAATTTCACGGCACCTTCAAGGGTGGCGCTGCTGCTTTTTCCGATGCACCATGCCCAAGACACGTGAGTGCACTGTCCGGCGGCGGATTGCGCTATCGCTCATCCGCGCTACGCTCGCGGTGAAGGGCGGTGCCGCGCGGGATTGGCAAGCGCCGGCATACTGATTAAACTCGTTGGTTAAGACCCTGGCACGACGTCAGCGACGGCGCCTGCGGCGCCATCCTCTCGACCGGAGGCCCTGATGCACGACCGGCGTTACGCGAGCCCCGACGCGGCGCGCACTCCGGCACCGCACACACACCTCGGGCCGTTGCGCTCTTGTTTGCTTCGCTCGCTGGTCGTCGGCGCGGCGGTGCCGATCACGGCCTGCAGCGCGACCGGGGTATTGGACCCGCAGGGGCCGATCGGATCGGCCGAACGGCTCCTCTTGTTCAATGCGACGGCGATCATGCTCGTCGTCGTGGCGCCGGTGATCCTGGCGACCCTCGCCTTTGCCTGGTGGTACCGGTCGTCCAATCCCCGCGCCCGCCGCAGCGACGACCGGAGTTACGAAGGCCGCCTCGAATTCGTCCTGTGGTCGATCCCGGCGCTCGTCGTGATCCTGTTGGGCGGGGTCATCTGGATCGGTGCGCATGAGCTCGATCCGCGGGCGTCGATCCCCGCCGCCGGCAAGCCGCTCGAGGTCGACGTCGCCGCGCTCGATTGGAAATGGCTGTTCATCTACCCCGCCGAGGGCATCGCCGCCGTCAACGAGCTGGTGGTGCCTGTCGGAACGCCGGTGCGGTTTCGCCTGACCTCGGCGACGGTGATGAACTCGTTTTTTGTGCCGCAACTCGGCAGCCAGATCTACACGATGCCGGGGATGACCACGCACCTCAATCTGCTGGCGAGCGCAACCGGCGAGTTTCCAGGGTTCTCGGCGAATTTCAGCGGCGACGGCTTTGCCGAGATGCAGTTCATCGCCAAGGCAGTGCCGGCGGGCGATTTTGCCCAATGGGTCGCGAAGACGCGCGCCGCCGGAGCGGCACTCGACATGCCCGGCTATGTGGCCTTGGCGAAGCCGAGCGTGGCCGTGCCGCCGGCGACTTATCGCTCGGTCGATCCGGCACTCTTCGCGCGCATCGTCGATCAGACGGCGCTCGACCCCGAAAAGGCGCATGCCAGCCGGGCCTGGTGTCCGCCGTTGCGGCGTGCCGGAGGCTGAGATGCTGGGCCAACTGACTTGGGCAGCAATCCCGTTCGATCAGCCCCTGCCGCTCTACGCGATGGGCGTCGTCGTGCTCGTCATTCTGGCCGTGCTCGGCCTCGTCACGGTCAAGGGGTGGTGGCCCTATCTGTGGCGCGAGTGGCTGACCAGCGTCGACCACAAGCGGATCGGCGTCATGTATTTCATTCTCGGGCTCATCATGCTGCTGCGGGGCTATTCCGACGCGATCATGATGCGCTCGCAGCAGGCGATCGCCGTCGGCGGCAACCAGGGCTACCTGCCGCCCGATCACTACGACCAGATCTTTTCGGCGCACGGCACGATCATGATCTTTTTCGCGGCGATGCCGTTCATCGTCGGATTGATGAACTTCGTGGTGCCGCTGCAGCTCGGCGTACGCGACGTTGCCTTTCCGGTGCTGAACTCGGTCAGCTTCTGGCTGACCGCATCGGCGGCCCTGTTGATCAACGTGTCGCTCGTCATCGGCAATTTCGCCCGCACCGGCTGGATGAACTATCCGCCGCTCTCGGAACTCGCCTATTCGCCCGATGTCGGCGTCGACTATTACCTATGGCCGTTGCAGATCTCCGGCATCGGCACCCTGCTCGCCGGCATCAACATGGTCACCACAATCCTCAAATTGCGCGCCCCGGGCATGATCTATTTTCGCATGCCGGTATTCTGCTGGACATCACTCGCCTCCAGCATGTTGATCGTCGCCGCCTTTCCGGTCCTCACCGCGACCTTTGTGATGCTGCTTCTCGATCGTTACCTGGGCATGCATTTCTTCACCAATGACGCCGGCGGCAGCGCGATGATGTATGTCAACCTGTTCTGGGCGTGGGGCCATCCCGAAGTCTACATCCTGATCCTGCCGATGTTCGGCGTCTATTCGGAGGTGATCGCGACCTTTTCCGGCAAGGGGTTGTTCAGCTATCGCTCGATGGTACTGGCGACCTTGGGGATCTGTGTCCTCTCCTTCATGGTCTGGCTGCATCACTTCTTCACGATGGGAGCGGGCGCGGACGTCAACGCCTTCTTCGGCATCATGTCGGCGATCATCGCGGTACCGACCGGCGTCAAAGTCTTCAACTGGCTGTTTACGCTGTTCCAAGGTCGCGTCGTCTATCGGACGCCCGTCCTGTGGGCGATCGGCTTCATGGTCACTTTCGTCATCGGCGGCATGACCGGCGTCCTACTGGCGGTGCCGCCGGTCGATTTCGTGCTGCACAACAGCGTCTTCCTCGTCGCCCATTTCCACAACGTTATCATCGGCGGCGTCGTATTCGGCGCGATGGCCGCCTACAATTACTGGTTCCCGAAAGTCTTCGGTTTCACGCTCGACGAGGCATGGGGCAAGGCCAGCTTCTGGTGCTGGCTCCTCGGCTTCTATCTCGCCTTCATGCCGCTCTATGCGCTGGGCCTGATGGGCATGACGCGCCGTCTGCAGCACATCCCCGACCCGAGCTGGCAGCCGTTGCTGCTGGTCGCCGAGGCCGGCGCCGTGCTGATTTTCCTCGGCATCCTGTGCCAGGCAGTCCAACTTTATGTCAGTATCCGCACGCGCGAGAGCCGCCGCGACCTGACCGGCGACCCGTGGAACGGACGGACCCTAGAGTGGGCGACCGCATCGCCGCCGCCCGCCTATAACTTTGCCGTGCTGCCGCGGGTCGAGACGATCGACGCCTTCTGGGAGATGAAGCGGCGCGGACTGACCGCGGTCGAGCCGGCCTATGAAACGATCGACATGCCGCGCAACAGCCCGATCGGTTTTTTCATCGCCTTTTTTGCCGTGGTCGCCGGCTTTGCCGCGATCTGGCACATCTGGTGGGCCGTGATTCTCGGCCTCCTCGCCATCGCCGTCACGGCGATGGTGTTCGGTTGGAGCGAGGACCGTGAGCACGAAATCACGGCCAACGAGATGGCGCGTCTGGAACGGTCCCGGCTGAGCCTCGGACGGCCCGCATGACGACGGCAACAATCGAGCCGGTTCTCGCCGGGCCCGTGCGCGGACGGGGCGCCGGCGGGCCGGCCCCGACCAGGACCGTCGTCGCCTACGGGTTCTGGATCTTCCTCCTCAGCGACATCATCATGTTTTCGGGCCTGTTCGCGGCCTACGCGGTGCTGTCGGGCGAGACCGCAGGCGGACCGACCGGGTACGAGCTGTTCAATCTGCACCACGTCTTTATCGAGACGATGTGCCTGCTGGTGTCGAGCTACACCTGCGGGCTCGCGGCGTTGTCCGCCGAACGGCATCAACAAGACCGGTACATGGTCTTCGCCGCGCTGACGTTCGTGCTCGGCGCCGCCTTCCTGTTCATCGAGATCACCGAATTTGCCGGCATGGTGCACGAAGGCGCCGGGCCGTCGCGCAGCGCCTTCCTGTCGGGCTTCTTCGCGCTCGTCGGCATGCACGGCGCGCATGTGACGAGCGGCCTCCTGTGGCTCGTCTACATGATGGCGCAGGTCGTCGCCAAGGGCTTGCGACCGAACGTGCTGCGGCGCCTCCTCTGCTTCAGCCTGTTCTGGCATGCGCTCGACATCATCTGGATCGGAGTCATGACGCTCGTCTATCTGATGGGAGCCCGCTGATGGAGATCGACGATCGCCCGCTCGACGACCGCACGCCGGGCGTTGAAGAGCAGGAGTCGACGGCCAACTTCCTATCCTATTCGGCGGGGCTCGGGCTGGCGATCCTGGCGACGATCGCCTCCTTCGTCGTGTCGCAGACGGACCTGTTGTGGCCGCCCGGCGTCGCGGTCGGCCTAGTCGTACTCGCATTCGCGCAGATCGGCGTCCACCTCGTCTTCTTCCTGCATCTCGGCAGCGGGCCCGATCATACGAACAATATCATCGCCCTCACGTTCGGCATCCTCATCGTGTTTCTGGTCATCGCCGGCTCGGTCTGGATCATGGCCAACCTCAATGCCAACATGATGCCGCACTGACGCGCTGATAGTAGCCGACCGCCGGAGCCGGTAGCGCACCTCGCTCATTCCGCGTCGTCTTTCCTTTGCGCGAGCGCTGAGAGAACGCTGTCGAACCGAGTGGTTTCGGCGAAATGACCAATTTCTCGCGCGGCCGAGCCGCGCGGCGGCACTCGCGCATCGGGAACCGGCGCGCCGATGCATGGCATGATCGGGATCGTGCCGGCCCAACAATCGGCGGCGCAATCGGCCTCGAGATCGAGCGGCCCATCGTTGCGGATCTTCGCCGAGGCCTCCTCGATCGTCATGCCGATCAGCTTCGTCGCCTTCAGTTCCTGCGGCAGGATGGCCCGCATAAGCTTCGTCCGGCCGGGATAGAGCCGCTCGATAAACGCGTTGAGCCCGGCTTCCTTCGCCGCATCGTCGGCGACCGTTGCGGCGGTGCCGAAGACCATCACCGAGCGGTAGTTCGCCGAGTGGCGGAAGGCGCTGCGCGCCGCCACCAGGCCGTCGAGATGGCTGACGGTCAGGCAGACCGGGACGCCGGCGCGTTGTCGCCGCAGCATCCGGCTGGCCGACGATCCGTGCCAGAACAGCCGGTCGCCATCGCGCCAAAAGAGGGTCGGGGTCACATACGGCTTGCCGTCGATCACATAGCCGATGTGACAGAGGAGTGCCGCGTCGAGGATCGCATAGACGGTGGCGCGATCGTAATTCGCGCGCTCCGGGTGCCGGCGCACGCGTGACCGCGGCGTCGGAACAAATTCGCCCGGAAGAACACCGGGCGGACCAGCAGCATCGGGCATCCCGCACCTCTCGGCAAAATCGCCGGTCGAGATTAAGGCCGTCACTGGTCTTGCGTAAGCCCCAGTTCGGCGTATTTTGTCATACCAGCTTGGCGATCGAACACCGCCGCCATGCGTTCCACGGCGTGCGCCAACACCGCTTCGCCGTGGCCGGCATAGCCGAGGATCAAGCCCGGCGGGCGCGCGGTGGCGAGTGTCAGCGCCGAGAGCGGAAGGGCCACGATTTCGGCATCGAAGAGCGCCGCCGCCGTCGCCTGATCGGACCAATCGGGCGGCAGCGAGGCGGCCAGATACATCCCGCTCTCCATCGCCGGGATCTGCAACACGCCGCTCAAGCGGCGCGCCAAGATATCGGTCAGGAACTCCTGCCGTTCGCGGTAATGCGCCCGCATCCGCTTCAGATGCCGCGCGAAATGCCCGTCGAGGATGAACAGGGTCATGATGCCCTGCAGCAGCCCGGAGCTGTGCCGATCGGCCAGGTAGCGGGCCGCGGCGAACGGCCGGACCAGATCGTCAGGCAATACCGCGTAGCCGAGCCGCAATGACGGGAACAACAATTTGCTGAACGTGCCGAGATAGACGACCCGCCTCGCCCGGTCGAGCCCCTGCAACGACGGCAACGCCCGGCCCGGCTCTTGAAACTCGCTTTCGTAATCGTCCTCGATGATCCAGCTGCCGGCGCGCTCGGCCCAATCGAGCAGCTCGCGGCGGCGCGCGTACGGCATCGCCATACCGAGCGGATATTGCCGAGACGGCGTCGTGTAGACGAGCCGCGGCGCCGGTTCCCCGGTTCGCCGGGCGGCCGCGATGTCGAGACCGCTCCGATCGACCGGGATCGGTACGATGTGGGCTTCCGCCGCCCGCAGGATCTCGACCGCGGCGCGATAGCACGGGTCCTCGACCCAGACCAGATCGCCGGGATCGACGAGGATGCGGGCGGTGAGGCTGAGCCCTTGCTGCGTGCCGGAGGTCACGACGATCTGCTCGGGCCGGCAGCGGACGCCGCGCGCCGCCGCGAGATATTCGGCGATCGCCTCGCGCAAGGCCGGTTCACCCTGCGGATCGCCGTAATCCCAGTTGAGCCGGGCGCGCGCCGAAAGGGCGCGTGATGCGAGCCGTTTCCAGCTCGCGACCAGGCGGTTGTCGACCTCGGCACAGCCGATCTCGAACGGGCGCGGCGACTTACGCCACTCGGGCATAACGAGGCGCAGCGATTTCGCTTGGCGCGAGGTGGCGCGCGCCGTTGCGCCACCCGCGCTGTCCGGCATCGAGGCCGCAGCAGGGGCGAGCGGCGCGGCGACGAAATAGCCGGAGCCGCGCCGCGGCTCGATGTACCCTTCGGCCGCGAGCTGCTCGAAAACGGCCACGACCGTGCTGCGCGCGATGCCGAGTTCGGCCGCGAGACCGCGGGTCGACGGCAGCCGCGCACCGGCGCCGAAGCTGCCGTCCGCCACGGCCTGCCGCAATGCCGCGGCGAGTTGCCGGGAGAGCGGCATGGCGGCCGTCCGGTCGAGCTGCGGTGCCCACAACGCCGCCCCGGCCGGCGGTGCCGGCCTGTGGGTCGGTGGAGTGGAGTGCTGCGCTGCCATGGCAACAGCCTACGCAAGCGCGCCGGGCTTTGACCAGACGCGCGCACGGATCGTGCAACCTGCCCGGCGTCCCGCCAACGGCGTGCTGAACCGCATGTCGCGAAACTGTCATGGTTGGAAGGTCATGGTCGCGTGCCCATTGCACCCGGCGATTGCCATCGCCGAACGACATCTCCGACGACAGGTTCGCGCCATGCCGCTGCTCGCAAATCCAACTCCTCCTCGGCAGGTTGCGCCGCTGCTCGCCCTCGCCACCCGGTTGCTCAAGGCCGGGCGACCGGCCGACGCTGTCGTGCCGTTGCAGGAAGCGGCGCAACTGCAGCCGTCCAACCCGATAATCCAGCATGATCTTGGCCTCGCCTATTTGGAGGTCGGCCGGGTGCCGGAGGCCGTCGCCGCCTTTCAGCGCGCCGTCGCTGGCAACCCGCGCTACACGGACGCCTATTTCCGCATGGGAATTGCCCTCGAGAAGCTGGGCGATCTCGGCTCGGCAGTCCTGGCCTATGACCGTGCCACCGAGCTCTCGCCGTCGTTGACCGAGGCGTGGTTCCGCGCCGGTGCCGTCGTCTACACACTGGGCCATCGCGACGAGGCGATCGGCTGTTTCCGCCGCGCGGCGGCGACCGGGCCGAAGACCCGCTTTGGACGCCTCGGCGCGGCGCGGGCGCTGCTGACCGAGGATCGCGACGCCGAAGCCGAACGGGTGTTGCGCCAGACCCTGGCGCTCGATCCGGCGAATGCCATGGCTTACGACCTGCTCGGCAACCTGCTCGCCGAGGTCGGCCGTTTCGATGAGGCCCATGACTGCTTCGCCCGCGCGATCGCGATCGCGCCGCTACTGGCGGGAAGCTACTACGAGCTGGCCCGATGTCGACCGGTCACGGCCGACGACGGTCTCATTGGACGGATCGAAGCCGCCCTCGCCACGCCGGGATTGGAGATGGCGCAACGCCTGCGGGTTCACCTGGCATTGGGCAAGGCGGCGGACGATCTCGGCGACTACGCCTTGGCGATGCGGCACTTCGACGAGGCCGACACAGTGCGACGGGGTTCGGCGGCATTCGACGCCGCCGCGTTCGACAAAGAGAGCAACCGCCTGATCGACCACTGCACGCCCGACCTGATCGCACGGGCATCCGAACTCGGCAGTGGCGACACCACGCCGGTGCTGATCATCGGCATGCCGCGTTCCGGCACGACCCTCGTCGAGCAGATCGTCTCGAGCCATCCCGAGGTCGCCGCCGGCGGAGAGCTGAATTTCTGGAACGAGCGTGGCGCCATATGGCATCAGGCCGGTCCGGCGGGGAGCGAGGCGCCGTTCCTCGGCCAGGCGGCGGCCGAGTATCTTGGCGTGCTGCGCAAGATCGGGCCGAAGGCGGCGCGGTGACGACAAGATGCCGTTCAACTTCCGCTGGGCCGGGCTGATCCACCTCGCACTTCCATACGCGACGATCATCCATTGCCGGCGCGCCGCGATCGACACGGCGCTGTCGATCCACCAGACCCATTTCCGTCCGGGCGTGGCGTTTCCGACCGGCGGCGCCGAACTCGTCGCGTATTTCCGCAGCTACCGGCGGCTGATCGACCATTGGCGCAAGGTGCTGCCGGCGGAGCGGTTGATTGAGGTCGATTACGAGGAGCTGACCCGCGCACCCGAGCTGGTGATCCGACGGATCATCGCCGGCTGCGGCCTGGCATGGGACGACGCCTGCCTTCGCCCCGAACGCAACCCGCGCGCCGTCAAGACGCCGAGCAAGTGGCAGGCCCGGCAACCGATCTATCGCTACTCCGTCGAACGCTGGCGATGCTACGAACCCTGGCTCGGTCCGCTGCGTGCGCTCCTCGACGACGCGTCGAGGTCGGGGCCGGACGCGGGCCCGCAATCGATGGCGGACAGCGACATACCCGCCTGAACCAGCACGGCACCGCTCCGATCGGCACCTGGGTTTCATAAATCTGTAATAAACTTCTCTGAATAACTCTCACCGAGGCAAATGCGGCGGCCACCGTCCGCTCGGCCTTCATAAATCTGCATTAAAGCATCTCTATAAACCTCTGCGGGCACGGTAAGTGACTTGCCAGGTCCGGCGCGCTACACGCAATGGCCGGCGCTTATACCGTGCCATGGCGCCGCATGTTCTCGATTTGGTAGAGTAATATTTCTCGGGGGAGATCCGCAGATGTCTCGAAGCAACCGCCGTAGGTCTCGAGCCAATCGCCCTATGTCTCGAACTGAGGGTCCCAATTCGCGAATTAAGCGTCTGCATCCGCTGGCCGGTCTGCTGGCAATGGGGCTTGCCGCGCCGGCCTTCGCCGATCCTTCGCTGCCGTTCCCGACCTACGAGACCGGCCCGCAGCCGGACGGGTCCTATGTCGTCAGTAGCGGCCAGATCATCACCCCGCCCGGCACCCCACCCAATCCGTCCGGCGCCCAAGTCGAACTCGGCATCCGGGTCCGCGCCAAGGCCGTCGCGCTGAACCCCAATACCGCGAGCCATACCGCGGCCGTTCTGACGTTGGGCGCGACCCAGTCCGTTGAGGTGTTCGACACCATCGGCGGCGAAGTGCTGCAGAACTATCTGCCGCTGAACAACCTGCCCAAACAGGACCCGACCGGCAGCTATGGCGGCATCGCCTATTCGGCGGACGGCAAATACCTGTTTTTCAGCCAGGACAGCAGCCACGTCGCCATCGCCAGGGTCCTGCCCTCTGGCCTCCTGACCGATTACGCCCATGTCGACGTGCCGCCGCACACCAGCTTCATCAAGTGCTTCTCGACGAGCCCGCCTGGTGCCTACGGGGTGCCATGCGGCACCTTGTATACGACGAGCACGTCCTATCCGGGCGGCCTCGCCCTTTCCGGCGACGGCAAGAGCGCGTATGTCCTGTTGAACCAGAACAACACGCTCACCGATATCGATCTGACCAAGAAGCCGCCCGTGCAGGGCACGCAGATTCGCGTCGGCAATGCGCCGAACAGCATCGTGATCAACGGCACGACCGCGTATATCAGCAACGAAGGCGGCCAGGTCGCCACGAAGGCGGACTTTCAGATCCTCTCCGCCGGCACGCCGATCGTCGCCGACAAAGTGAACGGCGCGGCGACAACCGGCACCGTTTCGGTCGTCAATCTGACGAAAATGGCGGTCGTCGACACGATCCCGGTCGGTCTGCACCCGACCGGAATGGCGCTGTTCGGCGGGTCATTGCTGGTCTCCGACACCTATAGTGACACGATCTCGGTCATCGACACGGCCACCAACAAGGTGTCGCGTACCATCGATCTGGGGCTGCCGATCAAGGTACCGGGACAGTCGGTGCCGGCCTACGGCGCCGCACCGACCGGGATCGCCGTCGACGCGAGCAAGGGCATTGCCTATGTGGCGCTCTACAATGCGAATGCGATCGCGGTCGTCGACTTGAGCGGCGGGTCGACGAAACCCGTCATGGGCCTGATCCCGGTTGCCTATGCCCCGGCCTCGATCGTGCTCGACCCGACCAACAAGGAACTGCTCGTTGCCAATGACAAGGGGATCGGCACGCGTCTCTCCTTCGAGACCGACTGGGGCGTCACCGGCTACAACACGCACCAGGATAACGGCATCGTCAGCATCGTCCCGCTGCCGACCACGTCGGAATTGGCGTCGATGACGACGCAGGTCTACCAGAACAACCACTGGGACCTGACGACGAACATCTCGTCCGCCGGCGGCGGCAGCAAATCGGCGAAGCCGGTCGCCATTCCGGCCAAGATCGGCGACCCGTCGCTGATCAAGCATGTCTTCCTGATCATCAGGGAGAACCGCACCTACGATCAGATGCTTGGCGACGTCGCGGCCGGTAATGGCGATCCCGGATTGGCCGTCTTCGGCGTAACCCCCCCGGCCGCGCCGATGCCGGTATCGCCGAACGTGCATGCGCTCGTCAAACGCTTCCCGCTTCTCGACAATTTCTACGATCCGAGCCGCCAGTCGGCCGACGGCCACAATTGGATCGGCGAGGGGATGGCACCTTACGCGGACGACATCCAGTCGCCGGACTGGGTGCGCAGCTATCCGGCCGGCAACTCGGGCGATGCGCTGGCCTACATCTCGACGGGCCCGTTATACGCGGAGGCCGAGGCGGCCGGCCTCTCCGTCAAGCTCTTCGGCGAGCAGGTCGCGATCGAGTCGTTCCCGAGCTTGAAAAGCGAACCGACCTGGTCGCAGTTCTACGCCGATGCGCTGAAATTCGAGGCCGGCAAGGAGAGCACCCTCAAATACGAGACCGCCACCGTCGTGACGTCCCCGATCCTGGCCGTGAGCAATAATCTGGTCAAGAACTTCCCGTACTTTGATCTCGGCATCCCCGACCAGTTCCGCGTCGATCTGTGGGTGCAGAACTTCGCCAGTGACGTGAAGGCCGGCACGGTGCCGGCGCTCAGCATCATGTGGATCATGTGCGACCATACCGGCGGCCCGCCGGTTGGGCCGGCCGAACAAGCCGACAACGACCTCGCGATCGGCCGCATCGTCGACTACGTCAGCCATAGCAAGGTGTGGTCCACCTCGGCGATCTTCATCGAGGAGGACGACGCGCAAGACGGCGTCGACCATGTCGACGGCCACCGCAGCCCAGGCTATGTCGTCAGCCCCTATGTCGTGCAGAACGGGCCGACCGACGGCACCTATTACACGCAGGTCAACATGGACCGGACGATCGAGCAGATCCTCGGCCTGCCGCCGATGAACCAGTTCGACCTGATCGCCTCGCCGATGACGACGGACTTCGTCAAAGGCACGCCGCCGAAGTCGAACTTCGCGCCATGGTCGCATGTGCCGAACGCCATCCCGCTGAACCAGGGCGTCAAGGCAACGGCGAGCAATGAGAGCCCGCTGGAAAAGGCCTGGATGAGGACAAAGCAGGAGATGTTCGCCGGCCGGCTGCAGAAGCCCGACTCCGAAGACCCGTACACGCTCAATCACCTGATCTGGTACGAGGCGACCGGCTTCAAGCGGCCCTATCCCGGCGAGGCGACGGTGCGCCCCCCGACCGACTTCCCGAACCGCTTCGCGCGAGGGAACGGCGACCTCGACGACTGATCCCGGCGCCACCTGCGACTGCCAGAGCCCTCTCCCCGACCAGGCCCCGACCAGACCCGACCCGAGGAGGGGGCTTTTCTGCGCAGCAGGTTCAAGCCCTCGGTCGAACCGACAAGACACCGGGGCCCTTCGACCGGGCGTTGCTCACGGATAGGAGTCGGGCTGCCGTAATTGCCGCGATGGCAATCGAAGATTCTCCTCGAATTTCCACCGTCAAGTCCAACGCCGACGGCCAATCGTGATTTCCGTTGCTCGACTGCGCGGCGGATAATCAGGAACATGTCGGCCATTGGTGGGCGGCTGTTGCCATCTCAGCCCGTTCGAATTTTCCTCGCGACCGGCCTGCTTTTGCTGCTGGCGGGGCACTCGGTATTCGCACAGGAGGCAGCACCCGGTACTCTGGTGCTGCCGCCGGTCGAGGTGGTCGGCGTGACGCCGGTTCTCGGCACCAACCTGCCGCTCAACCAGGTGCCGAGCAATTTGCAGACCTTGAGCGCACCGCAGATCGAAAATTACCACCCCTGGTCGCTCCCCGAAGCGCTCGAAAACAATCTCGGCAGCGTCTCGCTCTCGGACACCGAGGGCAACCCGTTCGAGACCGATCTCGACTTTCACGGCTACACCGCGAGCCCAGTGCTCGGGACGCCGCAAGGCCTCGCGATCTATCAGAACGGTACGCGGATCAACGAGCCGTTCGGCGACGTCGTCTATTGGGACTTCGTGCCGCTGTTCGCAATCGAGAAATTGCAGCTCATTCCCGGGTCGAACCCCGTCTTCGGCCTCAATGCGCTGGGCGGCGCCGTCACCCTCCAGATGAAGAACGGCTTCGATTTCCAGGGTTTGTCGACCGATTTGTCGGCCGGCTCGTTCGATAGACAGCAAGGCATCGTCCAATACGGCATCCAGAAGGGCGATGTCGCGTTCTATGCCGGGCTCATGGCTGCGAATGACGGCGGCTGGCGCTACTATTCGCCGTCGCAGGTCTTTCAGTCATATTCCGACCTCGAAGTCCGCAAGGGCAATCTCGACCTCGGCACCAGCTTCACTTTCGCCAACAATCATCTCTCCGGGAACGCGGCCGACCCGGAACAGCAACTCGAAATCAGCCGCCAATCGGCCTTCGCGATACCGGATACCTCGCATGACAACATTGCTTTTCTGCAAGGTCGAGGCAGCTACCAGGCGACCCCGGGGCTGTCGTTCCAGGGAACCTGGTATTTCCGCAAATCCGAGGTCTACATCCTGAATGGTGCCGCCTCGGGCTTCGGCGCCTGCCAACAGCCGGGCCACGATCCGGCCCAGCTGTGCAACAATCCGGGTCCCGGCGAAACGCCGCTGCGGGAATTCGAGGGCCCGCCGATACCAGCGAGCCTCGGCGGCACCGGCATCTACCCCGTCGAAGACATACAGACCACCGGTTATGGCGGCTCGCTGCAAACGACGCTCCACGACACGCTCTTCGGCCTCAAGAACATCGCGATCCTCGGCGTCAGCATCGATGACGGCGTGTCGCACTACACGTCCGAGAACCAGCTCGGCACCCTCGCCTATCTCAGCCCGTACCCGGCCGGGGGGACAACGTCGATCCCCGATGAGATTTTGATCGGCGGCCCCGCTTTCAACGTCCAGCTCGACGCGGACAATCAGTATTACGGGATCTATGGCAGCGATACGCTGTCGCTGACCCCCGCATTGAGTGCCACCCTCGCCGCTCGCCTCAACATCGCCGACGTGCAGCTTACAGACCTGCTCGGCAATTCGCTGACCGGCAGTGACCGGTACACGCATTTCAATCCGTCTGCCGGACTGACCTATCAGGTCAATGACGGCCTCAATTTCTATGGCAATTACAGCGTGTCTAACCGCATTCCGACGCCGGCCGAGCTGAGTTGCGCCGACCCGCTCCTGCCCTGCCGCTTCGCGCTGAGCTTCGTCTCCGACCCGCCGCTGCAGCAGGTCGTCGCGCATACGATCGAAATCGGCGCGCGCGGCCACGCGGCGCCGCTCGTTGCCGGCGAAAACTTCTCGCTCGACTGGTCGGCCGACGTCTTTGGCGCGCGGAACCAGAACGACATCATCTTCGTCACGAGCGGCCCGCTATTGGGCCAGGGCTACTTTGCCAATGCCGGCACGACGCAGCGCCTCGGCGGCGACCTGTCGCTCAAGGCGCGATGGCGGAAATTCGATTTTCGGGTCAGCTATGGCTATGTGCTGCCGACTTTCCGATCGAACCTATTGTTTCCGAGCCCATTCAATCCCGGCGCCAGCACGCAGGGCTTCATTCCGGTCGCACCCGGCGACCGGCTGCCCGACATACCGGTCAATTCCGCCAAAGTCGATGTCGGCTACCATATCACCAATGCCTGGAGCACCGACGTCGAAGCCGTCGTCGCCTCGAATGCATATCTCGAAGGCGACGAAGGGAACCTGCAAAAGCCGGTTCCGGGCTATGTCGTCGTCAACGCCGAAACCGATTATCAATTGAACCCGCATGTCGATCTCTATGTCCAACTGCAAAACCTGACGAACAACAAATATGCGACCTTTGGCATATATGGCGATCCGACCGGACAGGGTGCCTTTCCGCAGTTCACCAACCCAAGATTTCTGACGCCGGCGCAACCTTTCGGCTTCTGGGTCGGACTTCGCGCAAAGCTTTGACCACCCGTGAGCTGCGGCCCGCGCCCCCGCGCCGCAGGTCTTCTCGCCGCTTTCGCGCTGCCCGCTATAATCGTCCGCCATAGCCAGCGAGGAAGGTGCCCCGATGCCCGAGCGATTGCCCGCCATCAGCCTCGTCGCGGTCCCGGGACGGCGACGGCGAACCCTCGAGATCGCCCGCGACATCGAGCGACGGGGCTTTTCCGGCATCTACATGCCGAGCCGCTACGGCAATCTCGCGCAATGCATCGGCTTGGCGCTCGCCACCGAGCATATCCGCTTCGGTACCGCGATCGTGCCGATCTACGCCGCGACGACCGAGGAATTCGCGGCCACCGCCGCCTATCTGCACGAGGTGTCGGGCGGCCGGTTTCGCTTTGGCATCGGCGTCGCGCATGGCCCGACCCACGCGCGGCTCGGCATCACGGTCGGCAAGCCCTTGGCCGACACCCGCGCCTTTGTCGAGAGGCTCAAATCCTTCGACGGCATCGGCCCCTTGCCGCCGATCGTGTTCGCGGCATTGCGCCGGCGCATGGTGGCGCTTGCCGCCGAGATTGGCGACGGCGTGCTGTTCGCCAATGCCAGCCTGTCGCACATGGCGCAGTCGCTCGCTGCCGTCCCGGCGACGAAGCGCAACGATCCCGATTTTCTCGTCGGCAACATGCTGCCGGTCTGCATCGCCGACGACGAGAGCGCCGCACGCGTCTTGCACCGCCAACGGCTCGAGCGTTATGTGCTGTTGCCGAACTACCGCAATTACTGGAAGGAAGCCGGATACCGCGGAGAGATGGCGGGGATCGAGCAGGCGATCGCCGAGAACCGTCGCGACGATATTCCGCGCTATCTGACCGACCGCTGGATCGCCGACAATACGCTCTACGGCCCGCCGAGAAAAATCCGCGAACAGCTCGCCGCCTGGTACGAGGCCGGCGTCAATACCCCGGTCCTGGTCCCCAACTCATTGAACGGCGGCCAACTGAAAGCGCTCGACGAAATCTTCGCCGCCTTCGCCGACTGAAGCCACTGCAGGCATGACAGAGACAGAGAGCCGTAGGGCGGAATAGCGCGCAGCGCATAATCCGCCGACCGACCGCGGCGATGGCGGAAGGCGCTCCCGCTTTTCCGCCCTACACAGCCTGCGTCAATCAATTCCTTTCGGCTTCGAAATCGGCGCGGATGCGGTTTCTGAGATTGGCGGTGCCGGCGGCGATATAGCCGCCGTCGATCGCGATTTCGGCACCGCTGATGAAGCTCGCTTCGTCCGAGGCGAGAAACAGCACGAGTTCGGCGCATTCTTTGGGTGTCCCCTGGCGATGCATCGGGATCGCAGCGCGCGCCGCTTGCGCAAAGGCTTCACCGCCGCTCTGAAAGAAGCCGGTATCGGCGATCTGCCCGGGATGGATCGAATTGACCCGGATGTTCCACGCCGAGAACTGCAATACCGCGGTCTTGGTCAGGCCGCGCAGCCCCCATTTGCTGGCGGTATAGGCGGCGTCGTCATGCGCGGTCAGCCCGGCCGTCGAGGAAATGTTGATGATCGAGCCGCCGCCGCTGTCGCGGATCGCCGGCGCGCAATGCTTCATGCCGAGCATGGCGCCGGTCAGGTTGACTGCGATCGTCCGGTTCCAGGCCTCGATCGTCGTCTCGGCAATGCCTTGGCGGGCGATCGTCCCGGCATTGTTGACGAGAATGTGCAGCCCGCCGAACCGGGCGAGGGCCGCCGCAACGACCGCCCGCCAGGCCGCCTCGTCGACCACGTCCTGCTGCCGGAACACCACCTTGGCGCCGGCTTCGAGGCGCCGGAGGAGGGCGCCGCCGGCCCCGGCGTCGATATCGGTTAGGACGAGTGCGGCGCCCTCGCGCAGGAACAGCTCGGCCTCCGCCGTCCCCTGTCCGCCGGCAGCGCCGGTGATCAGCGCCACTTTGCCCGCCAATCTCGCCATCGTCGCTCCTCCGCTCTATTTCGCCTCTCGTTGACCGGCGGTCGAAGCAATTCTAGCATTGCTGCTAAATCACGCTGAAAAGCAAAATTCTTGCCGCAACTTTGCCGGGAGACGCGCCGATGACGACGCCGCTGCCCTACACGGGCAAGGAGTTCCTCGACAGCCTGGACGACGGCCGAGAGGTATGGATCTATGGCGAGCGCGTCAAGAACATCGCCGAGCACCCGGCATTCCGTAATTCGGCGCGAATGATCGCCCGGCTCTACGATGCGCTGCATCGCGACCATGCCGAGCAGAAGAATGTTCTGACCTGCCGGACCGAATGGGGTGGCTTTACCCACCGATACTTTGTGGCGCCGCACTCGGCCGAGGAATTGACCGCGGCCCGCGATGCGATCGCCGCCTGGTCGCGGCTGACCTATGGCTGGCTCGGCCGCTCACCCGACTACAAGGCCGCGTTTCTCGCGACGCTCGGCGCCAATGCAGAGTTCTACGAACCGTATCAGGAAAATGCCCGCCGCTGGTACCGCTACAGCCAGGAGCGGGTGCCGTTTGTCAACCATGCCATCGTGCACCCGCCCGTCGATCGCAACATGGCGCCGGGCTCCGCGGGCGGCCCGACCGATATCTACGCGCATGCGACGCGCGAAACCGACGCCGGGATCACCGTCAGCGGCGCCAAGGTCGTCGCGACAGGCTCGGCGCTGACCCATTTCACCTTTGTCGCGCATGTCGGGCTGCTGCCGATCCAGGACCGGAACTTCGCGCTGGCCTTCATCATCCCGACCAATGCGCCCGGCGTGAAATTCATCTGCCGCGTCTCGAACGAAGAGCGCGCCGCCGTACTGGGCAGCCCGTTCGACTATCCGCTGTCGAGCCGGCTCGACGAGAACGACGCGATCTTCATCATGGACGAGGTCTTCGTCCCCTGGGAAAACGTCTTCGCCTTTGCCGATATCGACAAGGCCAACAACTTCTTTCCGCGCAGCGGCTTTCTGCCGCGCGCCATGCTACAGGGCTGCACGCGGCTGGCGGTCAAGCTCGACTTCATCACCGGGCTCCTGATCAAGGCGACCGAGATGGCCGGGACGCGCGGCTACCGCGGCGTCGAAGCCAATATCGGCGAGGTTATCGCCTGGCGAAACGCCTTCTGGGGGCTGTCGGATGCGATGGCGAAGAGTCCGGAGCCTTGGGCCGGCGAATTCGTATTGCCGGGCGCGCAGCCGGCCGCAGCCTATCAGGTGCTGGCCCCCGAGGCCTATGTCCAGATCAAGCACATGATCGAGAAGACCGTTGCCAGCAGCCTCATCTACTTGAACTCGCACGCCCGCGACTTCAAAGTGCCGGAATTGCGCAAATATCTCGATCGCTACGTCCGCGGCTCGGGCGGGGTGTCGGCCGTCGAGCGCGTGAAACTGATGAAGCTCTTATGGGATGCGGTCGGCAGCGAGTTCGGCGCCCGCCACGAGCTTTACGAAATCAATTATGCCGGCAGCCACGAGGAAATTCGCCGCTACGCGCTGCTTGGTTCCCTCACCTCGGGCCAATACGATCGCTGGAAGAACTTTGCCGAGAGCTGCATGGCCGAGTACGACCTCGACGGCTGGAAAGCGCCGGATCTCGTCAACCCCGACGACGTGACGGTTCTCCGTTGACCTCTGCGCGTGAAAAATGAGGCATCCATTTGATAGTGACGCGGACGAGAATTTATTCTCCTCGACGGTGAAAACCGGACCGGAGTTAAAGGTATCGGGTGGGAAGATAGGGCAGCTGCCGGCCGCTCCCCCGCGCTAGTGGCTCCCCCAGGGGGCCGAACTTCCTCACTTCTGGCACAACGACGAGGCCTCCCCGGCCACGGCTATGTCGGCCGGGCTGGGTTCGTATGTGCGCACCGTTTCGCTAAAGCCGCGAAGCTGGATCTCCCCGGTCGGGCGCAGCAGGCCCGGCGGACAACGCGATGCGGCCTGCGGCCCGATGCAGATCGCCGTACCGAGTTCCTTGTTGGCCGCTTCCAGGCGGGCCGCGGAATTCACCGCGTCGCCATACGCCGTATAGTCGAGCTTGGTCCGCAGCCCGACATCCCCGACCACGGTGTCACCGGTCTCAACGCCGATCCGAGTGCGGCGGAGGCCGAGCTCCATGGCTCGGGGTGTTTGGCGGTAGGCTTCGGTCCACGCATGGATGGCGATGGCGCAGTGGACGGCCTTGACCGGGTGGTCGGCGAGATCGAGCGGCGTGTTGAAGAGCGCGTGCAGGCCATCGCCGACGAGCTTGTCGACCATGCCGCCGTGAGCGATCACGATCCGCGCTATGCCTTCGAAATATTCGTCGAGCAAAGCGACGAGCGCTTCCGGATCGGCGCGATGCGTCATCGCAGTGAAGCTCTCGATGTCGGTGAAGAGTGCGGTGATCTGACGACGTTCGCCACGGAGTTTCAGCACAGACGGGCTGGCGGCGATCCGTTCCACCACTGCGGGTGCCAGATGCTGGGCGAAGCGCTGCCGCAGACGCGCTTCACGGAACTGCGTCTGTGCTGCCGTCACCACGAGGGCGGTCGCGAAGGACGCCACCGCAAGGATGATCGGCAGGGCCGGGTCGAACATCCGGTCGCCAATGGCGGCGACCAACGCAGCGGCTGCGATCAGCACGACAAGGCAGCCAATCGCCAACGCCCCCCGCGCCGGGCGGAGAAGCACGGCAGCCAGCAGTCCCGCGATTGTCGCCAGCACGCCAAGCGGCGGCGACAGCGCGCTCTGATGCGGCATCGCCAGCGGCACCTCGCCGCGCAACAGTTGGCCGACGGCCGCAGCATGCAGCATGACCGACGGCATCAACGGGTCGCCAACCGTCGCGCGCAGGCCGCCGAGTTCGGGGGCAGACCCGCCGATCAGCACGATCGCCTTGCGAAGCCCCGGCTCGACCCGTTTTTGCGACAGGACATCAACTGCCGAAATCGTCGAGGCGAACGTCGCAGCGGTGCGACCAGGGATCAGCCGAAGCATTCCGTCGGGAGGCAGGCGCACGTTCACGTCACCGATGCCGAGAGTGCCTGCGTCTGCGTCGAGCTGATAGGCCGACGCGCCCTGAGCCAGCCGCACGGCTTCCGCAGCAAGGCCTGGAAATACGCTGCCGCCAACACCGACCAATAAGGGCACGCGGCGGACCATTCCGTCCTCGTCGCCGGGAAGCGCCAAGGAGCCGAGCCCGACGGCATGGTCGAGCAGGCCGGCGACCGGCGCGATCCCGCCCGGCGTACGCCAGAGCTGCGGCAGGACGACCGCACCGCGAGTCAGGAAAGGCACGCTGGGCAGCTTTCCGTTGCCGATGGGATCGAGCGCGAAGCCCAGGGCGACCGGAACCGTCGCCAGCACTTCAGCCAACCGGCGGTCGCCATCCGGCAGAGTGTCAGCCCAGGAGACGATGTCCGCGCGGCCGGTTTCGGTGCCCAGGCGACGGGCCAGCGTGGCCGGAGATTTGGCATCTTCGCCCTCGAACAGGATGTCGATGGCGACCGCGGCAGCTCCGGCACGGCCGACGGCCGCCACCAGATCCGCGATTTGCGATCGCGGCCATGGCCAAGGCCCATAGGCGGCGAGGCTCCGCGTATCGATATCGACGACAACGATCCGTTTGACGGAAGCCACCGCCGGATGCAGCGGGGCGGCGAGGGCGAGCAGCGTGTCGATGAGCCGCTCATTCATCGACTCGCGCGAAGGCGCCGGTAACGCCGCGACCCCGACCGCGACCAGCCCTGCCGCGACAGCGCCGGCGACGAGTGCCGTTATGCGCGGGCGGCGAGCCGTGGTCCACCCGCGCGGCATGCCTCAGTTCACGCTTGCCAACGCCGCGCGAATGCGCCTCTCGCCCCATCGGACTGGCCGGGTCGGAGGAGCGCCTGCGGCGCCGATGTCGGTGCCTTCGCCGGTCTGCAGCACAATGCTGCGGCCGCCGGAGGTGACGTCGACCAGGCCATGCACGACAAAGATGCCGAGCACGCCGTTGCTGGGTCCAACAAAGATCCGGGTGCCGCGAATCGCGATCAGGCCAAAGGAGCCGCGGACTTGCAGCGTCCCTGCGGTGCCGGCGGCCTTGTCGAGCAGCATCGGGCCGGCCCCCAAGGTGAGGAGACCGCCCGCATTGACGATGAAGCGATCAATCCGCACCCGCGCGTTGGCGCCGAGGCGCAGCGAGGTATCGCGTCCGAGTTGCAGCGCGGCGCGGGACCGCTCGGCCGACACGACGTCGTCTCCGAGGAACACGTCGGCGTGCGGCACAAGAACGCGGCGTTGCGCAGCCAACTCCGCGCTTACCTGCCCCCTTACCTCTTCGACATATCCTGCGACAGCCGCGTCCGCGACGGCGGAGCGCGGGAATAACGTCCCCCCTCCAGCGCCGATCAGCAGCATCCAGCCAAGTATCCCACGTCGCGTCACTGCCGCACCTTCCATTCCGGCGCCTCGGCGGGTCGCTCGACAAGCGCAGCCAATCCGGAACGCCCCCCATGGACTCTATAGCGGGGAAACCCCCGTTGTCGCCCCGACGAGGCCTCAGCGACCGACCGAGAATGAAATCCGCTGTTCGAACAGTTTATTTTATTCGTTCTTCCCGCGCAGGCGCAGGGCTCGGTGTCTTCCTCGTCGCCGATGGGACCGGACCTATATGATCTTTCGGCCGCTGACCGTCGTCGGCCACAGCCGCATCTTGGACGCTATTGCTGGGCTGCTCGTCTCGGGCATCGCGCTGTTCCTTTACCCCCGCCGCCAAATCGAAACTATAAGCGTCAGCGCGGCTCGCGCTGCCGCGGGTCGGCGTCGGGCGCGCCGTAATTGTCGTGATGGCGCACCCAGGCTTGTTTGTAGGTCAAGCCTGCCTCGTCGCGCCCCTTGGGGACGAGATCGAGGTAATGATAGGCGGCGTTCATCATGTCGAGGCCGCGCGCATAACAGGAATAGGTGTGGAAGATGCTGCCGCCGGCGTCCTGGCAAAACACGCTGATCCCGGGCAGTTCGGTCATCGACGTCTTGCGCCGCGCGTAATTGTAGACGACCTCGCCGGTCGCCAGCGCCTCGGGGGTGAACGACACGCGGTAATCGAAGTTGAAGTCGCACCCGGCCGACGACACCCAGGGGAAGCTCCACCCCATGCGCGCCTTGAAGCGGGCGATCGTCGGCCACGCCGCGCGCGAGACCGCGACGAGCGTCACATCGCGCTGGTTCAGATGCAGGTAAAAGCCGTTGAAATTGTCGGCCCAGAACGAGCAGCTCTTGCAGCCCTCCTCCCAGCTCGGATCGAGCATGAAATGGTAGACGATCAGCTGGCCGCGCCCGAGAAAGAGATCGCCGAGGGTAACTCTGCCGTCCGGACCGTCGAACACATAAATTTTGTCGACCCGCTCCCAGGGCAGCGCGCGGCGCAGCCGGCTCAGTTCGTCGCGCTGCCGGGTGAATTCTTTTTCCTTCGCGAGCAATTCCTGCCGCGCCGCAAGCCATTCCTCGCTCGACACTACCCGATGTTGCACCATCGCCTCCCCTCCTTCGCCCGCAGCCCCCGCACCGCAACGCGCCTTGACGACCACGGGCCAAGCTCGGTATTTAACAGGTCTGTTAAATCATGGACAGTGAAAATTGTGGACAGAGAAAGTTGACTGCGGCATCGACCCTTGACCGTATTTTCGGGGCGCTCGCCGATCCGACGCGACGCGCCATCGTCGCGCGGCTGACCGCCGGGCAGGCGACGGTCGGCGAGCTGGCGGCGCCGTTTGCGATCTCGCTGCCGGCGATCTCCCGGCACCTTAAAGTGCTCGAGCGCGCTGCGCTGATCAATCGGATCGCCGATGGTCCGCATCGCTGGTGTCGTCTGAACCCGGCCGGGTTGAGCGCGGCGGCGGATTGGCTCGCCTTCCACCAAGGCTTCTGGGACGCGAGCTTCGACCGGCTCGAGGCCGAGCTGCGCCGGCCCCGGGTGCACCCTCGCCAGGAGAAAAGCGATTCCCGATCCCGCTGAAACCGCCGCCGCATCCACGGTCACGCTGACGCGCATCATCGGGGCGCCGCGCGCGGTCGTGTTCGACGCCTGGCTCGACCCGGCAACGCTGGCGCGCTGGCTGGGACCCGGCGCGATCGCCGCCGAGATCGATTGGCTCGAGCCGACGCTTGGCGGCGCCTATCGGATCGTGATGCGGCAACCCGACGCACGGCCCATGTCGTCGGCGGTGTCTATCGCGAGATCGTGCGGCCCGAGCGGCTCGTCTTCACCTGGATCTGGGAACATGCAGGTGCGGCGTTCGACGACGGCCGGCAGAGCCTCGTCACCGTCACCTTCGCCGCGCGCGACGAAGGCACGACCGAAATCACCCTGCGGCACCAGCGCCTCGGCCGCCGGGAAGCGCTGGACAGCCACCGCCGCGGCTGGACAGGATGCTTCGACAAGCTTTCGATGCTCTTCGCTCGCGGCCCGGCGGGGTGAAGCCGGCGGCGGCGACGCGCGCGGAGGAGCGCCGCCTGCGGACGAGATCGATGATCCTTTTGGCCGTCTTGCGCTGGAAGGTCATGACCGAGAGCCCGACGACGTCGGGCTCGTGTTCGGCCATGAGCCGCTCGACGGTCTCTCGGACCCGGTTTTGAACGAGCAACAGGTCCGCCGCGGCGACCCGATGGTCGGGATCGACGTTCCCGGCGAGGGACGTCAACGCCCCGTTCGGCATCCGGACGGCGATTGTCGGCATGTGTTCGAACGAGTCCGGCATCGAGAACAGCAGGATGTTCATCGGCGCCCCCTGCATGAGTTCGGTCCCCGTCGGCAGTTCACTTTCGCTTAAACTTAAACAAGATCTCCGAACCTTCGGCGGGCACCTGCGGAGATCAAGCGCGGCGGAGAGTCTTTTGGAACTTTAACCTTCTTTCGAGCAGGCGAGCAGCTGGTCGGTTGCTTCTCCTCCGCCCGTTCCCGCATGTCCGCTCAATCGGGCGCGAAGGCCGCCCTGCGCAGCAGCAGTAACAGCGGCAGCGCGACAACTATGATGATCATCATCAGCTTGAAATCGTCGATATAGGCGACCATCGCCGCCTGCCGCGTTGCCTCGGCGTTGAGCGCGGCCAAGCCTATCGGCGTGGTCAGGCTGAATGGCGACATCAGATAGGGCGCCTGGGTCAGCGGGTTGTCCGGCCGCAGATGCTCGATCAGTCGAGAATGAACGATCTGGGTTTTCTCCGCCAACAGGGCTTCGACGACCGCGATGCCGATGCTCCCCCCGAGATTACGCATCAGGCTGAAGATCGCCGTACCCTGCGTCAGGATGTGTCGCGGCAAGGTCGAGAATGTCACCGTGCTCAACGGGGTGAAGACAAAGCCGAGCCCAAAGCCCTGCAGGATGCCGGTCGAGATGATCGGTCCCATCCCCATCTGTAGCGAAAATCCGGTCATTTCCCACAGCGAGACCGCGGTCAGGCCGAGCCCGGCCAGGATGATGAGTCTCGTGTCGGCACGACCGATCAGGTGCACCACCAGAAACATCGCGATCATCGTGCCGACGCCGCGCGGCACCCACACTAGCCCGGTCGTCAGTACCGGGTAGTTCATCAAGTCCTGCAGCATTGTCGGCACCAACGCCGATGTCCCATTGAGAATGATGCCGATAAAGAACATCAGAACGGTACCGACGACAAAGTTGCCGTCCTTCAGCAGGTCACGGTTCAGAAAAGACCGCTCGATGGCGGTTATGGTGTGGACGATAAAGAGGTAGAAACAAAGCCCGGCGATCGTCGCCTCGATCCAGATTTCGGTCGAGCCGAACCAATCCTTGAGCTCGCCGCGGTCGAGCAACATCTGCAACGCGCCGATCGCCAAGCTCAACATGGCGAAGCCAAAGAAGTCGAATGGCTCGCGGCGACCGTGGCGCGTCTCACGCATGAAAATTAGGATACCTAGCGTCGCCAGCGCCCCGATCGGGAGGTTGATATAGAACACCCAGCGCCAGTTGTAGTCGTCGGTCAACCAGCCGCCGAGCGCCGGACCGATGACCGGACCCAGAATGGTTCCGGTACCCCAAACCGCCATCGCCCGCGCATGCCGTTCCCGCGGATTGATTTGCAGCAGCACGGATTGCGACAGCGGCACGAGCGCGGCGCCACAGATGCCCTGCAGCACACGGTAGATCACGAGCTGGGCGAGGCTCGTAGCACTGCCGCACAGCGCCGAGGCCAGCGTAAAGCCTGCGACCGAGATCAGGAATACGTGTTTGATGCCGAAGCGGCCGGCGAGCCATCCCGTCAGCGGCGTCATGATCGCGGCGGCGACGATATACGAGGTCAGCACCCAGGCGATCTGGTCCTGCGAGGCCGACAGGCTGCCCTGCATATGCGGCAGCGCCACATTGGCGATCGTCGTGTCGACGCCCTGCATGATCGGCGCCAGCATGATAGAAACCGTGATCGCTCCCCGGTTGATGGCCGGGGCGGCGGTTTCGCTGTGCACCGCTAGGCCGCTTGCGCGGTCGTGCGAGCGAGCCAAACGCAGACCGGCTCGAAATTGTTGAGGCCGAGGCGCGTCGACAGACGCTGTACAACCTTCACCTGAGGCAGCCAGACATTTCCTCTCCCTGTGACCGATGGTGCCACTAACCGCGCCCAGATCCACGCCTGATAATTTGCATGGGTGTCCGGCTAAGCCCGGCGACTTGGGCGTACCACTAGCGACCGTTCGCGGAGCCGAAGCGACGCGGAAATCGGTTCAGGACAGGAAGAACATTTTCCATCAAGATCGAGAAAAATTTCTTCTTGTAACGGCTGCACTCTTTCGAACACAGTATGGCTACCGTGTCCGGGGCGTCCAGGTCGGCATCATTGAGAACGGCACATTGCCGAAAGCTACCGGTGATAAGGTCTTTGAGCTTTGAGGAATTCTTGGTTGAGGAGCGTCCGTGGTAAAGAGCTTTGCGATTATATTCGGGACGCGTGCGGGTACTGCCCTCGCCAAAAGCGGCGCTACTCGCGGTGAGCTATTTGTAAGGCATTGCGCTTGGGGTCTCGGCGGCCGCCTACGAAAACGCGATCCGCGGCCCACCCAGCAGGCAGCAACTACCGAGATCAAATGGCTACGCGATTGTTTTGCCAGCTATATCGTGCCGAAGCCTATGCAGCAATCTCAAACGAATTAGCTTGGGCCCGCCCAAGCGCGTAATGGAGGAAAGACCGATGAGAAAGCTTAGCCGGCGTTCGGTACTTCGCGGCTCTGCTGGGATCGTGGCCGCGGCAGCCTTGGCGCGGCCCCATATCGTCAATGCCGCGGCCACGACCGCGAGCATGTGGCTGGGGCAGGGCTTCATTCCCGAAGAGGACGCCGCCTATCGCGCCCTGGTCGCCGATTACGAGAAGGCCAGCGGCAACACGATCGATTACAGTATCATTCCTTTTGCCGCATTGCGGCAGAAGTCGGTTTCGGCGGTCGCCGCCGGCGTCGTCCCGGACATGTTGGAGGTCGCCGACTTTCACTTCCTCTATTTGAACGCCTGGAAAAACAGCTTTCTTGACGTCAGCGATGTCTTTGAGACTCAGAAAGCCCTTTTCAGCGAGAACGCTGTCCTCTGCAGCCTTGCCTATAACAACGATGCGAAAAAGCGCAGCTATTATCAGATACCGTGGAAGGCCGGTGCGGTACCGTACCACATCTGGAAATCGTTGGTCGAGAAGTCCGGCCAGAAAGTCGCGGACATCCCGAATACCTGGGATGCGTTCCACAACTTCTTCAGGCCGGTGCAGGACGGGTTGCGCAAACAGGGGGTCCGCAACATTTACGGCCTGGGCTATCAGCTGACCGCGAACGGAAACGACCCGATCAATCTCTTCAATTCCTTCCTGATCGCCTATGGCGGCGAGAACATCGTCACGCCGCAGGGACAACTCCAGACCGGCCACCCAGAGGTCAAGGAGGCGGCGATCAAGGCGGCCACGTTCTTGGCAAAAGCCTATACCGACGGCTACGTGCCACCGGTCGTCCTCAACTGGAACGACGCCGACGACAACAACGCCTTTCACGCGAAACTGATGGCGATGGATTTCGACGGCACGATTTCGACCGAGGTCGCGCTCTATCACGACAAGGAGCAATACGACGACATTCTGACCCGCGGCCTGCCGCTCAGCAATGACGGGAAAAAGCTGCCGGCGCAGGTCCAAAGCTTTGGCGTGGTAATCCCGCAGGGGGCGAAGAACCTCTCGGTTTCCAAGGAGTTCATGAGGTACGCGATCCAGCCGGAGGTGTTGAACAAATATCTGAAGGCCGGGCTCGGCCGCTTTGTCATCCCGATGCCGACAATCGCCAAGAGCGACCCGTTCTGGCTCGCGGAAGATCCGCACCGGAAGGCTTACACGGACTTGACGCTATTCGGCCCGACGATCCCGATCTACGAGGCGCGCAATCCGGGCATGGCTTCAGTCGGGGCCGAGAGCGTCATGATGAACGCCGTGATCAACGTCATGAAGAACGGCATGACGCCGCCGGCCGCGATCGACGCGGCGTTCAAGCGGATCGACACGATTTTCGCGAAATACCCGATCGTAGCGAGCTGAGGGGCGGTCATTTCGGGTACGCCGACCTGTTGACCCCAAATCCCTGGGACCGATCGCCGGGACCCGCGCCCGGCCCGGGCTCGCGTGATCGGACGCGCTCGCCGCGGGTTCGACCGGCGGCCGAGGGCGGCCTCAAGGCTGCGCCGCCAAGGTCGGCAGCAGCCGGTTCATGATCGGCGACCCGATCCCGGTGACGAGGTCGTAGCCCCTGACGGCGCAGAATTCCCCATTACAACCACCGACCACGTCGTGGAAGTTGTCGCTGAGGAGCAGCGGGTAGATGCGCGGATTGAGCGGACCCGCCGGCTTCTTGCCGGCATTGGCGCGCGCCTCGTTGATCAACGACGTGAAACCCGCCCAGATCGGCGTGCTGGCCGAGGTGCCGCCGATGGTCGTCCGGCTGCCGTTGACGATGATCACGACGCCGGTCAGCGGATCGGCGTCGGCGGCCACATCGGGAACAACGCGCGACTTGGCGTGGAGAAATGCCTGATAGGATGGCGGCGCGAACAGGCTGCTGAAGCCGCCGCCGCTGCCGCTCCAGCCGGTTTCGCTGAAAATCGCGAGCTTGGTGCTGCTGACGACCTCGGCGATCAGTTCCGTGCCGCCCACCGCGGTGACGAACGGGTCCGTCGACGGCCATTCGGGGGTGGGCGGCTCGGTCTCTCCGCATTCGAAGGCCCCGTTATCGCCGGACGAAAAGAAAATGCTGACATTCCTCGCCGCGATCAGACCCAAAAGCGTGTTTTCGGTCTTTACTTCGGCGAGCGGTGCGGTGCGTTCGCAGCCGCCGAAACTTGCCGACATCTGCTTGATTGCCACACCCTTCTTGAGGTCGGAGAGGATTGCCTGCATGCCGCTGTCGATGTCGGGAAAGGACAATGTCCGGGTCGCATAGACGCGCACCTTCGAGCCGTAGCCGATGCTGCTCGCCCATTCGGTGTCAAGGCTCTCTTCGCCCGACGGCGGCGGCAATGTGCCCGAGACCGTCTGAATAAATGTGAGGTTCGACAGCGATTGCGGGGCGCCGGTCAGCTTCCAGAAAGTCTCGATGTCGCTGGCGTGCGGGAAGGTGTCGATCAGGATCGCCGTCGTCGTTCCCTTGCCGCTTTCCGAGAGGTAAGGCAACGCCTGATAAACCCGGAGGATGCCGAGCGGGAAATAGTTGTCGGTGATCAGCTCGTCGGGACCGGGCGCTTTCGACCCGGCCGTCGGCGGCGCGAAACGGATCTGCTTGTCAAAATGCCGATAGGGCTGCAGTCCGTTGATGCCCTCGATCATCGCGGCAATCGCGGCCGGCACGACCGGAGCCTCATCGGACGCGATGAAGGCAGCGCCCTCGCTGGTCACCCGCTTGAACGAAATATGCAACGCCCTGCGAAGCGCGGCCACCGGCCCGGCGGCCTCGACCGTGACCCGGTTGTCATAGGTTCGCGTGACCGTGATGCCGTTCGCCGCAAGCCAGGACAGCACCGCCTGGTAGCTCGCCGCGGTCGGCAGGTAGCGCTGCTGCAGATCGTCGTTCGTGATCTGTTCGCCGCGGCCCAGCCGAGCGGCGAATTCATCGGCGTTGCGCAGTTTCAGCGCGACCTGAAACGGGAACGCGGCGCGGTCGTCGGCGTCGCCGAGCACGACGACATCTGTTCCGAACGCCTGCGCGTTGGCCGTGAGCTCGACCTCGCTCTGGGCTCGCGCCGCGCCGACAACCGCCGATGCGACGAGGATCAGCGTCGCGCCGAGCAGCAGGCGCTTGCCGGATTTGTGATGTCTTCCTGGCCAATGTGGAAAGAACAACTCTAATCGTGTCGTTATCCGGCGAATACAGTCGAATGTGCTGATCATGTCGCCACCTCGGCGTCATAAGGTCTCGTTACCGCACCTGTTGGAAAGCGCTCGCGATATGCGGCGCCGCATCGCTGATTGTGCCTTAATCTAGCAACATCAGGCGCCCGGATGCCGCTCCGAGTAGTTTAACTCGATATATAGATCAAAGAAAATCGATAGTTATGGTAAATACAAAAAAGCCTGACCTAGAGCGCCGCACGCCGGCCTAGCAGCGCGGTGACGATGGAACTGCCTCGTCGCGCTCGAAGCACCAGAGGCCATGATCAAATTGCTGAACTTGACGGACACAACTCACCAAGGCGCCCAACCCGGGCAAGCACGGCCGCTAGGCGTGCCTGCGAATGAGGCAAATCCACACCAATCCAATCCGGCCAGCCCGAAACCCGCCATGATCAGGATAGCGGTCGCCGGCTCGAGCCGTTCCGACAGCATGCCGACCGCCAGAACCCCGAGCGGGCCGGTGCCGATGCACATCGTAACGATGCCCATGACGCGCGAGCGCATCGCCGCCGGAGCTTCCACCAGGATCAGCGTCGTCTGCATGTTTGAGAAAGCCGCGGTGCCGAGGCCGCCGATGAAGAGCAGCACGAAGGCGAGTCCGTACCATGGTGACAGCGCCATCCCGACCACGCCCACCAGGAACAGCAACGAACCGCGCAGCAGCGCGCGGCTGCCGTCGAGCCGCAGCCATCCGGCGGACAGAGCGGCACCGACGCCGATCGCGCCGATCGGCTCAGCGGCGGCCAGCGCGCCAACCAAAGCCGGCGACACCCGAAACCCATCGAGACCGATCGGCGCGATCAGCGCCGAGTACGAGAAGCCGAACACATTCATTACGATCGAAACCAACACGACGACCAGGATCGCTGGGTAGGAGCGGGCAACCGAGAGCCCCTCAGCGAGGTCGGCGGCGAAGCGGTGCAGTCGCAGCGGTCGCGGCTGTTGCCGGAAACCGAGACCACCGACTCCGAGGCTCGCCACCAGATAGAGGGCGGCCGAGAGAAAATAGGCACCGCCAAGGCCCAGACGCTCGTAGGCGAAGCCGCCGGCAAGCGGCCCCAAGACCCGAGCGACGCTGTTCGTCAGCGAGTTCGAAGGCTACTGCCGCCGCCACCTGATCGCTCGCCACGACTTCGCCGATCATGCGCCGCCGTACCGCCATCTCCGCGGCCCACACGACGCCGGTGACGATGCCGGCCATTGCGACATGCCAGACCCGCAGCCGTCCGGACAACGCCAACGCGCAGAGCACGGCCGAACTTCCCGCCAATACGAAGAGTTGTACCAGGAGTATCCGCTTGCGGTTCAGCGCCTCGCCGACCAATCCGGCAAGCGCCCCGACCAACAGCATCGGCAGACTGCGGGCGACCGTGACGACGGCAACCAAAAAGGGGAAGTGCGTGGCATCGTAGGTGAAGATCCCGGCGACCAGCAGCTCGAGCCAGCGCATCGCATTCCCGACACCGCCGGCAAACCACAGACGCAGGTAATTCGAATTCGCGAGCAGGCCGCGCCGCTCGCCGGCGGCGATGATCGACTGGGAAAACATCTCAGCGCGACCGTCGCACTTCCCCAATTGGCGTCGGAATGCCGAGGGCTTTTCTCACCGAGGCTGGTCGACAAGCCGAGGTACCGCGATGGGATCGCGCCCTCGCGTCGGTCCGCCTGCCATGATCTGCACCACGCCGGCGCCGAAACCCACCAGGATGCCGATCTGCCAAGCATGGTCGTAGGACCCGAACCGGTCGAAGATGACACCGCCGCCCCAGGCACCGAGCGACGATCCGACCGGGCGCATGACAAACGTGATGCCGATCAGCGCGCCGGACACGATCAGCGCCGTCGCGCCACCGGCCAGCGCCATGACGCCGAGTCCGACGGCGTTAATCGCCGCCCCCGACAACATCGTAACACGTAGCGCGAAACGGTCGGCGAGGGCGCCGATCGGAGCTTGCGATAGGCCGAGAGTGAGGAGCATCGCCGCCCCTATCAGGATTCGTCGGGTCTGAGCGCGGTTCGGACCGAAAGTTCGCGGCATCGTCGAGGCGGTTCCAAATATTCAGCGCTTTCCCACTGACTCTGCCCGATCCGCGTCCCCGTGCCGAGCGATTCATGCCCAACAATTAGGCATGGGTGGCCGGCATCTGAGGCAAACGCGCCCGGTCATCGCGCGGCTGTAATTGCATTTCGAGCAAGGTCACGAAAGCGGCGGGCGATCGATTGGCTGGGGTCCCGCGCCCACCTCCGGGCCCTCTTTCGAGCCTTTGGCGCGGCCTTGGCCGCCATCGGGGGCGCTCGCGCCTTGGCATGCCGACCAACGAACACCGAGTTGACGCTTCGCTTCCAGTCGAACTGGGCGCATTTCGATAATGTCGGCCGGCACGGTGGCGATCGGAAACCAGCCAGGGCGGCCGTGGTGCCGACCAAGAGCATCCGAACGTGGCGGGGGTGTCGGTGACGACTTCTCGGTTGCCTCGATTTTGGCGCATCGAGTTGCGGTCGACGTCTGAAGCCCACCTACATGCGACGCCATGGCGCCACCGAGCTGATCCGCCACGATCCGGCCCGGAACAACGGCGACTACGACCCCGACCGTCTATATGTACGCGGCCGCCGCGACGATTTCACCGAACGCCCGGTGTGCATTCAGGAAGAGGCGCCGACCGTGGCGGCTGCGAAGGCGCTCTATGACAGACGCCTAGCGGCGATCATGAAAAACGGCGACGCCAATAATACGCTCTACGATCTCGAATTGATTTATGACTACAGCCCCGAGGCCGACCTGCCGAAGATCCAATGTCGAGGATTTCGCCGACCCGCCGACGCTTGGCAAAGTCGAACGCGCATTCAAGAAGATCACGCACGGTACCTACGTACTGACCCCCTATGACAAGGACACACACGGGCATTTCGAGGATTACTACGCGGCGACCTGGAAGCCGTATTTGGTGAAATTCATCGTGGGCCTGTCGCAGGCGGCGCGATGACGGCTGTCTCCCCGGCCGTTTTCGCCGCGCCGAGGCGCCGGAAAGAATGAGCCAACTGCGCAGGAGTGCTTTGCTGCGTCCGGAATCGGCGGTTCAGGGCGCATCCGTGTCGTTCGAGCGCAGCGCCGCAGATCACAGGGTGTCGCGACGGCAGCCGACACCAGGCATGGGCTCTCCACCGCTCGCAGCCGGCAATCGGTGATGAAGCTGGGTAAGCGGTTCCGACGACATGGGACCCCTTTCGGCCAGGGGTTAGACAGAAGCTCGATAGACGGACCCGGAGGTGCGGAACCCGGCCAGCGATCGCCCGCGGCCCGAGATGAAGTTATCGTCGAGGGAGCCGGGATCGGTGCGCTGGATCGCCGTATCAGGGGTCCTCGATCCGTCACACCGTCACATCCCGGATGATTCCTCGGCTTTTCCGCGATCGTCTCCGTCGCACTCGGCGAAAGTGCGACGAATTGGCCGGGCTCATGCGGGCGATCCCGATCCGCAGCGCAGAGATGCGCCGGAGGGGATGGAGAGCCCTACTCGACTCACGCTTCCTGCACGCCGGTGCCAAGGAAGCGGGAAGGGCCGGGCACGTCCTTCTCGATGACGGCGACGTTCCACTCGCGCGGTCGGCCCTTCTTTGTTTCGGTGGCCGCCATTTCCTTGGCCTGCCTAGCGTCCTCGGCGACCAGCGTCGCATAAAAAATCTCTTCGCCCGAAATCATGTTGCAGCTGAACTTGTTCATCTCGGCCTCCTTGCCGGCGCTGGGAGGTGGACTGCGTCGCTAGGATAGTCGAGGCATTCCGGAGTTTTAAAGCCCGCGTGTGGTGCGAGCAAACGGCATCGCCGCCGACCCTGGTGACGCGGATGCACGCCCGGGTCGACCGACCCCGGGCGATGTGCGCCTGCTGACCCGCACCGGGCTCGACTGGACAGCAAAATATCCCTCAATCGCGGCAGCACCGCGACCGGTTCCGGTTTGGCAGGCTATCCTGACTGCGAAATCTGTGGCCTCCAGCCGGACGGCCTCACCTCATGCTGCTGACCGAGCCGGTGCCGCTGTGGCTGCCCCAAAGGCCGCCGCATCCTCACGGATCATCGCCGCCCCCTTCTCGCCAATCATGATTGTCGGCGCGTTGGTATTGCCCGTCGTCACCGTCGGCATGATTGAGGCGTCGACGACCCGCAGTCTCTCCAGCCCGTGCACCCGCAGCCGCGAGTTGACAACGGCCATCGGGTCCTCCCCCATCCGGCAGGTGCCGACCGGGTGATGCAGGTTGGTGCCCGCAATGCGGAAGCAGTTGATCAGCGCCTCTTCCGAGGTGACGTCGGGGCCCGGTGAGGTCTCGGCGGCGCTGTATCGCGCGAGCGGCGCGGCGGCGAAGATCCGCCGCGCATGGCCGGTGCCCGCAAGCAACACCCGCAGATCCCCCGGGTCCGATAGGTAGTTCGGGCGGATCGCCGGCCGGTCGAGCGGGTCTGCCGAGCGCGCCGTGATCGTGCCGCGACTGTTCGGCCGGGCGATGCACACCACGAGCGTCATGCCCGGCTCGCGCTCGAGCCGGCCGATACCGTTTGGATCGTAGCTCCCGGGCGTGAACAGCAATTGCAGGTCCGGGCTCCCCAGACCCTCGCGGCTGCGGCAGAACACCATCGCCGTGGTGACGCCGAAGGTCAAAGCACCCCGGCCCGTCGTCGCATACCGGCCGATCTCGCCGATCAGCTGGATGCCGCGCGCCATCTGATTGATCGAGACTTCGTCCTTGACGCGGTGGGTCACGCGCATGGCGAAATGGTCGGAAAGGTTGGCGCCGACCCCCGGCAGATCATGCTTCACTGCGACCCCGATAGACTGCAGATGGGCAGCGGGACCGATGCCGGAGATCTGCAGCAGATGCGGCGAATTTACCGTGCCGCCGGAGACGACGACCTCGCGCGCCGCCGAGACCCGGTGGTCGCCGCCCTTGTGGCGAAAGGCGACACCCGTACAGCGCTTTCCATCGAGTAGCAGCCCTATCGCCACCGCCTTGGTCATCACGCGCAGGTTGCTGCGCTGCCGCGCCTCGGCGAGAAAGGTGCGCGCCGTCGAGCCGCGAAAGCGGCCGTTGCGCGTCATCTGCGAATAGCCGACCCCCTCCTGGACGACGCCGTTGTAGTCGCGGGTCAGCGGGAAGCCGGCCAGTTGCGCGGCTTCGACAAAGCGGTGAGTCAGCGGGAGGATCGTGCGGTAATCCTCGACCAGGAGCGGGCCGTCCTTGCCGCGGTATTCCGCGTCGCCCGGCGCGTAACGTTCGGATTTCCTAAAATAAGGCAAGACATCGGCGTAGCTCCAGCCGCGGCAGCCCATCTGTGCCCAGCCGTCGTAATCGGCCGGGTTGCCGCGGACATAGAGCATGCCGTTGATCGAGCTGGTGCCGCCCAATACCCGGCCACGCGGCCAGTGCATTGACCGGTTGCCGATCGCGTTCCCAGGCTCCGCATAGTAGTTCCAGTTGACGAGCGGGTTGGCACGCAGGTGCAGAGCGCCGGCAGGCACGTGGATCATCGGGTGCCAGTCCGTCGGCCCCGCCTCGAGAAGGGCGACCTGAGCCCCGTCCTCGCTCAGCCGGTCGGCCAGAACACAGCCGGCCGAGCCGGCGCCGACGATCACGTAATCCGCATAGAAGTGCACCACCTGGATCTCCCCCGACTGCTTGTTTCCTCACTTCTCGCGAAAGCGAAAAATGCGCGATAGCAGATGGGTATTGGTTTACGCCAAAATTTGTCAATCGCGACCTCCGCAATTTCGAGCAGGATGGCCGGCCCGTTCAACCAGGGTCCCCCCAGTCCATCGGCAAGTCCTCTTTCGAAATTCCGGCCGGGGCCGCGCAATAGGGGCCCAGGCTGACGGAGGTGGCCTGCGCCGATCGCGCCGCTCGACGACGCTTGCGCTCGGGCCGGGCTTGATAAGATCAACGATCAGCTCAAGTAACGCTCGCGCCGGCCTCTGATCGGCCAGGGGTCGTCAGGCACGCGACCAATGTGGTCGAGCATCCCGAGGTCGTCGCCGACCGCCTCATCGCCTACGCGAACATTGTCGGGCGTGAGAACGCGATCGCCGGCACCGACTGAGCGACTGTGAAAGAATTGGCCTTCGGCACAGGCATCCTGGTGCACCACGATCGTGCGTGCTTCAAGATGCGCCTGACGGCGCTCCTCAGCATGAGGTGACCTCTTGATGGCATTAAGAACACCCCTCATCCTTATATGAGGAAGCCGCGAAGCAGCTGTCTCGAAGGACGCAGTGCGCCCATCCAGCCATTTTGCTAATCTTTCACATCCTCTGAGGCCTCGGCGGGCGCGTGCATCCGCAGTTCGCGCGCGAGGCTCAATGCGTTGTCGGCCGGCGCCCGGCTCGCGAGACGCCAGCTCTAGCCAAACCGGGCGCGCGCTTGGAGCGCCTCCGACTACGTCAATCCTTGTGTGGCGGCTGGGACCGGGCTGCTCCCGGATCGCAGGCACTACGCGTTTCCAGCGCCCGCAGCGCGCCCGAAGAAAAGCCTGCACCGACTCGCAGGGTCCGCACGCTAATTATAGATCCACTCCCTCTCGAAAAGCGCGAAGCAGTCGCGCTCGCCAGGCATCTTGACCCAGCCGGCGAGCAGACGCGGTGTCACCAACAGGATCCGGTCCTTCAGATGGGTCGAGTTAAGCTCGTACTCCTCGAAGGTCGATACCGTGATTTTCTGGTTGTGCGGGTCGTCCTGAAAGCGGCTGGCGCACAGCGCTACGGTTTCCATGTAGGGCCGCCGGTCGGCGCCCGACGTCAGATACGCGTTCGCCACCGCGGTCGACCTGACGTAGTCGAGCGACATGATCGCGTCGTCCAGCTCGCCCAGCAGCGCCTGCGGCGAGCGGCCGTTGCCGGTATAGCCCGCGATTTCATCCTCGATCACCGAATTGACGAGGTTGTTCTCGTGGGCCACGTCGTTGATGAAGTTGGCCATCAGATAAAGGATGCGCCCCTTGTAGGGGCTCTTGCTGTTGCGCAACCAGTTGTTGGCGACATTGCAATAGTCGAACGGGTGCTGGCCGTTGGTGAACTGCCGTGCGACCGTCGTGCGCAGGATCAATTCGGCGGCGGCAAGCTGGATCGTGTCCCCAAGGCTCTCAATAGTGATGCCGTCTTTCAGGTGCGTGGTGATCAGCTTCCACACGGTCTCGCCGTCGGCCAGCATCATCTGCTGGATCATGTCTTCGACCTGCGTTGGCGAGAGCGGCGTCTTGTTTCTTTCTTCGAGGCCCTTGCCACCATCCCCGAACTCGGCGCCGATCAGCACCGAAGCGGCGTCGTACAGAGAATAATAGAGCGGTCCGACCGCCATGTCGGGGACGCCCATGTAGAAAACACCGTGGGATTTCTCCCAGCCGATGTAGTCGGCGAGGTCGGTTACGGCGCGGGCGCGGATTGCCTTGTGACCGGTGTTGCGCGCCTTGCGGCCGATCACTGTCTCTTGGATATCGATCAAGCCGAGAAATTCGATGGTCTCCCGTAGCGCCTGGCGAGCATCCGACTCCTCGGCCAGGCCCAGAAACAGGCCGTGGCAGCGCTTCGAATCGCCGGTCATCGTCGCGATCATGTAGGAATGCAGCCGTTCTTCGAGCGTCCCGGCTTCCTTGATCGGCTGCGTATCAGCGAGCCACACGACCGGACCGTAATCCGGCGCCGACACTTGGACACCCTTCATCGTGGCGTAGCGTCCTGGATACTTGAACAGCAGCTGATTCCAGATATCGAGCCCGGCGCCGATGTACCAGACGCTCTGCAACAGCGGCAGCAGCCGGTATTTCTCGGGTAGGTAGGGCATCAGATAGGTTGATGCCCGCAAGCCAAGCAGAGTGTGGTCGTTGTTGGTCAGCGCAATGTTGCCGTCCTTGATATTGATGTGGCACGGCACGTTGACGAACGGCGCTTCTGCCGCCGCAATAATGCTCAGAGCATCACCGATCGAGCGGCCGTCCCGCACGATCATCCCGTAGAACAGATCCGTCGTGCGCGCCTGGTCGCGTTCGAGGATCGCCTCGGTTAGCTGATCAAACGCCTTTTCCTCGCGAAACTCGTCCCGATTGCGGAGCATCGACGTTTCCCCAGCGGCAGTCTCGACCAAAGGTCACCGTAACGCCCGGCGGCAACTCTCGTAAACAAACGGGCGCTGTCGGCTGCCATGCGTCACGCGCCCGGCCGCAACGAGACCGCGAAGAAAACGGCTCGACTTCACCTGCATCGGCCCCGCCGTCAACCTCGCGGCCCGCCTCGAAAAACTGACCGGCGAAACCGGCCGTGCGATCCTCGTTTCGGCCGAGTTCGCACGGCATTGCCGCTCGCCGCTGATGCCGGTCGGCGAATTCTCGTTGCGCGGCTTTGGCGCACCGCGGGAGGTATTCGCCCTCCTCGACTGACGCCGATTTCCTGAGCCTTGCGCGTGATGCCGGCGAGAGCCGGCGATCCGATGGCTCAGCGCGGCCCGTTATAATAGGGTGGTGCGTAGTATCCCGGCGGATAATAGGGCGGCGGTGGGTAATAGGGCGGGGCCGGATAATAGGGCCGCCCGTAATAGCCATAGTAATAAGGCGGCGGTGTGAGCGCCACGAACGGCGCAGCGACGATCGTCGCCGCGGTGCCGACGACGGCGCCCACCACGCAGAATGGCCAGAACAACGGGAATGGCGAACAAGGGGGATAGTATTGCGCGTTGGCGCTCCCAGGAAGTAGTGCGGCGAGCCCGGCAGCGAACGCAGCCGGAAGTGCAATTCGGCGGATACGCATCGGGGGTCTCCCGGTAGCACGGGCCATCACGATAGCCGGCGGCAACACAAACGAAAAGCCGGCAGGCGAGTTCGGGCGCGGGCCTGGGTGGGGGTTTGCGCCAAACCGATTGAGGGCCGCTGCGCTGTCTCATCACTGCGGCTGGTGGCGGTCGGTCAATGTCTCGAGGAAGGCGATGATGTCCTGTTCGTCCTGCGGGCTCATCGCCGGCGTGTCGCCCGGTTTCCGGTCGAAGGGCGGATCGGTCACGTCGACATTGGCGCGATAGCGCGGCGGGATGTCGTCGTATTTGGCGACGGTCCCGTCCGGCGCCCGCGAATAGACCCGCTGCGGTTCGGTATCGCGAAAATCGTAGAAGTCGAGCACCTGCTGCAGACTGTGAAACACGCCGTTGTGGAAAAACACCCGGCGCGTCGCGACGTTGCGCAACGTCGGGGTCGTGAACAAGCCGCAATATTGCGTCTCATTCGCGATATCGAAGCGATAGGGGCCGCAGATCCCGAGATCGTGATAGGCCGGGTTCCGGTTGGCGGCGAGCGCCGGGTTGCGCGGTGCCGCCAAGGCCTCGAACTGATGGTCGGTGAAGAGCGGCGGCAGGCCGTCGGCGGTCGGCTGGTCGAGATGGCAGCCGCCGCAATTGGCCTTCGCCGGATCGTTGAAGAGCAGGTAGCCGCGCAGCTCCGCGGGGCTGAGGCGGGCGCGGCCTTCGAGCCAGAAGTCGAACTTGCTGCTGTAAGGGTGGAAGCTCGGCGTCTCGATCTCGTAGCGGCCGACCGCGAAGAGGGCTTCGGCGACGGCGAGCCGCGGCGTATCAAACACGGCACTGCCGAACAGCTGGACAAACCGCGCCGCATAAGGAGCCTGCCGCAACTTCACGGCGACCGCCTCGACATTGCCGCCGTCCATCTCGAACGGGCTCAACAGCGGAAACAGCGCCTGCTGCTGCAAGGTATCGGCGCGCCCATCCCAGAAGAGGCCGCCCTGTGGCACGAGATTGGCGCTCGTCGCCGCGGTGTCGAGGGCCGTCTTTTGCGCCCGCGCCGCATCCTGGCCGAGTGCGGCGAGCTGCGCCAGGCTGACCGTCTCGTTCTCCTCGTCGTCGGGACCGACGCTGAAATTCGGCTGCCGCTCGAGGTACATCAGCGACGGCACCGCGCGCACCCCCTCGAGCGACAATGCCGGGCCGCCCGCCATGACCGGCCTACCGCCCGGCGGGCCGTAAGCCAGCGCCGGTGCGTGGCAGGAGGCGCAGGCGAGCCGGCCCGAAGACGACAGATGCGGGTCGAAAAAAACGAAGCGGCCGAGTTGCGCCATCGCCGAGAGCGGCGCCGCAGGCGGCCGATCGAGCTTCACCGGGTAGGGGTTTTCACCGAGCGCGAGGCTGAAGCTCGCCGAGGGATGCGCAAGCCAGGACTGAACCGGCAGCGGCCCGCGCACCACCAGCATCAGGACTGCGGCGGTCGCCCCGGCTGCGAGGACGAAGATGCCGGCAAGCGACCGAAAGCAACGCCGCCGCATCGCATCCCTTCAGGAGGACTTTAGGGCGAGGCGGGCGGCGTCGCGAGCTTTCCGCCGGTCGTCGGGTCGAGATAGAGCGGCGGGTTCTTGCCGCCCGAGGCAAACGCAAACATGCCGATCACCGAGCCGCTCGTCGCGTCGAACGAGCCGCCGCCGAGCCGTTCGCCATGCAGCCAGTTGTCCTCGATGAAGCGCACCACCGAGGCGAGCGAGATCCGCTCGTGGCTGACGAAATTCGCCTTCGCCCAAGGCGAGATCACAAAGAACGGCAGGCGCGTGCCGGGCCCGCAGCGGCCATTCACCGGCTTGCCGCCGAGACCGTCGGGCGGCGTGCCGATGCCGCATTTGCCGGTGCCATCGAGCCGGTCGGCCTCGGCGTCGAAGGACGGGCTCGTCACCTTGGCAAAGGCGTGATCGTACCAGCCGTCCGAATCGTCCCAGGTGATGAACACCGCCGTGCTCTTCCAGCCGGGCTGCTGTTCGAGGAAATCGACCAGCGCGACGACGCCCGCTTGTTCGTCGAGCGGATCGGAATAGCCGGCATGCCCGTCCTGATAGGCGGCCATCTTGATGTAGGACACCGCCGGAAAGTTGCCGGCCCTCACCGCGGCGTAGAAATCGCGCAACCCGTATTCGTGGTTCGCCGGGTCGCGCGTCTTGCCGTCATGCACAAAGCTGTAGCCGATCGCGGCGAGCGAACTCGGCCGTCGGTGCTGCGGATTCGCGGTCGACGCGAAATACTGGAACCAGTTGTGGTGCGGGATGTAGTCGACGATGTCGCTGCCGACGATGACCGAGTGTGTGCTGCGTTTGCATCGGATGGTACCGTTCGCATTCTTCTGATCGAGATTGAAGCCGCCCATGAAGCCGCCCCAGCTGAGGCCGGCGTCATTCAACAGGTCGCCGATGTTGCGGCCCAGCATCATCGCCTGGTCCTTTGGCGAGGAGCAGAGGTCATAGCCGGGGTCGACGTCGTTGATCATCGTGAACCCGCCCTGCCCGTCCTCGACGTAATAGGAGACGGTGGTGACGGTCGACGGCTTTTTGGTCGTGACGAGGATTTTCATGCCGTTGGTCTGACCCGCGACCACTTCGAGCATGCCCGGCGTCGACGGGCCGTAGGTGTCGGTATAGGCATTGTCGCTAAGCGCGAAGTGCTGCGCATATTGCCACATCGCCGTGACCGTGTTGCCGTCGAAATAGCCCATCACCTGGCCTTTGGTGCCAAAGGCGCCGACGCCGCCCGGCGTCCCCTTGCCGGTGTATTTCGGGAAGAGGTCGGCCTTGCCACCGTCATAGGCCTGCTGTTCGGCGGTATAGGCGTGGTTCTGGTCGGCCGTGTTGGCCTGCGTGCGGTCGAGCCGAAACGGCTCTGCGGCGTCGCTGCCGTTCGCCTTGTTCGTGAAGTTCGGGTTGTCGGTCAGGAGGTTCGCATGGGCGAGGTTGTCGACTGCGGGAGTACCCGGCGCCGCGGTGAAGGCCGGCTCGCCCGGCGGGTTCGCCGCGTTCGGGTAGGTCGCGAAATAATGGTCGAACGACACATTCTCCTGGAAGATGACGACGAGATGCTTGATCGGCGTCGCCGTCGCCGCGGCTTCCGCCGGTCCGGGATCGCCGAGACCGGCCGGCGCCACCGCCCCGGCCGATTGGGCGACGGCAGCGCCGCTCCACAGGATCGCGACGGCCGCCGCCGCGAGCGAGAATGGGCGTAGGTTCATGGGAGGCCTGTCGATCGAATGCGCTCACGTTGATCTACGTGAGAGCGATGACGCATTTGTGACAATGCGTTGCGGACGACGGTAGGTTCTACGGTTCTCGTCCGACCTGCTCACGCCGCGGTTGCGTAGGTGGCGCGGCCGATCGCGACTAGCTGGTCCTGTTCGTTCGCGACGTCGATATCGACGACGCCGACGAACCGGCCGCTGCGCCGCACTTTGGCAGTGACGACGAGCGCCGTAGCGATTGCCGGGCGCAGATAGTCGACGCGGAAGTTGACCGTCGGCAGCGGCCGGCCGAGCAGCATGACGAGCGCGTAATCGCCGACCGTGTCGACGATCGCGGCGATCGGCCCGCCATGCCATTGTCCGCTGCCGCGGCCGCGCTCGAATTCGGGGCGCATCGCGGCCCGCATCACGACTTCCTCCTTAAGGGGGTCGGCGCGCAATACGGTCAGGTTCAGGAAGTCGATGAACGCGGAATGCGCGAGCCGCTCCTGCAGTTCTTCCGGGCCGAGCGGAAGATCGCTCACGGCGTCACCACGAGCTTGCCGAAGACCCGCCGTTGTTCGAGACGCGCTAGCCCTTCCGCCGCGCGCTCGAGCGGCAAGGTCTCATCGATGACGGCGGCGAGGCGGCCCGCCCGCACCATCTCGAGGAGGGCCGTCACATCGTCGCGCGCCCAGCCGTTCGAGCCGAGGATCTGCAATTCGAAGGTCCAGATATAGCGGATGTCCTCGGGCGGCTCGAAGCCGGCCGTCGCACCGCAGGTCAGCAGCCGGCCGCCAACGCGCAGGACCTTGAGGCTCTTCGTCCAGCTGTCGCCGCCAGTGTAGTTGACGACGACATCGAGGCCGCGGTCGCTGCCTGCGCCGCGCCGGGCGGGCTTCCCGTAGCGGTCGTAGACTGCCTGCACGAAATCTTCTCGCGCATAATCGATAATGTAGTCGGCGCCGAGGGCCAAGAGCCGCGCCGCCTTTTCCGCCGAGCTCGTGGCCGCGATCACGGTCGCCCCGGCCAGCTTGGCGAGCTGCACGCAGCACACGCCGACGCCGCCCGAGGCGCCGAGGATCAGCACCTTTTCGTCGGCGGCGACATGACCCTTTGCCACCATCATGCGGCGGGCCGTGCCGTAGGCGCAGGGGAGTGCGGCCGCCTCGGCGAAGCCGACGCCGTCGGGCAGCCTTATCAGCTGATGGGCGCGCAGGCGGCAATATTCGGCGAGGCCGCCATGCTGGGTCTCGCCGGTGAGGCCGCCCTCGACCCGGTTGATCGGGTCGCCGAGCACCCGATCGCCGACTTTCCAGCCGCCGACCCCCGGGCCGAGTTCGGCGATCTCGCCGGCCACGTCGAGGCCCATGATCGCCGGCATCGGGATCCTGATCCCCGGCATGCCGCGGCAGGTGAAGACGTCGTGATAGTTGAGCGCCGTGGCGCGCACGCGCAACACGACGTCACCGTCGCCGGGCACCGGGTCGGGAAAGCCGCTTTCGAGGCGCAAACCACCGGCGCCGTGTTGCCGCAGCACGAGGGCTCTCATGTCTCGCCGATCCCGATCGAAGGTTGCGACAGGAGTTCAGCGGCGCGCGCCGCAAGACCGCGCCGGTCGATCTTGTTGGTGCCGGCGAGCGGCATTTCGTCCAACAGCCAGACCCGGCGCGGATGCAGATAGGGTGCCGCGTTGCGCAACGCAAATTCCTTGATCGCCGCCTCGCTCGGCGCAGTCCCCGGCCGCGGCACCACAAAGGCGACCGGCTTCTTGAATTTGAGGTCGTCGTCGACCGGCACGACGGCGGCCTCCTGAACATCGGGATGGCGCTCGAGCAGCTTTTCAACCTCGCTCGGATAGACATTCTCACCGCCGCTGACGAACATGTCGTCGGCGCGCCCGATGAAGAAATAAAACCCCTCCCGGTCGCGGCGGAAGACGTCGCTGGTGATGTAGAAGCCGTCCTCGGTGAAGGCGGCGCGCGTCGCTTCCGGCAAATTGTGGTAGCCGGTCATCAGCGCCGGGCAGCGCATTTGCAACACGCCTTCCGAGGCATCCAGCTTGCCGTCGGCGGCGAGGCGCAGTGCCACTCGCGGGTGTGCTGTGCCGACCGACAGAGCGGGCGTCTCGCGGCCGTCGGGATGCGGCGCAAAGACGATCGGGCCGGCTTCGGTCGTGCCGTAGCCGTTGGTGATTGCGGTGCCGGGGAAGGCCTCGCGCACCGCCTGCCACAGCGCCGGCGACACCGGCGCCGACCCCATGCGCACCGTCGCGACCGCGCCGAGGTCGCGCTGCGCCAGCAACGCGCGCTCGCGCAGCATCATCGCGATCATCGTCGGCACCGAGGTCAGCACCGTCGCGCGATGGCGGCTCGCCGCCACGATGTATTGGGCGGCGTTGAAGCCCGGCAGGAGAATGATCGCGTCATTCTGGACGAGAGCCGCCTGGCATACCGCGAGCGCATTCATGTGGTAGAGCGGTGCCGCGACGAGCGGCCGCTCGCTGCGGCGCGGCGGCGAGCGCAGCCGCTGGTCGACGACCCAGAGGTGGCTGTGATGCGACAGCACGACGCCTTTCGGCCGTCCGCCCGACCCCGAGGTATAAAGGAACATCGCCGGCGCGGCCGGGTACGGTACCGTCGCGGCAAAGGGGCCGGGGTCGAGGAATGCCGCGAATTCGTCACCGAAGGCGACGCAGGCGAGGCCGGGCGGGCAGAGCGGCCGGCGCGGCGGATCGCAGAATACGAAGCGCGCGCCGCAATCCGCGAGGATCGCGGCGACCGTTGGCGACGGCAATTTCCAGTTGACCGGGACGGCGACGAGGCCGGCCCGCATCGCGCCGAACACGCTCGTCAGGAACTCGGCGCGGTTTGCCGACAGGATCGCTACCCGCTCCTGAGGCGCGAGGCCGCGCGCGAGGAGCCCGCGTGCGACCGCGTCGGCGAGCCGGTCGAATTCACCATATGAATAACTTCGCGGCGCGCCGTCGCCGCCGAGATCGATCAGCGCCGGCGCCTCCAAATCGCCCGACCGGTCGACCGCGTCGCCGAGATTGCGGAACCGGGTCGGCTCGTATCGGGCTGGCTCGGCCGCCATGGCCTATTCCGCGAAAACGAGCGTCGTGTTGAACGCAGCAGCCGCCGGCACGATGACCCGCCGCGCGTCGGTTTGCCGCCCCGGGATCGCGCTCAAGAAGCGGACGGTTTCGGGCAATGACCGTACCGTGAATTCCGCCGCCGCGAGGTATTCGCCGCGCCCGGCAGGATCGGCGGCGGCTGAGCCGAATTCCGCGGCCACCGCCGCGGGCGTCGTCAACTCGACGCGCGCGGCACCGGCGCCGACGGTCACAGCTCCGTCGGCCTTCGCCGTGGCGGCATCGGCGCCGAACAGGGCCTGGAACAGCGCCGCCGTGCGCAACGGCTCGGGGCAGGCGACGACGATGCGAGCAATCGCGCCGGCACCGTTCGGGTGCGCCCGCCACTCCTCGCGCCACACCAGTTCCGGCGTCAGGTGCTCGCAGAAATAGACGCGCCCCATCGGCACCTTCTCGGGATCGAGCCGCGTCGTCCGAAAGCGTGCGTCGCATGTCGCGCCGGCCAGGGTCACCGGGCGCGAGAAGGATTGGACCGGCTGGATCGGCAGGCCGGCGGCGAGTGCCGCCCGGTAGATGCTCTCGGCGTCATCCGCCTTAAACACCAGGCCGTTGAGTCCGATCGGAAAGGGCTGGATCTCGGCACGGCTCATGCCGCCGGCGCCAAAGCCGAGGAGCTCCAGATAGTCGGTCGCGAAGACAGCCAAATGATTGCTCGAACCGAGCGTGTGGTGGCCGCGCGGCGTCAGCTGAAAGCCGAGCTCGGTAAAGCGTCGCGCCGCCTCGTCGATGCGGTCGCGCACGTCGATGACGATATGATCGAGGACTGGAGAGGACAGGGTGGTGCCACCTTTCGGCGCATTCGGCTTCACGCCGGAAGGGTAAGGCCATGCTCCCCCGGCCGCAACCGCGCCGAGCGCCGCTATGAGCGAGGCGCTGTTGGCGATCGGGTCGGGTCAGTTTGTTGGCTGCGACGGCCCGCCGCTGCAGTTCGTGATAGGTCGCGGCGGCCTTAAACGGGCGAGGAGGCCTTGAGGCCCTGAGCGCGCGCCGCGGCGGCGAACCACGTCTCAGTTGCCAGGGCTCGACGCAGCGGCGTCTCTATCGACGCCGGCGCGTTGGCGATATAGGCCACTGCCTGGGCCTTACCGGACGGATTGAGACCGCGCAGATAGTCGACGGCGGCGCCGACCGAGAAAGCCCGGCCAATCCTCTCCTCGAAATTGCCGGGAAGGTCGGTCCAGACAACAGCGTTGATACCGATGCGCCGGGCCCAGGCGGCAATCGCCTCGCCGGATTCGGGATCTCGGCATCGCCGACGGCGAGGGTCCGGGCCAAGGCAGCCGATGTTCGCGACGATGGTGCCCTCGCGAAGCTGCAAATCGGCGACCGCATCGGCCAGGGCGGTCCGCCGGCTGCCCGCATGGCAAACGCTGTTGCCGGCGCCGAAGACCGGATCGATCGCCAGGGTCAGCGCGCCATCGCGGCTCGCCGAGATTCGCGAGAACTCGAGCTTGAGGACCGGCCCGCCGGTCCGCGACGGATCGTGCCACTGGTCGAATTCGGGCCGTGCGTCCCAGATCAGCGAACCCCAGCCGAGCAGCGCGATCGCCGTCATGCCGAAACCCTAGATCGCAGTGAGCGATTGGGTCGGGAATCGGCGCGTCCGTCTTTCGGCTTCGCTCTCAACTTTCCTGCCCGGAAATTGGTTATAGCCGGACGCCGGCGGCCGCAACCGACGCCCCGCAGGGTTATTCGGCGGCCGTCTGGGCGGCCGCGCCCGGCGGCTGTTCGCGTTCGATCAGGTCGGCCATCAGTCGCCGGAACTGGTTGAGGGCGCCGTCCGACGCCAGCCGCAGCATCCGCGCCGCGGGCGTCGCCGCAATGACCCGTTGCTGCGCTTCGATCATCGCCTTATCCTCGGCGAACGCCTTTTCGAAGGAGGCGATCTGCTGTCGCGAGTTTTCCTCGGTCGCGCGCGTCTTCTTCGAGACAGCCGGAATAGAAATAAATCGTCTGCCGGTCGGCGATCGGCGTCACGGCTTGCGACGTCAGCGATCGCCACATCGGCGCCGCGGACGGCGCTTGCATGCCTGAGGCCTTGGCCGTGCCTGGCGGGTAGGAGCTCGCCGCCAGCAGGAATAGGCCGGGCACCAGGTAATCGTAGGACGCCCACATATCGGTGAAGGTTCCGGCCGGGAGATTGAGATAGCCCGGCGCGGGCTGGCTCAACACCCAGCGCTGGATGCGCAGACCGCGCTCGATCCGGGTAGTCGTCGGGCGGCTTTCCCCCCAGCTCATGGTGTTCCGGCCGAGCGCGTTCTGGTGCACGTAGCTCAGATGCGAGAGGTCGAGCAGGTTGTCGTTGATCAGCTCGTAGGAGGCCGCATAGGAGAGTTCGCCGGTCTGCATGTGCCAAAGGGGATCGTGATGTCCGAGTGCTCGCGGAATGGCCGTTGGATCGGCGAGTGCCGGGTCGCCCATCCACAGCCACACCCAACGGTCCTGTTCGACGACCGGATAGCTGCGAACCATGGCGGTGGACGGGATGATCTCCTGCTGCGGGATCTCGACGCACTTTCCGGAAGGGGAGAATTTCAGACCGTGATACATGCAGCGCAGATCGTCACCTTCGAGGCGCCCGCGCGACAGCGGCGCCAGGCGATGGCAGCAGCGGTCCTCCAGCGCCGCCACTCTCCCGTTGCGCTGGCGATAGAGGACGATCGGTTCGCCCAACAACTGCCGCCCGACGAGCACCTGCTTAGGGAAATGGTGGCTCCAGCCCGCGACATACCAGCAATTCCGCAGAAACATTACGGTCCTCCCTTTGCTACCGTTGGAAACATTGCGGTTATTGATTGCTGCGTCAACCATATTTGGGTGCTCCCGGCGCTTGGACCGCGGCTCCTTCCCGCCCGATGCGTGTCGTCGATCAGGGATCCCGGCCTCGCGGCGTATCGGGCACGGGTCGAATCGGCAAGCATCGGAAACTCGCAGGTGTTGCTTGAGTTTTGGCACACTCGTACCGACGAAAGCCGGTGCCATGGCTGCAATGGATCCCGACGTTCTTCGGGATGACGATGTCGAGGAGGGGTTCGCATGCGCCGGATGTCCGCGGCGAGACAATCGCAGGGTGTCCACCTGCCGGCCGCCGACGAGTTCGGGAGGTCGATCGGCTATCTGCTCGGCGCCATTTCGAACATTCTTTCGATCGGCGGGTCGCAACTTTATCGGCGCGCCTTCGACATCGGGCTCGGGGAGTGGCGCCTGATGTGGGTCCTGGCGATCGCGCCGCGGATCAGCGCCCGACGCGCCTCAGACATCGTCGGCGTCGACAAGGCGGCGATCAGCCGCGCTCTTGCTGGACTCGAGCGGCGCGGGCTTGTCGAGGCGATCGCCGATCCGCGCGACAGCCGACAGCGGATCATCGCGCTGTCCGCGGCGGGCGAACAATTGCACAGCCGGATCATGGTCGTCGCCAGGGAACGCGAGCGCCGGCTGTTGTCGCCATTTGCCAAGGAAGAGGTCCGCATGCTGCTCGACCTGCTGCGCCGCCTGCATGCCAACGCGAGCCACGCCAACGCCTTCGATCCGCTCTCTCTTGGGTGACCGCTAGCTAAGCTAGCTAGCTACTTTCCGGCGCAAAAATACGCGGCTAACCGACTGATTTCGAACAGCGGATCAGCGCATCGGCGTGCGTGAACGTACGGATCTGGTGGCGGTGCGCTGAGGCAATCGGCGTAGAAAAGTTTTCGCTGAAAGCGGTTGACGCGATGCGACCGGTTCCGTTTCATCTCTTTAGCGTGAAACGAATCGCCGACATCCTCGAAACCCGCCAGGAACTGATCAACCAGTTGCCGGTGACCGGGGAGATCCTGCGCGGTTCGCTGCTGCAGCGCCTGGTGCGTCACCGCACTGGCTGCACGGTCTGCGCCGCCGGCGGCGGGCATCCGCTGTGGGTTCTGACGGTCAGCTATCCGGGCGCACGGACGCGGCAGTTCAGCCTGCGGCGCGAGCAGGTTGACGAGGTGCGGCGCTGGCTCGGCAACTACCACAAGCTGAAAGAGGCGATCGAGGCGATCTGCGAGCTCAACCACGATTTGCTGCGGCCCGAGGACGGCGGCCGGCGGCGGCGGCCCGCGTGATTGAGCGGTGGCGGGCGCAGCGCAGTTTCGGCGACGGGCTGATCACCGCCGAGGTCGCCGATTTGCACGAAGCCTGGATGCGGCAGGCCGATCGCGTGCTGGATGACCCGCAGATCCTCGCCCCGGTTTACCAGGCCCTCGCCCAGCGCTGCCCGAAGAGCCGCAGCCGCGGCCGCAAGGGAACCCCGGCCGAGGTGGTGCTGCGGCTGTTGGTGCTCAAGCACATCCGCAACTGGAGCTACGAGGGGCTCGAGCGCGAGGTGCGCGCCAACCTGGTGTACGGAGATTTCACCCGCGTCGGCGGCAGCAAGACGCCGGATGCCAAGACCATGGGCCGCTGGGGCGTGGCGCTGGGGCCGGCGGCGATCAAACAGATCCACGAGCGCATGGTGCAGATCGCGCATGAGAGCGGCGTGGCGCCCGGCCGGCGCATGCGGGTCGACACCACGGTGGTCGAGACCAACATCCACTATCCGACCGACAGCACGCTGCTCGGCGACGGCGTGCGGGTGCTGACCCGGACGATGCAGCGGATCGGCAAGATCGTCGGCCCGGTCGGCGCCAAGCTGCGCGACCGCAGGCGCAGCGTCAAATTCCGCCTGCTGGAGATCGCCCGGGCGGCGCGCGGCAAGGTGCCCGACCGCGCCAAGCTGGCGCAGGCCTACGGCAAGTTGCTCGACACCACCGCGCGGGTGGTAGGACAGGCCAAGCGCTTTACCGGCGAGATCAGCCAAGGCGTCAAATCCGCCGCCGATGCCGGCAAGCAGCCGGTGCTGGAGAGACTGCGCGCGAAGCTGGACACAACCGTGTCGCTGGTGCGGCAGGTCATGCGGCAGACCCGGGCGCGGGTGTTCGGCGGCGACACGCATGCCGAAGGCAAGATCGTCAGCGTCTTCGAGCCGTCGACCGAGATCATCCGCAAAGGCAAGGCCGGCAAACCGACCGAATTCGGCAAGATGGTCAAATTGCAGGAGGCCGAGAACCAGATCGTCACCGAATACGAAGTCTACGACCGGCGTCCCAGCGACGCCGATTTGCTGATCCCCGCAATCGACACGCACCAAGCCAAGCTCGGCCGCGCGCCGCACCTGGTCGCCGCCGACGCCGCCTTCTACTCCGCCAAAAACGAGGCGGCGGCCAAGGCCAAGGGGGTCAAACGCGTTTCTATCCCCAATCGCTCCAGCAAGAGCCCGGCCCGCAAAGCCGAGCAGAAGAAGCGCTGGTTCCGCAACGGCCAGAAATGGCGAACCGGATGCGAGGGCCGCATCAGCGTGATCAAGCGCCGACACGGCCTCAACCGCAGCCGATACAAAGGTGACGACGGCATGAAGCGCTGGGTCGGGCTCGGCGTGATCGGCGACAACCTCATCAATATCAGCCAGGCATTGGCCAAACCCAAAGCCAAAGCCAAACCGAACCCGCTGGCAGGCTGACCTTTCTCAGCCCCCGAGCGCCATGCAAACCGCCGGCCCACCGCCGGCGGTTCCCGCTTGCCGCCGCAGCCGACCCTCTTCCGAAACACCCGATTTTTGCGCCGGAAAGTAGCTAAACTCGCCAGCCAGCCAGGCGCCGCTCCGACCAGACCTTGCGGCGCGTCGGTCGGCGAGACGGATGATGCCAAGCTCGCATTTGGCGATCCGGCGGCGCTTTGCCGTCCTCGGTGACGAGGACCCGCCGGTCGAGCGTGTGGCCAACAGCGTCTTCCAGTTCCGCGCACCGCGCGGCCGGCCGCCCGGGATGGCCCGCTGGCCCGGTTTGAAGGGCGTCGGAGGGGTCAGTGCCTATCGATCCGGTCCTGAATGATTTGATTGTTGAATGCTCCGATTGCTGCAACAAACCGTAGCAAGTTTGGGGAGTTATATAGATGACTCCCTCGTGGGGTGATCTGCTATCCTGGCGAGAGAGAACCAGGAACGGGGACCTCGCAGGTGTTAGCGATATCGACAATCCGCGCAGCCGCGCTTGGTATAGCGGGTTTCATTGCGCTAGGGATCGTATCCGCGTTTATCAGCGCAAATGTTCGTCGACTGGCGGCAGCCAAAGGCTGGGACGAGTATCTTCTCCGAGTGTGGAATTCCTTTCCATCGTGGGCGCGTAGAATGGCGACCGGATGGGCTCCGTTACGGCAATTGTGGTGGCTTTGGCTTTTTCTTGGACTAAGTAGTGGTTTAGGAATTTCTCTTACGATCATCGGTCAGCCTTCGCATCTGACGAGTCAAGGCACTACTGTGTTGCCATCGGCCCCGTCGCAACGGCAGACGGTGCTAGCCGGTATGCCCAGCATAGCGGTAGGAGGCCCCGTCAATTCAGATTTTGACCAAGAACGCCCCTTGGGATTCGCATGGGGTGATCCAGAAACGTACTTCCAGCCAGGAGGCTGGGGTCCTGGGCACACATTATTGATTTATGCCTTCAATCTGACTGGCAAGAATTTTGGGGTGGGTGAAGTCAGAATAGATAGCGCATTTTTAGTATCGAGAATTGATGGCACTCGATTGCCCATGAAAATCTATGCAATTCCTGATGGTTGGATTGATCTCAAAGAGGCAGGTCCGGTCCCTGCAGGAGCAATCGTCGGATTGCAGGCCAGATTTGGGCTTTCTGAGGCAGACTTTCTGAAAACATGGAGAGCTTGCTTCATTGATATCAAAGCAGGCGATCAGCAAATAACGTATGAATTAACCGAAGAGAGGATTCGTGCGTGGATTGAGAGGAACCATCCTGAATTATCTCCACACGTCACGCGCCGTAAATGAAGGGTGATTTCTATAATGCGCTTTAGTATATGGATTGCGCCTGTGGCGGACCACTTGTCATTCTGGTGCGTTCCTAATTGGCCCAGTTATCAAAACTCGATCAGCATTTCGGTGAATTGAGGAAAGAATGATCCAATATCTCGTAGTTGTAGCTTTCATCGTGCTGATATCTTGCTCCAATTCAGCCAATTACTTTACGCCAATGAGAATGTTTATCCATCCTTCACCGCTAATTGGATCAGGATCAACTGTGGCAGAAATACCATCTGCATTCAACAGTGATACCAGCTTATCTCTAACTCCTGCGGTCCTACCGGATGCCCATACTTCGACTCCTATTATTAGCCGCGGAACCATCTTATCAAGATTTGTTTCCGTTCCAAGAACGGTGAAATGCGCGCGAGATAATGTCGTTGACAACTGCGCCGCGAGTGGTCGGCCATCGGGATCGGCAGCGTATGTGAAGAATTTCACGTGGATACCAGCGCTGTATGGTTGCAATGACCTAACTATCAAGGCTTGCTGTGCGACGTCCAATGCTCGTGGCGCGAGTTTTGTCTCAAGAGCGGCGATTTTACTACGCTGTAGCGATGCGATCTGTTCTTCCGATGCAAACAGCCCAATGCTAAAAAGCGCCTCAAAAAATATTCCGACAAGTACATACCAGAAGGCTACATATTTTACTTCATGCGGAAATCTATCTGCTTCGTATATAATCCCAATTCCCAACAGCACCCCTGCTGCAATTTCTAATTGTAGAAAATATGGATTTATCGCGGAAAGAAATGGTTCGGATATCAGGAATTCAATCGGCGGGAAAATTTGTGGCATTTCACTATTATTAATCGGGACAGGACTTATGCTAGTCGTATCTATAGCGAAGCGGAAGGAAATAAATCAGCGATATAAAAGGGAATTAGAGATTTTGCGGAGGAATAGCTTTCCGTGAACGAGATGCCGCTTTCTTCCGCTTCTTCGCAGCTTTTGATTTTGGCTTGGGGTGGTATGCGAGAACTTTTCGCGCAATCGCATCTAGTTCCGGCGGAGGTTTTGGAGGATCGGTACTCATTTAATCAAATCCTTATACGTCAGCCGCTTGCCGGCTGTGCCTTCGACGAAGCTATCCAGCCGTTGCGTTGTATGCCGTGCCACATTGCCCTCGTTGAGCCGGAAAGTGAACTCGTCAACATATCGCCCAAGGTGCTTTTCGCTGACATGATGGAAAGTGCCGTAGATGCCGCGCTTCAGGACGGCCCAGACTGCCTCGATATCGTTGACCGTGACGCCATCATCGCGGACATATTCGCCAGCCCGATGATCGACGGTTTCGTGCTGATAACCGAGATGCCGCAAGCCCATGTATCCCCGCCATTCGTCCGTGTGGATCGTCGAGCCGGGTTCGACGCGATCGAGGATTGCGAATTCAAGCGTAGCGGCATCGGTCCGATCAACGGGAACCGCCTTTGTCCGCCCGCCGCGCTCGCGCAGACCCAGGACGATGGCCTTGTCCTTACCACCGCGACCGGTGATTTTCCGGTCACGAACATGCTTGTGCATGTTCTTCGCTTCCCCGCCGATATAGGTTTCGTCGATCTCAACGACACCCTGCAATTTAGGAAGATCGTCACCGCAAGCCTCGCGAAGCCGGCCGAGAACGAACCATGCCGTCTTCTGGGTAACGCCGATCTCCTTGGCGAGTTGCATCGACGAGATGCCCTTACGCGCGGTCACAACGAGGTACATCGCATAGAGCCACTTGTGCAGCGGAACATGCGACCGCTCGAAGATCGTCCCCGTGCGAACCGTGAAATCCTCCTTGCACTGATTGCAGCGGTAAAAACCGCCCTTGCGAACGGTGATCCGCTCGCCCAGCCCACAGACCGGGCAGCGGGGACCGTCCGGCCAAAGAAGGGTTTCGAGGTAAGCTCTTGCGCTTTCCTGGTCGGGAAACATCTCGAAAAGCTGGAAGGTAGAAATGGTACTTTTGGACATCGCCAAACCCCTGTTGCGTGTGAAAAATATAGGGATTTTTGGCGAGGGAGTCAACTATATAATTCCCCAAGTTTGCGCTTGCTTATCAGGATAATAATTGCTATGATGTGTATGGCTGGCGATAGCGTCGGTCATCGAGGCGCGGTTGCGGTTTCCCGTTCGTTTCCCGTTCGCAGAATTTCCGTTCCCGATAGACCGCAACGCGGTTCCCGTTGCGCGGCCTCGATCTGCCAATAATTGTTAATATAATCAATTCGTTACGAGGCATTGCCGCGGTGATTTTCCGGTATTTTTCCGGTTGTTGCGGGAATAGGGGATGGTATCTGTGCAGTCGCGCGACAGGCGACGGCGACCAGATGAGACGGATTGGATGGTTTCGAGCCAGCCCGGGCGCGGCATCCGAAAGCGGACCACCGTTGCAGATCCTGCCAAGGCGCGCGCTACGCAGCCATGCAGTGCGGCCGGTGAATTTTGCGCCGGAAAGTAGCTAGGTTCGCCGAACCCGTGCCTCGGCGTCGGGCGACTGCCTCCTCCGATACCCTCCCCCGCGAGCGGGGAAGGGTTGAGGTGAAGGAAGGGGCCGCGGCTCAGGCCGGCATCTGATCGATGAAGTCGGTCACTGTCGCGAGCCGCGCCCCGGCGGCGGTCGCGAAGTCGGTGCCCTTGGCGACGATGGGGCCGCCCGCCGCCGTCAACTCCCAGCCGAAGCGGACGCGGTCGTGGTGGCCGTCGACGGCGCCGGCGCGGCGGAAGCGATGGCCCGGAAAGCGCTCCTGCACCGCTTGCACCATACCGTCGATCGCGGCATGCCCTTCGCTCGCCATCAGCGGGTCGACATAGCTCGCCCCCTCGCTGAAGGTGCCGGCGATCAGCCGGCGCCGTCGTTCGCCATCGGTCTCGTTCCACAACGCGATGTAGCGCTCGACCAGTTCGTTGAACTCGCTCATGTCTTTCTCCTCTCGAAAGCCGCACCGAGGCGGCGCGCCGGAGAGTCTCGGCGATGGCGATAGGCCGGTCGATTACCTCGCAGGTAATTGGTCGCGGCGGTGCCGGCAGGGTATCGTCGGCGCATGGCACGGCAGCCTCTCGGCATCGGCGAGCATCTGCGCGAATGGCGCCGGCGCCGCCGGCTGAGCCAGCTCGATCTCGCCCTCGATGCCGAGATCTCGGCCCGGCATCTGTCGTTTCTCGAGACCGGCCGGGCGCGGCCGAGCCGCGACATGGTCCTGCATCTTGCCGAGCGGCTCGACATCCCGCTGCGCGAGCGCAACGTGCTGCTGACCGCGGCCGGCTTTGCGCCAGTCTTCGGCGAGCGGCCGCTCGCCGACCCGGCGCTCGCCGCGGCCCGCGCCGCGATCGATCTGGTGCCGGCCGCGCATGAACCCTATCCGGCCGCCGCGGTCGACCGGCATTGGAACCTGGTCTCGGCCAATCTTGCAGTCCAGCTGATCCTGGGCGGGGTTGGGCGCGAACTGCTGCGGCCGCCGGTCAATGTGCTGCGCCTGGCACTGCATCCCGATGGCCTGGCGCCGCGCATCGTCAATCTCTCCGAATGGCGCACGCATCTCCTGGCGCGGCTCCGCCGGCAGATCGAGCTAACCGCCGATCGGGAACTGATCGACCTCTTGCGCGAGTTCGAACGATACCCGACGCCGCGCGGCGGCAGCCGCCATGCTGCCGACGCCAGGGCCGGCGCCGAGGTCGTGCTGCCGCTGCAGCTCGAGACCGCGCACGGCGTCCTCTCGCTGTTCGGTTCGGCACGATCACGACATTCGGCACGCCGGTCGACGTAACGGTCGCCGAATTGGCACTCGAATGCTTCTACCCCGCCGATCCGGCGACCGCCGAGATCCTGCGCCGCGCCGCCGCCGGCCGGCGCGAGGCGCCGGCCCGATCCGCCGCGCCGTCCTTCGCAGACTGAGGAACCGCTGTGCGGGCTAGACGGGCGCCGGCGCCGCCTCGCGCTTCGCCGCGCGGCGCAGCGCCTGCGGCGGCTGGCCAAAGGCGCGGATGAAGGCGCGGCGCATGCGCTCGGGGTCGACAAAGCCGGTGCGCTCGGCGACCCGCTCGATCGGCTCGGCGCCGCTCTCGATCCGCGCGCGCGAGGCTTCGAGACGCAGCCGCTCGATCGCCTTCGCCGGCGTCATGCCGATCTCGGCGGCGAAGGCGCGCGCGAAATGGCGCGGGCTCATCGCCGCGCGGCCGGCCAGCCGCTCGACGGACAGCCGTTCGTCGAGCCGCTCGCGGGCCCAGGCGAGAAGCGGCGAGAACCGGCTGCCGGGCCGGTCCGCCTCGAGCAGCGCCGAGAACTGCGATTGCCCGCCGGGCCGGCGATGATAGACAACAAGCTGCTGCGCGGCGCGCTTGGCGGCGGCCTCGCCGAGATCCTCGGCGACGAGCGCCAGCGCCAGATCGATCCCGGCCGTGATGCCGGCCGAGGTCCAGAGGGCGCCGTCGCGGATGAAGATGCGGTCGGGGTCGACCCGGATCTGCGGATAGGCGCGCGCGAACTCCGCGGCGCGGCGCCAATGCGTCGTCGCCCGCCGGCCGTCGAGCAAACCCGCCGCGGCGAGGATGAAGGCGCCGGTGCAGACGCTCGCGACCCGCCGTGCCCGGCCGGCCGCGGCGCGGACATAGGCCAAGGTCGCGGCGCAGCGCGCGGCGTCGCGCGCCCCCCGGCCGCCGGCGACGATCAGCGTGTCAAGCGGTGCCTCGATCAAGGGTTCGGCGAGCATCGCCGCCCCCGACGAGCTGATGGCCGGTCCGGCGGCCCGGGCGATCACCCGCAGCCGGTAGGCCGGCGGCGCCGTCTCGCGCGCCGCGGCCTCGAAGGCAGCGACCGGACCCGCGGCGTCGAGCAGCTGGAAGTCCGGAAAGATCAAGAAGGCAACGTCGCGGGGCGTCGGGCTTGGCGCTAAAGGAGGGAAATAGGTCATTTCGGACGGGAAACTATCCGGCTATGGTCGCGCCGTCAACGAGCCAGGGAGTCTCCCCATGAGCAATCGAGAGCCGGTCATCGTCTTTGCGCTGTTTCCTGGCGTGACGCAGCTCGATTTCACCGGGCCGCATCAGGTGTTCTCGTCGCTGCCCGGCGCCAGCGTGATCCTGGCGAGTGTCGAGGGCGGCGCCCTCGAGGCCGGCGGGATGACCTTCGCCGGCCTGCTCCGGCTCGCCGAGATCGGCGGATGCGACGTGTTGTGCGTGCCGGGCGGCCGGGGCGTCACCGACAACGCGATCGGCGACGCGGCCTTTCTCGGCGAATTGCGCCGGCTGGCCGCGACCGCCCGATACGTCACCTCAGTCTGCACCGGCTCGCTGGCGCTCGGCGCCGCCGGGCTGTTGCGCGGCAAGCGCGCCGCCTGCCACTGGGCGTGGCGCGACCTCCTCGTGCCGTTCGGCGCGATCCCCGATCCGGGCGGGTCGTGCGCGACGGCAATGTCATCACCGGCGGCGGGGTGACCGCTGGGATCGACTTCGCGCTCAGCGTTGTCGCCGAACTCGCGGATCCGGCAACGGCCCAGGCGATCCAGCTGCAGATCGAATACGCGCCTGCGCCGCCCTTCAACGCCGGCCTGCCGGAAACCGCACCCGCCGCGGTCCTGACGCAGGTGCGCGAGAGCCTATTGGCGCTGGCGGTACAACGGCGCCGCGCCGTCGAAAGCGCGGCCTCCCGACTTGCCGCAAGCTGACCAGCCTCGACCCGCGTGATCCCGGTCCCTATCATGCACGGGCCGAAACGCGGGCGCGAAGCCGGCGCTGGGGAGGACTAGGCAATGCCCGAGCAGCAGACGCTGAAGACGCTGCCCTTCGCGCAGCCGACGCATTGCCGCCGCTATGAAGGGAGGGTGGCGATCGTTACCGGCGCGGCACAGGGCCTCGGTCTCGTCATCGCCCAGCGCCTTGCCGAGGAGGGAGCGGCGGTCGTCGCCTGCGACATCCAGGAGGAGCGCCTCAAGCGCGCCGCGCGCGAACTGCAGGAGGGCACCAACCAGCGCATCCTGCCGCTCGCCGGTGACCTCAGCGAGGTCGGCGTCGCAGAAACCATCGTCCGCCGCGCGCTCGACGAGTTCGGTCGGATCGACACGCTCGTCAACAACGCGGCGGCGCTGATCCGCCGGCGGCTCATCGATTTTACCGAGGAACTGATGCAGCAGGCGGTGCGGTGGAACGTCTGGAACACGTTGCGCTGCTGCAAGGCGGTGCTGCCGCCGATGATCGAGCGGCAATACGGGCGCATCGTCAATATCGGCGGCGAAGCGTGGCGCACCGGGGCACCCTACCACACGCTGCTCGCCGGCATCGGCAAGGGCTCGATGGTCGGTCTGACGGCGACACTCGCCGGCGAGGTCGTGCGCCACGGCATCACCGTCAACTGCGTCTCGCCCGGCGGCATCGAGATCGAGGCGGACGGTTGCGCGCGAGCCGGCGCCGCCCGGCTTTCGCGAAGCGGGCTGGACCGATCCCGAATTTTTCGCGGAAATGGCGCGGATTGCGACCGGGCGCAGCGTCGGCATCGGCCGCCTCGCGCATCCGACCGAGGTCGCCGCCGCGGTCGCCTTTTTCGGCGCGCCGGAAGCGTCTTTCGTCACCGGCCAGCATCTCGGCGCGAGCGGCGGCATAGCGATGCTTTAGTGGGAACCACCCGAAGAAGACTGTTGGAGGGAGGACAGCGATGGACCAGCGGCACGCGCAAGAGCTGATCATCGACGATCGCGCGAACGGCATCTTTCGGGTCAACCGGCGGGCTTTCACCGACCCGGCCATCCTCGAAGTCGAGCAGCGTGAGATCTTCGACCGCTCGTGGCTCTATGCCGGACACGCCTCCGAGATCGGCTCGTCTGGCGATTTCGTCACCCGCCGGGTCGGCGGCCGGCCGATCATCCTGGCGCGCGACCTCGCGGGAAAGCCGCACGCACTGATCAACAGCTGCCCGCATCGCGGCAACATCGTCTGCCGCGAGCGCAAAGGCACGGCAGAGAATTTCGTCTGTTTCTATCACGCCTGGAATTTCGAGCTCGACGGGTCGCTCGCCGGCGTGCCGGGCGAAGATTCCTACACGCCGGCCTTCGATCGCGGCGCGATGGGGATGCGCCCGGTGCCGCGGTTCGAGAACTACCGCGGCATGCTGTTCGTCAATTTCGACGCGCAGGCCGAGGATCTCGTCGCCTATCTCGGCAACGCCCGAGAATATCTCGACTATATGCTCGATTTCGGCGGCGAGGAGGTCGAGATCGTCGAGGGCGCGCAGGCCTACAGCATGAAGGCCAACTGGAAACTGCTGATCGAGAACAGTATCGACGGCTATCACGCGATGTCGACGCATCACCGCTATTTCGTGCAGTACCTCGCGGATATCGGCGCCGACACCACCGGCTGGACCGGGCCGCGCCGGCAATGGGGCGTCGGCCTGGCGCTCGGCGGCGGCCACAGCGTCATCGAGAACCCGCAACGGCCGACGCCGATACTGACCCGCGCGAAACCGGAACTCGACGCGATCCGCGCCCGGCTCGTCGACAAATACGGCCCGGAGCGCGCCCGCCGCATCGCCGATTTCAACCGCAACCTGTTCATCTTCCCGAACCTGATCCTGATCTCGAACTGGCACACGATCCGCACCTGGTACCCGCTGGCACCCGACTACATCGAGATCGACGCCTGGGCCGTCTTGCCGAACAACGATTCGCCGGAATTGCGCCAGAAGCGGCTCGAGAACTTCATCTCGTTCCTCGGGCCGGCCGGGTTCGGCACCCCCGACGACGTCTCCGGTCTCGAAGGCTGCCAGCGCGGTTTTGCGGCCTGGCGCGAGCTGCCCTGGTCGGACATCTCGCGCGGCATGGGGCGCGAGCAGCCGACGAGCCAGGACGAATTGCAGATGCGCGCCTTCTGGCGGCGCTGGAACGCGCTGATGCACGGGCTGCGCGGCCCGACCGACTGTTCCGACCGGCCGGCCCCATTGGGTGGAACCGTTAATCGCGCCGCGGCCGATTGAGGCAGCGCCATGGCTGAGATTACCCTCGGCGAGGTCGAGCGCTTCCTCGTCGACGAGGCGGCATTGCTCGACGAATGGCGGCTCGAGGAATGGCTCGCGCTGTTCGCCGAGGACGGCCGCTATCTCGTGCCGTCGCTCGACGCGCCGCAATCCGATCACCGCAATGCGATGTTCCTGATCGCCGACGACCGCCGCAACCTCGCCTCGCGCGTCCATCAGCTGCTCGGGCGCAGCACCTGGGCCGAGAACCCGCGCTCGCGCACCCGCCGCCTCGTGACCAATTTCCGCATTCTCGATGCCGAGGGCGAGAGCGTTACGGCGACCGTGAATTTCGCGGTCTGGCGCTTTCAGCACGAGGCGACCGACGTCTATGTCGGCCGCTACGTCGATGTGCTGGCGCGCGGGCCATCCGGTCTGATGTTCCGCGAGCGGCGCGCCATCCTCGATCTCGAAACGCTGCGCCCGCACGGCAAATTGAGCTTCATCCTCTGATCGCGCCGGCGCGCGCCCGCGCACCAAGTTTTTGGCCTCGGGCCGCGGCTGTGAGGCGCCTCACACCGGCTCGGTTCGCTGTGCAGCAAACTTATGCCCGACGCCGCACGGTGCCGCGAATGCCGCGCAGCCGGCGGCGCTGCGGGGGCGAACCGTGGGAAACATCGTTCTTCTGTTCGCGTGCCTGGCGATCGGCATGGCATTGCGCAAATTGGGCCGCGTGCCGGACGGCGCACACAACGCGATCAATGCCTTCATCATCCATGTTTCGTTGCCGGCGCTGACCCTCCTGCAGATCCACCGGATCGTGCTGCAGCCGGATCTCGTCTATTCGGTGGCGATGCCATGGCTGCTCTTTGCGATTGGCGCGGCGTTCTTCTGGGCCCTCTCGAAGGCTCTCGAGTTTTCGCCGGCGACGACCGGTGCCTTGATGCTGTCGGGCGGCCTCGCCAACACCTCTTTTGTCGGCCTGCCGATGATCGAGACCTTTTACGGCCGCGGCGACATGGCGATCGGCATCCTGATCGACCAGCTCGGCACCTACCTCGTGCTGAGCACCGCCGGCATCGCGGTCGCGGCGGCCTATTCGACCGGCACGCACTCGACCGCCGAGATTGCCCGGCGCGTCTTCACCTTCCCGCCGTTCCTGGCGCTGCTCTTGGCGCTGGCCCTGATGCGCGTCGCCTATCCGCCCTGGATCGCCGAGGTGCTGGGCCGGCTCGCCGCGACCCTGGCGCCATTGGCGCTGGTTTCGGTCGGCCTGCAATTGCGGCTCGGGGAGCTGCGCGGCAACCGCTCGCCGTTGGCGCTCGGCCTCGGCTTCAAGCTGCTGCTGGCGCCGCTCCTTATCGCGCTCCTTTATGTCGGGCTATTGCGCGCGACCGGCGAGGTGATCCGCGTCACCCTCTTCGAGGCGGCGATGGGACCGATGATCGGCGGCGCCATCGTTGCGATCCAGCACGGCCTCGACCCGCCCTTGATCACCTTGATGGTCGGTCTCGGCATCACGCTTTCGTTCCTGACTTTGCCGGCCTGGTGGTACGGGCTGCAACTCCTCTGAGGCCTGGGCGACCGGCCGTGCCATGCTATAGTGGCCCGGCCCACAGCCAGCCGATCGCTACCACGATGAAGGTTTCACGCCGCCTGTCGTGGCCCGTCAGAGACCTCTTGTGGTTTACCGCGATCGGCGCGGTCGTCGGTGCTGCGTATGGCCATCTGATGGCGATGTTGGACGGCCTCCCGTTCCTCTGCTTCGCCGGATTGCCGCGTGGGGCTTTTACCGGCGTCATGATCACCGGCCTCCTATTTGCCTTCGAGCGGGGCCTGGCACAGACGGCGAGGGCGCGGCTGGCCGAGACGCCTTTTCTGGTGCACCTGGCAATCAAAACCGTCGTTTACCTCGTTATCATCTTGTTTGAACTCGTCGTTGGGGCCCGGCTCTTGCCGGCGCCGAACGAGGTTGGGCTCGCGCTGCCGATCGGGCGGGGCGCGGTGCTGTTTTCGTTTGCCGTGGTCTTGGCAATCAGGTTCATCGATGACGTCAACCATCTGCTCGGCCAGAATGCGCTGCTCAATTTCGTGACCGGCCGTTATTACCGGCCGCGGCTGGAGCAGCGCATCTTTCTCTTCATCGATATCGAGGGGTCGACGGCCCTCGCCGAGCGGCTTGGCGAACTATCCTTTCACCGCCTCGTCAACCGCTTTGTCGTCGATATCGCCGCCCCGATCGTGGCGTCCTACGGCGAAATCTACCGATACGTCGGCGACGAGTTGATCGCGACCTGGAAATTGTCGGACAGCGCCGCCGCCGCACATTGCGTGCATGCCTGCTTTGGCGCACTCGACCGATTGGCCGAGCTGGGCCCGGTTTATCTGCGCGACTTCGGCGCAACCATCCATTGCCGAGCCGGACTGCATTGCGGTCCGGTGGTGGCAGGCGAGATGGGATCCGTCAAAAAAGAAATCGTCTTTCTCGGCGATACGGTCAACACCGCCGCCCGCATTCTGGAATTCTGCCGGCAAGCCGGCCACCGCGTTCTCGCTTCGGCGACTTTGATCGATCTTGTCGATTTGCCTCCAAGCATCGGCAAGCGCCCGCTCGGCGAATTGCGGCTGCGCGGCAAGGAAAGTAACGTAGTCCTTTATGCGCTCGAAAAAATGCCCGGCGGTCCGGCAGCCATTGCTGCATAAGCAAGCATTCGAACTCGAGGGATCTCGGTCATCGGGACCCTCAACCAATCGAGTGTAACCTGTCAGCTCCTACCAAATAAATTGCACGATGTTCGAGAGAGGATGATCGATGGCTGCCGACGAAGATCTCGCCGCGCGCATGCGTGCCGTTTTGGCAGGGACTGGTACGGTGCGGGAAGTCAGGATGTTCGGCGGGCTGTGTTTCATGCTGGACGGCAACATGCTTGCCGGCGCCTCAAAGCGCGGCCTGCTCGTCCGGGTCGGCAAAGACCGGGAGTGCGATGCGCTGGCACGGCCGGACGCGCAGCCGATGGCGATGACCGGGCGGCCGATGCCGGGCTACGTCCTTGTCGATCCGCCGCCACGGGACGACGAGACATTGCGCGACTGGCTCGCCCTCGCCGTCGCCTTCGTGACTACGCTGCCGGCAAAGGTCGCAAAACCGCCGTCCCGGCGCAGAAGGACCCGATAAGGGAAGTGCCGTCAGGGCCCCACGCCGAGCAGGTCGTCAGCTGCTTGATCAGGGCCGCGGCGGCGGCCGGATCGATCGGCTGGTTATCGAAGGCGGCATTTTCCAGCATTGCGATCATCTTGCCGGCGAGTGCGTCGCGTGCCGTCGTCAGCGCCTTGATGCGCGCGTCGAGCATCGCGTAAGTCGCGGCATCCCCCCGGCCGCGACGGTTGCGATGCCGGTCAGGGTCCGGGCGCAGAGTTTGCCGCGCGTCGCTTCGATCGCCTTGTAGGTCTGCGCCAACAGCGAAAGCAGATTGCTGCCGGTCCGCAGCGAGGCCGGCAGCGCCTTTGGCGACAGCGGCTCGAACAGCACGCGGCCGTCATGCTGATAGTCGTCCTTGAGCCCGACGAGCGCGAGGATCGTCGGCCGGATGTCGGTCTCGTCGCTGAACACGTCGCCGAAAGTGCCGAGCGGGAGCACGCCCGGCCCGACCATGCCGAGCCAGGTATTGGTGATCTGGTTCTGGAAATCGCCGTGGTTCCAGGCATCGTACGGATATTCGGAAGAGCAGCTCCTGGCATTGCTTTTCGGCGTGCAGAGCGGTGGCGGCGTCTTGCCTGAGGTCAGGAAGTAGTAGTCGTCGTTGCCGAACATGATGAAGTTCGGCGTCCGATTGGGATCGGCGGTCACCATGTGTAGCAGCTTCTGCTCGGCCTGATCGGCAAGTGCCGCGGCGTGGTGGTTGGTGCCGCCGTTCGGTCCATCGACCGGGTCGAAGCCGAGCGCCGCGCCGGCCTCCCGTTCGAGGTTGCGGGTCTTGAGGTCGGTCTGACCGGGATCGCCGTTGATGTAGAAGGTCGGCGCCGAGTCGAAGTGGAGCGCAAACGACGTCGTGTCGCCGAATTCGGTGGCGATCACTGAGTCGAGAGTGTTATCGATCTCGCCTTTTTTCGCGTATGTGCAAGGCGTCGTGACGCCGTTGCAGCCCACCGGCGACGGCGCGTTGCCGACGAAATGATCATTCTCGTCGGCGGTGATGATGAAGAGGGTGTTCCCCTTCGTGATGCCATCCTTCGCCAGACGCGCGAAGAACTCGCCGAAGGCCTTGTTGAAGGCGGCGAGGTTCTTGACAAAGCCGGCCTCGCCGGGCCCAAAAGTCCCGACCTTGTTGGGGTTGACGCCGGACAGCGCCTCCTGGTTGTTGTCGTGAGCATCCTCGATATAGCCGGTGACGACCGGGACGCCGGCCTCGAGCATCGTTGCCAGATAGCCCAAGGTTTGCGCCGGCGTCGGGTCAAAGCCGGGAAAACCGGGGTTGCCGTGGCTGTCGGCGATGACCTTGCCGTCGAGATCCTTGACCGGTCCGCCGGGTGAGACCTGCGGCTGGACATTGATGTTGCCGAAAAGGCCGCTAAAGCCGCTGTACCCGCCAGGTTCGTCCTTCGACAGATCGGGCGCGCTGTGCCGGGCGCAGAGCGCGCTGTCCTTGGCGCAGTGAATGCTGAAATCCTTCGTAATCCGCTACCCCGAGAGCCGGGTGCCGCTCGGCAAACTTCGCCTGCGGCGAATTCTTGCCGAAGACCGTGACGACGTCGCCGGGGATGTTCTCGAACTCGATATTGGCGGTCGAAAAGGCGCCGTAGTCACAGCCGGCGCGGGTGAACGGCACCCACGGCGCCGGCGCGTTCTTGCCCTGGAGGTCGAGCATCTCCGGCAGCCCGTCGGACAATAAGCTCGTCCAATAGGTGAAGGAACTCGGGAATTCAGTCGCGACGCCGTTGTGGAACAGCCCGAAGTTGTTGCCGATCGGCACCCCGAACTTGTCGCCATAGACCCCGGTCAGGGATGTCGTGATGTCGACCGACGTATGGGAAATCAGGCCGGTGTGATGATCGGTGAAAACGGCGCCTTGTCCGCGCAGGAAATTGAGGAGGTTGGGTATCTGCTCGAGGTCGGATGGCACGTTCGGATCGTCGCGGCGGAGATGCACGTTGTCGAACTGGCTGTAGACGATGTGCCCGATGCCATTCGCGAAATGGCATTGCGCGGGGGCCGCTGCGGCGAATGCAGGCCGGCCCGCGATGGCGGCGAGCAACGCCGCAAGCGCAACAAGCAACGGTCTCCACATGGCGAGGCTCCCCGATTGCGCGCTGAGCAGCGCGTGCCGCAAACCTATGGGCGAAGTGTTGCCCGGCCGGGGTCATCTCGATGACAAAATCGTGACCGTCAACGGGTCGCTGCTTTTCGTCGCTCCCGACAAGTCGGCGCGGTAAACTCCCAGCTCCGACACCGCGAAGAGCGAGGCGAAGCCATGGAACCGAATGCCGCAACCGCCGCCAAACCGATCAAGATTCCCGGCCCCGACCATCCGATCACGATCGAACGCAATCCGGCGCGGGTCATCGTGTCGATCGCCGGCCGGACCGTCGCCGACACCCGCGAAGCCTTGAGCCTGCGCGAGGCGACCTATCCGGCGGTCCACTACATTCCCCGCAAGGATATCGACATGACGCTCCTCGCCCGCACCGATCACTCGACCTACTGCCCTTACAAAGGCGATTGCAGCTATTTCAGCATTCCGCTCGGCGGCGAGCGTTCGGCGAACGCGGTGTGGAGCTACGAGCAGCCTTACCCCGCCTGCGCGTCGATCAAGGATTATCTCGCCTTCTACCCGACCCGCGTCGACGCGATCGAAGAACGAAAAGAGGCCTGAGGCGGTGGACGGGAGTCGATGCCGGTCGTGAGGCTCCTCGTGCGGGGGTGCGGATGACCCGCGCGCCGGGCTGGCTGATTGTTGCGTTGGCACTCGGGCTCTTCGGCTGCACCAACCCGTATGATCCTGCCCAGAATGCGCTCGGCGGGGGCCTGATCGGAGCCGGTACCGGTGCCGCGATCGGGGCGGCCGCCGGCGGCGGGCCGGGCGCCGCATTGGGGGCGGCGGTCGGCGGCGCGGTCGGGATCGTGGGCGGCGCCGCGAGTACGCCGCCGCAAGGTTATTACGGCTACGCCGGGTACCCACCTTACGGCTATTCCGGCCTATGGACCGCCGGCCTATGGACCGCCGCCCTACGGCCCGCCCGCTTATGGTTATCCCGGTTACGGATATCCCGCCTATTGATAGCCCGAGGGGCGAGGGCTGTGCTTGACGATGGCAGAGAATTCGCTCCCCGAATGCAGCCGTCGCGCCGCCGGGTGACCGGAGCGGTCGCATCGGAGCCGTCTGTCCCGGCTGCTGGCGAGGTCGAGGAAACCGCCCATCTCGCGTTGCTGGTCGGCCGCCTGCTGCTGTTGAACGGCGCCGATACCGACGCGGTCGAGAGCGCGGTCGCGCGCTTCGCGGCGTCGTTCGGCGGCGAGGCGCATCTCCTGGTCAGCTACGAGGCGTTGCTGCTGACGCTCGTGGCTGGCGAAGAATTTCGCACCAAGATCGGCCCGCGGGTGCCGGGAATGAATGTCGGCATGACCGCCGTTGCCGAGCTCAATCGACTGGTCGACGACGCCGCGGCCGGACGGCTCGGCCTCGCTGCGGCGCGTCAGGCGCTCGACGCGATCGAGCACCGGCAGCCCGAATACGGGCGTTGGCTTGTCGTCGCGGCACTCGGCCTGACCGCGGCGAGCTTGAGCCGCCTGTTCGGCGGCGACTGGCCGACCTTCTTTGCGACTTTCGTAGCCGGCGCCGCCGCAACTTGGCTGCGCCTCGAACTCGCGCGCCGCCGCGTCAATCCGATCGCGATCCCGTTCGCCGCCGCCTGCCTCGGCGGCATCGTCGGCGGCGCGGCCGTGCTGTTGGGCGCCAAGGGCACGCCGTCCTTATGCCTTGTCGCTCCCGGCATGATCCTGGTGCCGGGCGTGCCGCTGATCAACGGCGTGCAGGACATGATCAAGAACCATATGACCTTGGGATTGAGCCGACTCGGCTTTGCGGGTCTGGTGACCGTGGCGATCGCCCTCGGCCTCTTTGCCGCGACGGTCGCGACCCGCGTCGCGATCCCGGTCGTCGAGCCAGCGCGGGTCATCGCGATCCCCGAGGATGCGCTGTTCTCGGCCTCGGCCGCGCTCGGTTACGCCTTCCTGTTCAACGTTCCGGCCCGCGTCGCCTGGGCCTGTGTGCTGTGCGGCATCGCCAGCCACACGACGCGCACCTTCTCCCTCGAATGCGGGCTCGACATCGTCGCCGGCACCCTCGTCGGCGCGTTCTTCGCCGGTTGCCTCGCCCAAGGCTTTGCGCGTTATTTCCGCGCGCCGGCCGCCGCTTTCGCCTTTCCTGGCGTCGTCGCGATGGTGCCGGGCGCCTATGCCTTCCGCGCCGTCCTTGGCGCCTTGCAGATCGCGCACGGCACCGCAGCCCCGCCGGTCGTCACCGAGACCCTGGCGCTCGGCTTCATGGTCGGTCTGATGGTCGCGGCGATCGCCGTCGGCATCGCCGCCCCGGTGCTGCTGTTCGCGCCACGCCACGCCGAGCGCAGCCCCGCCTATCCGCACGGCCGCGGCTAGGCCGCGTCGCCCCCACCCCGGTACATCCGGTCGAGGGGTAGAGCGCGCTTTCGACCCCGGCATCAGCCGATCCCTCGGGCGCGACTGCGCGAGCGCAGGGTCTCGACCGGCAATCGCGTCGTTTCCTTCAGCCGGTCGAGTACGATGGACGAGCGGACACGCGCCACACTCTGATGCGGCAGGAGCACGTCGTTGATCAGCACCGACAGGCTTTTCAGGTCGGCGAGCACGGCCTTCAGCAGATAGTCGTTGTCGCCGCTGACGGCGTGCGCCTCCTGCACCTCGTCGACATCGGCTACGAGCTGGCGGAATCTCTGGGCGTTGTCGCCGCTATGCGTCGCGAGCGTCACCTGGATGAAGACGAGGAGCTCGAAGCCCAGCGCCTCGGCGGCGAGCTCGGCCCGATAGCCGCGGATCAGGCCAGATGCCTCCAGCGCGGCGCGGCGGCGCGAGCATTGCGACGGCGAGAGGCCGATCCGCTCGGCAAGTTCGTGATTGGTCAGTCTGCCGTTGTCCTGCAGCGCCGAAAGCAACCGGACGTCGAAAGCGTCGAGCGAGACCGTTCGGTGCATGAAGTTCCATCCAGCTGCGCATTTTGTGCACAGAAGGTAGCAAGCGTGATCCCCTTTGCACACACCTTGCGGCCGCTCGGCGCTAGCCTATTCGGGCAGCAAGGAGAGCACCGATGGGCCCGTTCCCGCAGGACGCACCAGCCGAGATCTCGACGCAGAACCCGATGGGCACCGACGGGTTCGCCTTCGTCGAGTTCGCCGACCCAGAGCCGCAACGGCTGGATGCACTGTTCTCGCTGATGGGTTTTACCCCGGTGGCGCGGCACCGCGCAAAGGCGATCACCGTCTATCGCCAAGGCGATGTCGATTATCTGGTCAATGCGGAGCCCCTTTCGCACGCCGCGCGTTTCGCGGCCACGCATGGCCCCTCCGCGCCGGCGATGGGCTTCCGCGTCGTCGATGCGCAGCACGCCTTTCGCCGCGCCCTGGCGCTGGGCGCCGAGCCCGCCGCGCCGGAAGACGGGACGCTGTCGCTGAACCTGCCGGCGATCAAGGGCATCGGTGGCAGCCTGCTCTATTTCGTCGACCGCTACGGGGCGAGAGGCTCGGTGTACGGCGAAGATTTCGTCTGGCTCGGCGCTCGTGACCCGCGGCCCGAAGGACTTGGCCTCTATTACCTCGACCATCTGACGCACAATGTCGGACACGGCCGGATGAGCATCTGGGCCGGGTTCTACGAGCGGCTTTTCAACTTCCGCGAGATCCGTTATTTCGACATCAAAGGCGAATATACCGGCCTCTTCTCGCGCGCCATGACCAGTCCCGACGGCAAGATCCGCATCCCGATCAACGAGCCGGCCGACGAGCGCAGCCAGATCCAGGAATATCTCGACGTCTACGGTGGCGAGGGCATTCAGCACATCGCCTGCGGCTGTCGGGACATCCATGCGACGGTCGAACGCCTGCGCGCGAGCGGCCTCGCGTTCATGCCGGCGCCGCCCGACGCCTATTATGCGCGGGTCGGCGAACGCGTGCCCGGCCATGGCGAGGCTCTGGCGCGCCTGCGCCGGAACGGCATCCTGATCGACGGGACCGGTGAGACCCAGGGCAGCCCTCCCAAGATCCTGCTGCAGATCTTCTCGGCCACGCTGCTCGGGCCGATCTTCTTTGAATTCATCGAGCGCAAGGGCGACGACGGGTTCGGCGAAGGCAATTTCCGCGCCCTCTTCGTCTCGATCGAGGAGGATCAGCAGCGACGCGGCGTATTCGAGCGGGACGCGGCGTGAGCCGGACGCCGATGCCGGCCGGGCGCGCCGGCTACCTCTCCGGCTTCGGCAACGAGTTCGAAACCGAGGCCTTGCCGGGAGCGCTGCCGATCGGCCGCAACTCGCCGCAGCGCTGCCCCTATGGCCTCTACGCCGAGCAGATCAGCGGCACGGCCTTCACGGCGCCGCGCGCCACAAACCGGCGTTCGTGGCTCTACCGCATCCGGCCGACCGTCGCGCATTGGGGTGCGCTTCGCCGGAGCGACGTTTCCTTGTGGCGCACGGCGCCCTGCGCCGAGGCGGAGGTCCCGCCGGCGCCGATGCGTTGGGACCCGCTGCCGCTGCCCGAGGAGCCGACGACGTTTCCACAGGGCGTGTGCACGATCACGACGGCCGGAAATGCCGAGCTGCGGGCCGGCATGGCGGCGCATGTCTACCGCTTCACGACAGCGGTGCGCGACGACTACTTCTGCAATGCCGACGGCGAACTACTCTTCGTGCCGCAGCAAGGCGGGCTGCGCCTCGCGACCGAGTTCGGCATCATCGACGTCGCGCCGGCCGAGATCGCCGTCGTGCCGCGCGGCGTGAAATTCGGCGTCGAGCTGCCCGACGGCCCGGCGCGCGGCTATCTCTGCGAGAATTACGGCAGCCCGTTCGCGTTGCCGGAACGCGGGCCGATCGGCGCCAACGGCCTCGCCAACCCGCGTGATTTCCTGGCGCCGGTGGCGGCCTACGAGGACCGCGTCGCGCCGTCGCGGCTGTTCGTCAAATCGGGCGGCGGTGTGTGGGAGACCGAGCTCGACCGCTCGCCGTTGGACGTCGTCGCCTGGCACGGCAATTACGCGCCTTACAAATACGATTTGCGTTCCTTCTGCCCGGTCGGGCCGGTGCTGTTCGACCATGCCGACCCGAGCCTCTTTACGGTCTTGACCTCGGCGAGCGAGCTTCCCGGCACGGCGAACGTCGATTTCGTCATCTTCCCCGAGCGGTGGCTGGTGGCCGAGAACACCTTCCGCCCGCCCTGGTATCATCTGAACGTCATGAGCGAGTTCATGGGGCTCGTCACCGGCACCTACGACGCCAAGCCGCAAGGCTTCGTCCCGGGCGGCTTTTCGCTGCACAATACGATGCTGCCGCACGGCCCCGACCGGGAGGCCTTCGAGACGGCGAGCCATGCCGAACTCGCGCCGCACAAGCTCGCCGGCACGCTCGCCTTCATGTTCGAGACGCGGTTCCGGCAGAACGTGACGGCCTATGCGGCGCAGAGCGCGGCGCTGCAGCCGCAATACGGCGCCTATGGGCGGGGCTTGCGCGCGCTCTTCGATCCGGACCGGCGCGAACCCTAGAGGCGCCCGCCGTCATTGCCGGTCGACCGCCAGCAGGCGGTGCTGCAGCTCCTCGTCGGCCAGAAAATCGCCGCTCTTGCCGCGAAATACGGCGCGTCCGCGATCGAGCACGACGGTATCGGCGGCGAAGGACAAGGCGAGGTCGGCCTTCTGCTCGGCCAGGATCATCGTGACCCCCGTGTCATCGCGGATCGCAGCCAGCGCCGCCAGCAAGGTTTCGACGACGATCGGCGCCAAGCCCTCGAGCGGCTCGTCGAGCAGCAGCAATTTCGGTCCGCCGACCAGTGCTCGCGCGATCGCCAGCATCTGCTGCTCGCCGCCCGAAAGCCGGTTGCCTGTCGTACGGCGGCGCTCGGCGAGTGCCGGGAACAGGGCAAAGACCTGCGCCGGCGCCCAGCCGGCGGGGAAAGCGGCGACCGCCAAATTTTCTGTGACCGTCAGGGACGGAAAAATTTCGCGTTCCTGCGGCACATAGCCAAGCCCGAGGCGAGCCCTGCGGTGCGTCGGCAGAGCGTCGATCGGCGCCCCGCCGAGCCTGATCGTGCCGCGATGATGGTTCGCCAGCCCCATGATCGTCGCGAGCAGCGTCGTCTTGCCGGCACCGTTGCGGCCGAGGACGGCGAGCGTGCCTCCCGGCGGGACCGCGAACGAGATCCGGTCCAGCACCACGGTCTGTCCCCAACCGGCAACCAGATCGATCACCTCGAGGCCGAGGCTCATACCGCGGTTTTGCCGAGATAGACCGCACGCACGCGATGATCGGCGGAAATCGTCGACGGGGTTCCGCGGGTCAGAATGCGACCCTGCACCAGCACCACGATCTCGTGCGCGAAACGGAACACGACATCCATATCGTGTTCGATGATCAGGATAGCGATGCTGCCGGGCAGGCGGTCGAGCGCCCGATGGATCACCTCGGTTTCGTGCGACGGAACGCCGGCCGCCGGCTCATCGAGCAGCAAAACCCGAGGCCGCAGCGACAGCGCGATGGCAATTTCGAGCAGCCGTTGCACGCCGTAGGGAAGCTGTGATACGCGGCGGTCGGCGACGCCGCCGATCTCCATCTCTTCGAGCCTCTTCTGCGCCTCGTCGAGGCAGCCGCGCCACGCTTTGCCGAACCGCAGCATCCGCCATGCGAACCCTTCGCGCTCGGCGACGGCGATTGCGACGTTGTCACGCGCCGTATTGTCGAACAGCAAGGTGCTGATCTGATGTGTCCGCACCAAGCCGCGCCTGACCCGTTGCTCGGAACGAAGGCCCGCCAGGCTCTCGCCTGCCAGCGCAATCGTCCCGCCATCCGGTTCGAGAAAGCCGGTCAGCAAGTTGACGAAAGTCGTCTTGCCGGCGCCATTAGGGCCGATCAACGCCGCCCGAGCACCGGGTGCCAAGTCAAGATCAATCGCCTGCGCGACGACCAGCGCGCCGAAGCTCTTCGCGAGACCGCGAACCGACAGGGCGGGCGTCCCGGTCATTTTCCTGCCTTGCCGGCCCGCCAGCGGTCGCGCAGCCGCAAGGCGGCGGGCCCGAGATCCAACAAGCCGCCTTCCAGCAGCAGCACGGTCGCGATGAGCATGCCGCCGACGACGAATTCCCAGAAGAACGGGCTGATTTTTGCGCAATAGTCCTGCACTACGAAGTAGATCGTCGTGCCGAGAAAGGCGCCGTAGAGGCGCCGCGTGCCGCCGAGAATCAGCGCGACGGTCACGATCCCCGAGGTCAACAGGCTCAGTACGGACAACCCGACGAAGCGGGTTGCGTGCGCCGAAAGCGCGCCTGCCGATCCGGCCATCGCGGCCGAGATCGTGTAGATCGCGAGCAGGCGCAACCAGACCGGCGTGCCGATGGCGCGCATGCGTCGCGGGTTTTGGCGAATGCCGTCGAGCGAGCGACCGAACGGCGAATGGACGATCCGCCACGCGATGAGAAACCAGCCGAATAGCACGATCAGCGCGTAGACGTAGGCCGTCTTGCCGAAGATGTTGAACTCGAAGACGCCGAAGATCGGGTCGAGCCGGATGCCTTGCAGCCCGTCGTCGCCGCCGGTCAGGCTCTGCGCCTGATTGGCGTATGCGGAAAGCACCGACACGATCGCCAGGGTCAGCATCAAGAACGTGACGCCGCTGGTATGCAGGATCATCGCCCCGGTGATCGCGCCGAACAGGGCGGCGACGCCGATCGCCGCCAGATGGCCGAGGATCGGGTCGGGCGAGACGTGGATCGCGAACAGCCCTGCCGCATAGGCGCCCAGACCGAAAAAGCCGGCATGTCCCAAGGTAAGGATGCCGGCATAGCCGAGCGCCAAGTCGAGCGACATGGCGAACAGCACCCAGATCATGACCTGGGTGCCGAAGCTCAAATCACCCGAGGCGGCATAGAAATAGACGATCGCGATCGCCCAAGGCAGTACGTGCCCGATCGTCGCCAGACCTCGACGGACCCGCATCACGCCAGCGATCTCGGCGGCCAGAGACCCCGCGGCCGCCACAACAGCAGCGCGAAGACAGCCGCGTAGAGCAGGTAGGGCGCGGCCTCGGGCACGAAGTATTTACCGAGTGTATCTATGATTTCGAGCGCCATGGCAGCAATGAACGAGCCGCCAAAACTGCCCTCGCCGCCGACGATCACCACGACCAGGAACAAGACGATGTATTCCAGCGCATAATTCGGCTCGAGCGACAGGATCCCGGCGCCGATCGCGCCGCCGAGCCCGGCTAGCGCGCAGCCGACGACGAAGGTGAAGGTGAACAACAGGTTCACGTCGATGCCGACGGCCCGCGCCATGCGGGGATTGTCGACCGCGGCGCGCAGCCTGGCGCCGTAGATCGAGCCGTCGACGACGAACCACAGCACCGCCGCGATCGCCACGCCGACCGCGATCAGGAACAGCCGGTAGGCCGGATAGTCGCGAAATCCGATGTCGATCGGCCGGGTCAAGTAGGCCGGGAACACGACGGGATAGGGAAAGGCGCCGAAGATTGCGGTGATCGCCCCGGTTGTAACGAAGACGATGCCGATGGTCAGCAGCACCTGGGCAAGCTCGCCCTTGCGGTAGAGCGGGCGATAGACCGTGATTTCGGCGATCGCCCCGAGCGCCGCCGCGACGACCGTGGCGGCGATCGCCGCCAGATAGAAATTTCCGCCGTTTTGCGTCAGATAACCCGCCACGTAACCGCCGATCATCGCAAAGGCGCCATGCGCGAGGTTGACGAGGCGCATCAAGCCCATCGTCACGGTAAGGCCGACCGAAATGAGAAACAGGATCATCCCATAGGAAATGCCGTCCAACAGGACGGTCAATGCAAAGGACAGCATTGTTCGGCTCGGGGTTCGGCTCGCGTTCCGGACAGTGAGAGGCCGGCTCGCGGAGCCTGCCGGGCCGCCGGCGCCGCATGCCGATCGGCGAAGAAGACCGTCAGTTGGGCTTCAGCGGATGATCAATCTTCCACGGGTCCTTCACCATGTCGACCTCGCCGATATCGACATTGACGAGCTTCCCATCCTGCTTCTCGACCCGGCGGATATAGATGTTCTGAATGATGTCCCGCTCGACCGGATCGATCTCGACCGACCCGCGTGGGCTGTCGAACTTTTTTCCCCTGAAGAAGTCGATGTATTTGAGACCGTCGGCATCGGGGCCAAGCGCCGCCACCGCTTGCTGGATCAGCATCGTGCCGTCCCACGCCGCGACCGAAGCGATGTCCGGGACCGCCTTGTCGCCGTACATCTTCCTGAGCTGCGCCTTCAGCAGGAGGTTGGCCGGGTTCTTGTTGGTCTCGGTATAATGGAGGCTGGTTACCGTGCCGATGATGTCGTCGGTGAAGTTTGGCAGGAACAGCTGCTGCGTCTCGCCGCCGCCGAGCAGCTTGATCCCCGCCGCCTTCAGGCCGCGCTCGACATAGGCCTTGACGAAGGCGACCGACGGCGATCCGGCCGGCTGGAACATGTAGAGCGCGTCCGGTTTTGCCTCCAGCACGCGTTCCATGTAGGCCGAGAAATTGGTCTCCTGCTGCGGCGTGCGCGCGCTGCCGACGATCGTGCCGCCGGCGCCGGTAAAGGTCTTGATGAAATACTTCTCGGCGTCATAGCCGGGCGCGTAGTCGCTGACGATGACGTAGACGCGTTTGATGCCGTGGGCGACCGCCCACGGGCCCAACGGCGCCACGTCCTGCGGTACTGTCTGGCTGACACGTACGAAATATGGCGACATGCGCGTGATCGAGGAGGTCGCCGCGTTCATGATGACGACCGGCACCTTGGCCTCCTGCGAGACGTCGGCCAACGCCATCGCGTAGGGCGACAATTCGAGACCGGTCAGAAACTTGACGTGGTCGCGCAAGATCAGTTCCTCGGCCAGTTGCTTGGCCTTGTCGGGGCCCTGGCTCGCCGCGTCGCGGTAGACAAACCGGATTTCGATCCCCTTGCCGTCCGATCCTTGGACGGTGCTGCCGTGGAGTGCCTGATAGGCCTCGACCGCCTGCTGGAACTGAGTTCCCCAGGTGGCAAACGCGCCGGTGTAGGAAGCGATCAACCCCACTTTGACGACATCGGCGAGTGCCGGGATGGCCGATAGCATCAGCAGCGCTCCGACGACGATTCCAAGAAGTCGCTGCATCGCTGATCCTCCCCGAACGTGCTCTTCGACACGGATGTTAGAGGTTAGCACGTTCTTTCACGACGTGCCCGAATTGGTCGCTTGGTCACCGGCCAGGCCGTTGCCCCGGCTCCGGACCCACGGTTGGGGTCGGTGGCGCCGCGCGCCCGATTGCGCCTGGGGCAGTCCGGCGAATAGAGTTAAGTTAGCGTCGGCAAACGGCGCCGATCCGAGGGAGGAGAAACAGCCATGGTCAAGCTGCGCGTCAACGGGCAGCAGCAGAGCTTCGATGGCGATCCGTCGATGCCGCTCCTCTGGTATCTGCGCGACGAACTCGGCCTGACAGGCACGAAGTTCGGCTGCGGCATGGCGCTCTGCGGCGCCTGCACGGTCCATATCGACGGCCAGGCGACGCGCGCCTGCATCACCGCGGTCAGCGAGACCGACGGCCGCACGGTGGTGACGATTGAAGGCCTCGATCCCGACGGCAACCACCCCGTGCAGAAAGCCTGGCGCAGCTTCAACGTGCCGCAATGCGGCTATTGCCAGGCCGGGCAAATCATGCAGGCGGCGGCCCTGTTGGCGACGACGAAGAACCCGTCGGAGGCCGAGATCGTCAGCGCCATGAGCGGCAACATCTGTCGCTGCGGCTGCTATCAGCGCATCACCGCCGCCATCAAGGCGGCCGCGACGGGAGCGTGACATGACCCCGCCTGACATGAGCTTCCTCAACCTCGCGATCGAGAACGTCAGCCGCCGCGGCTTCCTGCGCGGCCTCTTGGCCACCGGCGGCCTCGTCATCGCCGCCGAACTCCTGCCGGGGCGCGCGGCGTTCGCCTACGCCACCGGGGCGGCCAAGATGCCGGGAGGCGTCGTCACCGACCCGCATGTCTTCGTCTCGATCGACCCGAGCGGCATCGTGACAATCATCGCGCATCGCGCCGAGATGGGCACCGGCACCCGCACCAGCCTGCCGATGGTCGTCGCCGAGGAGCTCGACGCCGACTGGTCGCGCGTGCGCGTCAAGCAATCGCCGGGCGACGAGAAGAAATACGGCAACCAGAACACCGACGGCTCGCGCAGCCTGCGCCATTTCCTGCAGCCGATGCGGCAGGTCGGTGCGACGGCGCGGCGCATGCTGGAAATCGCGGCGGCCGAGCGCTGGGCGGTCGACGTCGCCGAGGTCGAGGCGCAATACCACGAGGTCGTGCACAAGCCTACCGGCCGCAAGCTCGGCTACGGCGAGCTGGCCGCCGCGGCGAGCGCGCTGTCGACGCCGCCGCCGGCAGAGATCAAGCTCAAGGACGCGGCTTCCTTCCGCTATCTCGGCAAAGGCAATGTGCAGATCGTCGACCTGTTCGACATCACGACCGGCCGCGCCGGCTACGGCATCGACGCCAAGCTACCCGGCATGAAATATGCGGTCGTCGCCCGGCCGCCGGTGCTCGGCGGCAAGCTCGCCTCCTATGACGGCGCGGCGGCGATGAAAGTGCCGGGCGTCGAAAAGATCGTCGTCCTCGAAGGCACGCCGCCGCCGGCCAAGTTCCAGCCGGTTGGTGGAGTCGCGATCGTCGCCGCCAACACCTGGGCCGCGATCAAAGGGCGCGACGCACTCAAGCTCAGCTGGGACGACGGGCCGCACGGCATTTACAATTCTGCCGCCTACAAGGCGCAGCTCCAAGCGACGGCGGGGCAGCCGTGCAAGATCGTGCGCAACGACGGCGACGTCGACAAGGCGCTCGCCACGGCGGCGAAGACCGTCTCGGCCGAGTATTACATTCCGCACCTCGCGCATGCATCGATGGAGCCGCCCTCCGCCACGGCACGCGTCGCCGACGGCAAGTGCGAGGTCTGGGCGCCGGTGCAGAGCCCCGGCGAAACGCAGGACGAACTGGTCCAGAAGTTCGGGCTGCCGCGCGACGCCGTGACTGTCAACGTCACGCTGTTGGGCGGCGGGTTCGGGCGCAAGTCGAAATGCGACTTCGTGCTCGAAGCGGCGCTGTTGTCGCGCGAAATGGGCGGCGCGCCAGTCAAGGTTGTCTGGACTCGCGAGGACGACCTGCACAACGACTACCTCCACACCGTCTCGCTCGAACGCCTCGACGCCGGGATCGACGGCCAGGGCCATGTCGTCGCCTGGCGGCATCGCAGCGTCGCGCCGACCATCGCGGCGATCTTTACCAAGGACCCGAAGCACGAATCGCCGGGCGAGCTCGGCATGGGTCTGATCGACGTGCCGTTCGACATCCCCAATCTGCGCTGCGAGAACGGCGAGGCCGAGGCGCATACCCGGATCGGCTGGTTCCGCAGCGTGTCGAACATCCCGCACGGCTTTGCGGTGCAGTCCTTCGCCGATGAAATCGCCCACGCCCTCGGCCGGGATCCGAAGGAGGTCCTGATCGAGCTGATCGGACCGCCGCGCATCGTCGACCCGCGCAAGTCGCAGGACGTCGGGGCCTTCCCAAACTACGGCGACCCGTTCGAGACCTACCCGATCGATACGGCAAGGCTGCGGCGCGTCGTCGACGTCGTCGCCGAGAAGGCCGAGTGGGGCAGGTCATTGCCGCCGGGGCACGGCCAGGGCATCGCCGTGCATCGCAGCTTTTTGAGCTATGTCGCGACCGTCGTCGAGGTCGCGGTCGACGCCAAAGGCAAGTTGTCGGTGCCGCGGGTCGACACCGCGATCGACTGCGGCTTTGCCGCCAATCCGGAACGCATCCGCTCGCAGATCGAAGGGGCCGCGGTGATGGGGCTCGGCATCGCCAAATACGGCGAGATCAGCTTCAGGAACGGCCGGGTGCAGCAGAACAATTTCGACGGCTTCCAAGTGACCCGCATCGACGAATCCCCGGCCGTCACGCATGTGCACATCATCCCGGCCGGCATCGATGTGCCATCGAGCGGCGTCGGCGAACCCGGGCTCCCGCCCTTCTCGCCGGCGCTGTGCAACGCGATCTTTGCGGCCACCGGCAAGCGCATCCGCCGGCTGCCGATCGGCAATCAACTCGCCAGCTGAGACAAGGGCGGCGGCGCGCGTTTTGTGCCGCCGCCCTGCCTCGATCGAGGGCGACCGATGAAACCTCGAGAGCAGGGCGGACGCGGTCCCCTGGCGACGGCGGGCGGGATCGGTCGGCGAACCGCCTTGGCGGCGGGTCTCGCCCTCGTCGTCACGCCACGATCGGTCCTGGCCCAAACCGATCCGAAACGCGAGCGGCCGCATGAAGGCGACGTGCTGGTCAAGATCGGCGACGCCGACCCGGCTCCATTGAAACCCGGCGATCTGCCGCTCGGCGGCCCGCCAACAATGGCCTGGCCGATGGACCCGGCGACGAAAACCGTGTGCGACGGCACCCGGCTCAATCGGGTGCTGCTGCTTCGCCTCGACCCGTCCGGCTTCGATCCGGTTACCCGGGCGCGCGCGGCCGACGGCGTCGTCGCCTATTCGGCCATCTGCCCGCACGCCGGTTGCGAGGTGTCGAAATGGCTCGCCGAAACCCAACGGCTCGAATGCCCCTGCCATTTTTCGCAATATGACCCAAAGGCCGGAGCCACGGTGGTCGGCGGGCCGTCGCCGCACGCCCTGCCGGCGCTGCCGCTGAAAAGCGTCGACGGGCGCCTTATCGTCGCCCGGCCCTTTACCGGCCGCGTCGGATTTCAGCAGGTCTGAAGCAACGCAACACGGACGAGGGGGAAAAGCCATGCCGAAAATTCATCGTTGCCCGCTAGCCTTCGCCGTCGGCGGACTGGCGCTCTTGTGGTCGGCGGCAGCCTTGGCGCAAAAGCCGCTGCCGCCGCTGCCGCAGCCGACCACTCCGGCGCCGGTGCCGGCCATATTGCAGCACTACAAGCCGGTCGGCGACGACCGGCTGAAGCGGCCGGCCGACGCCGATTGGCTGATGTACCGGCGGACCTACAACGGCTGGGGCTACAGCTCGCTGGCGCAGATTACGCCCGCCAATGTGGCCCGCCTGAAGATGGCCTGGACCTTGGAGACCGGCCAAGTCGAAGGTCACGAGGCGCCGCCGATCGTCAACAACGGGGTGATGTTCGTCGCCACCCCGGGCAATCAGGTATTGGCGATCGACGCCAAGGCCGGCAACCTCCTGTGGCGATACAAGCGGCCGATCCCGGACGACATGCTGCTGCTGCACCCGACGAGCCGCGGCGTCGCGCTCTACGGCGACAAGGTCTATTTCGCCGCGGCCGACACGGTTCTCGTCGCACTCGACGCCAAGACCGGCAAGGAGGTGTGGCAGACCAAGGTCGAGGATTACACGCACGGCTACTACATGACCCTGTCGCCGTTGGTCGCCGCCGGCAAGGTCATGGTCGGCTGCTCCGGCGGCGAACTCGGCGTCCGCGGGTTTGTCGCGGCCTACGACGCCGATACCGGCAAGCCGGCGTGGAAGACCTACACGGTGCCGTCGCCTGGTGAACCCGGCAGCGAGACCTGGCCCAAGGGCGACCAGTGGAAGACCGGCGGCGGATCGGTGTGGATCGCCGGCAATTACGATCCGGCGACCAATCTTGCCTATTGGGGCACCGGCAATGGCGGGCCGTGGATGGGCGACCAGCGGCCGGGCGACAATCTCTACACCTCCTCGGTGCTCGCCCTTGATGTCGCGACCGGCGCGATCAAGGGCTACCACCAATATCATCCGAACAATTCGTGGGACTGGGACGAGGTATCGCCACCGATCCTCGTCGATTACCGGCACGACGGCAAAACCGTCAGGGGACTCGTCGACGTCGCTCGCGACGGCTATCTGTGGGAGCTGGAGCGCACCGCCGCCGGCCCGATCAAGTTCGTTGCCGGCGAGCCGTTTGTGAAGCAGAACGTCTTCAAGGGTCTCGATCCCGCGACGGGACGGCCGGTCGTCGATCCGGAACGCCAGCCGGGGACCGGCAAGAAGGCCGATTTCTGTCCGTCGCTATGGGGCGGCAAGGACTGGCCGCCTGCCGCCTACAGCCCGAAGACGCGGCTTCTCTACATTCCGGCCAACGAAAACCTGTGCGGCACCTCGATCGGGTCAAAGGTCACCTATACGCCCGGCGAACGTTATGTCGGTGCCGACACGACCCTCTACATCGCTCCGGGGGCCGACCATATCGGCGAGTTGCAGGCCTGGAACCTCGATACCGGCAAGAAAGTCTGGAGCCACCCGTTCGCTACTTCGCAGCTCTGGGGGCCGGTATTGGCGACGGGCGGCGGGCTCGTCTTCATGGGCGGCACCAACGACCGTTATTTCCGTGCCTTCGACGCCGCGACCGGCAAAGTTTTGTGGCAGTACCGCACCGGCTCGGGGGTGATCGGCGTGCCGGTGTCGTTCAGCGTCGACGGCAGGCAATACGTCGCCGTGCAATCGGGCTGGGGCGTCGATTCGGCGCGCATGCAGGCGCGTCTCAATCTGGTTCGGCCGTACCAGTTTACCGACGTGCAGCAAGGCGGTGCGGTGTGGGTCTTCGCCGTCGAATAGACCCGAGCGATCACCCCCACCCAAACCCTGTACCCTTAAAGCGGTCGTGAACCGGTCTGCTTTCAGACTGGCCGGACCGGGCCAGCCCGCCGGGAGTAGCCGAACCCACCCCGTGACTTGAGCACCTGGGGAGGACCCGCACCCCGGCAGGTTGGCCGCGACGGAAGTCCTGTGGGAGGTTGCGCTTCGAGCGCCAGTACAGGGACTGACGTTCGTCGCGGTGGTCCGGCTGCACAAGGAGGGAGTGACCATGATGGAAGAGATTGAGTGGTTTGTCGGCATCGACTGGGCGAGCAAGACGCATCAAGCCTGCCTGATCGATGCCGGCGGCAAGATTGTCGGTGAGCGAGCGTTTGACCATGACGGCGCCGGGCTGGCGGAGCTCTGCGCCTGGTTGTTGTCGATGACCGGCGCCGAACCGGCGGCGATCGCGGTGGCGATCGAAGTGCCGCACGGGCCGATCGTCGAAACGCTGCTCGAACGCGGTTTCCCGGTCTACGCGATCAACCCCAAGCAGCTCGACCGGTTCCGCGACCGCTTCACCGTCGCCGGCGCCAAGGACGATCGGCGGGACGCCCAAGTCGCGGCCGACAGCTTGCGCACCGATCGCCACGCCTTCCGGCGCTTGTCGGTCGACGACCCGGTGATTGTCGAGTTGCGCGAATGGTCGCGCATGACCGAGGATCTGCAGCGCGAACGCAGTCGTCTGGCCAACCGTGTGCGCGAGCAACTGTGGCGTTATTACCCGCAGATGCTGGCCCTCTCCGACGATCTCGCGGCCGCGTGGTTTCTCGAGTTGTGGCGCCAGGCGCCAAGCCCGGCGAAGGCCGCCCGGCTGCGCCAGACGACAATCGAGCAGCTCCTCAAAGCCCACCGTATCCGCCGTTTGCAGGCTGCCGAGGTGTTGCAGGTCTTGCGCCAGAAGCCGTTGTCGGTGGCGCCCGGCGTGGTCGCCGCGGCAACCGCCCATATCGACGTGGTGGCCGCTCGCATCGGCTTGGTCGACCGGCAGCTCAAAGCCGCGCACCGCAAGCTCGACCAGCTCTGCGACCAGCTCATCCCGCCCGCGGAGACGGCACCGGCGGAAGGCGGCGAGGAGAACGCGCCGGGGCAGCGTTGCGAGCAGCGCGACGTGGTGATCCTGCGATCCATGCCAGGGCTCGGAAGGATCACCCTCGCCACGCTGCTCCCCACGGGTCAAGCCCGTGGGCTGAAGGCCCACGAGGCCTGGCAGCCTCTGCAGCGACGAGATTACCATGCCTTGCGCCTGCTGTCCGGGGTCGCACCGGTGACCCGACGCAGCGGTAAGAGCTGCATCGTGGTGCGCCGCTACGCCTGCAACAAGCGGCTGGATAATGCGCTCTATCATTGGGCGCGCGTGGCTACCCAGCACGACGCGCCGAGCCGCGATCGCTATGCCGCGCTGCGCGCTCGTGGCCATAGCCACGGCCGCGCCCTGCGCACGGTCGCCGACCGCCTGCTGTCGGTGGCTTGTACCCTGCTCGAACGGCAAACCCTGTTCGACCCCGACTACAAGCCGCCGCAGGCTGCCGCCGCATGAGCCTCCCGCTGGCATCCCTTTGTTCGATCGAACGGCACCATCCCTTCGTCCCGACCCGCCGACCGGCAGGGCACCGCGCGCAGCGGCAGTCAAGGATGCCGCCGGCGCAGCGGCGGCACCGGCAAAGCCGGCGCGCAGCGTCCTTGACAGAGCGAGCACGGTGCTATCCTCCCGGCGCCGGACGATCGCTCCGAGACACTGCGCTGCCGCAGCCTGGCGCGGGGATCTCGCGGCTCCTATTGGCAATCGTTACGTCACGTTTCCCAAGGCTCGTAACGGTTGCTTCCTCACGGCCTTGCCGGCCCAAAGACCGGTCAGGCATCGACCCGGTCTGGACCTTCAGCGCCCGCCCCCTCTGCGGGGTTACCGTCCCGCATTTTTCGCTTGATCATTGGTGGGGGGTCCTCCCCCATCAAGGGGGATCAAGGGGGCCCCCTCGATGGGGGCCGGGGTGGAGGTTGGGGTGGGGGTGATGCGCGCCAAACACACAGAGGCGGATCGGTTTGGTGCGTCGGCTCGAAAACCGGGCTAAGGAGCGACGTAGACGGCGCCGTACATCCAGGGATGGATCGTGCAGATGTAGAAATGGGTGCCGGGCTCGGTGAAAGTGAAACTTTTCGACTGTCCCTTCGCCAATAGTCCGGTGTCCCACTTGCCTTTATCGGCCCCGGTGGCGGTCGCCGTGTGCGGCAGATCGCCCATATTGACGAAAGTCACGGTCGTTCCTGCCTTGACCCGGGTGCGCGCCGGGAAATAGGCGTATTCGGCATTGAGATCGGCAATCTTGACCTTGTCGGCGCCGTCGACGATCGGCCCGCCGGGCCCGGCCGCGGTCAATGGCGGCGGCGGCGGCCACAGCGGCGAGATCTGCCCGTTGAGTGCGAATGCCCACAATGCGTCGCCATTGGCGCTGCCCTGGATCGAATTGCCGCCGGTAACGATCGCAAGGTATTCCTGGCCGTCCACCTCGTAGGCGATCGGCGGCGCGTCGGCTCCGAAACCGGTCTGGAACTTCCACAAGACGTCGCCGGTCTTCGCGTCGAGCGCCACGAAATTGCCGTCGGGCTCACCGCGCAACAACAGGCCGCCCTTCGTTACCGACGAACCGCCGCCGCCGCCCATGCGGTACGGCATCTGCTGCTGCCAGGCGATCTTGTTGCTGAGGCTGCTGATCGCCGTGAAGGTGCCGGCGAGCGGCGCGCCGATCGGCGGCGCCTGCGTGCCGCCAACATAACGCAATCCCTTTTTATAGGTATCGCCATAGCGCACGAAGGTGCTCGGGCGGATCGTGCCGGGCACATAGAAAAAGCCGGTGTCGGGATCATACGGCATCGGCGACCAGTTGGTGCCGCCCTGTCCGCCGGGCGCCATCAGCACCGGGGTTTCCCAGAACGCGGCGAAGATGCAGCCGGGTTTGTCATAGCCGGGCAGTGGCTTGGCGCAGGTCGGCACGGTATTGTCGCCGAGCGGGAAGGGTTGCGTCGCGGCGGTCTTTTGCAGCGGTTCCTGCGGTACCGGTTTCTCGTCGATGCCGATCAGCGGCTTGCCGTTGGTGCGATCGAGAATGTAGACCCAGCCGGTGCGCCCGGCTTCGGCAATGCCTTTTCTGGGCTGGCCGTTGACGACGGTGTCGAACAAGACGACCGGGCTCGCGGCGTCATAATCCCAGATGTCGTGGTGCACCTCCTGGAAGTGCCAGACATACTCGCCGGTCTTCGCCTTGAGCGCCATGATCGAGGCGCAGAACAGATTGTCGCCGGCGCGCACCGCGCCGTTGTAATCGGGACCGCAATTGCCGGTTGCGAAGTAGATGAGCCCGAGTTCGGGATCGAGCGCCGGCGTGTTCCAGATCGGGGCGCCGCCACGCCCCGCCTGGATGTTGTTGGGCCAGGTGTCGCTGCCGACCTCGCCCGGGGCCGGCAAGGTAAAGGCGCGCCACAGGATCTTGCCAGTCCTAGCGTCGAGCGCGGTCAGCCGGCCGCGGGTGCCGAACTCGCCGCCGGCGATGCCGCTATAGACGATGCCGTCGTAATAGAGCGGTGCACTCGTCACGACGTAACCGTTCTGCCACTTCTCGATCGGGGTTTTCCACATCTCCTTGCCGGTCTTGATGTCGAGGGCCACGACATTGGTGTCGAGCTGCCCGAGGAACAGCATCCCCTCGCCCATCGCCAGCCCGCGGTTGAGCCAGCCGCAGCACACGGTCGCGATCTTCTGGTCGATCCCCGATTTGCGCTCCCAGAGAATCACGCCGGTCTTGGCATTGAGCGCGAATGCGTCGTCGTTGCCGGTGACGACATACATGATGCCGTCCCTGACCAGCGGCGTCGCCTCGGCCGAATACTTGCCGCCGATGCCCGAGCCATTGAGGCGGGCCATCCACGCTCCCTTGAGCTGCTTGACATTACCGGCATTGATCTGCGTCAAGGTCGAGTAGCGCTGATTGGTCATGTTCCCGCCATTCGTCACCCAGTCCTTGCCGACCGGGCTCGCCAGCAGCTTGTCGATCGCGGGATCGGCCGCCGAAACCGGCGTACCGCCGAGGCACAGGAGGCCAACTGCCGCCAGAACCAACGCCGAAAGACTATCCCGATGGCGCATGTCGCTCCTCCCTCGACCCATCGGCATTGCCGGTTGCCGATCGTAGCGGCGATTGTTCGCCTCTGCGGCCTGCCATGGCAACAGGGTTAATGACCCGCCTGGCCGCGACCCGATCGGCGATCGCCTTCCTACCGTTCCGGCGGTTGAGACTAATCGCCTTTGCGGCCGGTCGCCCAAGCGGGAACCCAGGGATTTCAGTTGTTTGTTCCCTGTTCAAGCCAGGGGCAGGCCTGGGCCCCCGCGTTCGCGGGGGCGACGATTATGAGTGGATCGCGCGATTGGATTACAGCGTCGGTTGCAGGATCAGTTCATAGCGGGCAGGCTACCGAACCGGCTTCTCTTCGGGAGACGACGATGACCACACGCACCGCAGCACTGCGCCGGCTCCTCGCCGAGGAGCGTTTCATCGACATGCCGGTCGCCTGCGATCCGCTGCATGGCCGCCTGATCGAAAGCCTCGGGTTCAAGACAGTCTATAACGGCGGCTTCGCGACCGGCGGGTCGCGCGCGATCTCGGAACCGTTGCTGACCCTGGACGAGCAGGTGCGCTCGGCCGGCGACATCGCCAAGAGCGTCGATGTGCCGGTCGTCGCCGATGCCGGCGCCGGTTTCGGCGAGCCGCTGCACACGATGCGCACGGTCAAGGAATTCATCCATGCCGGCGTCGCCGGCATCCATATCGAAGATCAGCTCTATCCGAAGCGGGCGCATTACCACAAATACGTGGCGCATGTGATCCCGCGGCAGGATTTTGCCGACAAGATCAAATTCGCCTGCCGGCAGCGCGACGAGACCGACCAGGATTTCGTGATCATCGCGCGCAGCAATTCCTGCCGCTTCGAGGGGCTGGAGGAGGCGGTCGCGCGGATCAACATGGCGGCCGAGGTCGGCGCCGATATGGGCATGATCTTTCCGCGCACGCCCGAGGAATTGGCGCAGGCGACAAAGCTCGCGAAAATCCCGCTCGTCTATGTGCGCAGCTTCGGCAACCGCGACAACCGCCCGACGCCGACTTCGCCCGAATTGGCCGAAATGGGCTACAAGGCCTGCATCGACGCCCTGTTGCAGCTCCTCGTCGGCTTTCACTACGCAAGGCGCGCCTTGGCCGAGTTGAAGGAGACCGGCGGCTATGCCGGGCTCACACCCGACGAGCTCGTCACCGCGCGGCACGATATCGAGACGCTCATCGGCCTCGATCGCTTCTACGAAATCGAGGAAGAGACGGTCGAGGAGAAGAAATGGGGCAAGCGATAGCGGCGGCGATTGCTCGCGTCCGGCGGCGATTGCTCGCGTCCGGCGGCGATTGCGGTAGGATGCCTCGGAACAAGGCGACCACAGGGAGGACAGGATGTCGGGCAACCGCGGCGAGCAGACGATCGTGCATTTCGTCGGCAGCATTCCGTTGCCCGACGCCGAAACCGTGTTCCGCACCCTCGCCGCTTCGGCGGGGCCGCATCTCTTGCGGCTGCCCGACGGAGAGACCGGCATCCGCAAGACCTGGATCCGCTTTTTGCAGGGCGTTCTCGCTGAAAACCCGGCGATCGAGGTGGCGGCGGATGTCCCGCCCTTCAGGTTCACGCAATGGGACGGCAAACTCTTGCGGGAAATCACGCGCCTGCGGGTGAAACCTGGCGCCCGTCCCGACCCCGCGACGTTCGAGACCGGCTATGCCGATATGGCGATCGCGTCATGGGCCCTATTCGAGCGCCTGCAGCAGGCCGGCGTCATTCCGCCGGCGGTCAAGTTCCAGGTCTCGCTGCCGACGCCGATCGCCCCGACCTACAACAACATGCTGCCGAGCGACCGGCAGCTCGTTCTGCCGGCCCTGACCGAGCATCTCGTCGGCGAGGTTGGCAAGATCGCCGGCGCCATCCCGCCCGACCGCCTGGCGCTGCAATGGGACGTCTGCCAGGAGGTGCTCGCCTGGGAAGGCTATTACGAAACGGGACCCGTCGATTTCCGCAGCGAGACGCTCGCCGTGCTGACGCGGATCGGCGATGCGGTGCCGGAACCGGTCGAGCTCGGCTACCATCTTTGCTACGGCAGCCCGGCCGACGAGCACTGCGTGCAGCCCAAGGACATGGCGATCATGGTCGAGATGGCCAACGCCGTCAGCGCCGGCGTCTCGCGTCCGATCGAGTTCTTTCATATGCCGGTGCCGAAAGACCGCGCCGACGACGCCTATTTTGCGCCGCTCGACCATCTGCGCCTACCTCCTGAAACCGCCCTCTATCTCGGCCTCGTTCATCACGCCGACGCGCCGGGCGATATGGCGCGCCTTGCCGCGGCACGGCGCCATGCTCGCGTCGCCGGGGTCGCGACCGAATGCGGCATGGCACGCGGCGATCCGGCGCGACTGCCGGCACTCCTCGCCGCCCATGTCCACGCGGCGCAACTCGGCGGGTAGCCGCGAAACTCCGCTGCCGGGCGCCCTCGTTGCTCTCGCCTCCATCCAGCTTGCCCTCAGGCGGCTTGCCAGGGCGGAGGTTGCCAACACAACAAACCGCAGGCGAGCGCGACGGTCGAGACACGCCGGGCCGTGGCCGACCTCGTCCCCGCCAATCTCACATCGATGACGTCGGACCCAGTCGCCGCCGCCTGTCACGCGCGATTTCACAGAACCCGTTGAAATTTCCCGTCGAACGGGAAGATGGACGGGAATATTTTGATTCGGCCCGTTCGGCCCAAAAAGACTTCGTGCGAAATCAATGACTTGAAGATAAAATTCCCGAGTCGTCCAAACGGGAAAATAACTGGCGTAGACGGGAATTGAAGACGCATAAACGGGAATCGCCAACCCGCCCTTGTTCACCGGCAAATTCGTGATCCTCCAGGAGCACCCCCACCTCGCCCAGTATGACAAACAGTATAGCCGGCGATCTGGACATAAAAAATTTTAAGTAGGTAATACCGGCGTGCATCATGACCTGTTCGGCGAACGGCCGATCGCCAGCGCCGGGAAGGAGGTGCAACCGCCGGCGATCGCGGCGTTCCGACGTTGAGCGACGACGCCACAGTGAAATTCGGCAACGAACGCAGTCTCGGCAACTCCACTCGCCAAAACCGGAGGGGTATCGAAGGGCGCGCGACGACTTGCATCGCAAATGGGATGAGTGATTGTCTGCCGAGCGCCGCCAATCGTGCCGTCGAGCGGTGCCGAGGCGACACTGGCGGCGCGGCGGCGATCGGTGGGTACGCGGCACGACGATACGCCCGACCTCGCGCCACGCCGGCACCGGCGCAAGTCCTGCCTTCCGAGCGGTAGGCCGGCTATCATCCGCGCGTAGGCCTCCGCTGCGCGCGAGCGGCACCGTCTCGATCATCGGACGCACGCCCGACAGCACGCTGAAGGCGAGCGTGTCCTGCGAATCCATTGCCGCGCCGGCGGCATGACCCACGACGCTGCGGCTCGCGCCAATCAGCTGCAGGGACGAGACCCAATTCCCGCCGCCTAGGCTGAATGGTCGGTGTCCGATCAGTTAGCCGACCTCCGTCGGAGCGAACGGGAATGCTTGCCCGGGGTGCGATTGAAGCGCTTAATCGCAACCGCAAGGGATGAAATGAGCAACGTCACGACCACCGATATCGCGCTAATGCGCGAGGCCATAGCACTCGCGGCTGAAGCGGACGCACCGTTCGGGGCAGTGATTGTCAAGGATGGCCGGGTGCTGGCGCGCGGGCGCAACTCCGGCAAGCGGCTCAAGGACCCGACCGCTCATGGCGAGATGGTCGCAATCCGCCACTGCCTCGCCGAGCATGGCCCGGAAATCTTGCGCGGCGCGACGATCTATACGTCGGGCGAGCCGTGTCCGATGTGTATGGGCGCCATCGCCTACTGCCGCATCGCGCGAGTAGTCTATGGCGCGTCGATCGAAGAGCTCAGCAAGGTCCTGGGCCAGATTAAAGTACCCAGCACTGAAATCGCGGCCAAGACGACGTTCACCGCGATCGAAGTTACCGGCGGCGTCCTGGCCGAGGACGCGCTCAAGTTGTTCGATGCATGGTGTCGATAGTAACTCCTTGCGGGTCATTGCGGCTAACTCGACTTCAACCTTTATGGGATAGCTCTCAAGGTCTCGCCCACGAATGGCCGGATAGGGGCAATTCCTGCCGGTCGGAACGCGGCGGCGACGAGGGAAGGCCGGGCACCGAATTCGACAATTCGAGGCGATAGATACGGATGAGAGGCTTGCGGCAGCCGCCCAGCCGTCCGATGACCGGGGCGATCGTTACCCCAAGGGCGAGGGCGAGGAGAGGATCGAGAGGTGCGCGGACGCTGCCATGACACCTGCCGACGTACTGCGCGCGCGTGTCGCAGTTCAGCAGGAGTCGAAAAATGGCGTGTCTGCGCTCGGGGGAGACACCGAAACTGGCTCGCTTCGGCGATGTGTTTGCGAAAGCCATCTTGGGCCTCGGTGCTACACTGCTCGCCTTTGCTGCGATGGGGCGACCCGCGACAGCCCAGAGCGGCCACGAACTCCAATTTTGCGGCGGCTATTTTGCGCTTTGCGCCGCATCGACCTGCAAGCCGACGGGCCATCGGATCAAGGTGAATGTGACCGGCGGCAGCACGGCGTATTTCCCGGAGGCGGACTGCACCTGTCCGATCTTCTCGGGCCAGGCGATCGCGGACGTGACCGGCGGCAACATGCAAGGCTCGTGCAAGCTGCCGACCGCTTCGGACGGCTCGACCGGGGTTTGGTCGCTCTACGCGACCGAATCGGGCATAGCGCAGGCGGTTACCGGCTGGGTGCCTACCGGGCCCAAGGCCCAGGCGCCATATCTCTTCTGCGCAAAGCAACTCAATCTGGCCAGCACGATCGCAAATTGCTGGAGCTTTGCCTGCAATTCCCAGACCTATACCGATACTGGCGTGCCGGTGGCCACGTGCCACTGCCCGATCGGCGAGTCGCCAGACGGTACCGCGATTGCGCCGCACACCGCGTTCGTGACTCAGGCGGGGCAGGGTTTGCAGCAGTTCTGCGCGAAGCACCCGGTAGGCGGACCGCTCGAGTCGCCGCTGCCATGAACCTGAAGAAGGTTTGGCTTCACGAGAAATCCAGCCTCTCGCCTTGCGCTCTGCCGAGCCTATGCTTCTCTGCTTCTCTATGGCCCCGGGCAACGGCCGCAGTGGGGCATCAAGACCCGCTTCCGCCGCCCAGGCTGAGTGACTGTTGTCGGTTTGGAAAGTGATCCTTTGCTCCGGGGGTGCGGCGCGTCGCCGACCGTGAGTGGCGGTTGCGGGCACCGCCCCGCGTCAGCATTAGGGGGGGTGTGATCAATGGCGGCATGCGACAGCGGGAGAGGTATGCTCCGATGCGGGCAAAACGGCGCCTATCGGCGTTGCGATGCCTTCAGTTGATATCGCCGGACCACGCGGCGCCGATGTCTTGCGTAGCAGGGCGGTCGCGGCCAGCTAGGGGCCTATGGATTTCTCGGATGTAGATCGTGCTGCGCTGACGGCGGCGATAAAGCGTCTTGAGGAGCCGGGGTTCGCCGGCAAGATGACGACGCTCGCCGGACGGCCGGTGGAATTGGTGGCGCGGGCATTGCCGGGCCCGGCGGCGTCGATTGTCGCCAAAGTGGCCGAGGCCGCCCTGACGCGGGCGCTCGACATCGCTTTGTTCAGCCTGCGCGACCAGCGGTTCATCGGCGGACGGGTCGTGCATTCGGCACTGGCCTCGGCTTCGGGAGCGTTGGGTGGCGCCCTTGGCCTCGCCGCGCTGCCCGTCGAGTTGCCGGTATCAACCGCGATCATGCTGCGCACGATCGGCGAAATCGCCCGCGAAGAAGGCGAAGACCTTGCCGATCCGCGCACTCGGCTCGCCTGTCTCGAAGTCTTCGCGCTGGGGCACACCGGGCTCGCGGCGCCAAAAGGTGCTGAGGGGGGTTATTTCGCGTTGCGGGTATTGCTCGCTCGCGGTCTGGCGCTGGCCGCCGATACGCTTCTACGCAAAGGCGCCGCGCACAGCAATTCCGCGCTGATGCATCGGGCTCTGGCCCCGATTATTGCGCGGTTCACCGCCGTCGTCTCTCAGAAGCTCGCGCTCCAGGGAGTGGCAGTTATCGGCGCGGTCGGCGGGGCCGCGGTCAACCTTGCCTTTATCGAGCAATACCACGGCCTGGCGCGCGGCCATTTCACGGTGCGCCGGCTGGAACGCGTTTATGGTGCCGAAGCGGTGCGTGCCGAATACGACCGGCTCAAGGCCGCAGAGCTGCGCCAACCGGTGCAGATAGTTGGGGAAACCGTTCCGCTTGAGCTGCCCGGCGGCGGGCGCAGTCGGACGAAAGCAGCGCGGCTTCGAGCAGCGGTCCGAGCGGTAACAGCTGCACTTGCGACAGCGTGATGTAGCGTCCCGCCGCCCGAGCGGGAATGCCCGCTCCCAGGACCTCATCGCGCATCAGGGAGGCTCGAGCTCACCACTAATGATCTTTACCACCTGTGATGCTTCGGCAAACTCCGGGGCCATCATCGCAAGGGTCACGCTAACAAAATTGTCCGTAGGACGATCGAGCTTGATTGACAATTTCTGCGGCGTGAAATCGATGCGGCGTAATAGAAAATGACCGCAGTATTTTTTGTCATGCGTTTCTACGTAGCATCGATCATCATCTGGATCTTCGAATTGCCTTTGGATCAACAGATAAGGGCTGTCGGAGTCATCCGTATCCGGCTCGGCTTCGAACGTGACTTTGGTAGTAGTCGCCATCGCCGAAGACGGAAGTGGATACGTAGTTGGCGTGAAACTGCATGCTTCCCCTCAGCGGTTGCGGCGACGCCGGGCCGATCAGCGGCTCGGTTCCTCGCGCCGATAGCCGTCCACGTTACAGCAAGGGAGCCGAGCTTCGACCTCAGCGAGGCGTTGGTTTAAGATGGCGACGGATAAGACCACAAGTCGTCTGATGGAAGCCAAACCGAAGTCCGCTGCAACGGCCAGCGCTCTGTCAGGTATGTGGCCCGAGGGGGATCGGTCGGCCTTGGTGTACCGCGGCGCCGGGGAGTTGTTACAAGCTCTCGCCAGCCGGCAGATCTCCTCGCGCGAGTTTGTTGACGGGGCGATCGCGCGTATCGAAGCGCTTGATCGGAAGATCAACGCCGTCGTGGTGTGCGATTTTGACCGGGCACGCGCGGCGGCCGATGAGGCCGACGCCGCGCTCGCGCGCGGCGAGAGTTGGCCGCTGCTCGGGTTGCCGATGATCGTCAAGGAGCAGTTCACGATCGTGGGCCTGCCGACGACCTGGGGCTATCCGAATTATCGGGATTGGCGGACCGACAACGATGCCTTCCGGTGCAGCGGCTCAAGGCCGCTGGCGCGGTGCTGCTCGGCATGACCCAACGTGCCGCTCGGGCTCGCCGACGGGTAGAGCTACAACGAGATTTACGGCACGACCAACAACCCTTGGGATCCTGCCCGCACGCCGGGCGGTTCATCCGGCGGCGCCGCGGCGGCGCTGGCCGCCGGTTTCGGGCCGCTGGAACTGGGCTCGAGTATCGGCGGCTCGCTGCGGGCGCCGGCTCATTTCTGCGGCGTCTTCTCCCACAAGCCGAGCCTCGATCTGGTGCCGTAGCGTGGTGCCGGTCCGCCGCAGACGCCGGTAGTGCCGGTGCGCGGAGATCTCTCCGTCGACGACCCATGGCCCGCAACGCTGCCGATCTGGCGCTCGAACTAGCCGTCCTGCAGGGCCTTACGAACTGGCCGAGGGCGTCGGCTACCAGCTCGCCTTGCCGCCGCCGCGACACGAAAGGCCGGCCGAGTTTCGCGCCCTGCTCATCGATGAGCACCCGGTCTGCCCGACCGCTTCGGGCGCGGCGGCGGCAATGGACGCGCTGGCCGAACGCCTAGCGAGGCGAGGCTTCCGCATCGTGCGCGACAGCCCGAACCTTCCCGATCTCGCGCTGACGACGCAGACTTATATTGAACTGCTAGCCGCATTTTTCGTCGCCGATCTGACAGCCGACAGGCGCGAATTTATTGCGACGGAGGTCCGGTCGTTGTCGGGCGATGATCGGAGCATTGCGGCGTGCCGGCTGCGGGGCTTCACGATGAGCCATGCCGATTGGGTCCTGGCGACCCGGCGGCGCGCCGCATTGCGAGGCCGCTGGCTGGCATTGTTCGAGGAGGTCGACATCGTGTTGTGTCCGGCGATGCCGACCCCAGCCATCCAGCACGATCACACGCCGATGGCGACCCGCGAACTCGACATCGATGGGCGACAGCGATCGTATTTCGACCAGCTCGCCTGGGCCGGCCCCGCGACCCTCAATGGCTTGCCCGCGACCACTGCGCCGATCGGCCCAACCGAGACCGGGCTACCAATCGGCGCCCAGATCATCGGCGGCTACCTGGAGGACCGCACGACGATTGCATTCGCTGACATGGTCGAGCGCGAGTTCGGCGGCTTGGTGCTGCCCCGATGCTGTAGCCGACTGGTGCGCAACTCGTTGGCCGACCGCAACCTGTTCGCCCGAATTGGCTGCATCCGGCCATTCCGGCTAGCTCGATCTGACAGCAGCACGAGCCCCGCACCGGGTCGTTGGCCGAATGCGCCAGTAATCTCTAGCCGAACTTGGCCGATTGGGGCAGGTTGAACGAGGTAAGTGGTTGACTTCTTTCGACTGGACCCACGAAGGTCTTCACTACACGGGGGATGTCGGGGCGATCTGAGAGGCGCTGATTTTGGGCTCCGGTTGGGCGGGAAGGACGAGTTTGAGCTTGTCGAGGAGGAGCGCGAGCTCGGGTTCTGGCTCGGTGTAGCGGGTCAGCACCAGCTCGCGGCCGTCAGTCGTCGGGACATGCAGGTCGATCATCTGCACGGCGGCGAACTTTTCGATGGCACTGCGCGGGGTGAGACCGGGCGCGAAGGCGTGGAGGCGCCGACCGAGCGTGACGTGGAGGCAATATGCGAGGAAGGCGATGAAGATATGCGCCTCGATGCGCGCCTCGTCCTGATGAAAGATCGGCCGGATGGCGAGGTCGCTCTTGAGGTTCTTGAATGCCTCCTCGACGCTGACGAGCTGGAGGTACAAGCCCCACAGCCGCGCCGGATCGTCGTCGGTGAGATTGGTGCGCAAGAGATACCGGCCCTCGCGCCGTCGGGCCCGGCGCAGCTTGGCGCGATCGAGGCGATAGCTGAGGGCGGCGCTGTCCGCAGCCACCTCGATCGCGATCAGACGCCAAGCGGTTCGGGCCTGCTTGCGCGCGGCGCCGAGCCGCATCAGCAGCTCTTCGCGCGTCAGCTTCATACCAGCGAGCTGCTTGAGCCGTGCCCACAACCATTTCAGCTGGCGGCGGCGCATCGCCCGTTCTTTGGCGACCCGGTCGGTGCTTTGCGCGAAGACGTAAAGTTCGCCGTCTTGGGGCAGCAGCTTGACTTGCACACCCGGCCGGGCGTCCTGCCAGGGCTTGGCAACGAGAGCCTTCTCCAGCCGGGTCAGACGGCCCTTCGGCGTACCGACCAGATACTGCACCGGCGGATCGGCGGCGCGCATCTCGGCCAGCACCGCTTCGGTCGGTACGCCGCGGTCCATCAGCCAAATCCGCCGTGCCTTGCCGTACTGCCGCTCGATGCGGTCGAGAAAACCGCGCAGCGTCGTCTTGTCCGCCGTGTTGCCCGGCAATACCTCGTAGGCGAGCGGCAGCCCTTCTGGCGTCACCACCAGCGCGATGATTACCTGCACGCAGTCGCCTCGGTGGTCGCGCGAATAACCGTGCCGACGTTTGTCGCCTTCCGGAAACGGCGGATCGCTCTCGAAATAGGTGCTCGTCAGATCGTAGAGCAGCACATCGAAGTTGACGTTGAACAGGTCGCGCCAACGCCCGACCAGATGGTCGAACAGCGCTTGCTTGTGTTCGAGCAGCCGATCGTGACAGCGGTAGAGCTTGTGGATCTCCGCCAGTCCGACATCCTCGCCCAGCAGGTCGGCCATGGCGCTGTGCTCGAACCATTGGCGATGCAAGTGCCACTCGCTGCCCGGCGCCAGCAGCCGGTAGGTCGCCAAGAGCAACAGCACCTGGTGCCAGCGTGTCCCCTTGCGGCTGGGGCCGAGCCTCCCGGCCCAGAACTCATCGAGCGCCAGTTCGCGCCACAGGTTCACCGCCAGCCAGCACCCGCCCCATTGCCGCGGCCGGCGCAGCCGCAGCTCGCTGAGCTTCAGCCGGACGATCGAGGCGTCCGGCAGCACCCCCTCGCAGCGGTCTTCCGGGAACAGCGACAAGGTGCGCGGCGCCGGCGCTCCGGCCTCCAGGACGGCGATCGACTTGCGCCAAGCCAGTTCCTGAGAATCGTTGATCTCGCCCAGGTACAGCAGCGGCCGCTGTACCACACGGCCGCCGCCGACCCGGCGATTCTCCACGATGCTCCAGTAACGGTGCTCTTTGCCGTCCTTCTTGCGCTTGGTGTGGCGGAGAAACATGACGCTGCGAATTATACGCGCGGCAGCCACCCCGAAAATGGCCCAGGTCTTCACTACAGTCGTTTTTCATCATTTTCTGTAGATCGGCCCCTTATTTCTCAATTACTTGCCGGATCAAAAATCGAAAACCCCGCCGCCAATCGGCGAAGTCAGGCTAGCGCGCTGTCGACGCCGATTGCAGGCCATACAAGTATCTCGGCAACATGGTGACCGACGACCCAGGTCTTGGGGTGAACGACCTCATCGGCCGTTTCAGCATAGAAACATTCACGATCGCCGTCGGCTCAACTCATTCCCCGGTCGTATGGGGCCACAAAGACGCCCCGATCGAACACGGTGACCGGGCCCCCGGGCCCGTGTCGATCGAGCCGCGCGTTTTATTCCGCCGCCTCGGCGAGATAAATCGATTGGCGAGGCTGACAGAACAGCTTCTGAAGCATCGGTTCAAAGGCCTCAAGCGGCATCGATCGGAAATTGGGATCAAAGGCGACTTGATCGAACACGCGGCAGAATTCCTCCGTCCTCTCGAAATAAGGATGGCCGCGGAATTTCTCGCGCATGTCCCGATCGAGCCCCAGGTGGTGGAAAAAGTAATAACCCTGAAAGATCGCGTGATGCTGGACGAGCCACTGGTTTGCCTCCGACACGAAGGGCTGGACGATCGTTGCCGCGACGTCCGCGTGATTGTAGGGACCCAGCGTATCGCCGATGTCGTGCAACAGGGCGCAGACCACATATTCCTCGTCTCGCCCCGCCTGATACGCGCGGGTCGCGGTCTGCAGACAATGCTCCAGACGATCGACCGGAAAGCCGCCGTAGTCGCCACGCAGCAGCTTCGAGATGCGCAATAAGGCGCTTCGGCAGTTGTCTCGCGAAGCGCTCCAGCTCGCCTCCGATCAGTTGCCAGTCATCGTAGGTGCTTTCCGTCATCGCATGAAAATGGGTGCGATGGTTCCTGGGATCTTCCATGACCATTCTCCTATCCGATCTGGAATTTGACGAGAGGGTCTACCGTCGGAGCGAACACCACTTGGGCACTCCGGCAATAGCCATTAACTGAACCCGGCTTCGGTTCAGTCGCGGTACGAAGGGTCGATCCGGTCAAGTTTGCGCAGCAGAGCCGGCCACGCCAGCGCTCCAAGCGCCGCGTTTGTCACCGCAGCGGCCTGCTGTTGCGCCGTCGCGATGATGCGCGGATCGATCGGGATGAGCTCCCCACCGCCTGCTTGCGCGCGCAGCTGGATCATGCAGGCGGTTTCGAATGCGTACATGAAGAGAAAGGCGTCGGGCACGTTGTCGGCGACGGTGATCAAGCCGTGGTTGCGCAGCATGAAAAAATTCTTGTCTCCGAGGTCTTGCACCAGCCGCGGCTTCTCGTCTTCGCGCAAGGCGACGCCTTCGTAATCGTGGTATGCCAGCGACAAGAGCACGAACATCGATTGCTGCGAAACCGGCAGCAGGCCGTCTTTTTGCGCCGACACGGCGGTGCCGTTCACGCTGTGCACATGGAGAACGCAGTTTGCGTCCTCGCGTGCGCCATGGATCGCGCCGTGAATGGTGAAGCCCGCCGGATTGATCCCGTACGGCGAATCCATGACCTTGTTGCCACCGAGGTCCACCTTGACCAGGTTGGAAGCGGTGATCTCGTCGAAGCTCATCCCGTAGGGATTGATCAGGAAATGGTGATCGCCGCCCGGGACGCGGGCCGTGAGATGCGTGAAGATGAGATCGTCCCAGCCGAAATGCGCGACCAGCCGATAGGCGGCGGCCAGCGCCACGCGCTGCTCCCATTCTTCGGGTGTGACCCGGTCGCGAACGCTCGTCGACGATGGCTGATCTAACGGCATTGCTTCATCTCCGTTCGTTGGACGGGATCGCCCGATGTTGACAGTGTCAATATCGGGCCCATATTGACGTTGTCAACATGCTCCGAAAGCCACGATGCAAAAAATCCGTTCTGCCGACCCTCCGCCCTACCACCACGGCGATCTGCGGCGCGCTCTGATCGAGGCGGCGCTGGTGATCGTTACCGAAGAACAGGACTGGGACTTTTCCCTGCGGGAGGTGGCCCGTCGCGCCCGGGTGAGCAACAATGCTCCTTACAACCATTTTTCGGACAAGAAGGACCTGTTGGGCGCCGTCGCGGCGGTAGGCTTCGAGCGACTGCGCGACGGGCTGCTCGCCGCGATCGCCGGGATTGATGCGCCCGAAGCGGCATTGGTCGCGTGTGCCCGGACCTATGTCCGTCTCGGCCTCGAAAACCCGGCTCTCTATCGGCTGATGTTCGGTCCTGCCCTTGCCGATAGCGAATACGCCGATCGACCGACGATTGCCCGCTCGGCCGGCGCCGCAGCCCGCGCGGTACTTGAACAAATCATTCTACGCGGGGCGCAGTCGGGCGTTTTCGCTGTGTCGCCCGACAATCCGATTGATTTAGCCCTGGCCGCGCTCTCGGTATGGTCGGCCGCGCACGGCTTGACGATGTTGACGATCGACCACCTCACGAGGCCGGACCTGTCGATCGACGACATGGCCGACAGCGTGCCGCGGACGGTCGCCCAGGGTTTGACGACGCGCCTCGTCGAGGCCGCGAGGCCGCACCGGCAGGACAGGAGGCCTCGGAAATAGCGCTGCGCAAGCGGTTTAGGCAGCGACCGCCTCCAAGATCGACACGCCGGCTCGGGTGTCGATTTCGCGTGTAAAAAACAAAGTCCGAGCCCGCCAGCAGCGCCTTGTATTCCTGAAGGTTTCTTTGCCATCCTCCGAGCAACGCCAGCATATGAATGTCCAGCGTCTTCGCCAGTGGGGCGCGGTATCGTCGGGTATCATTTGCTCGATCACGAGGAGCGTTGCGTGGGACGGCGCCGCCCGGCGGACAGCACGCAGAATGGCTTGGGCGTCACTGTCGTTCCAATCGTGGATTACTTCCATCAACAGGTACGCATCACAGGAGGGCAGCGCATCTTTGAAGAAATCGCCGGCCTTCAGTGCGAGGCGGTCTGAGGCGATACTTCTTGCCTCCGCGACAACGTGCGGAAGATCGAACAGCGCGCCACGCGCGGCCGGCGCCACATCGAGGATGGCTCGCAGTAGACGGCCCGTCTATAGCCCGCCGGCGCCGGAGCGGCCGAACGTCACCGCCGAGACATTGCGCAAGCGGCGCTGGATCCGCCGCCACGAGCCACCGCCGGTCATGGCATGGCGCGTGCGGATGGCGAGCGAAGAAGGCCAAGAGGTCTACCGCCGACGCAAGCTGACCGAACGGGCGCATGGCATCATCAAAACCCGCGGCATGACCCGGTTCCTGGTGCATGGGCGCGAGAAAGTCCGTTCCGTCTGCCTGTTGCAGGCACTCGCCCTCAACCTATCCTGGGCCAATACGTTGCGCCGCCGTATTGCCGCGGCGGCAGCAATGGCGATGCCGGCGACCGCATGACCACAGCCCGACGCCTCAGAAGTGCTCTCCTCTATGACATTCATGGCGTCGCCTATGGCATTCACAGCGTTTCTGGCCCCATCGATCGAGCAAATATTCGCCAGATCATCGCACCCTTATGTTGAAATTCAATCCAAGACACACGTCGGCGCCAAATCGGGATTGGGTTACAGCCTCTTTCGCCGGTGCGACGGTTTCGTCCGCTCAGAACGGCGGCGGGCCGACCATCTCCCAGCCGTGCCGTTCGGCAGCCGCGCCGAACTCCTGCTGGTTCATCGGGTCCACCGGCTGTTCCACCATCTCCTCGAACAGCTTTCCGGCGCTTCCGGGGGTGTACATGAACAGCACGCGGCCTGTCTCGGCGCCGGTGTTTTTCCAGGCATGCGCAACATCGCGCGCCATGAAGGCGCAGGTGCCGGGCCCGCTGACCGTGACTGCGTCGCCGATCTTGAAGGTGATCTCGCCGCTCAAGACATAAGCGACTTCGTCGCTGTCGTGATGGAGATGCATCGGGGTCATGCGGGAAATCCAAGGGCGATCGGCGCCCTTGAAGTGACCCAAGGAGCACCGACGCACTCCCGTTCACGTTCCAGCGCTGCCTTGTCTTCCAGGCAATAGCACCCGGCCGGCCGGTTCACCAGAGATTGGCGTATCCAGTCCTTCAATGTTCGGGTGAAGTTCTCCCGCGCGATCCCGGCCATCGCCGCGAGGTCGCTCTGGCTGACCTTCTGGCGAATTAGTCTCCCGATCCCGAAATTCGCACGAGCTCGATATCGGGTTTTGCGCGAATTTCAGGATCGGGAGGACACTAGCAACTTATTGATTTAGTGCCGTTTTGATTTCGAAGTTCGCCTCCGAAACGTGATATCGGAAATGGGGCGAGCTTCGAAATCACGACACTAGCCTGCCGTGCGGTCGAACCAATGATCCGCGGCGAAAGCCGACATCTTCATCCCCTCATGCGCAACGCCGGGCACGACGACGCGCTTCCAGTGGCAGCGCACGCCAAGCCGGGCAGCTTCGGCGTGGCCGTGCGCCAGATAGAACTGCGCGCGGTCGAAGCGGTTGCCGCCCTGGGCCATTGCCGCCGGGTGCCTCGGGAAATTCTCCGCCGTGCCGTCGATATCCAGGTCGCCGGAGAATATCAACAGCGGATAGCCGAGCAGGCGGACAACATCGTCCTGCGTCAAGCCAATGCCGCCAAGCCCGTCGGGATACGCTTTATCGAGCCTCGGCAGCGTGTACCAGCCGGAATTGGCTGCGCCGACTGCTTGAAGGACCGCGTGCGGCTGCGTCGCCAGCAGTCGGTGCACGAACTGCGCACCCGCTGAATGACCCCACAGATACATCCTGTCGCGGGCAGTGACCCTGGCCTCGCGCAACAGCGCGAAGAGGCGGCCTGGGATCGCCTGCGACCAGGCCTCGCGCGGCCGCAGCGTCCCGTTCTCGGTAAGGACGTGGCCGTTGTTGTAGGTCACCGCATCCGGCCACAACTCCTTCGGGAAGGTGATCGCGATGACGAGAAACCCGTGCTTCTCGGCGGCTGGGACCCAGGCGTTGCAATATTCCGCGCCGTTGCGGCTCATGCCGTGCTGCACGATGACGACCGGCTTGTCCGGGTCGTGGCGTTCGGGACGGAAGCATTCGAGGATCAGCGGCCGATCGGCGCTGAACGGGTCGACGTAGGGAATACTGGCGCGGCCGGGTTGCGCCAGCGCCGTGGCGAGGTCCGTCGGGTTCATCGTTGCTGTTGCCGCCTCATCGGCCGGTGGTTTGACCTATTCTCCCAATTCCGGGCTGTTGTGACGCTTGTCCCTCTTCTTCGTCTCCCCTGGCGGAGTTGCTCGCGGCACGGCAGCGCGCCGGGCATCATCGAACACCCTCGGGCGGGGGCTCACGGGACGTAGCGCGTCAAGCCGGGGATCTCGCCCTGATCGCGGCCGCGCAGTTCGATGACGTTGCGGTCGGGATCGCGGACGAAAACCGAAACGTTCCCGGCCTGGCCCATCTGCACCGGCCCCTGCGTAATCGCGATCCGGTTTGCGGCGAGCGCAGCGATCGTTTGCGGGATCGAGGCGACACGCAGCGCGACATGCGTATAACCCGGATATTTCCTGCCGATGTCCATCAAGATGTTTTCGGCCGGTTCGCCGACATCGGCATTGAAAATGAGGTTGATCTCGACCCCCTGCGGGTTGCGTAGGATCGCTACGTCATCGCCCGTTGCCCGGCGCGCGAGCGTGAACCCGAGCACCCGGTAAAAGGCGAAGGCACGGTCGAGATCGCGCACCCGAATACCGATGTGGTCGACGCGCTCGATATCGACGGTCTCGCTCATCCCACTCCTCCTCGTTGGAAACCGGAAAATGACAGAAATCCGCCTCTGCGGCCAGCGCGGGGTCGAAGAGGGGCCGGGAGACCCGGGAGCAAGCCCGCCGCATCAATCTTCCGAGACCCGGCAAGACCGCCTTCAGATGCCAACGCGCGCGAGGTGGCCTTCCGGGTAGCGCAGCCCGGCTGCGGCGCCTGGCGCGAAGACACGGGCGAGCACCTCCGCCGTGTCCGCGGAAGGGGAAATCGCCGCGGCCGCAGCGTTCTCTTCGAGGCGGCGGACGTGGCTCGTGCCGGGGATCGGCACGACAAACGGCTTCTGCGCCAACAGCCAGGCAAGCGCTAATTGCGCCGGAGTACAGTTTTCCGCCTGCGCGTGCGCCTTCAATTCCTCGATGAGGAGAAGGTTGCGCCGAATGTTGTCGCGCTGAAACCGCGGCATGTTGCGCCGCACGTCGCCGGCGCCGAATGCGTCGGCGGTTGTGACGCTTCCCGTCAGAAAGCCGCGGCCCAAAGGACTGTATGCGACAAAGCCGATATCGAGCGCTTCGCAAAGCGGCAAGATTTCGCTCTCCACGTCGCGCGTCCACAGCGAATATTCGATCTGCACGGCGGCGAGCGGATGCACCGCATGCGCCCGCCGGATGGTCGCCTCCCCGGCCTCGCAGATGCCGAGAAAGCGTACCTTGCCCTCCCGGACGAGCTCGCTCATCGCGCCGATCGTGTCCTCGATCGGCACGGTCGGATCGACCCTGTGAATGTAATAGAGATCGATAACGTCGGTCTTGAGCCGCCCGAGGCTCTTTTCGCAGGCTTCGCGCACATATTCCGGCCGGCCGTCCGCGAAGCGCGGGTCGCCGAGCAGCCCGAGATTGCCGAACTTGCTCGCGATAACGTAATCGCCGCGGTGCCCTCGGATCGCCTCGGCGACGAGCTCCTCGTTGCGGCCGCGGCCGTAGCCGTCGGCAGTATCGAGAAGATCGACGCCGATCTCACGCGCCCGCCGGATCGTCGCGATCCCCGCGGCGCGGTCGGGCTCGCCGTAGAACGGGGTCATCGTGGCGCAGCCGAGACCAACGGCGGAGACCTCCAACTGCCCAAGCCTGCGACGCTGCATACTGTGCCTCCGAACAAGTCGGTTCTCGGTGACCAGTTTGATATCCCTGATCCGGCACCTCCTACGCAAACCGCATTTTCCGGCTCGGCATGCGTCATAAACCTGGGTCGATCGCTCGCGCTGGTAGCGGGGTTTAAGGGAACAGCAGCCGATCCGCTCAGCCGATCAGCTGCGGGTGCCACTGTCTTCTCGAACCGCGACTGATGCTGGATCGTCTATTGTCGAGCCCGTGGGGGAGGTCAAAGAGTACGACGAGCGCGAGACAGCCCTGCACGCATAAATTTCGGTTGCATCAATCTTTCAGTATGCGCGACACCCAATCGGCGACGGGGTCGCCATTGCTCATGTCAGCCTGAACCAGCCCGTCGACCATGAAAGTGGGCGACACGTGAATACCATTCTGGCGGGCATATTTGCAGTGCCACTTGATCTCGCGGTCGAGATCGGGGATCGGGAAGGCCTCGGTAAGGCGCACGCCACTGTAGCGTTCGATGCGCCTGATGATGTCATTGGGCGTTGCATCAAGGTTCGCCCCGCTGCAATGGCGGTCGAATTCAAATTCTTCGCGATGCGCGGCCACGGCCGCCATGACAGATTTCGCCGCCGCCTTCCCGCTTTCGAGGGTCGAGGCGGCCAGGATGCAGCGCACGATCACGCCGGAGTACATGTGCCAAGGCTGCGACTGAAGGCGGAGCTTGATGGTGATGCGGTCGTCACCCGCCTGCTCCAGCAAGTCGTCGAGTTTGCCGAACGCCTTGACGGAAAACGGACAGGTCGGTTCCAGGAACGCTTCGAAGAGGAGAGGCCCGTGGCCCCAGACTAGCGGATCAGCGCGCCATGTATTTTTCATACGATCTTCTCCTCGTTCACCTGGTTGTAGCCGGCGAGGGCGCGGAGGGGAAGAGAGCCGGAGACGATCGTCAGGCACGACCCTCCCCCCGCCCGCCTCCGGGCCTCTTTCGCCGCTGCCGATCTCCGCTGCGTCTCACGGCCCAGCCCTCGCGGGCGCTTTCGCTTCGTGGTTGCGCTCGAGGTCGGGCTCAGCCGCACCGTTGGCTAGCGAGACCGGCGGAGGCTGCTATTCCTCGGACATCCCGGCCTTGCGCAGCCCGCCGATAGAGGTGGCCTCGAACAGACCGCGGATCTTCCGCACGCCCCAATTCCGGGCGCGATAGCGAAGATGCCGGCTGCCTCCATTCGAGCGAGGCTCGAAATAACGCCGCGGCTGCCGATTACGAAACCTGCATCGGAACGGGCGCGGGGCGCTATGCCGGCACACCCGCTCTTCCACAGTTTGCTCGCCGCCGCCTATGTGCTCGCAAGCGACACCGAACGCGCCGCCGATGAACCGCTGAAGCTCGCAGGCTCGCAAATCCTCGTGTCGCGAGTCGTGCGTTGCCAACCGAACCGACCGGCCGCCGGTCGAGCTCGTGGTGCAGCCCCAAGAGCGAGCGGTTGCTGTCGGTTAGGCTAGCCGACCTTCGCCGCGACGGACCGCAAGGAGCGAGACGCGCCGATGCCGGTCGTTCGTCGCCCCCCAACAACCGAACGGCTCGATCCAAAGCGGCCGCGAATGGAGACGCACTAGTATACCTAGTGGCGGAAGCTACGGCCCCCCTGTCGTTTTCCCGCCCCAGGGCGTCGATCGAGGTAACCGTTGTTACCCGCGTGGGCTGACAGCGAGATGATGTGCCGCATCGGGGCTCAAGTCATGGGAATGTGTCGAATGATCGGTCGCCGAGGCCGCGGAAGGCATTCGACCGGCAGCAAGCGAGCGTGGGAGGCAGGACGTCATGGAGCAGCAGCCAACCCGCCGCTGTCGCGGCAGTCGGGGTGACGGCCGTCGCCACCGCATTGCCGCGGCGCTCCGCTAGCTTGGTCGGGGCTGTGCAGGAGCCGGCCTACCGCACCGCCGGGGAAATGTTAAAGGCGCTGAGGTATCCTCCGGCGCCGTTGCGCCAACCGTCGGAAGCGATCGAGATAGAGGTAGATTACGGGCGTCGTGTAGAGGGTCAGAATCTGGCTGACGAGCAATCCGCCGACGATCGAAATGCCGAGTGGGCGGCGCAGTTCGGCACCCTCGCCGAATCCGATTGCTAGCGGTACCGCACCAAGCATCGCCGACATTGTCGTCATCATGATGGGACGGAAGCGTTTGAGGCAGGCCTGATAGATCGCCTCGCGCGAGCTCAGCCCCTGGGTGCGCTCGGCATCGAGTGCGAAATCGATCATAATGATCGCGTTCTTCTTGACGATGCCGATCAACAGAATGACGCCGATCAGCGCCACGATGCTGAACTCCGTGTCGGTGGCAATCAGTGCCAACACTGCCCCAACCCCGGCTGAGGGCAGGGTCGAGAGGATCGTAATCGGATGGACATAGCTCTCATACAGAACTCCGAGCACGATATAGACCGCGAGCAGCGCCGCGGTGATCAGATATGGCTCGTTGGCGAGCGATTGCTGAAAGACCTTAGCCGTTCCCTGAAAGCCTCCGTGGATCGAAGCCGGCATATCAAGCTTGCGCATCTGATCCTCGATTGCCGCAGTCGCCTGGCTGAGCGAAGCGCCTAGCGCGATATTGAACGAGATCGTCGCGGCGACCGATAGACCCTGATGGTTGACGGAGAGCGGCGTGTTGCTCGTGTCGAAATGAGCAAAGGCGGAGAGCGGGATCATCGTCTCCGCAGAGGTGGTGACCGCCGCACCTGTCGAGGTGGCGCCGTGCCTCCCATTTGCGAGTGCATTGTTGGCCAGGTTGCGCGCGCTCTCACCGGCTAGCTGTGTGGTTGCCTGGGCCGCGCTGACGCCACGCTGGGCCGGCTTGTTGGCAAACACTGTCCCGACCAGCGGCTGGGTTGCTTGCGTGCCGATGATCGGTCCGCCGCTGGTGCTGACATAGATTTGGTTCAAGATTTCCGGGTTCTGCCAGAACTCGGGTGCTACCTCCATAATCACATGGTATTGGTTCTGCGCAGCATAGATTGTCGATACCTGGCGCTGCCCGAAAGCATCGTATAGGGTACTATCGATCTGACTAACAGTGAGCCCCAGCCTCGCCGCGGTGACGCGGTCGATGATCAGATTGATCTCGAGCCCACCTTGTTGCTGATCGAGATTGACATCCGTCAGGAGCGGCACTTTTCGCAGAGCAGCTTCGACTTTGGGGGCCCAGTAGGAAATCTCCTCGGTGTTGTCACCGAGTAGAGTGTACTGGTATTGGCTCCAATGTCCGCCGATCCAGATTTCCGGCCACACCTGCAACCAGGATCCAGCGGTCGAAATCTCGCTGAGCTTCCGGCGCCAGCCGGCCATGATCTGCTCGGCAGATACGGTGCGCTCCGACAACGGTTTCAGGGCCGCATAGACAAAACAGTCATTCGTCTGCCCGCCACCGGTAGAACCACTAACGGTCTCTACCGCCGGGTCATCGCGCAAGATTTCGAGAAACTCCGTCAGCTTCTGCTGCATCAGCTGAAAGGACGTGCCTTGGTCGGCGAGGAGGCCACCCATGATCAGCCCATTGTCCTGCTGCGGTACAAATCCCTTAGGAATAATCACAGAAAGATAAATGCCAGAGCACAGCGTCGTGAGCAGGCTTAATGTGACGAGACCTGGCCATTGCAGCGCCCGGCGCAAAGTGCGGTCGTACAGCCTCAGCACGGCCTCAAAAACACGCTCGCCCGCCAGGTATACCCGTCCGTGAGCATGTCCGCGCCCGTCGGCGAGCAGGTAGGCGCACATCATCGGCGTTATCGTCAGCGAAACGATCAAGGAGATCACGATCGCTACCGACAACGTCATCGCGAATTCCCGGAACAACCGCCCGATCAGGCCCCCCATCAGCAAAACCGGCAGGAAGACCGCGATCAACGACGAGCTCATCGCAAGAACCGTAAAGACCACCTCGCGGGTGCCTTGCAAAGCGGCTTGCATCCGCGTCATTCCAGCTTCGATATGGCGCGTTACGTTTTCCAATACGACGACTGCATCGTCGACGACCAACCCGGTCGAGATTGTCAGCGCCATCAGCGACAGATTGTCGAGACTGTAATGCAGCAGATACATCACCCCGAAGGTGCCGATCAGTGAGATCGGTACCACGACACTCGGGATTAAGGTTGCCCGCAGGTTGCGAAGAAACACAAAAACGACGAAAATGACGAGACTGGCCGCTATGATCATGGTTCGCTGAATATCGTGCAGCGATGCCTTGATCGTTAAGGTCCGGTCCATTGTCAAATGGATATCGATGGCACGAGGGATCGAAGCTTTGATCTGCGGCAGGACCGCTTTGACGCGAGCGAGGGTGTCGATGATGTTGCCGGCCGGTTGCCGATAGAGAACCACCAGAACCGCTGGCCTGCCGTTCGAAAGCCCAAGATTGCGCAGATTTTCGACCGAATCGCGTACCTCCGCGACGTCGGTCAACCGCACCGTCGCGCGTTTGCGATAGGCAATCACCAGAGGCCGGTAATCCGCGGCGCGGTCCCCCTGATCGTTGGCGTAGATCTGATAGAGGCGTTCGCTGTCTTCGACTGCGCCCTTGGGACTGCGGGCATTGGCAGAGGCTAGCGCAGCGCGTACGTCTTCAAGCCCGATCTGGTATTTGGATAGCGCCAATGGGTTGAGCTCGACGCGCACCGCAGGCAGCGAACTCCCACTTATCACCACCTGCCCAATGCCCTCGATCCGCGACAGCGCTTGTTGCATCACCGTCGATGCGACATCGTAGATCTGTCCGCGCGTCAGCGTATCCGAAGTCATTGCCATGACGGCGATCGGAGAAGCGGCCGGGTTGACCTTGCGGTAGGTTGGGTTTCGCGGGAGGTTGGTTGGCAGATCCGCACGCGCGGCATTGATTGCTGCCTGAACGTCACGCGCGGCACCGTCTATGTCGCGATCAAGATCGAATTGCAGAGTAATGCGGGTCAAACCGACCATATTTTGCGACGCCATTTCGTTTACATCGGCAATGATGCCGAGATGGCGCTCGAGCGGCGTCGCCACGCTTGCCGCCATTACCTCGGGGCTCGCCCCCGGCATTGTCGCAAACACCGAGATTGTCGGAAAATCAATCTGCGGCAGCGGCGCCACTGGAAGCTTGAGGTAAGCAAAAAACCCCGCAAGAGCGATGCCGAGGGTCACCAGTGTAGTCGCCACCGGACGCCCGATACATAACGCCGGCAGCTTCACCTCCGGGCCTCTACCGCAGCCAACTTGCTGCAAACCGGCTGAAGACACGATGGGTGCTCGGTGCCGTGACCATCTCAGCCGCCGTACCGCGAGGGCCCATTCCCCCGCGGCCATCTAAATACCCGCTTCTGATCCGGTCTGCGCCGAGAATATCCTCGGCAGGGTGAGTTTCGACGGTTTCCGGCCGATAGCCACATAGGTAAGCGGGCAGCGACCCGACGCGATCCGAACTTGAGCTCAGCCCCATGCATATGGAGCAAGAAGCGTCTCGCTAGGACGCGCAACCTCGGCCGACCAACGGAGTAAGCAACGAATGACCGCCCTCCACGCGACCGAGCCTCTCAAGCTGTCCTCGGGCAATGTCGGGAAAGGAGCAACTTGAGCGGTTCCGGCGGCCAAGGCTGATCGGCTGATGTCGGTTGAGTTAAGCGACCCTCGCCAGGTCCCTCCGGCAATGGGTGAGAGGCGCCATGAAGAGCGGCGCCCGCGGCGAAAGCAGTCGGTGCCGATTGATGGTTGACGATTAGGCGACGTGGGCTTCCGGGTCAGGCTCTCAGTCAGAAAATCTTCGGCCGCGGCAGTCTGAGGGCGGGCGGACCGCCGGCTCAGTTCTTGAGGTGCGGCATCACCTCGGCGGCAAAGAAATCCATGTTCCGGCGCGTCAGCTCGTCCGACAGGATGCCGAATTGCAGGAGTGCCACGAGGATGCCGAATTGGGTGCGCTGGCGCATTCGCTCGATCCCGTCGAGCACCGTCTTGGGACTGCCGATCAGCGCGGTGCCGCTCTCGATCAGGCCGTCGGCGGTCGCCTTGCCGCCGCCCAAATTTCTGCGACTGCTGATGAAATTCTTCATCGAGCCGATCGAGGTGTAGCCGGGCGGCATCAGCATCTCGAAGCTCTGGCGCAGGAAATCGTTGAACAAGGTCTCGACCGCCCGCCCGGCCTCGGCCCGGGCCCGCGCGTCGGTCTCGGCGACATAGATCGGGCAGGCCCAACCGAGCTGCCCCGGCGCCGCTTCATAACCGCAGCGCCGCGCCTCGTCGCGGTAGGAATTGTGGTAGCGGGCGACGAGATCCGCCGACGAAAAGGTGACGAGGAATGGATATTTGCGGCGGGGATCGGCGGCCCAGGCGACGGTTTCGCTCGACCCCTGCGACGGGATCCAGACGGGCGGATGCGGGCTCTGAAAGGGCCGCGGCCAGAGGTTGACATAATGCAGGGTGAAATGGTCGCCGTCGAACGCGAACGGGCCGGGCTCGGTCCAGGCCCGGATGATCAGATCGTGCGCCTCGTGAAAGCGCTCGTGCGAGAAATAGGGGTTGGTGCCCGAGGAATGGTATTCGGATCCGATGCCGCGCACGAAGCCCGCGATGATCCGGCCCTTCGAAAGGTTGTCGAGCATCGCGAATTCTTCGGCGATGTAGATCGGGTTGTTCACCAGCGGCAGGGCGCGGCCGAGGATCGCGATCTTGACCCGTTTGGTGCGCTGGATCAGCGCGCTGGCGACCAGATTAGGCGCCGGCATCAGGCCGTAGGCGGTCTGGTGATGCTCGTTGACGCCGATCGCGTCGAAGCCGAGCTCCTCGGCATAGACGAGCGCGTCGATGTGGCGCGCATATTCTTCGGCGCCCTTGACTGGATCGTAGAGACGGTTCGGCAGCACGACCCACGGCGAACGATATTTCGCCGCCTCGACGAGATCGAGCGGCCGGTACGGCATCAGGTGAAAGGAGACGAGCTGCATCAGGCGACTCCTTCGAGAAACGTGCAGACCTCGCGGGCGACGAGCGCCGCCCGCTCGACATGCGGGAGATGCCCGCAGCCCTCGACCATGACGAGCCGCGCCTGCGGCAGCCGCTCCTGCCACAACGCCGCATAGGCCGGCGGCATGATCTTGTCGTCGTCGCCCCAGACGACGAGCGCCGGCAATTTGACGCGGTGCAGCCATTTTTCGAGATCGGGGTCGAACCAGCGCGGTTGCCAGCCGAGCTTGGCCACAGTGAAGCGGTTGCGCAACATCACGTCGAGCTGCGCGGCATCGGGCATCAGCGCCAACACCCGGTCGGCAAAAGCCTGGTCGTGGTAGAGGTTGCGCACCGCCTCTTCGGGCCCCCAGATGAAATTGTCGCCGCAAGGCACACCCTTGACGCGGATGCCGGCCGGCGCCAGCTGGACGAGGCTCTTAAAGCGCGCGCGGTCGCGGATCAACATCTCGGCGGCAAGCCAGCCGCCGAGCGAATTGCCGATCAGATGGATCCGATCAAGCCCCGCCTCCTCGACGAGATCGAGATAGAAGAGCGCCAGGTCCGCGACCGAGCGGATCCACGGCGGGTCGTCGGAGCCGCCAAAGCCCGGATGCTCCGGCACCCAAACCTCGTAGCACTCGGCGAGCGCGTCGAAGAACGGCAACCATTGCGGCACGCCGCCAGCCCCGTGCAGGAACAGGACCTTCGGACCATGCCCGGCGCGGCGCAGCCTGACGCCGACGCCGCGGATCGCGAGTGTGCTCAGTTCAGCCGGCATAGAGTCCGCTCCCTGTTCAAGCCGCCGCAGGCGGCGCGTCACCATAGCCCGTTACGCCGTGCGCGGCACTTGGCTTACGCTGCGATTGCCGCTCGGGCGGTGTGCCGGTCGCGTTTGCGTTCGGCCGAGAAGCGAGGCGCAGGCGTGAGTTGCCCGCCGCACGCAATGACCTCTACCATCGCCGGATGTGCCAATCGCCAACGGAAGCGAACCACGGAATGATGATGTCGCATCCTGGAGCCAATCGGCCGACCCCGGCCGCACCGTTCGACATGGTAGTGTTCGGCGGCACCGGCGATCTCTCGATGCGGAAATTGATGCCGGCCCTGCTGCGCCGCGACATGGACGGACAGATCGATGCGGGAAGTCGGATAATCGGCATCGGCCGCTCGCCGATCGAGAACAGCGCCTACGCTAAACGCGTCGAGGAAAGCTGCCGCAATTCGCTGGAAGAGGAGTTCGCGGAGAAATTCTGGGCGGCTTTCGCCGATCGGCTGCGCTATGTCGCGCTCGACGCGTCCAAGCCGGACGGCTACCGCCAACTGCACGATCTGCTCGACGCCAAGGATGCCGGGGCTCATCCGGGGAGCGGAGGTTCGAGGCCCTCGCGGGTGCGCGTCTTCTACCTCGCCACGGCCCCGGCCCTGTTCGGCCCGACCTGCCAGCGGCTGGGGGAGGCCGACCTCGTCACCCCGGAGACGCGCGTCGTGCTCGAGAAACCGATCGGTCATGATCTCGCCTCGTCCAAGGCGATCAACGAGGCCGTCGGTGCCGTCTTCCGCGAAGATCAGATCTTCCGCATCGACCATTACCTCGGCAAGGAGGCGGTGCAGAACCTGTTGGCACTGCGTTTTGCCAATACGCTCTTCGAGCCGGTGTGGAACGCCAGCTGGGTCGATCATTTGCAGATCACCGTCGCCGAGACCTTGGGCGTCGAAGGCCGCGGCGACTATTACGACCGCTCGGGCGCGCTGCGCGACATGGTGCAGAACCACATGCTGCAGCTCTTGTGCCTGACCACGATGGAGCCGCCGGCGACCTTCGAGCCCGACGCCATCCGCGACGAGAAGCGCAAGGTATTGCGTGCGCTTCGGCCCTTCACGGAAGCAGAAGTGGCGACCCATACGGTGCGCGGCCAGTACCGCGCGGGCGTCGTCGATGGTGCGACGGTGCCAGGGTACAATGATGAGATCGGTCAGAGCGACAAGCCGAGCGCCACCGAAACCTTCGTCGCAATCAAGGGCGAAATCGCCAATTGGCGCTGGGGCGGCGTGCCCTTCTATCTGCGCACCGGAAAACGCCTGGCCGGACGCGGCTCCGAGATCGTCGTCCAGTTTCGCGACGTGCCGCACGATATCTTCCCGCTCGGCAACAAGCGCCTCGTTCCGAACCGCCTGATCATCCGGGTGCAGCCGGATGAGGGTATCCAACTCAACCTGATGACGAAGGTGCCCGGGGCCGGCGGCATGCGGCTGCGCCCGGCGCCGCTCGACCTGAGCTTCGCCGAGGAATTCCACGCAAGGTTGCCCGAAGCCTATGAGCGGCTGCTGCTCGATGTCGTCCGCGGCAATTCGACATTGTTCATGCGCCGCGACGAAATCGAGGCGGCATGGAGTTGGGTCGAGCCGATCCTCGACGCTTGGGCAAATTCCAATGAGCTGCCCCGTTTCTACCCGGCCGGCAGCTGGGGGCCGTCCTCGTCGATCGCGCTGATCGAACGCGACGGCCGGACCTGGAGCGAAGACGCCGACTGAGTCGGGCTCTCACACCACCTGGTTGCGCAACGGCTCTTCGCCGCACCGCAGGCGCCCGAGATTGTCGCGCAAGATCTCGATCACGTTGTCCTCGTAGCGCCGGGTCTCGCCCGCGGTGTGCGGTGTGATTAGCACCTGCTGCATGGCCCAGAGCGGCGAGTTTGGCGCCAGCGGCTCGTCAGCCGTCACGTCGATGCCGGCGCCGGCGATTTGGCCCGCGGCGAGTGCCTCGACGAGCGCCGCCTCCTCGACGACCCGCCCGCGCGCGACGTTGACAAGATGCGCCGACGGTTTCATGCGCTGGAACGCCGCGGCGTCGACGAGGTTCAGGGTCTCCTCGGTCAGCGGACAGGCGAGGACGACGTAATCGGCCTCGGGCAGCAGCGACCCGAATGCCCGCATCGCATGCACCGCATCGGCAGCACCGCTGTCGGCGGCGGGGTTGCGGCGCAGCCCGATGACGCGCATGTCGAAGGCTTTGGCAAGCCGGGCGAGCCGACCGCCGATCTGCCCGAGGCCAACGACAACGAGCGTCTTGCCGCCGAGTTCGTCCTCCCGCCGGGAGAGATCGCCGATCATGCCGCGCCAGAGGCGCCTTTGCTGGTTGTCGCGCGCCTCGGGGAGCCGGCGGCTCAAGGCGAGGATCAGCGCCATCGCGTGCTCGGCGACAGCTTGGGCATTGACGCCGCGCGCGCTGGCGAGGCGGATGCCGCGTTGCGCCAGCGTTTCGAGCGGGAACTGGTCGGTCCCGGCACCGATCGATTGGATGAAGCCCAGCCGCGGCGCGCGGTCGAGAAGCTCGTTCTGCCAAAGCCCCGAAATCACCAGCACATCGACTTCGCCGACGCGGTGCATCAGGCTCTCGGGGTCGCGCACCGCGAAACTGTGGATGCCGGTCGCGAGCGCCGCAAACCGCTCGTGCAGTTGATAGGCGACGTGCGCGAAGCAGATCGTGAGCTTATCGTCGGGCGGGATCACGGCGCTATCCCCCTTTTTCGTCATCCCGGCGCAGGCCGGGACCCATGTCAGCCATAGGCACCGGCTTTCGCCGGTGTGACAACATCAGGATAGGAAACTCGCTGCGATCACCCTCTCACCACGCTATTTGGCGGCTTCCCCGATCGTTTTCGCCCCTTCGGCCGCGAAGTGCCGTTCGACGGCGCTGGCCGCGGCGGCCTTGCGCTTCGCGCTGAACGCGTCGCGATTGGCGCGCATCCAATCCATCGATTGCGAGCGCCACAGGCTGCGTTCCTCGAAACGCGGCAGCACATGGCGCGCGAACAATTCGTAGGAGCGCTTGGTCGCCTCCCAATCGGCCCAGTCATGCGCCAGGAGCAGGACGCAGCCGAAGCCGCCGGTCTTCGCCCAGTAATTCTTCGAGCACGCGGAGCGCGTCGTCGGGGGTGCCGATGGCGCCGCGGCCGCCGGCGTTGATCTCTTCGATGCTCGGCATGCCGATCGCGGCACCGCCCTCGGGGTTCACCGAATACGAGTAGAGCTGCCATTTCTCGAAGCCGGCGCGGACATTCTCGATCGCCTTGTCGCGCGTCTCGGCGATATGGAACGGCGCCATGACCCGATAATGGGCGCGATCCATGACCCGGCCCTGCGCCGCCGCCTCGCGGCAGGCCAGTTCCCAGTTGTAGTCGAGCGTGTCGTAGCCGTTCGGGCTCCCGGCCATCACGCACAGCATGCCAAGGTCGTATTGGCCGGCGAGCTTGCCGCCATAGGGCGTCACGGCGCTGGCGATCGCCAGATGCGGGCGCGGCCGCGAATAGGGGCGCAGATGCAGCCGCGCCTCGCGCATCCGATACCACTCGCTCTCGCGGGTGATGATCTCGCCGGCGAGCAGCCGGGTGATGACGTCGATCGCGTCGGCCATGCGGTCGCGCTGCGTCTCGGGATCGATGCCGAGCATCATCGCATCGGACGGCAGGAGGCCGGGGCCGAAGCCGAACATCGCCCGACCGCGCGTCTGGTAGTCGAGCTGGACGATGCGGTCCGCGACCATGAACGGATGGTGGTAGGGCAGCGAAATGACCCCGGTGCCGAGGCGGATATTGCGGGTGCGCTCGGCGGCGGTAGCGATGAACAATTCGGGCTGGCCATAGATCTCGTAGCCGCCGGAATGGTGCTCGCCGATCCACGCCTCGGCGTAATCGTGCATGTCGAGCCACTGCATCAGCTGGAAGTCGCGCTCCATGCAGAGGAGCGGGTCCTCGTCGTTCGGGTGGAACGGCGGCAGGAACACCCCGGCGCGCAGCGTGCGGTACGTGCTCATCGTGCGTCTCCTCGGTCGTCGGCCTGGCGAGGCCCAGCCTCGCATGTCCACCACAACTGCAACAAGCCCGCGAGATTTGCCATCGCGATCGGCAGGTTCCGATCGAATTTTTGCGGCGCCTCGTTGTCGGCGGCGTCGGTCACCGCGCGGATTTCGAGCGAGCCGATGCCGTTGAAGCGGGCCGCGCGGGCAGCGCCACTGCCCTCCCACGCAACGCAGGCGGCGCCCGTCTGAGCGCGGGTCGCCTGGGCGCGCACCGAGGTCACGACATCCTCGTCGCCGCTCGCGATCACGTCGAAGGCGACGCGAAAGTCGCCGAGGCGCCGCGCCGAGTGACGCAATGCGGCGATCGATGGCTGATGCCCGGGAAAGCGCGGGAGCGGGCGCGTCGAGAACAGCATGCGATAATCATGCTCGACCGTCTCCGTGCCGACCACGACGTCGCCGACCGACAGTTCGGGCGTCAGACTGCCGGCGGCGCCAGCGCAGACGACGAGTACGGCCGACGGAAACAAGCCGACGAGATATTGGGCCTGAACGGCGAACTGGGTCTTGCCGTGGCCGCCCGGCGCGACCAGCACGCGCCAATCGTCGAAATAAGCGGCTTCTATCTTCAGATCGTGAATCCGCTCGACATGCCGTGCCGGCGCGAAGTTGCCGACCAGCATCGACCACTCCGCCGCCAAAGGACAAAGCACCAGAAGCCGGGGTTCGAGTCCCGATCTGGACCGCCCGTGGCCCAATAATAGGATCAGGCTTCCAGTTGCGGGATCAGCTTGGCCCAGCAGTCGAGGATCGGCAGGATCACGTCCGCGTCGGCGGCCGGCAGGCGCACGGTCATGCGGTCGACGCCGAGGTCGCGGTTGCGCCGCAAGACATCGAGATCCTCCGGCGCGTTGCCCAGGGTCACCGACAGCCTGCTCGGGTCGCGGCCGGCTTCCTCGGCCATCTGCCGCCAGCGCGGCATGAACTCCTCGGGGCTGCCCGAGCCGGCCGCTGCCGCCTGGGGCAGGATGCCGTCGCCATAGCGCAGCGCGCGGCGCGCCGCGAGGCGGAAGGCACCGCCGACGATGACCGGCGGATGCGGCCTCTGCACCGGTTTTGGCCAGGTCGTCATCGGCGGAAAATTCACGATCTTGCCGTGATATTCGGGCGTCTCGTTGGTCCAGATCTCCTTTATCGCCTCGATCTGCTCGCGCATCTTCAAGGTGCGGGTCTCGTAGACGGTGCCGTGATCTTCCATTTCCTCGGCGTTCCAGCCGCAGCCGATGCCGAACAGAAAGCGGCCCTTCGACACCTGGTCGAGCGAGGCGACGGCCTTTGCGGTCTGGATCGTGTCGCGCTGGATCACGAGACAGACGGCGGTGCCGAGCTTGAGCCGCTTTGTCACCGCCGCCGCGGCGCTCAACGTGACGAACGGGTCCATCACGTCGAAGTACTGCTTCGTCAGCTCCATGCCCGCCGGCAGCGTAAACCGGCGGGTGACCGGGATGTGCGAATGCTCGGCCACCCACAGCAAGTCGAAGCCACGCTCTTCGAGCGCCACCGCCAATTCGGCGGGCGCCATCGAATATTCGGTAAAAAAGATCGCAGCACCTATTTCCATATCTTTCACTCCGCAAATGTTGCTCGCCGCCGCAGGCAGGCTTGGACTATTCCGCCGCGTCGCGGGCGGCCGGGCCCGAGCGCCCGCTCGACGCGCGGCTTGACCTCGCCGATCATCAGCTCCATCGAGCGCAGCGCCGCCCGGTGCGGCGTGGCGCCGACCTTGAACGAAAAGCACATATGAACGGGATCGGTGGCACGGATCTCACTGCAGAGCTTCTCGGCCACGGTCTCGACATCGCCGATCAGCAGATCGTCGCAGATCTGTTCGAGCGGCGGTTCGTCGGGGAACGGACGGTCGACCAGCACCGTCCCTTGCATGACCTCCTGCCGCCGCCGCAGGCTCGACGCGAGGCGGCTCTGGTAGCGCGCGTTCTCCGCGAAGCGCAGCCCTTCCTCCTTGCTTTCGCTGATGTGACAGAAGCGGTTGACGGTAATATGCGCGTTGGCGAGCGGCACGCCCTCGGCCCGATAGGCGTCCTTGATGATCTGGTATTGCTCGGCCAGGAGTGCCGCACCGCCGACCCGACCCGACGACAGCACCCGATAGCCGCGGCGTGCTGCGGCGCGGAACATTGCCTCGGTATGACCGGCGACGTAGATCGGCAACGGCCGCTGCACCGGCCGGGCCGGGATATGGGTCTCCGGCATCCGGTAGTGCTTGCCGTCGTAGCTGAAGAAATCTTGCGCAAACGACCGGGCGAGGATGTCGCAGAACTCTTCGGTCATTTCGAGATTGTCTTTGATGTCGACGCCAAACCGCTCGAATTCATAGGGCTGGTAGCCGGCGCCGATGCCGAGCATCAGGCGCCCGTTCGACAGCGCATCGGCGGTCGCGATCTCGGCCAAGAGCCGCGCCGGGTTGTAGAGCGGCAGAACGACGACCGCGGTGCCGAGCCGGATCTTCTTGGTGATCGGAGCGCAATTTGCGACCAGCATCAGCGGCGAGGCGCAGAGGCAGTAGTTCGAGAAGTGGTGCTCGGCGAACCAGGCGGCAGTGTAGCCGAGCTCGTCGGCGAGCCGCGTCTGCTCGGCGACCTCGGCAAAAACCTCGGCCGTCGGCTTTGCCGGATCGCGCGACCCCATCAGATTGAAGATGCCGAATTCCATTGTCCGCTCCGTTGTTTTGCACGGCGACTTTGCCTGTTTGGCGCAAACGTGGCCGCGATCGACCGCGGGCGTCAAGCTCCAGCCCTTTGCCGAGGCTCGCCGACCCCGATGGCACAAGACGCGCCCCGCAACGACAAATTCATGATCGCTGTCGTCGCTCCGCCGCCGCCAATTCGGGCCCCGTTCAAATCCCCATAGACGGCGGACCCCCACCAACGATCCAAAAACAATCCCGAAGTACGGTTCTCGACAGCAAAAAGTGTCGTGCACGGAACTTCGCAGTGGCCCGCGCGCCCGGAAAGGATACAACGAGGTGGTCCTGGAGACGCGTCGCCGTCCAACTGCAATAGTTTGGTCACTTTACTGTAACAACGGATCGCTAGGCTTTTATTACGATCTTGGGTCAGGACGGGGGCAGGGTTTTGGTGACAGGCGCAGATGGAAAGGAATTGACCGCGGAACTGGACAAAATCAGCCTGCGGAAGGCGTATGCGCGCTGGGCGCCCGTCTACGATCTGGTTTTTGGCACCCTGTTCGAGCGCGGGCGTCGGGCGGCGATAGCCGCGGCCGAGCAGGTCGGAGGCCGAATTCTTCGAGGTCGGCGTCGGCACCGGCATCTCGCTGCCCGGCTATTCCCCGCGGAATCGCATAACCGGGATCGATCTTTCAGAGGATATGCTACGCAAAGCAGGGCGACGGGTGGTGGAACTGTCCCTCACCAAAGTCGAGACGCTCGCGGTGATGGATGCGGAGCATCTGTCATTTGCCGATGCTTCGTTCGACGTCGTCGTGGCGAATCTCGTGATTTCGACCGTGCCGAACCCAGAGGCAGCGCTCGATGAGTGTGCCCGGATGCTCAGGCCCGGCGGCGAGATGATCCTCCTCAGCCGGATCGGTGCGGATGCCGGCTTGCGGCGCCTGATCGAGCGATCGCTGCAGCCGATTGCTTGTCGCCTCGGATGGCGGACCGAGTTTCGTTGGGACCAATTCGTTCGCTGGACCGAACGGCGAACTGATGTGCGCCTGATCGAGCGCCGGCCGATGCCGCCGTTCGGCCATTTCTCGCTCCTGAGATTTGGAAAATTCGAACAAGAGGCAGGAGCGTGAGCACCGCAGTTCGGCGGATTCTCCGCTGACTGTGCCCGAATTTGCCGAAGGGGATCTGCAGATGAGTGGGTTTATGCTGACGCTGAAAATTCAGCGCTGGGACGATCACCGTTATTATCACCATAGTCTAATCAACCAATCGCTTCATTTGTTGAGCGCGACCAGCTTTCTTCTCATGTATTTCCTGCTTTTCTGGGATCCGGCAATAGCCGCAATGACCGGCTGGATGGTGTCAATGACCAGCCGCCAGATTGGCCATTTCTTCTTCGAGCCGAAGGGCTACGATACGATAAACGACGTCACTCACGAATACAAAGAAGAGGTCAAGGTCGGCTACAATCTCCGACGCAAGGTCGTATTACTCTCGATTTGGGCGTTGTCGCCGCTGCCGCTATATTTCAAGCCGACGTTTTTTGGAATGATCAGACCGTGGGAAAGCGCCCTCGGCTTCGTTCACCAGATTGGGATGTGCTGGCTGTTTATCGGAATCGCCGGGGTCATTCTGCGATCTGTCCAGCTGTTCTACATCAAGGATCTACAGACCGGGTTGGTTTGGGCCGTCAAAATCATCACCGACCCGTTTCACGATATCAAACTTTATTACAAGGCGCCGTACTATCTGTTGCGCGGCAATATCGAGGACCCGGTGGTGGTGGGGCACAGCAACTGAGTGTCTGGGGCGCGATCGTTCAGCTCGGCGCCGGCCGACCCCGCTGCGGCGAGAACCGATGAGCGATCATCTCGCGCAAAATCCGGCGCCTGATTTTTTCGTTGCTGGCGCGCGCGTCCTCCCACCACCAGCCGCCACGCTGCATCGCCGTGGCGGCGGCGGCGAAGCGGTCGGCGACCGCTTGGTAATCGGCTTCCTTGTAATTCAGGCTGAAGATGAGCCTGCCGGTTCCGACCCAGCTCAGCGCCAGACCTTCCGCGCGCAGGTAGTATTGAAACATCCAGTTATAGGTAGACGGCCGCGTGTAACAGACCGTCCAGATCGACGAAAAATTCGCCACCCGTACCGGCAACCCGGCGTCACCCAGGCGCCGATTGAGCGTCGCGGCGCGATGATCCCATATTTCGTCGAGATCGCGGTAGAGCGCACCGATCGCCGGATCTTCGAGACGCCGCAGGAATTCGTTCATTGCCGCCATGACGTAGGGGTGCGAGTTGAACGTCCCGCGCGCAAAGCAGATATCGGCCGGCCGGTCGTCGCGAAAACGCTTCATCAGCTGCTTGCGCCCGCAGACCGCCCCGATCGGCAAGCCCCCGCCGAGGGTCTTGCCGTAGGTGACCAGGTCGGCCTGCACGCCGAAATATTCCTGCGCGCCGCCGGGCGCGAGCCGGAAGCCAACGAAGACCTCGTCGAAGATCAACACGATGCCACGCGCGGTGCAGACCGCGCGGAGTTGCTTCAGCCAATCGGCATAGGCCGCGCGATCGAGACGCGCCTGCCTGGTGCTGTCGACCAACGTCGAATCCGCCGGTGCGGCGCTGTTCGGGTGCATAACCTGCACCGGGTTGACGAGGACGCAGGCGATGTCGCGCCGGCGGCGCAGCACGCGCAGCGAAGCCTCGGACATGTCCTTCAGCGTGTAGGTTTCATGCGTCTGCACCGGATTGCCGACACCCGGCTGCACGTCGCCCCACCAGCCGTGATAGGCGCCGCAAAAGCGCACCAGGTGGGAGCGCCGCGTATGGTAGCGCGCGAGCCTCACCGCCTGCATGACGGCTTCCGTTCCGGACATGTGAAACGAAACCTCGTCCATGCCCGACAGGCGTACGAGGCGCGCGGCATTATCGGCGATCACCGGATGATAGGAACCCAGCACCGGGCCGAGCGCATGTACACGCTCGACGCCGCGATCGATACACTCCCTGTAGAAATCGTAGCCGAACAGATTGACGCCGTAAGAGCCGGTAAGATCGTAGGACAAATTGCCGTCGAGGTCGGTCGTCGTGACCCCGAACGACGATTGCAGAAACACGCCGACGGGCAAATGCCGCCGCACGTGGCGGCTGAACTGAAACGGGACGCGATAAGCCTCAGTGAATTGCAAATCCGAGATCAGCTCGGTGACCTCGGCCGTCAGCCGCAACGTCGCGGCATATCGTTCGCGGTAGAGCTCCGAAAGCCGTGCAAAATCGGCACGCCGCTGCGCGACGACGGTGTCGGGTGCTGCGTCTGCCTTGAAGATCTGCGCTTCGTCGTACTGATAGAATGGCAGCAGCGACGCGACGAAGCGGGCAATCCGCGCGTGCCCGGCGAGCGATCTGTGCTTTGCCTTCGACAGTTCGAGTCGCGCCGCCAGGCCGACCGCCGAAGCCGCCAAGCCTATGGCACCCAGGCCGTAGGCGGCCGCGGTGGTGATTGCCCCCTCCATGGACGGAGTCATTATTCGACGTTTGTTACGTGAGTATGACAATGGGTGCAGCATCCGCCAAAACACAGGTTCGTGAGGATATCAGCTTTGTGCTGACGAACCGCGTCCCGCGTCAGCTGGCGACCCGGCTTTTCGGTTGGTTCAGCCGGATCGAGGCGCCGCTCTTGGTGCGCGCCGCCATCGCGATCTGGCGGCGGTTCTCGGATCTCGACCTGAGCGACGCGCGAACGCAGCGCTTCGCGAGCTTGCACGCGTGCTTCACGCGCGAGCTGCAGCCCGGCGCGCGTCCGGTTGACCGCGACCCGGATATTATAACCAGCCCCTGCGATGCGATTGTCGGCGCCTGCGGACCGATCGACGGCGACGAGCTGATCCAAGCCAAGGGGTTTCCCTACACATTGGAGGAATTGCTGATCGACCAGCGCCTCGCAGAACTCTATCGCGACGGCCAATATATCACGTTGCGGCTGACGCCCAGCATGTACCACCGCTTCCATGCGCCGTATGACTGCGTAGTCGACAAGGTCACGTACATTTGTGGCGACGCTTGGAACGTCGATCCGATCGCGCTCAATCGCATTGCGAAATTGTTCTGCAAGAATGAGCGCGCAGTCATCCGCACGATGCTTCGCCCATCCGGGTTGGTGGTCACCCTCGTGCCGGTGGCCGCGATTCTCGTCGCCAGCATCCGCCTGCATTTTCTGGACGTCCTGTTGAACATGCAATACCGCGGAACGGCTGCGATACCCTGCTGGGCCTCGCTGAGCAAAGGGCAAGAAATGGGATGGTTTCAGCACGGATCGACCATCATCGTGTTTGCACCGAAGGGTGTCACCCTTTGCGGCTTGGTACGGCAAGGTGCGGCCATTCGCATGGGACAACCGCTGCTGCGATTTCCGTCATGAGTGGCACGAATACGGATCGCTACCGCGTCATGCCGAGCGACGCATGAAAGGAAGCATTGCAACGAAGCCGGGCGACACCGGCCGCACCCATATTGGGATGAGCGTTATCCACCATAGCGGCGCCTTGCCGTGCGCACCGCGGCCGGCCCGGTAACGGATGACGATGTCCGAAAATGGCCAGATTAATGCCGCCGCCTCGGGCATAATCTCTCCATGGAACTTGACCACGACGCTTGCTACCGGGCGATTTCGACGCGGGATCCGCGCTTCGACGGGCGCATCTTCATCGCCGTCCGCACAACGGGAATTTATTGCCGGCCGATTTGCCCAGCGCGCACGCCCAAGCGCGAGAATGTGAGCTTCTATGCGACGGCAAGTGCGGCGCAGGCGGCAGGTTTCCGCCCCTGCCTTCGGTGTCGCCCCGAGAGTTCCCCGGATCTGGCCGCGTGGCGAGGCACCTCGAACACCGTTTCGCGTGCCTTGGCGCTGATTGCGGAGGGCGCTCTCGATGGCGAGGCGGTTGACGCGCTGGCCGAGCGGCTCGGCGTCGGCGAGCGGCAGTTGCGGCGGCTCTTCAGGCAACATCTTGGGGCCTCGCCGATAGCCGTTGCTCAGACGCGCCGGGTGCTGTTTGCGAAGCAGCTTATCGTCGAGACGACGATGCCGATGACCGAGGTCGCGTTAGCGTCGGGCTTCAGCAGCATCCGTCGCTTCAACGCGACGTTCCAAACACTTTATCGACGACCGCCGCGTGAGTTGCGTCGGTCGCGCACCGCCGACGGCGAACAAGCCGGAGCAGGCGGCATCACGCTGATCCTGCCCTATGCGCCTCCTTACGACTGGCACGCGATGATCGGGTTCCTGGCCGCCAGAGCCATCAAAGGCATCGAAGCGGTCGATGGAAGTGAACGTTATCGGCGCTCGATTGCGCTGGATGGCGCACAGGGTGTCATCAGTGTCGAACCCGATGAACGCGGGCGTGGCCTGCGGGTGACGATCCGGTTTCCCCGCATTGCGTCATTGGCGGCCATCGTCCGCCGGGTGCGACGCGTTTTCGACCTCGGTGCGGACCCGTTGGCGATCGGTCAGGACCTCTCACGTGATCCGATGCTTGCACCGCTCATCGCTCAGCGCCCGGGTCTGCGCGTACCGGGTGCCTGGGACGGTTTCGAAGTTGCTGTCCGCGCCGTGCTTGGCCAGCAGGTTACAGTCACGGGTGCTGTGAAACTCGGGGCCAAATTAGTCGCGGCCTACGGCGACCTCCTGGATACCGGTCATGGAAACGGCCTCACGCACACATTCCCGGTGCCTGCCAAAATCGCGGAAGCCGATTTGCGGACGCTGGGAATACCGGCAGCTCGGGCGGAGGCGCTGTCGTCGCTCGCCACCGCCGCTGCGGCGGAGCCCGGTCTTTTCCGCCGGGGCGAGACGTTGGAGCAGGCGGTCGCCAAGCTGCGTGCGTCGCGCGGCGTCGGCGAATGGACAGCCCAATACATCGCGATGCGGGCCTTGCGTGAGCCGGACGCCTTTCCCGCTGCCGATATCGGCCTCATACGGGCTCTGACGCCGGCGGGCGCAAGCCGGCCGAACGCCATCGACGTACTCGCCAGGGCTGAGGTCTGGCGGCCATGGAGAGCTTATGCGGCGCAGCACCTCTGGACCGCCGATGCGGAGGGGTCCCGAGCAGTGACCCGCGCCAATCGAAAGGACAATGCCGATGCCCAACCTGTTGCCGCCTGAGGCGCTGTTCATTGATCGGGTTGAGAGCCCGATCGGGACAATGCTGGTCTTTCATGATTCCGAAGAACGGCTGCGCGCCCTCGACTTTCACGACTATGAGCCGCGCCTACGGCGCCTGCTGAGGCTGCACTGGGGTCGGGAGGGAAGCGATTTCGTGATGAAGACCCGACGAGCCCCGCTGGCAATTCGGCAGGCGCTGGCAGCCTATTTTGCCGATGATCTTACCGCGATCGATGCCGTTCCCGTTGCGACCGCCGGTACCGCGTTTCAACGCGAGGTTTGGGCAGCCCTTCGCAAAATCCGACCCGGAACAACGCTGAGCTATGGCGCCCTGGCTGAACGGTTAGGACGTCCGAAGTCGGTTCGCGCCGTCGGTCTCGCCAATGGCGCCAACCCCATCGCCATCGTGGTCCCTTGTCATCGTGTCATCGGCGCCGACGGAAGCCTTACCGGCTATGGCGGTGGGATCGAGCGCAAGAAATGGCTGCTCACCCACGAGGGCGCCACCTTCCGGGGCTCGGCTGCCAAGCGCATCCCCCAAGCCGCGTGAAACTCCACCTCGATTGTGCGCCGACGAGAACGGGACTCTGCCCGCATGTGGAACCATGCGCTTGGTGGTACTCCTTGCGAAGCGAGCGCCGATGATGGAAATCGGGCAGAAAACCTATCGACTGACCGGGGCCGATGGCCGGCCATACGTCAGTGACCAGCCGGGGACGCTCGGCGGGCATCGACAGCAAAAAGGCTATGGCCGTCTCGACTGTCCGAGCGCTCTGCGATGGATCGCAAAAAGGTTTTACGTTCGGCATCGGGTTTTCTTCGCCGACGAGGCTACCGCCATTGCCGCGGGCTATCGTCCCTGTGCGCGCTGCATGCCCGAAGCCTATCGTCAGTGGAAGGCTGCAAACAGCAGTCGGGGCGGATCGCAAATCTCGTAGGTGTACGAGCGGTCCCGGTCTGAATGGGCGAGAAGGATTTGCCGGCGAATGATGCCGTCACCCATCTAGATACGACGCACGGCACCGATGGTCGCCGGCCGTGCCGTCCTCAATTGTCGTACCGGCGCCAACTCCCGCCCAGGCGTATTCATCGAAATCAGGCGGTTCCTGAGGTCGCGGCGTGCGATATTGACGGTGCGCCGAGGAAGGCGAACGGACGCTCTTGTCGGGAACGCCGGATAGGCGGAATGTCGCACATCTCGTGGGGAGGGACGCCGGCCATGCGCGACGCTGTCAGTTGTGAATTGCCGGCCGGCTGTGACGGCTCGGCCATTCTGGATCGCCTGGACCAAGTGCTCGATCCAGAATTGGACGAGTCGATCCTCGATTTGGGCTTTGTGCGTTCGGTGCGGCTGCGTTCCGGCCACGCCAGCGTCGCGCTCGAGTTGCCGACGAATTGGTGCGCGGTGAATTTTGCCTACCTGATGGCGGAGGATGTGCGCCACGCGCTGCTGACGCTCCCAGGCATTAAAACAGCAACCGTTAGTCTCGGGGAGCACTGCGCCGCGCGGGAGATCGAGGCCGCCGTCAATGAGGGGCGGCCGTTTGCCGAAGCCTTTTCCGGCGAGGGCGCCGGGAGCCTCGCGGCACTGCGGCTCACCTTCCGGCGCAAAGGATTTTTCAGCCGGCAGGAGCGCCTGCTGCGCGAGCTGCGGACGGCCGGTTGCTCGCCGACGACGATTTGCGCGCTGCGGCTCGGTGAGGTATCGACAGATGGCGACGCGATCGTGATCCGCCGGCCCGGCACTGCGCCGTTGGTGGGCGGCTCGGCGTCAACATTGCGGCGCTATCTCGAACGCCGCACGGAACTCGGCCTCGACTGCAGCCTCGCCGCGCCGCTGATCGTCGACCTCGACGGTGCGCCGCTGTCCGCGGAACGCTTGCAGAACCACTACGAGGCGGCTCGTACGATGCGCGTCGCGCTGGAGGCCAATGGTTCGTTTTGTCGTGCCCTTCTCGGTGTGCGTCGCGGCGCTGCCGCTGAACAAACGGGACCGGCATATAGGGGAGGAAGACATGTACAGGCATGACGGGCAGGACCTCTTCGTCATCGACGGTCACATGCATTTCTGGGACGCCAACCCGGAGAATTGGCGGAACCAGTACGGCGAGAGCTGGATCAGATGCTTTTTCGCCTATCACAGCGCCCTGAGCCCGACCGAAGCGGTGTGGCCGTTCGACAAATTCTGCCGGTACGGCGAGGAAGCACTGGTCGATGACCTGTTCCGCAGCGGCTATGTCGATATGGCGATCCTAAACTCGACCTATCTCTACGAGTTCTACAAGAACGGCTTCAACTCGCACGTCCAGAACAACGTCATCCGATCCAAATATCCCGACCGCCTGCTGCTGTGCGGCTCCTTCGACCCGCGCGACGAGGAAGCGGGTTTCGAGCCGTTTCGCCGGATGATCGCGGAATATCCGATCCGAGGGCTCAAACTCTACACCGCGGAATGGCGCAACGGCTCGCGCGGCTGGCGTCTCAACGACCCGTGGGCCTACAAATATCTTACCCTCGCCCAGGAACTGGGGATCAAGAACGTCCACGTGCACAAGGGGCCGACCGTCTACCCGTTGAGTGCCGATGCGTTCGATGTCCATGACGTCGACTATGCCGCCACGGATTTTCCCGACCTCAACTTCATCGTCGAGCATGTCGGCCTGCCGAGACTCGACGATTTCTGCTGGATCGCGGCGCAGGAATCGAATGTCTATGCCGGGCTCTCTGTCGCGATGGCTTTTGTCCATCTCCGGCCGAGATATTTTGGCGAGATCATCGCCAATTTGCTGTTCTGGATCGGCCCGGACAAGCTGTGCTTCGGCAGCGACTATGCGATCTGGTCGCCGAAATGGCTGATCGAGAAGTTCATGGCGTACGAGCTGCCCGAGGATTTAAAGCAGGAATACCACGTGGATCTGACGCTCGACATCAAACGCAAGATCCTCGGTGAAAACGCCGCCCGGCTCTATGGCATCGACATCGCGGCACAGGCGGCGAAGCTGAGGCAGCAAGCTTAAGAATCAAACGGGCTTATAAATGCGGCGCCCCCGCCGGACGCGGCGCGCGCCGTCACCCCGCCTGCGGTACCGACCCGCCGGGCCGCGCCGACGGCCCGATTGGCAAGGCAGAGTTTCCCTTAACGATCTGCAGGGCAGTTCCGACGACGGCGCCGATATTCCCGAGATCGGCCGGGATGATCATGGTCGTGCCCTGCTTGGCAAGATTGCCCCATTTGGCGATGAAGTCCTGGGCGAGCTGCATCTGCAGCGCTTCGATGCCGCCGTCGACGACCGCCGCCGTCGCGATGGCGCGGATCGCGTCGGCGGTGGCCGAGGCCACGAGTTCGATGGCCTTGGCCGCACCTTCGGCGCGCAGGATCTCGGCTTGCCGTCGCCCGTCGGCGAGGTTGATCTCCTGCTGACGCTGGCCTTCGGAGGTGTTGATCTGCTGCTGGCGTAGGCCTTCCGATTTGAAGATCATCGCGCGCTTCTCGCGTTCCGCGGTGATCTGCATCTCCATGGCCTGCAGGATTTCTCGCGGCGGCGTGATGTCCTTGATCTCGTAGCGCAGGACCTTGATCCCCCAATTGACCGCGGCCTCCTCGACTGCGGCGGCGACCGCGGTATTCAGCATCTGCCGCGACGACAGGGCCTGGTCGAGATGCAGCTTGCCGATTTCCGAGCGCATGCTGGTCTGCGCCAATTGCATTGCCGCGGTCATTGGATTGGTCGATCCATAGGCCGCCTTCACCGCATCGGTGATCTGCAGATAGAGGAAGCCATCGACCGTGAGGGTGGTGTTGTCGAGCGAGATGCAAACCTGCGCCGGCACTTCCGATGGCACTTCGCGCAAGTCGAAGCGGTAGGCGACGCGATCCATGAACGGCACGAGCACGTTCAACCCGGGTGACAGGTCGCGGTGGAAGCGTCCGAGGCGTTCGACGATCCAAGATTGCTGCTGCGGCACGATACGCAGCGCCGAGCGCAGGATCGCGAAGCCGAAGAAGAGCAGAAGAAGAAGGGTTATCAGTGAGGTCAGAAACTCGGCCGACATTGGGCAGGTCCTCGATTGTTTATCGCTGCGCCCTATCGGCCGGCAAGGCGAGATGCAGCAGCTTGTCGGTCTTGCGCTTGATGATGGCGGTGCTGCCCGGAGCGGGCAGCGATCCGTCTTCCATCACGGCCTGCCAATTCGCACCGCGATAGCTGACCGTCAGCCAATTTCCGTGCGGCCGGACATCGCCTATCGTCACGGTCTGGCCGATGTCGAAATCCGCGAGACCCTGGCTGCGCGCCCGCCGCCGCCGACGCAGCATGACCGCAGACGTCAGGATCGCGCACAGCGCCACAAACGCAAAAATCAGGAGTTCGCCCCGAACCCAGAAGCCGATCAGCGCGGCGAGGAGGGCAGCGGCAGCGACGCCGGCAAGGTAGAAAGTGCCGGTGTGCAACTCAGCCAGCGCCGCCCACAAGGCAAGGACGAAGAACACCCATTGCATCGGGAAGCCTTTAGTGAAGGTGCTCCGTTGCTATCCTCCGGCGGAGGCGATTGCATCAATCACCCTGGCCGCACGCTGTATAATAGAGGAAAATCGGCTCGTTCTCCATATCCGGGTGATGCGCTCGGTCATGCTTCGGGGACCGCTTCGATCCGGTTCCCTGGTATGGACGGCCTATAGGCGGCGCAAAAAGTCGATCATCGCGGCATCGACCTCGGCCGGCCGCTCCTGCTGCGTCCAGTGGCCGCAGCCGGGCAGCATGATCGTCCGGCGCAGCTGCGGCACGAAATTCGCCAGATTGGGGATCAGCTGGTCCATGCCGGGAAAGCGCACGACCGGATCGCGGTCGCCGGCGATGTAGAGCGCCGGCGTGGTCACCTTGAGGCCGTCGAACGGGGCGCCCAGTTCCCAGTTGCGGTCGATGTTGCGGTACCAGTTGAGGCCGCCGCGAAAGCCGGTGCGGGTGAATTCCGCTGTGTAGAAATCAATGTCGGCCTCGCTGAGCCAGGCGGGCAGCGGCGGCACCGGCAAACCCGGGCGGAACAGGCCGCCGCGCCGCGGCACCATGCCGAAGGGCGGCGTCCCCGGTGGCGCATCGCCGGAGAGCGCGATCATGCCGACGCGGAAGACCGTGCTCACATTGCTGTCGTACTCAGCCTCGGCGACGCACGGCTCCTGGAAGAAGAGCTGGTACCATACGGCGTCGTCGGTCTGCGGCATCGCCGTCGTCGGCCTGACCTTGCCGCGTGGCCGGAACGGGACGCTGAGGCCGACGACACCGCGGAACCGGTCGGGGCGCAACAGTGCCGCGAGCCACGCTACCGGTGCGCCCCAGTCATGCCCGGCGATGACGGCGTCGTCGGCCCCGAGCGCGTCGACGAGGCCGACGATGTCCCCGACGAGGTGAAAGAGCGTGTACTGGTCGATCGCTTCGGGGCGGTCGGTCAGGCCGTAGCCGCGCATGTCGGGTGCCACCACACGGTATCCGGCGTCGGCGAGCGCCGCCAGCTGATGGCGCCAGGAATACCAGGATTCGGGAAAGCCGTGGCACAGCACGACGAGCGGGCCGACGCCGGCCTCGGCGACATGCATCCGGATGCCGTTCGTCTCAATGGTGCGGTGCGTCAGTTCGGGCGTCATCGTCTACGCTCCCGCTCGACAAGGCGCCAGCGACAACGGTGACGATGCGACAGGCCGCACCGGCACGCAAGACCGCCCGCGCCACGTCTCGACCGGAGGCTTCCTCTTGTGCACAAGCATCATCGCAGGCATTGACAACATGTAGACAAGCCATGGCCAGCCTCAGCATCCGCAACCTTGACGACGATCTGCTCTACCGCCTCAAGCGGCGTGGCGCGCGACACGGGCGCTCCGCAGAGGCGGAAGCACGTGTGATCCTGCGAGAGCACTGCGCGGCGAAGCGGAGATCGACTTCGATACTCTCGCGACCGAATTGCGCGCGCTCACCGCCGGGCGTCATCATACTCCGGCTGAGGATCTGCAGCGCGAACGGTGCGATGAGCGATGACCGATCTCGTCATTGACGAGCCGATCCCGAACCGGCATCGACATACCCTAGATCCTATCCTGCGATTTCGTGACGGCCGACCGCCGGCTCGCCGCAAAACCACTGCCAGCCGGGTATAATTCGCGGGTGCTTGCGCTCGCCGCGAGCGATCTGCCCTGATCGCGGGAGTGGGTATTTGGGAGGAGAGGTGATGCGGGTCGGGATCCATCTGCCGCAAATCGGGCGCAAGGCCGGGCCGGAGGCGATCCGCCGCGCTGCCGTGCAGGCCGAAGAGCTGGGCTTTGCCGACGTCTGGACGAGCGAACACATCATCGTGCCGGCCGGTGTGCCCTACCCGCCCTCGCCGGTCTTCTGGGACCCGGTGCTGACCCTGACCTGGGCCGCCGCCTTCACCAATAAAATTGAGCTCGGCACCAGCGTTCTGGTGTTGCCGATGCGGCATCCGCTGCCGCTCGCCAAGGAACTGGCGACATTGCAGAATCTGAGCGGCGGGCGGTTCATCCTCGGCGCCGGGGTCGGCTGGATGGCGGCCGAGTTCGCCGCCCTAGGCGCGCCGTTCGGCGAGCGCGGCCGGCGCATGGACGAAGGCATCGCCTTGATGCGCGCCGTGTGGCACGACGACCCGGTCAGCTTCCCGACCCGGCACATCCCGGCCGTCGTCGACGAGATGCGCATGCTGCCGAAGCCCGAAAAGCCAATCCCGATCTGGATCGGCGGCGGCTCGGAGGCGGCCTTGCGGCGGGCATTGACGCAGGATGGCTGGCACGGCTCGCGGCTGTCGCCGGAGGAGGCCCGGCCGGTCGTGCAGCGGCTGCGCGACGCGCGGCCCGAGCCCGAATTCGCGATCTCGCTGCGCTGCGGCTGGGACGGCAAGGATAGTGCCGCCCTCGCCGCCCGGCTCGCCGGCTACGCCGCGGCCGGGATCGGGCATGTGCTTGTCGAACCCGCCGAGCGCACGCTCGACGACTGGCTCGCCGCCGTCGAGCGCGTTGCACAGGCCGCAGCCGAACTCTGAGCGCGACACCGATCCGGGGCTAGGCGCGTCTCGCCACTTGGAATTGCCGTGGCGCACGCCATCTCGCCGCCATGAGGTGAACCGCCGGTCGGCGGCGCAATCGGGAGTGCCGGGATGAAGCTCGCAATCACCTTGAGGCTGTCGCCGACGACCGGCATCGACATGGCAACCGTCTTGGAGGCAGAGCGGCTCGGCTTCGAGGCGGTGTGGTGCGGCGAGGCCTACGGCACCGACGCGGTGTCGCCCGCGGCCTGGGTGCTGGCGCGGACGACGCGGATCAAGGCCGGCACCAGCATCATGCAGATACCGGCGCGCAGCCCGGCCTGCGCGGCCATGACGGCGATGACCTTGCAGCTTCTTTCCGGCAACCGTTTCCTCTGCGGCATCGGCCCGTCCGGACCGCAGGTCATCGAAGGGTGGCACGGCGTGCCGTATGGCAAGCCTTTGGCGCGCACCCGCGAATACATCGCGATCATCCGGCAGATCCTCGAACGCCGGGCGCCGCTCGAATTCAGGGGCGAGCATTACCGTATCCCCTATGACGGGCCGGGCGCCTCCGGCCTCGGCAAGCCATTGCGGAGCATCATCCACGGCGACCCGAGCCTGAAGATCTACACAGCATCGATCGCGCCGGCCGGGCTGCGCACCGCCGGCGAGGTCGCCGACGGCACGCTGCCCTTTTTCATGTCGCCGGAGCAGGCCGAGGCGCTCGTCGGCCCGGTGCGGGAGGGGATCGCCAAGGCCGGGCATGGCAAGACCCTCGCCGATTTCGACATGGCGCCTTATGTCAGGGTGGCGCTCGGCGACGACCTCGCCGCCTGCCGCGACACGATCCGGCCCAATTTCGCGCTCTATATCGGCGGCATGGGCGCGCGCTCGCGGAATTTCTACAGCGATCTGGCAAAACGCATGGGCTACGAGGCGGCCGCGGCAAAGATCCAGGATCTTTATCTCGCCGGCCGGAGGCGCGAGGCCGAGGCGGCGGTGCCCGACAAATTGATCGACGAGACCTCGCTGATCGGTCCAAAGGAACGGATCCGCGACCGGCTGCAGACCTGGCGGGAATTGGCGCGCGACCACCGGATCGGCTCGCTGGTATTGGCCGGCGCCACGCCCGAGGCGATGCGCGTCGTCGCGGAGGTAGTGACGTGAAATGAGCCGGGAGCTTTCAGCGATTTCCCACGCCGTCGACGCGCGCGGCTTTGCCTTTGTCCAGGCGCCCGACATGGCGGCCTTGCTGGAACGGGCCGGGCTGCGCCATTGGCGATTTTTTGCCGCGAGCTGGAACGATCTCGGCGTCGACATGTACATGGCCGACGGCGGGCGCTACCGCCGGCGCCGCTTCGGCGTCTTTCGCGCGACGCCGGACGGCATCCTGCGCAAGCCGCACCAACCGCATTACCAGAGCCGCGACTACAATGCCTTGAACGGCGGCATCGAGCGCTGGTTCGAGCCGGTCACCGAGGCGGTCGCCGGCCATCCGGCAATGACCGCCATTCTCGGCACCTGCCATAGGCTGTTCGACCGGATGACGCCGGCCGAGGTGCGGCCGGCGGCCTGGCATGTCGAGATCCACCAGTTCCGCATCGAGGCGCGGCCGGGCGCGGCCGGACAGCCGACGCCGGAAGGCCTGCACCGTGACGGCGTCGACTGGGTGCTGGTGCTGATGATCCGGCGCGAAAACGTCGCGAGCGGCGAGACGACGATCTACGACTTGCGCAAACGCCCGCTCGGCAGCTTTACGCTGACGGCACCGCTCGATGCGGCCTGGGTCGACGACAGCCGCGTTTTTCACGGCGTCACCGCGGTGACGCCGCTCGATCCGCTGTTTGCGGCCTATCGCGACGTGCTGGTCGTGACCTTCCGGCGCGAATAACCGGCCGGCACCGTCCCGGGCCGCGCAACAAGGGCGGCTCTTTTCTCGCTGCGGCCCCTGCTGCTACGATCTGCGCAAGAATAAAAGTCTCCCCGGCCACGGCGGGCGGAGGCCGATGATCGACGCTCAGGGAGGGATTTCGATGACGGCAGCCGAACTCGCGGTAACCGAGCTCTCCGAGAGCGAGCACAGCCGGCAAATGCGCCGGGCGGTGGTCGCGGCCACGGTCGGATCGGCGATCGACGGCTACGACTTCCTGCTTTACGTGCAGATGGCGCCGCTCGTCTTCCCGACCTTGTTCTTCCCGAAATCCGATCCGCTGGTCGGCACTTTGCAGGCCTTTGGCATCTACGCCGTCGGTTTTGTCGCCCGCCCGGTCGGGGCGGCGATCTTCGGCCATTTCGGCGACCGCATCGGGCGCAAGGCGACCTTGATCGTGACCCTGATGCTGATGGGGCTGTCGACCTTTTTCGTGGCCCTCGTTCCAAGCTATGCGGCGATCGGCATCTGGGGTGCGGTCATCCTGACGATATTACGCTTCATTCAGGGCGTCGGGCTCGGTGGCGAATGGGGCGGCGCGACGTTGATCGCGATGGAATGGGCGCGGACCAACGCCCATCGCGGCTTCATCACTTCCTGGCCGCAGTGGGGCGGGCCGGCCGGGCTCTTCCTCGCGAACCTCGCCGTCCTGGGCTTCAGCGCCCTGTCCGGAGACCAGTTCCTGAACTGGGGCTGGCGCGTCCCGTTCTTCCTCAGCCTGATCCTGGTCGCGGTCGGGCTCTATATCCGGCTCAGCATTTTCGAAACCCCGGTTTTCGCTCGCCTGCTTGCCGAGAACCGCATCGAGCCGGCGCCGGTGGTCGAAGTGTTCAAGCGGCAGCCTAAGGAGATTATCCTGACCGCGCTGTGCCGGATGGCCGAGCAAGGGCCGTTCTACATCTACGCGTCGTTCGTCTTCACTTACGGGATCCGAGTTCGTCCACGCCTCGCGCGATTTCGTGCTGACGGCAATTCTCGCCGCCGCACTCCTGTCGCTGGTGACGACCCCGCTGGCCGGACACATGTCGGATCGGATCGGCCGCAAGCGCTGGTATCTGATCGGCGCGGTCGCCACCGGCGTGGTCGGCTTCGTCTATTTCGCGATGATGAACACGGCGCTTCCCGTCCTGATTTTTCTCGCGATCGTGCTGTCTTTCGTCCCGCACGACATGATGTGGGGGTCGCAGGCGGCGCTGATCTCGGAATGCTTCAGTGCCCGATTGCGCTACAGCGGCGCTTCGATCGGCTTTCATCTTTCCTCGATCATTGCCGGCGGTCCGGCGCCGCTGATCGCGACGGCGCTGTTCGTCGCCTTCGGCTCGGGCTATGTGATCGCGGTCTACATCCTGTTCTGCGCGGCGGTCAGCATCGCCGCCACGGCCTTCCTGCCGGACTACACGAACCGCGACATCTCATAGGAATTCGCCCATCGCCCCGGTTTGTGGCAGCGGCCGATTGTGTCGCCCGCTCCGCAGCGACCCGCAACCGTCGGAAAGGAAACACCTATGCTCGACCTTCACTTCTGGCCGACCCCCAACGGCAAGAAAGTCACGATCCTGCTCGAAGAGCTCGGCCTCAAATACAACCTCGTGCCGTGCAACATCGGGCGCGGCGATCAGTTCAAGCCCGAATTCCTCAGGATCAACCCGAACCACCGCATGCCGGTATTGGTCGATCACGACCCGAAAGGCGGCGGCGCGCCGATCAGCATCTTCGAGTCGGGCGCCATCATGATGTATCTCGCCGAGAAGGAAGGACGCTTCTACCCGCAGGATGTGCGCGGCAAATATGAGGTCGCGCAATGGGTGATCTGGCAGATGGCCAATCAGGGCCCGAAGCTCGGCGAATGCGGCCATTTCCGCCGCGCCGGTCCGGAGGCCGGCGATTTGGCCTATCCGGTCCGCCGCTTTACCGACGAGGCGAACCGGCTTTACGGGGTCATGAACAACCGCCTCTACGACCGCAAATACCTCGCCGGCGACGAATACACGATCGCCGACATGATCTCCTATCCGTGGAGCGTCAACTGGCAGGCCCAGGGCCAGGACATCAACGAGTTCAAGTATTTCAAGCGCTGGTACGAGGAGGTCGGCGACCGGCCGGCGGTCAAGCGCGGCATGGACACCGGCAACGACCTGCGCGTCGATCCGGCGACCCTGACCGCCGAGGAGCGCGAGCGGATGCGCAGGATCATGTACAACCAGCGCGCGATCCCGGCCCCGGCGTAAGGATCGGCGGCAGGTCGTTGCCCCTCACCCCCCCGCTATCGCGGGTCCCTTTCTCTCCCCGCAAGCGACGCCGCAAGCGGGGAGAGGGTTGGGGTGAGGGGCGAAACCTGTTGCTGGCGGCTACCTGGGGGCGAGCTTCGTCTCGGCGAGGCGGGCAAAGAGACTGGCGCCGAACGGCAGCGCGGCGTCGTTGAAATCATAGCCGGGGTTGTGCACTTCGCCGGCGCCGTCGCCATTGCCGATTCGGATATAGGCGCCCGGCCGCTTTTCGAGCATGTAGGAAAAATCCTCGGACGCCATGGCGAGGCCGCCGTCGCGGTCGACATTGTCGGCGCCGACGAGTTCGGCCGCGACGTCGGCGATGAAGCGGGCCTCGTCGGCGTCGTTGACGAGCGCCGGAAAGAGGACGCGGAAATCGAGCTCGGCCGTGGCGCCGAATCCAGCGGCGACGCTGGTCGCGATCCGCCGCATGTTCTTTTCGATCGTCATCATCGTTTCGCTGTTGAAGCAGCGCGCCGTGCCGCGCAGCACCGCCTGTTCCGGGATCACATTGTAGGCGGCGCCGGCGTGGATCTGCGTGACGCTGACGACGGCGGTGTCGATCGGCCGGACGTTGCGCGACACGATCGTCTGCAGGGCGATCGCGATATGGCTGGCGGTCAGCACCGGATCGATGCCCGATTCGGGACGCGCGCCATGCGCACCGCGGCCGGTCACGGCGATGTCGAAATAGGCGCCGCCGGCCATCATCGGGCCGGTGCGAATCTGGAATTTGCCGATCGCGAGCCCCGGCCGGTTGTGCATGCCGAAGATCGCATCGCACGAAAATCGGTCGAAGAGCCCGTCGGCAACCATCGCGGCACCGCCGCCGAGCCCCTCTTCGGCAGGCTGGAAGATCAGATGCACGGTGCCGTCGAAATTGCGCGTCTCGGCGAGGTAGCGTGCGGCGCCGAGCAACATCGTCGTGTGCCCGTCATGGCCGCAAGCGTGCATGCGGCCCTCGTGCCGCGAACGGTAGGGGAGGTTCGTGGCCTCGACGATCGGCAGGCAGTCCATATCGGCTCTGAGCCCGATCGAGCGACCCGAGGCACCGCTCTTCAGACGGCCGACGACGCCTGTCTTGCCGATGCCGCGAAACACCTCGAAGCCCCACGTCGCGAGCTTCTCTGCAACGAGATCGGAAGTGCGCTGTTCTTCGAAACCGAGCTCGGGATGGGCATGGATATCACGCCGCCATGCGGTCAACTCTTCGTGAAACTCGGCGATCCTTGGAATGACCGGCATGGCACCCTCCCTCCTGGCTGACGGGGCGGTCTCGGCAATCGCTCGCACCGGGCGGCGAACGCGCTATAGTAGCCTCCAACCTGAGGCGGGAGGAGTGACGAGCGATGGCAACGATTGCCGGTGTGGAACTGGATTGCCTGCAAGGTGTGCGGATCGTCGATTTCACCCAGTTCGAGGCGGGGCCGTCCTGCACCGAGGCGCTCGCCTGGCTCGGCGCCGAGGTCGTCAAGGTCGAGAACCCGACGGTGGGCGACCCCGGCCGGCGGCTGCGGCCCGGCAAGCCCGACGACGACCCCTGGTATTTCCACCAGTTCAACGCCAACAAGAAGTCGCTGACCCTGAACCTCAAATCGCCGCGCGGCCTCGAGATCGTCAAGGGGCTGCTGCAAAAGGCCGACGTTACGGTCGAGAACATGGCCCCCGGGACGATCGAACGGCTGGGCCTCGGCTACAACGTCGTCAAGGCGCTGAACCCCGGCATCGTCTACTGCCAGGTCAAGGGCTTCGGCGAGGGCAGCCCGTACGAGAAGAATCTCGCCTTCGACATGATCGCGCAGGCGGCCGGCGGCCCGATCAGCGTAACCGGTGACCCCGATCGGCCGCCGGTCAAACCGGGGCCGTCATTCGGCGACACCGGAACCGGCATGCTGATGGCGGTCAGCATCCTGGCGGCATTGCGGCAGCGCGATCGGACCGGGAAAGGCAGGCGCCTCCAAATCGCGATGCAGGACGCGATGGTACACTATATGCGGGTACCGTTCTCGCGCACCCAGCTTTCCGGCAAGGCGCAGATCCGCGGCGGCAGCAGCCGGTCGAGCGCCCTCCTGGCGCCGTCGGCGCTCTACCCGTGCAAGCCCGGCGGGCCGAACGACTACGTCTACGTCTTCACGAGCCGCGCCAACCCCGAACATTGGACGCGGCTTCTCAAAGTGATCGGCCGGGAGGACCTGCTCGGCGACCCGCGCTACGACACCGGCCCGGCGCGCGGCGAGCGTGCCGCCGAGGTCGACGAGATCATCGCCCAATGGACGCGCCAGCACACCAAGCAGGAGGCGATGCAGGTCATCGGCGCTGCCGGCGTGCCGGCCGGCGCCGTCTACGACACGATCGAGCTGTTGAACGACCCGTCGCTCGCCGAGCGCGGCATCATCCAGGAGGTCGAGCACCCGACGACCGGCCAGTACAAGATGCCGGCCTGGCCGGTGCGCTTCGACGGCGCCCCGGCCAAGGTCAAGCCGTCGCCGTTGCTCGGCCAGCACAATGCCGAAGTCCTCGGCCAATGGCTCGGCATCGGCGCGGCCGAAGTCGAGGCACTGAAGGCCGAAGGCGTCATCTGAGCCGACTGCCCTCCACCCCAGCCCTCTCTCCGCTTGCGGGGAGCCCCTCTCGGCGCACGCGTGCGTGCGCCTGTCGGGTGGCGCATAAGAGATGCGCCAGGGGACCCGCGATAGCGGGAGGGTGAGGGGTAGCGCCGGCTCTTCCGTTCGAACCCTCAGGCGGCGGCTTGGCGGCGGAACGCGTCGAGACTGCCGGCATGGATCAATTCGCCCGGCAGCTGGTGCCCGACGATGTCCTCGGCTATACGGCCGACCTCGATCAGCGCATCGAGATCGACGCCGGTGTCGATCCCGGTCTCTTCGCAGAGCAGCACCAGTTCCTCGGTGCAGATATTGCCGGCCGCCTTCGGCTGCCCGGCGAACGGGCAGCCGCCAAGCCCGCCGACCGTCGAGTCGAATTGCGTGACGCCCATCTTGAGCCCGGCATAGGCGTTGGCGACGGCGAGCCCGCGCGTATCGTGCAGGTGCAGCGCGATCGGCATGTCGGGCCAACGGCTCTTTACCTCGCCGAGCAGGCGCTCGATCCGCAGCGGCGTCGCCCAGCCCATCGTGTCGGCGAGCGAGAAATACTTGATCTCGGCCCCGGCCTCTTCGGCTATGGCAAGCCCGTCCTCCAAGGTCGAGACGACCTGCGCCGGTGCGATGTCGCCCTGGTAGTTGCAGCCGAATGCCGCCATGACGCCGATGCGCGGCACCTCGACGCCGTTCTTCGAGATGGAGGGCCGTCTGCTTCTTCATCGCCTCGACATTTTCGGCGTGACTGCGGTGCAGGTTCTTTTGTGTGAACGCCTCCGACGCGGTCAGCGAGATCGCCCCCGAGATCGTCAGCTTGTTGCGGAAGACGAGAGCGCGGTTGAGCCCGGCCGCGTTGAACCACAGCGCTGTGTAGTGGACGCCTTCCTTCGGGGTGAAGCCGGCGACGACGTCCTCCGCGTCGGCCCAGCCCGGCACGATGCGCGGGCTGACGAACGACGCCGCCTGGATATGGCGCAGCCCGGTCTCGCCGAGCGCCTCGATCAGCTTGACCTTGTCGGCGGTCGGGATCGGGCCGGGTTCGATCTGGAACCCCTCGCGCGGGCCCTCCTCATGAATCTCCACATGCGTCGGCAGATCGCTCATGGTCATGTTCCTCGTTCTTCCGGCACCGCATCAAGCCCGCAAACTTGCCGCCGGTCCAGTCCGGTGCGATCCGGGCGGCCCGATGCCCCTCACCCTCCCGCTATCGCGGGTCCCTCCCTCTCCCCGCTCGCGGCCGCTCGCGGGGAGAGGACTGGGGTGAGGGGCCCCAGGCTCTCGGCTGGATTCGCGGCCGGCGGGTTGGCGATTTCCGGACACGGGGCTTGCGATATGATCGCCGCTGACGTATATCCGTGCACGGATATACGTCAATGTGAGCAGATGCCGACACTCGGGCACCCCTCCAATCCGCTGGCGCTGGCGGTGCTGGCGCTGCTGTTCGAGCGGCCGATGCATCCCTACGAGATGGCAGCCACGCTGAAGCAGCGGAACAAGGGGGAGAGCATCAAAATCCGCTATGGTTCGCTCTACACCGTCATCGAACTGCTGCTGAAGCGCGGCCTGATCGCGGCGAAGGAAACCTCGCGCGAAGGCCGCCGACCGGAGCGCACGGTCTATGTCCTGACGCCGCCCGGCAACGACGAACTCTTTAGCTGGATGCAGGACCTGCTGCGCGACCCGGTCAACGACTACACGCAATTCGAGGCGGGGCTTAGCCTGTTGCCGGTGCTGCCCCCCGAAGATGCCGTGATGCTGCTGCGGCAGCGTGCGCTGTCGTTGTCCGCCGCTGCGGCCCGGCTCGAGGCGCAGCTGACCTTACTCGCCCAGCAGGAGGTACCGGTCGCCGCCGAGGAGTTGCCGCCGGTCCTGGTCGGCAAGAAGTTTCCGGCCTTGTTCGTCGTCGAGAGCGAATTCAAGCTTTCCGTGATCAAGGCCGAGCACGCCTTTGTCGTCGAACTCGTCCGCCGGATCACCGAGGAAGGCTGGGGTCCGCTCGATTTGTGGCGCGAGCTGCAGACCGCTTGCGCCCGCCAGCATGAAGCCGGCGCCGCCGCGCAGGAGGGTGCCATGTAACCGCCGCGCAGCAAAGCGAGCGCCCCGACGACGCTGGCACATCGCCGGGGCTCGAACCCGACAACCAAACGCGCGGAGCGCATTGGCTTCAGGCACGCAGCGGCAACCTAGCAGCAATCGCTCCGCGGGAACAGCGCGCCCCGATCACCGCGATCGGAGCAACACATCCTGTTGCGTCAATGGAGCGGAAAATGGCTAAACCCTTCCATGTCCTGATTATCGGCGGCGGCATCGGCGGCCTCAGCCTCGCCCAGGGTCTGCGGCAGGCCGAGGTCAGCGCCGCGGTCTACGAGCGCGACCGCAATGTCAACGATCGGCTGCTGCAAGGCTACCGGGTGCATATCAGTCCGACCGGCAGCCTGGCCTTGCACGAATGTCTGCCGCCCGACCTGTTCCACGTCTTCGGCCGCACCTGCGGCGCGCCGAATCACGCAGTACGCTTCTTCACCGAAGAGATGCGCGTGCTGCTCGCCTTCGACGGCGACCTCGTCGCCGGGGCCGACCCGATTGCCAGCCATCGCGCGGCGAGCCGCATCACGTTGCGGCAGGTGCTGTCGGCCGGGCTCGACAATGTGCATTTCGGCAAGACTTTCGAGCGCTATGAAGAGCGCGGCGATCGCATCGTCGCGCATTTCGCCGACGGCAGCTCGGCCGAAGGCGACGTCCTCGTCGCGGCCGACGGCGGCGGCTCGCGAGTGCGCCGCCAGTTCCTGCCACAGGCAAAGCGCGTCGACACCGGCGTCATCGGCATCGCCGGCAAGATCTTTCTCGACACCGCGCGCGACCGCATCGCGTGGCCGCTGCTCGACGGAATCAGCCTCGTCGCGGCGCGCGGCGGGCTCGGGTTGTTCGTCGCGCTGCAGGAGATGACCAGCGGCCCGATCGGCGGCATCGGCGGCAACGAGCCGGCGCTTGCCGGCGCCGGCAACCTGTACGAGAATACGCGCAGCTACCTGATGTGGGCGCTCAGCGCCAAGCGCGAGAAATTCGCCCTCGCCGCTCCCGAGCAGGCCGACAGTTCGGCTCTTGCGGGCGCCGCCCTGCGGACGATGCAGGGTTGGTCGCACGTCTTTCGCGGCCTCGTCGGACTGACCGATCCGACGACGATCTCCTGTCTGCCGATCCGCACCTCGGTGCCGATCGCCGCATGGCGCACCGGCCGGATCACGCTGCTCGGCGACGCGATCCATTCGATGACGCCCTATCGCGGCGTCGGCGCCAATGTCGCGCTCAAGGATGCGGCACGGCTGAAGCGAGCGCTGGTCGCGGCGCAGCGCGGCGAGCGCGATCTCGTCGAAGCACTCCACGACTACGAGACCCATATGCGCGACTACGGGTTCCGGGCCGTGCGCAATTCCCTCAAAGCCATGCACCAGACCGTCACGGACAGCACGCCCTCGCTCTTGTTGTCGCGCGCGATGCTGTGCGCGATCCACGCGCTGCCGCCGCTCAAGCGCCGGCTCGCCAAGCGGCTGGGCGAAGAATGAGCCTTCGCGAATTCCGCGCAGGCTGCCCCCGCCCTCCCGCTAATCGCGGTCCCCTCCCTCTCCCTCCCCGGGCTTGACTCGGGGATCGCGGGGAGAGGGCTGGGGTGAGGGGCCTCAACCGCCGGTAAAGTTCGGCCGGCGCTTCTGGGCGAAGGCCCAGACCGCTTCCTGGTGGTCCTTCGACAGGTTCGACTGGGTCTCGAGACTGAGGCTCAGATCCATCATCGAATGGGCGAGCTGGCGCAGCGGGATGTTGACGGTCCGCTTGGTCCAGCGGATCGACCGCATCGCGCCGCTGGCCAGCCGGCGGGCCAGCCGATATACCTTCTCGTCGAGCCGATCCGCCGGCACGGCGTGGTTGATGAGCCCGATGCGCTCGGCCTCCGCCGCGCTCATCAGGTCGCCGGTGAAGAGATACTCTTTGCCGCGAGCGAAGCCGACGAGCTGCGGCCAGATCAGCGCGCCGCCGTCGCCGGCCACGAGCCGCTCCCGTGATTGTCGCCCCGAACCGCCGCAGTCTACGCGTTTCGGCAGCGACCCGGCAAAGCGGCGCCCGGCACGGGCATGCTCCGGGCTCGCTGGATTGCGTGCTGATCCGGCCCGGCTCCTGCTATCATGCCGGCGAGAGAGAGGAACGGGACATGGGCATCACCCGGAAATACGCCGTCCTCGACCCTGCCACCGGCAAGATCGACCGCCGCATCTTCAGCGAGCAGGCGGTCTATGACGACGAGATCGAGAAGATCTTCGGGCGCGCCTGGCTGATGATCGGGCACGAGAGCCTAGTGCCGGCGGTCGACGATTTCTTCCACACCTATATGGGTGAGGACCCGGTCATCCTGACCCGCGACGGCGAGGGCGGGCTGCATGCGCTGTTGAACATGTGCCGCCACCGCGGCAACCGCGTGCTGCGCTGCGACGACGGCAACGCCAAGCGCTTCATGTGCCCCTATCATGGCTGGACCTACCGCAACGACGGCGCCCTCGATCACGTCCCCGGCGAGACCGAGGCCTATTACAGGGCACTCGACCGGCCGTCCCTCGGCCTGATCGAGGCCCGGGTCGAGACCTATGCCGGGATCGTCTTCGCGACCTGGGCCAAGGACGCCCCGGGCCTCGAAGCCTATCTCGGCGACGCGCGCTGGTATCTCGACACCGTGTTCAATCGGCGGGACGGCGGCATGCAGGCCCTCGGCCCGATGAAATGGCTCGAGCCCGCCAACTGGAAGACGATGGTCGACAACTGCTCGGACAACTACCACGTCCCGACCAGCCATCTCTCGAGCGCCCGGGTGCAGAGCCGCTTTCTTGGCCGCCCGCGGCTGTCGCACGAGGACCAGTTCGCGAGCCCGAACCGGCACGTCTTTGTCAACGGACACGGGATCACCTTCCGCGACGCCGACGACAACGCCCCGCGCTATGTGCACGGCGTGTCGAGCGAGACGATGCGGCTGTTCCAGGAATATCACGAGGCGACGCTGCCCGAGGTCGAGCGCCGGCTCGGCACATTGCGGGCGCGCCGGGTGCAGCTCGGCAACCATTCGATCTTCCCGAACGGCATCCTCGGGTTTCGGCTGGCCCTGCCGCGCGGCCCGCTCAAGACCGAGTTCTGGCACTTCGTGTTGTTGGAGCGCGACGCACCCGAGGAGTTGAAGCGCGTGATCCGGATCGGCAGCCAGGCGAACAATGGTGCGGCCGGCATGTTCGAGCAGGACGACGTCGACAACTGGCATCAGGTGACCGCCGCGAGCACGAGCCGCCTCGGCCGCCGACACCCGCAGGATATGTCGATGGGCCTCGGGCATGCCGGGCCGCACCCGGATTACCCGGGGCTCGTCTCCGAGCGCTACATCTCGGAGAACAACCAGCGCCTCTTTTATCGACGCTATGAGGAGTTCATGAACGCCGCGAGCTGGGCCGACATCCCGCTCGACCCGATCAAGGCCCGCTTCGACGGCACCGCGACGCTGCGCGGCTAACACCGTGGTTCCGATATCCCCGCATCCCTTTCACGTCACCCCAGCGGAGGGCCGGGGTCCATGTCTGCCGTGGATACCGGCCTTCGAGGCCGTAATCCATTCCCGCAGACCCGGCGCGAGCATCCTTTGCTCGTCGTTCTCGCGAAAGCGGGAACCCTGGGATTTCAGTCCCTTACTTCTGGGTCCCCGCTTGCGCGGGGACGACGGATTTGTTTGTCCGCAGGATTTCCTGACAGCCTCCTTCACCGGTATGACCGGACATTGGACCTAAATTTTAATGATGCGAATTTCTGGTTCACGACATTGGCGGGCGGCGATCCGGTGAAGACGAAGCGCGCCCCCGAGCCCGCGATCTCCCCGATCGGGCTGACGCCACAGCAAGCGCTTTGGCTAGAGCTGATGCCGTTCTACATCCGCGAGGCGTGGCTGCTCGACGAGCGCAGGCTCAAGGAATGGCTCGATCTCTTCACCGACGACGTCCTCTATTTCATGCCGCGCCGCAAGAACGTGCCGCGCCGCGAAGCGCACCGCGAGCTGACGCCGCTCGGCGACCTGGCGATCCTCGAGGAGGACAGGCGCTATCTCGAGATGCGGGTCGCGCGGCTCGATAGCGGGATGGCCTGGGCCGAGGATCCGCCGTCGCGCACCCGTCACGTGATCGGCAATCTCGAGGCGACGCCGCTGGAGAATGGCGAGGTGGAGGCCAAGACCGCATTTCTCGTCTACCGCTCGCACCTCGAAACGGATCATCAGCTCCTCTCCGGCTGCCGCGAGGATTTACTGCGCAAGGTGAGCGGCGCCTGGAAGGTCGCTCGGCGCACAATCGTGCTCGACGCCAACGTCCTCCTCGACAAGAACCTCAGCGTCTTTCTATAGCTCTAGCAGAGTGGCTGATGGGGTTCCTGCCCAGGTGGACGGACTGCCAGTGCGCAGGAAGGCGCTCATCCTGCAATCCCCCAGATAATCGCAAGTGGTGTTCTTTTTCGCTCGATCGACCTGAATTATCACCTCCGGCCGCAACCCTTCTCCTGCAGAATTTCTGACTTCTGCAGCGGCCGCATTGGTGGCAAACGGACATGCACCAGGGATAGATCCCGTGTCCAACTGACCGCGGCGTCTCAAGTGGCAGCGCTAGCTTTTAATAAACGCCAACAGGTCGGAATTGATCGTGCCCGCTTCCGTAGTAGGCATGCCATGCGGGAAGTGCTTGTAGGTTTTCATGACTCCGTTCTTCAGCAGCTTAGCGGACAGCGGCCCGGCGGCGACATAGGGCACGATCTGGTCGTCTTCGCTATGCATGACCAACACGGGGACTGTGATCTTCTTGAGGTCTTCCGTGAAATCGGTCTGGGAAAACGCCACGATGCCATCGTAATGCGCCTTGGCGCCACCCATCATGCCCTGTCGCCACCAATTCTGGATGACGGCCTCCGAGACTTTCGCCCCCGGCCGGTTGTAGCCATAGAAAGGTCCTGCCGGTAGGTCGCGATAGAACTGCGAACAATTCGCTGCGAGTTGCGCCTGCAGGCCATCGAACACCTCCTTGGGAAGGCCGAGCGGATTGGCCGCCGTCTTCACCATGAGCGGCGGCACCGCGCTGATCAGCGCTGCCTTAGCCACCTGGCTTTCGCCATGGCGCCCCAGATAGTGCGCCACCTCGCCTCCGCCGGTGGAATGTCCGACATGGATTACGTTTTTCAGATCGAGATGCGCCGTCAGGGCTGCCAAGTCGGCGGCATAGTGGTCCATGTCGTGGCCATCGGCGGTCTGGGCCGAGCGACCATGGCCGCGACGGTCATGGGCGATGACGCGATAGCCACAGTGCAGGAAGAATAGCATCTGCGCGTCCCAGTCATCGGCCGAAAGCGGCCAGCCGTGGCTGAACACAATCGGCTGGCCCGATCCCCAATCCTTGTAAAAGATCTCCGTGCCGTCATTGGTGCTAATCGTGGGCATCGTCGGCTCCTGTGAGTGGGAGGCTGCCGATCCCGACTAGAACATGTCTCAGTTATCGGTGGAAGTTCGCTCTGGGTCGGCAGCGGCCAATCCCGATCAGTGTGCGGTCCTTCGAGGTTGGCACAGCGCGAGGACGGCCTCGACCGACCTGTGGTAGAGCCGGAAAACCCAACCGCCAAGGCAACGACCTTTCTCATGCCTCGTTCGTTAAACGCGCAAAACCCGGAGCAGGGCGCGGCTCGTTGACAAGTTCCTCGGCGACTGGTTTCTCGCGTTGTTCGGCGCGCCGCTCCCGGACCCGCACGCGAGCCAACCCGCCGTCGCCGCCGGGCGCGAGATGCTGACGGCCGTCGAACGGAACAATGCGGGGCAGGAATGGCCGCTCCGAATCGGTGTCGGCATCCAAGTCGGCGAGGGTGACCGGCACCATCGGCTCGGCATCCGGCAAGGAGTTCGCCATGATCGGCGATGCCGAAACGTCGCCTCCCGGATCGAACCATGAACAGGGAGTTCGGCTCGCAACTTCTGGTGTCGGATGCAGTGCGCAGCGAACTCGGCGACGCCGCGGCGGACGCGGTTCTGCTCGGCGAGGTTGCAATCCGCGGCTACGACGCGCCGCTGCCGCTGTAGTGCGTCGTATAGGTATTGTCCGTTGACATTCTCTTTGCGGTAACCCAAGCCGGCGCATTACCGCCTATACCTATCTCATTGCGCCCGCCGGCGCCGCGTCCAGATCGGATGCCCCCCGCCAAATTATGGCGCAGGCGCCCGGCCCGCGGTGCGGCGAACCTGCGATCGTACGGGAGGTTAGGCATGGCGACTTTCGATGCCGGCACCCTGCGCGAATTGCGCGACGTGCAGGAGTTGGCGATCCGGACCGAGAAGCACCCCAAATCCGCGGTGGTGATCTGGGTGGTGGTCGCCGAGGCCGAGGTCTTCGTGCGTTCGGTTGGCGGCGCGAACGGGCGTTGGTACAGGGACCTCGCCGCGGGCGGGCCCGCCACGCTGGAATTTGCCGGCCGCCGGCTGGCGGTGCAGGCGGTCCCGGCGACCGACCCCGTCGCAATCGCCCGGGCCAGCCATGAATACCTGCGGAAGTACCAGCCGAGCTCCTATGCGCCGGCAATGGTAAGGTCCGAAATCCTTTCGACGACGCTGCGGCTCGAACCGCGCTGACCGGTGGCGGCGCTTGAGCTTCGCCTCCGGGGCTTTCCGGTCACGAGGAAAAGCTTGCGCGCGCGCCCGGCAGGACTTCCGACCAACAAATGGAGGCGGAAATGGAAATCAGGCGAAACGGCTCACAACCCTCCACCAAACCGGCCAGCGAAGAGTCGGTGCTTGGTTCGCAATATTCGGTCGCGGATCCCTACACGCTCGTCATCCACGGCTGGGGCAGCTGCACGGCCTGCCGCTCGAGCAGCTTGGGAACTACACCGCCTTCAAGGACCGCATGCTGCAGCGCCCAGCGGCCCGAAATGTGCTCGAGCGCGAGCAGAGCCGGCCGCTCCGGGCTGACAAAATCCATAAGCCGGACATCCCTAACAGCTCCGCGAAGTCATCGAAAAACCAGGATATAACCCGAGGCTCCCGCTGCCTCCGGCCCATTCCTGGAAGCCGTCGAGGAGGGACCACACGCCATGAATCGCCCGCCGCTCCCGCCCTTCACCGCCGCGACCGCCGCCGAAAAGGTGCGGCTCGCCGAAGACGCCTGGAACTCGCGCGACCCGGCCCGCGTCGCTCTCGCCTACACGGCCGACAGCCGCTGGCGCAACCGCGCGGAGTTCGTCACCGGCCGCGAAGCGATCGTCGCCTTCCTGACCCGCAAATGGCAGCGCGAACTCGATTACCGGCTGATCAAGGAGGTCTGGGCCTTCCATCAGAACCGGATCGCCGTGCGCTTTGCCTATGAATGGCATGACGACAGCGGCAACTGGTTCCGCAGCTGCGGTAACGAGAATTGGGAGTTTGACGAAGACGGGCTCATGCGGCGGCGCATTGCCAGCATCAACGATCTGCCGATCGCCGAAGGCGAGCGCAAATACCATTGGCCGCTCGGCCGCCGGCCCGACGATCACCCGGGCCTCAGCGAGTTCGGGCTCTAGCTGCTTTCCGCGCTAATGGAGAGAAACTGATTGGAGGTGATCGCGATGTCTTGCCAAAAGGATTTGCTGCGCGAGATTGCTGAGGCCCACGACTCGGGCGCGCCCGATCGCGTCAGTGAGAAGGGCCGCATCGCCGAGGATTGGGGCATCTCGATCCGGGCACGTTGGCCTTGAGGCTCGGTTTCCCGGTGCTTCGACGCGGTCTGAAATTGCTCCCGCTCTCTCAATAGCCTCGCAGGAAGGCGAGGACCTGCGCGCTCCATTCGGCCGGCTTCTCGAAGGGCGGCCAGTGGCCGCAGTTGTTGAGCAGCACGAGTCGCGAGTCCTCGATGTGGTTGAGGATCGCGATGCTGACCTCGAAGGCCACCATCCGGTCGTAGCGCCCGTGGATCAGGAGGACCGGCGCCTTTATGCCGGCGAGGTCGGGAGTGTAGTCGTGCGGCAGGCTGACCGATTGCCGGCGCGCCTCCATAAAGTCGGGCGACCAGGTGTGCGCCCGGTGGATGTAGTCGACGAGTTCGTCGGTCACCAGGCTCTCGTCGTCGATATGCACGCGCAGGTAGCGGCGGATGTTGTCACGGCTCGGGTCGTCGAGCGCCTGACGGGTGACGCGACTGCCCTCCGACGGACGATTGGCCATCAGGTAGCGGTCGCCGCCGGTGCCGATGTGCGAGCCGCCCATGACGAACTTGCCGACCCGCTCCGGGTAGGCGATCGCCGCCACCATCGCCGACTGCCCGCCCTGCGAGTTGCCGACCCAGTATGCCCGCTCGATGCCGAGCGCGTCGAGCAGCGCGACCGCGGTCCGCGCCTGGACAGCGTGAACCCCCTCTCGATAGACGATCGGCCCCGTCTTGCTGAAGTTCGGCAGGTCCAAGAGGATGCAGCGGAAGTGCGTTGACAGCGCGCCGACCGTCTTGTGAAACGTGATCCACGCAGTGGTGCCGGGCCCGTAGGAGTGGAGGAACAGCACCGGCTCCCCGGCGCCGAAATCGTGATAGTGCACATTCATGCCCCCGGCCGTGACGGTCTTGCTGGTGCCCGCCTCGGTGAGGCCATTCGACGCGATGAACGGCATGTCCTCCTCCTCTGGTCAACGCTTCTTAGGCGATTTTGTACACCTTCGCCGTGGGCTGTCGACCGATGGGTTGCGCGGCCGGCATTCGCCGCCGGTTGGCGAAGGGGTTCGCCGCTCGCAGGCGGGCGTGCTAAGTTTGCGGCGACTGGACACCTCCCCCTCACCCGATCGACGAGAGGAGATCGCAATGAAGCTCTACTATGCGCCCGGCGTCTGCTCGATCGGCATCCATGTGCTGCTCGAGGAGATCGGCAAGCCTTATCAGCTCGAATTCGTGAACCTGCGCGACGGCGCCCAGTACAAGCCGCCCTATACCGGTGTCAGCCCGAAGGGCAAGGTGCCGGCGCTGGAGCGCGACGACGGCTCGGTGCTGACCGAATTTCCGGTCATCGCCCGCTGGCTCGGCAAGCAAGCGAACCTGCTGCCGCGGGACGACGAAGCCGACACCCGCGCGATGGAGGCGATGGAATACGCCGTCGGCACGATGCACGGCCAGGGTTTCGCGCGGCTCTTCCGCAGCGAGCGCTTTGCCCCGTCGGCCGCCGATCAAGACGCGGTCAAGGCCGCCGGACGCGACGTCGTCGAGAAGGGCTTCGCCGTGCTCGACAAGGCGCTCGCCGGCAAGAATTACGTCGCCGGCAACGATTTCTCTCCGGCCGACGCGGCGCTGTTTTATGTCGAGTTCTGGGCGGCAAAACGGCTTAACATGAAGCTGCCGGTCAATGTCGCCGCCCATTACGAGCGCATGATGGCCCGCCCGTCGGTGCAGCGCGTCATGCAGCAGGAAGGGCTCAACTAAGGTTCTTCGAGGTCATTTCCGTCGCGCGGGACGATTGCCGTCCTTCGCCCAAAGGAGAAACGCCATGGATGGGATCACGACACCGCCGAATTGTCTGAGCGGCATCAAGGTTCTCGACCTCACCCAATTCGAGGCCGGGACGACCTGCACCGAGGCGCTGGCCTGGATGGGCGCCGATGTCGTCAAGGTGGAGAACCCGGATGGCGGCGAGGCCGGCCGGCGCGGCGTCGCCGACCCTTATTACTTCATGATGTACAACGCCAACAAACGCTCGATCACGGTCAATCTCAAATCCGAGCGCGGGCTGGCGCTGGTCAAGGAGATGGCGAAACAGGCCGACGTATTTGCCGAGAATTTCGGCCCGGGCGTCGTCGAACGGCTGGGTCTCGGTTATGACGTGGTGAGCGCGCTGAACCCGCGCATCATTTACGCCCAGGTCAAGGGCTTCGGCGTCGGCAGTCCTTATGAGAAGGGCTTGTGCTTCGACCCGATAGCGCAGGCTTGCGGCGGCGCGATGAGCATTACCGGCGAAGCCGGCGGGCGGCCGCTGAAGCCGGGGCCGACGATCGGCGACACCGGCACCGGCATGCTGTTGGCCTTCAGCATCGTCAGTGCGCTCTATCAGCGGCGAGAGACCGGCAAGGGCCGGCGATTGCAGGCGGCGATGCAAGACTCGGTCATGCATTACAGCCGCGGCATGTTCATCAGGCAGGCGCAGTCCGGCAAGGCGGCGTCGCGCCAGCCGATCGGCGGCAATGCCCCGCACGGGATCTATCCGTGCAAGCCCGGCGGTCCCAACGACTATGTTTATCTGTTGACGAGCCGGGCCAATCCCGAGCATTGGCCGCGTCTTCTAAAACTGATCGGGCGCGAGGATCTGATCGGCGACCCGCGCTACGACAAGGCCGCTGCGCGCGTCGAACGCGAGGCCGAAGTCAACGAGCTGATCGCCCAATGGACGCGCGAACACACCAAGGAAGAGGCGATGGCGCTGATCTCAGGCGCCGGGGTGCCGGCCGGCGCGGTGTTCGATTCGATGGAATTGACTAACGAGCCGACCTTCTGGCAACGCGGCATTCTGCAGACGATGCATCACGGCGACTGGCAGATGACGATGCCGACCTGGCCGGTGCGGTTCGATGGCGTCCCGGCGCCGGTCAAGCCGGCACCGCTGCTCGGCGAGCACACCGCCGAGGCGCTCGGCGAATGGCTCGGCCTCGGCGCCGCCGAGATCGATGCGCTGCACAAGGACGGCACCGTCTGACGACAAGTCGCCCAAGCCCTCCCTCGCGCCCCTCACCCCGGCCCTCTTGGCGCATCGAAGATGCGCCACCCGACAGGCGCGCGTATGCGCGCGCCGAGAGGGGCAAGCGGGGCGAGGGAGGGACCCGCGATAGCGGCAGGGTGAGGGGCGAATCGCAACGAGGCAGAACGAAGACGTTCGTCCTGACTCCACGATCCGCAAATACCGCAGCCTCGCGGCGCGGGGAACGCGCGATCAGGCCGCCAGCAACGGGTCGCTGACCCGGCCGCCGAAACGCCGGGCGAAGGCGTCGCCTTCCTCCGCGATTTTGAACTCGAGCCGCACCAGAACAATCGGCCCAACGCCATGGCAACTGAAGGTCGAAGGCTCCCAGCGCCGCTCATCAAGCCACATCCGCATCGCGGCCATTTGCTCGCAAAGTTCGCCAGCTTCCAGGTCGATCTCGACAGTCCGCATGTTCTCGCTCGATTACCGTTGGCGCGGACATGATACCAGCGCGCGGCCGATGGCGGAGCGGAGTTCGGCCAACGCTCATCTTTTTGCCACAGGCCTGTTCCACTACCGGCTTTGCGGGTAAAAGCTTTTGTAATCTCCGGTCGGATAAGCGAAGGAGGCCGCGCGATATCGATGCCGGTTGCGCAAGGGGGGTAGGACAGGGCGTGACGACGACCAGGGTAGGACTGTGCTAGGGCGCGGCGAGGCCGTTTCGCGTGCCATCGTTGGCGTCGTCGCTTTCGCGCTGTTCATGGATTACCTGATTTACGGCCTGTTGATCCCGCTCACCCCCTATTCGCCGGCGCATGCGACGAGCGGAGAGGAACTCGGGATGCTCTACGGCAGTTATTCCGTCGGCGTCCTCGTCGCCACTCCGCTTTTTGGCTGGCTCGGCGATCGGGTCGGCTATCGCCGATTGATCATCGGCGGCGTCGCATTGTCGGCCGCGGCGCTCGTGCTGTTTCGCTTTGCACCGCAGTTTGAATTGTTGCTGCTTGCCCGGCTGTTTCAGGGCGCCGCCTCGGCCGCAAGCTGGACCGCCGGTCTCGCGCTGATCGCCGAGCATTATCCGGAGCGGCGGGTCGAGATGATGGGTCTGGCGCTGATGGGCAGCACCGCCGGCTCGCTGCTCGGCCCGATCATGGGCGGATTGCTCTACGAGTTCGGCGGCTACGCCCTGCCCTTTGCCGTGACCGGGGCACTGGTCGCGGTCGATGCCGGGCTTTGTCTGCTCCTGCTGCCGCGCCCGCGGGCCCGCCCGGCCGCCAGTTCCAGCGTCTGGCCGCTGTTGTTCGACCGCTCCGTCGTGGTCGCGGCGACAGCGGTCGGGCTGGCGGCTATCGGCTGGGGCATCATCGAGCCGCTGCTGCCGCCGCAGCTCGTGCGCTCCGGCGTCCCGCCATGGGTGATCGGCCTCATTTTCACGATCGGGTCGATCGCCTATGGGCTCAGCGCGCCGCTCGTAAGCTGGGTTTCGAACCGCGTGCCGATCCGCGTGTTGATCGCCGGAGGCACCGCCGCGATGGCGATCTCGCTGCCGCTTCTCAGCCTCTACCGCGGCGCCGTCGCGGCCGGCATCGGGCTCAGCCTCGTCAGCGTCTGCTATGCGTTCATGCTCAACCCGACATCGGCGGAACTCGGCGACGCCGTCGACCGGCGCGGCATGACCTGCTACGCCGCGGTCTACGCAATCTACAACATCGCCTATGCGGTCGGGCAGATGGCGGCCAGCAGCTTTGCCTCGGCGGCGTCGGGCAGCCTCAGCTTTTTCCAGGTGCTGCTGTGCGTAAGTGGCGCCTTGATCCTGTTCATGCCGCTGTTGCTGCTGCGCCCGTCGCCGGTGCCGCAAACATCGCCATAGCTTCGTGTATTCGAGAGGAGCACATCCGGATGAGCCAGATCGCCGACAATCCCGCCCAATTGCGCACGGCTCTCGATCGCGGCGAATCGCTGCCCGCCCATTGGTACACCGATCCGTCGATCACCGCCGCAGAGATTGCCCAGATCTTCCGCAAGGCCTGGAATTACATCGGGCCGATTTGTCGGCTGAAAAACCTCGGCGATTACATCACCGGCTATGCCGGCGAGGTGCCGGTCGTCGTGATCCGCAACGAGACGGGGCTCGCCGGCTTCGTCAATGTCTGCCGGCACCGACGCCACGAGGTCATGAAAGGCCATGGCAACGCCAGGGTCATGCAATGCGGCTATCACGCCTGGACCTATGATCTGAGCGGCCTCCTGAAAGGCGCGCCGCGCTCGGCCGGCGAGCCGAATTTCCGGCTGGAAAATTTCCCGCTATTGCCGATCAGGGCCGAGGCTCTCGGCCCGTTCGTGTTCGCCAACCTCGATCGCGAAGCGGCGCCGGTCGCCGCCTATTACGGTCCGGTGCTCGACATTATCAAAGGCAGCGGCGTCGATCTCGACACGCTCGAACTCTACGAGCGCGAGGAGTGGCAATCGCATTCGAACTGGAAGACGATGCTCGAGAATTATCTCGAATGCTATCATTGCGCGGTCGCGCATCCGAGCTTCAGCGCGGCGATCGATGTGCGCCAGGAGAACTACAATCTGACGGCGCATGGCTGGTTCTCGAGTTCAGCTCGGCCAGGTCCGCCCGTCCGCCCTCGAAGGGCGGAGCCAAGTCAAGATCTACGACGTGACTGGCGAAGTCGCGGAGTCGCAATACCATTTGTTGTTTCCGAACATGACGATCAACATCAATCCGGGTTTCCCGAACCTGTCGATCGACGTGTGGATGGCGGACGGGCCGAATGCGACGAAGGGATTTTCGGAACAGTATTTCGCACCTGGCGTCACCGAAGAATTCGCCGGCGACCTGATCGCGTTCAACAAGGAGGTCGGCGCCGAGGACGACGTCTTGACCGATTCGGTGCAGCGCGGGCTGTTGGGCGGCCTGCCGGAGCGCGGCCGGTTTCTGACCAACAGCGAGCATCTCGTCGTCCATTTCCAGAAATTGATCGTCGACGCCGTCACCGGCGGCGAGGCGGCGTTGCTCCCGGCGGCCGCCGCCGCGGCGCCGGCGCTGTCGCGCACGATCCCGCTGCTGCCGGATGCGTCGGCGGTGCCTGACAGCGAGCGCAATGCCTATTTCGAACTCGAAGTCGCCAGGGTCGAGCCCGAGAGCGAGATAATCCGCTCGTTCTACTTGCGCCGTACCGACGGCAAGCCGCTCGAGCCATGGATCGCCGGTCAATTCCTGCCGATCCGGGTTGCGGTCCCCGGCCAATCGCAGCCGGTGTTGCGTACGTTCACGCTGTCGACGACGCCGAACCCGGACCACTACCGGCTGTCGATCCGGCGCGGCGGCGAGCATTCGCTGGTCTCCCGCCATCTGCACGAGAACGGCAAACCGGGCCTACGCATCGAGGCGATGACGCCGCGCGGCAAATTCGTGCTGACGCCCGGCGAGCGCCCGGTCGTGTTCGTTTCCGGCGGCGTCGGCATCACGCCGATGATCGCGATGGCCAATCAGATCGTCGAGGACGGGCGCCGGACCGGTAAGTTCCGCCCGGCCTGGTTCGTGCACGGCACCAACAACGGCCGAGTCCACGCCTTCGCCGGGCACGTCCGAGAACTCGCCGCGGCGCATCCGGCAATGCGTGTCCATATCCGCTACAGCCAGCCCGGCGGCGACGATCGGCTCGGCGCCACGCATGACGGCGAGGGCCACGTCACGATAGACGTGCTGAGACAGCTGCTGCCGTTCGACGACTACGATTTCTACCTGTGCGGGCCGCCGCCTTTCATGCAGTCGCTCTATGACGGATTGAGCGCGATCGGCGTCCGCCGCGAGCGCATCCATTACGAATCCTTCGGCGCCGGGACCGCGCTGAAACCCGAGGCCAAACCCGAGGCGCCGCTGCGCGCCGGGCAGGTCGTCGACGGCGCAGTGCCGGTCCGCTTTGCGAAATCTTCGATGACGGCAGAGTGGTCGCGCGACCGGGGAACCTTGCTCGAACTTGCCGAGTCGGTCGGGCTGGCGCCGGTGTTCGGCTGCCGCTCCGGCATCTGCGGAACTTGCGCCACGCGGATCACGAGCGGTGCCGTCGACTATGTCGAGGAGCCGCTGGCCCCGCGCGGCGAAGGCCAGGTGCTGCTGTGCTGCTCGGTCCCGGCCGCAACAGCCGCTGTGCCCGGCGGCGCCAACCCCGGCATCGTGCTCGATCTCTAGGCCGGCGGGCGGGGCAATGAACGCCGAACAGGCGAAGACCCTGATGCGGGAGGATTTCCACCGCCGCGCCGCGGCATTGCGTCCCGAAACCCGCATGCTGATCGACGGCAGGCTCGTCGAAGCGCAATCCGGCAAGCGGTTCGAGACCGTCAACCCGGCGACGGGCGAGGTCGTTGCGGCGGTACCGTCGGGTGACGCCGGCGAGGTCGATCTCGCCGTCGCCGCCGCGCGCCGCTCCTTCAAATCCGGCATCTGGTCGCGACTTCGAACCGCGTTCGCGGATGGACGTGCTGTACCGCTTCGCGGCGGCAATCAACGAGCACGCGCTCGAATTTGCGCTGCTCGACTCGCTCGATGTCGGGAAGCCGGTCACCGACATGCTGACCGGCGACGTGCCGGCGGCGGCGCTGACGTTTCAATATTTCGCCGAGACGATCGACAAGCTCGAGGGCGTCGTCACCACGACCGCCAGCGATGCGTTTCATTACATCCTGCGCCAGCCTCTGGGAGTCGTCGGCTGCATCACGCCATGGAATTATCCGCTCTTGATCAGCGCCTGGAAGGCGGCGCCGGCGCTGGCGGCCGGCAATTCCGTCGTGTTGAAGCCGGCGCAGCAGTCGCCGCTCTCGGCGGTGCTGCTCGCCCAGCTTTTCCTCGAAGCCGGCGGGCCTCCCGGCGTGTTCAATATCGTGCACGGCACCGGCGGCACGGTCGGCAAGGCGCTGGCCCTGCACATGGACGTCGACAAGATCAGCTTCACCGGCTCGACCGAGATCGGCAAGCTGATGATGGTGTATGCCGGCCAGTCCAATCTGAAGCGCGTCACCGTCGAGACCGGCGGAAAATCGCCGCAGATCATCACCGCCGAGGTCCCCGACCTCGACCGGGCGGTCGACTACGCGATCACCGGGATCTATGCCAACAAGGGCGAAATGTGCAGCGCCGGCTCGCGCCTCCTCGTGCAACGCGCGATCCACGACGAATTCGTCGAGAAATTCGCAGCCAAGGTGGCGAGCGCCTTCCGCATCGGCGACCCGCTCGACCCGGCGACGACGATGGGGCCGCTCGTCAACCGTACCCAGCAGCAGCGCGTCCTGTCCTATATCGACATCGGCAAAAAAGAGGGCGCTAGATTGGCGCTCGGCGGCGCGCCGCCCGAGGGTTTCGCCGATGGCGCCTATGTCGCGCCGACCCTGTTCACCGGCGTCAGCCCGGCGATGACGATCGCCCGCGAGGAGATCTTCGGGCCGGTCGCTGCGGTCGTGCCGTTCGGCACGATCGGCGAGGCCGTCGAGATCGCCAACGATACGATCTTTGGCCTGGCCGCCGGCATCTGGACCCGCGATCTTGCGACCGCGCATAAGATGGCGCGCGACATCGACGCCGGCGTGATCTGGATCAATTGCTACGACCACGGCGACATGACCCAGCCCTGGGGAGGGTTCAAGCAATCGGGGACCGGGCGCGACAAATGCCTCGAAACCCTGCTGACCGTCACCCAGACCAAATCGGTGTGGATTCATCTGGGCGATTAGGCTAGGGCGCTGCCCCTCACCCTCCCGCTATCGCGGCGCCCCTGGCGCATCGCAGATGCACCACCCGACAGGCGCCCGCATGCGTGCGCCGAGAGGGCTCCCCGCTCGCGGGGAGAGGGTTGCGGCGAGGGGCCTCGGTGAGCACCGCGGTACAACTCGGTCGAAAACCGTTCTCGCTCGGCATCCCTGTCGGCAAAATTCGCGGCGGGCCGATCGCCGCGAACCCCAAGTGTCGGCCGCGCTGGTGATTGTTCTCGCCCTCGGCGCGTCACCGCCGGCTGCGGCTGCCGGCTATGGCCATCAGGTCTCGCCGGAAATCCCGCCGTCGGCGCGTGAAATTCTTGCCGAGCCCAATGTCGCAGCGGGGCTCGACCCGCTTTACGACCAGTATCTTGCGTGGAAGGAGCAGATCCAGAACCAGTACAATATAGAATACTCGTTGCAATCTTCGTTGTTGCCGCAATGGGCGGCGCCAAACGGCAGTGCGCCGGCGATCGACTTCGTCTGGACCCCGACGCTGACCTGGAAGCCGTTCGCCGGCACGGCTATCGGCTCGGGGACATTCATCTTTTCGGCGCAACAGAACCAGTTCTGGAGCGGCACCAATACGACGACGATGCAAACCCGTCTCGGCCTGTTGGCCCCGCCGAGCGATTGGTTCTCCGATACGATCGACTATGCCCAGCTGACCTACACGCATACGCTGCCGGGGGAATGGCGCTGGCTCTCGGCGACGATCGGGCAATACGGGTTCAGCCTGTACGACGCCAATCAATACGCCGGCAACGGGCAGACGAATTTCGTCAATTACGCGCTGGCGCAGAACGCGACGCAGACTTATGGCAGCGCCGGGCTCGGCGGCTATCTGGAGGCGGCGCCGAGGACCCTTGACCTGGTCTTTGCCGGTGGCTATCAGGACGCGACGAACCTTACCGGGTCGACGATCACGGCGGCCGGCCTCGCCGCCGGCAAGATCGCCTATTTTCTCGCCGCAAGATGGACACCGAAATTCCTCGCGGGCGGCTCCTATGGCCTCCTCTGGTATGCCGTGCCGGCCTTGCCCGAGAACGAATTGCCGGCGTCGCACGGTCTTTCTTTCAGTGCCGCGCAGAATCTGAATTCGCAATGGGGCCTATTTCTGCGCGCCAATACCGCGACCGGGCTGACGAGCTCGATCGCCAGCTCGGTCGCCTGGGGCGTCGTCCGCAACGACCCGTTCCGCCATGATCCGCTCGATCAACTGGGGTTCGGCATCGCCTGGAACCAGACGAACATGGCCGCCGTCGCCGCCCCGGCGCGCAACGCCGAGTGGCTCGCCGAAGCCTATTACAATTATACCGTCTTCAAGGGCTTGCAGGTGGCGCCCGACATCCAGCTCTATCCCGACCCGGCATTGGCCCCGGCCTCCGGTCCAATCGCCATCTTCATGCTGCGCGCGACCGCCACGTTCTAACGCGATATTCCGCATACCGCCTGCCGAAAATGCGCCATTCTGGGCGGAATCCCGGAGCGCGGCCCCCGGGTCCGCGTGCTGCGCCGCCCGAGGCTTTGGCAAGCCGCCTTAGCGCGGAGCCCGCGCGGGACGCCGGGCCTACTTGATCTCGAAGACGATACGAATTTTAGCGTGTGGCCGGTCCGCCGGGTGTGGCATAAAAAGCCTCGTTTCTGCCGACCCGGACCTTAGAGAACTTGGCTCATGGCCGACATTGCCATCCTCGGTAACGGCGTAGCCGCCAACCTGGCGGCGGCGCATTTTCGCAAGACGATGCCCGAACTAGGGATTGCAGTCATCGGCGATGTCGGCGAGCGCAGGCCGGTCGTGGGCGAGGCACTCGTCGAGATCAGCACCCACTTCATCCGGGAGATCGGTCTTGGTCAGCTTCTCGTTGAGCGGCATCACCCGAAATACGGACTGACCTATTACTATAAGACCAATCTCGACGACCCCTCGGATCGCACGTATATCGTGGACGAGTCGCCGCATGTACCACCTTTCCCATCGTTTCTGATCAACCGCTTCACGTTCGATCGGGACCTCCGCGCCCACAACCTCGCCAACGGTATCGCCTTCCACCCTGGACGCGCCGTCGCCGTCGAGCTGGGCGGCAAAGATCGACTACATCGTGTCGCAATCGAGAACGAGGGGCGGCAGAGGCACGAGATCAGCTGCCAGTGGCTGATCGACGCAACCGGACGAAACAGGATGCTGGGCAGAAAGCTTGGCCTGCATCGGAAAACGCCATTGCAAAAAAACGTGTATTGGTTCCGGCTTGTCGATTTCGATCCGGCGCTCCTGTCGCGCATCCGGCCTGTTAAAAAAGACAATCGTAGTTTTGACTCCTACTATTGCACGCATCATTTTTTCGGCAAGGGGAACTGGATATGGTGCATCCCGATAGTATCGGAACAGCACTCGACGATGATCAGCATCGGCATCACCTATCGCCAAGACCTGTACCCGGGCGAAATCCGTACGATTGATCAATTTCTTGACTACGTTGCCGGAGAGCACCCGGTCGTCGTCGATCTCGTGAAAAGTGGCCACCTCGACGACAGCAATTTTTATAAATCTTACATGTACGAGACGCGGCAACATTACTCGCCTGACCGATGGTTCATCATCGGCGACGCCGGCGATACGGTTGATCCGTTATACAGCCACGGCCTGGCCCTGATCTCGGTGCAAGCCCGGCAAGTCGGCGAAGCAATCAAAAGAGGAAATAGTGGCGAGCCGATCGATCAGTTCCTCGCGGAGTGCGACTTGGCCTTTACCAGCATGCACCGGTTGGCAACCGAGGAAATTACCCACCTATACGAGGTTATGCATGACCCGTTTCGATGCCATCTGCGCATGCACCTCGCTATCCTATTGATTTTTCGAACTCGCGACACCGCTGATCTTTAATGGATATATGTGGGACCCGATCGGCGTCAAACTGTTCAATCGCTTGGTGCAACGAAGCGTCGTGGCCGGCGATTTCGAGCATTGGAAGCGGCTGATCGACGCCGTCGGTTCGGTGCCGCACGACCGGCCGCTCAACAGTTACCTAAAAGTACAGTCACCATTTTCATTGAATTACGCGTTCTTTGAAAGATTGGACGAAGACGAGATTCCGGGCTCGATCTCCGGCATGTTGTTCTATCTGAGCAGGTTGCGGTTGCATCTGCTGCGAAATCTGGGATGGCGCGGGGCTACGGCGTTCGATCAGCAACTGGCTTTGCTGCGAGATCTTGCGCGCGCTTTGGCAATTCGGTTGCTGTTCCATGGAAAGAGCCTGCGCAAGAACAGATTTCTCAGAAGACTGGTCTCCGGCTCTTCCGGCGAGCCGAAGATCAGTAGTTTTTCCGAAAATCGCCAGACGAGCGGTGATCTTTCGACCCGGATCGGCTGAGGGAGGGAACGTTGCTTTCGTTTAATCGAATGAAGCTCGGCATGCGCGGGCTCACCGCCGTGCTGCTGGTTGGCAGCGTTGCTGTGCTAACCTTTGAATTCGTCGGCGGCGGACACACAAGTTCCGCAGTTGCCTTGTCTTCCGAGCAGCCGCCGGTTTCCGAGGTCGGCGCGCTCGGGCGAATCGAGCCGGAGAGCGGGCTGATGAATATCAGCGCCGCCACGCCGGATGTGCTCGAGAGCCTGTTCGTCAAGCGCGGTGACCGCGTCGAAAAGGGACAGGTTCTGGGCCTCCTCCAGAGCCATGCCGAAGAGGTGGCGCGGCGCGATTCGATAGCCGCCCAGCTGACTGAGGCGCAAGCGAAGCTTGCCGCCGAAGTGGAGCTCCGCCAGGCCCAGGTCGAGAATGCAGAGATAAGGTTGCAGCGAGTCGAAGAGGTTGCGCCGCTCCAGATTGCCGCGCAGGAGATGACCGTCAAAAGCCTCAGGAAGGGGTTGTCCAACGACAGGGAGATTCTGACCGCCGACACGACGTTGATGCACAGCAACGACCTGGCCCGGCGTACACACGATAATCAAGAGACCCTGGTCAAGCAGGAAAAGGCCAACCGCGAAGCGGGCGACGCCCGCCTGCAAATGCTGCAGCAGCAATACACCATCGACCGGGCCACCGCCCTGTCCGAGATCAGGATCGCCAAGGCGAATTTGGCGCTGGCAAAGGCGGCGGCGCCTATCGCTTCGCTCCGCGAGCAGCTCGATCTAGCCAAAGCGCGCGTTCGGAACGACGAGATCCGGGCGCCTGTTACTGGGCGCATTCTCAATCTGATCGCTCATCCCGGCGAACAGGTCGGACAGATCGACGGCAGGCCGATCCTCACGATGGGCGATACCAAGAAGATGCGTGTCGTCGCCGAGGTCTACGAAACCGATATTAGGCGTGTTCACCTTGGCGGGAGGGCGACCGCGACCAGCGAGGCCCTCGGCCGTCCGGTTACCGGCCACGTCGTCGAGATCGGGAACATGATTTACAAGAACGATGTACTCAATGTCGATCCGGCGGCCAAGATCGATGCTCGCGTCGTCGAAGTGCGGATCGAACTCGATGATCCGGAAAGCGTCAGCCGACTGAGCAATCTGACCGTCGACGTGCTGATCGCTGGCGCCGAGAGCGCTCCCGAAGCCGCCGCGCGGAAAATCGCGGCCTCGCACACGTGGTGACGGTCCTTGTCGCCTGGCGCATCCTGATCCATGAGAAATTGCGCAGTGCGCTTGCCGCGGGCGGGATCTTCATCGCCCTCTTGATGATCTTCTTGCAACTCGGGTTCTTCGTTGCAGTGCCGAAGAGTGGATTGCAGGTCTACGACAGCCTGCGCTTCGATCTGCTGCTCGTTTCAACTGCCTATGTATACCAAGCCGAAGCAAACGAATTTCCGCGGCAGCGCCTCTACCAGGCCCTCGCACTGCCGGAGATCGCATCGGCGGAGCCTTTCTACGAGGGCGAGGGGCGTTGGCTGAATATCGAGGGAGGTCTCGCTCGCGACATCTTCATCATGGGGTTCAAGCCGGGGGACAGGATCTTTCTGGTACCCGACATCAACCGCCGGCTCGACATGCTGCGCCGTCCCGACACGGTGCTGATCGATGACCAAACCAGACCGATGTACGGGCCGCGAACACCGGGCCGGAGGGTGGAAATCAACAACCGGACTGTCGAGATCGCCGGAAGCTATTTCGTTGGAACGGGTTTCCTCGGCCTCGGCGCGGCGGTTACCAGCGACCTCAATTTCATTCGCATCTTCCCTCACCGCTCGCTGAGCGCGCCCAACCTCGGATTGGTGGCATTAAAGCCGGGCGTGGAGCCTGATCACGTGGCAGGGCGGCTCCGCGCCATTCTGCCAGCCGACACCCGAGTCTTCACCCGCGCCGAGCTCGACGCATACGAGCGCGCCTATTGGGTCAAGCGAACCGCGACCGGCATCATTTTCGGCTTTGGCGTCCTCATGTCGGTGATTGTCGGCACGGTGATCCTTTACCAAACTTTGGCGACCCAGATTACCCGGCAACTCCCGGAATATGCGACATTGAAGGCCATCGGCTACTCGGACACCGACCTGGGGAAGATCGTCACGGGGGTTGCCGTCATCCTGTCCGGCTCGGTCTTCATTCCGGCGATCCTTGCGGCGCTGGCAATTTATGCCAAGGTTCGAACGGCGGTTCGTCTGCCGATCGAGATGACTTTCTCACGCGTCGTCGTGGTGCTCGCGATGGCCCTTTTGATGGCGATGGCGTCGGCGCTGTTGGCGGTTGGTCGCGTGCGGCGAGCCGACCCGGCTGATCTTTTTTAGCGGATCGGGGATCGGCCGATGACGACGCGCGGGATGCGGCGCAGGTTCGCCTGGCGTTCGGCGCTGCGCAACCTGACCCTCGCCGTGCCGCTTGCCCGGCGAAATCTGACGGCCGACAAGTGGCGGCTCGCCCGTTCGATCTGCGGCATAGCCTTCGCGGCACTCTTGATGATGATGGAGCTCGGTTTCCGAAACGCCTTCATCGACAGCATGCTCCTGGCCGTGCGCCAGCTCGACGCCGACATCCTCTTGATAAGCAAGTTGAAATATGAGTTCGATCGAAACGCGCCGTTCCCCCTCCGGCGGCTATATCAGGCGCGTGCAGTATCGGGGGTTGCTTCCGCGCGGGCACTCTACGCGGAACGGACCAGCTCGATATGGAAAAACCCGCAGACGCAGCAGTCCTACGCCGTACAGGTCTTTGCCTTCGACCCCGACGAGCCCGTTTTCCTTCTGCCTGAGGTTAACGCCAGCCTAGCGGCATTGCGGATGCCGGACGCGCTGATGGCGGATCGGCGCGCCCGGAGCTTCATCGGCCAAGCCGTCCGCGGAACCAAGACCGAATTGGCTCGCCGCAAGGTACGGGTGGTCGGAACCTTTTCGCTCGGCCCCAATTTCTTCGCCGACGGCACGGTCATCATGGGCGATCGAAATTTTGCCATGCTGCTGGCCGACAGATCGGGCGAAGAAGCGCATCTGCCCGATGTCGAGGTCGGCGTCGTCAAAATCCGGCCGGGATACGATGTCGAGGCTGTGCAGCGGGCTCTTCAGAAGGCGATGCCGGAGGACATCTCGGTCCTGACCAAGGCGGAGCTGGTCGATCGGGAAGCCGGTTTTCACGCACGGGTCTCGCCCGTCGGGCCGATCTTCGGCGTTGGGGTACTGGTCGGTTTTGCCGTCGGCATGATGATCTCCTACCAGGTCATCATGGCCGATTTGGCCGACCAGTTGCCGCAATACGCGACGATGAAGGCGATGGGGTATCATAACGGCGCGCTGGTAGCGGTCGTCCTGCAGCAAGCAGTGTTGTACGCCCTCGTCGGCTACGGGGCTGCGTGGATCGTGTGCGACCTTGTCTTCCGTGGCCTGAGCGAGATCGCGCTGTTGCCGATGGAGATGTCGGCCAGCCTTACGGCCATCAGCTTGTTGCTGACCGTTTCTATGTGCATCGCCTCGGCGCTCGTCGCCGTACGTCGGGTCATTGCGGCCGATCCGGCGGAGGTCTTCTGATGCCCGACAGTATCCTCGACGACCTTTCCGGTCCGGTCGTGCGCGTCGAACGCCTGAATCACTACTTTGGCGTCGGCGAATCGCGAAGCCAAGTGTTGTTCGATAATTGCATCGAAATCGGGGCCGGGCAGCTGGTGATCTTGACCGGGCCCTCGGGTTCGGGAAAGACGACGCTGCTCAGCCTTATCGGCGCGCTGCGCTCAGTCCAGGAGGGTGGGATCGAGGTCCTCGGCCGCAAGCTCACCGGGCTCGCCGCGTCCGAACTCGTCGAGATGCGGCGCAATATCGGTCTTATATTTCAAATGCACAATCTCTTCGGTTCGCTGTCCGCCTACGAGAATGTCATGATGGCGATGCATCTGGCCGGCTGTCCGCCGCATGAGATGCGCGGGCGGGGGACAAGGATCCTCGATCGGCTCGGGCTTGGGCATCGCCTCGATTTTAAGCCGCATTCGCTGTCCGGCGGCCAGCGTCAGCGTGTCGCCGTTGCCCGGGCGGTCGTCAACCGTCCGAAACTGGTGCTCGCCGACGAGCCGACCGCCGCGCTCGACCAGGAATTGAGTTTGATCGTGGTCGATCTCTTGAAAGAGCTCGTCGCGGAGGACGGCTGCACGATCATCATGATCACGCACGACCACCGGATGCTCGAAAACGTCGACCGCATTGTGAACATCGTCGACGGCAGGATAACGTCGGACGTCCGGTTGCGCGACGCGCTGACGATCTGCGATTTCCTGAAGACCGTCGAACTGTTCCAGAACCTGACACCGACGGAGCTCACCAATGTCGCCGAACACGTCAAAAAGCGCCGCTATGCCGAGGGCGACATCATCATTCGCCAGGGCGATATCGGCGAGGAGTTTTTCCTGATCGCCAGCGGGTCGGTAGTCGTGCTGGGGGACGCGCCGGACGCCTCGCAACAGCCGAGGGCAACGCTTGGCGCCGGCGGCTTCTTCGGCGAAGGCGCATTGCTGACCGGCGAACCGCGTAATGCGACCGTGCGCGCAGCCGAAGAGGTCGAGACCTACGTCCTGGCGAAGGACGATTTCCAGCACGCATTGGAAATCAGTGCCAGCTTCAACGATCAGATCCTTCGCGTGTATTTCCGGAGGCACTGAGCGCTGGCGCGTGTCGGACCGATTGTCACGGCAATGCGGTGGATCGGCCCAGCAACGCGCCCAGCTGATATGCCGCTGATATGCCAGGGTGTCCGAGCGAAGCAAGAAGGGGTATCGGGCAATATTCACACCAAAGGCGCAGATTGGCTGGCGCCCTGATCCAGTGATAATGCGGGGCGTGCTTCGATCACGCTCGGGGCCGGCAGACCGAACCCTGCGGTAAAGGGCGTGGCGCCTTTCGCGTCATGCTCCCGCAAGATGACGTGCATATGGTAATGAACGGCGCATTTGAGCGCATAGATCCGCAGCAGGATCGGGTCGCGCCGACGCTTGAGCACGTGCCACATACGATGACGATATTCGCGCGACAGCTCGGCTTCGGGGACGCGCATCAGGCTCAGCAAGATCGCGCCGGCCTGGATCAGGAATATCGCATTGGCCTTGACCCACCGCCAACGATGCCGGCGCAGATATCGCTTGCGCGCCGGCTCTGCGTCGATCCCTTCGCCGAAATAGAGCGCCTCGAGCCGATCGAAGTAAGCCGGCGCCTGATAGAGGTCGCGAGCGAGGACAAAGGAGCCTTCCCGCAGTTCCGCCCGGCTCATCTGGAGCGGGATCACATTGGTGCCATAGAGATGCTCCTCGCCGAAATCCAGGCGCCCCGCCGCCTTCAACCGCGCATGAAGCGGCGTCCCCGGGATCGCGACGAGCAGATTGATCAATGGGTTGACGATCCGCGCTTCGGTGATGAAGCGTCGATGCGCAGCAAAGATGCTGGCGTCGTCGTTGTCAAAGCCCAGGACCATGCCGCACCACACTTCGAGCCCTGCCCGTTGGATGGCATGAACCTTGTCTATCATCGAGCCGCCCTTGCGGAGGTTCTGCAATTTCTTGGTTTCGCGTAGGGCCGCTTCGTTGGGGCTCTCGATCCCGACAAAGACGATAATTATGTTGGCCTCGACCATCAGCCGCATCAGCTCACTATCCTCCGCCAGATCGAGCGAGGCCTCGGCAAGAAATGACATCGGGTAGCCATTCGCTTCCTGCCACTCGATCACGGTCCTGAGCACCTCCTTGATTGCTTTTTTGTTGGCGACAAGGTTGTCGTCCACGAGAATGGCGTGCTCGACGCCGTGCTTCAGCAGAGCATCAAGTTCGGCCACCACCTGGGCCTTGGTCTTGAAGCGCGGACGCCGACCGAAAACCACAATGATGTCGCAGAATTCGCAGGTGAACGGACATCCGCGCGAAAACTGCACGGTGCCGAACGCATAGCGCCGCATCTTGAGAAGGTCGTAGCGCGGCACCGGAACCGAAGACATGTCGGTCTTGGTGCTCTGTTCGTAGCGGCGCTGGTGACGACCTTCCTGCCACTCGCTGAGAAACTGCGGCCAAGTCTCCTCCGCCTCGCCGACGAAGATGACATCGGCGCACCCTTCGAAGAGATCCTCCCGCACGGTCGCGAGCGGGCCGCCGACGACAACGAGCACGCCGCGCGACTTCAGTTCGCGGATTATTGCAATCATCCGCGCCTGCTGAACCATCATGCCAGTCACGCCGACGATGTCGGCACGGGCGCAGCGGTCAAAGTCGATCGATTCGACATTCTCGTCGATCAGACTGATGCTGTGCTGCGACGGCGTCAGAGCGGCGAGCAGCGGCAGCGAAGCGAGCGGCGAAGCGGCCTTCGCACGCACGAACGGCACGGCATATTCGAGCCCGTACATCGAGGCTTCGAACCGTGGATTGATCAGCACGATATCAGCCATTAACTCGCCCCCCGAATACGAGGCCGCCCCTCTCGGCTTCGCGTGCTTTGTCCCCGAAGAAGAAGGAAATCAATCTGACCATAGATTTTTTCCGATGTATAGCCGCTATCGGGGTGCCAACCGCCCGGGCAGACCCGCGACAAGAGCTTGGAAATAATGGTTGCGCACCGCTTCCTGCAGGCGGCAGCGCGCACCGTCTTTGTTTGCCTCTTTGTTTGCCGTCGGATCGACGCGTAGAGCCGATTGCGTCGGTGACGACGCCTGCACGCCATGGTATAGATCTTGACAGGATCGGGTCGGCAACCGGCAAGACAAATCGGCTCCAGGAGGCTGCGTTGGTAGCTGCCTACATCAACCAAATCGGTACTGCTGTTCCCGCATTTGATGTTCACGACACCTTTGTCAGGTATGCGAGCTCGCTTTTCTCCAGCCAGCGAGCAAGGCGGCTCTTCGACAAAATGGTCGAGCGATCGCAGATTGACCATCGCTATTCCTTTTTGCAACCCGATCTGACCGATACGGCGCTCGATAGGATGGGCTTTTACCAGCGAGGCCGCTTTCCACACACGGGTCGGCGCATGCGGTTCTTTGAACAGCACGCCTTGGCCTTGGCACGGCTCGCACTCGATGACCTGGAACTCGAGACCTTCAAGCGCGAGGTCACCCATCTGATCGTCGCTACCTGCACCGGCTTTTATGCGCCGGGACTGGATCTCGAAATCGTCGAGCACTGCGATTTGAACACGTCGGTCGAGCGAACGATCCTCGGCTTTATGGGGTGTTCGGCCGCGATCCCCGCGCTTAGACTGGCACGCCACATCGTCCGGTCTGATCCGCAGGCAAGGGTCGTTGTCGTCAACCTGGAGCTTTGCACGATCCATTTGCAGGAGACCGAGGATCTCGAACAAATTCTCTGCTTCTTGCTGTGGGGAGACGGCTGCTCGGCCGCTCTGGTTTCCGCCGAAGCAACCGGTATCGAGTTGAGCAGCTTTCATACGACGATGATTCCGCATAGTCGCCACCAGATGGCTTGGCATATCGGAAAACTCGGGTTTCAGATGCTGCTCTCGGGACAGGTACCACTCACTCTGGCGCGGGAGCTACCCAGGCACGTCAAGGCGATCTTAGGAGGCCGGCGTGTCGAGGACATCGCCCTTTGGGCATTGCACCCTGGCGGCCGCTCGCTTGTCGACGCGCTCGGTGAGGCCTTTGGGTTGCACGAAGATGCCTTGCGCTATGCGCGAGAAGTGCTGCGGCGGTTCGGAAACATGTCGTCGGCAACGATCATGTTCGTGCTCAGCAGCATGCTTCGGGCAAAATCCGCGTCCGGCTTGGGGTGCGGAATGGCCTTCGGCCCGGGACTTGCGGCTGAAAGCATGATCTTTCAGTTGGCGGCTTAAGAGGGGTAGAGCAGCCCTCGCGGGCTGATGTAGTTTTGAGTTCTCGGGTGGAAGACCGGCTACGCAGAATTTTGGAGTTCGCTGATGTCTACGGTGGAAGATGAGATCATTGGGATGATTGCCCAGCGTGTCCGGTCGGCCGCGCCGGCGCCTCTGACGCTTGCTTCGCCGCTCGATGAGCTGGGCCTCGAATCGCTCGATATCATCGAAATGACATTCGATCTGGAAGAGCATTTCGATATCGAAATTCCGTTGAACGCCAATAAAAGCACCGGCTCAGTCTTTCGGACTGTGGGCGACGTCGTCTCGGCGGTACGAAAGTTGGTGCAAAGGGGCTAGCCGGCGTCGTGCCGCGGGTCGTCATAACCGGTGTTGGCGTCGTCTCGCCCGCCGGTCAATGTGTTCGCGATTTCTGGCAAAGGATCGTCGCCGGGCGTTCCGCTATACGAGCGCTGACATTGGTGCCGACCGAGCAGCTTACCGCGAAGATCGCCGCCGAGGTCGCCGATTTCGATCCGTCCGCCCATTTCGAGGCCAAGACATCGTCGCTGATGGATCGCTTTTCGCAATTTGCCGTGGTCGCGGCGCGACAAGCGATTGCCGATGCGGGCCTTCATGATCACCGCGGGCTATCGACGGCAACGATTATCGGCTCCGCCGTCGGCGGACAAACGACCTCTGACGAGGCTTACAAGCGGCTCTACCGGGAGAATGCAGCCCGCCTGCATCCGCTCACAATACCCCGGCTGATGCTGAACGCCGCGGTATCTCAAGTCTCGATCGATCTGGGGCTGGGCGGTCCTGCTTTCGCCGTCGCGAGCGCCTGCGCATCGGGGACGCACGCACTTGGTCAAGCGTTTCGGATGGTACGAGACGGCGATGTTCAGGTAGCCGTTTCGGGCGGCAGCGAAGCCTGCCTCACATTTGGCACGCTGAAAGCCTGGGAGGCTTTGCGCGTGATGAGCGCCGATACCTGCCGCCCCTTCTCGCGCCAGCGCAGCGGCATGGTCTTGGGCGAGGGAGCGGCAATAATGGTGCTCGAGTCGCTCGAATCCGCGAGGGCTCGCGGCGCGTCGATCTACGCCGAAATCGTCGGCTTCGGCATGTCTGCCGATGCGGGCGACATCACCTTGCCGGATGCGCGCGGCGCGGCGCGGGCTATGATCGCGGCCTTGCGCGATGCCCGATTGGAATCGGACGCGGTAGATTACGTCAACGCGCACGGCACCGGCACGACGATCAATGACGTCGTCGAGACAGAGGCGCTCCATCGGGTATTCGGCGACCATGCGCAGCATCTGGCCATATCGTCGACCAAGGCCGTGTTAGGGCACTGCCTCGGTGCGGCCGGCGCTCTGGAGGCCACGGTGACTGCGCTCGCAATACACCATGCCCTGGCGCCACCTACGGCCAATTTCATCGAGGCCGACCCGGAATGCGACCTCGATTACGTGCCAAACGAAGCGCGCGACCTGCCCATCAAGGTCGCATTATCCGACTCTTTCGCATTTGGCGGGTTGAATGCCGTGATCGCGCTGCATCGTTTCGAGGGCTAAGAGGTTCCGCCCGATCCGGGCGGCTCGCGGCGGTAGTGGTAGCGGTAGAGCTCGGTGGCCAGTCCGAACCGCTGATACAAGGCCAGCGCCGGTGCATTGGCCGCTTCGACTTGCAGGCAGGCGCCGGTCGCCCCGTTGTCGGCGCCCCAGGCCGCCAAGGCGGCGAGCACGCGGCCGGCAAAGCCGAGCCGGCGTCGCTCGGGATGGGTAACCACCGATTCGAAGCACAGTAGTCTGTCGTGGATGCGGCCATAGGCGAGCGCCGCCGGCTCGCTGCCCACCGACAATGCCGCAAAGGCGGCCGGCGGCAGCACCCTTTCGACAATGCGCCGATAGATCGCCATTTGCTCGGGCGTGTGGCCCTGCGCCGCCGCCATCGCGGCAAACCATTCCGGCGTCGGCTGCGGCAAGAGACGCACTTCGGGGTCGGCCGCCGCCGCGACCGATTGGATCCTGCCGTAGATCACGCAACTCTCGCCCTCGCGCGAATAGCCGAGATCGGCCAGCCGCGCGTCGACATGATGGGCAAGGAGTGTCGGGATACGGAAGATTGCCGGCTGCTGCCGGCCGCGATAGAGGGCAGCGGCGCCGTCGATCAGCGCCTCGACATCGCCCGGGTCTTCGGCGAGCGGCGTCGCCGAATTGGCAGTGCGCCGGAAAAGGCCGCCGCTGAAGCGCAACAGCCAGCCCGCCAGCAACATCTGCCGGAATGCCGGAAACCCGTTTATGCCGGCCTCTTCGGCCCGCCACGCCAATCTTGCCGCCGCGCCCCGCATGCGACCGCCGCCCCGGGCGGTGTCTCCAATGAGCATCGAGATGGTCGTCCGAAGAGTGCGGAGAACCGATCAGGGGTTCATCGGCGTCCGATCGCTACAGTTTTCTGATGCCATGCCGGCTTTTTGACGCCGCTCCGCTCGCTATTTTGCCCACACCGGCGAAGGCCGGTGCCCATGGCGACATGGGTCCCGGCCTGCGCCGGGATGGTCGAGTTTTTTTGCGGTTCCCGCGAACACATCGTCGAAGCTGGAGAGAGATTGATCCAGTGTCGGTTCTCGCGCTCGATCAGATTGATCTTCCAATCTCGTTTCCATTCCTTGATCTGTTTTTCACGTCGCAACGCCGTGTCCGCCGATTCGTGAGCCTCGAACCAAACAAGCCGATCAACTCCGTACCGCCTGGTAAATCCCGGCACGACCTTCTGCTTGTGCTCCCAAACGCGACGGGCGAGATCGGATGTCGTTCCGACGTAGAGTGTTCCATACGGTCTGCTGGCGAGCAGATAAACGAAAAAACATTGCTATCTTGCCCACACCGGCCCACGGGTCCGCGCGCCGCGCAATCTCTATTCCTGCGGGTAGCGCCAGACGTTCGCCGGCTGCGGCATGGTCTCGTCGATCGTCCATTGCGGCAAGGCGAGGCCGGGACCGACATCGGTGAAGACCAGGCGCATACGGCTGCCGACGCCGACCCGCCGGACCATGTCGGGCGGCGCCAACTGACCGTCGGGCGTTGTCAGATTGCCGACGACGCGCAACGCCTCGTCGGGGGTCGGCTCGCCTTTCTGCGTGTCGAGATCGACGAGCAGAATGAGATAGGGGGTATGGCTGCGAAACGCCGGCTGGATCGCGTGGTGCACTTCGCTGTAGGAATGCACCGCCCCTTTGCCTTCGACCTTCTTCCAAGCCGATTCGAGGCTCATGCACCACGGGCAGGCCGTGGTCGGCGGATAGCGCAGCCGCCCGCATTGCCCGCAGGCCTGCAGGTGAAAGTCATGCTCGGCGCAATGGCGGAAATATTCGAGGTTCTCGACATCGAGCTCGTCGAGGCTGAGACCCATGCCCAGGTATTCGCTGCGGATAGGCATCTCTATTCTCCTTGTCAGCCGCGCCGCATGACCATCGACGAAGCGGTCGCCGGGTTTGCCCAGCCGAGATTGGCGCTGACCTCGACGTCCTTGACCTGGCGGCAGCCGCCCTCGCGATAGTCAAAGCTGTGTTGGCGTTTGCCGTCCGGCCCGATCGGGCAGGAATCGTCGGCGTCGTGGCGCAATTGGCGGGTGTTCTCGATGACCATGTTCATCCCGTGCGTGTAGCCCTCGCAGAGATGCCCGCCGCTCGTGTTGTTGGGCCGCCTGCCGCCGAGCTGGATGGCTCCGCTCGACACATAGTCGCCGCCCTCGCCCTTCCGGCAGAAACCGTAATCCTCGAGCTGCAGCATCGTCGTGAAAGTGAAGGCGTCGTATGAGCCGGTAATGTCGATGTCCTCGGGTCCGACCCCGGCATTGGGCCACAGGATCTGCCGGGCGTAATAGCCGGCGACGCGCGAGATCGGCCCGTGCTGATAATGCATGTCGAGCCGCGGCTTGCAGCAGCGGCCGACGACGCCGCGGATCAGGACCAGCGGCTGCTTCATGTCGTGGGCGCGCTCGGCGGAAGTGACGATGACCGCCGTCGCATTGTCGGTCTCGACGCAGCAATCCAAGAGATGCAGCGGCTTGCAGATGAAGCGGCTCGACAATACGTCGTCGACCGTGTAGCGCCGCTTGTAATAGGCCTTCGGGTTGTTCGAGGCGTGGTGGCTGTGCGCCACCTTGACCATCGCGACCTGCTCGGGCCGGGTGCCGTAATCATACATGTGGCGCATGAAGGTCGGCGCGAAATTCTGCCCGGCGCTCTGCCAGCCATAAGCGCGGTTGTGCAGCATGTCGCCCGCCACAGGGGCGGCCGAGCGCGCGCCGGTGCCGCCGATCCTGACCTGCGAATAGCCGTTCATCGAGCGGAAGATCGCGACGGTCTTGCAGCAGCCCGCCTCGATCAGGCCGATCGCGATGCCGACCAGCGCCTCGGTCGACGAGCCGCCGCCGACCACGTCCATGTAGAAATTGAGGCGGAGGCCGAGGTCGCCGGCGATGAACGTCGCCGAAGTCGAATCGCCGCCCGAATAGGACAGCATGCCGTCGACATCGCCGGCTTTGAGCCCGGCATCGAGGATCGCGTTGCGCACCGCCCAGCTGCCGAGCGCCCGGGTCGTGCGGCCCGAGCCGCGGGTATAGGTCGTCTCGCCGACGCCAACGATGGCGTATTTGTCGCGCAGGTATTTCGGCGTCGTGGCGTCCACTTCTTGTCGCGGTAACGGCATTGCTTTCTCCCTTTGCGGAGTTATTGCTCGGCGAGCAGCGCCTGCAGCCTGGCCGCGAGCGGCGGGGCTGCGGTGGTGACCGTCGTCCACAAGATATCTCGATCGACATCGAAATACGCATGTGCCAGCCGGTTGCGCATCCCGACGAGCGCGTTCCATGGTAGATCGGGCGTCGCCTCTCTCGTCTCGGCGGTGACCCTGCTGGCGGCTTCGCCGGCGATTTCGATCGCGCGTGTCAACGCGAACAACAGCATCTCGTCCGAATCGAGCTCAGTGCGTTCGCGGCCCCGGGCAAAGCGGATCGCCGAATTCAGCGCGTCGACGAGATGCTGCAACCGCACTCGATCATCCTGCGTCATGCCGCGCCCGGTCAGGCAGCTTCATATTGCACCTCGGCCTCACGCAGTACATCGGCGCGAAAATAGCGGCTGAGTTCCTCGGCGGTACGCAGGTCCACCCGTCGACCGGAGAGCAGATCCGTCAGTTCTGCCTCGATTTCGGCGAGCTCGAAATAGCTCGGTCTGGCATCCGGCTTGAATTCGATCAGCAGATCTACGTCGCTGTCCGGCCGGGCCGTGCCCTTCAGCACAGAGCCGAATAGAGATAAGCGGCGGACACCGTGGCGGCGGCATAGCCGACGCAACATCTGCTGATCAAACAACCCTGCGGTCATTGGATTGGCAGGCGATAGGCCTTGGTCGCGGCGCCGCTGAACAACGCCGTCTTTTCGGCGGCGGTGCAGCCGGCGGCGATGCGCTTGAACGCGTTCCATAGGATCGGGTAGCTGCACATGCCTTTGTCGACCGGGAAATTGCTCTCGAACATCGAGCGCTCCGGGCCGAAGGCTTCGATAGAGGCCTCGATATAGGGCCGCCATGCCTTCTCCAGATCCTGCGAGGAAGGCGGCAGGTCGTCCTCGAAAAAGGTGAAGCCCGACAGCTTCATGCCGAGCCCGCCCAATTTGACGTAAGTGTTCGGCGAGGCGGCGGCGACCTCGCCGATCGATTTCTTCCAGGCGGCGAAGGCTTCTTCGCGCTTGCCGGCATAGGGGCCGATCGCCAGCGGTCCGCCGACATGGTTCAAGACGATCGTCGCCTGCGGGAAGGCGCGCGCCAGGTCTGTCACGTCGTCGAGCTGCGTCTGGAACAGCCAGGCGTCGAAGCTGAGGCCGAGCGCGGCCAAGCCGGCAAAGCCCTCGCGGAAATTCCGGTCGCGATAGAGGCCTTGCGGCGCCCCCGAGCAATAGATCTCGAGGTTCGGGTCGGCATGCCAGGTGGCGCCGTTGCGGATGCCTTTGAAGCGCCCGCCCGAGATCGCGACGTGCTGTTCGAGAATGCCCTTGGCGCGGCTGCCGATGCGCAAATCGACATTGCCGATGATACCGGCGATGCATCGCGTCTTGCCGTATTTTCCCGAGGCGCTCATCGCCGCAATGCCGTTGACGAATTCGGTCTCGCCCAGCGACCGCAGCTCCAGCGGGCCGTCGGGGCGGTACATCTCGCGGCATTCCTCGAAACAGGTCGCGGCGATGTTGTGGCCGCTGCCGACGTCGGCGAGGAGATCCGCGAACAGGTAGCGGTTGCCGGGCCGGTCCCACATGTGATGGTGCGGGTCGACGACCGGCAACTGCGGCTCGATCGCCTCCTCTTTCCGCTTGTCGAGCCAGTCCGGGCGAACCGGCGCGTGACGGCCGGGCGGGATCGCGGATTGCGGCATGGGGGCAGTCCTCCCGAGGTTGGTTTTGGGCTTCCGCAACTCTGCCCCGCCGTGCCGCGGAGCGCTACGGTTTTGTCCGTTCGCCTGTAAGGATAAAATACCTTACACTCGGGTTGCAAAACGGATCGAGACAGCGATGACAACTCTTACCGTTACGGCGAAAGGGCAGGTGACCTTGCGGAAGGAGGTGTTGCAGCATCTGGGGGTCGGCCCCGGCCAGAAGGTCGAGGTAGACATGCTGCCGAATGGGCGCATCGAAATTCGGGCAAAACCGACTGGATCGATAGAGGATTTCATCGGATGCGGCCATCGGCCTGGGACCAAGCCGCTAACGATCGAGGAAATAAGCGAGATCGCCGCCCAGGGATGGGCAGGTATCCGATGAGGATCACCGTCGATACGAACGTCCTCGTCCGCGCCGCGGTTCTTGATGACCCGCAGCAGGCCGCGCTCGCCGCCGACCTGCTGCGCGATGCACATGTCATCGCGGTGGCCCTGCCGGCACTGTGCGAATTTGCGTGGGTACTCGGGCGCGGATACCGGCGCACCGCTACCGAGATTCTTGGGTTCATCCGAACTCTTCTTAACACCCCGAGCGTCCGGGTAGATCGTCCCGCGGCGGAAGCCGGGTTGGCGATGATGGCGGCCGGCGGCGATTTTGCCGACGCGGTCATCGCCTATGAGGGCCGGCAACTCGGCGGGACCGTGTTCGCCAGCGTTGATCGAAGGGCGGTCGAGCTGGTCGCGGCGACGGGTGCCGAGACGCATCTTCTTTCAACCACCGAATGACGGCGCCGAGACAGAGCCTCCAACTGATCGATGGAGTGTCTCAAAAATTTCTTGCGTTTTGTCGTCCCGGTCGTAGGCCGGGAGCCATTTCGACCAATAGGTACCGGCCTTCGCCGGTATGACGAGAGAAGTTTGGGTGGGAACTAGACCATGCCGAATGTCGAACCGCATCGCCTGCTGGCGACCGAGATCGTACGGCGGATCGAGGACCGGGAGTTGACCGCGGAAGCGGTCGTCGCGAGCTGCCTCGCACGCATCGCCGAGCGCGAGCCGGTGGTGCGGGCCTGGGCCCATCTCGCGGGAAGCGCGGCGCTCGAGGAGGCGCGTTCCTTCGACAAGGCCGGCAGGAAAATGCTGCTCGGCGGCGTGCCGTTCGGGCTCAAGGACATCTTCGACGCCGCCCATATGCCGGCGACCTATGGCTCGCCGATCTATACCGGCTGGTGCCCGCCCTCCGATGCCAGCGCCGCGGCGTTGCCGAAGGCGGCGGGCGGCATCCTTCTTGGCAAGACCGTGACGACCGAATTCGCCAACCGCCATCCCGGCCCAACTTCGAACCCGCACGACCCGGCCTTCACGCCCGGCGGCTCGTCGAGCGGCTCGGCCGCCGCGGTCGCCGACTGCATGGTGCCGCTCGCGGTCGGGACGCAGACCGGCGGCTCGGTCATTCGCCCGGCCGCCTATTGCGGCGTCGTCGGGTTCAAGCCGAGCTTTGGCCTCTTTCCGCCGGCCGGCATGCGGATCAACACCGAAACCCTCGACACGGTCGGCGTCATGGCGCGGGCCGTCGCCGACATCGCCTTGTTCCGCGCGGCCATGATGGCGATCCCGTACGAGCCGCCGGCAATCCCCGAGACGCCGCCGCGGTTTGGCCTCTGCCGCGGCCCGCATTGGGACGATGCGGAAAGGGAGGGCCGCGCCGTGCTCGAAGCCGCCGCCCGGCGGCTCGCCGACGCCGGCGCCAAAATCGCCGACACCGCCTTCCCGCGCGAATGCGCCGACGCCGACGCGATCCAGGAGACGCTCGGCGCGTTCGAGGGGCCGCGTAACCACATGCCCGAGCTCTGCCGGCACGAGGCCTTGCTGAGCCCGGGGCTGCGCGACGGAAAGATCGCGCGCGGCCGCAAGCTCGGCCTCGACCAGTTCCGCGCCGCCTGCCGCGCCGTCGAGCGGGCGCGCGCCGCCGCGTGCGCATGGGCCGGCGGCTTCGACGCGATCTTGACCCTGCCGGCGCCGGGCCAGGCGCCGCGTGGCCTCGGCGATACCGGGTCGGCGGTGTTCAACGCACCGTGGACGCAATTCGCGATGCCGTGCCTGACCCTACCGGCCGGGACGGGGCCGGACGGGCTGCCGGTCGGCATTCAACTGGTCGGTCGCCGCCACGACGACGCCAGGCTGCTGGCAGTCGGACTATGGGTCGAGCGCCAATTGGGAGACGCGCAATGAGCGGCGCCGAGCGCCTTTCGGCGAGCGCGGCGGCGGCCCGCCTCGAAGCCGGCGACCTCAGCGCCGAGGTCCTGGTGCGCGACTGCCTCGACCGCGCCGCTGCGCGCGCCGCGGTCAAGGGCTGGGTCTGGCTCGATCCGGATCTCGCCCTGGCGCAGGCCCGCGCCGTCGATCGGGCCGGCCGTCCCGGTGTGCTGAAGGGCGTACCGGTCGGGGTCAAGGATGTGATCGACACCTACGACATGCCGACCCAGCACGGCTCGCCGATCTATCGCGGCAACCGGCCGTTCGCCGATGCCGCCTGCGTCGCCCTCGCCCGCGCCGCCGGCGGCGTCATCCTCGGCAAGACAGTCACGACCGAATTTGCCAATCGTCAGCCGCGCGAGACCGTGCACCCGGCGAACCCGGCGCACACGCCGGGCGGTTCGTCGAGCGGCTCGGCCGCCGCGGTCGCCGATTTCCAGGTGCCGGTCGCGTTCGGGACGCAGACCGGCGGCTCGACGATCCGCCCGTCGGCGTTTTGCGGCGTCATCGGCTACAAGCCGTCTTTCGGCGAGTTCAGCCGCGTCGGCGTCAAGCCGCAATGCCACAACCTCGACACGCTGGGCATCATCTGCCGCAGCCTCGATGATCTGTCGCTGATGCGCGCGGCATTGCAAATCCAGCCGCGTCGCCCGGTCGATCGCGCCGCGGCGGCGCCCCGCATCGGCTTTTGCCGAACGCCCGCCTGGGACCATGCCGACGCCGACACCCAGGACTTGCTCGAACGCGTCGCCGCCCGGCTCTCGGCCGCCGGCGCCATGGTCAACGACACGGCACCGGTCCCGACGGACATTGCTGATTATCATCACCGCGTCTTCGCGTTCGAGGCGGCGCGCAACTACGCCTACGAGTACGAGACGCATCGCGACAAGCTGAGCCCGGCCTTGCGCGACGGTCTGTTGACGCCGGGCCGCGCCTTGCCGCTCGCCGCCTATGTCGCGGCGATCGAAGCGGCCGAGGCGTTCCGCGCCCGCCTCGACGAAACCTTTGCGGAATTCGACGTGCTGCTGGCGCCGAGCGCCGTCGGCGAGGCGCCGGCGGGTCTCGACTCGACCGGCGACGCGCGTTTCAACGCGCTCTGGACGCTGGCCTGGACGCCGTGCCTGACATTGCCGGCCGGCACCGGGCATAACGGGCTGCCGCTCGGCATCCAACTCGTCGGCCCGCGTTTCAGGGACGAAGCGTTGCTCGACGCCGCCGCCTGGGTCGAAGCCCGACTCGGCTGAACCGAACACGACACGGCAGGATCCGTGCGGCGCGGCACTCGGCAACGGCCCGAAATGGGGATGGGTGACGGACACTTCCAGCAACCGAGGGCTCAGGCTGTCCCTTTCGAACCCGGGTCGACAAGCTGGCGCCTTGCTGTCGCATCTCGGTTTCGAGCCGGTTGTCGACTGAAAGACCGGGCACGCAGTAGGTACAGCCAAACACTGGAGCCCAGTCGGGGACGACGACAGGTACTCTTGTTTGGGATCAGTTGTGGAACATAAAAAACGTTACGTAATGGCTGATAGATTCATATATATCAACAGATTAAAGGTTATAACTGTTACACGATCTTGCATCGATCAGCGGGTCCTGACCTGGTGATCCCGGCGATGATCGCCGCCTAGGAAGAGCGTAGCCGCGGGGCGCTTCATCAAGTCCTTCGCCGGCATTCATACGCAAACTTAACGGGTGCATTTCAGTATGGGTTGGCGCTGCGGCTCGAATGTCAGCCGCGCGTCTGTCACGCCAAGAGAGAGTCAGTTGGAATGGGAGAAGCAAAGCGAGGGCGCCAAGGACGAACAACAAGTCAACTAATTACGCGTGTAGAAAGGAAATTGCGAGGGCTCGGCGTCGATGTGAATGCGTTTGGTTACTATGATCAACCGGCGTTTGTTGCATTAGAGCGAATCGATCCGCTCGCGCTCGAACTCTATTCAACCTGGGTGATCAATCGCACCCGCGATGCCAGCTATGACAACCACGCGCGGCAAACCGTACCGAGACTCGCCGCAATCGTGGAACATCGGCTCGCATCGGAGAGCGGGCTTGGCGCCTGTGTGAACGTCGCGACCATGATGGCGCGCATGCTTGATCGATTGGGCGTATGGTCGTTTGCAGTCCGAGGCTCGCTGACAATCGAAATCCCATCCTGTCTGGAGGCGGGAAGGAGGTATTTCCAGGAATGTGATCTTCCCGATCACAAGGACAACATGACCGGCCACGGATGGTTGGTAGCACCGCCGTTCGTCGTCGTTGACCCTACGCTCAAGCATCAAAAATGGGTCGAACTGCATCCGTCGATCGCTAAGCTTCTGCCCCAAGTGGTTGCCGCGGAGGATGGGGAGTTCATTCGGCCCCGGTGGGACGACGTCGTCAGTGACTCTCTTATTCAGATGTACAGTGTGCCGCGCTCGGCGCTGAATGCAGATCTCCCATATCGGTTCAAGCCAGATTTGGCTCGCATCGAGAAGAGCCTACCTGGACGCGATGTACGTATAGGTGATCTTAGCCTTCGATATATCGCCGGTGCGGTCACAGTCAGCGACGTCCCGCTTCAGGAAATGGCCTGGGTATCGCCGGCTTCGCCCAAGCTCAGGCCCATTCACATTTGGGAAGAGGATGTTGAGCCCGCATTGCGCTCCGCGATCACAATCTAATTCTCTCGACCTCGTCCGGTGAGCCGCTCTTTCGTGCGGTCGTAGAGCTTGGTGGTTCGCGGACTCTCGTGCGCGGCCATTTCCTGCGCATGCTCGAGCGCCCCGCCGTTGGCGAGGTAGGCGGTAATCCCCGTTGCCCGGAACGTGTGACAGCCGATTTCCGCTGCGATGCCGGCTGCGGCGGCGCGCCGGCGGATCATCCGCCAGGCATCCGGCTGGCTCATGGCCTTGTCGGATAAGGCACCGCCATTGTGCCCGCGCGCGGTGCGGAACAGCCAGCCCTTGCGGTCCTCGGCAATGCCGGCCGCATCGATGTAGGCGCGCAACGCTTCCGCGAGCGCATGGTGGCACGGCATCGTGTGCTGCTTGCCGCCTTTTTCGTGCAGCCGGATCGTCCAGCCGGCGCCGTGCGGCCGCAAATCCTCGACCTTCATCTTCAGGGCCGCGTTGATCCGAGCGAAGCTGTAGGTAAGCGTGGCTATCAATGCCCGGTCGCGCAGGTCGCGCAACGTCGTCGCCGGGATCGAGGCGAGCTATTTGCGCCATTCGGTGCCTTCGAGCACCGGCGTCTTGCCGGTCTTGACGACATGCTTGGGCCCACGCACCGGCGCTGCCGGGTTGGTCGGCACCACCTGGCCGGTCACCAGCCAGTCGAACAGCATCCGGATCGCGGCGAGCTGCTGCTTGACGGAGGGTGCCGAGACCTCGTTCTGCAGCTGCTCGATATAAGTGGCGACATCATGCGGCCGGATCGCGGCCGGCGTCAGGCCGCGTTCTTCGCACCAGGCGAAGAACCGGGCGCAGGCCCAGGGCATAAGCGCGGCGGGTGTTGGGGTTGCGGATGTTGGCGGTGAAGAACTCGACATAGCGCCAGGCGGCCTCGTCGCCGAGATCGGCGATCAGCGCCGGCACGACGTTGAGCGCGCGCTGGTCGGCGGTGATCTCGGCCGATGTGATGGTCGCCGGCAGCTGGTTCTTTGGTTCCTCGGGCTCGTTCAAAATCGGCTCCCCTGCCCTGAAATCTCAGACATGATAATGTAGAGCGTTTTTTGCTTGGCGGCGCGGCGCACAGGCCTGTGCGGGTGGATTCCGCGGTTGGAATGCGCGCCGGATATTTCAATTCTATCGAAATCATTTTTTCGCGCTATGTGAGCTAGATCACACTCCGCGTGGCAACCGGTGATATTTGTGACAAAATTAGGGATCGCGCTTGGAGGCGGAAATGGCAGCACGTTCTGTAGGAGAATTTTGCGAAGCCTGCTTTGACGCGCATAAGAGCGATTGCAGCGGGTTCGCCCGCGCTGTCGCAAACGAACTCAAGGTGCCGCTCCAGGGACTGGCCGACGAGATCGTCGAAACCCTCCGTACCGGGCAAGGCTGGGCGCTTTTGCCCAATGGGGTCGTGGCTGCGCAGAGTGCGCGTAATGGCAAGCTCGTCATCGCCGGGCTGAAAGGATCTGAACAAGCCCATCCCGACCCGCATGGGTTAGCCCATGACGCTTTCCCAAGTGCGTACTGGGGAAGGCTTGGAGGAACCGGCGCAAAGGATAAGACCATCAATTGGGCGTGGACCACAGACGACCGCGATCGTGTTTCTTATGCCGCACATCACCTCTGAGGCATGCCACAGTCTGGGTATATTTCGTCCGCAGCATATGTCCAGTCCTGTAGCAATACATGGCGCACTGAAAATGATAACATCCTCAGCATTCCTGGTTGACGACGTTCTCCTGAACGCGACTGATTTGACTGGCGCGAATATCGAGAAGATTTACGCGAAAGCACATCCTCACTATGCAGTTTATCGGAGCTCGGATCGCGTTTCGGTGCAGTACTCCGACATCGACCTAGAGGCTGCCAATCAACGCAAGAATATGTCAACCCTCAATGGTTTACGGACCGAAATCAACGGGTTGATTGATGGGTGGAGAAGCAGTAAGTGGGAAGCGTTCCAGTCGAAAGCAGCGCGGTATGATGGCCAAGTGGCAGCTGCTCTAGTCTTGTGTCTTGAAGGTGATACCGCGACACCACTGCAAGCCCTTGGAGACGTGAAAACTAATGTACTCGCCGAGCGTACATCTTGGGGGCGATTTGAATATTTACTTTCTGCCTTCGCGGTGCTTCTGCTGTCTGTGATAATTTTTACAGTTATTCAAAGATTTAGTCCTTACAAGTTCGCAACTGCCGACCAAAATATTTGGCTCGCTGCCCGAGCCGGTGCAGTGGGAGCATTCTTCTCGATTGCCTTAGCGATTAGCAATAGGACCGTTCTTACCAACATGTATCGACGCGATAATATTGCTGATGCAAGCTTACGCATAACAATCGGTATTATATCCGCAGCTGTATTGGTTCTCTTGCTCGGCTCGAACATACTTTCCACTGTGGTGATCGCTGGGACACAGCTTTCTGGGGCCTCACTTACGTGGCCCAAAGTTCTGATTATCGGTTTTGTTGCAGGTTTTCTTGAACGGTTAGTACCAGACCTTTTGGCCAAAGAGGCACCAACTCCGCCGCCTGCCGGTCAGACACCCCCGGCACCAGCCCAGGCACCTGTCCAGCCTGGTCAGGCCTCCTCGCAAGCAGTAAGCCAGGCAGTTCTGGCTCCAGCGTTGGACCGTCTCAGCCGTCGACTCTCGCTCGCTGCTGTCCTGGTCGATAACATCGGTCCTGCACTGCCCGCGGGCCTGCTGACACCGGCGGTGAAAGATGCGGTCAGCGCGGCGAAATCCGCTTTTGCCGCCGGGACTAGTGTCGTCGTTAGTGCCGACACGCTGAAGCGCGTGAGCGATGCAGCAGACGCTCTGGTCACCGGCTCACCGATTGATAGCCTGATCAAAGTCGCCGCCCCCATGACGGGCGGGTTTCCCTCTACTCTGGCCGCTCTCCTCAGTACCGGCTGGCATCTCGGCGCAGCGGCGTACCAGCGTTGGCAAGCGTTTCTCTTGGCCGCCCCAGTCACTCCCGCCCTCATAGAGGATGGTACCGTTACCGCCGACGAGATCAATAGTGCTTTGGTGGGCATACCTGCCCTGCCACCGTCCTGGCTCACGGCCTGCGCCCGGCCCGACTTCGTCCACGGTCTGCCAGGCCTCCTGATGAGCGACGACGCAGTTGACCAACTCTGGTTGAGATACGGCGCACTGAACGGCGCGGCCGCATTGTTTCAGGATCGTGAGCAAATCAACGCCGGGCTCGTCCCGCTGCGTTTGGCACTGCTCTCCCGGCGTCTCGCTCGTGACGTCACCGATCAAATGGTCCAGCCAATTGTGACGGGGTTAGCCAAAGCCGCTGATATCGCTCTGCGGCCCGTGAACCAGCTTGACGCTGCCGGGTTGTTGCAGGCCGCGGCCGAGGCGAGCAAGGCGTCTGTAACCGCAGCCGCGTCTGAGAACACCCGTGCAGCCTTCGATGCGCTCGTTACCTTGGTTGGCATTGCCCGACAGGCCAAGTTCGATCTGCCCGCCGCCCTGATTGAGGCGCTGCCTTGACCCCGCACAATCAATCCGACAATCGCGGTCGGTAGAAAAGCCTGTAAACCATGGAATATTCCCGCCTCCTACAGTACCAGTTCCCGCTGATGCGGGGCGACGACGTCCGCGCCGTCCAACAGGCCCTCATCGCTATCAATGTCAATCCACCCTGCGGCACCGCAGATGGGGTCTATGGCGACGCCACTCGCTCCAGCGTCGCCGCGTTTCAATCCGCTTGGAACGTCCGTCGTACCAGCGGTGACGACCCGATTGCCGCCGACGGGAAGGTAGGACCAACCACCTGGGCCGCCCTGTTCGGCACTGCGCTCCGCGCCGGCACCCCTGCATCTCACGTCGTCAATGCTGGGCCTGCTCTTCCGCCGGACATTGCGACCGAGATACCCATCACTCAAGAGAAAGCCGGACCGCTTAAGAGGTGGATGATAACTAATTTCAGCACTCAGATCCAAACTGCTATCGCGGGCACGCCAGTCGACATTGATCTCGTCTGCGCAATCGCCGCGAAAGAGAACCTCTCTCTATTGGCTTGGCCTAACTGACCGCATCACCGCCGCTAATCTGCTGCCGCTATGCGTCTTCGATGCCAGTGGTGACTTCCCTGGTACTCAACGTACTGCCTTCCCGGTAAACGCCGCTGCTCTGCGCCGTGACCCGCACTATGGCGACCTAACCGACATGCTGATCGCAGAAGCAAATCAGATGCGCCGCGTCCTTCATGGTTGGAGCGCTGCCCAATACCTCTACAAAGGCTACGGTATTTTTCAGTACGATCTACAGAACATTACAAGCGATGAGCCGTTCTTTCGTGAGAAACTTTGGTATACATTCGATCATTGCATCGACCGGCTGATGCGCGAAATCAAAACCAAGCTTCAGGCCAATGCAAATAATCTCGAAAAGGCGGTGCGTGCATATAACGGCTCAGGTCCGCGGGCCGACATCTATGTCAGAGACGTGATGCTGATCCGCCAATGGTGCGCCACCATTCCTGTTTAAGTGGTTTAGGAGGCAATCGTGTATCCAATTCGACTATTTGGTCTTTGTACTACAGTAAATGCCCAGATCTCGAATTGGTGTTATAACCCACAGGAATCAGGAGATGCTATCGGATGAAACGTATATTGAACATTACGTCAACTTATTTCGTCTTGGTGTTGACCTGCGGCTGCACCACACAGCTTGCCCCGGCCTACGATCAATCCGTCTATGACGGCCTGGTATCGGCAAACAAGGATATTCAGGCGTTATTTGTTGCCGCTGGGGGCTCAGCGACAAAAGACACGTATTCGACGCGGGGACCCGCCTACGATCATATCATATCAGAGTTAAAGGCGGTTGAGCTGCAGATCAAAGCTCGCCCACTTCCCAACTCCGAGGCGTTGGAGGAGACGAATAAAGTGCTGTCAAAACTTCATGTCGGGGGTGTTACCGTCGACCCCAATTTTTCCGATTACCCAAGCGCCCGATCGGTCGACGATCTAGTAAATACTGTTCAGCATATGCAGACGAGCGATCAAACCATGGGTCTGCGACCAAATCTGTTGTCTTCTTACAAGAACCAGGCAACGATATATCTAACTCAGGCCATGACTTATGAGAGCTTCCTGAAGCGTTAGGAGATGACAAATGGAACCGATTGATCTCGGGGTATTGGTAACGCAGATGCAAACCGCGGCGACCGCTGTGATCGGAAAAGACGTCACGGCTTTGCGGGGCTTCTCGGCTCAGCAACTGAATGCGATAGCCCAACAGGCCGTCTTTGTCTCCGCAGGTATCGCCGATAGTTCGATCAGCGACGATACACGCGACTTTTTCCTAGACAGCCTCGAAGAAATGGTCAGGAGCTTTGTGAATACGTTGGCGGGTTTCGTTACTGTGATGATCGAGGAGACATGGAACGCCATCGTCGGGGTCATTTGGGCCGCGATCAACAAGGCTACTGGTTTAGCACTGACAGTGCCGTAGAGAAGCACGAGCTCCGCGGTGCATGACGTCCGCCGGCGTCGCCCGCGAAAAGCGGGTTGGATCATGGAGAGAACCGTCGCTGCGCTAAGGGGGTGCCAGGGGGCTCCTACGCTCCTACCCTGCAAATTGACGGTGAATATGTCACGAGGGTGTGCATGCTGCACATGGGGATAAGAAGCGACTTCTAGCGAGGTAGTTCGGCCCACCAGCTGTTGCTACGCAAGCCGTTCAGGGTCAGTGTTAGTCGAATGGCTATTTTCGGGAGGCCGCATGATTCAGATGGTGTTCGTGCACGGTGTCGCGACCCGGTCGAGCCCCGCCTACGACCTGGAGCAGCGCAATCGGGAGAAGCTGTTCAAGGAGATTTTGTTCGAAGGGAAGTCGGTGAATATCCGCTCTCCCCGCTGGGGCGACTTGGTGCCTCCCATGTCGCACGGCGGGGCGGCTTTTGCCGGAGCCGCGGGGGTCGCGAGTTTCGGCGCCTTTGGCGGGGGTCTTGGGCTCGGCGCGTCGGCCGCGGGATCGGCTCAGGGCGATGCCATAGCCGGACTGGCTCGGGAAGACTCAACGGCGGCCCTGGATGCCATCTACGCCACGGTCGTCGATCAAGCCGACCGCGCGCTGCGGGAGTTGACGTCCGATGATATCGACGCTTTCAAGGCGGTCACGGCGGCGATGCCCGATGCGTCGACGAAGCCCGCGCTTCCACCCTCTGCATCCGACGAGGACCTGATCTTAAATCTCGGTCAAAGCGTGGCTCCGGGGGGCAGTTACAGCATCGGCAGCAAGGTCAACGTGGCCGTGATCGCGCTTGCCGAGCGCGCGCGCAACACCGTCTCGACGGGGCTCTCCAACACTTTCCGGGATGAGCTCAACCCGATGGTCGGCCGCTTCCTGGGTGACATCTTCGTTTACCTGAAGGACGGAGATGTCCGCGAGAGGATCCGCGGCTGTGTGCGTCAGCCGATCCTTCGAGGCCCAAGCGGACGCCAAGGCGTCGAACGAACCGTTGATCCTGATGGGCCACAGCCTGGGTGGCGTCATCCTCTACGACATGCTCTCGTCACCTCAATCGGCCGGGCTGCCGAGCGACCTAAAGGTGGACGCCTTCCTTACAGTAGGCTCGCAGTCAGGCTTGTTCGAGGAAATGGGCCTCTTCGAGTTCGAGAACCCGGGCACGGCGCCCACGTCGGGCCCGGAATGCGTCAAGGCGTGGCTCAACATCTTCGATCCGATCGATGTCTTCGGATTCCGCACCAAAGGCATCTTTTCCAGGCCCAACGACTTCGCCTTCGATTCTGTGACCGGGCTCCTTTCGGCTCATACCACCTATTTCAAGCGGCCGCAGTTCTACGCGCGGATGCGTGCGCGCCTGCGTGCTCTCGACCTCGTTTAAGAACCTCCGATGACTGTGATCTTCGAGCGCCAGGTCGCCGGATCCGCAACCCACGCCTTGGTGATCGGCGTCGGTGGCTACCCCGAAGCCAAACCAGGCAGGGGCATCGATCCCGACTTGCGAGCCGTCCCAGATATTCCGAGCGCCGCCGACAGCGCGAAGCTTATGTGTAGCTGGCTGCTCAGCAACCAGGACGCGCTCGCGTTCCCGCTGGCAAGCCTTGAGGTTCTCATCGGCGAGGCGGCCCACCTTCCCAACACAAAACCGCACCCCTGGGTGCACACCTCTCCGATCGACGCCCCAACATTTAAGAATGTGGGGGACGCCGGCAAGGCTTGGGTGGCTCGTCTGAAGGCCCGACCTGGCGACGTAGCGCTCTTCTACGCCTGTGGGCACGGCGCTCGTCTCGGCTCCGACCCGGTGGTCCTTCCTCACCGACCTTAATGCCGATCCACTGGACCCTTGGGGGGGCTATCTGAACCTCGGTGAGACCGCAACCGCTTTCAAGCAGCTCGGCCCGATCAAGGCCGCCTTTTTCTTCGTTGACGCCTGCCAGGAATTCTCCCCCAAGCTCGATCTCATGAAGACCCGGGGCGGCGCTCGCTTCATCGCGCCTCTGGACGTGTTCCGGCTCCAGGAAGCACGGGAGAAGGTTGCCCTTCTCAGCGCCACGTCGGATGGCCGCCTCGCCTACGAGGGTGAGTGGAGCGAAGACAAGGCAATCAAAATTGGCCGCTTCACCCAGATCCTGACGCTGGCCTTGGACGGCGCCTCGGTACGTCTAAAGGCGGGTCGCTGGGTCGTCTATCCGGCGGGACTCTTCGAGGAGCTCAAGTTGCTTCACCGCAAGCCTGCGCCCTGACTGGCGTGACAAGCCCTTCGAGCCATCCCAGCCATTGACGCCAAACGAAGATCCTGATCGTCACGGATCCGGCTCAGGCGATGGCGAACTACGATGTACGTATCTTTACCAACCCTGATCGGAACCCGCCGAGCGTCGCGGATCGTGGTGCGCGCACCGCGACGGAGTGGCTTGTCTGGGTCAATGCGAGCCTCCTTCCGCACTTTGCGGTCGCGGAGGACGGTGCGGTCTGCTATCAGGAGATGTTCGTCCCACTCAACCCGATCTTCGATCAGCGGATCCCCATCCGATGAGCACGCGACTAACTTTCGAGGCGCCTGCCGACCTGTCTGTCGGCCGCGTGACGGTGCAGAACGAGCTCGGGCTCGTCAAAGAATGGGTGGCGACGCCGGGCCAGAAGACCCTTGATGTCGAGGATGCCCGGCCGGGCGTCTATGCTGCCAAGATCGCCCCCGTCGGACAGCGGCCTCAGTCCTTCGTGTTTGAGGTCAAGCCGGGCGTCGAGAACACGGTGAGCGCCCCCCTCTTCTCGGCGCTGGTGGCCGGGGGCAACACGGCGGCGTTCTCGGGAGTCGAGGACCCCAAGTCCGCGCTAAATCTGCTACTACGGGGGGCGTGGAAGCACACGCCGGAGACCTCATCGCCCAGCCTGGAGACCTCCAAGCCCACCCCTCCGGGGGAGACAGACCTCGTCCGGTCGAAGATCTGGACGTTCACGAGAACCGAAGGCGGCGGGCACCGCTAAAATCCTCTCCATCGGGCTCGCCGAAGATGAAACGCAGGGCCCCACCGAGGGGTGGCGGCCATATTCGGGGGTCGAGCCGCGGTTGCAGTTCGAAGACAGCGGCCTCAATGTGCTTATCTCCTCATCATTCGAGGTCAAGGACCGGTATCCTCGGCTGCGCCTATACGCCGCTATCGAGGAGGTCCGCATCGAAAGCTTCATGGTTCCCCTTTTCCAGGGCGGCACGCAGATAGCGCTCCGACCCTCGCCACTAACGACGGCCGACGTCGCGATCAGAGTCATGCCGGTGGACCCAGAGCGTCGGGCTCTGGTCCGGGCGCTGCAGGCTGGCGTAGAAGAGGAGGCCGCTGCCGTGCATAACGACGTTCTGCGAGGCGGCGCCATTGAGCGTTTCGTCGAAGGCCCCGACGAGGATCCCTGGGCGGCCATGGTTTCCGCCCTGCTCACGATCCGTTTCCCGGAAGTCTTCGGCCCTAAACCTTCCAGCTGGGGGCCCCTGCTCGCCGATCGCTACACTTGGGCCTCGGACGCCCATATAATCCATGCTCGTCACTATCTGACTTACGCGCCGGAGGATGCGGGGGGGCGTGGGGAGGCGGCGCACAACGCCCTGAACGCCTTGATCAAGGGACAAAACTTGGGCGCGCCCTATTTCAGCTACTCAAACCAGCTGATGGGCGAAATGCTCGGCGGCTTGGCCGCGCTCGGGAGCCTGTACCCGGACTTGGTCGTAGGTGCCGAAGAGCAGCTGGCCAAGTGGCGCGGCGAGCGCCCGTTGCAACGCAGCGCGGGCGCGATCTTCTCCTGGCAGATGAGCGATCCCACTCTGCGCCGCTCGGGTGTGGTGGCACCCTACCGGAATACGCGCGGAAACCTGGACGAACGGTTAGCCCGCGTCATCTTCCGGGGCCAGGTTGATCTAGCGCGCATCAGTCTACTCCCAACATCCACCAAGCCTGCCCCACCCAAGGCCACTCAGGCTCACGTTCTTGCGACCACCTTTGATGCTGCAGAGCCAATCGACGGCCCCGTGGGAAAGCTTGCGTCGAGCCTGAATGAAACAAATTCGCGATCGCCAGAAGCACCTGCCCTCCAACGGCCCGTGCTGGTCAAGGATGACGCCAACAAAGGCCGGTTCGGGGGTGCAGCTAGCCGCGCTGGCTACACTTTGAGTGCGACTTTTGTGGAAACCAAGCGGAGCACTCAGGTCGAGATACTGCTGCTCGTTTGTGCCGACCGCTCGCTCCCTCCCAGTTACTCGGACGCCGTGGAGTTCTTTCTTCACTCCTCGTTCAATCCGAGCCGCCTGAAAGTTAAATTCCGAGGACATAAGGCCTCGCTGACCGTCCGGGCCGGCGGAGGCTTCACCGTCGGCGCATGGCTTCCCGAACGGAGGGTCGAACTTGAAGTGCGATCTGGCCGAACTCCCCGATGCTCCCCGGGTCATACGCGAGCTTTAGTAGGGGTCGCTGCACGATTTGCTCAAAACTGCACGCTAAGGCGGAAATAGAACAAAATCAGTGGCTTTTCAAAAACGACCGTTTGCGAATGGAGGTGCTGCCGGACGGCGAATCCTTGGGAATTTCCTTTCAAAACGCTCGTTCGAAATCACCGCGAAAGGCAAGCGCCATCGGCACGAGCCGATGGCGTGCGATTTTGAGCAAATCGTGCGACTACCCCCGATACAGCGTTTTAACGGCTCGCTGCGGAGTAGACGTTCTCACGTCAGAAGCCGCACGGCCGCCCGACTGGCTCAAGAAAGCCTGACCCGGCGCCAAGAAGCGCGGGTTCAAAACGCCTATGGGCGATGTGAATCATTGTTTCCCACGTTAGGTTCGCGCCGAAGCAACCACCTCACGGCGTCAACGTCACGCGAAGGTGCTTCAATTCTTCGGCATTCGAAACCTGATCATCGGTGAACGCCCTCCAGATGAACCGCGCCGTCGCATTCGAGAGAACCCAGTTCAGCTGGACCGCACGACCGTGATCCGCCGGCAGGTAGAAGTGCAGGAAACGGATGAGGGAACCGCAATAATCGTCACGCGCCTGCCGCAGCAGTACCGCCGAATGCCCGCCGCGGACGTGGTACAGTCCGACAACCGGTGCCAATATCTGCCAGGCGCTATGGTCGCTTGGGATGTACGGTGCGTCAGAGGCGTTGCCGCAGGTCATCACATCCCTGGAAGCGACGTCCGCCTCGCCGTCGCCGGTCGCCTGCACGATGATCGGTTCGACCGGTCTTCCCCGAACGGGGTGCGCCGCCAGCCACTCGGCTAGATCGAGGGCGGTCTGCAAGCCTTCGTTCTCGAAATATCCGCCGTCGACGAGCGAGCCGACCGGCTTCCCGCCTGCGACAGGCAGCATTTCGCCGAACGGCTCGAAGATAGGGAAAGCGCGCCGTGTTGTTGATCGCCGTCGCGATCGAGATGTCGCCGCCCATCAAGGCGTGGAAGTCGCGCGCCCCGCGAAACGGCCACGGCTCCGCGTCAAGCGGGCCCGGAGCCGCGATCGGCGCGGTGATCACCCGGTTGCCGGTCGCGGCGTCGGTGCCGTTCGCGAACCAGAGCGGCATGCCCTTCCGATAGGTCCCGCTGCGGTCGGTATAGAACAGCGACAGGAACGGTTCGGCCCACTCCTCGGCCGATCCGGCATCCCCGTTTGCTCCGACGCGGCTCCACAGGTCTTCGAAGCCGTGCTCGATCGCTTCGGCACTGTCGCCGCCGCTCGGCCGGTGGCCGACGAGCCGGTTGACCAGGGCGGCGACCGGGTCGAACGCCGAGCGCGGAATGTCGTCGAGCAGCCATCCGCCGAGCAACGGCCCGAGCGCGTCGCCCGCCAGCGGCACAGCCGCATCCCCGGCCGGACGCAAAGAGGCCAGCCCGTTTGCCCGGCATGGCAGGCTTGCGCGATCGAGCAGGGTCATTGCGCCGGCCGCCCCAAGCGAACCGCCCGAGACGCTGCTGACGGCAAACAGCGCGGGGCCGCCTTGCCGCTGCGCCTGCAGCACCTGATCCAGCACCGCGGCACCCCACAGCCCGGCGCGGGTGGCTCCTCCCGAGATGGCCACGATGATCGGCTGCACCGGACCCGTCGGCGGCGCGCAGGCTGCCGTCCACTCTGCGAAAAGCTTGTCGAGCGGCTGGCGTTCCGCCGCGGCGCCGGGGACCATCCGAACCGTATGGATACTGAACCAGGCAGGCACGAGAACGAACACGTAAAGGAAAAGGATACTGAGTACCGGCGGACGACGGAGCCGCAACTGCACTCGACCGAGCCGCGCTTGAAAGGTCAGCCCATCGACGACAAAGGTTAATATTGTGAGCGGTCCGATCATCAGGCCGAGCAGGAGGACGGCGCAGCCCGGGCCAGGAAACACCGCGGCGAGCCGGTTGGGCAGACGCAGCGTGAAAGTGAACGCCTCGATCATGCCGAGCGCCAGCGGCAGCAATCCCAGTGCCAAGAGCGTCGTTGCGGGGACCGGGCCGAAGGGTGCCTGTTGCAGGAGCGCTTTCGCCCTGGCCCAGGCGCCCCGGCGAAGCCAATCGCGAAAGCCGCTGCGGGGCGCCGGCCGGAGTGCCGCCTGCCGCGCGCGGGGGCGCAGGATCGACAATATTATGGCAAGGACCCCCAGACAGGCGGCGCCGCCGACGCTCCATAGGCTGCGGTTCGCGAGCGCGATCACGACACCGATGAGAAAACTCGCGCCCAGCATGAGGCGTGGCAACCAGGTGAAAACCGTCCAATTGAAGTCGGTGCCGGCCCCCTGTCGCTGCCGATCGTCGATGCCGAACCGTGCCGCCAGTGCGGCGCGCGACCAGAACCAGGCCGAGCCGCCCAGCACGATCAATGCGAGTTGAAAGCTGACGGCCGGCCAGATGCGACCGTCATCGAGAAAGGCCAGCATGTCGTGCATCTGCGGCGGCACCGTAATCGCGATCCCGCCCACCAGAATTACAACTGCGGCGGCTCGGATCGTGCGGAGCATCGATCTCCAAGAGCGCTGCATCGATCGACCCTCCTCAGGCATCTCGGCGCCACACCGGAAGCTGGGGCAGCAGCCGCACCAGTGCCTGCCGTCCCGCGCCGTCCGCTGCGTCGAGCAAGTTCAACTGATCGACGGCCCATCGAATGACGCTTGCTTCGAGCCGCTCTGCCGGCTCGCCCCTGCCGACGGGCTTGCTCCTGTGATCCGCATACCAATTCATTGAAGGGAAGGGAACGCTGCCATTTACTGCTCCTGTTACGACGCTGTTAAACCATAAGATCGCCGCCGAAGATCCAGGTGGCATCGCTTGCCGTAGCGATGCGGCCAAACATCAGTCGCCAGGCATCAGAGGGGTGTGAACCAACTCACATTGCCGACGATTTTACAAGTTCCGCGTTGATGATGGGTAGCCTGAGGCTCAGGCATCTGTTTCGCAATTGATGATGAAGAGCCGCATTCGTGCTGTTGGCGGCCGAGTGCCGTGGCCCGCATTGCGGTGAGACTGATCCGGCGCGCATGTCACGGGCGATCACCAGAAGATCGGTCGCATCCCGCGAGAGGCGGTCAAGGGCCGGTGATGACAACATCACCGGGCGCGAGGGCCTTCATCAACTTTGAAGCTGCGGCCGGTCGGCGGTCGTGCCGGTGATTCTCTCGCGGAACACCGTTTTCGCACCCGGCCGCCTTGAGTTGGGCGAGCTGGCTGGTGAGGTCTTGCGCGCCGGTCGAGCCGCCGGCGTCGTCGATTTGCCCCGAGCGGTCGTGTGAGCGACCGTTGTCCGTTTAGTCGCCATAGCTGCTCTTGAAGAGCAATAGCGCATTACACGCGCGCTTTTTCCGGCGATGCATTTGCACTTGGCAATCTTCGCGTTTTGCGCGAAAATCCGCCGAACACGGGGGGATAAAATCGTGCCGGAACGAAACTTGAAGAGAATGAACGCCACCCTTCATGGCCACGCCGCGGCGATCTCAGCTTGTCTTTCGTCATGCTGGCAGCATGCGCTGATCGGCACGCTCACCTTTTCCTTCGCACGCATCACCGCCGCGCTCAAGATGAAGGTCGAGGATCTTCGGCCCCGCGGGCCCGGCTGGACGGTGCGCTTGCACGAAAAAGGCGGCAAGGAGCACGTGATGCCGTGTCATCATGCGCTTTCTTGCATGCCTATATCGCCGCCGCCGGCATCACCGAGGACCGCAAGGGGCTGGTTGTTCCGCAGCGCGCCCCGGCAGAACGCCGACGCGCTGACCACCCGTCCGATCGATCAATACGCCGACCAAACTCTACGACCGACGCGAGAACGGTTGACGCAGGACGAGGTCGAGAGGATCAGGCTTTGGTCTGCTTGCCAAACCCGGCAACAGTCACCGAATTGGCGCCGGGCACGACCTCGCTCGCGGCCTTCTTAGAAGCCGCTAGGACCTACCTCAACCAACCGCCCATCTGCTCGACGACAGATTGCTGAACGCCTGAACGGGCCATCACGAGGGGGAAAACCGTGGCGACCGACGTGATCTTCCAGCCGCTGAATCTGGGCAATCTGACGATCAAGAACCGCATCCTGCGATCCAGCATCTCCGGCCGATGGGACAACGAGGACGGGTCCGGCACCGACACCCGCATCAATTGGGAGACCAAATTTGCCCGCGGCGGAATTGGCGGCATCATTTCCTCGTTCGTGCCGGTCACAATGCACGGCCGCATCCTGGCCAACTACGCCACGGTCCACACAGATGCGTATATTCCGTTCTGGTGCAAGCTCGGACAGGAAGTTCACAAATACGACTGCAAATACATCATGCAGCTCAGCCATTCCGGGCGGCAGCAGGATATGCCCGGCCTGTCGAACGAGAACATGGTGGCACTGAGCTCGACCAGTCGGAAGGAGCCGCTGCACGGCTTTCCCTGCCAGGCAATGACCCTCACCCAGATTAGGGAAACGATCGACGCCTTCGCCGACGGAGCCCGGCGCGCCCGCGAAGCCGGGCTCGACGGCGTCGAGCTGCACGCCGCCAACGGCTATCTGATCACCCAGTTTCTCAGCTCTGGCATCAACGACCGCAGGGACGAATATGGCGGCGTCCTTCAAGAACCGCGCCCGGTTCCTGCTCGACATCATCGATGCCATTCGGCGCAAGGTCGGTCGCGACTTCCAGCTCCAGGTCAAGATCAGCGCGATCGACTACAACAACGTGATCCCTTGGGAAGGACGCGGCAATACGCTGAAGGAGAGCATTCAGATTTGCAAATGGGCGGAGGAACACGGCGCCGACGCGATCCACGTCTCGATGGGCAGCCTGTTCCCGCACCCGCTCAACCCGCCCGGCGGCTTTGCGTTCGATACCATCACGCGCAACTACGATGCGATGTTGTCGAGCGGCACGCGGACATTGCGCAACTATTTCCTGTTCCGCTATCGCCTGCTGCGGCCGATCTTCTACTGGGTCTGGTTCCGCCAGAAATGGGGCAAGCCGGTCGAAGGCGTCGGCGCCGAGGCGGCGCGCGCCATCAAGAAGGCCGTGTCGATCCCGGTCATTAGCACCGGCGGCTGGCAGCACGCCAGCCTGATCTCCAAGCATCTGGATCGCGGCGACTTTGACGCCGTCTCGATGGTCCGGGCGCTGGTCGCCAACCACGATCTGCTCGACCATTGGCGCGCCGGCCGCGACGCACCCCCGCTGCCGTGCACCCACTGTAACAAGTGCCTGCTCAACGCGCCGAAACACCCGCTCGGCTGCTACGAGCTGAGCCGCTTTCCCAGCTACCAGGCGATGGTGGACAAGATCTGCTCTGTCTACCGCCCGACGCCGTTCCCCTGACGAGGCGGTCTGACCTGAAAGGAGGAAGCGATGGCCATGCCTCCCGATGATCTGACAGCCGTAGACCTCGTAGCACGGAGAACCACCCGTAAAGTCTTTATCGTCATCGGCGCGCTCGTCATTCTGCTGGCGATCGCCGGGTCGTTGGGGCTGCAGATTTCGCGCATAAATCAGCCCGTCAACTATGCGAACGACGAGGACTATTTCAAATACGGCTCGATCGGCAGCGATGTTACCAACGTGCCGTATTGGATCTTCCGGGTTATGCCCGATGTCTGTCCGCCCGATTTGCCCGGCGGCTATGCCAGCCTAGGGGTGATCCAGGAGCCCGGGCACCTGACGCCGATCGGTTTCTCAATGCGCCGCGTTGGCCCAGTCGACATTGTCGGTCCGAATTGCGGTCTGTGCCACACCGCCTCGGTGCGCGCGACGCCGGATGCCCAGCCGATGACCGTCACCACCGGTCCTGCTCACCAGCTCGATCTGATGGGCTACTTCAAGTTCCTGTTCAAGTGCAGCCGCAGCCCCAACTTCACTGCCAGCAACCTGCTGAACGCGATAGAGAAATACACTTCTGTCAGCTTGTTCGACCGTCTGACCTACCGCTTGATCGTGGTGCCACGCCTGAAGAAGGCCTTGCAGGAGAAGAGCAACAAATTCAACTCGATTACCGCCCACCGTCCCGATTGGGGAACCGGCCGCGTTGACACCTTCAACCCCTACAAGGTGCTTGTATTCAACCTCGACATGACGAACGACTACTCAATCGGCACGGCGCGTTTCATGTCGATATGGAACCAGGCGGAACAGGAGGGCATCTGGCATCACTGGGACGGCAACAACGACTCGCTCGATGAACGCAATTTCAGCGCCGCGATCGGCGCCGGCGTGACGCTCGACCCGCCGAGTTTCGACTTCGCGGGCATCGAGCGCATCAAGCAATGGCTGCTGTGGCATCCGCCGCCGCGCTACCCATTCCCGATCGACATGGCGCTTGCCACGAAGGGCAAGCCGCTGTACCAGAAGATGTGCGCCTCCTGCCATGACACGGCCGGGGAGCATTTCGGCTCGGTAACGCCGCTCGCCCAAATCGGCACCGACGCAGAGCGCGTACTCGCCTTCGACCAGGCGATGGCGGCGCGGATGAACACGATCGGCGCCGGCCAGCCTTGGGCCTTCCACCGCTTCCGATCGCTCGTCGGGTCGCCCAGGGCCGGCTACGCCAATCACTCTCTTGAGGGGATCTGGCTCCGCGCGCCCTATCTGCATAACGGCTCGGTGCCGACGTTGGACGATTTGCTGAAACCCGTCGATCAGCGACCGGTGAAGTTCTTTGTCGGAGACGATGTCTATGACCAGCAGCGGGTGGGCTTCGTCACCGACAGGCCCGACAATGCCGCCGGCACGTCGAAAGCCCCCCGCAAGTTTAGCGAATTCGACACCAAGCTGCGGGGCAACTCGAACAAGGGACACGTCTACGGCAGCGGTCTATCCGATGAGGATCGGCGTGCCCTGCTCGAATACCTCAAGACGCTGTAGCGACGAGAGGATCAAGGCGGGATGAACGTAAACCTGCGGTTATTCACCATCGTAGTCTGGCTCGGCGTGCTGGCGAACTGGACCTTCGCCACATGGGCCATCTTCTTCAACACCTCGTCGCTGCTGGCTTTGTTGCATCTTGGCGCGGTGGCGTCGACAGTATGGATCTACAACTACTCGATCCTGCTGGCGATCTTGAGCTGCTTCTACATTCCGGCGGCGCACAACCCCTACCGCTACCGTGCCAACGCCTGGCTGTTGGTTGTTGGGCGGCTGGTCCCGGCCAGCGCCTTCTTCATTGGCGTCGCGCTCGGCTATATGCCGGCGGGATTCGTGCGGCTCGGCATCGGTGACGCCAGCTTCGGCATTATCGAGTTCATTCTAGTGGTGCGGCTGTTCCGCGACGCGGAAATCGTCGCTCCAGCGCCGGCCTGATGTTGGGTTCCCGCAAAGCGCCGAAGCGTCTGTCCGTAGCTGCAGACCCGATGTCGAGGGGCTAATCGGCACCGGCCGACACGAGCGCAGCTGTGGACCACCCTTAACAACCAATCCCTGTCCGCTCATTCGGTGGCAAGTCCAAGAACTCAATTGTTATATCTATTCCTCATATTCGATTATTTTCCTATATATCTGACTTGTCGCTTGTTCAACGTTTTCAATTTCAGGAGATATCGACAGTTTCGTGGTCTCTTGTTGTACTTCCCCAGCAGTGGGCCTGCGTCGCAGCTCATCCCGCAGCTTATCGTAAATCGAGATAACCGCATTAGCGAATCCTCCAAATGCAAACAACAGCTGCAACGCCATTCCAATATCAAGTTGTCTCCCGCCATCGCCGACAGAATCCTCGCGCGTAGCAACCTCTCCGGCCAGAACGGCTTGTGCAACCCCGCTCGCGGCTTCATCTCCTCCTGCAACTAGTACCTCGCTTGGTAAGGCGTCAATGAGGTAGGACTAAATCACCGAAGGCCCGACGGCTGCTCGAAAGCATCGGCACATCGACCGTCCGCGGCCTCCGCGATCGCGCGCTTATCGGTGTCATGACCTATGCCTTTGCCCGCATCGGCGCGGTCCTCGCCATGAAGGTCGAAGACTATTATCCCACGGGCAAGCGCTGGTGGGTGCGCCTGCACGAGAAGGGCGGCAAGCGCCACGAAATGCCGGCCCACCATAGCTCGAAGCGTTCATCGACGAGTATGTCGCCGCGGCCGGCATCTGCAACGAGGGCAAAGGCCCCCTCTTCCGCTCGGCGGTCGGCAAAAGCGGGGTGCTGACCGGCAAGCCGATGAACCGAGTCGGCGCTTATCGCATGATCCGCCGGTGCACGGCCGGTGCCGGCTTCAAGATAAAGCTCGGCTGCCACGCGTTCCGCGCGACCGGCATCACCGCCTATCTCGCGGCCGGCGGCACGCTGGAGAACGCGCAGGCGATGGCCGCGCACGAAAGCCCGCGCACCACCAAGCTGTACGACCGTACGAGCGACGCGATCACGCTCGATGAGGTCGAGAGGATCACGATATGAGGTTGATCCCTGAACTTCAGGGTGTCTCGTTCAATCTTATCCAAGGCACCTTCAATCGCCAGATTAGTTGCACTTATTGCACCAGCCGGGACGAGGTCATCGAAAGCTTCGATGGCAACTCTGCTGTCCGAACCAAAGAATAGCCCCTCGCCCCTGCCCTCCCCGCAGAGGCAAGCAGGGGCGAGGGAGGGCTGGCTACTTTCCGGCGCAAATATCGGATCTTCGCGGGTGGCCCGCCGCATATGACAGGAGCGGTCCTCCGGGTGACGGACGGCGGGTCGGCAGCCGGCTCGTCGCTCGGTGTCGGCCGACGACGCCTCGCGGCCGCATGGCTCGCAAGCGGCGGCCGACCGGCCGTGCCCATTGACAAATCACGATCGTTCTGCTATGAAATTGCGATAATCGCGCTTAGAGTATTCTCCGCCGTTTTCGCCGCTCAAACCGGCGGGCGGCGGGACGGGGTGCGGCCATACCCTGGCTTTCTCTGTTCGGCCGATTTAATTCCGTGCTCGGGCGGATTTATTTCCCTGTTGCCCTACTAGGGAAATTTGTTCGCAAGTTTCTGATGAAGATATCATTTTTTTCACGAGGTCGGGCCTGAGCGCGATTTTTCCCGGTATATTCCCATTGACCAGGGAAGCTCGAAGGCTTCGGCGAAGTCCCGCGCAGCCGAACCTCTGTCGGGTTTCGGGGCCCGGTCAGGTGCGCATCACAAGAGCGATCCGGGTGCGGGCGGGCCGGCGGGGTGGCAGCTGCGGCTCGCCGTCGGGCGGAGGTCCGCCCGGCTCGTCGGTTCGCTCGCCTCGGATCGGATGTCGTTTGGCAATCGGAAACAATTTGCCGTTGGTGAAGAACGCCTCGATCAGTTGCGATCGGGAAGCCGGCCGAGAGAAGGAGCGCAGTCTCGGCGGGTTGGCTCCGACGATGCCGGTGCGTTCAGGGCGGTCATCGCCGGTCATATTGGCAGAGGCGGAGGGGCAGCTCGGTGACTTCCAATATTTTCCCTTTCAGCCTGATTTAATTCCCAGTTATGCTGATTTAATTCCCAGTTATGTCGAATTGTTGTTCGCTCGGCGCGACGGGAATTTCCCCTATAAGCCGTTGAATTTACTTATGCGCCGGCGGGCAAATCGCAAGAATTCCCAGTATTTTCCCATCGAACTGGGAAATCTCGACGGATGCTGCGGTCGCGCGTGACAGCCTGCCGCCACCGGACGTGACTGAAATCGCCCTCTTTCGCCCCGTGCCCGAGCCCGTTGGCGATGCCCGGATCGCCGGCCGAAAGATCGGTCACACAGCTTGTCCAACCAAGTGTCGGCCTCATATTCGCACCGAGCGGCAACCTGCAGGACATCCCGACGCGGCAATCCCGGTCGGCGGGCTGGCTGCCGGCCGTCGGCACCGTAGTCGGACGGGTCGGCACCATTCGTCCAGACCTCCATCTTATAACTTTAATAATTCTAATTCTTGACGCGTGCCGCCAACTCCCTATATCGCGGGTGTCGGCGGGCACCTGGCCGTCGAGAGGTCTCGACGAGTTGTGGTAGCGACCGGCGGGTACCGGGAGCCGGTTGGGGTGCGTCCCCAAATTATGGAACACGATCGGAGAGAGCATGGACGGCGAAAGCAAGTGCCCGTTCACAGGCGGGAACCGCGCACAGACGAACCGTGACTGGTGGCCGAACCGGCTGAACCTCCAGGTTCTCCACCAGCACTCCCCCCTGTCCAATCCGATGGGTGAGGCGTTCGACTACGCCAAGGAATTCAAGAGCCTCGACCTGAATGCCGTGATCGAGGACCTGCATGCCTTGATGACGGACTCGCAGGATTGGTGGCCGGCCGACTTTGGCCACTACGGCGGGCTGTTCATTCGGATGGCGTGGCACCTCGCAGGCACCTACCGCATCGGCGACGGCCGCGGCGGCGCCGGAGCCGGCCAGCAGCGCTTCGCGCCCGTCAACAGTTGGCCGGACAATGCGAGCCTCGACAAGGCGCGCCGGCTGCTGTGGCCGATCAAGCAGAAATACGGCCGGAAACTCTCCTGGGCCGACCTCATGATCCTCGCGGGCAACGTCGCCTTCGAGTCGATGGGCTTCGAGACGTTCGGTTTCGGCGGCGGCCGCGCCGACGTCTGGGAACCAGACGAGTCGATCTACTGGGGCCCGGAAGGGAAGTGGCTGGCGGACGAGCGCTACAGCGGCGACCGCGATCTTCAGAACCCTCTCGCCGCCGTGCAAATGGGCCTTATCTATGTGAATCCGGAAGGGCCGAACGGCAACCCGGATCCGCTCGCGGCGGCCAGGGATATTCGCGAAACCTTCCGCCGGATGGCGATGAACGACGAGGAAACCGTCGCGCTGATTGCCGGCGGTCACACCTTCGGCAAGACCCACGGCGCCGGCGATGCGGCACTGGTGGGTCCGGAGCCGGAAGCCGCCCCCATCGAGCAGCAGGGCCTCGGCTGGAAGAGCAGATTCGGCACGGGCAAAGGGCCCGACGCGATCACCGGCGGCCCGGAAGTCATCTGGTCCGAGACGCCAACGCAGTGGAGCAACAACTTCTTCCGGAACCTGTTCGGCCACGAATGGGAGCTGACCAAGAGCCCAGCCGGTGCCTATCAGTGGAAGGCGAGAGGCGGCGCCGCAACGATTCCGGATGCCTACGACTCGTCGAAGCGGCACGTGCCGACCATGCTGACCACCGACCTCTCGCTGCGGGTCGATCCGATCTACGAAAAGATCTCAAGGCGCTTCTACGAGAATCCGGATCGGTTCGCAGACGCGTTTGCCCGGGCGTGGTTCAAACTGACGCATCGCGACATGGGCCCGATCGTGCGTTATCTCGGCCCGCTCGTTCCGAAGGAGCAGCTGCCGTGGCAAGACCCGATCCCGGCCGTGGATCATCCGCTGATCGGGGAAGAGGACGTTGCTGCTTTGAAGGCAAAAATCCTCGCATCCGGTCTGGCCGTTTCCCAGCTCGTCTCGACGGCTTGGGCGTCGGCGTCGACGTTCCGCGGCTCCGACAAGCGCGGTGGAGCGAACGGCGCGCGCATTCGCCTCGCGCCGCAAAAGGACTGGGACGTTAACCAGCCGGATCAGCTGGCGGAGGCGCTGGAGACGCTCGCAGCGATCCAAAGGGACTTCAACGCGCGGCAGACTGGTGGGAAAAAGGTCTCGCTCGCCGACCTGATCGTGCTCGGCGGCGGCGCGGCGATCGAGAAAGCCGCGAAGAGCGCCGGGCACGACGTCAAAGTCCCGTTGACGCCGGGGCGCATGGACGCGTCGCAGGAGCAAACCGACGTCGACTCCTTCGCGCCGCTCGAACCGACCGCCGACGGCTTCCGCAACTATCTCCACGGCGAGCAGCGCCTGTCGGCCGAGGAGTTGCTGGTGGATCGGGCGCAGTTGCTGACCTTGACGGCGCCTGAGATGACGGTTCTCGTCGGCGGCCTGCGCGTTCTGGGCGCAAATGCCGGGAGGTCGACGCATGGCGTCTTCACCAAGCGGCCCGAGACGCTGACGAACGACTTCTTCGTCAACCTGCTCGACATGAGCACGCAATGGCAGCCGTCCGCCGGCTCCGAAGGCGTGTACGAGGGGCGCGACAGAAAGACGAACGAGGTCAAGTGGACCGGCACCCGGGTCGACCTGATCTTCGGGTCGCACTCGCAGCTGCGCGCCCTCGCCGAAGTCTATGCGTGCGCGGACTCCGGGGAGAAGTTTGTGAAAGACTTCGTGGCGGCGTGGACCAAGGTGATGAACCTCGACCGCTTCGACCTTGCCGAATGATGGCCCTCGCCGATTCCTCGCCCCTGCCCTCCCTGCAGGGGCGAGGAAAGTCTAGCCGATGCCGATTGTAAAGCGGCAAGCGCCCTGCGGCGCGGCGCAAGGCAGCCGCCGGCCGTCGGGATCGGTCAATGACACCTCCCATCGGCCCGGGCTCAGCGTCTCTTTGCGGGCTCTCTGATCTCGTGTGCGAGCCGGTCGACCAGCCCGGGATCGCCGACCGAAAGTTCGGTGACGAGATCCGGCGCCCCAGGAGTCTGCCCGTTCACGCGCTGCCAATGCACCGCGACGCGCAACGGGCGGCCAGATTGCAGATCGTCGAGCGCCGCCTGCGTGCCGTGCAGCTCGAACCAGAAATAGAGCGGCTGGTTGGGGGCATAGCGCTGGTAATTGCCGATCGGCTGCCGGTCTTGGATCGCGTCGGCCCAGCGCCATTGCGCGACTTCGAGCGGCGGCTGAGCGGGAAGCGGCGCGGCCGCCGCCAAGACCCGTCCGCCGGCCAGCAGGATCGCCGACAGCAGCAAATACCTCAGTCTTTTTGGCGTCAGTCTCCTTGGCATCGTGTCGCTCCTCTTCGACTCGGGCGTTCCTCCGCCGCCGGAGGATGGCCGGCAATAGCGGCGATCGCGCGTCAGCTTTGTGGAAAACTCTCGATGCCGGCGCCGCCCGGCGAGTAAAAGGACGCCATCTTGGGCGTTTGCCTGTTTGCCAGTCGTCGTCGACGGAGGCGGGAGGTGGAGGTCGTCCGAACCATCGCCGATCTGCGCGCCCGGCGCGCCCGGTGGCAAACGGCCGGCGAACCGGTCGGCCTGGTGCCGACGATGGGCGCGCTGCATCGGGGACATATGGCGCTCGTTGGCGCGGCGCGGCGGCAATGCAACCGGGTCATCGTCTCGATTTTCGTCAATCCGAAGCAGTTCGGCCCGAACGAGGATCTCGCCGCTTATCCGCGGCGTGAGGCGGCCGATCTCGACATGCTGCGGCAAGCCGGCGTCGATGTCGCCTTTGTGCCGGCCGCGAGCGAAGTCTACCCGCCGGGTTTCGCCACCCTCGTGCGGGTCGGTGGGCTCGGCGACGGGCTGTGCGGGGCGCACCGGCCGGGGCATTTCGACGGGGTGACGACTGTCGTCGCCAAGCTCCTGCTGCAATCCCTGCCCGATGCCGCCTATTTCGGCGAGAAAGACTACCAGCAGCTGACGATCGTGCGCCGGCTGGTGCGCGATCTCGACATCCCGGTAGGGATCGAAGGCGTGCCGACAATGCGCGAGGCGGACGGGCTGGCGCTGTCATCGCGCAACCAGTTTCTGTCGCCGTCGGAGCGGCGCATCGCCCCGCTGCTCGCCCGGGTCTTGCACGAGATCGCCGCGGCGCTCGCCGCGGTGCCGGCCGCGGTCGCGCGCGAAACCGGACGTGGCCGCACCGTGCTGGCAGAGGCCGGGTTCGCCGTCGACTACCTCGAAATCCGCGAGGCCGGGACCCTGGCGCCGGTCGCCGCCGCGATCACCGCGCCGTCCCGGGTCTTCGCGGCCGCGCGCCTCGGCCGCACCCGGCTGATCGACAACATGCCGGTGGGTCCGGCCGCCTAGTTCGCTCGACGCTTGCATTGTCGGGCGCGGCGGGCCACCTGGAAAGCGCGCCTCATCGGCGCGGCAGGGAGGCAAGGTCGGGCCCCCCGATCAGGGGACGAGGTTAAAAAATGGCCACGCTTGACGAAATCGTTGCGGCGGCGGCGAAGGTGTTCCGGACCAAGGGCTATCACGCCGCCACGGTCCGCGACATCGCCGAAGAGGTCGGGATTCTGAAGGGCAGCCTCTACCACCATTTCGAAAGCAAGGAGGCGCTCCTCTACCTCGTCGTCAAAGAGCCGATCGCGCAGATGTACCGCACGATGCGCGAGATCGCCGCCGCCGACGGCACCGCGACGGAAAAATTGCGCCGGGCGATCCTGGCGCATCTCGAAGCCTTCGATCGCCACTACCCGCATCTCTTCGTCTATCTGCGCGAGCGCGAGGCGGTAAAGCAGCGGTTTCGTGAGCTGATCGGGTTTTCGCCGAAAGAATATGAGCGTTTGTGGCAGCAGATCCTCCGCGAAGGCGTCGAGAGCGGGGAATTTCGTGCCGATCTCGACATCCCGGTCACATCCTACGGGCTCCTGGGCATGCTGAACTGGTCGTACAAGTGGTACGATCCGCAAGGCCGCCTGCGCATCGGCGAGGTCGCCGACGAGTTCATCGCCCTGGCGCTCGCCGGCCTCGCCGCGAAGAGCGCCAAACCGGCGCGCAGCCGCCGGCGTCCGACATTGGGTCTGCGCCCGGCCCAGACGGATCCCGCCGCTTCGCCTATTTGACAGCGCCGGGACTTCCGCGTAGCCTGACAACCAAACGCTCGTTTGGTTTGCTCGGGAAAGGACGGAGCCGGCAATGAAGAACGCTTACAACGTGATAGACGCGGACGCCCACATCCTCGAACCGCTCGATCTGTGGGACAAATACATCGATCCGAAATTCCGCGACCGGGCGCCGCGCATCGTCAAGGGCGAGAACGGCAAGGAGCGGCTGGTCGTCGAGGAGCATGCGGTCGGCGACAGCCGCACCGGCATCGGCCGGATCGGTGCCGTCGGCGCGCGGCAGGGCGTCGTCGAGGCCGACACGATGGCCTACAAGGACGGCAAGCCCGGCGGCTTCGACCCGCACAAGCGCATCCCGGACATGGATGACGACGGCATCGATGCCGCCTTTCTCTACCCGAGCCTCGGCCTGTTCTCCGGTGCGATCCACGACCCGGAACTCGCCGCCGCGACCTGCCGCGCCTACAACCGCTGGCTCGCCGATTATTGCAGGCCCTATCCCGACCGCCTGTTCGGCGTCGCGATGCTGCCCCTGCAATCGGTCGATCTGGCGATCGCCGAGATGCGCTTCGCCCGCAAGGAGCTGGGCTTCAAGGCCGGCTTCATCCGCCCCAACCCGTATAGCGACAAGATGATCCACGACGAGCGTTACGAGCCGTTCTGGGCCGCCGCCGAGGATCTCGACATCGCGATCGGCTTCCACGAAGGCGCCTCGAGCGGCATGCCGACGGTCGGCGTCGACCGCTTCGAAGGCCGCGGCGCCCGCCACATCATCAGCCACACGATGGAGATGATGCTCGCCTGCATGAGCGTGATCTGGGGCGGTGTCTGCCGAGCGCCACCCGAAACTGCGCGTCGGCTTTCTGGAATCGGGCGGCGGCTGGATCGCCCCGTGGCTCGACCGCATGGACCGGCATTTCGACGACCAGGGCTTCAACGATTCCGGGCTCAAGACGCGGCCGAGCGAACTCTTCCAACGCAATTGCTGGATCTCGTTCGAGCCGGTCGAAGGCAGCCTCAAGGTGCTGGCCGACTATATCGGGCCGCACAAGATCATGTGGGCGACCGATTATCCGCACTCCGACGGCTTTTTCCCCGGCGCGCCAAAGATGATCATGGACCGGCTCGCCGGCGCGTCGCCGCAAACGCAGCACGGGGTCCTGGCCGGGGGCGCCATGGGGTTCTATGGGCTGAACTGAACCGGAAACCAGCCAGTCTCGTTGTCTTCGGCCCCCTCACCCCCGGATCAGGTCCGGGGCAGGCTTTTTCGCTGGCGGGGGCCCCGCCCATCGCATCTCTCCCCGCCTCGCGCGGGCGAGGGAAAAGCGGCATGCTTCCTCGCCATTCAAGCAGCCATCAGAGATTTCCAGTAGGTCGTGCAGCCAGGAGGAGATGATGGACGTCGGCATCCAGATGGTGCTCGCCACTTACGGCTGGCAGGGCATGCGCGACGACGAGGCGTGGGACGAGGACATCGGGCTCGCCCGCCTCGCCGACGAACTCGGCTTCGACGCGGTTTGGGCGGTCGAGCATCACTTCAACGACTATTCGTTCTGCCCCGACAATCTGCAGCTCTTGGCCTATCTGGCCGCCGTCTGCCCGAGGATCGACCTTGGCACCGCGGCGGTCATCCTGCCGTGGAACGACCCGCTGCGGGTCGCCGAGAAGGCGATAGTGCTCGACATGCTGAGCAAAGGACGTCTGCGGTTCGGCATCGGCCGCGGCCTGGCGCGCCGCGAGTTCGCCGCGTTCCGCCAGACGATGGAGGAGAGCCGCGAGCGGTTCGACGAAAGTGCCGCGATGATCCTCGAGGCGCTGCGCACCGGCTGGATCGAGGGCGACGGCAAGTACTACAAGCAGCCGCGCATCGAGTTGCGGCCGCGGCCGAAATACAGCTTTGCCGGCCGCATCTATGCGGTCGCCGCGAGCGACAACTCGGTCGAGGCCTGCGCCCGGCTCGGTGCGCGGATGGTGATGTTCGCCGACCGCCCCTGGCCGCTGCGCATGCCGGCGATCAACCGTCACCGCGAACTCACCCGACAATATCACGGCCGCGAGGCGTTGCCGATGCTGATCGCCGATTTCTGCGTCTGCTGGCCCGACCTCGCCGAGGCCGAGGACCTCTCGCGCCGGCATATGGGCTCGTTCCTGCAGAGCAATGTCGAGCATTACGAGTTGATGAGCGATCATTTTCAGACCGTGAAGGGCTACAACGCCTACGCGCAGAAATCCGAGATCGTCCGCAATCTCGGGCTCGAAGGCATGATCGAGGGCTTCATGAAGGCCGCAGTCTGGGGCCCGCCCGACCGCATCCTGCGCATGCTCGATGAGCGGCGGGGCGTGGTCGGCGATTTCGAGCTCGCCACCTCGTTTCGCTTCGGCGGCATCCCGTTCCCGGTCGCCGAGAAATCGATGCGGCTCTTCGCCAAGGAAGTGCTGCCGGTGCTGCAGTCCTGGCAGACCGCGCGCGCCCCGGCCGCCGTCGATCGCGCCGCGGCGGAATAGACCTCGGCGATGGCTGCCGGCCGGCTGCGCGGCCGCCGCATCCTGATCACCGGCGCCGCCTCCGGGATCGGGCGGCGGACCGCCGAATTGTTCGCTGCCGAGGGTGCGGCGCTGGCTCTGATCGATCGCAACGCCGAAGGACTGGCCGAAGCCGCCCGGGCAACGCGCGGCGTAGCGGTCGAGGCGGACGTGACGCAAGAGGCCTCGGTTGCGCAAGCGGTGGCGCAGGCGGCAACCGCGATCGGCGGCATCGACGGCGTCGTCAATGCCGCCGGCATCGTGCTGCACGGGTCGGTGCTCGATGTCGATGTTTCGGCCTGGCGCAGGGTGATCGAGGTCAATCTGACCGGCACTTATATCGTCGTGCGCTGCTGCCTGCCGTGGCTCAGCCAGGCGTCGCTCGCGACGATCGTCAACATCGCATCCGGCCAGGGCCTGTTGCCCAACGTCCCGAACACGACCGCCTACGCCGCCTCGAAAGGCGGCGTCGTCAACCTGACGCGGGCGCTTGCCGCCGAATTGGCGCCGGCCATCCGCGTCAACAGCGTCTGTCCCGGCATGGTCGACACGCCGATGACGGCGGACCTCGCGCGCGATGCGAGCCCCTATGCGCTGCGGCGCATCGCCGACCCGCTGGAGATCGCGCAGGCCATCCTGTTTCTCAGCAGCGCCAATTCATCCTTCGTCACCGGCGCCGCGCTCGCGGTCGACGGCGGCCGTACCTTCCACTGAACGCCGCCACTGCGACGTCGACCCGACGCGAAAACCATGATGCCGGATGCGCCAGCGCACCGGTGATTCTAGTTCTAGTTGCCGGAATTTGCCTCGATCGCGCTGGCGATGGTGCTCGCCAAGGCGGCCACCTTGTCTGCCGCGCCCAAAGGATTGCCGCTGGCAATAGCCGCGGCCGCAGAGAGTACGGCGGCGCCGATACTGACTGCAGCTTTCACCTTGTTGATGTTTGCGACTGCCTGCTGTGCTGCGTTTACCTGATCCTGCAAACCCGTGATGGCTTCGGTCACGCCTTGCGCCATTGCCGCAAGTTGCAGCTGGCCAATGATCGACGCGTCGACGATGAGATGTCCCGCCGTGGTCCGCAGCTGGGCGAGAGACGGATCAAGCGGATCGGTTTGAGCGTCCGCGTAATCGTTCAGCGCATCGGCACAACTTCGTAACGTCTGCGACAAATCCGTCAATGCTTGCGGCGGCATCAGCAGCTCCTACAGCTTGGAGAGTTGTTAAATCGCGCCGACGAGCACCGGCTCGTCGGTCTTCAACACATCGAGAAGTCTAGTCGAATTAAAATTACCGGCACTATCGACGATGGCCTGATGGTCCGCGCCAATTTTTTCGAAAGCCGCTGCCGCAGCATCGGCTGGATCGATCTGCTGCTTGAAAACCGCCTCATCGTGAGCGTGGACGTCGGTGGCCAAGGCGATAATCGCATCACAGCCGACTGGCGAATTCCGTTTCACTATCTCGCAACCCTTGACTTTGCTTTGCCAGTAAACTCCCGAAACAATTCTTGCCTTATCGTAAAGGGTCGCATTCTGTCGTGCAAATTTTGCAAGGAAAGCCGTGATTTCCTGCACGTATGGGTTGCTCTGTTCGACAACTTCCTTCAATTCCGCCCGGACATATTCTGCGGTGAGTAAATTCGCCAGTTTGGCGGTGGCGTCCAGTGTCGGCGTGACCTTAGGGCTTGTTACCCCGAATGTTTTGAGCGATGCGGCAATGCCGGATACGTCACCGCCGCCAGTCACGCTGGTTTCACCGGCGAGCTTGCCGAGGACCTCCATGTATTTCTGGAGAACTTTCGCTGCCAGCGTTGCGACCTTTTTTGATTCATCAAATTCAGGAGTTCCGGGGCCTGAACGCAAAACATCTGGATACGTCTCAGACATTTCAGGCGCATTTAAATATTGCTTAACCGCTGCAAAGGCCACATCGCTGCCATCGATTACGGCGGTGTCTGAGCTGATGACGCTGCTTTCATTCGCAAAATTTTTGATGGCGGTCGTATCAACGCAGCCGGAAAGACCAATTAAGCCGACTACGGCGAAACCTATTGCGCGGGTCATCCTCAGCTCCCGATCTGTTACCGATGGCCCACCCGGACCACTCCCCACAAAGCTTCATAGCTTCGTCGGCGTGCGGACCTCAATAAGCCGCCCAGGCGCCGCCGCCATCCAATGAACGAACATGCTTCGGGAGAATGACCATGGTCTATTCGACGACCCTTTTAACATCGTGTGCGGCGTAGGAGACCCGGTCGCGATCCTCGACCGTCCACGCCCAGTTGATGGTCTTGTCTTTTGCGCCCGTTCCACCAAGCTGCCCCCAGTAGGCGCTTGGATAGGCGCCGTGGGCCAAGGGCCCGTCGACGATCACGACGACATGGCCGTGCGCGTCGGGATGTGCCTGTTCCGACCCTTTCAGCCCGGCCATAACGAGCTTGCCATTGTGCGCACTTTTCGCGGCCGCGACACCATCGGGCAGACTGGTCCAGCCCTCACCTGCACGAAGGGTTTCGACGATCTGGTCGGCGACACCTTGCAGCGACACGCCAAGCTCGGTCGCTACCGCTCTGGCGAACCCGCTGCAGTCGTCTGTGTGCGCCTCGAAGCAGGCCTCGCAGGCCTCTCTCACAGGATCGCCCATGGGTTCCGTCTCCAATCCTCCCGACTGTCTCTTATATGGTTCCGCTGGGTGTGGAACGCTGTGAGTCGGCTCACACCCACCGAAATGAGTTGGTCGACGCTGACCGCTGGTCTCGGTGGGCGCGGCCGCGTGGCGCTATGTCGACCATAGTCGCGCTTACGCGCGGAAAACGCCGCTTGGGGTTGACAGCCCCCGCGCGTCGGCATAGCGTCGAGAAAACCAAACGGGCGTTTGGTTTTCTCGCGGAATTGGAGGAACGACGGTATGAAGAACGCCTACAACATCATCGACGCGGACGGCCACATCCTCGAACCGCTCGATCTGTGGGACAAATACATCGATCCGAAATTCCGCGACCGGGCGCCGAAGATCGTCATGGGCGAGAACGGCAAGGAGCGGCTGGTCATCGAGGAGCACGCGGTCGGCGACGGTCAGCGCGGCATCGGCCGGATCGGTGCGGTCGGTGCGCGGCAGGGCGTCGTCGCGGGCGATACGATGGAGTACAAGGACGGCAAGCCCGGCGGCTTCGACCCGCACAAGCGCATCCCGGACATGGACGCCGACGGCATCGACGCGGCCTTTCTCTATCCTAGCCTCGGCCTGTTCTCCGGTGCGATCCACGACCCGGAACTCGCCGCCGCGACCTGCCGCGCCTACAATCGCTGGCTCGCCGATTATTGCAGGCCCTATCCCGACCGCCTGTTCGGCGTCGCGATGCTGCCCCTGCAATCGGTCGATCTGGCGATCGCCGAGATGCGCTTCGCCCGCAAGGAGCTGGGCTTCAAGGCCGGCTTCATCCGCCCCAACCCGTATAGCGACAAGATGATCCACGACGAGCGTTACGAGCCGTTCTGGGCCGCCGCCGAGGATCTCGACATCGCGATCGGCTTCCACGAAGGCGCCTCGAGCGGCATGCCGACGGTCGGCGTCGACCGCTTCGAAGGCCGCGGCGCCCGCCACATCATCAGCCACACGATGGAGATGATGCTCGCCTGCATGAGCGTGATCTGGGGCGGTGTCTGCGAGCGCCACCCGAAACTGCGCGTCGGCTTTCTGGAATCGGGCGGCGGCTGGATCGCCCCGTGGCTCGACCGCATGGACCGGCATTTCGACGACCAGGGCTTCAACAATTCCGGGCTCAAGACGCGGCCGAGCGAACTCTTTCAGCGCAATTGCTGGATCTCGTTCGAGCCGGTCGAAGGCAGCGTCAAGGTGCTGGCCGACTATATCGGGCCGAACAAGATCCTCTGGGCGACCGACTATCCGCATCCCGACGGCTTCTTCCCCGGCGCGCCCAAGATGATGCTGGACCAACTCGAAGGCCTGTCGGACGAAACCAAGCACGGCGTCATGGCCGGCGGTGCGATCGGCTTCTACGGCCTCAACTGAAGGCCTTTGTTTCCGGTGCGGCCCCACCCGGGGCCCGCGCCCAAAAAGAAAAACCGTGATGAGCAAGGAGGAACCATGCCCCTGATTCCAGACGATATGTTCACCCCGGATGTCATCGCCGACCCCTATACTTATTATGGCCGGCTGCGCGACGAGGATCCGGTGCATTGGAACGACACTTACGCGTTGTGGGTCATCACGCGCCACGACGATCTCGTCTGGCTGACCCGGCATCACGAGCTGTTTTCGTCGGCGGTCTTCAAGAATGATCCGCGGCCGGCCTACCCGGCGATCGACGAGTCGGATCTCGGCCTTTACGAGTATGTCAGGAACTACCAGGGCGACCAGTTCATCCAGCATGACCGGCCGGAGCATTTGGAGATGCGCCGGGTGGTGCATGGCTACTTCACGCCCAAATCGATGGAGGCGTGGCGCCCCTTTGTCCAGAAAGCCGTCAAGGAATTGCTCGACGCGGCCGAGGAAAAGGGGTCGATGGACGTCATGCGCGACCTCGCGACCCCGTTGCCGGTCCTCGTGATCGCCGAGATGATGGGCGTCCCCGAAGCGGACCGCGGCCATGTCCGCAAGCTGGCCGAAAAACTGCTGTATATCGGGCGCGGCGAACACGACCGCATGAAGCCGCTGACCGAAGGCATGCAGGGGATGATCGATTATGTCTCGCCGCTGGTCGACGAGCGTATCGCCAAGCCGGGCGACGATTTCATCTCGGTGCTGGCGAGCGGCGAGAAGGCGGGCGTGTTCACGCGGCATGAGGTGCTGGTCAACACCTCGCTGCTGCTGTTGGCCGGCCACGAGACGACGATCAACCTGATTTGCAACGGCAGCCTCGCCTTCATCCAGCATCCCGATCAATGGGCGCTGCTCAAGGAGGATCCGGCCGGGCACGCCAAATGGGCTACCGAGGAATGCCTGCGCTATGATTCGCCGGTCAAATCGATCCAGCGCATCGCCTCGGAGGACGTCGAGATGCGCGGCAAGACGATGCGCAAGACCGATCGCATCCGGTGGTTTATTTCCTCGGCCAACCGCGACCCGACGATATTTGCCGAACCCGACAAATTCGACATCACCCGGCAGCCGAACCAGCATGTGGCGTTCGGCTCGGGAACGCATCACTGCCTTGGAGCCACCTTGGCGCGCGTCGAAGGTCAGGAAGTCTTCAAGGCCCTGGCCGAGCGTTTTCCGGGCTTCGAGATCGAGAGCGGACAATTGGAGTATCAGCCGAGCGTCACCTTTCGCTCGCTGAAATCTCTGCCGGTCGCCTGGCAGTAGGAGGCGAGGGTGGCTCGCAAGCTGCGCGTCTGGGTCGACCACGACGTTTGCGTCGGCAACGCGATGTGCGAGACCTTCGCCCCGAAGGTGTTTCGCCTCAACGAGAACCGGCAATCCGAGGCGGTCGATCCCGCCGCCGACACCGTCGAGAAGATCCTGGAGGCGGCGGAAAACTGCCCGGTCAGCGCGATTTTCGTCGAGGATGCCGAGACCGGGGAAAAACTGTTCCCATAAAGCTCGCCCCGCAATGACCCTGACGCCGTCCGTGTGGCCGGACTTGATCCGGCCACGCACGGCTTCTTGTCGAATGGGCAGGCCGGCGGTTAAAGAGGTGGGTGCGCGGGTCAAGCCCGCGCAAGGGGATTTGCTCGTAGACGGATGTTGAACAGGGCGACAACAGATGCCGAAGGTGACCTATATCGAATATGACGGGACCGAGCATCCGGTCGAGGTGCCGCTCGGCCTGTCGGTGATGCGCGGCGCCGTCACCAACGCCGTGCCCGGGATCGACGCCGATTGCGGCGGCGAGTGCGCCTGTGCGACCTGTCATGTCTATGTCGATCCGGCATGGCTCGACCGCACCGGGCTGCCCGAGCCGGGTTCGATGGAAGCCAGCATGCTGAGCTTCGCCGCGGCGGCCGAGCCTAATTCGCGGCTCTCCTGCCAGATCACGATGACGGAAGCGATGGACGGGCTCGTCGTGCGCATGCCGGAAGGCCAGCACTGAGAGCGCGCCATGATTCCGATTGGGGCGAACGGAGGGAGGCGATGGACACATACGTGAATTATGCCGCTCGCGACGAAGCCTATGCGCTGCCGCTCGATGAAATCGACGTCAGCGATCCGCGCCTCTATTACAACGACACTTGGTACCCTTATTTCGAGCGGCTGCGCCAGGAGGACCCGGTCCATTACACGCCGGCGAGCCCCTACGGGCCGTATTGGGCGGTCACCAGATATCGCGACATGGTCAAGGTCGAGGTGAACCACAAGGTGTTCTCCTCGTCCGACGATTTCGGCGGCATCCAGATCGAAGACCCGCCGAAGGGGATGGAGCGGACGAGCTTTATCCGCATGGACCCGCCCGAGCATGACGAGCAGCGTCGCGAGGCGAGCCCCAGCGTCAACCCGATGAACCTCGCCAAGATGGAGAGCCTGATCCGCGAGCGCACCAGCCAGGTTCTCGATGGACTGCCGCGCAACGAGCCATTCAACTGGGTCGACCGGGTGTCGATCGAGCTGACCTCGATGATGCTGGCGACGTTGTTCGACTACCCGATCGAGGAGCGGCGCAACCTGATCCGCTGGTCGGATATCGCGATCGCCAATATCAACGCGCCGGACGCGCCGGTTCGCTCCGAGGCGGAACGCTTTGCCGAGCAGCTGAAATTCACCGAGCACATGAATGAATTGTGGGAGGAGCGGGCGAAGCGGCCGCCGTCCTTCGACATCATCTCGATCCTGGCGCATGGCGAGGCGACCAGAAGGATGACGCTGCGTCAGAAGATGGGCATCCTGATCCTGTTCCTGGTCGGCGGCAACGACACGACGCGGAACTCGATGTCGGGCGGAGTCTGGGGCTTGAGCCGCTTCCCCGAGGAATTCGCTAAGGTGCGGGCCGACCGGGCGCTGATCCCGGGCCTCATTCCGGAAATCATCCGCTGGCAAACGCCGGTAATCCATATGCGACGCACGGCGCTCGAGGACGCCGAGATCGGCGGCAAAAGGGTCAAGCAGGGCGACAAGGTCGTGCTCTGGTACATCTCGGGCAACCGCGACGAGGACGCGATATCGGACCCCAACCGGCTGATCGCCGACCGGCTGCGGCCGCGCGAGCATGTCGCCTTCGGCTTCGGCATTCATCGCTGCCTCGGCAACCGCTTGGCCGAAATGCAGCTGCGCATCCTGTGGGAGGAGGTCCTGAACCGCGACCTCGAGATCGAGGTGCTCGACAAGCCGGTCTACGGCTATTCGAACTTCCTGCGCGCGATCCGATCCTTGCCGGTCCGCCTCGCAGCCTGACCACACTTAAAAACTCTGTGGGGCGACCGCGCCCGCATGGTGGCCCGGCGCCGTGACGTCGCGCGGCACCGCGGCCGCAAGGTCCGGCGCGGACAGCAGGATGCTTAGAGAAGCGCGTCACGCGCATACGCCCCTGCGGCGGCCGATGTGCGGGTGAAGCAACAGAAGCTCCGTGAGCGCCTGAACGCGAGCCTGAACCCGGCGCCCGCCGCGCAGCGAATGGGCGGCGACGTAATCGAGGATCGCGCCAAGGTCGGCAGGTACAGGAAGGGTATAGCACCTCACAGACCGTGCTTAGCCCATACCGCCCGCACCCGCTCATCGGTCGAGAATTCGCTACGGGCGGCGGCCGCCTTCGAGGCGGCGATCGCGGCGTGCTCTTCGGACGTAAGCGGCACCGGCGGTTCATGATCCACACCGGCGAGCCGGAGAACAGTGGGCGACCTGATCCTGCATGTCGGGAGGGAGATTGCGAGCGACAGCAAGGGCTTGATAGGAGAACGGCCGCGCGGCGCTTGAAAAATAACGGCGGATGCCCACATCATTAACGTCAACTTCTTCATCGCTCAGCCTGCTAGCCAGGCGCAATCGAGCGCCGAGCCTGCTCCCGGTTCAGTGTCGTCGTTTGACCCCGCCAATCCCAGTCGGGCGGCGGCGACCCCTTATTTACAGGAACGACGACGATGACGATCGGAACCGTGAAATGGTTCAACGCCCAAAAGGGCTACGGCTTTATTCAGCCGGAGGACGGCTCGAAAGATGTGTTCGTACATATCTCGGCCGTCGAGCGCTCCGGGATCGGCAATCTGCACGAGGGCCAGCGGCTGAGCTTCGAGCTGGAGCGTGGCACCCAGGGCAAGACTTCCGCGGTCGATTTGCAGCAGGTCTAGGTCTAGGCGCGATGTGATGAGGGGAGCGCGAAGGGCGCAGCTCTCCTTTCCCCTTTAAGCGGTCTCTATGGATTTTTCGACAACCACATTGCCGTCGGTGCCGGCCGAATACTACCGGCGGCTGGCGGCACGGGTTCGGCTCTTGATGAACGAGGCCACCACGCCGGCGATCAAGGGAAGGTTGCACGTGACCGCCCGCGAGTATGAGCGCCTGGCGGCGCATGCCGATAAGGAGACACCGCCGGTCGAGCGCTGAGGGCCGCTCGCATTGCCGGCCGGCCGCATCATCAGGAGCAGATGCCTTGCGCCGCCGGCGAACACATCCTAAGCGAACTGCAGTCGACCCGGTGAGAGACGGACCCGCTGCCCATGGGTACCGCCTTCAGATCGTTGCGGCGAGCCTTTGCCGTCGCTCAGGTGCCATTTCGAGGTCGGCGAGGACCCTTTCGATAATCGGCATGCCGATCTCGGCACGCCGGGTCATCACCAATTCGGGATGGAACTGAACGGCGGCGATCGGCAGGGTCCGGTGCTCGATCGCCATGATGACGCCGTCGGCGGTCTCGGCCGTGACCGAGAGGTCGAGCGGTAGCCGATCGCGGCGGGCATGGAGCGAATGATAGCGGCCGACCGTGAATTCCCGCGGCAGGCCGCGCAGCAGCCGGCCGCCGACGACCCGGACCGGCGACGCCTTGCCGTGGAACGGTGTCGCCAGGATGTCGAGTGCGCCGCCGAAATACTCGACGATCCCCTGCAGCCCGAGGCAAACGCCAAAGACCGGCAGGCGCTGACCGACCAGGAGATCGAGCGTTTCAGCCATCGCAAAATCGGCGGGCCGGCCCGGCCCCGGCGACAGCACGACCAGGTCGGGACGCGCCCCGTGGCGCAATTCGGCACGCGCCATGTCCGGGCGCAATGTCCTGACCTCGGCCCCGGTCGTCCGGATATAGTTGGCGAGGGTGTGGACGAACAAATCCTCGTGATCGACCAGCAATACCTTGCGCCCGACGGCGGCGGCGGGCGGCGGCGCCGCCGTCGGCGCTGCCGCCGCCCGGCCACGGATCGCCGCGAACATCGCCGCCGCCTTGAGCCGGGTCTCGGCCTCCTCGGCTTGCGGATCGCTGTCGTAAAGCAATGTCGCGCCCGCCCGCACCTCGGCTACGCCATCCTGCATGCGGATCGTGCGCAAGGTCAGCCCGGTATTCATGTTGCCGTCGAAGGTGACGCGGCCGATCGCGCCGCCATACCACCGCCGCGGCGACCGTTCTTCGTCTTCGACAAAGCGGATCGCCCAGAGCTTTGGCGCGCCGGTGACCGTCACCGCCCAGGCATGGCTCAAGAACCCGTCGAGCGCGTCGAATTCCGGCCGCAATTCGCCTTCGACATGGTCGACGGTGTGGATCAGCCGCGAATAAAGCTCGATCTGGCGCCGGCCGATGACGCGAACGCTGCCCGGCGTCGACACCCGCGACTTGTCGTTGCGGTCGACATCGGTGCACATCGTCAGCTCGCTCTCGTCCTTCGCCGAATTCAACAGCTCGCGAATGCGCTCCAAATCCTCGACCGGATCCCGGCCGCGCGCGATCGTGCCGCTGATCGGACAGGTCTCGATCCGCCGACCCTCGACGCGCACATACATTTCGGGCGAGGCCGAGACCAGGAACTCGCCTTCGCCGAGATTGATCAACGCGCCATAGGGCGCCGGGTTGGCGCTGCGCAGGCGCTGAAAGACGGCGCTCGGCCTGTCCGCGCAAAGCTCGCTGAACAGCTGTCCGACGACGACCTCGAACAGATCGCCGCAAACAAAGGCCTCCCTCGCCCGTTCGACGAGAGCGGCATATTCGCCGGGCCCGTGATCGCTCTCGGCCGGTTTCGCCGCCGGCATAGGGTCCAACCGGTAAGGTGCCAGCGCCGCGGCGCGGTCGAGCCCGACCGTCGCCTCGCTGCCGAGCGTGAATTCATAGCGGTGGACGGCGGCGGTCTGCCGCATATGGTCGACGACGAGGATTTCGTCGGGCAGATAGAGTACGAGATCACGCTGGTCGTCGGGGCGCGGCAGCCGCAGCCGCATCGGCTCGAACTGGAAGACGAGGTCGTAGCCGAAGGCGCCGTAGAGCCCAAGATGCGGGTCCTCCGGGCTGCCGAACAGCCGGATCAGCGCGCGCAGCACCGAAAACACCGACGGCTGGCGGCTGCGTTCCTCTTCGGCGAAACGCTCCCCACCCTCGGCGATCTCGCCGAGGACGGCATCATCCGACCGCTGCAGCGTCGTCGCCGGCAGGCGGGCCAGCGTCTCGCCGATCGCCGGCAGCAAGACGCGGCCGCGGCGGTTCAGGGCTTCGATCGAAAAACGCCGGGCCCGCGCCGTGAACACGAGAGGCGGATCGACGAACCCCATGTCCCAGCGCGTGTAGCGGCCGGGAAACTCGAAGCTCGATGAAAAGAGGACGCCGCGCCGGTTGTCGAGCGCATCGGCGAGCGCCATGTCGGCCGGGCTGTAGGCGCGCATCTCGCTCTGCCGCTCGATGCGGATGCCGCCATTCGTCAGATAGCTCGTGCTCTGCATGTGAACCCCCTCATTCCGCGGCCGCTTCGCCTGATCCCGGGGGTCTGACGCCAGAAACTGCGAAGGCCGCCCGGTAATCCGAAGCGGCCCTCCACCAAAGGATAATAAATGGCCGCCTCTCTCAGACGGGCCACCACCACGCTGCCGATAGCGCGAAACCGATCATGGCCGCGAACCTAGCAGGTCGCCGGGCCCGCCGCAACCACACTCGCAAGGCGCGCAACGTGCGGTCGCTGCGTTTGAACCTTTCCGGGGCGCGCTTGACGCGGCAGCGGGCGGATCACGATACTGGTCGACCCAGATTCGGGCTACAGGAGGAAAGGCCATGGCGGTCCGGCTCGTCGTTACGTTCCACGCGGCGCCCGGCAAGGGCGCCGAACTCGCGCAGGCGATGAAGACGCGCTGCGAGGTGTCGCGGCAAGATGAAGGCTGCGAACAGTTCGAGGTGTTCCAGAGCGTCGTCGATCCCGAGAAGCTCGTCCTGCTCGAATTGTGGAAGGACCAGGCAGCACTCGACGCCCACGCCAAACTGCAGGCGGGACGCCCGCCTTTGCCGGAGGGGCTGCGGCTCGGCGCCGGCGAGCGCGAGGACTATACCCACAACCGTACCCGCTGAACCGGGGAGGCGCCAAAATGCAGGTCTCGTATTTCGAAACCGGCCGCTACTACGCGCCCTCGAACCTGCCTCGGCAATGGCCGATGCCGGCCGGGGCCTACGATCGCGAGGCGGGTTTGCGCGCCTTTCAGGGCATGGTCGAGCGCAGCCGGTATGTCGAGGAACTGGGGTACGACTGGGTCAGCGTCTCCGAGCACCATTATTCGCCGCGCATCCTGACCCCGTCGCTGCCGATCGCCGCGGCCTACATCGCCTCGCACGTGCACAACATCAAGATCGCGCTGTTGGGCCCGATCGTGCCGCAGAGCAACCCGGTGCTGCTCGCCGAGGAAATGGCGATGCTCGACACGATGGCCGAGGGCCGGCTGGTCGTCGGCATGCTGCGCGGTACCACCAACGAGATGATGACCTACGACCTCAACCCCGAGGAATCGCGCGAGCGCACCGACGAGGGCATGGAGCTGATCCTGCGTGCCTGGAAGGAACCGCAGCCCTTCGCCTGGCAAGGAAGGCATTTCCATTACCGGACCGTGTCGGTGTGGCCAAAGCCGCTGCAGCAGCCACTGCCGCCGATCTTTGCCCTCGGCACGAGCCGCGAGGCCAGCGACTTCGCGGCGCGCAACCATGTCGGCCTCGGCGTGTCGTTCGGTCCGTTCGACGCGATGGGCAAGGTGACCGGCTACTACAAGGACGAGTGCAGGCACTACGGCTGGCAGCCGCAGCCGCAGCAGATCATCTACCGCGCGAACATCGTGATCGCCGAGACCGACGAGAAGGCGCAGCAGGCATTGGCGCAGTATCCGCGCGAGGCGGTGTTCCGGCTGAAGGCCGCGGTCGCCGCCACACTGTTGGAAGTCGACCAGCGCAACGTCGCCGGCGAGGGGCGGCGGCCGGCCAATGTCAACCGGGCATTGCCGATCAACTTCTGCGGCGGGCCGGACGAGATCGTCGCGCAATTGAAGGAGGCCCGCGAACAGATCGGCTGCGGCGTCGTCGATCTGTCGTTCCAGACCCCGGGCTCGGAAGATCCCGACGAGTTGATGGAAGCGCTCGAACTGTTCGGCAAGAAGGTACTGCCGCACGTCCGCGACATCTGAAATAAAAGGAGGCGGCAATGGCAGCCGGGTTCCGCGAGGGGTTCGTCGAGGCGGACGGGTTTCGCATCCGCTATAGCGAGGCGGGCGAGGGGCCGGCGCTCGTTCATCTGCACGGCGCCGGCGGGCTGAGGCTCACCCCCGCGCACGAGCTCTTGAGCCGCAACAACCGGGTCGTCGCCTTCGAGATGCCGGGCTTCGGCGCCTCGGCCGAGAACACGCGCACAACAGACATGGCCGAGCTGGCGCGGACGATGGCCGCCGCCGCCCAGGCCCTCGGCCTCGACCGCTTCAACCTGATGGGCACCTCGTTCGGCGGCAAGGCGGCGCTGTGGCTGGGTTTGCAGAAGCCTGAACGGGTGTTGGCGCTGGTGCTGGAATTGCCGGCGGCGATCCGCCCGCCGGGTGCCGTACCGCCCGCCGGCACGCCCGGGGAAATGGCACGCCGGCTCTTCGGCCACCCGGAGCGGCAGAAGCCGCTGCCGGCCATCGATCCGCAGCAGGCGGCAAAGCAGGCGGCCTTCGTGCGGCGGGTGTTCGGTCCGCCCCGCGACCCCGACCTCGAAGCTCGGCTAGCGGGTCTGGCACCGCCGACGCTGGCGCTGTTCGGCACGCTCGATAGCGTGATCCCACCCGATTTGGGGCACCTCTACAAAGAGTTGATCCCGGACTGCCATCTGGTGTTCGTCTATGACGCCGGCCACGCGATTGCGGCCGAGCGGCCGGAGGCCTTCGCCGAGGTGGTCGGCGATTTCCTCGACCGCCACGAGGCCTTCGTCGTCAGCCGCACGCCGACCGTGATCCACCCGTAGCCACGGCGCCGCTCAGCTCGCTTTTCTTGTGAGCCCCCAGCATCGTCGCGCAACATAAACGCAGCCCGCCGGGTTCGTCGGAACGCCCGCGGCGGCGCCGGCTCAACCGACCTTGACCAGCGCGCCGCCATCGACCGGCAGGGCGACGCCGGTAATGAAATTGGCCTCGTCCGAGGCGAGGAACAGCGCCGCGTTGGCGACGTCCCATCCGGTGCCCATCTTGCCGCGCAGCGGCACTCGGGCGTCGCGTTCTGCGGCGACCTCGGCGCGGCTGCGGTTGCTGGCCCGCGCCCGGGTGTCGACCGCCATCGGCGTGTCCATCAGCCCCGGCAGGATGCAGTTGGCGCGGATGCCGTAGGGCGCGTTGTGCAACGCCAGCTGCTCGGTAAAAGCGATCATCGCCGCCTTCGTCGCCTTGTAGGCGACCAGCGGGTAGGTGTTTTCGTAGGCCGCCACCGACGAGATGTTGACGATCGCCCCCGAACGCTGCCGGCGCATGATCGGCAGCACATGCTTACAGGCCATGATCGTGCCGCGCAGGTTGATGGCAGACACGCGGTCGAACGCCGCCTCGGTCAGCTCCTCGAGCGGCTTGTCGCCGCCGGCGATGCTGACCCCGACATTGTTGTGCAGGATGTCGATGCGGCCCCAGCGCTCGACGGCCGTCGCCATCGCCGCGGCAAGTGTCGCCTCGCGCGTGACATCGGCCGCGAAGGCGACGCATTCGCGGCCGGACTTCGCGGCCAGCGCCGCGGTCTCCTCGGCCGAGGCAAGATCGCGGTCGACGGCAAGGATCTTCGCTCCTTCCTGAGCGAAGCGCAGCACCGTCGCGCGGCCGTTGCCGATGCCCTCGCCGGGGCTCTGCCCGGCGCCAACGACGACCGCGATCTTTCCCGCAAGGCGCATCGAGCGTATCCGAACCGGCTCCATCGAACAGCAAGACTATATAATATCTCGCGGGTGCGAGCCATCATGATTGACCGGATCGGGAGGCCTCGAACCGCCGTCAACTGACGCCATTGGCTGAATACGGATCCAATGCAAGATCGGGCGACGTCGAACGGTCTTTAACTATTGCAATGTCGCCAACAGATGTTCGGCTGCCTGCAAATCTGCTGTGTCCAAGCCTTCCGCAAACGTCTCGAATATCGGCTGGAGAATGGCCTGGGCGCGCCCTCGTTGTCCATCAGCTGCCCACAGCGCAGCCAAGTCGACCGCAGTGCGCAATTGCCATGATCGCGCACCTTGACGGCGACTCCAATCTAGGGACTGGATGAAGCAATTCTCCGCGTCATAAACCTGACGCTGCGGCATTGAGAGAAGAACACTTCCTTTCACGCGCAGCGCCTCGGGCATGTAAAGGAGGTTTTCATTTTCCTCGATCAACATGATCGTCTCATCGATAAGTGTCATGGCTTCGCCGGAGCGTCCAATCGCCGCGAGGCCCTGAACGAGAGTGAGCTTGAACTCCGTGTCGAGCATCTGGTAACGGATCGCGTGGAGCTGCTCTAGGCAACCCTTAAGGCTCTCGACCCCGCCTCGCGCGTCACCCCGCAGGATAGCCAGGGCACCTTTATACCCGCGCCCGACGGGGGGATAGGGTCTTAGGAAATGGCTCTCGCCATGTGAGATCAAGCGGTCCGCGTGTTGTTCGGCGTTCTCGAGATCGCCCACCCACAGGAATATCGCTGGCGCCCAGAACAGAGCAAAGTCGAGTGATGCCGGATGGTTCCTGCGCTCGGCGTCGCTGATGGTCTCGCGCATGCGTTCTGCGGCCTGAGCCGGATGGCCCTGTAGCCACAGGGTCCGCGCCAGGCCGACGCCGACCCAAACGCGATGATCGAGGCCGAGATGGATCTCGCTGGTCCCCGGCAGGCTGGACCAGTGGTGAAACGAGGCCTCGAGCGCCGCGCGGGCGCCGATATGGTCTCCCAAAAAGTGGAGTGACCTCCCCAAGACGGAGTGGGCTAAGGCCAGAGCGGCCGCATCCGCCGCAGTCTCAGCAACAACTCGGCTGAGCTCGGCGTAATGCAGCGCAGTTTTAAAATCCCCGCCGCGTGTGTGGAACATTGTTAACGTGCTGAGCAGCTCCACTTGATAGAGGACGTCGTCACGAGCTTCGGCGATCGCCAGGCTTCTATCCAGAGCCACCCGGGCCGGGTCGCTTTGCCCATGCATGTTCATCGACGAAGCGCCGAGGCTCGCTTGCAGATGCATCTCATCGGCTCCGCCGCGCGTCGCATCGTCGAGTGCGCCTATGGCGCGCTCCGACCAGCGATAGCATTCCGGTAATAGGGACATCGCTAAGAAAATCGGCGCGGCAACGGCGGCGAGTTCGATGCCAATTTCTAGATCGCCGCTGACACCGAAGCACCATTCCAAAGCGGCACGAACATTATCGATGTGGGAAAGAGACGACACCACATTGTCAATTCTTTCGAGAAACACCTGATAATATTCGGCGTGCCGTCGGGCAAACTTTTGTAATTTGCCGCCCTCCGCTAGTCTCGAGAGGGCATAAACCCGGGTCGTCTCAAGGAGCCGGAAATAACCGGCCCCCCCGGCAATGTCTGACGTCACCAGTGATTTCGTGATCAGGTTCGCGATACGATCGGCAATTTCAGCTTCCGAGGCGTCCCCACTATTGGTGACTGCGTTCGCGGCCTCTAGTGAAAAACTGCCTGCGAATACCGCCAGGCGTTGCAGCAGCAGGCGCTCGGGATCGGCCAGAAGGTCGTAACTCCAGTCCAGGGTCGCGCGGAGCGTTCGATGCCGTGGCAGTGACCGGCGGCGCCCGCTTGTGAGCAACGCAAAGCGATCCCGCAGTGCTGCGGCTACCTCTTCGATCCCAAGCGTTGCAGCCCGGGCCGCCGCGAACTCTATGGCGAGCGGTATGCCGTCGAGGTGGCGACAGATTGCCGCGATCGTCGGCAGGCTTTCGGTGCGTGACGAGAAGTCCGCGCCCAATTCCTTGGCTCTGGAAATGAAAAGCGCTGGCGCGCTGCGACCCAGAATCTGGTCCGCATCCACCTGTTCTTTTGCCGGCACCTCGAGTGTGGGCACGGGATAGGCGTACTCGCCCTCGATCCGGAGAACTTCGCGGCTGGTCGCCAGGATCGTGACGCGCGGGCATAAGCGTATGAGTTCTTCGGTCAGCGTCGCAGCTGCCTCAATGAGGTGTTCGCAATTGTCGAGAAGCAGCAGAAGCTTTTTCTCGGCGATGGCCCGAGCGACGGCTTCAGCAGAGATAACGTCGGATCCAAGTCTCAGCCCAAGCGCCCCGGCGACCGCCGACGGCACGAGGTTCGGGTCGGACAGCGACGCCAGTTCGACAAGCCACCCGCCGTCGGCAAACTCGCCGAGCGCATGGCGGGCGACCTCCAAGCCGAGCGTGGTCTTCCCAATGCCGCCTGGCCCCGTCAGGGTCACGACGCGATAGGCAGAAACCAGATCTTGTAATCGCTGTTGGGCCGCTGATCGGCCAATCAGCGGCGTGATGGCAGCGGGGAAGTTGGTCGCTGTAGCTTCCCCCATAGCGCGTATCTGTCGCAAACCGACCGGAGGCTTTGCCGCAACGCGACTCCGGAGGGTCCAGTCGCCGAGCAGGCGATAACCGCGGCCGGACTCGGTCTTCAACAAACCCCGATACGGACCGAGCGCCTTGCGCACGGCCGCCGCGTGAACCTGAAGCGTGTTTTCCATGACAACGGCGCCCGGCCAGACGCTGTCCATCAACTCGTCCTTGGTGACGAGTTCGCCGGCCGACCGGGCCAGAACTTCGATTATCTCGAAGGCGCGCCCGCCAATCGGTACTGGCGATCCGAGAACCCGAAGTTCGCGGCGGGCAAGGTCAATCTCGCACTCGCCTGACGCGTAAATCGGTCGAATGGCCTCTGCAGGCATCTGACTGGCGCGGAGGTCCCTCTTCAGAATTTTTCAGAATATACCCCAGGAGTCGTGATCGGTCGCGCATCAATCCTCGACGAGGCCGAGGTCATCGCCCGGTCGGACGATCCCTCGGTTGAGCGTGCGACCAACCTCGGGGTTCGATCATGGCCGGGTCCAAAGGAAGAACGAGTGTCGTCTTGGTTCACGGTGCCTGGGCCGATGGCTCGAGCTGGAACGATATTATCGGACCGTTGCTCTCGAAAGGACTGAATGTCCTGGCAGCCCCGATACCCCTGACATCCTTGTCGGATGACGTCGCCGCGCTCGATCGCGCGCTGGAACGCACCGATGGTCCCGTGGTGCTGGTGGCGCACGCCTATGCCGGTGCAGTGATCGCGGCGAATACCAACGAGAGAGTCCAATCGTCGGTCTTCGTCGCGGCCTTGGCGCCTGACGAGGGCGAGACGGTCGCCGAAGTGTTCTATCGAGACAAGCCCCATCCGGAGGCGCCACAATTGGCGCCGGATGCGCACGGGCTGATCTGGCTGCCGCAGGAGGCATTTGGCGCCGCCTTCTCGCAGCATGCATCGCCCGAACGGGCCGCACTCTTCGCCGCGACACAACGGCCAATCGCCGTCGCGTGCATTCAGGAGAAGGCCCCAAGACCTCTTTGGAAAGCAAAGCCGTCTTGGTACCTTCTGGCTGAAGAAGACCGGATGATCAATCCAGCCACCCAGCTCTTTATGGCGCAACGCATGGGTGCGCGAGTTCGATCGAAGAAGGTCGACCACACGCCTTTGGTTACCGCGCCAGAGCCTGTCATCGAAGTGATCCTCGATGCTGTGGCGGACTTGACAGCGTAATCGACCTCTCCAGGCCGCGATATGCACCGCGTGACCCTGGCCGACGCGCGTCGCGCGAACTCGACAGCAAGCGCAACCGTTTACGAGGTATCGAGAGAGGGCCCAAATGCGCAAGGTTAGGTTCCTGAAGGTCGACGTCGACGGGTTCAATATCTTCTATCGCGAGGCGGGGCCGAAAGACGCGCCGGCGATCCTGCTGCTGCACGGTTTCCCGAGTGCCGGCCATATGTTTCGCGACCTGATCCCGCAGCTTGCGGATCGGTTTCACGTCATCGCGCCGGATCTCCCCGGCTTCGGTCAATCCGACATGCCGGACCGCGGCGGTTTCACTTACACATTCGACAATATCGCGCGCGTCATCGACCGCTTCACTGCGGTCGTCGGGCTCGGTCGCTTTGCAATCTACGTGTTCGACTACGGCGCGCCGACCGGGTTCCGACTGGCGACGTGGCATCCCGAGCGCATCACCGCCATCATCTCGCAGAACGGAAACGCTTATGCCGCGGGGCTCAGCGAGGGTTGGAAACCCATCCGGGCATATTGGGAGGATCCGTCGCCGGCGAACCGCGATGCGCTACGCGCCTTCCTGGGGCCCGAGACGACCGTTTGGCAATATACCTACGGCGTCCCTGACGTGACGGCGGTCTCTCCGGACGGTTACTCGCTCGACAACTTCTACCTCGCGCGCCCCGGAGCGCACGAGGTGCAGCTCGACCTCTTTGGCGACTACAAGACCAACGTCGCGCTCTACCCGGCCTTCCAGGAATATTTCCGCGCACACAAGCCGCCTTTCCTGGCGGTGTGGGGCAGAAATGACCCGTTCTTCCTGCCGGCGGGCGCCGAAGCGTTCAAACGGGACATTCCACAGGCAGTCGTCCGCTTCCTCGACGCCGGGCACTTTGCGCTCGAGACGCACGCGATCGAGATCGCGACTGCGATCCGCGACTTCCTCGCTTCCTGACAGACCGGGAGAATTGCCATACGCGCGATCGCGCTGGAGAAATTCGGCGGCGTGTACAGTGACATTCCCGGGGCCGAGCCCAAGGTGGGGCACGTCGTCATTGAAATCAAGGCGGGCATCAACCAGCCGAGTGCATATGCGCCGTGGCGAATGGGCAGAAGCCGCCCCGGCGAGCGGTATGGAATGCGCGTCGGGCTCGTAAAATCCTGTCCCGGCGGCGAGTTTCCGAAATTCGAAAGTGCAATGGCCCCTGCAAAGACCGGCGTCCAAGGGCTACGACGCGGGCGCCGATGATATTCGGCTACTACAAAGAAGGAGAAGCGAACATGATCTCTGCGGCATTTCCGCACCGAAAGCAGCGGCGACGGGTCCTCGGCCGCGGGATGGCCTATGTGGAGGTGGGGCAGGGCGACCCCATCGTGCTGTTGCACGGCAATCCCACCTCATCATACCTCTGGCGCAACGTGCTGCCCTACGTGCATCCACTAGGCCGCTGCATCGTACCCGACCTGATTGGCATGGGCGATTCCGACAAGCTGCCCGAGAGTGGCCCTGGCTCGTATTGCTTCGTCGAGCACCGCCGCTACCTCGACGCCCTGCTCGAGGCCCTGGATGTGCGTCAGCGGGTCACCTTCGTTGTCCATGACTGGGGCTCGGCGCTCGGCTTCGACTGGGCCAACCGCCATCGCGAGGCTGTGAAGGGTATCGCGTTCATGGAGGCGATCGTGGCGCCGCAGGGCCGGGACCACTGGGACAAGATGGGAATGCGTCAGGCCTTGGAGGCGCTGCGTTCGGAGGCCGGCGAGGCGATGGTCTTGCAGAACAACTATTTCATTGAAGAGATCCTGCCGAACGCCATCCTGCGTAAGCTCTCCGACGAGGAGATGGCGGAGTATCGACGGCCGTTCGCCGAGCCTGGCGAGGGGCGACGGCCGACGCTGACCTGGCCCCGGCAAATACCCATCGAGGGCGAGCCCGCCGACGTGCATGCGATCGCGACCGAATACGCGGACTGGCTGGGGACGAGCAATGTGCCCAAGCTGTTCCTCAAGGCTGAGCCCGGTGCGATCCTCGCCAATGATGCACTGGTCGATCTCGTCCGGCGGTGGCCAGCGCTGACCGAGAAGACGGTGGCGGGGATCCATTTCGTTCAGGAAGATTCTCCTGACGAGATCGGGCGGGCTGTCGCCGAATGGCTGGGGACGTTGGGCTGACCGGGGCCATGCGGGCCACGATGCCGCGAGCGTCGTTGGCCTCAATCACGCGATGCGCCTCACGGACCTCCTCGAAGCGGACGAGAGCGCCTTGGAACATGGATTCAGCAAATCGGAGCCCGATCATATGGCTGCTCTTCCCCTGATCGTCTTCGACATCAATGAAACGCTGCTCGATCTGCAAACAATGGAACCCACCTTCGCACGCATCTTCGGCGAAAGACAGGCCATGCGCCTTTGGTTCGCCAACTTCATCATGTATTCCGCGGCGCTGACTGTCGCCGGTTGCTACGTTCCGTTCACGGATATCGGTTCGGCCGTGATGAAGATGCTGGCGGATACGCGGGGTATCAAAATTGCGGACGCCGATAAGAAAGAACTCACGGAGAAGTTTTCAACGATGCCGCCGCACGCCGAGGTGCCGGCTGCTCTCCGCAAGCTGCGCGACGCCGGTTTCCGGCTGTTCACGCTCACAGACAATCTGCTCGAAGTGCAAACCCGTCAGCTCGAGCATGGAGGTATCATCGATCTTTTCGATCGCCGCTTCAGCGCGGACGGCGTGAAGCACCATAAGCCGTCGCGTCAGGCTTACGCCTATGTCGAGAGAGAGCTTGGGGTCGAGCCCGCGCAGCTCTGTCTCATCGCGTGCCATACCTGGGACACGCTTGGAGCCGTGGCGGCCGGCTGGGAAGCCGCGCTGATCAAGCGGATCGGCAACGATGTTTTGGGAGTTGGCCCACAGCCGCATATCGTCGGCAATGACCTGAATGACATCGCCGATCAGCTCATCGCTCGCCACAAGGGACATGGTTAGACATTGCTCATCCCGGCTTGAGCTTAGCGACGCGCTCGATGCTGGCGTTCGACGCTGCGGCCGTCGACCTTGCTGGCGGGTCGGAAAGACATAAAAAGGGCCGCTTGCGGCGTTAAGGTTTTCGGACGCCTGCCTTCGAATGCTTCCTTACGCCCGCGCCCGGCAGGCGTCCGAAAACCCTTAACGGGCACAGCCGTCGCCGAAGTGGGATCGGGGATGAACCGGCGATCCGTGCTCAAATCGGCGATGGCGGCTTTGCTGCCCGGCCTCGTGCCGCGGATTGGGAGCGGCTCAGGAGGATGCGGCGAGCTTCGGGTGCGGTGAAGGTTCGTAGAGTGCGCCGCGTGAAGATGTCATGCTCGGCGCTCGAAGATCGGCTCTCGTCATCCCCATGCCGGCACCTTCGAGCGTGTCGGCAGACGGGTGCCATCGCCTAGGATGGGACGCGCGGCCAACCGGGCACTCCACGATGCGCTGCTGTTGATCGGCGGCGCGGAAGCGGTGACGGTGATGCATCTCGGAACAGAGCAGGCCGACCTCGATCGCGACCGGCCTTGGCTCGCGCGTATTCGTCCGTCACCTGGGCCGGCACGCGGTCAATGCGCAGCCCAGAGAGAGCCTATCGGGCGGCATCCCGATCTGCGATGCCTACTGTCCCGCGCCGACGATCTCAGCGCCGACTTGATCGTGGCGGGGGCCTATCACCACTCGCGCTTGCGTGAAAGGCTTGCTAGGCGGGGTCAGTCGCGACCTGCTCGATCACATGACCCATACCCGTGCTGATGTGGCACTGAGATCAGCTGGCGCCTGGATAGATTTGCGAGCCGTTGGCGCGGCATATGTGGGTTTGGTTTGTTCACCTGTGGGCCGCCTCTCGTATTGCGGTCTGCAGAGCCGTATCGAGCGCGACAAGGAACCGGGACCTGTCCCTCTTGGTCAGCGGGGAAGGCCCTCGAGTATTCGCCCCCGACTTTGCGCAGGTGGCGGGCTATCTCACGACCGGCCAGCGCATTGCCGATATTCGCAGGCGTCCAATGTGTCCCGGTCGGCGAGACGACGCGCGCACCTTTCTTGAGGCAGCGCGACGCCAACGGGATATCGGCGGTTACGCATACGTCCCCGGCGGGGATACGCTCCGCGATCCAGTCATCGGCCGCGTCTGCACTGTCGCCGACGAGAACCATGCTGACATTCGCGGTGCCGGGCCACCGGATCGGACGCGAGCCGTTGGAAACAACGAAAACACTAAGCCGAAGGCGCGCCGCCACTCGGTAGATTTCCTCGCGCACCGGACATGCATCTCCATCGACGTAAATGTCAGTCAACTTCCGGCTCGCTTCCCGCTTTCGCAAAGACATGCTGGTGCGGGCATGTAATTGCGTTCACCGTCGATTAACCACTCTCGCAGCTTCGACCATCGCTTCCGTGGCCGCGCCCCGTTGACGGCGATCGCCAGCGTCTTGCGCTGTCCGACGAGAACCACGAAGCGCTTGCCGTGAGTCACCCCGGTGTAGACCAGATTCCTCTGCAGCATAGGATAGTGTTTGGTCGTCAGCGGGATGACCACAGCCGGATATTCCGAGCCCTGGCTCTTTGTGGATTGTCGTCGCATGAGCGAGCATCAGCCGTCGAGTTCGCCGAAGCCGTAGGCGACTTCACGACCGTCGCGTCGGACGCCCGGGCGGGATCGCGAAACGGATCTTGATCTCGCTGACGCGGAGGGCAGGCGGGCGCGGCCACACATCTGATAATGGTAGCGCAGTCACCCGCCTTGCGGTCTGCCTATTGCGCTGCGGCGCGCATCGGCAGGTGCGAGTGCAGGAAGCGGCGCACGCGGTCGATCGTGCGCTGTCTCAGCTCCTCCGGTTCCTTCCACGGATACACCGTGATCTCGGCGTTCGGCGCCAGCGAGGCGATATCGATCGAGGTCTGCAGCGGATGCCCCGCTACGTCATCCGGCAGCACCAGCATCGGCGTGCGGCAGTTCTTGATGAAGTCGCGCGACACGCTGTACAGGAAATCGGGCTGCACAGCGTATAGGTTGTGCAGGTATTTTTCGATCGTGTCCGCCGATACTTCGGGCCGCCGCTTTAGGAAGTCGGGCAGCCAGTTATCCTTGCTATGCCGGTACATGACGGTCGGGTTTTCCGGCCGATGGCCGACGCTCTGGCAGAAGACGGCGGCGACGACGCGTTCGGGTGCTCGCTGCATCAGCTTCCCGGCAAAGCAGCCGCCGATGCAGTAGCCCATGTAGAAGAATTCGCGGATGCCGAGATGGTCCATCAGCCCGAGCTGGTCGTCGGCGAACGCATCCCATGGGTTATTAACCGGCACCGGGCCGGTCGATTCGCCGCCATTGGCGTTGCGCTGATCCATCGTGATGCAGCGGAAGTCGCTCTTGAACGCCTCCATCGCGTTGATCACCGCGGTCGGCCAATTGCTGACCCGCGAGTTCAACCCGCCGCCCGGAGTCACCAAAAGCGGGAAGCCGGAGCCCGTCTCCTCGTAGCGGATGCGGATATCGCCTTTTTGATAGAACGGCATGTCAGTTCCTCCTCAATCGCATTTGTTGTCCCGCGATCGACGTGGCAGTTCAGCCCGATTTTCGCCCCTCGCTCAATCCCGTCGCGCGCCAATTCAAGGCAGGCGCTCAGGCCCAAGGACAAAACTCCCACCTCTCCGGCGCCCTGTGAGCCGGCCAGGCCGGCGGGACAGGGTCTCCCAGCCTTAGTCTCGAAGATACATCTCCTCCATGGAGCGCAGACGCGGCTCGTCCAGAATGCGGCCATTACTGGCGACGCCCCAGGGACTCTGCGCCGCCTGGGCACGGAGCGCATCCAAGGCCAATGTGCCGCGCTGCTGAAAATCACTCAAGAAATCCCAGTTAGCCTGCAAGCCTGCCATGGTGGTCAGCGCGGGAAACCAGGCCGCGGCGGCCCCGGCGTCCTGCTGCGCCTGTAAGGAGGGATACGGCGACAGGTGGGCGGGAATGAGGGGGACGACCGGCCCGGGAATGAGGCGGATCGCCTCTTGAATTTCTTCCCAGGTGCGCAAGCCATTGGGGCAAATGACATCGACCTGCGCTTCGGCTTTGTAGGCCTGGCAGCGTTCAATAATCTCCGCGAAGCTCGCGCCTGGCACGCCGCCGAGATCGCACCGGGCCATGATCACGAAGTCCGGGTCGAGAGCCTGTTTGGCATCCATCGCCGCCCGGAGCTTTCCGACCATCTCCTGAATCGAGATACAGCGGCGGCGGGGGCCGGATTTCGGCGGAAATGTCTGATCTTCAATGTGGGCGCCGGCGATGCCCGCCTGAATGTATTCCCGCACGGTGTAATGCGTACTGATGGCATCACCGTAGCCCGTGTCGGCATCCGCGAAGACCGGGATCTGCACGCTCAGGACAATTTTCCGGGCGTTGTCCACCATGTCGCGCATACTGGTCCCGGAGTCGGGCCAGCCCAGTTGGTGCGCCGAGGTATTGCCCCCGGACATGTAGAAGGCGTCATAGCCCAGCGCTTCCGCCATCTTCGCACCAATGGGATTGATCCCGCCGGCTAAGACAAATAATGCGGGCCGTTGAAACAGGGCCTTCAGTCGGTTCGTCATACGTTGACGCTCTGGCATACGCTGTCTCCTCGTGTGTGGCTGAACCGTCCCGGCGTCGCGGGGTGCGTCATGGTGCCGGGAGCCAGCAGCGTCTCCCCGGCTCATGCCAAGATGCCTCGCGGTGCCTCAGAGCAACACATTGGCCGAAGTGCCATGGGGTGTCCTCATGTATGGATGGGGGCGGGACCCGCGTTACGCATCCACCGGCACGGTGGCACTGATCCGCGGAACTCCCAACGAGCGCGTCGTGTGGCCCTGGCCCGTGAGGTCGTCAGCGAGGACCACATCACCCGGTCCAAAACGGCGGGCGGTGCCATCGCCGATCCCGATTTCCATCTGCCCCACGAGAATAAAAATGTATTGTCGCCGGGGCGCGGTGTGCCAATCGCTCGAATAGTCTGCAGGGAAACAGCGGAACACGAGGTTGGCACCCGCCTGAAGCGCAACGTTGTGGCTCTCCTCGGCCGGCAGAGGGAGATCTTCAAAATGGGTCTGGCCGTCGTGGCCCGTATATATCCGTACGATCATGCGCGTGCTCCTGGCCGCTATGAGCTTACCGTCGGCGTGACTGTACTACACTCCCCATTCGGAAGGCGAAGCACTTCCCCGATGGGCTCGCGTGGTCGTCACCGACAAACACGAAAAGAATGCCGTGCGGTCGAGCGCGGAACCGTTCAAGACGGCAAACCTGATAGCGCTGTGGAACGAAGGCGAAGGGCGCTGCATGTTGACCAACCTGGCGTTCCGGGAAACTCGCTGACTTGTCGCCAGGCAGTTATCGCCTTATCGTTTTGCTCGGCCCCAAACGGACACGGCTCCCATCCATGAGCACAATCGAACTTGTCGATCCTGAATTGCGCGATGCGCTCGCACTGTGGCCACTGCCGCCGCTGACCGCCGAATCTTTGACGCAGCGCCGCGCAAATGCGCTCGACCTGATAGGTGCCGTTCCGAAACCAAACCTGCCCGATATCGCCACCGACGAGATCCACGTCGAGAGTGCGTTTGGCGCAAAGCCGATCCGGGTTCTGACCTATCGCCCGGTCACGACCGACGACCCACTTCCCGTCATCTTACACATCCATGGCGGGGGCTTCGTGATGGGCGCGCCTGAAATGAAAGATGTGGAGAATAGGCTCTTCGCGTCAGAGCTGAGATGCGCGATCTATTCCGTGGATTATCGCCTCGCGCCGGAAGCGCCGCACCCGGCGCCGCTGGAGGATATCTACTCGGTATTCGCCTGGCTGCACGCGAATGCCGGCCAGCTCGGACTTGATCCGGCCCGCATCGGTATCAAGGGCGAAAGCGGAGGCGGCGGTTTCGCGGCGGCCGCGGCGCTTTACGCCCGCGACCGGCAGGGACCAAAATTTGCCTTTCAGCATCTGATCTATCCGATGATCGACGACCGCACGGCGGTGCGCAAGGGCCTACATCCTTGCGTCGGCGAATTCGTCTGGACACAGGAGAACAACTATTTCGGCTGGCGTTCGCTGCTCGACCAGGAGCCGGGCTCGGCCGGCGTCTCGCCTTATGCGGCGGCTGCACGAGCAGCGGATGTGTCGGGCTTGCCGCCAACCTACATTTCGGTCGGTGGCCTTGATCTCTTCCTCGAAGAAAACATGACCTATGCGGATCGATTGAGCCGCGCCGGGGTGGCGGTCGAGCTTCACATGTATCCGCGGGCCTATCATGGCTTCTATCGGGCAACGAATGCCCGCGTGACCAAGCAGGCTGAGCACGACAATCGCGAGGCGTTGCGGCGCTTCCTGCACGGATAGGACCCCGCACCGGTCCTGTGAGCTTTCACCCAGGATTTTCAGGAGGAACTCACCTCCCTGGGCATGACCTCAATCGCGATTTAGCAGGTTCACCTTTCCAGTGGCCCAGCCGGTGTCGTGTTCGCAAGCTGCGCGACGGGACGGTAATGCGGCGCCAGACCTCGACACCGTCAGGACCACCGGCGACGGTCAGTTTGTCGGTGCGCATAACGCATTCCGGCCCGGCCGTCTCGCCATAGAGCTTGAGTATCAGGTCGGCGGCCCGCCAGGTGTCGATTTCAGGTATCACGCGGCGGAGAACGGTCTGGAGGCAGCGGGACGCGGCCGATATTGACCGCGAAAGATCGTTTCGAACAAATTGCAGCCGAGTGCGCCTTCTTCGATGCCCCGGGGTGCATCGGCGGCGTCGGGGAGATCGACGGGATGAGCACGCGAAGGATTTTTACCGTCGCCTTCGACGCAACGGGCCTGTGCGGTGCGCTGGCAATCTTTCATTCAATTCAAGACTTTCCCGATCGGTGACAACAATCGGCGCCGCCTATCTCGACGGCAAGATCTTCCGCGGCACGCCCGACGGCCAATTGCTCGCGCTCGACGCCAAGACCGGCACGCTGCTCTGGGATGTGGTGTCAGCGAACGCATCTCAACTCGAGACCCTGGTTTCGGCGCCGATCGCCTGGCAGGGCAGGGTCTTCATCGGCATCGCCGTCAGCGACCTCGGCATCGCCGGGCGGCTCATGGCCTTCGATGCTGACACCGCCCGATTGTGGAGCTTCAACACGACGTTGGGAGCCCCCTCGGGCGGCGGCTTCTGGAACAGCTATTCGCTCGACCCCGAGACCGGCGAGGTTATCGGCCCGGTCGCCAACCCGTTCCCCGACTTCAACCGCAATATCGTAAGTCGGTGGTCAGTTCTCGGAAATATCTGTTTTCAAGATTAACGCGTGCGCTAGGGAAGAGGCGGAGTCATCAGAGTCCGTCTGCATGCCGAGGCGCAATCCTTGTTTGAGGCACCATTTGAACCGGCAATTCCGGGTCAAGCGGCAATTGCCCGTGGCCGACCTCTTCGAATGCGCCTCGGGCCCAACCGAGCGGGAACGAAATAGTAAAAATTGATATAGCGTGACGTTCGTGATAGCAGTCGCCTATCGTGAACGTCACCTTGGCGCAGATCCGAACCTTCGAGCGGATCGTCCGGCTGGGCAGCTTTCACGCCGCCGGGCGCGACCTCGGGCTGACACAGCCGAGCGTTTCGCAGCGCATCCGGGAGCTGGAGGATGAGCTCGGCGTTCGGTTGTTCATAAGGCGCGGACCGAACATCAGCATCACGGCGGAAGGCACGGCATTGATCGCCTACGCTGATCGTCTGTTGGGTACGGCCAACGAGATGATCGAGCGCTTTCGCAGTCACGACCCGCTGAAGGGCCTGCTGAGGCTGGGGCTGAACGAAACCTTTGGGCTGATCTGCCTGACAGAGCTGCTCCAACGACTGGAGGAACGTTATCCTGCACTGAATACTTCGGTGCAGGTGGGTGATACGAGCACCGTCAGCCGCCTCATCAACGAGCAGCAGCTTGATCTTGCGGTGATCTCCGAACCGGATGTCGCCGACCACGTGCTGCGCGAACCGATCGGCGTCAACGAGATGGGTTGGTTCGTCAGCGCCACTTCCGACATTTCGTCCGGGGTTCTGACGCCGCGGGACCTCTGCCCTCTGCACCTGATCGTGACCCCGCCGCCGGCACGGCTTTATACTACGGTAACGCATTGGTTCAGGCAGGCGAACGCCGTTCCCGAATGTTTGAGCATGTGCAACAGCCTGTCCGTCACGAAGTTCGTTATCATGAGCGGGCTCGCCGTCGGCCTCGTTCCGGTGCGCGTCATGCAAGACAATCTTGCACGCGGCGAAGTACGCCAGCTCTCGGTCAAACCGCCAACGCCCGGGCATCGGGTTTCGATCTGTTATCAGATCACCGAGTTCGCCCCCGGCCTCCGCCATGTCATCCAGTTGATCCGTGAATTGGTGAGCTACTACAAAGTGTTTGTATAGGCGGGCGTTCGTGACCGCGCCGGCGCGCGGGTCGGCGTGCCGTCAAGTATAGCGGCGCCACGGCGTATGATAAGAATCTCTTATCACTAGGCTCAGAAATATCGATTTTATCGCCGCTCCTGCCTTCGTTATCGTTTGGTTAAAGCGAAGGCCGCGGCGCATCGCCCGCGCAGCGTCGTCGCGAAAGAGGGGGAGGACGCGCGCCAGCATCTGCGAGACATTGAAAAAATATCGAGACGCCATGCACGGCACCGCTCCGCGCGTGCGGTGAACGGTTATTTCACGGGAGGAAGACCATGTGGCAACGGAAAAACAGTAACCGCCTCAGCCCGAGTTCGAGGCAGACCCAACCGCGCAAGGCGCTTTTCCTTGGCTTGCTGTTCGCCGCGGCGATGCTGTCGACGGCGGCGATCGGCGGCGACGGCACGCTTGTCAAGACAAAGGATGGACCTGTCCAGGGCTTCATCAACAACGGCGGGGTGTACGAATTCCTGGGCATACCCTACGCGGCGGCCCCGGTCGGTTCACTGCGTTGGATGCCGCCACGCCGCCATAAACCGTGGAACGCACCATTGCAGGCAACGGCCTTTGGGTCCAATTGCCCACAAAACTATGAATTCGGTGTGTTTGCGGGGCCGCCAAGTGTTGACGAGAACTGCCTGTTTCTCAATGTCTTCACGGTAAATCCCGGGCGCGGCAAGGTGCCGGTCCTCGTCTGGATCCACGGCGGCGGGCTGTTTGACGGCGAAAGTACCGATTATGACGCGAGCAAGCTCGCCGAGGGCGGGCCGGCCGGTCCCACTGTTGTCGTCACGATCAACTACCGCCTGGGATTGCTCGGCTATCTTGCCGAGCCGGCGCTGGATTCCGAGGGCCATCTGTTTGGCAATTATGGCCTGATGGATCAGCAGGCGGCGCTGCGCTGGGTACGGGACAACATTACCGCATTCGGCGGCGACCCCAACAACGTCACGCTGGGCGGCCAATCGGCCGGGTCCACCAGCACCGCCGCCAACATGGTCTCGCCAGCCGGCAAAGGCCTGTTCCATCAGGCCATATGGGAAAGCGGACCCTTGATCAATTTCCAAGCCGCTTCATTGGCGACAGCGGAAACCAAGGGCACCGGGTTCGCCACTGCCGCCAGTTGCAATTCCGGCACAGCCGCCAAAATTGCCGCTTGCCTCCGCGCGCTGTCGGTTCCGCAGATTCTCGCGATTCAAGGTACCTCCACCGGCAATGGTCCCGATTTGACCGGTTTGCTGGTCGACGGCACGGTCCTTCCTATCCCTCCCGACACGGCATGGACCACGGGGAAGTTCTCTCAAATGCCGATCTTGCACGGCAGTGTGGACGCTGAATATTCCTTTATTGTAAGCGCGAACGAATATTACTTTGGCCCGCTGGCCGCCACAGGTTATATCAATATAGTAAAAGCTGGCAACACCCTACAGACCACTTACAAAGATAGTGCTGTGGCTGCGAAGGTCTTAGCGCTCTATCCTCTTAAGAATTACGCCAGCCCGAGTTTGGCCTACGTCGCGGTCGGCACCGATTCCTTTGTGTGCGGAGCTCGGTTTATCGATCATTTGTTGGCAACAAACGAGCCGTCGGTACCGCTTTACACCTATGAGTTCCACGATGCGAAGGCGCCTTGGTATTTTCCAAAGCTGAGCTTTCCGCACGGGGCGGCGCATACGATCGACATCCAGTTCCTGTTCCCGCTGTGGCATGGCGGGCCCGACGGGATCCCACATCCGCTGTCGCTACCCGAGCTGACGCTTTCCGACGAATTGGTCACCGCCTGGACCAACTTCATGTACACCGGCAATCCAAACCTGGCCGGCAACGCGCCCTGGCCGCGCTATACAACCAAGTCGGAAACCTACCTGCTCGAAAATACTCCGAAATTGTCGACGCTGACGGATGCGCAGTTCTCGGCGGAACACAATTGTGCCTTCTGGGAGAAGAACGCGGTCTACTGACCAAGACCATTCATCACCGCAATGATCCACTCCGGGTAGCCGACGGGCGCGGTGTTCGCGCCCGTCTTTTTTTGACCTAAACGGATCAGCGTCGGCGGCGCGCTTTCCCGGCTCGCGCTGACGACTTTGTCGACGCGGCCCGAACCATGCGAGAGCGAGGCTCCTTCGCGCGGATGCGGGATGTGATCGGCATCGCGCGCCTGGGAGAGATGCTCAGGGGTTAGCAGGATCGGACTAGAAGGAAACCGGGAACAATCCGTCGTATATCCGTTACGTAACGGAATATAGGTGCGGCGCTGGCAATCAGGCCGAAGCCGCGGGAGGCCCGTGGCGTGGTGCCCGTGTCTTTGACGAATGGCAACCAGCTCGACCGCGCGAGACCGGGGATAACTGCTTTTCGGGTTCATTCCGTTCGGATAACGGAACGGCGGACAGCCAGGTCGGTAAGCCGGGCTATGAAGGGTACCTGAACGGCCGTGCGGCGACGCTCGCAGCCCTGTTGCGCAACGCCGGCTACCACACCTACATGGCCGGCAAGTGGCACCTCGGAAAGACGCCCGGATCGATTCCCGCCGCGTAGGGGTTTGAGCAGTCTGTCGGCGTTCTGAAGGGCGGTGCCGACAATTGGGAGAAGAAGTCCTACACTCCCGGCTACAAGGCGGTGCATTTTTTCGATGGCCGGAGCGAGCTTGCGCTTCCCAAGGATTTCTATTCCGGCAAGTTCTACGCGGACCGGATGATCGGCTACATCGATGCCGGTGCTGCCGACGGCAAGCCCTTCTTCGGCTATCTTGCTTTCCAGGCCGTGCACCAGCCGCACCAAGCGCCGGCGGAGTTCACCGCGCGGTACATTTCGACCTATCACTCGGCCGGTCGGCGATTTCCTTGTTCCGTTACCAGCGTGAGGTCGAGCTGGGGCTGATGCCAGCCGGGTTGACCATGGCGCGCCCGCCCATCGTGCAAGATTGGAACGCGCTCTCGCCCGACGAGCAACGGATGAATGCCAAGCGGATGGCCGTCTATGCCGGAATGCTCGAATACATGGATATCAGCATCGGCCGGGTGCTCGATCACCTTAAGGCCAGGGGCATGCTCGACAACACCGTCGTAGTTTTTATCAGCGACAACGGGGGTGAGGCCGCCAAACTGCGAGCGGTTTTTCCGACCTATTACGCCAAGAATTTCGATCTCAGCTACGAGCACTTCGGGGAGAAGGGATCGTATTCGGAATACGGGCCGGGCTGGGCATCCACCTCGATGACACCATTCAGCAACTTCAAAGGATCGGCGGCAGAAGGCGGGGTACGGGCACCATTCATTATCCGCTATCCCGGTCAGTCACCGACGGCGGGCGTGCAGCGGCATTTGCCTATGTGCTCGACGTCGTGCCAACGCTGCTCGACTATGCCGGCGTGAAACCGCCGCCGAACCGGCATGCCCCGCTCGGCGGCCGAGACATCGCGCGATTGTTCGCCGGCAAATCGACGCTAATCCATCCGCCAACCGAGCCGATCGGGTACGAGGCGGGCGGCGGTGCGGCGCTCTACCTCGGCAACTATAAGCTGGTGCGCAACGTTCCGCCCTGCGGGAACAGGAAATGGCGCCTCTACGATCTTGCCGTGGATCCTACCGAGACCGACGACATGATCGGGGCGCAGCCGCAGCTGGCGCAGAAGATGCTCGCAGACTGTGCGGCCTATACGAAGAATAACGGTGTCGTCGAGGTGCCGCCCGACTACGATGTCATGAAACAAGGCCAGGCGAATGCGGCGAAGAAATAGGGCGCACGCTGACCCCTCTCAAACGTTCCGATCAAGGGGGTTTCAGCGAGAGGAGAGAGCGTGGAGATCAGTCGCTTAAGGTCGGCTCCGGCTGTGCTGCCGTCCGCGCCGCGCGTCGGGTGATCAAGGCGACCGGGGCGCACAGCACGATCAAAACCGTGCCGAGAATGACAAAGCTCTGGCCTGCACCCCAGTGGTCGGCGATGGTACCCATTGTCGGCGGGATTACGATTGCCGCAAGCCGGTTCATGGTCTGCCGCAGCCCGACCACAGAACCCTGACGATGAGGACCGACGGCTTTCGCCTGCACGGAGAACATCATCGGCTGGACGACCCCTTGCAGCCATCCGCGTGACGCCTGCGCCACGAACAGCAGGGCGAAAATGCCGCCGGTAAAAGGCGTCACGCAGATCAACAAGATCGATAACACGGTGCCGCTCAGCATCGTGCGCTGCGGATCGCCGAGCCGCATCGCCCGTCCGGCGAACAACGAGCCAAGCCCGCTTGTTATCTCGATGGCGGCAAACAGCGTGCCGATCGAGGTGCCGGTCAGGCCGACGCCTTTCAAATAAACAACGTAAAGCGAGCTTTGCACGCCATTGGTCGCGGTCCGCAGAAAGATGATCGCCATCGTGGTCGCGACCGCCGGGATCGCCATCAGCGCAAAGCAGCGCACATAGTCCGACAATCGGGGGAGCACGTCGCGAAGGCGGAACCGCGCGCGCCGGCGTGGGTCGCGACCCTCGCCGGCGGCAATCTGTGCCTCGGGGGCGCGCAGCAATGCCAGCGTTAACGCTACGCCCCAGGCAAAGCCGAGCGCGTAGGCGGGCCAGGCGCCGCCAAAATCCCAGGCCACGCCGGCAATCATCGGCGCTACGGTCGTCCCGATGCGCGCAAAGAAGCTGAACCGGCCAAGATATTCGGCCTCTCCTTCGGCCAACTGGGCAACCAAGGTCTGCGAACCCGACCAGGCAAATTGCAGCGCGCCGCCATTGACGATCTGCAGCAGCAGCAATGGCCAGAACCACGGCAACAGCGGGAAGACTGGCGCCAAGGCCATCGCCGTCCAGACGAAGAACAACGTCACCCGGCGGGTGCCGAACCGGTCCATCAGCACGCCGACATGGATCGACAGGAACACGGCCAGCAATGAGCGTGCGCCGACGAGCATTCCGATCTCGCCGGCACTCATGCCGAGCGATAAGCCGTAGAGTGGAATCAGGAAGTTATAGAACTCGGTGTAGCCCTGGGCGAACGGCCCGGCGATGTAGAGCGGGGCCGGCGGTCGCAATCGGAAACCAAGCATGGGAGAGAGATTAACGCGCCCGAGGTTCGGCTGAAACCGGACAACAGCTCTGCGGGGGAGTCGAGATTGCCAGTCTCGTTTCGACCGGCATGTGCGCTGGATTGCGCCGGGTTTTCGCGAGCGTGCCAACGCGACGAGATCGAGATCTCTCGCCCGACGTTCCCGTGTCGACAGGGCGGACGGTGCCGTTGCAGGATGCGCCGCCAATCGAAGTCAAGGAAGGAAACCCGAAATGCCAGATACGCCTATCTTTGGCCGTTACGCCGAAATTCCCTACGACCAGATGACACCGGAACAGCAGGAGGGTTACCGCTCGCTCGTCGAGGCTCGCGGCGCGCTCGGCGGCCCAAACAAGATTTGGGTGCACAATCCCAAGCTGGCGAAGGTCATGGGGCCTTTGGGCGCTTATTTCCGCACCGGCTATTCGCTGAGCGAGCGCGAGCGCGAGATCGCCGTGATCATCATCAACAGCAAGTGGCATTCGATCTACCCGACCAACGCGCATGAGCGTGCGGGCAAGGCCGCCGGACTGCCGGCCGACAAGGTCGAGGCACTCTTGTCCGGTCTACCGACCTCGTTCTCCGATACGCGCGAGCAGGTCGTCTACGAGATGGCGACGTGCCTCGCGAATTCGCGCTGGGTCCCCAAGGGGCTTTACGACCGCGCGGTCACCGCGCTCGGGCATCTCGGGATCACCGACGTCATTTGCCTGATGGGCTTCTATAGCAGCGTCTCGATGACCCTCGCTTTTTACGACGTGCCCGCCGGGGCAACGGGCATGACGCGCTGAGCAACTTGGCTCAAAGGGGGTCGAGGCAACCGGTGCCAACTTGAGCGCCCCGCCATCAACCCCCTTGCCACAGCCAAACTGCTGATCGGTCGATCATCTGTGCGGCCCGTAGAACACGATCCAGACCGAGAAATCCTCAGAGAATTGGTCGTAGCCGTGCGGTGTATGCGCCGCCGCGAACATCATGTCGCCCGGTCCGATCATGGTTTCGCCGCCGTCCCAGCGATAGCGCGCGGTGCCCGACGCGACGATATAGAATTCGTCGCGCTCATGCGGCACCTGTGGGCCGGAGGTCGGCCGCGCCGCGAAGCGGATCCAGACGTGGTCGTCGCGAAACACCTCGGCGGCGCGGCTGCCATCGGGCGGCTGCAGCGCGCGAGCAGCGGCGGCCGAGACCGGTGCGGGCGTGCGATCCATGATTGTGCTCCGCTCGCCCCTAATTATTGTTCGTCCTTGGTACCCACCCGGGTCGCCATCGCGCTACATCGGTGGCTTGATGCCGTCCTTCTCGGCGTAGAGCCGGCTCGAGGTCAAGCTGCCATCGGGATGCTTCAGCGCAATGACGAAGACGGCGATACCCGGCTTCAGCAGGGTCACGTCGCCTGGGGCTGTGGCCAGCACCGGCACGTCGGGACCGATGCTGTATTCGGACTCCCCGCCCTTGAATGTGACGTGCAGCACCTCGCCCTCCGGGGCCTTGGTGACCGTGCCGACCGTGGCGTTGGTCATCACGCTATCCGGCGAGAGATCCCACGCGAATTGCCGGCCGCCATCGGGCGTCGCCTTGGGGAAGATGCGCGCTTCGATCGCGTGGATCTTACCGTCTTTGCCCTTAATCCCTGTCGAGGCCACGAAATCGCCGGGCTTGATGTCGGCCAGGCTTCTCTTGACCAACGTCTGGATTACGATATTCGGTGCGAGCGTTATGGTCGTCATCTGACCATCGCGCTGTTTGACCGACAGGGCCTGGCCGTCGAGCTTGTCGACCGTGCCGCGGATGCGGGACGGCGTGCCGGCCGGCGGGTTTTGTGCCAAGGCTGGAAGCGCAAGGATAGCAACGAAGACAGCCGCAAAGATCGAGATCGAACGCATGAAGGATGGCCTCCCCTGATGATCTATTGTTGACTACGACGGGTCAGAGGCGACCCGTATGTCACATTTCGGTGACCGCCGGTAGCGCCCCTTTTGCGGAGTTTCTCTGCATTCTCTATCCTGACGGCAGAGACCAAGCCAGGGAGGGATCAAATGGACGTCATCGAAAGCGACTTGGAGGGGTTTGCGCCGCGCGCCCAATGGACGCGGCGAGGATTTGTCATGACCTCGCTCGCCACCGGCTTTGCGCTGTCGGTGCAGCCGGTTTCGGCTCAGACGATCCATACCGACGCAACCGGGTTGGCAGCCGGCGAGGTCAAGGTTCCGGTCGCCGACGGGTCGATCCCGGCCTACCGGGCGATGCCCGACAAGGGCGGACCCTTCCCGATGGTGCTCGTCGTTCAGGAGATCTTTGGCGTGCACGAGCACATCAAGGACATCTGCCGCCGTCTCGCCAAGCTCGGTTATTACGCGATTGCACCCGAGCTCTATGCCCGCGAAGGCAATCCGGCAGAGATCAGCGACGTCAAAGAGCTGGTCGCCAAAATCGTTTCCAAGGTCCCGGATGCGCAGGTCATGTCGGATCTCGACGCGAGCGTCGCCTATGCCAAGTCGACCGGGAAGGCCGACACGGCAAGGCTCGCTGTCACGGGCTTTTGCTGGGGTGGGCGGATTACCTGGCTCTATGCCGCGCATAATCCTGAATTGAAAGCGGCAGTAGCGTGGTACGGTTCCGACCGTCCCGTTACCGAGTTGCAGCCCAAAAATCCGGCTGACATCGCCGCCGATCTCAAGGCGCCGGTGCTCGCGCTCTACGGCGGTGCCGATCCCAGCAACAAGCCCGAGACGATCGACAAGCGGCAGGCGGCGTGCACATCCGCGGGCAAGACTTGCGAAAAGATCGTCTACCCCGATGCGCCGCATGGCTTCAACGCCGACTATCGGCCGAGCTACCGCCCCGAAGCGGCCAAGGACGGTTGGGCCAAGATGCTGGCCTGGTTCAAGGAACACGGCGTCGGCTGACGCGCGGCAGGCCGCTAGCTAACTTTCCGGCACAAATATCGGATCTTCGTGGGTGGCCTGCCGCATATGAGGGGAGCGGTCCTCCCGGTGACGGACGGCGGGTCGGCAGCCGAGACTCGCCGCCCGGCAGGCGAACGACGCATCGCGGCCCCGCGGCTCGCAAGGAGTTGGCCAGCCGCCCGTGCCATTGACAAATCAGGATCGTTCTGCTATCAAATTGCGATAATCGCGCTCAGGGTTTTCTTCGGCGTTTTCCGCCGCTCAATTCGGCGAGCGGCCGGACGGGGCCGGCAATTCCCCGGCTTTCCTTGTTCGGCCGATTTAATTCCATGTTCGGGCGGATTTATTTCTCTGTTGGGCTGCCAGGGAATTTCTTCGCAAATTATTGATAAGGATAGCATTATTGCCGCAATATCGAGCCTGAGCGCGATTTTTCCCGGCATATTCCCATTGACCAGGGAAGCTCGAAGGCTTCTGTGAAGTCCTGCGCGGCCGAACCTAAAGAGCGATCCGGCCGCGGGCAGGCCGGCGGGGTGGCAGTTGCGGCTCGCCGTCGGGCGGAGGGTCGCCCGGCTCGTCGGGTCGCTCGCCGCGGAAATCGGAAACAATTTGCCGGTTGGTGAAGAACGCCTCGATCAGTTGCGATCGACAAGCCGGCCGAGAGTAAGGAGCGCAGTTTCGGCGGGTTGGCTCCGACGGCGCCGATGCGTTCAGGGCGGAGATATTTCCCATTTCAGCTGATTTAATTCCCAGTTACTCTGACCCAACTTCCGCAGTTTCATTTTGAATAGCCATGATTATCAATGGTGTAGAGGCCATTTTTGGTTTTAGGCACCACATTTTTGGGCTCAGGGGGCGGCGGGCGGCATCTCCTGGAAGACGGGCGGCAGGGTGATGCCGACGGCGCGGCAGATTGGGTCGATGGTCGGTCCGGGAGCGGTGCGCAGCCGGGCCCGGCGACCATCCTGCTGGACATCGATTTCGCTGAGGTCGGCGAGATCGTCGATGATGCGCTGCCATTCGAGCCGGCTGCGGCGGGCCGCGAGACGGTCGATTAGTTCCTTGCGCAAGACCAGGGCGAGGAAGGTGCAGAAGACGTGGCCGCGGATGCCGGCGTCGGTTTTGTGGAAGATCGGGCGGGTGGCGAGCAGCGCCTTTGCGGTTTTGAGGGCGTCCTCGACGGCCAGCAGATTGCGGTAGCGCAACACGACCTGGAGCGCGGTGATTTTGGTGTTGGTGCGCAGCACGAAGAGACCGTCGAAGCGGGCATCGGCCTCGATCTTGGCGCGATCGATGACGAAGCCGTCGCCCTCGGGCGTCTTCAGGAAGCGACGGAAGCCCTTGTTGGCGACGAGCGCCTTGTCGCCTTGGGCGAGCTTGCGCTCGAGACCGGCGACCAGGTGAGTGCGCGCCGCGGCATCCTTTTTGGCCTCCTCCTCGTTGCGGCAGATGACATAGCGCCGCCCGGCGATCTTCGTCTCGCGGATCGCCAGTTCGGTCTCGCCCTTCTGGCGCGGGATGAGGAGCGGCACGGCGAGGCCATCATCCTCGATGACCTCGGTGCGCACCTCGCGGCTGGTGCGTTCGCGCACGCCGAGGATGTACTGGATCTTCTCGGCTTCGAGGGCGGCGATGGTGTCGGCGCTGATCATGCCGCGATCGGCGACGATGCAGGTCTGGGCAATACCGAAACGCTCGCGTAGTCGCCTGACCACCGGCAACAACAGCGTCACGTCGGCGGTATTGCCGGGCATCAGAAAGGAGGCGATCGGCCGGTCGGTGTCATCGAGCACGATACCGAGCACGACCTGCTTCAAATGCCCGCGGTAGTCCTTGGAATGGCCGTATTGGCCCAGGCTCTCGCCGCCCGCTCCCTCGAACCATAAACTGGTGGTGTCGAAAAACGCGATCGACACAGCGCCGAACAGCGGCTGGCGGTGGCGATAGAGCGCTTCCTCGACCGCTTCGGCGGTGCTGCGCCCCGCCGCGTCGACCTCGCCAAGCCAGGCCATCGCCTTGTAGGCGTGGTCGAGATCGAGCCCCTCGGTGCCCGGCACGCGTACCCGGCTCAGCCAGTCGCTGGCATGCCGGTCGGAGCCCGAGATCATCAGCCGATGCAGCACCGTGAGATAGACCGCGCGCTCGACATCAAAGGAAAAGCGCCGGTCGGCGACGAGGCTGTTGAGCACGTCGCGACATCCGGTTTCCGCCCACAGCCGGCCGAACACCAAGTCGGGTCCGACGCTCAGACGATGCAGTTCCGGCAATTCGCCACGATAGAAGCTTGATAACACGATCGAGCGGCGCGAATGACGCGCCGCCGAGGCGATCAGCCCGTCGAGCAGCCCCGAGGCCTCGACCTCGTCGCGCCGGCCGAGCGCCTTGATGACGCGCTGCACGTGGCGACCGCCCTCGCGGGCGTTCTCGACAAGATAGAGGTATTCGTAGGCTCCGATCTTCTTGACGCGGACGAACATGGCGCGGCACCCTGCTTACGGAAGCAGCACCACAATTCTCTGCGTCTTCACAAGCAAAATCGTGACCCGCTATTGCAATAAGCCGGGCCGTTTAGCACCACAAACCGGCGCGCCCCGTCATTCCCCCAGCAATTCCGCGGATCTCAGCGGCCACTTTGCTCAAAACCGTGGAAGTTGGGTCTGATTTAATTGCCAGTTATGTCGAGTTTTTGTTCGCTCGCCGCTACGGGAATTTGCCCCATAAGCCATTGAATTTGCTTGCGTGCCGGCGGGGTGAATCGAAAAATTCCCAGTATTTTCCCATCGAACTGGGAAATCTTAACGGATTCTGCGGTCGCAAGTGACCGCCTGCCGCCACCGGACAAGGCGCGGTAGGACGCAGAACAGTTTCCCGTGAAGCACATGGGTCTGCGTTGCAAGGTTCATCCGCCGTCACGGCTCAGCAGCATGCGGCCATAGGGCGCCAGACCGACCTGGCGGCTGGCGGCGGTATGCGTCAGGATCGTCATCACGTCGCGCCGGATCGTGCCCAGGTCGTCGCTGTCGTAGACCCAACGGGCACCATCCAATTCGCACAGCCGCTCGAGCGCCCAGCCCACCTGATGCTGGGCGTAGACCATGTCGCGGCGCGCCCGCAATGCCTCGGCCTCGGTGATCTTGCGGCCCGACGAAACCTCGGCGGTGCTCAATTCGCGCCCGGTGTGCAACAGCAGGGTCGCGACATCGACCGCGGCGGAGACCTCGCCGATCGCCATCTGCACGACTTCGGACTGCGCCAGCCGGGTCACGCCGCGCGACACCCGGCCCGCCAGCCGGCTGCAAGCGACTTCGAGGCCGCGACGGCCGAGCGCGATCGCGACCGGCGGCAATGAATAAGATACGAGATAGCCGCGCGGGGCGCGCAACACCGGGTATTCGGGATGCACGAGCGCCCCGGGCGGCGTGCCGGCAAACAGGTCGCTGACCATCACCGACCGATGCTCGGGAACGAACACGTCGTCGAGGATCAGCGACTTGCTGCCGGTGCCGGCGAGGCCGAGCGTCTGCCAGTCGTCGACGATCTCGACCTCGGCGAGCCGCACCAAGAGATAGGCGATAGAGCGGGCGTCGCCCGTCTCGCCGAGAAAGGCGCCGATGATCGCCCACTGCGCATAGTCGCAGCCGCTCGAAAAGGTGTAGCGCCCGGAGAGCCGCCAGCCGCCCGATACCCGCCTAGCGGCGGCGCGCGGCGCCAGCGATGATGACGCGACCGCCTCGGGATCCTCGCCCCAGACATCGGTCTGCGCCTGCTCGGGGTATTGGGCGATGATCCATTGGTGCTCGGCCAACACCGCATAGACCCAGCCGGACGAGGCGCAGCCATGGGTCAGCTCTTCGACGATGCGCGAGAACAGGCTGAACCGGCCCTCCATACCGCCGAAGCGCCGCGGTTGCAAAATCCGCAGGATGCCGGCCGCGCGGTACTCGGCGATCGTCTCCGCCGGCAGCCGCCGGGCCGCGGTTGCCGCCGGCGCGCGTTCGGCAAGGCGCGGGATCAGCGCTCGCGCCCGTTCCAGCAGCGCGCGCTCCTCCTGCGTCAGTGTGCTGTCATCGCCGGAGATGGAATTGGAGCCGCAGAACGTCATCCCTCGGCCATCCGATACGCGGTCTCCGTCGCCAGCCAATGATCCATCGCCGTCGACAGCCTGCGTCGGAGGTGCGGGCCGAGCAAGGGTTTTCGCTGTATTCTCCCCAATCGACGCGGAGCCCGGACCGGCGGCGGCGACGGCTGAGCAGAAGGGAGAACGGCGATGAACGACACGGCACCGTGGATCGATCCGGAACTGGTGGCGGCGGGGCGGCTGTTGCAGGAGCGCGGCCTGGTGGCGCCCGATCGCACCAAGGTGCCGCTTGCCGAGGTGCGCGCGGCGCAGGACCGGATCGGCGCGTTTCTCGGCGAGGGTTCGGCGCCGTTGCGACAGGAGCGCGACCTGTCGCTGCCCGGACCGCACGGACAGGTGCCGTGCCGGCTCTATCTGCCCGACGACGCCACGCGGCCGCCCTTGCTCGTCTACGCGCATGGCGGCGGCTTCATGCAGGGCAGCCTGCCCTCCTGGGACGCGACGCTGCGCGAACTGGTACGCCAGTCGCGGGTGGCGGTTCTGTCGGTCGACTACAAATTATCGCCCGAACATCGCTTTCCGAAGGCCTTCGACGAGATGGTCGCAATGACCCGCCTCGCCGCGCGCGAAGGCGCCGGGCTCGGCGTCGACCCGACACGGGTCGCGGTCGGCGGCGATTCGGCCGGCGGCAACCTGGCACTCGCCGCGGCCATCGCGTCGCGCGACGAGGGGCTCGCGGCGCTGCGCTTCATGCTCTTGATCTACGGCGTCTATTCGACGGACAGCGAAAGCCCGTCATGGCAGCGTTTCGGTCAGGGCGCCGGCCTGTCGCAGACGCAGATGCGCTGGATCTGGGAAATCTATCTCGAGAAACCGGAACAGCAAGGCGACTGGCGCGCGGCGCCGATCCTCGGCAACCTCTCCGGATTGCCGCCGGCCCACCTGATCGTCGGCAGCCTCGATCCGCTGCTCGACGACAGCCATCGCCTGTCGGCGGCTCTGAAGATGGCCGGCGTACCGCACAGGCTCGAGGTCTATGACGGCATCAACCACGGCTTCATCCGCTACGGGAGACTGATCGGTACCGCGCGGCGCGCACTCGCCGATTGCGCTGCGGCCCTGCATCAAGCTTTCGCCGCTTGAGGAGCGCGTCTCGACATCGCTAAAGGCCGCCGCCCGCTTTCCGGGTTCGCGAATGACGATCGCCGCCTGCGGCGCGCTGCGCCGCCGGTCCCTGGCTGCGCGTCAAATTGAACGCGGTGTTGACCAGCGCCACGTGTGAAAACGCCTGCGGAAAATTGCCGAGCTGGCGCTTGGCTCGCGGATCATATTCCTCGGCAAGGAGGCCGACATCGTTGGACAGTGCGACGAGCCGCCGGAACAGCGCGTCGGCCTCGGCGACGCGGCCCTGCAGGACGAGATTGTCGGCAAGCCAAAAGCTGCACGGCAAGAAGGCGCCTTCGCCGGGCGGCAAACCGTCGATACCGCGGGCCGTATCGTAGCGCAGGACGAATCCGTCGGCGACGAGGTGCCGCTCGATCGCCCCGACTGTGCCCGTCATCCGCGGATCGTCCGGCGGCAGGAAGCCGACCAACGGCAACAACAGCACGCTCGCATCGAGCGCCTTCGAGCCATAAGCCTGGACAAAGGCGCCGAGTTCGCGATCGAACGCCTTCTCGCAGACGTCGGCGTGGATCGCGTCGCGCAATCGGCGCCAGCGCTCGGCCATGTCGCCGCCGCTGCCGCGCTCGACGAGCTTGACGGCGCGGTCGAAGGCGGCCCAGGCCAGAACCTTCGAATGCGTGAAGTGCTGCGGCGGCCCGCGCACCTCCCAGATCCCCTCGTCCGGCAGGTCCCAGATCGAGGCCAGATGATCCAGCAGCGCGCGCCCGATCGCGTTGCCGCGCGGCACCGACGGCAGGCCGTGGGAGTAGGCGAGATAGAGCGCGTCGACGACCTCGCCATAGATGTCGAGCTGCGTCTGGTCGACGGCGGCGTTGCCGACCCGCACCGGCCGAGATCCTTCATAGCCGGGCAGCCACGGCACCTCCCATTCGTTCAACCGCCGCTCGCCGCCAATGCCGTAGATGACTTGCAGCTGATCGGGGCTGCCGGCGACGGCGCGGAACAGCCAGTCGCGCCAGGCCCGCGCTTCCTCGTAATAGCCGGCATGCATCAACGCCAGCAGCGTGAAGCTCGCGTCGCGCAGCCAGCAATAGCGGTAGTCCCAGTTGCGCGGCCCGCCGATCTGCTCCGGAAGCGAGGTCGTCGGCGCGGCGACGATGCCGCCGGTCGGCGCATAGGTCAGCCCCTTCAGCACGACGAGCGAGCGCCTGACCGTGTCGGTCCACGGGCCGGCCGATGCGCAGCGGCGCGACCAGCGGCGCCAAAACGTCTCGGTATCGCGCAGCGCGTGTTCAGGGTCGATCGGTCTCGGCGCCGGCTGATGCGAGGCCGCATGGCTCAACACGAACGGGATTGTCTCACCGGCCCCGACGGTGAATTCGCCGACCGTCTTGAAGTCCTCGCCGCGCAACGGCACCGGCGTGCGCAATACCGCCATCTCCGGTCCGGCCACCGCCGACACGCCGCCGCCGGCCGGCAGCTGCTCGACCCAGGGCACGGCGCTGCCGTAGGCGAAGCGCAGGATGAACTCGGTGCGCATCGCCACCTGACCGCGCAGCCCGCGCACCAGCCGGACGAGGTGCGGCGAGGCATGCTGCGGACGCATGAAGTCGACGAGTTCGACGGCACCCCCCGCCGTCTCGAATTGCGTGGCGAGAACGAGCGACCCGTCGAGATAATGCCGCGTGGTCCGCGTGGCGGGGTCTTGCGGGGCCACCAGCCAGCGGCCGTGGTCTGCTGGTTCACCGAGCAAGGCGGCAAAGCAGGAATCCGAATCGAAGCGCGGCAGACATAGCCAGTCGATCGATCCGTCGCGCCCGACCAGCGCCGCGGTCATGCAATCGCCAATCAGCGCATAATCCTCTATCCGTTGGCGCGGCGCCATCTCTCCACCTCCGGCGGACAACAAAGCGGCCCACTGTTATCAATAGCCCGCTGTTATCAATAACAGTGTTGTCGGCCGGGGTGTTGCGCGGCAATTTCCGACTTCGCTCGCGAGACGCTGCGGGGCTTCGGAAAAGCCGAGCGGGGAGATCTCGCGGGTACCGTCTGCGCATTCGGCGCGCGGGCTTGCCGGAACCGGCGCGACACCTTACCTGCTCTCTCGCGAGGCGCCCGCCGTGCCTAGCGGCGGGACGGGGTGCGGCACGGCGAGGGATCTGCCCATAGCGGGCAAGCGGAAGAGCGAAAAAGCACCAGGAGATTGGAGTAATGCGTTTGATGCGGCGACGGCCCGGTTGGACCAGAAAAATCGCCGGTCTATGCCTCGCCCTGGCTTGCGTGATCGCGCCGTTCGCCGCGGCTGGCTCCGCCTCTGCCGCGAGCCCGCAAGAGACGATCCGCAACTTTTATGCGGTCTTGCTGACGACGATGAAAGAGGGGTCGAGATTGGGCGAGAGCGGGCGCTATGCGATGCTGGCGCCGGTCGTGCGGCAGGACTTCGACGTGCCATTCATGACGCGGCTCGCCGTCGGTCCCGATTGGAGCGGTTTGACGCCGAGCCAGCAGCAACAGGTGACGGCCGCGTTCGGCCGCTATGTCGCAGCGACCTATGCCGACCGGTTCGACAGCTATGCCGGCGAGGAACTGCAGGTCGGCGGGGCACAGCCATTTGCCGGCGGCTTCGTCGTCGACACCAAGATCGTCAAACCGACCGGCGACCCGGTGACGATCAACTACCTGGTGCGCGAGGATGGCGGCACTTGGCAGATCGCCGATGTCTATCTAGACGGCACGATCAGCCAGCTGGCGACGCAGCGCTCGGAATTCCAATCGATCCTGCGACGCGAGGGCGTCGACGGCCTAATCGGGGCATTGAACAAGAAGGTCGATCTCCTGACGCGCAGAGCCGATAATTCCTAGCCTGCGACCTCACCCTCCGGCCATCGCGGGTCCTGCACGGCCGCCCCCCAGGGCGGGCGTTCCCGGGGTGGGGAGAGGTGGCGGCGGCGACGCCGGGCTGGCGTCCTTGGCGACGCGCGGCTCGAATAAGGGCTGCAGCTGCGGCTCGATCGCCTTCAACAGCTGCACCGCGAGCGCGCTGCTGAAATCGTAGCGGATCGCGGCAGCGCCCGGGACGTAGGCGGTGATCGTGCCGAAGAAGCGGTTGCCGATGAAGAATGCAAAAGTCGCGGTGCGGTCGACGACGCGCTGCCCGATCAGACGGCCGCCGGCGCCGAAGGTGCTGTAGCGATTGTCGCCAGTCCCCGTTTTGCCGCCAACCGGGATCGGGCTGCCGTCGGCGGCGTGAAAGGCGCCGGCCACGCGTTTGCCGGTGCCGTCGGCGACCACGGCCAGCATCGCTCGACGCACCGTCGCGGCGACTTCCGGCGCCAGCACCTGTCGTCCCCCGGAACCGACCGACATGTCGGTTTCATAAGGCGTGCCGGCGGCAAAGCGCAGCCGCTGCAGATCTGCGGTCGGCCGGCGAATGCCGCCGTTGATAATGATGCCGACCAGCTTGGCGAGGGCCGCCGGCCGGTCGCCCGAACTGCCGATCGCGGTGCCGTCGGACGGCACCAGCTGGGCAAACGGATAATCCTGGCGCCGCCAATCCTGCAGAATTCGGTCGAAGGCCTGCTGTTCGAGCAGGATGCGGATGCGCAAATTCTGCTGGAACGGGCCGCGGCTGTCGAACAGCCAAGCATAGACCCGCTGCCTCTCGCCGGCGCTCGCTGCCAGCATCTCGGCCCGCGTCGCATTCGGGTGATCCTGCAGATAAGAGACGAGCCACAATTCGAGTGGATGAATGCCGGCGATATAGCCGCGGTCGCGCAGCGATACCTCGCGCGGGCTGGTTTCCCGATAGAGGTCCCAGAGCCTGGCGTCGTCGATCCGTTCATGCGGCAGCGCCTCGGCAAGGAAGGCACCGAGCGCAGCGCGGTCCGCGCCGGGCCGCAAGCTGCGATAGATGGCCGCGAGCCGGCTCGAGTTCGGGCCGCGTTCGGCTGGCGAGCATGACCAGCGCCTGCTGCGGCGTCAGGCCGTGATAGTCACGCCAGAAGCGGTCGAGATAGCGTTTGCCTTCCTGATCGGCGAAGCGGCGCAGATAGACCATGCGCTGTGGATCGTCGCGATCATGCAAGAGTTGGCTGAGCTGCGTTCCGTCCTGTGCAATTTCGTAGCTGACGATGTCGCGCATCAGCCGGACGAAAGCGTTGTTGATGGAGTTGGCGAAGGCGGCTTCGACGGTTGGCCGCTCGTGGTCTTCCCATTTCTCGAAATTGGCGAAGCTTTGCCAGCCGCCGCCGGTGAAATAGGTGCCTGGGCTCGCCGAATAGCTCCGCTGCATCGCCGCATCGAGCATCGGCTGCAGGTCGCGTTCCTTGGCGTTCGCCAGATAGCCGGCTGCCCATGCGGTCAGCGGGTCGTCCTTTGCCGCCGCTGCAGTTGCCAGCAGCGCCTGGCGCGGCTGTTGAGCGAGATGACGATGCAAGGCATCGACAATATCGAGATAGGTGATCAGCGTGCGCAGTTTGGCGGTCGAGCCGAGCTGCAATTTGGCGCCGGAATTGATGTCGAACGGCTCGTTCAGGCTGTCGGCATGAATTCGCAGATAGTTGCGGTCATCGCCGCGCTCGTAGAGCACGACGCTCCAGGCGAGGCGGGCCGGGCTGGCGCCACTCAGCAGCTGTTTGCCGTACAACCCGAGGGATTTGTCGTAGTCTGGATCGCCAAGGCGGGACAGCACTTGGCTGATACGATCCTGCACCTCGGTGTCGACGCTCGCATAACCGGCAACGTCCAGCCGATCGAGCGCATAGAGGTCCGGCAGGTGCAGCAGCCCGACGAGCCGGTCCCGCAGCTGTTCGGTTGCCTTGCTGCCGACATAGGAGATCGTCGGCGGCGGCGGCGGCTTGGTTTGAAATTGCAGCCTGGCGGTGCTTGCCGCATCGTAGAGCGTCGGGTCGACAATGCCGGCGGCTTCCAGCATACGCAGGTAGCGGTCGGTCAGCGCCTCGAGCGCCCGGCGGTTTTCGACCAGATAATAATAAGGACGGCGCCCGGCGAGCAGCAGGCTCAGCGCCTGGCGGTAAATCGTCCCTTTGCGGGCGAGTTCAGCTGCATTGGCCGGCATTGAGGTCAGCACCCGGTTCGCCTCGGCGAGGTCGGTGCCGTACCACAACCACAGCGCTTCCGGGATGCCGAGGACCTCGCCATAGTCCGAGCGCGAGGCGAGCGGCTCGCAATTGAGATAGGTCGTCACGATCCGCCGGCGCGCCGCCAGCGTATCCGGGCCGTCCCGGTAGGCACGCAGCGAAGCCGTCATCATCTGACGCAGTTTTTCCCAGACGTCCGGGGTCCGCCCGGCCGGCGAATGCAGGAATTTCTCGGTCTGGGTCGCGAGCGTACTGGCACCGCCCTTGCGCCAATGCGGGTTGACGAGCCCGGCAAGTCGGCCCGCCGCCGCGAGCATGAAGCGGTCCCAGTCGACCGCCGGATTGAGCCGCGGGTCTCTCGGATCGAGGAGGTCGCGGTCCTCGCTGAACAACAGGCTGTCGACGACGAGCGGCGGGATCGAGCGGAAATCGGGATATGTGCGCTCGGGATAGCGGGCGCGATAGAGCGGGACGTCGTGCCGGCCGAACAGCTGCAATCCGGCGCGGGTCTTCTCGCGGTAGATCGCATAACCGCCATCGTCGACAAACCGGTTCAGCGTCGCCGACCATTGCGCCTGGCGGTCGACGACGAAATCGTCGTCGCGCAGGGCAGCTATGAAGTGCGGCAATTCGGCATAGCCAAGCCGCTCGTCATAGGGACCCGCCGCCGGAAAGCGAATGGTTTCACTCGCTCCCGGCCAGACCGCAAAACTCATTTCGCGAGCAAAATCCGAAAAATAGTGCGATTGCAGCAGCGAGGTGCGCATCTCGGCAGCGACACCCCATGCCAGCAGCAGCACGACGCCCAAAGCCGCCGCCCAGCGCAATACGGCGACGAAGCGCAGAAAAAGCTGGAACCGTCTCTGGCGCCGTCGCCGCTTCCAGGTCCGGCTGTACGGCATGCGCCCGAGGACCGCAACGACCATGGCAACCCCTCGGGCCTCTACAAGCCAAACGCCGGAGAATAGATAATTGATCCGGTCGTTAGCCGAAACCGCGACACAAAAATTTCTAGCGGCACCCCACTATAGCCCAACAAAGGTTGACGAATCCGCGTGCGCAGCCGTCAACGCGGCGTCCGGCTGCGGTTGGACGCGCGCGGGTGCGATGCCGGCGCTAACCGGCTGCGGCTCAGCCGCCGCCGATCTTCGGGATCAGGTAGATCTCGCTGTCCGGACCGAGCGGCGCCAAATAGGCGTCTTGATAGATTTCGCCGTCGATGGCCACCGCCATCCCTTCCTCGACCTGATGGCCAAGTCCGGGGAAACGGCGCTCCAGTTCGAGGATCAGCCGGCGGAAGTTGTTCGCCTCGACATCGAACTCCGAGGCGCCACCGGTGAACCGTCGCGCCGCCTGACCCGAGATCACGACATGCGGCATAGGTGCAGCCTATTCCGCGGCCTTGCGCACCTGATTCTGGCCATCGAGTGCCGCGCGCAACCGCGGCGGCGACATCGGTAGATCGCGCAGGCGAATGCCGATAGCATCGGCGATCGCGTTGCCGACCGCCGCCATCGGCGGCACGATCGGTACCTCGCCGACGCCGCGTGCGCCGAATGGATGGCGCGGGTTCGGCACCTCCACCATGACCGCCTCGATCATCGGCATGTCCGAGGCCACCGGCACGCGATAGTCGAGGAAGCCCGGATTTTCGAGCTTGCCGTCCTTGTCGTAGATGTATTCCTCGTTCAGCGCCCAGCCGATCCCCTGCGTGACGCCGCCCTGGATCTGGCCTTCGACATAGGACGGATGGATCGCCCGGCCGACATCCTGGATCGCGGTATAGCGCAGGATCTTGACGTGACCGGTCTCCTTGTCGACCTCGACATCGCAGATATGGGTCGCAAAGCCGGGGCCGGCGCCCTGCGCGTTGATCGACACCTCGGCCGTGATCGGCCCGCCGGTGCGCCCGGCTTTCAGCGCGATCTCGGCCAATGGCAGCGGCTCAAAGCTGCCGGCGTTGGCGCCGGCCGGATAGGCGCAGCCGTCCTTCCATTCGACCGCCTCGGGGCTGATGTCCCAGATCATCGCGGCGCGTTTTTTCAGTTCGTCGACGACCTTCTCTGCGGCATTGGTCGTGGCCATCCCGGTGGCGAAGGTGACGCGGCTGCCGCCGGTCAGGAACGAGAACGCGATCGAGCTGGTATCGCCGACGATCGGACGAACCTTCTCGACTGGGATGCCGAGTATCTCGGCCGCCATCATCGCCATCGAGGCCCGCGAGCCGCCGATGTCCGGGTTGCCCGACACGACGACGGCAGTGCCGTCCTCGTTGATGTGCACCGCGGCACTCAACTCGCCACCGATATTGAACCAGAAGCCCGACGCCACGCCGCGCCCTTGATTGGGGCCGAGCTTTTCCTTGAGATGCGGATGATTTATCGCGGCCTCGACAGTATCGGCATAGCCGATGTTGACAAAGGTCGGCCCGTGCACCGTTTTGGTGCCGTCCTTGGCCGCGTTTTTTTCACGCAGAAGCAGAGGATCGATGTTCAGTTCGCGCGCGAGCTCGTCGAGACAGCTTTCGACGCCATAGGACGAGATCGGGGCACCGGGGGCGCGGTAGGCCGCGACTTTCGGCCGGTTCGACACCACGTCGTAGCCGACGATATCGGCGTTCGGGATGTCGTACATCGCGAACCCGCACATGCAGCCGGGCCCGACCGGAGAGCCGGGGAAGGCGCCCGCCTGGTATTTGAGCACCAGTTGACCCGCCACGATCCGACCGTCCTTCTTGGCCCCGAGCTTCACCTCGACAACCCCGCCCGAGGTCGGACCGGTACCGCGAAACACCTCCTCGCGGTTCATCACCATCTTGATCGGACGCCCGGTCTTCTTCGCCAGCGCCAGCGCCACCGGTTCGAGATAGACGAGCGTCTTGCCGCCGAAGCCGCCGCCGATCTCGGCCGGGATCGCCCGGATGTTCGAGATGTCGATGCCGAGTAACTTGGCGCAATAGGCGCGGACCATGAACTGACCCTGGCTCGAGCTCCAGACCGTGCACTGGCCGTCGGCCGCCATCGACACGACGCAGGCATGCGGCTCGATATAGGCCTGATGCACCGGCTGGGTCGTATAGCGCCGTTCGATAATCACGTCGGCCTCACGGAACCCGGCCGCGATGTCGCCTTTGGTGAAGCTGAGCTTCTTGGCGATGTTCGAGGGATGCGTCGGCTTCGGGTCGACGCCCTGGGTAAAGAGATCGTCGTGCAACAACGGAGCGTCGGGCTGCATCGCCTCTTCGACATCGATGACGTGCGGCAACACGTGGTAATCGACCTCGATCAAGTCGCAGGCCTGCTCGGCGATCGCGGCCGAAGTGGCCGCGACCGCGGCGACCGCGTGGCCGTCATAGAGCACCTTGTCGCGCGCCATGCAGTTGCGGGACAGGTCGCGGAAGTTCATCGGCCCTTCGCCGACGAACGCTTCCTCGGACGCGATCGGCGGAAAGTCCTCCCAGGTCGCAACGGCCTTGACGCCGGGCAGGGCCAGCGCCTTGTCGGTCCGGATTGCCATGATGCGGGCATGGGCATGCGGGCTGCGCTTCATTTTGCCCCACAGCATGCCGGGCATCACCATGTCGGCGCCGAAATTGGCCCGGCCGGTGACCTTGTCGACCCCGTCCGGACGAATGGGCCGGGTGCCGACGACCTTCTGGAATTCCTTGGCGATGAACGTCATGGGACCCTCGCTCCCGCTCTACCTGTGAGGCCCCTCATCCTCCTCTCAAGTCCGGGGAGGAGAGTGAGGGGCAAGCTTCGGTCGTTGCTGTCGCCTGCGGCGTCTCCGTGGCGCAGCCTACTCGGCCGCTTGGCGCAGCGGCTCGGCCTCGCCGAGTGCCGCCAGCACGCGCGGCGGCGACATCGGCAGGTCGCGCAGCCGCACGCCGATCGCGTCCGCGATCGCGTTGGCGACGGCCGCCATCGGCGGCACGATCGGCACCTCGCCGACGCCGCGCGCGCCGAACGGATGGCGCGGGTTCGGCACCTCGACCATGACCGTGTCGATCATCGGCATGTCCGAGGCAACCGGCACGCGATAGTCGAGAAAGCCCGGGTTCTCGAGCCGTCCGTCCTTGTCGTAGATGTATTCCTCGCTGAGCGCCCAGCCGACACCTTGCGCCACGCCGCCCTGCATCTGCCCTTCGACGTAGGACGGATGAATCGCGCGGCCGACATCCTGGATCGCGGTGTAGCGCAGGATCTTGACGTGGCCTGTCTCCCGGTCGACCTCGACATCGCAGATATGGGTCGTGAAGCCGGGCCCCTGGCCTTGCGCATTGATCTGCACTTCAGCGCTGATCGGGCCGCCGGTGCGCGCCGATTTCGCCGCGAGTTCGGGCAGGCCGAGCGGCTCGAAGCTGCCGGCGTTGGCGCCCGCCGGGAACGCCTTGCCGTCTTTCCATTCGACCGCCTCGGGGCTGATGTCCCAGGTGATCGCCGCGCGCCGCTTTAGTTCCTCGACGACCTTCTGGGCCGCCTGGGTCACCGCCATGCCGCCGGCAAACGTCACCCGGCTGCCGCCGGTCGACGCGCTGAAGCCGATCGCCGTCGTATCGCCGACGACCGGGCGCACGCTCTCGAACGGCACGCCCAGCACCTCGGCGACCATCATCGCCATCGAGGCGCGCGAGCCGCCGATATCGGGATGTCCTTCGGTCACCGTGACGGTGCCGTCCTCGTTGACGTGGCAGGCGGCACTCGATTCACCGCCGGCATTGTGCCAGTAGCCCGAGGCGATGCCGCGCCCCTGATTGGGCCCGAGCGAAGTCTTCAGATGCGCGTGCGCCTTCGCGGCTTCGAGCGTCCTCTGGTAGCCGATATTCGTCCAGGTCGGCCCGTGCGTCGCCTTGGTGCCGTCCCTGGCGCCGTTGATCTCGCGGAGCTGCAACGGGTCGATCTTCAGTTCGCGCGCCAGTTCGTCGATGCAGCTTTCGACCGCGAACGAGCCGATCGGTGCGCCGGGCGCGCGGTAAGCGGCAACTTTCGGGCGATTGCACAGCACGTCGTAGCCGATCGTTTCGGCGTTCGGCAGGTCGTAGACCGCGAGCCCGCAGATGCAGCCCTGCTGGACCGGCGAGCCAGGGAACGCGCCCGCCTGGTATTTCAGCACGCTCTTCGCGGCGGTGATATGGCCGTCCTTCTTGGCGCCGAGCTTGACTTCGACGACGGCGCCCGAGGTCGGTCCGGTGGCCCGGAACACCTCCTCGCGATTCATCACGATCTTGACCGGCCGGCCGGATTTCTTCGACAGCATGTAGGCGACCGGTTCGAGATAGACGATCGTCTTGCCGCCGAAGCCGCCGCCGATCTCGGCCGGGATCGCGCGGATATTGGCGATATCGGCGCCAACGATGCGCGAGGTGTAGCCGCGGACCATGAACTGGCCTTGGCTCGAACTCCAGATCGTCGTTTGGCCGTCGGGCGCGACCGACACGACGCAGGCATGCGGCTCGATATAGGCCTGGTGCACGGGTTTTGTCGTATAGCGCCGTTCGATGACGATGTCGGCCTCGCGGAAGCCGGTCTCGACATCGCCCTTGGCAAAGCGCACGACCTTCGAAACATTCGAGGGCTTGGACGGCTTGGGGTCGACCCCGGCGGTGAAGATGTCGTCGTGCAGCACCGGCGCGTCGGGCAGCATCGCCGCCTCGACATCCATCACATGCGGCAGCACTTCATATTCGACCTCGATCAGTTCGAGCGCCTGCTCTGCGATCTGTTGCGAGGTCGCAGCAACGGCGGCCACCGCGTGCCCTTCGTAGAGCACCTTGCCTATGGCCATGCAGTTGCGCGACAAGTCGCGCAGATTGGCCGGGGCGGCACCGATGAACGCCCTTTCGGGCGGCACGTCGGGAAAATCGGCGCGCGTCGTCACGGCGCGCACGCCGGGCAGCGCCATCGCCTTGTCGGTGTTGATCGACAAGATGCGGGCGTGCGCATGCGGGCTGCGCTTGATCTTGCCCCACAGCATGCCCGGCATCTTCATGTCGGCGCCGAAATTGGCGCGGCCGGTTACCTTGTCGACGCCGTCCGGGCGGATCGGGCGCGTGCCAACGACTTTCAGGGACGCTTTCTCAAGGTAACTCATTGCGCTGCCTCCGCCCGCATCACGGCAGCGGCGTCGAGCACGGCGCGGACGATCTTGTCGTAGCCGGTGCAGCGGCACAAATTGCCGGCGAGCCAATAACGGGTTTCTTCCTCAGTCGGGTTCAGGTTTTCGTCGAGCAAGGCCTTCGCCGCGACGATGAAGCCCGGCGTGCAGAAGCCGCATTGCAGGGCGGCGTGCTCGAGGAATTTCTGCTGCACCGGGTGCAGGTGGTCGCCCTCGGCGATGCCCTCGACCGTCGTGATATTGCGCCCCTCGGCCTCGGCGCCGAGCATCAGGCACGAACAGACGATGTTGCCGTCGCAGATCACCGTGCAGGCGCCGCAATCGCCCGAGCTGCAGCCTTCCTTGCTGCCGGTCAGATTGAGCTCGTCGCGCAACACATCGAGCAGGCTCTGCTGCGGCTCGCACAGATATTCGACGGGTTCGCCGTTGATGACGGTCGATACGTGAGTTTTGGCCATTAGCGTGCTCCAGCGCGTTCAAAGGCGATTGCGGCCGCCCGACGCGCCAGGACGCCGGCGACCTTGATCCGGTATTCGATCGTGCCGCGTTTGTCGTTGATCGGCTTGCAGGCGCGCCCCGCCGCGGCATCGAGCGCCGCGGCGCGTTCCGTCGCGGCATCGAGCGCCGCCAGGGTCGGGTCGCCGAGCCGATGGCCGATCAGTACCGTTGCGGCCTCGTCGACGATGACCTGGGTCGGCGCCACCGCGGCGAGCACGACGCGCGCATCGGTGCACACGCCATGCCCGTCGAGCGTCACATTGACGCCGCAGCCGACGACGGCAATGTCCATTTCGGTCCGCGGGATAAAGCGCAGATAGGCGTCGGCCTGGTGCGGTTTTGGTTTCGGGACATGAAATTCGACGATGAACTCACCCTTCTCGAGCGAGGTCCGGCCGGGGCCGGTGACGATCGCCTCGACCGGGGCGGTGCGCCGGCCGCTCGGCCCGGCGATGACGCAGGTGGCGCGCGCCGCGATCATGGCCGGGACGCTGTCGGCCGCCGGCGAGGCGTTGCACAGATTGCCGGCGAGCGAGGCGCGACCTTGGATCTGCTGCGATCCGATCAGGTCGAGACCCTCGACGATACCCGGCCATGCTTTGTGCAAGGCCTCGTTTTCGTAGACCACGACCCCAGGGGTGGCGGCGCCGATGACGAATTCCTCCGCCTCTTCGCGGATGCCGATCAATTCCGGAATGCGCTTGAGGTCGACGATCGCGTCGGGCCGCATCCGGCCCGAGCGCAGCTGCACCAGGAGATCGGTGCCACCGGCCAACGGCTTGGTCAAGCCGGCGGTGCCGGCCAACACCCGAACCGCTTCGTCGACGCTCGTTGGTGCGCTAAAGCTCAAACTGGGCATGCTCGCTCCTGATTACCGCGGGTACGGGCCCGCTTTGGCGCGTTGCGGTCGCAGCGCGGGGCAGCGCCCCGCACCCTGCCATCCTCGATTACACTACCATCGCCTGCGGCGGGAAGCGCTATGTTCGCCGCACGCCTGACCCGCCATCCCGCATTGCATCATGATACCGATAATAGGCGATATCGTCCTCGATGACAGCCTGATCGAGGAGCGCTTCATTCTCGGCGCGGGCCCAGGTGGCCAGAACGTCAACAAGGTGGCGAGCGCGGTGCAGCTGCGTCTCAACCTGCACCGGATACCGGCACTGCCCGCCGCGGTGCGATCGCGGGCCGAGCGCCTGGCCGGCCGCCGCCTGACCCAGGACGGCGTCCTCGTCATCACCGCCCGGCGTTTTCGTACCCAGGAGCGCAATCGCCGCGACGCGCTCGACCGGCTCGTTGGGCTGCTGCGCCGCGCCGCCGCGATACCCGCGCCGCGCCGCAAGAGCCGGCCGAGTGCCGCGTCGCACGAGCGGCGGCTGCAGCGGAAGGCGCGTCGCGCCGCCCTCAAGGAACAGCGCCGGTCCGATCCTGATCGCGGGCGCTGCTGAGCCCTTCGCCCGCCGCAGCGCGTTCGGTAAGCATCCCCGAGGATTGCAGCGCCGCTTCGCCAGGCCCGGTCAGCCGATAGAGCCCGGGCCGGACACGCTCAAACCAGCCGTAGACGTTGCGCAGCAGAATGCGCCCGGCATCGGGGACCGCCGCTTTGAAATCGCGCGGCCGGCCGGGGCCGCCCCGCAAGCCGGTGGCGCAGACGAGGGCCCGCTGACGATAGGCCGTCATAATCGCCTGGCGAGAGGAGCCGCCGGGCGACGGATCGCCGCGGCGCTGCGCATGCTCCGCGACGAGCCGGCGGCGGCGCCCTCGATCCGACCGCGGTTGATAAGTCCCGGGCTCGGCCAGCACCTCGATCCGGTCGCGGGCCATGTCGACCGCCAAGAGGCCGACGCCGATCAGCCGGCACAGCCGATGCACGCGCCGATCCCGGTCGCGCCCGCGCCGCGTTGCCGGCACAGCGAGCCACACCTCGTCCGCCGCGCGGAGGCGATCGACCGCCTGCAGCAGCAGATCGAGGTTGAAGCCGAGCTTCATCTCGACGATCGCGAGACGCGCGGGCTCGCCGCCGCGGATCGCGACCGCGTCGCAGCCGCACACCTCGCCCTTGATGGCAAAGCCGGCGCTTTCAAAAAAACGCTTTACGGTCGGGTATAGGGCCGTCTCCGGCATCGCCCTATGCGATAGATCGGGTGATCGAAAACCGCAACCGGTGCGGTGATCCGGAGACCGAGACCCGATGACAGGAGGTGTCCCGATGCGGCGGAGCCGAAACGGCGATCCCTATGACCTCGAACGCTTCGTCGCGGCGCAGAACCCGGTCTTCGACGCGGTCTGCGGCGAACTGCAGCAGGGGCGCAAAACCGGACATTGGATGTGGTTCGTGTTCCCACAAATCGCGGGTCTCGGCGCGAGCGCGACAGCGATGCGCTACGCGATCGCCTCGCGCGAAGAGGCCAGGGCGTATCTGGAGCATGCGATCCTGGGGCCACGCCTGCACCAGTGCACGCGGCTCGTGACCGGGGTGCGGGGCCGAACGGTCGAGGAGATTTTCGGTTATCCCGACTACATGAAATTCCGCTCCTCGCTGACCTTGTTCGCGTGCACGACGCCAGAAAACAGCGTCTTTCTTGAAGCCTTGCAAAAATATTTCAGCGGCGCGTTCGATCCGTCGACGCTCGAGAAACTCGCTCGCGCCGGCGATGGCGGCGGGACCTGAATAGGTGCGGCGGGCGATCATGCCGTGGCGGCGTGAACGGGGAGCGACCGGGAAATTTCGGCCCGCCAAGGCTAGACCGGAACTGCGAGGTGGCGCACCGTGAAACCGTGACGCAGTGCCAGGACCTCGGCGATGCGGCGGCGGTGGCAGTCGTGCCAGTCGGCTTCGTAGCAGAGGAGACAGGCGGGCGCGGCTGCGGCGATGTCTGCGGCATGCCGCAGATCGAGTTCGGCTTCCGGGCGGGAGAGCTTTTCGGCGACGATCGACCAGAACCGGTCCATGTCGCCGCGGCGGCCGGCGAGGCGGCCCTCGGGCGGCGTGCCGAGAGCGCCGAGATGGATGTAAGCGATGCCGGCCTCCTCGACGGCGGCGGCAAGCTGCCGCTTCGAAAAGCCGGGCCGGCGCGAGATCGGCCGATCGCGGACGTCGAGGAGAGTTGCGACGCCGGCCTTGCAGAGCGTGCCGACGACCTCGCGCAACAGCGCCCTCTCGTAGCCGATCGTGAACAGCGGCGGGCGGGTCATTCGGCGCGATAGCGCTCGACCGCGACCCGGTCGAGCTCGATGCCGAGCCCCGGACGTTCGGGCAATCGGATCATCCCATCAGCATCGATCGCGATCGGCTCGGTCAAGAGCTCGTCGCGCAACGCGTTCGGGTTCTGGTCGAATTCGAGGAGCAGCCCGTTCGGGATCGAGGCGGCGAAGTGCAGCGAGGCGGCCAAGGTCACCGCGCTGGCAAAAGCATGCGGCGCGACCATCAAATGATAGGGCCTGGGCAAGGGCGGCGATGCGTCGGCACTCGGAAAAGCCGCCCGACCAGGCGAGGTCGGGCTGCACGATATCGACCGCACCGCGGGTGATCAGTTCGCGGAACCCATAAAGCCCGATTTCGGTCTCGTAGCCGGCGATCGGGATGGCCAGGGCGGCAGCCACCCTCGCACTGCCGTCGATGTCGTCGGTCGCGACCGGCTCCTCGATCCAGGTGAGCTTGTGGGGTTCGAGCTCCCGGCCGATCTCGATCGCCAGCGCCGGGCTCCAAGCGCAGTTCACGTCGACCATCAGCTTGGCTTTCGGCCCGAGCGCGCGGCGCACCGCCGCAACCCGCGCGATGTCCTCTTCGGGCTCGACTTCGCAGAGCCGGGCATTGCCGACGAGATGGCGCAGATGGGTCCCGGTCGACGGGTTGCGGCCGATCTTCATTTTCATGCCGGTGAAGCCGCGGGCACGATAGCCCTCGGCCTCGCCGGCGATATCGTCGATCGACTTGCCTTCTTGGTAGAAGCCGCCGCTGGCATAGGCCTCGACCCGGTCGCGGCAGGCGCCGAGGAGGCGATAAAGCGGCAAATTCGCGACCTTGCCGGCGAGGTCCCAGAGCGCGATGTCGATGCCGCTCAACGCATTCATGACGACGCCGCGCCGGCCGAACTGGCGGGTGCGGGCGAACATCTTCTGCCACAGCGCCTCGATCAACAGCGGATCTTCGCCAATCAGCATCGGCCGCAGCTGGGTTTCGACGACGTGGCGCGTGCTGCCGCCGCCGACCCCGGCTTCGCCGACCCCGCTTATGCCGGTATCGGTGTCGATCTCGACCAGGAGCCCGCCGCGCACCGCCTGCATGCCGCCGGCGCTGCCATAGGGCGGGTCGCACCTGTAGGACAGCGGGATCGTGCGGATGTCGACGATCTTCATCGATTCAGCCCTAACCGAGCACCGCCAGGAAGTCGCATTGGATCTGCATTAGGGGCACCAGGTCGGGCTCGTCGCAGTATGCCGCGCCGGCCACACTGACGTTGCGTCGCTGTTCCATGATCGCCTCCGCGGGATAAGCGGGGGACGATAGGCGGAGGGCCGGCGATGGTGCAAGATCGCGACATGGTGTCGGCAACACAGCGTGACTTCGTCACCCGGTCGCGGGTCGGCCATCTGGCGACTGCCGATGCACGCGGCGCTCCGCATGTCGTGCCGGTGTGCTTCGCCGTGTCCGACGACACCCTTTATATTACGATCGATCAGAAGCCGAAGTCGAACCCGCGGACCCTGAAGCGGCTTCGCAACCTGATCGAGAACCCGGCCGCCGCCTTTGTCGTCGATCGCTGGGACGAGGATTGGACGCGCCTCGCCTGGGTCATGCTGCGCGGCCCGGCCGAGATCCTCGACAGCGGCAGCGAGCACGATCAAGCGCAAGCCTTGTTGTGCGCCCGCTACCCGCAATACCAATCGATGGCGCTCGCCGATTTGCCGGTGATCGCGGTGCGCATCGCGCGGGCGACGAGCTGGGGCGATTTGACCCCGGCTCGAGTGCCATGCCCGGATTGACACCGCAGCCTTCGGCGGCGCGATGATGCCACGGCACGGCCGGCTTCGCGAGAGACCATGAGCAGCCTCGATCCGATCCCTTATTCCGACGCCCAGCTGCGCTCGATCCTCGAGCGCGTCACAATCATCGCGATGGTCGGCGCTTCGTCGAACTGGAACCGGCCGAGCTACTTCGTGATGAAGTATCTGCAAGGGAAGGGATACCGAGTGATCCCGGTCAACCCGGGCATCGGCGGCCAGACCCTGCTCGGCGAGAAGGTCTATGCCTCGCTGCGCGACATTCCGGAGCCGGTCGACATGGTCGACATCTTTCGCGCGGCCGATCAGGCCCCGGCGATCGTCGACGACGCGATCGCAATCGGCGCCAAAATTGTTTGGATGCAGCTCGGTATCCGCAACGACGCGGCCGCCGCCGCGGCGGAAAACGCCGGCATCGAAGTCGTCATGAACCGCTGCCCGAAGATCGAATTCGGCCGGCTCGGCGGCGAATTGTCGTGGAGCGGGGTGAACAGCGGGATCATCCGCAATCGTGCCCCCGAGCCGCCGACCCGCCGGCCGAACCGCGAGCCCACGGCGTCCCTGGCTGGGGGCGCGCGAGGGGCGGACCCCTGGGCCGGGGCAGGGTCGCATAACGAAACTCACGGGTTCGAGACCCGCGCGATCCATGCCGGCGCCGCCCCCGACCCGACGACTGGCGCGCGCTCGACGCCGATCTACCAGACGGCGGCGTACGTCTTCGAAGACGTCGACCACGCCGCCTCGCTCTTCAACCTGCACAATTTCGGGTATATTTACGCGCGGCTGAACAATCCGACCGTCTCGGTGCTCGAAGAGCGCATCGCCAGCCTCGAAGGCGGCCGCGCCGCGGTCGCCGCCGCCTCAGGCCACGCCGCGCAATTCCTGATCTTCTTCACGCTGATGGAACCGGGCGACGAGTTCGTCGCCTCCAGGAGCCTGTATGGCGGCTCGCTGACCCAGTTCGGGCTGTCGTTCAAAAAGCTCGGCTGGCAGTGCCATTTCGCCGATCCGATCGATCCGGAAAACTTCCGCAAGGCGCTGACGCCGCGCTCGAAGGCGATATTCGTCGAAAACCTCGCCAATCCCGGCGGCATTGTCGTCGACCTCGAAAAAGTGGCGGCGATCGCGCATGAAGCCGGCATTCCGTTGATCGTCGACAATACCCTTGCCACCCCGTATCTGTGCCGGCCGTTCGATTGGGGCGCCGACATCGTCTGCCACTCGACGACCAAGTTCCTGTCCGGCCACGGCCATGCCTTGGGCGGGATCGTCGTCGAATTGGGCCGGTTCGATTGGTCGCAGGACGACCGTTTCCCCTCCCTGACCGGCCCCGAGCCGGCGTACCACGGGCTCAGATTCTACGAGAATTTCGGCGATTTCGCCTTCACGACCAAGGCGCGCGCCGTCGCATTGCGCGATTTCGGCCCGACGCTGTCGCCGATGAACGCGTTCCTGACCCTGACCGGCGTCGAGACCTTGCATCTGAGAATGGACCGGCATGTCGAAAATGCCCGCAAAATCGCCGAGTTCCTTGCCGGCCACCGGCGCGTCGCCTGGGTCTCTTATGCCGGGCTCAAGGACAGCCGCTACTATGATCTCGCCCGGAAATATCTGCCGAAGGGCGCCGGTGCCGTCTTTACCTTTGGCGTCAAGGGCGGCTATGCAGCCGGAATCCGGCTCGTCGAGAACGTGCGCCTCTTTTCGCATCTCGCCAATATCGGCGACACGCGCAGCCTGATCCTGCACCCCTCCTCGACGACACACCGGCAACTGACCGACGAGCAGCGGCTCGCCGCCGGCGCCGGCCCCGATGTCGTCCGCCTGTCGATCGGCCTTGAAACCGCCGAGGATCTGATCCGCGACCTCGACCAGGCCCTCGGCGCCGCCGGTTAGCGATCGGCCCCTAGCAGCCTGTCGGACTTAGGTGGAAGCCGACCCAGAATGTGGTAGGTTTGAGTGGGGGATGTGTACTAGGGGCGGGTGGGGGATGAGCAATTTTCGCCAGGTGGATCGGCAGACGGGGTTTCTGTTGCCACCCTCGGTAGATGAGTGGCTGCCGCAACGACATTTGGCGCGCTTTGTGGTGGAAGTGATTGACGGTCTGGATCTGCACGAGCTGAGCGGCAGCTATCGCGGGTCGGGCTCGGCGTCGTACCACCCAGCGATGCTGCTGGGGCTGTTGGTTTACGGCTATGCGACGGGGGTGTTTTCGAGCCGAAAGCTGGAGCAGGCGACGTACAATTCGGTGGCGTTTCGCTTCATCGCGGCAAACGACCACCCGGACCACGACACGATCGCGACGTTCCGGCGGCGGTTTTTGCCGGAGATCGAGGGGCTGTTCGTCAGGGTGTTGTTGTTGGCCCGCGAGATGGGGGTTCTCGGTCTGGGCACGGTGGCGTTGGACGGGACCAAGATCCACGCCAATGCGAGCCGGCATAGCGCGCTCTCTTATGAGCATGCTGGGAAGCTGGAGGCGCAGCTGAAGGCCGAGGTGGGAGAGCTGATGGCCAAGGCCGAGGCGGCCGATACGGCGGATCTTCCTAAGCCTGCCCCGGCGAAGGCCGGGGGGATGTCGATCCCCGAGGAGTTGGAGCGACGCGAAGTACGACTGCAGAAGCTGGCCGAGGCGCGCAGCAAAATCGAGGCGCGTGCCAGCGAGCGCTTGGCCCGTGAGCAGGCGGAGTATGAGGCCAAAGTCGCGGCGCGCGAGGCCAAGGCCAGGGCGAGCGGCAGGAAGCCTGGCGGCAGGCCGCCGGCGCCGCCGGCTGCGGGGCCCGGCCCAACCGATCAGATCAATCTGACCGACGAGGACTCGCGGATCATGCCGGTGGCGGGCGGCGGGTTCGAGCAATGCTACAACGCGCAAGCCGTAGTGACGGCAGACAGCCTGTTGGTGGTCGCCAGCGATGTCGTACAAGCCGCGAACGACAAGCAGCAACTCGCGCCGATGCTGGGCAAGCTGGCGGCTTTGCCGGCGGATCTCGGCAGGGCGCAAACGATGCTCGGCGACAATGGCTATTGCAGCGCCGCCAATGTGACAGCCTGCACCGCGGCAGGGATCGAGCCGCTGCTGGCGCTCGGCCGTGCGCCACATAACCCACCCTTGGCCGAGCGCTTTGCTCCGGCACCGCCCGCACCGCAGGACCCGACGCCGCTCGAAGCGATGGCGCACCGCTTGGCGACACCCGAAGGCAAGAAGCTCTACGGCCGGCGCAAGTGCACCCCGGAGCCAGTCTTCGGCATAATCAAGTCGGTTCTGGGCTTTCGCCAATTCCTGCTGCGCGGGCTCGATAAAGTCCGCGGCGAGTGGAGCCTGGTCACCATGGCCTGGAACATCAAGCGGATCTTCGCCCTCGCCGCCCGGTAAAGGAGCATCAGAAGAGTATATCTCAACCAAAGCGAGATATCGGTCGGAACCCTTGACCAAGTCTCCAACCCGTCAGCATCCCGACGACGGTTGACGCAATGCAAAGCCGCGTTCCATCCCTCGATAGTTAAACCCAGTCCGACAGGCTGCTAGCCGCTCGTGTGCTTGCGGATGAAAGCTTTCATCCGTTCGAGTGCGCGGGCGGCATGGGGTGCGTCGGGCTTGCCGGTCATGAAGCCGTGATTGGCGCCCTCATAGAGCTGCAATTCGGCCTCGTCGCCGGCTTTGCACCACAGATCGGCGACCCGGCGCATGACTTCGACCGGGACCCATTCGTCCTTGTCGCCGCCGAAGATAAGGGCCGGCGGCAGATCGACCTTTCCGGCTTGCTCGAGGATCGCCGGCACGCTCCCCTCGCGCATCGTCGCTTCGTCGCCCCAGAATTTGTGGTGGTTGTCGAGCAGCTCGGCGTTGCCGGCCTCTCGCGCGAGCCGGTAGCGCAACAGGGGGTCGAGCACCCCCCAGCCGGAAATCACGAAAGCGAGCCGGGCGTCGAGCGCCGGGGCATCGGGCAACCACAACGCCGCGTAACGCGAGTCCTCGGGCCGCAGCGCGGCGAGCAGCGCTTGATGCCCGCCGCTCGAGGTGCCAAAGGCGCCGACCCAATCGGCGCGGCTGCGGTATTCGCGGGCATGCGCCTTCAGCCAGCGGATCGCCAGATTGATGTCGGCGAGCGAGGCGGGATAAGGCGCCTCGGGCGGCATGCGAAAATCGATCGAAGCGACGAGAATGCCGCTCTCGGCGAGTGCCTTGGCCATGAAATCATTGTCGGTGCGGTCTTTGTTGACCCAGGCGCCGCCATGGATCTGCAGCGTCGCCGGAAACGGCCCTCCCCCGCTCGGCCGATACAGCCGTGCCAGCATCGGCCGGCCGCCTTGCCGCTGATATTCGACGTCCTCGACCGCGACCTGGCGGCGCGCATCGGCTTCGGCGGTGGTCGACATCAGGCTCCCTTTCGATTGATCGTCCTGTACTGTCCCTATGCTAGCGGATCGCCGGTTAGCGGCCAGCATCAATCTCGCCTGCCACGCAGGCGATCGAACGCCATTTGGGTCATCGGCTGGCTTTGGTCGAGCGTCAGCAGGCGGCTTTCGAGCCGCTCTCTCAATGCCTCTGCTCTCGCGAACGAGCGATCCGTCCAAAAGCGCTCCGCCGGATCGAAAAACCCGACCGTATCGAGAAACGATATCGTGAAATAATAGCTCTCCGGCAAGGATTCCCCTGCCGCCCGCGCCACGACCGTGCCATCGGCGGCGATCGCCGTTTCTAGGCACCAATCGAGCAGGCGGTAGATTTCTCGCCGGGCGCTGCGTCGCTGGTCGGCCCGCATCTCGGACCAGCCGAGCTGAAACAGCACCGCGACATCGTAATTGTTGTGGCTCGTCAAGCCGACTTCGTCGAGCCAGCCATGCGGATACCGCCCCTCCCGCATCGCCAGCAACGTGTCGATCAATCGCGGCCAATACCCGATCTTGCCCTTTAGATAGCGAGCCATGTGAAAGGTCAGGCTCAAATCGGCGGTACGATACCGCGTGCCGGCAATCAGATAATCGGCGCCGAAGAACCCTGTTCCCGGGTCCTGCCAATCCGCAACAAAGCGGCGGATGACCGCGGCAAGCCGCGGATCCCAAGGGTAGCCCGGCGGCCGGCGGCGCAAGATCAGCCGGACCAGCGCGGCGGTGGCGAAGTTCAGCTCTTTGCGGCGGTCGATCCCGTCCTCGGCCGGCCGCGAGACCAGCAGACTGTATAGATAATCCGCCAACCGGTCGGGATCGTTGATCCGGTCGAGCAGGCGCGGCGGATCGGCGGCGACGTCCCCGCCCGGGGCGAGCCAGTGATCGACCGATGCGTCGAGCTTCAGAAACCAGACATCGGTCGCCGCGCCGTAACTCCCTTCGGCGTCGGCAGCGGGACCGGCCGGTAGCGCCGGCAGCGAGACCAGACGGCTGAGGCGGCCGAGCGCCTCGTCGGCGGCCGGTACGTCGGCGGTATATTCCAAACGCCAGCGCAGCTCGCGCAGCACGAGGCGCAGATACGAGGCGTCGCGGCCGACCGCTTCTTCCCGGTCGAGCCGGGCCTCAACCGCCTGGATCTCCAGCTGTGCAGAGCGAGAAAATTGAGCCATCGCCGGAAAGGCCGCAGCGATCGCGTCCTGTGGCCGCCACCCGAGCGGGACGGCAGTGACCGCAGCCTCCCTGGAGCCGGCGCGAACCCCACCGACTGATGGAGATATCGCGGGTTCCGCGCTTTCAGAGTGACTGCCGCTCGTCGAGTTCAATCGCCTACTTCCGGCTCGATAGGTTCGGCTCGAGTTTTGGCGAGGGATTCCGCCAGAATTCCGCGCGGCGGCAGCGACCGGGGTTCTCCCGGTAGGGCTAGGCGGCGATCCCCGGATCGGCCTCCACTTGTCGCGGCGCCGCCTTGCTCAGCATGCCAAACGCCGCGGTACCCGACAGTCCGGCGATGGCGACGACACCGGCGAGAACGAGCGGGCTGCCGCCGCCGCCAAGCGACAGCGCGGCGGTCGCAGTCGCCGCTGTGACCATTTGTAGAAAGCTCGTCATTCCGGACGCGGCGCCGACAATCCGCTGATCGACGCCGAGTCCGCCGGCAACCGCATTCGGCGTGATCAACCCGCTGCCGCAGCAGACGAAGATCATCGGTCCGACCAAAGCGTAGGGGCCCGCGACATGCAGCAGTGCGAGCCCGAGCATCATCAGGCCGGCCGGCACCAGGACCAGGCCGCCGACCCAGATCAGGTTGTCGATGCCGAGCCGCCGCGTCAAACGGTTCGAGAGAAAGCTGCCGACGAGGAAACCGATCGGCGGCAGGGCCGCGTAATAGCCGAATTCTTCCGGCCGGATGCCAAGCCGGCCGATCAGCACCGCCGGGGCCCCGGCGGCAAAGATGTGAAAGCCGGCATGCGCGCCAGCAGCGATCAGCGCATAGGCAAGATACCGCGGTGCACCGAGCAAGCCCAGATAGGCGGTCAGCATCGACGGTCCGGCGGCGACCGCCTGTTTGCCGGCCGCGGCCCGCGGCGCCCTCGTCTCCGGCAGGAAACACAGGGCAAGCGCCAGCGCCACGGCCGCGAAGATCGAGACGGCGGCGAAATTGGCGCGCCAGCCGAACCAGGCCTGCAGATAGCCGCCCGGGATCGGCGCGAAAGACTGGATCAGCGTCGCCGCGATCGCCAGCCCGGCGATCACCTGCGCGGCGCCGTCGCGGCCGTAGAGGTCGCGGATCGTCGCGCGGCCAACGACGAGACCGGCGCAAGCGCCGATCCCCTGGATGATACGGGCCGCGATCAGGAAGCCGATCGTCGGGCTGAAAGTGCACGCGACGCCGCTAAGCAGGCTGAGGAAGAGGCCGGAGAACAGGACGCGGCGGCGCCCGTAGCGATCGGAGAGCGGTCCCAGCACCAGCATGCCGGCGGCGAACGCGAACAGGTAGCCGACAAAGGTGAGCTGCACCCGCGCGATTGAGGTGCCGAGCCCCTTGGCGATAGCCGGGATCGAGGGGACGTAGATCGTCGACGCGAGGATCCCGATGGTGGCCACCACGGTCAGCGTCGCCAGCACCACCGACTGACGCGAAAAATCGCGATCAGCCAAGATCGGAGCCCGCGCCAAGATGCTTGTTCACTTGGGTTTTGATCCTCGCTGCGGGACGCCTCGCGGGGTTGCGGAGGCCGCTTTTGCCATTCGCAGGTCGACGGCAGGACGCCAGTCGGATCGGGCGTCGGGCTAGCCAATGATCGAGCGGCGCCACCGGAAGTAGCATGTCTTCCGCATCGTCGCAATCCGGTAGGAGCATTACGGTCAGCCGCCGCGCACCGGTCGGCACCGCGATCTGCAGGCGCCGGATCGGCGCCCCCGCACCCCGCCGTTCGCCGACGTCGTCGCGGCGCGGCAATTCTCGGATCTGCGTCCCAAGGCTGACGGTTTGTGGACGACCGTGCAGCTGCCGGACATCGCCGAGCGAAAACCGGCGGGGCGTCGGCGGCGAGGTCAACTCGAACCGTGCGTCGGCGGGCTCCAGGATCCGCACCAGCAGCCGATCCGCGCCGCGCCGAAAACGGGCGGCGGTAGCGGCTACGGAAACCGGCTCGGCGCTAGTGTGCATCGTCCAAACGATGTTGCCGGAAATGCTCGGATCGATCTCGTCCTCGATCACGATCTGCCGGCCGATCAGCGCGGCGCCCCGGCGGATCGAACCCAGCGGCTTGCCGTAGACGGCCGAGAGGTCATAGACGATCCATTTGCACCCGCCCTCCACGGAACTGCCGAGGATGGCCGCCCGAGCGCGCGGGTCCTGATCGAGGCCGTCGATGACAAGCGTGTTGTGCCCTGCGGTCCCCACCCGATAGTACTGCCAACGTCGTCCCGTCCGGCCGTCGGCGCCGTGGTCGAAATAGCCCGGCAAATCATAATCGTCGCTGCCGAGATCGATGACCCAGCGGTGCCGTGCACCATCGACGATAAAGCTGCCGGCATCCAGCTGAGCGTGCAGCACCGCCTCTTCCTGCCGCGGTGCCGGCGATGGCCCGGCGACCCGTGAATTGCCGCCTTTGATCGCAAGGTAGACAGGGCGTTCCGCAGCGCCGCTCCGCCAAGTGTTGCGGAAACATGCGAGATCGGCGCTGTGGAACACCTTCCCCGTGGGAAGGTCCAGCTCCGCCGGGCTCGCTCTGGGCGCCGGCGGCCAGATCATCTTGAACGGCAGGTGCCAGCCGTCATAGTCGCCGACAAGCCAGCCGTCGATCGGCCGCTGAAAGCGATGCGCCAGCCAAGCGAGTGCGGCAACATCGAAGCGCCGCGCCGAATCCCCGAAATCGAAGGCCGCGCCGAACGGCCCGACCGCATGCAGGGCGAAGTCGCCCGTTGCCGCAAAACCTGGGCGATCGGCAAGGCCAAAGCTGTCGCCCAGGGTGCTCTCCAGCGCTGCAACCATCAGGCCCGCATGCCGCACCGCGAGGGACCAATAGCTGAGGCCCTCGGCCCAAGCGCCATCCGGGGCAAATGCGGCAAAAACGTTCGAGACGGAAGCAAGGCTGTGCTGGAGGAGGGCGGAGGCGAGGGCGCGGTGACGCCGCAACACGGAGAGCGCGGCGATCGCGATCCCGCAATTCGACACCAACGAACAGTTGTCGCGGCGCCTCGGCCATAGCGAAGATTGGTCGTCGTAGGCCGCCAACGCCGGATCGAGAATTTGGAAGACGAGAGCTTGCTCGATGCTCTCGCGCTCATCAGTTGTCAATTGATCATACAGCCAGTCATAGGCGAGGGAGACGGCGATGGCCGTTTCGGCGCAGTCGAGAAAGGACTTGATCACTCGCCGTTCCTTCCACGTGGCGGAGGAACTCAACTCGGCCAATATGCCCCGGCTGGCCGTCAGCGCCTGCTCCTGACGGGAATCATCGGCGATCAGCGCGACGAAGGCCGTCGTTATCAGGCGGCGGGCGCGCTCTTTGACCTTCGTCCGTACGTCCGTCGGGGCGCCTGATCGGCTCGTCTCGCACAAGGATTGGGCGAAACGCGCATCCAGCCGCGGCTCGTTGCCCGCGATTTGGCGGATGCGATCGATTGCCCCCCGATCGAAGAGCAAATAAGGGTGCGCCGCGGCGAATTGGGCGGCGGTTACCTCGATTCTACCAAGGTCTAAGCGATCAGCTTCGTGGCGTTCGAACGCTGACGCAACGTCGAAGGGCAACAACCCTCCCGCAAAAAAAGTGCAACGGTTGCCGAACTTCTCTCAGTACGGGTATATCGATGGTTAATCTATACCAAAACTAGAACAGACCAGCTCGACCCGGCGGAAACCAGCCTCGTCAAGCCTGAGCGAGCAAATCCGCGAGAAAGTCGTCCTTCCAAGCCGCAAGGTTGAACTTGCCCCGCAGCGACACCTTTGAGCGGTCCCGTTGCATGAGGTTAAGCGCGATATGGCGCAGGATCGCCAAGTTGTAAGGGCTGTTGTCGAGGCGACCGCCGACCTGATCCTCGTTCATGGCGACGTTTAGCACCCAGTGCAACCGATTTTCCACGCCCCAGTGCGAGCGGACGGTGTTGCCGAGCTTTTCGGGCGTCAGCGGCGCGCTGAGCAGGAAATAGGCACTCTCGGACGTAGTCTTGCGAATCGCCCTCGCCGTCGTTTGTCGCGTCCGGACAATTCTGCCGACGGCGGCCAAGGCCGGCCACCGATGCCTTTCCTGCAACCGATCTATCTTGGTTGAGACCAGGCTGGTTCGGGCCTCGATCCGGCCATGATCGCTGTCGACCGTCGAGTGGCCTGCCGGTGGTCTATATCTTTCATTGAAGAGGCGGCAGACATCGGCGTGCAGAGTGGGATGATTGCCCTTCAGCGCCAGGACGTAGTCGCCACCCTGCGAAACGATCTGTCTCGCGATGTCGCGTTGGCAGTTGCGCGCGTCGGCCGTGACGATCGATCCCTCGAGCGAAAGCATTTCCAACAGGCGAGCGACGGCGGCGGCTTCGTTCGCCTTGGCCGAGGTGGCAACCTGGGCCAAGACCAGGCGTCGATCGCAGCACCAGGCGCTGACCATGCGCAGCGCGGTCCGAGCAACGGCCGGATTGAAGGACCGACGCACCACCTTGCCGTCGATCGCGATCACGCCCCCGGATGGCGTCCCCAACCGCCCCGCAAATTTGCAGAAGCATGCGCGGAACTGGTCCGGATCAAGGCGGCGAAACACACGGCTGAAGGTGTCATGACTGGGGACGCCGTTTTTCAACCGGAGAAACCTCCCGAGAAAATCCTGCTTGGCTTCGGCGAACCGCGCCATGTCTACCGCGGTTTGCCCGCCGGAGAGAACCGCACAAAGTGCGATCACCAGGATCTCCAACAGGTCGTGACGCCGCGAGACGCGGCCTCGCGGATCCGTCAGATCGGTAAAGTACTCCGCGAACCCACCCATTGCTCCCTCCGCCCGTGGTGACGAGCAGAAGGCGGCTCCCCCCGATGCCGCCCTCCTTGCTCTTTCGAATAGGAGGCATGCGCCTTGAATAAGCGCCTGCGTGAAGGACCGCACGAGGGCGTGCGGCGCGTTACCGGATCAAGCCAGCGATGCCGCACGGCCACGCGCATATGTCAGCCTTAAATCCATGCGGACAACCACAAGAACAACGAACATCCCTTTTTGGTGTTCAATAACGCCATCTCTATCTTGCATGGCAAGCACTGCTACTAGAGAGGTCAACAGGATGTCGAGGAACCCGTCAAATGTGCGTCAAAATATTCTAACGTTTCATTTGCGCTTTAATCTTTGTAAAGACACCGTTAGCGAGCTTCATATTGGCGTGTAGCGATCAGGCACTGGAATGACCGGCGCGGCCCCGTCCATCGGTTGTGACCGATAACGGTAAAGGGGCATGAGTTCGGGCTCCGGGCGAGCCGACCGCCGAATCGAAACACCTCGTTAAAAATCAGCGAAAAATATGCGTGTCACGCCGCCTTCAGGACGCGACTTTGACGCGCGTCAAAGTAACCTTACCGCGGACGGAAATGCGAACGCTCCACCGTCGCGGGCCGGCGAACCGGATAGAGACAAGTTTCGGGGGCATTGATGCACATTCGCAATCTGACGGTGGACGAGACCGGGAATGCCAGGGTGTCGTCTGCGACGATCAGCTGGGAGAATCGGGATTTCCCCGATCAGACCCTGAGTTTCACGATCGCCGAGGAGGATGGCGCGAGTGTGGACGGCCAACCAGGCGCCGACGCCTTCCTCGCCGCGTGCTTCCCGCTCGCGGCGGCGCACGGCGAAGCACGCGTGCGGATCGACGGCCGACCCTGCCCGATGCTGGTCGAAGGCCTGCGTACAGCGCATGCATGGTGGACGAGTTGGGGAGGCATGCCAACTCGAGCGCCCGAGATCGAAACATGGCCGCGCGCTCACGGCGATATTTCCGAGGGACCGCAGCGCGCCATCGCTTGTTTGTCAGGCGGTGTCGACGGGCTGCACATGTTGATGCGCAATCGGCAACTATACCGCGAAGACGATCCGGCTTATTTCCGCGAAGCGTTGTTCATTCATGGCTTTGACATCGGTAAACGCGCCCGGGATCCGGAGAACGCGCGTTATCAAATGGCGCTGCGACGCCTTCAGCCGGTGGCCGAGGAGAGCGGATTGCGACTGATCTCGTGCCGAACGAATCTGCGCCATCTTCCTACGCGACCGGACTTTTGGACCTACCGGCACAATGGCGCGGCGCTGGCGGCAGTTGCTCACGCGGCAGCTTCAGGGCTCGCAACCTTATCCATCGGCGGCACATTTGATGTTGCACACCCGGTTCCGATGGGATCGCATCCCGCCGTGGACGGGCTATTTTCAAGCCAGCGCCTCAGGATCATCCATGAAGGTTCGCGTTTCTCACGCCTCGACAAGGTTCGGGATCTCGTCAAGTGGCCGACCGGGCTCGCCGCCCTGCGCGTTTGTTCCGCGAATGTCGGGAGCCAGGCAAATTGCGGGAGATGCGAAAAATGCCTGCGAACGCGGTTGGAGCTGCTGGCGGCGGGTGTGGGGGAGACTACAGCCTTCGGCCCGAGCCTGACGCCCATCGAGTTTTGGGAGGAGGCGGCCCGGGAATTGACCGCGGATCATGCGATCATTTACAGAGATTTACTTCCCACCCTGCAAGCCCAAGGGCATGGTCCGCTCGTCCGGATGTTGGAAAAGAATATCGTTGAATACCGCGGGCCAGGGAAGCCCGCCTTTGCGCGAGGCGCGCAGGACGGCCTCCGACTATTTGCTTGATGGCAACTCGAACACGCCCCACTATCGCCGATTATCGGTCGGTGATCCGCCAGCAAATTCGCATGGCGGGTGGGTGCCTGCGAGGACGGTAGCATGGCTCTGTCAATCGGCGTTCTCGGCTCGTTAACCATAGAGATCGACGACAAACCCCTTGGCAAGACGCCGCGCAAGGCGCGTGCCCTGCTCGCCTATTTGGCGATGCAGGGTGGTCGGGCTATCAGCCGGGAGCGGCTGGCGGACTTGCTCTGGCCCTATCAGGGAACCGATCAGGCTCGTCATAGTCTCCGCAACTGTCTCTTGGAATTGCGCAAGGCGCTGGGCGCGGTAGCCGACGACCACCTCGGCACCGATTTTTCGAGCTGTCGCGTTCACTCGGTGACAGTCGATCTCGAGCGATTTGAGCGCCTCGCGCGCTCACAGCAGCTGGACGATCTCAGGACCGCCGCCGAACTTTACCGGGCCGAGTTTCTAGCCGACTTCGGCATCGATTCCGAGCCGTTCCAGGAATGGCTCGCGGCCGAACGCGATCGCACCCTGGATCTCGTCTGCGGCGTTCTCCAGCGATTGGCGACGCAGCTCGACGCGGCCGGCGATTTTGACGCGGCGATTCAAGCCGCCCGGCGGCTGGTCAATCTCGATCAGTTGTCGGAAATCGGACATCGGGCGGTAATCCGGGCCTATATGAGGGCCGGGCGCCGCCCCGAAGCGTTGCGGCAATATCGGAGCTGCGCCGAGATCCTGAAGCGGGAACTCGATGTTGCTCCCGATGCGGAAACCCAGGCCTTGGCGAAGGAAATCGCCTGTTCCGGCGAGCCTGCGGCGCCGGCCTTGCCTAATCCCGGCCGTGCCGTCGATTACCGGACCCGCACCCCGCCGCTCGGTGCGCAGGATCGCGCGGCCGCGGCGCGAACGGACCAGCGGACCCCGTCCGTGGGTCCGACGATCGCCAAACGGCAATGGCCGTGCCTATTATCCACGATCGCGGTCGGCGTCGCACCGGTTCGCAACCTGACCGGAGAAGCGGGTCGTCAATACCTGGTGGAAGCGCTGACCGACGACCTTGTCACCGATCTCGTCGAGCACGGCCATGGCCTCTCGCTGAAGACTATCGGCGAGGAACAGGGCGCGGCGGTCCAACTCGCTCATCCATCCGACGGCGGGTTTGATTACCTCGTGAGCGGCAGCGCACAACGCAGTGCCTCCGGGGCTCTGCGGGTGAATATGCGCATCATGCATGCGGCGACAGCCGAATATCGATGGGCCGGCCGTCACGAATTCCGACTCGACGACCTCGAAGCGACACAGACCGAAATCACGCGCCGGATATCGCGGCAACTCCACGTTCTCGCGCTGGCGGAAGCGAGCCGCCGCGCCTCAAATACGTCGGCTCAAGAACTCGGGGTCAGCGAATGTTTGTCTCGCGGCGCGACGGCGTTGCGCGGCGAATACCGGGCCGAACTCGACCGCCGAAGCGCAGCGGTGGTTCTTGACTGTCCTCTCGCGCGACCCACGCAATGTCGACGCGCTGACGCTACTTGCTGGAACCTGCCAACATTTGGTCGGCAACCCTTGGTGGGGTGACGGTCAGACCGTCGCCGCCGCTGCCGACCTCGGTCGTGAAGCCGTCGCGATCGCGCTCGATCTCGCGCCGGGTCACGCTATGGCAAAATGCGTACAGGGCATGCTTCGCTCGGCGGCGGGGCAGCTCGAAGAGGCAGCGAGCGCCTTCGAACAGTCGCTGTCGATGGACCGCGATCTGGCGATCGCCCATGGGTTCTCCGGCTACAACGCGGCGTTTCTCGGTCATGCCGAGGAGACGTTGCCTGCGGTCGAGCGGGCGATGCGGCTCGATCGGATGGATCGACGTCACAGCATCTGGTACTTTTTCGGCGGCTTTGCCGAATTGCTGCTCGGTCATTCAGACGCTGCGCTGCCGCTGCTCCAGAAATCCCTGCAGCGCAATCCGCGCTATGGCAGCGCGCAACTGTTCCAGATGGCCGGCCTGTCGCTGCTTGGGCGGCGCAATGAGGCGGCCCGTGCCGCGACGTTGTTCCGCCAGCAAAATCCCGAATACCCGACGAACGCATTCGAGCAGCTTTGGTTGTCACGCTCGGCCTCCGGCGTCTATCGCGCCCAGGTTTATCCGATCTTCGAGCAGATCCGCAGCCTCGGAATCGCCGGCTGACGGCAGCCTCCCAGCAGTTTCCGCGCGGCTGCCTGATTAAATCCTCGGCGGCACCCACGGTTCGGGTGCGCGCGGCTCGAGATCGGTCACGACGTCGACGACCACCGCCTCGTCGCCGGCGAGCGCTTCACCGAGGGCTGGTGCGAGTTCGGCCGGCCGCTCGACGCGGATGCCGCGGACGCCAAAGCTTCTCGCGACCTCGGCAAAATCGGTCGGCCCGAACCGTACCAGCGCCTCGCCGCGACCAGGCCGGTTGCCGGCAATCCGCCGCACGCCGCTCAAATTCTGGCCAAAGCCCGAATTGTTGTTGACGACGACGGTGACCGGGATGCGGCACCGGCGCGCCGTTTCGAGCTCGGCCAGATGGTAGTAGAAGCCGCCGTCACCGGTGAAGCACAATACCTTGCGGTTCGGCGCCGCGCATTGCGCGCCGAGCGACGCCGGAAACGACCAGCCGAGCGAGCCGGCGGCGCGCAAATAGCTCTGCCCGGCGCCGTTGAAATCGATCATCGTTCCGGTCCAGATTCCGGAATAGCCGGTATCGGCGACGAGAATTCCATCCGCGGGGAGCGACTTTGTGATCTCGGCGCAAAGCCGTTCGACCCGCACCGGCACCCGGTCGTCGGCGATCAGCGGCGGCATCGTCGCACGCCAATCGGCGACGAGCCGCGCCGCTTCTTCGGCAAAACCGCGGTCGCGCTGCGGCCGCCCGACCGCCTCGGCGAGCCGCGCCAGGCTCGCCTTGGGATCCCCGACGAGGCCGAGCGTGTTCGGGTAGCTGCGGCCGATTTCGACCGGGTCGGCGTCGATCTGCACGATCCTTGTCGCGAGCGGCGGGACGGTCCAGTTCAGGGTGACCTGGTCGCCGGTATCGCAACCGATATAGAACACGAGATCGGCGCCGTGCACGATCCGGTTGGCCGGTGGTGCCGAATAGCTGCCGGGAACGCCGACGTGGAGCGGGTGACGGGTCGGAACGATCCCGCGCGCGCCGAGCGAGGTCGCAACCGGCGCGCCAAGCGCGTCCGCCAACGCCAACAGCTCGGGCCCCGCCTCTGACGATGCCGCACCTTCGCCGGCGACGATGACGACGCGGCCGGCCGCCCGCAACGCCGCAGCGGCGCGCTCGACGTCCTGCGGATCGGCGATCGGGCGGTGCGCCGGAATGCGGCGCGCCTCGGGGTCGATGACGGTCGGCTCGCCGGTTTGTCCGAGTTCGATCACATCCCCTTGCAGCCCGCAGAAATCGAGGTGGGTCGGCCGCGGCGTATCGGCGAGCGCGGCGCGCCAGGCGTGGCGCAAGAGCCGGGGCAGTTCGGATGTCGCATCGACCGGGGCCGAAAATTTGGTCACCGCCGCGAAGAGCGGCGCGTGCGCGATCTCCTGATAACTGTTGCGGTGCTGGAACGACGGCTCCTTGCGGCCGGTCAAGGCAATAACCGGGCTGCGCCCGAGCCAGGCGTCCTGCAGGCCGGAGGCGAGGTTGGCGGCACCGACCGATTGCGCCATGCACACCCCCGGTTGGCCGGCGATCCGGGCGTAACCGTCGGCCATATAGGCGGCGGCCTTTTCCGAATGGGCGAGGACGCAGGTGACGCCGAGATCGTCGAATTCCAGGAGTGTGCGCCGCAACACCAATTCGACAAAAAAGACGTGCGTCATGCCGGTCCCGGCCAGAGCACGCGCCAGCCATTGGGCGCCGTTCATCATTTCCCGTTCGCTCAACTCCGGTTTCCTCCACTGACTGCCGCGCGCCGGTTCACCCCCGGTTTACAAAGTCAGGCCGCCGTCGACGATGACGGTCTGGCCGGTGACCATCGCCGCGCCGGCGCACAGAAAGAAGATCGTCTCGGCGATGTCCGCGGGCGTGCACGCCCGTTTCAGGGGGGTGCGCTCGATCGAGACCTGCTTGCGGTCGGCCGGCCAATCCGTGTTCCACGGGCTGTCGACGAACCCCGGCGCCACCGCGTTGACACGGATCTCCGGTGCGAGGCTGCGCGCCAGGCTGCGCGTCAGGTTGATCAGCCCGGCCTTGCTCGTCGCATAGGGAATGCTGCTGCCCGATCCCATGACGCCGGCAATCGAGGCGGTGTTGCAGATCGCACCCCTCGCCGCCTTCAGCGCCGGCACCGCGGCATGGGCGCAGCGGAACGGGCCGATCAGATTGGTCGTCAGGACCCGCGACCAGAAATCCTCGGTCAGCGCGTCGAGGTCGGAAAAAGGGATCGGCACCGGCGTTGCCGGCGTGCCGGCATTATTGATGAGGAAATCGAGCCGGCCGAGCGTGGCGACGGCATTCTCGACCATGCGTTCGGCCTCGCCCGGCCGCGACACGTCGCCGGGTGCCGCGACGACGCGCTGGCCCAGTGCCGCGAGCCGCTCGACCGCCGCCGGCCCCCGCCGATCCTCCGGTAGGTGGTTCAGCGCAACCATCGCGCCGCAGCGCGCGAAGATCTCGACCGTCGCCAGCCCGATGCCCGAGGCGCCGCCGGTCACCAGCACCGCCTTGCCGGCCAGATCCGCACTCAGCATTTCGCGTTTTCCCCCGATCAAAGATCGCTTTTTCGAGCATGAAGACGCGGCCGCCGCTGTCAAGCGCCGCCGCCGGCATCGGCGTCGGTTGCCCCGCGCCGGTCAGAGGAGATCGCGCGCCCGTTCAAGCGCCTCGAGCTCGTCATAATGGGAGACCAGCAACACTTCGTCGAAGCCCAGTTGCTCCATCCGCTTCAGCCGCCGGCGCGCCTCGTCCGGCGGGCAGACGAGCGCGACATCGGTCGCGGCGGCGAGCTCCGCGGATTCGGGACGGTTGGCGAGGTCGACGCCGACATTGGCGAGCACCGCGTTCTTGCCGCCCGCTTCGCGATAGATCCGCATGCCGGCTTCGAGATCGTCCCAGCTGCTGTAGCGGCCGGAGGGGGTCCAGCCCTGGCATTCCCTCGCGGCATAGGTAATCCAGCGCGGGCTGCGCCAGGCGCCCATCACGATCGGCGGCCCGCCTTCGCAGCCGGGCCAGACCGCAAGGCTTCCGCCATTCACCGGCTCGCCGCGCCACACCCGCCGCATGATCGCGAGCGCGTTGCGCAGCAGCCGGAAGCGCTGGTCGTAATCGAGACCGAGCAGCTCGAAATCCGACCGCGTCGAGCCGCTGCCGACGCCGAGCCGTAGCCGGCCGGCCGCCAGCGCCTGGACCGACTGCACGCGATGGGCGAGTTCGACCGGATGACGCAGCGATACCTGCAACACCCCGATGCCGAGTTCGGCCCGCTCGGTCACGGCGGCGAGCACCGCCAATTCGACGAGCGGATCGAGCGTGGGCCGGCCGCGGCCCAGCGAATCCCCGACCCAAATCCCGGGAAACCCGGCGGCTTCGATGCGGCGGGCATAATCGGCCGTGCGGCTCAGCAGCCGGTCGTTCGGCGCGGCGCCGGGGCTGAACCTGATCATCGCGCTTATTTTCACCCCAATCTCCCCTGGCTTCGAATCGACCGGCCGCGAGGATGCCGCACGGCCAGTGCCCTTGCCAACCGTCGTGGGGTCAGACCGGACATGCGCCGACCTTGTGTGGTACCGTCTCGACGGACCATCTGCGCCAGCGTCGGAGGGCTGAAAATGGACACGATCGAGGCGACCCCGGCAACGACGACCAAAGGATTGCTGCAGCAGCTGCCGTCGCGGCTGCACCACAACGCCTATGTCGTCAAGGATCACGAGGCGAACCGCCGGTTCTTCGAGGATCTGCTCGGCATCCCGCTGGTCGCGACCTGGTGCGAAAAGAATTTCAGCGCCGATCTGCAGCGCGAGGTCGAGTTCTGCCACACCTTTTTCGGCATGGCCGACGGCAGCGCGCTCGCCTTCTTTCAGTTCGCCGACCGGGAACTCTACGCGATGACCCAGGCCGAACGGCCGCCAAAGATCGGGCGCTACGACCACATCGCTTTCAAGGCCGAGCCCGATACCTATGAAGAGCTGAAGCGGCGGCTCGAAGCGGCCGGCGAAAAATACCGCGAGACCAATCACGGTTATTGCAAATCGATCTATGTGACGTCGCCGGACGGACTTTTCGTCGAGTTCACGCAGGACCCCGACGACGTCGCCGAGATCGACGCGATCCGTCGAGCCGACGCGCATAGCGAACTCGCTCGCTGGCTCGGCGGCGACCGCCGCACCAACAACGAATTGCGCGGCCGCCACATCTGACGCGCCGGCCGGAGGAACGGACCTACTCCCGCCCGCCGACCTCTGCTAAAGCGGAGGTCGATGGCGGGGCTGGTGATCACGATCGCGCAGCGCAAGGGCGGCGCCGGCAAGTCGACCCTGGCGGCGCAGCTTTCTGTCGCCTGGGCGCAACGCGGTGCACGGGTCGCCGTCCTCGACATCGATCCGCAAGGCAGCCTCGCTCTTTGGGTCGGGTTGCGTCGGGCGCGGCTCGGCGCCGCCGCAATCGGCTTCGACTTTGCCGCCTTGCCCGGCTGGCGCGCCGCACAATGGATTGAAGAGCGGACGCGCGGCTACGATCTCGTCGTCATCGACAGCCCGCCGCATGTCGAAACCGAGGCGCGAATTGCGGTCCGCGCGGCCGGGCTCGTGTTGATTCCGGTGCAGCCCTCCCCGCTCGATCTCTGGGCGACGGAAGCCACGTTGTCGCTCGCTCGCGACGAGCGGCGACGGGTGCTCGCCGTGCTGAACCGGGTGCCGCCGCGCTCGGCCGCGACCGAGCGCATCGCCACCCAACTCTCCGAGCTGTCGGCGCCGCCGGCCGCTTCCCGCATAGGCAACCGCGTCGCGCTGGTTCAGGCGATGGCGCAGGGTCTCGGCGTCACCGAAGCCGCTTCCGGCAGCCTGGCCGCCGCCGAGATCACGGCGCTCGCCGGCGAGGTCACCGGCGCCGCATAGCGGCGCTTGGCTTACTCACCCACGGACCGAGGCGCCAACGGATTATCGCCCTCCGCGAAAATCCCGACGGCTGACTGGGGTCGTCCCGAGGTATAGGATCGCCGGCATGCCGCGGCTCAGCGTCAACCTCAACAAGATCGCGCTGTTGCGCAACGCGCGCCGGACCGGCGTGCCGGATGTAGTCCGCTTTGGCCGGATCGCGCATGATGCCGGGGCCGACGGGCTGACCCTGCATCCGCGCCCGGACGAACGGCATATCCGCCGGACGGATGTGGTCGCGATCGCCGAGCTGATGCGCCCGTGGCGCCCGGCTTTCGAGCTGAACATCGAGGGTTACCCCGACCCGCGCCTGATTGACCTGTTGCGCGAGGTCCGCCCGGAGCAATGCACTTTGGTCCCCGACGCGCCCGACGTGCTGACCTCGGAAGAAGGCTGGAAGCTCGGCGCCGAGCAACGCTCGTTGCTGGCTCCGGCGATCGCCGCGCTGAAGGAGATCGGCAGTCGCGTCATCCTGTTCGTCGAGCCGGATCCGGCGATCGTCGGGCCGGTTCGCGACACTGCCGCCGACGGCATCGAGATCTATACCGGCGGCTATGCCGCGGCGTTTCGGGCCGGCGGCCACGAGCGGTTGCTGCGCACCTGTGCCGACGCGGCTGCCGCGGCGCGCGAAGCGGGCCTCTGCGTCAATATTGGGCACGATCTGAATTGCGAGAATCTGCCGCCACTGGTCGCGGCGCTTCGCGGTTTTACCGAGGCCTCGATCGGGCATGAACTGACCGCCGACGCGTTGGCCATGGGCTTTGCCGCGGCGGTGCGCGCCTACAAGCAAACCCTCGGCGGCTGATTCCGCCATCCGTCGAGCAATCCGACGGAGCAAAAGACCGTCGTGGGCAAATGGCATGCCGGACCTGCCGGCAAATGCCGTGACCGGTCGGGGCGCGAGATGCTGGCGCCTCTCGACCGCTCCGACCGAACCAAAGCCCGCGGTGCCGTTGTGTTATAACGCGACGGCCAGAGCGAGCGGCGGCTCGGGGGACCGCGGCCGACCCCGGAGATCGCGAGCATGCCGGTGCCAATGCGCTACGTCAGGCGGGTGCTGCAGCCGAACGAGGCGATCGTCTATGCGACGCGGCTCCATTGGCGGATCTACGTCCGAACGGCGCTGTTTTTCGCCGCCTGCATCGCTCTCGCGGTAGCGGCGCTGGCGACCGGCAGCCAGCGGCCAGAAGTGGGCCTCGCCCTGTGGATCGCTGCCGCGATCTTTCTGCTGCTGGCATTGTCGGCGGGGCTCCCTGCCTTTGTCCGCCGGGCGACGACCGAGTTCGCCATCACCGATCATCGCGTCATCTACAAGACCGGGCTGTTCCGGCGGCACACGATCGAGATGAACCGCGACAAGGTCGAGAGCGTCGATGTCGACCAGACGATCCTCGGCCGGATCCTCGGCTATGGTACGATTATCGTGCGCGGTACCGGCGGCAGCCTCGAACCGATCCGCAACATCGCCGACCCGATTGCGTTCCGAAGCCATATTACGGCGGGGCCTTGAGCGCGGCGCGGCCGCCGCGGCCGCGATTGCCCGGATCGTCCCGTTCTGACATCATCCCGCGCGCTGCAGGGCAAGGATGGGGGTATCATGCGAGGCGGAACGCGCGCCGATGCTGCTTGATTTCGGTTGGTCGGAACTGCTGCTGATCGGGGTCGTGGCGCTCGTCTTCATCGGGCCCAAGGACCTGCCGAAGGCGCTGCGCGTCGCCGGGTTCTGGGTCAGGAAGGCGCGCAGCCTGTCGCGCGAATTTCAGAGCAGCATCGACCAAATGATCCGCGAGGCCGAGCTCGACGACATTCGACAGGAGCTGAAGAAAGCAAGCGAAGTCGACCTCGACCACGAGTTCCGCCGTACAATCGATCCGACCGGCAACCTGGAGGAGAGCCTGAAGCCGCCGGCATTGCCGGATTTCTCGAAGCCAGATCGGCCGGCGATGGCGGCGGATGCCGACATATCGGCTGAGCCCCAAGTGAGCGAACCGGTTCGGCCCGAAATTGAGCCCCCAACTCCGGGCCCGATTGTCGTCGCCGACGACGACGTTGCCTACGACGTCTTCCAGCCGAAGCGCTGAGGACCTGATGGCGGAGGAGGACCGGGACGCCGAACTCGAAGAAGGCCGGATGCCGCTCCTCGATCACCTGATCGAGCTGCGCAACCGGTTGATGTGGGCGATCGGCGCGATCATGGTCGCGTTTCTGATCTGCTATCAGTTCAAGGTGCTGATTTACGGCTTTCTGGTACACCCGCTCGCCGTCATCTTCGAGGGACAGACCGGCCGGCATCTGATCTATACCGGACTTACAGAAGCATTCTTCACCTATGTCAAGGTCTCGTTTTGGGCAGGACTATGCCTTTCCTTCCCGATTGTCGCAACGCAGATCTGGAAATTCGTTGCACCCGGCCTCTACAAGACCGAGCGCCGCGCCTTTCTACCGTATCTTTTCGCGACGCCGGTGCTCTTCCTGATGGGCGGCTCGCTCGCCTATTTCGTCGTCATCCCCTACGCGTGGCGGTTCTTCGTCAGCTTCGAATCGCCGGGCGGTCCGGGCACCTTGCCGATCGTCCTCGACGCCAAGGTCAGCGAATATCTGTCGCTGGTGATGACGCTGCTCTTCGGCTTCGGTGTCGCCTTTCAGCTGCCGGTGCTGCTCACGCTGATGGCCCGGGCCGGGCTCGTCACCTCGGCCGGGCTCGCCTCGAAGCGGCGCTATGCGATCGTCATCATGTTCGTCATCGCGGCGGTACTGACGCCGCCCGACATCGTCAGCCAGACCAGCCTTGCGATCCCGCTGATCCTCCTGTTCGAGGCCTCGATAATCTCCTGCCGCCTGGTCGAAAAGGCGCGCGCCAAGCGCGAGGCGGAAGAAGAGGCCGAACTCGCCGGCAAGGGGAAACCCGCGACCGGCGCCTGAGTTGCCGCCGCCGTCGAGCCGATGGACGCGCCGCCGCCGCGGCTCTATATGGCGTAGACCATGCACGACCTCCGATGGATCCGCGATCACCCGGCGGAGTTCGACCGAGGACTCGAGCGGCGCGGGCTGCCGGCGCGGGCCGCGGAAATTTTAGCGCTCGATCGCGGCTGGCGCACTGCCGAAACGCAGGCGCAGGAGGTGCGGGCCCGGCGCAACCGCCTCGGCCGCGAGATCGGCGCCGCTAAGGCGCGCGGTGAAGATGTCGAGACCCTGCTGCAACAAAGTGCGGCTGACCGAATAGCCGAAACAGGTGCCGCCGCTGGGGCTGCCAAGCTGCGCGGCGAGATCGACGAGATTCTGGCCGGGTTACCGAACCTGCCGGCCGAGGATGTGCCGGATGGCGTTGACGAGATGGCCAATGTCGTCTTGCGCCGCGAGGGCGATCCGCCGCAGTTCAATTTTGCGCCGCTGCCGCACGAGGTGATCGGCGAGCGGCTCGGGCTGATGGATTTCGGCCGCGCCGCGCGATTGTCCGGATCCCGGTTCGTCGTGCTGAAAGGTGCGCTTGCCCGCCTGGAGCGGGCCTTAGGCCAGTTCATGCTCGACATGCACACGCGCGAATTCGGCTATGTCGAGGTGTCGCCGCCGCTTCTCGTCCGCGACGCAGCGGTGTTCGGCGCCGGCCAATTGCCGAAATTCGCCGAGGAACTGTTTCAAACGACCGACGGCTATTGGCTGATTTCAACAGCCGAGGTGCCGCTGACTAGTCTCGTCGCCGGCGAGATCCTCGATAAGGCGCAGCTGCCGCTGCGCTACACCGCCTGCACCCCTTGCTTTCGCTCGGAGGCGGGAGCGGCCGGCAAGGACACCCGCGGCATGATCCGCCAGCACCAGTTCGCGAAGGTCGAACTGGTGTCGATCACCCGGCCGGAGGATTCCGCGGCCGAGCACGAGCGCATGACGGCCTGCGCCGAGGAGATATTGCAGCGGCTCGGTCTCGCCTATCGTGTCGTGCTGCTGTCGACCGGCGACATGGGCTTTGCGTCGCAGAAGACCTACGACGTCGAAGTCTGGCTGCCGGGGCAGGCGACCTATCGCGAGATCTCGAGCTGTTCGAATTGCGGCGCCTTCCAGGCGCGGCGGATGCAGGCGCGCTATCGCTCGACTGAGCCCCGCGGGACATTGCCGGTCCACACTTTGAACGGTTCGGGACTGGCGATCGGGCGAACCCTGATCGCGATCCTTGAAAACTTTCAGCAACAGGACGGCAGCGTTGCGATTCCGCCGGCGCTGAGATCCTATATGGGAGGGATGGAGATCATCGGTTGAACGCCGGCGAAGCCGGCTTGGCGCAGAAAAAACTGCGCCTGTTGATGGAGCTGCGCCGCGCCGGGATCGGCGATACCAGGGTGCTCGGTGCAATCGAGAAGACGCCGCGCGAGCAATTCGTTCCGGCCGCGTTCGAAGACCAGGCCTACGAGAATCTCGCCCTGCCGATCGGTCACGGGCAGACCGCCAGCCAGCCCTACGTCGTCGCGCTGATGACCGAAGCGCTGATGCCGGCCGAGCGTTCCAACATCATCGAGATCGGCACCGGCTCCGGCTATCAGACCGCGGTCTTGGCACGGCTGTGTCGTCGCGTCTTTTCGATCGAGCGGCATCGCGAATTGCTGCGCGATGCCGAACGCCGCTTCGCCCTGATGCGATTGACCAATATCGTCTGCCGCGTCGGTGACGGCGGCAGGGGCTGGCCCGAACAGCGGCCCTACAACCGGGTCATCGTTACCGCCGCAGCCGCCGAGGTGCCAGCCGCACTCGCCGACGGGTTGGCGCCGGACGGCATTCTGATTGTGCCGATCGGGGCCGAACATCAGGATCAAAAGCTGCTGCGGATTCGCCGAAAGGAACGCGGGTTTTCGACCGAGGAACTGGCGCCAGTGCGGTTTGTCCCGCTCGTAGTCGGCCCGCCGGACCGGCCACGGGATGCACCCTTGACATGATTTAAGCACGGCGTACCAAGTACCCAGCAGCTTGTGCGTCGGGGGCGCGCAAGGGGGGAAATTATGGGGACACGCGGGTGCGGAAGGCGTCGCTGGCGCGCCGCGGCAGCTTCTCTGCTGTTCGCCGGATTTCTGGCGGATTGCAGCCCGTCAACGGGTCCGGCGCCGGTCGTCGCGCGGCCGCCGCAACCGGCGACGATCACGATTGAGCGGGGCCAGACTTTGTCGGGCATTGCCTATGCCTATCACGTCCCGATGCGCGAACTCGCCGAGGCCAACCATCTCTCGTCGCCTGATCGAATCCTGGCCGGCGGCAAATTGGTGATCCCGGCGGCCGGAGCGGCTCCGCTCGAGGAAGCGATGCCGGCCGCCGCCGCGACGCCGGCCGCAGTCGGCGCCGTCCCGCCGGTTGCCATCGCCGCCTTGCCGCCGCAAAGCTCGGCACCGGCCGCCTCGGCGGTGCCGGCGCCGACGCGCCCACCAGCCACATCGTCGGAAGCCGCGCCGCCCGCCACGCTCACGCCGCCGCTGCCCACGCCACCGCCGGAAACCGCCCGTTCCGCTGAATTGACCCCGCCGCAGCGGGCCGGGCCGCCGCTGAGTTCGGCCGAATCGACCCCCACGCAGCGGCCTCCCAAACCGCTCGTACCGCCTGTCGCCAATCCGAACCCGGCATCGCAACCCGCTGGCGTCACCTCAGCCGTGCCGTCCGCGCGCCCGAGCGATACGTTCTTGTGGCCGGTGCACGGCCATGTCGTCGAAGGCTTCGGGGCCGGGCCGGATGGCACTCACAATGACGGGATCAACATTGCGGCGCCGCGCGGTTCGCCGATCCAGGCAGTCGATGGCGGCGTCGTCGCCTATGCCGGCAACGAACTGCGCGGCTATGGTAACCTCATTCTGATCAAGCATCCGGATGGCTGGATCTCGGCCTATGCGCATTGCGACTTGATCCTTGTCAAACACGGCCAGAGGGTCGCCCGCGGTCAGGTTATCGCCCGGGTCGGCGCGACCGGCAACGTCAGCACGCCGCAGCTGCATTTCGAGCTCCGCCGCGGCGACAAGCCGGTCGATCCGCGCACCCATCTGGCGCCGCTGCCGAGCGCCGTTGCGGTACCGGCAAGTTCGGGCTGATGCGATTCCTCGCTATGCCAGCTTCTTCCGGAGCCGACCGGCGAGGTCCTGGACGAATTGCCAGGCGACCCGACCCGAGCGCGATCCGCGGGTGATCGCCCATTCGGTGGCCTCGGTCTCGATCTGCCGGGCCGGCAATTCGAGCCGATAACGCTCGGCATAGCCGCGGACGATCGCATGATAGGTGCTCGGGTCGATATTGTGAAAGCCGAGCCCCAAGCCGAAGCGTCCGACAACGATACCTGCTCCTCGACCGCTTCCGCCGGATTGACGGCCGTCGAGCGCTCGTTATCGATCATGTCGCGCGGCATCAGATGGCGGCGGTTCGACGTCGCGTAGAGAACGACGTTCGACGGCCGGCCTTCGATCCCGCCCTCGAGCACCGCCTTCAGCGACTTGAAGCTGGTGTCGTGCTGCTCGAAGGAGAGATCGTCCCAGAACAGGAGGCAGCGCCGCGAACTGCCGCGGACGACCGACAGCAGTTGCGGCAGGCTTGGAACGTCTTCGCGGTGGATTTCGACGAGCACGAGGGCATGCGGCGCTTCGGCGTTGACCGCGGCATGCACGGCCTTCACGAGCGAGCTCTTGCCGGTGCCACGCGCCCCCCCACAACAGCGCGTCGTTGGCCGGCAGCCCGGCGGCGAAGCGCCGGGTGTTGTCGAGCAGGATGCCGCGAACTCTGTCGATGCCCCGGAGCGGGCCAATCTCGACCCGGTGCACCTCGCGGACCGGCTCGAGCCAGCCGTACTCAGTATGCCAGACGAAGGCGTCGGCGGCGTCGAGATCGGCGGCGGGGGGCGGCGCCGGCGCGTGACGATCGAGCGCCTCGGCGATCCGCAACAGCAGCGGCAGTAAATCGGCTTCGTTCATCTGCGTGAAACGACGCGCTTCGGACGTGAAGCCGAGGCTAACACAGAGGCACCGACCCTTGAAACGGCGGCGGCACCCGCCCATTGCTCTTTGGTGGGGCATCGCGTACCAATCGGACCGCCGCCGCGGTCTGTTGCCGCCTTCCGCGCCGCGCCCGCTCTTCGAGGCTCGGCCCGGCGAAATTTCGAGGCTCGATGCCGATGCTGATTTCGACCGCCTATGCACAGGGCTTTGGCTTGCCCAGTTTTCTCGACAACCAGAGTGCATTGCAATTTCTCCCGCTGGTATTGATTTTTGTCGTCTTCTATTTCCTGTTGATCCGACCGCAGCAGAAGAAAGCGAGGGAGCATCGGGCGACTCTCGATGCGCTGCGGCGCGGCGACCGCGTGGTGACTGGCGGTGGCATCATCGGCACGGTTCTCCGGGTCGACGGTCCCGACGAGGTTACTGTCGATATTGCCGAGGGCGTCCGGGTGCGCGTCGTGCGCAGCACGATCTCCAGCGTCGTTGCCAAACCCGATCCGGCGGCGGCGCGCGAGGCAGCGAGGCAAAAGGAACAACCTCGTGCCAAGGCCGAGACCAAGGATTAAACACCGCCGGGCCGGCCGCGGACATGGCCGCATTATTGTTGCGGATAGAAAGTCTGTTCCAGATATCTACCGCGTCATTGCGAGCGCAGTGCAACGTCCCCGTTCGAGTGGGGGCCGCCAACTCGTCGCAATGATGGAGCTGGTCTTCCGATGCTGTATTTCGCAAGTTGGAAAATCATCCTGATCTGCGCCGTTTGCGCCTTGGGCGTGTTGCTCTCGGCGCCGAACCTGTTCGGTCCAACGGTGCTCGATGGGCTCCCGGATTTCATACCGCACAAGCAGGTGGCGCTAGGGCTCGATCTGCGCGGCGGCTCCTATCTGCTGCTCGAAGTCGATGTTGCCGCGGCAGAGCGCGAACGCCTCAACTCGATCATCGACACTGTCCGTCATGCGCTGCGCGACGCAAATATCGGCTACCTCGGCCTCACCGTCAAAGGGGAGGCGATCGTGTTCAAGATCCGTGCGCCGGAGCGCATCGACGACGCGCGCCAAGTGCTCGCCAAGCTCGATCCGGACCTCGTCGTCAAGGTTGGCGATGACGGTTCGGGAACCGTTCGCTTCACGACGGTTGCGACCGATGCGCGCCGTCGACAGGCGGTTGACCAGTCGATCGAGATCATCCGCCGGCGCATTGACGAGACTGGGATCAAGGAACCCACGATCGAGCGGGAAGGCGAAGACCGCATCCTCGTGCAGTTGCCGGGGGTTGGTGACCCCGAGCATTTCAAAGCCTTGCTGGGGCGTACCGCGAAGCTGGCTTTCCAGCTGGTCGATACCGGGGTCTCGCTCGAGGAAGCGCGGGCCGGCAAGCTGCCGCCCGGCGACGAGATGCTGCCGGCGGAGGAAGGCCGGGCCGGCCGCATCGGGCCCGACGCCTATGTCGTCGAGCGGCGTATCATGGTCGGTGGCGACACCTTGGTCGACGCGCAGCCCACTTTCCAGGCAAACGAGCCGGTCGTCAGCTTCCGCTTCGACGCCGAGGGCGCCAAACGCTTCGCCGATGCGACGCGGGAAAATGTCGGCAAGCCTTTCGCGATCGTTCTCGACAACAAGATCATCAGTGCCCCGGTGATCCGCGAGCCGATCACCGGCGGGTCAGGCATCATTTCCGGCAGCTTCACGGTGCAATCGGCAAGCGACTTGGCGCTCCTGCTGCGCGCCGGAGCGCTGCCGGCGCCGATCACGATCCTCGAAGAGCGGACGGTCGGTCCCGGCCTCGGCGCCAATTCGATCCGGGCCGGCGCAACCGCCAGCATCGTCGGGGTGACCCTCGTCGTGGTCTTCATGATCCTGTTCTACGGGCTGTTCGGTGTCTTTGCCGACATCGCGCTGTTCTTCAATCTGTGTCTGATGCTGGGCGCCCTGTCTTTGCTCGGCGCCACGCTTACGCTCCCCGGCATCGCCGGCATCGCCTTGACGATGGGCATGGCGGTCGACGCCAATGTCTTGATTTACGAGCGCATCCGTGAGGAGCAGCGGGCCGGACGTACGATGCTGTCGTCGCTTGACGCCGGGTTCAAGCGCGCCTTCGGCACGATCGTCGATAGCCATGTGACAACGTTGGTTGCCGGCGCCCTGATGTTCTGGCTCGGCTCGGGCCCGGTGAAGGGGTTCGCCGTGACCCTGTCGATTGGTGTCTTGACCTCGCTGTTCTCAGCGATCCTCGTCACCCGGCTGTTGATCGTGACCTGGGTGCGGCGCTGGAAGCCGAGAGCCATCCCAATTTGATCCTTCATCGCGGCGCAGAGAGCAAACGCTGAATGAGACCGCTGATCGTCATCCGGCGCACGCCGAAGATCGATTTCATGGCGTGGCATAAGTTTGGTTTTGCCCTTTCGCTGCTGCTGACCTTGTCGTCGATCGTGCTGTTCGCCACGCAAGGGCTCAATTACGGGATCGACTTCGTCGGCGGCACCCTGTTGCAGGTGCGCGTCAGTCCGGGACCAGCCGATCTAGCGCGGATGCGGCAAAAGCTCGATGCGCTGCGGTTGGGCGAGGCTTCGCTGCAAGGGTTCGGCTCGACGAGCGATGTGCTGATCCGATTGCCGCGCCAGCCGGGTGGCGATGCGGCGCAGGAACGGGCGGTCGAGGCGGCGAAACAGGCGCTCGGCCCGGGTGTCGATTACCGCCGCACCGAGGTCGTCGGCCCGAGCATCGGCAGCGAACTGATCCGTGCCGGCGTGATCGCCACGGTGCTCGCGCTGCTGGCGATCGCGGTCTACATCTGGTTCCGCTTTGAATGGCAGTTCGGCATCGGTGGGATGGTCTCGACGCTGCACGATGTCCTGACCACGGTCGGGCTGTTCGCGCTGTTACGCCTGGAATTCGATCTGACGACCCTGGCCGCGATCCTGACCGTCGCCGGTTATTCGGTCAACGATACGGTCGTAATCTACGACCGGGTGCGCGAGGCGATGCGCCGGTATCGGACGATGCCGTTCCGCGAGCTGATCAACCTCGCCCTCAACGAGACCTTGTCGCGGACGATCCTGACCGTCAGCACCGTGGCGCTCGCCGTCTTGTCGCTGCTGTTTCTCGGCGGTCCGGTGCTCCGCGGGTTCAGTATCGCGATGCTGTGGGGAGTTTGCATCGGCACCTACTCGTCATTGTTCATTGCCGCCCCGATCCTCTATTACGTGCAGCCGAACCGAGCCGCGATCGGACGTTCGGGCGAAGAACCAAAGATCGGCGCCTCCCGCGCGCGGTAGTAGGCAATGCCGCGATGGATCTGATCCCGCTTCCCCCGGCCGGCAGGCAGCTGATCGAGCGCTACGGGCCGACCGGTTTTCGCATCGCCGGGGTGATCTACCGAAGCTCGGTCCTGGTGTTTCCGGATCGCACGTTACGCTGGACGGCCGATTGCGCCGCCGCCGTCACCTGGGAGAGCCTGCAGCCCGTCGTCGAGCATGGCAACGTGCAGGTGCTGCTGCTCGGTCTCGGGCGCCGCGCCGAGGCCTTGGCGAGCCCGTTGCGCGAGGCGATGCGCCGAGCAGGGATCTCGGTCGAGCCGATGGACACCGGCGCCGCATGCCGCACCTACAACGTGTTGCTCGCCGAAGACCGCCAGGTTGCGGCGGCTTTGCTCCCGCCGGCGTGACGGCCGGCCCGCTGTTGCGGCACGGCCGTGCCTCCGGGGAGGGCGGAACAACGCGGAAACGGCGATGACGGCGCCCGGCGAAGCCCACCGGCGCTTTGCCCCGGCCGGGATTGGCCACAACGGTGGCCCGCCGCTCGATCCCGGTGCGGGATGGCGGCTGTTCTGCTGGCGCAAGGCGCATGCGCGGGCGTGGGCGACCCCGCCGCGCGAGATTGCCCTCGCCCGCCTTGCCCGGGCCGAAGCCGTCGGCATGAGCTATCGCGGCTATGCCGCGGTGCTGCTCGACCGCGGCATCCATCTGTGAGAAAGCCCCGCTGGAGCGGGGCGCTAGAACGGTTTTCGATCCTTGCGCCGCCGTCGTCCGAGGTCGAGCCGTCGGTGGTTCTGCCGCGCGAAAGCCGGCCGGGTGAGAGTTCGCCCACGGGCTGCCCTACCCAGGGGATGCGCCCGAAGGCGCGCTCCCGCCTCCATCGATAGGGGAAATGCAGCGCCAAATCGATCAAAGGGTGATCGGTGAGGTGCGTCGACGCGATCGGCAACCGCTCTGGCCGCCGAGCGCGCCAGTCTCAGCCGGCCTTCGCGAAATTCTGGGCGGCAAAATCCCAATTCACGAGATGGTCGAGGAAGGCCTGCACGAAATCCGGTCGGCGGTTCTGGTAGTCGAGATAATAGGCGTGCTCCCACACATCGCAGGTCAGCAGCGCCGTCTGGCCCTCCGCCAGCGGCGTCACCGCATTGGGCGTGGCGACGATCTTGAGCTGCCCCTTGTCGGCGACGAGCCAGGCCCAACCGCTGCCGAACTGGCCGACCGCGGCCGCCTTGAACGCGTCCTTGAACTTGTCGAGCCCGCCGCAGTCGCGGGTGATCGCGGCCGCGAGGCCGCCCGATGGTGCGCCGCCGCCCTGCGGCTTCATCGAGCTCCAGAAGAAGGTATGGTTCCACACCTGCGCCGCGTTGTTGAAAAGTCCGGTTTTCGTTGTGTCCTTGTAGCTTCCTTTGATGATCTCTTCGAGCGACTGGCGTTCCAGCGGCGAGTCTTTGATGAGATTATTGAGGTTAGTGACATAAGCCTGATGATGTCGACCGTGGTGAAAATCGAAGGTGTTCGCCGAGATATGCGGCTCGAGCGCGGTCTTCGGATAGGGCAAGGGCGGCAGTTCGAAAGCCATGACGACCATCCTGCGTTAGGGTGGGGGAACTTCCTGGAGAACGTCCGTTCGTGTAGCGCGTTCCAGCGGCGCTGAGCACCTGTCGGCGGTCGCCGCGATCGTTCGCCGCGGGGACCCCGACCGGTTTCAGACCGCGCTGTTTGCGCCGGCCGCGCGCCGCGAGGCGCTGTTCGCGCTTTACGCCTTCAATTATGAGATTGCAAGGGTGCGGGAGAGCGTCACCGAACCTGCCCTCGGTCATATTCGGCTCGAATGGTGGCGGGAGACGGTCGCGGCCGCCTATGACAGCGGGTCCGTGCGGCGGCATCCGGTTGCCGAGGCGCTGACCGAGGTGGTCCGGGGCCTCGCGCCGGCGCGCGCGCATTTCGACCGCCTGATCGACGCCCGTTCCGCGGATCTCGACGACGAGCCGCCGGCGAACCTCGCTGCCCTCGAGGATTATGCCGAGGGTACTTCCTCACCCCTTGTCCTGCTCGCGCTGGAGCTTCTCGGGGCACGCGAACCGGCCGCCGCCGAGACCGGCCGTCATGCCGGTATCGCATATGCACTCGCCGGCCTGTTGCGCGCGCTGCCGTTCGCGGCGCGGACCGGCCGGCAGATCATCCCGACCGACATCGCGGCGCGCAGCGGGCTCGATCCCGGCGCTTGGCGGAGCGCGCGCGGCACGCCCGGCCTGCGCGCCGCCGTCGCCGAGATCGCCGCCGCGGCGCGATCGCATCTAGAGATGGCTCGCGCCGGCGGGCGTACGATCCCGCGCCAGGCATTTGCGGCGCTCCTCCCGGCGGTGGTTGCGGCGCGCGCGTTGCGCCGGCTCGCGCGGGCTCGCTACGACCCGTTCGATCCGGCGCTGGCAAGGGCCGACCCGCTACAGAGTTGGCGCCTTGCCCTCGCCGCGCTCCGCCGCCGACTCTGAGCCGCCGCTCTTCGTCGCACGCCGCCGGCCGGAGTCGATGGCTGGCCATGACTCCGCGGCCGCGCCGAGCTTCGGCGAAGCTACGAAATCTTCACCAATCCTGCCGAATTTTTCACAGCTCCGAGGCGGTGTTGTGCGACGAATGAGCGGACCGCAGGCCCGGCGATCGGGCAGCGTATCGCAGGCGGAGCTTCGCGTCTTTGCTCCGATCTCTTGCTGGGTGGTGCCGCTGTTGGTCGGCCTCGGAGTGTTTTGCATTGCCTTTGCCGACGCTCGGTCACTGCTCAACGATGGCGACACGCTATCGCACGTTGCGATCGGCCGGTGGATCATCGCGCATCGCACCATTCCGTTCCGCGACCCGTTCACTTTCACGGCCCGCGGCCAGGCCTGGGTGCCCCACGAATGGTTGGCCGAGGTCATCTTCGCCGCTATCCATGATCGGTTCGGTTGGGGCGGCGTCATCGCATTAACCGGGCTCTCCTCGGCGGCCGCGTTTGCTCTCTTAACTCGGGCGCTGGCGCAGAATCTCGGGCCGGGGCGCGCGGCGATCGGTGCGCTCGCCGCGTTCGCGCTGAGCGAAGCCCACTTCCTCGCCCGGCCGCACGTCTTCGCCTGGCCGCTTCTCGTCGTCTGGACGGCCAAGTTGGTCGCCGCGCGCGACGCGGGCCGGGTCCCGTCGCTGGCTCTGCTGCCGCTGATGATGCTGTGGTGCAATCTGCACGGCGGCTTTGTCGTCGGCCTCTTGATCGCGGGGCTCCTCGCCGCTGAGGCGGCGCTGCAGGCGCCGGTCGCGGACCGCCTGTTGGCGCTCTGCGGATGGGGCGCGTTTCTCGCCCTCTCGACGCTCGCGGCGCTGCTTTCGCCGAACGGCGTCGATGCCTTGCTGCTGCCGTTCAAAATGCTGCGGATGCCGTTTGCGCTCGCGTCGATTTCGGAATGGCGCAGCGCCGATTTCGCCCGCCTCGGTCCGCTCGAGTGCTGGATCGGACTGGTGATTCTGGGCGGTTTCCGGCTCGGGATCAAACTGCCGCTGTCGCGCATCTCGATGGTGCTGCTGCTGCTGTGGGCGGCGCTCGCCCATGTCCGCAACGAGGAACTGTTGGGGATGCTCGCGCCGCTCCTCGTCGCCGCTCCGCTCGCGGCGCAACTTGGACCGGACGGCCCAACGAGCCGAACGCCGAGGCCGGACCGCCGGCCTGGCGCCGCGCTGGGAATCGGCGTGATCGGATCGCTCGTGGTGGCCGTCGTGCTGGCAGTTTTCGCGACAGCCTGGGCCCTCGATCGGCGCGGCCTGGCGCCGCGCGACGACGTCGCGCCAGTCGCGGCGCTGACGACGGCGCGCCGGGCAGGGCTAACCGGGCACGTGTTCAATTCGCTGCGCTTCGGCGGTTATCTGCTGTTCGAAGGGGTCCCGACCTTTGTCGACGGTCGCGTCGATCTGTTCGGCGACACGTTCCTTGAGCAGTATGCCACGGCCTTGGGGGCAAGCGACGACCAGCTCCCGACGGTCCTCGCCCGTTATGATGTCCGCTGGACGCTGCTGGAGCGGTCGAGCCCCGCGGTCGGCCTGCTCGATCGGCTAGCGGGCTGGGAGGAAGTTTACGCCGACCGTTTTGCCGTGATTCATCGCCGAAAAGGCCCGCTTGCGACAGTGGTGCAGGCTCGGGGTCCGCTGCTGCCCGTGAACGATCGAGAGGCGGCTTCGCCGATCTGGAAAACTTATCATTAAGCAATGCCTGACAAAATTCCAGGCGCCGGCTCCGAGGAAAGTCCCGGAGTATCGATTCGAAGTTCGCCCGGCGCCGCGAGGGAATAACGGGAAGTGCAATCTTACGATCCGCCGAGCCAACCGGGGCCGCACCGAGGACCGCGGTTCGGCAAGCCTGGCACGCTAGTCAGGCGCGATGATCGCGCCGTGTCCGGCGAGTTCCTTGCGACGCATCCTCCGCCGGCGGTGGCTTCGTCGAACGCACCGACAAGCCAACCGTCTGCCGGCCCTTCAGCGAGTTGGAGACTTGCCCACGGAAATGATCGGCAATGCCGGACGCGGCATCCGCCGTGACTGAACCCCCGTCCGGACAATGAGTGATACGTTGCTGCGGCGGGAGACGATACCGTTCGTCAATCTCAAGGCGCAAGATTTAAGTCTGCGGCGTGAAATTCAGGGTGCTATCGCCAGCGTTCTCGACGAATGCCATTTCATTCTTGGCGAACAACTGACCCTGTTCGAAAACGAATTCGCCGAGTATTGTCAGGTTCCGCATGCAGTGGGCGTCGGCAGCGGAACCGATGCGCTGCAGCTCGCATGTCGTGTCTTGCAGTTGGGCGAAGGTGACGAAGCGATCGTCCCGGCCATGTCTTTCGCTTCGACCGCATTCGCCGTATCGCTTAGTGGCGCGCGGCCGGTGCTGGTCGATGTCCGCCCCGAGGATGCGTTAATCGATCCTGCCAAGATCGAAGCTGCGGTCACCCCTCGGACCAAAGCGATCATACCAGTGCACCTCTACGGGCAATGCGCCGACATGGACGCTATTCGCGCGATTGCGGCAAAGCACGCATTAGCGGTCATCGAGGACGCGGCCCAAGCGCACGGCGCGACGTATCGCGGCAGACGCGCCGGAAGTCTCGGCGACATTGGCTGCTTCAGTTTTTACCCGGCCAAGAACCTCGGCGCTTTTGGCGACGGAGGCCTCGTGACGACTGCCCGCGACGATATCGCCGAACGTCTCGCAATGCTGCGAAACTGCGGCTCCCGGGCGAAATATCGTCACGACGAGATCGGCCTCAACAGCCGCCTCGATACGCTTCAGGCTGCGGTGCTGCGCGTCAAGCTTCGACGCCTCGACGCGTGGAACGAGGCGCGGCGGCGGGTCGCCGGCCACTACGACATGGCCCTCAGCCGGCTGCCCGGCGTCGCGTGTCCATGCCACCGTTCGGGCAGCGTTTATCACCTGTACGTGGTCCGGGTGGCGGAGCGCGACACAGTGCTGAAATCCCTCGACGCCCAAGGTATCGGCGTCGGCATTCACTACCCCTTCGCATTGCACGAGCTAAAAGCTTACGCCTCTCTCGGATACCAACGGGGCGATTTTCCGGTAGCCGAGGATTGGGCGCGCCGCTGCCTGAGCCTGCCGATCTACCCCGAACTCGCGCCGGCCGAGGTTGATGCTTGCGTCGCGGCGCTCGAGGGCTCAGCGGCTGGCGCACGGTGCCGTCAATGCTGACCGTGGCGCTCATCGGCACCGGATATTGGGGGCCGAACCTCGCCAATGCGATCAAGCGCAGCGGCAAGGCGACTCTCCGCTGGCTCTGCAACTCGAACCCGAAAAACCTGTCTGCACTCGCATGGCGCTACCCCGACGCGAAGACTGCGACTTCGATTACCGAGGTCCTGTGTGACGATAGCGTTGACGCCGTCTTCATCGCCACGCCGACTGCGACCCATTTCGAACTTGGCAAACTGGCGCTCGAAGCCGGGAAGCACGTGCTGATCGAGAAGCCGCTGACCACTTGCTCCTGCGACGCCGCAGCACTCGTTCATTTAGCGAAAAGACAGGGCCGTGTCTTGGTGGTTGGCCATGTGTTCGAATACAATACCGCTATCCGAGCCGTCGACGATCTCATAAAATCAGGAGAGTTGGGAGATATTTATTATATGAATTTTGTGCGCACTAACCTCGGCCCGGTGCGAACCGATGTCAATGCATTATGGGATTTGGTGGCGCACGATGCATCGATCATGTGCGATTTCATGTCGGCGACCCCGGTCTCGGTGACGGCGAAGGGCCAATCATACCTCAACCCGGGGATCGAAGACGTCGTATTCGCGACGTTTGTGTTCGAGCGCGGCATTGCGGCGCACGTGCATGCGAGTTGGTTGAACCCGAGCAAGGTGCGCCAGATCACCGTCGTCGGCAGTATGAAAATGGCCATTTGCGACGACCTCGACCTGCGGTTCCCGGTCAGGCTGTTCGACAAGCGTGTCGGACTGCCACCCATCGCCGAAATCACCGGCTCCTTTTTGCAGCACAAGACCCTGATCATCGACAGCGGCGTCACGCTCCCGGTCGTGCAAACGCGTGAGCCGCTGTTGGCCGAGATCGACGATTTTTTCGACTGTATCATTAGGGGAGACGAGCCGCGCGCCGACGGCAACAGCGGCTGGCGGGTCGTGCGCTTGATGGAGGCAGCGGCAGAAAGTATCGCCTGCAACAGCATAGCAGTACCGGTAAACTTTCCAGTTGGGTAGGCGAATGTCACGGCCCTCCGATGTCTTCGTTCACCCCCTCGCCCTCTGTGAAAGCGAAGAGGTAGGCGCGGGCACGCGCATCTGGGCTTTTGCGCATGTCATGAAGGGCGCGGTGATCGGCGACGATTGCAACATTGGCGACCACGCCTTTATCGAGACAGGGGCGCGCATCGGCGATCGGGTCACGATCAAGAACCAGGCAATGCTGTGGGAGGGGGTCGAAATCGGGGACGATGTCTTTGTCGGCCCTGGCGCATGCTTTACCAATGACCTCGTTCCGCGCAGTCGCCGAATGCCGTTACCGGTCGTCGCACGGCGCTATCGGGAACGACAAGGATGGCTTGCGACAACCCGCGTCGATCGGGGAGCAAGTCTCGGCGCGGGTTGCGTCATTCTCGCCGGCATCACGATCGGCGCCTTTGCCGCGGTGGCGGCCGGGGCGGTCGTCACCCGCAATGTTTCGTCGCATGCCTTGATGGCCGGCGTGCCGGCGCGGCTCATGGGCCGGGTGTGCCATTGCGGCTGGCGCCTGCGGCGAACCCGAGGCGCGATCTGGGACTGCCCGCGGTGCGGCGAGACCTTCGATAAGCAGACAGTCGGACGATGTACAAGTCTCGCACAATCATGCTGATCATCCCGGCCTTCAACGAGGAGCGCAAGATCGGCGAGGTCATTCGCCGCGTTCCGCGCGACATTGTCGACGTGATTATGGTGATCGACGACGGCTCGACCGACGGCACAGCCGCTGCAGCGCGGCGGCACGAGGCCGAGGTGATTTCGCTCGGCCGCTGTTGCGGCGTCGGCTCGGCCATCCGGCGCGGCTTCCAGGAAACATGCCGGCGCAGGATCGATATTGCAGTTGTCATCGCCGGCAACAACAAGGACGCGCCGGAGGAGATCAGCCGGCTCCTCGATCCGATTTGCGACGATGGCGCCGACTTCGCGATCGGCTCGCGCTTTCTGGCCGGGGGACGGTATGGCGGCGACATGCCGCTATACCGCAAAGCCGCGACCCGGCTCCATCCGCTCTTGATCAGCCTGTTCTGTGGCAGGCGCGTGACCGAGAGTTCGAACGGATACCGGGCAATGCGCGTCCGAGTGCTCGACGATCCGCGGATCGACCTCGATCAGCGCTGGCTCGACGGCTACCCGCTCGAAGTCTATTTGATGATGAAACTCCTGAGGCTCGGCTACCGCGTTGCCGAAGCTCCGGTCAGCAAGATCTACCCGCCGAGAGCCGTCGGGAACACCAAGATGCGGCCCGGTGTCGACTGGTGGCAGATGCTCGCGCCGATCTTCGTGGTCGGGGTCGGGCTCGAGTCCTTCATGCATGATCGAGCGGCGCGCCGTTCAGGTCAGCAGCCGCTGTCATGACCGAATGGCTGCCGACTGCAGGTTCCCAGCGGGCAGACTGCTCCTTCGTCGAGCGACCCTTGCACACGATTGCCGGAACTCGCGGCCGCCGCGTTGGCTTTTGCCTCGTCATCGCGATCATCGGATCAATCGACTTCGTGTGGCTCTGGCAGCACTCGGTCGCTATAGCGCGCACCTCGCTCGTTTCTTGGCTGCTTCTAGTCGCCTATTTTACCGGAGCGGCCTGGCTGTTTCGCTACGGGCGGCCCAATTTTGTCAAATCCAGCGTCGCCCGGGTGTTCGCCGCTCTCGCCCAACTCTGCGCCACCTTGCTGGTGGTCGGACCGCTATCTTATCTGATGATCAGTTTGAACCTGCCGTTGACTGATCACTCCTTGCAGTCGATCGACGACGCACTCGGATTCGACTGGCGGATTCTGACCAGTTTCATTGTCGAGCACCCGTGGATCGCGGGCTCCCTGCGGATTGCGTATGCCAGCATCGACTGGCAATTCCTGATAATCATCACCATTTGTGCAGTCAATCGAGAGCCCAGGGAAATAGAATTCGTAAATAATTACGCGCTCTCAATGATTGTTTGCGTCGTCATGGGCGGAATTCTCCCGGCTGTTGGTGAGCCAGGTTTATTTTGGCCTGACGGGCCGGCGACATTCGCAGCGATCCGCGATGGTCATTGGCATCTCTTCGACTACCGCGACATGCAGGGTATCATACAATTTCCCTCCTTTCATGCGGCCTTTGCGATCATCGCCATTTATGCGGTCCGCCACAAACTGTCGGTGGCGTATGGGTTAGGCATCCTCAACATCTTCATGCTCGTCTCGACGCCGACCTTTGGCGGTCATTATCTTACCGACGTAATTGGCGGGTGCCTTGTCGCCGGTTGTTCAATCCTGCTCGTGAACAGATTTCAGCGGGCAGCATTGTCGGCGGCCGGGGCGGGCGGCATCACCGGCTGCGACAGACTTCTTCGCGCTCGTGGACTCGAGGTCCCTAGAGGATTCGGGAAGAGCCTCGAGTCAGGTTGATGAATGGCGATCGCGTTTCCCTTCCAGCCATCGCGTTCGTCGGCGCAAGGAATGGGGGTCAATGCCCCGTCTCTCGCAGTCTCTCGCAGGGCACGTTGATGAACCAACGTGACAGCGACTGTCGCGGCGTTTCCAGCCGAAACCCGGAAAAGGGAATTTTCACGGAACAGCGGCTCGTGCTTTACGGATCGGGCGTAGCGCTCGGCTATGTCCTCGGTTTAGTGGTCCGGCTCGTTCGGCATCAATGGGTCGTTCATCCTGGCAACAGGCCGTGCACCGATTTCATTTGGATTTGGCTGAGCAGCAAATTCGCATCGTCAGCCATTCCGGTGGAAATCTACAATCACGCCGCATTTTCCGCTGCCAAGGCGGCTCTGGTTCCGTCACCGGATTGCATCCTTGGACATTTTGACAATCCGCCGACCCTGCTGATCTTCACCTACCTCCTGCATTTCTTCTCCTATCCGATCGCTTTTGCGGCGTGGATCGCAGCCACATTGCTCGTCTATCTGGCGGCGGTTTATGCCGTCATACCGCGACCGGCGGCCGTCATTGCGGCGCTGACGCCTTTTCCGGTGTTTTTCAATGTCCTCTTGGGTCATAACGGGTTCCTGACGGCGGGGCTTGCCGGTCTGGCATTGGCTTCCATGGAATGCCGGCCATGGCTCGCGGGAATTTTCCTGGCATTGCTGACCTACAAACCGCAATTCGGCATTCTGTTTCCGCTTGCATTGCTGGCATCTGGCAACTGGCGCGCCGGCGCCGGTGCCGCTGTCGCCGGCCTTCTCCTGGCGGCGATGGCGGCCGCGGCGTTTGGCTGGCGGACTTGGCCGGCATTCATTGGCGCGCTCGGCGACCGCGCCTGGAGCTTGAGCGAAACCCCGCGACAGGCCTTTGCGGCCGCGCTCGTATCGGTATTCGGCACCCTGCGGTCGGTGGGCGTCGGCGCCGAAATATCCTGGTCGGTGCAGTTGGCGATTACCGCCATTGTCGCGGCGACGGTGACGACTGTCTGGGCTCGACCGATCCCGTACCCGTTGAAAGCCGCGAGCCTTGCCGTCGGCTCGTTGCTGGCCAGCCCACACGTGCACGGTTACGACGTCTGCATCCTCACGATCGGCATCGCATTCCTTGTCAAAGACGCTCTGGCGCGCGGTTTCCTGCCCGGCGAGCGTCCGGTCATATTGCTGTGCTGGGCCGCACTTTTCTTGCTGACGGGCCCCATTCCGGCGATCGTCTGCGTGGTACTCTTGATCCTCGTAGTGCGGCGGGCAATCCAGATTTCGCGCCCTGCCGCGACGACGCCGGCACCAATAGTCCAGCCCCAGGGACCCACGCCGTGAGCGGTGTGCCGGCGGGATCGACGCTTTCGGTCGTAATTCCGGTCTACAACGAGGCGCGAACCATTGGCCCGGTGATCGCGCAGGTCGCCGGGGTTTTGCCGGGGGTGCGCAAAGAGATCATCATCGTCGATGATGGCTCGCTCGACGGCACCTCGGCCTGGTTGCGGCGCAATCTCGCGCCAGTTGTCGGCGTGTGGCGCGGGCTGAGCGTCGACCGCGACGGCGAACTCCGCTTATCGCGGGGGGAAGTGCAGCAGGCGGGGGGGTTCTCCGTCATCGCTCTCTTTCATGACCGCAATCGCGGCAAGGGCGCCGCGCTCAGAACCGGGTTCGCCCGCGCCACCGGTGACGTCGTTGTCATCCAGGACGCCGATCTCGAATACGATCCGCATGACTGGGCGCAAATGCTGCGCTTGATCCTCGGGCGTCAGGTCGCCGACGTCGTCTACGGCTCGCGGTTCTCCGGTCGGCCGCATCGCGCGCCGTATTTCCATCACTATCTCGGTAACCGCCTAATTTCCCTCCTGTACAATATAATTTACAATCAGATGCTGTCGGACATCGAGGTGTGTTATAAGATGTTCCGCAGAGAGGTGTTACAAACACTTATCTTGACTTTGGACGATTTTGGCATCGAGATCGAAATCAGTGCCCAGATTGCCTTGGCCAGGCAATGGCGGATTTACGAAGTTGGCATCAGCTACTATGGCCGCGCCTACGACGACGGAAAAAAGATCAATTGGCGCGACGGGGTCAAGGCGCTTTTCTATCTTTTCAAATTCAGGCTCGCATGGATCGGCCTCAGCCGGAGATACCGATCGCATGGCTGAAGAACCCGGCTATGCTTCTTGCTCTGCCACGCGCAGCTCGCAATCGGAAAAACCGCTCGGCAACGCACCCCGCTTACAACCGTTGCTCGCAATAGAGGATCGGCTCTTTACCGAACAGCGCCTCAAATTCTACGGCTCCGGACTGCTTGTGGGTCTGACGATCGCCGTTATTTGCTGCTGGGCGCGGGGTATCGGGGATTGGGTGGTTCGCCCCGACGGCCGACTCGGGAATATCGATTTCTGCTGGATTTGGGTCAGCGGCAAATTCGCTGCGACGAGTGCGCCGTCCCGCATCTACGATCATGCGCTGTATCAGGCGGCGTTCCAGAATTTCTATCAACGAGGCGAATGTCATCTGTTGCTTGAACAATATATTTATCCACCGACGTTTCTGTTCTTCACCTATCTGTTGGGATTGATGCCGTATTTGGCGGCCTATGCGGTATGGATCGGGGCCACCCTCTTCATCTACCTGGCGGCCGTCACCCTGATCGTTCCGGGCTGGACTGCGGTGATCGTCGCCCTGACACCGCTCGCGGTCCCTTTGAACATCACCCTGGGGCACAACGGGTTCCTGAGCGCCGGGCTGATCGGGCTATCGCTGAGTTTGCTGGAGCGCCGGCCATGGTTAGCCGGAATTCTGCTCGGCCTTTTGACCTGCAAGCCGCAGTATGGGGTTCTATTCCCACTGGCGCTGTTGGCAGCGCGGAACTGGCGCGCCATCGGCAGCGCCGCCGCGACGGGCTTGGCGCTCGGCGCGACCGCGGCAATGGCCTTTGGCCCCCAGACTTGGCCGGCCTTCGTCGCCTCGCTGTTCGATCGCACCTCCGGTTTGAGCCCGCAGCCGGGCGTCGAGCTGGTGCTCGACACCGTCTATGGCCTCCTATACCGCGCCGGCGCTGATGCGCGGCTTGCCTGGGCCGTGCAATTGGCCGTCGCGCTGAGCCTCGCGCCGGCCGTATACTACGTATGGGCGAAGCCGATCCCATACGCGCTGAAAGCAGCGATGCTCTCGATTGCATCGCTTCTCGCTACTCCCTACGTACTTCACTACGATCTTTGCATCCTGTCGATCACCACCGCTTTTCTGGTCAAAGACGGATTATCGCGCGGCTTTCTTGCCGGCGAGCGCATGATCATTGTGGCCTGCTTTGTCATTCTTTATTTTCCGCGCGTGCCGCTCGCCCCCATTATCTACCTAATTTTGCTCCTGCTGATTTATCGCCGGGTTGCGGTTGCCAATACCGAACTTCCCGCGATCCCGCCAAAGGAGCCGTTCGCCAGCACACTAACAGCAGGATCGCGCCGCTGAGTGCGCTGTCGCCCGGGTCGGTCGCGCCCCGGAAGGACCCTGACTGCCGCGGAATCGCCTCCCCCAGAGCCCTCAGTGGCCCTTGAAATCGGGCAGGCGGCGCTCGGCCATGGCCTTGACCCCCTCTTTGAAATCCTCGGTTCGGCGCAGCCAGTCCTGCTCGACGAGTTCGCGTTCGGTCGCCGCCTCAATCGCCTCGATCAGCCCGCGCCGCATTGTCTCGCGCGTTGAAATGACGGCGAGTGGCGCCGACTGAGCGATCTCGAGCGCCATTGCCTGCGCCGCGTCGCGCACCTCGGCGTGCGGCACCAGGAGATCGGCGAGGCCGATGCGGACGGCTTCGTCGCCCGGGATTCGGCGGCCGGTATAGAACAGCAGGGCCGCCTGCTGGGCACCGACGAGGCGCGGCAGGGTCACGGTCAGGCCGAACCCTGGGTGAAAGCCGAGCCGGTTGAAATTGGCGCTGAACCGTGCCTCCGGACAGGTCACCCGGAAATCGGCGACGAGGGCGAGGCCGAGCCCGCCGCCGACCGCCGCACCGTGAACCGCGGCGACGACCGGCTTCGCCGTGCGAAACAATCGCGCCGCTTCCTTGTAGAGATGCCGGCCGGCGGCGCTGCGGGTACCCTCGGCGACGGTGCCGGTCTCCAGCCGCTTCGAAAAATCGGCGCCGGCGCAGAACGAGCGGCCTTCGGCGGCAAACACAATGGCCCGGCAACGGGGATCGGCGTCGAGCCGCTCGAAAGCCGTGCCGATCTCGGCGACGAGATCGCTGTCAAAGAAATTATGCGGCGGGCGGCGCATCTCGACGGTCGCGACGAAGCCGTCGCGGCTGACCCCGATCTCGCGATACGAATCAGTCATCTCGTTCCTCCAGATCGCACCCTGTCCCAAGCAGGGGCATGTCTCTATTCACCAGCGAGGCTGTGAGACGGCGAGAGATATCGCGGGAGCTTTGTCACGGGGATTGGCAACCTGTTGCGAACCTCATTGCCCCACTGCCTCATTGTTCGGCCCGCTTGACGATCAATGCATCGACGACCGTCAAGCCCTGACCCTGCGGGTGTACGATGACCGGGTTCAAATCGATTTCGGCGATCGCCTCGGCATGGTCGGCGGCAAAGCGCGACAGGGCCGCGATCACCTCGGCGAGGGCGGCGCGGTCGGCCGGCGGCGCACCGCGGACGCCGTCGAGCAGGGCTGCGCTCTTGAGTTCGCCGAGCAGGGCCTGCGCCTCGTCGACCCCGATCGGCACCGGCGTGAAGGCCACGTCGCGCAGCACTTCGACATGAATCCCGCCCAAGCCCACCATCAGCATCGGTCCGAAATCGGGATCGCGGCTGACGCCGAGAATGATCTCCCGACCCGGTGCCGCCATTTTCTGCACGAGCACGCCCCGGATCGCCGCCGCCGGACGCGCGGCCGCGGCGTTTGCCAGCACCCGCGCATAAGCCTCGCGCACCGCCGGCTCGCCTTCGATGCCGAGGGCCACGGCGCCGGCTTCGGTCTTGTGGACGATATCCGGAGACTGGACCTTGAGTGCGACCTTGCCGCCGATGCGCGCAGCGGCGGCGACGGCGTCGTCCACAGAAGTCACGAGCGCTTCAGTTGGATGGGGGATGCCGTATCGAGCGAGCAGAGCCTTGGCCTCGGTCTCGGTCAATGTGGCGCCGGCGGCGGCGAGCGCCCGCGCTGTCCCTTCGCGGATCGCCGGCGAGGTTGCCGCCGGCGCCGGGCGGTGCCGCCGTTCCTGAAAACGGGCGTAATCGACGAGCGCGCGGATTGCGCGGGCGCAACTCGGCATCGAGGTGTAGCAAGGAATGCCGGCCGCGGCGAAGGCCGCCATCGCCGGCGGTGAGGCGCTGGTGTAGGTCGAGAGCAGGATCGGCTTGTCACGCGGTCCGGAGAGCGCCGCCAGTTCTTCGGCGCGCGTGATCGCGGTCGCGTCATTGGCGAGCGAGCCTATCAACAGGATCGTGTCGATCCGCTGCGATTCCCGGACGATCTCGACGAGCCGCGCGTAGCCGACCTCGTGGATCGCCTGGGCGGTACCGTCGACCGGGTTCTTCGCCGAAGCGTAGGACGGCAACAGCGCCAGGAGGCGCCGCTGGATGTCGTCTTCGAGCACCGGCAATTCGAGGCCATGCGCCGACAAGATGTCGGCCATCCACACCGCACTGCCGCCCGAGCCGGTGATCACGGCGACCCGATTGCCGGCGGGCAGCGGGCAAAAAGCGAAGGCGGCGGCGACATCGAGCATGTGATCGAGGTCCTCGCCCCGGATGATCCCGTGATGGCGGAAGATCGCGTCGTCGACGACCCCGGCATGGGCGAGCGAACCGGTATGCGAGGCCGCGGCGCGCCGACCGGCATCCGAGCGCCCGACTTTGGCAACGATCAGCGGCTTGCCTGCGGACGCCGCCTTGTCGGCAACGGCGCGGAAGGGGTTCGGTCGTCGGATCGCTTCGAGATAGACGAGGAAGATGTCGGCGCCGCCATGATCGAGCGTCCAATCGATGTAGTCATGCGCTTCGAGGATCGTCTGGTTGCCGGAGCTGACCTGGTAGGTGAAACGCAGCTGCCGGTCCCGGCCACGATTAAGGAAGGCAAAGGTCAAGGCGCCGCTCTGGCAGCTGACCGCGATCGGCCGGCCATGCGGCGTTGCCGGCGACAGGCTGCGCCGCGGGTCGTGAAACACCGGGCTGAAGGTCGCAACGACGCGGTGCAGCGGGTTGACGAGCCCCTCGGAGTTGGGACCGCAGACGAGGATGCCGTGCCGCTCGGCAATGCTGCGAAGTTCGCGGTCGCGGACCAGGGCCGCCTCGCCGCTCTCCTCGGCAAAGCCCGAGCTGATGACGACGGCGGCGCGGATGCCGCGCACGCCGCATTCGTCGAGAGTGCGCGGCACCACGGCCGCCGGCACGACGATCACCGCGAGATCGGCGGCTTCCGGCAGATCGGCGACCGACGAATAGGCGCGCAGACCCAGTACCTCGTTCTGGCTGCGGGTCACCGGATAGATGCGGCCCGGATAGCCGTGGCCGACCAAGGCGTGCGTCAACCGGCCGCGCAAGGTTTCGGTGTCGCCCGACGCACCGATGACGGCGATACTGTCGGGCGAGAGCAGCGGACGAAGATCAGGCATCAAGCAACTCTTCGACAAAGAAACTCTTTACCGCAGAGGACGCGAAGGTTTTCGCCGAGTACGCAAGGGAACCCTCCGCGGTCTTCGCGCATCCTTTGCGTCTTCTGCAGTAAATCGTCGGTTATTCGCTATCAGCGCAGACCGAGGCCGCGGGCAATGATGCCGCGCAACACCTCGCGGGTGCCGCCCTGGATCGTCAGCTTGGGGGCGATCAGGGTCGTGTAGCGGAGCGCCTCGGCAAAGCGGTCGTCGTTGCTGTCGGGCTGCGAGTCGCCGATCTGCGGCGCCAAGAGACGCACCTTGTCGGGCAGCGCCTGCTCGAAATTGGTGCCGAGATCCTTGACCACGGCGGCCTCCACGGCGGGCGTCTTGCCCGCCTGCAGCATGCCGGCGACCGAAAGCGACATGTGGCGCAGCGTGGCGAGATGCGCGACCTGCCGGCCGATGCCTTCGGCGAGCCGCTCGCTCGGCTCTTCGCCGGCCACCCTGACCAGCTCGACAAGGCTCGCCAGAGTCTCGATCCAGCGGTCGGGACCGCTGCGCTCATAGGCGAGTTCGTCGGTTGCCTGCTTCCAGGCCATGTCGACTTCGCCGATCAAATGCGAGTCGGGCAGAAACGCGTCGTCGAACACGACCTCGTTGAAATCATGGCCGCCGGTCAGATTGATGATCGGGCGGGTCGTGATCCCCGGCGTCTTCATCGCGACCAGAAACTGGGTCAGCCCGTGCCGCCGGTTTTCCTTGGTCGGTGGCGAGGTGCGCAACAGCGCGATCATGTAATCGGCTTCGTGCGCGTTGCTGGTCCATATCTTGCGCCCGTTGACGAGCCAGCCGCCGTCGGTCTTCGTTGCGCGGGTCGAGGCGGCGAACACGTCAGACCCAGAATTGGGCTCACTGAGCCCGATGCAGAAGCATAGTTCGCCGGCCGCGATTTTCGGCAGGATCTGCCGCCGGATCGCTTCCTGGCCATAGCGCAGGATGACCGGGCCCGACTGCCGGTCCGCGGTCGAATGGGCTCGGGTCGGCGCATGCGCCGCCAGCATCTCCTCGGTCACGACATAGCGTTCGAGCTGCGAGCGCTCGTGGCCGCCATATTGTTTTGGCCACGTCATGCCGATCCAGCCGCGGGCGCCGACGCGGCGGCTGAATTCGCGTGAAAACCCGCCCTTGCCGCGCTGCGGCGAAAAGCTGCCGGCTTCGGCTTCCCGGCGCAGGAAGGCGCGCACTTCCAGGCGCAGTTCCTTGGCTTCCGGCGGCAATTCGACCGGATCGAAACGAAAGCTCGTGGTCATCGGCGCCTCGCGGGTCCTGTATCTTATGAGCCCCGGTATCTTTTGAGCCCCAGTATCTTATGAGCCTTGGGTGACGAAGGGCCAGAGCCGGTCGGCGCCTTCGGCCGCGACCATCCGGCCGAGGCGCATCGCCCATACCGTCTCGTTGCCGAACTCTTCGCGCCAGCTCCACAACCGGCGCGTCGCATGGTGCAGGGTGTGCTCATAGGTAAAGCCCATCGCGCCATGCACCTGATGCGCGATCGCCGCGCCGGTGCCGGCGGCTTCGCCGGCGCGCACCTTGGCGATCGCGATCTCGACGATCCCAGGCTCCGGGCCGGCGCAGGCCTCGGCCGCGAGATCGGCGGCGGCGCTTGCCGCGGCGACTTCGCCGGCCAAGGTCGCGAGGTTGTGCTGCACCGCCTGGAACTTGGCGATCGGCCGCCCGAACTGCACGCGGTCGAGCGCCCATTGCACCGACTGATCGAGGATCTTTTCGAGCGCACCGGCCATCTGCTGCAGCCGCACCGCCGCGCCGAAACGCTGGATAGCGTCCTCGTCGAGCTCGACGGCGCCGACTGCCGCGGGAACTACGCCATCGAACGCGACGTCGTCGCGCGGTTCGCCGGCGAGGCTTTTGTCATGACGGATCGGCAGATTGGAAGCCGCGACCAAGGCCACGGCGCGGTCGCTGCCGCGGCGCGCCAGAACCGCGATATGGCTCGCATTCCTAGCAAAGGGGACGCGCCTCGCGCGGCCGTGGAGGCGATCGGGACCGAACCCGATATTGCCGTCGGCATGCACCGGCGCGATCGTCATCGGCCCCTCCGGCACGGCGATCCCGGCGCACGCCAGGAGCCAGCCGGCCATCAGCGTCTCCGCGAGCGGCACGGGTGCGGCAAATCGGCCGGCCGCCCGCAATACCGCAAAGCCGTCGGCCATGGCCGCCCCGGCGCCGCCGAACTCGTCCGGAACCCAGGCGCGCGGCAGCCCCGATTCATCGAGCGCGTCCCACAAGGCTTTGGGCCAGACACCGCCCTCGGCTTCGTTGACGGTGGCCGGCAAACACAAATCCTGAAAGATCCGCGTCGCAGTATCGACGATGATGGTGTCGCTATTGTCGCTCATCTTGGTCCCGGCTGCGGCTCCCTCGAAGCGATCGTAATGCAGGCAATGCTGGACGGGAAGCGCGCGTCACGCGCGGGAGCAATCCGCGATTGTCCGGTACGGCAGGACGATGCAACCTTCTGACGTCGGGTCTGCACTTGGCGGAAGGCGAGACCGGGTGATGGATATGAGCGGCGCTTTGGGCGGGCTTCGCGTCGTCGATCTGACCCGCATCCTCGCCGGGCCGTTCTGCTCGATGCTGCTCGCCGATATGGGCGCCGAGGTTGTCAAGATCGAAACCCCGAAGAGCGGTGATCCGGTGCGGCGCCAGGGTGCAATCCGCGACGGGCTCAGCTGGTATTTCGCTGCCTTCAACCGCAACAAGCGCTCGTTGACTTTGAATTTGCGACATCAAGAGGGCCGCGCCGCGCTGACCAGGCTGATCGCGCGGAGCGACGTGCTCGTCGAGAATTTCCGGCCTGGCGTGATGGCGGCAATGGGGTTCGACCAGCCACGGCTTGCTGCGCTGAACCCGGCGCTCGTCTATTGCGGCCTCAACGGGTTCGGCGCAACGGGGCCATATCGCGACCGGCCGTCCTTCGACTTCATCGCCCAGGCGATGAGCGGCTTCATGAGCACGACCGGCGAGACGGGCGGGCCGCCGCTGCGCGCCGGCCCGCCGATCGCCGATCTCGTCGCCGGCCTCTATGCGGCACTCGGCATCTGCGCGGCGTTGCTGCGCCGTGGCCGCACCGGGCGGGGCGAGGTCGTCGGCGCCAGCTTGAACAATTCGACGATATCGATGCTCGGTTTTCTGGCGGCAAATTATTTCGCGACCGGCGAACCGCCGGCGCGCAGCGGCAACGACCATGCGATCGTCTCGCCCTACGGGATGTTCCGCACCGGGGACGGCGAGATTGCGATCGCCCCCAGCCAAGAGCAATCCTATCAGCGGCTGATCGACGCGCTCGGAATGCCCGAATTGCGCGACGACCCGCGGTTCCGCAGCAACGATCTGCGCGTCGCCAACCGCGCGGCGATGAACGCCGCGATCGAGGCGCGGCTCTTGACCGCCAACAGCGATCATTGGATCGAGAAGCTGAATGCCGCCGGCGTGCCGTGCGACCGGGTCAAGACCCTGCCCGAGGTCTTCGCCGACCCGCAGACGATCGACCAGGAGATGGTGATTACCGCCGAGCATCCGGGCCACGGCGCTGTCAGGATGCTGGGCTTCCCGCTGAAATTTGCCGAAGCGCCGTGCCGGCTGCGCCGCCCCGCGCCCGATCTCGGCGCCGACACCGACGCGGTCCTGCAAGAGCTCGGCTATACGGCCGCAGAGATCGCCCGGTTGCGCGTAGCCGGCGCCGTCTGAGCCAGCCCAACTTCGCCGATTGGCGGGGTACCGTCCCGCTATCGCAGTGCCGGCGCGATGTCGGTGTGAGCGAAGTCGGTGCCTTTGAACAGCAGCGGCTCGCCGGCCGCGCGCGCCAGCGCATAGGCGAAGCAATCGCCGAAATTGAGCCGGGCCGGATGCCCGCTGCCGCGACCGAAATCGCGATAGGCGTCGCGCGCGATGCGCGCCTGCACCTCGGTGACCGGTTCGATAACGAGACCGGCCTCCTGCACCAGATCGTCGAAGCGACGACTGGCGATCGGGTCGCGGCTGCCGTCTATGACGATCGCCGCTTCGAGCCAGTTGGCAACCGAGATGCGTCGGTTCGCGGCACCTTCGATCGCGGCGGCGCAAGCGGCTGCCTCCGGCTCGGCGCGAAGGATGGCGATCAGCGCCGAAGTGTCGACGATCACCGCGGCAACCCGCGTTCGTCATACAGCAAGTCACCATGCTCGGCCGATCGGTAGGGCTCCTCGAGCCTCCCTGCACAGTCCCTGCCGATCGCCAGCAACCGGTCAGCAAGGCCTGCCGACTGCGCCATTCGCAGGCGCTCGAGGCGCTCGCGAACTGCCTCGGTAACGGCAGCGGTCATGCTTTCGCCGGTGAGGGCTGCCAATGCCCGTATCAGCCGGTGCGTCTCTTCGTTCTTGATGTTCAGGCTCATGATAATACCATTCTACCACTTTCAGGAGCCTATCTACCCCAAGTGATGAAGCGGCGCAACGCCGGGTCCAGGATTATCTTTTTGACCGCTCAGCCCGTCGCGCGCGTTGCCGATACCAGTCGAGGATCTCGGCCCCGTTCCAGTGCAGGACGCCGGCATAGCGGCCGATATGATCGTAGACGGCTTCGAGATATTTGATGCGGTGCGGCTGGCCGCTGACATAGGGGTGGATCGCGATCGCCATGATCTTCGCGCGCCCGGCTCCTTCCTGGTAGAGCCGCTCGAAGCTGTCGATAACGCGGGTCGTGAAATATGACGATTCGTGGTGCTGCACGAGCATGAGCGGGATGTCGTTCAATTCGACCCGAATAGGGTAGCGTGACGAGCGGTCCGTGCTTGGTGCGGATTTCGGTCGGCTCGTCGTCATAAACCCAGTCGCCGATGTATTCGACCCCGGCCGCGGCGAGCAATTCGGGCGTTTCCAAAGTTTCGGTCAGGCCCGGGCCGAGCCAGCCCCGAGGCCGCGTCCCGGCAAAGCGTTCGAGCGTGTCGAGGGATTTGGCGATCATCTTTCTCTGGTCGTCGACCTTATGAATCGGCATCTGCTCCCAGGCATGACCCATGATTTCCCAGCCGGCCTCGCGCGCCGCCTCGGCGACGCGCGGATAGGCTTTGCAGACCCGCGCGTTGATCGACAGGGTCGGCCGGATGCGAGACCCGCCGGAACAGATCGAAGAAGCGCCAGACGCCGACCCGCATGCCGTATTCGTGCCAAGTCCAATTCGGCACGTCGGGCAGCAACGCCTCTCCGGTTGGGGCCGGCAGGACCTGCCGCGCCATCGGCCGCGCCGGTTGCTGGAGCTCCCGATGGCGAAATGCCCCCGCATCGTACGGGAGGCACAAAGAGATCAGGACGAAGCTGTTGATTTTCCGTGACTTCGGATTCGCAAAACAGCGGATGGCGGGATGGGTCGGGCGGCTCGGCAATAGCTTCCATCATACGCGACCTTCCAGACTGCAAGCGGGCTTGGCATCTATCAATTGTTCATGGTTCGTGCTAAATCAAGAGCCGGCCGGTTTGCGCGAAGGAGCAGACGGCTCCCGGGCCGAGCTCATCAGGCGCCTCCTACTTCACTCCTGCCAAAAGGGGTCCCATCGCAACCCGCCATTACAGGCTACTCGGTGTTGGCTCCAGCGCGCGCAAGGACAGCTGCGTAACGCCGCGCGACGATCGCCTGGATGATTTGAGGGATCTACGGCCCCGGGGCCGCCTGGCTCAACGTTCACACCGATTATCCCCGGGCGAAAACCGCAGTCCGCCGCTTTTCCGATCCGCAAAATGACCGTGAACCCTCGACCCACAAGGGTCGACCGTGCGGATACCGTTGCGCTCTATGCACACCGACAAGTCGGGCTTTGCGGCGCTCGCCAGCTTGCATGATGCGTTGTCGGGCTGCGCCTTCTCGAACTCGAATTCGACTGGATTGAAGCTACGTGGATTGACGGTAACATGGCGGCCCCACTCGGCGGGGTCATCGCAATGGCTAATGATTTCAACGATGTTGTTTATTGGAAGACTTGCGTTCAGCATCAACTGGTCTTCGTGACCCACGATGTGGACTATCATTTCATGGATGTAGATATTGTAAGTGCTAACCGTAGGCTCGGCGCGGGTACGCCTTCGACGAACTCGGGCAGGTAAGGAAACCCACGCCAATGTTTACGGCGGTAAGGCATGGGCCCGGCTTATCCGGCCGGGGCGATCACCCGATTGCGCGAAGTCGGCGCCGTCTTACCTAGCCTTGACCTAGCCTGACCTGAGTTCGCCGATTGGACCCCGTGCTCGCGGCCTGAAAGAGTTGCTGATAACCTCGCCAGTGTGCCGGAGCACGAGCTGCGCTCTGTCGAGAAACGGGGATGGCGGATGCCACAATTGGAGGCTTTAGCATCAATTTCGCTGCCGCAACTCTGCCGGCCGAGGCCGACCGTGTTCGAACACGCGCGGGCGGATACGGTGGCGAACATCGCGGATTTCAACGCCGGAAGGATCGAGGGCGGCGCTTTTTTTGCCGAGAACCATCTCACCGAAGGGATGCGGGTCCTGTTCCGCCAAGTGTTCGAGCGGCTTTCGGGGCGCAGCGACCAGGGCGTCTTCCGCCTCAAACAAGCGATGGGTGGGGGCAAGACGCACAATTTGATCGCGTTGGGCCTGCTGGCGAAGGAACCCTCGCTCCGGCGGCGCATCTTGACGGATTGCGGTGTCGACCCCGGCGGCGGGAAAATCGCGGTCGCGGCGTTCGATGGGCGAGAGACGGACACGCGAGAGTTTCTATGGATTCATATTCTGAGGCTGCTCAATCTTCATCAACTTTGGGAGGGCCCCGCTAACGAGCCGCCAGGCGCGTCGAGCTGGGCACGTCTGATCGGCGATCAGCCCACGCTGATCATGCTCGACGAAATGCCGCCCTTCTTCGTCGCCCTCGGCGCGCGCGCCGCAGGCCCAGGGACAACGCAGGCCGATTTGTTGTCGATCGCGCTTGCAAATCTCATGGCCGCGATCATGACCAACCGGCTGTCGCGCTGCTGCCTCGTGGTTTCCGATCTCGCGGGCGCGTGGGCGCAAGGCAGCGCCCATATCCAGCAGGCCATTGACAACGCCACGAGCGAGACCAACCGAACCGCGATGGACATCACACCGGTGCGGATGGACGGGTTAGAGCTGTACGGGATCCTTCGAGCGCAGCTGTTCGAGGCTGTTCCGGATGCCGACGCAATCGGTCCCGTGTCGCATGCCTATGCGGAGGCCTACAAAACGGCCGTGCAGCAAGCCGCGATACCTCCGTTGTTCGAAGGTTGGGCGGCGCAAATCGCCGATACCTACCCGTTCCATCCCGGCATGCAGGATCTGTTCGCCCGGTTTCGCGAAAATCCCGGGTTTCAGCAGACCCGGGAGACGCTGCGGCTGGCACGCCGTATGGTCGCAGCCGTTTGGGAAGACACGACGCGGTCGCATCTGCTGATCCACCCGCACGACATCGATTTCAACGATGCCGATGTCGGCACGATGCTCGACCGGATTAATTTGAAAAAGTCACATTCGGCTGGGCCGCTTGTGCGAAGAAGATTCGGCGCTCTGACGGGCGCGAGCCGGCTGGAGTTTGGGCGAGGGCGAACTGCGGAGCGGCACGGAGCGTTGTGGTTGACAAGACGGCTGTTTGGATATGGCCTTGGCGACGACAAGAGGTAAGGAAGTGAGGCGGCGCGATGCAAACAGCGGGTCGTCATGTCTCTGTATTTGTGAAGGATAGTTTCCGGATCACTGGTGGAGCGGATCGCCGGAGCCTTTGGGGCTTTTGCCGAACGGTACCGGCGTTTCTTTGCCACTCGGGCCCGCGACAATTCGGCGGTGGCGGAACGCTACCTGCAAGGTCTGGCGCAGGCCAGCGAGTGTACGTTTGAAGGGATGGGGGCGGTGGTCGAGGCGGCGTGCCCGCAACGCTTTCAGCATTTCATCAGCAACTCGCCGTGGGACCACGAAGCGGTGCTGGCGCAGCTCTCCTGCGACGCAGACAGGCTGGTCGGCGGCAAGCCGGAAAGTTGTCTGATCATCGACGAAACCAGCTTCCTCAAAAAGGGCGAGCGTTCGGTTGGGGTTGCCCGTCAGTGGTCGGGGCGGCTGGGCAAGGTCGACAACTGTCAGGTGGCGGTATTCGCCGTCTTGTCGGATGGGCAACAGAATGTGCCGATCGATATGCGGCTGTATCTGCCTCGCCAGTGGGTCGAGGATGAGGCGCGGTGCGCGCGGGCCGGGGTTCCGCCGGCCGCGCGGCAACTGAGGTCGAAGAGCGAGCAGGCCCTGGATCTGGTGCGGACAGCGCGGGCTCGCGGGGTGCGTTTCCAGTGGGTCGGCGTCGATGCCGGTTATGGCAAGGAACCGGCCTTTCTGCGCGCGCTGGATGATGCCGCGGAGGGGTTTGTTACCGATGTGCCGCGCACGCAATCGGTGTGGACGCAACGGCCCGAGATTGGCTTGCCGACCCGACGGCCAGGACAGGGGCGGCCGGCGACGAAACGGCAGGCCTCGTCGCATGCCGACACGGCGGAGCAGGTGGCACAAAGCTTTCGCGCCGAAGATTGGCAACGCTTGACGTTGCGCGACAGTACCAGGGGTCCGTTGCGGGTGGATATCGCCTGTCGGCGGATCTGGGTGTGGGACGGCGAGGAAGCCAACCCGCGGTCCTGGCACCTGATCGTGCGCCGCGAGGTGGGATCGCCCGGCACGATCAAATACACTCTGAGCAACGCCCCGGCCGATACGCCGGTTTTGCGCCTGGCCCAGATGCAAGGGCAGCGCTATTGGGTCGAGCGGGTCTTTGAGGACGCCAAGAGCGAGTGCGGTCTGGCCGACTATCAGGTACTCGGCTGGCGGGCGTGGCACCACCATGTGACCATGGTCCTGTTGGCGATGCTGTTTATCGCCGAGCGCCGCGCCGCGCATCATGCGGAAATCGATCTGCTGACGTCGCGCGACATTGTTGAGATCCTCAGCGAGATCCTGCCGCGCAAAGCCGAAGGCCGCGATGCCTTGGTGCGCCGTATCAACCAGCGACACGAACGACGACGCGGGGCGATCCGATCGCGATACCGCGATCAACCGCGTATCGCGACCCCTTCCGCGCATCAGCCTGCAAAGATGTAAATCCTAAATAAACTACAGATATACTGTGTGTGACTCTGTCAAATTAACCCCAGTCTCAGAAATGCCTGCGCCCGCGATGTTGCATCGCGCGGCACGGCGACAGCGGAGTCACTCGCCGAGGCTGTACGCGACAGCATTCCGAGCGACGCCGCCAGGCTCCTGTATCTTTCCTCGCTGGCGATTTCGACCAACCCGAACACGCTCCAGGGGCTCACGCCAGAAGAAACGGCCGGGTATTTGTGTGCGCCCGACCGGGACATGTCACATGTGAACGCGAGCCTGCTGACGCAGCTCGAAGACGCCAGCTGGTACCTGCACCGCCGTACTGATGGACGCTGGTATTATCGCGACGTCAAGAACGTCAACTCGGCGATCAAGGACCGCGCCGGCATCATCATGATGAACCCGGATGCGCCGCGCAAAGAGGTCGAGACCTATCTGCGGCAGGTCTTCAGGCCGGGACGGGCGGCCGAGCGGCAGGCCGGCGCCGGCCGGCTCGCCTATCAGGGCCTCGCGGTATTCCCGACGACCGACGATATACAGAAGGAGATATCGGCGGACGAAATGCTGCTGGTGATCAGCCAGCCGCATCCGCAGGGCTTGCACCCGGAATTGCGGATCCTTTGGGAGAACCAGACCTTCAAAAACCGGCTGATGTTTCTGTGCGGCGAGGAGACGTTCACGCGGGTTTCGGAAAACGCCGCCTACGCGAAAGCGGCTCAGGACCAAATCGGCGATTTCCAGGGGCAGCGGATGCCGGAAACTGCACCTGAGATGCAGCAAGCCAAGGCGGCTCTGGATCGCTGGCAGAACGGGTTCCTTTCCGCTCTGCGCGAGACCTTCACCCAGCTCTACTATCCGGGTCTGGACGGAACTCTGACACGGCGCAGCCTCAAGCTGGAGTTTGTCTCGAACGCGTTTGTCGGAGAGATAGCCATCCTCGACACGTTGCGCGACGAACGGAAGTACCGTGAGGATGTCGAGGCGGACGCGTTCCGATCGGAGTTCGAGGATCTGGTTTTTACCGCGCAGACAATGCAGTGGAAGGACCTGATGGAGACGGTGGCGCGCAGGGCCGACTGGTATCTCGTGCCGCCCGGCGGTCACGAGAGCCTGAAGGCGACCGCGCTGCGCAAGGACTTCTGGCGGGATGAGGGCGCGGGGTATCTACGCAAGCGGCCTTTCCCGCCCGAAAAGACGGCCATCGTCTTGCAGCAACTCACGCGATCCGACGATACGGGCCAGGTCATGCTGCAGGTATCGGCAAAGCACGGCGACCGCGTCCATTACGCCGAGGATGGCCGGCCCATCACCAGCGCCTCGCCGATCGTTCAGAATGGACGGCTCGAAACCGACGCGTTGAAGGTCACCTTTCTTGCCGTCAATTCGACCGGCGTCCACGAGACTGGCGACTCGCGTCATTGGCAGAATGCGATCACATTGAAATACCAGTTGAACTACCGAGACGGGTCGCAACGCGTCATTCTGAAAGCCGTGCCCTCCGGCACGATTCGGTATTCGCTCGATGGCTCCAATGCTCGGTACGGCCAGATCTACGAAGGCGAAATTTCCGTCCCGGAGGGTTGGGACAAACCGGTATCGGCAATTGCCGAGGCGTCGGGCATCTGGTCCGAAGCGGTGCCGATTGCAATTCCTCGCGGCAGGGGCGAGGACAGGCCTCTTCAGATCGATCCGCAGCGCCCGGCGAAATGGCGGTGCCGCCTCAAATGTCCGGATCGTCGGCGAAGTTTCGAGGTTCTCACCATTCTGAAGCGCTTCGCTGGCGAGATCGGCGGGGTCCAGATCAATGTGGCGAAACCGAACAGCACGGAGGATTGGATCAGCCTTGGCTTTGGCCAGAATGTGCTACGGTCGGCGGAGGCCCTGGAGGCAAGGACATCGGAGCTCGCCGTCGACCTCGGCGAAGAGGTGCAGCCGGATCTCGACATCAACATCTCCCGCGTCAAATTCCCGAGCGGCCGGGCCTTGGTCGAAGCCGCCAAAGAACTTGGCCTCGCGCCGAAACCGGACGAGATCGTGCAATGACCGGTGCGGCGACGGCCGAAGCCGCGAAATACAAGATTATCGGGTTCGGCTACGCCGAGGAGCGCGAGGCGCATCATTTCGTCGTCGCGATCCCACGCGCCGCGCGAGGCGAGGTCATGATGTACGAAGTGTTTCACCGCGATCTCGCCGGCCCCGCCCTGGATGCGGCCAATCTGCGGGTGCGCCTGGACCTCGAGCGATGGTCGCAGATCGCCGACGCGGTGGAGGAAGAGTTCAACCGACGTCTGCGCTTGGCCGGGATGCGGGCCGCGCGTTGGAAAATCGGCCCCAATCCGGTCGCCCGACTTCTCGGCAAGGAGCTCGTTTTGCTTGCTTGGGCTATCGAAAACGCTGATCCCGTGCTCGCCGGGGTCGCGGTGCAGAATTGGCGTGGGCTCGCTCCCGAGGAGCGCTGGTGGCTCTATACGATGACCGCCGCGCAAACTGGGCACCACTCGAAGCACCAGATCGGCTGGCGCAAGGCGGTGCGCTATGCGCTGACCGAGAACCCGACTGCACCGGTTTCGCTCGTACCGACAACTCGAGCCGACAGACGGCCCACCCTGCCCAAGCGGGAGACGAGCCAAGGCACTCTGTTCGACATCGCGAGCGAGCAGGCCGCCTATGCGGCTCAAATTTGGGAGCAACCGAGGTGAGCGGTGCCGCGGCGCCGCTGGTCGAAGCGCGATCTAAGCCAGCAGACGCGCTGACGTTTATCGAGCAGCAACTGCCGGTCTCTCGGCTTTCCAAGGAAAGCTACAAGGAGCGCAAGGCCAATGCTGGGCAGACCCTGACCGCTCTCGGGAGCTATTGGAAGGGCCGCAAGCCGCTGATCCTGGTTCGGGCTGCGCTCTTGGGCCTGTTGCTCCCGACGACAAACAACCCGGGACGGGACCGGGAGATTTTCCTGAAATTGATGCTGATGGACGAGGCTGGCCTTCGCAAGCGAAAAGCGAAGGCAATCCCGGCCCCCAGAGCCAAGCAGCTGCTTCCCGATCACCTGCACGACGAGGTATTTGATCTCGACACCGGCGGGTGGGCGCGGCACCTCGGCCGCGAGCGGCGTGCAGAACTCGAATTGCTTGCCTTCGCGGCAATGGGCCTCGACGAAAAGTTGACCTATTGCCTGCGGCCCGAGGAGTTGCCCGACAGCGCTCTCGATGACATCTGGCCCGAGATCAATGCGCATCTCGGAACCGATGCTGCGAGCTTGCCCGGAATTGTCCGGCAATTGGGACAACACAGTTTTGGCCATACCCCGCGGGTCGGGGATCCGTTCTGCGGCGGCGGCTCGATCCCGTTCGAAGCCGCGCGGCTGGGCTGCAATGTCTACGCTGCGGATTTGAACCCCATCGCATGCTTGCTCACCTGGGGCGCCCTGAATATCGTCGGCGGCGACGACGAGACGCGAAAGCGCATCGCGGATGGGCAGAAGGCGATTGTCGCCACCGTTGACCGGCAGATTTTCGAACTCAGCTTCGAGCACGATGCCGAGCCCTTTGACCTGAAACTGCCAATGAATGTGCCGTCCCGGTGGCCGCACGGCTGGCGGGTGGGCCGCTCCGGCGAAGCGATCGCGCCCGAAATGCCTCCCTACACGGTCACTTGCCCGGTGACCGGCCGGCTGGTCCCGATGATCGAGACCCGGCGGGTGCACGAACGGACCCGGACCATTCTCGATCTGGTTCCCGATCCCGCCCGGCGCGGCTACGACCTAGTGCCGCGAACTGGAGTTTCTGACGAAGAGTGGCGGCATGCCGCTTCCGGGACCGTGGTACGCCAGGGAAATGAGTTCTGGCTGGTGCACCAACCAGGCGGGCATCAAGAGGCCGTGCGGGTTCGAAATCGCGAACCGAGCGAAGGCGTACCTCTATTGCCTCGAAACCCGCTGCCCGAAGACCGGCTGGATGGTGCCGATGGCACCGAGTTGGGTGATCAGCAAGAATTACCACACAATCGCTCGGCCGATACCGGATCCCGCTGTAAAACGGTTTCGCATCGCAATTCACACAGAAGCAACCGAGGCGGAGATCGCAGCAGCAGAGAGGGCCGGGACCGTAAAAGATGGGACGCTCCGCTACGAATTAGACGGACGAGAACACGCGACATTGCTGAGCGCGATCCGCGGTGACGTAGAGCTGCGGAGCCGATACCCATCGGAAGAGCAACGTCAACGGGACCAAGAGCGGCTCGACGCATGCCGCAACCGTTATAGCCCGACTGCGGGGAACGAATTGCGGCGCTGGGGCCGCCAGGACATCCTGCCGCGTCCAGCGGATATTTTTCAGGAGCGGCTTTATTGTATCCAGTGGTCCCGGCCGGACGGCTCATTCTTCTACGCCGGAGTGGCCGAAGCAGACGAAGAGCGCGAGCGCGCAGTCGGCGATCTGGTCGCCGCCCGGCTCGAGGAATGGCAGTCGGCCGGGCTTCTGCCCGATACAATGATTGAGCCTGGCGAGAAAACCGACGAGCCGATCCGTACGCGCGGCTGGACGTATTGGCACCATCTCTTCTGCCCGCGTCATTTGTTATTGGGCGCGCTGATCAATACCCAGATTGGAGCCCAACGCGACCGACAAATCACCATGGCTCTGGCCCTAAGCCTATGTCGCGGGCTTAACTATACCTCTAAAATGACCCAGTGGCGCGTCGGTCATGAAGGCTTGAGCGGCACGGCGCCTGCTGCCGACGCGGTAAATCATGTATTCTATAACATGGCGCTTAATACGTTTTATAATTACGGATCGCGCGCGTTACCCACCTTCGCAGAGGCAATCACATTTTCGACAAACCAGTTTCCTTGCACTTCGGATGCGGACGTGCACGTCCTGCCTGCAAAAGAAACCAATGTCACCTGCGATTTGTGGATGAGTGATCCGCCCTACGCTGACGCGATCCAATATCATGAAATCACGGAGTATTTCCTGGCTTGGCTGCGATGCAACCCTCCGCGGCTGGATTGGAGCTGGGACAGCCGCCGCGAGTTGGCGATCAAAGGCAGAGACGAGAAATTCCGCGATGCGATGATCGTGGCCTATTCAGCGATGGCACGGAACATGCCCCAAAGCGGGGTCCAGGTGGTCATGTTTACGCATCAGGATGTCGGCGTCTGGGCCGATCTCGCCGAGATCCTGTGGGCCTCGGGATTACAGGTGACTGCAGGCTGGTGCATCGCCACGGAGACCGAGAAGGCGTTCGCCGCCGGTAACTATGTGCAGGGAACCGTCCTGCTCGTGCTGCGCAAGCGATACGGCGAGGAGCGTGGCTATCTGGCGCGTCTCCAGCGGCCGGTCGAAGAGGCGGTCCGCGCGCAGCTTGAAACGATGCGCGCGCTGGAAGACAAGGAGCAGCCCAATTTTGGCGATGCCGATTACCAGCTTGCGGCATACGCCGCGGCGCTGAAGGTGTTGACCCGCTTTGCTTTTATCGACGGGAGGCCGGTGACCGAACAGGTCGTTTACGGCGGCGATATCTCCGACGTGCGCCGTTTGCTCGACCGCGCGCGTCGCCTGGCTTCGGACTTTCTGGTTCCGGACCGCTTGGAGCGTGCGGTCTGGGATGAGCTAGGGCCAGAGGACCGGTTCTATGTGAAGGGGCTTGAACTCAAGGAGGCGGGCGAGAGTCGGCTTGGCGCCTATCAGGAGATGGCGCGCGGGTTCGGAGTGGGGGAATATCGGCCGCTTCTGGCAACCACGCGGGCCAACCAGGTTCGCCTGAAGACGGCCAGAGAACTCGGCCGGCGTAATCTGAAACGGGCGGGCTCGGGCGACCGAGCGGAAGACGCCGCACTCGACCGCTTTGCCGGCGGCATTGTGCGCCACGCTCTTTATGGCGTCCGTGAGGCCGGCGAAGCCTCTGATTTGCGCTCTGCGTTGAATTGGTTCCACGCGAACCTGCCTGATTATTGGCATCGGCAGCGGACCCTGATTGGCGTGCTTAGCTATCTCGGCAAGAGCCGCTCATCCGCGCGAGGCGCCGAAGCCGAGATCGCGGCGCGGCTTGCCGGCGCGGTACACAACGATCGCCTTTAGGACGGCGAGGCGTCAGGATGGGAGTTCGCCGCCTATCCTCCCGGCGCCAGCCGCTTGACCGGTCGTTCCTGAATATGCGTCTGGCCGGTGCTGCGAGTTACGACCGGATCGCCGGATATTTTCGGTCGTCGGTTTTTGAGATTGCCGGCGAGGCGTTCGAAGGCGTCGCCGGACCGACGCGGATTGTCTGCAATTCCGGCCTCGACGAGGCGGATATCGCGACCGCCCGCGCCGCGGAGCGGGCGTTCCGGACGGAGTGGTACGAAGGCAAGCCCGAGCTGATGACTGAGGCGCAGCGGCCCCGCTACGAACGACTTCAGAGCCTGCTTCGGTCTGGGCGAGTCGAAATCCGCGTATTGCCCGATGCGACCTTCGGCCTGATACACGGCAAGGCCGGGGTCATACGCTATCCCGATGTCCGACCGCTGTGCTTTCTCGGCTCGATCAATGAAACTGCCGAAGCCTGGACACGCCATTACGAGCTGGTGTGGGAAGATGACGACCACGATGCGATCGCGTGGGTCCAGGAGGAATTCGACGCGCTTTGGGGTCACCCTGCGGCGCGCAGGCTGTCGGACGCGGTTGTAGAAGACATTGAGCGCATCCTGATCCGATCGGTCGTACCCGTTTCCGGCTGGTCGCCCGAACGGAACGAGCCGTCTCCCTTTATCGAGGCCCCGGTCGCACGGCAGGGCGAGGGGCTTGCACCCCACCAGAAGGCGTTCGTGTCGGCGGTGGCTCGGGAAATCCAGACATACGGGCAGGCGCGGTACCTGCTGGCCGACGATGTCGGCCTCGGGAAGACCTTGGAGCTAGGGATGGCTGCGGAGTACGCCGCGCTGCATGGGGGCAAGCCGGTATTGGTCCTGGCCCCAAAGAACCTCTGCGAGCCGTGGCAGGATGAGCTTAGCAACATGCTTGCGGCACCGTCGGCGCGCTGGAGCGACGGGTCCTGGGTCGCGGAGGACGGTTCCGTTTGGCCGAACCCGCCGGATCAATGCCCGCGGCGCATAGGCATTTTCCCGACAAGCTTGATCACCGCGCTGTCCCCGGCAGCCGCTGCGCTCATGAACCGGCGTTATAGCTGCATCGTTCTCGACGAAGCGCATCGGGCGCGCCAAAGCGGCGGAATCGGTGGTGATATCGGACCGAACAATCTTCTCGGGTTCATGCTGCGCATCGCCGAACGCGGCGACAGTGTTTTGCTGGGGACGGCGACGCCGATACAGACCAACCGAGGCGAGCTCTACGATCTGATGCGTATCCTGAATGCCGGCTGTCGCAGAGTCTTGGGTGATTTCGGCAGCCCCTGGCGCTCGCGCGACGATGCCCTGGACATGATTTCCGGCCGCACGGCAATTCCTGACACCGAAGCAACCTGCTGGGCCTGGCTGCGCGACCCGTTGATCCCACGTGGCGAGCACCGGACCGCCAGCCGGATCCGCGACGAACTCGGGGTGGCCGACAATGAGATCAGCGCCCGATCGGGATCGATCGATACCTTCTCGCCAAGCCTCCGCAACGCAATCAAGTTCGACGCTGATGATCTGATTCGCAACCATAATCCGTTCATTCGCAATACGATCAAACGGCGGCGCGCCGACCTGAAAGCACCCGACGGCACGCCGTATTTTCCGGAAATTCAGGTCGTCCTTCATGGCGAGGAGGATGAGGCCGCGCTCGAAATGCCCCCGAGAATGGAGGCGGCGTACGCCGATGCTCGCGCCTATTGCCAACACCTCGGGCGTACTCGGCGCGGCGCCGCCCTGTTGCGTACGCTGTTGCTCCGACGCATCGGCAGCTCTCTTGCCGCCGGGCTGAGCACCGCCGAAAAGCTCCTCAATCCAACAATTACGAAGGACCTCCTGGCTGAGGAAGAGATCGATGCTGTAGACTTGGCGGAATTCTCCGCAGCCGCGCCGGAAAGCGACGCGACCGCGCTACTCCACCGGGCAATCAATAATTTGCGGGAAGTTGGCAGCAATGATCCGAAGCTTCTCGCGATCATCCGGTACCTTCGTGGCGAAGGATGGGCGCAGCGCGGAACGCTCCTGTTCAGCCAATATTTCGATACGGTTTGGTGGATGGCCAACCGCATCGCGGATACATTGCGGCCGCTCGCGGTCGGTATCTACGCGGGGCTGGGCAGAAGCTATCTGATCCAGGGCGCCGAAGCGCATCGGATCGAGCGCAAGAATATCGAAGATCTGGTAAAACGCCGGCAACTCAAAATTCTGGTGGCGACGGATGCCGCTTCCGAAGGGCTCAACCTGCAGCGGCTGCAAACCCTGATCAACATTGACCTGCCGTGGAACCCGGCACGTCTAGAACAGCGAAAGGGGCGGATAGAGCGCATTGGTCAGGAAGCCGAGGCGATAGACATTCTGAATCTGCGATATCGCAACTCGGTGGAGGATGACGTCCATCGCGCTCTTTCCCACCGCCTGAAGGACATCCACGATGTGTTCGGCACACTGCCCGACACGCTCGAAGATGTCTGGGTCCGCGCGGCTGAGGGCGAGATGGAAGAGGCAAAGCGCCTGATCGATGCAGTACCACGCCGTCACCCCTTCGCTTTGCGCTACACCGCGAGTCTCCCGGCGCTCGATTGGGGCAAGTGCGAACAGGTCCTCAATCGTCTGGATTTGATCGAAACCCTGAAACGGCCGTGGTAGATCATTGACCCGCTTTCAGTTTGCACCGCGAGCGGCGGGGAGCGTGCTGTCGGGGCAGACTTAGTAGCGGCGTGCCCGCGCCTGTAGATACCAGTCGAAGATCTCGGTCCCGTTCCAGTGCAAGACGCCGGCATAGCGGCCGATATGATCGTAGACGGCTTCGAGATATTTGATGCGGTGCGGCTGCCCGCTGATATAGGGGTGGATCGCAATCGCCATGATCTTGGCGCGCCCAGCGCCTTCCTCATAGAGCCGCTCGAAACTGTCGACAACGCGGGTCGTGAAATAGGACAATTCGTGGTGCTGCACGAGCATGACCGGGATGTCGTTCAATTCGACCGAATAGGGTAGCGTGACGAGCGGTCCGTGCTTGGTGCGGATTTCGGTCGGCTCGTCGTCATAAACCCAGTCGCCGATGTATTCGACCCCGGCCGCGGCAAGCAATTCGGGCGTTTCCAAAGTTTCGGTCAGGCCCGGGCCGAGCCAGCCCCGAGGCCGCGTCCCGGTAAAGCGTTCGAGCGTGTCGAGGGATTTGGCGATCATCTTTCTCTGGTCGTCGACCTTATGAATTGGCATCTGCTCCCAGGCATGACCCATGAATTCCCAGCCGGCCTCGCGCGCCGCCTCGACGACGCGCGGATAGGCCTCGCAGACCCGCGCGTTGATCGACAGGGTCGGCCGGATCGAGAACCGGCGGAACAAATCGAAGAAGCGCCAGACGCCGACCCGCATGCCGTATTCGTGCCAAGTCCAGTTCGGCACGTCGGGCAGCAACACCTCGCCGGTTGGGGCCGGCAGGACCTGCCGCGCCATCGGCCGGGAGATCGACCAGAATTCGAGATTGACGATGGTCCAAACGACAATCCGGGCCCGGCCCGGCAGTTTGAGCGGCGGCCGGTCGACGATCGCCGAATAGGAGCTGCGCTTGCGCGGCGTCATCCGCCTGCCGCCTGCATCGCCTTTGCGGCCCGGCGGGCGATCTCTTCAGGCGAGACGTCCTCGATATGCGTCGAGACGGACCAGCGGTGGCCGAAAGGATCCTCGATCGTGCCGAGCCGGTCACCGTAGAATTTATCCTCGACCGGATGGACGAGCTTGGCGCCGGCGGCAACGGCACGGGCCGCGACGGCATCGGCATCCTCGACATAGAGGTGCAGGCTGACCGGAGATCCGCCGTAGGCCGCCGGGCTGCGCGCCTCGTGCGCCGGATATTCATCGGCAAGCATGATCATGCTGTCGCCGATGGCGAGTTCGGCATGGCCGATCTTGCCGTCCGGCCGTTCGAGCCGCAACAGGACGCTCGCGCCGAACGCCCGTTGATAAAAGGCGATCGCGCCGACGCCGTCGGCGACGATCAGATAGGGTGTGATGTTGCGGTAGCCGTCCGGGATCGGTTTAGCCGCCACCATCCCGCGCCTCCTGTCATCGAAGTCGAGCGGATGCTGGCCCAGATCCGTCACCGGTTGCAACCCCGAGCGCGGCAATTGGTCCCGCCCTCTATGCTGCATTGCAGCAATGCAAATCGAACAATCGCCAAGCCGCGCCGATCCCGACATCGTTCGCGCGCCGGGACGGAAGGATCGAATCGGGGTAGAGTGGGCCGATGCGTTCGAAGTTTTTCCGCGGCAATGTCTTTGTTGCGAACCTCCCGCCGGAGCTGTCCGACGATCAGCTCGCCGAAGCCTTCAATTCCTATGGCATCGTGTTGAGCGCTCATGTCGCGCGCGACCCGGCGACCGGCGAAAAATTGCGCTATGGCTTTGTCGACATCGCGACCGAACGCGCCGCGCAGCGCGCCGTCGCGGCGATGAACGGGGTTTCGCTCGGCGGCCACAACCTCGATGTGCGCATCAGCGAGCGTCCGGCGGCAAAAAGGCTGGCGGCGCCGAACGGGCCAAACGGCCGGCCGCGCCGTGCGCCGTTGCCGCTCGCGCCGCGGCGGAGCGCCGAGAGCAAATCGGGCGACGGGTTCGCGGTTGTGCCGAAGGCGCGGCGGCAGCCGACTTTTCAGGTCGAGCGCCGACCGTTGCCAAGGCGGCTGTCGCCGCGCTGATCAGGGATCGAAAGTCACACCCGCTTCAGACATCGCGCGCATCGCGCGGGCGAGGGATCCGTCGAGGTCGATGCCGCGGCAGGCCGCTGCCGCGAGCGTCACCTCGAACCCCGCCTCGCGCCCGTCGATCGCCGAGTAGAAGACGCAGAAATCGGTCGCCAGCCCGCACAGGGTCAGCCGCGCGAAGCCGCGCTCGCGCAGGTAAGAGCCGAGCCCGGTCGGGGTCCGCCGGTCATTCTCGCGAAACGCCGAATAGGAATCGATCGCGGGGCGAAAGCCTTTGCGCAGGACGAGTTCGGCATGCGGTACGGCGAGGGCGGCGTGGAAGGCCGCCCCGCGGGTCTCCTGGACGCAATGCTCGGGCCAGAGGATCTGCGCGCCATAGGCTGCCTCGATCGTCTCGAACGGCCGCCTGCCGGGGTGTGAGGCGGCAAACGAAGAATGCCCCGGCGGGTGCCAGTCCTGCGTCAGGACGACATGGGCGAACTGCCGGGCGAGCCGGTTGATAGCCGGGACGACCGCATCGCCATCGGGCACGGCAAGGGCGCCACCCGGACAGAAATCATTCTGCACATCGACGACGATCAGTACCTCGCGGTCGCCGCGCGTCCCGTTGCCCGAGGCCCCGCTCATTTTCTGCTCGCCGACAACTGCTCCAATCGATAACAACATATCGACGTCGCGTCGCGCCCGCGAGAGGGGTCTTGTCAGCGCCCGATCCCGGCGATCTCCGCCCGCTGATGCGCTTGTTGAAGGCGCTGTGGAAATTGCGCCCGCCGGGCGGACCGGAACCGCCCGCCGCGCGGCTCGTGCGCCGCTGGCGCGAAAAGCGGCTGCTGGCGAGGCTGGAGCGGGAATGGCCCGGCGGCTTCGCGCTGCACCGCACGGGCGACCTCGTCCATGTCCCTCGTCCGCTCGATGCGCGCGGCCGGCATGCGTTGCTGCATCCGCCGGCCGCTCATCCTGCTGCGCTCGCCTTGCTGGTGCCTGGCGCGACCGTGATCGACATCGGCGCCAACCTCGGCGAGTGGACCGTGCCGTTCGCCCGCGCGGCCGGCTCCGCGGGGCGCGTCCTGGCGATCGAGCCGGCGCCGCGCAACGCCGCCTCTCTCGCCAAGACGCTCGCCGCCAACGCGCTGCGCCAGGCCGAGATCGTCCGCTGCGCCGTGGGCGACCGGGAAGGCGCCGTCGGTTTTGCCGTACCGCTCGTGACCTCGGCACGCAGCGACACCGGGACCGCCCATATCGGCCCCGCGACGGCCGGCCACGAAACGGTAACGGTGGCGTTACGCCGCCTCGATGGACTGGTCGGCGAGCGCGGGCTTCGAGCGGATCGATCTGATCAAGATCGATGTTGAGGGCCATGAGCGGCCGGTGCTCGACGGCACGGCGACGGCGCTCGCCCGGTTTCGCCCGGCGCTCGTCATCGAGACCGGGCACGAGAGCGAGGGCGACCGCGCCGCGATCCACGAGCGGCTCGCCGCCCTCGGCTACCGGATCCTCGGCATCCTCATCGACCACGGCATGGCCGACGCCGACTGGCCGGCCTATCGCACCGTGGCACCGCCGTTCCGCTCGGGAGAAGCGCACAATCTGTTGCTGGTGCCGGAATGAGCCTCAAATCTCGGGCCGCTCGTTGCGGCGCAAGACGCGACGAGACTTGGTGGACAGTGCTGCCCCTCACCCTCCCGCTATCGCGGGTCCCTCCCTCTCCCCGCTCGCGACCGCTCGCGGGGAGAGGACCCCCCACCAATGATCAAGCGAAAAATGCGGGACGGTAACCCCGCAGAGGGGCGGGCGCTGAAGGTCCAGACCGGGTCGATGCCTGACCGGTCTTTGGGCCGGCAAGGCCGTGAGGAAGCAACCGTTACGAGCCTTGGGAAACGTGACGTAACGATTGCCAATAGGAGCCGCGAGATCCCCGCGCCAGGCTGCGGCAGCGCAGTGTCTCGGAGCGATCGTCCCGCGCCGGGAGGATAGCACCGTGCTCGCTCTGTCAAGGACGCTGCGCGCCGGCTTTGCCGGTGCCGCCGCTGCGCCGGCGGCATCCTTGACTGCCGCTGCGCGCGGTGCTCTGCCGGTCGGCGGGTCGGGACGAAGGGATGGTGCCGTTCGATCGAACAAAGGGATGCCAGCGGGAGGCTCATGCGGCGGCAGCCTGCGGCGGCTTGTAGTCGGGGTCGAACAGGGTTTGCCGTTCGAGCAGGGTGCAAGCCACCGACAGCAGGCGGTCGGCGACCGTGCGCAGGGCGCGGCCGTGGCTATGGCCACGAGCGCGCAGCGCGGCATAGCGATCGCGGCTCGGCGCGTCGTGCTGGGTAGCCACGCGCGCCCAATGATAGAGCGCATTATCCAGCCGCTTGTTGCAGGCGTAGCGGCGCACCACGATGCAGCTCTTACCGCTGCGTCGGGTCACCGGCGCCACCCCGGACAGCAGGCGCAAGGCATGGTAATCTCGTCGCTGCAGAGGCTGCCAGGCCTCGGCGAGCAGCGTGGCGAGGGTGATCCTTCCGAGCCCTGGCATGGATCGCAGGATCACCACGTCGCGCTGCTCGCAACGCTGCCCCGGCGCGTTCTCCTCGCCGCCTTCCGCCGGTGCCGTCTCCGCGGGCGGGATGAGCTGGTCGCAGAGCTGGTCGAGCTTGCGGTGCGCGGCTTTGAGCTGCCGGTCGACCAAGCCGATGCGAGCGGCCACCACGTCGATATGGGCGGTTGCCGCGGCGACCACGCCGGGCGCCACCGACAACGGCTTCTGGCGCAAGACCTGCAACACCTCGGCAGCCTGCAAACGGCGGATACGGCGGGCTTTGAGGAGCTGCTCGATTGTCGTCTGGCGCAGCCGGGCGGCCTTCGCCGGGCTTGGCGCCTGGCGCCACAACTTGAGAAACCACGCGGCCGCGAGATCGTCGGAAAGGGCCAGCATCTGCGGGTAATAACGCCACAGTTGCTCGCGCACACGGTTGGCCAGACGACTGCGTTCGCGCTGCAGATCCTCGGTCATGCGCGACCATTCGCGCAACTCGACAATCACCGGGTCGTCGACCGACAAGCGCCGGAAGGCGTGGCGATCGGTGCGCAAGCTGTCGGCCGCGACTTGGGCGTCCCGCCGATCGTCCTTGGCGCCGGCGACGGTGAAGCGGTCGCGGAACCGGTCGAGCTGCTTGGGGTTGATCGCGTAGACCGGGAAACCGCGTTCGAGCAGCGTTTCGACGATCGGCCCGTGCGGCACTTCGATCGCCACCGCGATCGCCGCCGGTTCGGCGCCGGTCATCGACAACAACCAGGCGCAGAGCTCCGCCAGCCCGGCGCCGTCATGGTCAAACGCTCGCTCACCGACAATCTTGCCGCCGGCATCGATCAGGCAGGCTTGATGCGTCTTGCTCGCCCAGTCGATGCCGACAAACCACTCAATCTCTTCCATCATGGTCACTCCCTCCTTGTGCAGCCGGACCACCGCGACGAACGTCAGTCCCTGTACTGGCGCTCGAAGCGCAACCTCCCACAGGACTTCCGTCGCGGCCAACCTGCCGGGGTGCGGGTCCTCCCCAGGTGCTCAAGTCACGGGGTGGGTTCGGCTACTCCCGGCGGGCTGGCCCGGTCCGGCCAGTCTGAAAGCAGACCGGTTCACGACCGCTTTAAGGGTACAGGGCTGGGGTGAGGGCCCCCTCGACCGACCGGGAGGGATTTACGCGCCCATAGTCAGGTGCCAACGGCGAGCGGGCTCACCAGTTTTTTGAGCGCGGCGACGACCGAGAGCGGCGTCATTCTGCCGGTCTTCGGATTTTCCGACGGCACGTTTTCGATCTGCATCGAAAAGCGCGCGGCGTCGGCCTCGACCTCAATCTTGTGAATGTTCCGGGTGACGCCCGGATCGGCCCAGATCTCGATCGTCGTCCTGTCCGGCCCGATGCCGGCCAAGGCCAGCGCGGCCGCGACGTTGACATTGGCCGGAAAGCCGCGCGCCGCTTCGCGCGCGCTGCCGGCAAAGACGCGCCGCGGCGAGTCGAGCCCGGTGACGGCGATGTCGCGCTCTTCGAGATAGGGAGCGCCGACAAGGCCGAAAGGCGGTTTGCGCGTGACCATATGCGCGCGGAAAATCTCCCCCTCGGCCGCCGCCGCGACCGCATCGAGGCCGAGCAAGGCGCCCGACGGCACCAGGATGCGCCCGCCCTGACGCCGCGCCAGGTCGACGAGGTCGAAATTGTCGAGCAGCGCGCCGCAGCTCAAGACCATGACGACGCGTGCCTCGGCAAGCGCCGGCTCGGTGATCTCGCGCAGCAACGCCGCCGGGGCGCATTCGACGACGATGTCGGCCATTTCGCCCAGCCGGGGCAGCGGCACGACCGGCACCGGCCGCGCGAAATCGGCCATGCCCGCGGTGGCCCGCGACGTATCGCGGGCCGACACCGCCGTCAGCACCAGCCCATCGACACCGCCATCGAGCCGCCGGGCCACCGTCTTGCCGATCGCGCCAAACCCGCCGATGGCGACACGCAATTTGCAAATCATCGCTGCATCCCCGAAGTCCGGCGAGGATGATGCCAGATTTTCCGGGACCGCGGCTCAATAGGACTTCGGCAGGCTCAGCACACGCTCGGCGATGTAGCTGAGGATCAGCTGCGGGCTGACCGGCGCGATGCGGGCAATCTGGATCTCGCGGAAATAGCGCTCGACATGGTATTCGCGGGCATAGCCCATGCCGCCATGCGTCATGACCGCGGTTTCGCAGGCGCGAAAGCCGGCCTCGGCGGCGCAGTATTTGGCGGCGTTGGCCCAAGGACCGACCGCGTCGGCCGCCGCGCCGCGGTCGTAGGCCGCGGCGGCGCGCCGGACCATCAGTTCGGCCGCTTCCAGCTCGATCCAGCGCTCGGCGAGCGGGTGCTGGATCCCCTGGTTCTGCCCGATCGGCCGGCCGAAGACGACGCGCTCCTGCGCGTAGCGGGCGGCGCGCAAGAGGGCCGCTCGGCCGAGCCCGACCGCCTCGGCGGCGATCAGGATGCGCTCCGGGTTCATGCCGTGCAGGATCGCCTGGAAGCCCCTGCCCTCCTCGCCGATCCGGTCGTGCGCCGGCACTTCGAGCCCGTCGATGAAGAGGAGGTTCGAAATCGACGGCCTTCCGGCCCATTTTCGCGATCTCCCGCACCTCGATCCGGCGGCGGTCGAGATCGGTATAGAAGAGCGTCATGCCGAGCGACGGCTTCTCAACCTCGTCGAGCGGCGTCGTGCGCGCGAGGATCAGCATCTTCTCGGCGACCTGCGCGGTCGACGTCCAGATCTTGCGGCCTGAGACCAGATAATGGTCGCCATGCCGCACCGCCCGCGTCGCCAGCCGCGTCGTGTCAAGGCCGGCATCGGGTTCGGTCACGGCGAAACACGCCTTCTCGCGGCCGGCGATCAGCGGCGGCAGGAAGCGCCGCTTCTGCGCGTCGCTGCCGAAGACGACGACCGGATGCAGGCCAAAGATGTTCATATGGATCGCCGAGGCGCCGCTGAAGCCGGCGCCCAACTCGGCGACCGCCTGCATCAGCACCGCCGCCTCGGCGATGCCGAGCCCGCTGCCGCCATAGTCTTCCGGCATCGCGATGCCGAGCCAGCCGGCCTCGGCCATCGCCCGGTGGAACTCGTGCGGAAACCCACCCTCGCTATCCTTCGCCAGCCAGTAATCGTCGCCGAACCGGGCGGATAACCGCACCACGGCAGCGCGGATCTCCTGCTGCGCCTCGGTCAATTCGAAAGTCATTCCGTTCTCCATTCAGGCGCTGCACGATGCGGCCATGTCATTTTTTATTTAAACCCAAAAGAGCAACTCACCACAGAAACACCGAGATCACGGAGGTTTTTCCACGAGGTGGAACTTCTCGGCCGCCATCCGAAAGATGAGCGATGGCGTTATTCCAAGTGCTGGTTTCTTCTCCGTGTCCTCCTTGGCTCCTGGTGAAACTGCCGGATTTAGGTTAAACCGCGCAGCAGCTGCCGTCGACGACCACGACGACGAGCCGGGTCATTCGGCTTGGCGAAGCGGACTCCCGACTTGCTAATCGGGCTCCGGTCTTTCGCCGGCGGCCTGCAGCGTGGTTTCGGCGCCGGCGCGCAACGCAAGACGCAGGGTGTCGCGACGCGGCAGTTCGGGGTCGTCGCCGTCTCCTTCCGAGGCCCGTTCCAGGACCGGATAGGCGAGCGAGGCGATATGGGAATGGACGCGGCGCAGGTCGCGCACAATGCGCAGAAAACCGCCTTTGTCGGCGTCGCCGGCGCTGCCGCCCACGGCTTCTGCCCCGGTCTGCGGGCCGCGGCTTCGCAGCCCCGTCGCCTCCAGCTCAAGCCGGCGCAGCAGCCGCTTGCGGATCATCAGGAGACGCGCCTCGCGCAGCGCCGGATCGCCACGCAGGAACACTGTCAGTCCGAGCCTGAGGCTCTGCACCAGCTCGGCATGCATGGCGCCGATCGCCTCGAGTTCCTGCGGCGAGAAACCGCCGGTGCGCCGGGCGCGTCGGGCGGCAAACTCCAAGAGGTTGTTGGCGACGATGTCGGCGGCGTGTTCGAGATTGATCACCGCCGACAAGATCTCTTGGCCGCGCGCCCCTTCGTCCTCGTCATCGAGCGGCTGCTCGTTGCCGATCTCGGCGAGATAGCGGCGGATCGCAGCGCCGAGCCGATCCATGATCCGCTCGGTGCGCGAGATCTCGGCGGCGCGGTGGCGGTCGCCCGACCGGAACACCTCGATCGCCTCGCGCAGCAAGGTCTCGAACATATCGGCCATGCGCAGCGTCTCGCGCGTCGCGTTGGCGAGCGCCACGCTGGCGCTGTCCAACGCCGCCTCTTGGAGGTGGACCGGCTTCGCCGGATCGGCCGCCGGCGCCGGATCGGGGAACAACCGGTAGAGCAGCGACGCCAGATGATTGGTGAAAGGCAGAAAGACGACGGCGAGGGCGAGGTTGAAGGCCGTGTGAAAATTGACCGTCAGGCGTGCCGCAGCCGGTTCCACATATTGCAGCAATCCGGCGATCGCCGGCAGCAGCGGTAGCGCGACAACAGAACCCGCCGCGCGCACCAGGAGATTGCCGAGCGGCAGGCGCCGCGCCTGTGCCGAGCCGGCCTCGACCAGCGGAGGCAGCGTGCCGCCGAGATTGGCGCCAAGCACGAGCGCCAGCGAGGAGACCGGAGAGATCACGCCAGCTGCGGCGAGCGAGGGATCAACAACACGACCGCGACGCTCGAGTGACAGGCCCAGGTCAAAGCCGCGGCGATCAACAGCGCCAGTACCGGCTCGCCGGACAGCGACCCGAGCACGACACGCAATACCGGCGCCGACTCGACCGGCGCCAGCGTGTGGACCAGCGCGCCGAGCGCCAACAGCATCAACCCGAGCCCGATCCCGACCCGTCCCAGGTTCTTCGCCAGGCTGTTGCCCGACGCGCGAAAGACGACGACGCCGAGCAAGACCAGCACCGGCGCCGCGATCGCGATGTCGAACGCCAGCACCTGGGTGATCAGCGTGCTGCCGAGGTTCGCGCCCAGCATGACGGCGAGCGCCGGCGCCAGATCGATGGCTCCCTTCGCGGCGAACGAGGTCGCCATCAGCCCGGTTGCGGTGCTGCTCTGCAAGACGGCGGTGACCGCGAGCCCGGCGAAGAGCGCGTAGAACCGGGCGCGTCGGCCCGGACGCGACAGGCTGCGGCCGAGCCACAGGCGCAACTCGGTCCCGAAGCCGCGCTCGATGCCGGTGGCGACCATGTGGGTACCCCACAGCAGGAGCCCGACATAGCCGCCCAGCTGCGAGAGGATCAGGGTACCCGACACGCGATCTCACCCCCTTCTCGGCGGGCGCCAGGTCGGGCCGGCGATCAGCCTCCGCCCAGTGCCAGTGCGACGATCCGCGCCAGCACGAGCCCGGCAGCGACGACGAGATAGCCGCGCAGCACGATCAGCCAAAGCCGCTCGCCGGCGCCGAGCCGGCGCGGCGGCAGCGCGTCGAGCGGCGGCATGCGCCAGGTTGCCTGTCCGATCCTGAGGATCCCCCCGGTCCCCTGGTTAGACCGCAGCAGGAAAAACGCCGCCGCCGTGCCGAGGGCAAGCAACGTCCCACCGGCGAGGATGGCAAGGATCGCGCCCTCGCTGATATCGGGAAAGAGCACCGAAGCGGTCAGGACGATCGACAGCAGCACGAGCACGGCGATGACGGCCCCGGTGAAGAGGTTGAGTGGGCCGCCATTTACCCACGGGCCGAGCACCGCTCGGTCGTTGCACAAAAGCAGGAGAAAGACCGTGGCGCTCGGCAGCAGCACGCCGGCCAAAGTCTGCACCGCGTTGGTCAAGAGGCCGAGCGGCGTCCCGGGCGCGAGCACCAAGGCCGCAGCGAGCACGACGAGGCCACCATAGACCGCGTAGAACGCCTTTGCTTCCTTCGGCTTGCGGTGCAGCGAGTGGCGCAAAGACATTACGTCGCCGATCGCATAGGCGGTCGACAACGACACGGCCATTGCGCCGATCACGCTCGCGTCGATCAGCGCAATGGCGAAAAAGACGCCGGCGGCATGGCTGACATACTTGCCGAGACCAGCGGCGACGGCACCCGCATCCTGGAAATTGCCGAATTCGGGGCGCCCGGCGAAGGCCGCCGCGGTAAACGCCATCATCGCCACGCCGCCGACGATCACCAGCAGGATGCCGATCCACAGATCGGCCCGTTCATAGCGCATGAAGCGCGGCGTAATGCGTTTGTCGATGACGTAGCTCTGCTGAAAGAAGAGCTGCCATGGCGCCACCGTCGTGCCAACGATCGCGATGATCAGCAGCATCACATCGGTGAGCTTGCCGCCTTTGGGCAGGCCCGGCACGACGAAATCGCGGGTCATCTGCGCCATCGGCGGATGCGCCCAGAGCAGCACCGGCACGAGCAGCAGGCTGCCGAAGCACAACAGCAGCGAGAAACGCTCGAAACGGCGGAAATCGCCTGTGCCCGCAGCGGCGACGATGACCGCCGCGGCGGCCACGACCCCGAGCTCCTTCGGCAGGCCGAGATAGCCGAGCGCCAGGCTGATGCCGATGAACTCGGTGACGATCGTCAGCGCATTCAGCAGGAAGAGGTCGATGACGCTGAAAGCACCCCAAAACCTGCCGAAGCGTTCGAGGATCAGACGGGCATGGCCGATGCCGGTCACGGCTCCGAGCCGCAACACCATTTCCTGATTGACGTAGAGTACCGGGACCAGCAGCAGCAGGGTCCACAACAGCGTCGTTCCATAATTCTGGCCGGCCTGGGTGTAGGTACCGAAGGCGCCGGCGTCGTTGTCGCCGACCATGACAATGAGGCCCGGCCCGAGGATCGCGAGCAGGGTCGCGAGGCGCGCCCGCCAGCCGTTGCGCGCTGCGATGTCGCCGCGTCGGATCGTGCCGAGGGCACCGCGGATATCGCCAAGATGGGCCTCGTCAAGGACGGCGCTGCGCGGGGCTGCGGTGAGTTCGCTTACGGAGGTCATTTCGCCCTCCCGCGTGCGCCATCGCCGGCCGCGGGGGCAAGATGCGCCGTCGCTTTCGGCAATTTCTCGGCGAGGCCGAACCGGTCGGCGCGCTGCCGCATCTCGGCCCATACCTCATCGGGGTCAATGCCGCATTCGCGCCACAGCACCACGAGCTGATAAACGAGATCGGCACTCTCGCGGATCACGGCGCGCGGTCGCGACCGCACCGCTTCGAGCGCCACTTCGCCGGCCTCCTCCATCAGCTTCTGCGCCATCTTGCGGCGGCCGGCGTCAAGCAGGCGTGCGGTGCGCGGGTTGTCCCGCTCGTTCACTCGGTCGAGCGCTTCGTAGAGTTCGGGCGATCTCGCAGGGCGCGGCGAGCATCGGTGCATCCGCGCTCAAACATGCGGGTGTTGCCATATCGGCGTCGTGCCTTACCAGGGCAGTCATGTCGCTTCCCTCCAATCCCGGTTGGTCGTGAATCCACCCGGGCGGAGGTGAGGCTGGCCCCTAGGGGCGGGCGGCTACGCCAATCGCGTCGCCGGCCCGGCCGCAGGACCCCGTCTCGTCACCCGGGGGAGGTGGCCCGAGGAGCCGGCCGCACCGAGGCGACTGGGAGGCTCCGCGGGAGCGTTGCTAGGTCGAGGTCCCATCGATTGCTTGCTATTGTTTCCAGATCCCGAGGACAGGCCCCGAGATACCTCGGCAGGTATGCTTTGAAATCGCAGATGTCAATGACAAATTTTGGCGACAAATTTGGCGATCACGGGCAGTTGAGAGGAAAGCCATGACGCAAAGGGATGATCATGCTTCGGCGCCGCGCCCGCTGCGCGACAAGCGAGGTCTCGTCAACAGGGTGCGCCGGTTGCGGGGGCAGGTGGATGCGATCGAGCGCGCCCTCGCCGGCGCGGCTAGCTGCTCGGATCTGCTGCAGCGCATCACCGCCGCGCGCGGCGCCATCGACGGGCTGATGGCGGAGGTGCTCGAGGAACACGTCCGGGAGTATCTGTCGCCGGCGGATGGCGAGTCCGATCCCCGTCAGGCCGATGCCGCCGAGGAGCTGATCGAGATCATCCACACCTATCTGACCTGACCGTCGCCCGCGTCACCCGTTCCCGCGTCCCCCGGCGGAAGGCCGGGGCCCATGCTTCCGCGGCAGGATCCGGCCCGATATCGACCGCGCCGGGCCGAGCTTATATTCTCGTCTGAAGCAACGGCGGAGCCTTGCGTTGCCTCTCGACATTCTGCCCAGCGTCTGCCCGCATGATTGCCCATCCGCCTGCGCGCTCGAGGTCGAGCGGATCAAGCCTGCCTCGGCGGAAGCCGGGGGCAGTCGCATCGGGCGGGTGCGCGGGGCGCGGTCGCAGACCTATACGGCGGGCGTCGTCTGCGCCAAGGTCGCCCGCTATGCCGAGCGGCAGCATCACCCGGACCGGCTGTCGCAGCCGTTGCGCCGCATTGGCGAAAAGGGCGTGGGCCGCGCCGCCTTCGCACCGATTTCCTGGGATGATGCTCTCGATGCGGTCGCAGAGGCGCTGACTCGCGCCGCCCGGCGGCATGGATCGGAGGCTGTCTGGCCGTATTACTATGCCGGCACGATGGGCCTCGTGCAGCGCGACGGCATCAACCGGCTGCGCCACGCGATGCGCTATTCGCGCGAGGATCTGTCGATCTGCAATATGCTTTCGGACAGCGGCTGGCTCGCCGGGGTCGGCGTCAAGCGCGGCGTCGACGGCCGCGAGATCGCCAGATCCGAACTCGTCGTCGTCTGGGGCGGCAACCCGGTCTCGACCCAGGTCAATCTGATGCGCCATGTCGCGGCCGCGCGCCGCGAGCGCGGCGCCAGGCTCGTCGTGATCGATCCCTATCGCACCCAGACCGCGGCGCAGGCCGATCTTCACCTCGCAATCCTGCCCGGCACCGACGGCGCCCTTGCCTGCGCCGTCATGCATGTCCTCTTCGCCGAGGGCTATGCCGACCGCACCTATATGGCGCGCTACACCGACGACCCGGCCGGACTCGAGGCGCATCTCGCAACCCGCGACCCGGCCTGGGCGGCCGCGATCACCGGCCTCGGCGAAGCCGAGATCGTCGCCTTCGCCCGCCTCTATGGACGCACCAAGCGCAGCTATATCCGTCTCGGCTACGGCTTTTCGCGCTCGCGCAACGGTGCCGCTCAGCTCTTCGCGGCGAGCTGCCTGCCGGCGGTGACCGGGGCCTGGCGGTATGAAGGCGGCGGCGCCCTCTACTCGAACCACGGCCTCGTCGATCTCGACCGCACCCTCGTGGAAGGCCTGGACCGCCGCGACCCGCGGGTTCGGGTGCTCGACCAGTCGCGGATCGGTCCGGTGCTGACCGGCGACCGGCACGACCTCGGCGCCGGGCCGCCGGTCGCCGCACTCTTTATTCAGAACACCAACCCAATGGTCGTCGCCCCGGAATTGGGGTTGGTGCGCCGCGGCTTTGCCCGTGACGATCTCTTCGTCTGCGTGCACGAGCAGTTCCTGACCGAGACCGCGGCGATGGCCGACATCGTCCTGCCGGCGACGACTTTCCTCGAGCATGACGATCTCTACACCGCCGGCGCCCATACCTATCTGCAGCTGTCGCGCGCAATCCTGCCGCCCCATGCCGAATGCCGCTCGAACCACGACGTCGTCTGCGCACTGGCCGGCCACCTCGGCGCCAGCCACCCGGGCTTTGCGATCAGTGCGCTCGAACTGATCGACCATACCTTGCAGGCGAGCGGACTGCCGGGCGTCGCGGATTTTCCGCCTGACGGCTGGCTCGATTGCGCGCCGCCTTTCGCGACCGCGCATTTTCTCGACGGTTTTCCCCATGCCGACAAAAAATTTCACTTTCGCTCGGATTGGGCGGCACTCGGACGCCGGCATGCGGCACTGCCACGGTTTCCCGACCACGTCGCGGTGATCGACGATGGCGATCCGGCGCGGCCGTTTCGCCTCGTTGCGGCACCGTCGCACTCGTTTCTCAACACCTCGTTCAACAATACGCCGTCGAGCCTCGCCCGCGAAAAATGCCCGATGGCGCTTGTGCACCCCGCGGCCTTGGCGCGGCTCGGCCTCGGCGACGGCGACAGGCTGCGCATCGGCAACGGCAAGGGCGCTGTCGTCGTCCGGGCGCGGGCCTTCGACGGGCTGCAGGAAAAGGTCGTGATCGTCGAGGGATTGTGGCCCAACCATGCCTTCGAGGGCGGCATCGGGATCAACCTCTTGACGAGTGCCGATCCCGGATTGCCGCGCGGCGGTGCCGTGTTTCACGACACCTCGGTCTGGCTCGAACCGGCATGAGGGCCAACATGAGAGGGCCAACATGAGGGCCAACATGAGGGAAGGATGAGCGGCGACAAAAAAGGCCTTCCGGCCGAATCGGGGTCGGCCGAGATCGACGCGTTCCTCGAACAGCTCCGGCAGGCGCCGCCAGCGCCGCAGGGCGGCGGTCGCGGCCGGCTGATCTTCGCGCTCGACGCGACGGCGAGCCGCGAGCCGAGCTGGGATCGGGCCTGCCGGATCCAGGGTGAGATGTTCGAGGCGACGGCGGGGCTCGGCGGGCTCGAGATCCAACTCGTCTATTATCGCGGCTTCGCCGAATGCAAGGCGAGCCGTTGGGTGACGACGGCCGCGGATTTGCACCGGATCATGCGGCAGGTGTCGTGCGTCGGCGGCGAGACCCAGATCGAGCGGGTGTTGAGCCATGCGATCCGGGAAACCGGCAGGCGCCGGGTCAATGCGCTGGTCTTCGTCGGCGACGCGATGGAGGAAAACGTCGACCGGCTGTGCCGATTCGCCGGCGAATTGGGCCTCTTGGGCGTGCCGGTCTTTCTGTTCCACGAAGGCCGCGACCGCGCCGCGGCGGCGGCATTCAAGCAGATCGCGACCCTATCGCGCGGCGCCTACCTCGCCTTCGATCTCGCCAGCGCCGACCGGCTCAAGGAACTGCTCGCCGCGGTCGCGGTCTACGCGGCCGGCGGCTACCGCGCCTTGACCGCCTATGGAGCGGCGAAGGGCGGCGACGTATTGCAGTTGACCGCGCAGCTGCGCGGCTGACGGCGGCGATGCTCTATCTGATCGGCGGCTTCGCGATCCTGGGCGGCTTCCTGCTGCTCGTCTACCTGTTCGTCAACGCCGATCCGGCGCGCCTCGCCAAGAACCTCAAATGGATGGGCATCGCCGTCGGCGGCATCGCCGTCGTGGCGCTGATCCTCTTGCCGCCGGTGCGCGAATTCGCGGCCCTCTTGCTGCCGCTCGCCATGTCGATGCCGCTCCTGTCGCGGCTGCGCCGCCTCTTCGACCGCTTTCGGGCGCCGGCCGGCGGCCGGACCTCGCAAGCGGAGAGCGATTTCCTGCGCATGACATTGGATCATGATACCGGCAGCATGAGCGGTACGGTGCTGCGCGGCCGGTTCGCCGGCATGCGGATCGAGGAACTCGGTCTCGGCGACCTCTTGGCGCTGCTGCGCGAATGCCGTGCTGAAGACGAACCGGCGGCGCGACTCGTCGAAGCCTATCTCGATCGCCTCCATCCCGACTGGCGCGACGCGATGGCCGGCGGAGCAGGCGGCGCCGGGACCGGCGGGGCGGCGTCAACGAGCGGCACGATGACTGTCGACGAGGCCTGCGCGATCCTCGGCGTCTCACGCGACGCCAGCGCGCAGGAGATCAAGGACGCGCATCGCCGGCTGATGATCAAGCTGCACCCCGACCACGGCGGCTCGGACTATCTCGCAACCCAGATCAACCGCGCCCGCGACGTATTGTTGGGCAGCCGCCGCTAGCCGGGCCTCGGCCAGCTAACGTGATCACCTACGCAAGCGCCGCTATTGCCGGCGTCATTCTCGGCGGCGGCGCTTCCTGGCAACGAGTTCGGAAGCTCTGCGACCGTGACGACGAGAGGGTGAGAGGTATGAAAATCCGCAGCATCGAGGTTTTTCAGGTCGCCTGGACGTCCGAAGTAAGGCCGGCGCAGCGCAGCGCCTGGGTCAGGGCTGTAGGTGAGGACGGTCTCTTCGGCATCGGCGAGGCCTCGCCGATGCAGGGCGGGCTGGCTTCGCTCGGCATCGTCGCGCGCGATCTGGCACCCGCGCTCGCCGGCGAAGACGTGCTCGACCACGCCGTGTTGCAGGACAGATTGCTGCATCGCTTCGCGAAGCTCGGGCCGGAAGGGGCGCTGACCGGGGCGCTTGCGGCGCTCGACATCGCGCTATGGGATTTGAAAGGGAAGCTGCTCCAGCAGCCGATCTACAAGCTGCTGGGCGGCGCCTGGCGGACGCGGCTGCCGTTCTACGCCTCGGTCGGCGGCAACGGCGAGCGCACGATCGACGAAGTCGTGCGCGCCATCGAGGCCCGCCTCGCCGATCAGCCGGCGGCCGTCAAAATCCGCTTCGATGCGGACCGCACGCATCTCGACCGCGACATCGCCGGCGACATCGCGAAGGCGCGCGCCGTCCGGAAGCTCGTCGGCGACCCCTTCCCGCTCGCCTTCGACGCCAACAACGGCTACTCGATCGGCGGCGCACTTCGCGTCGGGCGGGCGCTCGAAGAGCTGGGCTACTGGTGGTTCGAGGAGCCGGTGCAGCACTACCATGTCAAGGCGATGGGAGAAGTCGCGCAGCGGCTCGACATCACGGTGTCGGCCGGCGAACAGACCTATACCCTCTCCGGGCTCGCCGACCTGATTTCGGCGGGCGTACGGATGGTGCAGCCGGACATCGTCAAGATGGGGGGCGTCACCGGCCTCTTGCGCTGCGCGGCGCTCGCACAGGCGCACGGCGTCGAACTCGTGCCGCACCAGACGCAGCCGATGATCGGCCACACCGCCAACCTGCATCTGGCGGCAAGCCAATTGCACATGACGAAGCCATGCGAGTGGAACGATCCCTCGCCGCGTCAGTACGCCGTCTTCGAAAATCCGCCGCGGCCGCGGGACGGGCTCTTCGAACTGCCCGACCGGCCCGGGCTCGGGCTCATAGTGAACGAGGCAGAATTGGCAAAACGTCGCATCCCCATCGCGTGATTGCGCGATGAGGCGCGCGGAAATCAGGGCCGGATCTGCGGAGACCCGCGCGTTTCGGCTAGTGTTTGCTTTATGGCGTTGCTTGGTGCGCGGTCGGGTGACGCCTTGCCAGGCAACGACACGTGATCGCACGCGCCGGCCACCGCAAGCGGCCCTCGGAGAAGAATTCTATCAGGCCGGCATCATCTTACCGCGTGTCCTCGGTTCACTCGCGCACCATAACCTATGAATAGCGACGCCGTTCGGTCGCCGGCAAAGGCGGCATCGCCGCCCGTCGTCTTTTTCTACCTCGCGGTCATGATCGTGACCTGGGCCGGCAATTGGCCGCTGATGAAGCTGGCGCTCGGTCAGGTGCCGCCGCTCGTTTTTGTGCTGTTCCGCCTGGTCGGCAGCCTCGCCCTGATCGCGCCGCCGTTGCTGGCGGCGCGGCAGCCGCTGCTGCCGGCCCGTGGCGAGCGTCTGCGCCTGTTCTGGATCGGCGAACTCCAGGTCGCCGGATTCCTGATCTGCAGCATCATCGGCCTGAAGCTTCTCCCCGCCGGGCGAGCGATTGTGCTCGCCTATACGATGCCACTCTGGGCGATCCCGATTGGACTGTTCTTGTGGCCGGAACCGCTTGGTCGTTTCCAGCTCACCGGGGCGACGATCGGCTTTGCCGGCCTTGCCCTGTTCATGCAGCCCGGCCTTGTCGATTGGGGTGACGGGCGCGTTCTCTTGGGGAATGCCCTGCTGTTGCTCGCGGCGATCCTCTGGGCGTTGGGATCCTGTCTCTACCGCCGCCAGTCATGGCATTCACCATTCTGGGCGCAGACCTTCTGGCAGCTCGCGGTCAGCATCGCTCCAGTCGTGCTGATGCTGCTGAGCACTGCGACCGGCGGGCCGGTGCGCTGGTCGCCGGCGCTGATCGCGATCCTCACCTACAACTGCGTCGTCACCACTGCGCTCGGGTATTTTCTGTGGGGCAAGGTCTTGTCGATGATGCCGGCGGTGATCGCAGGACAAGTGCTTACCCTGACGCCGATTGGCGGTTTCGTGCTGTCGACGCTGATTTTCGGCGGCACGCCGACGGCCGGTGACGTGGTCAGCATCGTCTTGATCATCACCGGGATCTTCGTGACCCTCCGACGCACCAATCGTCAGAGGGTCACGGCTGATCAACCCTGAGACTTCTAGTCCCCTCGGCAGAGGAGTACGCCTGACGGCATAACCGACCGGCGGAGCCGAACTTATCCGGCAGCTGGGGCTTATTGGGTCGTGCGACCGGATCTGCCCGGCCGCTGAGCTCAACGGTGAAACGGAGGGCCGAGCCTTGCTTTAAATTAATTTTAATTGAGATGTGGAGCACCAATCCGACGCGCGGCCAGCGCGATCCAGCCGTCGCGCTGCGCGGTCCGATGACGGTAGCAGCGCAGCCATTACATTAGGATCGGCCGAGATCGCGACAAATGGTCCACCATGGCTTTCTGACTCCGACGCGTTGCTTGTTAATCATACATTTTATTGACTTTCTCCGCGTTTCTGACAGTATAAAATCCGTCTCGCCGACCTTGAAGAGCTGAAGAAGGGTCTTCCTACGACGACTGCTCTTGCCATCGCGGCGGCGCTTACCAGGATTGCAAGGGGAGAAGATTTCGCAATCAAGAATTGCGATAATTCTAAAAGAGCATTGAAAGTTATATCGTAACCCGAACTTTATGCTTATCTACAAATCCTGTTTACAGCGAAGCTCGACTTTTTTCACTCTCTACTGAGTGATCAGTGTTTCTTTTCGATGCCCCGGCAACAGAGTAAACCGTTGTTGTTTCGTAGTTAACCCGTGCAGGGAGAAAAACGCCATGAACGACGACTCTCGCGTAACGGTAATGAAGCTGAGGCGGATGGCCGAAGCCGCGGCACGGCAAGGTAAACTAATGACGGCCGATCCGCTCGGCCCAATCAATTTTTGGACATTACCGCCGGCCGGCTGGCAGTGGCCGTCGCCGATGCAGATGCTCGGTCGCGGTGCTGAGTGATCACAAGCCGCGCCATTCGCTCGCGTCGACCTCACCCAACTCCAGCACCGGAGCCAGGCTGGCGGCAGTGGCGTGCGATGGCGCCTGGGCGGTGACGAGTTTGGCAGCCGGTTCGATGAGGCGAGCGACGATCATCACGCGCACCCGCGCGGTGCGTCATGCCCCGTTCTGTTTATGGAGCAGTTTGGCCGGACGGTGCTCCCCGCCTTCATTGAGAAGAACAACACGATGTCAAAGGTCACCGCCATCGGCGGCGTTCGGACGCCCAACACCGACGAGGTCGTGTAGAGAGATGCCAAACGGGGTATGGTGTCGCAACCCCATTCCGTTGTTTAAGCGGTCTGTTGACGTTGAGGAGGGAAAGCCAGCCGAGCGCTCGCCGTGAGCTAGCCACCAAAGAATTCGCCGACCACCTCGGCAGCGGCGGTGGCCGACAGGATGACCGGCAGGTCAGCCGCCGAAGGGTGGCGTGGTGCAGCTCGGCGAAGCCGATACAGTCCAAAAGGATCATGGCGGCGCCGCCCTCCTTGAGCTCCGCCCCGGCGGCAAAGAGCGCGGCCTGCGCAACCGGTTCTTCCGCGGTCGAGCCTGCTGGGAATCGGTCACGGTGGCGGGTTGCGCCAGTCCCCGATTTGCGAGATGCGCGCCGTCGGGGCAATGCTGCGCAAGCAGCGGAAATTGTGTGAATACCGTTCGGAGGTGAGCACTGCGGTGCAATCCGACCGAAAACCGTCCCAGTCTTCAGATGCAGTCGAAGAAGGCGAAGCGCTCGCCGGCGCCGAGCCCCTCCCAGAAAGTCTTGCGCAATTTCGCGCTCTTGCCGTATTGGCCGCAGTATTGCTGTGCGAGTTTTTTTGCCTCGTCGTAGCCGTTCATGATGCCGTCGTAGCGGATCGAGACATGGGTGTCCGAGCCTTCGGCGACCTGCACCGGATCACAGCCGACGAGTAGCGGCAGCAGTGCAGCGATGGCGACGCCGGTCAAAGCCGGCAGCCGGCGCAACCGACCTGTGCGGCCTTTGCACTTCCGGGGTAAGGCCAAATCCAGTATATATTGTCTATGATATATCGATACCATCATCGAGCTGCCGCCGTTTCCCGGCCGGCACCGGCGGCCGGCGCCCGGATCGTCGCCGACAGCTTTGTCGGGTTCGGGCACGGCTGGCAAGCCGGCGGCGGGTCGCCGAACGACGCTAGCGGGCTTCGGGGACGCCTGTGAACCCGGCGCGGTGGTCGCTTCTACCGTTCGTCGTCGCCTGCGCGATGTTCATGCAGAACCTCAATTCGACCGTGATTGCAACGGCCTTGCCGACGATCGCCCGCTCGCTCGGCGAAACGCCGCTTCGCCTCAATGTCGCGATTACCTGTTATCTGTTGAGCCTCGCGGTGTTCATCCCGATCAGCGGCTGGGTTGCCGACCGGTTCGGCGCGCGGCGCGTGTTCACTGGTGCCATCGTCGTCTTCACGCTGGGCTCGATCGCCTGCGGCTCGTCGAACTCGCTCGCCGCACTCGTCGGCTCGCGCATCCTGCAAGGGATGGGCGGGGCATTGATGGTGCCTGTCGGGCGCCTCGTCCTGGTGCGCACCGTCGAGAAATCGGAGCTGGTGCGGGCGATGTCCTTCGTCAGCGTTCCGGCCCTGATCGGGCCGGTCATGGGGCCGCCGCTCGGCGGTCTGATCATCACCTACGCCTCGTGGCGCTGGATCTTCTTCATCAACATCCCGATCGGCGTGCTCGGCATCATCCTCGTCAACCTCCTCGTCGGCGACCTGAAGGAGACCGGACGCCGGCCGTTCGATCTTTCCGGCTTCGCGCTGACCGGGATCGGGCTCTCCTGTCTTGCGTTCGGCTTCGAGAACGTCGCTCGCGGCGCCTTGCCAAACCTGGCGGTCGCTGCGTTGCTGGCGGTCGGCGGCTGTTGCATCGCACTTTATGTTCGGCACGCCCGCCGCGCCGACCATCCGATCATCGACCTCGCGCTCCTGCGGATTCCGACATACGCGGCGGCGGCGGCGGGAGGCTTCCTGTTTCGCATGGGGCTTGGCGCATTGCCGTTTCTGCTGCCGCTGATGCTGCAGGTCGGCTTCGGTCTCAGCCCCTTGCATTCCGGCCTCTTGACCTTTGCCAGCGCGGCCGGGGCGATGCTGATGAAGACGAGCGCCGTGCGCATCCTGCGCATCCTCGGTTTTCGCATCGTGCTCATCGGCGACGCCGTGATCAGCGCCGGATTTCTCGTCGGCTACAGCCTGTTCCGGCCGGATACGCCGCATCTCTTGATCTTTCTGGCATTGCTCGCCGGCGGGTTTTTCCGTTCGCTGCAGATGACCAGCATCAACACCCTCGGCTACGCCGACGTGCCGCCGGCGATGCTGAGCCGCGCCACCAGCTTCAGCGCGATGGCCCAGCAATTGTCGCAGACCGCCGGCGTCGCCACCGCCGCGCTTTTGCTGCACCTCGTCCTGACGGCGCGCGACGGCAGTGTCCTCTCGGCGCCCGATTTCTACCCGGTCTTTGTCGGCGTCGCGGTGATCTCGCTGTTCTCGGTGCCGTTCTTTCTGAAGATGTCGCCCGATGCCGGCGCCGAGGTGAGCGGCCACGCCTCGGCACGCTAGGCCTTCGGCTATGCCTGCGCCGCTTGACCGGCAGCGAGTTCGGCGTCTTTCACCCGGCCGCGGGCGACCGCGGGTCGGGCGCCGATACGTCGCACATATTCCATGATCTCGGGGAGTTCGGGCACCAGCTTGAACCCCGTCGTCCAACCGAGTGCGCCGCCCCATAAGAGATCGACCGCCGAGAACCGGTTGCCGAGCAGATGCGGTCCCTTGGCGAGTTGCGCAACCAAGGTCCCGAGCATCGTATCGAAGGCGCCGTAAGGCGACATCGCGAGCGTGGCCGGCTCGTGCTTGGCGGCGCGGTCGACGACCGCCGGCTCGAAGCAGGCGGCATAGAACACCATCCAGCGCAGATAGGGCCCGCGCAATGGGTCGCCGATGGCGGGCGCCAAACCGGCCTCGGGAAACAGGTCTGCGAGATAGAGATAGACCGCGACCTGCTCGGTGACGATCGCATCACCATGCCGCAGCGCCGGCACCTTGCCCATCGGATTGACCGAGAGATAGGCCGGCTGCCGCTGTTCGCCGGACCGCAGGTTGAGCACATGAAGATCGTAGGGGGCGCCCAATTCTTCGAGCAGGGTCAGCACCCCGCTCGATCTGCTGTTTGGCGCGTGGTAGAGGGTCACTCGGCGATCGTCGGACACTCGCAATTTCCTCGGCTATGAGTTAACTCTAAGAACATATAACGAACATCGGCCGCAAGCAAACGGCTTTATGCACGGTTAATCCGCATCAGATCTCATCCGGTCTGGTCGCCGAAACGGCAGGCAGGGCTCCAGTCCCAGGCTCGAAATAAGGCGCCGGCTAATCTTACTGAGTTCACAAAATCATCTATGCTGTATTGTTATAGGTTGGGGGAGCGAGATATGGTATATACGCCCAGTTCTTGACCGGTTGGGGGACCGGAATGGAAGGCACCGAGTATGAGGGGAGTGAAGCGCGATTTGCGGCCTATGTCGAGGCCCTTGGTCAGGTACTTGGCCATGCCGACCGGCAGGAACCGATGCGCGATTATTGCTTGGGGTTGATGATGCCGCTGGCCCGGAAGAGCGTGGAGCCGCTGGCGGCAGTGACGGCTCCGGCGGCGGTTGCTGCGAAGCATCAGTCCTTGCTTCATTTTGTCGGCAACGCGCCATGGTCGGACGCGGCGATGCTGGCGAAGGTAGGCGAGCTGGTGATGCCGGCGATCCAGCGCAGTGGGCCGGTCGAGGCCTGGATCATCGACGACACGGGGTTTCCCAAGAAGGGACAACACTGGGTCGGGGTAGCGCGGCAATATTGCGGCCAACTCGGCAAGCAGGACAACTGCCAGGTCGCGGTTAGCTTGTCTCTGGCTAACCACGATGCCAGCCTGCCGGTCGCTTATCGGCTCTATCTGCCGGAGGAATGGGCTCAGGACCAAGCGCGTCGAGACAAAGCTAAGGTGCCGGCGACGGTTGCTTTCCAAACCAAGCCCGAGATTGCCTTGGGGCAGATCAAAGCGGCTCGGACGGCGGGGCTGCCCGAGGGTGTGGTGCTGATGGATGCCGGCTACGGCAACGACACCGGGCTGCGAACCGAGATCACCGCGCTCGGCTTGCGCTACGTGGCGGGTATCGGTCCCAATACCTCGGTCTGGCCGCCGGGCATTGAGCCTTTGCGACCGCAACGGCGCCTCGGCAGCGGTCGACCACCCAAGTTGCTGCGCCGCGATGACGAGCACCAGCCGGTCTCGGTAAAGGCGCTGGCTCTGGGTCTGCCGGCACAAGCGTGGCAAACCATTACCTGGCGTGAGGGCAGCGCCGATTGGCTCACTTATGAGCCGATCCGAAAAATACGAAGAATCCCAGATTATTGACGCAGTAAGACTAATCCCCGGCGGCGCGGATTTCTTCGCGGGCGCCGGCGAGCTGGTGGCGGACGAGCCGCGCGTAGAGGCCGTTTCTGGCGAGAAGTTCGGCGTGGCTGCCGGTCTCGACAAGGCGGCCATGGTCGAGCACGGCCAAGAGATCGGCGCCGCGCACCGTCGAGAGCCGGTGCGCGATGACGATCGTCGTGCGGTCGCGCATCAGCGCATCGAGCGCCCCGCGCACCTGCGCCTCGCTGACCGCGTCCAAATGCGAGGTCGCCTCGTCGAGCACCAGGGTCGGCGCATTCTTCAGAAAGGCGCGGGCGATCGCGACGCGCTGTCGCTGGCCGCCCGATAGCTGCACGCCGCGCTCGCCGACTTGCGTGTCGAGGCCGTCGGGCAGGCTGTCGACAAACTCGGCCAACGCCGCCTGTTCGAGCGCGCCGCCGATCGCCGCTAGGTCGGCCTCGGGGCGGGCCAGCGCGACATTCGCCCGCAGCGTATCATTGAAGAGATAGGTGTCCTGCGACACGAGCGAGATGCGCCGCCGCAGGTGATCGAGCACGAAATCCTTGAGGTCGACGCCGTCGATCATGATCCGCCCGGCGCTCGGGTCCCAGAAACGCAACAGGAGATTGGCGACCGTGGTTTTGCCGGCGCCCGAGGGGCCGACCAGCGCCAGGGTGGCCCCGGCCGGGACGTCGAGGCTGAGCTCGTCGAGCGCCGGCCGGCGGGCGCCGGGATAAGAAAAACTCGCCGCCTCGAAGCGGATCGCCGAGCCGCCCGCGGGCGCCGGCGGCGTCAACGGCCCGTCGACGACCGTCGGCTTCTCGCGGTGCACGGCGTAGAGCCGGCGGGTCGAGGCGATCGTGTCGGCGAGTTGGCGGCTGACCTGCGCGATCTCGGAGATCGGCAGGAACGACGACAGCGAGATCAGGATCAACAGCGGCAGCAGGGTCGGGGCGAGGTCATGCGCGGCGGCGAGCCGCGCGCCGACGACCGCGACCGCGAGCCCGCCGAGCCCGGTCACGGCCTCGAGCTGAGCCGTCTGCGCCGAGAGGTCGCGCAACAATTCGAGCCGGACCCTCTGGTAGCCGCGCACCAGTTCCATGAAGCCGCGGCGCCGGTCGGCCACAGCCTGAAAGGCGACGAGATCGGCGAGGCCTTGGATCGTCTCGGTGACGCCGGCGCCCAACAGCCCGAGCGCGTCGCGCGCCTCGCCGCCGAGCCGGTCGATCTTGGCCCGCGTCACGATCGGCGCCAGTGCCGCGAACAGCACAAAGGGCAAGAGCGCCAACGCCACCGGCCAGGCGGTGACGGCAAGCACCACGAGCACTGTCGCCGGCACGAGCACGGCCACCAGCGCCGGCGCCACGGTATGGGCAAAGAAATACTCGATCGTCTCGACGTCCTGATTGGCGAGAGCGACGAGATCGCCCGATCGCCGGCGCACCAGGTAGGCCGGCGCCAGGCTGTCGAGCTTGCGGAACAGATCGATCCGCATCTCGGCCAGGAGACGATAGGCGATATCGTGGGCCAGCCATGATTCGAGCCAGTGCAAGAGCCCGGCAAGAGGTGCCGTCAAGGCGAGCAGGATCAACAGCAAACCGAACGGCGCCCCGGTCTTGACCGCGGCGACGGCGAGCGCGCCGACGACGCCGACGCCGATGAACGCGGCCACCCGGGCGATCCCCGAGGCGACGACGATTGCGAACCGGCGGCGCCACGGCGCGATGATCCGCACCAAGCTGGCCAATGTCGCGCCCCAGCCGACGCCGGAGGCTGCGGCGGCCATCGCCTCGGTCGCGGTCGCGCCGGCGATGTCCGGCGCATCGCGCTCGTCCGGCGCCGCAAGGGCGAGACGGTCATCGGCCGGCGCAAGCCCATCGTCGCGCTCCGCGGCCTGAGCGCCCATCAATCGCCGGTAGGGGCCGTCGCGCCGGATCAGTTCGGCATGCGGCCCCGCCTCGACGACGCGGCCCCGCTCGAGCACCAGAATGCGGTCGGCGCCGATCACGCTCGACAGCCGATGTGCCAGGATCAGCGTCGTACGACCCTGCGACAGGCGGTCGATCGCCTGCTGGATCACCGCCTCGTTCTCGGCGTCGACCGAGGAGAGCGCCTCGTCGAGGATCAGGATCGGCGCGTCGCGCAACAGGGCGCGGGCGATTGCCAGTCGCTGACGCTGGCCGCCCGACAACAGGACACCGCGCTCGCCGATCATTGTCTTGTAGCCGCGCGGCAGCTGCACGATGAAGTCGTGCGCGTTGGCGTCGCGTGCCGCGGCCTCGATCTCGCCCTGATCGGCGTCGGATTTGCCGAGCCGCAGATTCTCCTCGACGGTCCCATGAAACAGGTAGGTGTCCTGGTGCACGACCGCGATCATTCGACGCACGACCTCAGGATCAAGGGTCTTCAGATCGCGCCCGCCGATCAGGACCCGCCCCTCTTGCGGATCGAAGAGACGCAACAGGAGGCGTGCGATCGAGGACTTGCCGGCACCGCTCGGGCCGACGATGCCGATCTTTTCGCCGGCCCCGACGGCAAAGGACAATCCGTCATGTGCGGCGCCGCGGCCTCCCGGATAGGCAAAGCGAACGTCTTCGAACGCGATGGTCGGGACCAGCATGAGATGCGCCGGCATCGGGCGCGCCGGCTGCAGCGGCACAAGCGGCTCGGCGGCGAGGAGCGCATTGATGCCGGCGGCGGCCGACTGCCCGACCATGCCCTGATGCAGCACCATGCGCAGATCGCGCAGCGGCCGGAAAACCTCGGTGCCGGCCATCAGCACGATCAGCAGCGCCTGGAGGCTCATCAGCCCGTGCGACACCCGCCAAACGCCGAGCGCCAGCGCCGCGGCGGCGCCGACCGCGACGCCGCAATCGGTGATCCCGCGGGTCATGACCCCGGTGGAGAGCACCTGCAACGTGCTGTCGCACAAAGCCCGTGCCTTGTCGGCGAGCCGCCGGCCGAAGGCGCCGCTCTGCCCGAACGCCTTCAGGGTCGGCAGACCTTGGACGCCGTCGAGAAATTCTGAGCCGAAGGCCTTCAGCGCCTGCTGACGCCCCTGACTGCTGCGCCGCTCGATCTGGACGAAGATCGTCGGCGCCATCAGCGTAACGAGCGCCGAGACCAGCATCACTGTGGCGACCGGCACGTCCCAGAAAGCGATAAAAACAAAGATCGCGAGCGGCGTCAGTACCGCGATCGAGAGTTGCGGCACGTATTGACCGAAAAAGCTCTGGAGCTGCTCGACGCCATCGACGATCGACAGCATGACGCCGCCGGTGCGCTCGCCAGCGAACCAGGCCGGCCCCAATTCGGCGATCTTGTCGTAGAGCCGGCCGCGCAACGTTTCCTGCACCCTGAGTGAGGTGCGGTGCGAGATCATCGCGCGATGATGTTCGATCGCGCCGCGCAGCATGACCGCGGCGGCGACACCGAGCGCCGGTACCGCCACCGCGGCCAAACCGCCACCGGCAAAGACATGCGACAACAGCACGCCGAGGATCGCAAAGCGGGCGATGCCGAAGACCGAGGCGACGAGGCCCAGCAGGATCGCCAGCGCGATCCAGCCGCGCATGCCGCGCGTCAGCTGCCAGAGGCGCCGATCGAAATACATCAGCGCCACTTCTCTTCGATGTTGCCAGAGAGCTGCACCGCCGGGAGCGCCCGCGGGTCCTCGACCTCGAACGTCAGATGCTCGGTCGGCTTTGGCGTCGCCGTCATCAGCGCCACCCCGTCCGCAGATGCGAAACGGTGCCACATGCCCTGGGGGACGATGACCATCATTCCCGCCTCGAGCGCGCGGGACTGCAACCCGTCCTCGGTCGCGAAATGGAAAGCCGTAGCGCCGTCGACGACCTGGACGAGCTCATCGCCGTTCGGGTGCCGCTCCCAGGCGCCTTTGCCAGAAAACCGGGCGCTGAAGATGTTGCCGTCGCGATAGGGCGCCAACGTCGCGAACGCGGCGCTCGCCTTGCGCTCCTCCTCCAGCATGTCCGGGCGGCGGCCGCGCAGCATCTTCAGCTTTCCGAATGCTCCCGCGAGATCGACCGAGGTGACCCTCCGCCCCTCCTCCGGGGCGACGGCTTGATCAAGCGTTCTTGGGTCCTCGATATGGATGGCCGGATGGTCGGTCGGTTGCGGAGTTGCGGTCATCAGGGTCACGCCGACCGGCGATTCGAAACGATGCCACATGCCGCGCGGGACGATAAGCAGCGTGCCGCCACTGGCCGCAACGACTTGCGGTCCCTCATCGGTCATCACGTACAGGGTCGCCGCGCCGTCGATCACCTGCACGAGTTCGTCGCCGTTCGAATGGCGCTCCCACCATCCGCTGCCGCTGAACTTGCTCGTGAATATGCCGCCGTCGCGGTAGGTCGCGAGCCGCGCGGCGGATCCCTCGCGCTCCGCCAGAGTCGTCTGCGGGGTACGTCCACGCAGCATCGTCAATTTCCCGAGCGCAGCCTTGAGATCGATGGTTGTAAGCATTGTATCCTCATCTTCCTTACGAGGCGTCTCGCTGCCACCCAGCCAACATAGCGATGCGATCGGATTTCAGTTATCGACAAAAGCGGCATCCAACGATACGATTTTGTATCATGACCGGGCCGAACGGCAGCGCCTCGATGGATTGGGACGACGCGCGCGTCTTCCTCGCCATTGCGCGTCACGGCTCGCTGCGCGCGGCGGGGCGCGCTTTGGGGTTGAGCCAGCCGACCGTCGGCCGGCGCCTTGCCGCGTTCGAGGCAGTGTTCGGCGGGCCGGTGCTGTTCGACCGCCTGCCCGAGGGCCTGCGGCTCAACGCCGCCGGCGAGGCGCTTCGGCCAGCGGCCGAGCAGTTGGAGCTGGCGGCGCTGGCACTCGAGCGGCGGCGCGCCGCGGCCTCGCCTGGCCTGAGCGGCACGGTTCGGGTCTCGGTCGGCGAGTGGGCGGCGAGCTTTGTCGCCCGCTGCCTCGGCGGCGCCTCGGGTGCCATCTTGCCGCCGGGGATCACGCTCGAACTCGTCGAAACGCGGCAGACTGCCAATCTCGCGCGTCGCGAAGCCGATCTCGCGCTGCGCCACCACCCGCCGGAAAGCGGCGATCTGTACGTGACGAAGGCCGGCATCTTCGCCTGCGCCGTCTATCGTCGGCACGACACCGCCGGCGACGCGTGGGTCACCTATACCGAGGAACAGGCGCACTATGCGACCGCGCGCTGGGCGCAGGAACGGCTGCGCGAGAGCGGCGGCAAGGTGGCGCTGCGCGCCTCGAACATGCCGATGCAGGCAGCCGCGATCCGCGCCGGCGCCGGTCGCGGCATCCTGCCCTGCTTCATCGGCGACGACGACCCGCTGCTCGAGCGGGTGAGCTCGCCGATTCCCGAGATCGCCGCCGAACATTGGGTCATCGTGCATCGCGATCTGCGTCGCGCCGCCTGCGTGCGCGTCGTGATCGACTGGATTCATGGCATCTTCGCGCAGCACCGCGACGCGCTCTCCGGCGCCGCCGCCCGACTAGCGGCGCGTGCCGCCGCCGAGTGAATCGCGGCGAAGATAGGCGCCGCGAATGCGCAAATTTCGGCTAACGTCACGCGGCATTCAAACACAAGGAGGGTCGTCATGAAGGTCGTCACACTGAAAGACATTCCGAATATCCCGGTAGACGGTGCCGCCGAGCCGATCGCCGGATGGACGGGGCCGGTTTCCCGGTCGCGCCAGACCATTATCGAGCCCGGCGAGTTGGCGAACTACAACTGCAGCGTCGTGAACTTCAGCCAGGGCTGCACGACGGGATGGCACACCCACAGCTGCGACCAGCTGTTGATCGTGGTCTCGGGCTCCGGGATGGTGGCGAACGAGCGCGAACAGCGCGAGATCAACGTCGGCGACGTCGTGCAGATCAAGGCCGGCGAGCGCCACTGGCACGGCGCCAAGGCCGACACGACGATGGGGCACATCACGATCACCGCCGTCGGCGGCCAAGCCACATGGGGCTAGGAACAGAACGCATCGCACCCGCCGATAAGCGGAGACCCTGCCGGTAACGTCGTACAATCGCTGCTGCGGGGCCGGGGCGACTGGGGTCGAGCCCGGCCCTGGCAGTCGATAGCGATCGCCGCGCGTTCAGTCGCGCAATTCGGGGACGATCCAGAACGGCCTCTGGCCGCGGGCAACGCGTTCGAAATTGTCGAAGGCATTGCGCCACCGCTTCCAGTGATTGTCCCAGGTCGGCCCAGCGCCGTGCGGGCTGAAGGTGACGTTCTTTAAGGTAAACAATTCGTGATCCGGCTTCGGCGGCTCCTCGACCATGACGTCGAGGCCGGCGCCGAGAATCTTCTCGTCGCGCAATGCGATATAGAGCGCCTTTTCGTCGACGACCGGACCGCGGCAGGTATTGATCAGGATTGCCGTCGGCTTCATCATCGCGAGTTCCTTCTCGCCGATCAGATTGTGCGTCGACATGTCGAGCGGCACGTGCAATGTCACGATGTCGGAAATTTTCAACAGTTCGGGGAACAGCGCGAAGCGGACGCCGAGCGCGTCTTCCTGGTCGGTCGTCAACCGGTTGATATCATAATACTTGATCTGCATATCGAAAGCCTTGGCACGACGGGCAACTTTCTTGCCGATATTGCCGAGGCCGATGATCCCCAAGGTCTTGTCTTCGAGCTCGTAGAGCTTGGCCGCGTTGAAATCGTTGCCGCGCCAACGCCCCGAAGAAACGCCCTCATGCTGCCAGACCAGCCGGCGGGCGACCGCCAGCATCAGCATCATCGCATGCTCGGCAACCGCCGTCGAATTGGCGCCGCCGTTGTTGCAGATCGGCACGCTCGCGTTCCGCGCCGCGTCGAGATCATAGGTATTGTAGCCGGCGCTCAGGGTCTGGACGATGCGAAGTCGCGGCCCCCTCTCATAGAACTCCGGCCCATGTTTGAACTGCCCGGCGCCGATGTAGAATTCGGTGTCCTTCAAAAGATCCCAGAATTCCGGCCGGCCGTGCGGCGCCGTGGCCAATTCCCAGCCGGGCGGCAGCAGATCATAAGCGATCTGCAAGGTTTCTTCGGAATGGGTGGCGGGGGTCAGGATGCGGGGCATCTTGCGTCTCCTCTTCGGCGGGATTGTCGCGTTAGCTTGACAGGAGCTGCCATCGTAACGACAGCGGACGATCATCCCCAAGCGCAAAAAAGCCCGCGAAGCCGAGCCGTTGCCGCAATTCGACCACTCGGCTAGCTTCCTCGCCCGCCGGATCTCCGCCCAAGCAACCAGGAAGAAAACTCATGCCCGAACCGATCGAGGACCGTTTTCAGAACCTTCACGAGTTCGTGACGCAGGCGCGCATCAATCTCGACCGCAACAATTGGGACTACCTGATCGGCGGCTCCGAAACCGAGACGACGCTGGCGCGCAATCGCCTGGCCCTCGACGCGATCGGCTTCCGGCCGCGGGTGCTGCGCGACGTCTCGAACATCGACTGCTCCCGCAGCCTCTTCGGCAAAAGGCTGCGCATCCCGGTATTGTGCGCACCGGTCGGTTCGCTCGAAGTGTTCGAGCCGGGTGGCGGCGCCACCGTCGCCGCCGCGACGCGCGAATTCGGCAACGGCATGATCCTCTCCTCGGTGTCGCATCCCGGGCTCGACGAGACGGCCAAGGCCGCGGGCGACGGCTTCAAGATATTTCAGCTCTACGTGCGGGGCGACGCCGCCTGGGTCGACGACCATGTCCGCCGCGCCGTCGACCAGGGCTATGACGCGTTCTGCCTGACCGTCGACACCGACAGCTATTCGCGGCGCGAGCGCGACGTCGCCAAGCGCCATCAGCGCCGTCGGGTCCGTCCCGGCGACGCCCGCACCTACCAGGCGCAGTTCAACTGGCGCGATGTCGAGCGCATCAAGAAGAACTGCCCCATCCCGGTCATTCTGAAGGGCATCGCAACGGCCGAGGACGCCAGGATCGCCCTCGAACACGGGGTCGACTGCGTCTATGTGTCGAACCACGGCGGGCGCCAGCTCGACCAGGGCGTTGGTTCGATCGACGTATTGCCGGAGGTTGTCGAAGCGGTCAGCGGTCGTGCCCGGATACTCGTCGATGGCGGCATCAACCGCGGCACCGACGTCGTCAAGTCGCTGATCCTCGGCGCCGATACGGTCGCTTGCGGCCGGCTCTATGTCTACGGCCTCGCCGCCGCCGGGGGCGCAGGCGTCGTGCGCCTTTTCGAGATCCTCGAAGACGAAATCCGCATCTGCCTCTCGCTATTGGGCGTCAGCAGCTACGACGAACTCGACAGTTCCTACATCCGCCCAGCCCGCCAAGTCGTGCCACCCGATGTGCACAGCGCCTTTCCGCATTTGAACCTGCCGCGCGAGACGTATTAGCCCCGGCCCGGCGAGCGGACAGACGCTCGTTCAGAAGCCGCGGCGCGGCGTCAAACGGCGGTAAGCATCGCCGTCGTCAACGTCTTCGAGCCGTGCGACCAAGCCGATCACGCTATGCCGCGGCAGATTGACAAGAGTGTCGGCAAGCGCATGTCGGGTCGACCAGCGAACCGCACCGAATGCCGGCGGCGGGCGCGGCCGGCGGCGGGCGCCAACAAGCCAGAACCCGCCATCCTCGGCCGGGCCAAACACCAGATCGCAGGCGCCGAGCAGCCGGAACGCGTCGGCGATGTGATGCGTCGCAAGCGCCGGGATGTCGGCGCCGATCAAAACCACCGGCCCGGGCAGGCAGCCGACAATCGCCCGCCGCATCCGCACCCCGAGATCGCCGCCGCCTTGGCCCACCGTTTCGATCCGGGCGCAACGGCGCGGACGACGCGGGCGGATACGGTCCGGCGTCACCGCAATCCGCAGTCGCCAGCGCCGGTCGCGGCCAAGACGGCGCAGCAGGAGCGTCACCATCGACCGCTCGAAGCGCAGGGCCGCGACATCGCCGATCTCCTGCGCGAGCCGCCGCTTGCCCGCGCCGAGTACCGGCGCACGCAAGAACAGCACGAGGGTGCGGCGCATCAGCCGTAAAGCCGGCGGATATGCCCGGCCGGCACTCCGGCGAAATAGAGCGCGAGACAGGCGAGGTTGCGCAGCACCCTTTGCCGGTAGCCGTCCTGCCGGTAGCGACGGGCCGAAGCTACGGCGCGCAGGCCGATCGGGGCCAGGCGCCGGCGGCCCAGCCGACGCACCAGATCGACATCTTCCATTAGCGGCAGCGGCGCAAACCCACCGACCCTATCGTAAAGGCTGCGCGCGATCAGCAATCCCTGGTCGCCGTAAGGGAGAGCGAGCAACCGGCAGCGCCGGGCGACGAGCCACTCCAGACGGCGCGCCGCCGCTGTCGGATCGTCGAGCGCGAAATCGAAATAGCCGGCGCGCCCCGCCGCCTGCGACCGCGCGGCGAAAGCGGCGACCGCGTCTGCCCAGCCCTTCTCCGGGCGGCAATCGGCATGCAGAAAAAGCAGCCATCGGCCCGATGCCGCCGCGGCTCCGGCGGTGAGCTGAATGCCGCGCCCGCGCGCAGCGTTGACGACGAGCGCGCCCGCCGCTCGGGCAACCGCGACCGTATCGTCGGACGACCCGCCGTCGGCGACGACGACCTCGTGGATGAGCGGGGCGCCCACCAGCCCGGCCAGCGTGCCGCGCAATGCCTCCGCCTCGTTCAGCGTCGGAATGACGAGCGACAGCCAATTTTGTTCTTGCAATGTTCCAATCTGCACATCATTCTGGTGTGATGGATATGCCGGCCGCCCTCGAGCCGCGCAAGGGTCGCGGCGCCGCGACCAATGACAGCGGACGCTTCGAAAGCGAAAAGCGCCTCCCGTTCGACGACGGATGGGGCGATGCCGGTCGCCCGTTGGCGCCGGTCGCGACGACCTGCACTGTGGATGCGACGCGTACGATCATCGCCCGCAACGACTCGCCCGACATCGGTTTCGACCGTTCGATCAACCCTTATCGCGGCTGCGAGCACGGCTGTATCTATTGCTATGCGCGGCCGAGCCACGCCTATCTCGGTCTCTCGCCCGGCCTCGATTTCGAGACCCGGATCTTCTACAAACCGCGGGCGGCAGCGCTGCTCGGCGACGAGCTGAGAGAAAAGCGCTATGTTTGCCGGCCGCTCGCGCTCGGCAGCAATACGGACCCCTACCAGCCGGCCGAGCGGCGGCTCGGCGTCACCCGCGCGATCCTCGAGGTGCTGCGCGATTTTCGCCATCCGGTCACGATCGTCAGCAAATCGGCGCTGATCCAGCGTGATCTCGACATTCTCTCGGAAATGGCTAGGGATCGGCTGGCGATGGTCACGATCTCGCTGACAACATTGGACCGGGCGCTTGCCCGATGCATGGAACCGCGAGCCGCGACACCGGAGCGCCGCCTCGAGACGATCGCGGCGCTCGCGGCCGCCGGGGTTCCGACCGGCGTATTGACGGCGCCGATGATCCCGGCCCTCAACGACAGCGAAATGGAACAACTCCTAGAGCGCGCCTCTGCCGCGGGAGCCAGTAGGGCAGGCTATACGATGCTGCGGCTGCCGCTCGAATTGAAGGCGCTATTCCGCGAATGGCTCGAGACGCATTTCCCGAACAAGGCGGCACACGTGCTGTCGCTCGTCGCCCAGTCGCATGGCGGGCGGCTTTATGACTCGGCGTGGTCGAAGCGGATGACCGGCACCGGTCCCTATGCCGACATGCTGCGGCTGCGCTTCGAGCGGGCCTGTCGGCGGCTCGGCTTCGACCGGCGGACGGTCGAGCCGCTCGATACGAGCCGGTTCCGACCGCCGGCGCGACAGGGCGATCAGCTCGCGTTGTTCTGATCGGCCGCTCGCCGGCAGCGGGCGGTGACCGGTACGCCTTGCGGCGGCTGCAGATGATTGCGACCGGCGCGGAGTGATGGGCCAAGGCGACGGCGACCGGTTTCGCCCTGTCGCAACAATGCCAAAGCGGCGGCGTCACCGGCTGCCGGCCGACGGCATCGCCGAGCCCCTTCAGAACGCCGTGCCGGGTTTCTCCCGCGAGATCATTGACGCCTGTTCCGGGAAGCATAAAGTCCGGCAGCAAATCGGCCGGCCTATCGCCCTTATGGACCTCGTGGTTGGCGCGGCGATAGACTGACGACTTGGGCCGCGCCGCGGCGACCGACGACGATCGGAGGAAAAAATGCCTGACAACCTGCCCCCCGCCGAAATCGCCCGACGCGGTGCTCTGCACGGCGTAAGAGTGGTGGACTTGACCCAGTTCGAGGCCGGGACCTCGTTGACCCAGACCTTGGCCTGGCTCGGCGCCGAGGTGATCAAGGTCGAGGAGCCGACGAAAGGCGAGCAGGGTCGCGGCGCATCAACCGATCGGAAAGGCGTCGATTCGCATTATTTCATGCTGCTGAACGCCAATAAACGCAGTGTCACCGCCAATCTGAAGCACGAGAAGGGCCGCGCCATCCTGCGTGGACTGATCGAGAAGGCCGACGTTTTCGCCGAGAACTTCGCACCCGGCGTCATCGAGCGGCTGGGTTTCGGCTATGACGTCGTGCGCGAGATCAACCCGCGCATCATCTATGCCCAGGTCAAAGGCTTCGGCCAGGACGGTCCGTACAAGGATTTTCTCGCCTTTGACATGATCGCCCAAGCGACGGGCGGCGCCATGTCGATCACCGGCGAGCCCGACGGCCGCCCGATCAAGCCCGGCCTGACGATCGGCGACACCGGCACGGGACTGCACGGGGCGATCGGCGTTCTGGCGGCGCTCTATCAGCGCCAGGCCACCGGCGAGGGACAGCGCATTCAGCTCGCCATGCAGGAATGCGTGATCAATTACGGCCGGATCTCTTATGCCGCCCAGGCCTTGTGGGGCAAGGCTGCGCCGCGCATGGGCAATCAGAGCATCATGGGCACCAACTCGCCGAGCGAGACCTACCCGTGCAAGGGCGGAGGACCGAATGATTGGTGCTACGTCTACACCTCGCGGGCCAATCCGCAACATTGGGAGCGGCTGTTGAAGATCATGGGCCGCGAGGATCTGATCGGCGACCCGCGCTTCGACAGTCCGCAGGAGCGCTTCAAGAACCGGCACGCGGTCGACGAAATGATCGCCGAATGGACCAAGCACCATGACAAGCTGACAGTCATGAAGCGGCTCGGCGAGCAGGGCATCCCGGCCGGTGCCGTCATGGACACGATGGAATTGTCGGAGGACCCCGAACTCAATCGACGGGAGATCTTCGTGACGGTCAAACATCCGGTGCGTGGCGATTTCAAGATGCCGGGCTGGCCGGTCAAGATGAGCGGATCGAAGGTGCCGATCACCGCATCACCGCTGCTCGGGGCCGACACCGATGCCGTCTACGGCGAACTGCTCGGCCTCAGCCAGGACGAACTTGCCGCACTGCGCGAAGACAAAGCAATTTGAGCCGTCTGCCTCACCCGCCAACCGGCGGGTGAGGCGCATTGCCGCGCGAAATCGGGGCGGCATGGCTGCGGCTCGTCCGCACCGCCCGGGCCCTCGCCGTTTAGCACCGACGCTGCAGGGTCTTGCTTTCCCGCCGCAATCGCATCTTGTACAGGAATGGAAAAAGGGCCGGGAAGTGAACGCGAACACTGCACCGACACCCGGTGTCGCCACGCCGATCAGGGGCGCGCCGCGCTGGGAACCGGCCGAAAGCTATCCCGATCCAGCGGTCAGGTCATTCGATCCGCGCTTCGACCGGATCAAGCCGCCGTTCAACGCCGCAGTCGAGCGCCTCGCGACTGGGTTTCGTTGGGCCGAAGGCCCGGTGTGGTTCGGTGACGGCCGCTATCTGCTCTGCAGCGACATCCCGAACAATCGGATCACGCGATGGGACGAACAGACTGGCGTTCTGGCGGTCTTTCGCCAGCCGTCGAGCCATGCAAACGGCAACACTCGCGATCGCCAAGGACGTCTTGTGACCTGCGAGCATCAGGGCCGACGCGTCACCCGCACCGAATATGACGGGGCGCTGACCGTGGTCCTCGACCGTTTCAACGGCAAGCGGCTGAACTCGCCGAACGACGTGGTCGTCAAGTCGGACAATTCGATCTGGTTCACCGACCCGCCGTTCGGAATTCTCGGCAATTACGAGGGCGATAGGGCAGCCCAGGAGTTGTCCGCCAATGTCTATCGGGTCGACGGCCGCAACGGCGCCGCGACGGTCGTAGCCGACGATGTCGAAGGACCAAATGGCCTCTGCTTTTCGCCGGATGAAACCAAGATCTACATCGTCGAGTCGCGCGCCGTCCCGCGGCGCATTCGCGTCTTCGACGTCGTCGACGACGGCGCCCGCCTCGGCGGCGGCCGGGTCTTCGTCAGCGCCGGCGACGGCACGCCGGACGGCATCCGCTGCGATGTCGACGGCAATCTCTGGTGCGGCTGGGGCATGAGCGAGGCGCTCAACGGAGTGGCAGTCTTTGCCCCGGACGCGACAATGATCGGTCATATCGCGCTGCCCGAGCGCTGCGCCAACATCTGCTTCGGCGGTCGAGTGCGTAACCGCCTGTTCATGGCGGCGAGCCGTTCGATCTACTCGGTCTACGTGAATACCGAGGGCGCGGCCGGCGGTTAAGGCTCGATCGCGCCCATTCACAGGGCCGCACAGTTTTTACTGCTAGTAAAATCGGCAGGCCGCTTTTACTCTCCGCATTCTCAACTTGCGGAGGAACAGGTGAGACGCGTTTTCCTGATCTGCTCACTCCTTGCTCTCGCCCTCGCGGGCTGCGCGCAGCCCGCCCCGCCGCCACCAGCCGCTGCGGTGCCGCCGCCACCACCACCGGAGCAGCACAACTTCATCGTGTTCTTCCCTTGGAACAGCGCCGTGGTGACGTTGGACGGCCGGCAGATCGTCGCGGCTGCCGGAAACGCGATCAAGGCCGGACCATCGGGGCCCATCGCCGTCACCGGCTACACCGATACTTCCGGTACCGCCGCATACAACCAGAAACTCTCGGTGCGGCGCGCGCAGAATGTCGCCAACGCGCTGGTCCGGGCGGGTGTGCCGCAGAACGAGCTGACCGTGAGCGGACAAGGTGAGAACGATCTCCGCGTCCCGACGCCTCCCGGGGTGCGGGAGCCCCAGAATCGACGGGTCGAAATCGTCGAGGGCGGGGCAGCGCCGCCGCCTCCGCCGCCCACCCCGAAATAGTCGGAGCGATCGAACCGAGCTTCGGTCCGACGTGCCGAAGGGCCGTCGCCGCCCTTCTTGGCAGACGTCGAGCGCTGGACGGTCGCAGAAATGAGCGAGGCCAGATGGAGCGTAGTCCGGATCCGCCCGTCATACCGCCAGGCGGCGGCTTCGACGGCGCCGGGTCCGGGCAGCGCATCGCGCGGCTGGTCGCGGTCGCCGCGCTGGCCGCGCTCGGCCTGTGGATTCTTTACCCGTTCATCCCGGCGCTGGCGTGGGCCCTGATTTTCGCGATCGCCTTCTGGCCGCTCTACGAACGTCTCGACCAGGCGCTCGCCGAACGGGGCAGGCCGGTACTCGCGCCGCTGGCGACCACGTTGACGATCGGGCTGGTTTTCGTTCTGCCCTTCGTATTGATCGCCCGCGAATTGGTGCGGGATATGGGTGGCGTCCTCGCACATCTCGCGAGCTTTCGGCGCGACGGCATCCCGGTGCCCGATTGGTTGCCGGCACTGCCAGGTGTCGGGCATGCCTTTGCAGGCTGGTGGCAGGCCAATCTGGCCGATCCGCATGCCGTGCAGGAACTGCTCGGCCGCGCCTATACCCAGATTCCGACCGGAACGGTGCGACGCTTCGGCGGCCAGATCCTGCATCGGCTCGCACTCTTCGGGTTCACGCTCCTCACGCTGTTTTTCTTGTTTCGTGACGGCACCGTCCTCGTACGACAGATCGTGGGTCTCAGCGACCGTGTGCTGGGTCCCGGCGCCGACCGCATCGGCCGTCACGTGATCGCCGCGGTGCATGGCACGGTCAATGGGCTGGTGTTGGTCGGACTGGCCGAAGGGGTCTTGCTGGGCGGCGCCTACGCGGCGGCCGGACTGCCGCATCCCGTGTCGATCGGTATGCTGACCGGCGTGCTGGCCGTGATCCCGTTCGGGTCGCCGGTCGCCTTCGGCGCTGCCGCCTTGTACCTGGCCGCGACCGGAAGCAGGGCCGCAGCGGCCGCCGTCTTTGCGTTCGGGGCAGTCGTCGTATTCGTCGCCGATCACGTCATCCGCCCGTTTCTGATCGGCGGCGCCGTGCGACTGCCGTTCTTATGGGTATTGCTCGGCATTCTCGGCGGACTGGAAAGCTTCGGTTTTTTGGGGCTCTTTCTCGGCCCCGCGACGATGGCGGTGTTGATCTCTCTGTGGCGGGATTGGACGCAGAATTTGCCGGCCGACGGCGTGCCGGCGCCGGAGCATCGGCGATAGCATGATGCCGGACATTATCTGTTCAACGAAGCGTCGGCATTGGGCACCTTCTTCGAAAATGCTGCTATCATGCGCGCCAAGGCACGGCTCACCGGTTCGCTGCGTGCCGCGCGAACCGGTGGGCTTTCCCGGATAGTCTTCGGTCCGCGCTGGTTGCGCCGGCAAGATTGGAGGATTGCATGAGATATATTTGCGATGCACCGAACGGCGAGACATGGTTCCGGATCGAGACCGAAGCCGAGGCGGCCAGCGAATCCGACCTGATGCACCACGCTGTCGAGAAATTCTTTCGCAAAGAGCAGGAAAAGGCGGCGCAGACCTATCAGCCGATCTCGCGGGTATTTTTCGAGCAGGAAATCGGGCTCAAAGCCCATGTTCAGCGGGAAATGCCGGTCTTTCTGACTTTGCGCGCCGATGACGGGACCCCGCTCGTCACCGCCATGCTGCCGCCAGGCGGGCAGGACGACCGTAACTTTCGCCCGATTATCGTCGGCATGTCTAACGCCGACCCCTACGTCGAGCATGCCGACGCGATCAAGGCGCTTGGCCAGCATTTCGGTCTGGCTCTCGAGCGCAGCCGCTGCTACCCCTACCGCCGTGACTGAACGGTGCGAGAAGGCAATCGCGTCAAAGGCAGCGGTATTGCGCGACTTCGGCACTGCCGTCGCGAAGATCCGTCGCGAGGCGCGCCGTCTTTCCCCATGATGCGCAGTGCGTTTGGGCGAGCTGATCGGCGGCGATCACATCGCTCTCGTCGGCGTACCAACGCACCGTAATCGCATCGGACGATTTGCTGAGGGTCCAGGGCTGTCCGCTGCAGGCCGCAAGACCAATCAGGAACGCTATTCCAGAAATACGCCGCATCGTCGATTGCATGACCGTGGCCCCTCGTCCTGCTCGTCGACGACCGGTCGACCCCAATAAACGCAAAGCGGCATCCGGCGGTTCACCCGCCGCGAACCGCGCCGTCTGCCTCTTCTCGACCGCCGCCTCGCGGGTTGCGCCGGCGTTCCGCGGCAAGGTCGAGGCAGGCTGAAACGAAGGAGCGGCGGCGGTGCCAGCCGAGATCGCCGGCTATGTGAGCGACATACCGTATCTGCGTGATTTCAAGCCGATGCTGGCGCCGGCCTGGCTCGATCACGCGGCGCTCGTCGGCGGCGTCGAGGCGCCGGTTCGGCGACGCGGTTTCTCCTGGTGCGACCTTGGCTGCGGCCAAGGGATTACCGCGATCATCCTGGCCGCCACCCATCCAACCGGCATCTTCCACGGCATCGACGCCATGCCGGTCCATATCGACCACGCCCGCAGGCTGGCGGCTGCCGGCCGCGTCGCGAACGCCCACTTTCATGCGACCGATTTTGCCGCAGCCCTCGATCTGGCGCTGCCGAATTTCGACTACATCGTGGCGCACGGCGTTTACAGCTGGGTGGACGAGGCCAACCGGCACGCCTTGCGGCAATTCATCAAGCAACACCTCAAGCCGGGCGGGCTCGTTTATGTCAGCTACAATACCATGCCGGGTTGGGCGCGCGATCTGCCGTTCCAGCGTCTGCTGCGCACGCTTGCCGCAGTCGCTTGCGGCGACAGCGCACGGCGCACGGTCGCGGCCGCGGCTGCCATTCGGTCTCTCGCGCCGCATGCACCTCCGCTCGCGGACAGCTTCATCGTTCGGCAATTGATCGAACGTCCCGAGGATTACAGCGCCCCGTATCTGGTCCACGAATTCATGCCTGCGGCGTGGCAGCCCCTCTACGTCACGGAGCTGCGCGCCGCGCTGGCAACAATCGGTCTGTCGCCGGTGGCCTCCGCCAGCCTCATCGAGAATTTCGATCACCTGCTCTTCGGGCAGGCGGCCTGCGAGCGGCTGGCGGCGATCGAGGACGGCGATTTGCGGGAGCTCGTCCGGGACTATTTCCTCGACCAGCGGTTTCGCTGTGACGTCTTCTGCCGCGGCAGCCTGAGGCTGAGTGCCGGCGACCGAGCGGAACGGCTGCTCGCCGGCAGCCTCGCGTTGGCGCGGCCGCCGACCGCGATCCGCTATGCGACGACCACTCCCGCGGGCCGGATCGGCTACGACAGCCCCGCGGCGCGGGCGATCGTCGCCGCGCTTACGACAGGACCCCGCGTTCTCGCGGAGCTGACCGCCGGTTTTCCCGACCGGCAGGAGCTCCTCGACGGCGCCTTGGTATTGTGTGCCGGCGGCGACGCAATGCCGGTGGAGACGGTCGGTACGGCCGTCGACAACCTCAACCACGCCTTGTGGCAGCAGCTCGACCAGCCGCAGGAGGTGCTGTGGCTGGCGGTGCCGCACGGCACCGCCTTGCCGATGGAGCGCGACCTGTTGGTGCGGCTGCGCGACGGCGCCGACATCGACGACAGCCGGTTTCCCGGCTGGCGCGGCTTCCTCGCCGCGCATCGCTTCTGGGAACGGTAGAGCGCCGCGGATCCGGGCAGATGCGGCTGGACTCACGTCTTGGCCGATGCGTTCAGGGGGCCGGCGAGCAGCGGACTCTTGTCCTCGCCGGGAATTCGGCGGATTATTTGATCTGGAGCTATAGGGCGTCGCGCGCGCCGCAGAGCGGAGTCAATCCATGCTGTCACCCGAGGATAACGAGCTGGTAACCCGTGTCGGACCGGGAACGCCGATGGGCGAGGTGCTGCGCCGCTATTGGATCCCGGCGCTGTTGAGCCGTGAATTGTCCGAACCCGATGGCGAGCCGGTCCGCGTGCAGCTCCTCGGCGAAAAGCTTCTCGGGTTTCGCGACACTCTGGGCCGGATCGGGCTCGTCGACGAGTTCTGCCCGCACCGCCGCGCCTCGCTGTGGTTCGGGCGCAATGAGGAGTCCGGATTGCGCTGCGTCTATCACGGCTGGAAATTCGACGTCGACGGCCATTGCGTCGAACAGATGAATGAGCCCGAACCTTTCTGCCATAAGGTGCGTCTGACCGCCTACCCGACCGTCGAGATGGGCGGAGTGGTCTGGACCTACATGGGGCCGCGCGACACAATGCCGGCGCCCCCGGCTTTCGAGTGGACGCAGGTGCCGGAAAGCCACCGGCACGTCTCGAAGGTCTGGGAGGAGTGCAATTGGCTGCAGGCGCTGGAAGGCGGCATCGACACCTCGCACGCCCCGATCCTGCACCGCACGATCACGCCGAACACCAATCGTCCGGGCATTCCGGTGCAGGGCCCGTTTGTGCGCGGCCTAGCGCCTATCCTCGAAGTCGATATCACCGATTACGGTTACCGCTATGTCGGGATCCGTCCGCTCGACGACGATAAAACCTATGTACGATCCTACCACTTCGTGATGCCGTTCACGCAGATCCGCCCGCAGCAACTTGGCCGATCGATGGGCGGCGGCGACCGTACCAATATCGCCGGCCACATTTGGGTCCCGATCGACGATGCGAACTGCATGGTGTGGAACTGGGTGTACAGTTTCGGCGAGCAGGGGCTCGGCGCAGACGACCGCATGGAGCGCGGCAACGGCAACGGCCCGGATTATGTCGAACAATCGGGCGAGTTCCGCTCGTTTCGCAACCGGCGCAACAACTGGATGATCGATCGCCAGGTTCAGAAATTCGAAACTTTCACCGGTATAGATGGGGTCAACACCCAGGACCGCGCGGTGCAGGAGGGAATGGGACCGATCGTCGACCGCTCGAAGGAGCATTTGGGACCGGCCGATCGCGCGATCATCGCGACGCGGCGCCTGCTGCTCGACGCGGTCAAGACCGTGCAGGCCGGCGGCAACCCGCCCGGGACCGACACCAGCTATTATCAGGCGCGCGCGATCGAAAAGATCTTCCCGCGCCAGGAGACCTGGCGGCGGACAGTGTTGCCGGAGATGTACGCCGAACAGTTGCCAATGGCAGCGAAGTGAGATCGGCAAGCCGATAGGGCAGCGCGCGCGTCTCCGGGCCGATCAATCCGGCCGTCCGACGGCGAGGAATGTGCTCTCGCCCGCGGTCGCGCTTGCAGCCATCGCCGCCGGGAGAAGGGTATCGAGAGGACGGAGCAGTCGCGTTGCCGGCTGCCCGGCGGCGGAGCGGAACGAAGCCGCGACAGCGTCGTTGATCGTCCGGCGCCCGTTCCCCGTTCGAGGAGCTGATGAGCATGCCGATCCGCAAGGCGGTCTTTCCGGTCGCCGGACTGGGCACGAGGTTTTTGCCGGCGACCAAAGCCCTACCCAAGGAAATGCTGCCGATCGTCGACAAGCCGCTCATTCACTATGCGGTCGAGGAGGCCAAGCAGGCCGGTATCGAACAATTCTTTTTTGTCACCGGTCGGGCGAAAAGCGCGATCGAGGACCATTTCGACCGTGCCTTCGAACTCGAAGTCGACGTTGCGCGAGCGGGCCAAGACCAGGGAGCTGGAGGAACTCGAAGCCGGGCTGCCCGAGCCCGGACAAATCGCCTATACCCGGCAGCAGACGCCGCTCGGTCTCGGGCATGCCGTCTGGTGCGCCCGCTCGCTGGTCGGCAACGAACCGTTTGCGGTATTGCTCGCCGACGATCTGATGGTCGGCAACACGTCTTGCCTGGCGCAGATGGTGGCGGCCTATGAGGAGGTGGGCGGCAATCTCGTGGCGGTGATCGAGGTGCCGCGAGCGCACACGAACCGCTACGGGGTGCTCGATGTCGTCGCCGACGACGGCAGGCTCGTTCAGGCCAGGGCAGTGGTCGAAAAACCGGAGCCCGCGCTCGCACCGTCGACCTTGACCATCGTCGGCCGCTACATCATCCAGCCGGAAGTCTTCGATCATCTCGGCCGGCGAGAGCGGGGCAGCGGCGGCGAAATCCAGCTGACCGACGCGTTGGAAAGGCTGATTGCGGACGGACAGACCTTGCACGGGCTGCGTTTCGAGGGGCGGCGATTCGATTGCGGCGATAAGCTCGGCTTTCTCGAAGCGACGGTGGCGTTAGGGCTTCAGCACGAGCAGTTCGGCCCGGGATTGCGCCGCATATTGGCCGCCTATCTCTGAGCAGCAATCCCAGGCGGCGCTCCTGCCGATGGTGGCCGGCGCAGCACCCGATCCGGTTCGAGGCTGAACCATAAAGATCAATCCCGGTATATTGAGGCCCGCCGCCAAGTCCCCGCTGCCAAGCCCCTGCTGCCAAGCCGAAGATCGGAACCGCCGATGGCGCATCGCTTCGACCAAACGATCCTGCGCGAATACGATATTCGCGGCATTGTCGGAAAGACCTTGTCGGCCGCCGACGCCTGCGCCATCGGGCAGGCCTTCGCCGCTACGCTGATCGAGGCCGGGGGCAGCCGTATCGCGGTCGGCTACGATGGCAGGTTGACCTCGCCGGAATTGGAAGCGGCCCTGGTCGACGGTCTCGCGACGGAGGGGGCCGATGTCCTGCGCATCGGCCTGGGACCGACGCCGATGCTTTATTTCGCTGCGGCGACGCTCGGGGTCGACGGCGGGATAATGGTCACCGGCTCGCACAACCCGCCGGACTATAACGGTTTCAAATTGGTGCTCCAGGGCAAGCCGTTCTACGGCGATGCGATCCGCCGCCTGGGCGAAACCGCGCTCGGCCTCACGGCCTCCGGCCGCGCGCGCGGCCGGATCGAGCAGCGAGCGGTGCGCGACGATTATGTGGCGCGGCTCGCTGCCGACCACCATGGCGGGCGGCCGCTGACCGTTGTCTGGGATGTCGGCAACGGCGCCACCGGCGAGGTGGTGCAGCACCTCACCGCCCGCCTTCCCGGCCGGCACATTCTGTTGAACGAAACCATCGACGGCACCTTCCCGGCGCACCATCCGGATCCGACGCTGCCCGAGAATCTCGTCCAGCTGCAAGAAACGCTGGCACAACAGCGGTGCGATCTCGGCATCGCCTTTGATGGCGATGGCGACCGGATCGGCGTCGTCGACGCGAGCGGGCATATCCTGTGGGGCGATCAGCTGATGGTGGTGCTGGCACGCGACGTCCTTGCCCGTCTTCCCGGCGCGACGATCATTGCCGACGTGAAGGCGAGCCAGGTGCTGTTCGACGAGGTTGCTCGCCTGGGCGGCCGGCCGGTCATGGCGGCGACTGGCCATTCGCTGATCAAGGCCAAGCTCGCGGAAACCGGCGCGCCGCTTGCCGGCGAGATGAGCGGGCACATCTTTTTTGCCGACGGCTATTACGGGTTCGACGACGCCGTTTATGTTGCGGTGCGGCTGCTCGACATTTTAGCGCGGACCGAGGAGAGCCTCGGCGAAATGCGCGCCCGGCTGCCGGCCGTCGTCAATACCCCGGAACTGCGCTTTCCTTGCGGCGAGACCCGCAAATTCGAGGTTGTGCGCGAGGTTCGCGAGCGACTGTTGCGCGCCGGTGCCGAGATCACCGACATCGACGGGGTGCGGGTGAAGAGCGGCGACGGCTGGTGGCTGCTGCGCGCGTCGAACACGCAGGACGTGCTGGTCGCTCGCGCGGAATCGATCAGCGATGACGGCCTCATCCGCCTGAAGCGGGAACTCGCCGCGCAGCTGTCGGCGAGCAGCGTCGAGCTACCGGCGAGCCTTACCGACCCCTCACCCCACCCCTCTCCCCGCAGGCGGCGCAGGCGGGGAGTGGAAGGGACCTGCGAAGCGGGAGGGTGAGAGGCGGCGTCCTTTCAGAAGTCAGCAGGCCGCCCTCCGGATGGGCTTCCGCAAAACGCCGCGAGCCGATCAACCTCACAGCATCTGGCCGCCGTCGACCGCGATATTCTGGCCGGTGACCCAATGCGCGAGCGGCGAACACAGAAACAAGGCGACCTGCGCCACCTCTTCCGGCCGCCCGAGCCGGCCGAACGGGATGCTGCGCAAGATCGCCGCGTAGAGGCTGGGGTTCTGGTGCTTCGCCCGGTCCCAGGTGCCGCCGGGGAACTCGATCGAGCCCGGGGCTATGCAATTGACCCGGATGCCATTGCGGGCGAATTGTGACGCCGCCGTCTGGGTGTATTCGAGAATCGCCGCCTTCACGGCGCCATAGGGCGGGGTCCGGGCCGAGGCGCGAAATCCCGAGATCGACGAGATGTTGAGGATGACCCCTGCCTCGGATTTTTCCAGTAAAGGCCGCGCCGCGCGCGTCGCCCGCACCGTTGCCAGCAAATCGACCGCGATACTCCTCTCCCAGCCGGCCTCGTCGTCGCTGGCGCCGAACCCCGAAGCGTTGTTGACGAGGATGTCGAGACAGCCGAGTTCGGTTGCCGCTTCTGCGACATAGGCGGCAACCGCAGTTCCGTCGGCGAGGTCGCAGACCGCGGCATGCACGGGATGTCCGAATTGTGCGATGTCCGCGCGGGTTTTTGCCAGTGCCTCCGCGCCGCGCGCGCAAATCGACACGCCGGCCCCGGCCTCGGCAAATGCCAGCGCAATCGCTCGTCCGATGCCCCTGCTGCCGCCCGTGACGATCGCTCGCTTCCCGCCAAGTCCGATGTACATCGATCAAACCCTTCCCGGATGACAACGCCTGTCGATCCTGGCCTTCGCGTCCACGTCGATGATTCCTTCGAAACGGGCGGCCGCCAAGCGTTTGTTCGTTAGCCGGTCAAATTGGCGCGTTTCGATCAAAGCGCCGGCAGTGCTGCGACGAGCTCTCAACCGAGAATTGCATCGCTCGCCGCCGCTTGCTGCATCTGCAGCAAAAATACAGCGAGATTTCTCGTTCAGGTTGAACAACAAACGGGCGCGGCGGGCGGTCAGACCGGCACCGCTACGCCGGCTTGAACCTCCCGCCGGCTATGGATCGCAATTGTTGGTATTGCATGATCGCGGGGCGGCTTCACCAATCTCTTCGCCGTTTGCATTACCATATACACAATTATTATTAGTTTGTCAATTGCAATATCCGCCCTATCGGATCGTGCAAACAACGAAACCGCGATCGGAGGCGCCTTTGCGACTCCGCTAGCGCGTGCGCTCGTGCACCATCCGTGGCAAACCGCCGATCAGATCAACAAGTCAGACGCTAACGATCGGCAATGCGCAGCGGCGGCGGGATCACGAGGCATCGCATGCTCATCTTATGCAGCGCGATGCACGCGATCTGCGCCTGCTGAGGCGTGAAATCCAGGAGGCGGGCCTTGTAGACGCGGGCCCTGGCCCTCTGCCCGGATTCGACGATTTGCGACGGCTTGCCCTTTACCGGCGACAACTTGGCGGCGGCCTCGGCCGTTTTCTGGGCTACGGTTTCTGCACGAAACGCGCCGAGTTGGATGCTCCAGCGGTCTGCCGAAGCCGAGACCCGCTTCATCCGCGGCGGCTCGGCCGCTTCGGCGTTGCCGACTGGCGCGAGCTGCGCGGCAAGGCGAGTAGCCGCGGTTTTCAACATCCCCGGCTTGCCATATCCGGTCTCGATCGGCGGTTCGGAAACGACCATCACGGGGAGACGCGGCGGGGTCACGTGGCGCGCGATCGCCGGAATCGCGACCCCGAGCTGCTCGAAGCCCTGATCGAGCAGTGCCGCCATCTCACGGTCGCGAATGCCCCCCGATGGCCCGCCCAACACGACCCCGATAAGGCGGTGGCCGTCGCGCACGGCGGAGGTGGCGAGGTTGAACCCGGAGGCGCGCGTATATCCTGTCTTGAGGCCGTCGGCTCCCGGATACCAATCGAGCAGATGGTCGTGACCGACGATGATGGTGCCGCGAAAGTCGAAGGCTCGAGTGGCGAAAAAGCCGTATTCGCGCGGAAAATTGTGGTAGAGGGCGAGCGCCAGCTGCGCCATGTCGCGCGCCGACGTATGCTGCTCCGGATCGGGCAGACCGGAGGCGTTGCGAAAGACAGTCGCGCTCATCCCGAGCTCTCTCGCCTTTTGGGTCATGCGCTCGGCGAACGCGTCTTCGCTGCCGGCTTGGCCCTCGGCGAGCACCGCCGCGGCGTCGTTTGCCGACCGCGTGACGATGCCGAGGATCAAGTCTTCTACCGACACTTGATCGCCGGGCCGCAAGCCGAGCTTGGTCGGCGACCGGCTCGCCGCTTCGGCGGAAACCGGAAGATACTGGTCGAGTCGAAGATGCCCCGAGTTCAGAGCTTCGAAAGTCAAATACAATGTCATCAGCTTGGTGAGCGAGGCCGGATAGGTTATTGCGTCGGCATTGTCCTCGCTCAGCACCCGACCGGTATCGGCATCGAGGACAATCGAGGCGCCGACCGGCGCCGGAGCGAAGCCGACCGTGCCCGGTCGACTGTGATGATGCATGTGCCACGCCGCCGCCGCCGGGCTCGCACCAAAAAGCGTGCCTGCGGCGGCCGTTGCGATGAGCGCGGCGACAACGCCGCGTGCCGCAAGACGGCCGATGTCGCGCGGCGCCCAGCCGACCTTGCTTTGCGAAGCTTTCACGATTTCCCCCACTTTCCCGACTGCCTGCGAGGCCCCGGTGAAACCGCGCAGTCCCCGACTCCACTTTAGGAAAAAGCCGCGCCGCTGTCCATGTCTCGCCCAACAGGCGAATAACGATTTCAGCGTTCGTCCGACAAGTCGGACGCTTCCGCCGACAAGGCTGCGCTTCGATGCTGCTGCCGGTTGAACGGCATGCCCGGCGCCGGCCAGGCGGCGGTCGCCGGATGCGGCGATCCGGGCGGCTCGTGCGAGTTCTGTTGTGCGATGCAGCAAAATCTTGCCATCGGCCGCTAACCGTATTATTTTTTCTTTGTGCGGCGCGATAGCGCTGGCGTTGAAAGGATCAGGGTCAAGGATGGAGACAAAGGGAAGGCGCTCGCCTCGGACCTCCGGGACCGGTGCTGCGGCCGACGAAATGCCGGCACTGGTAGAAACACCCGCCGAGGTTCCGGCGTTCGCGGTCACGCCAGCGACGGTTCCGGCCACCGAGCCGCCGCCCGCGGCAGCCCCGGCACCTGACGAAATCGGTCAGTTCGGGCGCGAAGCGATGGCGGCATTGGCCGAATCACAGGCGGCAATGGCGCGCGGGTTGGAGGCGATGAGCGACGAGATGGCCGGCTTGACCCGATCGAGCATAGACATCGCGGCGCGTACCGCGACCGAAATGCTCGGGGTCAAAACCCTCTCCGATGCCTTCAAGGTCAACGCCCTATTCGCCCGCGAAAGCTTCGACAGCTTGCTCGACGGATCGGCCAAGCTCTCTGGGCTCGGCGTCAAGCTCGCCGCCGAGTCGTCGCGGCCGATCCTGACGCAATTGGGTCAAGGTTGGATTAAAGCCGTCCGGCTCGCTCTCTGACCGGCCCCCACCACCCTCGCTAAACGCCACCCTCGGTGAAATTGACGGCCGAAAGTTCGGCCGCGGCGTCATCGACCAACGTCGCGGCGCCAACAATCGCCGGCCAACGGCCTCGCGCGATCAGCGCGTGCCGGGGGCGAAACCCAGCGCCGCCAATAAGGTGTAGACCCCGGCCGTCATAAGAAGACCGATCGCGAGCACGGCAAAAGCGTTTTCACCGAGACGATCGCCCAGTCGCCGGCCGGCAAGCCCGCCGAAGAAGACAAACGGCAGCAGAACAGCGGCGGCAAGCCAGGTCTGGGCCGGGATGCCGACCGTCAGTGCGTGGAACAGCACGCTTGCCGCATAGCAAAGGGCGAAGAAGGCAAGCAAGGTCGCGCGAACCTTCTGCATCGGCGTTCCGGCGAGCATCAGGTAGATCAACACCGGCGGTCCCGACATGCCGACGAGCGCGGTCGCGATGCCCGCCACGACGCCGACGGCGAGGTCGCGGCCCGGCGTCATGCCGAGCATGATCGGGCGATCGCGCCAGACGCGCCGCCGCGTCATCGCGAGCAGCAGCGCGAAAACGAGGATCGTGGCGCCGATCACCAAGCGGACCGCATGCGGATCGCAGAAGGCAAACCCGATGAGCCCGAGCGGCAAGCCGGCGAGGCAGCCGAGCATCAGCCGGAGCAGCAGGCGCGGCGCGGCCGCGCGGCGCAGCCCGCGCAATGCGACCGCCGACAATGCCGTCGTCAGCAGAATGATCAGCTGGATCGCGTGCGCCGGCTCGACGAACAGCAAATAGAGAGGTGCCGCCAGCACCGCAAAACCGAAGCCGCTGGCGCCCTGTGCCACCGCCGCGGCAAAAGTCGCCGCGGCCAGCCCGGCCCAATCGGAGAGAACCACGCGCGCGGCCGTCGGCCCAATTCAAGGCGTCTTGTGGGCGGCCGCGGGCCAAGGCCGCGCCGGCGTCTCGCGGCGCACGGCAAACGCGCCGGCGATCGTCTCGACCCGATAGCCGCAGCAGAACCGGGCGACGAAGGCATGGGCGAACGCCGCCTCGTCGAAATAAAAGGCGATCGCATCATTGCTGACCCCGGCGAGCCCCGCCGGCGCCGTCGCCCAGCCCTCGGGCCCGCAGGTCTCGTCGAGCCAGGCATGGATCAGGGCGAGCTGACGGCCCAGCCCCTCGGGCGGCACCGCGATCCGCACCCGCACCGGATATCGTCGCTCCGCTTCGCTCTGCGCCCGCACCGATGCTCGGCTCACCTCGCACTCCGTTCCTGTTTCGTTTCTGAAACTAGACATCCCGGCGGAGATTGTCGAGCGCCGACGAAAAGCCGCCGATGTCTGGTTTTGTCTCCGGTTACCAACCAAGCGTTTGGTTTGGAACTTGACGCGAGCTCGGCGCGCCGTCAGTCTGCAACGCCGTATCGATCGGCGGCGCCGGAGGCCAAAGCATGAAGCTGATGTGGTTTCACCTGATGCCGTACACCGAGCTGCCGGAGGATTTCCGGGAGAAGCATCCCTCGGTGTGGGTCGACATCCATTCCTCGCTGTTCGACCCGCGGCGCGCCCATCACATGTACAACGACTTCATCGACGAACTCGAATTCGCCGCCGAATGCGGCTTCGATGCGGTCTGCGTCAACGAGCATCATTCGAACGGCTACGGGCTGATGCCGTCGCCCAATCTGATCGCCTCGGCGCTCGCCCGGCGGACCAGCGACACGGCGTTGTGCGTGATGGGCAATTCGCTCGCCCTCTACAACCCGCCGACCCGGGTCGCCGAGGAATTCGCGATGATCGACTGCATCTCGGGCGGGCGGCTGATCGCCGGCTTCCCGGTCGGCACGCCGATGGACACCTGCTTTGCCTATGGCCAGAACCCATCGCTGCTGCGCGAGCGCTATTACGAGGCGCATGACCTGGTGCTGAAGGCCTGGACCGAACCCGAGACCTTTGCCTGGAACGGCCGCTTCAACCAGCAGCGCTATGTCAACATCTGGCCGCGCCCAATACAGAAGCCGCACCCGCCGGTGTGGATCCCGGGCGGCGGCTCGATCGAGACCTGGCAATGGTGCGCCAAGACCGACCATGTCTACGCCTATCTCTCCTATTTCGGCTACAAGGCCGGGCAGGCGACGATGACCGGGTTCTGGGACGAGATGAAGAGGCTCGGCAAGGAACCCAATCCCTACCACGCCGGCTTCCTGCAATTCGTCGGCGTCGCCGAGAACCATGACGAGGCCTATCGCCTCTACCGCGAGCCGGCCGAATATTTCTACGGCCGCTGCCTGCATGTCGACGCCCGCTTTGCCAACCCGCCCGGCTACACCAGCGAGGCAACAATGCGCGCCGGGGTACAGGGCCAGGTGGCGCAGGCGGCGCAGGCCGCGACGCCGCCAAAACAAGCCAGCAAATTTCAGCAATTGGCCCGCGAGATGGATGCGATCGTCGACAAGGGCTATGTCATCATCGGCTCGCCAGACGAGGTCGCCGACGGGCTGCGCCAGGTGGCGACGGACCTAAATGTCGGCCACCTGATGCTGTTGCTGCAATTTGGCAACATGGGCAAGGACCTCGCCGCCTACAACACGAAGCTCTTCGCCGAGAAAGTCATGCCGCAACTGCGCGACCTGTTCTCCGAGTGGGAGGATCGCTGGTGGCCGCAGCCGATGAACCGCGAGCTGCGCGCGCCGTTATCCCGCTACGCGCCGCAGGCGATGTTCGCAGCGTAACGAAGAGAGCGATCCTGGGCTGGCTTCGGGGGCCGTCGTGAGCGAAATCGAGAACCTCGTTCGTCGAGATCAACGGGTTTCCGTGCCGGGTGTGGCACAAAGGCGAGGGGCCCAAGCTCGGCTTTCTCGCCGGGTTCGGCGGACTGCCTCGCTGGATCCCGTTTCTCGACGTCCTGGCTCGCGAACGCAGCGTGATCGTGCCGTCGTTGCCGGGGTTCCCGGGCGGCGACCGCGGCCACACCGTGCTCGACAGCCATCTCGACTGGCTGCTCGCGGTGCGCCGCCTGCTGCTGGCGACGGGGCTGGACGGCGCCGATCTCGCCGGCGGCTCGGTGGGCGGGTCGTTCGCCGCCGAGATGGCGGCGATCTGGCCCACTGCGGTTCGCCGCTTGGCGCTGATCGCACCCTGGGGCCTGTTCGACGAAAAACAGCCGGCAACCGACCCCTGGGCACAGCGCGCGCCCGAATTGCCGGCTCTCTTATGCGCCGATCCCGAGCGGTGGAACGCCCTCAAGGCCGAACCGGAAGGCGCCAATTCGCCGGAATGGCCGATCGAGCAGACCCGCGCCAGCGAGGCGGCGGCCCGCGTCTTCTGGCCGCTTGGCAACACGCGGCTGGAAAAGCGGTTGCCCTTGATCGCGGCACCGACCTTGCTGATCTGGGGCGAAGCGGACCGCATCATGCCGCGCGGCTACGGCGATCGCTTCGCCGTAGCGATTCCGGGTCGAACCGAGGTCGTAACAATCCCCGGCGCCGGGCATCTCGCTGAGCTCGACAAGCCCGACGAGGTCGCCGCCGCGATCTTGCGCTGGACCGCCTGACGGATCGGCCGGACGGACCGGACCGCAGGATCCCAAAAATTGCCCTCCCCGCCCGCTTGCGGGCGGAGAGGGAGGATCCCCTTAGGCTCAGGTCGGGTGGTGTGCCTGGTAGAGCGGGCCGCGGATGATCTGGCCGGGCAACGCGTCGGTTAGTTCGCCCTTGTCGAGCAAGACAGTGCCGTTGACCACGACATAGTCGATGCCGACCGCGTCCCGCTTGACCTGCACGCCACCCGCCGGCAGCGTCGCAACAGGCTCGCGCGGCTTCGATGCGATCGTATCGGGGTCGAAGATCGTGATGTCGGCGACCTTGCCGGCGGCGATAAAGCCGCGATCGGTAATGTCGTGCATCAGCGCGGTCTTGCCGGTTAGCCGATAGACTGCCTCTTCGAGCGTCATCACCTGCTGTTCGCGCACCCAGTGGCCCAACAGATTTGTGCTGGTCTCGTGCCGGTCGGCGGTGTGCGGCCGGCCGCCGCCGTCACTGGTGCCGATCACGGTATATTGCGAGCCAAGGATGTGCTTCTGCGTCTTCGGATCGTTGTTGCGGTCGATCGCCTGGAAGCAGGTGTTCAGGTCTTCGTCGAGCGACAGATCGAGGAAGGCGTCCATGATGCCTTTGTTTTGCTCCTTCGCGATCTGCGCGACGCTCTTGCCTTCGAGGTGCCGGTTCTGCCCCTTCGTCGTCATGAACACCTCGACGAGGTCCCAGCGCCGATTGAAGAAGCCGCGAGCGCGGCCGCGCCGGTCGGTCATCCCGCCCTGCTGCTCGACCGTCCCTTCGACCGCTTCGGCCGACAGGGCCTTGCGCAGTTCGGGGTCGCGGAACGCGCGCATCCGCTCCTGGTAGGGCAGGGCCATGACCTTGTCCCAGGTCGGCATGCCGCGGAAGATGCCTTCGGGATGAGTAATGTCCTCGTCCTGCGGCACATTGAGCCCGCGCTGCAAATCGAAGATGGCGCCGGCGACGGTCGAGAGGCACGAGCCGTAGCAGCGGGCACCGCTCTTGAACCCGTCCTCGAGCCAGCGCAGATGCTCGACCCACTCGTCGGGGTTGGCCACCGGATCCGACATTAAGTTGTAGATCGATGGACGGCCGGTGCGCGCCGCCAACTGGCGGGCGACCTCGCGGGTCTGTTTCGTGCCGCCCGGAGCGCCGCCGGCGACCTGGAACACCCCGGTGCCGAGTTCGCCGAGCACGCTGGCAAGCGCCCAACGCTCGGCGTCGTCGCCTACCCCGGCTGGGTCGCCGCGATCCTTCGGCGCGGTCGAGAAGCCGAGCGCGCCGTCATGCATCGCCTCGCGGATCAGCCGCTGCATCGCGGCCATTTCCTCGGGGGTCGCCTGCCGCTCGGAAGCCGCCTCGCCCATCACATAGCGGCGGATGCCCGAATGGCCGACCAGGGTGCCGACGTTGATGCCGCGCTTCTTGCCGAGCGCATTCAGGTAGTCGCCGACCGATTCCCAACTCACATCGACCCCGGCCTTCAGCACCGGCAGCGGGATCTGTTCGGCGTCGGAGAAGAATTCGAGATACCACTCGCCGTCGCCGGGCCGGACCGGGGCGATGACCTGGCCGCACTGGCCGACGACAACCGTGGTGTGGCCATTGTGGACCCACGAGCCGCAATAGGGATCCCACACCGCCTGCGGGTCGAAATGGGTGTGGTGGTCGATAAAGCCGGGGGCGACGACGCGGCCCGCGGCGTCGATCGTGCGCTTGGCGGCGGCGCCGGCGTATTTGCCGACCCCGACGATCCTGCCGTCCTGCACCGCCACGTCCGCGGCAAATGCCGGCTCGCCCGAGCCGTCAACGACGCGCCCGTTTTTTATGAGCAGATCATACGCCATGATTTCTTCTCCTCATTGCCCAGCTCCGCACGAACCCGAGGCCTGTCTGGTGGGCCAACTCCCTGCCGGGGTTCGGATGACCCGCCATCACCCTCTGAAAGGTGCAAAAGGAAAGCTACGCTTTGCCGCGGAGACCTGCAACAACTTCGCCTCGATTGCGCCGTCGGCCGACGCGGAAAGCTTTTCTTGAATGATCATTGTTCATTTATCTTATGCAATTCGTGCATTCTTACTGGTCCAAGCCCGGTTCTGCGATTCCCCTTTGTCGGTTTGGTGCGCGTCAGGCCCGATCTCGGAGTCGCGACGGACGGCGGCGCTGTGCCTCTTCGCCGTTCTGCGTCGGGCACCTCTCACCCTCCCGCGGGTCTTGCTATCTCTTCTGAGCCGGGGCTGGCACTGGGACGCCGGGGATCTTGACGGCGACCGCGCCCAAATGGTTGCGGCTCGTGAAATAGAGGGTCTTCCAGTCGTCGGCGCCGAAAGCGAGGTTGGTCGTCGCCGGCGCGCCGTGCACGATGCGGCCGAGTTTTCTGCCGCGCGGGTCGACGATCCACAAGCCGCCGGCGCCGCCGCAATAGACGTTGCCCTCGACGTCGACCTTCATGCCGTCCGGAACGCCGGGCTCGGCGCCACGCAGATCGACAAAGACGCGGTCGGTCTGCTTCGCCAGCATGCCGTTCGGCATCAGATCGAACGCGCGGATGTGCCCGCGCCGGGAATCGTTGATGTAGAGCACGCTCTCGTCGGGCGAAAAGGCGAGCCCGTTCGGCAAGACGAAGTCGCCGATCAGCAGGCTCATCGTCCCGAGATCTGGGGTCACGCGGTAGACGCCGGAAAACGTCAAATCCCATTCCTGCGGTGCATTCGGACTGGTCCACGGATCGGTGAAATAGATCGAGCCGTCCGATTTGACGACGACATCGTTCGGGCGGTTCAGCTGCCGGCCCTGGAAACTGTTGGCGACGACCGTGATGCTGCCGTCCGGTTCCTGACGGGTCACCCGCCGGCTGTCGTGTTCGCAAGCGATCAGCCGGCCCTGCAGGTCGCGCGTCAGCCCATTCGCCCGGTTGGTCGGCTCCAAGAGTAGCGACACCCCCTTGCCCGGCTCGTATTTCATGCGCCGGTTGTTGTGGATGTCGCTGAACACCAAACAGGCGTGCTCTGTCCACCATACCGGCCCCTCGGCCGGGCCGTGCTCGCCGCCGAACCCCTCGGCCAGATCGTGAATGGTTTCGGAGACTGAGACGATCCGGTCGAGTTCAGGCGCCAACTGCTCGATCCGCTTTGCCGACAGTGCCATGACGAATCCTCCGCTTATCGGTGCAATTTGTGCTTTAACGCGGCACGTCGCCCCAGACGGCGTAACGCCGGCGCGTGCGCAGTTCGCGTCCTTCTTCGATCATGCGCCGCTGCTGCGCCGCGACGAGATCGAGGAACAAATCGCCGGCGACGTCGACGAGGCCGTGCGCCGCCAGCAGATGTTCGATTTCTTGCTGCGGCCGGCCGCCGATAAACGGCAGGCGGTCGCCGATCGCCGCGTATTCGGCGCTGCGCCGGGCATTGTCGAGCGGCTCCGGCTGGGCGACGGCATCGGCCTGGCCGTCGACGACGACGAGCCGACCGCCCGGGCGCAATACGCGGATCCATTCGTCGATCGCGGCCTCGGGATGCGGCAAGGTCCATAAGAGATGCCGGCTGATGGCGAGATCGAAGCTGGCGGCCGCAAACGGCAGCTGCTCGGCGTCGGCCTCTTCGAAGCGGATTGCCATTTGGCGCTCCGCCGCCTTCTGCCGCGCCAGCGCCAGCATCGCCGGGGCGAAGTCGACGCCGGTGATGCGATGGCCGCGCGCCGCGAGTTCGAGGCTCAAAAAGCCGGTGCCGCAGCCGATGTCGAGAGCCTCGAGCGGGCCGCGCTGCGGCACGACGAGGTCGAGGACGCGGTCCCAGGCGGCGCGCTCGGCCGGGCTGCCGATGCTGTGGCCGAAATCCTCGTCGAAATGCGCCGCCCGCCGGTTCCAATGCGCCGCGACTTGTCGTTTGACCGGATCGGCTTCTGCGAAGGTCATCGCGTGGACCCAGTGGTTTGAGCTGCTACGCGAGCCCGGCGATCGTCGCCAAGGCCTCGACCTGTTCAACGTGCCGCGACACCGGGTTCAACAACAGGTGGTTGGCGCCCATCGCAACGAGTTCTTCGAGGCGCTCGCCAACTCGCTCCGGGGTGCCGTGGATGCCTGAGGCGTCGGTTCCGGCCGAGTTGCGGTAGACGGCCGTGAACCAGCGGTCGAGCTCGGCCCGCGCCACCTCCGGCCGTTCGTCGACGGCGATGAAAACGCGCTTCGAGATCGGGAACGCCGCCGGGTCGCGACCGGCCTTTTCCAGTGCGGCGCGCAGGATCGGGACCGACTGGGCGAAGGCGGCGATGCTCGATCCGCCCGAACCCATCCAGCCGTCGGCGATCCGGGCGGTGCGGCGGATCGCGTCGGGATGGCCGACCCCGAGCCAGATCGGCAGCGACGGCCGCTGCACCGGCTGCGGCATCATGCTGGCGCCTTCGACCCGGAAGATCGTGCCTCGGTAATCGACGCTGCGCTCGCTCCACAACGCGCGGATCAGCGCCACGCCCTCGCGGAAGCGCCGCACCCGGCGCTCGGTCGGCACCTGGAACTGGGCGTAATGATGCTCGCGGCCAAGGCCGAGCCCGAGGATCGCGCGCCCGCCGCTGACATAGTCGAGGCTCGCCCATTGATGCGCGACATGCGCCGGATGGTGCACCGGCAGGACGACGACCGAGGCGCCGAGCCGGATCCTGCTGGTGGCGGCCGCCGCCCAGCTTAAGACGACGACCGGGTCGAAGCAGAAGACGTGGTCGAGCGTGTTTTCGGTGACCCACAGATCGCGAAAGCCGAGCGCCTCGGCCCGTTCCGCGACCTGGCGCACGACAGGCATCGCCAGGGCATCGGGCGAGCGGTGCGGCAGCGAAATGCCGAGCGGGATCCGTCCTTTGAGGGCCATGCGGTGGGCCGCGCCGGCCTAAACCTTTTCGATCAGCTCCATTTGCGCGCCGTCCGGGGCCTCGACAAAAGCGACATGCCGGCCGTTGTTAGGTGGCATTTCTTCGAGGATGCGCACGCCGTTAGCCTTCATCCTCGCCAGCGTCCCGGCATAGTCGTCGGTTTCGACGGCGATGTGCTCGATGCCGTAATGCTGCTCGTGGCTCTGACTGGCGATCAATGTCGTCACATTGAGCTGCAGTCCGTGCAGATCGAGGCGCACGCCGCGGCCCGGGATCTCGGCCTTCAGCGTGGCACCGAAATTGTCGATGTAGAACTGCGCGGTCTCTTTCGGATCGCTCGACTTGATGTGCACATGCTGGACGGCGTAGGCCATGATGATTACCTCCTTCTCGCGGGTTGTTCTGGGGCGGCGGGCGGCGCGGCCAAGATTGTCGCCGGCCACGATATCGCGATCGAATTGGCGGCGCCACTCGTTACGCGGCCCACCCCTCACGCAGGCCACCCTTCACGCAGCATTGCCGGTGTAGCTCGTCAGATCGATGAATTCGAGGACGGTGCCGTCGGGATCGTGGAAATAGGCGCGCGGGCCATTGAGGACGCCGCCCTGCCGGTCTTCCTCGAAAGTGATCGCGATGTCGTTCTTGCGCAGGTGGTCGAGCGCCGCCTGGTAATCGGCGACAGCGAAGGAATGGTGGACGCCGCCATGGTCCTCGGCCCTGGCGTTGATCGGCGGCTCGCGCCCGACGAGGATCACGCAGACCCCGGCCGCGTCGAGAAACGCCATCTGCCCGGCCGCGACGGTCGCCAGATGCCGGCAGCCGACGATCTCGGTGTAGAACCGCGTGCTGGCTGCGACATTGCTGACCGGGATGCTGAAATGGGCAACCGCCTTGATCGCGACCATCGGACCCTCCCATCGGCGACAGTTTTTCGGCTGACGGCAGCATGATCCGCCGGCTCGCCGGCGGCAAGGCCGGCGCACCGAGCCGAGGCCGACAGGCCGGCATTGCCCGATTCTTCGGCGCTCGGAAACACCTACCGCCGTCTGTTGGCTCAACTCTTGCTTCGCCAGCGTTGAAGGCCGGCCGCGAAGCCGGAACCGGACGGCCAAAGGCGCCGGGCGCGGCGGCCCGCATGTGCCGCAAAGAGGGCGCCATGAACGTTATCGAGGCGGAACCCTACCCCTTCGAATTCGACCCGGCCCATGCCGGCCTCGTCATCATCGACATGCAGCGCGACTTTCTCGAGCCCGGCGGCTTTGGCGCCGTACTCGGCAATGACGTCTCGCTGTTGCGCCGCACGATCGCGCCGACCGGGCGCCTGCTGGCGGCGGCGCGCGCCGCCGATTTGACCGTGATCCATACGCGCGAGGGGCATCGCCCCGACCTCGCCGATCTGCCGACGTCGAAAAGACTGCGCGGCCGGCTGACCGCCGGCATCGGCGATCCGGGTCCGATGGGCCGTATCCTGGTGCGCGGCGAGGCCGGGCACGACATCATCCCCGAACTCTATCCGTTGCCCGGCGAGCCGGTTGTTGACAAGCCCGGCAAGGGCGCCTTCTACGCGACCGACCTCGACGCGATCCTGAAGAACCTCGGCATCACGCAGCTGATCGTCTGCGGCGTCACGACCGAGGTCTGCGTCAATACGACAGTGCGCGAAGCCAACGACCGCGGCTACGACTGCCTCGTCGTTGCCGACTGCGTCGGCTCGTATTTCCCGGAATTTCAGGAAATGGGGTTGCGCATGATCAAGGCGCAGGGCGGCATCTTCGGTTGGGTGGCACCTTCGACGGCGATTATGGCGGCGCTGCCCGCCGGGAGTTTGTGAGGTGGTAGCGGTGAGCGCCGCGGCCGGAGCCCCTGGCGGAGCACCGCGCTGGTGGGTGCCCGGCGACTGGAACGGTTTTTTCGGCCTGTTCACGAATGTCGCGCTGAACGTCATCGTCTTGACCGGCCTGTGCCTGCACGTCGTCAACCTGCCGGCCGATGTCGTCTACGGCCGGATCCTGCCGGCCCTCGGCATCGCGCTGCCGATCGGCAACCTGTACTACGCCTATCTCGCCTGGCGGCTGGCGCAGAAAGAAGGGCGCAGCGACGTGACGGCGATGCCCTACGGGCCGTCGGTGCCGCACATGTTCATCGTCGTCTTCCTGATCATGCTGCCGACCTATCTGAAGACGCATGATGCGCTGCTCGCCTGGCGGTCGGGGCTCGTCTGGTGCCTGGTGATCGGCGCGATCGTGCTGCTCGGCGCCTTTGTCGGACCGACGGTGCGCAAATATACGCCGCGCGCCGCGATGCTCGGCACGCTCGCCGGGATCTCGATCGCTTTCATCTCGATGCGTCCGGCCTTCCTCGGCTGGGAAGAGCCGTGGCTGTTTCTGTTGTCGCTGACCATCGTGCTGGTCAGCTGGACGGCCGGCGTTCGCCTGCCCTTCGGGCTGCCCGGCGGCCTCGCCGCGGTCGTGGTCGGCACCGTCCTTGCCTGGCTGGCACGTCTTGTCCATCTCGACGACTTGATGCAGCCGGCCGAGGTCGTGGCCGCGATCGGCCAGTTCGGACTGCATCTGCCTTACCCGTCGGGTGATTTCGCCAAGGCGATCGGCGGCATCGGGCCGCTCCTCGTCACCGCGATCCCGCTCGGCATCTACAACTTCACCGAGGGGATGAACAACGTCGAGAGCGCCGCCGCCGCCGGCGACGATTACAGCCTGCGCCAGATCCTCTTGGCCGACGGCACCGGCGCCATCGTCGGCGCCTTGCTGGGCAGTCCGTTCCCTCCGGCCGTCTATATCGGCCACCCCGGCTGGAAGGCGGTCGGCGGGCGGATCGGCTATTCGCTGGCGACCGGGGTGGTCATCGGCATCGTTTGCTTTCTCGGCCTGACGGCGCTGCTGCTCGCCGTCATTCCGCTGGTGGCGATCCTGCCGATCCTGCTCTATATCGGCCTCGTCATCGGCGGCCAGGCGTTTCAGGCGACACCGGCCCGCCACGCCCCGGCGATCGTTTTGGCGCTCTTGCCCAACATCGCCGCATGGGCACAGACCCAGATCGACGGCGCGCTCGGCGCCGCCGGCCTCTCGGCCGACAAGATCGGCATGGCCAAGCTCGGCGCATCAGGCGTCGTCTATCACGGCATGGCGCTGTTGGGCGGCGGCGCCGTGCTGGCCGGGCTGATCCTCGGTGCGATCGCGGTCTTCATCATCGACCGCAAATTCGACTGGGCGGCACTCTACGCCGCGGCCGGCGCCATCCTCTCGTTCTTCGGCTTCATCCACGGCACGGCCCTCGGCATCGGCGCTTCGTCTCCGGTGGCGCTCGGCTACCTGATCATTGCCGCAATCTGTTTCGCGCTGAGCCGGCAGGAGCACCCGGCGCCGGTGATGCTGGCCGGAGAAGTCGGAGCGGAGGACTGACCGCCCAGGCTTCCGGTTCGATCCGCCGCGCCGGCGTTGCAAGCGAGAACCTGCCTGGGTCTTCCCTAGGCCTAGGTCCGCGCCTCCGGTATCAATGCCGCTGACGTCGGCCGAGTTGGCCCCTTGCCCTCCCGCTGTCGCGGGCTGGGGTGAGGGGCAGTTTTTGGTATCGCCTATGGGTCGAATAGCCGTGCGACCCGTTCGCGGTGCCAGGCGGCGTCGCCAAAGGCGACCTCCGAGGCCTTGGCGCGCTTGAAATAGAGCTGCAGATCGTGCTCCCAGGTCATGCCGATGCCGCCATGCAGCTGGATGCCGGTGCCGGCGACCTTGCGCGCCATGTCGGAGGCGGCGGCCTTGGCCATCGCCACCGCGAGCGGCGCCTCGTCGAGATCCTCGTCGACGGCCCAGGCGGCGTAGTAGGTCAGCGACTTGGCGTTTTCGAGGGCGACCAGCATGTCGGCCGCCTGGTGCTTGACCCCTTGATAGCTGCCGATCGCCTTGCCGAAGGCGATGCGGAGCTTGGCATAGTCGACCGTCATGTCGAGCACCTGTTGCGCCCCGCCGCACATCTCGGCGCAAAGCGCCACGGTCGCCCGCGCGACGACCCGCGACAACGGCCGCCAGCCGTCATGCCTGGCGCCGAGCAGGGCCGCGCCCGGCAAAGCGACATTGTCGAAGCCGACCTCGCAATGCTTGCGCGTCTCATCGATCGTCGGCAGCACCGTCACGCCGACGCCGGGTGTGTCTTTCGGCACGAGGAACAGGCTGATGCCGTCCTCCATCGTGCTGCCGTCGCGGGTGCGGCCCGCGACGACGAGGACATCGGCAAGATGCGCGTCGCCGACGAACAGCTTCTTGCCCGATAAGACAAATCCGCCGCCCGTCTCGCGCGCCGGCAGCGCGATGCCGGCGGCGTCCCAGCGCAGCGCCGGTTCGGTCCAGGCGAGCGCCGCCTTCTTCTCGCCAGAGACGATCCGCGGCAGCCATTCCCGGCGCTGCGCCGACGAACCCGCTTCGGCGATCGCGGCACCGCCGAGCAGCACGGTCGACAGGAAAGGTCCGGGCATGACCCGGCGCCCCATTTCCTCCATCAAAACGACGAGATCGACGAGACCGAGGCCGCTGCCGCCATCCCCCTCCGGGTAGACGATGCCGAGCCAGCCCTGTTCGGCGAGCTTCTGCCAGAATTCGTCGGTGACGGCCGCGGGCTCGGCCATGCGCGCCCGGACAAACCGGCTGTCGCATTCGCCGTCGAGGAATTTGCGCGCGGTCTCGCGGAGCAGTTCCTGCTCCTCGGTAAAACCGATATCCATGCCGATTTGTCCTCACCGGATCTCGAGCGGGAGCCCGTGCGCCCTCAGGAAGGAGAGGCGGTCCCAGTACCCTCGCTGAAAAACGATCTCGTCATTCTCAATGCAAAAGAAACCGCAGCCGCGCAATCCGCGCGGGTCTTTCCATTCGAGGATCGCCCACTCGCCGTCCTCGAAGATGTTCTCGATGATGCAGATCATCTTCGCTTCGGCGAACTCGCGGGCAAACATCTCGCGGATTGCCGTGCGGCCCTCGACCGGCTCACGCACCACCTGATGGTTGACCGCGCGCTCGGCATAGAACGCCGCCATTTCGTCCGAATCGCCGCGGTTGAACGCCTCGACCTAAGCAGCGACCAAGTCACGGGGACGCATCGCGGCCCCCCGGAATTTCGCCCAACCCAATCGGCCTTGATGGGTTTTGCGGTCGATCCGAGCTACCTGCGACCGGCGACCGCCAGATCGAAGACAAGCCAATTCTCGATTGGTTCATCCGGCCAACGCACGTCCCCAAAAGTGTACCCTTCAAATGACGTCATGAAGCCGCCATCAATAAACAATGTAAAACCGACCAAGTCCTGCGGCGATGGCAGCTTTGTCTCGAAGTCGGTCGATAGGACCGTATTCACAGGTTCCGCGCGCAGCGATTTCCGACAGCGGTTGGAACTCGACGAATAGCCGGTGCCGGTCATCTGCCGTTGCGGAAATCGCAGGGACGGTATCTGGTTCAGAAACGCCGAATCCGGTCCGAGTCGCTCGCTGACCAGGAACTCGACGATCCTCAACTCGGCCGAACTGATGCTCAACACGGGAGTCTATCCCTTCGGCAACCCCAGCACGCGCTCGCCGATGATGTTGCGCTGGATCTCGCTGGTGCCGCCGGCGATTGTGTATTGCCGGGCGCCGAGCACGCGGTGGTGCCAGCGTGCGGCGTCGGGCACCGCCTCGGTCGGCGCGTCGACCGTCGCGTAGGGGCCGAGCAGGGTCGAAGAGAATTCGGCAATCCGTTGCGCCAATTCCGAGCCGAACAGCTTGAGGATCGAACCCTCCGGGCCCGGCGGCTCGCCGCGCAGCCGGCGGGTCAGGCCGCGCAGCCGCGTCACCTGCAGCGCCTTGACGTCGATCATCAGCTGGGCCAGCTGCTGGCGGATATGGCTGTCGTTCCAGGCCGGCTCCTGCCGGCTCGGGAATTGTTTGGCGAGTTCGGCGAGGCGGGCGATCTGCGCCGCATGGTCGCGCCCGCCGGCGCCGCTGCGCTCGAACATCAGTGTCGTCGTCGTGACCTTCCAGCCCTCGTTCAGCGGCCCGACCAGATTTTCCTTCGGCACTGCGACATCCTCGAAGAACACTTCGTTGAAATGCCGGTGGCCGTTCAGCAGCACGAGCGGCCGCACCGTGATGCCGCGGGTCTTCATGTCGACCAGCAGATAACTGATGCCATGGTGCTTCGGCGCCTCGGGATCGGTGCGCACCAGGAGGAAACACCAATCGGCGAAATGCGCGCCCGAGGTCCACACCTTCTGACCGTTGACGAGAAAGTGGTCGCCCTTGTCGACCGCGCGGGTCCGCAGGCTCGCGAGATCGGAGCCGGCGCCGGGCTCGGAATAGCCCTGGCACCATATTTCTTCGGCGCCGAGTATCTTTTGCAGATAGCGTTTCTTCTGTTCTTCGGTGCCCCAGTGAATGAGGGTCGGGCCAAGCAGGCTCAACCCGACATTGCCGGGCAGCACCGGGGCGCGGGCGCGGTAATACTCTTCGTCGAAGATGACCTGCTGCATGAAATTGGCGCCGCGGCCGCCATATGCGCTGGGCCAGGAAATGCCAACCCAGCCGGCAGCGTGCATCCGCTTCTGCCAGGCGACGCGCTTTTCCAAGGTCGCGCGGTCCGGTGCGACGCGCTGGTCGGCCGCGTCGTCGACCTTGATGTCTGCCGGCAGGTTGGCTTCGAGCCACTGGCGGAACTCGGCGCGGAAGGCGGCGTGCTCCGGGCTGTCGGCGAAATCCATCGGACGAGGCTCCTGGTACTTGGCGCTATTGGCCGAAGATGTCGAGTGGCAGAAAGGCGCTGACGATCATGTTCGGCACGTCCACCAATTCGCTCAACTTGAGATCGACGGCGACCGAGCAGATCGCATAGGCCTGCTGCCGGCTCCAGCCGCGCTCGACGAGGAGGTCGATCATCGACAACAGCGCGTTGCGGGCGCTCAAGGTCGTGTCCTCGCTCTCGTTGGTGCCGTCGGCGCGGATCGACATGCCGGTCGTGGCGACGAAGCGCCTGGGTGCGGCGAGTTCGGGCGGAAAGTAATAATCGTCGCGCTCGAAGCGCGGGAAGCGGATGGCGCGGCGCTGCGCCTCGCCTTTCAGCAGCGAAAAGCGCACGAGGATCGTGCCCGCCATCTCGATCGCGGTGCCGCAGGCCTCGCCGTCGCCCTGCGCGAAATGCGCATCGCCGACCGAAAACAAGGCACCGTCGACAAACACCGGCAGCAGCAGGCGGGCGCCTTTCGAGAGCTGCTTGATGTCCATGTTGCCGCCGTTCTCGCGCGGCGGGATCGTGCGCAATGCCTCGGCGGCGATCGGCGCCGCGTCCGGCACCGCACCTTGCGGCTCCGGCGGCAATGCGATGCCGCCGCGCCCGGCGAGTTCGGCCTCGCGGCGTGTGACCGTCTCGCGCAACGCCTTCGATGGGGCGACGCCGATCACGCCGACGAACGAACCGTCGGGAATGCGCACACCGGGCAGATCGGCCGATTGGGCAAAGCCGTCCTTGATCGTCCATTTGGCGATGTAGGGGTCGGGAAAGGCGTCGCGCAGAAAGCCAAAGCCCGGCACCTGCACCGTGTAGCCGAACGGCCCGGGCCGCATGTCGCGGATCTCGACTTCGAGCAGATCACCGGGCGCGGCACCGGCGACATAGACCGGGCCCGTCAGCGGATGCACGAGGTTGAGATCGCAGCGCAGCAGGTCCGTCGCCGTCGTCGCCGGCGTGATCTGGCCGTCGAAGGCGTCGCGGGTTTCCATCTCGACCTCTTCGCCGGGCGACGCCTCGACGACCGGCGGGATCGCCTCATGCCAGCGGTTGTGGCCCTTCTCCGGCTCGGCAGCGAGGCGTTTCTGCCGGTCGATCGTGATGCTTTTCATGCGCTATCCGGCTCCGCAACGAAGGTTGCGGATCGAGGCTAGGGAGAAGCTCCCGGCAAGGCAAGCGCGCCCGCAACCGCTCCTGCCGTCAGCCCTGGTGCGGCGCAACCCGGCTCGCAAGCGGCGAGAATGGCAGGCGATCCCACCCGCCGGAGGAGATCACAATACCGGCCGGCTGCGCACCGCGTCAGGCACCTTGCGCGGCAGGAACTGGCCATCCGCAAGGGCGCCGGAGAAGGCGCCGTTCTCGACGACGACCTTGCCGCGCAGCATCGTCAGCGAGGGCCAGGCGGCGAGGTCGCGGCCTTCCCATGGCGAATAGTCGGCCTCGTGCATCTCGGCGGCACGCACGATATGGCGGCGGCGTGTCTCCAGCACGACGATGTCGGCGTCCGAGCCGACCGCCAGCGCCCCCTTTCGCGGATAGAGCCCCATGATCCGGGCGGCGTTCGCCGATACGAGGCCGACGAAATCGGCGAGGCCGCGGCCGCGCTTTTCGACCGTCTCGGTATAGATCAGGCTGAGGCGCGGCTCGACGCCGGCATTGCCGCCGGTCGTGTCGTCGATCCGCCGGCCCTGCAATTTGATCCTGAGCGGACAGCAGATCTCGTCGGTGGCGACCGTCTGAATCGCGCCGTGATCGGTCGCAGCCCACAATGCCGCCTGATCCTCGCGGAATTTCAGCGACGGGTAGGTGTGATAGATCTGGCCCTGCGGCCGCCGGTAGTCTTCGGCCGTGTACAAGAGGTACTGGTGCAGCGTCTCGCCATAGATCGGCACGCCGTCGGCGCGCGCCGCCGCGATCGCCTTGACGCCGGTCGCCGCCGAAGTGTGCATCATGTAGAGGGCCGCACCCTCGATATTGGCTGCGAGCCGGATCACCCGGTTGAAGGACAGATCCTCCGACAGCGTGGTGTGCACCTCGGCCATGTTCTCGAAGCCGGTGCGGTCCTCGCGGGTCAGCTTTTCGTACATATGCATGACGAGGTCGTTGTCCTCGGCATGGATCGCGGCGATGCCGCCGGCCTTGGCCAAGACCTGCAGCACCTCCCAGATGTCGCCGAAATCGACCATGCGCCCCTTGCGCGACGGGGTGATGTCGGTCGTGAACATCTTGACCGACGGGTGCCCGGCCGCCACCGCCTCGGCGAGCTGCGGCAGGATTTCTGGCGCCAGCTTGCCCCCCACCATCGTATGGAACGCATAGTCGCAATGGCAGTCCCGCGCCCATTCCTGCTGCCGGCGCTCGATCGCCTGCTGCACCGTGTCGCCGTCGCCGACGAGCGCGAAATCGATGATCGTCGTCGTGCCGCCATGGAGTGCCGCCTCGCTGACCCGGGCCGGTCCCTCGGTCATCTGATGCTGGGCGGTGCCGGGCACGACTATCGGCCAGCGGCAATGCACGTGCGGATCGATGCCGCCCGGGATCACGACCTGCCCGGCGGCGTCGACGACCCGCCCGGCGCCCAATGCCGCGAGGCTGCCCGGTGCGCCGATCGCGGCGATCTTGCCTGCGGCGACGCCGATATCGGCCGGCTCCGGCCCCGAGGGAAGAACGGCGAGCCCGCCGGCGACGACGATGTCCAGCATCTCTTGGCCTCCTATGATGATTCCCGCCACGGCCCCCGGGTCCGCGCGCCGCGCGGCCCGAGAACAAGCTTTGGCCGGGCAAAGGCGAAATAGCCGAGGATCTCGGGCCGCGGGATCTCGTGCACGACAAAGACGAGCCGGCCGCGGCGATCCCCTTTGGGCCAATCCGCGGGCCAGGCGTCGAGCCATTCCGGCGCGAACAAGGTGTGCTGGGCGGCCTGCACCAGGGCCGGCCGGCCCGGGCGGTCGGCGAATTCGACGATCCCCTTGACTCGCAGCAGATCGGTTCCGCGCGCCCCGGCCAATCGGCCGAGGGCGCGCGCGAATTCGAGCCGGCTCATCGCGCCGTCGAGAATGACGGCAAAGGTGTCGATGCCGTGGCTGTGCACGGCGGTCGGCGCGCCGGGGGGCGGCGCGGTGCCGGCCGGGGTTTCGCGCTGGCCGAACAGGATCTCGCCCGGATCGCCGAGTTCTGCCGCGAAGAGGCGGGCAGCACCCGGGTTCAGCTCCGCGAGCCGCCGCAACAGATCCTCGCCACAGGATGCAAGATCGGTCTTGCTGATGACGAGTGCGTCGGCGAGCGCCGCTTGACGCGCCGCTTCCGGAAAGCGGTCGAGGCTCGCGGCGCCGGCGATGGCATCGACGAGGGTGACGACGCGCGCCGGCCGCAAGGCGCCGTCGAGCGCCGGATCGGCGCCGAATGTGTAGAGGATCGGCGCCGGGTCGGCGAGGCCGGTGGTTTCGACGACGAGCCGGCGAAACGGCCGGATCGCGCCGGCTTCGCGCCGCGCCAAGAGGTCGCGCAGGGTGCGGGCGAGATCCTCGCGCACCGCGCAGCATAAACAGCCGCCCGGCAATTCGACGACGCTGCCTTCGACGAAATCGACGAGGTGGTGGTCGATCGCGATCTCGCCGATCTCGTTGATCACGACCGCGGTGTCGGCGAGCGACGGGGCGGCGAGCGCCCGGCGCAGCAGGGTCGTCTTGCCGCTGCCGAGAAACCCGGTCAGCACTGTGATTGGCAGGGTCGCTGTTTCGTCCATCCTCCCCGACCACCCTGCGTCATGCGCTGGCGCCCCGATGATAGCCATCCGCCGGCTCGAACGCACCAATCGACAGCTCGAGCGAATCGCGTCGTAGAAAACCGGCGTCCTCCGCCGGCGACCGGATACAAGATGTAGTTCGCGCCTATCCCCAAAACGCGGGGATAGCTCGGCGGATAAGCGCTGCGTGTGTCCAGCCGGCGCGGCGTCGACCGGTTTGCCTAAAAAAGCGGCAATACTCTAGCGCTGGGTCGAGACGATTTTCGGTCGCTCCGGCTCCGCGCGGTCCACCTGTGCGGCGTAGTACCCCCGGTAAAAGCGCTACCAGGCGATCGTGAAACGGCCGTCGGCCATCCGATAGCTGCGCAATCGGCGCAGAAAACTCATGCCGAGCAGCGACGTGTCGAGGTTTTCGAGCACGGCGCCGGGCACGTTCTCGACGGTCAGTTGACCGATGCGGATCTCGCGCAACGTCACCGGCGCCAGGCGGACGAGCCCGTTTGCAGTGGCGGCGCGGCCGGTGAAGGCGAGCCGATCCGCTTTGATGCCGACGGCGCGCGCATCGGCCGGCGTCAAGGTGACGAGGCTGGCGCCGGTGTCGACCAGGAGACGCAGCACGGCGCCGTCGATCTCGGCTTCGACGACGACATGGCCGTTCGCGTCGGCCGGATAGCTGCGGCTGTCGACCGGCGGCGCCGATGCGGCCTCGGCCGGCTCCGCCGCCGGCGGGCCGGAACCGGTTGCGCCGGGCGGTTGCCGCAAGAGCGCGCCGCCGCGCTCGACGACAACGGCGCAGAACAGCGCGATGCCGCCCCAAATCAGGACCCAGCGCAACGCCCAGCCGATCACTCCGCCGCTCCGATCTGCCGAGGACCCAGTTTCGTCGCGCCGAGCTAAGCCTTTCTGAACGGCTGGTGGCGCCGGCAACGAGGCGGACCGTGATTTTCCGCTTGCGCGACCGATGGCGTCCGACCAAGAGGTTGGCGCGCATCGCGAGAACCGACACCCGAACTTTGGGAGCTGACGCATGGGCCGCGATCACGATTCGTCGATGGAGGCCGGGGGCCGGGCGGACCGGCCGCGCGCAGCGCCGAGCTACGTCCATGGGGCGAGCGACACGCCGCTGATCGGCGAGACGATCGGCGTGCAATTCGACCGCATCGTCAGGCACTTTGCCGGGCATGACGCGCTGATTTCGCGCCACCAGCAGATCCGCTGGAGCTGGCGCCGACTGCAAGCCGAGGTCGACGCCTTCGCCGCCGGGCTCCTGGCGCTCGGGCTCGAACCCGGCGAGCGGGTCGGCATCTGGTCGCCGAACAACGCCGAATGGACCGTCGCGCAATTCGCCACCGCCAAGGCCGGGCTGATCCTGGTCAACATCAACCCGGCCTATCGCGTGGCCGAACTCGACTATGCGCTGAACAAGGCCGGCTGCGCGGCGCTGATCACGGCGGCCCGGTTCAAATCGAGCGACTATCTTTCGATGCTCGGCGAATTGGCACCGGAGCTGGCGACGGCAGCGCCCGGGGCGCTGCGAGCGGCGCGCCTGCCCGATCTGCGGCTCGTCATCGCGATCGGCGACGACCGCCCGCCCGGCGCCCTCGCATTCGGCGACGTCGCCGGCCTCGGCGGCGCGGCCGAGCGCCGCCGGCTCGCGACCCTGGCCGAGGAACTGCAGTTCGACGACCCGATCAACATCCAATTCACCTCGGGCACGACCGGCTTTCCGAAGGGTGCGACTCTGACCCACCACAACATCCTGAACAACGGCTTCTTCCTCGGCGAGGCGATGAAGTTCACCGAGCGCGACCGCGTCTGCATCCCGGTGCCGCTCTACCATTGCTTTGGCATGGTGATCGGCAATCTCGCCTGCCTGACGCATGGCGCCGCGATGGTCTATCCGAGCGAGGGGTTCGATCCGCTCGCCACGCTCGAAGCGATCGAGGCCGAGCGCTGCACGGCGCTCTACGGCGTGCCGACGATGTTCATCGCCGAGATGGATCACCCCGAATTCGCCCGCTTCGATCTCGGATCGCTGCGCACCGGCATGATGGCCGGCAGCCCGTGTCCGATCGAGGTCATGAAGCGGGCCGTCGACCGCATGTATCTGCGCGACCTGCTGATCGGCTACGGAATGACCGAAACGAGCCCGGCGAGCACGGCGACCGCGACCGACGATCCGATCGAGCGGCGGGTGTCGACGGTCGGCCGGGCATTGCCGCATGTCGAGGTCAAGATCGTCGACGCCGCCGGCCGGATCGTGCCGCGCGGCACGCCGGGCGAGCTGTTGTCGCGCGGCTACCTCGTCATGCTCGGCTATTGGAACGACGCCGCGCGGACGCGCGAGGCGATCGACCCGGCGGGCTGGATGAAGACCGGCGACCTGGCGACGATCGACGACCAGGGTTATTGCAATATCGTCGGGCGGATCAAGGACATGGTGATCCGCGGCGGCGAGAACGTCTATCCGCGCGAGATCGAGGAGTTCCTCTACCGCCATCCGAAGATCCAGGACGTGCAGGTGATCGGCGTCCCCGATCGGCGCTATGGCGAGGAATTATGCGCCTGGGTCCGGCTGCGCGACGGCGAGACCGCGAGCGACGACGAGATCCGCGCCTTCTGCGAGGGGCAGATCGCGCATTACAAGATCCCGCGCTACGTCAAATTCGTCGACGGCTTTCCGATGACCGTGACCGGCAAGATCCAGAAATTCATCATGCGCGAAAAGATGATCGCCGAGCTCGGACTCGAGGTCGAAAAGACCGCCTGAAACGGGCGGGCCGGCATCGCAATCTCGGATCAAGCCGAGCCACCTTGTCGATCCCTTTTGTCAGTTTGGCAGCCTCAGCCCCGGCCCGCCCCATCGAGGGGGGCGGAAGCGCGCTGCCGTCGGGCAAAACGGGCGAGGCCGCGCGATCTGAGAACCCCGCGGGAGCGCCGGCGCCGCGGGTGCGGGATTCCCGTTTTCGACGGGAAAATGACGGGAAAAATTTGACTTTGCGGTATTGCCGTATTCGACAAACTATTGATTCAACGACAACTTCAGAATAAATTCCCGTGTCGGCCAAACGGGAAAATGATCCATTGCAAACGGGAATCTTGTAACATAATCGGGAACATCGGAGATCACCAATCAGGCTCCCGGTCCGCTGCCCAGACAATGTCCGCACGATAGCAATTCCGATATTGATAATCAAGATAAAACTAATATCGTTTTGCGCCGCGCGACAACGTTCGGGGTTCGATCAGAGACGCTCGTCGTCGTCACCCGCTCCCAGTGGTCGCTTGCAAAGTCGAGGGATCCTGTACACGTCGTCCAGCACTCGCTAGACCCGGCCGCCCAATGTGGCTCGCTTCAAATATCGAAAACGCTTGCGGGCTTGGTCCCGCTTCGGCGGCATTTAATGAGCGGTAAACCGCATCCCTGATGAAAAACACGGGTGGTCGGAGCAGCCGCAGCTGCCCGGAAGGGACATAGTGATCAGTCATCGCGCGCGGTGTATTCTCCCGGCACCCGGTGCTTAGTCGTCTTTTCGGCGACATTGATTAGTTCGACCGGCGTCAACTCCCTGAACCCATCGGCCGCCTTTAGAGGTTCGCAGATTCGCAACGTGTCGTTCAGCACCACGTCGTCGACGATCCTGCCGTCGACCATGCGCACCAGTCGATCAGCCTCCTCGATGATGCTGTCGTCATGGGTGACCATAACCACGGCGGAGCCGTCTTCGACCGTCGTCTCCTTGAGGAAATCGACCACGACGCGCGTCGTATTGCGGTCGAGCGCCGCCGTTGGCTCGTCGGCGAGCACGAGCCGCGGCCGATTTACGAGGGCCCGGGCGACGGCGACGCGCTGGCGCTGGCCGCCGGACAGCGAGTCCGGCTTGTGGTCGATACGGTTCCCGAGCCCGAGGCGCTCTAGCACCGCTGTGCCGCGCTGCCGCATCTCGGATGGCGCGCAGCCACCGAGCTGCATTGACAGCTTAACATTCTCGTAGGCCGACAGAGCGTCGAACAGATTGTGCATCTGAAAGATAAAGCCGACATTGCGCCGAACCGCAACCAGCTCGCGCCGGCACAGACACGCCAGGTCGTGTCCGAGCACCTCGACCCGGCCCTGCTGCACTGAGCGCAGGGCACCGACGAGAGTGAGCAGCGTGGTTTTGCCCGCACCCGAGGGCCCGGTCATGACCACGAATTGCCCGGACTCGATTTCGATCGAGTTGCCGAACAGGACTTGGTTGCGCGATTCGCCATGACCGAAGAAATGGTTCAGGCTCTCGACCCGGACCCCCGGCTGCGCCGCAGGCGTTCCGGTCGACGGGGAAAGGGCCGCAGCGCGCATCAGAGCAACTCAGCCGGACCAGCCGCTTATCTGCAACTCCGTCATGTTTACGTCCACATCGGCAACGTCGCGATGCGTGATCTTGCCGGTCTGCATGTTACCCTCCTTCGTCAGTCGGTCCTTTCAGCTGTCAGCCCGCCTCTTCAGCCGGCTCGTTGGAGCGAGCCGCAGTGCGCCGGCCCTACAACGAAAACGGTCTCGAGAAGGATAGCTCCCGGTGGCAATCAGTCATCGCGCTCGGTGTATTCCTTCGATAGCACCTCTTCCGCAAGGTCAGCCGCAATGCTCTGACAAAGGTTTTCGTAGGAGCTGCCCGACACGATCCGGTGCATCCGAATCAGAGTATAATAATTGATACTCGTTAGAAAAGCGGTCCTGTCCTCGCCTTTCTTGATACGAGGCCGAAATTCTTCCATCGGGAAGGTCTGTGCCACCACCAAACTGGCAGACACATTCTCCTCGGTCTTTTGCACCGCGATGTCTAGGATGAAGCGCACACCATTGGTCGGTACTGTCTCAACCTTGATGTCCGGCATCTGCGATAGCTCGCCCACTAGGCACGATCTCATAGGAAGAAGTACAGCATCCTCGCCGGAAAATCGAAGGCGAAGGATTATATCCGTGCCCGTGGTAGCTTGGGCGAATGCATGGGCGGTTAGAGAGGCAAGAGCTAGAAGAACTATAAGGATCGCTAGCCTGATTGATGACATTGTTAATCTACCCCCCACCGTTTTGGCCGACAAGCTCAAGCGCTTGGCTCGTCGCATGTGTTTTCCAACGCACGGCGCGCTCGAAAGTTCGTTTAAGTCGAGGGCGCGGCTAAAAGCCTGATTATTGTCACAGCCGGCGCATACCGCTCTTCCGTTCGAGGGATGCGGCGGTGCCCTCAAGCGGCAGAGACCGCCGAGGACCGCTGGAAGATGACTTGGGGAGCGGTTGGTTACGGGCCGAATGGCGCGCGCGCGACGGATTTTTAGGGGGCCATATTGACCGCCATATTGACGATTGTAATGGCAAGGGCATTCGCGCCGGTGCCATGATCGAGCGTGGCGTTCTGACTTGCAGCCCTCGCGCCCGTCCGCAGCTGTGGAGAAAGAAAGTGTGATCCCCGGAAGCCCACTCGACCGCAAAACTACTTGGTGGTCGAGGCGGCAATGATTGGTGATTGCAAGCTGCCCGAACCCGCCCAGTTCTCACCGCCGCCCACGGTAATTCGTTCCAGTGTGCGAACCGAGGCGTCAGCAGATCCCTGTTACAGGTCGCACCCCTGGTATCGAGCACGGTACGGGATCTGGTCGCCGGTTCGGGGCCGTGTTTCGAGTGCGCGCGCAATCTGATCAACGAATCGGTCGGGATGGAATCCAGCAGTGCGCGCGCCTCGTCGGCGGCGAGCACCGGCGTCTTGCCCTTTGTCACCACCTAGCGCGGGCCGCCCACGGCGCGTGAGCCGGGTTGGTGTCGAGGACGTGGCGGGTCACCAGCCGGTCAAACAGCATGCGCAGTGCCGCCGCTCGATCTCGGCGGCGGCAACGCAGGATATCGCGCAAGCTACGGCGGGCCTCGGCGACGCCGGAGCGCGGTTGGGCGGCGAGGCGCGGCCCGACGGTGGCCGCGTAGCGCGACAATCGCACCGCGTCTCGCCCTGGCCCGAAGGTGCCGCAGGCGGCTCCGAGACCTTTGGCGCTCGATTTCGTCGGCGTTGTCGGCTAGCTCTGTTGCCCAAAGCCGAAGCATCGCAATATTGTCGGCTTCCGTTAAAGACTTCGCGTATTCTCGGCACTTCCGCGCAAGGGCAAGAAGCGATTGTGGATCAAGGTAAGGGGATCGCATCGAATCCCTCCCAAGACAGTGATCATTCGGCACAATGTGCCGTGTTGCGGTCGCCAGTGACGATCAGATCGGCACGGCCGTTGACCGCCAGCTCCCAGCTCGAGGAACTTGTCGTCCGTCGGATCGCGGCACGCGGCAATGCGCTCGGCGATCGCCACCAGCTCGGCCGCGGCCACCGCGGTGTCACCGGCCGGACGCACCTTCCCGCTTTTTGTCCTCCCCTCCCTCGGTTCTGGCTTGTGGTTTCTCCCCGCCCCGCGCATCAAGAATGCAATCAGATTTCGTGGGCGACGGCCTCGGCAGCAATCGTCTGCGGGGTATCTATTTTCGCCCTGATCATTTTGCCATCCAGTGGCAGCACAACGATGTCATCAGGGTGTGGCGCAGGCTGCCCATAGACATGGACGTTCGCTCGCGAGCCGTCCTTGCAGGTCACGGAAATCTCGTAGTCCAAGCGCATCACTGGTACTCCGCACGATGGTTCTTTGACGGCAACGTCAACGAAATAGCGAGGCGTGTTGTGCCAATCGAAAATGATGATCACAGAAACGTCACAGGTCGAAGCCGATTGCGGAGACCCCTGTTAAGCGGCTTCCCGCAGCAGCTCATCCGGCGGGCCTGATCTGCCCAAGAGCCGACGAAAAGCCCGATCGTCTGCCTTGGATCAGATAGCCGACAAAGTTCCGTGCGGGCGGGATCAAGGGGTTACGGTTGCCGTAAGATACTGGAACTCATCCGGAAAACCGCCTTCTCGGCTACGCCCGCGACAGCATGTACGGGCAGACGCTCGACGCCCAGGTAGAGCGGCTAGGCCGCGCGCAGGCTGCACCGAGAGCTTGCACAGAACGACGTTGGCTGCGGCCACAACTCGAAGGGACGGTCGCTCGCTAACCGCTCCACGATAACGCGCCAGAGGAGGCGACATTAAGCCGACGTAAATCTGCCCGGATTACTCAGGCGTCGTGACACTGCTCCCTGCGTGCTTTTTGCGCTTTTGCGCTTGGTTCGTGTCGGCGCTGGCCGGCGGTGAGGGCATATTCGCGCTCTGGGGCGCCTATCGCGGGGCGCCAGTGCTGCTACGCGGGCTGTTCTTGCTCGGCTTAGCGGTGTCAATGACGCTGCTTACGGCGAGAAATGATTGACATGGTGATCTCGATCCGTACCGGCTGAGTGTCCGGGTGTAGCATCGCGTCATCTTATCCTCAGCTCCGTCTGCGCTCATCGAACCACGGAAACGCCCTCCGCAGCCGCTCGCTCCGTTCGCGGATGGGACGACCAGTCGGGCTTTCGGGTGGTGGCCCGGTGAGCCGATCGATCACGGTCAAGCGCGCGAGCGTCAGCAGGCAGTCGACCCGATCGAGCAATTTGGCGGCCGCACGATGTTTCCTCAAAGCAACGGCCCCCTCAAGGAGGAATGGACATGCGTTTTGTCGTCATGATGTTCTGACGACGGACCTCTCCCGCATCGAGGGCCTGTTCGTGATCGCGCGCGGCAGCGCATTCACCTACAAGGACAAACGGGTCGATGTGCGGCAGGTCGGTCACGAGCAGGGCGTGCGCTAGGTGCTCGAAGGCAGCGTTCACAAACTCGGATCGCGTATCCGCGTCAACGCCCAATTAATCGACGCAGAGACGGCCGCGCGAGCGCTTCGATCGGGACGCCAGCGACCTGTTTTCATTGCAAGACGAAATCCCAGCCAGATTGCGAACGCGCTGGATGCCGCACTAATTGCCGCGGAGGCTTCACGGCCGACCGGGCACGCAGTTGCGCTCGACTATTTTCTGCGAAGCCGCGCCGTCTTGTCGCGGCAATTTTCGCCGGAGACCTACGCCCACGGGATTAATCTTCTTGAATAGGCCATCGCGCTCGACCCGCAGTCGGTCGCTATTCAAAGCTGGCTAGCAAACGCGCTTGCGCGCCGGGCATTGGACTCCATGACCGACACGCCCGCCCGCGACATTGCGCGCGCCGAGATGCTCGTCAGCGTCGAGGAGGCGTTCAAAAACCTGAAGGGCGATCTCGCCATCCGGCCGATCTTTCACCAGGACCAGGGGCGCATCGAGGCGCATATCTTCATCGCCTTCCTCGCCTACTGCCTGCACAGCCTGCCCCGACGAAAGCCGGGGTCACGCTCGGCCGACGCCTCCATGCCCTGGCGCCCGGGCTGACGCCGCGCAGCGCCATCGAAAAGTTCGCCGCCGTGCAGATGATCGATCTGCATGTTCCGACGACCGACGGCCGCGAACTGCTGCTGACCCGCTACACCGAGCCAGAACCCGAGCTCGCGCTCCTGCTCCACAAACTCAAATTCGTTCCGCCAGAGCAGCCGAAGCCCAAAATCACCGCCGAACCAGGGCAGCCCAGCACCCCGCCGTAGTGCCGACCTTTGCCGGTCGGTTTAAGAAAGAACAGGCTCGAACGTCGACGCCGAAGAGATCGCCGGCTACGCCTATGGCGGCTGGTATCTCTCTACCCAAGAAGCCTTGAGCCGCGGCCTGATTGCCGGCCTGATCTGACACCAAACCCGCCGAACAAACGGTGGACCGCCCCGCGGCGGCTCAGTCAGCTGGGCGCCGCTTCGGCGACGAGGTCGCTATCGAGCAGGCGCCGCGCCAGCGGCAGATCGACGTCCTTTTCCCAGGCGGCGACGACCACGGTCGCCACACAATTGCCGATCAGGTTGCCGAGGGCTCGTGCCATGCCGATGAACCAGTCGACAGACAGCACCAGAACAAGGCCGATCGCCGGGATGCTGGGCACGGCATTGAGCGTCGCGGCTAGAATTACGATGGCCGAGCCCGGTACGCCATGCGCTCCCTTCGAGGTGACGAGGGAAATGCCGAGCACCAGCAAGAGATCGCCGAGCGAGAGCGGCGTGTTGGTCGCCTGGGCGAGGAACACGACGGCGAGCGTCAGGTAGATCGAGAAGGCGTCGAGGTTGAACGAATATCCGGTCGGGATGACGAGCCCGACCACCGATTTGCCGACGCCGATCTGTTCGAGCTTGTGCATGATCTGCGGCAGTACCGCGTCGGATGAGGCGGTAGCGAGCACGATGGTCAGCTCCTCGCGCAGATAAGCGAGGAATTTTAACATGTTGAGCCCAGCCAACCGCATGATCCCGCCGAGAATGGCGAGGACGAAGAACCCCAGCGCCGCGTAGTAGAGGACGACGAGCGAGACTAGCTGGCGCAGTGAGCCAACGCCGTACTGGCCGACGGTATAACCAACGGCGCCGAGCACGCCCAACGGAGCCAGCCGGACGATCAGGCTCATCGCCTTGAAGAGCACCGAAGAAACCGCGTCGATCATTTTCGTGACCGGCTCGCCGGCTTCGCCGACCAGGGCGAGGCTGACCCCGAAGATCACGGCAAAACACAGCACCTGGAGCACGTCGTTGCGAGCCAAGGCGTCGAACGAGGTGGTCGGGATGACATTCAGGATGAACCCGCCGACGCCGCTGCCTTGCAGCTTGTGAATATTTTCGGCATGCGCCGAGAGCGCCTTCGGGTCGAGCTTCGAGGGATCGACGTTCATGCCATTGCCGGGGCCGACGAGAAAGGCGAGTACGATGCCGACGATCAACGCAACGGTCGTCATCGTTTCGAAATAGATCAACGCCTTGACGCCGACCCGACCGACCTTTTTTAAGTCGCCGGCGCCGGCGATGCCGTGCACGACGACGCAAAACACGATCGGCGCGACGATCATGGTGATCAGCTTCAAAAACGCGTCGCTGAAAAACTTGAGCCCGATGGCGAAATGCGGCGTCGCGACGCCGAAGACGATGCCGAGCAGCAACCCGGCGATGACCTGGGTAAACCGCGACCGGCAAAGGCCGACCGCTCTCGCTGGAAATGTCTCGACAACGGACATCGCGGGCCGCTCCTGCGCGCTCCGGCAACGGTTTCGCCCGGTGCCACCTCGGCAACCTTATGCAAAAACGCGACCATCCCTCGCCGGACGAAATCGGGGCCGGCTGCGGTAGGCAAAATCGCCGGAGATTCAGGGATTCAGGAACCGCGCGGCTATGAACTTGCCGGGCGACAAGCGATCTGCATGACGCGAAGGAGCCGCCGCGCTCTGACGGTTTCGTTGCAGCGATATTCGCCGCGAGAGAGCCACGCTAACCCGGCCGACAATAAGCGAGAGAGAGCAGAATGCGGATCCGCCGCCGGCGTGCACAAGATCTTGATCGGACGGGGCCGATTTGACGCTAAGGCGGTGCGGGCCTAGATTCAGGGGCGAGGAGCAAAAGCCATGCCCGAAGGCGAAGCGGTCAGAAAAGGCGAAGTGATCGAAATCGAAACCACGGTGAACGAGGTCGCCGCTGAGCTGGCGCGCCGAGGCCTCGACCCGCATCATCGCGTCACGATCACAATTGAGCCTGATGAGCTGATCCCCGGCCGGCGCGAAGCGCGCGCGCGGGTCGTCGCTGCCGGGCTGACCGATGCCGACATCGACCGGCTGATTGACGAGGCCCGCACCGAAGCGCAACCGCATCTCGGATGAGGGTTGTTGTCGACACCAACGTTTTTATCAGCCCGGCGCTCAAGGAAAATTCGCCACCCGGCACGGCGGCCCATCTCGTGGCGGCGAACCATCTCCTCCTTAGATCCACCGATCACCGAGCAAGAGCTGTTCATCACCCCTCGCGCGGCCGCGTCTCGCGTCGCTGATCCCGCTGCGCTTTCGAGATTGGTTAAGCGAAGTGCTGGCCGCTGCCGAGCTGGTCGCCATCGGCGAGCGGATCGCCGCCTGCCGCGATCCCAAGGACGACAAGTTTTTGGAATTGGGCGGCCAACGGCCGTGCCGATCTGATCGTCACGGGCGACGTCGATCTGCTGGCGCTCAATCCGTTCCGGGAAATCCCAATCGTCAGGCCGCCACCTTCGTGCAGGGGTGTGGCGCAGTAAGGGGAGCAGTAAGCAGGGCAACCCGCTTTCGCCAGCGCGTCGGAAAAGCCTGGGAACCTCCCGCTTTGGCCCGCGTTGCTACCCGTCAGAGAGCAGTTTTCCGCTTCGCGGAACGTGTTGCCCCACGGAGCGAATGCAGCGCCCACCTACCGATGTCGTATTTGAAATTCGCGTGCAAGGCAGGCGCCTCGTAACCACGACGCTGCTTGAAGAGGCGAAATGGGCGGCGCGAGCCGCCGCACGCGCCGGAGAAGGGGCGAAAATCGTGAACCGGGAAACAGGCGAAGTCATCGAGCAGCACCCGCCACGCCAAGCCCGGTCGGGATCACCGGATTGAGCGGCGTGATCCGAATGATCAACTGATCAGCGGTCCGGAGCGACACTCTTCGGCCGTCTCCTCACCCTCAGCGATGTGGCGTCGGCGGTCGCCGCGGTGCCGTCGGGGTCCTCGGTGCGCTCTCGACGCAGTTCATCGACCCGCGCTCGGATCGTCGCAAAATCGTCGGCCGCACGCGGTCGGGTGATGCTCTCGCGGCGCAACTCATGCATACGCGCGCGGATCTTCGGGAAATCGTCGGCGGCGCGGGGTCGGGTCATTTTTCCTCCGCGAGAGGCCCTGTTGTGATTAGCTCGTCTCCGGCGTCGTTAATTCTACGACTAGCCAGCTCGGCGCGAGCGGGATCCGTTGACCACGCCATGCCAATCGAAGTGAAGTATCACCGAAACGTAAAATCTGCCCGCTTGGCTTCTACCTGAAGGATTTCCAAGATCCCGCGTCATGCGCTAAGCAGGACAGCACACACGGCCCTTACGCGCCTTGGAGAGAGCGCCGGACGGCGAGGCCCAGCTCGACGAGGTGATCGAGTACCGCTTCGCCGATCGGGCCGCGCACCTCTTCCGGAAGAACAATCGCGGCTTGCAATTTGCCGGCGGCGTCGCGATAGGTCGGCAACTCAACCCTGGTCGCAGCGGGTGACACATGTAGCGCGCGGATGCCGTGGATTTCGATCGGCACACGGTCGATATCGACCTCGACAGCAGCCAAGGAAAAACAGCTTCCCGACATGCATCGGGGTCACTGAGAGAATAGTGATCGATACCGGAGTCGTAGTAGCGATTTCCTCGGGGCCGACGCTATCCATTTGAAAAAACCCTATCTCGCCGTTTCCTCGCTCGGGCTCTGCCTGCGCCCAACGGATGTCGTCTCTGCGGAGCGCATCGCCGGCCAGCACATCCCTCGGCTGGCTGGCTGGCCGAAGTCGGTGTGTTGCCGGCGTCGGCCACACACGCTCGCGCCTCAGGCTCCAAACACTCCATCCATAATTGCGTTCCACATCGTTTTCCGTAGGAACCCACAGGTTCTCCGGCAGTACAACAACCGAATGGGTTTTTTCACTTCGCGGTATACGGGCTTCCGGCAGCATCGGTGCGAAAATTTACGATAACGGCGGCCGGGCTATCATAGAGCCAGTATCGTAGCTGGCTTGGGTTGCGGCCAACTGGCTATCGATCTGCGTGGTTTTACGCGTGCGAGTCGAAGCAATAAAGGATGTCGACAATCGGACTTTCATCCAACCGAAAGGCAAACCGTTCGCCTATGCGCCGCGCTCCTCGTCGTTCATAAAAATGCCTGCCCTGCTTGTTGCCTGACAGCACGCAAACGCCGAGGGCAGGCGCGCCGCAGCGCGCTGCTTCAGCCCGCGCGAACGCCAAAGCTTCAGAGCCGAGCCCGTAACCGCGCGCGTGCCGGAGTAAATAGAGAGTAGTCAGTTGGCTATCGGTGCCGGGTATGGATGATGCACCAGCCATTATCCGCAGTACGCCTACATCGTTGTGCGTGTCCGAAATGATCTAGGTCACGGAAACAGGTTCTCTTATTCTTGCTTCCCATGCCTGGCGATTGTGATGGGGGTTCTGGTCAAGCGATGCCAAGAGGGACCAGGGAAGAAAATCGCGGTATGAATCTTGCCACGAGTCGATAACCGTTCGGCTGATGAACGTCGCATCATGGATTGTCGCTACCCGATACAAATCGGACCCTCCCTTCGGTCCGCGCCCGCCGATCCGACCGGGCGGGCTATCAAAGCCTCGAAATCGTGCTCTGACTGACATTGTAGCTGCGGGCGACGCTGCGTTGCGTTTCGCCCGCTTCGAGGCGCTTGCGGGCCTCGTTCTGCTGGTGCGGGGTGAGAATCGGCTTGCGGCCAAACTTGACGCCCTTGGCCTTGGCGTGGACCCGGCCGCGCGCGGTGCGCTCCAGAATGCGGCGCCCCCAGCTTCGCGGCAACGCCAAGGATCGCGAAAATGATCTCGGCAAAGTCGGATGTGGTATCGAGGAACGGCTCGGCCAGTGAACGGATACCGGCCCCGGCGCGCTGCGTCTCGCGGGCGATAAACAGAAGGTCGTTTGTGTCGCGCGACAGCCATCTGTTTGACAATATCGCGGACGTGGATCGCGGTCGCCGGTGGATGGAAAGCCGCGGGCGATCGCCCAGCCGCGGCTCTCTGGCCCGCTGCGCTCTGTTCGCCATTATCCAAGGTGGGAGCCCGGTGCGGTAGTGCCGCACGCCGGGTTCTGTGCCGAGGGCGCGGGGTGAGCGCATCCCTACGGCGCCGGGCCTCAGCGAAGGGTCCGGCCTCACGCGGATGCAGCGAGGCCCTCCGGCTTGGCACGAGAATTGCTGCCGGGTGCATGACCGACGGACGGCGTCCCCCGGGCCGACAGCAACTTCGCCGCAGTTGGTCGTTAACGAGATCGGTATAGGGGGCTCTCGCTCGTGGCCAACGCGCTCTGTCGCAGTCTTGCGGGCTGCCTTGTCGTCGCCCTCTGGCCGCTCGGCGCGGCGTTGGCGGCGCAGACCCTCGGGCCGGTGACCGATGATATCGGGGTGATCCGCGTCCCAAAGGGGGCGCCGATCCAGATCGGCGGCTCCTGGGTGTTGTCGGGTGCCGATACCGCGTCGGGGCTCGACCAGAAACGCGGTGTCCTCGTCGCCTTTCAGGATCTCGGCGGCACGCTCCTCGGCCACCCGTTGAAGCTCGACGCCGAGGACGATCTGTGCACCGCCGAAGGTGGGCAGACGGTCGGAACGAAACTCGCGGCGAACCCGCAGACGGTGATCGTGCTCGGCTCGGCGTGCTCGTCGGCCGCGACCCCCGAGGCGCCGATCCTGTGGCAGGCCGGCGTCGTCGACATCTGCACGTCGTGCACTGCGCCGTCGCTGACCGCCCCCACTCGCAAGCCCGAATACGACGGGTTCGCGCGCACCGTCTACAGCGACATCGAACAAGGCAAGTCCGACGCGATCTATGCCTACACGGCGGCGAAGGCACGGTCGGTCGTCACGATCCACGACGGCAGCCCCTATGCCCAGCAGCTGCAGCAGGTGATGGCCAGCAACTTCAAGGCAATGGGCGGCGAGGTGCTGTCGCAGGAGGCGATCGCGCCGACCGATGTCGACATGCACCCGCTGCTGACGCGGATCGCCAGCGAAAAGCCGGACCTCATCTATTTTCCGGTGTTCACCGCGGCGGGGGCGCAGATCCTGCGCCAGGCAAAGGACACGCCGGGCCTCGAACACACGGCGCTATTGGGCGGCGGGGCGTTGTTTTCCGCCGATTTCATCGAAGCCGCCGGCCCCTCCGTCGTGGGCTTCAAGGTCGCCTATCCCGATCTCTCGCCACAAGCCATGGGCAAGGGCTATCCGAAATTCGTCGAAGAATACAAAAAGCTGTTTGGCGAAGCGCCGATTTCGGGCAACCACGCCAACGCCTACGACGCCGCGATCTTGGCGACGAAGGCGATAGTGAAGGTCGCCAAAGCCGACGCCGACGGCAACCTCTACATCGGCAAGAAGGCGCTGCGCGACGCGGTCTTCGCCACCAAATTCGACGGCATCAGCGGACCGATTGCTTGCGACCCTTACGGCGAATGTGGTGAATTCCATCCCTCGGTACTGGAATACACCTCCGCCGATCCCAAGACCTTCGCGATCGGCAAGAACCCGAAGAAAATCTGGCCGCAATGAGCTTGGCGCAGTGAGCTTGGCGCGATGAGCTGGGCGGCGGCGGTCCGCCCGTCGCGCTTTACGGCGGTCGCCCGCTTCAACGCGGTCGACCTCGCGCTCTGGGGCCTGCGCATCGCGGTCGTCCTTGTCGTCGTTGTCGGGACAATCGGCTCGCTGATCAAGGACCGCTACACGGCCGCGCAGTGGTTCGACCTGGCGATGTTCGGCCTGACCATCGGCAGCATCTACGCCCAGATCGCGCTTGGCTATACAATGGTCTACGGCGTGCTGCGCATGATCAACTTCGCCCATGGCGAGATCGTCATGAGCGGGGCGTTCGCCGGTTACTTCGTCGCGACGGCCCTCGACCGCGGCGACCTTCTCGCGCGAGAGCCGGTTCCTGCCATGGCAATCGTCCTCGGGGTGGCGGTCGCGACCTCGACCGCGATTGCGCTTCTCGCCGAACGCATCGCCTATCGGCCGTTCCGCCGCTCGGGCGGGCTGGCGCCGCTGATCTGCGCCTTCGGCGTGTCGTTCTTCCTGCAGCAGACTTTTCGCGGCATGTTCGGTACCGCCGTCCGATCCTACCCCGACCCAGACTGGCAGCGCGCCGCATTCCATTTTTCGGTCTTTACCGTACCGCGCCTCGATGTGCTGGTCGTCGGCCTAGCCCTGCTCTTCATGCTCGCGCTGCATCTGATCGTCCAGCGCACCCGCATGGGGACCGCGATGCGCGCCGTCGCCGAGGACGCCGAAGCCGCGGCGCTGATGGGAATCGATATCAACAAGGTCGTGATCTTCACCTTCGCCCTCGGCGGCGCGATGGCCGGCATCGCCGGCGTCTTTTATTGCATGGTCTACAAGCAGGTTTATTTCTTCATGGGCTTCACGCCTGGCCTCAAGGCGTTCGGAGCCGCCGTGCTCGGCGGTATCGGCAGCGTCCCCGGGGCGATGCTCGGCGGCTTTTTTCTCGGCATGGTCGAAATCGGTCGGCCCATCGCTGTTCCTCGATGGGCTTGGCATCCCGGCGCCCTATCAACTGCGCGACCTGATCGCCTTCACCCTCCTGATCATGGTGCTGATCTTCCGCCCGCAAGGCATCTTCGGCGAGCCGATGGCGAAGCGCAGGGCATGACGCGCGCATGAACGGCGCAGCCGGCTCCGCCTTGTTTTGGACGATGCGCCGCGCCGCGGCCATTGGCCTCGCCTGCGGCGCCGGCGCGCTCCATCTCGCGGCCGTCGGCGTCCTCTTGATGCTGCAGGAGCGACCCATCGTCGTCGGCGGCATCACCCTCGGGCAGGCCGCGCTATTGCTGATCGCGGTCGGCGCCGGAGCGATGGCGGCCCGCGCCGCGGGGCTCGGCCGGGGGTTGTTCGCTGGCCTCCTCGCCGGCGTTGGCAGCGCCATGCCGCTCGCGGCGCTGACCGTGCTGATCGACCTTGTGCCGTTGCGGCAGGTCTTCATCGCGCTGTCGCCGGCACTTCTCGACATGCTTGATCTGGGGCGTGGTGCTGCAGCCGGCGTCGTCATCCTGATTAGTGGCGGGGCAATTGCGGGTTTTCTCGGCGCCGGGCTGCGCTTTTGCCCGGCCGCGGTGCGCCGCGCGGTGATCGCCGGTACGGCCGCGGTCGCGGTATGCGGCGTGTTCCAGGAGCTGATCCAACTGATGCTCCAGCAATATGAGGGGGTGATCGGCGCCATTCGCGATTTTCTCTTCAGCTGGGAGGGGCTGACCCCGGCGGGCGCCGCGGCCTGTTTCGCTGCCGCGGCCGGTTGCGGCGGCCTTACGGCCGAGTTCGGCAAACGCCGCGCCGCCGCAGGGATTGTCCCCGACCGGCAACGGCAGCGCTTGGTTCGAGCCGGCCTGGCGCTGCTGGCGCTCGCCCTCCTGCCAGCACTCGCGGGGTCGTATATCGGCCAGGTCTTGATGACTGTCGGGCTCTACATCCTGATGGGCATGGGTCTCAACCTCGAAATCGGCTTGGCCGGGCTCTTGGATCTGGGCTTTGTCGCGTTCTTCGCGGTCGGCGCTTATACGACGGCGCTCCTCACCGCCAACTCGCCGCATGCGCTCCTCCACCTCTCCTATTGGGGCGCGATGCCAATAGCGGTGGCGCTCTCGGTCATTGTCGGCGTGCTGTTCGGGCTGCCGGTACTCGGCGTGCGCGGCGATTACCTCGCGGTCGCGACATTGGGTCTCGGCGAGATCGTCAGCGTCGTCGTGCAGTCGGATTTCGCGGCGCCGCTGCTCGGCGGCGCCCAGGGCATACTGCAGATCCCGAAACCGGCGCTCGGCCACTTCACGCTCGGCTCCCCGGTTTCGCTCTTTTACCTCACCCTCGTCTGCTCGGGCGTCGCCGCCTTTGTGGCTTGGCGGCTGGAAAACTCGCGCCTCGGCCGAGCCTGGATGGCGCTGCGCGACGACGAGGACGTGGCCCAGGCGCTCGGCATCAATCTGGTGCGCTCAAAGCTGCTGGCCTATGGGCTCGGCGCCGCCTTTGCCGGCCTCGCCGGCTCGATCTTCGCGACGATGCTGACCTCGGTCTATCCGTCGAGCTTCCAGCTGTTGATCTCGGTCAACGTCGTGGCGCTGTTGATCGTCGGCGGCATGGGCAGTCTCCCGGGCGTCGTGATCGGCGCGCTGGCGCTGATCGGCCTGCCTGAATTGCTGCGTGAATTCGGCGAATACCGCTATCTGTTTTACGGCGCGGTGCTGATCGTGATGATGCGCCTGCGGCCGGAAGGATTGTGGCCGTCCGAAGTACGGCGGCGCGAATTGCACGCACATGACGCGATCGACGCGCGCGATGCGGCTGGCGATCTTTTGGCGCCGGCCGCCGACCGGACAGGCTGAGACATGGCCGACCGGCCGCTGCTCCGCTGTGCCGGGCTGACGATGCGCTTTGGCGGTCTCCTGGCGGTGAGCGATCTCGATCTGATGGTGGCCGGCAACGCGATCCACAGCGTGATCGGCCCGAACGGCGCCGGCAAGACGACAGTTTTCAACTGCATCACACAGAATTTGCGGCCCAGCGCCGGCGAGATCTGGCTCGACGGCGCGCGCATCGACGGGTTGACGCCGGACCGCGTGGCGGCGGCCGGGATCAGTCGGACCTATCAGAACATCCGCCTGTTTCGCAGCATCACCGCCCTCGAAAACCTGCTCGTCGGCATGCACATGCACCTCCGCTCAACCTGGTGGGGCGCGGTGCTGCACACGGCCAATACCCGGCACGATGAAGCGGCGGCGCACGAACGAGCCCGGCAATTGCTGCAATTGGTCGGGTTGCGCGGCCGCGGCGACGTGCTCGCCGGCAGCCTCGCCTATGGCGAGCAGCGTCGCCTGGAAATCGGCCGGGCGCTGGCGACGCGCCCGAAGCTGCTGTTGCTCGACGAGCCGACCGCCGGCTTGAACCCTCGGGAGACCTCGGAGATGATCGGCTTCATCCAGGAGGTCCGCGCCCGCTTTGGCCTGACGATCCTCTTGATCGAGCACCAGATGCGCGTCGTGATGACGATCTCGGACCGGGTCACGGTGCTGGATCACGGCGTCCGGATCGCCGAAGGCGGGGCGTCCGAGGTGCAGCAGGATGCGGCCGTGATCGAGGCGTATCTCGGCGCCCGCCCGACGCGATCCGCGCCACGATCGACGGCGGACCACGCCGCGGAGTGATGCCGTGGCGCTCCTCGAGGTCGAAGAGATCCATGTCTTCTACGACAAGATCGAGGCGTTGAAAGGCGTCTCGCTGGCGGTCGAGGAAAAGGAGATCGTGACCCTGGTTGGCGGCAACGGTGCCGGCAAGTCGACGACGTTGCGCGCGATCAGCGGTCTGTTGCATCCGCGGCGCGGCGAGATCCGGTTTGCTGGACGCCCCTTGGCCGGGCTCGGGGCGCATCAGATCGCGGGGCAAGGGCTGGCGCAGGTGCCCGAAGGAAGACGCATCTTCGGCCGTCTGACGGTCGCGGAGAATCTGGCGATGGGCGCCTTTACCCAGCGGCGGCGCGCTGCTGTCGCCGCCGACAGGGAGGAGGTGCTGAGCCTCTTCCCGCGCCTGCGCGAGCGGTTACGGCAGGTTGCCGGTACGTTGTCCGGCGGCGAACAGCAGATGCTGGCGACCGCCCGGGCGCTGATGGCCCGACCTCGCCTCCTGCTGATGGACGAGCCGAGCATGGGGCTGGCGCCGATGCTGGTCGAGCAGGTCTTTGCGACGATCCGGCGGATCAACGAGCAAGGGGTGACGATCCTCCTCGTCGAACAGAATGCGCCGATGGCGCTCGGCATCGCCGATCGCGGCTATGTGCTCGAAAGCGGGCAAATCGTGCTAAGCGGCGACGGCGGCGACCTCCTCGACGACGACCGGGTCAAGCGCGCCTATCTCGGTTGAGAGCGTGTGAATGTATTCGGCCGCTTACCCTTTCATTCGCCTCCCCGTGGGCCTTCAGTCCACGGACGTATCCGTGGGGAAGGCCGGGGCCCATCGTTTAGCCGCACGAACAGTCATCGTTTTCATAACTCATAGCAATTACCAGTCAGGGGTATCGGGAGTTGAGGTCGGCGAGTGGGGCGGGGCCGCTTGGTGTACGGATAGCGTCTCGGCACTCTCGCATGGACTCTTCCACGGCTGTATCTTCCATGGCTGTATGTAGCGCCGCGTGCTCGTCGACAAGTTGGCCGATTTTGGAAGCTGGTTGAAGAGTTCCATAGATGTTATGGATTGTGTGATCCTGTTGACATAAATTAAAAGCGAGAAATCGAGCATCTTGAGAAGCTCGCGCCGGTCGTTATGCGCGCCCGTCACCATCTCGCGGTAAATCTTGGTGCCGCCCGCGCCGCGAAGCTGCTCAAGCTGTGTGTCGAGCATCTGCCGGCAGGTGCTGACGCAGGGCATAACCGAGGCGGCGGTGTGCGGGTGCATTCCGGCTAACCCATCCAGAGGTCGGCAGTGGGTGGATAACAGGCATTCCCGATCAGCGTCGTCGTTGACGCTATCGCCGGGTTCGTCGCCGGCAGCTGACCGATGACGTCAACATCGAGATCACCGGCCGGATCGGCAGAAGCAGGGTTCGCGGGCGCCGGCACAGCCCTTTGCATCCAGCCGGGTTGCTCGATGACGACCGCTCGACGACGAGCGGCGGTGCGGATGTGTGCGAACTGCGATCCGTGGGATTTCGCCCGGGTTGGCTCATTGATGGGTGCCTCGGGCGGCCTGCCTGTTTCGGCGGGCTTACGCCGCGGTCGGCGAATTTCTCGTCTCGCGTAAGCGAGGGGTGTCTGGCGCGGAAATTGCTGGCACTCCCCCGAACGGGTGAATGCAGGAGCCGCGCGATGAGAGGTCGGCTTGTCAGGAAGTCCCGATTGGCCGCGCTCGCGGCGCTGTTTCTCGCCGCGCTCGCCGTGGCGGGACACGCGAAGACGTTCCGCTGGGCGAATGACGGCGATCCGACGACGATGGATCCGCAGGCGCGTAGCGACGGCTTTGTCAGCTCTTTCGACATGAACATCTACGAGCAGCTGGTGCGCCGTGACCGCAACCTGAAGCTGGAGCCGACGCTGGCGACGCAATGGTCGCTGGTGGACGCGACGACCTGGCGCTTCAAGCTGCGCCATGGGGTCAAGTTCCACGACGGGTCACCGTTCACCGCCGACGACGTGGTCTTCTCGATCGAGCGCGCGCTGGCCACCCATTCCGACGTCGCGGCACTCTTGGCCTCGGTCAAGACGGTCAAGAAAATCGACGACGACACGGTCGACTTCATCACCGACGGCCCGTCGCCGATCCTGCCGAATTATCTCGTCGGCGTCGCGATGATGAGCAAAAGCTGGTGCGCCGCCCACGATACGATCCGCGCCGCCGCCCGTGAGGACAAGGAGAACTATGCGACGCGCCACGAAGACGGCACCGGGCCCTTCATGCTGAAGGACCGGCAGCCCGGCATCCGCACTGTGCTGGTCAAAAACGCGAACTGGTGGGGCCTGAAATATTGGCCAATCGATTACGACGAAGTCGTCTTCACACGCATCGTCAACGCCGCGACGCGAACCGCGGCGCTCTTATCCGGCGAACTCGATATGGTCTACAACGTTCCGCTGCAGGACGTTGCGCGAATTCGCAGCACGCCGGGGATGAAAATCTGGCAGACGCCGGAGCTGCGGACGATCTTCCTCGGGATGGACCAGCAGCGTCCCGAGCTGCTCGAATCGAATGTCAAGGGCAAGAACCCGTTCAAGGACATACGCGTCCGCCAGGCCTTCTACCAGGCGATCGACGAGGACGCAATCAAGAACAAGATCATGCAGGGCTTTGCCCGGCCGACGGCGCTGATGGTCGGGCCCGGCATCAACGGCTTCGACCCGGCGCTCGACAAGCGCTTCCTCTATGATCCGGAGGCGGCGAAGAAACTTCTGGCCGCGGCCGGCTACCCGCAAGGGTTTGAGGTTGGCTTCGACTGCCCGAACGACCGCTATGTCAACGATTCGGCGATCTGCCAGGCGGTCGTCGCGATGCTTGCCAGGATCGGCGTCAAGGCCGATCTGCTAGCCCAGACCAAGGCGAAATTCTTCGCCAAGATCAACGCGCCCGGCTACAACACGAGCTTCTGGATGCTCGGCTGGACGCCGACGCCGCTCGATGCGCTCAACATGCTGAGCGAACTCGCCTCGACGCGCAGCGGCGATGCCCGCGAGGGGATCTACAATATTCCCGGCTATTCGAACCCGGCGCTCGACCGGCTGATCAAGGGGATCGAAACCGAGCTCGACAGTGAAAAGCGAAACCAGCTGATCGGCGAAGGCTTGCGCATCGTCAAAAACGATTACGTCTACCTGCCGCTGCACCAGCAGTTCATCGTCTGGGCGAGCCGCGACAACATCGATCTCGCCGAGATGGGCAACAACGATTTCCAGTGGCGCTACGTGAAGATGTCACTGGCGCCCAACGCCCGGAAATGACACGGCGCGCCGGTCTCGTTTCTTTGTAACCGGGTAGCGGCGGTGCTGCTGTTTCTCGCACGGCGTCTCGGCCAGGCGGTTCTGGTGATGCTCGGGGTCGCCTTTGTTGCCTTCGCGCTCTTCAATTATGTCGGCGATCCGATCGAGAGCATGGTCGGCCAGGACACGACCCTCGCCGACCGCGCCCGGCTGCGGCACGAGCTCGGCCTCGACGACAGCTTTGTCGTGCAGTTCGCCCGCTTTGTTGGACATGCGGCAAAGGGCGAGTTCGGGCTCTCCTATCAGCAGCAGCAGCCTGTGGCGCAGATCATCAAGGAGAGGCTGCCGGCGACGCTCGAATTGAGCTTTGTCTCGGCCGCCCTGGCGCTCCTGTTCGGCGTACCGATGGGCATCTATGCCGGCCTGCATCGCCGAGGCTGGCTGTCGCAGGCGCTGATGGGCGTGTCGCTAATCGGCGTTTCGCTGCCGACCTTTCTCATCGGCATCCTCCTGATCCTCGTGTTTTCGGTCGATTTGCGCTGGCTGCCGTCCTTCGGCCGCGGCGCCGTCGTGCATTTCGGGTGGTGGAGCTCAGGCCTCGTCACGCTCGAAGGCTGGCGAGCGATCCTGCTGCCGGCGGTGACCCTGGCGCTCTTTCAGACGACCCTGATCATGCGGCTGGTGCGCGCCGAGATGGTCGAGGTGCTGCGCACCGACTACATCAAGTTCGCCCGCGCCCGCGGGCTGAAGAGCCGCGCCGTCAATTTCGGCCACGCGCTGAAGAACACGCTCGTCCCGGTGATGACGGTCGCCGGTCTGCAGCTCGGCTCGATCATCGCCTTTGCGATCATCACCGAAACCGTGTTCCAGTGGCCCGGCGTCGGCCTGATGTTCATCCAGGCGGTCGGCTTTGCCGATATTCCGGTCATGGCAGCCTATCTGATGCTGGTCGGCCTGTTTTTTGTCGGCATCAACCTCGTCGTCGACCTCCTCTACCACGTGATCGACCCGCGCCTGCGGATCGATCGCCAGGCGGCGGCGGGTGGCTGATCTCGCCCCGGCCGCCCGCCGGGCGGCGCTCGCGCGGCTCTCCGACAACGATCTCCTGTGGAGCCTGCGCCAATCGCCGGTGACGGTCGGCGCCCTCAGCGTCGCCGTCGCGTTGATCAGCGGCGCGCTCTTGGCGCCATGGATCGCCCCGCACGACCCGTTCGACCCGGCCTCGCTGAGCCTAATGGATGCGACGAACCCGCCGGCGTGGCTCATGGGCGGCAGCTGGCGCTTCCCGCTCGGCACCGACGACCAGGGCCGCGACATCCTCTCGGCCATCCTCTACGGCTCGCGCCTGTCACTTGCGGTCGGCTTTGCCGCCGTATTGCTGGCCATGGCGCTGGGCGTGACGCTTGGCCTCGTTGCCGGCTGGTATGGAAGGCTCGCCGACACGATCATCATGCGCATCGCCGACATCGAACTGAGCTTTCCGGCGATCCTGCTGGCGCTGTTGATCGACGGGGTCGCCCGCAGCGTGCTGCCGCGCGATCGGCAAGCCGGGATCGCCGCCTTTGTCGTCGTCGCCGCGATCGCGCTTTCGTCCTGGGTGCAATATGCGCGGACCGTGCGCGCCTCGACGATGGTCGAGCGCCACAAGGAATACATCGAGGCGGCGCGGGTCATCGGCGTGCCGCCGGCGCGCATCGTGCTCGGCCATCTCGTGCCGAACGTCATCGGCCCGGTGCTGGTCGTCGCGACGATCAACCTCGCCACCGCGATCCTGACCGAGGCGACCTTGTCCTTTCTCGGCGTCGGGCTGCCGCCGACGCAGCCCTCGCTCGGCACCCTGATCAGGAACGGCAACGATTACCTCCTCTCCGGAGATTGGTGGATCTCGATCTTTCCCGGCATCGCGCTCGCGGCGCTGATCCTGTCGGTCAACCTTCTGGGCGACTGGCTGCGCGACGCCCTTAACCCAAAGCTGCGCTGAGATGGCCGCGCCGCTGCTCCAGGTGGACAATCTGCGGGTCGAGCTGCCCGGCCGGCACGGCGTCCTGACGGCGATCGACGATGTCAGCTTCGCGATCGCGCAGGGCGAGGTGCTCGGCGTCGTCGGCGAGTCGGGGGCCGGCAAATCCCTGACCGGGGCGGCGATTATCGGTCTCCTCGAACCGCCGCTGCGCATCGCCGGCGGGCGGATCACCCTCGCGGGCCGGCGGCTCGACAACCTGCCCTACGACGCGATGCGCCGGATCCGTGGTAAGGAGATCGGCGCGATTTTCCAGGACCCGCTGACCAGCCTCAACCCGCTCTATACGATCGGCCGGCAGCTCGTCGAAACGATCCGCACGCATCTCGATCAGACCGCCGCCGCGGCCCGCGAGCGCGCCTTGTCCTTGCTGCGCGAGGTCGGCATATCAGGCGCCGAACAGCGGTTCGGCCATTATCCGCACCAGTTTTCCGGCGGCATGCGGCAGCGCATCGTCATCGCGCTGGCGATCGCGGCAAACCCGCGCCTGATCATCGCCGACGAGCCGACGACGGCGCTCGACGTGTCGATCCAGGCGCAGATCATCGCGCTCTTACAGCGGCTGAGCCGCGAGCACGGCACCGCCATCATGCTGATCACGCACGATATGGGGGTCATCGCCGCGACCGCGCATCGCGTCGCCGTGCTGTATGCCGGGCGGATCGCCGAGATCGGTGCGGTGCGCGAGATCGTGGCACGCCCGCGGCACCCTTATACGCAGGGCCTCATTGGCTCGATCCCGCGCCTCGGCAGCGCCCGCGGCACGTTGCAGCAGGTCGACGGCGCGATGCCGCGGCTGGGCGAAATCCCGCAGGGCTGCGCCTTCGGCCCGCGCTGCCCCGCGGCGTCGGAGATCTGCCGCCGGCGGCGGCCGGAGCTGATGCCGGCGGCCGGAACCAACGCGGCGTGCTGGCTCTACGCCGCGGCGGAGGCGTCCGCGTATGACTGAGCCCTTGCTGCGGGTCGAGGACCTGCATCGCCACTTCGACGCGTCGTCGCCGGCCTTCGAGCGCCTGCTGCGGCGCCGAGCAAAAGAGACGCTGAAGGCGGTCGATGGCATCAGCTTTGCGATCCGCCGCGGCGAAACCTTCGGGCTCGTCGGCGAGTCGGGTTGCGGTAAGTCGACCGTGGCGCGCCTCGTCGTCGGTCTCTACCGGCCGACCGCGGGCCGCATCCTATTCGCCGGCCAGCCGGTGCCCGGGCCGCAGATGATCTTCCAGGATCCCTATGCGAGCCTCGACCCACGCTGGCGGGTCGGCCGCATCATCGCCGAGCCACTGCGCACGCACCGCCTCGCCGCCAGCAAGGCCGAACTCGCCGAGCGCGTGGACGAATTGCTGCGGCAGGTGCGACTGTCGCCGGCCGACCGCGACAAGTTTCCGCACGAGTTTTCCGGTGGGCAGCGCCAGCGCATCTCGATCGCCCGTGCGCTCGCCGCGAACCCGGAGCTCCTCGTCTGCGACGAGCCGACCTCGGCGCTCGACGTCTCGGTGCAGGCGCAGATCCTGAACCTGATGAAGGATCTGCAGCGTCGGCTGGGCCTCACCTACCTCTTCATCTCGCACAATCTCGCGGTCGTCTATCAGGTCGCCGACCGCGTGGCGGTCATGTATCTGGGCCGCCTCGTCGAGATCGCCGCGGCCGAGACATTGTTCGCGGCCCCCCGCCACCCCTACACGCGCATGCTGCTCCTCACCGTGCCGAGTGTGGCAACGGTCGGCCAGATGCGCGAGCCGGTCGCGGGCGAGGTGCCGAACCCGCTCAGCCCGCCCCCCGGCTGCGGCTTTCACCCGCGCTGTCCGTTCGCCAATGACCGCTGCCGCCGCGAGCGGCCGGAACTCTTTGACTTGGGCGACACGCTCGTCGCCTGTCACGCCGCCGAAGAAGGCCGTCTCGCCGCCCCGCCCCCGATGCGCCGGGCGAGCTGAACTGCCTCCGCGGGCGTTGCGGACCGGCAATAGTCATCGTCGGGCGGAGGGCGCTGGAACACCCTCCGTCATCTCCGAGTCCGGCCGGCGGAACGTGCGCTGTTTCTGCTTCTATTCTCATCATGAAACATTGCCTCAACGAATGCATCACCCTTGGCTTGCAGGCTGCCCACCCCCAACAAATTCTTAAAACAACATCGCGTAAGGATACGTGCCTCAACCGTCATGCCGCGCGGTGTCAACATCAAGACGCCTTTGAAGTGTGCCAGAGTGCGCGCCAGCAGTGTCTTTTCTAAAACCTTCGGGTCGCTCGTACCACTTGTCGTTATGGGAATTTATGCTTCGCCAATAATCGCGGACAACTCGAAATATGATGCGCTGTTCTTCCGGGACCGGGATGTTGTGCTCTGATGGACGGGCGGCAGAGCGTGTCGCCGCGTGGCTGGCCGCGTGGGGACGGGCAGGGCTGGCACCGCACCGCTGCCGCGGCGGATGCGGCCGGGGCCGAATGGGCGGCTGGCGAAGTTGCCGCGCTCGGCGCCGCGCGCACCATCGAGGAATTCGCGATCGATCGGCTGGACCCGGCCGACGCTCATCTCGATATCGACGGGGAGCGCATCGCCGCTATCCCGGTCTTCGACGCGCCGGCCACCGGCAACGACGGCGTCTGCGGCAGGCTCGGGCCGCTCGGCGGTGACGCCGAGATCGGCGTCGCCGAATGGCCGCCGCAAATCATCTACACCCCGGCGTACGAGCGGATGCGCCGCAATACAACACACCGCGGCCTCGTGGTCATCTGCGCTGGCGGCGAGCCGGGCATGGGGCTGTTGAATGCCGAGCGCTTCCGCCAGCCCTATGGCGCGCCGGCCGTACATGTCGCGAGCGAAGCGCGCGACATCGTCCGCGCTGCCGCTGAGCGCGGCACACCGGCGCGGCTCGTCGCCGCCGGCCGGCATACCCCGGCCGCTGCTTGCAATGTGGTCGCTGTCTTGCCCGGCCGTGACCGGGCGAGGCCGCCGGTCGTGATCATGACCCCGCGCAGCTCATGGTGGCAATCGACCGCCGAGCGCGGCGGCGGCATCGTCTGCTGGCTCGAATCGATGCGGTCGCTGATCGCCGCGCCGCCGGGATGTGATGTCCTCTTCACCGCCAACAGCGGCCACGAATTGGGGCATCTCGGGCTCGATGATTTCCTCGCCCGCCGCCCGGGCTGGGAGACCTGCGCAACCTGGATGACTATGGCGCCAATCTCGGCGCGGCGGGAGGCCAGTTGTTCGTGCAGTCGGCGAGCGAGGAGTTGCGGGCGCTGGCTGCCGCCGAGCTACGTCCCGACCAGGCCATGCCGGTCAGCTTCGTGCCGAGCGGCGAGACCCGCGACATTCACCGAGCCGGCGGCCGCTATCGCACCTTGGTCGGCAGCAATCCCTGGTTCCACCTGCCGCAGGATCGCTGGCCGCATGCCGTCAACATTACGACTATCGCGCGCATCGCCGCCGGTGCGGCGCGGCTGGCGGTGGCACTGACGCGCTGAGCCTTAGGAGCGACCTTCTCAAACGCCCGGAACGGCGAGCGAAATCATCTTGGAATGTCGAGCGACATCAAAACGGATTGGCGGGCATCATCCCGAATTCACGGGCGACTTTACCGGGAATCAGCCTTCCGACGGATGCGGCGCGAGCAAGCAAGCCGCCCTCGCTCGTGGTCTCGCGCAGAACCCGCGCCGGGCGAGGCAGCATTATATTCTTTGTGGTACCGAGCCGGCGGCGGCGAGTTGGCGCTTCGCCTCAGCATACAAATCCGGCGGTAGCGTCCCCTGCCGTAGGACCCCGACGTTGGCTTGCAAGTGCGCTGGATTAATCGTGCCGACGATGGTCGTGTCCAAATCCGGGTTCGAGAACGTGAAGCGGAGAACGAACTCCATCGGGGTCATGCCGTCGAGCAGGTCATCGAGATGTGCCCGCTGCCAGCGTTCCCATTGTAGCCCGGCGTGTTTCCCCTCGGTTGGGGCCCCCTTTGCAGCGCCGCCGCGAATGACGATGCCCGCGCCTTTCTGAGCAGCAGCGGCGATCGCCGCCTCGTGTTCGCGTTCGACCGCCGAGTATGGGATCTGAAACACGTCGAATACGTCCATCGCAATATGATCTCGCAAGTGAGGCAGGGTGCCGGATATGCCGATGAACCGCACCTTGCCGGCCTCCTTGAGTCCCAGCACAGCCTCAAGGGCGCCGTGCTCCTCCAGGGTCTGCCGGGATGGCGAGGAGTGGAACTGGACGACGTCGAGGTAGTCGGTCTTCATGCGCGCAAGGCTTTGTTCGACACCCGCGCGGATGTTATCGCGGGTGAATAGGTGGGGGCTGCGCTGGCCGCGCACGGCCGGGGCCCCGACCAGGCAACCGCATTTGCTCGCCAGGTAATATTCGGGGCGTCGGTGCGCGATGTAACGGCCGATCCGTTCCTCGCTTACCCCGTAATCGATCGAAGTGTCGATGTAGTTGATGCCGGCGTCGAGCACTGCGTTGAGCATGGTTTCCGCCTGGGCCTCGGTGGTGTCGCGGGCGCGCGGTGCCCCGCGCAACTCCATCGCCCCATAGCCGAGCGTCGTGACCTGCAACCCTGTCCGTCCAAGCTCCCGCTTTGGTAGATCGGCCATGGAATTCCTCCGGTCTTGCTAACGCTGATCCCGAGACTATCTCACCGAGGAAAACCCCCAGGTGATATTTCGTTCCCGACGCCGTCCCCCTCACTTCTGCTGCCGGGAATGCCCTGTCCCATCTGGTCCGCAGAACGGAGGCGGTTGACAAGCCTCGTGCCGGGCATGAGCGTGGTGCAGCGCGCCCCATGGGTTGTGATTTGTGGTGGCCCAAGGCGGCCCGGTGTTTCGGGATTTAGGCGGGTGGGGACATGCCTTCGATCGCGGACCAGCATGTGGTTGTCCTTGGCGGGACGTCGGGCTTCGGCTTCGCCACCGCGAAGGCGGCGCTGGCGGAGGGTGCGAAGGTCACCATCGCTTCCCGATCGGCCGAGAAATTGCGGGCGGCGCTCATTCGGCTCGGCAATGCCGCCAGCGGCGAATGCGTCGATGTCACCGACAAGCCGGAGCTGGAGCGGTTCTTTGCCGGCCTCGGCCCGTTCGATCACCTCGCTTTGACGGTCGGCGATCCGCTGCTCAACAAGCCGATCATGGAGCTGACCGACGACGAGGCTCGGTCGGCCTTCGAGGTGCGGTTCTGGGGCCAGTTCAACGCGGTCCGCGTGGCCTACCCGCATATCAGCAGATCGGGCTCGATCACCCTCGTTTCCGGCCTCGCCGGGCAGAGGGCGAGCCCGGGGCGAGGCATCTACGCCGGGGTGCTCGGCGGGATCGAGGGCATGGTCAAGAGCTTCGCCGCCGAGCTGCGGCCGGTTAGGGTCAACGGGGTGTGCGCCGGCGCGGTCGACACCGAGCTTTGGCACCGATTGCCCGAGGCCAAGAGGCTGGCGATGTTCGAACGCATCGGCGCCCGCCTGCCGGTCGGCCGGGTCGGGAAGCCAGAGGACATCGCGGAAGCCTATCTCTATCTGATGAAGACTGGCTTCAGCACCGGCGAGACGATCGTCGTCGACGGCGGTGCGCTGCAGGCACCGCCGTAACCCGGATGCGGCGATCGACTGGCGATGCGGCATGTCGGCGGACGATCGCCTAGCCGCGGAGCGTGCAAACACGTCTATAGACGTCCAGCCACATCTACTATTTAGTCGTGGGTGGGTTCGTGGGTAAGATGCCATAATTGAACAGTAACACATTAATATATCTATATAAAATAGATACAAGTGGCGGAAGGTGTCCCCCTAACCGCCCGCTGCTCTTGAAATGCGAAAGCGCCATGCTCCCCTCATGGCGCTTTCCTTTTACCGGATCGCAAGTCAAAGGGCCTGGGGAGCGTTTGAGCTGACACCCAATGCAGCCGAGACAGCGTGGACGCATAAAGTTGCTGTACAGTTTTTGCGCGCAGGCTGGTTGCCCCGATGGCGATTCGCCCTATGCCGGCGCTCCCCAGTTGAGCCGCCGCAGGGTTAAGGCGGCAAGGGAAAGAAATGCAGGTTGCCACTGAACGAAATGATGGTGTCGGGCTGCGCCGCACTCGGTTCCTCCGATGAGGTGAAGGTGCCGACCCCGCTGGCACCAGCGTATCTGCCGGTCGAATGGGCGCCGTCGACGACATAGGCTGCGGTAAGCGCCGTCGGCGCACGGCCGGCGGCGACCGGGCAATCCTGACCTTCGATGTCGAGAATGAGCGTTCCCGGATTGCCGGCCGGCGTGCGAATCGAGAAGCTGCCTTCGACCCGGGGCAGGCTTCGGCGGCGTCGCTCGCTGTCGATGGCGGATAGATCGTCCAGCTGGCCTCGAAGGTGTATGGGCCGATCGGACCGCTGCCGAAGAAGGTCCGCGCCGCGCCGGTGCCCTTGACCGTCTCGACGCAATTATGACCGGCGATACATGCCGAGAAAGCCGTGCCCTGGCCCCAGGCTTCGACCCAGCCGCCCCCGGCGTTGACCAAAGCGCGCGCACTCCCGGCCGCAATCAAGATCAATGCTGCGGCCAGGATCGCCGTTTTCGCTCTCATCGCTATCCTTCCTCGAACTTTCGGAGAGCCATAGTCTGAGGTGGACCCCGAACGTGCGACAGCCGGAGCCGCTTCTTAAGGTGTAGCCCTACCGGTTTCGATATCGGCTCCGATCGTGGTCATTGCGCTGGCTGGCGCGGCGATTTTAGCTTTGACTTGATCAATATCAAATCCCTTGTTGTTGGCGGTGGCGCCTGTGGGTATGTGGGCGAAGGCGAGCATTTCCCCGCCTTCCGAGCTCGCTCGGGAAGCGGGGGAAGCGCAGCCGGTCGGCAACGCCGATCGTCCACATATCCACAGGCCTTCCTGATACATTTGCCGCGGCGTCCGATAACCGAGGCTCTGGTGCTGGCGCTCCTCATTGTAGAAGTCGAGCCAGGCGCCAATACCCGCCCTGGCCTCGGCAACACTCGTATAGGCGTGGAGGTAGACCTCCTCGTATTTGAGGCTGCGCCACAGCCGCTCGACGAAGATGTTGTCCATGCAGCGGCCCTTGCCGTCCATGCTGATCGTGATCCCATGGTCCTTCAGCGTGCTGGTGAAGTCCTCGCTGGTGAACTGACTGCCTTGATCGGTGTTGAAGATCTCGGGCTGGCCATAGCGGGCGAGTGCTTCCTCGAGCGCCTCGACGCAAAAATCGGCGCCGAGGGTGTTGGACAGCCGCCACGCCAGCACCGCTCGGCTCGCCCAATCCATGATGACCACCAGGTAGAGAAAGCCCTTGGCCATCGGGATGTAAGTGACGTCTGAGCACCACACCTGATTGGCCCGCTCGATCGCGAGACCGCCGAGCAAGTAGGGGTAGATCCGGTGCGCTGCCGCCGGCTTGCTGGTGTTCGGGCGCTGGTAGATCGCAACCAACCCCAGCAGTCGCATCAGGCGCTGGACTCGTTTGCGGTTCACCACATGGCCTTGGGTCGCCAGCCACGCCGCCATGCGGCGCGAGCCGTAATAGGGCCGAGCCAGATACTGCCGGTCGATCAGCGCCATGATCGCGAGATCCTCGGCGCTGACCTCGGCCGGCTTCCGGTAGACCGCTGAGCGCGGCACCGCCAGCAACCGGCATTGCTGCGATACCGGCAGCTCCTGGTTCTCGCGCTCGACCATGGCGCGTCGTTCCGCTCGGTTCATTTGCCGAGCTTTCGTGCCAAAAAATCGTTTTCGACCTTCAGCTGACCGATCTGCCGGTACAGAAGGTCAACCTGCGCCTCGTTGACCGTCCCCTCCGCCGCCGTGTTGCCGGCCTCGAAAACACTCGCCGCGCCGTCCAGCAGCTGCTTCTTCCAGTTGTAGATCTGGTTCGGATGAACCCCGAACTGGCTCGCCAGCTCGGCCACCGTCCGGTCACCCTTGACCGCCGCCAGCGCCACCTTTGCCTTGAACGCCGAGTTGTGCTTCTTGCGTGTCCCTTTCATGTCCTGCTCCCGCGCCATCGGCGCTTTCTAGGGGCAGGGCTCCACCTTAGCCAACTGTCTCATTTTCGGGGTCCAGCTAGTCTCAGGAGCCCCGCTAAGCCCCACTCTCAAAACAGCGTCTGAGCGTGATGGGAAACTTTTTTGATGAAAATGATCCCTCGGTATGAAGGGCGAGCCGTGGAGACCGAGCGAGCACCTAGGGCTTGATCGTTATCGTCGCTCGGTTTCGCTAGGTCTGCTTGAGGACCTGAATTTGTAGTCGATGTGTCAAGTTTGCGGGGCGAGTTTGGCATCGGCGAGCCATGCGGCGATGCGGGTGTCGAGGGTGTCGAAGGCCTGTCTGAGGAGGTTTTTGGCGGCGTGATGATCGGGGAGGCTGGCAGCGAGAGCGGGGCGGAAGAGGCGATTGTCGGCTCGGGTGAAGAAGAGGGCGGTTCGGAATCCGGCATCGGTGACGCGATAGCGATGAGTGCGTGGGATACGTTCGATGATGCCGTGGAGGCGCAGGCGGCGCAGTTGGTAGGTGATCGCTCCTGGCCGGCTGGCGTCGGGTGAGCGGCCGGCGAGTTCGGCGAGGTGCGGACGCAGATCGGCGGCACGGAAGCCGTCGGCGAGCAGGCGAAAGAGGATGATTGCGTGCCACAGGGGATGGACCAGCGGGTCGGCAAAGCGCAAGCCGGAGGCTCGCTGACCATTGACCGCGATGGGGCTGTTGATTTTCTGGAAGCTGTCCTCGGCGAGAATACAATCATGGCTGACGCGCTCGACCTCGAGCAGGCGGCGGTTGGCGGCAAAGCCGATCTCGCGCAGCTTGGGCAGGTTGGCCAAGCGCTTGCCGATGCGGAAGTCGTAAGTGTTGTTGATGGTGGTCTCGGTGCGCAGGGCTCGCCCTTCCTTGTGATATTGCTTGATGCGCGCAGACTTGTAGTAGACGTGCAGAGATGGTGTGACGCCGTGGGTCAGAATGCGGGTGCGGAAGCGTCCCGGAGTTGCGCGGGTAATCTTCCGATTGAAGATGAGCTGGACCTCTTCTGGGCGGCCGAGGTCGAGATTTTCGCGGATCACCTGCTCGAAGAACATGCGGCCGTGCACCGGGCGATCGAGCACCTGGGTCAATGAGAACTCGGCCTGCAGGATTGAGATCTCGTAGCGATAGCCGGCCTTGCGGTCGGCGGGAGTGAAGGGGTGCGGCAGCTGGGCCAGCCATTTGCGCAGGAGCGCGTCGATCTTCTCGGCGGACAAGCCGTCGCAGATCTGTTGTAGCCGCCGCGGATCGGCGCAGCTCTGGACGCCGTTGTCGAGCGCCTGGAAGGCGATGCCCTCGCGGGTCAGCTGGCGCTTGGCGTATTCGTGCCCGTTCAGGCACAGCTTGGCGGTGTAAGGAAAGTAGGTGCAGAACTTGAGAAAGAACGGACCGAAGTCGCGGTCCATTGCATAGATATAGTAGTGGTTCACCATTGCCGTGGACTTGACGATCCACGGGTAGGGCCGGCCGGTGCGGGGGCTGTGCCGCTTCTCAGTGCGGAAGACCGGCGTCTTTTCCTGGGCCTTGCCGATGAAGACGATGCCTTCCTCGGCCGCGAAGCTGCGCAGCCGCTCGGCCATCACATCATCCTTGCGCTGGCCTTTGTGAAACAGCACCAGAGGAACCTCATGCTGCGCGATGAAACGGTCCAGCGCTGCGACAAACTGCCGGCTCATCGGGTTCATCAGCGCGGAGGAAGCTAGCGGCTGCCCGCGATGCACCCGGAAGAAATTCACCGCTCCATTGGTGCTCTGCAGCCTCGGCACATAGACGTTGAGATACATCCGGTCGATCCCCTCGACCGCCAGCCTCACGTGATTGCCGAGAAGTTCGGCCACGCTGTGTGCTATCATTCCCCCGGCTCCGGTCGTGCGGTTTTGCCCTCTCGAGGGCGTCTAGGCCGTTGATCGGTCCCAGTGAGACTGGTTTATACCAGAGCTCGTCATGAACCGGCGATCGGAGCCACCGAGACATGCCTCGTCGGTCTGAGGCGCAGCCTCGTTAGGTCTTTTAGCTCCCTGACACGCTAGCCATGGACTAGCCGGGCGCCAGGAACTCGGTGTCGGACGCGGTTCGGCCATTCTTTACCTCGCTGCCCCTCGGCCCATGACGACATCCCAGCTGTGCTATCCACCGGTATTAACGATTCTGACCCTACTCAAATAATCTAAAGAAGATGGTGGCCTGAAATACGGTTAGGATCAGTTAAGAGGCGCCCTTTCCGCATAGCCTCGGTCGAAACTGTTTGTGTGGCTCCCGGGGCGGTTGCAGCGAACGCTTTCCTGAATGCGGGCCGACCTAGATCGAATGGCGGGTCTTGCCATCGACATGCTGCGAGAGATGGGTTTGACCCCTGCCTTTGACCAGGGTCACCCCTACCGCGCCGGTCAACCTTATCTCGCCGTCGCTGGCGCATGCCAATCGGAACACCACGTCTTCGCTTCGCTTCGACGGCACAAGATCGCTTTCGCCGGGCGGGCGTAGTACGGTCGCCGCGCAGGACACCCGACAAATCAAGGAGATTGGCGACATGGCCATCGCTGGGGAAATGCTGACGAGCGCCTTGAGCGGCCTCGCTTTTGTCGGCTGCGCGCTGACGAGCGCGGCGGCCGCGGCGCCGGTGGGTCCGGGGCCAGGATCGGGGCCGGCCTCGGGACGGCGGCGCGAGGTTGCGGTCAACGGCAGGCGGGTCAGGACCGTCGACGTCCACGCCCATTGCATCGTGCCTGAGGCCGCCGCGGTGATCGGCCACCCGCTGGAGGCGCCGGGGCTCCTATGGTCGAACCTCGGCGACCGCATCGCCGAGATGGATGCGGAGGGCATCGATATCGAGGCGCTCAGCGTCAATCCCTACTGGTATCGCACCGGACGCGACGCGGCAGCCGAGCTGATCAGGATCCAGAACGAGAAGCTTGCGGAGTTCTGCGCCAACACCCCGGACCGCTTCGTGGCCTTTGCGACGGTCGCCCTACAGCACCCACAGCTCGCGGTCGAGCAGCTCGAGCATGCGGTCAAGACGCTGGGGCTGCGCGGCTTGTCGGTCGGCGGCAGCGTCGCTGGGCAAGAGCTTGCCGATCCGAAATTCCACCCGGTCTGGGCCAAGGCCGAAGAGCTTGGCACCCTGATATTCATGCACCCGCTGGGCACCCGGGAATTGGAGCCCAGCGGCCGGCTCGCCGGCAGCGGGCTCCTGACCAACACGATCGGCAACCCGCTCGAAACCACGATCGCGTTGTCGCATCTGATCTTCGAAGGCACCTTGGACCGGTTTCCGGGGCTCAAGATCTGCGCCGCCCATGGCGGCGGTTTCCTGCCGTCCTATGCCAACCGTTCGGACGCGGTGATCACGACCTTCCCGAACCGGGTCGGCCCATTGCCCAAGAAAAAGCCGACCGAATATCTTAAGAACGGACAGCTTTATTTCGATTCGATCATGTTCACGGCCGAAGCGATGCGCCACCTGATCGCCGAGACCGGCGTTGGCCAAGTCATGATCGGCACCGATTATCCGTTCCCATGGAACCGCGTGCCAATCGATCACGTCCTATCGATCCCCGGCCTCTCCGATGACGACAAGATCGCGATCCTGGGCGGCACCGCCGCAAAGCTCCTTGGACTGGAGAATTGATCGACCAAGAATTTTGCCGCACCAAACCGGCCGTCGTCCGTCCCGCAATGACAGTGCTTTCCGTGTGATGGCCTGGCCGAGCCGCGGCGCGACCGACACCGCCTGCTGTCGGTCCTCAGGCCCGCCGGAGACCTGACCATTGTGAGCGAATCCTCCGTCGCTCCGGCTGAGGCGCCGCGCGGGGAGCGGATCGCCAAATTTCTGGCGCGCGCCGGGATGTGCTCGCGCCGCGACGCCGAGCGGTGGATCGCGGAGGGCCGGGTGTCGGTCGACGGCACGCGGCTGACGACGCCCGCGATGACGGTGACGCCGGCGAGCCAGATCCGGGTCGACGGCAAGCCGGTCGAGCTGCCCGATCGGCCGCGGCTGTGGCGCTATCACAAGCCCGCCGGGCTCGTCACCACACACCGCGACGAAAAGGGCCGACCGACTGTCTTTGCCGCCCTGCCCAAAGGCTTGCCGCGGCTGATTTCGGTCGGGCGCCTCGACCTCACCGCCGAGGGGTTGCTGCTGTTGACGAACGACGGCGGCCTCGCCCGCCGGCTTGAATTGCCGGCAACCGGCTGGCTGCGCCGCTACAAGGTCCGCGTGCACGGCAGCGTCGACGCCGCCCAGCTCGCCGCGCTCGCCGACGGCATCGCCGTCGGCGGCATTGCCTACGGCCCGATTCGGGCGACCCTGGAACGCGTTCAAGGCAGCAATGCGTGGATCGCGATGGCGTTCGCCGAAGGTAAGAACCGCGAAGTGCGGCGCGTTCTCGAACGGCTGAGCCTGGAGGTGACGCGGCTGATCCGCCTGTCTTACGGGCCGTTCCAGCTCGGCAATCTGCCGCGCGGTGCGGTTGCCGAGGTGCCGCAAAAGGCGCTCGCCGAGCAGCTCGGCATGGCGGCGCCGCGCTGGGCCGAGCATGCGCATCGTCGCCGGTAGCCATCGCGGAAAGCGTCTCTTGGCACCGCCGGGGTCGGCCGTACGCCCGACCGGCGATCGCGTGCGCGAAGCCCTGTTCAACATCCTCTCGCATGGCCGCTTCGCGGCCGACGGCAATCCGTTGGCCGCGGCCGCCGTGCTCGACGCCTTTGCCGGGACCGGCGCCTTCGGGCTCGAAGCGTTGTCGCGCGGCGCGGCAGAAGCGGTCTTTATCGAGCGCGACAGCGCTGCGCTCGCGGCGCTGCGCCGTAACGTCGGGGCGTTGGGCGAAACGGCGCGGGCCCTGATCGTCCCGGGCGACGCCACCCGCCCGCCGCGCGGCGAACGGGCCTGTGCCGTTGCCTTCCTCGATCCGCCCTATGGCAGCGGGCTCGCCGCACCCGCCCTGGCGGCGCTTGCCGCCGCCGGGTGGATCGCCGTAGACGCACTCGCCATCGTCGAGATCGCGGCGCGTGAAAGCCTGGCGCCGCACGAAGGCTTTGCGGTTCTCGACGAAAGGGTCTATGGCGCCGCGCGGCTCGTGTTTCTCGCCCGCGGTGCCGCTATCGGAGGATCGACATGACGCAGGGATTGCGGCACGTGACGTTGCCGGGCGGCGAGCGGGTGCCGGCGCTCGGTCAGGGCACTTGGCACATGGGCGATGACAGGCGCCGGGCAGCGGCCGAGACGGCGGCGGTCCGGCTCGGCATAGAGCTCGGCATGACCTTGATCGACACCGCCGAGATGTACGGCTCTGGCGGCGCCGAAGAGATCGTGCGCGAGGCCGCGGCGGGCCGCCGCGACGAGCTTTTCATCGTCTCCAAGGTCCTGCCCCACAACGCCTCGCGAGCCGGGACGATCGCCGCCTGCGAACGCAGCCTGAAGCGCCTCGGCACCGACCGCATCGACCTCTATCTGTTGCATTGGCGCGGCTCGCTGCCTCTCGCCGAGACGTTGGAAGGGTTTTCCCGCCTCGAACGCGACGGCAAAATCCGCCATCATGGGGTCAGCAATTTTGAACGGCGCGACATCGAGGAATGGACGGCCTTGGCCGGCGGCGAAGCGGTAGCGGCTGACCAGGTGCTGTACAACCTGGCGACCCGCGGCATCGAGTGGGACCTCGCGCCCTGGTGCCGCGAGCGCGGCATCCCGATCATGGCCTACACCCCGCTCGGCCATGGCCGGATGTTGGCAAACCCGACGCTGGCCGAGGTTGCCCGCCGTCACGCCGCCACTCCGGCGCAGGTGGCGCTAGCTTGGCTCCTCTGCCGGGACGGCATGATCGTCATCCCGAAAGCTTCCCACGCCGAGCATGTGCGCGAGAATCGCGGCGCCCTCGACCTCGCGCTCTCGGCCGAGGATCTCGCAGCGGTCGATCGGGCCTTTCCGCCGCCGCAGCGCAAAAGCGCGCTCGGGATCGGCTGAACCGCCGCCGGCAAGACCGCGGTCGCGCCGCATTTGTCGCATGTCGGCGGAACAGGCGCACGCTTTTCTGGTCGCCGCCGCCGCGGCGGTATCGCCGGCACTGCACGACGCGTTATTGCGAATCGGGCCTTTATGGTTTCCCGACCGCGAGGATCGCGGCCTGGCCATGCAGCTCGCCAGGGCGATCGTCGGGCAGCAGCTCTCGACGAAGGCGGCGCGCAGCATCTGGGCCCGGATCGAAGGCGCCGCGGCAATCGCCGAAGAGCCACTCGTAGCGTTCCTGCGCGCGGAAAATGCCGCGGCTTTGCGCGCCTGCGGCGCATCCGGCAACAAGGTCAAGGCGCTCCTCGCCATCGCCGCCGCGGCGGCAGCGGGCCGGCTCGACGCCGGCGCGGTGCGGGCGATGGACCATCTCACGAGATCGGCGCACCTCAGCGATATCTGGGGGATCGGTCAATGGACCTGCGATATGGTTTCGATCTTCTATTGTCGCGACGAGGACGTCTGGCCGGCGAGCGATGTCTCGGTGCAACGGATGTTCGCAACCTTCATCGGGCAGCAACAACCGGCGACGGCCGCGCAACTCTTTTCACCCTATCGATCGATCCTGGCGCTGCATATGTGGCGCCTCTTGGACGCGATACCCTGAGGGGCTATTTGCGGAAATCGTCCTCGGTGGTGGCGAGGATCTTGCCGCCCGCATAGGGCATATTGAGTGCGGGCGGATTGCCGAAGCGATCGCTGCCCAGGCTTGGTGTTATGCTCTTTGCGATCAGCGGGAGTTCCAGGAATGACCGAGGCCAAGCTTGCGCCGAACCTGCCGGGTTGGATGGTAGAGCATGCGAACCGCTACCTCGAGAGCGGCGGTACCGACGGGCACATCTACAAGATGACCCCGCCGGGCCGGCCGGAAATGACGGTGCCGGCGCTGCTGCTGACGACGACCGGCCGGAAATCGGGAGAGAGGTTCGTCTTCCCGCTGTTCTACGGGAAAACCGGCGACAGCTATTTCGTGATCGCATCGAAAGGCGGCGCGCCGCAACATCCGGGCTGGTACCGCAACATCCTCGCCAACCCGGAGGTGGATGTGCAGGTCGGGACCGCGAAAATGTCGGCGCGGGCCAGGACCGCGACCGGCGAGGAGCGCGCTCGGCTGTGGGAAAAGGCGCTGGAGTTCTGGCCGCCCTATGCCGATTACCAGCGCAAGACCGAGCGTGAGATTCCCGTTGTCGTGCTCGATCCGGTGCGTTGAGCCGGAGGCGGCGCAAAGGCCTCGGCCGGATAAACGAGCCCAGAAAGTCGATCGCGGAGACGTTATTCGGCGGCGACGAGGCGGTCGATCGTGACGCCCTTGCCGACGCCGCCGCGCTCGCGGAACGGCGTCGTATCGATCTCTTCGAGTTCGATCTCGCGGTTCAGCACCTGCTGCTTCCAGGCTTGGTGCTCGGTTTCCATCGCGTGGAATTCCGGCATCACCTTCTCGGCGAAGAGTTCCAGGCTCTCGCAGATATGCTCGTGCCGGTTCCGCCCGGCCTGGTTCAACAGAATGATGCTGTCGACTTTTGACTGTGCGAAGCGATGCAATTTGCGGCGTATCGTTTCCGGCGAGCCGATCAACCCGCCCTGCACCGAGCGCTCGGCACGCTCGGGGTTGGCGCGTTTCCAGGCCTGGTATTCCTGCCACAGGCTGACGGTGCCCGGCGGCGGCCGCTCGCGGTTGCGAGAACCGCTGTAATAGGCCAGCGAGAACTGAAAGAACGTGACGCCCTCGGCGCGCCGCCGCGCTTCCTCGTCGGTTTCGGCGCACATGAAATAGCTGACCATCGCGATATTGCAGTTGCTCTCGTAGTCGCAGAGTTTCTGCTGCCGCCTCGTAAAGGCGTTGTAATAGGCATGCACCCAGGCATGCGCCATGTCGGCGCTCAGGAACTGGAAGCCGAGCGCGCCGATGCCGCAGCGCCCGGCCAGTTCGATCGTCGGCAGTTGCGAGCAGGCGACCCACAGGGGCGGGTGCGGCTTCTGCACCGGCTTCGGCAAGACGTTGCGCAGCGGGAATTTGAAGTACGGGCCGTCGTATTGCCAGCCCTCATGCGTGAACATCGGCAGGATGCAGCGCACCGCGTCTTCCCACACCTCCTGCTTGTTTTCCATCTGCCGGTCGAACGGCCCGAGTTCGGTGATGCTGGCGCCTTCGCCCATGCCGAACTCGACCCGGCCGTTGCTGACCAAGTCGAGGCAGGCGACCTTTTCCGCAACCCGCGCCGGATGGTTGGTCGGCAATTGGATGATGCCGTGGCCGAGCCGGATGTTCTTGGTACGCTGGCTGGCGGCGGCGAGGAAGACTTCGGGCTGCGGCGAGTGGGAGTATTCTTCGAGGAAATGGTGCTCGACCTCCCAGGCGTAGTCGTAGCCGAGGCGATCGGCGAGTTCGACCTGCGACAGCGCATTCTGGTAGAGCTGCCGCTCGTCGTCCGGTCCCCACGGCCGCGGCAGTTGCAACTCATAGAAGATCCCGAACTTCATAGTCGATCTCCTTCACCCGCCCGCCGCGCCGCACGCGTCGCGCAACGTAGCCGATTGACGCTCGCGCGGCCACGCCGTTTCGGTCGGCATCAGGCGCAATCGGCGATGAGTGCCCGCGTGCGTGTCGGCGCCCGAGCGGGACGAGTTCGCCACTCTTGCACGCTGCAAACTCATCGCTGTTCGGGTCTACCGAGTGCGGTTCGCCGCGGCTCAACCAACCTGCCAAGCGAGCTGCGGCGGCGGGCTGCCGGGGAAGGGAGCTTCACCCGGCGACCATCTATCCCCCGTTTTGCGCAGCGGTGCCATTTCGTTCGGAAACTCGTAATCGACCGACCATTCGTAGCAACGGAGGTGTTCGACCTTGGGATAGGCGGCTTCGACTGCCGCCAACGCTTCGGACAACGACTCGAAATCGCCGGTGTATTGGAGGCGACTGTTCCACACCCCCTTATACGCTCTGCTCAGCCTCCCGAACTCGGGCGCATCGGTTTCGGGAACGCGGTCGATGTAGGCGGTGATCTCGACACTTGGCGACCCGGATGAGCGCGCTTCATCCCGGGTGACTTCGACGCGGTAGGTCAGGTAGGCCATCTTCTGCCTCCTATCAATGACGACCCTATCTGCCCTTTCGCTTCCGTGCTTTGCGCGCGGCATAGCGGGCGTCGCGGGCGGCCTGCCGCTCGGCTTCGGCGGCGGCTTCCCGCGCAACTTCCTCGGCGAATGCCGCGTCGCGAGCCGCTTGCTCAGCCTTCAGGGCGGCTTCGTGAGCGGCAGCCTCGGCGGCTTGCGCAGCGGCTCGGGCAGCAGCCTGACGTGCTTCGTCGGCCAATTTGGCGGCTTTTCGCTCAGCGATGCGGGCATCGCGAGCCGCCCTGACCGCCTCGCGTGCGATCCGCCGCTCAACGGCATCGGGGCTCTCGGCCGCAGACCTCGCCTGGGCTGCGCGCTCCAGTTGGGCCTTCTTCGCAACTGCGGCCGCGTCCAGGCGGTCGGCAAAACCGGTGCTCTTCGACTTGTCCATGTCAAACTTATACGCTCTAGGTGAAGTTATACGCTCAAGATGAAGCTGCTTTCGCCCAAACGGTCGATGGTTTCAGACGGGCCGCTCGCCGCGCTGTCGACGATGGTTCGCGCAGACCCGTCGGCAAGATTTTTCAGCCTTGCGCTGGCGCTTGCAAGTGTCCTGATCTCGAAAGCGCCGTAACCGGCCGCGCTATCGGATGCTCCGGATCGCCCAGACGCGGTCCTGCTCGTCGGTCCCCAGCTTGACCAGGTCCGGCAACAACATCCCTTTTCGGAAGGCGACCGCAGGGAGGTTCTGCCGCACAAGGCCTTTGCCGACGTCGCCGACGGCGCCGTCGTAAGCCGTCATGGCCTGCACGGGTGCGGCCGCATCGCTATATCGATGGGAAGCGCATCGCCGCCGTCCCGGTCTTCGGCGCGCCGACCACCGGCGACGACGGCGTCTGCGGCAGGCTCGGGCCGCTCGGCAGCGATGAAGACGGGGTTCAGCATCGGCGAGACCATCGTCGTCGATGGCGGTGCGCTGCAAGCGCCGCCTTAACCCGGATGTGGCGATCGGCCGGCGGTGAGACATGTCGGCGAACGATCGCGTAGCCGAGCGTCCAAACACCTCCATAGACGTCCAGCCACATCTACTATTTAGTCGTGGGTGGGTTCGTGGGTAATCTGCTATCCTGGAACGTTAATACATTGATATATTTATATAATAGTTACACTTGGCGGGCCACGACCGATGAAGATGAGCACTATGTATACGCCATAGCCCTACCTTGATCCGCCAGCCGTTGGAAATACTGACAACAGAGGAATTCGACGTTGCAGCGGCCCGCGATGTGTATATGATGACTAATCTATACACAACTACCGGATTGTTGAGATGCGGACCAATATCGAGATCGACGACGAGTTGTTGTCTCAAGCCATGACGGCGGCTGGCCTGTCGACCAAACGAGCCACAGTGGAAGAGGGCTTGCGACTGCTGGTTCGGGTGCGCGAGCAGGCCAAGGCGCTTGCAGAACTCAAGGGATTGGGGTGGGAGGGCGATCTGGACGAAATGCGTCAGGGCCGCCGGTCGCGCCGGTCGTGATTCTCGTCGACAGCTCCGTCTGGATCGCGCATCTCCGCGGCCATCGGACGCCGGCAACTGCTAAACTGGAAGCCGCCGCCAGTCGGGAACCGCTTCTGATGGGCGATCTCATCCTGCTCGAGGTTCTTCAGGGCGCCCGGGATGAATCTCATGCTGCACGGATTGAACGCGAACTACGTCGGTATGCTCTCGTGCCACTTCTGGATGCCGATCTTGCCCCTCGCGCCGCCCGGAACTATCGCAAGCTGAGAGAACTGGGCGTCACGATCCGCAAGACGGCCGACATCGTCATCGGCACCTTCTGCATCGAGCGTCGCCACCGGTTGCTGCACGACGACCGCGATTTCGCGCCGATGGAGGAACATCTCGGTCTCATGGTCGCGTGAGACGGCGGCGGAGGGGCCGGACGGTCGCCGGATAGCATGTCGCGCCCTGGCGTAGAGGTGGCGGAGGGGGCGTCCGCATCACAGTGCGAGAAACACCATTCTTATCAAACGTATGAAAGATCGTATTGCTTTCATTCCCCCATTCGATCCCCCACTACGCACGCGCTAGGGCGATGCACCGCGCTACGAGTAGAGACGATTGCCGCGGGGGCAATGCCTCAGCCCTAGCACCCGGATGGCAACCATGGGGTGCGAGTTCGAGCGCGAATAGCGCCGCTCGGCGGTCGAGCGGCGAAACCGGATCGGGTGTAAGATGGCGCAAGCCGACACCGCAAGGGCCGGTTAAGATCGAGACAAACCGGTGGATCGGAGCATTTTCGATGAAGCTGAAAGCGCTTTGGGGCGTTTCTCTCGTCTGCGGTCTTTCAGCGGTGCCATTGCCGGCGCTAGCCGACTGCGACCCCACCAGTCCAGATTACCGCTATTGCCTCTACCAGCAATTTATGCGGGCGAGCGGCCCGGCTTCCCGCGATGCCGGCCAGGTTTCCTCGCGTTCCAACCCGCTCGGTGGTTATGACTACTCAAACGGCGTGTCATCGCGCTCGAATCCTTTGGGCGGCTACGGCTATTCGAACGGCGTTCGCTGTCGGCCAAACCCGCTCGGAGGCATGGATTGTGGCCGATAGGAGCACCGAGGACCCATGATCCGAGCATCCCGAGCCGTTCGCCGCCTCCGGCACGGCCCCAGCTACGTTATCTCGGCGCGTTTCTCCCCCGCCGAGCACCAAGCGCTGATGCTCGCCCGCGAGCACCTGCGCATGACTCTCGCCGATATCATCCGCCACGGCCTCGCCGCCGTGATTCGCGCGTACTCCCCCCCAGACGATCCCGACCCGCCGCGTGAACTCGGCCGCATCGCCGGCTTCCCGCCGTCCGTCCCGAGCCCACGGTCCCTCCGCTACGACCCGAGGGAGCATCAACGCGCGCACGCCCGGCAACAGGCCCAGACCAAAGCCGAACGCGCCGTGCAAGCCATCAATGCCGGGCCCATGCACGTGCCGCCCGATACGCAAGAGCGGTACGCCAATCGTCTCCAGCAGAGGCAAGTCAGGCTCTGCGATCCCGACGAGTGACAGCGCATCGCTGGCAGAAAGTGTGGTGCGGATGGGGGTAGGGCTCGCCTCAATTTCGGATGTCTTTGACGTATCGCGCCTTTCTGAGCGAGTTCTGAGGAGGGAAGCTCCGTCGAACCAACTCGATCCGCGCGCATCGATGGGTCCCGCGCCCGGCCGGGAAAGCAAGTCATCGACCAATCTTTCCCAAAAAATTCGGCACATTATCCCCGATGAACCGAGGCTCGCTGGCGACGCCGGCTAAGGGCCAAAGCAGACGATGCGGAGACGCGCAGCCCTTGGAGTTTGTCCAGCCGGCAAAGGGAGCACGATAAAGAGAAAATGGGATGAGAACATTGCGGGATCTGAAAAGGGCGTGGAACGGCGAATTCCACCTGACGCCGGACGAGTCAAAATCATATGTTAAGTTGTTGTCGTCGGGATCTGACGAAGCCGAAATCGAGGCTTTTATTCGTCAACTTGAGCGCAAACGCACGCTGCTGCCCGACTTGCGCCGGGCGCTTTGGCCAATCCTGATCGTAGTGAGAGGCGTCGCAGTGCTGACTGCCGGCGCTCTCGTGTTCTCGATGCCGTTCGGGCTCGTCATGGCGTTCTTCGCGGAGATGATCACGCTTGCCAGGGCGTTGTGTTCGTCGGTGCTGCCAACCGCCACTGCGGTGGCGTGGTGTGGGCTGCCAGGTTCAAACACGAATTTGACAATCGCCGCCTGGCTCACTGTCCCGGTGATCATCGGTGTTCTGGTCGTTATCGTTGGGGGTTTCGGGCGCGACATCGTGCGCGGCTTCGTAGACGTCGTAATCGGGACACGCCGCCCTTGACGTCGTGTTCGGTGGGCTCAAATCGCCCTTCCTATCGCGCGCCAACCTTCTGGTCAGCCGAGTGCTCGCGTGTCAGACCCCACGACGAGTAACCCCAGGCCGAGCGCCGGCGCGCGAAGCGGGCGAGTCGCCAACCGGGAACGGGGCGCAGCGCGAACAACGACGCCAATTGGGGGGACCTGCAACGGGCGGGATTTGCCCACGCGCGCCGGCGCACAACCGCGTGGGACGCGCACCGAGATCGCCGAGCGCGGACAGGTGCGAGGGTTCTCGACGAGGACGACACCTCCATCGAGGCGATGTCGAATCTGCGGTGGTAGCGCTTGCGCCCAGTTCTCGGCGAATCCGTGCGCCAGTTCTCTGTCCGTCGTCCATGAAAACCCGTACCGCCGCCAGCAGCGTTCTCGCCAGCTGGTGCCGCGGTAGAGCCGCATAGGGTCGCCACGGTAATCCCCAGGCATCAATATTTGAAGTGCGGTCGCGAGCACGGACCGGTCGCCAACTCGGAGCGGCAGCATCTAAAAATTTCGATCCATACGTCCAAAAAAGCCGAGCGGATTTCTGCATTAACGTCCGGGAGCTTCGCGACCCGCATCATGGCGAAGCGCCAGCCGCCATAAGGGCTCACATTCAAGAGATCTATAGCCTCGAAGAACGCGTCCGCATCGCCAGCGGTACATGCTGCGGCAAAGGCATTCGCGGCCGTGCGCGCTCCGCGGCGATCGCTGGCGATGAGCGCGCGGAGTTCCTCCTCCGTGATCGTGTCATGGGTGACCTTCATTCCCTGTCACCTTGATTTGGAGAAAGCCCGGCCTCGCGACCGGGCTCTCTCGGGTCGCTTGTGGGCCGGATCAGCTTAGCCGGCCGCGATCTTTTCGGCGAGCCGGCGCACCACACGCCGCAGCCGCGGACTCCAGACGCAGATGCGCCCGAGCCAGCGGCCGATGCGATCGGCAGCGCTCATCGTGCCGCTTCCTCTTCCTCTTCCTCTTCGAGGACCATCGCGCTGAGCGGCGCCAGCTCTGGCACGAAGCGGGCGACGTCGCGCAGCGTTGAACAGGTGAGCTCGCCCCCCAAGTCGCCCTTCCAGAGGCTAAGGCAGGATTTGACCGCGAGCCCAATCACCCCTTCGGCCGGCATGTCGGCAATGGCCTTTTCGATCACGCGGAGGCGAGCGAGCGCAGGCCCGTTGTCATCGCCATCTGCGATGGCATCCATCTGGTCGCCCCTGGCGCGCCACTCGCGGAAGAGCCCCAGGATGCGCCGATCGCCGAGGACGGGCTCGGCGTCGACCGGATCGCCGGCGGCGATGATCCGCAAGCCGGCGATCACGCTTCGCGGGACCCCAGGCTCAAAGACGCGTCCCGCATCCGCGTCGATGAACTCTAGCAACAGGATCGCGTCGGCCAGGTTATCCGGAATCCAATTGACGACGCGCTCGGTCAGGGCATCGGCCGCTGCTGTTGCCGCTTCGGCCTCGGCCTCAAGGGCGGCGATGGCCGCGGGTGGCTTCTTTTTGCCCGGGTGCGCCTTCTCCCACGCCCACCGGGCTTCCTCGGCCTTGTTCAAGGGAGGTGACTGCGCATCCCATGCCCGCCGCTCCTCGGCAATCAGCGCGGCGAGGGTGCCGGGCTCAGGGTCGCCGTCGGGCGGCTTGAAGGTCTTGGCGGTCATGATTCGCCCCCGGCCTCGGGGGGGAATGAATGCGACGACCGAACCGGCGCACAAGAGCCGGGTCATCGCGGCGTCGAGCAGCTCGGCATTGTCCCGGCACTCTATGGCCTCGTCTTGGAGACGCTTCACCAAGTTGCCAACATCATCGATGCCACCCTCATCAGCATAAGCCGCGCGGACGAATGCGACGAGTTCAGGCTTGCGCAGCCGCAGGAACACCGCCGCGAGGCCGAGCGATACGTTCAGGCCTTTCGTACGCTTTGCCCATTCTGCGGGCTCGATCGGCAGGTTCACCGGCTCGAATTCGGTCGAGGCGAATTCCAATTCCTCGGCCGTCGGTTGCGATGCATCAACCTCGCGCGGCTCGAAGGTCTTCGGATCTAAGATGATCGCGGTCATGATTGCGCCTCCTCGATCGCATTCAGGCTTTCCATAACCGGCTCCAGGTCCTCGGGGCCGACGTCCATCCCTTCTTTGAGCTGGGCGAGCACCCACGCGAGCTGGATGCGGGCGCCAGCAAGCGTCTTCGCCCGCATCTGCATGAGTTTCTCCTCGATGTCCCATCGGATGCGGTCGCGGCGCGTTTGCTCGCAGTAGACGGCGAAAATCGCTGCCGCAGCCTCTTCGCCGATCTTCTCTGTCGCCGTGTCGAGATCGATGGCCGCGCTTTCCGCCGCAAATGCGGCGTCATGCGGATATTCGGCCTCGATGCGGCGGATCTCCTCAGTCCCGGCCTCTTGGGCCGCGATCGCCTCGTCGAGCTGGCGGGCCAGGTCGAGAACGGGGTCGGCGACGACGTTAGCGGGCAGTTGCTCGCCGCGGAGCGCGCCGAAATCGAAGACAGCCGGGGTCTTCATTGGCCAGCCTCCTGCTCCTCGGAGGGGAGCCGGGCGGTTCGGATGGCCTCGATGATCGCCTTTTGGCGAGATTTCAACGCCCGCTCTGCGGCTTTGACCTTGCAGAACTCAGCGGCCAGCTGAGCGATCGTTGCCGGTCTGGCGCGCCAGCGGTTTAGGGGTAGCGAAATGACGTTCGAACGCATGCTCTGTGCTCCTTCTGAAGGGATGCCAAGAGCCCGGCGTTTCAGAAGACGCACAGAGTCGCCCCCGCCTGCCTTTGGCCTTGCGGCTTGGACATGCGCAGACGGACGCCGGACCCAGATTGGGCATGAGGTCGACTCTGTGTTCAGCCTTCTGAAGGGCTGGCGCCACTATCATGCAAAATCGCGCGCCCCGTCAAGCGCCCGCCCCTCAGTGGAGACTGGGAAATGTCCGACGAAGCGAATGGCCTTCAATGTCGATTGCTCGCGATCGAATACCTGATCGCGGAGATGCTCAGTCAACGTTACCTTAGCACGGCGGATCCATCAGCCGCGGCGACGGCGCACCGCCTGGATGCGAGGGATGCAATGACCGAGGCGCTCAAAGAGGCTATGCCGCAGCTCTTCCCCAATGATCCGACGCAGACCGAAATAGCCGTGGCCGGAGTTGGCGACGCGATCGAATTCATCATCGATATCGCAGGCGAGATATCCGCCGCGAAAAGCCGACAAACCTAGCCAGCGATGCTTCGCCGTCTCTGCGCCCAGTTGGCCGACCGTGCCGATTACGTGCTGACGCTGGCGCGGCTGACGGTCTTCGATTGGCTCGCCGGGCCGCCGCCGGAAACCCCAACCGATAAAGCGATCCGGGAGCGGGGCGAGCGGCTGCGCGCGGCGTTTTCTTGGTTCGACGAGCGCCGGCGGCGATGATTGCCCGAACTCGGCGTTTGGCGAGCGGCGAAGGGTCGCGGCATTCCCTCGCCGTGATATCCCTAGCGACCGTCAGCAGCACCGCGACGCGCCTCGACGCGCGTATTCCTTGGGTGGCGGCAGCGCTGTCACCTGCGGAGTGACCGCCGCCGCAGGCGCTGCGGCCGGTACCACGGCGGACACAGGGATCGCGGCCACCGCCGATGGCGAGGGTGCCGCTACGGCAGCGGTGGCGGGAGGCGGTGTGCCGCAATTGCGCTGTGCCGCCAGCACCGCGAGATACTGCTGACGGCTCTGCAGTGCCGTCTCGTCCTTGCTGGCGGCGCCCTTGAAGTCCATCGCGAACCACACCGGCCAGATGAACAGCCCAACAACGCCGGCGGCGACATTCTGCGCGACCTTGCCGCCCTCTTCCGAGGCCAGCTGCTGCACCTGTGCGTTGTTTGCGAGGACCTCGGCCTGAATTGCTGGGCAGTCGAGATCCTTATCGCCCGGCTGAACGACCGCGACCGGCGCCGCATTTGCGCCCCCAACCAAAAGGGATATGGCGGCCGAAACAGAAAAAGAACAGGGTTGTTCGTGGCGCGCACAACAATTCATACGGCTTGAATGGCAGTTCCTACTCCGTTCGTGGTCGCAAATCGGCCCAAGGTGGCATCCGCGCCGAGTGGCAGTTCATCCCGAGAACCCCCGGCCGCGCCCCATGAGGCGAAGAGGGCTGCCGGCCGGGGGCCCCCAACTCCCCTCAGGGGGAGGAGTCTGCACCACTGCTGTGATCCCCCACGCCCGCAGTGGTGCCCCTGACCAACACGTCATCTGATCGGCGGTTCCTGGAAAAGAAAAATCCCCGGCCAGGGGACGGCCCGGGTATTCGGGCCCGTTGCCGCCGAATGAGTAATTTCCGAACCTGCCGGATGTTCGCCGGAGGTTTTATTGAGAGGGTGCCCCATGCCCCCCGACGCATGTGGCATCACTGGCCCCCGGTGCCCCATCCCTTGGCTGCGCCGGGGGGATTTGGAGAATTACCTTGATGAACGCTGTGATTTTGACCGGCTTTCTTGTCTTCTCGTGGGCCGACGGCACGCAGACCGTTGAAGCGCTGACGCCGCACGTGTTCCCCGATCCGGCCGGTTACGAGACTTGCTCTAACGCTCGTCTCCGCCTCAATTTAATCACTAATGCTGGCTACGGCCTGGTCACGGTCCACGGGACCTGTCAGCGGCTCAGCGACGGAAATCAATTTTAAGGGCCGTAGACGCGCGTCAGCCGGTGGCCTACCCGGCGTAGCCGCGAGGCCCGCTTCGACCCCTGCTGCGCCACGGCATGCGGGCGCAGCGTGCGACCGCTGATCCTAGACACACCCAACCCAAGCCGACGGGTACCGCGCCGCCGCCCAACGAAAATAATCGCGTCTCCGTCGCATATCCGGATCAAACGGAAAGCGCGCTACCGCCGCGTCAGCCTTCGACAACACCACCTGCACCGGGACCATGCCGCCTCCTTCAACGCAAGCCATCTTCAGCTGAGCCGATAGATCGGCCCACACGTAGGTAAGGGCAACGGCCAGCCAGCCGGCCCGCAGCAACAGCCCCCAGGAAACCGGTGGTCGCGGTGCGAAACGGAAAAGAGAAGGCCGCTTCGATGCCGATGGCGAGCATGAGCGCCCGCTCGGCGGGGGTGGCACCGGGCCATGATCGACCGGGCTGCGGCGCCGCAAGGGCCGCAAAGAGCGCCGATGCGAGCGGTAGGACGAAGAAGATCGCGCCAACGCCGAGCTCCCCGATTAATTGCAGCACGTCGCTGTGCACTCCTGTCGTAACGACCCCTGAATAGAGAGACCATCCGACGCCCTGGCCGAACGGCACGATCGCGCGAATGGCCAAGTACCACAGGTGGAAGCGGCCGACAGCGCTCAATGCCTTCAAGTCGTGGCCGCCGAGGTGCAGCGAGACGACGGCAGCAGCGGCGATGAGGATAAAGCCGGGCAGCTTCGCGCGCGCCGACCATGGGGCAGCCCAAAGGACCGCGACGCAGAAAGCCGCAAGAGCCAGCCTTTCGCGGCAGTAAAGGAGCGGGACCGCAATGAGGCCGGCCACGAGCCACCAGCGCCGCATGACGCAAAAGGCCGCAACCGGCGCTGCAAATTCCGCGAGGTATTCCCTGTTGCCCTCGATCACTGCCGCCATGGTAATCGGATCGCCGAATTGATGAGGCGGGAACCCCGCCAGGCAAAGCGCTGCGACGACGATTAGGGCGGGGGCAAAACCGCGCACGACCCCATCGAGGTCATCAAGCCCGGAGCCCGCAATGAAGGCCAGGCAGAGCGTCGACAGCTGGAACAGCTGCATCACGGCCGTGAGGCGGTCGGGCGTCCAGGCGAGCGATGCCGTGGCCCACAGCCAGCCGCAGGCAAGCGATATAGCGACCGACCTTGGCAGCGCCCTGGGATCAAGCCGCGACACAATCGGCAATCCGATCGCCACCACGGCCCAGCGCGGCGCGATTGCTCCAGCATCCAAAAAGGCGGTGCCGCTAAGAAACGCCAGGATCGGCATGCCTAGGCGTCTTGGGACCGATTTCACGATGACTGCGGCTGATTGATCGTGATGCTGCTGCGCGGCGCCAATGCAGCCGCAAACGAGCTTATTGCTTGGCCCAACTCGGCGTTCTGTTGGATACCCACGTCCATCAACTGGCTGTAGATGTTCGCCTCTTCGCCGAAGGCGCCGAGCGCCGACGTGATCTCGGATGTGCCCTGCTGGTAGAGCGACAGCGCGATCTGCGAGCCCTGCGCCTGTTTTTCGAGCATGACGTTGTTGATATCCTCGGCTTCGGCCGAAGAGCCCGACATGCCGAGGCTCGCATACTGCGACTTGATCGAGGCGATGGCGCTGTTCGTCGCCACGTCGAGGCTGGCGTTGACGCCCGGCGGCAGGTTGCCGCTCGTCAGGTAGCTCTGCAACTGACCGCCCTGCTGCTCCAGTCCCTGCGCCGCGGCCGTGATGTTGCGCGCCGCACCGCCGACTTGCGGCTCGTATTGCGGCGTCTCGTTGCCCTTGAGGAGATCGTAGCCGAGCCCGAGCCCGGCGATGGCCGGCGACAGCCAGCCTTGGTTCGACGACAGCCAATCCTTGGCACCGGAGAGCGCGCTGCCGATAGGGCTGCTCGGCCCAGCCGCCGCGGCATTGAACTCGGCCTCACCGCCACCGCCCCACATCGAAGGGTTGAGGCTGCCGATGCTCGGCGTAGCACCGCCAACAGGCCCCACCGGACTCCCCGCGCCTATCGTGCCGGCAGCGCCTCCCGCGACATCGCCGGGCGCCGCCAACGCTCCCGCACTCGCGCCGCCGCCCGCCTGCGCCGGCGTGACGGAGGCGAGCGGCCCCATCGTCGGGGCGCCCGATACCGCGGGCGCTGCCGAGACTGCGCCGCCCGCGACGGGCGGGCTGCTGATCGGCGATGTGCCGCCGAAGAGCGACGGCGCTGTCGCAAGCGCGCTTCCCGGAGCGGCGCTGGTGGCGGTCGCTGGTTGCGCTACGGCGGCCGGGGCGCTCGCGATTGGCCCGGCAGCAGCCGGTGCGGCAGCGACCGGTCCTGCAGCTATGGCCGCCGGAACCGCACCAGCCGCGGCGATCGGCGCTGCCGCAGCGGCAACGTCCCCAAGCGTGGCACCCGTGGCAACCGCCGGGGCCGTAACGGCAAGATCAAAGCCAAGGTCGGCTCCGGTCGCAGCCGCCAACGCCGGAGCGGCGGCAACGGCAGCAGGCGCCGTAGCAGCAGCCGTCCCCGCGAGCGCGCCGCCGATGCCGGCTTCAGCGCCGACCGTCGAGAGAGCCGCGGTAAGCCCGGCGATGATGCCGAGGCCGAAGCTACAAAGGCGCCGCTCGTCGTAATCGGCGGGATCGTAGAGGTAGATCATTTGCGGGGACTCCAGTGCAGGTCGTCTTGGGAGATGAGATTGCGCTCCGCTGTCGATGCTGACAGGCAGGGTCGCCGGGTGCCGCGGTGACCGGATGCTCGCTCGCTGGCGCGGCTCATTCCGTGCCCCGCTCGTATTCGGCAAGGAGGTCGAGCGCAGCGCCGATCGGCGACGCCGCCCGCACGGCCGGGCCGTCCAGTGTCTCGGGAACGCGGCCGACGCTCTTGCGCAGAGTTGCGGCAGGGATGCCGTGCTGAAGAGCGATCGAAATCACAATCGCGGCATCGCCCAGGATCGTGTCGAGCGCCGAGCCGGTCTTGCCGCCGGACAGGAACAGCTCGGCCGGGCAGCCGTCCGCGGCGAAGCCGACGGTCGCCGTCAGGTGGGTGCCGCCAGCCTCGATCTCTTCAGTCACTGCCGGCCGGCGGTTCGGCAGGCGCTGGCGCGTCATCGGGCCGCCCGCGCGCGGGCGTATCCCGCCTGTTCTAGCATCGGCTGCTCCGAAACTCGGCGTACCGATGCGCCCGCGGCGCGCGCCAGCAGGCGCCGCGAAGCGCATAGGGGGTATGGGGGCACAGAGCACGCACCAAGCGCGGAGCGAGCGCACGGAGAAATCAAAGGCTTAGCCCCGACCCGAGCGCACCGAGCGCGGGACCAAGCGCGGAGCGAGCGCAAAGCAAAATCAATGACTTGCGCGGGACCGAGCGCACCGAGCGCGGTCATTTTTGGGCTCTCACCATGCAGTCGTGCTCGTGCCGGTTGGCGCCTCGGTATGTCCCGGGGCGGATCTCGCCGGCGGCGAATAGCGACTGCATCGCGCGCTCGAAATCTGTTTTCGTAAAACGCTCTCGATCCGGGCGAATGCTGAAGATTTTCGGCGCGTAATTCGATGCGCGGTAGTTGTCGGAGACGTGCCGCCCCTCGGCTGTCACCTTGTCAAGTAGGTCGAGAAACACGCGCTCGGCGGTCCGGCGTTCGATCGAGCCCAAGATGCCGGTAGGCGGCCCGGTTCGGATAAACACGCCATCGCGCCAGCGCAATTCGATCGTGTCACCGCGGCGCGCCCAATTGGCTTTGGTGCGAGTGAGGGTGCGCAAATCCTGATCGACTGTCTCGCCAGGCTGGGTTTTTGGGCTCGTCAAATAGAGTTGCGAGCGAAATGTTCCTTTCCACCCGGTCGACGCTGAGTCGCCGGTGCCGCTGTTGATCCCGGTCAGCGACGGGTGCGCTGGTGCCAGGACTGCAGCTTTGGTGAGATTCGCGAGATGTCCAAGCGCGAGGCGGCCGAACCGCCGCACCTGGGCGCGATCGTTCTCGTTCCCGCTAAACACGTCCGACAAGGTGTCGGTCACGATCAGCGACACCTCGTGTTCCGTGGCAACTCGCAGGACTTCCTCGAACAACGGCGTGCGGATCGCTCGGCCGGCCTCGAACACCATCAATTCGCAGTCTTCACCGAGCCGCGGCAACCACCGCATAGCGTCGGTGTCGGCGAAGCCGCAACCATAGAGCGCGTTGATCTCCTCTTGACGCTGATGCATTTCGTCGAGGTCGTCCTCACAATAAAAGAGAAGAACCGGGCGCGGCGCACATTAAGGCCAAGCCACGGCCTGCCTATTGCGCATGCGGTGGCGAGCATCTGCGCCAAGCTCGTCTTGCCCTCGCCGCCAGCACCGTAAAGCGCGGTCACCCGCGCCATCGGAACCCAATCCGGAACGAGCCATTGCCGTGGCGGAACCGGAACGCCGGCGAGGTCCGCGGGATTGATTGGGGTCAATGGCGCACTGTCATCCCGGCCGTTCGGCGCTGGGGCCCGCTGCGCGGTCCATGCCGCATTGTGCGCAGCCAGTGCGTCGGGCTTACTCATCGTCGGCCCAATCGCCGGCGGGCGGGGCGATGATCGAGGCCTCACGGCCGGCTTCTCGATACCGCTGTGCGAGTTCCTCGGCCGCTCGCATACCGGCCTCGTCCTGGTCGGCAGCGATCGTCAGGGCTTCGATACTGGTGAGGACCGGGAATCTGGCGAGGTTTCCGGCGCCGCCAAGCGCCCAAACCGGCGCCAGGCCCGCCAGCAACAGCGCGATGCCGCTTTCGGTGCCCTCGCAAACGATGAGTCCCGTCGTCGGGACATCGAAATCGTCGAGCATGACTGCGGCGCCCTTGGCGCGGCTGGTGCAGGTCTTGCCCTTCCTGTCACGTATCCGGTTCTCTGCCATCCGGTTGCAGGAAGACATTGACGATCCCGACCGGTTGGCCGGTCACGATGTCGCGTAAGAGCGCCAGCATCGCGGGATGGTGCTTCGAGTTGGTCTGTCTCCGGGTGCTTGCGGGCTCGGCGAGGAACGAAGCGCAGGACGACCCCCGTGGGGTCGTCGAAGCGGAGTCCCCGCGCAGCGAGGTAGGACTCGGCCAGCGTGCCTTCGATCGGGCATCCGCCGCACCAAAGCCCGCGCCATGCTCCGTCATCCTGTCGGGGTGCCCGTGGCGCGGCGCGACGCGTCATCGGCGGTGCTTCCTGCGGCCGCCCGAGCCAGCCCTGCGACCATTCAAGAGCCTCGATCGCGCCGAGCCCTTTGGTGGCGCGCACCAAATCGAACACGTCACCTTTGGCGCCGGTGGCGAAGTCGCACCACACTCCCGGCTTGGCGCTGCCGAGGTGCACGCCGAGCGAGTCACCTGGGTCGCCATGAAGGTTGCCGACGCGCCATTCGCGGCCTTCACGGCGCCCGGCAGGCAGCAGCTCGGGCGCAAGCGCCTCGATACGGCGAGCGAGGTCCCGCGCGACATCGGCGATCTCTGCCGAAATCTCGGCTGAAGTCATGCGGCATCCCCGAAGGCGCCAGGATGCTCAGCCTGGACCAGCTCCACGACGGCGGCTGAAAATCGGTCGCTTAGTTCGCGGGATTTCCACTCGGCGACGCGGGAGTAGAGTGGTTTGCCGTCGGCGCCGATCCGTTGCTGATGGTCGCTGTCGAGCTGCGCCTTTGTCGGCATCGCCGCCCAAGGCGCTTTCCCGTCACGGCCAGCGATGATCGCGATTTCGTGCAAGCGGAGCCCGATCGGCAACTCGACGCTTGCGATCCCGAGGAGATTGCCGACGTCGATCGGGCGCCAGGCGAGCAGGCGCATCCGTAGGCGAGGCTTTGACGTAGCGTTGGCGTTTTCGGGCTGAGAACCCCATACCGCCGCCTCGCCCCGGCGGAGGTGTGCGGGACTCAGCCGAATCATGGCCGATCCGCGACCATATGCACCGGCGGCGCCGGCCAGCGGTCACCGCCGACCGCGACGAGGAGGCGCCGATCGAGCGCGGCATAGCGGGCGATGCGCCGGTCGATGTCGTCTGCGATACCGGGATGATGGCGACGCAGCTCGTCGAGCAGCTCGCCGACCGCGCGTGCGCCCAGCCTATGGAGCGCGTCGACCTGCCGCCGGCGGCGCAGCGCCGCTGGCGCAATAGTGCGGTGTGTGGTACCGGGATCGCGTCGCCGCCCAGCGATGCAATCCCCGCCCTCGCCGCCCACCACAGCGGCGGGGGCGTCGTATGTCGGCATGGTCTATGCCCGCGGGCCGATCGGCGGCAATTCAGCGATCAGCCGCTCAAGCGACGCGGCGGGGATTACGGTCTTGCCGAGCAGCTTGCGCGCCTCGATCCGGCCGGCATCGATCAACCTGTACAAAGTCGCGTGGCTGACGCCGAGGATCGCCTCAGCCTCGCGCGGCGAGTAGAGCGCCCGCCCGGCATGGGTGCCGGTGCGGGGCGAGATGGAGGATATCGACATTGAAGGCAGATCCGTCCGTCTGATGGGCGACGGACTCCGATCTACTCCTAGAGATTTCTGTCTGCACCAAGTCAGCGTTCAGGGTTTCGTCAGAGTTATCGTCCGGGCGAACTCTGACAATGCCTCCTTCCTTGCGGCAGATGCGGTGTTCCGAGATCCGCCATATTCGGCAACCAATACATCTATCGTGTCCTGCTGAAGCTGCTCCGGCGTGCGCTTCTGCGAGCGCAGATCAGCGAGCATTGCCTCTTTCATAGCGTTCCGCAGCCTGGGCTCAGGTCCGGGTTTGTGCCGCGCGCGCGTCCGCCAGCGGTTCATCGCATCGTCGCGCCGAAAACGCAGATCCGAGGGCAGGTGGCGGGTTTCCAGGCCGAACCACCATTCGCGGGGCAGGATCTCTCCACCCTTGATCGCGGTCACCTTACCCGCCTTGAGCGCAGCGAGCAGCTCTCTCCGAGGGGGTTCGGGATCGCTCGCGATCTTCTCGGGCGGGGCTACGATCACCGCCGAGCCTGATTTTTCAAAGCGGACAAAACACCCGACAAACCAGCGGATCAGCGCCGGATCGCGAAAGGCGATCCACGACACGATGTTGCCGAGTGACCAATCCGGGCTCTGAAAATCACGGTCGGCCGCGGCCGCGGCGTCATCTTTGGACTCGTGCGCTGGCATCGCGCCCCGTGGCGCCCGCAGAGAGTGTCGGCGGGGAAGCGCGGTGCGGTGTCCGCGCTTGTCGGCTGGCCGGCCTATCCTCGCCGAGTGGATTTTATGCGCCGGCCCGCAGCGGCACCACTTCGCCGGCCGGGGGCGCTTTGCAGAAGCTCGCCCATGCCGCCATCAGGTTGCGCCGCTTCTCGAACAGGTCGCCGCGGCGATAGGCGGCTTCGACCTTGCTCTCGATCGCGTGCGCGAGCGCCATCTCGACGACCTCGCGCGGGTAAGCCGTGCGCTCGGCTGCCCAGTCGCTGAACGTCGAACGGAAACCGTGCACCGTGAGGTCGCCGCGCTTCATGCGCCGCAGCAGCATCAGCATTGCCATTTGCGACATCGGCAGCGCTGGCCGCGGGCCCGGAAACACCGGTGCGATCGGATCCGGCTCGCCGGCCGCTCTCAGCGCCAGGGGCCGCACCGATTCGAGCACGGCGAGCGCTGCATCGCTCAGCGGCACACGATGCTCGCGCCCGGCCTTCATCCTCTCGGCCGGCACGGCCCAGACCTTCGCCCCGAGGTCGATTTCGTCCCACTTCGCGCCGAGCGTCTCGTCGGTGCGCGCCGCTGTCAGGATCGCGAATTCGAGCGCCCGCGCCGCCATGCCCGGCCGGTCACGCAGAGCGGCCAGGAACGCGGGCATCTCGGTAAACGGCAGTGCGGCATGGTGCACCGTCTTCCGCACCTTGGCACGGGCCGGGAGGACGTGCGCGAGGTTGCCTTTCCACTGCGCCGGGTTGGGTCCTTCCCGCCATCCGCGCACGGTGGCCGCATCGAGCACCGCCTCGATCCGGCCGCGCACCCGGCTCGCCGTCTCCGGCTTCTCGGCCCATATCGGATCGAGCGCCTGCACGACGAGCCCGGTGTCGATCGCCGCCACCGCCAGATTGCCGAGGACCGGGTACACGTAGCTTTCGAGCGTGCTGCGCCATTGCTGCCGATGCTTGGCGTTGCGCCAGCCGGCTTCGTTGCGCTCGATGTATTCCTCTGCCGCCTCGCGAAAGCTTCGCCCTTTGGCTGCGGAAAGCCGTTCTGCCGCCCGCTGAGCGATCCGGGCATCGAGCGGGTCTATTCCGTCGCGCCGCTGGTTCCGGTGCGTTGCAGAGCGCCGCCGCGCCTCGGCGAGCGAAATATCGGGGTAGGGCCCCAACCCCATGTCGCGGCGCTTGCCGCCGAGCTGGTAACGGAACACCCAGCTCTTGGAACCGCCGGCCGCGACGCGCAGATAGAGCCCGCCGCCGTCATGCAGCACCGCCGCTCCCTTTGCCTTCGCGATCTCTACCGCCGAAAGTTTGCTGCTGCGCGCCATCGCCGATCCCCTGCCGGAGCCGGAGGAAGATTTGCTCCCCCATTCGTTCCCCCACTCAGCAAGAGATAGGAGCATATGGCGGGATACAAGAGGCAATGTGATGTTCGCCAAGCCCCGGCATTTCCTCGGCTTTGTGAGACGGGCTGAGACGACCAGAAATGGGGGAATGGCGGAGGGGGCGGGATTCGAACCCGCGAGACGATTCATCACCGTCTACACACTTTCCAGGCGTGCGCCTTCGACCGCTCGGCCACCCCTCCCTGCCCTGTCATCTGCAACGAGCCTAGCGAACGCGGTCGACGCCGGCAATTGCGGGCGAGCCGAGCGCAAATCAGGCACGCTGCCAGGCGGTGCGCCGTCTGCACCCGGCGTGCGGTTCGTCCTTAGTCCTCGAGCGAGGCGCCGAGTGCGTCGAGCAAGGTGCCGGTGCCGCGCTCGCGCGCACCGGCGTCATCGTAGCCGTCGAGAAAGGCACCCTGTTCGGTGACCGTCAGCCTCGTTTCATTGCCTGTCGGCGCCAGCTGCAGGGTCGCCAACGAGACGGAAATCTTCCGGTCGTCGAGGTGCATGGCATAGGCGTAGACGAGCCGCTCACCCGGGACGACGTCGTGATAGACAGCCTCGAAAGTCGAGACCACACCCCCCTTCCAGCGTCCCTTCAGCCGCTCGCTGCCGTTTACCCGGACATCGATCTGCCGCTCGATCAGTTCCCAATCGTCTGAGGGATCGGCGAACCATTTGGCCTTGGCCTCCGCCTCGGTCAGCGCTCGCCAGACCCGCGCGACCGGCGCCGCATAGCGACGCTCCAGCCGGAAAGTGGCGTGGACGACCGAGCGCGTCGCCGCGCCGCCCGGCAGCCGGACGACTTCGGCGGCGAGGCGGTCGAGGGTCTCGTTCCAGCCCGCCGCGGCGCCGTCGATCATCCACCGCCGCGTCGGGTCGGCGAGCGTATAGCGCTGCACGACCTCCATCCGCGTGCCGCCGTCGTCTTCGGCAAAAGTCACCACGGTGTCGGCCGAGAAAAACACATGGTCTCCTTCGTCACCGACACGCATCTCGATCGCCAGGCGGTCGAGCGGCGCCACCTCGGTGAAGCGGCCGCGGATCCAGTAGTCGATGCCCTCCGGGCTGCGCATGCAGACCTCGAACGGACCGCCGACGCGCATCTCCACCCGCGCTTGCGGCACGCTGTATCCGGCCGGACAAAACCAGCGCTGCAGCTGTTCAGCCGTGCCCCAGGCGCCGAACACGGCCGTGCGCGGCACAGGAAAGATACGGGACAGTCTGATCTCGGGCAACCCGCTCCCGGTCGCCGCTTCAATCGCCGGCATTGTCGTCCGCTCCTTTGCTGCCGAGGGCTTTCAGATATTCGCCGAGCCGGTCGAGACGGCGCTCCCACTCGAGCCGGCGGGCGCTGATCCACTGTTCCGCCCGGCCGAGCACCGCCGGCTCGATCGCGCAGGTGCGTATCCGCCCGACTTTCGCCGACCGGACGAGGCCGGCGGATTCGAGGACCTGCAGGTGCTGCATCGCGGCCGGCAGCGACATCGGCAGCGGCCGGGCGAGATCGCTGACCGACATCGGCCCCCGGCTCAGACGCTCGACGATGGCGCGCCGAGCCGGGTCGGCGAGAGCATGGAACAGGCGATCCAAGCCGGGCGCTTCATTAAGCATATGCTTAACTATCACCGGCCCGTCAGTAAAGTAAATACTTTAGTGATCGCCGGGCCATGCCGGTTTCTGAAGCGATTCCGCTGCACGCCGCTGACCTGACGCGGCTCGCTGAGACATCATCAGCCCCGCCAGACCGGCGATCTGCTATCGTGCGCCGGGTCTTTTGCCTGGTGGAACAGCAATGCCGACAGTCAGCTTCACGGTCAACGGCGGCGCCGTCAGTGTCGGCGCCGGCATCGACACGCCGCTCCTCGACGTGCTGCGCAACCATCTCGGGCTCAGCGGCACAAAATTCGGCTGCGGCCTCGAGCAATGCGGCTGCTGCATGGTGCTGATCGACGGCAAGGCCGAGAAGTCCTGCGGCAAGGCGCTGTCAACGGTCGCCGGCAGAACTGTCGTCACGATCGAGGGGCTCGGCACGCGGGATCGGCCGCATCCCTTGCAGCAGGCTTTTCTCGACGAACAAGCCGGGCAATGCGGCTATTGCCTGCCTGGCATCCTGATCTCGGCGAAGGCCTTGCTCGACCAAAATCCGACGCCGTCGCGCGCCGAGATCGCAACCGCACTCGACGACAACATCTGCCGCTGCGGCAGCCACGCCCAAATCCTGCGCGCGGTCGACCGCGCCGCCCGCCGGATGCGCGGGGAGGACCCGGCATGAGCGCCGCCAACCCCGCGGTCGGGCCGAGCCTGCCATCGCTCCTCGAGCAGAACCCTCAGCTCGGTCAATGGCTCCGGTTTGCCGAGCCGGGCCGGGTGACGGTCGCGACCGGCCGGGTCGAGATCGGCCAAGGCGTCCTGACCGCGATGCGGCAGATCGCGGCCGAAGAGCTCGATGTCGCTGTCGAGCGCATCCTGCTGCTGACCGGCGACACCGAGCTGACGCCGAACGAGGGCTACACCGCGGGCAGCCAGTCGATCCAATTCGGCGGCGTAGCACTGCGCCTCGCCTGCGCCGAGGTGCGGACCCGGTTTCTCGACCATGCTGCCTCGGCCTTCGGCTATCCCCGCGCCGATCTCGCGGTGCGCGATGGGGCGATAATCTGTCGCGGCGCCGCGACCGGCCGGGACTACTGGTCGCTCGCCGCGAGTGTCGACCTGGCGCGCCCGGCGACCGGCGGTGCGCCACTGAAGCATCCGGCCGAATACGGCGTGGTCGGACTGAACCTGCCGCGCGTCGATCTTGCCGCCAAGATCTTCGGCGAGCCCGCCTTCATTCACGATATGGCGCCGGCGCGCGTCCTCCATGCCCGGGTCGTGCGCCAGCCGCGCCGCGGGGCGACGATTGCCGCCGTCGACGAGGCGGCAATCCGCCGGGCGGCGCCGGGGCCGATCGAGCTGCTGCGCGACGGCAATTTTCTCGCCATTTTAGGCGATGACGAAACCGCGGTCGAAGCCGCTGCCGGTGCGGCGCCCGGTCATGTCGTCTGGGACGGCGTCGAGCCGATCGCCGCGATCCAGGAAGAGGCGCGCTGGCTGTTGCAGCAGCCCTCGATCGACCGGACGATCGGCCCGCCGGAGGCCGCGGCCGCGCCGCCGGCCGGCGCGGGCCGGCATCAGGCGACCTTCACGCGCATGCATGTCGCGCACGCATCGGTAGCCCCGTCCTGCGGCCTCGCCCTCTGGCAGGACGGGCGGCTCACAGTGTGGACGCATTCGCAGGGCGTCTTCCCGCTGCGCGCGGCGCTCGCCCGCACCCTCGAAGCTCGACCCGGCGGCGATCGCGGTCAAGCATATGCAGGGGCCCGGTTGCTACGGGCATAACGGCGCCGACGACGCCGCGGCCGACGCCGCGGTCATCGCGATGCGCCGGCCCGGGCGCCCGGTGCGGGTGCGCTGGCGGCGCGACGAGGAGTTCGGCTTCGAGCCGGTCAGCCCGGCGATGCTGGTGACGGTCGCGGCAGCGCTCGACCCGCAGCACCGTCCAGCCGATTGGACGACCGAGATCTGGAGCGGCCGGCACTCGAGCCGGCCGGGCGGCGGCGGCAATCTGCTTGCCGCCGAGGCCCTGCCAGACCCGCCGCCGGCCCCGCCCGCCGGCGAATCCGCCTATCCGCCAGGTGCGGGTACGCGCAACGGCGAACCGCTCTATGATTTTGCGGCGAAGCGGATCGTCCATCACCTCGTCGCCGAGACGCCGGTGCGCACCTCGTCGCTGCGCGGCCTCGGCGCCACGCTCAACGTCTTCGCGATCGAATCCTTCGTCGACGAGCTGGCCTTGCGCGCCGGGGAAGACCCGGTCGCCTACCGGCTGTCGCTACTGTCCGATACGCGGGCGCGGGCGGTCGTGGCCCGGGCTGCCGAAATGGCCGGCTGGCGGGCGAGCCTCCCCGCCGGCAGCGGCCGGGGCCGAGGCATCGGCTTTGCCCGCTACAAGAACCTCGCCGCCTATGCGGCGATCGTCGCCGAGGTCGAAACCGACGAAGCGGTGCGCCTCGTCCGCGTGTGGTGCGCCGCCGATGCCGGCCTCGTCATCAACCCGGACGGCGCCAAGAACCAGCTCGAAGGCGGCATCGCCCAGGCGGCGAGCTGGGCCCTCAAAGAGGGCGTGCGGCTCGACGGCAACGGCATCGCCTCGCGCGACTGGGAAGGCTATCCGGTGCTGCGCTTCAGCGAGGTCCCGGAAATCGCGGTCGTGCTGATCGAGCCGAAAGCGGACCGTCCGCCGCTCGGCGTCGGCGAGGCGGCCGGCGGGCCGACGGTTGCGGCGATCGGCAACGCCGTGGCCCATGCCTTGGGCGTCCGGCTGCGCGACCTGCCGCTGACGCGCGAGCGCGTGATGGCCACCCTGCTCCAGGGTTGACCGCCACCCGGCCCCCGCCGACGGACCCCCGCTATTGGGCGCCGAGCACGGTCCCGGTCGGGATGCCGGCTTCGCTTGCGGCGATCTTGGCGCCGTCGTCGAGCCGCACGCGTGACACCTCGACAAAGCCGCCCTGCGCCAGGATGCGCATGCCGGCCTCGCCGAGCGAGACGATTTCGCCGAGCTTCTTGCCGCGCACCGCACCGAAGGTCGGCGCGCGGATCTTTTTCGCATCGAACAGGTAAAGCTTGCGCTCGCCGAACATCGTCCAGGCGCCCGGTGCCGGATTGCAGCCGCGGATCAGGTCGTAGATGAAATCCACATGGGTCGCCCAATTGATCCGCAACTCGGCGTCGCGCACCCAACCTTCATAAGTCGCGCGACTTTCATCCTGGGTGGTTTCGGTCGCCCTGCCGCGAACGACGAGATCGGCCGCCTCGACCAGCGCTTCGACCCCGAGCGGAAAGATCTTGTCGAAATAGAGCGACCCGGCGGTGTCGTCGGGACCGATCGGCGCGCGCTTCTGCAGGATGACCGGCCCTTCGTCGAGACCCGGGGTCGGGCGGAAGATCGAAAGCCCAGTCTCGACGCGGCCGCGGATGATCGCCCAGGGGATCGAGGACGGGCCGCGGTGCAGCGGCAATAGCGATGGGTGGAACTGGATCATGCCGTGCTTCGGGATGGCGCAGAATTCGGGCGGGGCGAACAGCAGCACATAGGCCATCACGCCAATATCGGCCGCGAGGTCGGCGAGCGCCTTCTGCGCCTCGGGGTCGGAATATTTCGCAAAGCGGTGGACCGGGAGCCCGCGCTCCTGCGCCGCAACGACGAGCGGGTCGGGCCGCGCGCCCGGCCGCTCGGGCGCCGCGAACACCCCGGCGACCGTGTCGCCGCGCGCGATGAAGGCGTCGAGCACGGACTTGCCGAAGGCCTGCTGACCGACGATGACGATGCGCATATCGTTCCCTCCGATTGCGGTTCTGCGATGGCCGGGCGCCGCTGCAGATTTTCACGCCGGACCGGCCGCCGGCAAGCCCGTCGCCGCGGCGATCTCGAGCGGCGCTCGGCGTTGTCTCGGCAGCAGCAGGGTCACCGTCGTACCTCGGCCCGGTTTGCTGCGGATCGTCGCGGTGCCGCCGGATTGGCGGGCGAAGCCGTAGACCATGCTGAGCCCGAGACCGGTGCCTTTGCCCGGGCCTTTTGTCGTGAACAACGGTTCGAAGGCACGGGCCGAGACTTCGGCGGTCATCCCGATCCCGGTATCGGCAATCTCGACGCCGACGAACGCGTGCGTCTGCGGCGCATTGCCCGACGACGTCGCGGTGCCGGTGTTGTTCGGCGACGTCTTATTGAAGGTGCGCAAGCGCAGCACACCGCCGTCCGGCATCGCATCGCGGGCGTTGATCGCGAGGTTGATAACGGCAAGCTCCAACTGCGTCGCGTCGGCCTCCACCGGCCACAGATCGGTCGCAAAATCGGTTTCGATCGCGATCTTTCGGCCCACCGTTTGTGCCAGCAGCTCGGCCATGCGGCCGAGCTGCTGGTTGAGATCGAGGCGCGCGATCGAGAGCGGCTGCCGGCGGGCGAAGGCCAGCAACTGGCGGGTGAGCTTTTCGCCGCGCTCGACCGCGCGCAGCGCCAGGTCGACTTTCGCCTGCAGCGCGTCGTCGCTCTGCCGGTCGTTCAGCAATTCGAGACAGCCTTGCAGCACGGTCAAGAGGTTGTTGAAATCGTGCGCGACACCGCCGGTCAGTTGACCCAACGCCTCCATCTTTTGCGCCTGGTGCAGTTCGGCCTCGGCCTGCTCCCGCCGGTCCATCTCGCGCCGCAGCCGTTCGGCCGTGGCGCGCCAGCGCCAGCCGGTGAGCTTGTGCCGCTGCAGCTGGCGAACGGCGAACCAGGTCATGCAGAACAGCGCCAGCGCCGCCGGCGCCGCGAACAGCAGATAATCGATGAGATTGGCGCGCCACGAAGCCAGCACTCCGTCGGCCGGGATGCCGAACACGACGTAGAGCGGATAGCCTTTGATCTGCTGATAGCCGTAAATACGCTCGATCCGATCGGGTTCTGCCGCGGCTCGAAAGACGCCGCGCAAGGGCTGTGCCGCGATCGATCGCATGAACCGGCTGTCGCGCGAGAACAACAGCGGCGGCGGCGACGCCCGATAGCGCGCCAGCACTGTCCCGTCGCTGCGGATCAGCATGGCGGAGTAGCCGTTCTCGCGCGAGATGGTGCCGTAGAAGTCGCTGAAATAGCCGGGTTTCGCCGAGACGCGTATGATCCCGTCGAAACGGCCGTCGGCAGTCGATCGACGGCGCGCAACGCTGAATTCACTGTTGCCCGAGTGCCGGCCGATATGAGCGCGGCCAATGAAGACACCGATGTCGCCGCGCTGCTCCGCGATGAAATAATCGCGATCGGAGACATCGGTCGGCGGCCGGAGCACGTGTCCGCCGGCGCGGTTCTGTCCGGTGCGATCGGTGAGCCAGACCGCATCGACCTCGGGCAGCTTCTCGATATCCGAGAGCAGGCGATGCAACTCCGGATCGCTCTCGATCCGCTGCCAGTCGAACCCGCGGATCCGGTCGTCGACCCAATCGAGCGCCGAGGTATAGGTGCGAAAGGCATCGCGGGCCTGCTGGTGCATCGCATTCGCCTCGATCACCACCCGTTCTTCGGCTTGCTCCTGGACGAGGCGATAATTCTGCCAGGCGGCGGCCGCGAGGAGCAGCAGCGGCACGGCGAAGGACGCGGCGAGCAACACCCATAAAGGCCACGCCAGCCGCCGCGGCGGCAGCGGCTCGATTGCTTGCCCGCCGGCTGCCCGCCGGTGCCACAGGCGCTTTGCCGGCGCAGCCAGCGGATCGACGCTCTCCGCCGTGCCAATTCGGCCGCGGCCTGTCGCTCGGCGCTCAGCCGCGAGCCCTGATACCACCGGCACGGATGCACCTTGTCGTCACCACGACCTTGCTCGCCCCCCACCATCGAGCGGGGTCCGGCAGAAACGCTCGGGCCCCGAGCATTTCGTGGACCGGGCCGCCGAGTGTCAGCGGATCTGGACCACCCGCTGGCATCGCACCCTTCGCATTGCTTGCGAGTTTACGACGAAATTGCGGCGAGGTCGAAGGCGGCAGCCATCAGCGCGCGGGTGTAGGGATGGCGAGGTGCCGTCGTCAAGCGCTCGGTCGGGCCGGCCTCGACGATCCGACCGTTCTGCATGACCAGGATCTCGTGCGCCAATGCGCGGACCACCCTGAGATCGTGGCTGATGAACAGGTAGGCGAGACCTCGCTTCCGCTGCAGCTCGCGCAACAAGTCGACGATCTGCGCCTGCACCGACATGTCGAGCGCCGAGGTTGGCTCGTCGAGCACGACGAGGCGCGGCGCCAGGACCAGCGCACGGGCGATGGCAATGCGCTGGCGCTGGCCGCCCGAGAATTCGTGCGGATAGCGGTCGGCCGAGCGGGCATCGAGCCCGACCTCGGCAAGCGCCGTCTCGACAAGGCGACGGCGTTCGGCGGCGCTGGCCGAGCGCGCATGCACCCGCAATCCCTCCTCGACGATCTGCGCCACCGAGAGCCGCGGCGAGAGGCTCGAAAACGGATCCTGAAAGACGATCTGCATCTCCCGCCGCAACGGCCGCAGCCGGCGGCGCGACACCGCGCCGATGTCTTGTCCGGCGAACCGGATGCGACCCTGCGCCTCGATCAGGCGCAACAGTGCGAAGCCGAGCGTCGTCTTGCCCGAGCCGCTCTCGCCGACGATGCCGAGGGTGGTGCCGGCCCGCAGGGCCAGCGAGACGCCGTCGACCGCCTTGACGTGGCCGCGAACCAGCCGCAGCAGGCCGCGCCGGATCGGAAACCAGACCCGCAAATCTTCAGCCTCGGCCAAGAGCGGTGCCGCCGGGCCGGATGGCGGCGCGCGGCCTTTCGGCTCCGCCGCCAGCAGATGTCGCGTATAGGGATGACAAGGTCGCTCGAAGATGCGGCGCACCGGACCCCGTTCGACGATCTCGCCCCGGGTCATGACGCAGACCCGTTCGGCCATCCGGCGGACGATCGTCAGGTCGTGCGTGATCAGCAGCAGCGCCATGCCAAAGCGCGCCTTCAGCTCGCCGAGCAGCTTTAGGATGCGGGCCTGGATCGTGACGTCGAGGGCCGTCGTCGGTTCGTCGGCGATCAGGATGTCGGGCTCGTTGGCGATCGCCATCGCGATCATCACCCGCTGGCGCTGCCCGCCGGAGAGCTGGTGCGGGTAGGCGTCGAGCCGGCTCTCGGCATCGGGCAACGCCACGAGGCGCAAGAGTTCAAGGGTGCGCTCGCGCGCCTCGCGCACCGACAGCCGGCGATGGATCAGCAGTGTCTCGGCAATCTGCTTTTCCAGAGTGTGCAGCGGGTTGAGCGAGGTCATCGGTTCCTGGAAGACCATTGCGATGCGGTCGCCGCGCACCCGGCGCAAGACTTCCGGGGTCGCGCCGACCAGCTCCTCGCCGGCAAAGCGAATGCTGCTCCCCGGCGCATGCACGGCAAGCGGATAGGGCAGCAGCTGCAGCAGCGAGAGGGCCGTTACACTCTTGCCCGAGCCGCTCTCGCCAACCAATGCGAGGGTCTCGCCCCGCTCGAGCGACAGCGACACATCCTTTACCGCCTCGACCGGATGCGCCCCGCCGAGCCCGGCAAAAGTGACGCCGAGATGGCGGACTTCCAGCAACGGCGGGGCGCCCGCCGCGCTCACCACGCCACCTTGCGGGGGTCGAAGGCATCGCGCACCGCCTCGCCGACAAAAATCAACAGGCTCAGCATCACGGCCAGCACGAAGAACGCGGTAAGGCCGAGCCACGGCGCGTGCAGATTGGACTTGCCCTGAGCCAAGAGTTCGCCGAGCGAGGCCGAGCCGGGCGGTAGTCCGAAACCGAGAAAATCGAGCGACGTCAGGGTCGTGATCGAGCCGTTCAGAATAAACGGCAGGAAGGTGATCGTCGCCACCGTCGCGTTCGGCAAGACGTGGCGCAAGATGATCAGGCGATCGGGAACGCCGAGCGCCCGCGCCGCCCGGACATAGTCGAAATTGCGCGCCCGCAGGAACTCTGCGCGCACGACATCGACGAGGCTCATCCAGGAAAACAGCAGCATCAGGCCAAGCAGCCACCAGAAATTCGGCTCCACAAAGCTCGCCATGATGATCAAGAGATAGAGCACCGGCAGGCCGGACCAGATTTCGATGAAGCGCTGAAAGCCGAGATCGACAAATCCGCCGAAATACCCTTGCACGGCGCCGGCGGCGACGCCGACCACCGAGGAAAGCAGGGTCAGGGCCAGGCCGAACAATACCGAGATGCGAAACCCGTAAATTAATCGCGCCAGCACGTCGCGGCCCTGATCGTCGGTGCCGAGCCAGTCGACGCGCGACGGCGGCGATGGCGCCGGGCTCGGCAGATTGTAGTTGATCGTGTCGTAATGGAACGGGATCGGCGGCCATACCATCCAGCCCTTGGCCCGGATCAGCTTTTGCACCTCTGGGTCGCGGTAGTCGGCGGCGGTCGGAAACAGGCCGCCGAACGCGGTCTCCGGATAATCGGCGAAGACCGGAAAATACCAGGCGCCGTCGAAACGGATCAGGATCGGCCGGTCATTGGCGATGAACTCGGCAAACAGGCTGACAAAAAACAGCACGAGAAAGATCCATAAAGACCAGAAACCGCGCCGGTTGCGGCGAAAGCTGTCGAGTCGGCGGCGCGTCAGCGGTGAGATCGGCCGCCCGAAGAACCGATCCCCGGTTGCTGCTGCGCGCAACGCAGCGTCGGGAACCGCGATGTCTTCGTTCAAATGGTCATCTGCCTCATGCCGGATCGAGATGTTTGCGGTGTCATTTTGCGTCTACTTCTCGCCGGTCGGAGGTATGCGGGACGCTGTACAGTGCATAGCTTCCAGGCTCGCTGTCGCGCCCCGGAATGGCCTGCCTTATCGAGGCGAAGCAGTAACTGCATTCGACAACCTTCCAGTCGTCATTCCGGGACGGCCCGCATGGGCCGGGTCCGGAACCCATGCGCACCGATTTCCTGAAGCGCGTCGCGGGGCAAACACAAAGCTGACCGAGGCGGGAGTGCATGGGTCCCGGGCCCGCTGTCGCGCCCCGGAATGACGGGGTCCCCGCTACCCGGCCGGAGGGCGCAGCCGCGCGACGTTCGAGCGGCGGGCGCTCCCTGCCTTTTTGGCGAGATGCTCCGTCGCCAGGATTTCGGCGATCTGGACGGCGTTTAGGGCGGCACCCTTGCGCAGATTGTCGGCAACGATCCACAGCTGCAGGCCATGCGCCACGGTCGGGTCGCGGCGGATGCGGCTGACATAGACCTGATCCTCTCCGGCCGCCTCGGCCGGCGTCACATAGCCTTCGTCGGCACGGCGATCGACGACGGTGACCCCAGGGGCGCGCCGCAACGCGGCCCGTGCCATCTCTTCGCTGAGCGAGTGTTCGAATTCGACGTTGATCGCTTCGCCATGGCCGATAAAGACCGGGACGCGCACGCAGGTCGCGGTGACCGCAATATCGGGGTCGAGGATCTTGCGGGTCTCGGCCGCCATCTTCCATTCTTCCTTGGTCGACCCGTCCTCCATGAAGACGTCGATGTGCGGGATGACGTTAAAGGCGATCTGTTTGGTGAAATGCTCGGGCTTGACCGGGTCGTTGACGTAGATCGCCCGGGTCTGGTTGAACAATTCGTCCATCCCCGCCCGGCCGGCACCGGACGCCGACTGATAGGTGGCAACGACCACCCGCTTGATGCGGGCGAGGTTATGCAGCGGCTTCAGCGCCACGACCATCTGGATCGTCGAGCAGTTCGGATTGGCGATGATGCCGCGCTTTTCATATTGGGCGATCGCCTGCGGATTGACCTCGGGCACGACCAGCGGCACATCCGGTTCCATGCGGAAGCGCGAGGTGTTGTCGATGACGACGGCGCCGGCCTTTGCCGCCCTCGGTGCAAACTCCGCCGAGACCTTGGCGCCGGGCGAGGACAGCACGATGTCGATGCCGCGAAAGTCGAAGGTGTCGAGGCCCTGCACCTTCAGGATGTCGTCTTCGCCAAACGAGACCTCCTTACCGATCGAGCGCGACGAGGCGAGCGCCACGACATCGTCGGCCGGGAAGTCGCGTTCGGCGAGGATCGTCAGCATCTCGCGTCCGACATTGCCGGTGGCGCCGACCACCGCTACTCTGTAGCCCATGCGGAATTCCCGTCCGAACAGCGCACCAAAGGCGGCTGACTTACGCCGCCCGAAGGCGCTTGACAAGCTTTGCTCGGCATGACCTACGCCGAGTTCTGGCGGCGTTATCTGTTGGCGCATGCCGACCCGCGCACGCGCCTCCTGCACTACTTCGGCACCTCGTTCGGCGTGGCGGCGCTCGTCGTTGCAGGTGCCGAGCGCGATTGGCACTGGCTCGTTGCCGCCCCTTTGGTCGGCTATGCGCTCGCTTGGCTCGGCCACCTCGTTTTCGCGCACAACCGGCCCGAGACCTTCGGGCATCCGGCCTGGTCGCTCGCCAGCGATTTCCGCATGCTCGGCCTGTTCGCCACCGGTCGGCTCGGTTCGGAATTGCGTCGCGCGCGCGGCGGAGGGAGACGATGACGATGGTTCCGTTGATCGAATACGGCGCGGCCTCGGCGGAAGTCCGCGCGATCTATGACGACATCATGCGGAACTCGGGGCACCGATTGGATCAACAATTTCTGGAAGGCGTTGGCGAACGACCCGTCGACCCTGCGACGAACCTGGGAAAGCATCAAGGCGGTGATGGCGCCGGGGGCGCTCGATCCGCTGACGAAGGAGCTTGTCTATCTGGCGATCAGCGCGAGCAACGGGTGCGCCTATTGCACCGCCTCGCATGGCGCGGCGGCCAAGAAACAGGGTATGACGCCGCAAATGCTGGCCGAGTTGCTGGCCGTCGTCGGCATGGCCAACGAAACCAATGCCCTTGCCAACGGCTACCGCGTACCGGTAGACGAAAGCTTCGAAAAGTTGTTTTGATACCGGTGTACGGGCGACGACGCGGCCTGCCCGCAAGCCGCGTCCCGCATCCCGGGTCATCACGAGGCCGATCAGCAGCGGCTGGCCGGCAATAACGGAGGTGCCTATGGCGCAACAACTCTACGACCGAACCGCCGAGGATCTTGGCAACCTCGTCGGTCTCGAACACGTCAATCTCAGGATCAACAATCAAGGGTTGGCGCAGGAATTCTATCTGTCGGCACTCGGCCTGACCCGCGACCCCTACATGTTCCCCGGCACCAACAACATGTGGGTCAATGTCGGCAAGAGCCAGTTTCATCTGCCGACCGGCGAGCCGAACGTACTGCGCGGCCATGTCGGTCTCGTCGTGCCGTCGCTCGAGGAGCTGTGCGAGCGTCTCGGCGAGGCGAAGAAAAAGCTCGCCGATACCAAGTTCGACTGCAAGCAGCACAACCAATATGTCGAGGCGACCTGCCCGTGGGGCAACAAATTCCGCCTGTTCGAGCCGGATGAGGAGCGGTTCGGCGCGATCAACCTCGGCATGGGCTATGTCGAGTTTACCGTGCCGGAAGGGACGGCCGACGGCATCGCCCGCTTCTATCGCGAGGTCTTCTACGCACCGGCCAAGGTCAAGGAGAACGGCGAAGGCCGCGCTGCGCATGTCTGCGTCGGGTACAAGCAGGAGCTGCTCTTCCGCGAGACCGACAAGAAACTGCCGGAATTCGACGGGCACCACCTGCAGGTCTATGCGCAGGAATTCTCGGGCCCGCATGACGAGCTCGAAAAGCGCGGGTTGATCACCGAGGAAAGCGATCAGTACCAGTACCGCTTCCAGGACATCGCCTGCCTCGAGACCGGCAAGTGCCTGTTTACGATCGAGCACGAGGTCCGCAGCGTCACGCACCCGCTCTACAACCGCAAGATGGTGAACCGCAACCCATCGCAAAACAATCGGCACTATCAGATGGGCGCGGACGAGTGGGATTGGACATTGCCGCGCTCGACCAAGCGGATCGACCCGCCAGCACCGGCACCGGAGCCGGCAACGCCGCTCGCCAAGCGCCGCGCCGCCCGCATGGCCGCGATGTAACGTAAAGACCGCCCAGCGGGTCCCTCACCAGCCCTGCAAGCGGGGAGCCCTTCGGCGCACGCTCGCGTGCGCCTGCCGGGTGGCGCATCGAAGATGCGCCAGGGGACCCACGGTAGCGGGAGGGCGAGGGGCAGCGGCGGACGGAATTTCGGAATGGGCTGGCCTGATCGACGGCCGGATTGCCTTCTTTACCGGCGTCGGCTCTGGGATCAGCGAGGTGATCGTGCGGGGGTGCCGGGGCGGGGCGCGAGTCGTCGACATCGACGATGGCCTCCGCTCGCACCGTCGTGGCGATCGGCGGCAACGCGGCGCATTATTCGTGTGATGTCAGCGACCGCGGAATGCGACGCGCTTGCCGCTGCGGTACGGCGCGACCTCGGCGGTGGGTTTCGCATGCTCAACCCACGCTACGCCTTCTGGGGAAACGACAATGCTGAACGGCATCTACCGCTTTCCGGAGATGGAGAGCGTGGTCTTTGGCAAGCCTTATACGGAAGCCTTGATAACCGAGGTCGATCGCCTCGACGCTCGGGCCGTCTTCATATTGGCGAGCGGTACGCTCGCGCGCGGGACCGATCTCGTCGAGCGGCTGCGGCAGAGGCTCGGTAACCGCTTTGCCGGGGTCTGCGCCAAGATCGGCGCGCATACCCCGCGCAGCGACGTCGTCGCCGCGGCCAATATGGCGCGCGAGGTCGAGGCCGATCTGATCGTCACCTTGGGCGGCGGCTCGGTCACCGACGCGGCGAAGATGGTCGGCCTGTGTCTCGGCAACGGCGTCACTGCGCCGGAGCAATTGGATGCGTTTCGTGCGACCGTCGCCGCCGATGGGACGCCGAAACGCCCGGCCGTCGCACCGCCCGGGCTGCGCATGATCGCGATCCCGACCACCCTGTCGGCCGGCGAGTTCTCGGCCGGCGCCGGCTGCACCGATACCGTCCGCCACGTCAAAGAAAGCTTCAACCACCCGTTGATGGTGCCGCGCACGGTCATCCTCGATCCGGGCGCAAGCTTGCCGACGCCCGAATGGCTGTTTTTGTCGACCGGCATCCGCGCCGTCGATCATGCGATCGAGGACATCTGCTCGGTCAACGGCCAGCCGATCGCGGAGGCTGCGGCATTCGAGGCGCTGCGCCTCTTGCGCAAAGGGCTGCCGGCGGTCAAGTCGGACCCGGCCGTCCTCGAGTCGCGGCTCGACTGCCAGCTCGGCGCGTGGCTGTCGATGGTCGGTTCACAGACCGGCGTCAGCAAAGGGGCGAGCCACGGTATCGGCCATGTGCTCGGCGGCACCGCCGGCGTACCGCATGGCTACACGTCCTGCGTCATGCTCCCCCATGTGCTGCGCTTCAACCTCGAGATGAACGCGGACAAGCAGGCACGAGTCAGCGATGCTCTCGGACGTCCGAGCGAGCCTGCCGCCGATGCGGTCGGCGCGCTGGTCGCCAGGCTCGGCCTGCCGAGCCGGCTGCGCGATGTCGGCGTCGGAAAGGATCAACTCGACCTGATCGCCGAAAATTCGATGCACGATCGCTGGATCCACACCAACCCGCGCAAGATCGACGGCCCCGCGGTGATCCGCACCCTGCTCGACGCCGCCTGGTAGCCCTCCCGCGGCGCGGCTGCGGCGAGGAGAGGACGGCCTGCACGCGGGAGCGGAAGTGCAGGGCCGTAGCGGCGGGTTGCGCTCCGCTCCACCCGCCCTACGAACCGACTGCGGTATGATAAGTCTCGGTATCCCCGGCTCGAAGTGAAACGGGATTAAGCGCCGGCGGGCTTTGTCACCAGAAAGCTCTGGCGCTGCGTCATGCGCCGAACCCAGTCTGCGAGCTTTGCATGCTCGGCCAGCTGCGGGCGCCCCTCGGCGACACTGCCGAAATAATAGAGGAGCGGCAGGACCATCAGGTCGGCGAGACTGAGATGGGCGCCGGTCAGATACGGGTGATCCGCCATTAGCCGGTCGATCTCGGCCAAGCAAAGCCGGGCTCGCGGCAACGCCGCGGCGATCGCCGCCTCGTCGGGGATGCCGCCCTGCCGCGGCAGCAGCATGCGGTTGTGGAGGATCGCACCGGCAATGCTGGGCCAGGCATAGGCGTCGACGATGCCGATCAGCTGGTTCATCCGCGACCATTCGTGTACATCCTCGGGCTGCAGCGGCGCGCCCGGAAAGCGCTCGTCGACATAGCGCATGATCGCCTGCGTCTCGTAGAGCGCAAAACCGTCATGCTCGAAGGCCGGGACCTTCGCAAAAGGCTGCCGCGCCAGATGCGGCGCTTCGCGGTGAGCGCCAAACGGCACCTCGACAAGCTCGTGCGTCACGCCCTTTTCGCTGAGCGCTAGGCGCGCGCTCCACACATACGTGCTGCCCGCCGGGCCATAGACGATGGGACGCGCCATCCTCAACTTCCTTTTCCGCCGTTGGTCCCCTAGAGCTCGCAGGCCGAGCGCCCCGCGGAGGCCGGGCGCAGCGGCCTCCCGCTCGCTCTGCGCCGATGCTACTCTCTTGCGGCGTTCGCGTGCGAGGGCTTGCGTCTCCCTCCCCCTCCCGCCGCTGCGCCACGTCGAGGCCCATGGAACATGTCGTTCAACCCGCGCTCGCCTTCATCGCCGCCCACTCCGGCTGGGCGGCGGCGGTGGTGTTCGTCACCGCATTCGGCGAGTTTTTCATCTTCTTGTGCCTGCTGTTCCCGGGCACATCGCTGCTGCTCGCTGCCGGCACGCTGGTTTCAGCCGGATCGTTGCCCTATCAGCCGGTGCTCGCGGCGGCGATCGTCGGCCTCGTGCTCGGCGACGCCGCAGCGTTCTGGATCGGGCGCCGCTTCGGCGGCGCCGTCAGCCGGCTGTGGCCCTTCGCCCGCAACCCCGATCTGCTGGCGAGCGGCACCCGGTTTTTTGCCCGACATGGCGGGAAGAGCGTCTTCATCGGCCGCTTCTTTGGCCCGGTCCGCGCCATAATCCCGCTCGCCGCCGGCATCATGCAGATGCCGTCCGACCGCTTCTGGATCGCCAATATCGGTTCGGCGATCATATGGGCGCCGATACTGCTTGCCGCCGGCGACGTCGTCGGGGAAATCGGCGGGCATCTGATGGGTCGCGCCAATTTCCTGGTTCTCGTGGTCGCCGGCGTCCTGTTGTTCGGCGCCGGCAGCGCGATCTTGCTGCTCTTCAGGCTGCGCCGAGGCCGCTGAAGCCAGCGGCTGCGCCAAGCCCCCTTCCGCCGCCAATGCCGACTGCCCAGATGGAGATAGACCAGCCGATCGCGAGCAATTCGTAGCGATGTCCTCCTTTTTCACCCCTTACCGGCACCAGTTCACCCGGGTCGGCGCCTGCGTCCCGCTCGTCGCGGTCTGTGAGCCGCGGCGCAACGCCGACGGCGTGCTCGCCCTGCTCGCCGCCGGCGACGAAGCGCGGGTCGCGCTGATGGTGTTTCCGGAACTCTGCCTTTCCGCCTATGCGATCGACGATCTTTTGTTCCAGGACGCGGTGCTCGATGCGGTCGAAAGCGAGGTCGACCGGCTGGTCTCGGCGAGCCGGGATGCGTTCCCGACAATTGCTGTCGGCGCTCCGCTGCGCTCGGCGGGTCAACTCTACAACTGCGCGCTCGTTATTCAGCGCGGCCGCCTGCTCGGCGTCGTTCCAAAGATCTATCTGCCGAATTATCGCGAATTTTACGAACGGCGACATTTCGCCTCCGGCGCCAGCATCACCGGTCGGTCGATTGTCGTTGGCGGCCACGAAGCCGCGTTTGGCACCGATCTGCTGTTTGCCGCGCGCGGCAGGGCGGGGTTCGTGTTTCACGTCGAGATCTGCGAAGATTTATGGGTGCCGCAGCCGCCGAGCACCGCGGCAGCCTTGGCCGGCGCCGAAATCCTGCTCAATCTGTCGGCGAGCAACATCACGATCGGCAAGGCGCGGATGCGCCGGCTTTTGTGCGCCTCGCAGTCGGCGCGCTGCATCGCCGCCTACGCCTATTCCGCCGCCGGCGCCGGCAAGTCGACCACCGACCTCGCCTGGGACGGCCAAGGCGGCGTCTTCGAATTGGGCGACGGGCTCGCCGAGACCGCGCGCTTCTCGGCGACAGCCGAAATGGCGATCGCCGACGTCGATCTCGGCCGCATTCGGCAGGAACGGATGCGCACCAACAGTTTTGGCGACAACATGCAGGCGATCGGCGCCGCCGACCCTCGCTTCCGGACGATCGACTTCGCTTTCGCCGCACCGGTCGAGCCCCTCCCGTTATGCCGCGAGATCGAGCGCTACCCTTATGTACCGTCCGATCCGGAAATGCTCGCCGACAATTGCTATGAGGCCTACAACATCCAGGTCCAGGGTCTCGCGCAGCGGTTGCAGGCGACCGGATTGAAAAAGCTCGTGATCGGCGTCTCCGGCGGGCTCGATTCGACGCAGGCGCTGATCGTGTCGGCGCGCTCGATGGATCGTCTCGGCCTGCCGCGCACCGACATCCTCGCCTATACGTTGCCCGGCTTTGCGACCGGCGAGACGACGAAGAAGAACGCCTGGCGGTTGATGCGGGCGCTCGGCGTCCGCGCTGCCGAACTGGACATCCGCCCCGCGGCGCGCCAAATGCTGCACGACATCGGCCATGCCGCCGCCACCGGCAGAGCCGTTTACGACGTGACCTTCGAAAACGTCCAGGCAGGTTTGCGTACTGATTACTTGTTCCGATTGGCCAATCACCATGGCGGGCTCGTTGTCGGAACCGGCGACCTCTCGGAACTCGGGCTCGGCTGGTGCACCTACGGCGTCGGCGATCAGATGTCGCATTACAATCCGAACGCGTCGGTCGCCAAAACCTTGATCCAGCACTTGATCCGATTTGTCGCCACATCGGGCGACATGGGTAGTGAGACCGCGCAGGTTCTTTACGGCATCCTGGCGACCGAGATTTCACCGGAATTGGTGCCGCCCGGCGCCGACGGCGCGTTGCAGTCGACCGAGAGCATCGTGGGCCCCTACGCGCTGCAGGACTTCAACCTGTACTACGCTACTCGCTACGGTTTCACCCCGTCGAAGATCGCTTATCTTTCATGGAACGCTTGGCGCGACCCCCAGCGCGGCGCCTGGCCGGCCAATACGCCCGACGCGGCGCGCCGCGCCTATGATTTGGCTGAGATCAAGCAGTGGCTCCGCGTCTTTCTGCTGCGCTTTTTCCAGCTCAGCCAGTTCAAGCGCTCGGCGCTGCCCAATGGTCCGAAAATTTCGTCGGGCGGTTCATTGTCGCCGCGCGGCGATTGGCGGGCGCCGTCCGACGCCAGCGCCGCGGTGTGGCTCGAAGAACTCGTGGCAAACGTTCCGGACAGAGGATAGGTACTTCGCGGCCGGCGCATTCGACGCCCGACAAGGGCCCCGCGGCGCGGTCAATGCGCCACCCTCAGCGATGCCCTGTCACACACACTTTATTAAGTATAATTCTCGCTGGCTTAACCATCAATTTTGCAGAAAATGTTTCAAACCCATTCTAGATATGGCGACTGACAGAAACGACCGGCTGGAGAAATCCAGGTCATGTCACAGAGCGAATACGAGGCAGCCGTAGCAGCTTTCATCCAGACCCGAGGCGTAACACGCTGTCCGACCGCGTGCGCCGTGAAAACGCAAGGCACTGTCAGTCTCGCCGATCGCGAAGCCTTGCAGCGTCGCGCGGACGAGATCGAGCAATTACGCCTCCATCGGCGTTCGCGATACCCAGTCGCCGAATTCAAGAATGATATGCACCGCCGGTAAAAAACCGCTTTCTCCCGACCCGCGACCGCTGGCGACGGCGGCTGCACGGGTCGTCGCCGAGTTCGGTGAAGGCTCCGGTACCTCTGATTTCGATGCGGTCACGAAAGGCGGCTGAGGCTGGAGTTGCGTTCAACGCTGCGCCGTCGGCGAGGCCGCCGAACTTTGCTGGCCCGTGCCAGCAGCGTCGCCCGCTACGGGAAGTTCGGGCAAGACCGGCATGCATTTGGCCACGAGGACCGTGAGATCGAGCATCCCCAATCCGATCGCGATGGCGAGCAGCCAGGCATTCATGTCGTGGGCAATCCGGTCGAGACGGATCAGGCGCTCCTTCATTGAAAACCCTGCATCTGCTACCTCAATCTCCGATATAGGTCCGGTCATGTTGCATCGCAACATGCATATTCGTAAGATCCTTTATGAATTAATGTTATGCGGTGTTGCGACGCAGGGTGCGAACGCGGCTCACTTGACCAACGTCACGGGGATTGCCGCGAGCTGAACCACCTTGGTTGCTACCGAGCCGATCAACAATCGGTGGAGCGCGCCCAGGCCACGGGTCCCCATGACGATTTGGTCGGCCTTGAGCTGGCGCGCGAGGCGATCGATTGTCTCCGCGATCGGGCCGAGTACCGCCTGCGTTTCAAACGCAACCGGCGCTTGCCGGCAGATCTTTATTGCCTTGCGCAGCGCCTTTCGCGACCGCACGGCGGCGGCTTTCCTGTCGGCTTCTCTCGAGATGACAGCCGAGATATCGGAAACGTCGAGAGTATCTCTGCTCTGCACGTTGACGAGGATCAGCAACGCATCAGCTTTATCGCTGGCCAGCGCGACGGCGTGAGCGACGGCCCGATTGGCCGGCGCCGAGCCGTCGACCGGTACGAGGACTCGCATCGCCGCATCCTGGCGAAAGCGAATTGTCCAACGCTTTCACGATCGACCGTAAACCGGGATCACGGCACCCCGGGTCGCGCGATTGGACGGCGAGGCGAGGAAAACGATGATCTCGGCGATATCCGCCGGAGAGACCCATTGGCGATGATCTGCGTTCGGCATCGCCGCCCGGTTTGCCGGCGTGTCGAGTACCGAGGGTGCGACAGCGTTGATCCAGATCTCGTCGTCCACGGTCTCTTGCGCCAGCGCTTGCGTCATCGCCGCCACGGCCGATTTGGACGCGGTGTAGGCAATCATCCCCGACCCGGTGCGCGGCTCTAGCGCCGGCCGGGCAGCGATGTTGACGATCCGGCCGCCTCTGAGACCACTGGGACCCGGTTCGCGACGTGCCCGAAAAGCTGCGATGGCGGCGGCCGAGCACAAGAATGCGGTCAGCGCGTTCATTCGAAACTGCGTCATGAAATCCGCGGCCGAGAATTCGCTGATCGGCGCCATCGCAAACCCCCCGGCGAGGTGAATCGATGCCCAGAGCGCAGGCAGTCCCCCGTAAAACCGGCGGACCGACGCTTCGTCCGCAAGATCGACATCGCGAGCGACATGAACCCCCGGATCCGCCGGAAAGTCCGCGAGTTCCGCGGCGGCGAAATTCGGCACGTGGCACACGGCACCGCCGGCGCGCAACGCCGCGATGACGGCGCGTCCGAGAGCGCCCGTTCCCCCGGTTACGACCACGTGGCTCCCCGCGTAATCGACCATGCGAACCATCCTAAGAGTTCCTTTTCGCTAGATATCACGATCGCTTGGCGCTCTCTACTCTGCGGCGGCAGGAATGCGACCCTGGCATGGCTGGACAGAGATGGCGATAGACTGCGATAACGGCCCGCCCCTCTTGCACCGCCGGCGTGAAACGCCACAATCTCTCACATGCCTACGACCAACGACATCCGCACCGCCTTTCTCGACTACTTTTCCCGCCACGACCACGAAATCGTGCCGTCGAGCCCGCTCGTACCGCGCAACGATCCGACCCTCTTGTTCACCAATGCCGGCATGGTCCAGTTCAAGAACGTCTTTACTGGCCTGGAAAAGCGGCCCTACTCGCGCGCCGCCACCGCGCAGAAGTGCGTGCGCGCCGGCGGCAAGCACAACGACCTCGAAAATGTCGGCTACACCTCTCGGCATCACACCTTTTTCGAGATGTTGGGAAACTTCTCGTTTGGCGACTATTTCAAGGAGCTGGCGATCGAACTGGCCTGGAACCTGGTAACGAAGGAGTTCGGTCTAGCCAAGGAACGGATGTGGATCACCGTTCATCCATCGGACGAAGCGGCCCGCGATCTTTGGAGAAAAATCGCCGGCTTGTCCGATCACCGCATCATCGGTCACGCCGACAACGTGTGGGCGATGGGTCCGATCGGTCCGTGCGGCTATTGCTCGGAGATCTTCTACGACCAGGGCGAGAAAGTACCCGGCGGCCCGCCCGGTTCGCCCGACGAGGATGGCGACCGGTTCCTCGAATTCTGGAACCTGGTGTTCACGCAGTTCGAGCAGGTTGACGAAAACACCCGCATCGACCTGCCCAAGCCATCGATCGATACCGGGATGGGGCTCGAGCGTATCACCGCGATCCTGCAGCGCGTCACCAGCAATTACGACATCGATCTTTTCCGCACGCTGATTGTCGCCTCGGCAGACGCCTCGGGCGTGGCACCCGATGGCGAACACGCGGTGTCGCACCGGGTCATCGCCGACCATTTGCGCGCCTCGGCTTTTCTGATCGCCGACGGCGTGTTGCCGAGCAAGGAGGGGCGCGGCTATGTGCTGCGCCGCATCATGCGTCGCGCGATGGGCCATGCGCACACGATGAGGGTGAAGGAGCCTCTGATGTGGCGGCTCGTGCCGGCGTTGGTGCAGCAGATGGGCTCGGCCTTTGGCGAACTGCTGCGCGCCCAGCCGCTGATCACCGAAACCCTGCTGCTCGAAGAAACCAATTTCAAGCAGACCCTTGAGCGCGGATACGAGGAGCTGCGGCTCCTCACCGGCAATTTCGGCGAGAAATACGGGCCCGGGCTGAACCGGTCGCAGAAAGTGCTGACCGGGGCAAACGCGTTTGCTCTCTATGACAGCCGGGGTTTTCCGCTTGACATGACGCAGGACATCTTGCGCCGGCACGGGATGAGCGTCGATGTGACGGGGTTCGAGGCCGAGATGGGACATCAGCGCGAGCGCTCCCGCGCCGCCTGGGTCGGCTCGGGTGAAGCGGCGACAGAAGCCGTCTGGTTCGGCTTGCGCGATGAGGTGGGCGCCACCGAGTTTCTCGGTTACGAAACCGAAATCGCCGAAGGCGTGGTCGAAGCAATCTTGCGCAACGGCGAGCGCGTCGCCGAAATCGGCGTCGGCGAGGAGGTCGCGGTCGTCGTCAACCAGACGCCGTTCTACGCCGAGTCCGGCGGGCAAATGGGCGATAGCGGCATCATCTTTTCGCCGTCCGGCACCGAGTTTGCCGTGCGCGACACGATCAAGAAGGCCGGAGATCTGCACGTCCATCTCGGCGCTGTCGCCCGCGGCGTGCTGCATGTCGGCGACGTCGTCGAATTGCGTATCGACGGCGCCCGCCGCCGCAGGCTGCGCGCCAATCACTCGGTGACCCACCTGCTGCATCAAGCCCTTCGCGCCCGCCTCGGCGAACATGTGACGCAGAAGGGTTCGCTTGTGGCTCCGGATCGCCTGCGGTTCGACTTCAGCCACCCCCGGCCATTGTCCCCGAGCGACATCCGGGCGATCGAGGCCGAGGTCAATGCGCAGATCCGCGAGAATACGGCACCGAAAACGCGCCTTCTTACCCCCGATCGCGCCGTAGCCGAGGGTGCGTTGGCACTCTTCGGCGAAAAATACGGCGACGAGGTGCGGGTCGTCGCGATGGGCAAGAGCGGCCCCGATCGCCCCTTTTCGGTAGAGTTGTGCGGCGGCACGCATGTCCGGCGCACCGGCGATATCGGGTTGTTTAAAATCATCGCCGAAACGGCCGTCGCCGCCGGCGTGCGGCGGATCGAAGCCTTGACCGGCGCCGCCGCCGAAGAACACCTCTCTGAGGAGGAGCAGCTTCTGCAACAGGCGGCGGCGGCCTTGCGGTCGAGCCCGGCCGAGCTGCCGGCGCGTATCGCCACTCTTGCCGAAGAACGGCGGCGGCTCGAACGTGAACTGGCCGATGCGCGTCGGGCGCTGGCGAGCGCCGGTCCGGCCGTCGACGGCGGGCAGAAGCGCGTTGGCGCAATAGCGTTCGATGGCCGTGTGATCGATGGGGTGCCCGGTCGCGAACTGCGCTCGCTCGCCGACGACCTCAAGCGGCGCATTGGTTCCGGTATCGTAACAGTCGTGTCGCGCGCCGAGGGCAAGGCCGCGATCGTCGTCGCGGTGACGCCCGACCTGACGAACCGCTTTGACGCGATCGCGCTCGCACGCCTCGGAGCGGCGGCGCTAGGCGGCACCGGCGGCGGCGGCCGCGCCGAGATGGCGCAGGCGGGCGGACCGCAGGCAGCCCATGCCGAAGCGGCGCTGGCGGCTGTGGAGCGAGCCATCGCCGCCACGGCCTAAAGGCTGTCGCATCGCCTTCAGCAGCGGACGATTTCGAACGGTCGGCGCGGCGAGCTCGTTAGTTCGAACGGCGGCGGGTAGTGCCGATCGCCGCGGCAAAAGACCCGGACGTGATTTTGACGACCTTCCGGTAATGCACGCCGACAAAATGATTTGCGGTGGCGACGCGGTCATGCGCAATGCAAGGGCGTCCGGCTGGCGCAAAGTCCTGAGGCTTTTTTCGCTTTCGTTACCGCCGTTCCCGGCGGTGACACTGGTGGTGGCGCTTACCGGATGCGAGCCATTTCCGGCGCACCTCGACCCGCTCAGCGTGAACGGCCGCGACGGCGGCGGGAAGCCGCCGAGCTACGAGGCGTTACTGCGCATCGGCGCCGCGGCCCGGGCCGGAGGCGATCTGGCCGACGCCTTGAGCGTCTACCGCCGTGCCGCGGAAATCAAGCCCTCGGACCCGACCGCCTTTATCGCGATCGGCAATACGCTTGTCGAGATCGGGTCGGTCGACGAGGCGATCCTCGCCTACAACTCGGCCTTGGCCCGAGACGGCAGCGACCTCGCGGCGCAGCTTGGCTTAGCCAGGGCGTATCTCGAAACCGGCCGCCCGCAACTCGCGCGCGTCCCTCTGGCACAGGCGCTGGCGCAGAGCCCTGACAACCCGAAAGGCCTCTTGTTAACCGGGGTCACCGAGGATTTGGCCGGCCAACATCCGGCGGCGCAGGTCGACTACCGCCGAGGCCTCAAATCCGCACCGACCGATGCGGCGCTCACCATCGATCTCGCCTTGTCGCTCGCCTTGAGCGGAAACTTTGCCGCTGCGATCGACGAACTCGAGCCGGTCGCGATGGCGCCTTCCGGGTCGCCCCGAGAGCGTCAGACTCTGGCGCTGATCTACGGCCTGGAAGGCAACTACGCCGAGGCGGCTCGGATTGGCGGCATCGATCTCGACCCGGCCTCGGTCCAGTCCAACCTCGCCTATTATCGGACCTTGCGCGACCTCCCTCCCGATGCCCTTGGGCCGGCGCTTCTCGCCGCCGCCTCTCGGCGACCCGGCCAAGCACAATAACCGGCGCAAATTCACCGCTTGGCGAAGGTGTCCATGATGCTGATCGCGGCCGGTCCGAGCAGGACGATGAACAGGGTTGGCAGGATGAACAACATCATCGGCACTGTCAGTAATGCCGGCAGCCGCGCCGCTTTTTCTTCGGCTGCCGTCATCCGCATCGTGCGCATCTCGGCGGCGAGAACCCGCAGTGAATCGGCGAGGGGCGTTCCGAACTTCGCCGTTTGCTGCAGCGCATTGACGACCGCCCGGATCGACTCGGTATTGGTACGGTTGTTGAGGTTGTCGAAGGCTTGCCGGCGATCCGGCAGAAACGTCAATTCGGCTGCGGTGATGGCCACTTCCTCGGCAAGCTCCGGCCAGGCATTGGCGAGTTCCTTCGACACGCGAAGGAGCGCCGCGTCGAGACTGAGCCCTGCTTCGGCACAGATGACCATCAGATCGAGCCCATCCGGCATTGCGAGCTTCAGCTGCTTGGCGCGCTTGTTGGCGGCGTTTTTCAGATAGAGCCGAGGCGAATAAAACCCGGCGAGTATCGCGGCAATCGGCGCCAGGAAGTGGAGTATTGGTCCGCTCGGCAGCAAGTGCAGCGCATAGGTATCGAGCAGCACTGCAAGTCCAAATATCGACGGCAGGCTGACTTGCGCAAAGAGATAGCCGACAATCGCATCCTGCGACCTGATCCCGGCACGCGCCAGCAAGGCCCGCGCCTCGTTGGCGTGCTGCGAGCGCAGCAGATTAAGCCGAGCCACCGCCTCGCGCATCCAATCGACGGTATTGCCCCGCTGCCGCCGATTTCGCGCGGCCAGTGCCGAGCGGCGCAAGCTTTCGCGGCGCTCGACGATTTGCGTCAGCCGCCGCTCGAAGGCGCTGTCCGGCCGCAATGTCTGCCAGACGGCGAACAGGATCGCGAGCATCGCGAGTGCCGCGCAGACGGCGATCAGGTTGTCGAGACGGGGACCGGCAGGCAGCCATTCGGGCATGCGCGACCCTTTAAGCTTTGCGGCGGTTCATATCTCGAAATGGGCCATCTTGTTCATGATGGTGATGCCGATCACCAGCATCGCAAGCGCCAACCCATCCAGGAAATATCCGCGGATGTCGTGAAAGAGCGGCGCCAAATAGCGCGGCGAGGTGACCATCAGCAGCAGGATGACGGCGATCGGCAATCCGCCGAGGATCATCGTCGTTGCCCGCGTCTCGCTCGCCATGGCGCGGACTTTCGCGGCCATCTGACGCCGCCGGCGCAGGACGTCTGCGAGATTAGCAAGGGTTTCGGCAAGGTTGCCCCCGGTCTCGCGCTGAACGCCCAAAGCGATGATGAAGAAGCGAAATTCCGGGGTATCGATGCGGGAAGCGGTTTCCCATAGCAGGCTTTCCAGATCGCGGCCAACCCGCATTCCGCTTTCGACGAGTCGCAACTCGGCGCCGACCGGATCGCCAATCTCCTGGCCGGCGTTGGTGATCGCCTCGCTGATCGGCAATCCGGAGCGCAAGGCGCGGACCATCAGGTCGATCGCGTCGGGGAAAAGGGCGATGAAGGCGGCGGTACGCCGCTTTCCCATGCGGCCGATCACGAAATGCGGCAAGCCCGCACCGATCGCGAGCCCGATCATCACGTTCGGCGCAAACCCGATCGGCGCCAGACAAACAAGCGCGGTCACGGACAGGATCGACAGGATGACGCAGGCGACGGCGTATTGACCAATGCTGATCTGTCGTCCCGTGCGCCCCAGCCGAGCGGCGAGAAGATGGCGCCGAGGCAACCAGCGGTCGATACCGGTATTCCTTGTCTGCCGTGATAACGATAACGCAGCAGTAGTTGCGGCGACCGGCAGGGCGACGCCTCGGGCGCGCTCGCGCACCCGCCGCAGGCGGCGCTTTGCCTGCCGCCCTTCGGTCGCCGCACGCCAGGCGAGCGCGGCAATCCCGAGACTGGCGGCGACGGCGATGCCGGATAAAGCCGCCACCGTGGTTGGTGGATCGAGGGATAGCATTCTTCAGATCAACTCAAGCAACGGACGATCCAATCCATAATATTCGGCGCGCGGCAGAAAGAACGGCCGCACGCCGCTCGCTTTGAACACCCCACGCAACCGGCCGTCGGTCGCCTCTCCGAGGTATTGATAGGTGAACAATTCCTGAGTGGTGACGACGTCGCCCTCCATGCCGACGACCTCGATCACATCGGTGACGCGCCTCACACCATCGCGCATGCGGCTCACTTGCACGATCATGTTGACGGCTCCGGCGATCTGCGTGCGCACGGCGCGCGACGGCAGATTGATACCGGTCATGCCGACCATGTTTTCGAGGCGGGTCAGCGCCTCGCGCGGCCGGTTGGCGTGGATCGTGCTCATCGAACCGTCATGGCCGGTATTCATGGCCTGCAATACGTCGAGCGCTTCGGCGCCGCGGATCTCGCCGAGGATGATGCGGTCGGGTCGCATCCGCAGCGAGTTGCGCAACAATTCGCGCATCGTGACCTCGCCGGAGCCTTCGAGATTCGGTGAGCGCGTCTCGAGCCGCACGACGTGGGGCTGCTGCAGTTGCAGTTCGGCCGCATCCTCGATCGTGACCGTGCGCTCGGTCGGGTCGATCAGCCGCGACAAGGCATTGAGAAGGGTCGTCTTGCCCGATCCAGTCCCGCCGGAGATCAGGATGTTGAGGCGGCATCGCGCGGCGATTTTCAGCAGCGTCGCCATCTCCGGCGAGATGTTGGCCTGCTGCGCCATCGTATCGAGCGTGATCGTCCGTTTCGAAAATTTGCGGATCGAGATCGCCGGTCCGTCGATCGCCAGCGGCGGAATGATGATGTTAACCCGACTGCCGTCCGGCAATCGGGCATCGACGAGCGGCCGCAATTCGTCGATGCGGCGGCCGATCCGCGTCACGATCTTGGTCGCTACATTCATCACGTGCTGATCGTCGCGGAAAGTCACATCGGTCAATTCGAGCTTGCCGCGGCGCTCGACGTAAACCTGCTTTGCGCCGTTGACCATGATGTCGGTCACGGTCTCGTCTTCGATCAGCGGCTCGAGCGGACCGAGGCCGAGCATGTCGGCAATCAGCGCCTCCACCAATTCGCGCTGCTCGACGAAGTTCAGCTGGATCTTGGTCTCAATCAGCAACTCCTTGACCCAGCCGGTCAATTGGGCCTCGAAGGTGGCGCGGGGCATGTCCGCGGCGGCCCCGATATCCATATGCTCGACAATCAATGGCTGGATTTGCGCCTTTGCCGCTTCGACGGCGGCGCGTTGGGCATAGTGCTGGACACCGGGTTCGAGCTTCGCCGCCGCCGGGTTCAACAACGCCTCGATCAGTTGGGTGATCAGGTCACGGCGCTCCAGCGGGTTTACCTCGATGCCATTGCGCTGGAAATGTGCCTGCACCGCGGTGTCGACGAGCTTGGCGAGTTGGCCGCGATTGAGAACTCCGAGGCGCTCAGGGCGAACTTCCGTGCTCAAGCGGGCCAGCAGCTGTTCGCGGGCCAGTGCCAAGCGCGTCTCGGGCGTAGCGGCGGCGATCGTCGCCGGCTCCTCGGCCTCCGGCGTCGGCACGAGGCGTGGCGCTGGGATAGCCTGGGTTGCCCGGCGGACAGACAAGGAGGCGATCCGGGCGTCGAGCGCGCCGTCCAACTCGCCCTCCGGGCGCTTGAAAAACGCTACCATAGCGAGCGCAGGGCGAAGAGCCGGCGCTTCGGGGCCGTCGCAGCTGGGCCTGCGAGCATTGCTGCGAGCTGGCCGATCTCGCGCACGACCGGACTGCGCGGCGCCACCATCGGCAGCGGCTGGCCGCTGTTCGCGGCCGCCCCCGCCGATTTCGGATCGTAGGACAGCCTTGCGTCAAAGGCTTTGCCGATCCCCTTTTCGAATTCGCCACGCCCGATCAAGGCTCGCTCGCCGGCGGCGCCGGCTTCGACCAACCAGACGCGCGCCTGCGGCGCCTGTTCGCGTACCAAGGTTTGCAGCCGAATGCTGTCGCGGAGACCGGCGAGCGAACGCTCGCAAATCACCACGACGTGGGTCGCCGCCGCCAACACCACGCGATGCATCGGGCTGGCGCCGCGCGGCAGATCGACGACGACCCGCGGAAATTTCCGGCGCAGCTCGTAGAGCAGCATATCGATGGCGCCGCTGTCGATGACCAGGTGCTGGGCGGCCGAAGTCTCGGCGGCCAGGACCGACAGGCGCTCGGTTACTTTGATAGTCGCGCGCTCGATGAACAGGCTGTCGATGCGTGACGGCTGCTCGAGGGCTTCACACAGACCGCTGCCGGGATCGGCATCGAGCTTGAGCGCAACGGTGCCGAAATGCAGATCGAGATCGAGAAGCGCCGTCAGCTGCCTCCGCTCTTCGGCAAGCAGCCAGGCGCAGGCAACGGCACAGGTCGTCGCACCGACCCCACCGCGGCTGCCGACGAACGCGATGACTTCCCCGGGCTTGCCGTCCGCACCCGCTGCCGTCAACCGACGCTTTTCCAAGACCGCCGCCAGCGCCTCGCGGCTCGGGGGCTTGATCAGATAGTCGTTGGCTCCGGCCGCCAGCAGATCGCGATACAGTGCGACATCGTTGATCGACCCGAGAGCGACCACTTCGAGCTCGGCACCGCCCACGGCTCGCGCCGCGCCGACCTCGGTGATCGGGGCCGGCAGATCGGCGAGATCAAGAACGAGGAGGCGCACCGGTGGGCCCGAACGCATCCGTTTGAGTGCGGCATCGAGCGCATCGGTGACGACCAGCTCATCGTCCAATTGCAGTTCGCGGATGACGCCCTGCAGGCGGTCGAGCGTCGCCTGGTCCTGCAGCACGGCCACGATGCCGTGGCGTGCCGGCGCGACCGAGGCGGCGGCTTGCGAGGCTCTCACCGGCCGCTCCTGCCGGACGAGGTGCGGCGACGCAGCGACGCCCAAGCACCGCGCGCGGCATTGGTTCCGGCCCGGCTTGTGGGGGGCAGCGGCCCGAAAAAACCGGTACGGAGCGGCGAACTCATCAATGGCCTCTCGCCGCGGCTTCAGCGTCGGCGGCGGATGTCGAGCTGCCGCCGCCGCGGATGATGGTCACCTGATCATTGGCGATTAGCCGGCTCACATCGCTGTCGAGCGTGAAGTTGTCGCCACCGGCGCCGGCATTGGGACCCGGCGGACTGTCGTCGCGTGAACCGACGAGACCGCGCAGACTGAGCGACAGCTGGCCGAGATCGCCTGCCAGGGCGAGGATCTCGCTCTCCTTTGGCGTCACCTCAAAGGTCACGGTATGAGCGAGCATTGCCTCGCCGTGCTTGCTGTCGAGATTTTGGTCGATGGCAATGACCCGGACATTGCGCAGGATTGTTTCGGCCACTTTGGGATCGAGTTCGTGACTGCCGCCATTCCCCGTCGGGAGTGTGTAGGTGGTCAGCACGTCGACGCGATCGCCCGGAAATACGAAACCGGCGATGCCGGAGGTCACGCTGACCGGCACCGATACGGCGCGCATGCCGGGTTGTAGCACCGCGGCGAGAAAGCCGCGGTCTCCGGGTGCGACGATTTCGGCCTTGATGATCGGCTCGCCGGCGACAAACGGCTCGCGCGCGACCCAGCCGTTGAAGGCTGCGGCGGGTTGCGCGCCGGCGACGATGTAAGCCCCGGTCGCACCGTCTTCGGGCCAGGTTTGCCACCCGAGATCCTCGCTCTTCAGAAGCTGTCCGCGGCCGATCGGGACGCGCGCCACGAGCACGGATTTGTGCCGCACCGCCGGCGCGGGCGACGGCGCCGCGACGGTAATGCTTGGCGCTTCCAGTCGGGAACGGACCAGCATCGCGGTGCTGCCGGCAAGCAGCAGAGCGATCAGAAACAAAAGCAGGGTGCGGCCGCGCATCGCCGGCGCTCAGCCCCAGAACTGAGGCAAGGCGGCGACAAGCGCCGCGCCGGCAATCGCCATGCCATAGGGGACCGGCGTCGCTGAGGGGGCGATCCTGGCGGCTTTGCGCGCTGCGGCTGCGGCCTGCCGCGTCGGGCCGGGGCGCCCGCCGACCCCGATCAAGGACAGCAGCGCCAAGGCACCGCCGAAGATGCCGGTGAGCAACAACAGCATCGGCAGCCGGGCGGCACCGGCCCACAGCGCGGCTACGGCCAACAGCTTGACATCGCCGCCGCCGACCAGACGCAGGGAAAAGAGCAGGCAGCCGCACCAAAAGACCGCGAAGGCGACGCCCGCGGTTGCGGCGCCGGCGCGCAGGGTGATGGCCGGGGTCATCGCCGCATCGACGGGCCATAGCAACAGCAGACCGAGGGTCAGCCAGTTCGGGATCACCAGACAGCGGAAATCGACGGCCGCGGCCGTCGCCATCAGCGCGACAAATACGGCCGAGGGAACGAGGTGCAGCGCCGACGCCATCAGGTCGCGGAGGACTGCCGAAGTCTGCCTGCGGCCCCGATGTTGCGGTGAAATGCACATGTTGGCCCAGCCGGCATGACGAACTCCGAGGCAATGCTCGAGTTGATGCGCATCGTGCGATTGAGTTCTTAACGAACCGTTGAGAGCGGTTTCCGAGCCGGATCCACTGCGGTGCTCCTCCCTCCGATACCCTCCCCACCGAGGGACTGATCAAAGGAGGCAGGCCTGAAAGTGCGCTCCCGCTGTCGGGGGCCCGAAACGGGGCCGGGCAATCTCCACCCGAATCGGCACTGACAAATTCTCGTTCGGCACATGCGCTCCGCAACGCCGGCAGGTCTTGCAGCTCGGGCCCCCCGACGGCGGGCGGATCGTTCCCGCGGTCGCCTCGCATTCGGACAAGACATGGCAGGGCGGATCCGGACGGGCTTGATTGGCGTCCGTCGGCGCGGGATCACTCGCAGCGCCGTAGCCGGCCGGCCCGGCGGCGAGAGTAAGGCGAATGAGCCGATCGCGGAGCGAAAGGGCGAGTACCGAGGCCGTGCGGCGGTTTGGGCGGCGGCGCTCGCGTTCGCCGGAGGCGCGGCAAAGCCGGCTGGTGCTCGGCGGCGCCTTCGCCGCCTTTACCCTCGGCGCCGGGATGATGCATTCCTATACGATCTTCCTCGTCGCGTTCATCCAGAACTTTGGCTGGAGCCGGGCCGAGACCTCGGTCGCCTATTCGGTCTCCCAGCTTGTCGCCGGGGCCAGCTCGCCGCTGGTCGGGGCGCTTGTCGACCGGCTCGGCCCACGCCGGCTGCTGCTGCTCGGCGGCGGGCTCTTGACCCTGGGGCTCGTTGGCTGCGCGCGCATTTCCGCGTTGTGGCAGGTGATTTGGCTCTATGGCGTGGTGATGACCATCGGCGCCAATTGCCTCGGACTGGTCGTCTTCGTGCCGTTGCTTTCGCGCCGTTTCGTGCAACGCCGCGGTATGGCGATCTCGGTTGTCCAGTCGGCCAACGGCTTTGCCCGCGCCCTGTCGGCGCCGGTCGCGCAATTCCTGATTTCATCCTTCGGCTGGCGCGAGACCTACTTGATCCAAGCGGGCTTCATGGCGGCGATGGTGCTGCCGCTCGCCGCGCTGTTCCGGCGGGGCGTGGCCGCGCCGCCGGTTGCCGCCGCGCCCGCGTCGGCTCCGGCAGTGCCCGCAACCGCCGGTTCGTCATCGGACTGGACCTTGCTAGAAGCGGCACGCACCTCGCATTTCTGGCTGCTGTTTGCGGTCTATCTCTTCACCGGTCTCGGCAGCTTCCTCGTCTCGCTGCACCAGCTCGCCTTCGCTGTCGACCGCGGCTTCGACAAGCTTTATGCCGCCGAAGTGCTCGGCATGGGGAGTTTTCTGGCGATCGCCGGAACGATCTTTACCGGCACCTTGTCGGATTTTATCGGACGCGAGCGGTCGGCGATCCTCGCTTACGGCATTTCGATCTTCGGAGTCGTCTGCGCCCTCTTTATCAGGGGGCCGCAGCAAGGATGGCTCTTGTGGCTGTTCGCCTGCTTCTTCGGGCTGACCTGGGGGGCGCGCGGGCCGGCCATTACCGCCAAAACCGCCGACCTCTTTCCCGGCCGGCAACTCGGCACGATTCTCGGTGTGATCACGATCGGCAGCGGCATCGGATCCGCGTTCGGCGCCTGGGCGGCCGGCTGGATTTTCGATTTGTCGGGCAGCTACGAGTTCGCCTTCATCCTGTCGATCGCGTCCTATATTTGCGGCTGCTTCGCCTTCTGGGCCTTGCGGCGTCCGCCGGTGCAGCGCAGCCGCGATCCGGCTTCAGCGGCAAAGTCGGTCGGCTGATCCGACCCTAATCGGCGGCGAGCGCCGCCAGTCGGCCGATATCGGAGATGTCATCGACCGCGAAAACCGCTTCGCGCAACTCGCGGGCGCGCGGGGCGCCGAGCAGCGGCGCGACGAGCGCGTCGAATTTCGCGGCAAGCCGACGGCCTTGCTCGCCGATGTCGCTGGCCGGGATGCCGGCATCGTGACGGGCTGCAACCCGCCTGCCGTCGGCAAGCTCGATTTCCATCTCGGCAAGGGTGTGCGGCCAGCCTTCGCGAAAGTCCAGAACCAGCCGCCGACGCAGCCGGACGAGAACAGGATCTTGCGCATTTCGTTCGTCATAGGCGCCGAGGCTCGCCGTATCGATCCCGCCGAGCGCCATCGCCACGGTCTGGCGCAGGCTGAATTTGCTCTCTAGACCATCGCTCGGGTTCGGGATGTTGCAAACCCGATCGGTGCTGGCGTCGATGCGTAAGGTGACGCTGCCGATCGCCTCGGGGACGAGCGCGTGGGCCCGGCGCAGCGCGCGGGCGCATTCGATCGGCGCGTGCGTGAAATAGCAGGCGGCGTGATACTTGAATAAATTGGCGAGAATGTAAAAGCCGCTTGCCGGCGCCACGAGGGCCGCCTCCGGCGCAAAATCGGGGCCATGCGTCGCGGCAAACCCCTGCTCGCACTCGAGGATATCGGCGCGGCTGGTAAAGCCGCGCGCCGCCAACCGCGCCGCTAGCAACCCGCTCTGCGCCGCCTTGCCGGCGTGGAACGGTTTGCACATCGTGCCGAACTGCGACTTGAGCCCGGCCGCCTGGGTCCCGGCAATGCCGAGCGCCGCCGCGGTCGCCGCCGCGGGCAGCCCCAGGAGCCGGGCGCAGGCGGCTGCGGCACCAAAGGTGCCGACCGTGCCTGTTGCGTGAAAGCCGAGATTGTAATGCCCGGGCAGCAATGCCGCGCCGATCCGGCAGGCGGTTTCATAGCCGGCGACGAAAGCGGTGATCAGTTCGCACCCGGACGCCTTTTGCAGCTCGGCCAGCGCCAGGAGCCCCGGCAGGATGGTCACCGACGGGTGCCCCGGCATCGCGACGTTGACATCATCGTAGTCGAGCGCATGCGCGGCCGCGCCATTGACGAGTGCCGCCGACAGGACCGGTAGCCGAGCGTGATGACCGATCACGCTCGCCTGCCCCACTCCGCCTGCCCCGGCCATCTCGTCGCGCAGCATCCGGGCGAGCGGCTCGCCGGCGCCGGCAATGGCGACCCCGAGATAATCGAGCAGGCATTGCCGCGCGACCGCTCGGACCGATTCGGGAATGGCCTCGTAGCGCAGAGTCGTCGCCTGGGTCGCGAGGCGCTCGGTGAGGTCTTTGGCTTGCGCGCTGTCGCTCATCATGTCCTCCGTCGTCGCACCACCACCGTCACCGCCCAACGAAGCGCGGCCCGCGCTTTTCGTTGAACGCCGTCACCCCTTCGCGGCGATCCTCGGTCGGGACCATGCGGTTGTAGGCTTCGATCTCCAGCATCATGCCGCTCGCGAGATCCATCTGCATTCCGAAATGGATCGCGTGCTTGGCTTGACGCACCGAGATCGGCGCGTTGTCGGCGATGCGGCGGCCGGTTTCGAGCGCCTCTTCGACAACGCGGCCCGCCGCACAGAGCCGATTGACCATGCCCCACTCATAGGCTTCGGCGGCGGTGAACGGGCGGCCGGTCAGGATGATCTCTTTTGCCCGGCGCTCGCCGACGGCGCGCGGCAGGTTCTGAGTTCCGCCAGCGCCGGGCATGATGCCGAGCGTCACCTCGGTCAAGGCGAAGCGCGCCGTCTCGGCGGCATAGACGAAATCGCAGCACAAAGCCAATTCGCAACCGCCGGCGTAGGCGGCGCCATTGACGGCCCCGATCACCGGCACCGGACAGCCGATAAAAGCCCGGATCATGCGCTCGAACAGCAAATGCTGGTCCTGCCAGGCGGCATCGGTCATGCCGTTACGCTCCTTCAAGTCGCCGCCGGCGCAAAACGCGCGCTCTCCAGCACCGGTCAACACGATGCAGCGCGTCTGCGAGGGTGCCGCATTGATCGCGTCGAAAAAGGCCAGCAGGTCACGTCCCATCTGCGTGTTCATCGCATTCGCGACTTCCGGCCGATCGAGGGTCAGGAGCAGCAACCCGGCGCCGCGATCCTCGACTTTCGCTGTCGCATATCCGTAGTCCATCGCCGGCGCCTCGGCTCGTTCGTGCCGCATCGCCGCATCATAACCCGCCGGGGGCCCCACGACAGACAGATATGCCGCGATCGCGGGCCTTGCGTGCTATGCGGAGGGAGACGGCAATTCTGTTGCCGTTGATCGACAAATGGTGTGGTGCCGAGGGTGCGTAGAAGGTTCCGAAACGGCTATTTTTTGAGGCCCGCCCCGATCAAGGTGGCGGACCCTCACTGGAGCCCGGCCCTCTCCGCGCAAGCGGGGAGACGGCGGTGGGCGCAGCCCTCGGCTGGTCAACCCGCGCCGAGGGCCGGCAAAGAGGCGGCGTCCGTAGGTTCGTTCAGGACGCGTGTCGCGGGCAGCAGCAGGGTTATCGTCGTGCCAACCCCTTTCTCGCTGCGGACGCCGAGCGAGCCGCCATGCAGTTCGGCGAGACGCCGGGCCAACGGCAAGCCCAGACCGGCGCCGACCGTTCTGCGGCCGAGACCGGGATCCACTTGGCCGAACGGCTCGAGCGCGATCGTTATCTCGGCTTCGCTCATGCCGATCCCGGTGTCGCGCACCTCGAACAGCGCCTCTCCGTCGATAGTGCAACGCATCGCGAGCGAGACCGAGCCGCCGGGATCGGTGAACTTGATCGCATTCGACAACATGTTGAGCAAGATTTCGGTCAGCCGCGTCCGGTCGGCGACGAGCAACGGTGCTGGCTCGGTGATTTCGACCGACAGATGCACGCCGCCGGCGCTGGCTTGGCGCTCGACCAATCCGACGCATTGTCCGATCAGCCGGCGCGGATCGACGCCTCGCTCTTCCTGGAGTTCGAGCTTTCCGGCATCGATCCGCGCCAGGTCGAGGAGGCCGTTGACGACATCGAGCAGATGCGCGCCGCTTTCGCGAATGAGACCGGCATATTCCCGCCCGCGCGGCGGCAGCATTCCGGCGACACCGCGTTCGAGCAGTTCGGCGAAGCCGAGGATCGCGTTGAGCGGGGTGCGCAATTCGTGGCTCATATTCGCCAGAAAATGCGATTTCGCCAGATTGGCCGACTCCGCCGCGGCCTTGGCGGCGCGCAAACCGCGCTCCGCGAGCACCTCTTCGGTAATGTCGCGCGCGATGCCGCGGTAGCCGAGAAACCGGCCCGCGGGGTCGAAAAACGGGTTGCCGCTTGCCGATATGAACTGTTCCAGATCGGCGCCGATCCGGGACGCGTAGACAAAGTTGCGGAACGGCTCGTGCGCGTCCAACACAGCCATATGCTGGCGCCATTTCTCGGGCTCGCTTTCGGCATCGCTGGCAAGCTCGAGGCGCGAGCGGCCAAGGCCGGCCCGAGGGTCCGGCCCGAACTTGTTTAGCTGCTCCGATGCATAGACGAACCGGTGCTGCGCATCGGTCTCCCATAACCAATCCGACGAGGTCAGTGCGAAATCGCGAAATCGCGCCTCGCTTGTGCGCAAGTCGGCTTCGGAGTGTTCGAGGGACTTCGACCGCTTCGCCAGAACGCAGAACAGCCCCGCAAATATACCGGCGAGGCAAACGGCACCGACGGCGATCACAGCGGAATGCCGCCGCCAACCGGCAAGCATTGCTGTTTCCGGGGCTGAAACGGCGAGGAAAAGAGGGAAATGGTCGAGCGGGTGCAACGAAACCAGTTGCGGGGCACCGTCGACCCGTCCCGGCACGATGGCCCTGCCGCCGCCTCGCGCGATCAGCGGGCAAAGCACCGATGTTCGCGGCGGCTCACTCGCCCACCCGTTCGGTTTTCTCGGATAGCGGGCGAGTATCGTACAGTCGTTTCGAAAAATCGCAATCGCTCCCGCCTTGTTGGCGATGATCGAGTTGTAAATTTTTTCGAGATTTTCGACGTCGCCATCAATCATCGCGATTCCCAAGAATTGACCATTGGGCGCGTCGATGCCGCTTGCCAGAAAGAAATCATTGTCCCTTTGCAGAATAGAAGCGCCAATATAAGGATTGCCATCGTCATGGGCGCGCAGATAGGCGAAGAACTTCTGGCGTGAGAAGTCGACCGCGGGCGGCGGCAAGGTTTGGGAATCAACGAGCAGCCTGCCGTCGGCGGCGATCAGTCCGACGATGTCGGCCGTCGCCAGGTCCTGCGACCTTCTGCGGACAAGGTCGCGAACGGCCGCGCTGGCGCCCTGCTCGAACTGTTTCGGATCGTTGATCCCGGCGGCCAGGATTTTTGCTCGGATTGCCAGCAGAACGAGATCGACCGTCTGCAACGACCGGTCCGTCTGCTCCGCCATGATGACGTCGAGATCGGCGACCTCCTGCCAAGCTTGAGAGAGCGCCTCTTTGTGCCGATCCCAGATGCCGGTGCCGGCGGCGGCGAGAACGATGACGATGAGCGCAAGCCCGATCAGCGCCAACCGGCGACTGGGATATCGGCTGGCGCCCTCCTCCCTGTGCATCGGCAGATTTCGTTCCTGGTGCTGCGGCCTCGAACCAAGGATTGCCGCGTACTGCCCGCAACCCGGTACGATCGATCCGGTTTATTGCCGCGCGCTTAAGGAGGGATGAATGGCCGGCCGCAAGCAGCCTATGCCAAACGCCGCAATGCTTTAGAGCCGCCGAAGCTACCGACCGCACAGCATGTCGCGCAGGGCGGCCCAGCGCGCGAGCTTGGCGGCAAAATCGAGCCCGGCATGCGCCGGGCTCGTCGATGGCAGCGCGAGATAACCGAGCCCCGGACGACGGCGAAAATGACGATCGTGCAGGCGTCGTGCGCCGGTGCCGTTGAAGGCAACGGCGCCGATCAGCGGATGGGCATCAAGCAGCGCTTCGATCGCGTTCGGCGCTTCCCGGCGGATTGTCGCATCGGCGCTCGCTTCGCGCTCGCCGCTGGCGCACACGTCCCACAGCGCTACCCGGTGCGTGTTGGCGAAGGCCAGACGGGCGGCGTAATCCGCCGGCGGCACCTCGTTAAAGAGCGCGCAGAGGATCGGCCAGAACAAGTTGCGCGGATGGGCGTAATACTCCTGCCGCCGCAGCGATTCTTCGCCCGGCAACGTGCCAAGCACGAGAACCCGCGCATGCGCGTCGATGATCGGCGGGAAGCTGCGCTTGGCCGTCGAGGGCGGCCCTGCGCGCAATCGCCGGCCGGCCTCACCCGACAAAGCGGCCGAGCCGAACCGCGGTCTGGCCTTTGAGGAGGCGTCTTGACGGCATGATCAGTACGCAATCGTCGTAGGGGGTGCGCACCTCTCGAACACCGTCGCGGCCGATCAAGGTGTCCTGCGCCGGCAGTACTTCGAGACCCCGGAAATCCCCGGCGAACTCGAAGCCGTCACTGGTGATCGTCACCGCCTCGGTGACCTCGATGACGCGCTGCGCCGGACGGGCGGCAAAATGCTCACCGGCAATCGCCGCGGCGTCCTCCTCGGACAAGGTGCCGACCGCGACCAGAAAGCGCAGCATGACATCGGTGGCAACATCGGCCGTGTCGCCCCGCCAATGCTGCCCGGCCTCGATCAACAGCGCGGTCTCGGCCGCGGCTGGATCGCCGAAACTGCCATAATCGCGCATCCGCGGTCCGGCAGCATGTCCTTTGTCGCAGACAATCAATTCGGGAATCCCGACCCGCCGTGCCAAAGCCGTCGACCGGTCGAGAACCCCGGCCAACATCAAGGGGGCCGTCGCATGTTGCATCGAATGAATATCGAGCAGGAAATCGGCGGCGTCGACGAACGGGCGGAGCGCGCGGGCGCGGGCAAGCTCGCTCGACTGGCGCGGACCATCGAGGGTCGGAGGATCCCACAATCGATTGAAATCCTCGTCGACAAAGCGCGAGCCCACCGGAAAACGGGGATTGAAATTGCGATAGGCGGCGACATTGTCGAAAGCCAGGGTCAGGCTGCCCCGGCGCGGCCGCAACCCGGCGCGGAACAGCCGGTCGAGCGCGATCGCCCCGCAGATCTCGTTGCCGTGCGTCAGCGCGGTGACGAGGACATTGGGTCCGGCGACGCCGCTCGTGAACGTCGTGACATAATCGACCCCGGTATTGCCGGATCGGTAGGGTTCTATGTCGGGCGGACTGACCTCGACCGGATAGTTTGGCTCGGTCACCTCATGCTCCCGAGGTTCGGCGCAGCGGGGCGGCCATTTTGCACCCGATCACCCCAAGGGTCACGCCGGCAACGGCGCTTCGCGACGAATTTGCAGCGAAATCGGCGGGAGCAACGCGGGCCGGTCAGCCCGCCTCAGATCGCCGCGTGGTCGAACAGCCGGCCGATGAATTCCTCGCACCGCAGGATCTGGTCGAGCTCGATGAACTCGTCCGGCTTGTGGGCCTGCTCGATGGAGCCCGGTCCGCATACGACGGTCGGGATGCCCGCCTGCTGGAAAAGCCCGGCTTCGGTCCCGAAAGCGACCTTGCCAACGCCGTTGGCTCCGGTGAGCGACATGGCGAGCCGGGTGATCTCCGCATCGGCCAGGGTGGCGAGCGCCGGGAAGGCGCTCAGTTCGGCGAACTCGATCGATGCTTCCGGCCGGACCGCGCGCATCTCCGGCAGCAACCGGCGTTCCGCAAAGGCGCGCAGCGCGGCGATCGGTGCTTCGGCATCATCGCCCGGCAGGAGCCGGTATTCGAAATCGAAGCTGCATTCCTTGGGGACGATATTGAGCGCCGTGCCACCGGCTATCCGCCCCGTGTGGATCGTCGTGTGGGGCGGGGTGAAATCGTTATCGAATGGACCGAAGTCGCGCTTGCGGCGCGCCATCGCCTTCAGCTCGGCGACCAGTTCGGCCGCCGCCTCGACCGCGTTGACGCCGAGATGGGTCATCGCCGAATGGCATTCGAAGCCGTGTACGCGGCACTGAAAGCTGCGCTTGCCCTTATGGCTGATGACCGGCTGCATCGAGGTCGGCTCGCCGACGATACACAGGCGCGGCCGGACCGGCCGGTCGGCGAGCGCCGCAATCAGCCGACGCACGCCGCGGCAGCCGACCTCTTCGTCGTACGAAAAGGCGAGGTGGATCGGCGTGCGCAAGCGCCGGGCCACGAGCTGCGGCATTTGCGCGAGCACGACGGCGACGAAGCTCTTCATGTCGGCCGTGCCGCGGCCGAACAATTTTCCGTCCGCAGCCGATACCAAAAACGGGTCAGTATGCCAGTCCTGGCCGTCGACCGGGACCACGTCGGTATGGCCGGAAAGCATGATCCCGCCGACATCCGGCGGGCCTATCGTCGCATAAAGATTGGCTTTCCGCCCGGTCTCGTCGAACACCAGCTCGCTTTCGACCGCGTGGCGATCGAGCCACTCGCGAACGAATTCAATCAGCGCCAAATTCGACTCGCGGCTTGTCGTGTCGAACGCGACGAGCCGGCGCAGCATATCGATGCTGTCAGAAGCGGGGCCACCCATCGTCAGAGAGTAAGCCGAACCGGGGAGGCTCGCCAGCGCTAAGGGCACGCAGCACCAGAGCCGCCTTCCCGCTTGCCGAGCCACAGGCCTCCCCGTAAATTCTCGACACAATGCCATGGGGTTCCGGCGGGAAGCTGCGCGACCGGCCGGGGCCCGTTCCGTGCGCGGGCCTCTCTGATGAGTTTCGAGATACCGGATGTGCTGTGGCGCCGCGACCCGCAAGGGGAAGAGGTGCCATTGGTTTTCGACTCGCCGCATAGCGGCTCGCACTATCCGGCGGATTTTCGCTACTCCTGCCCGATCGAAGTGCTGCGCCGCGCCGAAGACGCCTTCGTCGACGAACTTTACGGCGCCGCGCCGGCACATGGGGCAACCCTAATTGGCGCGCTCTTCCCACGCAGCTATCTTGACGCCAACCGGGCGGTCGACGATCTCGACGAAGCGCTGATCGACGGCGAGTGGCCGTCGCCGTTGCTGCCGTCGCACAAGACCCGCGCCGGCCTCGGCCTGGTGCGCCGCGTGGTGCGTCCCGGCGCGCCGATCTACGACCGCAAATTACCGGTCGGCGAGATCATGGCCCGGGTCGAGAAGTGTCATACCCCGTATCATCGCGAGCTCGACGAGGTGTGCGGTCGCGTGCATCGAAAATTCGGCGCGGTCTGGCATGTCAACTGCCATTCGATGCCGTCCAGTCCCACCGGCAAAGAGGAAGGCGACTGCGCCGACTTTGTGCTCGGCGATCGCGACGGCACCACCTGCGGGCGCGAATTCACCGAGTTCGTCGCCGAGGTGCTGCGCGCGCGCGGCTATGACGTTCGCGTCAACGAGGTCTACAAAGGCGTTGAGATCGTCAAGCGGCAGGGTCGACCGGCAGAACATCGCCACAGCCTCCAGATCGAAGTCGATCGCTCGCTTTACATGAACCAAAGGTCGGTGGAAAAAAACCCCGGGTTCAAAGCGTTGCAGGCCGACATCACCGATCTGATCGCGGCCATGCGCGGCTTTGTCGCGACGCACCCCGCGGTGGCGCGGGGCTGAGAGACAGAGGGTTTGAGGGAGATTAGACGATGGCAACCATCCCGAAGGTCTTGCAGCCGCATATCGACACGGCATTCCCGGCCAATGTGTGCCTCGTCGGCAGCGTGCTGCCGAACGGCTTCGCCCAGGTGACGCCGCGCGGCAGCACGATGGTCTATGACGACAGCCATATCGCGCTCTGGGAGCGAGGCAAGGGCTCAACCAACACCAACCTCGGAGACGGCACGCCGCTCACCGTCTATTTCCGGAAGCCGCAACTGCGCGAAGAAGGGATCCTGCCGAAAGGCGGCATCGCCCGTTTCTACGGCCGGGCAAAGGTCTACAAATCGGGAGCCGTCTACGAGGAGGTGTGGCGGCGTCTCGTCCAGCCGGAGAAGGATCGCGACCCGAACAAGAACGGGTTCGCCGTGCTGATCGAGCTCGAACGGGCCGAGGATTTGGACGGCGAGCCGCTAAAGCTCGCCTGAGCCGCCTTGCTCGGCGGCGAGCGCCGCAGCGGAAGGAACGCACGGATGAACCTCGAATGGCGCCCGCTGCATGCGCAGTTTGCCGCCGAAACGATTGGGGTCGAGCTTGGTCGGGCGATCGACGCGCCGACGGTCGACGCGATCTGGCGGGCGATCGACGGATACGCCGTGCTGGTGTTCCGCGATCAATGCCTCGACGACACCCAGCTGCGCGACTTTGCGGCGCTGTTCGGCCCGCTCGAGATCGGCCGCGCCGCGGCAAACGCCGAGAGGCGGCGCCTCAAGCACCCGGAAATCGGCGACATCTCGAACCTCGACGAAGACGGCGACCTGCGCGCGCCCGACGACCGGCGGCGGCTCGATGCGCTCGGCAACCGGCTTTGGCATACCGACGCTTCCTATATGCCCGTGCCGGTCGTGCTCGGCATGCTGCACGCGGTCGCGGTGCCGGCGGCCTCCGCGCTCGGCGGCGGCGAGACCGAATTTGCCGATATGCGCGCCGCCTATGACGCGCTGCCGGAGGCGTTGCAGGACGCACTCGACGGGCTCGTCGCGGTGCACGACATCTTCTGGTCGCGCAGCCAGATCGGCTTTAACGAATTCGCGCCTGGCGACCGCGAGAAATATCCGCCGTCGCGGCAGCGTCTGGTGCGGCGGCATCCGGGTTCGCGGCGCAAGACGCTCTATCTTTCGGCGCACGCCTCGCATATCGAAGGCTGGCCCGTCGCCGACGGCCGCATCCTGCTCTACGACCTGAACCTGCATGCGACCCGGCCTGAATTCGTTTATCGCCACGAATGGCGGGTCGGCGACCTGGTGATCTGGGACAATCGCGACACGATGCACCGCGGCCGGCCGCATGACGAGAGCCGGCCGCGCGATCTGCGCCGGGCGACGACGTTGGCGACCGGGTCGACCTTCGAGGAAGCCACCTGAGCTCTTATTCAGTCGCGCGCTCGGCCCAGTGCGGCCGCGTGCAGCGCCGCACCGGCGCCGGCCAGCTGCTCCCCGGCCTCCGGCAGAAACGGCACGACCCAGCGCCGCGTCAGACTGATTGGAACGGTACGCGCACCGCAAACTGCGTCCCAGGGCGATTATAGCGGCGATTTAAGCGCGGCATCAAGCTGTGTGGAACCACCGCAATCGACTAACGTTCATAATTCTGAGCGCAATTTTCGGGTGCCGCAATGCTCGGGACAATCCTTATCGTCGTCCTGATCCTGATCCTGATCGGGGCATTGCCGAGTTGGCCCTATAGCCGTGGGTGGGGTTATTACCCGAGCGGCGGGTTTGGCCTGTTGGCGATCATCATCATCATTCTTCTGCTTACGGGACGAATGTAGCGGAAATCCAGTCACGCGCGATCCGAAGCTGGGCCACGCCGTTCGCTTCGGGCCATGCACGCCGTCCGGCAATCCCTGCCGGCCGCGGCTCGCTCGACAGACAGGGTGCCGGATCGGATCGAAGGCGCTGACCTCGCCGGGCTGGCGGAGCATTTTGTCGACATCGCTCGTGCGCATCTCGCCTGAGCCCTTTTCAGTCGCGCGCCGGCAGCGCGACATGGCGGCCGATCCAGTCCGGCCGCCGCAGCGCCGCATGCGCCTCGGCGGCCTTAGCCAGCCGCTCCCCGGCCTCCGGCAGAAACGGCACGACCCGGCGCCGCGTCAGATCGATCGACAGAAACAGCAATTCCTGCGTCGCCGAACGCGTGCCGTCGGCGAGGCGGAACATCTCGTGACCGAGATGGATGCGCTTTGCATCGGCGCCGAGGATTTGGCTCGCGACCCGGACGCGTTCGCCGGCCAGCAATTCGCGCTCATAGCGATTATGCGTCTCGACGACGAAGGTGCCGTGCCCGGTCGCGTCCTTGTATTGGCGGCCAACGCCGATCGTGTCGAACAAGAGGTCGGTCGCGTAGTCGAACAGCACCGTGTAATAGGCGAGGTTCATATGGCCATTGAGGTCGACCCAGTCCGGCCGAACCTCGCCCTCGTAGCGAGCGAACGGCGCCGCAATCGTCAGCATTGGATGTTCCTGCAGAAAACCATTTAGCGTTTCCGTTGGACTTGAACAATACGGTCATAACTGCGTGAATGCCGCCGAACCCGCCGGTGACAGGCCGCGGCCATGGTCTTGCATTATTGCCGAAGGAACGGCCGAAGCCGCGTAAACGGCTAAGCTTCTATTTGAGCTGGCCGGAGATCTTGTCGAGGGCGGCACGGGCGCAGGCTTCGTCTTTTTCACCGCCGGGCGCGCCGCTCACCCCGAGGGCGCCGACGGTCTCTTCGCCGATCTTGATGACAACCCCTCCCTGCAACAGCAGCATGTGCGGCACCTTGAGCAGGAACTGCGACGGCGGCGTGGTCTTGGCGCGCGCGACGAGGACGCCAGTGTCGGTGCGGGTCGAGATGCTGGTGAAGGCCTTGTCCTTGGCGACTGCGAGCGTGGCGATCCCGGCACCGTCGCCGCGCAGCATGGCTTGCGGCACGCCGTCGATATCAAGCACCACGGCGGTGACGTTGTAGGTCTGCTGTTTGCAGGCAGCGACCGCGCCCGCTGCCAATTCGCTTGCCACCGCGGCCGAGATGCGGTGGGTGGTGACAATCCCCTGCGCCGAAACCGGCGGCGCGGCGATGCCGGCGGCGAGCCCAAACACCGCAAGCGTCAGGACATTTGCTACGGCTGATCTAGGCATCGGCTGATTCTCCCCGTTGAACGTTATCGGTCCGCCAGCGGCACTCGCAAGGGCCCGCTCACGGTTTTTCGGCGAGGATGAGCTGATCGACGAGGCATCGCTCTCGCAATCCCGTCATCACGTTGGCGCGTCGCTGCTCGAAATCGTCGCCCATGACCACATCATTCGCCTGGGGCGGTGGCTTGCCCCGCTTTGCGACCTCGACCGCGAAGTTGATCTGCTCGACGATCCGTAATCCTGCCTGCTCGACTGCCGCGCGCATCGCTTCAGGCGTGGCGAGACAACTCGTAGACGGATCGATCGCCCACGGCAACGGGAAGACCGGTGGCCCGCCGGGACCTTGGGCGGTCTCGACGCAGGAGAACCGGCCTCGATGCCGCAGCACCCGCGCGACTTCCAGCGCGAGCGTCGCCGGTCCGCGATGTTCATCGTGACGTTATGGCACCAGACATGGTCAAAGCTTGATCCTCGAAGGGGATGGCGAGCACGCTCCCTTGGCGGTAGTCTATGCTGTCTGCGAGAACGCAGCGCGCGGTGAGGACACGCGCGAGCTCGACAAATTCCGGCGTGAGATCGATGGCGCTGACGCGGCAGCCAGACACGGCAGCCAGGTAGCGGGACGCACCGCTAAACCGCAGCCAAGATCGAGGGCGTGCATGCCGGCGCGAACGCCAGCCCGCGCAACATGCTCCTCGGTCGCCAGGATGCCGAGGCCATGAAGTTGGTCGAACGGATGCAGGTCTCGGAATCCGAGCTTCTGCCGCTCGACGCCGGCCGCCCTTAGCCGGGCCTCGATCCGTTGCAGCAGGTCGGAACGGCCGTAATAGCTTTGCGCCAGCGCTTCCACGGTAGTCATGCGCACGGCTTCTTGCTCGGGTGTCATCGGCGGCCTTGGGTACTGCGCCGATCATCCTATTGGCGTCGCAAGAAGGGCGGAAGGATCATCGAGCTTCGACGACGTGGCGGACCCAGCCGCCCTTGAGGTCGGTTCGGCGAAATTCTTCGCGCGTCGTGATGCCGAGTGCATGAAAGTGCTGCACGCCGAGCCTGCAGGCAGGGGGTGCAGGTGCTTTCCGTTTCGCGCATGCGCGCCCGCCGGTGGTTAAAAATCGCAAGGAATGTGACCCAGGTCACACGTCCGTGAAAGGCCGTCACGATATTGAGCAGCTCCGCCCGGGCTGCGGTCGGGGCGTGCGCACTATGGAGGGCGCCATGAGAGCAAACCTATGGAACAAGAGCGTCGCGCGGGTCGAGATTGACCAGCGGGCGCGCGATGCGCGCCTCCGGCTCGAGCGGATCGAACGACTGCTGGTGCCGCGTGCTGCCGTGACCGCTTCCTGGCTCAGGCGGGCCTTTTGTCGTTTCAGCTTCGCCGGAAACGGAGCTGGCTCGCGAGGCAGGCAAATTAGGGGCCCGCTGAGCAATCGGCGGCCTTCCCACATGCCTCAAACTCACCGGGCCCGGAGTGATGTCGGCGATTTGTTCTGCGGCCTGTTAGGGCCGCCGCTCCACTATCCGTTGCAGTGGAAGGCGATAGCCGCCCGCCGAACCAGCGCGGGCACGACGCACCGAATTGCGGCCAGGTTTGCCGGATGATGCGCTCGTTCGAGGAAACCCTGCCCGCCGGCAGCGAGTGCCTCTTCCGTCCCCACCACGACGGCGACGAGGGTCACATGGGTGCTCGCCGGCGAGATCACCTTTCGGGCCGGCGACGAGGTCACGGCGGGCGAGCCGACAGTTGCGCGTTCATGCCGCGAGATGTCCCGCATGCCCGAAGAATACCGGCAGCGAAACAGCCGGCGCGTTGTTTCTCTACGCCATGGCTCTGCCGTCGGCCACCCTGAGAATTTAGGAGCGCCGCCCGATCGAGCGACAAACACGACAAAACTCCTCCAGCGGCATGCCGGGAAGTCGTCGGCGCAAACCCGTCCCGAGGGGCGGGCCTGCTCATAAACACGTGTTTGAACCGGCCGGATGAGAGCGGGCGCCCGCGACAACGGAACTAAAGCGTGCCTTCCAGCCTTTGACCAACCATGAACCGGCACGTAATGCTCGTTGGCAAAGCGGCCGGTCGCGGCGCGTTCAAAGGCGCGGCGCTTGTCGGCGCTTTCGCCATCATTGTCGCGGCCTGGTGGTGGGATGCCTCCCTGCTCACGGCAGCCGCCGACGAGAACCTTCAGCTCATAAAAACCATCACCGGCGAATTGCCTTTCGACTGGGGCAGCAAGGTCGAAAGCGTGCTGCGCATCTTCGGCGCCGATCGCGCTCTGTTGCTCATCGAGGGCATCGTCATCGCCAAAGTCATCATGCTCGGCATCGCTCACCCTTTCCGCCACCGCCGGCCGTAAGAGGAAAACGCGTCTCAGGTCGGCAGAGCCGCCATTTTCGCACGCGACTTTCGCTTGTCCCCAGCTGTTGTCCCGGCTAACCGCAGCTCCCCAGCGCGAAAGTCTTGAATTTCGCTTCATGCGCTTCGAGCAGGAGTTGGCGCGCCGCCAATCGCAGGCTGGGCCGCCCAGTTCGCAAAGAGCATTAGACGAATTGTCACAGAGCGCGGACCCGGTCCTGGTTTTGTTCGCGGATTAAGGTTCATCGTTGCTGGTGGAATTCAGAAGAGATCTCAACGATTTTGCTGTCTACCGCGAGATACAGCGATAGTCACTGCCTTGCCCGCGCATCGTTGTGGTAGAACCGACCGCTTCCACCCACGGCCGACCCCGGCGAAAACCCGCCCACAATGTCAAATGCCCGGCGAAAACCGAGCAGGGAGCACTTCTCCGGCCAGAGGTGATCGAGCGCGGCAGGGGTCGGCACGGTCGATACGGACAGCGAATGGCCAGCTAGATCGCCGAGGGACGCTCGAAAACCCAATTCTCAAGAATTGTCAAAGCGCGGTGATCCAGGCTTGCCCTCGAACCAAGCCCGGTCTTGTCGCGCAAACGGAAATGGCCCGATCTCTGAGGCCACTCCCTTCGTCTCATTTTCGGCCGCCGCCGACCCGTCGAGTGCGGCGGAACGTCGCATCAGGGGAGAAGGGGTGTCAACCACGAAATCGGGACCCGCCTCGCCAGGCGGCCCACTGTTTGACGTATTTGTGACCGTCCACCGGTCGCCGCGTTGACAAGTCGTGGTGAACGATCCGTGCCGCGCTCGTACCCGCGACGAGGTGGCAAATGGAGACCTACGCCACGTCCGGAGACCACCGGGGCAAATTGCCGACCTGGCCACTCGCCGATCCCGCAGCGTTGAGCCCAGCTCGGCGCCCCGATATCGCAACCCGCGAAGCTGACGCTCGGGTGAGCCCGCGGGTGTCGCTCCTTCTGATCGTGGTCTCGTCGCTCGGCCTTTGGACACTAATCTGGTTCGCGCTTACCGGCTTGATCTCGAATTGGCCTTGACATCCCGCTCGATGCCGCCCTGCTCGGCCCCCAGCGGCAGGCATAGGGATTGGCTCCTCGATTGGGCGATCTCGACCGGGTTCGGCGGCCGATCGCGGCTCGGCTCATGGCCGATTTGACGGACGAGGCTCAGGAAATTCGAGTGAGGCAAGCACTTGCTCGGCAGGGATATCTACTGGTGAAAGGGCGCGCCGGCGGCTTTCAAATCGTCGACGCATTCACCCCGCGCGTCGTCGCCGGAAGTGGCTTCGCGATGGGTCTCGCCGCCGTTGAGGAATGGGCGAAGGGGAATATCGACGCTGGACGCCCGCCCGAGTAGAAGCGTCTGAACGGACGATCGGGCCGAAATCTTGTACCGCAAGATCGCGCTCTACCGCCGTTACCTGCGCGAACGTGTTGCTGCGCCGCATGCACGCGAATACCTGCGAGAGATCATCGAAGCCGAGCCGCAGCTAAAGAGGAGCACCGGCTGCGGCTCCGATCGGAGGGAGTAGTTGCGTTCGCTAAATCCCGCTCCGTCCGCTGACGACTATGTCCACCTTCCGGTTGCCGCAGCCGGAGCAGACAGGCCGGTCGCGCCGTTCGGGAACGGCCGTATTGGCGCGGCAGCCCTCCGAAATTTCGGTATGGTTAAGCTCCCTCAAAACGTCTTATCTCAAATCAATCGCCACTGACCGTCCGGCTGCAGGCAGCTGCTTAGCACATAATGCTCCGGTCCGACCGGGCTGCGCTTTGTCACCAAGCGATAATCGAGGGTTTCGCACTGCTGGTCGTTGCGCCTGAACTTCTTGACAAGGCGGATCTTGCCGGAATTGCCCGATGCCGGGTTGCTCCACTTCGCGGCCGTGCCGACCGGCTTGCCGTGCACTTGTCCGTTGACGGTCTGGCGCATGATATCGAGATCCTGCTTTGTCAGCGCGATGTTGGTTTCGACCCCTAATCCCAGATATTGGGCTTGGGCCGGGAGCCCAACGAGAACTGCGGCGATAAGGACAATGATCTTGATCGGATTGGACATTGCTGCTCCTTGCATTGAAGACTGAGCACGACCCTATCGCGAAAGCTGCGGCGACGCGTTGATCAAGGTCAACAAAAACCCAAGACCCGGCTTGTTGTCTTTAAGAGGCGCTCAGCGTTGGTCATCGATCTCGGCGGAGACGACATCCGCGGGCTCGACCGCAAAGAACATTCTGCTGCATGGGGAAACCCCGACTTATGCGGTCTGGCTCGAGCGTGTGACCTCCGTTGATCCTCGTGAACCCTGAACGCGCCTTCGCTGACCTCGATCCGAAGCACCACCGGGACACGAAGGCAGCGACCAACGTCGCATCGAGAATGAGGTGGACCCCGAAGGCGAGACAGCCGGAGCCGCTCGTTAAGATGTAGCCCCGCCGATCTGGATGTCGGCTCCGATCGCGAGTTGTGCGACGGCTGGTTTGACGAGTCTACTTCTTAAATCATCGATATCAAATCCTTCGTCGGCTGCGGCGCCTGTGGGTATGTGGGCGAAGGCGAGCATTTCGCCACTTGCCGAGCTTGATCGCAAAGTAACCGGCCTTCGGCCTCGCCAATCATCAGCTTCGAACTGGGGACTGGGTTCCTTCTTCGCACCGGCCGGACCGTAGGATCGCGTCGGCCCCTTGCGAAGCAAGACCAAGTCATCAAAAACGAGCAGCGGCCAGTGTTATCAGCGAGCCGCCAAATCGTCTTGCGAAGGCCTCCGCCTCATCGCGGACCCCGAAAGAAACAAAGAAACCTGGATGGCCATTCTCGGATTGTGATGAAGATAGGTAAAGATCGATCGCTCAAAGCGGTGTTCATCAAGCCAGAGGCGCATATCCCTCAACAGGGCGCCAAACTCCGCATCTATAGTAACCCACATTTCAGTCGCGTGCATAAGGTTCTCAACAATACGGTGCTTAACAGAAACTGTGCACATACACATCAACGCTTCGGGGACCCTTGACGATTTTATGAAGCAGGTTAATTAATTTTGCGGAGCTCGTCGCGGAGAGTGCAGCAAGTCGAAATGGCAGATCTGCCGGAGGACCAGTGTGTCTGGTTGGCGATGCTTTTCACCTCGCGCGTTGCCGACGTCGTCGGCGCGGTGCGCTCAAGCCCGAGGCTGCATTGGACGCGGCAGGAGGCGCGCGAAGAAGCCGCGGATTGGATCACGGAAATGGGGATCGGACCGATCACCTGGCAAGCGATAGACGACGAGATCATGGTCGGTCGTACTTTCAGTCATTTCGTCGTTGTACGCGGCATCCCGTTGCCGTACGGGGATCCACCCGCTTGATTGGTGCTTGTCGGGCGCCGATCTCGCCCCAGCCTCACAGGCGAGGCGGCCGAGCCCGAATATCCCAGCTCTGAGGATTAGGGCGCCCATGGGACCCCGTCGCAACGGGGGACCTCGCCATGGCCGGGTGGGACAAAAGGACAAAATGCCCGCGGCGGGCTGCCAGATCAATCAGTTAGCGGGTGGCTGCACGCGATCCTGGCGATGGGATCGACGGTGCGCTCGATAGCCCTCGCATGAGGGAGGGTGGCAAGGCGGCCAGACAGCCCCCACTACGGCGAGCGATCCGATACATGGCTATCGAGCACGAAGAGGACGCGCCGGCACCTCATCGGCTGGCTAAAGAGCTTCGATAAATGGGTTGGCGGGCCACGACCGACGATGATGGGCACTATGTCTACGCCATAGCCCTCCCGTGAAACAGGGGCCGGCTCAATGTCTAGGGTCCCGGTGGTCTATCAGAGCTTGGTGGACGGCGTCAGAGGTCGGTCCGGCAATCCAGCTCGAAGCAGCGAAAGCAACAAATCGATTGATCTCGCGCGGCGTCACACTGAGCGGGGCCGTGCCATGACGCCCGACAAGCGCTGTTGTCCTGGTTAGCGGCGCGACGACCTGCGCAGTTGGATGCCGAAGCGCAGCCGGTGGGGTATCGGCATAGCCGTCAGCGAGCCATGCCACGCTTCGGTCACTCGTGATGAAATACTCGCCGTGAGGTGCCTCTAAGCGAACCCACGACAATCGGGGAAAATGGCGAACCTGGAAGTACCACGCTTGAAGATGTAGCATTTCAAGATGATCCTCCCGTTGGAGGATCCATTTCCAACCGAGCCGGCGCAGCGTGTGAAATTCGTCTTCTGCAGTCACCTCGCGCCGCTCGCCAGTGTTCGAGTCTTTTAAACACATGGGGCGCACTCGATCACGCATTTTGTCGAAACCATGCGGTGGTGGTTCCGCTGCCTCCGCATGTGGGTCCCAAGGCTCATTGGCCCAGCGTTCAACTACAGTCATCCAACCCGGAGTCCTCGCCGCCTGCCACGCCAGGAAACGCGTTATCTCTGGAGGAATTGGATGACCTCCTCCAATCTTAGTGGCTGTAAATTTCCGTATCGCCGATGAAGCGGCGGATTCGATCTTCGAGAGATGGGCCTCGATAGTTGCGTCTGGCTCCTCGAAGCCTCCAGGCCCATCATAGAGTCCGCGCGCAATCGACGTGTTCTTGGGTGATCGCTTCGTGATCTCGCCTGTCGTAAGGGAGCCGACCCACACGAATGGGTCGCGCTCGTGCTGCGACCCTGGTGCGACAAAGCCGTTTAGATAGAACTTCGGCACGGTATGTGCCCGAGTGCTCATGTCTGCACCTCAACGTTATCGCAGGCCCACGTGCGAGATGCTGCGTCGCCGAGGTTTCGGTGGCGTAGCGGCCGTTGATGCGGTGCGTTGCGCAAGCTCTACGCTTTCCCTGACCGTAGTATGCCCGTCTTGCCGGGGTGCTGCGCCTTCGGGTTCGGCCGCCACCAGAACTCGACCGTAACCGGGATGTGCCACTTCTTGGCAAGGCGCTCCACTTCCTTCCAGCAATCTGACGCCGACTGCCCCTGCACCGAGATTCCCAGGTCGGGGTGGTACTTGAATCCTTCCTCCTCGTACTGCTCAGCCTTGGCCGGAACCCCCAGCTCACGGACCAGCTTGTCGCCCTCGAACCCCTTGGCCTTCACCTGCGCAATCATCGTCAGCAGGATAGCCGACCAGCGCGGGCTGTGCAGTGACTTGCCGTCGATCGAGGCGGCCAGCGGCTTCGTGAAGGCAAGCCCCGGCGCGGTGTCGAATTGTATCGCTCCGTCGCTGGTCGAGGTCCCCGGTTCCTCGGGCTCGTCGTCGCGCTCCATGCCGAGCTGCTCCATCGCCTCGCGTACGATGCGGTCAATGGTCTCGCTGGGCGTCTTGGTGCCGAACCACGTCGCGATGGACTTCAGGTCGGCAAAGGTAGCGTCGTTGATTCTGACTACGGGCATCATCTGTCTCTCCATCGGTTCCGTCAAAGGATATGTTACATATCCTAGCCCAAAAGCGTTGCCGCCGCTGGTCGTTTTTATTAGTCCGATCAATGGGTTATAGCGTTCTCGCCGAAAAGGCCTGCTGGCGCTTTATGCGAATTCACCAATGATATCAACGATCCGAGTGCCATCCGCGCCGCACTGCGGCATGAAAGGGCCGGAAAGAGGAGAGGTTCGTCTCACCCGCGAACACCGGCGAAAGGACTGGCGAAACCCCGCAGCCTATGATAGGTTACATGTAACCAGATTGGAGACTTGTCATGGCCTCGACATCAAGCGCCAAGCCCTCGCGCATCAAGGTGCGGGAACATCGCGAGCGCCTGCGCGAGCAGGGCCTGCGCCCGATCCAGATTTGGGTGCCGGACGTGCGCTCCCCCGCCTTCCGTTCCGAAGCACATCGTCAGTCAGCCGCCGTTGCCGCCAGTGGTCGTGCTGCGGATGATCAAGCGTTCATCGACGCGATATCGGATTGGGGCGATGAATGAGGCGAGGCGACATCTGGACCGTCGCTGGCGGCAAGGACTATGCGGGCAAGCCGCGCCCCGTCGTCATCGTTCAGGACGATAGCTTCGACGCTACCGACTCAATCACCATCTGTGCCTTCACCACGGACGAGACCGATGCGCCGTTGTTCCGCCTGCCGGTGGAGCCGAACGAGCGCAATGGCCTTCGGGCGGCGTCCCGTTTGATGGTGGACAAGATTACTACCGTCCCCAAGATCAAGGTTGGCGCGCACGTCGGCAGGCTGGACGACGAAGACATCCTGCGGCTCAACCAGGCCGTCCTCGTGTTTCTCGGACTGGCTGTCTCGCCAAGGACCAAGCAGGAGGCGTGACGAGCAATGGCCCAAAGCGTAGCCACGGCTAGGATTGGGTCGTTCCGCTTTTTCTCTGCTCGCGCGATCCTGGCGCAATGTTTCGGCACCGCTCATCCCTGCGCGACCGCGCCGCAGTCGGCAAATTGCCGCCCGACTTATATGTCGTGTCCGGTCCCTGGCCGCGCCTTGGCCGTCCCGTCAAACATGATGTCGCGACGTGGCGTGTCATCGACGACTGGCCCGTGCGCGTGCCGGTTACGGATGCCGAAATCGACGTATTCGAAGCATGGTTCGGCGACCTTTTCGACGAACTGTTCGGGCCGCATCGATGACGTAAGGAGTTTGTCCACATGACCGTGCCGCTGCGGGCCGCCCTCTATCTGCGCGTCTCGACGGCGCGGCAAGCCGAGCATGATGTCTCGATCCCGGATCAGAAGCGGCAGGGCGAGGCGTACTGCCACTCGCGCGGTTACCAGCTCGCCGAGACCTACGTCGAACCCGGCGCATCAGCTACCAACGACCGCCGCCCCGAATTCCAACGCATGATCGAGGCGGGGACCTCGAAGCCCGCGCCGTTCGATGTGGTGATCGTCCATTCTTTCAGCCGATTCTTCCGCGACCATTTCGAGCTCGAATTCTACGTCCGCAAGCTGGCGAAGAACGGCGTCAGGCTGGTGTCGATCACCCAGGAAATTGGCGACGACCCCATGCACGTCATGATGCGGCAGATCATGGCACTGTTCGACGAGTACCAATCCAAGGAAAACGCCAAGCATGTTCTCCGCGCCTTGAAGGAGAACGCGCGGCAGGGTTTCTGGAACGGCTCCCTGCCGCCCATCGGCTACCGCGTGGTCGCAGCCGAGCAGCGCGGCTCAAAGGTCAAGAAAACGCTCGAAATCGACCCCCTACACGCCGATACGGTACGGCTGATCTACCAGCTTGCGCTGGAAGGCGATGGCACATCCGGGCCAATAGGCGTGAAGAACATCACGGCACACCTGAACCAGCGCCGCATCTTCACCCGCGACGGCGGGCGTTGGGGTATCGGGCAGGTTCACCGCATCCTGACCCGCGCGACCTATATTGGCCGCCATGAGTTCAACAAGCGCAGCAAATCCAAGGAACTGAAGCCGGTCAGCGAGGTGATCGCTGTCGCCGTGCCGCCGCTGATCGACCAGGCCACCTTCGATGCCGTGCAAGCCCATCTGCGCGCCCGCAACCCGAAGGTGACGCCAGCGCGCGTCGTCAGCGGCCCCACTCTCCTTACCGGCATCTGCTTCTGCGCCGACTATGGCGGCGCGATGACGCTCCGCACCGGCAAGGGCGGGCGCTATCGCTATTATACGTGCTCGATCAAGGCCCGGCAGGGCGAGACGGGCTGTAAAGGCCGATCCATCCCGATGGAAAAGCTCGACAACCTTGTCGCCGGCCACATCGAGGACCGCTTGCTACAGCCGGAACGACTGGAGGAAATACTGGCCTCGGTGCTTGACCGTCGTCAGGAGCGGACCGAGCGTCGCCGCGAGCACATCGCCGAACTGACGAAACGCGCCGCCGAGACGGACCTACGGCTCAAGCGGCTCTATGACGCCATCGAAAAGGGTGTCGCCGATCTGGATGACCCGGCACTGAAGGACCGTATCGCCGGCCTGAAGAGCATCCGCGATCAGGCCCAGGCCGATGCCAACCGCGCCCAGGCGATGGCGGAAAGCGCGGGACAGCAGACTATCACGCCTGCCATGGTCCAAAAGTTCGCCAGTACCGCCCGTGAGCGCATCCGGATCGACGGCGGCGGCTATCGCCGCGAGCATCTTCGCGCACTTGCCCAGCGAGTCGAGGTGGCGGACGGCGAGGTTCGCATCATGGGATCGAAAGGCGATCTGCTCAGAACCCTCGCCGCCACCTCGGGCGTAAATCGGCTACGCCCGGCGTTCGCAGTTCTGTTCTGAAGTGGCGGAGGGGATGGGATTCGAACCCACGATACGGATGTTAACCGTATAACGGTTTAGCAAACCGCCGCCTTCAGCCACTCGGCCACCCCTCCACCGGTTGAGTGGGGTCGACACGGCGCATGCAGATCAAGCTTAACCAGCGCTGACGGACGAGTCAATTCGCCTCCGGGAGCCGCTTTGGCGGCGCAGTCGGCCGGCGTGCTGGAACGCGAATTGTCGCCGGGGTTGCGGCGCCGGACCGGGGCCCCGATCAGCCCGACGCTTCGATGCGGGTCATGTCGGCGTCGCTGAAGCCGAAATGATGGCCGATCTCGTGGATCATCACGTGGCGCACCAGATCGGCGAGATCCTCGCCGGTCTCGCACCAACAGTCGAGGATCGGCCGGCGGTAAAGAAAGATCATGTCAAGCCGCGGCCGAGGGTCGCTGAGGCTCTTGTGCGGCAAGGCGACACCACGATAAAGACCGAGGATATCGAACGGGCTGTCGAGGGCCATTTCCGCCTCGGTTTCGGCGTCGGGAAACTCTTCGACGCGGATCGCGATCGGGCCGAGGTGCCGCTTCAGCCGGTTCGGGATCGTGTCGAGTGCGCGCCGCGCCAGCGCTTCGATGTCGGCGAGCGACGGCGGCCGGCGGCCGGTCACGACCGGGCTGCCTCGCGCTGCGGCTTGACCTCGCGCCCGGTCCGGTGCACCTCAAAGGCTCGGCGACGAATGGAGGACAGCATGGTCGAGAAGCTGGTCGGGGCGGCACGACATGCGGCGCTGCAGACGATCCATGGCTGGGTCGAAGTCGAGGATCGGGATGCCATCCGCAAGAGCTATCATTTCGGGAATTTTTCCGAGGCCTGGGGCTTCCTGTCGCGGATCGCGCTGCTCGCGGAAAAGATGGATCACCATCCGGAAGTCTTCAATGTCTACAATCGGGTCGAAATCGTTCTCGCGACCCATGAGGCGGAGGGGCTGAGCGAGCGCGACATCCGGCTAGCCGCGGCGATCGACGAAATCGCCCCCGAGCGGGACCGGCGGCCGCCGGTGCCGTGAGCCGCGGCCCTCGGGACGGAACGGGCGTCCCGAGAGGGCGCGAGCGCCCTCCCCCGCTAGCGGAACGGCACCGTCAGGACGCCTTCCAGCTGCTCCTCGCCGGGGTCGTGCGTGCCGAGGCCGGCATTCGAGATGTGATAAAAGCTGATGCCGATGCGCCGGTCGTCGGCAAAGCGGTAGGCGAGCTCGGCACCGGTGCGGAATTCCCACCAGAAATCGAGGTCGATCCCCTGGCCGCGATGAAAGTAGCCGGCCGCGGCGCTGGGCGTCAGAATGAAATTCTCGAGAAAGTGCATGTCGAAGCTGATCCCGAAATAGCCGTAAAACGCCCCCTGACCGGTGCCAAAAACGCCGACGAAGGGCGAGATGATCCACCAGACGTCGCCGAACCGGTACTCGGCCAATTCCATGCCGGTGATCGCGCTGTCCGGCTTCCCCTTGTTGCCCAGAAAATTGAAGGCGCCGCCGCCGAGGGCGATACGCGCCGGGTCACCGGGCGACCCAAAGGTGATCTGCGCCGTTGCCGGATACGCGCCGACGATTCCGAGGAACAGAAAGGCCAGCCCAACCGCGGCTCGCGTCAACGGGGCATTGCGCAAGCTCAAACCGTTCTCCCGTCGCGTGAGCAAAGGACAAGGAGACTATCGCATTGCGGCAGACGTTCCGGCAAGCAAACTATGCCGGGGTCAACGAGAGAAATTGCCGAATTCGCCGGGACCGAAATTGATACGAATGGCGCCGTAGATCAGATTGCGCGTCGCTGCCGCGACGACATCCTGAGTTAGATCGTCGCCAAGGCGAAATTCCAGATTCTGCCAGTGGGCGATTGGGCGTACCGCCCAGCCGACATCGGTGTCGAAGAGCCGAGGCAGCGCGGTATGCTCGGCGATCACCTGCATGTCGGCATAAACGTACGAGCGGAACCACGGGATCGGCAGATCGCGGGCCAGATAGGCATGGGCGAACGGCCCGGGCCGAAAGCTCTGGCCATTGCCGCCCACCAGGTCCTCGGTCGGGATGTAGCCGAAGCCGACAAAACTCGACCGGCCGACGTCGTAGAGATCGGGGGTGGTGAAGTTGTAGCGGTTTTCCAAGATGACTTCTTCTTTGCCGCCATCCGGGATCGCCAGCGAATCGCCGCGATTGAGATTGTTGAGCGCGTAGACGGAACCGCGCAGTTCGAAGGAATTGAAATAATTCCAGGCGAGCCCCAAGTCGGAATCCATTTCACGTTTGCTCCAAGCGAACGAACTTTGCTTGCTATTGGTGATGCCTTGCGTAGACGCTGCCCAAAAATCGCCATCCCAGAACAAATACAGCTGTTTGTCGGGCAGGAGGCCAAGGTTCAAGCCGCTGGTGATGCTGAAGATCGGCGAGAAAGCCACGCCGTTCGGGGCCATATGGCTGCTTCCGACATAACCCACGAGGCCGATCTCGCCCCAGGTCTCCGGCCAGCGGAACGCCAGCCCGCCAGCGGCTTCGCCGCTCGATGGTGCCGTCTCAAAGCCGATCCTGACCGATCCATAAATATAGTTTCGCATCTCGCTCGCCTTGAGGTCGTCGATGAAGGCGTCGCCGACGCGGAATTCGAGATTTTGCATGTCGGCAATCGGGCGAACAGCGATGCCGAAATCGCCGCCGAACAGGCGGGGGCTCGCGACGTTTTCGGTTGTCACCCCGAGCAAGCCATAGAGATAGGAGACAAACGGGGTCGGCAGCGACTCGGTCAAATAACCGTGCGCAAAGAGCCCGGGCTTGAAGCTTCGCCCGTTGTTGCCGACCAGCGCCTGCGACGGATAGTATCCGAGGCTGACATAACCGAGGCGGCTGACGTCGTAAATATCAGGATAATTGAAATAATACCGGTTCTCGGCGCCCCAGCCGTCCTTGTAACCTTGGGGAGCGTTGAGCGTGCTGCCGCGGTTGAGATTGTTCAGCGCGTAACCGAACAGCCGGAGTTCCATCGAATCCCAGTAGTTCCAGGCGATACCATATTCGGCGTCGAATTCGCGCTGGCTCACTCCCGAATAACGCGTCGAGTTGCGCTGTATCGAGAAATCGTTGTCGAGGAAGAGATAGAGCTGCTTGTTCGGCAGCAGCCCGACATTGATATCGGAAAAGAGCGACAACAGCGGGTCGTAGGAAAAACCGTTCGGCGCCGGTTTCAGACCCGTGAAATAGCCGTTGAAACCGACGACGCCCCACGCCTTCGGGCCGGTGTGCGCCGGTGGCGGCGGACACGGCAGTGCCGAAATGAGCGGCTGCGAAGCGGGCGGCGGACTGCCGCAGGCGCCGAGCGGTGTCGCGGGCCCCTCAGTCTGCGCGATCGCTGCCGGCATCGGCTGCCATGCTGCGGAGAGCATCAGCAGCCAAAAGGCCAGTTTGAGGAGCTTGACCGAAAACGCTGCTCCACGCCTTCTCAGCCCGACCCTGCGCATCGGATCGTCCCTCGTTGGCGGTCACGATGCGCCGGGATGCACGCGCGCGAAAGCTTGGAACTCGATCCAACGCAAAAAGTGATCGCGGCTAGCCGCAACGCTCGCCGATCGAGCGTGCTACCGCCCGGTTCTTATCGATATCGCAGGCGGTCCGTCGCCAGCACCAATTGCTCGCGGATGCCGGGTTCCATCGCCGAATGGCCAGCGTCCGGCACGATCATGTATTCGGCTTCCGGCCAGGCGCGGGCGAGCGCATCGGCGCTGGCGATCGGACAGACCATGTCGTAGCGGCCCTGGACGATGGTCGCCGGCAAGTGGCGGATCGATCCGATTCGGGCGATCAGGTCATTCGCAGGGGCATAAAGATGGCGGCTGAAGAAATGCGCTTCGATCCGCGCCAGGCCCAGCGCGAGCCGGTCGTCGCCAAAGGCGGTCGCCGTCTCGGGGTTCGGCAGCAGGGTCGAGCAAGCGCCTTCATAGGTGCTCCAGGCGCGCGCCGCCGGCATATGGACGCGGGGATCGCGGTCGAGCAGACGCCGGTAGTAGGCGGCGAGGATGTCGCCGCGTTCCGCTTCCGGAAGGAACTCGGAAAAGTTGCGCCAAGCCTCGGGAAAGATCCGCCGGATGCCATAGAGAAACCAGGAGACTTCCGCCGCACGGCAGAGAAATATCCCGCGCAGGACGAGCCCGGCGCAACGCCGCGGATGGGTTTCGGCGTAATCGAGAGCCAGCGTGGAGCCCCACGAGCCGCCGAAGACGAGCCATTTCTCGACGCCGAGCGCGACCCGCAGGCGTTCGATGTCGGCAACGAGATGGGCCGGCGAGTTGTCTGCGATATCGCCAAGCGGCGTCGACCTGCCGGCGCCGCGCTGATCGAAGATCACGATGCGCCAATGATCCGGGTCGAAGAACCGCCGGTGGACCGCGGTCGCACCGGCGCCGGGGCCGCCGTGCAGAAACAGGGCCGGAGCGCCACGCGGATTGCCCGATTGCTCCCAATACATCGTGTGGCGGGCATCGAGGCGCAGGCTGCCGGTGCGGTAGGGCTCGATCGGCGGATAGAGATCGCGACGGTGGTGCAGCATCACCGCCAAGTCTAGAAGGCGGGACCGCGATCACAAGCGCCGAAAACGCGTGCCGAAGATCGCTTGGGCGTGGCGGGGTCCGTGCGGCGTGCGCCGGCTCGCTCCGCCCGCGGCAAGCGGGTAGAATGTCGTCCATGGCCGATCGAAACCTGCATATGGAAGCACTGCGCTCGGCCGAAGCGGTCTGTCGGCAGGCCGGGGCTCGGCTCACACCTTTGCGCCGCAATGTCCTCGCCCTGCTGTTGGCCGCGGAGCACCCGTTGACGGCTTACGAGATTCTCGAACTGCTGCGACCCGCGGATCGCGCTGCGACGCCGGCCGGCGTCTATCGCAGCCTCGACTTTCTGACGGCGCACCGTCTCGCGCATCGCATCGAAAGCTCGAAAGCCTTTGTCGCCTGCGTCTTCCCCGAGCACGCGCATCCGAGCCAGATGCTGGTTTGCCGGCGCTGCGGCACGGCGGTCGAGACCGAGGATAGCGGGGTCGCCAAAGCCGCCGAAAATCTCGGGCGGAGGCTCGGATTCGCGCTCGATTGCGGCGCGCTCGAGCTGACCGGGCTTTGCCGTTCCTGCCAAGGCTGACCCGTCGCATCGCGGCGTCGACATTCCGTTGCGGCTATGCGGCTATGATGTGGCGCGGCGCTGTCGGTCGGCATGTCGAAATTCGGCCCAGATCGCACGATAATCCTCGGGATGCCGCAACGGCTTTCCCTCCTACAGGCAGCAACAAGTTTGCGGAGACCCGAGTGAACAATCCCGCCGCCTCGCTCTCGGTCGTCGGTCTGTTCCTGCATGCCGATGACGTCGTCAAAGGGGTGATGCTGCTGCTGCTCGCCGCTTCGGTGTGGAGCTGGGCCGTCATCGTCGAAAAGCTGTGGAGCCTTGGCCGGGCAAGCCGCAACGCGCTTGACCGCGAGGCGCGGGTGCTCGCGGCGGGCTCGCCGCAGCAGCTGCTGGCGGCCGCCGGACGCACCGAAGCCGGCGACCCGACCGCGCTGGTCATCGCGGCCGGCTGGGCCGAGAGCTCCGCGCCGCAAGAAGCCTTGCCCGAAACCGCGGTCGAGCGCCGCGACCGCATCGAGCGGGCGATGCGCCTGGCTCTCAATGCCGAGTTGCGGCGCCTCGAAACGCGCCTGCCTTTTCTCGCTTCGCTCGCCTCGGCGGCGCCGTTCATCGGTCTCTTCGGTACCGTATGGGGGATCATCGTCAGCTTTTCCGCGATCGCCGCCGAGAACAACACGAGCCTCGCGACGGTGGCCCCCGGCATCGCCGAGGCCCTGTTCGCCACCGCGATGGGTCTCGTCGCGGCGATCCCGGCGGTCGTCGCCTACAACAAGATCACTGTCGATCTCGGGCGCTTTGCCGGCCGCATGCAGGGCCTGATCGGGCGCTGCAGCGCCCTCCTCGCCCGCAGCCCGTCGGAGACCTGAGACATGGCCATGTCGCTGCCGCCCTCGGGCGAGCCCGGCGAAGACAATTACCAGCCGCTCGCCCAGATCAACGTGACGCCGATGGTCGACGTCATGCTGGTGCTGCTCGTTATCTTCATGGTCGCAGCGCCGCTGTTGAGCGTCGGCGTGCCGCTCGATCTGCCGAAATCGAAGGCGGCGGCGATCACCCATCCGAAAAAGCCGATCATTCTGAGCCTCACCAAGGATGATGAGATCTTTCTTGGCGACGACAAGGTGGCATCCGGTGATCTCGAGGCCCGGCTCACCGCCCTCGCTGCCGAGGATCCGAGCCGCATCGTCTATGTTCGCGGCGACCGAACGGTGACCTATGCCGATCTGATGGACGCGCTGGGGCTGGTCAATCGCGCCGGGTTCGGTAAAGTGTCGCTCGTCGCCCAGGCCGACCTGACGAAGTAAGTCGTTCGGTCGAAGTTGAACACGATCAGGCTCCCCTTCGCCGTCTCCCTGCTGGGCCATGCGGCTCTCTTGGCGCTCGTCGTGCTCTTCGTCGGCAGAGCGCCGCCCTTGCCGCTGCCGGAGCCCACGGCAGGCATCACCGTCACCTTCGCACCGAACCTGCCGCAGCCGGAAGTGCCCCCCGCTCTCGCGCCGCCACCTGTGCCACCACCGCCGCCAAAACCGCCGCCGGTCGCCGCGATCAGGCCGCCACCGCTACCCCCGCCGCCGGAAGCGCCGATCCCCGAGGCGCCAACTGCCGAAGTACCGCCGCTGCCGCCGGAAAAGCCTGCGGTCCGGCCGCTGCGGCGTGTCGAGCGGCGAATTCCGCCCCGCGTAGCCGTGCCGGTTTCGCCGCCGACGCCGCCGATCGCGGCACCGCAGCCGGCGCCCCAGCCGCAAGCCGTCGCGGCGCGGGTGTCGACGCCGGCGGCGGCAATCAGCCGCGACTATCAAGCGCTGCTCGGCGCCTGGCTCGAGCGCCACAAGCGCTATCCCGAAGCCGCCCGCGAGCGCGGCGAGGAAGGCCGCGCCGTGCTGCAATTCGCCGTCGACCGCAATGGTCGCGTGATCGACTTCGCCGTCGTCAAGAGCTCGGGCTATCCGGACCTCGATGCGGCGATCGACGGCATGATGCAAGGTGCGACGTTGCCGCCGTTTCCGGACGATATGCCGCAATCGAGCATCAAGGTCTCGGTCGCGATCCGCTTCAGCCTCGAACAATGATCGGCTGCCGGGCGACGGCCGAGCCGCGGCCCGTCCGGCTATAGATTTGCGTCGATCGTCGTCCCCGGCGCGACAAAGGCGCGGTCCCAATCCGACCACTGGCCGGCGACCGGCTGCGTCGGATCGCGGTCGCGCCGCCAGCAAACCTCGGTGCCGGGCGGCACAGCGAGGAATCGGGTCGCATTATTCGCCAGCACGAATTCGAGGGTCGAGACATAGCCGGGCCCGTGCGACCCGCAATCGGCGTTGGCGGTGATGACCGTCTGGACATGGGTTGGGCCGAAATCCGGGTTGCTCAGGAGCAGGGTTCCCGGGCCGTCCGGCGGCGGCGTGCATGCCGCGGCAGCAAAAAGCACAATGAGCAGCAATTTCGGTCGCACGGCTTCGCTCTCTCAATCGACTGCGTCGGAGACGAGAAATTTCCGCCCGCGAGGCAGCCCCGCTCCGCCATGCGCGCCAACTCCGGACCTACAGGGCCTTATCCCACGGTTCAAGCGCCGCCGAGAAATTCCTCGGTCCAATGCTGGTAATCGTCGGCTCGGGTGACGCGCCGCATCAGCTCGGGCGGCGCGATATTCTTCAGGTCGCGCGGCGCGACCCCATCGCGCAAGGCCTTGAGCGTGTCGTAGACCGCCTGTACCGCGGCCGAAAACGGCGCGTGCGTCTGCAACGCGACCCGCACGCGATGCGCCGCCAGCCAGTCGAGATCGCCGAGCTGCCCGCCGCCCCCGCCGAGAATCAGCGGAATACGGATCGCCGACGACACCGCCTCGACCGCCGCCACGGTGACGCCGCCAGCGAGAAATACCGCATCGACGCCGGCCGCCTCGTAGGCCTTGGCCCGCTTGATCGCCTCGTCGAGGTCGGCAATCGCCAAGGCGCTGGTGCGCCCGGCGATGACGAGGTTGTTGTCCTGGCGCGCCGACAGCGCCGCCCGCATCTTGCCGACCCCCTCCTCGACGGAACTCAAGCGCGGCTTGCCATCGGGTCCGTAGGGCCGCGGCAGCACCGTATCCTCGACCGACATCGCGCAGATGCCGGCCGTTTCCAGCTCTTCGACGGTGCGCCGCACGTTGAGCGCATTGCCATAGCCGTGGTCGGCATCGACCAACAGGGCAAGGTTGCCGGCGCGGCAGATGCGGTTGGCCTGAGCGGCGAATTCAGTCAACGTCAGAACGACGAGATCGGGGGCGCCGAGCACCGTCATCGACCCGATCGAGCCGGAAAACATGCCGACCTCGAAGCCAAGATCCTCGGCGATGCGCGCCGATATCGCGTCATATACCGAGCCCGGATGCACACAGCGATTGCCGGAAAGAAGCGCGCGAAACCGCTCGCGCCGTTCGGTCCAGTTCATGGGGGTTGTGTCCTTGGAAGCTTAGCGATGGCGGGACGTCGGGCTTTGCCCTTTTTCGGTCGTCCCGAGTAAGCTTATCATGCTCGCAACCGGCTCATCGAGGGATCAAATCATGGCTAAGCGCATCGCCGTCATCGGCGCCGGCGCGATCGGCGGTTATACCGGCGGCCAACTCGCCCATAACGGCTTCGACGTGACGCTGATCGACCCGTGGCCCGAGCATGTCGAGGCGATCCGCAAGGACGGGCTGGCGCTCGAGGGCATGACCGAGGAGGAGTTCGTCTGCGCCCGGCCGAAGACGATGCACCTGACCGAGGCACAGCAACTCGCCAAGGAACAACCGATCGACATCGCGATGGTGTCGGTCAAATCCTATGACACCGAATGGGCAACACGATTCATCGCGCAATATCTGGCGCCCGACGGCTACGTCGTCTCGCTGCAAAACTGCATGAACGAAGCGGCGATCGCCGGCGTCGTCGGCTGGGACAAGACTGTTGGCGCCATCCCCGCGTTGCTCGGCGCCGAACTCTATGCGCCGGGCCGGGTGCGGCGCACCGCGGCGCGCGGTGCGTCGCCGCATGAGGTGTACCGCGTCGGCGAAGTGCATGGCCGCATCACGAAGCGGCTCGAAGAACTGGCGGCAATGATCGGCACGATCGACAGCGTCAAACCGACGACGAATTTATGGGGTGAACGCTGGTCGAAGCTCTGCGTCAACGGCATGGCCAACGGCGTCGCGGCCGCCACCGGCATGTCCGGAAACGAAATGAACCGCGACGAGAAGATCCGCCGATTGAGCATCCGTCTCGCCGGCGAGGGTGTGCGCGTCGGTCAGGCCCTTGGCTATCAGCTCGAACACATCCGCATGCACGAACCCGAAACCCTCGCCCGCGCCGCCGAGGGCGACCAGAAGGCGCTCGACGAGGTCGAATCGCAGATCCTCGCGCTGCTCAACTCGAACACCCGCAGCGATCTGGCGCGCCCGTCGATGGGCCAGGACATGCGAAAAGGCCGGCGCACCGAGATCGACTTCATCAATGGGCTGATCGCCGCGAAGGGCGACGAGATCGGCCGTCCGGCGCCGACCCATCGCGCCCTCGTCGCCGCTGTCAAGCAGGTCGAAAACGGCATGCGGCCGGCCCGGCCCGAAAACCTCTACGCGTTCTGACTCGCTCACCCCAGCCCTCTACCCTCTCCCCGCAAGCCTAGGGTATTTACGGATCCCTCGTGCTGCGGGAGGGTCAGGGTCCCCGCGGCCTAACGAGGCAAGTCGTCGCTCAATTTTTGCTTCAGCAATTGGTTGAGGAGTGCCGGGTTGGCCTTGCCTTGGGTCGCTTTCATGATCTGGCCGACGAAGAAGCCGTAGAGCTTGTCGCGGCCGGCGTGATACTCGGCAACTTTTCCGGCCTCCGCGGCGAGGACCCGGTCGATTGCCGCTTCGATCGCCGCAGCGTCGGTGACTTGCCGCAGCCCTTTCCTTTCGACGATCGCCGTTGCATCGGCGCCGGTGTCGACCATCTCAGCGAACACTTCCTTGGCCATGCGCCCGGAAATCGTGCCGTCTGCGATGCAGTCGATCAGCGCGCCCAGCTGCGCCGGTGAAACCGGCGATCGCTCGATGCCGAGCCCGAGCCGATGCAAGGCGGCGAAGAGATCGCCGGTGACCCAGTTCGCCGCCGCTTTGGCATCGCGCCCCAGGGCGACCTCTTCGAAGTAGCGCGCCGTCGCCGGCTCGGCGACCAGCACTGCCGCGTCGCCGGGCGACAGGCCGAGCGCCGACACGAAACGCGCCTGCTTGGCGTCGGGCAGTTCCGGCAATTGCCCGCGCAGTTCCTCGACCCAGTCGGGGGCGAGCACGAGCGGCAGCAGATCGGGGTCCGGGAAGTAACGGTAGTCGTGCGCTTCTTCCTTCGAGCGCATCGGCCGGGTGATGCCGCGCCCGACATCGAACAGCCGCGTCTCCTGCGCGACCGTGCCGCCCTCCTCGATCAAGTCGACCTGGCGGCGCGCCTCGTAGTCGATCGCCTGCATCACATAGCGGACCGAGTTGACGTTCTTGATCTCGCAGCGCGTGCCGTAGGGCTCGCCAGGCCGGCGCACCGACACATTGGCGTCACAACGCAACGCGCCCTCCTCCATGTTGCCGTCGCAGGTGCCGAGATAGCGCAGGATCGAGCGCAGCTTTCGCAAGTAGATCCCGGCTTCTTCGGCGCTCCTGAGATCGGGCTCCGAGACGATCTCCATCAGCCCGATGCCGGCCCGGTTGAGGTCGACGTAAGAGAGGCGTGGATGCCGGTCGTGCAGGCTCTTGCCGGCATCCTGCTCGAGATGCAGCCGGGTGATGCCGATGTCGCGCACGGCACCGTCCGGCATGTCGAGCACAACCCGGCCGTGCCCGACCACCGGCTGCAGATATTGCGAGATCTGATAGCCGGCCGGGAGATCGGGGTAGAAGTAGCTCTTGCGTTCGAAGACGCTTCTCAGGTTGATCTCGGCGTCGAGGCCGAGCCCGGTCTTGACTGCCTGCTCGACGCAGTGGCGGTTGATCACCGGGAGCATCCCCGGCAACGCCGCATCAACCGGTGAGACCTGGGTGTTTGGCGCGGCGCCGAAAGCGGTCGCCGCCCCCGAGAACAGCTTTGCTTGCGAGACGATCTGGGCATGCACCTCGAGCCCGATCACGATTTCCCATCGGCCGGTGCGACTCTCGATCAGCATCGACTTCTCCAAATCCCGGATTATCAGGCGATCGGCGGGACGTCGTCGTAGCTCGCCAGAAGATCATCGGCAATCCTGTGGAATTCGTCCCACGGCGCCTCGCGATAGCTGTGATCGCGGACGATGAGCGGGGCGCCCGCGTAGAACTTCTCGTATTGCTGATGCCGGCCGGCGAATTCGGAACCGACCAGCTCCCACACCAGCTTGAACAGTCTTACCCGATCGAGCGCCGACAATTGCGGCGTCTGCCAATCGGTTGCGAATAGCTGGCGGGTGCTGGATCGTGCAAGACGCTGACACTGGCCGGCATTTGGAAGACCCCGCCCCCCGAGAGCTGGCGCAGAATGTCGACGAGCTCCAAATACATCTCGGTGCCCCAGTTGAGAGCGGCATACATGGTGCGCCGGTTGAAGCTCACGAACCCGTCCGGCCATGCTTCCCATTCCTCGATCTGGCCGTGGATCATGCCCGCCAATGTCGCTTCGAGCGCGGCGAGGCGCCCGAGAACCTCGCGCACCGCGGTATCTGGTCGGCGCCGGAGGATTGCGCAACGCGGCTCGCGAGCCCAACGATGAGCCGGAGTTTCGACCACAACCGTACATTCGACTGGTGGTTGCCGTAGCAGTGGCTCGGAGTCTTGATGTAAATCTCCCGCGACCGGACCGCGTCGTCGAGGACGAAGACCCGTTCCCACGGCACCTTCACATTCTCGCAGATGACCATGCTGTCGCTCTCGTCGAAACGCCAGGTCAATGGACCGTCGAATTCATGCTTGAGGTTGACGGCAAAAGGCTGCCGCGACCACAGGCTGAGGCCCTTGGCGTTGCACGGCACCGCGCAGGTCACCGCCTGTTTCACCAGCTCGGGCGCCAGCGGCAGGAGATTGCCGATCCACACCTCGTCGGCAAAGACGGCGGCGGTCGCCAGCATTTTCATGCCCGATATCACGACGCCTCCGTCGTCCTCGCGCACGACCTGCAGGCTCGGGATCGGCAGGTTTTGCCGTTGGTAAAAGGCGGGGTCTCGCGCCGCCTGCGGCGGCACTACGGCATAGGCGGCGTAAATATCCGCTTCGCGCATGTACCGGTAATATCGCGTCAGGTTTTCGGCGTAGGCGGCGGCAAAGGCGGCAGGGTTCATCGCCATCCCGGTGACAAAACTCGCGACATGATCCGGCGAACGCCCAAGGAGACCATAGGTCATCTCGGCGATCATGCGATGGGCGCGCATGCGGCGACGCAAATCCTCCGGGGTGCGCGCCTGCAGAAAATACATGCTGTAGCGGCCATCGCCCTCGGCGAACGACATCGTCTCGCGATTGGCCGGGTCCGCCTTCATGTCGTAGATCGCCGCGACGGTGCGAGCGGCGTTGCGGAAGGCTGGGTGGACGGTGACGTCATCCACCCGTTCGTTGCCGATGTAGATGACGCGGCCATCCCTCAGACGGTCGAGATGCTCGTGACCGGTCTGCAACATCGGGTGTCTCCCTGTTGGCTGCTTTGGATTTTGACCGGGGCCGCCGTCGCCCGTCAGATCGGGCCGACAAAACTCGGCAAATGGCGGAATTGCGCGGCGCTTTCCAGCGCCGCCGCGGCGCGCAGCACCGTCGCCTCGTCGAAGGCGCGGCCGATGACCTGCAATCCCAGCGGCAGCGCGTCGGCCGACATCCCGGCCGGGACGGAAATCGCCGGCAGACCCGCGAGGTTTGCCGGCACGGTGAACACATCGTTCAGATACATCGCAATCGGGTCGTCCGATTTCTCGCCGATCGGAAAGGCCGCGGAAGGCGCGGTTGGCGCCAGGAGGCAGTCGACCCGTTCGAACGCCTCGGCGAAATCGCGCGCGACGAGCGCGCGCACCCGCTGCGCCTTTAGGTAATAGGCGTCGTAATAGCCGGCAGAAAGGGCATAAGTGCCGATCAGCACGCGGCGGCGCACCTCGGCGCCAAAACCGGCGGCGCGGGTCGCGGCATACATCTCGTCGAGGCTATCGCCCTCGACCCGAAGCCCGAAGCGCACGCCGTCATAGCGCGCGAGGTTCGAGGACGCCTCGGCCGGCGCGATGATGTAATAGGCCGCAAGCGCGTATCGGGTGTGTGGCAGCGACACCTCGATCGGCTCGGCGCCGGCGGCGCGCAGCCATTCGGCGCCGCGCTGCCACAGCTCCTCGATCTCGGCCGGCATGCCGTCGGCGCGATATTCGCGCGGGATGCCAACCCGCAAGCCACGTATGTCGCTGGTCAATGCCGTCTCGAAATCCGGTACCGGCAAGGGGGCCGAGGTCGAATCCTTGGGATCGTGGCCGGCCATCGCGCTCAGCATGACGGCCGCGTCGCGCACCGTCCGCGTCATCGGTCCCGGGTGGTCGAGCGACGACGCATAAGCGACGACGCCCCAGCGCGAACACCGACCATAGGTCGGCTTCAACCCGACAATGCCGCAAAAGCTCGCCGGCTGGCGGATCGAGCCGCCGGTGTCGGTGCCCAGCGCCGCCACCGCGGCACGCGCCGCGACCGCCGCGGCAGAGCCGCCGGATGAGCCTCCCGGCACCAGCGGCCGGTTGTCTCCCCGCCGGCGCCACGGATTTTCGACCGGCCCGAACCAGCTCGTCGTGGTCGATGAGCCCATCCCAAACTCGTCGAGGTTGGTCTTGCCGAGCATCACCGCACCGGCCCGCCACAGCCTTTCGGTTACCGTCGATTCGTAGGGCGGGCAAAAACCATCGAGGATGTGCGAGGCGGCGGTGGTCAACACGCCGTTAGTGCAATAGAGGTCCTTGACGGCAATCGGAATGCCGTCGAGCGGCAGCCCTTTGCCACACTGCAGCCTGATGTCGGCCGCTTCGGCCATGGCGAGCGCGCGTTCGGGCGTCGGCGTGATGTAGGCATTCAGCGGTTTCGCCTGTTCGACCGCATCGTTGTAGGCGACGGCCAGTTCGCGCGCCGAAAATTCCCGGCGCGATAGCCCGGCACGCGCCGCGCAGAGATCGAGATCGATGAGGCGGCTCACTCGACGACCTTGGGCACCGCGAAAAACTCCCGAGCGATCCCGCCGGGCGCCGCATGCGGCGCGTTGCCAAGGATTGCGTCCCGGCGATCGCCGTCGGTCACCCGGTCGTCGCGCATCGGCAAACTCGTCGCGACGACGCTCGCCATCGGCTCGACACCAGCGGTGTCCAGTTCGTTCAGTTGCTCGACCCAGGTCAGGATCTGCGATAGATCGGCCGCCAACGGTTCGAGCTCGGCCTCCCCGAGCCTGATCCGCGCCAGGGCGGCGATATGCGCGACGGCGGCCCGGTCCAATGCCATGCGGCTCTATGCTCCGAAGCTGGGCAAGACCGACTAGGGTAAGCTACGCTCGGCTATGATTCTAGCCGAGCCTACGGGCCTTCGCGAAGCCGTGCCGGCGGATCGGCGCCTTATGGGGCTTGATGTCGGCACGAAGACGATCGGCCTTGCCTTGTCCGACAGCCGATGGGTGATCGCGAGCCCGATCGAGACGATCCGCCGCCGCAATTTCCCGGCGGATACGACAAGTCTCTTTGGTTTCGTCGACAGGCAGGCTGTCGGCGGCCTCGTCATTGGTCTGCCGCTCACGCTCGCCGGCGGCGACGGACCGCGCACCCAATCAGTGCGGCAATTCGCGCGCAACTTGCTGGCGCTACGCGAGCTGCCAATCGCCTTCTGGGACGAGCGGCTGTCGACCGCCGCCGTCACTCGCGAAATGATTGCGCACGATATGAGCCGCAAGCGGCGCGCCGAGATCGTCGATCGCGTCGCCGCCGCCTACATCCTGCAGGGCTGCCTCGACTATCTGGGCCGGACGGCACCAAGATCGGGGGCGACGGCGGCGCTGACCCGGGGGCCCCGACGCTGTTCGGTGCCGTGATCGGGCGCGCTGCGCTGTTGCCACGCTTGCACCAGCGTGGTGATACCGGCGACGTCTCCCAGATTCACGCGGTCGATAACGCTGCTCGGCACGACGATCGCCCCTCGCTACCCAACTCAGCCGGTCAGCCGCTCCTTCTTGTCAGCCGCGGACGCGCCACCCATACTGAACGGCGATGCCGCATATCGTGCCGGATCGGATCCTCCAGGAAGAAGCAACCGCGACGCCGATGCGCGTCTGCGACCACCCTGGCTGCGCCGCCGGCGGCGACTTCCGCGCGCCGAAATCGCGGCTCGATTTGCGCGATTACTACTGGTTCTGTCTCGAACACGTGCGGGCCTACAATTCAGCCTGGAACTATTACGCCGGCATGAGCGACCGTGAAGTCGAGGCGGAAATCCGCAGCGACACGGTCTGGCAGAGGCCGAGCTGGCGGCTCGGGGCGCGCCACGGTCCGGCTTATGTCGCCCGGCTGCGCGATTATTTCGGCCTGTTCACGAACGGCGGCGAGGACGTTCGTACCCGGCGCAACGGCGATGCCGGCGCCGCGGCACGGCGGGCGCTGTCGGCGCGCGACCAGGCGCTCGCCGTGTTCGAGATCGAGCCGCCGGTGACGCCGGGCCAGGTCAAGGCGCGCTACAAGGCGCTCGTCAAATTGCACCATCCCGACGCGCATGGCGGCGACAAGGCGGCCGAGGAGAAGCTGAAGCTGATCAACCAGGCCTATGCCACGCTGAAGGCCAGCTATTTCGGTTGAACAATTGTCCCGCCGGCGCTCAAATTGCCCCCGCCCAACCAGCAGGAACAATAGAAGAATGCCCACCGCCCAACCGACGGCACCCAGCGATGCGTTTCCGCTCGACAAGCCCGACATCACGATCTCGGTACGTCAGACCTTCGGGATCGACAGCGAGCTGCAGGTCCCGGCATTCAGCCAGGCCAGCGAGCATGTGCCGGATTTCGACGACGCCTATCGCTTTGACCACGATACGACTTTGGCAATCCTCGCGGGCTTCGCCTTCAATCGGCGCGTGATGATCCAGGGCTATCACGGCACCGGCAAATCGACCCATGTCGAGCAAGTTGCGGCGCGGCTCAATTGGCCCTGCATTCGGGTCAATCTCGACAGTCATATCAGCCGCATCGACCTCGTCGGCAAGGACGCGATCGTGCTGCGCGACGACAAACAAGTCACCGAGTTCCGCGAGGGACTCCTTCCTTGGGCCCTGCAGCATCCGGTAGCGCTATGTTTCGACGAATATGACGCGGGCCGGCCGGACGTGATGTTCGTGATCCAGCGGGTGCTCGAAGTCGAAGGCAAGCTGACCCTCCTCGACCAGAACCGGGTGATCCGGCCGCATTCGGGGTTCCGGCTATTTTCGACGGCCAATACCGTCGGGCTCGGCGATACCACCGGCCTTTATCACGGCACGCAGCAGATCAACCAGGGCCAAATGGACCGCTGGAACATCGTCGCGACGCTGAACTATCTGCCGCACGATGCCGAGGTCGAGATTGTGCTGGCAAAAGTGCCGAGCTACGACAATGACCAGGGCAGGCGAACGATCAGCGCGATGGTGGCGCTCGCCGATCTGACCCGGGCCGGGTTCATCAACGGCGACATCTCGACCGTGATGTCGCCGCGCACGGTCATGACCTGGGCCGAGAACGCGGCGATCTTCGGCGATCTGTCGTTTGGCTTCCGCCTCACTTTTCTGAACAAGTGCGATGAGATGGAACGGCCCACCGTGGCCGAGTATTACCAGCGCTGTTTTGGCACCGAGTTGGCGGAGACCAGCGTCAACGCCACCCTGATGTGAGGGAGGCCACGGCGGCTATGGCCCAGGAATTCTCCCCGACCGAGATCTTCAAGCGGGCGACCGCCGCAACCTTGCGCGCGATCGCCGAGCGCGACGATCTGGCCGTCGGCTTTGGGCCCGAGGCGGCCGGGGTCAGCGGCACGCGGATCAGGCTGCCGAACCCGCCGCGCGACCTGCCGGCGGAGGAGGCGGCGCAGCTGCGCGGCATGGCCGACAGCATGGCCTTGCGGCTGCGCTATCACGACGATGCCGTGCACAGCCGCCGCTGCCCCGGCAGTCCGCTGGCCCGTGCCGTGTTCGAAGCGGTCGAGCAGGCGCGCGTCGAGGCGCTGGGCGCGCGGCGCATGGCCGGGGTGGCCGGCAACCTTGCCGCCATGCTCGACGAGCAGTACCGGCGGCAGGGGTTCGAGCGCGTCGTCGAGCGCACCGACAGCACGATGGCCGAGGCGGTGCGCCTGTTGACGCGCGAGGCGTTGACGAAGGAGCGGCCGCCGCCTTCGGCGCGGCGCGTCGTCGATCTGTGGCGGCCCTGGCTCGAAGCGCGCATCGCCAAGGACCTCGGCGAGCTCGACCGCAGAATCCTCGATCAGGAGGGCTACGCGCAGGCCACCCGCCGCCTGCTGCAGGATCTCGAGATCGATCTCGGCGATATCGAAGATCCGGCGGAGAGCGACGAACAGCAGAGCGGCGAGGAGGCCGAAGGCGAGAACCAGAGCGAGGGCGAAGGGGCGACGTCGGGGGCGCAGCCCTCGCCGGACGGCTCACCGGCCGACGGCGAGGCGGAAGATGCGCAGGATGCGGCGGACGCCGGCGACGGCGAGATGATGCCGGGCGCCAGCGACGACGATCCCGGCCGACCGGGGCGACCCGGCACATTGCCGCGCGGGCGCCCGGACGATACGGCCGTCTACCGCGCCTTCAGCACCGCCGCCGACGAGGTCGTCGAGGCCGCCGAATTGTGCGACCCCGACGAGTTGACGCGGCTGCGCCAATTACTCGATCAGCAACTGTCGCATCTGCAGAGCGTCATCGCGCGCCTTGCCAATCGCTTGCAGCGACGGCTGTTGGCAAAGCAGACCCGCGCCTGGGAGTTCGATCTCGATGAGGGGCTGCTCGACGCCGCCCGCCTCGCCCGCGTCGTCGCCAACCCGATCCTGCCGCTCGCCTACAAACGCGAGCGCGAGACCGATTTCCGCGACACGTGCGTCACCCTGTTGATCGACAATTCCGGCTCGATGCGCGGTCGGCCGATCACCGTCGCGGCGATGAGCGCCGACATCCTCGCGCGCACCCTCGAGCGCTGCTCCGTCCGCGTCGAGATCCTCGGCTTTACGACGCGCGCCTGGAAGGGTGGTCAGGCGCGCGAGCGGTGGATCGCCGCCGGCAAGCCGCCCAACCCGGGCCAACTCAACGATCTGCGGCACATCGTCTATAAAGACGCCGATGCACCGTGGCGGCGCGCCCGGCGCAGCCTTGGGCTGATGCTGCGCGAGGGCATCCTCAAGGAAAATATCGACGGCGAAGCGCTCGCCTGGGCGCACAACCGGCTGCGCGAGCGCGGCGAGCAGCGCCGGATCCTGATGGTCATCTCCGACGGGGCCCCGGTCGACGATTCGACGCTCTCGGTCAATCCCGGCAACTATCTCGAAAAGCATCTGCGCGAGGTGATCCGCGACATCGAGCGCCTGGGCGAGGTCGAGCTGACGGCGATCGGCATCGGCCACGACGTGACCCGCTACTATCGGCGCGCCGTGACGATCGTCGATGCCGAGCAGCTGGGCGGCGTCATGCTCGAAAAGCTGGCCGAACTGTTCGACGAGGAGCAGACCTCGGGGACCCGCGTCAGGAGCCGCCGCCGCGCCGCCTAGGCGAACGCGGTAACTGGTGGCCAATCCAGATTCTCGGTCGCTTCGATCACGGAGTCATTCTGCCCGATCACGGCTACAGTTCGTACCCGCGCGATGCGCCCCGAAGGCCGTGCAGCTGACTTGTTGACCCGCAACTCGATTTTCGTCAGGACACCCGCCGCCGCAAAGTCCATGGCGAGGGTTGGAAGGAAAATTGGCCGGGATTGTTCGGCACCCGCGTCCGGGGCCGCCTGCCCTATCCCTGAAGGCTGCTCCGCGACTGGCGCCTACCGGGCGACCGTGCTGCCCGTAATCAAGCGGCCGGCAGCGCACCACCATTGCGGTTGTGCCGTCGCAAGCTTGGCGCAGGCCCTCTCCGCGGCAGAGCGGTCGGAAAAGAGTGCAAAGCAGCTGGCGCCGCTACCGCTCATCCGCGCCAGGAGTGCGCCGTCGAGGCCGGCGAGCGTCTCGAGCACCGCCGCGATATCCGGAACGAGGCCGATCGCAGCCTCGCCGAGGTCGTTGCGGCGAGTGCTCAGCGCCCGCGCCAGTCCCGCGGCGTCCGCCGGCATCGGCAAAAAGCGTCCGGCGGCGCCGAACGGGCCCTGCCGGGCGGCGAACACCGCGCTGGTCGGCAGTTTCCGGCGGGGGTTGGCGAGTAGGATTCCGGCCGGCGGCAAGTCCGCGGCGGCTGTGACCGTGTCGCCAACGCCGGCGACCCAGGCGGGACCGGCATGCAGGCAGACCGGGAGATCGGCACCGAGCTTCATGCCGAGACGGGAAAGCGCCGTCTCCTCGATCGGCACCTGCCACAGAGCCTTCAGCGCCCGCAACGCCGCCGCCGCGTCGCTCGACCCGCCGCCGAGGCCAGCCGCGACCGGCAAATTCTTTTCGAGACGGATGGCGGCGCCGGCGGCAATGCCGGCCTCGGCGGCAAGGAGCCGCGCCGCGCGCAGCACAAGATTGTCTTCGCCCGCGGCATCGAGTTCCGCCGCCGCCGGCCCGGTTGTTTCAAGCGTCAACGATGTGGCCGAGCGGACGCTGACGCGGTCGCCGATATCGGCAAAGCCGACGAGGCTGTCGACTAAATGGTAGCCGTCCGCCCGCCGGCCGACGATGTGGAGGTACAGGTTGACCTTGGCCGCGGCAACGGCGGCAACGGCCATTCTCGGGCTCAGCCGCCGTTCGCGCGGGTCGGCGGCGGCATGCCGCGAACGAGCTTGGCTTCGATCGGCTTGATTTCTTCTTTATCCGGGCCGAACTGCAGCGCGCGGCGCCATTGATAGCGCGCTTCGATCAACCGCCCGGTCTGCCAATACGCGTCGCCGAGATGGTCGTTGATCGTCGGATCGTCAGGCACCAGCTCGACCGCCTTTTCCAGGTATTCGACCGCGGCGCGGTAATCGCCAAGGCGGTAATGGGCCCAGCCGAGGCTGTCAACGATATAGCCATCCTCGGGCCGCAAATCGACAGCCTTTTCGATCATTTGAAGCCCGCGGTGCAAATGTTCGCCGCGGTCGATCCAGGAATAGCCCAGATAGTTCAGGACCAGCGGCTGGTCCGGCTTCAGCTCGAGCGCACGCAGCAAATCGGCTTGCGCCTTTTCCCATTGCGCGGCTCGCTCGAAAGAAATGCCGCGGCTGTAGAGCAGCGACCAGTGCACCGGCGTCTTGGCCGCCCGCAGACGCTTGACCGCCTCGGTATAAGCGTCAGCGGCCTCGATGTAGCGCTTTTTCTCACGCAGCAAATCGCCAAGCTGCATATCGGCCGTGGCCCGCCTCGGATCTTTCGCCGCCATCTGCTGCAAGAGGGCGATGGCCTCGTCCGTCTGGTCTAAGGTGTCGAGATCGGCCCCGATCCGCAGTTGCGCGGACCAGAAATATCGCGAATTCGCCGGGACCTGCCGGAGCACGGCAAGGCTTTCTCGCGGCTTGTCTTCGCCGGCCAGAATGTCGGAGAGCAGCAACTGCGCAACCGCGAGATGCGGTCGCAACGTCAGAGCGCAGCGGTTGTAGAAAAGCGCCAGATCCGCTGTCTCCGCTCGATTGACGACGCTCGCCAGATCGAACAGCGCTTCGGCAAGCCCGTCCTCGGCAGACGCGATTGCCCGGTGCGGCGGGCCAGCGGATCGCCCGACTGCCACCAATTCGGCCAGCTCGCTGCCCGCATTCTCCTTGACGAAGCGCTGATAGACTGCCGCCGCCTCGCCGGCATGACCGTGGCGCTGGTAGAAATTCGCCATCGCATCGGTGACCCGCCAGTTGATCTGGCCGGTTGCTTCGACCGTTTTCTTGAAATTTTCCTCAGCTTTGGCCGGCTGCTCGGCAAAATCGTAAAGAAGGGCAAGCTGAAAATATTTGAGCGGGGCGAGACTGTCGAACTTGTCGAGCCCTTGCACCCCGGCGACGGCGCCGGCGAGATCGCCGGCTGCCATTCGCACCCAAGCGACGGCGAGCGGTCCAGCGTAGCGGTACAATCCATCGGAGGGCAGCGCTTCGGCGCGCTTCAGCGCGCCGGCCCAGTCGCCGGCCTTGGCCCGATCGATCAGCAAGACGAGGTTGGCGACGCCATCCGTAGGATCGAGCTGCAGCACCTTGGCGGCGAGCGGGCGCGCTTTGTCGAATTCTCCCTCATAGGCCTCCATCAGAAACGTCCGGCTCAACAGCTCCGGCGAATCCGGATCGAAGCGCAGCGCCTGCGCGAAGAACGCCGCGGCGTCGGTATAGTCGCGGGTTTCCTGTGCGTGACGACCGGCGAGGAAATCGCCGAACCGCAGCACCGTCGTCGGCGGCGCCTCTGCGACCGGCGAGGCTCGGCAGGCCGCCGCGGCGAGAATGGCCAGCAGCGCCATTGGCAGGCACCACAGCCGGGAAGGCCCGAATCGCGTCATTGCCATCTTTCTTTCACCGGTCCGCCCGTTGGCGCCCCGCAGCTCACATGTTTGGGTAATTGGGTCCACCGCCGCCCTCCGGCACCACCCAGTGGATGTCCTGTTCCGGATCCTTGATGTCGCACGTCCTGCGGTGGACGCAATCCTGGGCGTTGACTTGCAGTTGCGGCTCGCCGGTCGTGGCTTGATGGACGATCTCAAAGACCCCGGCGGGACAATAGCGCTGTTCCGGCGAATCGTAGAGACGATAGTTGATCGCGATCGCCGTGTTCGGGTCGCGCGGCCTGAGATGACGTCGTCGCCGCCAAGCGGGCGGAACAAGGTCTCCGCCGCCACGCAGACGGCAACCCCCGCGCCGCCGCCGCGGCCAGCTGCTTCAGGCGAATCGCCGCGGCAAGGCCGGCGAGACGTCATATTCCGTGCGTTCGCGTGGCACCCGCTCCTTGGCCATCCTGCCCTCGCCGGTGATCGGCAACGACCATAGAGGATTGCGGCGCAAGCGGGGCTCTTCGACATGCCGGGAAAACGACGGCGGGCTCGGCCTGAGCCGCGCGCCGGCCATAGTTTGACAGAGTCACACACAGTATATCTGTAGTTTATTTAGGATTTACATCTTTGCAGGCTGATGCGCGGAAGGGGTCGCGATACGCGGTTGATCGCGGTATCGCGATCGGATCGCCCCGCGTCGTCGTTCGTGTCGCTGGTTGATACGGCGCACCAAGGCATCGCGGCCTTCGGCTTTGCGCGGCAGGATCTCGCTGAGGATCTCAACAATGTCGCGCGACGTCAGCAGATCGATTTCCGCATGATGCGCGGCGCGGCGCTCGGCGATAAACAGCATCGCCAACAGGACCATGGTCACATGGTGGTGCCACGCCCGCCAGCCGAGTACCTGATAGTCGGCCAGACCGCACTCGCTCTTGGCGTCCTCAAAGACCCGCTCGACCCAATAGCGCTGCCCTTGCATCTGGGCCAGGCGCAAAACCGGCGTATCGGCCGGGGCGTTGCTCAGAGTGTATTTGATCGTGCCGGGCGATCCCACCTCGCGGCGCACGATCAGGTGCCAGGACCGCGGGTTGGCTTCCTCGCCGTCCCACACCCAGATCCGCCGACAGGCGATATCCACCCGCAACGGACCCCTGGTACTGTCGCGCAACGTCAAGCGTTGCCAATCTTCGGCGCGAAAGCTTTGTGCCACCTGCTCCGCCGTGTCGGCATGCGACGAGGCCTGCCGTTTCGTCGCCGGCCGCCCCTGTCCTGGCCGTCGGGTCGGCAAGCCAATCTCGGGCCGTTGCGTCCACACCGATTGCGTGCGCGGCACATCGGTAACAAACCCCTCCGCGGCATCATCCAGCGCGCGCAGAAAGGCCGGTTCCTTGCCATAACCGGCATCGACGCCGACCCACTGGAAACGCACCCCGCGAGCCCGCGCTGTCCGCACCAGATCCAGGGCCTGCTCGCTCTTCGACCTCAGTTGCCGCGCGGCCGGCGGAACCCCGGCCCGCGCGCACCGCGCCTCATCCTCGACCCACTGGCGAGGCAGATACAGCCGCATATCGATCGGCACATTCTGTTGCCCATCCGACAAGACGGCGAATACCGCCACCTGACAGTTGTCGACCTTGCCCAGCCGCCCCGACCACTGACGGGCAACCCCAACCGAACGCTCGCCCTTTTTGAGGAAGCTGGTTTCGTCGATGATCAGACAACTTTCCGGCTTGCCGCCGACCAGCCTGTCTGCGTCGCAGGAGAGCTGCGCCAGCACCGCTTCGTGGTCCCACGGCGAGTTGCTGATGAAATGCTGAAAGCGTTGCGGGCACGCCGCCTCGACCACCGCCCCCATCCCTTCAAACGTACACTCGCTGGCCTGCGCCAGACCTTGCAGGTAGCGTTCCGCCACCGCCGAATTGTCGCGGGCCCGAGTGGCAAAGAAACGCCGGTACCGTTCGGCAAAAGCCCCAAAGGCTCCGGCGATCCGCTCCACCAGTGATCCGGAAACTATCCTTCACAAATACAGAGACATGACGACCCGCTGTTTGCATCGCGCCGCCTCACTTCCTTACCTCTTGTCGTCGCCAAGGCCATATCCAAACAGCCGTCTTGTCAACCACAACGCTCCGTGCCGCTCCGCAGTTCGCCCTCGCCCAAACTCCAGCCGGCTCGCGCCCGTCAGAGCGCCAAATCTTCTTCGCACAAGCGGCCCAGCCGAATGTGACTTTTTCAAAATAGGGTGTGCCGCGGAAAAATCTCCGTCAACATGCGCCGAACTACGATTGTTGCCGCCTATCGGGAACGTCCTGAAGACGCCCGCTCTTGCCGCAGCGCGCCGTGTTGCCGCTAAAGATCGGCGTAGCGCAACGCGCTATCATCCGGTCGCCTGGCCGGCTATTTTTGCGGCAGTCGCCCGATCAAGAAATCTCGCGCCGCCGCACTGCCGTGATCCGCGTCGTTCGCCACCCCGGCCCTCTCTCGCACCACCCGCGCGGCGCGGTGCTGGCGATCGGCAATTTCGACGGCCTGCATCGTGGCCACGAGCTGTTGATCGGGCAGGTGCGCGATCTGGCCAAGATGCGGCGCCAGCCCACTGCGGTGCTGACCTTCGAGCCGCACCCGCGCAGCGTATTCCTGCCTGCCGGCGAGCCCTTCCGACTGACGCCGTTTCGCGTCAAGGAGCGGGAACTGGCCAAGCATGGCGTCGATCTCCTGTTCGTCCAGCATTTCGATCTCGGCTTTGCGGCAAAGAGCGCCGAGGATTTCATCAGCGAGATCATCGTCGATGCGATCGGCGCCTCGCATGTCGTCGTCGGCTGGGATTGCACCTTTGGCAATCGCCGCCGCGGCACCGCCGACATGCTGCGCGAAGCCGGCGTCCGGCATGGCTTTGGCGTCACGGTGATCGAGCCGATCCGCGGGGCCGACGAGACGATCTACTCCTCGACGCACATCCGCGAGCTGTTGAAGGCAGGCAGGCCGCGCGAGGCGGCGGCCTTGCTCGGTCGTTTCTGGGAGATCGACGGCCGCGTCCAGACCGGCGACCGGCGCGGGCGGACGATCGGCTTTCCGACCGCCAATCTCGGCCTCGGGGAATTCCTGCGGCCCGCCTTCGGCGTCTATGCGGTGCGGGTAAGCGGCGACGGTCCCGACGATCCGCTCGCCGGCGCTGCCGTCGACGGCGTCGCCAATCTCGGCCTGCGCCCGACCGTCGGCGGGCTCGAGCCACGGCTCGAGGCGCATCTGTTCGACACCGACCGCGACCTCTACGGTCGCCACCTGCGCGTCGCGCTCGTCGACTTCATCCGCCCGGAGGCGAAATTCGCCGGACTCGACGCCCTCAAGGCGCAGATCGCCAAAGACGCCGCTCAGGCCCGCAGGATCCTGGCGGCGGAGCCTCGAACGGCCTAGAACCGGCTGAGCATGCCCGACGTTTCGAGGCTGAGGATCATGCCTGACGGACCCCGCTACGACGAGGATTTCTACGCTTGGACGCAATACCAAGCGGCGGTGTTGCGCTCGCTAGCGACCAGCGACAACCGCTTCGACCGCGAGCACGTCGCGGAGGAGATCGAGGATTTGGGCAAGAGCGAGCGCAACGCCGTGCGCAGCGAGGTCAGGCGGATCCTCGAGCATGCTCTGAAGCTGGCTCATTCGCCGGCCGCCGATCCGAGAGTCGATTGGATGGTCTCGATCGCGAACGCCCGCGCCGAACTGGAGGGGAGGCTTACAGCAACGCTGCGGCAGGACATTGAGGCGAATTTCGGCAAGATCTACGGGCATGCTAGAAGAGCCGCCGAAATTGCTCTGCGAGCACACCACGAAAACGGGGCAACGACGGCACTGCCGGCCAAATGCCCCTACGCGCTCGATCAGATCCTCGCCGAGGATTGGTACCCCGAGGCGCCTAACTAGCTCTAGAGTTTCACGAAAGGACCGGAAGACAGTCCACTGAATGTCGCGGTTGGGCGGGGTTCCACGCATGGATCGGGCAGGTTATCCGGGCGCCCGCCCGGGGGGCGGGACGGTCTCGATCATCCTGGCGCCGTCGCCGAGCCGCATGGCCCGCCAGCCAGCCGTATCGCTCATCGCGGCGGCCGGGGCCGGGCCCGTCAGCGACATCCAACGGTCGCCGTCCCAGGAGGTGACCGCAATCTCGGCGCGCAGCAGCGCGCCCGGGGCTGCCACCGAAACGCCGAGCGCCGACCAGGGAATTCTTGCTTGCGCGGTGATGCGCGGTTGGTCGGCGCCGAAATACACGGCCTCGGCACCGCCGACCGGCGTGCAGCCGAAGCGGATCGCGCGCTCGGCCGGGCCCTCGCACAGCTCCGCCTGCATCTCCGGGTAATCGTGCAGCTTGGTGCGCGGCGGGATGAAGAACAGCGTGAAGCGCCGTGGGCCGGCACCCATATCGACGCCGAGTTCCACCCGATAGGCGTCGGCGAGCGGAAACGGACCGTCATAGGCCAAAAGGTCGAGGTCGAAATAATCCTGACCTATCGTCGCCAGCGCGAGGCCCTGCGCGCTCCAACTCAGATAGGCCTCGCCAAACGGGACGGCACCCGGCGATGGTGCGAGCGGCGGCACGAGGCTCGCGGGTTTCGGCCAATCGAAGAGTGAATGGGCGCGCAGCGCAATCCGGGCGTGCGGGACAGCGAACGCGCCGGCCGGCGGCAGCAACGGCACGGTCGCCCGCGCATGGATTTCCGGCACCTGCCGGTTCGCCAAGGCTAGCTCGTCGGTCAGGCGAGCGTAGGGCCGGTCGTCGATGTCGACCAGGCCGAAATCATAATCCTCGCCATCCGGCCGACCGCCCTTCGGATGGTCGTAATATTGAAACCAATGGGCGCCGACGACTTCAGGTATCGCCGCGAAGTTTCTCGTGGCCGACGCCGCACCCGCCGCCCGCTCTTCCTGCGTGTCGACCGTCATCAAGTGGCCGTTGTTGCGGTTTCCTGTGCGGTTGTGCCGTGCCGCGAAAAACCATTCCGAAACAAGGACCGGCTTGCCGCCCGATAATTGCCGCAGACCATCGAAAAAATAAGGGGCGATCCAGCCGTCGCTGCCGTCGACATTGTAATTGGTGGCGATCGCGTCGACATAGGGCGCCATCGCCCGCACGGCCGCCGGATCGTAATAGATCGGCAGCCGGTCGCCGAAATAGAGCGCATCGGGATCGGCGCCGCGGATCGCCGCATCGGCCAGCCGGTAATAGCGATGCGCGACGATGCCGGTCCATTCGCGCACCGCGCGAATGCCGGCGCCGCCGGGCCGCATGCGCGTCATTCCGGTCGTCGCCAGCAGCGAGCGCCATGAATCGACCCCTTTCGGCGGCACGAAATCGCGGGTGAAGCGCGTCCAGTCGGCCGCGTAATGCCGGCGCAGCATCGCCACCCAGCGCTCTTTTGTCGCCGAGCTCGCCGGCTGCATCGAATAGAAGACAAACAGCGCCCCAGCCCACCAGCCGACCTCGTTATCCGAGAAATAGCCGATGCGATACGGCGAGTTCCGATAAGGGGCGACGAGCGTCCGGGCGAGCGCGTTCATTCGGGCCGCGGTTTCCGGCGCAAACGGGTCGAACCAGTGAAAGCGGGCGCGGCGCCCGAGTTCGAGATCGATGATCGTCGGCAGCTTCAGGGTTTGCGGCGGCAGCGACCATCCGCCGGCGCTGTTGAAGCCCCACGCGCCGAGGCGCTGCCGGGCCGTTCCGACCCAATCGGCCAGCGACGGCGCAAACGCCTTCCAGCTGTAGTAGATCTTGCCGTCCAACGCGCGCGCCGGGTAACCGCCGTCAACCGCATTGACGCCGAGGCTGAAGAAGCGCCGGCCGCACGGGCTCACCAGCCAAGAAACGCCGTCTCGGGTCGTCAGCGACCACTTCGAGGTCGGCGCTGAGCCAAGATCACAGGCCGACGCGCCGCTCGCGAAAACGACCGCGAGGGCCGCGGCGGCGAGGATCGATCGGCGGCGAACCCGAAGCCGCGACCCCCTCGACGCCGGCCGCCGCTCGGCGGCCGCAATCACGCGTTCGTGCCGCCGACCGTCAGGCCGTCCATGCGCAGGGTCGGCTGGCCGACGCCGACCGGCACGCTCTGCCCGTCCTTGCCGCAAGTGCCGATCCCATCGTCAAGCCGCAGATCGTTGCCGACCATCGTCACCTTGGTCAGCGCATCGGGTCCGTTGCCGATCAGGGTCGCGCCCTTCACCGCCGGCCCGACCTTGCCATTCTCGATCAGATAGGCCTCCGAGGCGGAAAAGACGAACTTGCCGGAGGTGATGTCGACCTGGCCGCCACCGAAATTGACCGCGTAGAGGCCGCGCCCGACCGAGCCAATGATCTCCTCCGGCTCCCGCGCGCCGGCCAGCATGTAGGTATTGGTCATTCGCGGCATTGGCAGATGACCGAAACTTTGGCGCCGGCCGTTGCCGGTCGGCGCCATGCCGAGCAGCCGGGCGTTCATCCGATCCTGCATATAGCCTTTGAGAATGCCGTCCTCGATCAGCACGGTGTAGTTTGTCGGCGTCCCTTCGTCGTCGACGGTCAGCGATCCGCGTCGATCCGGCAAGGTCCCATCATCGACGACACTCACACCCCGGCTCGCGATCCGCTCGCCGATCAGCCCCGAAAATGCCGAGGTTTTCTTGCGGTTGAAGTCGCCCTCGAGGCCATGGCCGATCGCCTCGTGCAGCATCACTCCCGGCCAGCCCGGGCCGAGCACGACAATCATTTCGCCGGCCGGCGCCGGCACCGCACCGAGATTGACGAGCGCCTGGCGCAGCGCCTCGTCGACCTGCATCTTCCATTGCTGCGGATCGAGAAACCGGTCGTAGGCGATCCGGCCGCCCGCCCCGGAGGATCCGGTCTCCATGCGATCGCCGTCGCCGACGACGATGGCGACGCCGAAGCGCACGAGCGGGCGGATATCGGCGACCCGGCGGCCGTCGGCGCGAACGATCTGCACCCCCTGCCACACGCCGCTCAATGACGCCATGACCTGCCGCACCCGCGGATCGCGACTGCGCGCATAGGCGTCGATCTCGGCGAGAAGCCGCGTTTTCGTCGCCAAATCGACCAGACCGAGCGGGTTTGCATCGGTATAGAGGGTCCGGTTGGTGCCGGCGGGCGGCTCGGCCATGGTTCCGCTGTACCCGCTGGCCACGGCCCGCACGGTCGCCGCCGCGCGCCGGATCGCCGCCTCGGAAAGCTCCGAAGCATGGGCGTAGCCAGCCGCCTCGCCGGCGACGGCCCGCAAGCCGAACCCCTGCGTCGTGTCGAAGCTGGCGCTCTTGATGCGGCCATCGTCGAGCGCCAGGCTCTCGGATTGCCGGTATTCGAGGTAGAGTTCGCCGTCGTCCATGCCGGCCAGGGACTCGGCGACCAACGCCTCGATGCGGGCCGCGTCCATCCCGGTCCGCTCGAAGAACAACGCGTCGGTGACGGCGAGATCGGTCATAGAAAGCTCCACAAAAGATTCGTCCCAATATGGCCGTTGCCGCTCGCCGGCAAAAGATCTCTCGCCGGCCCCGGGCACCCGAACTCCGTGGCTGTGCTGTCAGACGCTGCGATCGACGGCGCGGGAGACGAGTGCGGCGGCTTGCCGCAACAAGTATCGCCTCGGTTCGCTCGGTTGTCGCTCGAACAGGCTTTGGTGTAGGTTTCGGTGGAATGTGCCGCTTGCGGAGGCAGTTTCGTGCCGCATCGCGGCGCCCTGGCGCCGGGCGAACCACCCGGCCGACGGCTGCGGGATCACGGACGGCAGGCGAATGTTGCGGTTGACGGGATTTTCAACGAAGCGGACGACGCTGCGCGGTCTCGTCATCGCCGCGCTCGGCGCGGTCGTGGCCTGGGCCGGCGCGGCAACCGCCTGGGCGGCGCAGCCGCGGCCCTGGGAACTCGGCATGCAGCCGCCGGCAACGCTCGTCAAGGAACGCCTCAGCGCCTTCCACGACGAACTTCTGGTGATCATCTTTTTGATCTCCGCCTTCGTCATGGCCTTGCTGCTCTACGTCATCCTGCGCTTCGACCACCGGCGCAACCCAGTGCCGTCGCGGACGACGCACAATCCCGTGATCGAGATCATCTGGACCGTGGTTCCTGTATTGATCCTGATCACGATCGCGATTCCGTCGTTCAAGCTCATGTACTACATGGCCGACATCCCGAAACCGGCGTTGACGATCCAGGTGACCGGGCATCAATGGTATTGGACCTATACCTACCCTGGCCAGGGCGGATTGAGTTTCGACAGCAGCATTCTGCGGGGCGCCAATCGCAAGCCGGATCAGCTGCGCCTGCTGGCCGTCGACAATCCGCTCGTCGTGCCGACCGGCGAGAATGTCGAGGTCGACGTGACGAGCACCGACGTGATCCACAGCTGGTTCATCCCGTCTTTCGGCGTCCAGGAATACGCCGTCATCGGTCGTGACAACAAATCCTGGTTCAATATCCTGCATCCCGGCACCTATTACGGCGAATGCAACCAGATCTGCGGCTTGAACCACTCGGTCATGCCGATCGAGATCGTTGCCCTGTCGCCGGACGGGTACCAACAATGGCTGGTCGGCGCGAAGAAAAAATTCGCTTCTAACGGCAGCGCCGCGACGCAACAGTTGGCCGCAGCGACGCCTGCCGGCAATTAACGCGAAAGGTCGAGAAATGACGTCGTACGAGCGAGAGGCCCACGGCGCCGACGCGCACGCGCACGACGCGTATGGTGATGGTCACACCCCGGGCTTTTTCACCCGCTGGCTGTTCTCGACGAATCACAAGGATATCGGCACCCTTTATCTGATATTCGCCGTCATCGCCGGGGTGATCGGCGGCACTCTGTCGGTGATGATGCGCATCCAGCTGATGCATCCCGACAACCACTTCATCGACAATGAGCAAGCCTACAATGTGATCATTACCGCGCATGGCTTGATCATGATCTTTTTCACGGTCATGCCGGCGATGATTGGCGGCTTTGGCAACTGGTTCGTGCCGTTGATGATCGGCTCGCCGGACATGGCCTTTCCGCGCATGAACAACATCAGCTTCTGGATCCTGGTGCCGTCTTTTGCGCTGTTGCTCGGCTCGACGATGGTTGGCGGCGGCGCCGGCGTCGGCTGGACGCTCTACCCGCCGCTCTCGGGTCCGATCGGCAGCCCCGGGCCGGCGATGGACATGCTGATCTTCTCGATCCACCTCGCCGGCGCCTCGTCGATCATGGGCGCGATCAACTTCATCACGACGATCTTCAACATGCGCGCGCCCGGCATGACCATGCACCGGATGCCGCTCTTCGTGTGGTCGATCCTCGTCACCGCGTTTCTGTTGCTGCTGTCGCTGCCGGTGCTCGCCGGAGCGATCACGATGCTGCTGACCGACCGCAATTTCGGCACCAGCTTCTTCAACCCGGCGGGCGGCGGCGATCCGATCCTGTTCTTGAACTTGTTCTGGTTCTTCGGTCATCCGGAAGTCTATATTCTGATCCTGCCCGGTTTCGGCATGATCTCGCAGATCGTCTCGACCTTCTCGAAGAAGCCGATTTTCGGCTATCTCGGCATGGTCTATGCGATGGTTTCGATCGGCGTCGTCGGCTTTGGCGTCTGGGCGCACCACATGTTCACGACCGGGATTTCGATCGACGCCCGCGCCTATTTCACCGCGGCGACGATGGTCATCGCCGTGCCGACCGGCGTCAAGATCTTCTCCTGGATCGCGACGATGTGGGGTGGATCGATCGAATTCAAGACGCCGATGCTGTGGGCAATGGGCTTTATTTTCCTGTTCACGGTCGGCGGCGTGACCGGTGTCGTGTTGGCCAATGCAGGGGTCGATTTTGCCTTGCACAACACTTATTATGTTGTGGCGCATTTCCACTATGTGCTGTCTCTTGGCGCGGTATTCTCAATCTTCGGCGGCTTTTATTACTGGATCGGGAAGATGTCGGGCCGGCAATACAACGAGACGTTCGGCAAGATCCACTTCTGGACGACGTTCATCGGTGTCAACCTGACCTTTTTTCCGATGCATTTTCTCGGTCTCGCCGGCATGCCGCGACGCATCCCCGACTACCCGGAAGCCTTCGCCGGCTGGAACTTCGTCGCGTCGATCGGGTCCTTCGTCTCCTATTCGTCGACCCTGTTCTTCGTGTTCATCGTCTTCCACACCTTTTTGGCCGGCAAGCGGGTCGGCGCCAATTACTGGGGCGAGGGCGCGACGACCCTCGAATGGACGGTGACGTCGCCGCCGCCGTTCCACAGCTATGAGGAGCTGCCGGTGCTCGGAGCGTCGCCGGCGCATTAGGAGTTTCCGCCGCCGTGGCGCAGCTTTCCGAGGCCGGGCCGGTCGTCGCCGCGGGTCTGCCGACGGCATCCGGAGCGGCGGTCGGCGCCTACCTCGAAATCCTCAAGCCGCGGGTCATGTCGTTGGTCGTCTTCACCGGGCTCGTCGGGCTCGAACTGGCGCCCGGACATATCCATCCGGTTCTCGCCGCGGTCGCGGCGCTATGCATCGCGGTCGGGGCCGGGGCGGCCGGGGCGATCAACATGTGGTACGACCGCGACATCGACGGGATGATGCGCCGCACCGCGTTGCGGCCATTGCCGGCCGGGCGGATGCTGCCGGGCGAGGCGCTCGGCTTCGGCGTCGTGCTCGCGGTCGGCGCTGTGCTCGTGATGGCCTTGGCGCTCAACCCGGTGGCAGCCGGCCTCTTGGCGCTGACCATCGCCTTCTACGTCTTCGTCTACACGATCTGGCTGAAGCGGCGCACGCCGCAGAACATTGTCATCGGCGGTGCGGCCGGCGCCTTTCCGCCGCTGATCGGCTGGGCGGCGGTCACCGGCGATATCGGTTGGGGTGCGATCGCGCTGTTTGCCATCATTTTTTTCTGGACGCCGCCACATTTCTGGGCGTTGTCGCTGTATCGCGCCGACGAATATGCGGCGGCCGGGGTGCCGATGCTGCCGGTCGTCGCCGGGCCGCGCGAGACCCGGCGCCAGATGCTGCTTTACACGATCGTGCTGTGGCCGGTCGGCCTGGCACCATGGTTCCTCGGGATCGCTAGCGCCTGTTACGGACTCTCGGCCGTGGCGCTGAGCGCCCTGTTCACGGCGTCGGCGATCCGCGTCTGGCGCGACGAGAGCGAACGCAGCGCCCGGAAAATGTTCGCGTTTTCGCTGCTCTATCTGCTGCTGATCTTCAGCCTGCTGCTGGTCGACCGCATCGGCGGCGGCTGGTTTGCCGGCGCCGGGCTCAGAGCAACCTGGCGATGACGGCCATGGAAGCGGAGCACGATCGCGAACGGGTCCGCCGCGCTCGCAACCGGGCGCTCGTCATCGTGCTGCTCGCCCTCGTCGCATTGTTTTACGCCATAACGATCGTGCGAATGGCCGGCTAGGTTATGGCCGCATTGCCCTTTTCCTCACGCCGATCAAGGCGTCCTCCCGAACCAATTGTTTGAGGCTCGTCGATGAGCGAACTGCACGCAGCGCCAAAGCACCCCTATCACCTCGTCGATCCGAGCCCATGGCCGATCGTCGGCGCGATCGGCGCCGGTCTCTTGGCCGGCGGCGGCGTCCTTTTCATGCACGGACATGGCTGGGCGCTGCTGATCATCGGGGTTCTCTGCGTCCTTGGGATCATGTTCGTGTGGTGGCGCGACGTCGTTCGCGAGGCCACCTTCGAAGGCCATCACACGCCGATCGTGCAGCTCGGGATGCGCTACGGGATGGCGTTGTTCATCGCCTCCGAAGTGATGTTCTTTTCGGCTTTTTTCTGGGCGTTTTTTGCGTCGAGCCTGTTCCCGGTCGGCGGCGTATGGCCGCCCAAGACGATCCACCCGTTCGACCCGTTCGCCTTCCCGTTTTTGAATACGCTGATCCTCTTATTGTCGGGAACGACGGTGACCTGGGCGCACCATGCGCTGCTCGAAAACGACCGCAGCGGCATGCTGCGCGGCCTGGCGCTGACCATATTCCTCGGCCTGTGTTTCACTTCGGTGCAAGCCTATGAATACAGCCATGCCGCGTTTCACTTCACCGGCGGCATCTATCCTTCGACATTCTTTATGGCGACCGGTTTTCACGGGTTCCACGTGATCATCGGTACCATATTTCTATGCGTCTGCCTGTACCGGGCTTGGCTCGGACATTTCAAGCCCGACCATCATTTCGGCTTCGAGGCGGCCGCCTGGTACTGGCATTTCGTCGACGTCGTCTGGCTGTTCCTCTTTGTCTGCATCTATTGGTGGGGCGAGGGGAGCGGCGGCGCCGGACCAGTCGGCTGACCGCCCGCCCTGCCGGCCGACCACGAGCGGTGACGCGTTGGAAGATGCTTTCCCGGCGGTCTCGCTATTGCGCGCGGCGTTCGGTTGCCGGTGCCCGCGTTGCGGGCGTGGCCGCCTCTTCTCCGGTCTCTTGACCGTAAGACCGCGCTGCGAGGTCTGCCGTCTCGATCTGTCTGGCCAGGATGCCGGCGATGGTCCGGCGGTCTTCGTGATCCTGTTTCTCGGCCTGATCGTCGTCGGCCTCGCCGCGATCGTCGAGATCGAATTTTCGCCGCCGATCTGGGTGCATCTCGTGTTGTGGACGCCGCTGATCCTCTGCGGCGCGGTGGCGATGCTGCGACCCTTCAAAGCCGGGCTGATCGCCCTGCAATACCGCCACCACCTGCTGGGCAGCCCGCCCGCCGCCTGAACGTGGCCGGGTTTCGTCCGCAATTCTGGCCGACCGTGTTCAGCGTGCCGGCGCTTTTGCTGTTGCTGGGGCTCGGCGCCTGGCAGATCCAGCGGCTGTTCTGGAAGGAACGCCTGATCGCCGAGCAGGCGGCGGCGGTCGCAGCCCCGGCGGTCCCGGCGCCGCAAGCCTTGGCGCAAGCGCGCCGGCTCGAATTCCATCATGTCTTCGACGAGGGCGTGTTTTTGCACGCGAAAGAGATCTATCTCGGCGCCAGCGCCGGCGCCGGGAGCATCGGCTACCAGGTTCTGACGCCGCTCCGCGAGGCGAGCGGCCGGATCATCTTCGTCAATCGCGGGTACATTCCTTCGAACCTCAAAGACCCGAAGAAGCGGGCCGCCGGGCAGATCGCCGGAACGGTCCGTGTCGTCGGCCTCTTACGGCTGCCGCCGACGGGACGGCCCAACTGGTTCTTGCCGGACAACCGCCCCGACCTGAATTACTGGTTCTGGGTCGATCTGCCGGCGATGGCGAAGGCCGACAAACTTGATAAAGTGGCACTCTTCTACATCGACGCCGACACGACGCCGAACCCGGGCGGCTGGCCGCAAGGCGGCGTGACCCGCCTCGAATTGCCGAACCACCACCTGCAATACGCGATCACGTGGTTTTCCCTGGCGGTCGCGCTGATCGTCATTTATGTCCTTTACCATCGCCGCCGCGCAGGATCGGGATGACCGCCTACCGCCAGCTCGAAGCACGATTTCGCCGGATCGGGTCGCTTGAGCAGGCGATCTCGGTACTGCATTGGGATGCGGCGGCCATGATGCCGTCGGGCGGCGCTGCCATGCGGACCGAGCAGCTCGCGACGTTGCGCGGTCTCGTCCACGAACAGCTGACCGCCCCCGACCTTGCCGAGCTCGCCGACCGGGCCGGTGGCGAGCACAACGCGCTCGATCCCTGGCAGGCCGCCAATCTGCGCGAGATGCGCCGGCGCCTCGAACACGCCGCGGCCCTGCCGGGCGACCTCGTCGAGGCGGTGTCGCGGGCCTGCTCCGAATGCGAGACGGTGTGGCGGACGGCCCGCGCGGCCGGCGATTTCGCGATGGTCCAGCCGGGGTTCGAGCGGGTGCTTCGGCTAAAGCGCGAGATCGCCTCGGTCAAGGCGGAACGCCTCGAGACAAGTCCGTACGAGGCGCTTCTCGACCAATACGAGCCCGGCGGCTCGATCGCGGTGATCGACCGCCTGTTCGATGAGATCTCGGGGTTCCTGCCCGATCTGCTGGAGGCGGCGCTGGCCCGCCAGGCGGCCCGCCCACCGGCCCCGGAACCCGGCGGGCCCTTTCCGATCGAGGCGCAGCGCCGCGCTGCAATCCGGCTGATGCAGCAGATCGGCTTCGATTTTGCGCATGGTCGGCTCGACGTCAGCGCGCACCCGTTTTGCGGCGGCGTCCCCGATGATGTGCGGATCACGACACGCTATGACGAGCGCGATTTTGCCCGCGCGCTGATGGCCGTGCTGCACGAGACGGGCCACGCGCTCTACCAACAGGGGCTGCCTGCCGAATGGCGCCTCCAGCCCGTCGGCCGCGCCCGCGGCATGGCCGTGCACGAGAGCCAATCATTGCTGCTCGAGATGCAAGCCTGCCGCAGCCGCGCCTTCCTCGACTTTGCCGCGCCGATCCTGCGCGAGGCCTTTGACGGGACCGGACCCGCCTGGGAGGCCGATGCGCTTTACCGGCGCCAGATCCGGGTTGGACGCACCCTGATCCGGGTCGATGCCGACGAGGTGACCTATCCGGCCCATGTGATCCTGCGCTATCGCCTCGAACGGGCGATGCTGGCCGGCGATCTCGCTCCGGCCGAGCTGCCCGGAGCCTGGGCCGAGGGGCTGCGTGCGCTGCTTGGCGTTGAACCCGCCAATGACCGGGAAGGGTGCCTGCAGGACATCCACTGGTACGACGGTCTCTTCGGCTATTTCCCGACCTATACGCTCGGCGCGTTGATCGCGGCGCAGCTGTTCGAGGCCGTCTGCCGGAGGATGCCCGACATAATGGAGGCGATCGCCGCCGGCGACTTCGCGCCGCTGCTCGGCTGGTTGCGCGACCGGGTGCATGCGAAAGGCTCGCTGCTGACGACTGCCGAACTGGTAGAGAGCGCGAGCGGCGAACCGCTCGGCACGGCGAGCTTCGAGCATCACCTGCGCCGGCGCTATCTCGAACAAGGCAACTAATAATCTCCATTGCCGTTGACCGGGACGAAGCTGCAGAAGGGGGGCCGCGTGTTCGACGATGTTTTGCAACCGTCATCCGGCGGTCTCGACCGGCGGGCGATGCTGGAGCGGTTTCACAGCGTACGCCGGGAAAGCGCCACGCTGGCGGCGAACCTGACGCCGGAAGACCAGTCGATCCAATCGATGCCGGATGTCAGCCCGACGAAATGGCACCTGGCACATACGACCTGGTTCTTCGAAACCTTCATCTTGACCTGTTTCGACCCGGACTACCGGGTTTTTGATCCGGCCTTTGCCTATCTCTTCAACTCCTATTACGAAGCGGCGGGACCCCGCCACCCGCGACCCGAGCGCGGCCTGTTGTCGCGCCCGACCGTCGCAACGGTCGCGGCCTACCGGGCGCATGTCGACGCGGCGATGGCGCGGCTGATCGAGCGGCTGGGCGACGCCGCGTGGGCTGACGCCGGGCCGCTCGTCGAACTCGGCGCGCAGCACGAGCAGCAGCATCAGGAGCTGATCCTGATGGACGTCAAGCACGTCTTTTCAGTCAATCCGCTGCTGCCGGCCTATCAGCCCCCAGAACATCAACGCCAGCGACCCCAAGGACCGCCGTGCGCCGCCGCGCCGCCGGCCTCTGGCTGGGTCGAGTTTGCGGCCGGACTCGTCGAGATCGGCCATCACGGCCCGGGTTTCGCGTTCGACAACGAGACGCCCCGCCACAAGGTGTGGCTTGACCCCTTCGCCCTCGCCACTTGCCCGGTCAGCTGCGGCGACTATCTCGAATTCATCGAAAATGGCGGCTATCGGCGCGCGGAATTCTGGCTTTCGGAGGGCTGGGCGACAGTGTGCCGGGAGGGTTGGACGGCGCCGCTCTACTGGTCGCTCGATGACGGCGAATGGCAGATTTTCACCTTGTCAGGGCGGCGCTTGCTGAACCCGGCCGAGCCGGTCTGCCATGTCAGCTTTTACGAGGCCTACGCCTTTGCCCGATGGGCCGGGAAACGCCTGCCGACCGAAGCGGAATGGGAAATCGCCGCCGACGGTCTGGCTGTTTCGGGCAATTTCGCCGACCGTCGGCAATATCACCCCGGTACCGATGCGACCCAGACGGCGGAAGGTGGTGAGAAGCTGCGCCAGATGTTCGGCGATGTCTGGGAGTGGACGGCGAGCCCCTATGTCGCCTACCCGCGATTTCGCCCGGTCGCCGGAGCGATCGGCGAATACAATGGCAAGTTCATGTCGAACCAGATGGTGCTGCGCGGCGGCGCCGCGGTGACCCCGTTGGGACACGTCCGGGCCACCTACCGCAACTTCTTTCCGCCCTCGGCACGCTGGGCCTTCGCCGGGTTGCGGCTCGCGGAGGATCTCTCGTGCTGAACGACGAAGCTTTTGCCTTTCACGATCTGGCGCCCGGCGAAGAGAGCTTTCGCGAGGCCGTGCTCAAAGGGTTTCGCTGCAGCCGCAAGTCGATCCCGTGCAAGTTTCTCTATGATGCGCGCGGCTCGGCCCTGTTCGAGGAAATCTGCCGGCTGCCGGAATACTATCCGACCCGCACCGAGATCGCGATCCTCGAGGAGAATGCGGCCGACATCGCGGCCGAGATGGGTCCGCACGGCCGGCTGATCGAGTTCGGCAGCGGCGGCAGCCACAAGGCTCGGATCTTGCTCGAGGCCCTCGACCGGCCGGCGGCCTATGTGCCGGTCGACATCTCGCGCGAGCATCTGCGCAAGGCGGCGGCCGGCATTGCCGCGGATTTCCCGCTGCTCCCGGTGGTTGCGGTCTGCGCCGACTACACGGCGGTCTTCCGCCTGCCGCCGCTCCCCGGCCCGAGCGGCAAGCGGGTCGGCTTTTTCCCAGGCTCGACGATCGGCAATTTCGAACCCGCGGCGGCCGAGCGTTTCTTGGCGAATTGCGCGCATATCCTCGGATCGGGCGGCGAGATGATGATCGGCGTCGATCTGAAGAAGGATCCGGCGATCCTCGACGCCGCCTACAACGACGCAGCCGGGGTGACCGCCGCGTTCAACCTGAACCTGCTGGTACGCATCAACCGCGAACTCGACGGCGATCTAGACCTCGACCGTTTCGCCCATCTGGCGTTCTACGACGGCACGGACGGCCGGGTCGAAATCTACATCAAGAGCCTCGCCGACCAAGAGGCGCGGATCGCCGACCGGCGCTTCCGCTTTGCCGCCGGCGAACTGATCCATACGGAATATTCCTACAAATACGCGGTGCCGGAGTTCCGCGCGCTCGCAGCGCGCGTCGGCTTTCGGCCGGTCGACACCTGGACCGACCCCAACGACCTGTTCAGCCTCCATTATTTCCGGGTGCGCTGAACGCTCCGCAAAGTCCACTCGTCCGGCGGCACGCCACAGGAAGGCACCGACGGCCGCTGAGATGAGCCTCGAGCTCGCCGAACGGGCGCGGATTGCCGAGGCCTGCGGCTTCGCTGCGGTGTGGGTCGCCGATAGGCGCTTCTATCGCGACGTCTGGGCGGTTCTGGCGCAGGTCGCCCTCGCCACCCGGCGGGTCCGGGTCGGCCCTTGCGTCACCGACCCGTTCGCGCGCCACCCGGCATTGACCGCGATGGCGATTGCGACGCTGGACGAGATCTCCGATCGGCGCGCGATGCTGGGCCTCAGCGCCGGCGCGTCGGGCTTCTCGGAACTCGGCATCCGGCCAATGAAACGACCGCGCGCGATCCGCGAAGCAATCGCACTGGTCCGCGCCCTGCTGCGCGGCGAGCGCGTGGACCATTGCAGGGTGAACAGCGTGCGCTCAATCCGGCCGAGGGCTCGCAAGGCGCGCGACAGAGCGTTGCCGGCGCCTGCAGCGGCGAGCTTGCGTAAGATGACGGAGGGCATGACCCTCCCGGCCTGGATTGAGGCTTTAAGGCGCATGAGCACCGCCCATTGGCTGACGACCGCCGCGGTTTCGACCGTGTCGCCGATCAGCGGCTCGAGCAGCGGATAAGTGCCGGGCTTTTCGATCGCGTAGAGCTTGCGGTCTTGCAGGTCCTTGATCCGGGGCGCGAAGCGAAAGCCCAGCAAATGGCAGAGGCCGAATACGTGATCGGTCGCGCCGGCGGTGTCGGTGTAATGCTCGGCGATGCGCAAGTCGGTCTGGTGCGCGTGGTGATGCAGCCCATCGAGGACATAAGGCGCCTCGCTCATCGTCGCGGCGAGCACTTTCGTATGGAACGGCCCGTATTGGCCTGATACGTGGGTGTAGAGAACCGCGCCGGGGTCAATGCCGTACTTGGCGTTGATGGCGCCGCCAGGTCCCGCGCGGCCGCCAGCGGGGAAGTATTGGCCGTCCGAGGATGAGGTTGTGCCGTCACCCCAGAGCGCTGCCATCGGAAGACTGTGGTGGGCCTTGATGATGGCGGCGCGAGCGGCAACGTAGTTGTCGTCGCCGATGTGCCATTGCGCGACATTGATCAGATGGTGGTAGCTGATAGCGCGCGACGCGTCAGCCATGCGGGATAGGCCAAGATTGGTACCGTCGGCCAGGATCGCCGCCAGCAGAGCCGGCTTGTCGGCTGCCGGATTGCCGGTGCGCAGGTGGGTGAAGCGGTCGGCAAAGCCGGTCCACTGCTCGACATCGGCCAAGACCTCGGTGATCCGCACCCGCGGCAGCAGTCCCTCCAGCTGATTGGCAAGCAAGCGCGCGGCATCCGGAACGACAGGCTTGATCCGAGCGATGTAGAGCTTGCCGTTCTCGATCTCGACGCCGTCGAGTTCGCCGCGTTCCGCCCGGCCAGCCACGAAGGTCAAGCGTTCGTGCAAAGCAGCGGCGCGAGCGGCGACATAGCGATCGGGGACGGTTTCGCCGTCAATTCCGGTGTCGGTAGGAGCCGCCGGCAGCAGATAGGTCCTCGAAGGCGCGATAGTCGCGGCTGCCGACCACCCAGATATCGCTGCTCTTCAACCGATCCCGCAGCGCGGCAAGGACGGCGGTCTCATAGAGGCGCCGATCCACTGGCCCATTTGCGAAGATCAGCTTGCGCCATTTCGTCGGCAGGAAGGATGCCGGCGGCCGCGTAGGCAGAGCGCCGGTGCCGTCTCGGTTCATTGCCTTGAGAAGCTTGACGGCGGCCAGAACGGGGTGGTGTGGCGTATTCGATTGAAAGCAAAACGCCTCAAGGAGGCGTGGGCTGAACCGACGTAGGACGCTGTAGCGCTCGGCCGCGGTGACGAGGATCTCCTGGTCCGCGACATCGGCGACCGCTTCGATAATGGGCAGGACCCCATCAAGTTGTCTCATGCCAATCTCGCGGTCGACGACGGCGACCCCGTCCTCGCCGGTTTCCTTGGCCTGCTTGAGCGCCGCGATCGTGCGGCGAAACAGGAGCAGCGTCCTGGCAACGTCCCGCTTTGTGGCCTGGAAACGCCGCTCGTCCCGGTTCCGGGCCTGGGTGAACAAGGACCCCACGTACTTTTCGAACATGGCGAGCGTCGCGTCTGCAAGCCGAGCCTCAAGGTTGGCGACCTGGGAGGATGGCGGTCCGGCGGGCCGGTTCGAGGTCGACGATGTGCTGCACGGTCATGATGGCGCCCTCGTTGACTAGGCGCTCGAGACGGGCTGCATGAATCCGGCCGGCACGTTCCGGGCCGATTTTCAGACCCCGCACGTATTCAAGCCGGTTGAGCAGCTCGAGGATATTGAGGGTCGGCGACTCCGAATAATCCCGCAGCCATGCAAAGCGGGAGCGGCGTAATTCCAGGTCGACCGTGAGCAGAGCGTCGAACGCCGCTCGCTCAGCCTGGGTCAGGCCATCTGCCAGAGCCTGGAACACCCGCTTGCGGGCGCGCGCACGGGCTGCCAGCCCGATCCGCTCCAGCACCGTCGCGGCAGGAACGAGCACGTTGGCAGCGCGCAGATGGGCCAGCATTGCCCGAACGATCGGCTCGCCGCGGTCCGTGGCCCATGCCGTGTCCGTGCCGACCTGGAGGCAGACACGCCAATCGGCCAGGGTGAAACCTCGAAGGTGCAGATGCTTTTGCAGCTCAACGGCGTGCTCCCTGCGGGTCTGATCGCGGAGCGCGTAGTCGGCAAAGACGGCCGGGGACACACCAAGCTGGCGAGCCACGAAGCCGATCATCACTTCCGGGGGATTCTCGCCAGGTTCCAGACCTTGGCCGGGATATCGCAGCAGGCATAGCTCAATAGCGAACCCAAGCCGATTGACCGAGCGCCGCTTTGTCCGGACGAGCGCTAAATCATCGGCGCTGAGAACATAGTGCGTCGCCATCTCGGCGTGATTGACCGGGATGGCGAACAAGCGAGTGCGCTGCTCGTTGGACAGCAGGGAGCGGCGGGGCATGACGGCCTCGTTTCGATGACGGGACCGTTCATAATAGGGTTGCCTTTCGGGACTTTTCTGAAAGAGGGTATTGAAAGGAAAATTGCCAGGAACCGTCATGGCCGCCAGCTCCGTTCGCAACGCTCGTTTGTGAAAGACAGCAAGTCCGCCACCGGCGGCGTGCTGCTCGGCTACGCCCGCGTCTCCAAAGGCGACGAGCAGAGCAATGCCGTGCAAGCCAAGGCGCTGCGCGCCGCCGGCTGCCGCCGCATCTTCGAGGAAGCCGCCCTCCGGCGGGCGCTGGGACCGGCCCGAGCTGCACCGCATGCTCGACCAGCTGCGCGCGAGCGATGTCGTCGTTGTCTGGAGGCTCGACCGCCTGTCGCGGTCGCTGAAAGACGTGCTCCACATCATGCAGCGAATTGGCGATGCCGGCGCCGGCTTCCGCTCGATCACCGAGGCAATCGACACCACTACCCCGGCCGGCCGCATGATGATGCAGATGATCGGCTCGTTCGCAGAGTTCGAGCGCGCCATGATCCGGGAGCGAACCTCGGCTGGCATCGCCGCCGCCCGGGCCGAGGGACGCGTCGGCGGTCGACGCAAGAAGCTCGACGCCGCTAAACGGCGTGAAATCGCCGAGAGCGTCATCACCGGCCGGAAGTCCGGCGCCGAGATGGCGCGCCTTTACAACATCAGCCAGCCGACCGTGTCGCGGATCGTCGCCCAGCATCGGGTGGTGAGCCCATAGCTCGAGGGCGGATACGAAAATCGGGACGAAGTGGAGGAGCAAGCAGTGCCGGTCTCGAAGAAGCCGCGTTCAAAAGCCGCTCTCAGAACCTCGACGAAGACCGGCGCCGCCGCAGCGGTGCCGGATCGGCGCGCGATGGAGAGCTTCCTGGCGGCGCTCAGCGGACACCGCGGTGACGACGCGACGGCGAAAGCACAGGACGTGATGTACGACGCCTGGGAGCGAACCACCTCCCGTTCCCGGATTGCGCTCGCCCATAAAGCGCTCACCGCTTTGCGCCGACGCTTATGTTCTTCTGGCCGAAGAAGCCCGATCTATCGAGGAGGCTCGGAACTATTACGCAAAGGGCGTCGAGGCGGGGGAGTTGGCGCTCGGGCCACGCGGTTTCAAAGAGTACGCCGGCCACTTTTGGGGCTTTCTCGAAACACGCCCCTATATGCGTGCCAGGGCCGGTCTCGCCGGCGCGCTTCCTGAAGCTTGGCGACGTCGACGGCGCCCTTAGCCACTATCGCGATATGCTGAAGCTGAACCCGAGCGACAATCAGGGGATACGGTATGTCCTCGCCGGGTGCCTGCTCAGACAAGACAATTACGACGCCCTCAGGGAGTTGCTGGCCGCCCATGAGGACGGCAGCGCGTTCTGGCTCTATACCCGGGCGCTCGTGGCCTTTCGAGAGAGCGGGGACGGCGACGAGCAAGCCGCGGCCCTGGTCAGGGATGCATGGTCCGCGAACGAGCACGTCCCTGCCATCTTGGCCGGTACGAAGCCTCCTGCAATCTCGGCCGATGGCTATGTCACCATGGGTGGCCCGGACGAGGCGACTTACTACGTCACAGAATGCGGCCCCGCGTGGCACCAAACGCCGGGGGCGGTCGCGTGGCTGACAAAGCTCGCCGCTACTTTAGCGCCGAAGCGTCGGACCCGCGCGACTATGCACTGAGCTCGCTTAGCGTGCAGTTTTGAACAAATCGTGCAGCGACCCCAAGAACGAGCACGCGGCCCGGTAATAGGCCATGCGCGTGTTCTTGTTGCGGATGGTCGCGGCAAAGAATTCGAGGAAGCGGCGTGCGGCATGGTCGCGGCACCGCGACGGCACCGCTCGCGGGATTAATCCCGCGCTGCGGCAAAATCGGGACGAGCTCGTTCATGGGGCGTTTCCTCTCCGCTTCAGCACTCCCGTAAGTGCTGAACCCCGGAAGTCTGGAAGTCTGAGGCTTAGGACCCTTCCCAGGGTTAAAGCGCTTCACTACAATCTCGCGCCTAGCAAGTGTGGGGTTCGGATTGATGGACGACAGACAATACATTCCTCGCCTTCTTGAGTTGGCATCGAATAGTGCACACCTTGTGGCTGCGCAGCAGGTCGCTGCAAGAAGATTATTGAATTACGATGGCGAAGTTTCCCTAGATATGGGTGTGAGATAACCTTATCTGTATTGCTACAGGAAGCTGGCATCTCTGTTGACGACATATATCAAGCGATCGGGTTTGGGCATATTCTTAGAGAAAGAGGGTGGCAGGTCGTGTCTGTCGGCGAGCAAAAAGAAGGCGACATTGGCTCAACGTGTGGGCCCACTCCTCATCATGGGTACGATCATGTTTACCTAGTCTTAAAGGGCCTAAATAACGATGAAATGGTCGTGGCAGATAATCGAGAGTCAGAACCACATTTTCGATTTGCAACTGGTAAAGGAAAGACCCCTACTAAATTCTTTCTGCGTGCTGTAGAATAAGCAAAGCTTACGCAAACGCGTCGAACAGTGTCGGACGTGTGGGAGACTCTCCACCGCGAAAGTGACAGATCATCAGATAACAAGCCGCTTGTCGTTTGAGTTGCGATGTTATATTAGTTAATAGTTGTCCAGTTTTTCGGGGGTAGCGATGGGATGGGTCTTGCCTAGGCGACGATGCTTTGGCGGCGTTTCGTGTACCGTGGCTTGACTTGATGGTTCTTGTTAAGCGTTCGCAACTCAACCCTTACCCTTACCGAAGATGCGCGGCGAGCACGTGCTTCCTGCTTTCCTGGGGCGGCGGGCGCCCGCCGTTCCGCTCGCCCGGACTCTCCACCACTCACGCGCTCGGTACCCGCAACGCCCGCAACTGTTGGTGAGAGGCACTCAACTTACAATAATCCAATTGAAATCTGGGTCGAGGAAGGTCGAAGGTGGAGGTGGTGAACTATCCGGACGGGCGGTTCGCAGTTCAGTTCAACGGGACGGCGCTCGGTTTCAAGGTGTTCGACAAGATCCAGACAGTGCAGCCCGGCGCGATCGTCGACAACAAGCGGCTGTCGGCCGTGCTCGAACAGGTGAAGGCGCAACAGGCCTCCTATCCGGCGCATCGGCAGCGCTGGCATGTCGCTCGGCAGCGGCCGCCGAACAACCTCGAGGCGCCGGGCCTGCCATCGAAGGGGCGGGCGCCGCGCCACGCCGCTGTCGCGGCTCCGGTCTGAGGCGCCGGGCCGGGATGAAGGGTTGACTGCCGCAGCCGTCCCCATGAAATTCGTTACGTAACGGAAAACCGTGACGCCAAAAACACCAAGGCGGCGACGCACAAGCGGCCCACCGCTGTCAATGTATCCAGCCGACAGCCGGCGGCGATGCGCCAACGCTGTCGAGGTCGCCTGCTGGATCTTTCTACGAGCCGAGCGCGCTGACGCCCGCTCGGTCAACCAACGGGTGCGACTGGAAGCGCCGTGCATCGGGCGTCGGTCGGGCGCTGCGCTGCGCCGGGGGCTCCGCGCCCGCCCGCCGCCCGAACCCGACGACAGCAGGGTGTCATTTCTACTTTGCGCGCCCGGTGACATCTCTATCTTGCGCCGACAAAATCGAAATCGCCGCCGGTTCGAAGTTCGACGCGGGGCACGTTAAACTCTTCGAGCTTGATCTCGCAGGCTTCGCCAGACTCAATTCGCGCGCAAGAATTTTGCCGATTGTGAATTAGCTCACACTTTTTTGTGAACCCGGCCTTCGATATAGTTTTGACGAACGTTTGACGGATTCGTCGTCGGCAGGCGAGAGGCGCGGATCCATCCGGGCCCTTTCGGAGCATGTTCATGGGGTATGTTCTCCGGGCGGCGGCCTTCGCCGCCCTCCTTGCCTTGGGCGCGATCCCTGCCGAGGCGCAATCGCAATCTTGTTTCAACGGCTACCTATGCATCGTCGATGCCAACGGGACCAAGATTGGCTCCCTGATGCAGTCGGTTTTTAGCTATGTCATGCGAGAGTTTAAGGGCAGCCTTTATCAGTTCTCTGTCTTGGCAGACTCTATTCCAGATGGTGTTGCGCCATTATACACGAACACCAGCTGCACCGGGACGGCCTATTTGGACGCGTCCATCTTCCCTATGCCGATCGCTTATCTCGATAGCACGGCCCGGGTCTGGGGCCCGCTGCCGCCATATTCGACGCAAACCCTCGCGGCTGACAAACCCCTCGGTGGCGAGTGCACGGAGTTCGTCGGTAGGGGCGGGCCATATACCGAGGAACTAAGCGTCGGGGTAGCCAAGGTACTGTCGGCAGGGGCGCTGGCCAATTTGCGGCCGCCGCTCTCGGCGTTCGCCCTCAAAGCGAAATCGACACAGCCGTGCATACCGGATTCTCTCTGTGTCGTCGATGCCACAGGGACCGAGATCGGCTCGCTGGGGGGCATCGCCGACAACCAAGTTATGGCCGAATTCGGAAGCACGTTTTACGAGTTCCAGGTTGATTCGAACGGCATCCCCCAGCCGTATTATGGGACCGTGTTCTACTATCCGACAAGCAACTGCACCGGCACGCCCTATATCGAAACCACCGGAACTGTCGTGCAGGACGCCGAAGTCGACGGCAACTTGACACTCTGGGGGGCGGTGCCGCCCTATTCCATGATAAACATGGAAAGCGAGCTCGACAACAACGTCTGCTACAGCTTTACCGGACAGCTACAGGCCGGGGCCGCCCAGGCACTGACGACCGCGCTCGCTAACCTAACGCCGCCGTTTTCGTTGATCGCGACCGGCAATCTCGCCATCTCAAAGGATCCAGCGAACACGCTCGCATGTCGCGTCGGCACTGTTTGTATCGTCGATGCAAATGGAAACCAGGCCGGAATATACTCCCCTTACGGCTTCGAACGCGCAATCAACGGCGCGTATTATCAAATAAACACAGATGGGACCACCCTCGAATCAGTTGGAGCGTATTTTTACTATACGACAAGCAACTGTACCGGGCAGGCATATATGGATGCGGGCACTCTGCTTCCCCAAGCCGAGGTTGACCCAAGTGCTACGGTCTGGGGGCCGGGGACACCATATTCGATGCAGACTACCAATAGCTACTATGTGGCCACCCTTGGTTGCGTGGTTGACGGGCCCTTTTCGCTCATGGTCGGACCGGCGACGGTGCTGTCGAAGACCATCGTCTCAAACCTCGTGGCACCGTTCTCGGCTACCCTTATCGGCCGCGGCAATGCCCGCGTCGCACTCAACCACTAGACCCGATGTTCGCGAAGTGATCGGAATCGGCCCGAACTCTCGACATGCAGAATACGAGGGTTGTGCCGGGCATGCCGGCGCAGAGCCTCATGCATTCACGGCAGAAATTGTCGAGTCGGCTCCGGATATTGGTTGCACCGAAGTCTTCCAGATCGGTCTGACGCGCAGCGGTTGACAAAGCCGCCCAGTCGCCGGCGAACTCCCGGCCGGGTTGCACGCCCAGCCGGAAGCCCGACCAACCCTCCTTACGGAGTGCACCGCACCGAAGCGACGAGCCTCTTTTGCGGAGGAGTCTCCGAGTGCCTCAACGCGGCGCATTGGAACGAAACGCGGCAATGTGGCGTGGGTTCCGGTCCAAAGCGGATGGGGCCGCGCCGTCCCAATGCGCCTATGCAACGCACGAAGAGTTACCAAACGGAGAAGAACCCAACGTCGCCACTGAACCCCCAGCCGGGAACGTCAGCACCGACCGGGGGCCGCTCAAGCGCGATCCTTTCGTGTCGGGCCGCCGCACTAAGGCGATCAATGGATCTTTGGCGTCAGAGGCGCGCAAATCCGCCAAAGCCAATGCAGCGGCATTGCGGACACGCAAAGAGCCGGTTTGCTCAAGGATTTGCACGGCCTGGGCAACGCGGGACCGCCGTGGCGACCGTCGGCTTTTCAGGCTGCGCAGTTCTTCAATTAGATAGCCTTCGTCTTCGGCGGACAGGGCAGCGGCCTCGTCCGCCTTCATCGAACCCGTCATCGCGAATAATACCTTTACCTCGCGTTTGGACGACCTTGTCCAACCCAATCATCATACGCCGCTCGGCCTCTTCACGGCTGCCGATATCGTTGCCGCCTGCGTGGTCCTTGCCTTGACGATGCCACCACAGCGTGAACGCCGCAAAATCCGATTTGTCTTCGAGCCCGAACCGCCTGTCTCGTCGCTCCGCTCGACCGCCACGAAAGCGATGGTGTCCGCCATTCAGGCGGTCGCGGCGCCGTCGACCGGGAGCGCCGCGCCGGAGACGAACGACGCCTCGTCCGAGATCAGGAACAGCGCCGCGTTGGCGATTTCCTCGGGCCGGCCGGTGCGGCCCATCGGGTTTTGCCGGCCGCGCTGTTGGACCAGCGCCTCCTTGTCCTCTCCGGCGGTGCGCTGCTGGTCCGGCCGGGCGACAAAGACGCGCAGCATCGGCGTGTCGATCGGGCCGGGACAGATCGCGTTGACCCGGATCTTCTCGGGTGCGAGGCGCTTGGCCAAGGAGCGGACGAAACCGACGACGCCGAACTTGGCCATCGAATAAACCGGGCTGAAGGCCGAACCGACAAGGCCCGAGGTCGAGGCCGTATAGAGCAGACTGCCGCCGCCGCGGGCGCGGATTTCCGGGATCGCCGCCTCGGTCGTCACCAAGACGCTGCGCAGATTGAGCCCCATCGCGATATCGAAATCGGCCATCTCGATGCCCTCGACCGAAGCCGGGCCGGGATGGCCGACATGGTTCCACACGAAGTCGAGTCCGCCGAAGGCGGTCGCTATGCGCCGCACGATGGCGCGGGCGAACGCGTCTTCCGCGAGATCGCCGACGATGCCGAGCGCCCGGCCGCCGGCTGCGGTGATCTCGCCGACGACGGCCTCGACCCCGGCCTGGTCGATGTCGACGACGCCGACCGCCGCTCCTTCCCGCGCGAAGCGCAAGGCACCCGCCCTGCCCATCCCCGAAGCCGCTGCCGTGACGATGCCGATCTTGCCTTCGAGCCGCATGCGTCCTCCCTCCTCTTGGCGCGCCGCCCCACGGCGCCTCAAGCCGCGATGCCTCTGCCGTCGTAGAGTTCCTCGAGGGCCGTGCGGTAAGCATCGCAGATGACGTGTCGCCGGACCTTGAGCGTCGGGGTCATCTGACCGTTCGCGACCGTGAATGGCTCGGCCGCGATCACAAAGCGCCGCACCCGCTCGGCCGTCGCCAGCATTCGATTGACCCGCGCGACAGCGGCCCCGATCGCCTTGGCAAAGTCGGCATCGGCGGCAAGTGCCGGCAGTTCGACGCTGCGGCCGGCCTTGCCGGCATAGTCGGCCGAGAAATCGGGGTCGGGCACGAGCACGGCGACGAGGTAGGGATGGAGGTCGCCGAAGACCATCGCCTGGGCGATCTCGGGCTCCAACGTCAGATAGCCCTCGATCCGCGCCGGGGAGACCATTTCGCCGGCCGAGTTCTTGATGAAATCACGCTTGCGGTCGGTGATCCGGAGATACCCGTCGTCGTCCAGCAGCCCGACATCGCCGGTCCGCAGCCAACCGTCCGCAACGGCATGCGCCGTCGCCTCGGGATCGTTCCAGTAGCCGCGCATCACGTTGTCACCCGCGACGAGAATCTCCCCATCATCGGCGATCCGCACCCTGACTCCGTCGAGCGGCGGCCCGACCGTATCGATCTTGATGCGGGTCGGCAGGTTGCAGCTGATCACCGGGCCGCACTCGGTCTGGCCGTAGCCTTGCAGCAGATTGACGCCGAGCCCGAGAAAAAAACGACCGATCTCCGGATTCAAGGGCGCGCCACCTGAGACCATGGCTTTCAGCCGGCCGCCGAAGCGCCGCCGCAGCCCGGCGCGCACCAGACGGTCGAGCACCGGGTCGAGCAGAATTTCGCCGAGGCTCAACGCCTCGGAGGCGGCGCGTTTCTTGCCAATGGCCAAGGCCTTGGCGAACAGCTTGCGGGCCGTCCCGCCTTTGCGCTCGACGCCGAGCTGGATGCGCCGGTGCAAGGTCTCGTAGAGACGCGGCACCGCGGTCATGATCGTCGGCCGTGCTTCGAGCAGGTTTGTCGCCAGCGTCTCGGCGCCTTCGGCGAAATAGATCTCGGCGCCGATCGAGATCGGAAACATCATTCCCGCCGTATGCTCATAGGCATGCGACAACGGCAGAAAGCTCAGAAACACCTCGTCGCCGAGCCCCAGGCCCTCGAGCACCCGGTAGGCGCCGCGGCAATTGGCGAGGATATTGCGGTGGGTCGTCATGACCCCCTTCGGCGTGCCCCCCGTTCCAGAGGTGTAGATCAGGCAGGCGATGTCCTCGGGCTGCAACGACGCGACTGTCGCGTCCACATCGTCCTCCGCCGCGGCGCCGCGCGCCAACACCTCATCCCAGCGCAGCACGTCGACGGCGCTGGCCTGCCCGGAGGCAGGCTCGATCGTGAGCACCGTGTGGACCGACTCGACCTGGTTCGCGGCGGCGAGAACCCGGGCCGACAGGGCCGATGTCGAGACGATCACGGCCCGAGCGCCGCTGTCGGCAAAGATGTGGCGATGATCCTCGACGCGATTTGTCACGTAAGCCGGGACCGTGATCGCGCCGGCGCTCATGATCGCCAGATCGGCGAGCACCCACTCCGGCCGGTTTTCGGCGACGAGCGCGACCCGCTCGCCGGTTGCGATGCCGAGGGTTCTCAGCCCGAGTGCGAAATGGCGGACATCGCCGGCGGCGGCCACCCAGCTCGTCGGCCGATAGCGGCCGTCACGCCTGGCCCAGAGAAACGGCCGGTCGCCGAGCCGCGCTGCCTGTTCGAAGAACATTGCCGGCAGGCTGCGGCAGTTGTCGTAATCCATCTGTTTCCCCGAGCCTCGCGAGGGTCTTTCTACGGGTTTCGCACCGATCGTGGAATAGCCGGCGCCGCCAGGCGTGCACCTAGTACCGTCGCTTGCCCCGGGCGCGCCGCGCCCCATATCCAGCCCGACGACAATCGAGGCGGCGATGCAGCGGGTCCAAGCGGTGGCGGCGACGACGAGCGGGAATAAGCTTGCCCCTGGCGGAGAACAGGGGGCCATGCTCGGAGGATTGCCGGAATGGGACCTTGCCGACCTCTATCCCGGTCGCGACAGCCCGGGCCTGGCGCAGGACCTGGCACGGCTCGCCGCCGATGCGGACGCGTTCGCCGGGCGCTATGCGGGGCGGCTCGCCGAGCTTGGCGGGACCGAACTCGGCGCCGCCGTCGCCGCCTATGAGCGGCTGCAGGAGCAGGGCGGCCGAATCCTCAGTTTCGCGTCGCTGCTGCATGCCGGCGATCTCGCCGATCCGGAAATCGGCCGCTTCTTTCAGACCATGCAGGAGCGGATCAACGCAATCTCGACGACCCTCTTATTCTTCACCCTCGAGCTCAACAAGCTCAACGACGCCGCGCTCGAGGCGAAATCCGCCGACCCGGCGCTCGCCCGCTATCGTCCGTGGCTGCGCGACGTCCGCGCCTTTCGCCAACACCAGCTGTCGGACGAAATCGAAAAGCTGCTGCACGAGAAATCTATCGCCGGCTCCGCCGCCTGGGTGCGGCTCTTCGACGAGACGATGACGGCTCTCCGCTTTCCGTTTCGCGGCCGCGAGCTGACCGAGACCGAAGCGCTCGACCTGTTGTCCGATCGCGACGCCGAAGTTCGCCGCGAAGCCGCCGAAAGCGTCGGCGAGGTGCTCGGCCGGAACGCGCGGACCTTCGCGTTGATCACCAACACCCTGGCCAAGGACAAGGAGATCGAGGACCGGTGGCGCGGCTTTGCCCGGCCGATCTCGTCGCGCAATCTCGGCAACTTTGTCGAGGACGCGGTCGTCGACGCGCTGATCGCCGCTGTGCGCGAAAGCTATCCACGCCTTTCGCACCGCTATTACCGGCTGAAGGCGCGCTGGCTCGGGACCGAGACATTGCCGTTCTGGGACCGCAACGCGCCGCTGCCCGAGGACGACGACCGGCTGATCCCGTGGCCGGAGGCGGAAGAGACCGTGTTGCGCGCGTATGGCGCCTTCTCGCCCGAACTGGCCGCGGTCGGCCGGCGGTTCTTCGCCGCCCGCTGGATCGACGCGCCGGCCAGGCCCGGCAAGGCATCGGGCGCCTTCGCCCATCCGACCGTGCCGAGCGCCCACCCCTATCTCTTACTCAATTACCAGGGCCGGGTCCGCGACGTGATGACCCTGGCGCATGAGCTCGGCCACGGCGTGCATCAGCTGCTCGCGGCGCCCCAGGGCTATCTGATGGCCGACACGCCGCTGACCCTCGCCGAAACCGCCTCGGTGTTCGGCGAAATGCTGGCCTTTCGCGCGCTGCTGGCGCGCGAAACCGACCCCGGGCGGCGCAAGATCATGCTCGCCGGCAAGGTCGAGGACATGCTGAACACCGTCGTCCGCCAGATCGCCTTCGTCACTTTCGAAGAACGGGTGCATGACGCTCGCCGCGAGGCCGAACTCACCCCCGACGAACTCGCCGAGATCTGGCTCGCGGTGCAGCGCGAGAGCCTCGGTCCGGCGATTCGCCTCGACGGCGTCTATCGCCATTACTGGTCCTACATTCCGCATTTCATCCACACGCCGTTCTACGTCTACGCCTATGCTTTTGGCGACTGCCTGGTGAATTCGCTTTACGCGGTCTACGAGGACGCCCATCAGGGCTTCGCCGAGCGCTATCTCGCTTTGTTGCGCGCCGGCGGCACTTTGCGCCATCGCGAACTCCTGGCGCCGTTCGGGCTCGACGCCGCCGACCCCGCCTTTTGGTCAAAGGGCCTCTCGGTTGTCGCCAGCTTTATCGACGAGCTCGAAGCGCTCGGCTGAGCCGGCAAAGGTCTCCCTGTTTGCTGTTCTCCGGATCCGGAGTCTCGAAAATTCAACAACTTGGTCCTGATCCCTTTTGGCCGTCACGCGATGTGCGCGATCGCGTCGTCAAGTGAAGCGGCGGGAAATTCGAAGGATCGGCCGCACGGCGGCGTAGGGCGGAGAAGCGCCAGCGCATTCAGCCGATTTGCGTCCACGGCCTCGCCGTCCGGGCGGCCCGATCACCGATGCGGTCGCTTGCCGCCAGTCATCGGGGCGTAATCGGGACCCGATGATGGCGGAAGGCGCTGGCCGCTTTTCCGCCCTACCTGGTTGTCCGAGGCAAGCTTATGGCTTGGTCAGGCGGGCTCGACGTAGGCGTCCATGACCTTTTTGTCGCCGGCGAGATCGAAACGCACGGTGAGGCGATTGTCTGCAACCTCGGTGATCGTGCCGTAGCCGAATTTCTGGTTGAAGATCCGCTCGCCGACCGAATAGCCGCCGACCTTGCGGATTTCCTCGCCGCGGCGCGGCTCCGGCCTCGCTTCGATCAACGCCGGCAAGCGCCCTCTCGCCCAAGGCTGCGACGCGCCATGGTTGGCCCCTGCCGGCCGCGAATCGCCGGCGCCGTGCCAGCCGCTCTCCCAGGCGACGCCCGGCTGCAGGCCGGGCTGACCGTCGAACGCGATGTGCTCGGACGGCAGCTCGTCGACAAAGCGCGAGCGCATCGCGTTCTGCCACTGGCCGTGGATGCGCCGATTGGCGGTGAACGAAACATAGGCGCGATGCCGGGCGCGGGTCAGCCCGACATAGGCGAGCCGGCGCTCCTCCTCAAGCGCCGCCTCGCCGTTCTCCTCCAGCGCCCGCTGGCTCGGAAACACGCCCTCTTCCCAACCGGGCAGGAACACCGTGTCGAATTCGAGCCCTTTGGCGCCGTGCAGGGTCATCAAATTGACCATGTCGCCGCCGGCATCGGCGGCGTTGTCCATGACCAGGCTGACATGCTCGAAGAAAGCCGCCGAGATTTTCGAACTCGGCCATCGCGACGACGAGCTCCTTCAGATTTTCGAGCCGGCCGGCGGCGTCGGGCGAGCGCTCGGCCTGCCACATCCGGGTATAGCCGGATTCGTCGAGCACGGTCTGGACGAGATCGGTGTGCGAAACGCGGTCCGCCTGCGCCCGCCAGCGGTCGAGTGCTGCGACAAAGGCGGCAAGCGCGTTGCGCGCCGCCGGGCGCAGCTGCGGCCCGGCGATCAGCTGCCGCGCTGTGTCGACCAGAGGCAGGCGCTCGCTTCGCGCCAAGGCATGCAGCTGCTGCAAGGTCGCGGTGCCGATGCCGCGCCGCGGCGTGTTCAAAATGCGCTCGAAGGCGAGATCGTCGGCCGGCTGGTTGACGAGCCGCAGATAGGCGAGCGCGTCGCGGATCTCCTGCCGCTCATAAAAGCGCGGACCGCCGATGACGCGGTACGGCAAGGCCAGCGAGATGAACCGCTCCTCGAACTCGCGCGTCTGAAAACCGGCGCGGACCAGGATCGCGATCTCGCCGAGCGCATGGCCCCGGCGCTGCAGCGCCTCAATCTCGTCGCCGGCCCAGCGCGCCTCCTCTTCGGCGTCCCACAGCGCACGGACAACGACCTTGTCGCCTTCGCCGGCATCGGTCCACAGGCTCTTGCCGAGCCGGCCGCAATTATGCGCGATCATGCCGCCGGCAGCGCCGAGGATGTGCGGCGTCGACCGGTAGTTCTGCTCGAGCCGGATGATCACGGCGCCCGGAAAATCCTTTTCGAACCGCAAGATGTTGCCGATCTCGGCGCCTCGCCAGCTATAGATCGACTGATCGTCGTCGCCGACGCAGCACAAATTGCGCCGTTGCTGGGCGAGGAGCCGCAGCCATAGGTATTGCGCGACGTTGCTGTCCTGATATTCGTCGACCAGCACATAACGAAAGCGCCGCTGATAGTCGGCAAGAATTTCCGGATTGCCGGTGAACAAGATCAGGTTGTGCAACAACAGATCGCCGAAATCGACGGCGTTTACGGTGGCGAGCCGCTCCTGATAGCGGCGATAGAGGTCGACCCCGCGGCCGTCGGCAAACTTGCGCGAATCGGCACGCGGTACCTGGTCCGGGCCGAGCCCGCGGTCCTTCCAGCGCTGGATCAGCGCCAGCAAGAGCCGCGCCGGCCAGCGACGCTCGTCGATGTTCTCGGCCTCGATAATCTGCTTGGCGAGGCGCAACTGGTCGTCGGTATCGAGAATCGTGAAGCTCGATTTGAGCCCGACGAGCTCGGCATGCCGGCGCAGGATGCGGGTCGCGATCGCATGGAAGGTGCCGAGCCACACGCCGTCGGCGGCCCGGCCGATGATCGCTTCGAGCCGCGCCCGCATCTCGCGCGCCGCCTTGTTGGTAAAGGTGACGGCGAGCAATTCCGCCGGAAAGGCGCGGCGGGTCGCCAGGATATGGGCGAGCCGGCAGGTCAGCACCCGCGTCTTCCCGGTGCCGGCGCCGGAGAGCACCAGCACCGGGCCGTCGAGCGCTTCGACGGCGCGCCGCTGCGCCTCGTTGAGCCCGGCGAGATAGATGGCCGCGTCGCCGGGCGGCCGGTCGGTTAGGGCGAGGTCGGACATGCTCGGATGATACAGCAAGATGCCGGCAGGGATGCAGCCCCGGCGCGCTCGCGGCGCGCCAGGCGCGCGATCAGTCCGAGATCTTTTGGCCGGGTCCGCCGGTTCGGCAGGCCTGGGCGTGCAGCCATTCGTCGACGCTCAGGTGGTCGCGATAGACCTCGGCGTAGAGCCCGACCGGCCAGGTCAGCACGAAGACGAGGTTGTTGACGATGTCGGAATTGCGGTTCGGGCAGGGACCGGTTGCGAGGAACCCGATCCCCAGCAGCACGATCCCGATCGCGAGGTAGAGTCCGACAAGCGCCCGCATGGCAATCTCCGTGGTCGAACGGGCGTCGCCGGCTATGCTAGGCGGCGACGGTTCTGCGATCGCGCCGGGGTGCCGGCGACGGCCGCTCGTCGGCACCGATCGGGATCAGCGCCGGATCGGTATAGGGCCTCGTGTCGCGTTCGACGCGGCGGCGGATGCGATGCAGGTGGAGGTAGAACGCGGCGAGCCTCGCCAGCGTCCCGACCGCCTCGGCGACCCGGCGCGGATAGAAGAAAAGCGGGCTTTCCCGCCGCAACCCGGCGCGGCGCTGGCGGCGCAATTTCCGCCGGAAATAACCGCCCTGCAGCGGATGCACCCGCTCCTCGACCACGGTGAAATAGAACTGCACGATGTGGTTCAAGAGCCGCACCGGCTTGATGCCGGAGGCTCTCGCACGGCGGAACATCGTCTCGATATGCGCGTCGGAGTAGTAGAGGTCCCAGGCTTGGCGATAGATCGCCTGCCAGTCGGCGCCGCTCATCGAGGAATGCCCCGTCGTGACGTGTTCGAGGTCGTATTTGTTCATGTCGGGGTCCATCCACGTCCCGCCCGCGTAAAGCTTCTGGTGGTCGGCCGAACCGGGCAGCGGCGTCAGGATGAAGAATTCCAGGAGATCCACCGGCAATTCGCGTTGCACCGTCCTGATGTCCTCGGCGATCCGTTCCGGCGTGTCGCCCGGAAAGCCGAGGATGTAGCCGGCATAGGTGATGACGCGTTGCGCCCGCCAGGCGTGGAACATCCGTCGGTATTCATGCACCCGGTTCTGCTTTTTCTTGGCTTGCAGCAGATTGTCGGGGTTGATGTTTTCGAGCCCGATGAAGACCCGCTTGCAGCCGGCGTGCGCTGCTTTCTCGATGAAGTTCGGGATCAGATGACACAAGGTGTCGACCTGGATGATGAATTGCAGGCCGAGCCCTTCCTGTTCGCGCATCTCGATCAGCCGGTCGAAAATCGCCTCCCAATTGCGGTTGCGCGCGAAATTGTCGTCGGTGATGAAAAACCGAAAGACCCCCTGGGCGAGGTTGGCGCGCACCAGGCGCTCGACGTCGTCGGCGTCGCGCCAGCGCGATCTGCGCCCCTGGACATTGATGATCGTGCAAAAGCTGCACTGGAACGGGCAGCCTCGGCCCGCGTCAAAGGCGCCGAGGCTCTCGGCATAGCGGCGGACGATCGGCGCCGGCAACACGGGCGTCACTTGCCGCTGCAAGGCCGGCAGTTCGTCCATGAAGTCGTAGATGGGTGCGAGCCGGCCGGCGAGCGCGTCGGCGAAGAGCCCTTCGAGGCGGCCCTCGGCCTCGCCGGCGAACAGCGTAACGCCCTGCCGCTGCGCCGCCGCGAGGTCGGGCGGCAGCTGCGGTAACATCGCCAAGAGGCCGGAGACGTGAAAGCCGCCGACCGCGACCGCGATGCCGGCGGCGCGAAACGGCGCCGCCAGATCCATCGCCCGAGGAAACTGGTTCGACTGCACGCCGACGAGGCAGACGAGCCCGGCATCGGCCGCCTTGATTTGCCGGATCAGGCGGCGGACCGGGACCACCGTGTGACACTCGTCATAGGCGAGGATCTCGATCGCGACGTCGGGCCCGAGCGCCCGCCGGCCGGCGATGTCGGCGGCGATGCCGTAGAGGCAGGCGAGCGAGTTCGACGGTATCCACGATCGCCACCACTGGATGACATAGCCCTCGTCGTCGTAATGCGACGGCTTTACCAATGCCATGACGAACCGGCGGTCCCCCACACCCTGCCTCGCCCCGACAGTTGCATCGATCCGAGGTTCTAAACGCATTAGGCCGGGCGGGGAAGGCCGCGCTCGCCACTAGAATGCGAAGCGGCTAGGCTGCCGGGCGCTTCATCGGCGAGGAGAAAGCAAGATGTTCGAGGGGTTCACGCGGACCGAGATCGAGACATCGGGGGCGCTGATCCATCTGCGCCATGGCGGCGACGGCCCGCCCTTGCTGCTGCTGCACGGCAACCCGCTGACCCACGCCTCGTGGGGCAAGATCGCCCCGCGCCTCGCCGAGCGATTCCATGTCGTCGCCGCCGATCTCCGGGGCTACGGCGACAGCGTCGGTCCCGACGACGCCGGCGACAACAATATCAACTATTCGTTTCGGGCGATGGCGCAGGACCAGGTCGAGGTCATGGCGCAGCTCGGCTATCGCGAGTTCTTCGTCGCCGGGCACGACCGCGGCGCCCGCACCACCGCCCGCATGTGTCTCGACCACCCCGACCGCATCAGGCGCGCAGCACTGATCGACATTCTGCCGAACCACCACATCTGGACCCATACCTCGAAGGATTGGGCATTGCGCTCGTGGCACTGGTCGCTGATGGCGCAGCCCTACGACCTCCCCGAGCGAATGCTGGCCGGCATCCCGCCGCAGTATTTCATGGAGAAGAAATTGTCGAAGCCCGGCATCGGCCTCGGCTTTTTCGGGGCCGCTGCATTCGCCGAATATGTCCGCTGCTTCAACTGGAAGACGATCAAGGGCTCATGCGCCGACTACCGCGCCTGCGCCACCTGCGACTTCGAGATGGACAGGGCCGACTTCGAGGCCGGGCGCAAGATCACTCTGCCTCTCCTCGTGATCTGGGGAGCGAAGAGCCATACCGAAGGCGTTCGTGGCGACGTGCTGTCGATATGGCAACGCCATTATGCGACCGACGCCGCCGGCGGCGCCCTGCCCTGCGGCCATTACGTGCCCGAAGAGGCACCCGAGGAGACCTTGCAGGCCCTGCTGAGGCATTTCGGCTGAAAACCTTGAATGACGGCGGCCTCGTCATGGTGAGTTCTCGAGCAGCCTCGGTCGACTCGCAGCGGATGAGAATGTCGATCGTCGCAGGGCGGAAAAGCGAAGCGCATTCCGCCATGTCCCGCGCAACTGAAGGTCGGCTGGCGGAATGCGCGCTGCGCGCTGTTCCGCCCTACGCTCGGTTCGGTTCCCGCGGCAGCGGGCGGCCGTCGAGGCCGTCGGCGGCAAGGCCGAGATGGCGCAGCACCGTCGGCGCGATGTCGACGAGCGACGAGCGGGTGCGATGGACGCCCGGCCTGAAGCCGCCGCCCGCGACAAAGAGGAATGGGCTCTGCTCGTTGCCGCCGAGCCCGCCGTGCTGGCCGAAGCCGGTCGCGTCCTTCGGCTCCTGCGGATCGCGCACGACCGGGCTGTGACCCTTGACGCCGTAAGGGTTGGCGCGGTCGTCGGGTTTGAGCGCCACGGCGACGCGCGCGGCGGTGCCGGTCGGCAGGCCGATGTCGCCGAGGCCGTCGCCGACGAACACCTGGCCGGCCCATTCCTGGCTCGCGATAAAGCGCGCGACCGCGTCGACACGGTCGCCCTCGGGCTCGGCGAAATAGAGGAGTGCCGCGCTGCCGTTCGGGGCGACGACGACGTCCGAGGATTGCCGGGAGCGCTTCAGCCCGGCCTCGACCAGGAGGCCGTCGAGATCGATCGTCGCGGCGACGCTCTCCATGCCGTGATCGGAGCCGACGACGAACAGGATGTCCTCGCCCAACGGATCAAGTGCCGCGACTGTTTCGGCAACCCGACGGACATTCGCGTCGGCGGCACCGATCGCCCGGCGATGCTCCGGCGAGCCCAACGGCATGTGGTGGCCGGTGTAATCGGGCTCGGAAAGCCATAGCAGCGCCACTTCCGGCAGTCGCTCGCGCAACACCTCGGCGCAGAAGCGCTCGGTCACGGTTGCATCGCCGGCCTCGCCCTTCGCGACCGCGAGCCCCTCCCCGGCCGGCAGCGGACGCCGGCCCGGGCCGAAGCTGCCGGCCGCGTTGTAGACCCAGCCCCAGCCGTCGGGATCGAGAAAATAGGCAGCCCCCGGCGACACGTTCGAAAAGGCTATGGCGGCGCCGCCGGCGCGCGCGACACGCTCGGCGAGGGTCGGCACATGCAAGGTGCGGCCGGTGGCGCGGTGCAGGCGGTCGCGGAAATCGGGCCGCCCGACCGACAGGCAGACGAGACCCTGGCCTTCATCGAGCGCCATCGTGTTGCCGAGGAGGCCATGCCGCGCCGGCAGGCAGCCGGTGGCGATCGAGGCGGCGCTGGTCCGCGTCGTCGACGGGAACACCCCGCGATGCTCGGCGAACTGCCCCGCACCGCGAGCAAAGGTGCTGAGGAACGGCGCATCATCCGACGTGACAAGGTCGCGGCGCAGGCTGTCGCAAATGACGATAACGGCGCGCTTCATCACGAGCTCCCTTCGTTGCTGCCGGTTGACTTGGCGTCGGGGTCGCGCGCCAACATGGCGCGGCGCAGAGCGGGCGGCAGCGGCACCTTCTCGCCGGTGGCGTTGACGACGAGGATCAGAACGGCGCGGCCCGCGGCGCACAAACCATCGCGCCAGACCGCATATTCCATCTCGAAACTGGTATGGCCGAGCCGGACGGTGCGGGCGCTGACCAGCACCGCGTCGCCATAGGCGAGCGGCTTCAGATAGCGCAGGCCGGTCTCGGCCATGACCGGGCCCGGGGTCGTTGCCGACAGGGCCGGCAGGCCGACGGTTTCGAGATAGCGATTCCGCGCCGCCTCGATCCATTCGAAATAGGCGCGATGGTTGGCATGGCCGAACGGGTCGCACTCGCTCCAGCGCACCCCGTGGCGGATCGCGAAGGACCAGCCCGGAGCCACCCCGAAGCGGGCGAATTCGTCGGCGCCGGCTTCGCCCATCCGTTTCCCCGCTGATCGGGAGCTTAGGCCGCGAGCCGCAGCTCCTTGCGCAGCATGTCGGCGAGCTTTTCGCCGATCATGATCGTCGCGGCATTGGTGTTGCCGGAGACGACGGTCGGCATGACCGACGCATCGGCGACGCGCAAACCCTCAAGCCCGCTGACGCGCAACTGCGGATCGACCACCGCCAGCGCATCGACCCCCATCTTGCAGGTGCTCGTCGGATGGTAGACGGTGCCGCCGCGCCGGCGGGCGAAATCGAGGAGCTGGGCATCGGTCTGCACCTCGGGACCCGGCAGCATTTCGCTCTCGACGAAACGCTGCAGGCGCGGGCTGGCGAGCAGCCGGCGCAACAGCTTCAAGCCGTCGACGATCGTCCGCTGATCGGTTTCGCTCGCGAGATAATTCGGGTGGACCGCCGGCGGGTCGCCGGCATGCGGGCTCTTCAGCTTGATCTCGCCGCGGCTCTCCGGGCGCAGCTGATAGACGATCGTCGTGAAGCCCGACCACCGGTGCAGCCCATCCTGCGGCCGATCGGCGCTGAACGGCGAGACAGAGCACTTGATGTCGGGCGAGGCAAGTTCGGGCCGGGTGCGCGCGAACAAGGCCGCCGGCGAACTGATCATGGCGAGCGGCCCGTTGTGGAATACGTAGTATTGAAGTCCGACCTTCAGCTTCCTGACGTTGCTCAGCATCACGTCGTTGACCGTGACCGGCAGCCGGCATTTGAGCTTGATCGGCGCCGAGTAGTGGTCTTGCAGGCTCTGCCCGACGCCGGGCACGTCGCGGACCACCGGGATGCCGAACTCGGCGAGATGCGCCGCCGGCCCGACGCCCGACAGCAGCAGGAGCTGCGGCGAATTGATCGCACCGCCGCACAGCACGACCTCGCACCGGGCCCGGGCGGTGCGCAACGCGCCATCCTGACGAAAGGCGACGCCGGTCGCGCGGCCGCCGCCGAACAGGATCTTTTCGGCGAGCGCATCGGTCACGACGCGCAGGTTCGCGCGGCTCATCGCCGGCCGCAGATAACCGACCGCGGTCGAGCAGCGCCGCCCGTTCCTGGTCGTCGTCTGGTGCCAGCCGACGCCTTCCTGCACGGCGCCGTTGAAATCGTCGTTGCGCGGGAAGCCAAGCGCCACGGCGCTTTCGATGAAGGCCTCGCAGATCGGGTGATGCTCGACATCCGACACGCAGAGCGGGCCGCCAGTGCCGTGAAACGCGTCGGCGCCGCGGGCCTGATGTTCGGAGCGCCTGAAATAGGGCAGGACGTCGTCGAACGACCAGCCGGTATTGCCGAGTTGGCGCCAATGGTCGAAATCCTCGGCCTGGCCGCGGATATAGACCATGCCGTTGATCGAGGACGAGCCGCCCAGCACCTTGCCGCGCGGCCAATAGACGCGCCGGCCGGCAGCACCCGGATCGGGCTCGGTCTCGTAGCACCAGTTGACCGAGGCGTCGGCGAAGGTCTTGCCGAAGCCGAGCGGGATGTGGATCCAGCGGTTCCTGTCCTCGCCGCCGGCCTCGAGCAGCACGACCTTGGTCGCCGGATCCTCGCTGAGCCTTGCGGCCAGCGCGCAGCCGGCCGAGCCGGCGCCGACAACGACGAAATCGGCGTCGACAAAATCCTCACTTGCCGTCATCTCGCCACGCTCCTCTTCGCCAACCGAACCATAGTCGCCTAGCGAGGCTTCGCCTCCACCGACAAGGCATGTAAAGGCGACTCCGATCGCCCTCGTCGAGTGCAGCAGAACAGCCCGTTCCCCAAACCCGCGTCATCCCGGCGAAAGCCGGTATCCATGGCGGACCTGGGTCCCGACTTTCGTCGGGACGACAAAAAACTTGACACATTCACCCCATATTTCGCAACCCAAGCAGACTTGGCGGACCGCTAGTGCAACGGCTCTGAAATTGGTCTGTATTTTTGTCGTCATCCCGGCCCTCGGGTCGGCCTTCGGCCGGCCCGAGGATAAACTCCGGCCGGGACCCATTCCGGTTATGGATACCGGCTTTCGCCGGCATCCCGAACGCTTTTAGGGGAGGGATTCCCATGCCGATCCATCGTGTTGCCTGGGCCGCGCTTGCGCTGTCGCTCGCGGCGCCGGCCAGCGCGCAACTGCTCGATCACAAAGACCTGTCGCTCGCCATGGCCCTGACCATTGCGACGACCGCCGCCGATACCTGCAAGGCCGAGGGCAATCTCGTATCGGTCACCGTGGTCGGCCGCGACGGGCAGGTCATCGTCCTGCTGCGCGGCGACAATGCCTCGCCGCATACCGTCGAGAACAGCCGGCGCAAGGCCTACACGGCGCGCACCTTCCGCAGGTCCTCGGGCGAGTTCGCCAAGCTGGTCAAGGACAACCCGACGATCGGGCTTGTCCATCTGCACGGCGTGATCGCGGCGCAGGGCGCGCTGCCGATCAAGGTCGGCGACGATGTCATCGGCGCCGTCGGCGTCTCCGGCTCGCCGGGCGGCGACAAGGACGAGGCCTGCGCCCAGGCCGGGCTCGACAAGGTCGCCGATCAGCTCAAATAGAGATGGGCTGAAGCAAAGATTGGCGCTTTCGGGCGGTTGGGTCTTCCTGTATCGGGAACCTCCCGCTACCGGAGGAGCCCCGCCGATGCCCCAGTCTGTCGCCCGCCTGCTGGCGGAAAGCCTCGAAGCGCATGACGTCGACCAGGTGTTCTGCGTCCCTGGCGAAAGCTATGTCGGCCTGACGAGTGCGCTGATCGAGAAGAACTCGATCCGGGTCGTCGTCTGCCGCCACGAGGGCGGCGCCGGCTATATGGCGGTGGCCGACGGTCGGCTGCGCGACCGCGCCGGTGTCGCGATGGTGTCGCGTGGGCCAGGGCTGTCGAACGCGATGGTGGCATTGCACTCGGCCTATCATGACGCGACCCCGGTCGTCATGCTGGTCGGCCAGGTCGAACGCCGCGATTTCGGCCGACTCGCCCTGCAGGAGCAGAATTACGCGCGCCTCTTGTCGGACGTGACGAAGGCCGTCATCGACGTCAACGAGCCGGAACAGGCCTCGGAGGCCATCGCCCGCGCCTTTCATCTGGCCGAGAGTGGCACCCCCGGCCCGGTCGCGGTTATCGTGCCGGAGGATGTTTTCGACATCGAGACCGACACGGCGCTCGCCGCGCCCAGGCCATATGTCGCCGCGGCCCCGCGTCCGAACGACCTCGACCGGCTCGCCCTGATGCTGGCGGCCGCCGAGCGGCCGCTGGTGCTGGTCGGCGGCGCCCTGTTGGCCGAGGCGGTGCGCGACCGGGCCGTCTTCGCCGATCTCAACCGCCTCGCCGAAGAATGGGTCTTGCCGATCAACCCGACGCATCGGCGGCCGCAGCTCTTCGATGCGACCCACCCGCATTTCGGCGGTTATATGGGGATCCGGGTGCCGCCCGAGCTGATCGGCGAGATGAAGCGGGCCGATCTGATCGTGGCGCTCGGCGAGCGCATGACCGATTCGGTCAGCCAATCCTACAGCTTCCCTGCGGCGCCTCAGCCGCAATTGCCGTTCGTCCATGTCTGGCCCGACCCGAACGAGGTCGGCCGCGTCTGGCGGCCGGTGCTCGGTCTGCCGTGCAGCCCCTATGAGGTGATCAAAGGCTTGCTGCGACGCGGCGCGCCGGATGACGCGGCAAAGCGCCGGCGCTGGGTCGGCGGCCTCAATGCAATTCACCGCAAGCTCCTGGCCAAGGAGTGGGAAGCGAGCGCGGACGGCGTCAATTTTGCGGCGGTCGTCTGCGAGGTCGACAAGCATCTGGCGCCGGACGCGACGGTGACGACCGACGCCGGCAATTTCGCTAGCTTCGTGCACCGCTACATCGGCTTTCGCCAGGGACAGGTGTTCCTCGCCTCGGTGGTCGGCGCCATGGGCTCCGGCATGCCGATGGCCGTGGCGGCGGCGCTGCGCCGGCCGAACACACAGGTCGTTGCCTTTGTCGGCGACGGCGGCGCCTTGATGACCGGCAACGAGATCGCCACCGCCCGGCAATACGGCGCCAACCCCATCCTCGTCATCTCCGACAACGGCATGTACGGCACGATCGGCATGCATTCCTACATGCGCTACCCCGAGCGGCCGCTGCTCGCCGGCACGCGGCTCACCAATCCCGATTTCGCGGCCTGGGGTCGGTCATTCGGCGCCGAGGGCATCACGATCAAAAGCGAGGCCGAGATCGCCGACGGCATCGGCCACGCCTTCGCGGTCAAGACCCGGCCGGTCGTCGTCCACTGCCTGACCTCGGCGATCCAGATGAGCGCCTGGCGCCGTTACACCCGCGGCGAGACGCTGCCGTAGGCGGCGGCGCTCTATACCCCCGTCGCTGCAACAACCCCAACTCGGCCCGCGCCATCGCGGGTAGAGATCGCTCCCGTCAGCGTATGCCGAGGATCGCGCCCGTGACGGCGCGCGGGTCCCGGAGCGGCCAGCGATGGCGCTCGACCTGGTGGAAGAAGTCGTCGAGGCTGCGATTGAACAGCTCCGGCTCCTCGAGATTGAGAGCGTGGCCGGTATTCGGGAAGACGAGGAGTGCCGCGGTCGGGATCGTCCGCTTCATCAGGAGGCCGGGTTCGAGGCACGGGTCGTCCTCGTCGCCGGTCATGACGAGGGTCGGCACTTCGAGCCGGCGCATCTCGTCGACGAGGTCCCACAATGATGGCCGCTCGGCCTGGACGCCGCGCATCGTCAGCGCCGAGCCCGTCGTCGAATGGCCGGCGAGGTTGGCGGCGAATTCGCCCCAGCCGCGCGGGTCCTTGTTTTCGAACTGCACCCGGCTCGGGCCTTGCGCATAGCTTTTGCTCGCAACCGCCATGCCGGCGCTTTCGATCAAGGCGATCGTCTTCATCGTCTCGTCGCGGAATTGCTGGCGCTTGCCGGGTTCGGCGCCGTAGCCGCAACCGGCGACGACCAGCGACAGCGCGCGGTCGCGATAGGCGAAGCCGAAATGCAACGTCGCGAAGCCGCCCATCGAAATGCCGACGATATGCGCCTTGTCGATCGCCAAGGCGTCGAGCACGGCGCGGATGTCATCGCGGGCGCGGGCCTGCGAATAGCGGCCCGGGTCTTCCGGCACGTCGGACGGCGGATAGCCGCGGGCGTTGTAGGCGATCGCCCGATAGCGCCGCCCGAAATGGCGCAGCTGCCCCTCATAGCCTCGGTAATCGTCGGCGAATTCGTGGACGAAGACGATCGGCGTCCCCGAACCGGTCTCCTCGTAAAAGAGCCGGACGCCGTCATCGGTCGTGAGGTGCGGCATCGCTGTTCCTTTTGCCTGCGCCGAGCGCGCGATCCTACGGGCGACGGCGGGCGTGCGGCAAGCCGTCCGCTTGGCACGATCCTTGATTGCTGATGTCCAGGTCCGGGCCCTTGCCGCACGGCAGAGGGCCGATCCGGGCCGGGATCGCCGGATCCTATCCGGACCTCATTCCCGGACCAGCCTTCCCGCTTTTGCACAGCCGTTGCGCAGCTGCTCGCTCGTCGCGCAACCTGCCGTATCGGTGGGCAAATCCGCTCACTTCGCAAATCTGCTCACTTCACAGAATCCTGGGCGATGGCCCTTGCCCTTCCCCGCGTGCCCGCGGGCGGGAAGCCCTCTCGGCGCACGCGTGGGCGATAGCGGGAGGGTGAGGGAGGCCGAGGGTCATGTTCCGGCCGATCGGTTTGCATCCCGGCGTCGCCGCAACCGGATGCTGCGGCGGTTGCAAGCCTGTTGCATGATCGTGCGGCAAACGACGCGCTGCGCCTGAACCGCGAGGAGATCCGCACATGGCTGTCGAGATGCGTTCCTATCGGCCGCTGGCGATCGGCCGGCGCGGAGCGGTTGCGGCCGATCATCCGCTCGCTGCGCAGGCCGGTCTCCTGGCCTTGCGGGCCGGCGGCAACGCGGTCGATGCGGCGGTCGCGACGGCCGTCACCTTGTCGGTCGTCGAGCCGATGATGTCGGGACTCGGCGGCGACGGCTTCTATCAGGTCTATTGGCGGCCCTCCGGCCGCGCCGTCGTCTTGAACGGCAGCGGTCCCGCCCCGGCCGCCGCCACTCCGGCACGCTATGCCGGCGTGATCCCGCGCATCGGGCCGTTGTCGGTCTCGGTGCCGGGCATGCTCGCCGCCCTCGGCACGATGCATCGCGAATTCGGCCGTCTGCCCTGGCCGGATCTCTTCGCCGAGGCGATCGTATTCGCCCGCGACGGCTTTGCCGCGACCCGCGCCTACAGCCGTTTCGCCGCCGATTATCGCCCGACCCTGCTTGCAGATCCGAAGAGTGCTGCGACCTTTCTCGTCGGCGGCGAGCCGCCGCCGCTCGCTGCCCCGATCGTGCAAAGGGACCTTGCCCGCACCCTCGAAGAAATCGCCGCGGACGGCGCCGAAAGCCTCTATCGCGGCCCGCTGGCGCGGCGCCTCGCGGCCGGGCTCGAAGCCGCCGGCGCGCTGGTCGGCGCAGCCGATCTCGCCGCGTTCGCGGCGGAGCGGCAAGCCCCGATCGCAGTCGATTACCGCGGCTATACCGTGCTCGAGACACCCCCCAATTCGACAGGCTTTGTCCTGCTCGAAGAGCTGAAGATCCTGGAAAATTTCGATCTCGCGCGGCTTGGCCCGCTGTCGGCCGACACGATTCACGTCATGGTCGAGGCGAAGAAATTTGCCTTTGCCGACCGCGAGCGCTGGGGCGCCGACCCGCGAGCGGTCGAGGCGCCGCTCTCGCATCTGTTGTCGGCGGAATATACGGCGGCGCTCGCCGCCCGCATCGACATGCAGCGCGCCGCCGCAATCCCGATGCCGGCCGCGGCGGCGGGCGACACGACTTATTTCTGCACGGCCGACGCGGACGGCAACGCGGTTTCCGCCGTGCAGAGCATCAACAGCGGCTTCGGCTCCGGTCTGATCGCCGGCGACACCGGGATTCTGCTGAACAACCGGATGGCCTATTGGCACCTCGAGCCCGGCCATCCGAACCGGCTCGTCCCGGGCCGCCGCGTTCGTCACACGATGAACGCGCCTCTCGTTCTGAAGGACGGTGAATTGTGGTGCGTTTTCGGCACGCCCGGTGCCGACCATCAGGTGCAGATCAATCTGCAGGTGTTGTCGGCGATGATCGATTCCGGACTCGACCCGCAACAGGCGGCCGAGATGCCGCGCTGGACCTCGAACCTCTCCGGTCAGTATGCGAACTGGCCGCATGACGGCGAGGACGCGCTGACCGTCGAGCAGCGGTTTCCCGAGGCGGTATGCCGCGAACTTCAGCGGCGCGGCCATCCGCTGAAGACGGTCGGCGATCTCGACGGTCCGTGCTCAGTCGAGATCATCCGCCGCGATCCGGCCACCGGCATGCTGATCGCCGGCTCCGATCCGCGCCGCGACGGCTGGGCCCTGGCCTGGTGAGCCGGTCGAGGCATCCCCGATCCGTCGCGACCCGCCGGCGCGAGCCGGCCCGCCTTCCCGACCGATTTTCTTGTTGAATTTCCGGTCGCGCGGACTGTTTGTCCCAGTTCGCCCGGTGCGCGCGGGACTGAGGGAGGGGCGGCATGGACACCACCCTGACGTTGATCGATCTCGCCGGCTCGATCGCCCTGCTACTGTGGGGCGTGCATATGGTGCAGAGCGGCATTCAGCGCGCTTTCGGCGCCAATTTGCGCCGCTTTCTCGGGCGTACCTTGCGCGATCGGTTCTCGGCCTTCCTGGCCGGGCTCGGCGTCACCGCTGTGTTGCAGAGCAGCACCGCAACAGGGCTGATGGTGGCGAGTTTTGCCGCCGGCGGATTGGTCGATCTCGTGCCGGGGCTCGCGGTCATGCTGGGGGCCAATGTCGGCACCACCCTGATCGTGCAGGTCTTGTCGTTCAACATCGCGCGTGTCGCGCCGCTCTTTGTGCTGGTCGGCGTCATTATGTTTCGGCGCGGCGTGGCCAGCCGTTCCCGCGACCTCGGGCGCGTCGCGATCGGGCTGGGGCTCATGCTGTTCGCCTTGCAGCAGCTGCTCGCCCTGCTCACTCCCTATGAGGATGTGCCGAGCCTGCGTCTCTTGATGGGTGCGATCGCAACTCAGCCCATCATAGATGTGATCATCGCCGCGGCGCTGACCTGGGCGGCGCATTCGAGCGTCGCCACGGTGCTTCTCACCATGTCGCTCGCGACCCAGGGCGTGGTGCCGCCGCAGGCGGCCTTCGCCCTGGTGCTCGGGGCAAATCTCGGTTCCGCCCTCAATCCGCTCCTTGAAGGCGCCGCCGGCGGCGATCCGACGGCGAAGCGGGTGCCGGCGGGCAACCTCTTGAACCGGCTGGTTGGCGTGCTCCTCGGGCTGGCACTGCTCAATTGGGTCGGGCCCTGGCTGGTCGCGATTGAGCCCAACAGCGGACGGGTCGTTGCCGATTTCCACACCGTATTCAATCTCGTCATGGCGGTACTGTTTCTGCCGTTGCTGCAACCCTTCGCCCGGCTGCTGGTATGGCTGTTGCCGGCCCGTGCGGTGCCGTCCGATCCTTCGAAGCCGGTCTACCTCGACCGCACCGCTCACGAGACCCCGGCAATCGCGTTGGCGGGAGCGGCGCGCGAGGCGCTGCGCATGGCTGACACGCTCGAAGCGATGCTGCGCTACGCCCTCGAGGCGCTCGATCAAGGCGACCGCAAGCGGGTTGGCACGACCAAGGGGCTCGACGACGTCCTCGACCACCTCAACCGTGCGATCAAAGTCTATTTGACCGAACTCGATCCCGATTCCCTCGACGATGAGGACAATCGCCGGCTGGGGGAAATCCTCGCCTTCATCACCAACCTCGAGCACGCCGGCGACATTGTCGAGCGCAGCTTGATGTCGATTGCCGCCAAGCGGCTCAAGCGCGGCCTGGCGTTTTCGGTCGAGGGCCAGGCGGAAATTCGCGCCATGCTCGAACGGCTTATCGGCAACGTGCAGACTTCGGCCGCGGTGTTCATGATCGACGACGCGCGTGCTGCCCGAAGGCTGCTTGGCGAAAAGGAGGTCTTCCGCGATCTCGAAGCCCGCGCCACGGAATCGCATTTCACGCGCATCCGCGCCGGCCGGGTCGAGAGCGTCGAGACCAGCGCCCTGCATCTCGACGTGTTGCGCGACCTCAAGCGGATCAACGCCCATATCGCAAGTGCGGCTTACCCGGTGCTCGAAAAGCTCGGCGAACTGCTGCCGAGCCGTCTGCGCCGTGACGCCGAAATCGAAGCGGGCGATCGATAGCTCTTGCTTTAACTGGCACTTTGGCAGCGGGCCCATGACCCAACGTTTCGCCAATTGCACCTGTGGACGGCTAAAGCTCCGCTGCGACGGAGAACCCACGCGCGTCTCGATGTGCCACTGCGTCGACTGCCAGCGCCGTACCGGAAGCGTGTTCAGCATTGCCGCCTTTTTCGAGCGCGGCGCGGTGAACGTCGTCCAAGGTATTTCCAAACCATTTACGCGAAATTCGGCCGTCGGAAAGCTGGTGACCTTCCACTTTTGCCCCGAATGCGGATCGACCCTGTTTTGGGAGCCGGAGCGCATGCCGCAACTGATCGGCGTCGCCGTCGGCACATTCGCCGACCCCACTTTCCCGCGGCCGGAACAATCCGTCTGGACAGACGACAAGCACGCCTGGCTCAGCCTTCCTGGCGACATACGCACCTTTGCGGCGATGCCGCCGCCCCGTAGCCCGAACGGCTAATCCTCATATTGTGTGGCGTGCAATCCTTTCGCCGGCGCGGCAGCGCGCTCCGCGCCCTTAGTCACAAAGACAAGGGGCTTTGCGACCAACCGCCGCCGCGCGTGTGCTTCCAGGTGTGAGTACCAGTCCGGCGAATTTGAGGGGTCATCGCATGCGCAAAAAACTGCGTTTGGCAATCGCTGCGCTCGGTGTCGCGGCCGGCCTTTCCGCGCAAGTGACGCCGGCACACGCGCAATCGGGGGTGCGGGTCGGGACATTGAGCTGCAACGTCGCCGGCGGCTGGGGCTTTGTGTTCGGCTCTTCGAAGTCACTGCGCTGCACCCTGACGCCCGGGTGGCGCCATCCCGAGCATTATGCCGGCACGATCTCCAAGTTCGGCGTCGATATCGGCTATACCAGCGGCGGCGTCCTGGTCTGGGCGGTATTCGCGCCAGGACCATATGTGGGACCGGGCGCTATCGCCGGCGATTATGTCGGGGCGACCGGCAGCGCTACAATCGGGTTCGGCGTCGGCGCCAATGTGCTGGTCGGCGGCTCAAATCGATCGATCTCGCTTCAGCCGCTCAGCATCGAAGGCAATACCGGCCTGAACGTCGCAGCCGGCGTCGGCGCCATCACGCTACGCTACGCTACGCCCGGTGAGCCGGGTGTGCGGTGAGAGCAAGATTTGTCACGACAACTCCCGATCGGACGAAACACCGACATAACTTGGTGGTCCTCGCGACAACTTTCCGATCCACAGCTCGCCTCGCTCGCCGGAGTTGTTGCCGGAGCATCGAGCTGTATAATGCTCGATGACAGACCCAGGCTTGGCTACAAGAACCGGAGGAAACGTGACCCGACCCCGTGCTGCAGACGATTTTGCGACGATCCGAGCGCGTGTGCACGAGCTGCGACGCGAGAGCTCCGGTAGCTCCCGCGCGGCAGATGATTTTGCGACGATCCGCGCGCGGATGGAGGAGCTGCGACGCGAGCGCGCCCGGGTATCGGTTCGCCACGATCCAAGTGTGAAGAGCCGAGTCTCGGTCAGTCGTTTGGCCACCTGATCAAGCTAAAGAGGCGAATGCGCCGGTTCCAGCCGCCGTTACCCGCCCAAATCCGTATATTACCGATAGAGTGCTGCTACAAGCCAAAGCCACCGCGGCTCGGCGGCTAGGGTCGATTGCGCAGCCGCCTGCGCCCAAGTGTCCGCACCTCTACGTTCGGCACCATTGCCCTGATCGCCGCCTGCAGCGCCGCGCGCTTCTCATGGATCGAGGCGATCACCGGCCCTATCGGTACGCCCACATCAACCAGCACGGCCTCGGACAATTGGAGGCTCGCCTCGATTGTCTCGGGCACCGCATCGGAGGCGCCCGTGCGATAGAGATGCGCCGCATGCTCCGCATCGCGGGCGCGCGCGACGATCAACAGATCCGTCCGTTCAGCCCGTGCGTGGGCCACAAGCTCGGTGGCTGCGGCCGGGTCATCGAGCGTCACCGCCAGGGCGCGCGCGGTGTCCAGGTGCAGGCGCCGCAGCAGATCGATCTGCGTGATGTCGCCGAAGTACACCGGCATGCCAAACGCGCGCTGGCGGGCCACGCGGTCAGGGTCGCGGTCGATCGCAACATACGGCACCTCATGCACCTCCAGCATCGCTGCGAGCGTCTGCCCGACGCGGCCGAATCCTGCGATGATCACCCGGGGGAGTGCGTCGGAGGCCTCGGGTACTAGCATCTTCGGGTCGACCGGCGTGTTGGAGGCGCGGCGCGGCGCGAGCCGGTCGCCGAGCCTCGACAAAAGCGGAGTCGTTGCCATTGTCAGAGCGGTGACGATCAGCACCGCGCGGGCGGCGTCGGGCGGCAACAGATGCTGGCCGAGCGCCACAGAGACGATGACGAAGGCGAACTCGCCGCCGGGGCCGAGCAGCAGGCCGCTACGCAAACAGTTTGCCCAGTTCAGCCCGAATGCGCGGGTCAGTGGGACGATGACCAGCATCTTTAGCAGCACCATGCCGATGGCGGCGCCGACGACGAGCAGCGGGTGGGCGCCTAACGTCCGAATGTCCAGGCTCATGCCGACCGAGATCAGGAATACGCCGACGGCAAGGCCCTTGAACGGCTCAATGGTGACCTCGACTTGGCGGCGGTATTCCGTACCGGCCAGCAGAAGCCCGCCGATCAGCGCGCCAAGAGCCATGGAAAGCCCGGCAGCGGCCGTGACAAGGCTGCTGGCGATCACCACCAGTAGGCACGCCGCCACGAACAATTCCGCGCTGCGGGTGCGCGCCACGCTGCGGAACAGTGGGCGCAGCACCAGGTGGCCGAGGGCAACTATGACAGCGACGGCCAGCAGTGCTTGGCCGATCGCGAGGCCGAAACCGACTGCGCTGCCGGCATGACCGGTTGGACCGAGCGCGCCGAGGACGAGCAGCACCGGCACCACGGCGAGATCCTGGAACAGCAGGATGGCGAAGCTGGTGCGGCCGGTGGCCGTGTTGAGCCGCTTGTCCTCCGACAGCACCTGGATCACCACTGCGGTAGAAGACATTGCCAGCGCCAAGCCGATGACCACGGCACTGATCCGGCTGTGACCGAGCAGAATGGTTGCGCCGGCCAGAACTGCGGCGCTGAGTACGACCTGCAGCGGACCGAGACCGAACACCAGCCGGCGCATTACCCGCAGGCGCTCAAAAGACAGTTCCAGGCCGATCATGAACAGCAGCAGCACGACGCCGAGCTGGGCGATCGGCTCAATCGATCCCGGCGCGCCGATGGTGATCGCGGAAAGCCAAGAAAGGTGCGGAGCGAGCGAGGCAAGGCCGAAGGGGCCAACGACGATGCCGACGAGCATGAACCCGAGTACCGAGCTAACGTGCAGGCGATGGAACAGCGGGATGACGACGCCGGCGGCACCGAGCACGATAAGGGCCTCTTTGTAGAACGAGGTATCGAGCGGGGCGGCTTCCATATCCGAGGAGCTTAACAGGTCCGGGGTATATCTCCTCGCGCTCGGCGAGCTAGCCGAGTTCGAGCGCCGATCCGCTCTGATGCCCCGTGGTGGACGGAGCCACCAGAGACCACTGGTATGCCCGGTCGGCAGCTTGGCTCGGCGGGACCCTGGACGCCTTCGATTTTTCCGTGTTTCTTTTGATCACGGCTTCAGAGGCTTGATGGACCACCATCGGCCCGCTGAGACCATGGTAGACCTCAGCCAGGCGAACTCCCCCCACAAGCGTGGAGAGGGCCGGGGTGAGGGCGTCAGCCTTTATCCGCTGTGGCCGGTCGGCTGCCGCACGCCGGCGCCTCGGCGGGCGTCATGCTCCGCGACCAGCGCGCGCAGGCGCGGGATCAGCTCATCGCCATACTGCACGGCGTCGGGGAGCGGGTCGTAGCCGCGGATCAGGAGGCTGGTGGCGCCGAGCTTGTAATATTCGAAAAGCGCCTTCGCGACCGTCTCGGGTGAGCCGACGAGGGCCGTCGAGTTGCCTTGCGCGCCGGTGGCGACGGCGAGCCGCGTCCACAAGCAGCTATCGTGCGTCTCGGCGTCGGCGGCAGCCTGCAGCAACCGTTTGGAGCCGACATTCTGCCGCTGCGGCGGCGGCGCGCCGCCGCGGTTGATCAGCACCCGGTCGAGGACGACTCTCGCGCGGTCCCAGGCGGCGCCGTCGGTTGTCGCGAGGATCGGGCGGGTCGACAGGCTGAAGGTCGGCTTGCGGCCGGAGCGCGCCGCCTCCTGCCGCACACGCTCCATGAAGAGGGCCGTCTCCTTAAGCGGTTCGCCCCACAGCATGAAGACGTCGACATGCGGCGCCAATGCCCGGATCGCCGCGTCCGACCCGCCGCCGCCGTAGATCGGGATATGCGGCTCTTGCCGGCAGCGGATCTGCGAATAGGTCCCCGCCGTCCTGTAGAACTCGCCCGCATGGTCGAACGGCTGCGGTTCGGTCCAGGTCCGTCGCAGCAGCGCCATGTATTCGTCGGCGCGGCGGTAGCGGGCTGCATGGTCGGTCCAGTCGCCGTCCTTCGCCTGATCGGCGTCGCTGCCGCCGGCGATGATGTGCACCGCCAGCCGGCCGCCGCTTAGCTGGTCGAACGTCGCGAGCTTGCGGGCGGCGACCGGCGGCGCCACGAAACCCGGCCGATGCGCCAGGAGGAAACCGAGCCGCCCGGTCGCCGATGCGGCATGCGCGCCGACAAGGAACCCGTCGGGCGCCTCCGAGAAGTAGCCGATCAGCACGCGATCGAAGCCGGCGCGCTCGTGGATGCGGGCGGTCTCGGCGACCACCTCGGCATCGAACGGCGGTCCGGAGGCCGGGATCAGCTCCGACGAGACTCGCGGCGCGATCCAGCCGATCATTTCCACCGGCATTTCAGCCTCTGCCCTCGACAGGCCGCCGCCGGCCCCGCTCCCTCACTCCGGCATCATGGTTCGACCTCTCCCGGCTGCAAGCCAAAAAGTGGGCCCGCAAGGGCGGAAGCCGTGGAGACGGGCTGTCGGTCATCGCCGCGACGACACAGAGACACGAATGCGCGGGTCAAGCGCGCGCAAGGGGAGTTTTGTGGCGGGACCGTGTCGGTGCGCCGAAACGGCACCGTCGGAGTTTCCCGGCAGCCCTGCGTCTGCGCGGGAACGACGCGCATCCGGTTTGAGGCCCAGCGCCGCCAGGATCGTCGGGGAGATCCGCATTGTCACCACCCAGGCGCGTCACCGTCGTGCTCAGCGGGTTTCTTGATACTCCCGGAGTAGGTAACGCCGATATCCGGCGTGGTGAGAATACCCGGCGTGCGCAGGTCGCCGGTCGGCGGTAGCCCGGCAGGTCGAACAGCTGGCCGATCGCCGGTCCGGAGAAAACCCCACCGATCCCAGCGATGTTGCTCCTGGATGAGGCCCCTCACCCCAGCAGGGCCCCCCGGCAACGACGGAGGGGCAGCCGCCCTGCGCGGAAGGGGTAGCGGGAGTGCCGAGAGGTCCCGTAAGACCTCTTCAGCCCCTGAGCAGGCGCGCTACGACAGCCGGCGCGAGCGGGCGCTTTCCTCGATCTCGGCAGCCGCGATCGCGCGGGTCAGGGCGCCGCTCAGCTCCTTGGCCAATTCGAGCGTCAGCTCGACGGCGACGCGCGTTTCCGGCCCGAGCGTCGCGTTCACGAAATCGATCGTGATCGCCTCTTCGAGGAGGGCGTGGTGCGGGTGGTCGTAGGACACGACCGAGTGGGTCAGCTTGAACCACCCGTCACCGCCTTTGCCGGCGCCGTCGGCGCCGACGATCTCGACGATCGAGGTGCACATCGACGGGGTTATTTGGCCAGGTGCTTGCCGAGGAACGCGAAGACCTTCTGCCACCCGTCGAGCGCCTGCTCGATGCGGTAGGCCGGCCGGTCATAGTAGAAGAAACCGTGCCCGGCGCCGTCGTAGCGGTGAAACTCGTATTGCTTGCCGGATTTCTTCAGCTCGGCCTCGTGCTGGTCGACCTGCTCCGGGGTCGGCGACCTGTCCTCGTTGCCGAACAGACCGAGCAGCGGGCAGGACAGGTTCTTCGTGAACTCGATCGGCGCGGTCGGCTGCTTCGGCGTCAGCTCTTCCCGGCTCATCACGACCCGGCCGCCCCACAGCTCGCAGGCGGCGTTGATGCTCTTCGTATGGCAGGCGAAGAGGAAAGTCTGGCGGCCGCCCGAGCAGGTGCCGAAGACGCCGACCTTGCCGTTGAGCCAGGGCTGCGCGCGCAGCCAGGCGACCGCACCTTCGGTGTCGCCGATGACCTGCGCGTCGGCGACGCCGCCCTCGGCGCGCACCCTGGCGGCGACGTCGTCGGCTTTGCCTTCGCCGGCGCGGTGGTAGAGGTTATGGCTGATCGTCGCATAGCCGTGATGCGCGAACTTCCGCGTGGTCTCGCGATACCATTCGTCCCAGCCGGGCGCATGATGCAGCAGCACCATGCCGGGGAACGGGCCCGGGCCCAGCGGCCGCGCCACATAGGCCGAAATCGGCTCATGCTTGTCGCCGTTGATCGACATCGTTTCTGCAATCATGCCTTCATAAGCCATCGTCGCTCCCCTTGGAAAAGTGACAGCCACCGTTCACGCCATCATCTCGCCTTCGCGGCGCCGGCGCAACACGCGTCGGCCGCCCTCGCGGCGCTGCGCCGGCTTGACCGAGCGGCGCGAGGCCGGCAAGAAACCCCGATGCCCGCGAGCGCCGCTCCGCCATGCCCGCCGCCGATCCTCGCCGGCAAGGATTACGGCTCGGCATCGGTGTTCGAGCCGGCCAATCTCTTGCGCGAGGCACGTCGACAGAAGGGCGTGGCCGAGGTCGCGGTGCCGGAGATCTGCCTGCTCGACCCCGACGGCGACATTCTGCGCGCGCTGGTTCGCGCCGGTCGCGCCTCGCTGGCGCCCGGTTGGGCCTGCTACCACACCGATCTTTACGAGTTCGACCACGAAGGTCAGCGTTTCGGGATCATCGGTTGCGCGGTCGGCGCGGCGTTTGCGGTCTTGTTGGCCGAAGAGCTGTTCGTCTCGGGCTGCCGCTTGCTCGTCAGCATGACCTCGGCCGGGCAGATCGTGGCGCACGGGGCGACGCCCTATTTCGTGCTGATCGATCGCGCCTTGCGTGACGAGGGCACGAGTTATCACTACCTGCCGCCGGCCGAATTCGCCGAGGCCGACCGGGCGCTGGCGGAGGCCGCGATGCAGGCGTTGGGCGGCGCGCCGGAGACGGTCTATCGCGGCGCCGCCTGGACCACCGACGCGCCGTTTCGGGAGACCTCGGCGGCGATCGACCGGGCGCGCGCCCGCGGCATTCTCGCCGTCGAGATGGAGGCGGCGGCACTTTATGCTTTTGCCGCGGCGCGGCACAAAGCAGTGCTGTGCTTTGCCCATGTCACCAATCGAATGGCGGTCGAGCGCGGCGATTTCGAGAAGGGTGAGGCGGACGGCAGCGCCGCCGCGCTCGCGGTCATCGCCGCAGCGGCGCGCGGCTGGCGAGGGTCGAACCGGGCGCCGGGGCCGGAGTGACGGGCCGCACCGACATCTGCGCGATCGCGGTGATGGCCAAGGCGCCGCGGGTCGGCGATGTCAAGACCCGGCTGGTGCCGCCTCTGTCGCCGACGGAGGCCGCCGAGCTCAGCGGCTGTTTCCTGCAAGACATCGCCGAAAACATTCTCGCGGCGGCGGAGCGTACGCCGATCGATGGTCATGCGGCCTATGCGCCGCCAGGCTCGGAGGCGCTGTTCCGGGCATTGCTGCCGCCGCCGATTGCGCTTTTGGCGCCGCGGCAGCGCGGGCTCGGGGCGAGCCTTCATGCCGCCGCCGCGGACCTCTTCGCCGCCGGCTATGGCGCGGCCTGCCTCGTCAATGCCGACAGCCCGACGCTGCCGACGGCAATCCTGGTACAGGCGGCGCAGGCCTTGCGACAACCGGGCGACCGCGTCGTGCTCGGGCCGGCGGCGGATGGCGGCTACTACCTGATCGGGCTGAAGCGGCTGCACCCTCATCTGTTCGAGGGCATAGCCTGGAGCACCGCCGAGGTGCTGCGGCAGACCTGCGAGCGGGCGGCGAGCCACGCGCTCGAAACGGTCCTGTTGCCGGGCTGGTATGACGTCGACGACCTTGCCTCGCTGCGGCGGCTGATCGCCGAAATGCGGCACGGCGCGGGGTATGCGGCGCCGCACACAGCCGCCTATCTGCGCCGGCTGATCGGCGCCGACGCCGGACGGCGCGGGCTCGACGGGAAACCGCCGTCGGAGAGCGGCGCCGATCGGTGAGCGCCGGCCGGGCGCTCGGATTGGCGGCGATAGGCGCCGCGCTACTGGCGCTGGTCGGGATCGGCCTCGTCGTGCAGCACAAAGGCGATGTCGACGGCTTTGTCGCGGTGGCGCTGACGCAGGGCGCCATCTATCTCGTCGCGGTGGCACTCGTCCGGCGCGGCGGCACATCGCGGTGGGGGCTGGTTACGATCCTCGTCGCCGCCGCGGCGATGCGCGCCGCGGTGCTCTGGGCGCCGCCCTTTCTCTCGACCGACATCTACCGCTACGTCTGGGACGGCCGGGTAGAGGGTGCCGGCATCAATCCGTACCGCTACATTCCGGACGACCCGCAGCTCGCCAGGTTGCGCGACCCAGCGATCTTTCCGCGCATCAACCGCGCGACCTATGCCCCGACCGTCTACCCGCCGGCGGCAGAAGCATTCTTTTTCGTGGTCACCCGGTTCGGTCCCAGCGTGCGCGGGATGAAGGCGGCGATGGTCGCCTGCGAGGCGTTAGCCATCTTACTTCTGCTCGGCCTGCTGCGCGACCGCGGGCTGCCGCCGGAATGGATATTGATCTATGCGTGGCATCCGCTGCCGTTGTGGGAATTCGCCGGCAGCGGCCATGTCGATGCTTTGGTCGTGCTGTTCACAGTGCTCGCCTTGTGGAGCCGCCGGCATCTGCCGGAAGGGCTGGCCGGCATCGCGCTGGGTTGCGGCACGCTCGTCAAATTCTTCCCGGCGATCATCGCTCCAGCGCTTTATCGCCGGTGGGATTGGAAGCTGCCGACGGCGTTCGCGGCGACCGTGCTCGTCGGCTACCTGCCCTATCTTGGGGTCGGCCGGCGGGTGCTCGGCTTTCTCGGCAGCTACGCCGGCGAGGAAGGTTTCGACCGCGGCGGCGCCGGGTTTTACCTGTGGAATCTCGTTGCCGCGCTGCCGCTTTTTCGGGAAGTCGGCACGGTGTTCTATCTCGCCGTTGCTGCGGCGCTGCTCGTAGCACTAGCCGGTCTCGTCGTCGCCGGGCGCGAGCCCGATCGGGATTTTGTCGGAGCGGCGTTGCTCGCGACCGCGTCGATGGTTTTGCTGTCGCCGCATTACGCTTGGTATTTCGCCTGGCTTGTCGCCCTCGCCTGCCTCGTGCCGTGGGGCTCGCTGTTGTGGCTGACAGTGACGAGCTTTTTACTGTATCTGGTTCCGGTCGGGTCGCATATCGTCGTCGACAGCCATCGACTGGTGGTGGAAAGCGTGGTCTATGCGCCGTTTGCGGCGCTCGCCTGCCTCGATTTCTCGCGCCGTCGCGGCCGCCTGCTGGAGAGCGTCGACCGATGACCAGTGCCGCCCGCGCCTCCCTGCCCGACCCGCACCGCTATTTCACGCATATCGGCGCGGCACGCGGTGCGGTGGCCGAGGCGGAGCCCGTCTGCCTCTATCTCGAGACGACGAACCGCTGCAATCTGTTGTGCACGACCTGCCCGCGCACCTTCGAGGCGCTGGAGCCGCCGGCCGATATGAGCTGGGACTTGTTCGTCCGGATCGTCGACCAGTTTCCGAAGATCGCGCGCGTCGTCTTGCACGGGGTCGGCGAGCCGATGCTGGTGCCGGCCCTGCCGCGCATGATCCGGTACCTGAAGGATCGCGGCAGTTATGTGCTGTTCAACACCAACGGCACCTTGCTGACAACGCGCAGGGGACGCGAGTTGGTCGAGGCCGGGCTCGATGAATTGCGCCTCTCGCTCGACGCCGCCGAGCCGGAGGCCTTCGTAGAGGTGCGCGGCCGGCCGTTCTTCGCGCGCATCCTGCGCAACATTCGCAACTTCCGGACATTGCAGCAGGAGACCGGGGCCGACACGCCGCGCCTGTCGCTGTGGCTGACCGGGCTCAAGGAAACCATCGGCCAGCTCGGCGATTTCGTCAGGCTGGCACATGATTGCGGCATTCGCGAAGTCTATCTGCAGCGCCTCGTTTACTTCCCGGAGGGGCAGGGCCTGGCGCGGGCGGAATCGGCGTTGTTCGCGCCCGGGGAGGACGCGGCAAGTCGCGAGGAGCACCGCCTCGTCGCCGAGGCCGTGGCGCTGGCCGAGCGGCTCGGCATCGCGTTCAACGCTTCGGGCGCGGTAGACCCTGGCAGCAGCATCACCCGGCAGGCCGAGTCGCAGCCCTGGTCATCCTGCCGCCGGCCTTGGACCTTGATGTATTTCACCGCGCATGGGCGCGCCCTTCCCTGCTGCGTCGCGCCGTTTTCACAGCGCGGCTACGACGGCTTTACGCTCGGCGATGCCACGCAACAGAGCCTGCGCGAGATCTGGAACGGCGAGCGTTACCAGGCGTTCCGCCGGGCCTTGCTGAGCCCCGACCCGGCGCCGGTCTGCGCCGGCTGCGGCCTGCGCTGGAGCCTGTGACGCTGCAGACGACGACGCTCGCGGACGCCGCCGCCACGCCGGCGCGACCGCGTATCGGTCTCGTCATTCCGACGCTCGACGAGGAGGATGCGATTCAAGAGGTCATCGCCGCGGTGCCGCGCGATCTGGTCGACGAAATCATCGTCGCCGACAGCGGCAGCCGCGATCGCACCGTCGAGCGGGCGGCGGCTGCCGGTGCGCGCGTCGTCGTCGAACCGCAGCGCGGCTATGGCCGGGCCTGCCTCGCCGGTGCGCGGGCGGCCGGCCAAAGCTGCGAGACGATCGTCTTTCTCGACGGCGACGGCAGCGACTGCCCGGAGCTGATCCCGACGATCGTCGCCCCGATCCTCGCCGGAAGCTGCGACTTCGTCCTCGGTTCGCGCAGCCGCGGCAACCGCGAGCCGGGCAGCATGAGCCCGCATCAACTTCTCGCCGGACGGCTCGCCGGCGCCGTGATCCGGTGGCTGTACGGGGTGCGCTGCAGCGATATGGGCCCGTTCCGCGCGATCCGGCGCGACGCGCTCTTCGCCCTCGGCATGCGCGAAATGACCTATGGCTGGAACCTCGAAATGCAGATGCGCGCCGCGCGCGCCGGACTGCGCATCATCGAAATCCCGGTGGCGCACCGGCGCCGCGCCGCCGGCGTCTCGAAAGTGTCGGGGAGCCTGCGCGGCACGGTCAAAGCTGGCCTAAGGATTGCCTTGACCTTGCTGCGCGTTGCCTGCGAACGCCGACAAACCGCCGACAACGACAGCAGCGGGAGGAGCAACGACCGATGAGACCGAACCCGTGGAGCGACGTCGTCCATTTCATGCTGAAACCGGCATGGACGACCTATGTCTTCTGGGTCCTGGTGATCGCCAGCATTTTGATCGCCGCCTACGCGTTCGCCACGATCCGCGAGCAGCGGCGTCTTGTTCATCTCGGCAATTGGGCCTGCCGCTTCATCATCGGCGCCATGTGGTGGCAGCAGACGCTGTGGAAACTGCCGCCTTATTATACCGACCATCCGGATCAACCCTTCGGCAAGACCGGGCTCGCCTATTGGGTGGGCGTCGAGGGCAAATCCGCCGCGATCGCTCTGCAGGCGGATTTCGTCAACCATATCTTTCTGCCGCATTTCTATCTGTTCGCCCCGATCATCTACGCCGCCGAAACCCTGACCGCGGTGTCACTGATCCTCGGCCTCTTCGTGCGGGCATGGGGGCTGATCGGGGCATTGCAGATCCTCAATCTATGGCTCGGCCTCTACAACGCCTGGGGGGAATGGCCATGGACCTATTTCTTCCTTCTGGTGCTGATGCTGATTTTCGCGTTGCGTCGCTACGGCCGCAGCCTCGGCCTCGATGCCATCCTCGTCGCGCGTCCGCGCCACAGCCGGCTGCTCTATTGGCTGAGCTGAACCGCCCGCTTGAGGGGCGCCCTCCTCGAGAAACGCATCCGGCTCGGTGATCCGGCGGCCGTCTCGAAGGAGCCACGCAGTGACGCTGTGCGCCTCTGCGGCCGGCCGTTCCATGCGAGGCTCCATCTCGAGCTGAGCTCAGTCCCCCCGCGCCGTCGGAATGAACTCGAAATCCTCCGTCGGCGCCGCGCCAAAGAATGCCTTGTGCTCGCTTTGCGGCAGCGGCCACAAGACCGGCGTGTCCTGGTCGCCGGTGTACCAGTTCTTGCAGCCGCCGACCCATACCGTGCCGGGAAAGGCGGCGCCGAGACGGGCGAGAAATTTCTCGGTCGCGGCGACGGTCGGCGCCACCGCGGCCCGGCGGGCGCGGGCCTCGGCGATGAGCCGCATGATGCAGCCGATCTCCTGCTCGAGCCCGAGCGGCACCGGCACGTTGTTGACCGGGGCGAACGGTCCATAGAGCATGAACAGATTGGGAAACCCCGGCACAGCGATGCCACCGTAGGAATAGATCTTTTCCTGCCACGCCTCGTCGATCGTCGTGCCGTTGAGGCCCGTCACCTGCATCGGGCGCATATAAGCATGCGCGTCGAAGCCGGTGGCGTAGACGAGGACGTCGAGCGGCACCTCCGCCCCGTCGGCCATGACGACGCCCTCCGGCACGACGCGGGCGATCTCGCCCTTGACGATGTGCGCGTTCGGCCGCTGCACCGCCGCGTAATAGTTCCGGTCCGATTTCGGGATGCGGGTGCAGCCGAGATTGTAGTCAGGGGTCAGCTTCCGCTTCAGCTCGGGGTCCTCGATGGCGTCGAGATACGACCGATACTCGCGCTCCATCGCCTCGCGCTGCGGCCCGGGCTTGAGGCGCCATTGGTCGTTGTCGATGATGAATTGCCACAGCCGGCGCTGCTCGCGCCGGTAGAGGAAGGGCAGCCGCAGCTTCAGCCGCTCGTGCCAGGTCGAGTGCGGGTTCTCGCGGATATGAACCCATTGGGCGCGGCGGATGAACTGCGTGACGTCGCAGCCGGCCCAGGCCAGCGCCTCGGTGATCTGCACGCCGCTGGCGCCGCTGCCGATGACGCCCCAGCGCTTGCCGGCATAGGGCACGCCGTGATCCCAGCGCGCCGAGTGGAAGGACAGGCCGGCAAAACTCTCGCGGCCGGCGATGTCGGGAAAGACCGGCTTGTGCAAAAATCCGGTAGCGCAGACGAAGACGTCGGCGACGTCGGTGCCGCCCTTGGCGGTCTCGATGCGCCAGCAACCGTCGGAGAACCGCGCCGCGACGATTTCCTCGTCGAAGCGGATGAATTTCAACAGGCCGCGGTCGCGCGCGACCTTCTTGATATAGGCCCAGATCTCGGTGGCTGGCGCGTATTTGCGCGACCAGTCGTAGTTCGGCTGAAACGGGAATTCGTATTGCCGCGACAGGACGTCGACGAAGAGGCCGGGAAAGGTATTGTCCCGCCAGGTCCCGCCGACCTCGCCGGCCTTTTCATAGACCGCGAAATCGATGCCGGCGCGCTTCAATGTCTCGGCCATGAAGAGGCCCGACACGCCGGCGCCGGCAACCACCACCCGAAATCGTCGCTCCGCCATCACCCCTCGCAACACCTATCAGATCTGCAGCTCGCAGCTTAGGCATCGAGCCGCAGTTTCGACAACAGGGTCCCGAAAGGCTTACGTTATGGGTCCGCTTGAAATTTCGCTTGCGACCCAAAGCGGCCGTTCGGTAACCATCTACTGCGACTCCTGTGCCGCGAGCCGGTCGAACCTGACCCGACGTGGGGGCTCTACTCGAAGCTGACCGCCAGCCGTCCATATCGACGACTGCTGCCGCACCGCACCCGAGCCGGCCCGAGCTTGGCCATGTGACAGCGTGTTTCGTCGCGACGGGCACAGTCGGTGCGCCTGCTGTCCCTTGTTCGAAGTGGCGGCGGTCCGAGCTAACACGGACCTCAGCGCGAGACCCTCTGTATCGTTCCGGGGAGTACGTTGCCCGGATCGGTTTGAATGGTGAAATATTCACTGCCGTCCGGCGCGACGAAAATATCCAGGTGCACGTCTGGGGTCGGCGGCGTCATATGAACGGTGAAAGTACCTGTGCAGTCCGAATTGACGGTATAAGTCGCCGGCGCTGCGACATCCGGTATAATATTGCCACCAATGCTAATGGTGACTAACGTGTTGGCTTTGCCGTTTCCAAAAAGGATAATCTTGCCAGTGACGGCTTCGGGCACTAGGCTACCGTTCACGGTCGTGTATCCAGTCGGTCCGGCAGACATATACAGCCCTCTTAGCGTCGCGTTCGAGCAGCTTGTCGGCCCGCCTTGGTCCGAGGAATTCGCTTGCTGCTCAGTAAGCAGTCCCATTGCAACGAGCGCCCCAATACCAATCGCCCATAGTCCCGCGCGCTTCATATCAATCCTCCCGTCGCGAAATCATGCGGCTCGGCCGGTGCGGCCGAAGCGAGCGATCGAAGCTCGCTCAACAAAAGCGCGCTATAAGCTCGGGCTAAAAAAGTTATAAATTGCTCCAAACTACAAGATTGCGGGGGCGCGTGGGAGGCATGGACGCGCTTGCGGAGAGCAGCATTTTTGTGTTCGAGGGCTTCCGTCTCGACCGGTATGGTCTGTCCCGGCGGGATCAAAACGGCGTGTTCCTACCGATACCCATGGGCTCGCGTGCGCTTGACGTTCTCGGGGTGCTGGTCGGACGAGCAGGAAACCTCGTATTGCGGGATGAGATCATCGCTGCCGTATGGCCGGCGACGGTGGTCGGCGACAACAATCTGAACGTACAGATCGGGACACTCCGTCGGCTCCTTGACGAGGGGCAAGCGGACGGCAGCTGCATCGAAACGTTCCCGGGGCGCGGCTATCGCTTTAGAGCGAGCGTGACTCGGATTTCCGGGGAACGGGAGCCGCCGCTGCAGGACAAGCCGTCGATCGCGGTGCTGCCGTTTCAGAAATCTGAGCGGCGATCCCAAACAGGAATATTTCGCCGACGGAATGGTCGAGGAAATCATTACCGCGCTGTCGCGCATCACGTGGCTCTTTGTGATCGCCCGCAATTCCAGTTTCACATACAAGGGTCAGGCATTCGACGTGAAGCGGGTCGGGCGCGAATTGGGCGTCCGCTATGTCCTCGAAGGCGCGGTCCGCAAATCCCGCGGCCGGTTGCGCATCAGCGCGCAGCTGATCGACGCGGCGACTGGCGCGCATCTCTGGGCCGACCGGTTCGATGGTCTGCTGAAAGACATCTTCGAGCTTCAAGATGAGGTGGCGGTCAGCGTGGCCGGTGTCATCGAGCCCACGCTGGAGGTGGCCGAGACCGGCCGTTTGGCCGACCGGCCGACAAACGACCTTACCGCGTTGGACTTCTATCTGCGCGCGCTTCCGGACTTGGACGCATTTACGAAGGAGAGCTACCTTCGGGCGCTCGACCTGCTCGGGCAAGCGATCGAACGCGACCCCGATTACGGCCCGGCTCTCGCCTTGGCGGCCGATTGTTACTCAGGGCTCGAAGTCAACGGCTGGACCGCGGATCCCGAAGCGGCCAAGCGGAAAAGTATCGATTTTGCGCGACGGGCGCTCCGCAGCGCTCCCGACGATCCCAACGTCCTCGCAGTCACGGCAGCGGTGCTCGGATATTTCGGTGAGGACATCGATGTGTCGCTCAGGCTGATCGACCGCTGTCTGACTCTCAACCCGAGCTCCGCTCGTGGTTGGTTCTGGAGCGCTTTGCTCCGGGTCTTTGCCGGCCAACCCGATGTCGCGATCGAGCATTTTCAGAACTATTCGCGGCTCAGCCCGCGCAACCGCAGGGCTGTTCACCTGAACGTGATTGGCGAAGCCTGCTTCTTCAGCCGCCGTTTCGACGAGGCGGCGGCAAACCTACTGGCGTCGCTCGATCTGGCTCCGACATTCCCGGTGACCTACCGCGTGCTGGCGTCGTGCTACGCGCATTTGGGACGGCTCGACGATGCGCGAGAGATCGTCAGGCGGCTGCGCGCGATTACGCCTGCCGTGGTGGAACCTGCAACCCGCTATCGCAACCCGGAACTCCGCGAACTGTTCCTATCAGGCCTCCGCGTCGCCGCCGGCGAGGTTGCATGACCTGCCCCTAATCACGTTTCATGAAACGCTCCAACGCGTCCGGAGAGACTGATCTCACCGTCATTGCCAGCGCCCGCATCACGGTGTCTGTGCCGGTGGGACAATCACTTCGCTCGCGCAGCTAATCCGGTGCAAATGCCCGGTTTCCACCCAGTGAAGCCATTCACGGCCCGTCGAGATCATCGACCGGCCCCGACCCCGAGCCAACGGCTCAAACCGACCACAGCAGCCGTTCGCTTCCGCTCGCAGCAATGCCGGCCTATGCCCCATACCTGCCGTTCGGCAGTACCCCCGGGACCGGCTCAGCGGGTGGACAACCGCCGTTCGTTTCGGCACCTGATAGAGGCTTTGAGGCCTCCAGCAACGTTGCCGCTGCAGGACGATTTCTCAGTGCTCGGGGCCGCCACGGCACGCGGCGGCAAGTGGTGGCACGCAACGACGATGCGGAACGCACATTGCGACGGTAACGCTGAGAGATTACCAGCTGGCGGCGTATTCGCCCGTAATCCCCAGGGGCTACGATGAACCCCGCAGAAGTCTTCGCTTTTTCTGTCCGTAATCCGCCGGAATCCCCCTTTTCATTAGAGAGGGGCAACCCCAAGAGGTGTTGGCGACACGGCCTGGTCGCCACGGTACTGGCCGTCGCCACGGGTCTGGTCATGCTGCGGGATGACTACGCCCGGCGGGGCCGGCGCGGCGGTGGACGACGCCAGCGAATGAAAGCCCGCGGAAGCGGCGAAAATGCTCAGCGCCATTACCCAGGCCGCAACAACTCCGCGCCACAGGTTCGGACGGCGCTCGGAGGTTTCGATGTCCAACATGCGGCTACTCATGATAAGTGTACTTATAATTGTCCATAGCTACCAATGGCGCGCTCTGGCGAGCCTGAAAAGCCCTTCGATTGCATGGCTGATTTGCGTTGAGTCGTCATGATCGTCGGCGCCATTGGCAGGCCGTTGATCCGTTGCCCGATGAAGCACCGTCGCGCCGTGTCACTGAGACGGGTCGCCGCGAAGGACCGCTCGCCACCCATGGCGGCCGTCCGTTCGCGACCCATTCCCGCTGGGAGAGCGCCCGCAGCGCCGCCTCGGCTATCCCCGGGTCAGCGCCCACGGGCGGACGCTCGATGGCAAGCCGACCAACTCTGCGCTGATTGTCTGCACCCGACTGCGTGATCGCGCGCCAAGCAAAGCCAGCCCGGCCCGAGCACGATCCGCCGCGTATAGCCGACCGGTCCATCGACGCCGCGAGGGTCGGTGACGGCGTCGCTTGGCCACGCTCGACTGTCATTCGATTACCTACCCCGTCCGAGCGGGTAGCGTCGCGGGATCTTGGGCACTTAGCCCCTTCGTGTTGCTCGCATGATTTCTCAGATCTCGATAACCACCTTGCCGACATGCTGCTCGGCCTCGACATGGGCCTGCGCGGCGGCGAGTTGATCGAGCGCGAAACAGCGGTCGATGATCGGGCGGATCTCGCCGGCGCTGAGGGCCGGCATCAGATCCGCAACAAAACGCCGCGTCGAGTCGGCCCTCTGCGCCGGGGTGCGCAGCCGGTTGCTGACGCCATAGAGATGCAGGCGCCGCTCGGCCAGCCGATCGACGTCCAACTCGCCGGAGGTGACGCCGCTCATCCGGCCGATCGTCACATAGCGGCCGCCGAGTGCAAGTGCGGCGATACAGGGGGCGAGAACATCGCCACCGATATTGTCGACCACCATGTCGACCCGCTATCCCCGATATGCGGCGCGATCGCGCCGCTGAACCCGTCGCTGCCGGTGACGACCCCAACATCGAGACCGTGGCCTTTCAGCCGCTGGAGTTTCTCGGCCGAGCGCGAGGTCCCGATCACCCGCGCGCCAATATGCTTGGCGAGGGCGAGCGTCGCCGTCCCGACCCCGGATGGCGCGGCGGTCACCAGCACGGTCTCGCCGCGATGCAGCTGTCCGCTGATAAAAAGCGCGTCGTGCACGACGACGAAAACGATCGGGACGCACGCCGCCTCTTCCCACGACAACACAGTTGGCACCGGCATCAGTTCGCGGGCGTCGATCAACGCGTATTCCGCAAAGCCGCCGGCGCAGCGCCCCATAGCGCGGTCGCCCAGCTTGAAATCGGAGACGCCCGCGCCAATTTCGGCGATCTCGCCGGCGGCATCGCCGCCGCCGACCCGTGCCTCGGGTGCCGGCTGCCCTGGAGGCACTCGCAGATTGCGCAGCCGCCTCAATTCGGCCCGGTTGATCGAGGAGGTGCGGACGCCTAGCAACACGTGGCCGGGCGGAACTACCGGCCGCTGCAACTCGCGGATGTTCCAATGTCCGCCATCCGGGCCGGGGACCATGACCGCCGCTTTCAATACTCGGCCTCCTTATCCGGGCGCCTTCGGGCGCCGCTCGTGCGGCGTTGCGCTGCCCGGCACGTGCATTCTAATTCCAGACCCAGATCGATCGACAGAGGAAGACCTTGAAGCCGCGCGGGCATTGCTCGCCAATCCCGACATCGGGGTGACCCAAATCGCGCACCGCCTCGGCGTCTCCCCGGCGACGCTCTATCGCTACATTCCGGCCGCGCGCACCGCGAACACGCCCGGAGCGTGATGGAAACTGAGCAGCTAGACCGCGCAAGCCCGATCCCGCCAGGCACGCGGCCGATTGCGCCGGCGCGGTCAGGTCGATTGCGGATTCCGCCGATACCGGTGCGCACCGATCAGGCGGCGGACGCCCGTGCCCGCTTCGGCTGGAGTGTTGGCGAGATTCCCCTACTCTCGATAATGCAGGACTTCTGACATTTCAGGGTGGGGAAATCGTCGAGCCGCTGATCGAGGGATAGTCACCGGCCTGCGCCGGGTCTCGCTGGACGCGATCGCTACGGTTTCTTGACCAGCTCAAACACCGTGCCGCCGTCGTAGCCGTAGGGGCCGCCAAAAGTGCCGCCCTCTTCGGTCGTGCCGTAAAGGTTCCCCGACGCGTCCCGCAACAGTCCGGCTTCAGGGTATGCACCATCGGTGCAGTTCCTGTCTCCCTGCGCGCAAAAGCTGTACAGCACGCTCTGCGACCACGCGGTACCGGGCTTGTTGGGTGTCAGCTCGAACGCCGTGCCGCCCCCGTCCGCACCGCCCTCGTCGGTCGTGCCGTAAAGGTTCCCCAAGGAGTCCCGGATCAGGCCCGCCTGAGGGCGCTCGCCATCGGTGCAATCCTGGCCTCCCTTCGCACAAAAGCTGTAGAGCACGATCTCCTTCGGCGCGCCCGGCGGCGTCAGCTCGAACACCGTGCCCCCGGTGTAGGCGCCACCCTCCTCGGTCGTGCCGTAAAGGTTCCCCGACGGGTCCCGGGTCACGCGGGCTTCAGGGTATTCGCCGTCGGTGCACGCCTCGCCTCCCTGTGCGCAAAAGCTGTACAGCACCGTCTCGGTCCACGCGCCGGGCCCCATTGCCGGTGGCGTCAGCTCGAACACCGTGCCTCTGCCGTTGGTGCCGCCCTCCACGGTCGTGCCGTAAAGGTTCCCCGTCGACGGGTTTTGAATGAGGCGGGCTTCAGGGTTTTCGCCGTCGCTGCATCCAGTCGCGCAAAAGCTGTAGAGCACGGTCTCCGACCACGCGAACTGGCCCGGCGCCGGCGGCGTCAGCTCGAACACCGTGCCCGCGTCGCCGGTACCGCCATAATAGGTCGTGCCATAGAGGTTTCCCGCCGCGTCCTGGATTACGCCGGCTTCAGGTTCTTCGCCGTCGGCGCAGTTAGTCTGCCCGCAAAAGCTGTACAGCACCCTCTCCTTCCACGCGGTCTTGCCCGGTGCCGGTGGCGTCAGCTCGAACGCCGTGCCGCTGTCGGTGGCGCCGCCCTTGTAGGTCGTCCCGTAGAGGTGCCCCGACGCGTCCTGCGTCACCCCCGCTTCAGGGTATGCTCCGTCGGTGCAGTTACCCCCACCCTGCGCGCAAAAGCGGTACAGCACCTTGTGCACCCAGGCTGTCTTGCCTTTGTTCGGCGTCAGCTCGAACACCGTGCCGGCGCCGTCCGCGCCGCCATCCTCGGTCGTGCCATAGAAATTCCCCCTGCTGTCCTGGATCAGGCCGGCTTCAGGATATTCGCCATCGGTGCAGTAATCGCCTCCGCCTGTGGCGCAGAAAGAGTAGAGCACCTTCAGCTGAGAGGCCGCCGAGGCACTCTCCGGAGCGAGGGTCGCGGCCGTCAGCCCGCCCACGCCGAGCACGAAGCTCCTAACGAGAAACCGTCTGCACCCGTGGCCGATCCTCATCGTCTCCCCCAATTTGGGTTTCTTCCGTCGCTAATGGCGATAAATATATTATTGTATGTCAAGATTGAAATCTCGGACTATCGCGTTCTGCGTCTACATAACTTGATAAAATGACATCTGCATTTTGCAGCTGCGCTTGGCGCAGCAGCGATCGAGACTTATTTCGCGGCCCCGGCGGTCGAACGTCGAACCCGAGAGAATGTCCGGAAACCGGGCGCGGAGAGGTCATTCCATCGTTGTGCAGTGAATCAGCTGGCGTTGTCCGCCTCAAAATATGTGCATAAAAATCGAAGCCTTGAAAAAATTGTGCTTTTTCGATGCAGATTTCCGATGCACAATGAAACCATGATTTACGGCTATGCGCGCGTCTCGACGGCCGCCCAAGACGAGAGCGGCCAGGTCAAGCAACTGAAGGCGGCCGGGTGCGGAAAGATATTCTGCGAGAAGATCACCGGCACCACGGCCGACCGGCCGCAGCTTGCCAAGCTGATGAAGGCCCTCGCCCCCGGCGATGTTGTCGTCACCCCGGCCGTTGACCGGCTTTCGCGCGACACGACCGACTTGCTGGTGATCGCGCGCGATATGCAGCGCGCCGGGGCCGGTATCCGCTCGCTAGCAGCCTGTCGGACTGGGTTTAACTATCGAGGGATGGAACGCGGCTTTGCATTGCGTCAACCGTCGTCGGGATGCTGACGGGTTGGAGACTTGGTCAAGGGTTCCGACCGATATCTCGCTTTGGTTGAGATTTACTCTTCTGATGCTCCTTTACCGGGCGGCGAGGGCGAAGATCCGCTTGATGTTCCAGGCCATGGTGACCAGGCTCCACTCGCCGCGGACTTTATCGAGCCCGCGCAGCAGGAATTGGCGAAAGCCCAGAACCGACTTGATTATGCCGAAGACTGGCTCCGGGGTGCACTTGCGCCGGCCGTAGAGCTTCTTGCCTTCGGGTGTCGCCAAGCGGTGCGCCATCGCTTCGAGCGGCGTCGGGTCCTGCGGTGCGGGCGGTGCCGGAGCAAAGCGCTCGGCCAAGGGTGGGTTATGTGGCGCACGGCCGAGCGCCAGCAGCGGCTCGATCCCTGCCGCGGTGCAGGCTGTCACATTGGCGGCGCTGCAATAGCCATTGTCGCCGAGCATCGTTTGCGCCCTGCCGAGATCCGCCGGCAAAGCCGCCAGCTTGCCCAGCATCGGCGCGAGTTGCTGCTTGTCGTTCGCGGCTTGTACGACATCGCTGGCGACCACCAACAGGCTGTCTGCCGTCACTACGGCTTGCGCGTTGTAGCATTGCTCGAACCCGCCGCCCGCCACCGGCATGATCCGCAAGTCCTCGTCGGTCAGATTGATCTGATCGGTGGGGCCGGGCCCCGCAGCCGGCGGCGCCGGCGGCCTGCCGCCAGGCTTCCTGCCGCTCGCCCTGGCCTTGGCCTCGCGCGCCGCGACTTTGGCCTCATACTCCGCCTGCTCACGGGCCAAGCGCTCGCTGGCACGCGCCTCGATTTTGCTGCGCGCCTCGGCCAGCTTCTGCAGTCGTACTTCGCGTCGCTCCAACTCCTCGGGGATCGACATCCCCCCGGCCTTCGCCGGGGCAGGCTTAGGAAGATCCGCCGTATCGGCCGCCTCGGCCTTGGCCATCAGCTCTCCCACCTCGGCCTTCAGCTGCGCCTCCAGCTTCCCAGCATGCTCATAAGAGAGCGCGCTATGCCGGCTCGCATTGGCGTGGATCTTGGTCCCGTCCAACGCCACCGTGCCCAGACCGAGAACCCCCATCTCGCGGGCCAACAACAACACCCTGACGAACAGCCCCTCGATCTCCGGCAAAAACCGCCGCCGGAACGTCGCGATCGTGTCGTGGTCCGGGTGGTCGTTTGCCGCGATGAAGCGAAACGCCACCGAATCGTACGTCGCCTGCTCCAGCTTTCGGCTCGAAAACACCCCCGTCGCATAGCCGTAAACCAACAGCCCCAGCAGCATCGCTGGGTGGTACGACGCCGAGCCCGACCCGCGATAGCTGCCGCTCAGCTCGTGCAGATCCAGACCGTCAATCACTTCCACCACAAAGCGCGCCAAATGTCGTTGCGGCAGCCACTCGTCCACCGAGGGTGGCAACAGAAACCCCGTCTGCCGATCCACCTGGCGAAAATTGCTCATCCCCCACCCGCCCCTAGTACACATCCCCCACTCAAACCTACCACATTCTGGGTCGGCTTCCACCTAAGTCCGACAGGCTGCTAGCCGAGCCGTTCCTCGATACCACATCCGACTTCGCCGAGATCATCTTCGCCATCCTTGGCGTTACGGCGAAGCTCGAACGCCGCCGCATTCTGGAGCGCACCGCGCGCGGCCGGGCCGACGCGAAGGCCAACGGCGTCAAATTCGGCCGCAAGCCGATCCTCACCGCGCACCAGCAGCAGGAGGCCCGCAAGCGCCTCGAAGCGGGCGAGACGCAGCGCAGCGTGGCGCGCAGCTACAACGTCAGTCAGAGCACGATTTCGAGGCTCGCGGAATGACGTGTAAGCCCGCGTCGCCCTCGTTCGGGAGACTCGGCGTGCCAAAGCTCCGCCGGCGTGTCTTAGCAATTTGTATCGCGGAGGTCATCGTCGTTCCAGCAAACGCAAATACTCTCACCCAACATGACGTAGAGATGCTAGACGGTCTTGCAACGAATGCGCAACGGATCGAGGAAGATATACAGAATTACAAGGCGGGGCGGCTGGCAACTGGTCAGGTCGATCCCCTTAACACGGCATGTTGGGAAGAACTGTTTAATGTAATGACCGGCGTTAAGATGGATTTAATCCATAGTGCTCTCACCGTTAGTTTATCATCGAGAATGATCAATAAACAGGATGAAATAAATGCGTTGATCGCAACTAAAGCCGATACGGAAGGGACGATTGCAGTTATCGCGTCGGCACGGAAGGTCGTCGGTGCCGTCCAAGGGGCATGCTCCTCCGACGCGCTTCTGATCGAAACATCCCAGCGGGCAAGCAGCTTTTTCGATGAAGCGGATACGGGCCTTAGATCGCTCGATCCACGTTTGCCATCGATGTGATGCCGGCTGCATCCGCTCCGGCTCGGCCCGCCGCGCCGCCGAGGGCAGGAGCCGCGCCAAGGCCCAAGGAAAGCAGATGGGCCGACCCCCTGCCCGCAAAACCCCGCACCAACAGAAAGAGGCCCGCCAGCGCCTCGACGCGGGCGAGACGCAGCGCAGCGTCGCCCGCAGCTACAACGTCAGTCAGAGCACGATTTCGCGGTTCGGAATCTGACCTAGATTTTGTGTTCCAGCAGCAGCGCTGGAGCACGCTAGAGATACGGGAGAAATCCATGGAACCCGACGAAAAACAGATAACTCAGGAATATATGCGCAGCGTGACAATTCCGCTGTTTTATCAAGAGAAAAGTCAGACGGGAATCGCGGGCAGTGCCTGCTTATTTACAATCAGCGACCGTCACTTTCTGATAACCGCAAAGCATATTATTGATAAGACGAATCCGTCCCAATGGCTCTTTGTTCCGCATCGGAATAGGGACAATTTCGAGGGATTAGGAAAACTAGATATACACACCGCACAACAAGAATATCCCGATGTAGCGGTTATAGAACTGCTTTCCTCTGATAAAATCGCTACGCTTAAAACCGGCTGGCGCTTCTTAACTTTAGATAACATCGCATCTGCAACGCATAAACCTGTGTTTTTTGTTCTATTGGGGTATCCAGTAGCTTTAGAGGAACCAGTAGGGGATTTAATACGGGGCAAAGTCCTCGCTCTTCACGCGTTCAGACTAGAAGAGGCACCCTCCGGCGCGAAGGATCTTAATCCTGACTGCGACTTATTCTTCGATCATCAAACACGGGCAATGCGAGATGATGACGGCTCGGAGGTAGAAGTTCCCGCTCTTCAGGGAGCAAGCGGCAGTGCCGTGTGGGAATTACAGACGGATGTCGAAGGCGTTTGGGCGCCTGAAAAAATTGCGAAAGTAGTAGGCGTGCAATCGGGGTACATCGCAGGGAAATATTTTCGCGCGATGGCGTGGAGCGCCGTGGCGGCAGTGTTCCGAGACTTTGCGCCAGAGTCAGCAGAGCTGATTTAACAGAAGCTCAATTCTCGTTCATAAATCGAGCGCGCAAACAGGACCCTGCAGGATCGACTGGTCAAAGAGCTGCGGCTGGCCGGTGCGCGCAGCCTCGCCGAAGGGAACGCCCTCCTGCCGGCTTTCATGGCCAACTACAACGCCCGCTTTGGCAAGCCGCCGGCGAACGAGAAGGACCTGCACCGGCCGCTGGGTGCCGGCGACGATCTGGAGGACGCCTTTGCCTGGAAGGAGGAACGCACTCTTTCGCAAGCGCTGACGCTGCAATACGACAAGGTGATCTTCATCCCGGAGCCGAGCGACCAGCCCAAGGCGGCGATCGGCAAACGGTTTACTGTCATCGATTATCCCGATGGCCGGCTATCGATCCGCTATAAGGGCGTCGCGCTCGCCTACCGCACCTTCGACCAACTGCGCCACGTCCCGCAGGCGGCGATTGTCGAGAACAAGCGGCTCGGCGCCGTCCTCGCCTTCATCCGCGAACAGCAGATCGAACGCGCCGAGACGCGGAGCAGGAAGGCGCCGCGCCGCCGCGATCAGCGCGACGCGCGCCTCTTCAAAGTCGGCTGAGCCTTGATACGACGCAGAGCGCGCCGACATTGCTCTCTTATATAAACTCGTTACGTAACGGATTATGCTACCCATGAAACGAGGTCCCAAGCCCTCGGGCGACAAGCCGATGACGGGGGCCGAGCGACAGGCCCGCTTTCGCGCGACGCACCCCGACGGGACGTCCAGGATCAGATACCGAAGGCCCGCCGACCGGCGCAGCCGGGCGCAGCGATGGGGCGCGGCCGTGGCCGAGCTTGTCGCCTTGCAGGACGATTACCGAAGGTGGCTGCAGTCGCTGCCGCAGAACCTCGAGGCAAGCGCGACGGCGGAGGCGCTGCGGACGATCTGTGATCTCGATCTATCCGATCTCGAAAGCGTGGAGCCGCCGCGCGGCTTTGGTCGCGACTGATCAACGGAAGTTGGGTTGCGCGCTGGATTTTTCTACGAGCCGAGCGGGCTGACGCCCGCTCGGTCAACCAACGGGTGCGGCGGCAAGCTCGGTGGGTCGGGCGGCGGGCGGGCGCTGCGCTACGCCGAGGGCTCCGCGCCCGCCCGCCGCCCGACCCCAACGACGGTGACATTTCTAAATGGCAGAGTCAGTGACATCTCTATTCGGTGGACACACGAAGATCGATCCGCGGAGGTCTTGAGTGTCGGCTTGGCCTGATCTCTTCGGCGCGCTGTCGTTTCTTCTCTATTGTCGCCTGGGTCCGGCGGCAAGCCTAGCGCGCTGAAGGACAGCTCGCGGCGAGATCACGTCGAAACCGATGCTGATCGGCTATGCCCGCGTTTCGACCGTAGACCAGAACCTTGCCTTGCAGCGCGACGCGCTGACCGAAGCAGGGTGTGCAAAGATTTTCACCGAGCAGATGTCGGGAGCGGTTACCGACCGCCCGGCTTTGCATGATGCCCTCGAATTCGCGCGCAGTGGCGACACGCTGATCGTGTGGAAGCTCGACCGGCTGGCGCGCTCGATGAAGCAGTTGATCGAGACCGTCGAGAACCTGCGGATAAGAGGCATCGGGTTTCGCAGCCTTACCGAAGCCCTCGATACGACGACTGCGCAGGGGCGACTAGTTTTTCACATGTTTGGGGCATTGGCGGAATTCGAGCGGAGTCTGATCCGCGAGCGCACCCAAGCAGGCCTCGCCGCCGCTCGGCGCCTCGGCCGTACCGGAGGCCGACAACCCAATCTGACGGAGGCCGACCTTGAAGCCGCGCGCGCGTTGCTCGCCAACCCCGACATTGGTGTGACGCAAATCGCGCACCGCCTTGGCGTCTCTCCAGCGACCCTCTATCGCTATATCCCGGCTGCGCGAACCGCGAATGCTCCCGGCGATTGAAGGCGTTCCCGCGAGCACGGCAACCAGTCGCGGTATATCGAGCTGCGATATGCCCGCGTCATGTCTCCACCGACGATCAGAATCCGGACGGATAGCCATCCGACAGAGCTGAGAGGAATGCCACCAGATCGTGCTCTTCGACAGCGGTCAGGTGAAGATTGCCTGTCAGCTGATGTTCCACATTCAAAGGTTGCTCGGGCTTAGGCCAGCAAGTGACGCCCACCGTCTGGCCGTGTGCGGTTTGGCCGACACGTTTTAACGCCGGCGGACAAGTCGGCAGTACGTCTCGCGTGTTGTAAAAGTGGACGATCGACCGAAGGTCTGGGAAGTAACCGTTGTGCGCATAGACCTTTACAAAATCGGGTCGCGGTCGCTTGTCGATATTGCGCAGCGTCGGGACCTGGAACGCGCCCATGAAAGATGCAGCTCGCGATCGCCAAGCCGGGTTCGCCGAGTTTTCCAGCACCGCGCCGAGCCCATTGTCGATAAAGTTCGGCCCCACCGGGTTGGCGACGTAGCCGCGGGAGTCGGCCACATTCTCGGTCAGGTATGGCACTCGATCGTTCTTGGGGGTGCCGACGTTCAAGGCCGCATAGTTGGTAAATAACGCCGGGATGGTTGGTTCGGTGCTTCGCGCGGGATGACAGGCGGCGCAGTTGGCCTTGCCGACGAAGAGAGCGTGTCCGGCCTGCTCCTGTGCCGTGAAGCGCGCCGCGCCCTGCTGCACCGCGTCGAATTTCGCGGTGAACGCGCTGACCGGCGGCGACAGCTCGTATTGAGTGATCGAAAAGGCGATGTTGCGGTAGGTGACGGTCGCCTGCGCACGGCCTGCGGCGCTCAGCCTCAGCAAGATCGGCGAAGGATCGTTCGTCGAGCTAGGTCTGGCGCAAAGGCTTTCGACATTGGCCGGCCAGTCGATCGCGACCGACTGCTTTCCCCATACGTCCTCGAAGGCTGAAAGATTCTGATTTTGGGACAGCCGATAGACGACGCAGGCTGGATCCGGCATCGCCATCTCGAACGGGGAGAGAAAGGGTATCAGCGCCTGGTCCGCGGTGGGGTAGCCGGTACTGAGCCCGGTCGCCCGCATATCCCAGAAATTGCCGCCGATGAACGTCCTCGCTTTTGGGTCGTAGTGCAGGATCGGCGCGAAATACGCGTAGGAAAGGCTGAGCGGCTTGCGGAAGCCCGCCCGGAATTCCAACGAGCCCGGAACGGCCGCGGTCTTCGCGTTGAACAGCGAGACTCCACCCGAATTGCCGGTGTCTGCAACGTGGCAGGACCCGCAGGATTGGTTGTCTTTGACAGATAGGGTGACGTCATGGGCCAAGGCATCGCCGAGTGCGATGTTCCGTTGCAGGCCGCCTATAGCGGTGTGCGAGGTCCGTACCGCAGCCCGCTCGTCCGCCGCGACAGCAGCCGCAATCGCCAGGGCGTCAGGGTTGGTGCGCAAGGCTTCGGGAAAATCGACCGCGGGGCAGATGAAATAGCCCGGGCAGGATGGTCCCGCCATCTGCGCTGCGGCGGGCAGCGCCGCCATGGCGAGTGCCGCCAACCCAGCCCATCTCCCCCGCACGCCCCACCTCGCCGCTACGGCGTCACTTCGACTCGGGCGATCGCTCCCCCTGTCGGATATTCGCTAACGGTGACCCAAAGATTGTTGCCGGGACCGGAGACCATGTGGCCCGGTCCGAGAGTAAGCTTCTTTGGGCCAGTCAAAGGAAACGTCGTTAGCTGGTATGGATATGTCGGTATCATACGAGTAACGGCGATGGTCGAAAAATTCTCCTGCGTGAACCACAAATTCTTATCCGGTCCAAACGTCAATCCGACCGCCTGCGGGTACACCGCCGCCTGTTGTATAGGGGTCCCGATATTTGGCGAGGCCGTCGGCGATAGGTGATTGATAGACATCCAATCCGGGAACCAGAGATTCCCGTCAATGCCCCAGATTAGGTCAGTCGGGCTCACATAGTCCGGGCCGCCGCCCGCCGGGACCGGAAAGACCTTTGCTACATCTGTGTGGGAGAGAGAGAAGCGGCCAACGACGTTCTGGTTGTCGGCGCCGGCCTCGCCGTAGAACCAGAAATCCCGGCCCAAGCCGGGCAGCAACCAGCCATACTGTACGTTTTTGGGCGTCGGAAAAAACGCAAGCTTCTTCGTATGCGGATTGATCTGAAGCAGTTTCGCCGTCGATCCCGCCGGAGCTCCCTGGCCGGGAAAGGCAAGCGCCCAAATATTACCGTCTGGGCCGCCCGCAATCCGGGATACGAAATAATCCGCGACGGGTGCGGGAAACTGCGTAATCGTGTACGGTGCCCGCGGCAAAATCTCGCCGTAAGTACCTGGCTTTCCGCCTACCTCGTAGGTCACCGTGCCGGTCGAGGCATACCAGATATTGCCGTCTGATCCGACCGCGATTTGAGCCACGCCGCCGGGCGTCGCGGGCAGCGGGAACTCCTTAATTTTGTAGGGAGGGGTTGGTACGATGAAAGCCAGCTTGTTCGCGTTCGCGCCATATTCCAGAAACCAGACGTTCCCGTCGGGACCGATGATCGGCATGTCGGGACCGTCGAAAACAGCCTGGTCGGGGAGCGGGATCAGCTGAATGTCGCCGGTCGCGGAAACTGCGTTCGGCGGTGTAGACACAACGCCAGTCAGTATCATGCCGATCGATCCGACCAGCGTGCGTATGGTGACCCCTATCTTGCCAAGGCTGGCCATCGTTCCTCCTTATATCCGGTCGGAGACAACGAAGGCAGGCGCCGAGGTTTGTCAATCGGCGAAAGCGAGAGGCAGGGACAGATACACCACTTATGCGATAGTTCATTCGATAAGCCCAGGGTTGCGACCGATGCAAAAGTCGGAAAAGTCAGAAAAGTCAGGGTGCAAAACATGCCCGACCAGTCCTGATGTTGATCTTACCGTTCTTCTTCTAGAACCCGTCGGATTTTCCATGGCTTTCTATGCGCGGCTCGACAGATTTGATCCGAAACGGCTTTTCCGTTGCACAAATTACCGCCATAAGTGAGGCATGAAATACGGCTACGCGAGGGTATCGACGGACAGCCATAGCGTTGACGCCCGAGTTTGCCAACTCACCAAGGCCGGTTGCAAAAAGGTGTTCCGCGAAGTGGCGAGTGGCGCGAAGACCGACCGCGCGCAGCTTCGCCGGTTGCTCGACGTGCTCGACACCGGCGACGTGCTGACCGTGACGCGGCTTGACCGCCTGGCGCGATCAACCCGCGACCTGTTGAACACGCTCGCGACGATCACCGGCAAGAAAGCCGGTTTCAAATCCCTGGGCGACTCATGGGCCGACACCACGGCATCGCACGGGCGCTTGATGCTGACCGTGCTCGGCGGCCTGGCGGAGTTTGAACGCGACTTGATCCGCGCGCGCACCGGCGAAGGCCGAGCGCGGGCCGTGGCCCGCGGGCAGAAGATGGGCCGACCGTTCAAACTCACCGATCACCAGAAGGGCGAGGCGATCAAGCGCCGCGAGCAGGGCGAAACCCTTGCCGACATCGCCCGGAGCTACAACGTCAGCCCGGCGACGATTTCGCGGCTCACGGCCTGACGGATGATATGGAAAGCAGGCTTCTAGGCTCTTTAGGAAAGGTTGCAGGCCTTGGAGGCATCGCACTTGGGGTTTTCCTGCTTCTATTTCGCGGCGTGCTCCAAACGCAATTCCTACCCCAAGCAGGTCTCAACTCGGCGCAGGCGTTCGCTGTCATTCTTGCATTGATGATTTTGACCTTTGGCATCGCGGCTATCGGAGTTGTTGCTTGGCTGGTCAGCAGAAGCGCGAATCCGAAAACGCCAATACCAGCACTTGCTTTGGGCGTTCTAGCCAGATTAATTATGCTTGTGCTCGGTGCCGCTGTTTATGTGGGAGCACAGGCGCGCGCCGACATCCCATCTCCGCCACAATCACCAAAAGACGGAGAGAACGATAGGAGTACCCTCTTTGTTAAATGCCAACCTAGTCCATACCCGACATCATTTCCCAATGACGGGACGATCCATTCGATAATTATCTGGAAATCTAACGAGCGGGGTGGAATTACAAGACTGTTCGCGCCAGAGAATGCCGAATTTACGATGCTGGAAGGCAGGAAATGGTTGGAAACTTATCAATGCGAGGTCGTAAATTATGGGGACGTTCCGTTGTTTAATGTCACTATGGCCCTTTCTGTAAAATATCTACAAGCAGTAAAGAGGAGTCATAACTCACAAATATCAGGTGAATTGATTGACACCAATGAACGCGTTCTAAGCATCGATAGGATCGATTTCGGCCCTGAGCACGCATACCATTTTTTCATTTTTAATCTTACTATCCAATTCATCCATGCTATCAGAATCGGCAACAGTTCAACTTGCGAATGACAACCAGATACACAAGGTGCAGATCACGAAACCAGCAGGTATCGATCTGATCGTCCTTTCTCCTCTTAAGCCGAATAACCCTGATTCGACTACAAAGTAGTAACCGACATAGACAGCGTTGAGGTTCCGTCGAAGCAGGACTGTCATGCGACGCCTCATCAGCCTACTCTGCACGCCAACCCGCATCCTGATTTTAGCCTTATGGCTATTTCTGGCTTGGATCTTCATCCAGTCCATTGGGAGCCTTGTCGCAGACTTCGTCTCGGGAAAAATGCACTCGCTTACCGGGTATGCAGAATCCGACGTGATGAAAATCATGTCGGACTATTTGTTTTCCCTGGTCACTGCTGCAATCATCGTGATCGGTGTTTTCTTGCTTGGGCGGCATGAGCGGCCGCAAAGGCGGGCAAAGCTTGCCGCAGCACTGAACGAAGTGTTCAACAAAACGAGGCAGTTATTCGATGCACCAGTAGCGACTGCCGAGGAGTTTGAGGCATGGAAAGTTAGGGTCGATACACATGCTATGTGGATTCAAAACAAGCTGCGTGGACAACTGCATCCCTCGGAAATAAATATCCTGTTCACGGGACCAGGAGGCCCGAAGCTTAGTTTTCGAGGTCACTTTGGATTTGAGCAACTGGACTACCAAAACTACCTATATTATCTTGAGCAGAGGATAAGCAGACTTATCGAGAAGTACTCTTAAAACGAACTCCCGCAGCGCGCGTTTCACTCTTCACCCCCCGATTTTCCAGATGACATGTTATCGGCGAGAGCCGGAGCCAGTCGCCCGGAACACAACCGCAAAACCGCCGCCTCGGCTATGCCCGCGTGAGCACCTATGGTCAGACGCTCGACCCCAGCTTGAGCAGCTTCGCGGCGCGGGGTGCACCAAGATTTACTGCGAAAAGGTGACGGCGCACAGCGACCGGCGCGAGCTTCTCAAAATGCTCGGCCACCTCGCCGCGGGCGATCTGCTGACGGTAACCCGGATAGATCGCCTAGCCCGTAGCACCTTTGATCTGTTCGGGATCGTCAAGCAGATTGTGGATGCCGGCGCGCACTTTCGTTCCCTCGCGGAGCCGTGGGCCGACACCGGCACCAGCACCGGGCGGCTGATGATCGCCGTGCTCGGAGGCCTCGCCGACGTGCCATCCATCCGAAAAGCGCAGTCTCCAACAGTTGCCTACGGTGCGCTCACGTTCTTGATCGGCGGGGGTTTCCAGGTGCCATCGAGGATCGAGGGCGGTGTCTCCTTCGGCCAATAGAGCCGCAGCATGGGAATGAACTTGCCGCTCTGGGTAGTCGGCAGCCAATTGACTTCCTTGGCTGCGCCAGGGTCGCGTGCCTGAAGGTAAAGATCGACCGACCCATCGGCGTTGTGCTTGAGCGCATTGCGAGCGCTCAGCGTGTAGCGGTTCAGCTTGTTGGGTACGAAGAAATAGTGGTCGTCGTACATCGTCAACGACCAGAAGCCGTCCACCGGCGGCAGCTGTCCCGCCGGGAAGTGCATGACATAGCGGTTGGCGGCATCGAACGGCTTGCCATCCGCATCCACCGCACCGACCGGGTAGATCGCATCCTGCGGCCGGTTGGCGCCGAGGCCGATGGCGGTCACCAGAGCGCGTAAGCGATAATCGGTTCCATAGACGCCCAATTTCGTGAAGACGCTCCAACCGTTGGTCAAAGCGACCTCTTTCAACAGCCCCACGATCCCCGCCTGCGCGGGCCGGGGAGCGGCTTCAACCGCCGCAGATTGCGCTTGGTTCAGCTTTGCTGGGTCGAAATCCTGGCCGGGGACGAGGCCGATCTTCGCCATGGTAGCTACCATCGGAGCATCCGCCGCTGCAGGCGGGTTCGTTTTCATTAGCGCGGCGAGCAGTCGGAAGTAGGTTGCGCCGGCCATCGAGTTGACCTGATCGCGCACCGGGTCCTTCGTGTCCCAGACGGGATTCACGACGCCGGACGGCGGGGTGTAAGGCCTGCCCCACGCGCTGAGCGGAGTTAGCTCGTACTGCGCCTGGATGGCGTTGACGGCCGAATAGTCAGCCGGTGTGCCGGTCGAATAGGTGCGGCCGAGCACCCAGACGATATTCGTGGGCGACTTGTATTCGGCCTTGATGGCGGGCGGCAACGTCCCCTTCCAACCGGGGCCGGTGATGGCGAAATCGGCGGCCTCGGTGCCGGTGGTGCGCTTGCCGGGGTCGGCGAACACGTCGGTCCAACCGTCCAGCATCGGCATCAGATAGTAGCGGCCGTGTTCGTCAGGCACGTGCAGGATGTACGGCTCCTTTCCGACATCGATCCATGCCGTCGAGTAGAGCGTGTCGGCGTTCGGCGCAGTTACACGCTTGTCGGATGCAGGGGGGTATTTCGGGACGTTGACGAAGTAGCCCATCGGCGCGCTCTTGCCGTCCGGCTGAGCCACGTTGGTGAAGCTGCGCCGGGTCAGCTCCATGGTCACCAGCGGGTAGCCGTAGACATAGGTATCGACAGCGGCGCGCTCGGTTTCGGTGACGCCGGTCTGTGCTAGGGAGACGCTGGCGCTCATGCTAAGCAGCAGTCCTCCCGCGAGAAGAGTGGTGATCGATCGACGGGTCGTCATCTGGAACGCTCCGTGTTGCGCGGACGGTTCAGGTTCGGAAGGCTGTCGGACCGCACTAAATCACAATGCGCTCGACTTCATCGAGGCTGACCTCGTAGCTTCGGTGGTCGTAACGCTGGGTGGTACGCGTCGAGGCGTGATTTGCCATCGCGGCGGCCTTTTCGAGTGTGCCGCCGTTCTTGAATAGGCTGTGATCCGGTCGCTCGGAAGCTGTGATTGCCGAGCTTGGTCGCGATGCCGGCAGCGGCGGCGCGCCGGCGGATCATCGCATAGGCGTTCGCCTGCGGCGGCACCGTGCGCGTGAGCTTGCCGGTACCGCGCCCGATCGTACAGCGGCCGGAGATCGTCGCGCAGGCCTGCGCCGTCGAGATAGGCGACGAGATATTCATCGAGGTTGTGGTGGCACGGCATCGCGTGACGCTTGCCGCCCTTCTCGCGCCCGCACCCACAGCCGGCGGTTCTGCGTGTAGACATCCTCGACGGCCATGCCGAGCGCCGCGCCGATGCGGGCGAAGGAATAGACCATGAGACCGATCAAGGCGCGGTCGCGGAGACCCTCGACCTTGCCGGTGTCGATGCTATCGAGCAGCGGCCGCGCCTGGGCGGGATCGAGCACCGGCGTTTGTCCGCAGGTGATGACGTGGCGCGGGCCCCGCACCGACCCGGCGGGTTTCACCGGCACGACCTGGCCGGTCACCAACCAGTCGAACAGATGGCGGATCGCGGCGAGCCGTTGTTTGACGCTCGGTGCCGCGAGCTTGCGCGTGCCGGCCTCGACCCAGGTCGCGACATGCACCGGCTGGACATCGGCAATCGATCGCACGCCGACGCTCGCGCACCAGCCGAGGAATTCCTCCGCGGCCCGGGCATAGGCCCGGCGCGTGTGCGGGTTGCGGATGTTGGCGGCGAAGAATTCGAGGAAGCGGGTGCGGGCGCGCTCGCCGGTCGGCGGCAACGAGCACTGGCAGGGCAGGAGAACTGATCGGGACGAGCTGGTTCATGGCGTGGCTCTCGCCGCCCGCCGCGCATCGACGATGCGCAGCAGATGGCTCGCCAGCATGATGATTTCGGCCGCCTCGTCGGGATCGTCCAAATCGACATTTCGGTGCGAGTGGGGGTTCTTGTAGGAGCCGATCGCACCGGCAAAAAGATCGCTGCGCGCCTGGCGCTCGGCCGGTTCTGCTGCGGTGTCGGTGAGGGGCCCGTTCTTCACGTCGAAGGCTTTCCGCATCAGATCCTTGCCGATGTCCGCGGCCGTCAGCCCGGCGGCTTCGCGCACCGCGACCTCAACCGCCTTCATGGCTTGAAGAACTGCTATCTCGTATTTCGCGCCCTGATACAGCGACCCCACATCATCCCGGATCGCAGGATGAAGGCTCTCTTTAGGAATGCGCCGCGCGCTGAACATCCGACGAGCATTCGGCTCGCACGCAAGCTCTTGAGCCCGCCGGCTGAGCGTCCGAACCGTATTCGGCTCAAAATAGCCGGGATGTTTGACCAGGAGCGCCGAGCCTTCCAACCAAGCCCAAGCTTCGCGGATGGCCTGTTCGACCCGCGCACTGTCCCGAGTAGGATATTGCCCCTGGTAGTGGGGTATACCTCCGCGCACCACCGTCACGAAGTCGTCGAGCGTCAGCGGTTGCGAGCGGTGAACACCTGGCCACGCCGCGAGCACCGGCAGCATCCGCAAGCCCAGCTCGTCCGGTTCGAGGGCGCAGAGCGCGTCCGCATCCGGAATGACATCGACCAGTTTCATGACCCCTCGCGCGCGTGTTCCATGACTACGTGGTAAAGGACATTACCCTATATCGCCAATCGCGCCGTTACCTGATCGGCATTACTACTTTGCAGGCGCTTGCCGCCGCCAACTCCGCGCTGGCGGCGCAAAGGGCGCAGCGATCGGTGGGAACGCAGAGCCACGGAGGAAGATGCCGCGGGTCTGAGCCCGGTCATTTTGGCGCAGATGACCAAGAATGGCGGGGTCTGGGCGGAGGTCCTGAGCGTCTCATCCGAGCTAATGAAGGCAAGGAGTTCGACAATGCCCGTAACCCCGTATCGTCCGGCTGCCTCAATGGCATCCGCGTCCTCGACCTGACGCAGTTCGAGGCGGGCACGACCTGCACCGAGGCGCTCGCCTGGATGGGTGCCGACATCGCCAAGGCGGAGCCGCCGCGCAGGGAAGCCGGCCGCACCGGCTTCGGCGACGCTTTCTATTTCATGATGTACAACGCCAACAAGCGCTCGCTGACCATCAACCTCAAAGACGAGCGCGGCCTGGCATTGGTCAAGGAGATGGTGAAGAAATGGCGATCGAAGGCGCGGTGTCGCAGACGGCGGTCGAGGCATGGGACAAGCGGTGGGCCACCAGCGAAGGGCGCGCCGATTGGCTCGAACCGCACCCGGCAGTGGTGGCGATCCTGCCGGAATTGCGCGCGCGCGGCGCCAGGCGGGTGCTCGATCTCGGTTGTGGCGTCGGGCGGCACGCGCTGTTGCTCGCTCAGCACGGCTTCGATGTCGAGGCGATCGACGGCAGCCCGGCCGGCCTCGCGGTGGTGCGCGAGACGGCCGCGGCACGCGGGCTGCCGGTGAGCCTGCACCAGGGCCTAGCCGATGCCTTGCCGTTTCCTGACGCAGGCTTCGATTACGTCCTGGCGTGGAATGTGATCCATCACGGTACGCTGGGCGACCTCGGCAGCCGGCTCGGCGAGATCTGGCGCGTGTTGCGGCCTGCCGGGCTGCTGCAGGCCACGGTGCTGTCGACCCGTGATGCGAATTACGGCATCGGCCGCGCGATCGCTCCCGACACTTTCGTCATCGACCAGGTCGAGCGGAAAGGCCACCCGCATTGCTATTGCGATGCCGCGACGCTGGTCGGTCTGCTTGCCGGCTTTGATCTGCTCACCCTCAGCCAGCAACTGCAGGAGCGGCGACCCGGCTCGCACCACTGGCACATCATCGCCGAACGTCGCGGCTGAAAGCGGTTAGGAAGAAAGTCCACCGTCCGGCGGCCGGTAACGCGCCAGAACGGGCGCGAGGATTACCGCTCAGAGCTGTCTCGAAACCGACCATGAGCGGTCACGCCCGCAAGTCAGCTCACGAAGCGGCGAGGGTTCTTCGCAGACGCGCGATCGCGCCAGGCAGGCCGCGCACCTTCATAATCCGGCCGGTGCTGTCGTAATTCTCGGAGAGCACGCGCGCATTCGCGTACACATCGCCGAGCAGCCCCTGCTTTGCGTACGCGCTCGCTCGAACCACGCGCCGCAATGGAGCGTGTGGGGCGGGCGCGCCGAAGCCCGCCATCTTCTCGCCCCCGTCTACGGCTTTTGACACCGACCGGAGCGCGGGCCGAACAGCGTGCGCCCAACGCCGAGGTTGCGACTGATCGCCCAGCAGGTTTGCGCACGCAAAACAGGGCCCGGTCGGAAAAGCCCGAACCCGACCAGGTGCAGCTGGGCTCGGAAGAGGTCGAGGAGTCGCTTGGCCTCGCCGAGGCTCGTGACGGCGCTCGGGCGTCTGGCAGGACACCGTCGCCAGAGGCACGCCGGCCCGCCCGGCGCAACCGCGGCGCTGCCGCCGCATCTGCCGCGCTACGAGGTCATCGTTGATGTCGGGGACAAGCGCGCCCGTGCCATGGTGACGCGATGCCATGTGATCGGCGAGGATGCTGCTCAACGCCGGTATCAGCGACCGGTTCTGACGGCGCCAAAATGAGAGGGGATGCAGTCCACGCAACTGCATCCCCGGTCCATGACCTTAATGCTGCAGTACGTCCGAAGCCTCAGCGGCGGCGATGTCCGCCTTGGCGTCTTGCGGCAGCAGGAAGCGAGCCTGCTCCAAATCCGACGCGGCCTTTTTGACGGCCGCGACGAACCCGGCATGCGTCCCGTACAACTCCTGCAGTGACGGACGTGGATCGCCGCTGGCGCGGCGCTCGGCCTGGGTGGTCGCGAACGGGAAGTAGGAGCCGGTGATGTTGCACAGCTCGGGCGCGCGATGCTGGGCGTCGCGGATGTTCCAGCCGGTGCTGGTGCCGAGCGGCACGCGGGACTGGATCGGGTGAACGCCGGCGAGGTCGATGCCGTTCGAAGTCGGCGATCGGCTCGAAGATGTCGTACGCCGGCCCCAGGTCAGGCGGGATGATCGTCAGCACGCCCCCGGTCGTGGTGAAGAGCGGCCCGTATTTTACCAGGTTGTAGGTATCGTAGACTGTCGGGAAGCTATATCCCGGGATTGCTGGGAAGGCAGCCGCGGCCGTCGAGAGTGTCCCCAGCGTGCCGTTCGACAGCGACGGATAGTTGCTCGCCGGCGGGTCCACGCCCTTGTCCGCCCATTGATCGAGGTCGATGAGCGCCGCGCGGAGCGTCTGCCAGTCGAGGCCGGAGCCCGGGGTCGGATTAGTGCAGAGCGGGTTGCTGCCCGGCACCGGTGCCAGGAAGCCGCCCTGGATGTAGCCGTGCGCGCTGTTGCCAACCATATACAGGCGCGCGTTCGACGGGATCGGATCGGGACGGCCGGCGCCGTTCGCCACGTTCAGCGAAGCGTGCAGAAACCAGAACTCGCTTTCGCTGTCGATCTGCATGACCTTCGGATCGGTGCTCGGCCGCTTCAGGATGCCTTCGTGGACGCCCGAGATCGGGTCGGTGACCACTGCATAGGTGAACGGCGGGTAGCTGTTCTGCAGATAGTTGTGCTGGTGGTCCTCGGCGGAATAGACGTTGGGATCGGCGAAGCGGACGTTGATCTCCACGCGGTCGGTGCCGGCGATCCAGGGGATGATGCCGTCAAACACCTTGCGTCCGGATTCGTCGGCGTTGAAGCCGAGATACATGTAGTCGCGCAGGTAGCCGCCGGTCTGCGATCCGCCCGCTGCGTACGCACGCTTGATGGTCACGCCGAGCGGGTTGGGGGTGCCGCTGTCGTCCTGCTTCGCGAAACGAAGCCAGGAGGCGAAGTCGCGCGTCGTCGCGAAACCCAGACCCATCACGATCGGGTCCGCCGCCGTGAAGAACAGCTGATAGATCAGGGCCGGATCGAAGCCGGGAAAATAGCAGATATTCTGATCGTTGGCGGTGAAGCTCGGCGCACCGGTCGGGCAGCTGCCGAATGCCCACTGGCTCCTCGGCACCACCTGGGCCGGTTTGTATTCGGACTCTTGCACAGTCAGCTTGGCACTCGCCGCCGTACCGGGTGCTATCGGGTACGACATGAAGCCGGGCGTTCCTTCGAGGTTGAGCGTGTACGTGCCGGCGGCAACGTCCCAGTATTCATAGTGCATCGGGCCGGTGATCGGACTGCCGTTCGACTGGGTGGCGCGCGGCAGGGTCGCGACGAGCTTGCCGGGGGCCGGGACAACGAGGTCGCCCTCCCATCCGGCGTCGACGACGACGTAGCCTTGATCCATCGCCACGCCCGCATCGGTCACCTCGACCTCGGCTTGCGAGGTCGCCGTCAACAAGCCTTCCAGACTGTTGCCACGGTTGTTCACGGCGTAGAAGATCTTGTCGCTGCTGAGGCTCATGTCGGTCGGCTTGAGAATCAGGAACTGGGTCGAGAATTTGACCAGCCCCTTCGAGGTCTCCGGCGCACCGGCGAGGTCGGTGATGATCGAGTCGGATGGGCTTGTCGGATCGACCTCCATTTGCGCGACGCCCGTCAGAAGCTCGTATGAGCCGGCGCTGCCCCAGGTCACGCCATGGAGATACGGCGCCCGACTTTGGATGGTCAGCTTGACGAGCCGGGCTTCGCTCGGCTGCGAGAGTACGGTAGCGAGCAGACCGGCAGCGCACGCTGCCAGTACCTTGAAGCGCATTGTTTCCTCCCCTTTTTCGCAAGAGTTGCTGCTGCAACTCCTGCGTTTCGGCAGACCTAGGGTTGCTTGGAGTTCACGGGGTGTCAATATGCCGCCGAAGTTGCAGACCCAGTGAAAACGTCGTGCCGTAACGGCAACGGACATAAACGAATGTAGCATTCACCTGCACGCAGCTCTGCTGCAGGGCTGACGCTTAGGCGAGTTCAGTTGTTGCGCGTCGCTCGCATGCGATGGCACTTTCGCACAATCGTGTTTGTTGCGGGTCCCTGTCATGCGGGAAACACATGTCGACCGGCCGGCAGCCGAAGGCCGCTGAAGCGGGAGACCCGGCGGGTGCGGGCTGTGCGGCTTGGTTCGGTGCTGAGAGGGCCAGAATGAGCGCGGCGGCGTAAAAGTCCCCTTCTCAGCCGCCCACCCATCCGCAGCCTGCGGTCATGAAGGTCCGCAGTGGGTCGTTATGGAAAGCTTTCCATAACCACCCAAAACGGCCCTTCATGACAATACCGGCAGATGGTCAAGGCGAATCGATCATGGCGAAATCAACGGCTTCGATCTTCGGCACCGCGACAGCGCTCAAAGGTGGGTGGCCAGGGTGACCGAAAGCGAGAGAGCGCCGACCAGTATGAGGCTGAAGGCCCAAATCGCATCCAGATTGAACCAACTCCGCGACACAAAGTTGAGACCCAGGTAGCGGTAGACCAGCCACGCTAGGCTGCCGCCGGCCGCAATCATCGCGACAGCGTGGACGACGGAGACCAGGAGGGCCATGCCGAGATCCGCATTGATCAAGGCCCCCGCCGCCTGGTGGCCGCCGTTGAGGTCGGCGGCGCGGCAGAGACCGAGATAGATCGGTACCAGCATCAATCCGGCGCCATGCGCGATCGCCACGGCAAAGGACCACAGCTCCAGCTCTGTCGGTCGAATCCGCGCCATGACCCGCGGATGACGCCGGTTGATGAACCGGAAGATGCCAAACCCGATGACCAGGAGGCTGGCGCCGATCTGGATCTGTCGCTGCCATTGGACGAGAGCAACCAGCAAAGAGAAGGGGAGGATGACCGCGAGCACTGCCAGCAAATGGCCGACTGTGAGTGGCCAAAGTGCTGCCACGAGGGCTCGCGAACTTCTTTCCATCAGCCCGGCTGAAACGGCGAGCGGCCATCCCATCCCCGGGTTCACCCCGTGATAGAGGCCACTCGCGATGACAGCCAGCCAGAGGGCAGCAGGTGTCCAATCCAGCCTGGTCCACCAAGGTCAAGCCGACGGATAGCAGAACGAATCCGTCGAGCAATCGCCGCCCTCGAGCCGGATCTGATGTGCCCGGTATCCGTCAGGAAAGCTCACCCAGTAGTCCTTTGCCAGCGCGATGCCGCCACTCGCGTTCGCATTGGCCATGACCTCGGCGCCCGGTACTCCGTCGGGATAGAACTGGTTATCCCAGGTCGAGTAGAGCGAGTTGGTCCAGTAGACCCGCTTGCCGTCACGGCTGATCTCGACCATCTGCGGACCGCCTGCACACACATTGCCGCTCGGGTGTGGCGTACGGCGAGCGATGCCGCCGAGGTGAACCGAGCCCGCAAGCTTCGGCTTCCTTGGATCAGTGACGTCGTACTGACGCATCTCGCCGGTTCCCCAGCAGGCAACGTAGAGGAACCGGTCATCCATGGAGAGGTCAATGTCGGTCACCAGCGGCGGCACCGCACCAAAGCCCTGCAAGAGAGGTGGCAGCTGGTCCTTGGACGCTGGTTCGGGCGGGATCGTTGCCGTCTTCTCGACGTGGAACTTGCCGCCTTCGCGCCACCACGTCCAGATCGAGCCTTCGAGGTTCGTGGTGTCGACCACGACGCCCACGAACCCATACTCGCGTATAGGATCGTGCGCGGGCCGCACCTCAAGCGCCATCTGGTGGTTGGCGCCGAGATCGATTGTCTGGACGTTGCGCCGGGCGCGGAGATCCCAGAAGTGGATCCGATGGCCATACTTGTTCGAGAGCAGATCTTCCGGCACGATCCCATTCTCGAATTGCGGCGGTAATGCCCACTCGCTCGACACCATGTAGTCGCGCGGCAGGTTCCACCAGAAATCATAGTGCAGGTTCTGGGGGCCACGGTCGATCTCCCAGCGGCCGAGGACATCGAATGTCTCGCAGTCCATGATGAAGATCCCGGGCGGCCCGTCCGTGCCGTCCTTACCGGCACCGCCGAGCGTGCTGACGTATATGCCTTCCGGACCGCAATGGACCGTGTGCGGGCGCGAGTAGCCGGTCTTCTTGAACAACTCCTCGGGCTCGATGATCTTGTAAATCGTCGCCTTGGTGGGATCGGGCTTCGTATCCACGACATAAATGCGCGATGAGCGGAGCCCGGGGATGATCAGGTAGCGCCGCTCAAAGAACGCGTGGCCGGTAAGCGGCGACAATGCCGACGAGCAGGCGTTCCAGCCGAAATGGTGGAACTCGTCGCCCTTGTACGGCATCGTCACCGTATGGACAACCCGGCCAAATGTGGGCGAGCCTGGTTTTACGTCGATCACCGCCAGCGCGTCGGGCTTTGAGAAGTCCGGACTGAGCAGCAGGGTGTAGGCGAAGTTCTCCCGTGCAGCTTCCATCGCGAGCTTCGGCGATGCGTGAAACGTCGGATCAGGCCTAGCCATCGGAATTTCTCCCTTTGTTATCAAGGCGCGCACGCCCCTCATGTTGGGGTTGCGGTCTTGTAGCTCAGCAGCTGTGCTACCTGCGTCTGAACGCCGGGTTCTGCGGCGAGATAACGCATGGGCATTACCCACCAGGTAATTGGGAATGACGCCTCTCCCCCCGCTGCGGAAATTCAAACCAACTCAGTCCAAGGCTTGAGATGTGTCACGCATGTCTCCATGCTGTCCACATGCCGAGCATGATCCAAATCCGCAATGTGCCCGATATGCTGCATCGCCGGCTCAAATCGCGGGCGGCGCTGGCGGGCATGTCGCTCTCCGATCACCTGCTCAACGAGATCCAGGAGATGGCCGAGCGGCCGAGGCTCGATGAGTTGCGGGCCCGCCTGGCGAGCCGGCCGAGAGTGACGCCGTCGGTGGCGCGCGCGGACGCAGTCCGAGCCGAACGCGACCGCCGGTGATCGTCGTCGACCTCACGGCTTATGATGCCGTCTACGCCGCCCTCGCCGAAGCGCTCGACGCGCCACTCTTGACCCGCGACCCGCGGCTGGCCGGCGCGGCGAGCCATCACGCGCGGGTCGAACTGGCATGAATCCTCGGCCAGCGGCGCAAGGTAGCGGCGGCAATCGCATCGGCGCCGACCGCGGCAGCCTCAACCCGCTCTACAGCGACAACCGGCTGAAGCTCGGCGTCTTCGGCGCCAATGTCAGCAACGGCTGCGCCGCGACGACCGCACCGGGCCATCTCGAGATGACCTGGCCGAACAGTCGCGACATCGTCACGACCGCCGATCGCGCCGGCTTTGAGGCGTTGGTGCCGGTGGCGCGCTGGAAAGGCTTTGGCGGCGCCACCAATTTCAACGGCACCTGCTACGAGACCCTGGCCTGGGCGGCCGGAATGGGAGCGCTGACGAGCCATGCCGCGATCTTCAGCACGACCCACGTCCCGACGATCCACCCGATCGTCGCCGCCAAGCAGTGCACGACCGTCGATCACCTGACCGGCGGGCGCTTTGCGCTGAACGTCGTGTGCGGCTGGTACTCGCAGGAGCTGCGCATGTTCGGGGTCCAGGCGATGGACCATGACACGCGCTACGCCTATGCCGACGAGTGGGTCGAGGTCGTGCGCAAATTATGGACCGTCGAGGAGGAATTCGACTACGCCGGCAAATTTTTCACTATCGAAAAAGGCTTTCACCAGCCGAAACCGCTGCAGCGGCCCCACCCGCCGATCATGAACGCCGGCAGTTCCGGCATCGGCCTGCACTTTGCGGCCAAGCACGCCGACATGGCCTTCATCGGCTTCTACGAGGACAGCCTCGACAACGGCAAACGGGCGCTTGCCGAAATGCGGCGGATCGGCCGCGAGGATTATGGGCGCGTGTTCCAGATTTGGACCAGCTGCCGCGTCGTCTGCCGCCCGACCGAGCAGGAGGCCAGGGACTACGCCGATTATTACATCCACGAAAAGGGCGATTTCGGCGCGGTCGAGACGATCATCGCCGAGCAGGGGCGCAAGGATCCGAACATGTCGCCGGAAGTCTACGAGCGCATGAAGCGGCGGCTCGCCGCCGGCTGGGGCGGCTACCCTCTCGTCGGAACGCCGATGCAGATCGCCGAGGAATTGATCGCGTTGACGAAGACCGGCATCGACGGCGTCGTCCTGTCCTGGGTCAATTACCACGACGAGATGCGGCAGTTTATTGCCGAGGTCATGCCGCTCGTCGAGCAGAGCGGCTTGCGCAAGCCGTATCGGTCGCACCGATGACCCGCGACCCGCGCACCGCGATGGGCAGCGGCAACCGGCTGAAGCTCGGCCTCTTCGGGGCCAACTGCTCGTCGGGCCGGGCGGTGACGACGGTGCCGGAGCGCTGGTCCGGGAGCTGGCCCGATTGCGTCAGGCTGGCGCAGCTCGCCGACCGCGCCGGCATCGAATTCATGCTGCCGATCGGCCGCTGGAAGGGTTATGGCGGCGGCACGGACTACCAGGGTGCAACCTGGGAGACAGTGGCCTGGGCCTGCGGCCTGTTGGCCAAGACCGAGCGGCTCACCGTCTTCGGCACCGTGCATGCGCCGCTGATTGCGCCGTTGATTGCCGCCAAGGAGTTCGTTACGGCCGACCACATCGGCGAAGGCCGCTTCGGCCTCAACCTCGTCTGCGGCTGGAACGAAGGCGAGTTCGAGATGTTCGGCGCGACCTTGCGCGATCACGAGACGCGCTACGACTACGCGCAGGAATGGCTCGACATCGTCAAGCTCGCCTGGTCGCCGGACGAGGATTTCGACTTCGCCGGGCGGTTCTTCACCGTGAAGGGCGGGCGGGCGAAGCCCAAACCCTTTGGCGACACGCGGCCGCTGATCATGAATGCCGGTGCCTCGGCCACCGGCCAGGCCTTCGCGATCAAGAACTGCGATGCGTTGTTTTCGACGATATCGCGCGGCATCTCGTTCGACGAGACGGCGCGCCACATCGCGAGCGTGCGGGAATCGGCGCGACGGGCCGGGAGGGAGATCGACGTCTATACGGTCGGCGTCGTCACCTGTCGGCCAACGGCGACCGAGGCGCGGGACTATTACCGGCATGCCGTCGTCGACAATGCCGATTGGGCGGCGGTCGACAGCATTCTGGCGATGAAGAACGTGACTCCGCAGAGCTGCTCGCCGGCGGAGTTCCAGCGGATCCGCGACCACCAGGCTAACGGCATGGGCGGGCTGCCGCTGGTCGGCGACCCGGATTTCGTCGCCGGGGAAATGGCGCGGCTCGCCGCGCTCGGGCTCAAGGGGATCGCCGTCTCGTTCGTCAACTACCTCGACGAGCTGCCGTATTTCTGCGCCGAGGTGTTGCCGCGCCTGGCAAAAATCGGGCTGCGCGAAGCAGAGCCGCCGGCATCACGCTGACCTTGCCGGCTATTTCTCGATCGGTCGCGCAGGCCCCCAATTCGGAGCCTCAGGAAGGTAGGGCGGAAAAGCGGCCAGCGCATTCCGCCACATCGGGATCCGATCACATTGCGTCCGTTCTTCGCGGAAACTCCGCTCGACAGCAAGAAATTCCATCGGTGGTGCGGCCGGGAGCGGAGACCGCGAACGCAAATCGGCGGAATGCGCTGGCGCTTTTCCGCCCTACTTCGCCGCCGGAGCATTACTAGCGAGATGCGGCTAGGCGCGTGAAGCCGTCGGCGCTCCACGCTTCGCTGCCGACGCCGTGATGAACGAAGAACAGGCCGTCCGGATCGTATTTCTGTTTGACTGCCTGCAATCTCGCGTAATTCGATCCCCAAAAAGCCTGCTGCCAGGACCGCTCGAAGAAATTGCTCTCCGAGAGGTAGGCGGCAGGCGCCGGGACGAGCTGCCGCAACTCCTGCATCGCATCGTCGATCCTGCCGGCCGCTGCGCGCGCCGCCGGCAAGTCGGGCTCATGACCGGGAATTCCCGGATAGCTCGCTGCCTGCCCGCCGGCGATGATGGCGAGCGCAAACGCCTCGAGCATCGCCGGGTTGGTCGCCGTATCCTTCGCCGCGGCGATGGCCTCGGGTGGCGCGCCGGCCAAACCCTTGTTGAAATGCAAGGCTACACGCCAGTGGCGGCTGGCGGCGAACAGCGCCTCGGCCAGGCGCGGCGCTTGGTTCTGCGCCAATAATGCGGCGGGGAGCCAGGTCGAACTCGTAGCCGTGCCAGAAGATGCCGACCTCGTTCTGGTTGCCGGCCCACCAGAAATGCGCCGCGGGCGCACCCACTCGCGGGTCTCGATGGACCGTGTTCGGCAGATACTTCTCGCGAAACGCCGCATCCCACCAGCCGCGGGCCGGAATTGCACCGATCAGCGGCGCCCGCGGAATGACCAAATCCTCGGACGATTGGGCGACCCAATCGAGAAACGGGCGCCACACGGCGGCGGCCTGCACTTTGTCGAGCCCCTGGCACACCATCGTCACGGCTAGCGTATTGTCCGGCCCGAGGGCGACGCTTTCGCCCCAATGCGGACTGAAAAGACTTTCTCTGTAAAACCCGACAAAGCGGCTTATCAAACGCCGAAAGGCGGCGTCCGAGTTCGCCTTGATCGTCAACAGCGCACCGCCGAAGAAGATCGGCAGCGGACGGGTCCGTAGCGTGAGGCGGGTGACGACGCCGAAACTGCCGCCCCCGCCGCCCCTGATCGCCCAGAACAATTCGGGGTTGGTGCACGGGTTGGCGATGCGCACCGCACCATCGGCGGTGACGATTTCGGCTTCGAGCAGCCCGGCCGCCGCCGTCCCGAAATTTTTCGAAAAGCTGCCGAAACCGCCGCTTTGCACGAGGCCCGCGACGCCGACCGTGGTGCAGCCGCCGCCCTGGACATAGCGGCCGGCCCCGGTCGTCACCGCGTCATAGGCGTCGATCCACATGGCTCCCGCCTCGATCGAGACGGCCGGCTGCGGCGCCGCCCTTGCCGCGCAGCCATGCCCGAGGAAGCCATCGTGCAAGGCGATATGGTGCATCGCGCGCATCGAGATCAGCAGCAAGTCGGCGGCGTCCGAGGTGCCCTGGTAGGAATGGCCGCCGCCTTTGACGACGAGCCGGAGATTGTGCCGCCGCGCGAAATCGACGGCGGTGGCAACATCGGCCGTGCTCTTGGCGGCAACCGCATAGGCGCTCGGCTGCGAGATCCAGGCGTCGACCCAGCCCGAACTCTGCGTCAATCCGGGCTGATCGCCGATGAAATAGGGGTTGCGCAATTCTTCGATCAGCGCGCGACAGGCGGCGCTGTCCGGCGCGGATCGGCAGGCCGCGAGCGGCAACTCGACCTTGACCAGGCGCCCGCCGAGCTGTCGCCGCAGCCGCTCCCAGCTGGCCGCATCGGGCCAGGCCGGGTCACCGGGGCGAACCCGCTGCGCCGGCATTCCGAGTGCCGCCGCCGGCCGCGGCAGGGCCGCGAGCAACGGGATAGCGGCAGCGCCTTGCCACAGCGTTCTGCGGTTCATCGGTTCATCCCCGATCAATAGAGGAACGGGATCAGCGCCGCCGTCTCCTCGGAATATTGCTGGTATTCGGCAAAGGTCCGGTACATCTCTCGCTCTTCGATGCGAATCTTGCGAAGGAAGCCGACGAGGGCGCAAGCAACCGCGAGCACGCCGCGCACTTCGCCGATCGCCGCCGCCGTGCCGACGAGCGCCAGCAGCAGCCCGCTGTAGATCGGGTGACGGACGAACCGATAGGGGCCCGAGCGGATCAAGCTGTGGTCCTCCTTGATCGCGACGATGCCGCTCCAGTTCCGTCCCAGGTGGCGCCGCGCCCATACGGCGAAAGCGAGGCCTGCCGCGACCGCGAGCGCGCCGAGCGGCGGCAATAGGGGCCCAGGCGGCACGAAGCGCGTCGTCAGCGCCGGCGGCAGCCAGGGCCTGCCGGCGAGCAGAACGCCGCAGAGAAGCAGCGGGACGATATAGAGCGCCCGAGAAACCCCGGTTTCCCGCCACCGCGCCCGCTTCACATCGCGCGCCGCAACGAGCCAATAGGCCAACCAGGCGATCCAGAGGGCCGCAATCAGGTCGCCCAGCGCCACGTCGGCAGGTGCCATTGCGAAATCCGGCGCGCGAATAAACTTGGGTTCATCCGTCATTCTCCGGGTTTATAATCGGCTCGTGTTCGGCGGACCGGTCTGACGGGAGGCGATGATGGCTGAAATCCTTGGCATCGGGGTGACCCATTTTCCGGGGCTGATGATGCCGGACCGCTATATGAGCAGCTTTTTGACCCGCACGCTCAACAGCGAGCGCATACCTGAGGCGATGAAGGATCCGGCGCGCTGGCCCGAGCCGCTGCGCGCGGAACTGGCCAGGAACGAAGATGGCGGTGCGGCGGCCGAGCATCGCCGGCGCCTCGTCGGCGGCTTTCGCCAGGCGCGGCAGGCGCTCGACGAATTCGCCCCCGATTTCGTGCTGATCTGGGGCGACGATCAGTACGAGAATTTTCGCGAGGACGGCGTTCCGTCGTTCTGCGTCTTCGCGCTCGACCAGGTCGATTGCCGGCCCTTCGCCCGCGCCGGCCGGTCCGAAATGGGCAATGCCTGGGGCCTTCCGTCCGACACCGTGGTCCCGGTCGCCGGCCACCGGAAGGCCGGCTCCTGGCTCGCCGCGGCGCTGATCGAGGCCGATTACGACGTCAGCTACGCCTACCGGATGCGGCACGAACTGGGGCTGCCGCACGCCTTCATCAATACGATCCTGTTTCTCGACTACGACCGCCAGGGCTTCTCCTATCCGGTCGTGCCGTTCCACGTCAATTGCTACGGTTCCTCGGTCATCGCCAAGCGCGGCTCGACCGCACATCTGACCGGCGAGGCCGACCCGGATGCCGTCGATCCGCCGGGCCCCAACCCGGGGCGCTGCTTCGATGTCGGCGCGGCGGTTGCCAAGGCGCTGGCCGACAGCCCATGGCGGGTGGCGCTGATCGCCTCGTCGAGCTGGTCGCACGCCTTCCTGACGGCAAAGCACCACTGGATCTATCCGGACGTGGCCAGCGACAGGGCGCGGTTCGACGAACTCGCCTCGGGCAATTTCGCGCGCTGGCGCAACCTGACGACCGAGCAGATCGAGGACGCCGGACAGCAGGAGTTCCTCAATTGGGTCTGCCTCGCCGGCGCGATGACGGCCCTCGGCCGGCGGGCCGAAATCGTCGACTACGTCGAATCCTACCTGTTCAACTCGGACAAGTGCTTCGCGCTGTTCCGTCCGTAAACGCCCGCGTTGAAGCCCCTCACCCCAGCCCTCTCCCCGCGAGCGGCCGCGAGCGGGGGGAGGAAGGGACCCGCGATAGCGGGAGGGTGAGGCGCCTCGGCCAGTTAGCCTGAGCCTGAGGGCGCCGCGGTCAGTTCGCGGCGTCTGCCGCCCGCCACAGGCGGATTTCGCTCAGCAGGGCCTCGACCGCGGCGCAGGCGAAGCCGAGCGAGGCCTCGTCGACCAGCCGGCCATCGGGGATCTTGTCGGCGCACGAGGCGATCGTCACCTCGCGCGCCAGGGTCACCCGCGCCAGCATCGAATCGAGCACCGCGCGCATGTGCTCGAGACAGCGGGCGCCGCCGAGGGCGCCGCGCGAGGTCGCCATGATCGCCACCGGCTTATACGCCATGACCGAGGTGAAGGCGGGGCGCGAGGCCCAGTCGAGCGCATTCTTCAGCACCCCCGGGATGCTGTGGTTGAATTCCGGCGCACACAGGACGAGCCCGTCGGCCTCGGCGATCGCGGCGAGCAGCGCCTTGACCGGCGACGGGCGTTTTTCGCCTTCGAAATCCTGGTTGTAGAGCGGGATCGCGGCGAGATCCGCGATCGCGAGGTCGGCGCGACCGGCGAACTTTTCGCGCAAGGTTTCCAGCACGGCGTTCGAGTAGGAGCCGCGGCGCAGACTGCCGGACATGCCTATGAGGCGGAGCGGCTTGGTATCTGACATCGGACCTCGTTCGGTTGCGCCGTAAAGGGGCGGCTCGTCATAGCGAAAGCGGCTCGCCAATGGCAACCATCTCGCGCAGGATGGGTCCGCCGAGTTTGCCGGGATTGCCATGAGCTTACGCCCGTCTCACCGCGGGGCCGTCCTGCCTTTCATCGCGATGGACGTATTGCGCGCGGCGACGTTGCGCGAGGCGCAAGGGGCGGCCGTCATCCACCTCGAGGTCGGCCAGCCGGGCGCCGCGGCGCCGCAAGCGGTGCGCGAGGCGGCGCGGCAGGCGCTCGAGCACGGTCGGATCGGCTATACCGACGCGCTCGGCATCGCACCGCTGCGCCAGGCGATCGCGGCGCATTATCGGGCGCAATACGGAGCCGCGGTTGCGCCCGAGGAAGTCGTCGTCACGACGGGCTCCTCGGCGGCCTTTCTGCTCGCCTTCCTCGCGGCCTTCGAACCGGGCGACCGGGTCGGGCTCGCGGTCCCCGGCTACCCCGCCTATCGCAACATCCTCTCGGCGCTCGGCCTCGAACCGGTGCTGATCGAGGTCGGCGAGAACAGCCATTATCAGCCGACTGTGGAAGGCATCGCCGCCACAGCCGGCCGGCTCGACGGGCTCGTCGTCGCCAGCCCGGCCAATCCGACCGGCACGATGATCGGCGCCGGCGATCTCGCCCGGCTCGTCGCGTTTTGCCGGGACCGGCAGATCCGCCTCGTCTCGGACGAGATCTATCACGGCATCACCTACGAGACCGCGGCGGCGACGGCGCGCGCCTTCGGTCCCGAGACGATCGTCGTCAATTCCTTTTCGAAATATTATTGCATGACCGGCTGGCGGCTCGGCTGGATGCTGGTGCCGCCGGATCTGGCGCGCTCGGTCGAGTGCCTGGCACAGAATTTCTATATTTCGCCGCCGGCCCTGTCGCAACTCGCCGCGGTTCCGGCATTCGCCTGTCGAGCGGAACTCGATGGCCATGTCGCGCGCTACCGGACCAATCGCGACATCCTGATCGAGGCGATGACGGCCGCCGGCCTCTCCCGTTTTGCGCCGGCCGAAGGTGCGTTTTACCTTTACGTCGACGTATCGGAACTGACGCGGGACAGCGAGCAGCTGGGTCGCCGCCTGCTCGCCGAGACCGGTGTCGCGATCACCCCGGGCCGCGATTTCGACCCGTTATTCGGCAGCCGCTGGATGCGCCTATCCTTCGCCGGCGCCACGGATCAGGTGGCGGAGGCCGCCCGCCGCATGACGGACTGGCTGCAACACCGGGCATAGCCTCACGGCCCGAACACGACCGCGTGCATGATGCGGCCGGGCAGCAAGGTGAAGCCGCCGGCGATCACGAGCGCCCCAATGAAAAGGAGCGTCATCGCGCGGCGGTGGTGCCGGACTTCGTGCCGATGCGCCGCCCAGACCGCCAGCGGCAACGTCACCAGCACCAGCAGCGACAGCAGATGGATCGGGCTCCACGGCCCCCAGATCCGTAGCAAGTGAATGAAAAGCGAGCTGACCGCGACGGTCAGCATCAGCGCGGCCCACGACCAGCCGACGGCGCGGTGCGGCAGCGTGCCCTTCGGCGCCGCGAACTGCACGAGGCCGACGGCAAACGCCGCCATCGCGGCGAAGGCGTGAACGCGGATGACAAGCGGCGCTTCGAGCAATGGTGCGAGGGTCATCGGGCAACGAGGCCAATGTAAAATTATCTTACATCCAGATGGCGGCCGCTCGCCGGTCGTCAAGGGCGGCCAGCCGAGGCGGAGAACCCACAAGTCCATGCGGCCGTACCGTTTGGTCAACGATCCGTGAACCGGTTCCTTTCCGGGGGATTAACCGGCACGGCACAGGATCCGGTGCCGGCCCGCGCGACGCATGCCGATCGCCGATCGCGGACAGGCGAGGAGGCTGCACATGGAACCCGTTCCTCGGTTGGTGCCGATCCCGTCTCCGCCGGGTCATCTCTTTGTCGGCAATCTGTTCGATCTCGACGCGCACCATCCGATCGAAAGCCTGATGCGGCTGGCGCGGCAATACGGGCCGATCTATCGACTCTGGGTGCCGGGCCGCGGCTCGCGGCTCATCGTGTCGGGCCACGAACTGGTCGACGCGCTGTGCGACGAAAAGCACTTCGACAAGATGCTGGGGCCGGGTTTGATCGCCTTGGCGGACGGTCCGGTCGGGCGCGGGCTGTTCACCTCCGAGACCGCGGATCCGAACTGGCGCAAGGCGCACAATGTGCTGCTGCCGGCGTTCAGCACGGAGGCGATGCGCGGTTACTTCCCGCGCATGCTCAAGATCGCCGTGCAGCTCGTCCAGAAGTGGGAGCGGCTGAACCGCGACGACAGCGTCGACGTGCCGGGCGACATGACGCGGCTGACGCTCGACACGATCGCGCTCTGCGGCTTCGACTACCGGTTCAACTCGCTATACCGCGACACGCCCCATCCCTTCGTCGAGGCCATGCTGGGCAGCCTCGAAGCGGCGCAGGCCCGCGCCAGGGAATTGCCGATCCAGCATAAGCTGCATTTCAAGCGGGCGCGGCGGCTCTTCGCCGACGACCAGATCATGCTGCAGACGGTCCAGCGAATCATCCAGGACCGGCGCAGCTCGGGCGCCGTAGGTACGGTCGACGATCTGCTCGACCGGATGCTGACCGGCGTCGACCCGCAGTCGGGCGAAAGGCTCGATGACGCCAATATCGTCGCCCAATGCCTGACTTTCCTGATTGCCGGCCACGAGACGACGAGCGGCTTATTATCTTTCGCGATCTATGCCCTCATGAAGAACCCCGAGGCGATGATGCGGGGCTACGCGGAGGTCGACCGCGTGCTGGGCATGGATGCGAGTGCGCTGCCGAGCTATGCCCAGATCCATCAGCTGCCTTACGTCGCCCAGATTCTCGATGAGACCTTGCGGCTTTGGCCGACCGCGCCGGCGTTTAGCCGCCGCCCCCATGAGGACATGGTCATTGGCGGCAGATACCGGGTCGAGAAAGAGACGTCTGCGACGATCCTCGTCGCGATGCTGCATCGCGACAGCGCCGTGTGGGGTGCCGATCCGGAACGGTTCGATCCGGACCGTTTCAGTCCGGCGAACCGGGCGAAGATTCCGGCGAACGCCTACAAGCCCTTCGGCACCGGACAACGCGCCTGCATCGGTCGGCAGTTCGCCTTGCAGGAGGCCGTTCTCGTCCTGGGCATGCTGCTGCAACGCGGGCGCAGATCGCCGGCCTCGTCGAGCACACGCAAGAAGTTGCCGAGCGGCAGGCGGTCGCCGCCCTTGCCGGAACCGACGATGCGAGCCAGGCGGCCTACCAGAGGCAGGTACTGGCGCCGCGCAAGTCGGTCCTCGACCTGCTCGACGAGTTCCCGTCCTGCGTGCCGCCCTTCGCCGTATTTCTCTATCTCCTGCCGCCAATGCGGCCGCGCTACTATTCGATCTCCTCATCGCCAATGGTGGCGCCGGAGCGCTGCAGCATCACGGTCGGCGTCGTCGCCGAGGCGGCGCGCAGCGGCCGCGGGGTCTTCAAAGGCGTTTGCTCGAACTATCTGGCGGCGCAGCCGGTCGATGCCACGGTCTACGGTTTCGTCCGCAAGCCGACGCTGCCGTTTCGGCCGCCCGACAACCCGCATGTGCCGATGATCATGATCGGACCCGGCATCGGCCTGGCACCGTTTCGCGGCTTCCTGCAGGAGCGCGCGACACTAAAGCAGCGGGGGTTCCGGTCGGCGAGTCGATGCTGTTTTTCGGCTGCCGCGACCCGCTGCAGGATTTCCTCTACGAGGATGAACTGCGCGCCTTCGAAGCGGCCGCGGTGACGCGGCTGGTAGCGGCCTTTTCCCGCGAGCGCGGCAAGCCGAAGACCCATGTGCAGCAGCTTATCGCGGTGCATGGTGAAGCGGTGTGGCGGCTGCTGCAGCAGGAGGCGACAGTGTTCGTCTGCGGCGAGGCGGCGCGGATGGCACCGGCGATCCGGCAGGCCTTCGCCGGCCTGTTCCAGCGGCAGACCGGCGCCGGGGCGGCCGATGCGCAGGCTTGGCTCGCCGGGCTGGCGGCGGGCAATCGCTATCTCGAGGACATCTGGGCATCCGCCGGGTAGTAGGCTGCGGCCGAGATCCGAGGCGCTATTTGCGGACGATCCCGTCGGTCCTCTCCCCGCTCGCGGGGAGAGGACCGGGGTGAGGGGCCGTCGCTCGGCGGCCTTTCTGGGACAGGCTGCGGAACGTGATCGACCAGCGCGTCGCCATCATCGCGGCGATGCTGTGCTCCCAGTCGTGCCGCGCTTCGCCGGTCAGATGATAGGCCGAGCGCGGCGGGAGCAAGGCCGACGCCCGATCGAAGCCGCCGGGCCGCCGTCGCCGGAAGCGCAGCGTCGTCGGTGCACCGAGCGATATGCCGACGATATGCTCGAACACCGGCCGGTCCCGATGCCAGCCGATCCCGGCGCCGGGGTCGTAGCGGATCAGCAAGGTCTGGGCGAGCGCGTCGGGCGGCAGCCCGGCGAACCGCGCCGCCTTCGCCCGCAGCGGGAGCAGCCAATCGGGGATCGCCTCGGTCGGGGCAAAGCTCGCATCGTCGAAGTCGTAGCGCCAGCCGTAGGAGGCGGTCAGCCGCTTCCCCTCCCACCCGTGGAAGCGGAACGGCGCGAGCGCCGCCGCGTCGATCGCCGCAATCAACGCCTGCTCCTCGCCCGGCGCGACAACGGGGGCCTCCTGGGACAATCCCGAGAGAACCGGCTCGGCAAAAAGATCAGGCTGAGCAGCGATCCTATCCATGCTGCTGATGTGGGAAGTTCGCGCAGGACCGATAAGCCTGGCGCGCGGACTTCAACGCAGTTCGCGCTTCCGCCGGCGAGACGGCGTGCTAGGCTCATTGCAGCAGCAGGAGCAATGGACAAGATGGGCGAAGAGACAGGTTTGCCGACCGACATCGATGCGCAGCCTTTGATGCGGGAGGCGGCCGCGCTACAGCCGGAGCTCCGCCGCTCGCATGACGAGATCGAGCGCGACCAGCGCCTGCCGCGGACGCTCGTCGGGGCGTTGCGCGAGGCCGGCTTCTACCGGATGGTGATCCCGCGCTCGCTCGGCGGCCTGCAGGCCGACCCGCTGACCTACATACGCGCCGTCGAGCACTTGGCGATCGGCGCTGGTTCGGTCGGCTGGAACATCGCCAACAATGGCATCGGCCAGCTCGTGACCTTGGGGCTGCCCGACGAAGGCGTCGACGAGATCTATGCGCAGGGGGCCGACACGATCATCGCCGGCACCGCGGTGCCGGGCGGCGGGCAGGCCGTGCCGGTCGCGGGCGGCTATCGCGTCAGCGGGCGCTGGCAGTTCGGCAGCGGCTGCCAGGAAAGCGCCTGGATGCTCGGCAGCTTCCAGGTTCTCGACGCCGGGCAACCGCGCCGCCGCGCCGACGGCGCGCCGCTTTATTGGCGCGGCGTCTTTGCGCGCCACGAAGCCGAGATCGTGCCGGGCAGCTGGGACGTGTCCGGGCTGCGCGGCACCGGCAGTTTCGACTGGACGGTCGAGGATGTGTTCCTGCCGGAGCGGCGGACGATGCCGCATGCCGGCATCCCACTCGACAACCAATGGTCGCGCTGGCCGGGGATCAGCTACGCCCTGCCGGTGCAGTGCTGGGTCGGGCCGCACCACAGCGCGGTCATAACCGGCATCGCGCGGGCCGGCATCGACGCGCTGATCGAACTCGCGGGCGCGAAGACGCCGCGCGGCCGGACCGGCGCGCTGCTCTGCGACAACCCGCAGGTGCAGGACGCGGTCGGGCGGGCCGATGCGATTCTCAACGCCGGGCGCGCCTATCGCAGCGCGATGATCGGCGAGCTGTGGGCGACGGTCGCGGCCGGCAGGGAAACGACCCTCGAGCAGCGGGCCCGCTGCCGGCTGGCCTCGAACTATGCCGGCGACAGCGCGCGCGAGGCGATGGAGCTGATGTACCGGCACGGCGGCAGCACGTCGTTCAAGCGCGAGAGCCGCCTAGCCGAATGCTGGCGCGATCTGCACGTCGTCGGCCAGACCGTGACGATCGCGCCCGAATGGTACCCGATCGGCGGCCGGGTCTATCTCGGGATGGACCCGGGCCCGCGCCTGCGCTAGCCCGCTATCGCCGCCCGCCTGAACGCTCGTTTGGTCTTACTGCGCGTCATCGGCGGCAGGGGAGAAGCCCTGCATGCTGACGACGAGATGCAAGCGTCGATCCATGCCGAACGGCTGGCCACCCGCGGAACTTCGACATCGAAACGGCTCGCGGCGAGTTGCTCGAAGCACAACACTGAGCGGTAGATGTCCGATTGTTCACGGTCGTCGTGGAACGTGACCGCACGCACCGCTTCGCCTGGCTTGGCAATGGCAACGACGGTGTTCGTCGTGCCGAAATCGATGCCAATCGAAGTCCGGTTTCGCATCGTTGGTTCAGTCACCGGCTCCCGGTCCGCGCTGGGACATTACAGCCCCTCCCTACCAGCCGACAGTCTTCGCACGCCGGTATCACCTACTTAATATTTTTTATGTCCAGATCGCCCGCTATACTGTTTGTCAGGCTAGGCGAGGTGGGAGAACTCCCGGAGGATCACGAATTTGTCGGTAAACGAGGGCGCGTTGGCGATTCCCGTTTATGCGTTTTCAATTCCCCGTCTATTTCAATTATTTTCCCGTCTGGACAACTCGGGAATTTCATCTCCAAGAGATTGATTTCTAATGAAGTATTTTGAGGCGGACGGGCCAAATCAAAAAAATCCCGTCCAATTTCGCGTTTGACGGGAAATTTCAACGGATTCTTTGAAGGCGCGCGTGCCAGATCAACGCGGATGGAACGCCCAATCTCGCTCCCAAGGCGACGACAACAGTGCTCGATGCCGACCACCTCGTGTTTGCCGATATTGCCCCGGCGCGAGCGCCCGAGCGCCGAGGCCTGTACCCTCGCGAGGGGTGAGGTGCCGACCCGCCTTCGACCAACTGAGCCGGGCGCGTCCTGAGGCGAAATCGGTTGCGGTGACGCGCCGCAAAGACGAAAGTCCATGACGGCGGGCTGCGATTGGGGGAGCAGAACGTTGAAGCTGACTAGATTAGCAGCGATTTTCCCGGCCCTGATGCTCGCCGGATGCTACGGCCCACCGAGCGCGTTCCCGTCCCGAACAGCCGCATTCCCGCCGAGCGCCGGGTGGGGGCAGGGAATCGACATGCCGACCGATGCGAGCGACGTCATAAATGAGCTTAAGGATGCCCAGGTCGACTTTGTCGCCCGCTATTATCGCGACCCGGATTCCGGGTGGCCGCCGTTGTCGCCCAGCGAGGCGCAGCGCTTGTCGTCCCGGGGTCTGAAGATTGTTGCGGTTTATGAATACCATTCACCCGAGCCGGCGCACTTCACTTACGAGGGGGGGTATAGCGACGCCTTGACGGCTTACGGCGAGGCCAAAGGCGTCGGCCAGCCGGTCGGCAGTGCCATCTATTTCGCCGCCGACTTCCATGCACAGGATGACGATCTCGCCTCAGTCGTCGACTATTTTCGCGGCGTCAACGCGGGCCTCACGGCGGCGGGCGGCGGAACGGCGAATTATGCGGTCGGCGTGTACGGCTCCGGGCCGGTTTGCGATGCCGTGAGACGAGCGGGGCTTGCGCGGTACAGCTGGCTGTCCAATTCGATCACGTGGGACGGTGCGACCGATTACGAAGACTGGAACATCATGCAGGGCGGGTCGCTGCCCGGATTGTCCTTCGACAATGATTCCGACGAGGCGCGCAACGACTACGGCGCATTCGAGGTCGCGGGCAACGGCAGCGCAGCCGTCTACGACGTCGGCGGCGGGGTCGCGCCCTCTTCACCGCGAGAACAGTCATTGACGTCGACTTGGGGTCTGCCCTGGCGTTGATCGTGCTCCGCCACCAGCGCGCGGAGGCGCGGGATCAGTTCCTCGCCATACTGCACGTCGTCGGGCAGACTGTGACGATCGCGCCCGAATGGTATCCGATCGGTGGCCGGGTCTATCTCGGGATGGACCCGGGCCCGCGCCTGCGCTAGCCCGCTATCGCCTCCCGGCGGTCCCGTGCGATGATCGACCGACGGGATAGGCGAGGGCGGAGTGGGCGGGATGCCGGACGAGGTGACATTCGAGGAGACTTCCGCGACGACGGAACTCCATTGGCTGACGATCGCCGAGTTGGCGCGGCTGATCGAGCGGCGCCGGCTGTCGCCGGTCGAACTCGCCGAGGCGTTCATCGCCCGCATCGCGCGGTTCGATCGGCAACTCGACGCCGTCCTGCTGCCGACGCCGGAACTGGCGCGCGACCAGGCGCGCCGCGCCGAGCGAGAGCTGATGGCCGGCAATTATCGCGGCCCGCTGCACGGTATCCCGTTCGGGCTCAAGGACATCTATTGTACCGCCGGCATCCGGACGACGAGCCACTCGAAGATCTGCGAGAGCTACGTGCCGAGCGAGGACGCGACGACGGTCAGGCGCCTCTATCGCGCCGGTGCGGTCCTCCTCGGCAAGCTCGCGACGCATGAATTCGCGCATGGCGGACCGTCTTTCGATCTGCCTTGGCCGCCGGCCCGCAACCCCTGGAACCGCGAACACTTCACCGGCGGCTCGTCGAGCGGTGCCGGCGCCGCGGTCGCCGCCGGCTTGGTGCCGGGCGCCATGGGCTCCGACACCGGCGGCTCGATCCGCGGGCCGGCGGCGCTCTGCGGCGTCGTCGGCCTGAAGCCGACCTACGGGCTCGTCAGCCGGACCGGCGTCTACGCCAACTCCTTCACCTTCGATCATGCCGGCCCGATGACCTGGACGGTCGAGGATTGCGCGATCATGCTGCAGGCGCTCGCCGGGCACGATCCGAGGGATCCGGCGAGCGCCGATCGGGAGATCCCCGATTACCGCGCCGCGTTGACCGGCGACATCCGGGGGCTGCGCGTCGGCGTCCTGCGCCATTTCTATGAAGAAGACCTGACGGTGATGCCCGAGGTGCATGAGGCGCTCGACGAGGCCTATGCCGTGTTTCGCTCGCTCGGCGCGACGCTGTCGGATGTCCGCCTCCGACCGCCGGCCGACTACTACGCGGTTAAGATTACGATTGCCGAAAGCGAGCAATACGCGATCCACGAAGCCGAGCTGCGCACCCGACCGCAGGATTTTGGTGCCGATTTTCTCGGCCGCGCCTTGCCGGCGATCCTCTACAGCAGTTCCGATTACGTGCAGGCGCATCGCGAGCGGCGACAGATGCTGGCGGAGATGGCGCCGATCTACGAGATGTACGATTTGCTGCTGGCGCCGACGGCGCCCGGACCGGCACCGCGGCTCGACGCCTGGCGCACGATCCGCTTCTGGCAGCAGGCCTCGCTGACGACGCCGTTCAACGTCACCGGCGGGCCGGCCGTCGCCCTGTGCATGGGCTACACCAGGGCGGGTCTGCCGCTGTCGCTGCAGATCGTCGGCCGGCCGTTCGACGAAGCGACGGTATTGCGCGCCGCCGACGCCTATGAAAAGGCGACGGGTTGGCGCCGGCGGCGGCCGATGCTCGACCCCGAGGCGGCGCCCCCTCAAGCCTTGTCGCCGATGTCGGCGCCGGAACCGCCCGGCGACCCGGCGACCCGCGACATGGTCGTCGCGGCGTTCCGGCGCGCCGGGCTGGCGCTCGACGAAGCGCATATCGCGATGGTCTGCGCCGCGGCGCCCTATGTCACCCAGATGACCGGATGGCTGCGCCGCGACCGGGATTTCCGCGACGAACCGGCCAATATCTTCCAATTCCCATCCTGAACACCGCCCGGGAAGCCTGGGCGCATCTCTTCGCAGCGGAGAACAGCCATGGCGTCAACCGTAACGGCAATGCTGGCGCGCCTGTCGGCCGAGGAATGGCAGGCCCGGCTCGACCTTGCCGCCTGCTATCGGCTCGTCGATTTCTACGGTTGGTCGGATCTGATCAACACCCGGATCACGGCGCGCGTGTCGGGAACGCAGGACCATTTTCTGATCAATCCCTATGGTCTCTTGTTCGACGAGGTGACCGCGTCGTCGCTGGTCAAGATCGACATCGAAGGCAACCCGGTCGAGCCGTCCGCATACGAGGTCAACAGCGGCGGATTTGCGATACCGGCCGCAGTGCATAGGGCGCGCCCGGATGTCGCTTGCGTGCTGCACACGCATTCGATCGCCGGCTGCGCCGTGTCGATGCAACAGGACGGGCTGTTGCCGCTCAACCAGCATGCACTGCAGGTGATCGGCGACGTCGCCTACCATGATTATGAGGGCACGGCGCGGAGCCCGGAGGAACGCGCCCGGTTCCTCGCCGATTTCGCCGACCGGCACATCATGGTGCTGCGCAATCACGGCCTCCTGGTCGTCGGCCGCAGCATCGCCGAAGCCTTTATCGCGACCTATCGGATGGAGCGCGCCTGCGCGATGCAGCTCGCCTTCCAACAGTCGGGCGCCGAGTTCCACCCGATCGCCGAGGCCGTCGTGAAGGCCGCTTCGAGCCGCGCCCGATCCCGCTTCGCCGGCGGCGGCATCGCCGATCCGGCCAAATTCGAATGGCCGGCGCTGCTGCGCAAGCTCGACCGCCTCGACCCGTCCTACAAGCAGTAAAACAGCCGTCCGGAACGGAAGAGACTTCGGCTGAACCAATGCCGAGCGGCGCTCACTTAGCCGCTTCGAGCGCTTGCGCCGCCGCGGCCGCGCGGCCGGCGATGTAGCCCTGGCAGGCGGCGCGGGCGAGGCCGTGCTGGCTGAACCCGCCGGCCGCCTCGCCGCCGCAATAGAGTCCCGGGATGCCCCTGCCAAAGAGGTCGATCACCTGGCATTCGGCATTGATGCGCAATCCGGCGCGGGTGTCGTGCACCACCGGCGTCGCCCAGGCCGCGTAGAAGGGCGGCCGGGCAATCTTGTAGAGCGGCTTCGGCTTGCCGAAATCCGCGTCGACGCCGGCGTCGACAAAGGCATTATAGCGCGCCACGGTCGCCTCGAGGTTGGCCGGCGACATCGGCACCCGCTGGTATTGCATGACGATCGCCCGGGCGAGATCGGCGAGACTATTGCCGCTGAAGAAGAAGCCGGCGGCGATGTCGACATCGGGCGGCGCCGGCCGCCAGCCCTCGCGGGCGACCGCGGCGCTGTCGAAAATGGCCCAGATCGGGCCGCCGCCATTGCGGCCGTCGTCGATCCCGGCGAGCGCTGCATTCAAGAAATTGTTCGGGTTGTATCGAGCGTTTTTGACATTGCGCCAGCTGCCTTGCACGTAGGGATCGAGCGAGTTGTAGTTGTTGGCGATGAATTGTCCGCCAGTCTCGTCGTAGAAGCGCCGGCCCAGCATGTTGACCAGGATGAGGTCCTGCCAATCCGCCACCCTGAGGCCGGTGGCGCGGGCGCGATCGAATACCGGACTGCCGGGCAACCACTGCAGATGCCGGTAATTGTATTGGCAACCGATCGAGCCCGGCTTGGTCACGTTCGAACCGAATTCGCCGGTCTGATTGTAGAGACCCCACAACGACGCGCCGATCGCCATCGCCGCCAGCTCGCCGCTCGCATCCTGGTCGGACCAGGGCATGCCGGCGAGACCGCAATATTCCTCGGTGAGGCGCGGGTCGAACATGCATCGGAAGTTGACATTGCCGGTCGAGCCGCCGGTGCCGATGATGACGGCCCGGCGCGCCCGGATGTTGCAGGCGGCCTCCTTGCGGTCGACGGCGATGCCGAATACCGGGCCGGCGTTCGGCGCCTGCCGGTAGATCCGGGTCATGCGGTGTTCGAGCAGGATCTCGACGCCGGCCTTTTTGGCGGCGACCTCGAGCGAGCGCATCATGCCGTTGCCCGAGGATCGGGTCCGCTGCACGAGCGGATCGGCCGGCTCGCCGGAGTACACCATCGGCCAGTGCATCACGGCGGAGTGCATTTCGCGGGGCACCGAATTGCCGACCGAGTTGCCGCCGATCGCATCCGGCGCCTTGTCGACGAATACGACGCCGTGGGCGACCAACCATTCGAAGGTCGGGGCGCTGTTGTCGGCGAAAGCGCGGATGATTTCGCGATCGTTGTAGCGGTAATCGGGAAAGCCGTTCGGCCCGACCACCGACCAGTCGGTCAGGTCGCGGAACAAGCGATCCGGCGAATCGTCGATGCCATACCGCCGCTGCACGCTGGTGCCGCCGCCGAGCGGCACATTGCCGCCGCTGATGATCGCGTGGCCGCCGATGTCGTTTTCCGCCTCGACCAGGATCACCGTGGCACCGGCCTCCCGGGCGGTGATCGCGGCCGGCAGCCCGGTGGCTCCCGCGCCGATCACGACGATGTCGGCCTCGCGCTGCCAATCCATCAAGCTTCTCCGCTCCTCGTCGAAGGAAAACAAGCTTCTGCGAAACAGCGCATGGCGCCAACCGGCCCGCTGCCGAGGCTGCCATGCGTGTTTGCGGGCCAATACTCGCTGGTTGCTTTTTCGATAAATTCATACTACCAAAGGTGAGGATGGTGGCTTCCCCCGTACACGAGTCGCCAACCGATGAAACCCCGGCACCCCCCCCGCCGGGGTTTCGCTTTTATGCGCAGACGCAGGTGTTCGGCTGCGCCGTTCGACGACCCGTCGTCGGCGGTGGCTGCGTTTTGCGTCGGCGTGCCGGACGTCCGAGATCCGCCGACAAGCTTTCATACAGAGGGTGACTTGATACAAAGGCTGACGCGGACGAGTTTTTGACCCGCCCGATGCTCGGGTCCTCCGGAAATAACGCCTTCGGGGTGACCTTGAATGTCGGGCGGCGACGGCAAGAAGAACCCATCGCGAACCTTGCGCGAGAGGCTCGCAGCGGCGCGCGCGGCGCTTACGGCGAAGGCGTATCGCGTGCCGGACGCGGTCGGGGCCGTACCCGTCTATCGCTCGAAACTGCCGACGGCGGAACGGCTGTTCCCCTATCTGAAGAAGATCGACGCCAGCCGCTGGTATACCAACCGCGGCGAACTCGTCTGCGAACTCGAGCGCCGCCTGTCGCTACGGTTCGGCGGGCGAAGCGATATCGTGGTGACGGCCGCTTCCGGCACGAGCGCGATCGAAGGGGCGATTCTCGCCGGTCCCGGCCGGGCCACGGCAGAGCGCCCGCTGGCGCTGGTGCCTGCCTATACCTTCGTCGCGACGGCGTTTGCCGTCGAGCGCTGCGGCTATACCCCTTATCTCGTCGACATCGAACCGGACAGCTGGATGCTCGGACCGGAGCGATTGTCCGATCATCCCTTGCTGCCGCAAACCGGCCTTGTCGTGCCGGTTTCCGCCTATGGTCGGCCGCTCCGGCAAAAGGCGTGGCAGGATTTTCAGGATCGGACCGGCGTCCCCGTGGTGATCGATGCCGCGGCGGCATTCGAAGCGGTCATCGCCGATCCCAACGGGATGATCGGCAGGATCCCGATCGCCCTCAGTTTTCAGGCGACCAAGTCGTTCAGCTCCGGCGAAGGGGGTGCGGTCGTCTGGTCGGATGTCGAGGGCCTGAGCCGGGTCGTCAGTTCGCTCAATTTCGGCTTTCGCCGGTCGCGGGCGAGCGAAGCATCCGGCAGCAACGGCAAGATGAGCGAATACCATGCCGCGGTCGGACTTGCGGCACTCGACGAATGGGAGGCAAAGGCGGCGGCGAACCGTGCCGTCGCCGCGGCATACCGCCGCGCGACCGTGGCGCGCGGCATGGCCGATTGCGTCATCGCCGCGCCCGACATCGCCTCGAACTATGCCCTGCTCGCCGTCGACTCGCTGGGGGAGGCGAGTGAGGTGATCGGCGAACTCGCGGCAAACCGCATCGAGCACCGCCTGTGGTACGGGCTCGGGCTGCACCGGCAGCCTTATCTCGCCTCGGCCGCCGCCGACCCGCTGCCGGTCGCCGACGATCTGGCGCCGCGGCTTGTTGCCTTGCCGTGTTTCGAAGATCTCGCGGCGGAGACGATCGACCGGATCGCCGCCTGCCTCGCCCGCGTGCTCGTCTCGCAGCCGACCGCGGCGCGCCCGAGCCGGGCGTAACCGGCCATCTCGAGCGGGCCCGCCCGCGCGACGCCGCAAGCGTCGCGTCGCCGATCGGTAACCCCGCCTTCGCCGGTACGACGAGACGGCGGGCCGGTCTGGCCGGCTGAGCGATCACGAGGCGGCTTCCGGCTTTTCGATCAGCGCCAGGCTCTCCATCGCCAGCCCATAGCCCAACAGCTCGTGCATCTGCCGGCGCAGATACTCGGTGAACAAAAGCCGCGTGTAGCGCAACAGCAAAGTCGGCTTCTTGGTCAGGTCCAGGGCCAGCTCCCAGGCGCGCTCCAGGAGCTTCGCGGCCGGCAATACCTCGGCGACGAGGCCGAGCCGCTCTGCTGCGGCGGCGTCGAGCGTCTGCCCGGTCAGCAGGAAATACCGCCCGCGATTGAGGCCGAGCAGCAGCGGATAGACGATGTGCATGCCGTCGCCCGGCACGACATCCGACAGGAAATGCGCCGAATCCTGGAACTGTGCGGTATCGGCGGCGAGCACGATGTCGCACATCAGCGGGATCTCGGAATGGCGCCAGGCCGGACCGTTGATGGCGCTGATGATCGGCGCCTCGATATTCAGCAAGTTCATCAGGAGGTGCCGGCCTTCCCAATGGATGCGGTCGATCCGTTCGATCGACGGCCGCGACGGAAAGGACGAGGTGCCGGGCGTCGCTCGCGGACCGGAAAACTCGGCCCCGGTCCCGGTCAGGATCACGACCCGGTTGTCCCGGTCGCCGCCGATCTCGGCAAACAGCTCTGGCAATTCGCCATGCGGCAGGAAACCCCAACGCAGCGACTGGCCCTCGCTATGCAGTGTCACCTGCAGAACGCCGTCGCGACGCTCGAGGCGGGCACTCTGGTATTTGTTCGCATAGTCCGCCAACCGGCTCATTTCTTCCTCCCGTTACGGTGACGCGAAGCTTCTTGGGAAAGGCCTAGCTTTGGCCCCTCGCCCCAGCTCTCTCCCCGCTTGCGGGAGAGAGAGGGACCCGCGGCAGCGGGAGGGTGAGGGGCCGCCCGACATGGAACGGCAAATCTAGACGAAAACCGAGCTAAAGCAGATCGCTGACCGCGTTCCAATAGCGCCGCATCGCGGCGATGTGATCGCCGAGCGAGCGTCCGGCGATGCGATGCAGGTGGCCGCTCTCGTAATAGTTGGCCAAGGTCAGATGGGTGACGCCGATCGACCGCCAAAAGCACAGCTCCTCGCGCCATTCGGCCTCGCTCCCGGCACCGGCCGAGACCCGCGTGTCGATGCCGATCGACGCCGGATCGCGGCCGGCTTCCTCGGCGTAGCGAAAGAGCGTCGCGAACGCCGCTTTTGCCGCCTCGCCTGGCGGATAGGCGAGCGGCATCCAGCCGTCGCCCCATTTGGCGCAGCGGCGCAAGGTCGCGTCGGCGTGACCGCCGTACCACAACGGGATCTTCCGCCCGATCGGCAACGGGTTGATGCCGGCGTCCTCGATCCGGTGCCATCGGCCGTGGAAGTCGACATGCGGCTCGGCCCACAACGCCCGCATGACTTCGACCTGCTCGACCGAGCGGCGACCGCGGTTATGAAAATTCTCGTTGAGGCCGACGAATTCGACCTCGTTCCACCCGACCCCGATGCCGAGACGGAAACGGCCGCCCGACAGCACGTCGAGACAGGCGGCCTGCTTGGCGACGAGCACAGTCTGCCGTTGCGCGAGGATCAGCACCTGCGTCGAGAAATCGGCGATGTCGGTGCAGCCGGCAAGGAAGCCGAACAGCACGAACGGGTCGTGATACCAGTCGGTCGAGCGGGCGCGGGGTTGGTTCCAATCGGGGCGGCTCGCGACGTTGACGCCGAGCACGTGGTCGGGAGCGGCGATGCCGTGATAGCCGATCGCCGCCGCTGCCTGGGCGAATTCCCGCAAGGTCGCCGGCTCGCCGCCGATATCGACGATCGGAAGCGCGACGCCGAGCTTCATCTATCCCTCCGCTGCTTCGGGACCCTCACGAAGCATAGCATGCGCATCGCGGCGCGCGAGCCCGCCCGCGCGCCGCAAGGGGAAGAGCTTCAGCCGAAGACATGCCTGTCGAGAAATTCGTTGCGGAATTTGCCGCCCGGATCATAGGCGCGGGCGAGCTCGTGAAACGGCGGCAGCATCGGATAGGAGGGCAAAAGCAGCGCGGCGCCCGCATGCCGGTCGATCCGGTCGCCGATCGCACGCAACTGTGCGATCGCCGTCGTCGCCTGGCCCGAGGCAGGATGTATTCGCTCTGCAGATGCCCGGCCGGGCCCGGGATGACATCGGTCCGGAAATGCGGCAAGCGCTTGGACCACGGGCCCGGCAGGCCGAACGGGTTGAACCGCAGCATCACCTCGAGCGCGGCGACAGCAGAGGGGCGGGCCGCCGGCACGGCTCCGAGATGCGCCGCCGAGACCGTTTCCGGCACGCCATCGGCCAGCCTCGTCTTGATCCACTGGCGGGTCACCGTTGGACCCGACCACATGGTCATCAGGCTGACGCTGTATCCGGCCGCCATCACGGTATCAAAGTCATCGAGCAGGAGGGCCCAGGCCAGCCCTTCGTACGCATCCTGGCGCATCGCGAAATCGGGTTCGATGTCGATTGTCACCTGCGTGACGATGCCGAAGGCGTCGAGCCCGACGACAATGCGTCGAAACCGGGGTCGCCGCGCCGCAGGTGACGAGGTCGCCAGTCGCAGTGACGAAGTCGAGCGCTGCCGCCCGGGCCTGATCCATTCGTCGGCGGACGCCGCGCGCAGCAAATTTGCGGTCAGTGCGCAGGCACCGAGCACGACTGGGCGCGCGCCTTTCGCCCTCGATCTCTCTTGCCTGCCGGTGCTCCCAGCGGTACCTTTTTGACGAAAGATTTGGCATTGGCGCGGCAATATGCGGCTTCTGATGTACGCGATGCGATCAAGCGTTGCCGCCACCCTCGCATTCGTTCTCGCACAGCAGCCCCGATTTAGTGTCCGTCGACACCTTGACAATGCAAGCGATCACGATCCTGTTCCGCTCGCGATCGGGACCGCAATCGCTCATGCACAGTCGCCCGCAGCTCTGAAGCCGATATATTCTCAGAGAAATTCCTGATATGGTTCGAGTGGGCACCGCGCATGGTACCTAACAAACAAGGTACAAGAGCGGGATAGCGGTCTAAATGAGGAATTATCTTATTTGCACTACAGCAAGATCGGGCAGCAATTTGCTCTGCGACTATCTCCGAAATTCGGGGATACTCGGCCGCCCAGGTGAGATCTTCAACCCAGATGTGATTCGCAATGGCCATCTCGGCCGTCGATTTGAGCATTCCGGCTCGATCTCGGCCGAACGGTATATCGTATGGGTCCAAGAGCAGTTCCGCGGCAAGAATGAAATATTTGGCGCCAAGCTCCTGTATGAGGACCTTGAGGCGTTTGGCGGCTTTCCGGCCTTTCGTCAGTTGTTCGAGCAAAGTGCGCTGTTTTGGTTGATCAGGCGGGACAAGTTGGGTCAGGCAATATCATACTATATTGCACAGATGACTGGCCAATGGGTATCCACAGACTCTCCAAAAATGTCAATAGAGGATTTGGAATTTGACTATGAAAAAATTCAGCGGCATATAGAACGTCTGGTTCGGCAAGACATGAACTGGCAGCTTATGTTCGAGCGTCTAAACCGAAAATACGTCACCATTATTTTTGAGGAATTCATCGCTAATCCGGCAGCAATTTTACGAGAGATCGCGGACAAGATTGGGCAAAAGTCTGTCGCGTTGCGCGTACATTCTGACTTCCAAGAACAAAAAAATGAGAAATCGGTGGAATTCAGAAACGATATATTGAGAGAAATCGCGGATCGACTGTTTCGGGATCAAGAGTCCAATAGCTACAAGGGATTGGAAATCCTTCCTTAACCAACAGCATTCCGGTCGACACCTCTCGGGTAACGTGGCATTCCAGTTGGGTCTCCGCGCCGTTGCGAGCGCGCGGGAGCTGCAAGCCGCTGGTCGCAAAACTTGCGCCGGCACAGCACATGTGGCAGATTGCCCGAGACGAGATCGCGGTGGAATACGAGATTGTCCCGGTGGGAAAAGCCTTGGGAGGCTGAAGTTGGCTCGACGCCTACGGAGGTCTACGGGCCAAAAGGAATGATCGGTCCGGAAGAGCGCCGATGCTATTATTGGCTGGGTAAGAATTGGCTCTCTGGACAGGGGTGTATTGTCGATGCTGGCGCGTTTCTCGGCGCATCCACATTCTGTTTTGCAGCGGGCGCAGCGGCTGGTGGCCGACGCGACTTCCACGGCAGGACGCTGGTTCATGCTTATGACTACTTCAATGTGGTCGATCGCTACGTCGGAGACAGAATCGCGAGAGATTTTCGACAAATTGCAGTTGGCGAGAGTTATCTCGACATTTTCGAGAGTCAAACGGCCAAATACCACGATATAATCCAGGCCTATCCGGGAGATTTTCTCGCTCACCACTGGCATGGAGAGGCGATTGAGATACTGTTCATAGACATCGCCAAAACTGCTTCACTCAACGCACACGTAATCGGCGAATTTTTTCCCAAATTAATTCCTGGACACTCAATCGTTGTGCACCAGGATTATTACCACTGTTGGCATCCTCACATTCATATTACCATGGAATTTTTCGATGAAGAGTTTGAGTTGGTGGACGAACACGTACGTCACCAAAGCCGTGTCTGGCGTCTATTGAAACCCCTTTCTGCAGAAAAGATCGCACGCATGCAAACCTATGATTTGAGCAGAGAGGAGAGAATGGCTCTGCTTAATCGGGTGGTGGGAAAATCGTCGGCGTCCTTTCGTCCGATGGCAGAAGTCGCGCGGCTGTGGCAGCATCGTATCGATCGCGACTACGCGGCAGCCCGAACGGACCTCGGTCGTATTCGGCAAACTTATTGCATCGATCACCGGTCCGAACTGTGGGCGCTTCAGGCGTTGCGAATCGAGGATCTCTTGGCAAAGCAAAAATGAGTGGCGATCGAACCGCAAGTGCAATGATGAACTCCGACGTTGTCGCGTCAATTTTCAAGCTGGCGAGCCATTGGGACATCATCGGCCGCCACGCCGCGCAAGGGAGCGCTAGCCACGGCGGCGCAAGACAGCGGGCGGAACTTCGCTCTCGCCGCTCCCTCCGCAGATCTTGATCGACCTGGGACGAACGGCATAAGCCTCCGACGAGCCTAGCGTTGCTGTCCTGAGGATTGCGGGTTCGCGGATGCCTCGGCCTCGGGCATTGGGCGTCCATCCGATCTGTAGAAATCGACGTTAAAAGGCTTCAATCGGCCGGTTTGACCGTTCAACCGAATATCGCTCGCTTCTGCCGTCTGATTGATCAACATCGTGCAGTTCTCCGAGGCCAACGCGATGATCGCGCTCGACGAGACATGTATGTCGTAGAGGGCGGCGCCCGCGGGGAAGCATTCGGCGAACCTGCGGTAGGTGTAGTAAAAAGGAAACGGCATCGCGCCGCCCGGCTCGCGCGTGTCGCTCCATAGGCTCTCCTGATCGCCCTCATACGACCGACCAGCCGTGCCGCGAGGCGCCCAACGCAGTGCCATCGTGACCTGCGGCGCCATATAGCGCAACGCAAGCGCGTCTAGGACGTTCTGCTGGTCGATCGGCACATCATTGTGATACGGCGCTTCTTCTGGCGCCGCGTACCATTCGGACCACCAGATCGGCAGATTCGTCCGCTCACGCAGCCAGCGCGTGGCATCGGCAAAGAAGCGGGTGCTCCCAAAGAGGTCAGGCGGGATGCCGTCTCTTGCGCGAACGCCCCCGTCGACCGACAGAAAATCGGCGCCATTCTTGTGCGCCAGCCAATAAGTTACGACATCTAGTTTTGCTTGTGACATTGTCCCGTAAGGCCCGGAAACCTCGGACGTGTCCGAACCTGGGTCGAGACCGTGCGCAATATGCACATACGGACCACCGACCTCAATGTCGCTAGAGACAGCCTTTAGTGCATCATACACCATATTGTAAAAGGTCGTATACCCTTCGTAGTCCCACCGCCGTTCAGTTCTATTCCAAAACCCCTTCAATTCAGCCCAGACCTGATAGTATTTCACGTCGGGATATCGCTTCGCGACCCGGACCGCGAGATCCGCGTAGTCTTGAAAATGCTCGGGCAACGGGGCGACGGGCAATCGGCTCCAATCCGTCTCGCCTACCGCGCCGCCCTTCATCCAATCTGGAGCACAACATAGAGTAATGATCGGAACCTGATGCCGCTGCCGGATTTCCGCGAGGCGTTCGTCGAGCACCTCCCAGTTATAGACCCCTGGGCTTGGTTCCGGATTGCCAGAACCGAAGCCCATGACGAAGATATTCACATAGCCATGGAGCGAGGTGAGCAATTCTTCGGCACGCGCCTTTTCGACCGTTCCGGCGGGCTCGCTCGAATAATGCCTAGTCAGCGTCACGCCGAGCGTCAGGCGGCTTGCGCCGATTTGGCGGGACTTGTCGACATCAATCTCAGTCGCCGAGGGCTGTGCCAGCGCTCCGGCCGACCAGCTGGCCAAAAACGCCAGGATGCCCGCCCGAATGGGCCGCCCGATGATCTTGGTCCGCATGAATTCCTGCCCGGGTGCGAGAGCGCCGACGGCCGCGCGCCGGCTGGGCATTATAAGCGATCGACGATCGGTTTCATCGACCTGACCGAAGGCCCACGGATGATCGCGGGAGCCGCAGTTACCTTGTCAAACGCCGCCGCGAGTTGTTTGACCTCGCCCCAATTCGCTATACAGTGCTCATAAGGTGGTGTGGTCTTCACAACGCGCGGTTTGAAGGGTATCACACTATCGAGATCGAGAAACGCCGATAGGCTCTCAAGCGTTGCCTCAGGCGACGGGCCAGCGAGAGCCTCGTAAGTGATTCTTATGCGATCACAACCAAGCAGCCATTTGTCAAACAGCGATATGGCATTGCCGATTTGGCTTATCCGCCGCCGAAGCGACTCGCAATCAACGGTAATGGTGATCTTGTTGAGCTGTTCGGGTCTGGAAGCACGCCATACACCGCTTTGCTTGGTGTAGAGACACGACATCGCCGTTTGAAAGACGTTCTCCCGAACAAGATGAATAATCCTGATCCGATGTCTCTTTGCGTATCTGAGAAGAAACGGTGCTGTTGAAAAATCCCACCAGAACGAATTGAAATTATGAACGTGAAAATATTTAACGTCTAATACCACGATGTCTTTATCAGGATATACGGATTTGATAAAATCAAAATATTCTCTGATAACATGTCCTTGAGTTTGAGCTGTGGGGTAGGGGGAGTTCGCGCCGTTCGTTAGATGAGCGCGCCGAAACTCAAAGAAAGATAGCTTCTGATGGGAGGGAGCCATCGAAGCATTGCACACTTCGCTCGGCGCCGCAATCCGACCCGTCCTGTTCAGAATGGAGCGAAGCAAATGCGTACCCGATCGATCGTGCGCCAGCAGTAAGACAATCGAGCTATCGGGTGCCGTCATCGCCAGTTCCTCACGACGAGGTTATTCCCGTTGGAGGACGTTCCCGCCTTTGGGAGCCGACGCGGAACAGAATGCGCCGACGCACGGCTGCTTTACCGATGTCTGCATGTCACAGCACGTGCCCAGGGTGGGACATTTCTCGTCGGTGAAACTGACGACATAATGTCGTAGCGTGTGACACCCGTCACGCGAAATGGGGAGCCCGGCACGGTGCCGATCGCAAATACCAAAGCGATGCGGCCTTTGCTGGTCTCGAACCGAATCTGTTCTTCTGCTATCACCACGTAATCCGGCCAGCCCACGAAAGCGGCTTTACCTTCGCCGGTTGACCGACATCCGCCGCACTCCCGGTCCGATTAACCGGTCGCACTGCATTATATTTGGCAAGTAACGGAATTTCTGTCAAAGTTGTCTGGAACCTCAAGGGCTTTGCACGCCCCAGCCGGGCGGCGAGGAGAGCCCCACGAGAGTCCAAGCGACGATCCTTGCTAGATGCCGCTTTGGTAGGTGCCGCATGGTTGGAGACTGTTGTTTTGATCCTCTTTAGGCGCTACCTGAGAGACCTGTCCAGGGTAACGCAGACCTCGGGAGGGGCTTTTGGGGTTGCGATCATTTTGTTGTCGGCTCCCGGCACCATCGCGTTGCTATGGCCGGGGGAATGGGCGCGCGGGTTGCCTTGGCTGCCTGTTGCGCTTGCCGTCTTTTCGGGCCTCCTGTTGCTTATTGGCGTGACCCTGTTGTGGCAGGGGCTCCGCCGGTTCTTGCGCTTTAGTCCGGTGGCTCGCCTAAAGCTTCGCCATAGACACTGAGCAAACCCTCGCTCGAAGGAATAGCCTCAGTCCGTCGGCTTGGAAAACCAGATGTCCCGAAACTGGACCGCTCCTAATCGTGCGGGTGTTGCCGGGCGACGCGCCCGCCTTGTCACTCGCCTAGGTTCGCAGAGGCCTGTGAGAGCTTTCAAGATTGGCCGTGACCGCTCCTGTACCTCGACTTCAATAGCGATTCCCCTGCTTTCGTTTCGTCTTGACGGTTCGATCCAGCAAGCGAGCCTGGTGCGCTTCGCTCTGCCGGCAGGCTCCCCGGACCGGCCTGCGATATACCGGCCGATTGCTTACGGCAACGCCAGGCCAAATCCTCACAATGAACAACATTTCGCGTCTTACGAGCGCCATAATAACTGTTGTGGGGGGAGCCGCCGACTGTTTGTCCGCTGGGCGCCAGCCGGATCAGGCTCGGATCGCAATGTTCGTCAACGGTCGCGGCCCGCTGCGAAGTCGATTTTCCGAACCGCGCATCGGCGATACAAATCACGCCTGCGGAAGCCGTCCAGGGCGGTCGCTCAGAGCGTCGCATCGGCAAGCGAGGCAGTGCCGATGTCGCTAAGCCCTAGCGAGTTGAAGCCGTAACGCCATAACCAGGCCCAGCCGCCGTCGCCCTCGAGTTCGAGGTCGATCCGGTGCCGCTGTGCTTCGTCGCCAACAGGTCGGCCGCGCGCAGCCGACAGGATCTGCGCCACCAGCCCTTCATAGGTATGGACATAGTCCGCATCGTCGGGAGCGACGACCGAAGGCTGCGGCACGGCGGCATCGGCACCGATTATCGGGACTCCAAGGCGACGCAGGAGTTCCCGCAAATACTGCAGGCCAAGCGCTCCAAAAGAGAGATCGAGAGCGAAGGCGGGCAACATTCCCCGACCGCCGGTCAGCCCCAAGAGATATTCAGGCGCCGACAGCCAATCGATGGCGTGGCCCACGGCTGGCGCCGGCGGAGGGTCGGGAACCGGGAACAGGGCCCGCACCAGGATCGGCTCCAGTCCGAGATCGCGCAACAGCTCCACCAACAAACTCAACCCACGAAGGCGCGGATCGGCCAATATCAAGGCCCGACGGAGCCGGCGCCGGCTGCCGATCTGGTGCCGCGTCGCGTCGGAGCGCCAGCAGCAGGGCGCCATTACGATTTCCGCTTCGGAGCGGGCGGCCAGCGCGGCAAGGATCGGCGACGACTGCGGCGCCATCACGACGGGGCGCGCAAATTTGCGCAACAATCCGCCGATCGCCTCGACACGCGGCTCGATTGCGATCTTTTGCGCGAGCAATTCGGCGCGCAGGACGACGATCCCTCCCGTCGGCCCGATGTCGAGCAAGTCTTCCGATAAGGCATCGACGATGACGATCTTCTGCCCGTATCCGGCAAATACATCCTCGATCCGCGCAATAGCCAAGCCCCGAGCCGCGAGAGCGGCGATATGCCGGTCGCTGTCGACGAGCGATGAGGCAACGACGACGCGCGCCTTGTCCTCCGCTTCGCGCCCCGCAGAGAGCAGAGGTTCGATCGAACCCTCTATCACCAAGATGGTAACGTTCGCCATCGCGCCCAGATATTCCAAGGACGACAAGAAAGCGCTGCGCTCGACCGCCTCATCGTTAAAGACGACGGTCGAGACGCAGAAGATCACGGCGCGCCGCATTGGCGTAATCAACTGCCAGGTTTTCTCAATCGTCGCCTCGATATCGATCTCGGTGGCGCGCGCTGCGGATAACGAGGCAGCGCGAAGACCGGGCAGCAGCTCCCGGTCAAAGGCGATGTCGACGAGCCGTTCGGCCATCGCAGCAAAGTTTGCGAGGGTGTGCAGCGGATGCCGCGCGGCGTATCCCTCGAAGCCGTGATCGAGAGAGACGACCGGCAGTCCAAACGCGATGGCCTCGCCGGTTTTTGTCTTGAGGCCAGTCGAGGTTTGCATCGTTATGCCGACGAGATCGACGCTGCGATAGAAGTCTTCGACATCATCGAGGCGCCCGATCAGGCGGACAAACCGCTCGTCGTAGCCGCGCAGCCGATCGCATACTCCGCCGGCGATACAGATCAGCACCGGCGCAAAGAACCGCTCGAATATCGGGATCGCCACTCCCAGGAAGTCGCGCAGGTTGGTTAGATTGAAATTGTTGCCGGCGGCGATGACGCCGACGCGCAGATACCCTTCGGGATCGGGCGGCGGTACCGGCAGCGGGCGTATGCGGTCGAGGTGCGACAGGCTCAGCACGGGCCGCGACGTCAGCCGCTCGAAAAGGACCCGCTCCTGCTCCTTGATCGCCCATACCACATCGGCGCGGTTGAGCGCCTTCGCCTCTTCCTCGTCGGTAGTGTGAAAAAACTCCGGTGCGATACCCTGCTTTTGGAGCAGCGAACGACGCTCGGCGAGCCGGTCGTGCGTGTCCAGAATTTTGATGACTGAGTCCGGCGCTACATCAAAAGCCTTGCTCAACCAACTGTAGCAGACAATGAAGACGTCGAACTGCGAGACTTCCGAACAGCCAGCATAGAAAGTCGCCGATGGCCTCGTCCCACCATTCGTCGATCGTGTGTTCGGTGGATTGTGCCGCAGAATACAGCGGTCGCGTCGTCGGAATCGTGTAATACGCGTACCAGGCGCGCGCCATCGTGGCGGCAGCCGCCGGCACTCGCCGACGCCACTCGGCTTCGGTCGGATAATGCGCCAACGTGATCCGTGCACCGCGCTCGGTGAGCCGCGAGCAGATGCTGAAGATGCGCTTTCGGTTGCCGTAATCCTGCGGATGGGTCGGGGTCGGCGACAGCACCAGGACATCGGCCCCACGCCACGAGAAGGAAGGTGGCCTTCGTGCCTGATCGGCTTCCAGGATCCGCATGGCTCAGATCTCGACATTATTGAACCCGGCCAAAATCGCCATCGTGTAGTCGTAAATGGCGAAAATCTGGGCCTTGAACATTTCAGGATCGTCGATCGCCAGGCAGAGTGCCCTGAGCGACCGTTCGCGCGGCGGCAACCGATTGACGAAGCGCTCGACCGCGTGCCACGAGTTCTTCGCCTGCTTCAACCGTTGCTGCGGCGCAAGCAGGTAATCGGACGTGGCCTGCCACGCGGCCCGGCGGCGGAACCAGGCCTGCGTCAGCCGCTCCGCCGGAACGAGGTGACCGACGATGACGTCGGGATCGTATATCAGGTGCCCGCCCTGCTCCTTCAGCCTCGCGATCGCCTCGTTCTCCTCGTTGCCAAGCAGCGATTGGCTCCCTTGCCTCCGGCCGAAGTTGGCCGAGAACCCGCCGATCGCAGCAAGAGGCGCGCGACGGAAGGCGATGTTCGTACCGGCCACCCACTCGCGCTCTCCGGCGACGCGGGCGGCTCCAGCCCAATTCACGACCGAGAGATGGCCCAAAAGATCGTCGTGCAACCACCCCGGGCGGGGCGCACCCCACAGCGGATCGACGCGGCCCCCGAGAATAGATGCCATGCCACCGAACCGGTCAAAGCCGGTGACGATGTTGGCAAGCCAGAGCGGATCGGCGACGGCATCATCATCGATGAACGCGACGAGCGGCCCGGCGGCAACTCGTATTCCGACGTTGCGCGCATTGGAAAGACCAGGAATTTCTTCGACGATCCAGGTCAGGTTTGGAATGTTCTCAAATCTTGCCGCAAAGGACAGCGACAAGTCGTGGTCAGGAGAATTGTCGACAACAATGATCTCGAATTCCTCTGGCGGCAGAGTTTGCGTTGTCAGGCTTTCCAGCGCTCGTGGTAAGATATCGTAGCGGTTATAGGTGCAGATTATCGCACTAATATTAGGTCGCGGCATGCTAAATCAGATAATCATTTGGCAGCGCCGGGCTGGGGATGGTGGGCCTTCCGTCGACATGTGCACAACGCACGGGCTGTCCTAACGGGCGCCACGACGCCGGCCAAGCCTGCGGGTCCTGGCTTGCGCCCGACTGAGGGATCGGGCGTTGGTCGCGGCTCCGGCAGAACCGTTCGATCCGCTTTCGGAGACTTGCTCGGGCCCAAGCAAGCTTGCAGCAGCGGGGATCGGACCTTCCACAACATATTCCGCCTCGCCCGCCCCGTTTCCGCCGAGGCCGGCAACCCACGGCGACGCCGCCTCGTCGGTCGGCCGCAGGTGCAATTCGCTGAACGCGATGCCAAGCTCCCGCCGGTCGGATCCTCTGCGGCGCAACAGCACGGGCACGGTGAACGTCAGCGATGTCGGCCCGACCGCGGCTCGCGGCGGTATGACCAATCTCCCCTCGAGATGATCGCCTACCCGTTCGACCGGGAGTGGGTATTCCACCTCGTCGACCTCGACGGCGAGCGGCAACTGGCGTCGGGGGTTGATGATTGATATCGCGCGGAATTCGAGCTCTATCGGTATCCGACGATCGATCGAGAACGCGAACGCGAACGCCGGTGAGGAGTGTCTTCCGGTCCAGCGGAATGGGATACCTCCTTGATCGTACTCGAGGTCGTAGAATCCGGGATGTCCGTCACGGATATCGGCCGCGGTGCACGAGAAGGCGGCAGAGGCCGCAGTTTCCTGCCCGACTTCGAGCGTCTCGTCCTCGGACCCGGCGGGGCGGATTGTCAACTTCCGAAAGGCGATCCCAAGCTTGCACGTATCGGCTGCGCTCGGCTGTAACGTGATCGGAACGACAAAAGTCAGGGTAGTCGTAGCCTGGCGATCGGCGGGCGGCAGCAAGGCCTGGCCATGATAACCCGCCCCGCCCCGCCGCAGGTGAAAGGGCAAAAGGTTGCCGTCGAAAAGCAAGCTCAGGTCGCGCTGACGCGCCTCATCCACCAGCCATTTGATGTCCAGTTCAATAGCGAGGGGCCGCCGGCGATCGACATTGACGCGAAACGAGAAATGCCGCCGCGGCCCAGTCCATCGGAACGGCACCCCCTCGTCGTCGTATTCGAGTTCGTAAAAGCCCTGCTGCTGCTCGAGCAACTGCGCGGCATGGATATCGAGTCGGGTCGGCAGCAGCGGCACGGAATCCGCTGCGTCCCCGAACGCGAACAAGTGCTGCGAAAAATTCTGCTGAATTTGCAACTGCTGTATCAGGCCGCCGAGCTCGCCGCAGAGCCGGTGCAATGCCGCCAGCTCGTCAACCAGGCCTTTGAGGAGCTCGGGACCTTTCTTTTCGCGCAGCGTCTGCCAAATATCCGTCGCCGCCCGAACGCTCTCCGGCATCACCCGACCCTCTATAGGCGAATCTTCGTTCTTCTGTAACATATCGCCGGCCGAGCTGTCAGCACCCATGCCGTCATCGACAGGGCGTCCTTATCTGGATAGAGAAAGACGGCGGTGTTACAAGCCTCGACTTTACCACGCTCCGCCTTCGGGCCCGCGGCACGAACCTTGGCGCCGGTTCATACCGGACAATCTTTCTTAACATCAGGAAATCATCGCCGCTCTTGCGTGGTATCGAGGGCCCGAAGGGCACCCTCATGCGGCGGTGAAAGCAACAGGCCTGCCTTACGTACAGACAGGCGAGAGCGGCACATCCCGATGCCAACGGCCAGGGTCGGACCACGGATGGGCGAGCATTCCGCGAACTAAACCGATAGTCGGGACGCTCGCTCAGTGGATGAAGGTGGTGTCGACGTGGGTGATGCCGATAAGGGTGAGTGTCGAGCCATCTTGCAGATGCAATATCGTATTGCCGCCCTCTAGCGTCTGGGTCGCCACGACTTGCTCGCTGCCTGCCGGCGCGCTGCCGGCAAATCGCACGTCGCCGTGGGCTCCGCTGACCGTGTCAAAGCCAGACCCGACCGTGTCGCTGCCGCCACCGCTGCCCGAGGACGTGCCCCCGGCAATCGTATCGGCACCGCCGCCTACCGTAGCGTGATCGGTTATTGAGGCAAGAGCGAGCGGCCCGGCATCCGGTCGGGTGGCGGGCGCTACAGGAGTTGCGTGCGAGACGGCATGAAACAAGCCCCCGGCAACAGTGGCCATCAGTATCTCTCATATCTCTCATAGTGTGTCAGTCAACGGTAAGGCCGGGGCGCGCCACGATCCACCCATTTTTGGCCACGCTCCGTTTCATTTCGTTACAATATGTTTCGACGCGCCGGCTCGGCATGCCGGTTCTTTGCAGGCTTACTGCCGCGTCCTATTATGCGACCGAGGAGTTGAGCTTTCGGGTTGCCCCTTTGTCGCTGCGGATCTTGATCGTTGCCCACGGGCATCCGAAGTTGCGCCGAGGCGGAGGAGAAATCGCCTCATATCTGCTGTTTCGAGGATTGCAGCGGGTGGCGGGGATCGAGGCGCACTATCTTGCATGGGTCGAGGCGGCTGGAGCCGAGCGGCCGGTCGGGCGTTTGTCGCGCGTTGCCGGCCGCCCACGCGAATCCGTAATTTGCACCGCCGAGTTCAACTCCTTCTGGTTGTCGCAGCCTTCAGCCGCTGTGCTCGATCAGTTCACTCTGCTTCTCGCCCGTATCGATCCCGATGTCGTCCATTTCCACCACTATACTAATCTGGGCGTCGAATTCATTGCTGCCGCACGACAGCACAAACCGGAGCTTCGTCTGGTCGTCACCTTGCACGAATACCTGGCAATCTGTCATCATTACGGCACCATGGTGAAAACCAGCGGGTTCGCATTATGCCGGACGGCGAGCGACGAAGCATGCGCGGCCTGCTTTCCCGGCATCCCGGCGAGCGATTTCGGACGCCGGCGCCAATACGTTCAGGCACACTTCGCCAGCGTCGACCGCTTTGTCGCGCCGAGCGAATTTCTGCGGCGACGTTATATCGAATGGGGCATCCCCGCGTCGCGGATCATCACACTCTCGAACGGCATCGAGCCGGTCCGACGACCGCCGCGGCGCCGCAGTGCGGCGGAAAGCTGTGCCGTGTTCGGGTTCTTCGGCCAGATCCATCCGTTCAAGGGCCTACTCGAGTTATTGACGGCCTTTCACCATCTCGATCAACTTCGGCCGACGGCAGCAATCCGGCTTACTATCCACGGTGCCTATCTCGAAACAAATCATCGCGATTACATCGCCTTGTTCCGCGATTTACTGGCAAGAACTGCCGCCCGGGTGCATTTCGCCGGCCCCTATGCGCGTCGGGACCTCTACCGGCTGATGGCTGCCGTCGACTGGGTGGTCGTGCCGTCGATCTGGTGGGAGAATTCGCCGCTCGTCATCGAGGAAGCCCTGGCGCACCGGCGACCGGTCGTTTGCAGCGCTATCGGCGGCATGGCCGAGAAGGTTCGGCCCGGAAAAGACGGGTTTCACTTTCCGGTCGGCGACGCGCTGGCGCTTGCCCGTCTAATCTTGCGCCTCGCCCAGGACGGCACCGTCTGGGATGCACTGCAATCGACGATGCGCCGACCGGCGACGGTGGCGGAAACCGTTGCCTGCCACCTATCCGTATATCATGATGATGCCGCGACCCCTGGATTCGCGCAGAACCGGTAGCTCGTTGTCGACCGATCGGAAGATTTCGAGAAGACCGCCCCGGTGGCGCGAACTCCCCCGGTATTGAATTGAAAAGTGCCCGCCACGACGCTACCGCCGGGTGCAGTCTCGACGGTGCAGGGCGTGGCGTCTGCGTTGCCGTGCGCGATCAACGCGCGAAACTCGTCAAGCGCAAGACTACGAAGTCCGCTCGCTGCCAGCGAGTACGGAGGCCAGCCGTCGAGATCAGGACACTCGTTTTCTTCCCCGGCCATTTGATCCCTCGCGGTGGAGGTCGGCGCAACATGCCGGTGCCGATATGCCGCTGCAAGGCAGCGTCCGGCACTTGCGCGATCAGGCTGTGATGGGGATGGCGCGTCGCTCCTCTGCAGGACCGCACTGTGCGGCCGGCGTTGCGCCCAGTTCAGCCATGATCCGTTCGTAAAGGCGAAAATAAACCAATCGGTCAAATTGGTCGAGCTCAGTGTCAACCTCGTCGGGTCCGGAGACGACCTCATCCACCGTCAGCAGGGTGACGGTGCTGCAATCTCGCGCCAAGCCACGGATGGCATCATTGTATTCGATCGCGGCCGGGCGCGGCAGCAAGGCCCCTTCCCACTTTTCCCGCTCATGCGGCAGGATGACGAACAATCGGCAGCCATCCGGAACCCGTCTGAACATTTCGCTCATGATCCCGGCTGCCGCGGATACCGGCAGCCGATCTTCCTTCGTATAGGCCGACCGCAATTCCCCAACGATTTCGCAAATCTTTGATTTGCCCTCTTCGTCGATCTCCATCCGCGTCAGGGCATCGGCCAGCGCCTCGTCGGTGATCGCGGTCAGATCCTCGTAAATCTCGACGTCGACCGGAACGACAAAACCCTGCTCGCGATGGCGATAGAGGGTCAACGAGGGATCGCCCCAGGCCGAATAAACCAGTACCGATCCGGGCGGAGCCGGTGCGAGAAATTGGCTGGAAAAGTCCTCCGGCACATAGCCCAGCCGGCGTGTCGCCTCGCAAAATCCGGGCGACGCGCCGTCGAGCACCGGCAGGAGCAGCGCCGAACTGTCCCGGTGCAGAAAGAACGGGGCACGATAACTGTCGGTCTCGAGACGCACAATGGCGCTGATTTGGCCGAGATAGTGGGCGAGCGCTCCGACGTCGCCGCCGCCCCGCAGCCGCACTTCGGGAAGCTCGAGAACCGGCACTTCATTACCGGTAGGGTCTCTGGTGATCGACTGGATCCGATCAGCCGGCCCGGGGTCCGAGAGATCGTTCGGCAGAGCAGCGGGCATGACAATAGGGGGACGGCCCAGCCGTTGATACAGCCATGACTCGATCCCGGTTCCGTGCACGACGCGCGAAAAACAGTAATAGAGTAACTCGCCACCCACCATCCAATAGAACCCGCAATAGCCATAGTCGTCGTCATCGTCGGCCGCGCGCACGAGCCCGGCTTGGACCCAACAAGGGCTGATCTCGGCCCGTAACTTCTGGCGTGCCTCGACAAAGCACTCCGGCAGCCGGCGCAGTGTGAAATTGAATCGTTCCGTACCGTTGATCAGCTGAACGGCCTCATCGATGTGGGGCGCCACGTCGGCATCGATCGCAACGCGCGGGTGCTTCGTTCGAAGCGGGACGCCGCCCTCACCGCCGGTGGCCAGTCGCGCCAAATCGCGCCGTTCCAAGAGCTTGCACCTGGCCAGACGCGTCAGCCTTTCGTCGTCCTCGCCGGCGAATCGCGGGTCACCGGCAATACGCCGAACGATAGTCGGATCGGCAATCACGATGCCGGGACAACAGGACGCGACCTCCTCTCGTTCGATTGGATCGCTGCCGATGTAGACAGCGGTCGGCGCCGGAAGCTCGGCCGCCGCGATGATCGCGGCAGCGCGCTGTCCTTTTCTTGTCTGTTCGATGTGCGTAAAAACCAAATAATCGAGAATATCGAGCTCTTCCAATACCCGTTTCAGCTGGGCCGGGTCCTTGTCCGAGCAGACCGAGCTCACGATCCCGCGGTGGGCGATCGCGACGACGGCGTCGCGCTGCTGTCGAGCAAGGGCGCGCAAGTCTTCGTCGCCCGATGCCGCCTGCCGCGCGATCTCGTCGAGATCCCAGATGACGAGTCGCAGCGGCGCGGGTGGTTCGGCGATCTCGCCGAGTTCGATTGCTCCCCGATGCCCCGCGGGTCCCGCGTCCTGGGTCGATCCTTCGTCGAGCGGAGCACCACCGTCCTGCGCCGCGAAACCCCGCGACCATTGGCGCAGTCGCGCGCCCGCTTCCTCGCTGCCGCTGCACACCGCTTTCTCGTACCATTCGCGCGCCGTTTCGAGGTCCCGTGCTACACCGCACCCGCGGGCATGGAGATCGCCAAGGGCGATTTCGGATTCGGGCATGCCCTGCTCGGCGGCCTTCCTATACCACGCGACAGCCTCTTCAAGATCCTGGTCGACCCCGTCGCCCGTCGACAGCATCTCCGCCAGATTGTGCTGAGCGTAGCGATCGCCTTGCTGGGCGGCCAAACGATACCAATTGATTGCCGCCACCGGATCGCGCGGAATGCCGTCGCCGAGGCAGTGCAAAACGCCGAGCTGGAATTGCGCACCGGCATGACCTTGCTCGGCGGCCTTGAGGAGCCAATGCGCGGCGGCCGCAACATCTCGGCTGCAGCCTACCCCGTGGAAAAAATTGTAGGCGACAAGCAACTGGGCATCGAGATGCCCCGCCGAAGCCGCCGCCTGATACCAGTCGGCAGCCTCGGTCTCTGCGCCGTGCGTGCCGGAATACAAATGGCCGAGTTCCAGGCTGGCCGGTGCATGGCCGCGTCCGGCTGCCTGCCGCAGCAGCGTTTCGGCGCGTGCAATGTCTCGCGGCACGCCATGTCCGCGCAGATGAAGTAGAGCGAGCGCTGTTTCGGCCTCGCTGTCGCCGCGCGCCACCGCCCGCTCCAGCCAACGCGCCGCGGCCTCCTGATCCTGCAGGGTGCCCTCGCCGACCAGGTGGAGATGGGCGAGCCTGACCTGCGCCGCGGCGAACCCCTGCTCGGCGGCACGGGTATACCATTCGATGGCTTTACCGGGGTCGCGCGCCACCCCCGCCCCTTGCAAATGCAGCACGGCGAAGTTGAACTGCGCGACTGCATGACCCTGTTCGGCTGCCTTTTCAAACCATTTGGCGGCAGCGCTCAGCTGCCGCGGAACACCTTCGCCGACAGCATAGAGCCGTCCGAGGATGAATTGCGCCTCGGCATTCTCGGCAGCAGCCGCCGCCTTGTACCACAGCACTGCCTCGGTCATCTCTGGCGACGAGCCCTGACCGCCGGCTCGGTACAACTGCCCGAGACTCAGCATTGCGGGCGCATAGCCGAGCCGCGCGGCCTCGCGGAAACTCGCTGCCGCCGCCGCGCGATCCTGCGGCAGACCCTCGCCGCGAAGATAGAGCAACCCGAGATTGTGGCGGGCGCGGGCATTGCCGCGGCTTGCCGCCTGTCCGAACAGTGCCGCGGCGCGCTGCGGGTCGCGCTCCACTCCTTGGCCCGACACATGCATCAAGCCGAGCGCAAGCTGGGCCGCATCGTTGTTTTTGCTTGCCGCCAAAGCATACCGTCGCGCCGCGGCCGGCAGATCGGTCGCAACGCCGAGCCCGTTGGCGTACAGCAAGCCGAGGCCGTGCTCGGCTTCGGCGCTTCCTTGCGCGGCGGCTAGTTCATACCAACGGCGAGCCTCGGCGTAGTCCTGGGCTTGCAGATACAGCGACCCGACATTGGCCTGCGCCTCCGCCAGGCCTTGTTCTGCCGCGAGCCGGCTCCAGCGAAGTGCCTCATGATGGTTCGGCGGCACGGAAATCCCGGCAGAAAACCATATGTCCCGGTTCCATTCTGCCGCCTGCGGGTGGCGTACGGTGGCGGCCTTATACCAGTCTTCTGCGGCGCCGGGCTGGCCGTGAAGATAGGCGAGGCTCAGCTGGAACTGCGCCTCGAGATGCCCTTGTTGCGCCGCGCAGCGGTACCAGCGGACGGCATCGGGCGGGTGACGAATGACCCCTTCGCCGCGGGCATAGGCGAGGCCGAGGCGGTATTGCGCCTCCGCATTTCCGGCGCGGGCGGCCGCGGCAAAGCAGTGGAGCGCGGCCGCATAGCGCTCTTGCCGATGCGCTTTTACGCCTCGCGCCAGCTGCCATGCGGCTCGCTGGGCGCTCAGCTTGCGGCGAACCCTGCCGAGCAGTCGCTCCGCCCGGATGGTCGCTGATACCGCCGGATCGTAAAGTCCCGCGGTCACGGCTCTCGCATTGCTTGGCCTATGGTGGCCGCAATGCCGCTGAAGAGGTACCAGAACACCGATCGCGTTCCGATGTGAATGTCGGCCGTCAATGTCGCGCCCGGGTAAAGGCGAGCATCCTTGGGCACTTGCTTAAGATTGACCTTCGTGATGCTGATCCGAGCCTTGTAGAAGGGCGTGGTAATCCCCGCGGTTCCGCTCTGTTGTCCGGGTACGTCGGCGCCGCTCGGGTTTTGCGGCAATGCCGTCGTTCCCGGCGACGTTCCTCCGTTCGTGACCGTGCTCAGCACCGAGCCCCCGGTCCCCATCTGGGGCACGGTATAGGTACCAGCGCTGACCCAACGCACCTTTCCCTTGGCCCAACCGTGCTCGATATAGCTGTATGGATCGAGTTTGAGGGTGACGTCGTCACCTGGGCGGACAAACCCGATATCGACAGGACTGATATAAATCTCGGCCTCGATCGGCGAATGCAAGTTCGAGAGCTCGATGAAGTCGTCGCCCGGCTGAATCACCGAACCGACCGACAGCTGCGCGACGCGCAGCACGACGGCATCGTTCGGCGCGTAAAACCGCACCACCTGCAGATGCTTCAGCGCCGCCAACAGCTGCTCCCACGCCGCGTCGCGGGCGTTGCGCGCCGTCACCAGTTCGAGGCTGGTGTTGGCCCGCCATTGTTGGATGTAGTTGTCGAGCGTCTCCTGCACCGATTTGATCAGGGCCTGGTTCACCGGGATATTGTTGTCGTCCGCCTCCTGCCCCTGCTTCATCTGGGTCGTATAATCCTTGGCCTGCAACAGCTCGAGAAGGCTGAAGGCCAACGAGTATTTCAGTTCGGCCTGCATGTTTTCTTCTTGCTGCGCGATCTTTACGCGGTTGCGAAAGAGCGACGCATCATTTGCGAGCTCGTGGACCGTGGCCGCATACTGGGCGATCTGCGCTTCATAGGCTTTGACCTGCGCGCCGTAGGCGGCCTTGCGCTGCAGGTAATACGCCTGCTGCACGGCGGCGTAATGCGCCTCGCCCGGCCAGGTGCCCGGTACGTAGACGAAGGGACGTCCCGCGAGTTCGGCCTCGCAGCGCGCGATCTCGGGATTGAGGCTGGCAAGCTGCAGGCGCAGCTGGTCGACATTCGACGATGCGATCGTCGGGTCCAGCGTCCCCAGGAGCTGGCCTTTTTTGACGTGCTCGCCGTCACGCACGTTGATGGTCTTGATGATCAATTCATCGAAGGGCTGGATCACGGTAGTCGGCTCGGTGGTCACGATCTGGCCGAATATCGAGGTCACGACCCGATTGAGCTGGAACGAACCCGCGATCACCATCAGGCTGACAAACAAGGCGCCCGCCAGCAGCACGGCCATGCGGCTGCGGATCGGGCCGGCTCCGGCGCGGACTTCGCCGGTTTCGGATTGGAATATCCGGATGATCTCGGCGGCGTTCGGCTCATAGACGGCAGTCGGTTCACGCGGAGGCGGTTCGGAGAGCAATGACTTCATTTCCGGACCCCGCTGAAAGATGCCTGTGCTGCTGGTGCCAGAGCGCGCTGTAGATGTCGCAGCGCTCAAGGAGTTCGTCGTGGCGACCGATGTCGTAAACCCGGCCGCGTTCGAGCACCATTATCTGGTCGGCGGCGACCAGCGAGGAGAGGCGGTGCGAGATGATGACCAAGGTGCGACCGGCGGCGATGCTCATCAGGTTGGCGTTGACGATCGCCTCGCTCTCGGCATCGAGCGCGCTCGTCGCCTCGTCGAGGATCAGGATGCGCGGGTTGCTGATCAAGGCGCGGGCGATCGCGATGCGCTGCCGCTGACCGCCGGAAAGGTTCGGCGAGCCCTCGTAGATGTAGGTATCGTAGCCCAGCGGCAGGCGGTCGATGAATTCTTCCGCGCCGGCGAGCCGCGCCGCACGGATCACGTCCTCGAGGCTGGCGTCGGATTTGGCGTCGGCTATCGTCTCGCGCACCTTGCCGCGGAACAGAAAATTCTCCTGAAGCACGACACCGACGCTCGAACGCAGGTGATCGATGTCGATCGCACGCAAATCGTTGCCGTCGATCTTGATCAGCCCCTCGTAATTGGCGTGCAACAACTGCAACAGCCGGGTGACGGTGGTCTTGCCCGACCCGCTGCGGCCCATTATGCCAAAGATCGTCCCCTGAGGAACGGTGAATGAGACGTTGTCGAGGGCGGGGGCCGCGGTCCCATGATAACGAAAGCGGACCTCGTGGAATTCGATGCGACCCAGGAACGGCGCCCGCACGCCGGCATTCAATCGCCCCTCTTCCGGCGGTTGGTTGACAAGTCTGGCAATTATGTTCACCGCCTCCCGCGCCGCGTCGTATTCCGGCAGCAGCTCTGCCAACTGCGTTAGCGGGGCCGCCAAACGCATCGTAAGCATCACGAACGCCATGAGCGCGCCAATATAGACCGGGTTCTGGGTCGCGATTGCGAGATAGACGGCGAGAGCGAACACGCCACTCGTCATCAACCGCTCGAGCGGCAGAACGACCGTCTGCACGACGTTGACGGTGTGCGCGTAATCGTATCGCAAATCCGCCGCGCGCACGACATGGACATCCCATTCCCGCCGGCGGCGGGCGTCAAGCGCCAGCGACTTGACGGTGCGGATGCCGTGCAGCGTCTCGACGAGATAGGCGTTTTTAACCCCTTCTGCAGAAAAAACAGCACCGGCTTTGCGTTTGGTCACCGGTAACATAATGAGCAGCCACAATATGATCACTGCGGCAAACGCCAGCACGACCGCGGTCAGCAGCACGCTGAAAAAGAACAGGATCGGCAGGATCACCAGGATCACCAGCGCATCGAGTGTTGCGCCAAACACGTGCATGACCAAGAAATCTCGGATCTTGTACATCTCGCCGATGTCGCGCGCGATTTGGCCGGTCGCAGTATGCTCGAAGAAGTCGATCGGGAGGTTTAAGGTCTTATTAAAGATGTCAGTCGACAGCTTCGCATCAATGCGCCGCACGAGGTGCCGAGCGAGCTTTCGGCGGAGATAGCTGAAGGCGGTTTCGAACGCCACCAGCACCACCATCGCCACGCAAAGGATCAAGAGCGTGTCCATGGCCTGGTAAAAGAGGACGCGATCGATCAATAACCGCCAGAAGATGAATGGGGTAATCGCCAGCACCGCGCAAAGAAAGGCAGAAATCACCATTTCGCGCACCATGCCCCGGTCGCGCACCAGTTGGGCGAAAATCGCCCCGATGCCGAAGGGCTGGTCCTCGTCGCGCAGGCGGTGGTCGCCCTTTAGCAGAATGACGTTGCCGGTCGAGCCTTCGGCGAAGCGCACTTCGTCGAGGTCGAGCAAGGTGTCTTCCGCCGCGTGCGGATCGCGCAACGAGACGGTTGGCGGTCTTCCCTCGGGCCTGGCGCTCACCACCACCATCGCACCGCCGTTTTTGAGCAGCACGATCGCCGGCAAGGCGTCGCGGAGCTGAGTGAGGCTGAGGAAACTCATCCGGGTGATGACCGCTCGCAGCCCGGAGGCGCGGGCGATGTCGACGAGCCGCTCCGGCGACGGTTCGTCGCGCGAGAGTTGATGATCGCGGATCAGTTGCGCGGTCGACAGGTGGATTCCGCGATAGCGGGCAGCGATGACCAGGCTGCCGAGCAGCGCCGCGGCGGATAGGCTGGCCGCACTCTGCTCGGCGCCCGGCGCGCCGGGGTCGCTCCGAGGAGCCAAAGCCAACATGGCGGGCCTCAGATCGGGGCGACTTCGACCGGCGTCGTCGCGTATGGCGCGTCGTCGCGGGCGGCGAAGGGCGGGACTGGCGCCTCGTCGGACCGGTGGACCGGCGAAACATCGGCCGCCAGCATGTAGCCCCAGCGGTGTTTCGTCTGCACCAGACCCTCGGCAGTCGACCCGGCAAGCGATACGAGCTTTTTGCGCAGCCGAGCCACGACGACGTCGATCGCGCGGTCGCTCTTGGGGCGGTGGCGGCCATACAGGATTCCGCCAATTTCAGCGCGGCTGCAGATCGTCCAGGGGCGCGAAACGAGATGCGATAAGAGGTCGTGTTCGGCGGTCGTCAGCTTGACGATCGCGCCGGTCAAATGGCTGAGCGTGTTCTTCTCCGGCCGGAATGCGAAACCGGCGAAGACGACGGCCTCCTGTTGCCGCACCGGATTCGCATTCTCCGGCTGCGTTACTCGCTTGATGCGCAGGATCGTCCGGTTAAGCAGAATGATATCGACCGGCGCCGACAGGCATTCGGCCGCACCGGCAATCCGGTAATCGCCGGTCTTCGGGTCGTCCGCCCCGCACACCACAAGAACCGGCACGACGCATCGCTGCCGGATCTTGAGGATCGCCTCGATGCCGCCGCCTTTGCTGTTGCTGAGATCGAGGACGACGACATCGGGCCGGCTATCGCGGACGAGTCCGAAAAAACGCCGCTCTACCTCGGCCGCGTTCTCGGCCGCGGGCAGTCTGTCCTCGTCGGCCCCAGGTATCGAAAGGTCTTCACGAGCGACAACGACGGTTGATGACCCGGGCATTTGCTGCGGTTCCCTATTTGGTTACGATCAGCTTACAATGGGCCGCCTCTTTTTCTATGGCGACGACGGCAATCGATCCTTCGGCTCTGTCGGCACCCGCCCGTCGACATCGGGCGATGCATCGCGAAATCGACAGCTACCGCCGGCCGTCTCGGCCGCAGATTGGACGGCTTTTCTGCTGTTCCTCATACTCCAGTGCTACGCCATCCCATCTTACCAAATAACTCTCTTTACCTCAATCGCTCCCTGCGCGCGCGATCACCACCGATCAATCTTACTGATTGCAGCTGGCGCTGCAACCGGCATGGCGCTTGTCGGCTCTTTTTGGGTCAATCGGGACTTGCGGCCGCGCTGACCGTTAATTTCTTTAACCGTGGCACATTTTTTTCTTCGACCCGCTTGCAGGAATCACGTTACAAGCGTGTTGCGTAGCATTGGAATACACGCGGCAATCGCGCAACCTGCTTGACGCGAACCGCTAGATCGCGAAACTTGGCAGCGCAATATGTCGCGGTCGAATGGGCGAAGTGCATTGCCCGTGGCCCGCGGGATGTGCGAGTGGCAATCACAGAAGCAGGGCCGCCGTGAAGTCGAGAGCAACGCGGGCCACGCAGCGAGAGGCTGCAGGCGCCGACAGCACTATCCCCCCCGTCGCGGCAAGATCGAGCGAAGCCGGGGCGGGTGCCGGTATCGCGAACATACCGGGGATTACCTCCAGCACCAAGCTTCTCGAACTCCCCCGCGGTCTTTACGGGCTGAGTATCGGCCAAATAAAGAGTGAGCCGCGGGCGTTGGCAAGTCTGGCAATGCCGGCGACCCACATCACGAGTTATCCCAGCGAGGGCCGCGACGGCGTCGAGGTGTTCGCCGCCTCGGTCGAACCGGCGGGATGGCTCGGACCCGGAGGCGGTACGGTGGCCATCAAGGTCCCCTCGGAGCGCGGGCATGTGCTGATCACCACCTACCGATGCGGCGACCAGGAGGCGGTTCCGCTCGAAATTCAAATCGTCCGGATCGATCGTTCCATCCAGAAGCCGGCGCCTGCCGGCGATGGCGATCTGGCAACGCGCCCTACCGACGCGCAAGACAGCCGGCGCGCAGCCGCAGAGCCCGGGCCTGACGTGCCGCTCGAGATCGTGCTGCACATCGAGCGCATGGGCGATTGCCGGTTCGCCGGCGGTGACTGGGTCGGTAGCCGACATCAGGGTCGCCGCATCGAGGCGTTCAGCATCCGTCCGCTGGAGAAACTCGCCGCGGCCGATCTCGAATATAAAGCGTACGGTCCGGGCGGGCGTGAAACGCCATGGGTCGCTGCCGGAACGCTGTGCGGTACGCGGGGAAAAGGCATTCCGCTGACCGGGTTCGCCGTTCGGCTCGTCGCGCAGCGCGGCGAGCCCTTCGATGTCGTCTACGAGGGCGCGTTCGCGGCGAGCGGTGTCGCCGGGCCGCGGCGAAACGGCGAGCCGTGCATGCCGTCGCGGACCGACGATCGACTGGAGGCCGTGAAAATTCAAGTGATCGAACGGACGGGTCAGGTAACGGCATCGGCTTGAGCGTGTGCTCTTGTCGGAGGACGGTTCCTCCGCCTCGGGCCGGAACGGCAACTCGCCGCTTGGCGTGATAGCGGGGGTAGCGATCGGCACCCTCCCGACATGGCGGATCGAATCTTCCGCCTGTCGCCTCGCGACAGCCTGGGGTGGATGGTCCGCTCGGACGGGGGGCACTCGAAGAAAAGATCCTTGACCGCTTGCCACCGCTCGGCGGCAGCAGAGGGCGGTGGCGCCCGCGTCAGCTCTGTTCGCACGGTCTTCAAGACACGCGTCGGGGCCAATCCGCGGTCACCGGCATCGTGCGACTGTCGGCCAATCGCCCGGCGCGTCCGCCGCTGGCGCGGGAGCCGCGCCAGCGCGACACTGCGAACCCCTGCAAGCCTCGATGCGGCCAACATTTTAATGTTTTACATCTACCATTCGACTTGAATTCTGTAAAGGCCGCCGTCTGGCCAGACGGTCTGAGGTAGCCGACGACATCCCATGGCGGACGTAGTCGTCGGTGCCAGTTCACCGGTGATGATATCGCCTTTTTGAATTGTACCGGATCACGAGCGATCCAGGACCGGTTTCCGAGAGGAAAAGCGTGGCCCTTGCGGCTTTCTGCTAGGCGCGGATCGGCGCACCCGTTGTCTCTGTTCGATCTTTCTGATAGCATGCCGAGCACTCTGCTGATCGACCTCCACCCCGGAACCGGGAAGGCGGGCGCGATCTTGCGGGCGCTTCGGCGCTCTGCCTGTGGCCGCCGCGGAACGGAGCGACATTGATGAACCTTGCGAACGATAAATTGCCGGGCAACGGCACGCTTTCGCCAATGCTGACGCCGGAATATTGGGAGGAAGTATTCGCCGAGGAAGACCCGTGGGATTACGGCGACAGTGCCTATGAGAGTTGGAAATTCGATCAGACTCTGTCGCTGCTGCCGGCGCGACGGTTCGCCCGGGCGCTCGAGCTCGGTTGCGCCGAAGGGCATCTGACCGCGCGACTGGCGCCGCTCGTTGGCGAACTCATCGCCGTCGATATCTCGCCGACTGCCATCGAGCGAGCCCGCCGGCGCTGTGCCGGGCTTGTCAACGTGCAGTGCCAGGTGCTGAACCTCGCCACCGACGCGTTGCCGACACAGCTCGATCTGATCCTATGCAGCGAAATGCTGTTCTATCTGCCATTGGCGTTGCTGCATGAGGTCGCTCCGAAGATCGCGGCGAGCCTCAAATCGGGCGGGCATCTGCTGCTCGCCCACGGCAGCCTGATCGCCGACGACAAAACGCGCACCGGGTTCGATTGGGCACACCCGTTCGGCGCGAAGACGATCGGGCAGGTATTCGGCGCGCTCCCGCAGCTGGGTTTGCTGAAGGAGCTGCGCACGCCGCTCTACACCGTTCAGCTGTTCCGGGCGATCGCCGGCACGCGGACGAAGAAGGCCCAGCCGCAGAGAACCGAGATCCCGCTGCCGCCGGACCTCGTTTTGACGCCGGCGGTCGAGAAAAGCATCGTCTGGGACGGCGCGGTGACAACCCGCGCGGAGGCTTGCGCGAGCGAGAGCGCTGCCGCAGTCCCGATCCTGATGTACCACAGCGTCGCCGATGACGGTCCGCCGGAGTTGGCGCCGTATCGCGTGTCGCCGCGCGCCTTCCGGGAGCAGCTGCGATACCTCCGACGCCACGGGTACTATTCGACCACTCTTGAAGAGTGGGGCGCGTGCATCGCCGCCCGGCGCCCGCTGCCGGGGCGCCCGGTCATCCTCACCTTTGACGACGGTTACAAGAATTTCATCGAAAACGCCTGGCCTTTGTTGGAGAGAGCCGATTTCAAGGCCACCCTTTTTGTCGTGACCGAGAAGGTCGGGCAACTCGCGGATTGGGACAAGGCCGCCTCCGAGCCGCTGCCGTTGATGAGTTGGCAGGACCTCAAAGAGCTGCACGCAAAGGGGCTCGAGATAGGCAGTCACAGCGCTTCGCACCAGGATTTCACGGCGATCCCGGCCGAGGGCGTGATGGCCGAAGGGCAGCGCGCCCGCGCCAGGTTGCGCGAAGAGCTCGGCGCCGAAGCGACCGTCATCGCGTTCCCGTGGGGGCGCGGCAACGGCGCGGTTCGGCGGGTTTTGGCGCGTTCTGGATACCGGATCGGCCTGACCACCTGGGGCGGGCACAGCACCCTCGCCGATGACCCGATGAACCTGCCGCGGATCGAGATCTTCGGCGATGACGACATAGCGGCCTTCGCGCACAAACTCGAGTACAGCGCGACATCTCCATTGGCAGCCAACGCCGCGCACGACGACGATGCGGCCGACCTCGCTTTGCCGGAAGTCGGCTTCGCGATCCCCGGCGCCTTGCCCATCCCGGGCGGGTATGACACGGGGCTGATGGACGCCGCGGAGCGCCCGACGGCCGTGCGGTCGGCGATCGTCGCGGCGGCGGAGATCGTCGGCTTCGACATGCCGCCCGCGGGCGCGGTCGACCAGCCGATTCACCCCGACTATCTGCGGTCGCTCAGTGCACGCCTCGACCTGCTGATCGGCGAATTCGTCAAACTGCAGACGCAGCTTCTCAACAGCTTGGGCGGCCCGGTCAGCCTGCAGAGGCGATTGACGATGCTCTTCGCGCAGCCGGTGACCGGGAAAGTAAGCCGTGCCTTGGCTCCCGGCGAAGAGATCAGCCCGGGGATCGTCCTCAGGTTCGAGGAAGACGCCCGCGTCGTTTTGACGATCGAGCCCAAGACCGACCATACGCTGAGCCCCGATGTCTATCTGAACACGGTGGGCTTGGCGTTCACCGGTGCGAGCGAGTGGCTCGAGCTGCGGGTGGCGGTTGAGTGGAGCGACCTGTCGATGGCCCAGCATTATCAGCTGTGTCTCTATGCTCAGCCGAGCCGACCGGTCTCGTGCGAGGCGCTGCTCCGCCTCCCGCGAAAATCGGGAGACCCGCTCGAACTCGGCTTCGCCAGTTTCGAACTGCAATCCGATCAGCGCAACGCCGTCCTGTCCGGCGATCTGCGGCTGCCCGATTTCATCGAGTTGGACACAAGTCGCAAGCCAAGCTTGGTCATCTCATTCGGTACCGAGAGCGAATTGTCTGTAGTACTGCACTATTTCAATCTGTATTTCGCATGAGCGGCCGGATGGCCGGCGCCGTCGAGATCAGTGCGATCATCTGCACGCGCGACCGCAGCGCGTATCTCGCCCGTTGCCTGACAGCCTTCTCGCTGCAAACGCTGTCGTCGAAGCGCCACGAAGTCATCATCGTGGACAATGGCTCGAGCGATGACACCAGCCGCATTGCCGCTTCGTTTTGCGGACGCCACGCCAATTTCCGCTATATTCGCGAAGACCGCGCCGGGCTGGCGATTGCCCGCAACGCCGGCGTCGCCGCCAGTGCCGCCGATGTCGTCGCGTTTACCGACGACGACGCCGAACCGGAGCCTTCCTGGCTGCAGCGGACGCTCGGACGCTTCGCCGAGCACCCCGACGACGTCGGCATCGTCGGCGGCGACGTCATCCCGGTCTTCGAGGCAGAGCGGCCGGCGTGGCTGACGGACGATCTTCTCAGACCGCTGTCGGCCGGTCTGAAATGGAGCACCGAGCCTCGCTTTCTGCGGGCCGGCGAATGGCTCGTCGAAGTCAACGCCGCCTACAATAAGAAGGTCCTCTTGCAGATCGGCGGCTTCCCGGAGCATCTCGGCCGCGTCGGCGAACTCCTGCTCTCGGGAGAGGGCGGCGTCGATCGGCTGATCCGGCGCGCCGGTTATCGCCTGTTCTACGACCCGGCGATTCTCGTCCGGCACAACATCCCGGCCGCGCGACTGACACGCACGTGGTTCCGCCGGCGGAGCTTCTGGCAAGGCGTCTCGCTCAACCTTCTGCATCGCTACGTCGAAGAGACGTCGCACAAACTCGGGCTTCCGGACACCGGACGGCAGGCGCACGTCTGGGAGGAGATGGTTGTTCCGGTCTCGGCGCGGGCATGGGGTGAATTGTTCGACGACCGCAGCCCGAAGGATTTTGGCCAGCAGCTATCGTGCCTTGAACAGCTCGGCTATCTCCTCGAGTCGCAATCGGTCGTCCTCGGCCGCTAAAAATGGCCCCCCCGTCGTTGGCATTGGCCTTCGCCACGATCGAGCGGCCGCAGGTGGCGCAGCGGCTGGTGCGCTCCGTGCGCAAATATTTTGCCGATCTGCCGATCTATGTCGCTGATCAGTCCCGCCAGGTGGCGGCGATGGCCGGCTTTTATCAGCAACACGCTGTCACCTTGTTGCGGATGCCATACGACGCCGGGGTCACGGCATCGCGTAATCGCCTGGCGCAGGAAATCCGCGAAGATTATTTCGTCCTCTGCGACGACGACTTCATCATCGGACCGCAAACCAGCTTTGGTGACGCATTGCACATCCTTGAGAACCCACCCCGAGATCGGCGTGGTCGGAGGAAAACTTTACGATTTCGGATGGAATGAGGAGTGGGTCAGAAATTGGGAGTTGTTTCTTCAATACGACAGGCAGCAGAAGATCCTGTTCAGCATTCCGATCTACGAGTTGGCGCCGCGGGCGCGTGAGGTGGGCGGCATTCGCTTCTTTCTGTGCGATGCGGTACTGAATTTCGCGGTGTTTCGGCGATCGATTTTCAGCGAAGGCGTGCAGTGGGACGAGCGGTTCAAGTCGAACGGCGAGCATGAGGATTTCTTCCTCAATCTGAAAGTGAACTCGCCGCATCGGGTTGCCTATCTGCCGACGATGGTCGCCCACCACCACCATCCCGAGGAATATCGGGCTTATATTACGCAACTGCGGGAGCGCGACGAAGGTTGGCGGCGTTTCTTCGAGAAGTGGGGCTTGGAGCAGCACATCGAGTTCGGCTTGGGGGTGCGCACGCTCGATGATCTGGGAACGATCGTCGAGGCGTCCGATGCGCGAGCGCGGTTTTTCCTCAACGGCGATCTGTCGCTGCGGCGAACCAAGTCGACGCCGGACACGGTTCTCGTCGGCAATTTCGAGAGACTCGCCACCGTCGGCGGCCTCGACGCCAAAGGCAACAGCACGACAACCAGTGCCACGACGGCATCCTTGCTGCTCGACCCCGACACGTGCGCGATCGTCGCCGCAACCGAGCGGCATACCGCTGCAGCGGCGGAAGCCGTTACCGAACCCGTCGCCGGCGAGGATCCGTTTGAGCGCTATCGGCGGGAGACGTCGGGTCGCGATCCGACGGTCAGCGCGACCAATCGCGAGCTGTATTTTCGCTACGATGCGATTTTGCGAGGCAATGCCGATTTTTACCTTTGGTATTATTGCGGCGGCGCGAAACCCCGCAAGGAGGCGACCGGGCGCCGGCTGGCGGTGATCGTTTGCTGGTCGGACGATAAGGGAAGAATCCTCGTCTGGAAGAGCCAACGGTCGCTCCTCGACCTGCGGACGACCGGCTATTGGCAACCCCTCCATGTCGACATCCCGCTGCTGCCGCGCGGCACCACTTGGCTGCGCTTCGATGTGATCACCGACGGCGGACGCAGCCCCGACCCGCTCTGCACCGGCTTTCTGTTTGCCGGTCGAGCCGGCTCCGGGAGCCGTCCCGACACCGCCAGCTGCGAGGTCTTGGGGCTCAGCCGTTTGCCGAATGACGGGGCCACCCCCGGCACGAACGGCAGATATCTCGAGGAGATCGGCAGGAATTGCGCCGCGCACCCGGTAACTCTTCGCCAGTCGAACTTCGCTGCGGCGATGACGCTGTTTGAGACGGGCGAGATTCCCGGCCTCGAAGCGCTGTTCTTTGTCGGCTGGGAGGGTCTCGGCAGATCCCTGGTAGGCGCTCGTCTGCCGCAGGCGGCGCCGAGCCCGCCCTCGACCCTGGCCTTGCCCGGCGCCGAGTGGCGCTCGCCCGGCCGGCGAATCTACGGCTTTGGCCGTCCGATCGGCTTTGTCAGGCTTGCCGACGCCGATGCCAGCATGCCCGCCGGATGATGAACTGGCTGTTCATTCATCAGAACTTTCCCGGTCAATATCTGCACATCCTCCGCCACCTGGTCGCCGTCGGCGATCGGGTCGTCGGCATCGGCCAGCAGCACAGCGCCGAACTGCCGGGCGTCGAGCGGATCCAATATACGCCGTCGCCGACCGTCGCCGCGGATCCGTATCTCCATGAGTTCGAGGCAGCAGTGCAAAACGGGCTCGCCGTGGCGCGCCTCTGCGAGCAGCTCGACGCCGACGGTTTTCGTCCGGCCATCGTGATCGGCCACAACGGCTGGGGCGAGACGCTTTATGTGAAGGATGTCTGGCCGACCATCCCGCTGCTCAATTACTTCGAGTTCTTCTATCGGGCGAGCGGAAGCGACATCGATTTCGACCCCGGATTCGCCCCGGACCCCGACATCGCGCAGCGGTTGCGGACCCGCAACGCGGTCAATCTGCTCGGGCTCGACGCCGCGGATTGGGGACAAACCCCGACTCGCTGGCAGCGGGACCAATACCCAAGGCGCCACTGGGACCGCATCAGCATCATTCACGAGGGGGTCGACACCGCTTTCGTCCGACCCGACCCGAATGCCAGGCTGTGGTTGCGCGGTGGGGTCTCGTTTGGCGGCGACGATGAAATCATTACCTTCAGCGCGCGCAATCTCGAGCCCTACCGCGGATTTCATGTCTTCATGCGGGCCCTGCCGAAAATCCTGCGCCGGCGGCCAAAGGCAAAGGTCCTGATCGTTGGCGGCGACGGGGTGAGCTATGGACCGAGGCCGGTTGGAGGTGGCGGCTGGCGGCAGCAGCTGCTCGACGAACTCGGCGGCGAGCTTGACCTGCGGCGCGTGCACTTTCTCGGGCGGCTCGGCTTCCGCCACTACCTCTCGGTGCTGCAGCTTTCCACGGTGCATGTCTATCTCACCTATCCGTTCGTCCTCTCCTGGTCGCTGATCGAGGCGTTGGCGGCCGGCTGCCTTCTCGTCGCGTCGCGGACGCCGCCGGTCGAAGAAATCGTCAAGGATGGCGAGAACGGCTGCCTCGTCGATTTCTTCGATATCGCCGGGTTAGCCGATCGCGTCGCCGAACTCTTGCGGGAGGCGGACGCGCATCGCGCGATGCGCGCCGCCGCGCGCGCCAGCGCTGTCGGCCATTACGACCTCGAGACTATCTGCCTGCCGGCCTATCTTTCGCTGCTGCAGCGGCTGACTGGAACCCGCACGGCGACGCCGCTCGGACGGCTTTGATCGCGCAGTCAATGATCGCAAAAATTGCGCCGCTTTCGGCAAAATGCCTCGACGACATCACCGAGCTCTCGCCGCAAGCAATGAGCCCTGCTTCGGGTGAGGGCAGCGCCCGACGCAGAAGGGCTGCGATTACGGGTGGTCGGCTCCGGAATGCTTGCCGAGCAGCGCGCCGGCGGCATGCCTGAAGGCGGCGGCGAGTTGCCCGTCCTGCACGAGTTCGCCGATCGGGCAATGAAACGCTTCGCACATCGCCGCCAGTTCGGCAAAACGGATGGTGCGGCCGCCGGTCTCGATGCGGTGATAGGTCAGCCGCGGCATGCCGAGAAGGCGCGCCGCATCCTGCTGCGTCAGCCCGAGGGTGCGGCGCCGACGGCGCAATGCCGATCGGATGCAGGCTTGCAGATCATTCGTCCGCCGCATTTCCTGCTCCATCGCCCGGGGGCCGAACAACCGCGCCGCCAGGGCCGCCCGCGCCCGCGCGGCTTTCGATCGATGGCGCGGCCCTGTGGCCGATCCCGATATTGTCATGGTGGCGCAATATAACATAATCGTAATATTGTCAAATAGTCACCGAGTTCCTGACACCCTTTGGACGCCGGCTTGACGCGCCGCAACCGGCCATCGACGATGGGACAGAGGCCGATAGCGGAGGTCGCCGATGGATTTCTCGCTGCCTGACGATCTCGCCGAACTCGTCGAGCGCACCCGTCGCTTGGTGCGCGAACGCGTCCTGCCCTATGAGGACGATCCGCGGCAGACAGCGCACGGCCCGAGCCCCGAGCTGCGCCACGAATTGCTCGCGCTCGGGCGCGCCGCCGGCCTGTTGTCGCCGCATGTCGGCCGCGACTGGGGCGGTCTCGGGCTCGACTCCCGAGCCCAGGCCGTCGTGTTCGAGGCGGCCGGCTATTCACCGCTCGGCCCCGTGGCGCTCAATTGCTTCGCGCCTGACGAGGCCAACATGCACCTTCTCGAAAAGATCGCCCTGCCGGCGCAAAAGGAACGCTGGCTACGGCCGCTCGCCGCCGGCGAGATGCGTTCGTGCTTCATGATGACCGAGCCGGCGCCAGGCGCCGGCTCGGACCCTTCGATGCTGCAGACGGCAGCGCGGCGCGACGGCGAGGATTTCGTCATCGACGGGCGCAAGTGGCTGATCACTGGTGCTGTTGGTGCGGAACTCGCAATCATCATGGCCAAGAACGAAAGTGACGCGGCCGGGCCCGCCGGGGCCACGATGTTTTTGGCACCGATGCCGTCGCCGGGGATCGTCGTCGAACGGGTGCTCGACACGCTCGACCGGTTCATGGCCGGCGGCCACGCGGTCATCAGGCTCGACGGGCTGCGGGTGCACGAGAGCCAGGTTTTGGGCCGCGTCGGCGAGGGGTTTCGCTATGCCCAGCTGCGGCTAGCGCCGGCGCGTCTGACGCATTGCATGCGCTGGCTCGGCGCCGCCCGCCGGGCACACGACGTCGCCGCCGACTACGCCCGGCAGCGCAGCGCCTTCGGCAAGCCCTTGGGCGAGCACGAGGGCGTCGGCTTCATGCTGGCCGACAACGAGATGGATCTGCACATGAGCCGTCTCGTCATTTGGCACACCGCCTGGCTGCTCGACGAGGGCCGGCGCGCAACCCACGAATCGAGCATGGCCAAGGTCGTCTGCTCGGAAGCCATCTGGCGCGTCGTCGACCGCAGCATGCAGATCCTGGGCGGCCTCGGGGTCACCGACGACACGATCGTCGCGCGCCTCTTTCGCGAAGTCCGCCCGTTCCGCATCTATGACGGCCCGTCCGAGGTACATCGCTGGTCGATCGCGCGGCGGGTCTTGCGCGGCGGCACGGCCTAGCCCGTCGCCAAGGCGGCGCGAAAAGCTTGCCCGCTCGGCATCGGCCGATCATTATGCGGTCTCGACAATTAACCAGAATTCGGGAGGAAACGTGACTCAGCCCCGCGCCGCTGACGATTTTGCGACCATTCGCGCACGCATGAAGGAACTGGCCCGCGAGGCGGCCGAAGCCTCGGCGGCCGAAAACATCTCCGCGGGTCGTTCGGAAAGCCCGTCGAACGACCGGGAACGGCGGCTGAAGGACCGCCGGGACGGTCATCCGCCGCCATGGGCGCCGACGATCTTTGCCAAGCCGCTCGGCAACGGCTCGGCGGGGCGGCGCTAGCCGTCCGCCGGTGGTGCGATGCTGGCGGATGCTTCGCACCCGACGGCTCGATCGCCCCACCAACCCCTTGATCGCTAACGGCTCGAAAGCGGCCGCGCCACGCTTTCGAGCGGGCGGCGCTCGGCCCTGACGCCGATCGCCACTTCGACGAGCGCCGCCGCAACCATCAGACCGGCGCCGACGAGATAACCGGCGAACACCGCGCTGCGTTCGCCCGAACCGACCAGCACGCCAAAGAGGGCGGGCGAGACGATACCGCCAAGCGCGGTGCCAAGCGCGTAGAAGAGGGCGATGGCAAGTGCCCGCGCCTCGAGCGGAAAGCTCTCGCTGACGGTCAGATAGGCCGCACTGGCCGCCGCCGAGGCGAAAAAGAAGACGATGCTCCAACCGAAAGTAAGCCACGCGGCGTCGACGAGGCCGGCGTTGAACAACCCGCCGACGATCGCCAGCAACAGGCCTGAGAGCGCATAGGTCGAGCCGATCATCGGCTTGCGCCCGATCGTGTCGAAGAGCGGCCCGAGCAGCAACGGCCCGAGGAAATTGCCGAGCGCGAACGGCAGGATATACCAGCCGACGGCGGCCGCCGGGACGCGGTAGAAACGCGTCAGCACGAGCGCATAGGAAAAAAAGATCGCATTGTAGAAAAACGCCTGCGCCGCCATCAGCACGAGGCCCAAGAATGCCCGCCGCGGATAGTCGCGCAGGATCGCCAGCAGCATCCGGGCGAACGGCGTCGGCCTGCCGACGGCTAGGCGCAGAGACGCGGCGGCCGGCGACGCGGCCGATCCGCCGCCCGCTCGCCGCTCGATGTCGGCGACGATGCCTTCGGCCTCGGCAAGTCGGCCGTGCAGCATCAGCCAGCGCGGGCTCTCCGGGATCAGCCGACGGAGCAGCAGGATGGCAAGGCCGAGTGCGGCGCCGATCGCAAACCCGGCGCGCCAGCCCCAATCAGCCGGCAGCCAACCGGGGGCCAGGAAGAAGATCGCGCCGCCGGCGCCCAACGCCGCGCCGATCCAGAAGCTGCCGTTGATCGCGAGATCGGTGCGGCCGCGAAAACGCGCCGGCACCAACTCCTGGATCGCCGAATTGATTGCCGTATATTCGCCGCCGATACCGGCGCCGGTCAGCAGCCGGAACAGCGCGAAGCTCGCGAAATTCCACGCGCAGGCGGTCGCGGCGGTGGCGGCGAGATACAATCCGAGGGTGACGAAGAACAGCCTGCGCCGGCCGAACCGGTCGGTCAGATAGCCGAACAGCAGGCCGCCGCCGACGGCGCCGGTTAGATAGGCGCTGCCGAGGAGGCCGATCTCGACCGCATCGAAATGCAGCACCGGGCTCTGCTGCAAGGCCCCGGCGATCGAGCCGGCGAGCGTCACTTCGAGCCCGTCGAGGATCCAGGTGACACCGAGTGCCACAACGACGAGGCTGTGGAAACGAGACCACGGCAGGCGATCGAGCCGCGCCGGGATGTCGGTCTCGATGATGGCGGCGCTGCTGTCGGACATCGGTGCGAGGATGCGAGGATAAATGCAAACGCGATTGCTCGTCATAACGTTCTGCCTGTTCTCTAGTCTCGCCGCCGGCGCGGCCCGGGCCGAGGAAGTCGGCCGGTTCAGCAACGACTGGACCGGCAACGGCATGGTCGTCGAGGCCTTTACCGATCCGAAGGTCGCCGGCGTCACCTGCCACCTGGTGCGTTTCGACCGCAGCGTGATCGACCGGCTGACCAAGGGGAACTGGTTCGAGAACCCGTCCAACAGCGCCATTGCCTGCGAGCGCACCGGCCCGATCGTCGTCGGCGGCATCGCCACCGGGCCGAAAGGCGAAGAGGTTTTTTCCGAGCGCCTCAGCCTGTTCTTCAAGTCGATGGCGGTGCGCCGCATCTACGACAGGCGGAACGACACGCTGGTTTATGTCGCCTACAGCCGGCAGGTCAAAGACGCGAGCGCCAAGATGGCGCTGGCGACCGTGGCGCTATATGGCGGCGAGGTCACCTGGAAGGAACCCAAGCCCTGAGCCGCCGCCTCATGCGCCGGGCAGACGGGGAAGAAGGCTTGATTTCCGCGCCGCTTTGATTTCCTTGATCCTACCGGAGGCGTCGCGATGAACCAATACGGGATCGGCCAAGGGGTGCGCCGGGTCGAGGACCGGCGTTTCCTGACCGGCCATGGGAGCTATGTCGACGATCTGAGCCTGCCTCGTCAGGCGCATGCCTTCATGTTGCGCTCGCCGCACGCGCATGCCGAGATCCGCAGGATCGACACCGCCGCCGCGGCCAAGGCGCCCGGCGTGCTCGCGGTCTTGACCGGCGAGGATCTGGCGCAGGACGGGCTCGGCACGATCCCATGCCTCAGCGCCTTGCAAAACCGCGACGGCACGGCGGCGGCGCGGCCGCCGCGTCCGGCGGTCGTGCGCGACCGGGCAAGGCATGCCGGCGACACGGTGGCCGTCGTCGTGGCCGAGACGGCGGCCGCGGCGCGCGACGCGGCCGAGCTCATCGCGGTCGATTACCGGCCGCTGCCGGCCGCGGTCGAGACCGCGCATGCCCTCGATCCGGGGCAGCCGCTCGTCTGGGACACGGCCCCCCATAATCTCGCCTTCGACTGGGAATTGGGCGACGGCGCCGCCGTAGCCCGAGCGATGAGCACGGCGGCGCATCGCATCGCGTTGCAGCTCGTCAACAACCGCGTCGTCGTCAACTCGATGGAACCGCGCGGCGCCGTTGGCGCCTACGACGCCGGTGACGACGCCTATACTTTGTGGAGTTCGACCCAAGGCTCGCATTTTCTGCGCAATCTGCTGGCGGAAAGCGTCTTGAAGGTGCCGGAAAACCGCATCCGCGTCGTGACGCGCGACGTCGGCGGCGGCTTCGGCATGAAGCTCTTTCTCTACCCCGAACACATCCTGGTGCTGTGGGCCGCTCGGAAACTAGGCCGGCCGGTCAAGTGGACGCCCGACCGCGCCGACGCGTTCCTGACCGACACGCAGGGCCGCGACAACCTCACCCGGCTCGAACTCGGGCTCGACCGGGAGCTGCGTTTTTTGGCGCTGTCGGTCGAGACCGTCGCCAATATGGGCGCCTATTTGTCGAATTTTGCGCCGGAGATCCCGACCGCCTCGGGCGGCCCGATGTTCAGCGGCGTCTACCGCATTCCGGCCATCCATGTCGCGGTCAAGGGAGTGTTTACCCACACAGTACCGGTCGACGCCTATCGCGGCGCCGGCCGGCCGGAGGCCGCCTATGCGCTCGAAAGATTGATCGACGTAGCCGCCCGCCGCCTCGGCGTGCCGGCCGACGAGCTGCGCCGGCGCAATTTCGTCGCTCCGGAGGCGATGCCCTATGCGACGCCGCTCGGTGTCACCTATGACAGCGGCGCCTTCGGCCGCAACATGGCGGACGCGCTCGCCGCCGCCGATCTCGCGGGCTTCGCGGCGCGCCGCGCCGAGGCGCTCGCGCGCGGCCGGCGACGCGGGCTCGGCTACGCGGTCTATATCGAGCAGTCGGGTTTTCCCCCCGACGAGTTTGCCGAACTGCGCTTCGACCCGAGCGGCAGCTTGACGATCCTGATGGGGACGCAGTCCTCGGGCCAGGGCCATCAGACCGCCTACGCGCAGCTCGCCGCCGAGCGGCTCGGTCTCGATCTCGGCAAGATCCGCGTGCTGCAGGGCGACACCGATGCGATCGGCTTTGGCCGCGGCACGGGCGGATCGCGCTCGCTGCCGGTCGGCGGCGCCGCCCTCGCCCACGCCGCCGACAAGCTCGTCGCGAAAGGCAAGCGGATCGCCGCGCATCTCTTCGAGGTCGCCGAGGCCGATGTCGAATTCGCCGACGGCGTGTTCCAGGTCGCCGGCACCGACCGACGGCTCGGCATCGAAGCGGTGGCGCGCGCCGCTTTCAACCCGATGCAGCAGCCGCCGGGCGTCGAGCCGGGCTTTGCCGAAAGCGGACATTTCACCCCGCCGGCGCCGACCTTTCCCAACGGCTGCCATGTCTGCGAGGTCGAGATCGAGCCCGAGACCGGGCTCGCCCATATCGAGCGCTATCTTGTCGTCGACGATTTCGGCACGGTGATCAACCCACTGCTGCTCGCCGGCCAAGTGAAGGGCGGCATCGGGCAAGGGGTCGGGCAGGCGATGCTCGAGCGCTGCGTTTACGACGCGGCGACCGGGCAGCTCGTCACCGGCTCCTTCACCGATTATTGCCTGCCGCGCGCCGACGACCTGCCGGCGATTGGCTTTGCCTATAATGTCGTGCCGTGCCGCAGCAACCCGCTCGGCATCAAGGGTGCCGGCGAAGCGGGGGCGATCGGCGCGCCGCCGGCGCTGGTCAACGCGGTGGTCGACGCGCTCTCGCCGCTCGGCATCGAGCATCTCGACATGCCGCTGACCCCCGAACGCGTCTGGTCCGCGATCCGTACGGCCAAAGCAAAGCGGGCGGCCTGAGGGGATTCGTCCGAAACCGCAGCATCATGTGGCAGGCCCACCCGAGCCCACTGGACACGCAGCTTCGCACCGCCGGCGATTGTCGAACGCAAAACCATGACTATCCGGTAGAGTTGTGGCGAGGTCTTGGCGGCGATTTCACGAAAGCGGAGGCAATTGGGCCAACTCAAATATCAAGTAGTCACCGATGAGGCTGGGGGCGGCCGGAAATGACCACCTTTTCCAATAAGTTCGGCCTCGCGATGCGGAATTTCACGACCTGGCCGGAGCTGCCGGATCCGCAGGCGCTGCTTTCCTACGCCGTCCGGGCGGAAGAATTGGGGTTCGAACTCGCTGTGGGTCTGGGACCACATTTTCCTCGGCGTCGATCCGCCGTTCCCGATCATCGACTCGCTGACCCTTCTGGCCGCGGCCGCGGCGCGCACCAGCCGGATCAAGCTCGGCACCGGAGTCCTCGTTTTGCCGCTGCGCAACCCGGTGGTGCTGGCCAAGGAATTGGCGAGCCTCGACCGGATCGCCGGCGGCAGGCTGCTGCTCGGCCTCGCCTCGGGTTGGTACAAGCGCGAATTCGACGCGGTCGGCGTATCGTTCCGGGAGCGCGGCCGGATCATGGACCGCAATCTCGAAATTCTCCGCCGGCTGTGGACCGAGGACCAAGTCGACGGCGAGTATTCGCCGCATCTGTTGCGCGGTTCGAACTTGTCGCCAAAGCCGCCGCAGGTGCCGCCGATGCTGATCGGCGGCTATGTCGACCGCGTGCTGAAACGCGCGGCGCTGAATGGCGGCTGGCTGACCTATTTCTATACGCCCGAGGGTTTTGCCCAATCCTGGGCCAAGGTCTGCGCCTTCGCCGAGGCGGCCGGGAAGGATCCGGCGGCGCTGCTGAACGCCAATCAACTGCCGATCGTCGTCGGGGCGTCCCGCGCCGCCGTCGAGGCCGAGATGATGGAATGGCTCGGCCAGGAATGGGACTATGCGGCGTGGAGCCAGTCGACCAAGGATGCGGCGATCATCGGCACCGTCGACGACTGCGTCGCGCAGCTGCGCGCGCAACGCGCCGTCGGCGTGCAGAAGCTGATCTTCATTCCCTATCGCTACCGCCCCGATCAGGTCGAGATCATCGCCCGCGAGATTATCCCGCGCCTGTGCGAATAGCGCCCGGCGCGCAGATCTCCCCCTCTTCCCGCCAGTTCGCGCATGCGTTGTACCGGCTCGTCGCGCGACGTAGTCTAGATCTTCCGCGCAGCCCTTCTCCGCGTCGCACCAATCGGACAAAATGAGCGCGGCGCCGGAGTCTCGCCATAGGGAGGCACCTACATGGACATCGCGACGGTTGAGACCCGGCCCCAAGCCTCCGCCTTGCCCGGCAAGCCGCTGTTGCGCGGCGTTCATCATCTCGCGCTCGTCACCGCGGACATGCGTACGACCCTCGACTTCTACGTGCGAGTCCTCGGCATGCCGCTCGTGCACGCGCTGCGCACGCCTTCGCCGCCGGCTGGCGCGGCGCCGGCGCATGGCGTCGGATCGCCGCCCTATAAGCACATTCTCCACTACTTTCTCGACATGGGCGGCGACAGCCTGCTCGCGTTTTTCGAGTATCCAAACGGGGTCGCCAAGGCGGACCGCGATACGCTCGGCGCCATGCAGCACGTCTCGTTCGTGTGCGGGCCGCGGCGCTATGGCGAGATGCTCGCACGGCTGAAAGCGAACGGCGTCGCCATTCAAGCGGGCCCGCTGCTGACCATCCCGCCGGCGATCCATTCATTCTATTTCTTCGATCCGAATGGGATCCGGCTGGAGATCGTATGCGATCTTGAAGGTGACGAGGAAGATCTTGAGGTAGTCCGCTCCTGCGCCATGCCCGAGGCGGAGCTTCGCGCACAGCTCGCAACCATCAGCGACGACGCGACATGGATCGAAGACATGGTCGCGACGATGTCGCGTTAGCTCGCCGCATTGAATTCGCTGCGACGGCGTTGCATTTGTGCTGGCGGGAGCGAAATCGCGAAAACGACAAAACACCAAATACCGGCCGGCGAAGCTGTTGTGAATCCCTTTTGACATTCCAGGCGAAATCGTCGTCGTGGCGGAAGAGACCGCGATCCGGCGGACTTAAGCCGGCTCCATCGGCAGCAGCGCGACGATCCAGACGCCGGCGCTGACTACGGTGCCACGGCATCCACGAAGGCGGCGGGCGTCACGATCGGGATCTGACGGAACGGGTTGAGCACCAGCAGGTCGCGATCGCCGGTGACGATGAGATCGGCACGCCCGCTGACCGCCAGCTCGAGGAATTTGTCGTCCGTCGGATCGCGGCACGCGGCGACGCGGTCGGCGATGGGCACCAACTCGGCAACGGCCATCAGCTTGCTCAGCCAAGCCCGCGCGTCGGGATCGATCAGCGCGTCAAAATAGGGGCGGGCGACGACCTCGAATAGCTGTGCCTCGGTCGCGAGCGATTTGAGCAACCCGCCGCGCCGCTCGACCAGGAGCGCCGCCATTCCGGGCGTGGATTTTTGTTTTAGCGCGGCGCTGATCAGGACGTTGGTATCCAGAACAACCCTCATCCGGCACGCGGCTCGACCTCCTTTTGCGCCCGCTTGATCAAACGGTCGATGTCGTCATCGGTGAGGCCGGCGGCGATGACGCGCGCCCGCGACGCGCGCCGACCGGGGATCAGCTCGTCAGGCTCAATCGTGATCGTCACGCGATCATCGGGATCGAGGCCTCGCCGCGCCAACTCGGCGGCAACCTTGCTCACCGTGGTTTCGATCACTTCACCTTGGGATGCCATGGCTTAACTCCTTGCCTTGGAATCTAAGCCGCTCAAGCCCTTTGGTCAAATTGGGGGCGTGTCCCTACGGGTCGGGTTCTACGCGCCTATTGCCTTTTTCTTTTGAGCAACAGGCTCCCCGGGCCGCGCCGCGTCCCGGCCATCCGACGAAGATCGCTCACGCACTATTTCCCGCCCGCTGGCGGAAGCCCGTTCCCCGGCTGCCGCCGTGACTGCTTAGGGGCCAGCCCCTCGGCGCGCGGCAAATGGCTTCCACCCAAAAAGACAGACGCGGTTTCGCGGGAAGGGGCGCGCAGACCGCGTTGCTTTCGGGCCCCAGCGAAGCCGCCTGCCGCTTGCACACCCCGTTCTCGGCGAATGCCAGGGTCGCATGCATGCATGCAACCCAAAACAAAGGAGGCTTGGTGACGACCAAGGAAAATCCTTCGATAAGGACGTCATGAGCCAGTTCAACGGTTCTACGCACTGGTACCGGCACGGGCTGGTACGTAACATTCTCTTTACCGACGGTGCGAAATACGTGGCTGATACGACGGGAGCCTATTGGTTGCTCGACGAAATCGCCCTTGCGCAGCGCTACGACAAAAAGGTTGCCGCCGAGGAATTTCAGGCGTGGAAGTAACCGCACGAGCCGCCTCGAAGACAAATTGCGATCGGCGAAGGTGTCGTGCCTTTGTTGCGCCGCGGTAGGGTGAAACCCATGGTCGATAAACGACCGCCACTCGGCGAGTTTACGTCAGACGCATCTCGGGCAACGTCATGATCTTGATGCCGGCGGCTTCGAGGCCCTGGCGCACGGCGCGGGCGGCGGCGACCGCCGACGGTTCGTCGCCGTGCAGGCACAACGTGTCGAGCCGCACCGGCAGGTGTTTGCCGGTGCGCGAAACGATCTCGCCGTTCAGCACCATGGCGACGACGCGGTCGCGGATCTCGTTCGCGTCGTGCAGCACCGCCCCCGGCACTTTGCGCGAGGTGAGGTTGCCGTCGTCATCGTAGAGCCGGTCGCAGAAGCCCTCGCGGGCCAATGGCAGGCCCAGTTCTTGGGCCGCCTTCTCCATCTGCGAGCCGGCGAGTGCGACATAGATCAGGCCGCGGTCGACGGTCTTCATCGCCCGGCCGATCGCCAGCGCCAGTTCGAGGTTCTCGGCCGCCATGTTGTTCAACGAGCCGTGCACCTTCAGATGCGTCACCTTGGTCCCGGCATAACAGGCCATCGCCTGCAAGGCGCCGATCTGGTAGGCGATCATGTATTCGAGTTCACGCGGGTTCATGTCGATGCGGCGACGGCCAAAGCCCCAGAGATCGTTGAACCCCGGATGCGCGCCGATGCTGACCCCCTTCTCCGCGGCCTGGGTGACGACGCGCTGCATCGTCACCGGGTCGCCGGCATGAAAGCCGCAGGCGATGCTGGCGGAAGAGATGATGTCGAGAAGGCCCGCATCGTCGCCGATGTCGTACGCGCCGAAGCCCTCGCCCATGTCGGCGTTGAGATTGATCACCCTTGCCATGCCCGGCTCCTCGCTCGCCGCCGCGGCGTCCGACCGCCGCCCGGCCCGATTATACCCCCGATCGGACCGCCGAAACCGCTGAAGATGCGCTTCCTGTCGGCCGGCGATCGCGCCCTCGTCGTCGAGTTCGGCGACGCAATCGACCGGGCACTCAACGACGACGTGCTGCGCCTCGCGGCACTCGTCGGTGCGGCGGCAATCCCCGGCGTCGTCGAGACGGTGCCGACCTTCCGCTCGCTGCTCGTCCATTACGACCCGCTGACGACGCGGCGGGCCGATCTCGAAACGACCATCACCGGCCTCTTCGATCGCGCACCGGAGCGGCACCGCGCCGCCCGTCTCTGGCATATCCCGTTCTGTGCCGAGGACGAGTTCGCCCCCGATCTCGCCGAGGTGGCGCGGCTGACCGGGCTCGCAAAGGACGCGGTCGTCGCGCTGCACAGCGGCGTGCGCTACCACGTCTACATGTTGGGCTTTCTGCCGGGGTTTCCCTATCTCGGCGACCTGCCGGCAGAGCTCGTGCTGCCGCGGCGAGCCGATCCCCGGCTGCGGGTTCCGGCCGGGTCAATCGCCATCGCGACCTCGTTGAGCGCGATCTACCCCTATGAAAGTCCGGGTGGCTGGCATCTGATCGGCACGACGCCGATCCGCCTCTTCGACTGCGCCCGGCCTTGTCCGGCGCTGCTCGCCGCCGGCGACGCGGTGCGCTTCGAACCAATCGACGCCGCCGCCTTTGCTGCGATCCGCCGGCGGGTCGAGCGCGGCGATTATGCCGCTGAAAGCGAACCGCTCGCCACATGACGGCCGGGCTCGAAGTACTGGCCCCGGGTCTCCATACGACCGTGCAGGATCTCGGCCGTACCGGCTTCCAGGCGATCGGCGTGCCGGTTTCAGGGGCACTCGACGGCGAGGCACTGCGCCTTGCCAATCGTCTCGTCGGCAATCCGCCGGCTGCGGCCGGGCTCGAGGTCTTGTTGAGCGGGCCGACCTTGCGGGTCGTCGCCGACAGCGTACGCATCGCTCTCGCCGGCACCGACGGCTGCCTCTCGATGAGTGGCGCTTCGGTCGGCACTGTGCCGGCATGGCAAAGCCTGCGCCTTGTACGCGGTGATGTATTCGGCGTCGCGGTCGGCCGGCGCGCGGCCTGCTGCTACCTCGCGGTCGAAGGCGGCATCGCCGTGCCGTCGGTGCTCGGCAGCGCCTCGACCTATGCGCGCGCCGCGATCGGCGGGTTCCTCGGGCGCGCGCTGCAGCCCGGCGATCTGTTGCCGTTGGCCCTGGCTGATGTTCCCGAGAGGGCCGAGCAGCACCTTCCCGAACAGCCGCCAGCGGCCGTGGACGAGGTGATCCGCATCGTGCTCGGCCCGCAGCAGGACTGTTTCACCGACGCGGCAATCGCCACTTTCCTCGACGCCGAGTACCAGATCTCGCAGAGCTCCGACCGGATGGGCATGCGCCTCAACGGTCCGCCGCTGGCACATCGCCAAGGCTGGGACATCGTCTCGGACGCGATCGCCACCGGTGCGATCCAGGTGCCGGGCTCGGGCCAGCCGATTCTGCTGCTTGCCGACCACCAGACGACCGGCGGCTATCCGAAAATCGCGACGGTCGTCTCGGCCGATCTGCCGGTTGTCGGGCGCCGGCGGCCGGGCGACGCGATCCGTTTCGCGGCGATCTCGATCGAGGAAGCCGAAGCGCTCGCGCGCGACGCGGAACGCCGCTTTGCGGTGCTCGTCGCCGCGTTCGAACCGGTGCTCGAAGGCGGCGGCGTTGACCTCACAAGCCTCTACGTCGGGAATCTGATCAGCGGCGTCGTCAGCGCCCGCGAATAAGCCCCTGCGCCGCGACGCCGGGTCGGCTACCGAGTGCCGACCCGAAGATCGCCGCCGGCTGCTTGCCGTTCTTCTCGCGTATAAATTGCACCTCCTTCTTCAGGCGGCTGCATTTGCAGCAAATTTACAGCAGGATCTCCCGTTCAGGTTGAATAGCTGGGCCGGTCCAGGTTCCCGAGTTTGGCCGCCCCGTTACCACCGCCACATTTCTATTATCGCAATATGTATATCACATTGCCGCCAGATTGGCAATGCCGTATGTAGCCCAACTTGCGCGGATGCCCTTCAGACGCACCGGCACCCTCAAGCGCCGGGCGCCGTCGTCAAAACAATCCGGCTTGCCCGCGAAATTCCGTTTGGGGGAAGGTTGCGAAGGGTCAGGTAGCGAGGCCGCGCCGAAATCCCACCCGAAGCCGGGCGAGGGCGGTCGCAAGCTGAGGGGTTGTGAATGTATCCCACCGCCGACCTCTTCACTCGTCACCCCGGCGGAGGCCGGGGTCCATCGTTCCGTGGCACGAGCGCTCATCCGCCAAATGAGGCATTGAAATTGCAGGAAAATTAGGGGCGGCGCAGGAATGGGCCCCGGCCTTCGCCGGGGTGACGATAGCGGGAATTTCTCCATTTTCATCCTGACCTGAATTCCTTCACATCCCCTGAGCGAAGATTGATTAAACTAATCCGCGGCTGCAGGCGCATCGGGGAAGCTGTCGGCGCGCCAGCGCCGCGGGCCTGCCCCGCGCAGGTCGCTCTCGTTGCCCCAGGAATCCCAACCGGGGCGCGGGCCGCGCGCAAACATCTTCAGATACGGCCCGTCGCACAGCGCCTCGATCCGCGCATAGGCTTCATCGGGTTTGCGGCTATGCTCGCGGCGAGGAGATACGATGAGCTTGCGGACATTGGCTCGCTGGCGGTGTGGATGCCCACGCGTCGCGAGCAGGCAGAGTTCGGGGTTGGCGCGCGTCCAGAAGCCGAGCCCGGCAAAGAAGCTCGATTGTTGGTAAATTGTCGGGTCGGCCGACTTGTTCAGCTTCGCCCAATAGAAACCGACTGTCTTATACGTAAAGCCCCAGTCGCGGATTACCTCCAATGCGGTCGGCAGCAACGGATCGGTGACCCACAATAAGAGTACGCAATCGGCGGCGGCCCAGTCGGCAACCGGCAGCGCCTTGATCTCGGCAAGCGACATGACGTCGTACCAGGCTTCGGCGCTGCGCCCCTTGCCTTTGCGCGAATAGGTGGCGAACGTCCAGGGCGGATCGGCGTAAATCACCCCGTAATGATGATCGGCAGGCGCCGCACTCATTTTTCCCTCGCGCCCGTTGGCGTCATGCATGCTTGCCGGCGAGCCGGGCGCGGTCAATCCGGATCCGATCGCACGTCAACTGGTCTCGCCGTCCTCCTCCGGCGGTTCGTCGGTTTCGATGCGGTAATTGCCTTTGAGCCAACGGCCGAGATCGATTTGCGCGCAGCGCGGCGAGCAGAACGGGCGCGAGCGCGGCGTCGAGGGTTTGCCGCAGATTGGGCACGGCCGCGGCGGCGGCGCTCCGGAAATCGGCGAATCGAGGGGCATGACACCGCCGATATAATCACCGCGCGGCAATGTCAAACCGATCGCGGCGGCGGTCCGGCTCGGCGGTGATCGCGATGCCGCGCGCGAGCCGCGCCTCGATCGCCTGGCGGGCGGCGGCGATGGGTCCCGATCCCGACAAGGCCGCCGCGATTTCCGGGGCGACGGCGAGGTGCCAGTTGCGCCCCGGTTCGGCCCGCGCCGCACGGCGCAATGCTCGCAGTGCCTCATGCGCGATCGTCGCCGCGGATTTGACGAGCCCGCCGTCGGCAGTGCGCTCGAGGAGCGCGTCGGAGAGGGGGCGGCGATGCCGGGGCCGCACCAGCTCGAGATGGCCGAGCCGCGTCCAGCCGAGGATACGCGGCTGCGCCGGATCGGGCAGCAAGGCTCGCTCGAAGGCCGTCCGTACGAGGTCACGCGAGCGCGGCCGGTCGAGGCCGACGAAATCGACGACGATGCCGCCGCCGAGATTGCGCAGGCGGATCTGCCGCGCGACGACCACGGCAGCGGCGCGATCGGCGGCGAGTGCCGCTTGCTCGGGCGATCCCGCCGACAGCGAGCCGCTGTCGACGTCGATCAGCGTCGCGGCGCGCGCGGCGTCGATGTGCACGGCGCCGCCGCCATCGAGGGCAATCGTCGGCGACAGCGCCGCGTCGAACAGCGCGTCGAGATCGATCGGCCAAAGGGCCTCCGCCTGATGCGCGACCGCGGCGCCGGCAAACGCAGCCCGGATGTCCGGAACCGCCGCCGGATCATCGACGACGGCCGCGTCGGGCAGCCGCGGCATGGCCCCGGCGAGCGCCGCGGCGAAGGTCGCCTTCGGGTCGAGCCGCAGCGGCGGATCGAGGCTTGCCGCGCGTTGCCGGATCTCCCCCCACCGCCGCGCCAGAAGTCCGGCTTCCCCGGCGAGCGCATCGGCCGGCCCGGCGCCGAGGATCCGCAGCCCGGCGGCATCGCCGATCGCGGCCTCCGCGAGGCTCGCCAGCAATCGGTCGCGTTCCGCCGGCGCCAGCGTCTCCCCGCCGCTCAGCCCCGGCTGACCCGCGATCAGCTCGACGAACCGGCCGCAGAGCGTCAGCCGCATCGTTCCGCGCGCCGACTTTCCGCCCTGCGCCTCGCGGCGGATCTGCAGCGTGACGCGCTCGCCTTCGGCGAGGTTGCGCCCGCGCGGCAGGACGTCGCCGGCGGGCAGAAAAACCGGGCGATCGCCGCCGATATCGACGAGCACCGCGGCCAGCGCCGGCAGCTTGCGGAGCACCCGGCCGAGATGGATGCTGCCGCTCTCGGCGCCTTCGCCGCGTTCGACATAGAGCTCGACCGCGGCGCCGTCCTCGCACAGCGCCGCCCGCCACTCGCCCGGCCCGGCGGCGATCAGGAGTTCGCGGCCTGGCATGGGCGATAGCCGCGCCCGGCCAGCAGCTGGGCGGTCTCGAACAGCGGCAGGCCGACGACATTCGAATAGGAGCCCGAGACCCAGCTGACGAACGCCGCGGCGCGGCCCTGGATCGCATAGCCGCCGGCCTTGCCGCGCCATTCGCCGGTCGCGAGATAGGCAGCGATTTCGGCCTCGGACAGTCGCTTGAACGCGACTCGGCTGTCGACGCGGCGCAATGCCAGCCGGCCGTCCGGCGTGGCGACGGCGATGCCCGAATGGACCCGATGGCGCCGGCCGGACAACAATTCGAGACATTTCCGGGCCGTCGCTTCGTCCTCCGGCTTTGGCAGGACGCGCCGACCGCAGGCGACGACCGTATCGGCGGCAAGCAGATAGGCGCCGGGATGGCGCGGCAGGACGGCGCGCGCCTTCGCCGCGGCGAGGCGCAGCGCGTGCGCCGGCGGCAGCTCGCCGGCAAGCGGGCTTTCGTCGATCTCGGCCGGGTCGATCCGATCCGGCTCAATGCCGATCTGCCGCAACAGCTCGATCCGGCGCGGCGAGGCCGACGCGAGAACCAGAGGCGGCTGCTTCACCGCAAGCTCACCCCCGGCAAGATCAGCCCCGGCAAGATCAGCCCCGGCAAGATCACCCCCGGAGGTGCAGCACGCAGATCAACGTGAAGAGGCGCCGGGCGGTATCGTGGTCGATCGCGATCTTGTCGGCGAGCCGCTCGCGCAACAGCGCCGAGCCTTCGTCGTGCAGCGAGCGCCGGCCGACGTCGAGCGCCTCGATCTGGGCGAGGCCGGACCGGCGCATCGCCGCGTAATAGCTCTCGCACACCATGAAATAGTCTTTGACGATCTTGCGAAACGGGGCGAGCGCCAGCACGACCGTCTCGCGCTCGCCGTCGGCCTCCGAGCCGATATCGAGGTTCAGCCGGTTTTCCTCGATCGCCAGATGGAGGCGAAACGGGCCCAGTCGCCCGGAGGCCGGGGCAAAGCTGTTCTCGTTCAATAGATCGGCGATCGCGGCGGCGCGCTCGTCCTCGATTTCGGGGCTGCGTCGCACGACGCTATGTTCGTCGAGCGTTATCTCGCTGATCCGCCGGCCGCCGCTGGACACCGCTCGCCGCCTAGCCGTCGTGACGCCGGCCGAGCCGGATCGACAGGGACAGCGCATGGGCGTCGAGGCCTTCCGCCTCGGCGAGGCGGATGGCCGAGGGCGCGAGGACGTCGAGGCTCGCCCTCTCGCAGCGCACGAGCGAACTGCGCTTCAGGAAGTCGAGGACGCCGAGGCCCGACGCGAAGCGCGCGCTGCGCGCCGTCGGCAGCACGTGGTTCGGTCCGGCGATATAGTCGCCGATCGCTTCTGGCGTCCAGCGGCCGAGAAAGATCGCGCCGGCATGGTTGATCCGTTCGGCGAGGTTCTCGGCCTCGTCGAGCGCCAATTCGACATGCTCCGGCGCCAGGCGGTCGATCAGCTCCGGCACTTCGTCCCAATCGGCGACGAGCAGGATTGCGCCATGCGCGGTCCAGCTCGCCCGTGCGATCGCGGCGCGCGGCAGCCGCCCGAGATGCGTTTCGATCGCCGCCTCGACCGCCGCCGCGAAAGCCACGTCGTCGGTGACGAGGATCGCCTGCGCGGCGCTGTCGTGCTCGGCCTGCGAGAGCAGATCGGCGGCAATCCACGAAGGGTCGTTGTCGCGATCGGCGACCACCAGGATCTCCGACGGGCCGGCGATCAGATCGATGCCGACCCGGCCGAAGACGCGCCGCTTCGCCGCCGCGACATAGGCGTTGCCCGGCCCGACGATCTTGTCGACGGCGGCGATCGACGCGGTGCCGTAGGCGAGCGCCGCGATCGCCTGGGCGCCGCCGACGCGATAGATCTCGTCGATGCCGACGAGTTCGGCAGCGGCGAGGACGAGCGGGTTCAACAGGCCGTTCGGCGCCGGCACCGTCATCACCAGCCGCCCGACGCCGGCGACCCTGGCCGGGATCGCATTCATCAGCACCGAGGACGGATAGGCGGCAGTGCCGCCCGGCACATAGAGGCCGACGGCGGCCAGCGGTCGCCAGCGTGCGGCGAGCCGCACCCCGATCGCATCGACATAGTCGATCGGGGGCGGCAGCTGATGGCGGTGAAAGCTCTCGATCCGTTCGGCCGCGAGGCGCAGCGCCGCCAGCGATTCGGCGGGCACCGATGCCGTCGCTTCGCCAATCTCGCGGCGCGAGACGCACAAGCCGCCCGCTGCCAGATCGACCCCGTCGAAGCGGCGCGAATAGTCGAAGAGCGCCGCGTCGCCGCGCCGGGCGACATCGTCGACGATCGCCGCGACCGCGGCGTCGACATCGGCGGCGGTCTCCCGCTGTGCTTCGAGCAGCTGCCGAAAATTTGCTTCGAAGCCCGGCCCGCCGGTCGACAGGATCCGCGGCATCAGCCGGCGGCCGAGCCCGACGCCCGCCAGTCGTGGCCGTCGCCGACCGCCGCGCGGAACCGCTCGATCCAGGCGCCGATTTCCTGCGGGCGCGTCTTCATGGCCGGACGGTTGACGATCAGTCGCTGACTGATCTCGGCGATGCGCTCGACCTCGACGAGACCGTTGGCTTGCAACGTTGCCCCGGTCTGCACCAGATCGACGATGTGGCGGCACAGGCCGAGCCGCGGCGCGAGCTCGATCGCCCCGTTCAATTTGATGCATTCCGCCTGCACGCCGCGGCCGGCGAAGTGGCGCCGCGTGATCTCCGGGTATTTGGTCGCCACACGGATATGGCTGCGCCGGGCCACATCCGCACCGGCGCCGGCATCGGGCGAAGCCCGGTCCGCCGGCGCTGCGACCGCGATGCGGCAGTGGCCGACATCGAGGTCGAGCGGCGCGTAGATTTCGGAATAATCGAACTCCATCAGGACGTCGTTGCCGGCGATGCCGAGCTGCGCCGCGCCGAAGGCGACGAAGGTCGCGACGTCGAAACTGCGTACGCGGATCAGGTCCAGCTGCGGATCACTTGTCGAAAAACGCAGGCGGCGCGTATCCGGGTCGTCGAAGGCCGCCTCCGGCGCGATGCCGAGCCGCTCGAGAAGCGGCATGACCTCGCCGAGGATCCGGCTCTTCGGCAGGGCCATGATCAGCCGGTCTTCGCCGCCGGGCCACCGGGCGTCGGTGCCGGTCACGGTCGTTCCTCCTCGTCGTGCCGAGGCCGCCACGGGGTCGGCCAGGGCTCGCCCAGATCCTTGCTGCGGCAGGCGATCCGCTCGACCTCGAGGCGGATCGCGGCGTGGCCGGAAAAGTCGAGGTGGATCGCGCCGCGCGGGCTGCCCGGCTCGAACCGGATCGACAGCAGCGACAGGATCCTATCCTCGTCGCTCCGGCGGAACCCGCGATAGGAAGCCGCCGAAACCGCGTCGAAGGTGATCGCGCACAGGATGCGCTCGAACAGGGCCTCGCCGGGCCCGAGGCGCAGCCCGTGTTCCCAGCGGAAACGGCTGGCGACCAGAACAAAGCGCCGGTCTTCGGCAAGATAGGCAAGGTCGCGGACCGCAACCACCGCATCCTGCAGGGTTGCCGACAGGACGGCGAGATCGTCCTCGTCCTCGGCCCGCAATTTGAGCCCGGCGGCGCTGCCAGGCAGCGCCGCCGCTTCAGCCGCCATCTTGCAGTCTCTCGATCCGGGCGCCGCAGGCGGCGAGTTTTTCCTCGAGGCGTTCGTAGCCGCGGTCGAGATGATAGACCCGATTGATCACGGTCTCCCCATCGGCGACGAGCCCGGCGACGACCAGCGACACCGAGGCCCTGAGATCGGTCGCCATCACCGGCGCGCCCATCAGCCGGGGCACGCCGCGCACCAGCGCCGAGGCGCCGTGCACATTGATGTTGGCGCCGAGCCGCTTCAGTTCGGGAACGTGCATGAAGCGATTCTCGAAGATCGTCTCGGTGATCATCGCAGCGCCGTCGGCGATCGTCATCAGCGCCATGACCTGCGCCTGCAGGTCGGTCGGGAAGCCGGGATAGGGTTCGCTCATCACGTCGACGCCGGCGATGCGGCCGTTGCGGCGGCGCACGTCGATGCCGTCGCGGGTCTCGCAGACCGATACGTCTGCAGTCTCGAGCAGGCGCGCCACGGCCGCGACATGGTCGAGCCGCGCGCCCTCGAGCCGCACCGCGCCGCCGGTTGCCGCCGCCGCCATCAAATAGGTGCCGGTCTCGATCCGGTCGGGGATCACGACATGCCGGGTACCGTAGAGGCTGGCGACGCCGCGCACCGTCAGCCGGTCGCTGCCGACGCCGTCGATCCGCGCGCCCATCGCATTGAGGCAGGTCGCGAGATCGCCGATCTCGGGTTCGCGGGCGGCATTGAGCAGCACCGTGTCGCCCTCGGCCAGAACCGCCGCCATCAACACATTCTCGGTCGCACCGACCGAAACACTGGGAAAGGCGATTTCGGCGCCCTTGAGCCCGCGCGGGGCGCGCGCCTCGATATAGCCTTCGCGCAATTCGACCTCGGCGCCCAGCTGCTGCAGCCCCTTGATGTGCAGGTCGACGGGCCGCGCGCCGATCGAGCAGCCGCCGGGCAGCGAGACCCGCGCCTCGCCGCAGCGCGCGAGGAGCGGCCCGAGCACCAGAAACGACGCGCGCATCTTGCGCACCAGATCGTAGGGCGCGGTCGTCGACGTCAGATGCCGCGCCGACAGTTCGAGCATTTTCGGCGGCATCGCGCCGCACATCGGCGAACCGGCATCGCACCAGGTCAGCGACACGCCATGCTGCTCCAACAGGCTTGCCATCGACGCGATGTCGGCGAGATCGGGCAGGTTGCCGAGAACGAGCGGTTCGCCGCTCAACAGGCTCGCGGCCATCAGCGGCAGGGCCGCGTTTTTGGCGCCGGCGATCGGGATGACGCCGGCGAGCGGCACCCCGCCTCTGATGCGGATCCTGTCCATCCTCTCGCTTCCGGGCGCCGTCGGTCCGTGGCCAGCGGCGGCGCGCCCTCAATCGGCGATATCCTCGCCGGCGCCACCTCTTTTACTGGAGGGCGGCTTGCCGCTCAAGTCGGCCGGCGCCTCGCCGCCCGCGGCGCGGTCCGCCGCCTGGGCGCGCGACTGCTCCTTGCGTCGCCGCAGATTCTGCCGCAGCGCCGCCGCCAGCCGCGCGTCCCGCGCGGCGCGCTGCGCCTCTTTCCGGACGGACAGCTTCGGACCCTCGCGCATCGCCTGATGCAACCGGGCCGCACCGCCGCTGTCAAGCCTCGCCCGCCGCCCGTCGTCGCCTTGCCAAGCGCCGGGCCGTCGTGTATTGCCGCAGCGCCGCGATCGAAGACCCCGTGTCTCGGGCTGCCGTAGCTCAGTGGTAGAGCACCCCCTTGGTAAGGGGGAGGTCGTAAGTTCAATCCTTACCGGCAGCACCAGATTTATAAGATACTTAGGCGCGATCGGCCCACGGCAACAGATTGTTTTCACACCAAATCCCCACACATCACCCGCGAAATTCCGTCGTGCGTGCCGTCGGCTAGCGCGAATTGGGGGGAGTTCGCAGCTTCTCGACCTGCCATCCTGGTCCGATGCGATCTCGACCTTGGAGCGTTGAGCAGGCTGAGTAGCGCTTAGCAACCCCCACCGGGTAGTGTCTCAGTTTGAAATTTCTGGCTGAGGCTGGCGGGGCGCTTCTCACCTCCGGGACCTCGGGGCATTACCATCAATTCCAGCGTTTCAGATTGCCCGTCTTGGCGCTCTTGCTCGCTCCCTTTTGGATGCGAAGCGGTTGCTTCTTGCGAGTATAAGTGACCCCTACTGAAGCCGCAGGCTTCTTAGATAGCGATGGACCGTTGTTAGGTTTCCGCGCCATACGACATGCTCCATGCCCAGCGTAAGCATGGGGATGCGAGAAACCAGATCAAGGGTTTCCCCATATGCCGATCTGTCATGACCAACTTCAAAACCCGCCGTAAACTGAGAGACGTGTTGAGGCCACAACCATCCTCGACCTTCGTGTAGAGAGGAAGGTAAAAAATGCCTGATGAGACCTCATCGGAAAATAACCTCCCGGTACAGATTGAGTTGTCTGCAAAAGCGCACGCAAGTTTAGAATTGAAAGCAGAGGTTCCCCAAGCCTCCATCGGACGTCTAGTAGACGCGTTTACTGATATGATCCGTCCTTTTTCTGAAAGAATGGGTTTGAAAGCGGATCTCATTAGATTGCAGAGGGCAGAGGTTGCAATTAATATCGCCAAAATGGCGAAGCAGCAAGCGTTAGAAGAAAATATCATTCTTCAACCACTGCCAAATAAATTCTTGGTACCATTTTTCGAAAAGGCTTCTCTTGAGGAGCTAGACACAGATTTGGTCGAACGCTGGTCCCGTCTTCTGCTTAGCGCGTCTCAAAAATATAACTCTAGATTTATACTGTATACAAATATTTTGTCGAACTTGGGTCCCGAAGATGTTCGATTTCTCGACAGGATGGTGAGGGATAATCGGGGGAGTGCAACCATCGGCGGCAATCCACGTACGCTCGGCGATACCCCAGGTTTATTCAAATATGAGGAAATAAAGCAAGACTTTGACAGCGTATTTGACGATGAATATCGTACTGATATGAAATCTATGATGAGGATAATCGAGAAATATGAATGGCCTGGAATATATGTTAGATACATCGGTTTTATTGATGATGAGGGTATACACCAGGACATCAGTCGATATGGGCGCGGTTTTCCGCACGATGAGCAATTTTCAATCAGTGCATTGGAAAGCCAAGGAGTGATAAGATCATACGAATACTACAAGAACAATATAGGATTTAATTCTCTATTCGTATGCGCGGTGACGTATCTCGGCGAAGATTTCTACCGCAATTGCACCAGGGACAAAAAAGCATCCGCCGGTTAAAGCATGCCTGACGCTGGCAGGGGCAAGAAGTATCGGTATGTCAGATCGGCATATGGGGAGAGCTGCGGCCGAGTTCGGCACCGATGGCTGCAGTCCCCCGATTATCCCTCAGCCGGTATCCGCTCACCGGCCGAGGAGTGCCGTTTTTGTGCCGTGCGTTTTTCCGAGCGGCAGGGACGCGTAATCGTTGGCGTTTCCGGGAAGACCCTGCTCCCAGGCTTCCAGGCCCGAAAAGAGCGGCCCGAGGCCCGCTCTCCCGAAGCGCTTCATTGACATGGCACGCCAGGTCGAAGTCGAGGTTGTTCGCTCCAAAAGGGAACGAATCAAGACCAACCCCAAGAAGGAAATAAAGGGGCAGGATAATTCCTGCCCCTTTATTCGTTCAAATGGAGGAAAGGAATGACTAAACCCAACTACCCGTCATTCGTAGGTCTAGGTATTGTAGCGATATTGGTCACTGGTCTGCTTTGTGGACCACTTTTCGCTATTATCGCCCTTATTATCTGGATATTAGTGCTGGTAGTACTGACAGAAAAGGGAAATCAACCGAATAATATTCCCACCAGTCTTCGTCGCCGGAAATTCAACCAGAAATTCCAAAAATTCAGCCAAAACAACCAAAAGAAACCAAATTATCGTCGCCCATCCAATCTGCGTCGAGTAGGACTAATTGGATGATTATTCCAGCTGTAGTTATTTTGGTTCTGTTAATTTGGATGGTGTTTGCTTTATCCCCAAATAATAACACGACTCCTGTGACACAATCGCCTAATTCTACCCAAAATACCGCGCCCGCGCCCCGCGCCCGCTACAATTCAACCAAATTCTACCGAAGAATGGCAGCATGCTTATTCTAATTGTATACAGCATGTACGATTAGTATTGACACAGTGGAGAGATTCTTATTTGGTACACAATCCACCCACTATAGCGGAGCGGCCTCAAGTAATGCGATCTTTGCATGCGCAAATTAGACTTCGTATGACAGAAGCTAAAACTGCTTGTTATGCGAACCCTTATCAGCAATTGGAGCTTCAGTAAACCCTCTCAAGGATAGTCTCGAATATTCACTCTACTAATTCAAAGGTTCTCATATCATACACAGTATATGAATAGCCTCGGCTCCAGCACCTTAGAAAATCACTGGTGTCGAACGTACAAATCGGCAGATTTGGTACCAGATTAAGCGTCTCAGTTAACCGGTGTGCTGCCTCCATCAAATATGCGTCAACGTAATCTATGCTAAATCGCCGCATCCAAACAGCGTGTGAGGTTAAGACCAAAGACACGTCGAGCGGAGAATGCGGCGCAGGAAATAGGCGAACGTTGTGCCCTGGCGTGAGCAACCACGAGAGGAGGCGTCCGACGGCGTCCTTGCCGCTGCGGCTCATTAGCATCCCGCATGATTCCACTAAAACCGGCGGCGCGACCAACAGCTCCTCGAACTCTTCTCCGACCTCGAAGAATACTTCAGCTTGTTCGTGATACTGGTCTAGTGGTAGCTGATATGCCACGATCACGTTAGTATCCAGAAATGCCACATTCCGTGGAAGCTCTACAGCGCCACCCCCAACATCCAAAGTGGGCATTATGCTTCCAGTCTAATATCGTACTCTGCTACTGCACTCCGTATAATCTCTTCGATCTCCTCTTCATAAGACATGGCCTCTATGGTAAGCCCTCTCATCCGCGCATCCATAACACGATTGCCCAACGACCCAAGTTGCCCGGAAAATTTTGCATCGTCAAAAAGACGATTAAGAACAGGTACACCTGAAAGATGTTGAGGCTCAAATTTTTGAAAGGCCCCACGAAATTGCGGTGTGGTGCGACGAATAAGAGCATCGATCGACTTACTATTAAGATACGCCATCAATGCCAACAATAGATCGCCATCGCCGGGTATAAGTGCCGTTCCTCCCACTAGAAATGTCGTTCCTGTTAGGTCTGCTGCAAACGCGGTCTCAAGGGCAAGGTCGCGAATTAACAGTTTTGGTTTTCGTAGCCAACTTTCATCTCTCGGCCATATCAGCTCATACCAGCGCCCGCCGCTCTTTTTTAAGCTTGCGCGCGCAGCCAAAAACTCTCGGTTCCGCACGAAATATTGCCACGTATACGGATACCTCGATTGTAGCTCGCTTTCAGACAGCACAACATTTCTTCGATAAGGGTAAAGAAGGCGCCGAGTAGGGCTCACCTGTTGATACCGTTGTACCTCCGAACCATACACCACCCATTCCAATAACTCGATCTCCAGAATGCAGGTTTCTCCCAGCCCATTTGTGGCATGACAAAGGTGGGTGCCATCACTGGAGTCGACATCGAATATGAAAAGATCGTTCGCTCCGGTTCGCACGCCCTGGGGAAGTGCAGCAACCGTGTCAAGCCTGACGGAAACGTCCTCCATGACGATGAGTGCCCGCTGCTCCTCGCTCGACAGAAGCAACCACGGAGCCCCCGAGGTGGGGTGGCGTGCTAAGTAGGAACGAATGACGCCGGAATTTGACGCTTCGGCGTTATCCGCGGCTTCGAGAAGCAAAGCGCTGAAAAAATCCGGGTCTAGAGATCTTACTTCCACGACACGGACATGCTCAGCAACGTCCCGTTCGGCCGGACGTCGGCGGGCGACAATGCAGCCGATATACGAACTCGCATCAAACGGCCGGGTCGAACCGAAATCAACGAGAGTTAGAAGATCCGCCTGACGAATAATAAGATTTCGAATACTCTGCCCATTTCGATTTCTATATAACCTATTAGGCACTACCATTCCCATATAACCGTCAACGGTCAACACATTTAAACCCTGCTCAACAAACAAGTACGAAAAATCATACCGCCCTGTTGCAGCCGCAAACTTAGCTTCCAAACGCTCACGATTAACGACATGGCTTGTTGTTAGAAACGGTGGATTCCCGAGGACAATTTCGTATTGCCGGTCGAGGCTACCCCACGTATCCCTGTCCAGTGCGTCAGCACGAATAATCACATCAGACAAATTCGGCAGCGGCAGCGCATCCGGTTCTTCGACAAGCCTTTGCCATATATTCAAGCGCGCGGTCGTAACCGCCTTAGGATCTATATCCATGCCAGCCAAAAAGCCTCGTTCCACGAGCTCGTTCGCCCAGCGCCGATGCGGATCTCGTCCTTTCAGATATTTAAGTATATGATTTATCGCTGAAACCAGAAAAGAGCCTGATCCACAGGCAAAGTCAATCACATGCGGCGGCTCAGGGTTATTCTGCTGACGGGCGAAATATTCATCTACGCAACGGGTCGCGAGGAAATTATGTATATATTGGGGTGTATAATAGGTGCCGGAGCTTTTGCGCACACTAATTCTGGTAACATCTCTCTGCGGATCAAGAAATAACTCCGTCTGTGCTGGTGGGGGTAACGGTTGCAACACAGTGGCAAGGTACTTTTCGTACGCTACGCCTAAGACATCAGCCTCGATCCACGCAAAGTTATAGCGGGCATCGCGCGCTGGCAAACCCCGCGGATGATAAAGATCGCCAACAACCCCAGCAATAACGTGCTCTGGGATTTGCGATGCCACGTCTTCGTCAAACAGATCGCTACCTACGTGCTCGCGAGCAGCAATCAACAATGTCTGCCAGGCGTCCCATATTACGTGTTGAGAATCTGCAACAATCGAACTTACGGGAGGAACGCGAGAATCCAGATTCCGGTCTTCGACAGTGCGCAAGACAAATAACTGTGCGTACAGTGTTTGTAAAAGGGCATCGACGTTCTCAGTATTTCGTGCGAACCGCAAAGCTTGATCCCGCCATCGATCCAAACGCGCCACCAACTCATCATCAACGGGCTTTAGGAAACCGTCGGGTTCTTGTTGGCGATTAGCAATTCGCTCGACCTCGCCAGAGAGCAGTCCAGCGGGGTTCAACGAAGTCAAGATCTCAGCGTTACCGTGTGACTGTTCCCAAGAGATTAGAGGCAGACGAAACCAGTTGGTATCCCTGAGCCAGTGTGAATTAAAGACCGTCAACCCATCGGCATCAGAAACGACGCCCCACCCCACTCCAGTATGATAGGCATATAAGGCAGCGCTATCTATCGGATCATAACCATTTCGAGCAGTCACTGTGGCGAAGAGAGCTGCCGGTTCGCCCCCCAGGGTGCCGCGGGCTACATTGAGCGCGGTGCTCCCGCGAAAAATCTCGCGCCCGGACAAGTCCCTATCCGACCAGCCGAACACCCGCGCAAGATCGAAACCCGTCCTTGCTGGTCTCGCCGCATCAGGTAACGAGAGCATCGTGCCTGCGCCTTACCGTCTAGAGCCGATCACACGCTGTTCTCTATATGTCCCCTGATCGGATTTCCAAAGCGGATTCGGGTTCAGCGGGAAAGACTACCAAGCCTGCCGGCGACTACGCCAGTAGCGCGGCAATTTCGCTCGATGAATTGCGAATTGGATTGCGATTTGCGCTGCTATCTCATATTAGCCTCAGGTTTGCGCAAAATCCGCTTATCAGAAATCCGGGATAATCGCAATCATCGATCTGCGATTTGGTCGTCGGATTTCTCACATGATGTGAGAATGTGGGCAGTAACCGGAGTTCGTGCGGCCCCCCAAGACACCTCGTCGCGCGGTCTAGCGGTTGGCGTTATTTTCCTAAGATCTCCTTTAAATGCTCCAGCGCTTCAACTCTTTGAGCAATAATCATAGCTTTGCATTCTCCGAAACGAAGCGCCTGCCCCTCACGTCCAAAATCGCCAGAACTATAGAAAACGCAAGCGGCGTCCTTGAATTTTACCCATGCACGTTGCTCGTCGAGCAACAACTGAGCGCGGTGATAATCCGCCGTGCTCGCGAGGGCCGCTGGATCAAATCGCTTCTGGCGCCGTTGTGGGCGCGACAGAGCCCGCACTATCCCGCAACGGTGCCCTATGGCGGGCCTCCCCGCGTCCCTGGGCCTTCCTACGTGCCCAGGATGGCATCTGCGCTGGCGCCGGAATTCGTGATTGCGTCTCCGCTCGGGTCCGGCGCCTCAACAACTTCGGTCGATAATGTCGGCGTCGCCCGTTTTTTTGGCTTCAGATATCGTTCGACTCCTTTCACGGTTTCGACGCGGGTGGCGCGCACAAGGTATTTCCCATCAGCCCTGGCTTCGAATAACACGGTGAATGAACCCTCGGTTGGTAAATCAGGAATATCCGGCAAACTGGTTCTCGATTTGTGGAGCTGGTTTCTCGAATTGAGGCGCAGTATCCGACGTATTGCCCCGGCGGCTCTTGATTTCCAAAATCGCGCATTTTGCAATTCCGCCCTTGTCTTTGATAAAATCTGGCAAACCCTCGGGTCTAACTTCATTCGCGAGCGCAAAGCGCAATACGCCAGCATAGCGATTGATATTGCTGTGGTCGTCCGAAGTGACGAAAACCAATTTGACCAACGGTGTAAACTCGGGCGTCCGCTTGGTCCGCCTAATTTCATGCTGTTTGAATAGCCTTTGCAATTGGTCAGCGTTTTCGTCGCTTTCTTTTGCGAGGTGATACAAATCGAGTGTGCTTTGCAGCGCTTTATATAACCATTCGTTTGATTCGGCCCGGTGCCCTGCCGCATCTTCCGCATGCTTCCGGCCTATTTTCCATGCGGTTTGTATATCGATATTCCGCCTGTCCGTTGCAAATTCCGCCCCGGCGGTGTCCGCTGAGACGACTTCGGCCGCGTCCATTGAGACGGCCTCGGCGGCGTCAGAATTGGATTGCGATTTGCGCTGCTGTCTCATATTAGCCTCGGGTTTGCGCAAAATCCGCTTATCAGAAATCCGGGCAAATCGCAATCACCGATCTGCGATTTTGCCGCTGGATTTCTCACATGATGGGAGAATGCGAGCCGGCAAGGCAGGGGGGTCGAGGCTCACTATGCCAGGTCGATCCGGATCGAATTACAAATTCGGTGCTAATGGCAAACCACGGTTCCGCTCGGAGGTTAATTGTGATGTTGGCGAACCTTGCAACGAAATTTCGCTGTTGCCAGGGCTCGCTTCGAGGGCTGCCCTTAAAGGGTACGGTGCTCAGTCTTCTGCCAGGGGTGCCCGATCAGCAAAACAAATTTTCTCTAAAGCAGAGGCCATGGAAGGAGAAAAAAGATGAGCCTGCACGAAATGTTGAAATCCCTACCAATGAACCGCAAGGAGGCTTTTTTTACGGCGACTGTGCTGCCTGGAATCATCTGCTGCGACGATTTCGCCCACTTTTCGCATTTTTTGCATGTTCTCGGTCTACGGGACATAGTGATAGATCCCCATCCCGACACGGCGAACATCCTGTTTTTTACAGAATACAGCATAACAGAAAGTGCTGCGCCAAAGACTGTACGGGACCAATTCTTATCTGTAAGCTTCATCTCTAAAGAAAGACCGGACTTGCTTATATTAATCGAGCAGAATTCAGTAAAGCGATTAATTGCAATTGAAGCTAAGATGTTTTCTGCAATCCATCCGCGAAATCTCGCATCTCAAATGAAGGCACAACGCACGAAAATACTCGATCCGTTACAAGCTCGTTTGTGCGCGGAAATTACCCATTTGGCGCTGCTTCCTGAAAAGCTCGTTGACGCCTGGAAAATTGACAAGACCTGCCGTGATGCATTCTCGGCGCTTTCTACCGCGCCGATTCAATTCGTTACTTGGGAGGATATCGTTGCACCATTTAAGGCTCTCGGTTTGGCACCATACTGGACGGCCGTCTTGGATGCTGCACTGGGCGACTTCCCAAACTTAGCGGCAAAGATAGGGAGGCACATGAATAATGACGACATTCTCCGCGGAGCCGACATCGTCGAGCGGTTCGGTTCCGATGATTTCAAATATAAGATGATGGGACGTGATCACGGTTTGGATGGCCCTCCTCTGAGGAAGGACATTGAGAGCGGGAAATGGAAGACGCACCCATATGAAGTTAAGGAGGACAAAGCCCAAATTCGCAATTGGTTCGCTATAAGCGACTTCATTCTCAAAATTGCGCAACAATCGGCGAAGGCTTGAACCTTTCGAGGAATCTAACGCACGGATATTCGAAATCCTTGCAGAGACTAAGCTATTTGGGGTTGTTTCAGCAATTCCGCGACCAGAATATGCTAGTCTTTATGCTACGGGAAAATGGGTGATGCCACGTGATCCCTATCTATGGTTCATAGATCATTGTTTTGCTGTTCTGATCCATCGGCTTAGAGAAGTACCGAAGGACGAAGGAATTGCCATCTTCGTAGACAAAGATAAGCATGAATATGAAACGCTAGGGCAGCGGATAGCTAAATGGCATGAATTATATGCAGGAGAAAGGCGATTTGGTGTTACCTATGGATACAGCATTGATTATAAACCGTTGCAGGCTGCGGATATCCTTGTGAATGAGATCGCTCGATATCGGAGATCGGGGGTACCGCTAGGAGTATTTGAACAAGGTAAAAACAATACGTTCCTTTCCCTATATCTATACAATCGCCGACTGCTAGAAATGGAATTGGAGTTAACGGTGTCTGGGAAAATGAGGCCAGACGGGGCAAATCCTCTAGTGACACGTTGGTGCTAATCTGATCGTTTATAATTTGCCCAAAGTGCTCGTCAAATGCTTCTGGGCGATCATCTGTTTCATGCTCTTGGCGCTTTGTCAATATCCCAGCGTTATTTTCGTTGCTAATTTTATCAAATTGCTGGCCGAGGTAGGGTTCAGCGAGCCGGGCGGACGGCTCGACGAGGAACGGGCTCATTAAGTGGGTGGGCTGCGGGCTACGGTCAACGCATGCGGCGACACAGGAGGGAGATAAGATGTGCTTCGACAAATCGCTGATAATGAAACAACCGATCCGGCGTCACGCCTGCCCTCCCCCTTCAGCAGCCAGCAACTTACCCCGACCCCTCTTGACCGAAAATCGCTTATGGAAGAATTGGGCAATTCTCGGGCAGAATGCTATTCCCGGACAAAGCCGCGCCGATTGACAGACGGAGACTCTAAGAGCGCCTGATGGACCTCATCAATGACATCAATCGGGAGCCTATCCTCCATCGGTGGAGCTATAAAATCGATGACGCGGCCTGATGCGCATAGGTCCAATATTTCGGAAAACGCGATACTAGCCTAATCCACCGGCGTTCAGTACGGCGTGGGTACGTGTGAATGCCTCCGCGATCTTCGACGGGGCGGCGGAAATAGGGCAGCACATCGGCGTAGGACCAGGTGGGTACGTGTGAATGCCTCCGCGATCTTCGACGGGAGCGTGCCATTCGCGATTTCGATCCATGGTTCTTTAGATGTTTGCCAATCTCGCGAAACCGGAAGAAGCGAATCAGTTGGCGATGCCGAACGCCACCAGAGCCACCAGTCACTCTGAGATGCCGCTCCAAAGCTACTAACGAGGGATTCGTATTCATTGCCACGTGCAGGGCTGTTTTCAGTCTTGCGTTTAATCCCAACGATCAAGCCGTTGAACTGGGTGTTTTGAAATTCCAAACCGAATTGATATGGAGACTGTTCCGAATAGTCTATCGTGCATCCGGAATACCTTGCCCAGGGATCATCAGAGATCTCGACGTAGTGGTTCGGCAATTTGGTAAGAAGCTGCTGGCGGAGGTCTGAAAGCAATCTTCTACGGATGGCGTCAGCCAGAAAGATGACCTGCATTGCGCCGGAGACCTCTTGGCCGACCCTGCGATCTCGTCGAGAAGATGATCACTCATTGTTCTGTCCCTCACCCCTTCCAAAAACCGCCCGGATGTAGCGTGAGAATTCGTCAATAAATATCGAGACGCGGTCAGCTCGGCACTCGGCACGGCATTTCGCCAACCACACCAAGAGTTCCTTTTCATAACCCCACAGATGAAGCTGCCCAGCCTGGATTCGGCGATCTCGTTCACGTTTAGATATGCTGTGCTCGGGCGGAGCTGTGCCCTTGGAGGTGAGATACCGTTGGCTTCGAAGTCCTGCCGCGGCGCTGGGTCGTCGAACGAACCCTCGCCTGGCTCAACCGCAACGGCCGCCTTGCCAAAGACTTCGAGGCCTCGATCGAAAGTGCCAAGGCCTGGGTCTATATCGCCTCCGTACAGCTCCTCATAAGGCGTCTCGCCTGCCCTTAACTCAACCTATCCGATTAAGATTCGGACACTAAAGGCTCTGGGTTTTTGAGGAGCAATCCAGGCGTTAATATCGTCTTCGTCGTATCGTGGCGATCGCACCGCGATAATAATGGGTTTAACGGTAAATACGTGCAGCTGTCCTCGCCTTTGCAACATGCGTTGTTTCCGTATCTAACTTTGAGATATAGAAAGTAGATTTGCAACCTCAGAGTCTTTAAGTAAGTTTCCTATATGTTTCCTCCTAATAGGGGGGGTCGATAACGCCGATAAACAGTGGTATGACCCATAAGCATTCTTTACCATTTAGTATTACAAAAAAGCGAAAGGTGCTGGGCTGTCGATATTTTGCATTTGCCGGAGCGATTACAGTCCAGTTCCGAGCATTTCTCGGCCTGAGGTCGCTGGCCGAGCTAACAGTCGCGGCATAATGCTTTTACAGGATACTTGGATCCGGGAGCAAGCCCCGCCGAGTGGTAGCCAAGGTCGAGTGGCATCCGGGTGAGCTTTATCCGCGCGCCGGCTCCATCGTCACCAACCTGGCGCGGCCGGCCGAGCACGTCGACGCCTTCTATAACCACCGCGGCACCTGCGAGCAATACATGAGGGGCACAGGATCGAATGCTACAGACAACGACGGCAGAAGTGCGCCTTGATCAAGGCAAAGCCGCCAGTTCCGGCGCGGTGTGGCCGAGCGACTCGCTATGTTGGCTGCTATCGGGTCGGCTGCGATCGAATTTCGTTGCGGCGCGCCTCGATGAGGCCGAAAATCATGCGGACGCTGGCGCTGCGAAAAACGACGGAGCGTGGTCGCTGACCAGCCTGCGGGAGAAGCTGATGAAGATCGGCGCCAAAGGTAGTCAGCCACGGCCGGTACGTCACTTTCCAGATAGCCGAGGTCGCGGCACCGCGATGTTCCGGGAAATCCTGATGTTGATCGTCCGATTGCGGACCCCACCCGCGCCAGCTTGAGGTTCAACGTAACCCTAATATTATGAATGCGCTCAGGTTCGAAAAAACATAATGCACAAGGAGACTGAGCATGAAATTTCTTACAGGCAAAGAACTTTTTAAGGCAATCCAAAACATCGCTTCAGGGACGAAATCCCGTTTTGCAGTCGCTTTTTGGGGCCAAGGCTCAAAGCAACAGATCTTTGATGATGGAGATAAGGATATCCAGATCATTTGCAACCTGAAGATGGGCGGCACAAATCCATTTGTCATTGAGGAAATTCTTGGTCGTAATGTTCCAGTCCGACAACATGATATTCTTCATGCCAAGGTTTATCTGAACGAAACAACGGCGGTAGTCGCATCCGCCAATGCCTCCGCCAATGGCCTCGGCTTTGAGGGAGCCGAGCAGGCATCTTGGGAAGAGGCGGGCGTCCTGATTGATGACCCTGAAGCAATGGCGGATATTAAGCGTTGGTTTACCAGAATGTGGGGTGAGGGCCGTGAAATCGAGGAAGGTGATCTAGAGCGCGCAAAGGCAATATGGAAAGCACGACAAGGAGCGAAGCCTTCACTCGGATCGTTTGCCGACTTCAATGTAAATGCCTTGAGGGCTCCGTTGATTGACTGGATAGGAAACAGCGAGTGGGAAATTAATCCACAATACGCTAAAGGTAAGAGCAAGGCAGCTGTTGATTACCTGGAGGATCAGATAGATGACGGTATCGAAATTGAGGGGCCGGAAGATTACAAGGTGCTCACCCCTGGCACATGGGTGCTATGTTTTAGAAGAACATCCAAAGGACAGCCTTATCGCCGCTCAGGTTTCTCGTGGGTCTGTCTTGGAAGAACTCTCGATGACGCGTTCAAATATACTGGTGAACGTCAGCTCCGGTCAGTCGCATTAGCAGCCGATTATCCTGGAACGGAGCCATTCCCCATTACCAAGAGATTTCAGGACTTGTTTGTGAGAGTGATTTTGCGTGCCGAATTTGAACAACTACGGACCGATAAGTATGACGGCGCATGGTTCACCGCTGACCGACTGGAACTGATGAGAAGCTTTTGGGCTACCTTGCATTCCGAATTTACTGGTCCGGGTAAGCCCGACGTTGAAGCAGCGGCCTGAATGACCCGAGTTCTATTTCGGGTAACCGCACGTCGCCCCCAATGATAGGGCCGAGTGCCGCAGCCTCTCGCGGGTAAATTCCGGACAGCCGCTAAGTGTCGGTCCGCATTGCGCCTGGAATGAGCCCCGGCAGGCCTCGCCCGCTTTAGTGTCGACCGGCATCCGCCTGCACCGCACTCGCAACGCCGCGCTCCGCATCGATGAATTGTAAGCATGCGGTGAGCGGCGCAGGTCGAGCTATTCGGTCGAGTTGAGCTCGGGCGATGCGTTCCCGGCGGCACGTCTGTCAGCGATGACCTGTTTCAAGTATTCGATGCCGTCCCGAGTGAAGGCGTCATGGCGTCCTCGCCGAGGCCATAGACGTAGAGGCACCCATCTTCGGGGAACATGTCGATCGACAGATCGTGCAGGCAGTCTTCGTCCTCGCCGAGGAGGTCGGCGACGTAGGCGATCGTGAAGACGGCGCTGATGGCGGCCACAGGTCAGGCCGCCAGCCGGCGCAGTGGCGAGCAGGGCTGCCAGTTCCATGGCAGCAGTTCGTCGAGCTTACGAGCCGGATGTTCGGCGATGCGGGCGAGGACGTCGGCGAGCCAGGCTTGCGGATCGACGTCATTCATCTTGGCGGTGACAATCAGGCTGTACATTACTGCGGCGCGCTGCCCGCCGCGATCGGAACCGGCGAACAGCCATGATTTTCTGCCCAGCGCAATGCCGCGCAGGGCGCGCTCGGCGGCGTTGTTGGACATGCAGATGCGGCCGTCTTCGAGGAAGCGGGTGAAGGCCGGCCAGCGCTTGAGCATGTAGTCCATTGCCTTGGCGACATCGTTGCCGCGTGACAGCTTGGGCCGTTGCTCACGCATCCAGCGTTCCAGGTCGGCGACCAATGGGGCGCTCAGTTCCTGTCGGCTGGCCCGGCGCTGTTCGGCATTTTGGCCATTGATCGCACGCTCGATGTCGAACAGCGCGTCGATGCGGCGGACCATCTCCAGCGCCAGCGGCGAGATCACGGCGGTCTTGCCCTGCGCCTTGCGGCGCGCGTTGGCGGCGATGTCGGCCATGACGAAGAACGGCCGGCGGGCATGCACCCAGCACGCCGCCTCGATGAGCGGGCCCGGCTGGCGGTCGGCTTCGTACAGTTTGTTGTAGCCGGCGAAAGCGTCTGCCTGGAGGATTCCGGCATAGTCGGCGAGATGCGCCTGGGCGTGTACACCGCTCCGATCGCGCGAGTAATAGAACATCGCCGCCGGCGGATCCGGCCCGCCGAACGGGCGGTCGTCGCGCACATATACCCAACATCGCCCGGTGTGGGTCTTGCCCTTGGCGAGGACCGGCACGGTCGTGTCGTCGCCATGCAAACGTTCCGCGGCGAAGACATGCGCCTCGATTCGGCTGATGAGCGGGGCCAGTACGGCACAGCAGCCACCGACCTGGTCGGCCAGGGTCGACAGGCTGAGCGGCACGCCCTCCCGGGTATAGCGTTCGGCCTGGCGGTTGAGCGGCTGGTGCTGCCCGAACTTCTCGAACAGGATCATCGCCAACAGGCTGGGCCCGGCCCAACCCCGCGGAAGCACATGAAACGGCGCCGGCGCCTGGCTGATCTTCTCGCAGTCGCGACAGCTGAACTTCTCGCGGACATGCTGGATCACTTTCCACTGCCGCGGGATCACTTCCAGCGTCTCGGTGATGTCTTCGCCGAGTTTGCGCAGCCGCGCGCCGCCACAGCACGGGCATTCCGTCGGCGCCGGCTCGACCACCCGCTCGCGCGGCAGGTCCGCCGGGAAGGGTTGGCGCGCCGGGCGCTTGCGGTTAAAGCCCGCTACCTTTGTGGTCTTGGCGACGGCCTGCTCGGCGGCAATCTCATCCTCGCTGGCGGAGCTCTCGAGTTCCGCGAAGGCCAGCTCCATCTGCTCGATGAGCCGGATGCTGCGTTCCGAGCGCTGGCCATAGAGCTGGTGCGTCAGCTTGGCGATCTGCAATCGCTGATGGGCGATCAGCGCCTCGTCGTCGGAGGCCTTGGCCTTGGCAACCGCGAGTTCCGCCTCGATCCGCGTCGCCCTGGCCGCTTCCTCCAGGCACTTCTCGCGCGCCGCCGACAACGCCGCCCGCAATGCGGCAATGTCGTCGGGCAGGGTCTCGGGCGTCGTCACGAGACCGATTATCACATGCTGGCAGCCGTCCTTGCGTTATCAACTATAGGGTGAGTCAAAATGTCGCACCCAATCTATTGCGCGATTGAGGCGCGACAATCAAGATGAGAATGGTGCGGCGCAGAAGGCATGGTCGACGGTTTGCGACGGTGGGGCCAGGGCGCGTGGTACTCGTTCAGTCGCGGCCGAAGCCGCGCGGCGGATCGAGGTCGGCGAGCTCGCCGAAATCGAACTCGACAATCGCTTGCAGGGCCTCGCCGGTCGCGGTCTCGCGCAACGGTTCCGGTAATGCCTCGAACCATTGCGTGTACTCGTTCTGCAAGGCGACAAGCTCGGCAACGGCATCACGCCAGCGCTGCGGGCGCGAGCGCCGGTCGGCCGGGCGGCGCCAGCGGCTGACCGGGGCGCCGGCATGACGGACCCGCCATCGGGCTTGCCGCTCGGCGCCGCTTAGCGCTAGCTGGCCTTGCGGCGGGCGTCCTCGGGGCATTGCGAAGCCTCGTTGTCTTTCGTCACGTAACGGAGATCGGCTCAGCCGGCGACCTGCGGTCGCCAGGTGTGAACCGGGTTGCGCCAATCGATGCCGTCGAGCATGTAGGCCAGTTGCGCCGCGCTGATCGCCACCACGCCATCCGCCGGCGGAGGCCAGATGAAGCGGCCCCGCTCCAGCCGCTTGGCGTAGAGCGACATGCCGACGCCGTCATGCCAAAGTACCTTGATCAGGTACCCGCTCTTGCCCCGGAACACGTAAAGATCGCCGGCGTGCGGGTCGCGCTGCAGCCGCTCCTGCACCTGCAGCGCCAGGCTGTTCATGCCGCGCCGCATGTCGGTGTGGCCGGTGGCGAGCCACACCCGTACCCCCGAGGGAACCGGGATCATCGCCGCACCAGCGCCTGCACCACCGCCGCCGCCAGCCCGGGCGGCGTCGACGGCGGGATGCGCAGGCTGGCGACCCCGCTGAACTGGATCTCGATCGCCTCACCGCTGCGTGCCGCAATGCCTGGCCCGCAATCGGCATCCGCCGTCACCACGACGGCGGCAAAACCGGCACGATCGCTGCGCAGTTCCTGGCGCCAGCGGTAGATCTGACCGGCACGGACATCCGCCCGGCGCGCCACCTCGGCAACAATCGCGCCCGGCGTAAATGCCGCCGCAACCACCGCCCGCTTCTGTTCCTCGCTCCAGCGTCGCCGCCGCTCCGGGGCGTTGAATAACTCGAACCTCGCCATCGCACCGTCTCTTGCACCAGTGCAAGCACCGCCGCTTGCACTGGCGCCTACCCAGCCCGATCAGCTGAGAGACAGCAAGGCGGCCTTCCGCGAAGGGTTACGATGAATCCGGGCTGATATCGCGCTTACGCGGCCCGCAAACCCGCGAATTATTGAGTGTTATAAATCGCAACAAAATAGCGGATTAGCGATCAAACTCAGGCGAATTTCGTAAGCCTGCGGTGAGCGCCGCAGGCAGAGTTACTTGGGCGATGTGACCTGCAGCTGTGCGTTTTCGGCGGTTGAGACGGCGGTGACGGCGGTGGTGGCGGCCGAGCTCAGGCCGCTTGACGGTGCGGCACCGAGCGCGGCTGCCAGTTCCAGGGCAGCAGCTCGTCGAGCTTACGAGCCGGATGTTCGGCGATGCGGGCGAGGACGTCGGCGAGCCAGGCTTGCGGATCGACGTCATTCATCTTGGCGGTGACAATCAGGCTGTACATTACTGCGGCGCGCTGCCCGCCGCGATCGGAACCGGCGAACAGCCATGATTTTCTGCCCAGCGCAATGCCGCGCAGGGCGCGCTCGGCGGCGTTGTTGGACATGCAGATGCGGCCGTCTTCGAGGAAGCGGGTGAAGGCCGGCCAGCGCTTGAGCATGTAGTCCATTGCCTTGGCGACATCGTTGCCGCGTGACAGCTTGGGCCGTTGCTCACGCATCCAGCGTTCCAGGTCGGCGACCAATGGGGCGCTCAGTTCCTGTCGGCTGGCCCGGCGCTGTTCGGCATTTTGGCCATTGATCGCACGCTCGATGTCGAACAGCGCGTCGATGCGGCGGACCATCTCCAGCGCCAGCGGCGAGATCACGGCGGTCTTGCCCTGCGCCTTGCGGCGCGCGTTGGCGGCGATGTCGGCCATGACGAAGAACGGCCGGCGGGCATGCACCCAGCACGCCGCCTCGATGAGCGGGCCCGGCTGGCGGTCGGCTTCGTACAGTTTGTTGTAGCCGGCGAAAGCGTCTGCCTGGAGGATTCCGGCATAGTCGGCGAGATGCGCCTGGGCGTGTACACCGCTCCGATCGCGCGAGTAATAGAACATCGCCGCCGGCGGATCCGGCCCGCCGAACGGGCGGTCGTCGCGCACATATACCCAACATCGCCCGGTGTGGGTCTTGCCCTTGGCGAGGACCGGCACGGTCGTGTCGTCGCCATGCAAACGTTCCGCGGCGAAGACATGCGCCTCAATTCGGCTGATGAGCGGGGCCAGTACGGCACAGCAGCCACCGACCTGGTCGGCCAGGGTCGACAGGCTGAGCGGCACGCCCTCCCGGGTATAGCGTTCGGCCTGGCGGTTGAGCGGCTGGTGCTGCCCGAACTTCTCGAACAGGATCATCGCCAACAGGCTGGGCCCGGCCCAACCCCGCGGAAGCACATGAAACGGCGCCGGCGCCTGGCTGATCTTCTCGCAGTCGCGACAGCTGAACTTCTCGCGGACATGCTGGATCACTTTCCACTGCCGCGGGATCACTTCCAGCGTCTCGGTGATGTCTTCGCCGAGTTTGCGCAGCCGCGCGCCGCCACAGCACGGGCATTCCGTCGGCGCCGGCTCGACCACCCGCTCGCGCGGCAGGTCCGCCGGGAAGGGTTGGCGCGCCGGGCGCTTGCGGTTAAAGCCCGCTACCTTTGTGGTCTTGGCGACGGCCTGCTCGGCGGCAATCTCATCCTCGCTGGCGGAGCTCTCAAGTTCCGCGAAGGCCAGCTCCATCTGCTCGATGAGCCGGATGCTGCGTTCCGAGCGCTGGCCATAGAGCTGGTGCGTCAGCTTGGCGATCTGCAATCGCTGATGGGCGATCAGCGCCTCGTCGTCGGAGGCCTTGGCCTTGGCAACCGCGAGTTCCGCCTCGATCCGCGTCGCCCTGGCCGCTTCCTCCAGGCACTTCTCGCGCGCCGCCGACAACGCCGCCCGCAATGCGGCAATGTCGTCGGGCAGGGTCTCGGGCGTCGTCACGGGACCGATTATCACATGCTGGCAGCCGTCCTTGCGTTATCAACTATAGGGTAAATCAAAATGTCACACCAAATCTATTGCGCGATTGAGGCGCGACAATCAAGATGAGAATGGTGCGGCGCAGAAGGCATGGTCGACGGTTTGCGACGGTGGGGCCAGGGCGCGTGGTACTCGTTCAGTCGCGGCCGAAGCCGCGCGGCGGATCGAGGTCGGCGAGCTCGCCGAAATCGAACTCGACAATCGCTTGCAGGGCCTCGCCGGTCGCGGCCTCGCGCAACGGTTCCGGTAATGCCTCGAACCATTGCGTGTACTCGTTCTGCAAGGCGACAAGCTCGGCAACGGCATCACGCCAGCGCTGCGGGCGCGAGCGCCGGTCGGCCGGGCGGCGCCAGCGGCTGACCGGGGCGCCGGCATGACGGACCCGCCATCGGGCTTGCCGCTCGGCGCCGCTTAGCGCTAGCTGGCCTGCGGCGGGCGTCCTCGGGGCATTGCGAAACCTCGTTGTTTTTCGTCACGTAACTCAGATCGGCTCAGCCGGCGACCTGCGGTCGCCAGGTGTGAACCGGGTTGCGCCAATCGATGCCGTCGAGCATGTAGGCCAGTTGCGCCGCGCTGATCGCCACCACGCCATCCGCCGGCGGAGGCCAGATGAAGCGGCCCCGCTCCAGCCGCTTGGCGTAGAGCGACATGCCGACGCCGTCATGCCAAAGTACCTTGATCAGGTACCCGCTCTTGCCCCGGAACACGTAAAGATCGCCGGCGTGCGGGTCGCGCTGCAGCCGCTCCTGCACCTGCAGCGCCAGGCTGTTCATGCCGCGCCGCATGTCGGTGTGGCCGGTGGCGAGCCACACCCGTACCCCCGAGGGAACCGGGATCATCGCCGCACCAGCGCCTGCACCACCGCCGCCGCCAGCCCGGGCGGCGTCGACGGCGGGATGCGCAGGCTGGCGACCCCGCTGAACTGGATCTCGATCGCCTCACCGCTGCGTGCCGCAATGCCTGGCCCGCAATCGGCATCCGCCGTCACCACGACGGCGGCAAAACCGGCACGATCGCTGCGCAGTTCCTGGCGCCAGCGGTAGATCTGACCGGCACGGACATCCGCCCGGCGCGCCACCTCGGCAACAATCGCGCCCGGCGTAAATGCCGCCGCTACCACCGCCCGCTTCTGCGCCTCACTCCAGCGTCGCCGCCGCTCCGCGCCGCTGAATAACTCGAACCTCGCCATCGCACCGTCTCTTGCACCGGTGCAAGCACCGCCGCTTGCACTGGCGCCTACCCAGCCCGATCAGCCCAGAGACAGCAAGGCGGCCTTCCGCGGAGGGTTACCGAATTTCGACAATTTGTTTGGCCCAACTTGAACACCGCTGGGAAAAAAATAGGAGTCTTATCAAGGAGTTGGGCGGCGCACATCGCGCCTTAGCACCACAATTGCTTGGTGGAGTGGTCGGAGGACGGACTTATCCAGCTCGATTTGGGCTGTGGCCGGAGATTTTCCGAAGATCGGTCGAGGGTACGACCCGGACTGTGTCGGAACGCAAGCCGCCCCGCCCGGCTTGGCGCGTGGAAGGGTGGCGCTCGGTATGGGCGGTGAAGCGCTTTCCTGAACCAAACGAATCAGAGTTTGCGCGCCCGTGACGGGCGCGCAGGCTCGGTTGAAGGAACGCGTCTGACTGGATGGAACTCGGAGGGTAGTGGGACGGGCCTATGGGGATTTCTACCGTGGCAGGTGGTCGGAGACGCGGTAGGAAGAAGCGGCCGGTGGGTTGAAAGGTTGCGCGGGCCTGATGATGGTCCTGATCCCAGTCAGTGGTTGTCGTCGGCGCTGCCGGACGGCGAGGTCCGGTCATCCGGGTTGGCGGGCGAGAACGGCGTCGCTGCCGGCGAAGGAACGTGGAGGGACGGCGTGGGGTCGGCGGTGTGGGCGTCGGCAGCATGCTGGTGGTCACGGGCCTTGCGGCCGGGCGGGCGACAGCCGGCGCAGCAGTGTCAGATGGCCGGTGCTCGCAATGCGGGCAACGGCGCGGCGATGGCGGGGCCTGGGGGTCGGCGTCAGGCTCGGATGCGGCGGGATCGGCCTGTGGGTTGGCGGGTTGCGCCGGCGGGGAACATTCCTCAGGTTGCGCAGCGGTTCGCGGCGCGAGGCATGCCACAGGCCGTAATAGCGGACCTTGTGGAAGCCGGCCGGCAGGACGTGCTGGAGGAAACGCCGCATGAACTCGTGGCCGGCCACAGTTTCCTTGCGCTGGCGGTCGGCGGTGCGGTCCTTGTCAGGGTAGGTCACGGTCACGTAGTCGACGGCCAGGATGCGGTTGTTGGTGATGGCGATGCGGAAGGCGTAGCGGGCGAGATAGTCGAGTGCCGCCTGCTGTCCCTCGCCCCATGGCGTGATGTGAACGACCCAGGGGATTTGCCAGACATCGGGCGGCAGGTCGGCGTCCGGACAGAGCCTGGCGAAGGCGTCGCGGAAGCGGGCGCGGGCAAGGGCAGCAAGCGCCGTCTTCGGGAACAGAAACGTCTTGCCGGCGGGATGCCAAGTGGCACCGTCCTCGGACAATCCGCCGCCGGTGACGAGGCAGTGAACGTGCGGATGGAAGATAAGCCGTTGCGTCCAGGTGTGCAGAACGGCAAGCACGCCAACGGTGCCGCCGACCCAGCGCGGATCGCGGGCCAACACGATGATCGCCTCGGCGGCGGCCTTGATCAGCGCGCCATAGCCGTCGATCTGATGCCGGCGCAGCACGGCCCGCAGTTCCTCGGGCACGGTGACGGTGACGTGGAAATAGGGAACCGGTAACATCTCCTCCCGACGCTGTTCGAGCCAAGCCTGCGTCTGCTCGGCGTGACACTTCGGGCAGGCGCGGTTGCGGCAGGAGTGAAAGACGTGCAGCAGGGCGCCGCAGTGATTGCAGCACCACTGTTGTCCGCCGAGCGCTTCGGTCCGGCAAGCGATGATGTCGGCAACGGCGCGACGATGCGATGGCAGCATCGCCGCGCCATGAGCCTCCAGATAGCTGCCCCCGAAACGGCGGAACGCGTCCGCCACTTCGGGCATGCGTCAGAAGCCGCTCATCACCTTGTCGAGCAGCTTGCGTAAAGACACCCGCGTCGGTTCCGTCACGGTGCGTGTAAATCGTCGTCGTGGCGATGTTCTCGTGGCCGAGAAACGCCTGGACGACGCGGGTGTCGACCCGCTTCTCGAAGAGCCTGGTCGCATAGGCGTGACGCAGCGTATGTGGCGTCGCGCGGCGACCGCCGGGGAGATTGGCCGCCTTGACGGCCTCGGCGAAGGTGCGGGTCAGGACATGGGTGGCGACGGGACCGGTTCGCCAGCCATTGGGGAAGAGCCAGCGCCGATCCCGGTGGTCCTTGGCCTGCCACATCCGCCGCAGGCCTTCGTGCACCTCCTTGGGCACCGGCACGACCCGTTCCTTGTTGCCCTTGCCGACGACGCGCAGGACGCCGCTGGTTTTGTCGATGGCGGTGACGGGAAGAGCAGCGGCCTCGCTGATCCGCAGGCCGCAGCCATAGATCAGGCTGAAACAGCCGCGGTGTATCGGATTGCGGACCGCGGCGAGAATGCGCCGAACTTCGGCGTGGGAAAGCGTCTGCGGCAGCCGCCTCTGCTTGGGGAGCCGGATCTTTTTTTAAACAGCCCCCAGTCCTGGCCTAGCGTGTTCCGGTAGAAGAACTGGATGCCGTAATGGCTGGTCTTGAAGCTGCCGCGCGCATTCCGCTCACGAACATCCAGCAGATATCGCCGCACCTCTTCCTCGGCCAGCAGCGCCGGCGACCGATGGTAATGCTTCGCCAGAACCTGACCGCCTGGAGATAGATCTCCTGGGTCGTGGCCGCCAAGCCGGCCAGCTTCATGTCCTCGATCATGCGAACACGTAACGGTGACATCGTCTTTCCTTCGTCATCGAAGACGGGACCATCCCGCCTCGACGCAGACGATAGCTTCACCAGCGACCCTCAGGCGACGCCGAGCCCCCTACGGCGAAGCCGTTCCGTTCAACCTAGCGTTAGCACCGCATGATTGGGTCGACCCCCGCCCCCCCCCCCCCCCCCCCCCCCCCCAAGACAATGACAAAGCCTCGAGCCAGGTAAACAATTTAGCACTACACCATTCGCGAGCGGTGACAGCGCCTGACCCCCGCATTTCTGGCCATTTCGAGCGGCCAGACTGGCCCCTCCCCTCCCCCCTACTCGTCAGTAAAGTGGTCAAGCTGGGTTTGGATTGAGCTGAATGTTCCGAGTTCCAAAATGTGCACTCGGGCTCTTCCATTATTTCGGTCGTCATCTAATGAAGATGGGTCCCTCCCCTCGCACCCCTACCCTACCTTCCTCGTCCGGCCCGCCCCCCTCGCTCTCCCGCCGCCGCGCGGCGCCTCCCTGCGCTCCGACCCCTATATGATCGCCTGTGCACTACATCCCCCTCAACCCTTGGTTGAACGGAACGGCTTCGCCGTCGGGGGGCTCGGCGTCGCCTGAGGGTCGCTGGTGAAGCTATCGTCTGCGTCGAGGCGGGATGGTCCCGTCTTCGATGACGAAGGAAAGACGATGTCACCGTTACGTGTTCGCATGATCGAGGACATGAAGCTGGCCGGCTTGGCGGCCACGACCCAGGAGATCTATCTCCAGGCGGTCAGGTCTCTGGCGAAGCATTACCATCGGTCGCCGGCGCTGCTGGCCGAGGAAGAGGTGCGGCGATATCTGCTGGATGTTCGTGAGCGGAATGCGCGCGGCAGCTTCAAGACCAGCCATTACGGCATCCAGTTCTTCTACCGGAACACGCTAGGCCAGGACTGGGGGCTGTTTAAAAAAAGATCCGGCTCCCCAAGCAGAGGCGGCTGCCGCAGACGCTTTCCCACGCCGAAGTTCGGCGCATTCTCGCCGCGGTCCGCAATCCGATACACCGCGGCTGTTTCAGCCTGATCTATGGCTGCGGCCTGCGGATCAGCGAGGCCGCTGCTCTTCCCGTCACCGCCATCGACAAAACCAGCGGCGTCCTGCGCGTCGTCGGCAAGGGCAACAAGGAACGGGTCGTGCCGGTGCCCAAGGAGGTGCACGAAGGCCTGCGGCGGATGTGGCAGGCCAAGGACCACCGGGATCGGCGCTGGCTCTTCCCCAATGGCTGGCGAACCGGTCCCGTCGCCACCCATGTCCTGACCCGCACCTTCGCCGAGGCCGTCAAGGCGGCCAATCTCCCCGGCGGTCGCCGCGCGACGCCACATACGCTGCGTCACGCCTATGCGACCAGGCTCTTCGAGAAGCGGGTCGACACCCGCGTCGTCCAGGCGTTTCTCGGCCACGAGAACATCGCCACGACGACGATTTACACGCACCTGACGGAACCGACGCGGGTGTCTTTACGCAAGCTGCTCGACAAGGTGATGAGCGGCTTCTGACGCATGCCCGAAGTGGCGGACGCGTTCCGCCGTTTCGGGGGCAGCTATCTGGAGGCTCATGGCGCGGCGATGCTGCCATCGCATCGTCGCGCCGTTGCCGACATCATCGCTTGCCGGACCGAAGCGCTCGGCGGACAACAGTGGTGCTGCAATCACTGCGGCGCCCTGCTGCACGTCTTTCACTCCTGCCGCAACCGCGCCTGCCCGAAGTGTCACGCCGAGCAGACGCAGGCTTGGCTCGAACAGCGTCGGGAGGAGATGTTACCGGTTCCCTATTTCCACGTCACCGTCACCGTGCCCGAGGAACTGCGGGCCGTGCTGCGCCGGCATCAGATCGACGGCTATGGCGCGCTGATCAAGGCCGCCGCCGAGGCGATCATCGTGTTGGCCCGCGATCCGCGCTGGGTCGGCGGCACCGTTGGCGTGCTTGCCGTTCTGCACACCTGGACGCAACGGCTTATCTTCCATCCGCACGTTCACTGCCTCGTCACCGGCGGCGGATTGTCCGAGGACGGTGCCGCTTGGCATCCCGCCGGCAAGACGTTTCTGTTCCCGAAGACGGCGCTTGCTACCCTTGCCCGCGCCCGCTTCCGCGACGCCTTCGCCAGGCTCTGTCCGGACGCCGACCTGCCGCCCCATGTCTGGCAAATCCCCTGGGTCGTTCACATCACGCCATGGGGCGAGGGACAGCAGGCGGCACTCGACTATCTCGCCCGCTACGCCTTCCGCATCGCCATCACCAACAACCGCATCCTGGCCGTCGACGACGCGACCGTGACCTACCGCTACAAGGACCGCACCGCCGACCGCCAGCGCAAGGAAACTGTGGCCGGCCACGAGTTCATGCGGCGTTTCCTCCAGCACGTCCTGCCGGCCGGCTTCCACAAGGTCCGCTATTACGGCCTGTGGCATGCCTCGCGCCGCGAACCGCTGCGCAACCTGAGGAATGTTCTCCTGCTGGCGCAACCCGCCAACCCACAGGCCGATCCCGCCGCATCCGAGCCTGACGCCGACCCCCAGGCCCCGCCATCGCCGCGCCGTTGCCCGCATTGCGGAACCGGCCATCTGACACTGCTGCGCCGGCTGTCGCCCGCCCGGCCGCAAGGCCCGTGACCACCAGCATGCTGCCGACGCCCACACCGCCGACCCCATGCTGTCGCTCCACCGTTCCATCGCGGGAGCGTCGGCGCTCGCCCGCCGCCACCCCAAAATCATCGGAAATCGCCCCACGGCAGCGACCGCAGCAGCCAATCGGCTTGCATCAGCGAGCCATCATCAGGCCCGCGCAACCTTTCAACCCACCGGCCGCTTCTTCCTACCGCGTCTCCGACCACCTGCCACGGTAGAAATCCCCATAGGCCCGTCCCACTACCCTCCAGTCCATCCAGTCAGACGCGTTCCTTCAACCGAGCCTGCGCGCCCGTCACGGGCGCGCAAACTCTAATTCGTTTCATCTCTTTAATTACAGTGTTTGTGGGAATACCGTTCTTCATCAAAAAAACAGTCTTTTCACTTCTGACATCCGCTTTGATAGCTGTTAACAAAATCAGTAGTGTGTTTCTCGCGATTTCGTCGAGAGTGAAATAAGTTGAACGGAACGGCTTCGCCGTAGGGGGGCTCGGCGTCGCCTGAGGGTCGCTGGTGAAGCTATCGTCTGCGTCGAGGCGGGATGGTCCCGTCTTCGATGACGAAGGAAAGACGATGTCACCGTTACGTGTTCGCATGATCGAGGACATGAAGCTGGCCGGCTTGGCGGCCACGACCCAGGAGATCTATCTCCAGGCGGTCAGGTCTCTGGCGAAGCATTACCATCGGTCGCCGGCGCTGCTGGCCGAGGAAGAGGTGCGGCGATATCTGCTGGATGTTCGTGAGCGGAATGCGCGCGGCAGCTTCAAGACCAGCCATTACGGCATCCAGTTCTTCTACCGGAACACGCTAGGCCAGGACTGGGGGCTGTTTAAAAAAAGATCCGGCTCCCCAAGCAGAGGCGGCTGCCGCAGACGCTTTCCCACGCCGAAGTTCGGCGCATTCTCGCCGCGGTCCGCAATCCGATACACCGCGGCTGTTTCAGCCTGATCTATGGCTGCGGCCTGCGGATCAGCGAGGCCGCTGCTCTTCCCGTCACCGCCATCGACAAAACCAGCGGCGTCCTGCGCGTCGTCGGCAAGGGCAACAAGGAACGGGTCGTGCCGGTGCCCAAGGAGGTGCACGAAGGCCTGCGGCGGATGTGGCAGGCCAAGGACCACCGGGATCGGCGCTGGCTCTTCCCCAATGGCTGGCGAACCGGTCCCGTCGCCACCCATGTCCTGACCCGCACCTTCGCCGAGGCCGTCAAGGCGGCCAATCTCCCCGGCGGTCGCCGCGCGACGCCACATACGCTGCGTCACGCCTATGCGACCAGGCTCTTCGAGAAGCGGGTCGACACCCGCGTCGTCCAGGCGTTTCTCGGCCACGAGAACATCGCCACGACGACGATTTACACGCACCTGACGGAACCGACGCGGGTGTCTTTACGCAAGCTGCTCGACAAGGTGATGAGCGGCTTCTGACGCATGCCCGAAGTGGCGGACGCGTTCCGCCGTTTCGGGGGCAGCTATCTGGAGGCTCATGGCGCGGCGATGCTGCCATCGCATCGTCGCGCCGTTGCCGACATCATCGCTTGCCGGACCGAAGCGCTCGGCGGACAACAGTGGTGCTGCAATCACTGCGGCGCCCTGCTGCACGTCTTTCACTCCTGCCGCAACCGCGCCTGCCCGAAGTGTCACGCCGAGCAGACGCAGGCTTGGCTCGAACAGCGTCGGGAGGAGATGTTACCGGTTCCCTATTTCCACGTCACCGTCACCGTGCCCGAGGAACTGCGGGCCGTGCTGCGCCGGCATCAGATCGACGGCTATGGCGCGCTGATCAAGGCCGCCGCCGAGGCGATCATCGTGTTGGCCCGCGATCCGCGCTGGGTCGGCGGCACCGTTGGCGTGCTTGCCGTTCTGCACACCTGGACGCAACGGCTTATCTTCCATCCGCACGTTCACTGCCTCGTCACCGGCGGCGGATTGTCCGAGGACGGTGCCGCTTGGCATCCCGCCGGCAAGACGTTTCTGTTCCCGAAGACGGCGCTTGCTACCCTTGCCCGCGCCCGCTTCCGCGACGCCTTCGCCAGGCTCTGTCCGGACGCCGACCTGCCGCCCCATGTCTGGCAAATCCCCTGGGTCGTTCACATCACGCCATGGGGCGAGGGACAGCAGGCGGCACTCGACTATCTCGCCCGCTACGCCTTCCGCATCGCCATCACCAACAACCGCATCCTGGCCGTCGACGACGCGACCGTGACCTACCGCTACAAGGACCGCACCGCCGACCGCCAGCGCAAGGAAACTGTGGCCGGCCACGAGTTCATGCGGCGCTTCCTCCAGCACGTCCTGCCGGCCGGCTTCCACAAGGTCCGCTATTACGGCCTGTGGCATGCCTCGCGCCGCGAACCGCTGCGCAACCTGAGGAATGTTCTCCTGCTGGCGCAACCCGCCAACCCACAGGCCGATCCCGCCGCATCCGAGCCTGACGCCGACCCCCAGGCCCCGCCATCGCCGCGCCGTTGCCCGCATTGCGGAACCGGCCATCTGACACTGCTGCGCCGGCTGTCGCCCGCCCGGCCGCAAGGCCCGTGACCACCAGCATGCTGCCGACGCCCACACCGCCGACCCCATGCTGTCGCTCCACCGTTCCATCGCGGGAGCGTCGGCGCTCGCCCGCCGCCACCCCAAAATCATCGGAAATCGCCCCACGGCAGCGACCGCAGCAGCCAATCGGCTTGCATCAGCGAGCCATCATCAGGCCCGCGCAACCTTTCAACCCACCGGCCGCTTCTTCCTACCGCGTCTCCGACCACCTGCCACGGTAGAAATCCCCATAGGCCCGTCCCACTACCCTCCGAGTCCATCCAGTCAGACGCGTTCCTTCAACCGAGCCTGCGCGCCCGTCACGGGCGCGCAAACTCTAATTCGTTTTATATTGCCGCCCGCTTGTGCAACTCGATTTTAGCTGTTTCCTCCTCCTTTGATTAACGCTTTGTGGCCAAAAGCCTTCTCGATTTTCTCAGCTGCCTCTTCGCTCGCCGATCCGACGACCGCGGCATAGTGCTTATGCAGCATACTTAGATCCGTGTGCCCGATCCTGGCCGCTAGGGTCCGAAGATCAACACCGGCAATTGCGGCATGGGTGGAATGGGTTCGCCGCAAATCGTGCACGGTGGCGTCCGCGAGCCCCGCAGCTACGCGAGCCCCTTCCCAGCGTCTCCGTAGCGTCATCCGGGAAATTGGGAACACACGCTCGTCCCCGTCGACCCTTCGACCCTTCTGGCGGCAGAGGATCTCCCGCATGGTGCGCGTCGCGGTCACGATCCTGGGCTGGCCGCTCTTGCTGTTTCGGATTTGCACAAAAACCCGCTCGGGTTCCAGTTCGCGGATATCCGACCATCTGAGCGCTAGGATTTCGCCTTTCCGCATACCGGAATGCACCGACCAAAGTATGAAATCCGGCAGCCATTCGGCCTGCGCCTCCGCGACGGTGAGCAGGCCGACCAATTCCTCGTTGGTTAGAAATCGTTGCCTGGCGGTGGCGCCGCGGATCGGGTCGGCATTTTGCGTCGGTGACCGCTCGATGAGGCCCGACCGCACGGCGTCATTTAGGATCGCGCGGAGCGTGTTGAATTCCCGCTGGACCGTGCCCGGCTTTGCAAATTTTAGGCGTTTGGCAATCCATCGGTTCACGCTCGGCAGGGTCAATTGCTTCAGCCCGGTTTTGCCAAACTCCGGAATAAGCTGAATTGTAACGGCGAACTTATCTGTCGAATTTGATTTCAGCCGCCGCTCGGCTCGGGAAAGCCAGTTGAACGGAACGGCTTCGCCGTAGGGGGGCTCGGCGTCGCCTGAGGGTCGCTGGTGAAGCTATCGTCTGCGTCGAGGCGGGATGGTCCCGTCTTCGATGACGAAGGAAAGACGATGTCACCGTTACGTGTTCGCATGATCGAGGACATGAAGCTGGCCGGCTTGGCGGCCACGACCCAGGAGATCTATCTCCAGGCGGTCAGGTCTCTGGCGAAGCATTACCATCGGTCGCCGGCGCTGCTGGCCGAGGAAGAGGTGCGGCGATATCTGCTGGATGTTCGTGAGCGGAATGCGCGCGGCAGCTTCAAGACCAGCCATTACGGCATCCAGTTCTTCTACCGGAACACGCTAGGCCAGGACTGGGGGCTGTTTAAAAAAAGATCCGGCTCCCCAAGCAGAGGCGGCTGCCGCAGACGCTTTCCCACGCCGAAGTTCGGCGCATTCTCGCCGCGGTCCGCAATCCGATACACCGCGGCTGTTTCAGCCTGATCTATGGCTGCGGCCTGCGGATCAGCGAGGCCGCTGCTCTTCCCGTCACCGCCATCGACAAAACCAGCGGCGTCCTGCGCGTCGTCGGCAAGGGCAACAAGGAACGGGTCGTGCCGGTGCCCAAGGAGGTGCACGAAGGCCTGCGGCGGATGTGGCAGGCCAAGGACCACCGGGATCGGCGCTGGCTCTTCCCCAATGGCTGGCGAACCGGTCCCGTCGCCACCCATGTCCTGACCCGCACCTTCGCCGAGGCCGTCAAGGCGGCCAATCTCCCCGGCGGTCGCCGCGCGACGCCACATACGCTGCGTCACGCCTATGCGACCAGGCTCTTCGAGAAGCGGGTCGACACCCGCGTCGTCCAGGCGTTTCTCGGCCACGAGAACATCGCCACGACGACGATTTACACGCACCTGACGGAACCGACGCGGGTGTCTTTACGCAAGCTGCTCGACAAGGTGATGAGCGGCTTCTGACGCATGCCCGAAGTGGCGGACGCGTTCCGCCGTTTCGGGGGCAGCTATCTGGAGGCTCATGGCGCGGCGATGCTGCCATCGCATCGTCGCGCCGTTGCCGACATCATCGCTTGCCGGACCGAAGCGCTCGGCGGACAACAGTGGTGCTGCAATCACTGCGGCGCCCTGCTGCACGTCTTTCACTCCTGCCGCAACCGCGCCTGCCCGAAGTGTCACGCCGAGCAGACGCAGGCTTGGCTCGAACAGCGTCGGGAGGAGATGTTACCGGTTCCCTATTTCCACGTCACCGTCACCGTGCCCGAGGAACTGCGGGCCGTGCTGCGCCGGCATCAGATCGACGGCTATGGCGCGCTGATCAAGGCCGCCGCCGAGGCGATCATCGTGTTGGCCCGCGATCCGCGCTGGGTCGGCGGCACCGTTGGCGTGCTTGCCGTTCTGCACACCTGGACGCAACGGCTTATCTTCCATCCGCACGTTCACTGCCTCGTCACCGGCGGCGGATTGTCCGAGGACGGTGCCGCTTGGCATCCCGCCGGCAAGACGTTTCTGTTCCCGAAGACGGCGCTTGCTACCCTTGCCCGCGCCCGCTTCCGCGACGCCTTCGCCAGGCTCTGTCCGGACGCCGACCTGCCGCCCCATGTCTGGCAAATCCCCTGGGTCGTTCACATCACGCCATGGGGCGAGGGACAGCAGGCGGCACTCGACTATCTCGCCCGCTACGCCTTCCGCATCGCCATCACCAACAACCGCATCCTGGCCGTCGACGACGCGACCGTGACCTACCGCTACAAGGACCGCACCGCCGACCGCCAGCGCAAGGAAACTGTGGCCGGCCACGAGTTCATGCGGCGTTTCCTCCAGCACGTCCTGCCGGCCGGCTTCCACAAGGTCCGCTATTACGGCCTGTGGCATGCCTCGCGCCGCGAACCGCTGCGCAACCTGAGGAATGTTCTCCTGCTGGCGCAACCCGCCAACCCACAGGCCGATCCCGCCGCATCCGAGCCTGACGCCGACCCCCAGGCCCCGCCATCGCCGCGCCGTTGCCCGCATTGCGGAACCGGCCATCTGACACTGCTGCGCCGGCTGTCGCCCGCCCGGCCGCAAGGCCCGTGACCACCAGCATGCTGCCGACGCCCACACCGCCGACCCCATGCTGTCGCTCCACCGTTCCATCGCGGGAGCGTCGGCGCTCGCCCGCCGCCACCCCAAAATCATCGGAAATCGCCCCACGGCAGCGACCGCAGCAGCCAATCGGCTTGCATCAGCGAGCCATCATCAGGCCCGCGCAACCTTTCAACCCACCGGCCGCTTCTTCCTACCGCGTCTCCGACCACCTGCCACGGTAGAAATCCCCATAGGCCCGTCCCACTACCCTCCGAGTCCATCCAGTCAGACGCGTTCCTTCAACCGAGCCTGCGCGCCCGTCACGGGCGCGCAAACTCTAATTCGTTTTCGGCAAATTGACCGAAACTAAGATCGGGCGCATCTTCCAATGGCTCTCCTCGATCAGCTTTTCCCTGTAGCTTTCGGTGGCGCGAAATTAATTGGTCCCAGGTCCATGACGTCAAATTTCCCATCTTAATTTCGACGGATGAGCCCCGAGCATAGGTTTTGCCTTTTATCGTGGCGCCGTGCGGCAATCGGATTTTCACCCAGGCGGTTATTCCACGTGTTCCGCGGAATACGCCGATCCCCTGAAGGTATTTCGGTCGCTTGGTCATGGTTTCAGGCAAGCCCTCGACTAGGGCGTCAAACTCGGCGTACTTTGTAGGGCGGCCGCGACGGACGGTCAGCATGGAGATGCGCGATCAGATGGTGGGGTTCGTAGTGGGGATTATGACAAACGCGCCTTATGAGGTCAAGATTTCATCCCACTGTATCCCCACCGAGAACGACGGAAAATCGCTGTCAACCGTTGGAACACCAGGAACACAACTACATGCACGGCATAGCAGGCCGGCGAACGCCGGTAACGGCCGAACCGCCCAGGAACTTCCGACACACCCTTGGTAAGGGGGAGGTCGTAAGTTCAATCCTTACCGGCAGCACCAGAGTTATCAATGGTTTGGCCCGGCAGAAGGACGGGGCTTCGGACGCGAACCGGCGGTACGAAACGCGAAAATCCCTATGGGGTTGGCACCGTTGTGGCACCGATGTTTCTCAAGGTGCTCCCCGAAGAACTGCGGATGCGACTGATTGGAGGTAAGGCAGTCACCATTCGGAGCCGGCTCTCGGCCATCGTTGACCGCGCTGATTACCTGCTCAATGTGGCGCGCCTCTGGGTCCTCGACCGCGTGGCGCAAATGCCAGAGACCCCGGTTGACCGGGCGATCCTCGAAGAAGGTGAGCGGCTGAGAAAGGCGTTCCCCACGATCGATTTCGACCACCCGAGGCCGCGAGCGAACTCTCCGCAAGTGCGAGCCGGCTCGCACCTTTGGCTCGATCTTGACCACTTTGCCGCGCCGAGACATCCCGCAGCGACGGCTGGCTGCAACAAGCCGCGATACCTCACGATCATTTCACGGCCTGGGTTGAGGCCGAGTTTCGGATCAGCATGAGTGCCGCGAACAGGGCAATGCGGGCGGCGCGACTGGCGCTGCAAGCCGAGATCGCGCGCGAAAGCTGCGAGCGAGATTTTGGCCTGCCAGCGAGGCGGAAGAACACGATGCGGGTCGGAGTAAGGCCGGTTCGCGCATCTTAGCCTATATTGGTTCAAAACCCTTGGCCTTAAGAAGAGGTGCCGCGTCCGGCCCGGTCAGGAACTTGATAAGCGCTTGGGCCGCGTCGGGCGATTTGCTCGCCGCACCGATCCCGGCGGTAAAGATAATCGAACTCGCCAGGTTTCCAGGCAGCGGACCGACCAGCTGCGCGCCAGCAACCGGGACGATTTCCGAGGCCAAACCAACCCCAAGTTCGGCGTCGCCTCTGGCGACCACCTCTGCGGCTTGAGGTCCCGGAACCAACATTGTCTTGCCCTTCAATTGCTCGGCAATTCCGAGGCGGTCGAGGACGCGAGCGAAATAAACACCGCTGGCGCCTCCCTTGGCGGGATCGGCATAGACGACCGCCCGGGCGTTGAGGAGCGTCTGCTTGAAGGCGTCGACTGAGCTGATATCAGGTTTTGACGCCCCCGCGCGGGCCACCACGGAAACCGCGGTGCCGGCGACGTTGATAACGCTGTTGGCCAAAAGTTTATCCTGCTTTTGGAGGTCGCCCATCAGTGGCCGCGTCAGGATGATCACGTCGGCGGTTTCGCCATCGAGAATGCGTTTCCTTAGATCGACAGCCAAACCGTACCCGATGGATAACTTATCCCCAGTCGCTCTCTCATAGGCGGGCGTCAGGGTGTTCAGCGCCGAGGTCAGGGCGACGGAGGCGAGCACTTTTATCTCGGCCGCTAGAGTGGTCTCAACGGAGGAAACCAACCCCAAGACCGCGGTCATCCCCGCCCAAAGAACCAACGATACCCTGGTCATAGTTCCGTACCTCCCCACAATTGCTTTTGACCGCCACCTACCGTCGCTCGGTCCCGGTGACCACGAAGTCGATCTGACGGCCGCCGCACCCGGAACACACAAGCCGCTCGCGCCATTCTGGAACCGCCGTCTCGGCACGGGCTATTGATACCCTGTCAGGAAATCATAAAGTCTGCGGCTGTTGCGGTATCGCGGCGGCGATCGTGGGGTAATCGAGCCCGTTGCAGCACCAGATTTATCGATGAGTAATAAGGATATGAGATTAAAGAGACGAGCCGAATCGAGGAGTGGGTAACGATACGGGATAGCCCAGCGAGAAGCGCCTCTGGAGGAGAGGAGGAAAACCGTGAAGCATCGCCGACTCGGAATTCCGCAGCTCTCGCCGAGCGACCACAAGATCAGCGATCACCTGGCGGCGAACTGCAGCGGATTGCGGCTGAGGTCCTCGAACGGGCGCCTGCCGGCGCCCTTGCCTCGCCGTTGATCGAGGCGCTGCGCCAGCCGAGGTTATCGGTGCTGCAAGAGGTAGGGGCAGTCCTGTTCGCAGCTGGACACCTCGATGTCGCCGAAACCGTCTGCAAGGCGCTGCTCGACAAACCGGGCGGCGGCGCCTGGGCTGCGAGCCGCCTGGCGCGGATCGCCGCAAGGCGCGACGGTCCCCAGGCAGCTGCGGCGGCGTGGCGGGATTGCCTCGACCGGTTCCCGGACCGCATTCAGCCCTATTGGCTGACCGGGCTTGCGCATGCGGAGCGTCACTGCGGGCGGGAGGCGGCGGCGGAAGCGGTCCTGCGCCAATGCCGCGAGCGTTTTCCGACTTTTGCGCCGGCTGCGGCCCAATTGGCAGCGCTGTTGGCGAACAGCAACAAGGATGAGCAGGCGGTCGCCGGCTGGCGGGACGCGTTTCGCGAATTCGAGGTGGAGGCCCAGCCCTGGTGGTACCTCGGCGCTGCGGCAGCGCTGCGGCGCCTCGGGCGGCAGCAGGAGGGCGAAGCAATTCTCGACGATCTGGCCGAGCGCTTCCCCGACGCGCCTGAGGTTCTCGCGCGCCGAGCTCAGTCGGCGGCCAGCCGCGAAGAATGGAATCGGGCGCTCGAATGCTGGGCGGAGTGCATAGCCCGGCATCCTGAAACGGCCCGGTCCGAATGGTTCAACGGGCGAGCAAAGGCCCTGTTCCGACTCTGGCGGGTGGACGAGGCGCTGGGCGAGTGGAGCAGTTTGATCGTGCGTTTCCCGGATTTCCCGCAGGCGCGCGTCGAGTTGGCGCAGGCGGCACAAGAGTTGGGAGAATGGGAGAGGGCTGCCCAACTCTGGGGGGATTTGATCGAGCGCTTTGCCGACAGGGTGGTTCCCAATTGGCTGGCTGCCCGGGCGAGATGTCTGCTCAACCAGCGTCTCGACGACCCGCGCGTCGCCGAACAGTATCGCAGCGCCGCCGCGGCGCTCGAGACGCGCTGCCCGGACTCGCCGCTCGGTTCCGAAATCGAGATTGCCTATGCCCGTGTAAGGAAGTGGGAGCTCGGCGAAATCGCGGGGATTGTCGAGAAAGCAAGCGGCCGCTTTCCGGAGCATCGCTTTCTGCTGTTGCAATGGGTCAGGGTGCTGTTGGCATTGGGCCGCCTCGCCGACGCCGAGCAAGCCGTGCAGCGATTGGAAGCGGGCGGCGATGATCACCATGCCGCGATCGGCCGCTGGCTGGTGGCGATCGATCGGGACGGCGAGGCCGCGATCATCGAGTTGGTCCATCGGATCGTCGCGTTTCGGTCCTGGGCGCCCGACACAGCCCTCACGCTCGGACATTGCTTACTCGATATCTCGTCCGCCTGGTCGGCGGCGCTGGCGTTGTCGCTGATGGATGAGTGCGGCCGCAGATATCCCGGCAGGATCGCGATCGCCTGTATCACGGCGCGGGCGCTGATCACGCTTCGCCGGGACGACCAGGCCCAGGCGCTGATCGGGTCGGTTCCGACCGCGTTCCGGTCGCGGGAGATTTCGGAACTGCGGGCCTGGGCGCACGCGCGCCGCGGTGAACACGATATGGCGCGCCGGCTTTGGCAGTCGATTTTGGCGCGGCATTATCTTCCTGCCGTTCATGCGGCCGAACCCGACTTCGAACTGCTGACGCCGGAGCGCAATCTACCGGAACCCGCCGGCGTCACGGTATTCGTGCCGCTCCGGAACGAGATGGCGAACCTGCCGGAATTCCTGCGTCACTACCGCGGGTTGGGGGTGCGCGGCTTCGTCGTCGTCGATCATATGTCGAGCGACAGGAGCGACGCGTATCTTCGCGACCAGCCCGACGTCGTCCTCTACCGGACCTGCGATTCCCGTCCGGCCGCGGAATCAGGCATGCGTTGGATCAATGCGCTGATCGAACGGCATGGGCGCGCCGGGTGGTGCCTGTTCGCCGATGCCGACGAAGCCTTCGTATATCCCGGCTGCGAATCAGCGCCGCTCGACCATTTCACCGAATACCTGGATTGCGAGGGCGCGGAAGGGGTCGCCGCGTTCATGCTCGACGTCTTCCCGGAACAGCTGTTCGGTGCCGCCGGCGAGCCGACGACGCATGCCGCATGCCGCTATTACGACGACGATTATGTCTGGGCGGGCCATGTCCGTTCGCCCTATTCGAGGCCGCTCGGAGGCGTACGAACCCGGCTGTTCGGCGCCGGGGAGTACCTGCACAAAGTGCCGCTGATCAAGTGCGGCCGCTGCGCGCACATCAACCCTCACGAGACGACGCATCTGCGCTTGGCCAGCGTCACTGGGGCGCTGCTGCACTACAAGCTGCTTGCCGTCGGCACGACCGCTCGCAACCCTTCCGTCTCGGGGCGCATCATTGAAGTGATGCAACGCTACCAGCGCTATGCGTCGCGAGTTGCGGCGCTTCGAGGGCGTCGACCTGCGCCTTCCGGGCGTATCTCGGCCGCTGGCGGACACTCTGACCATGGCCAATCGCGGGCTGATGCGGGCACCGCAGGAATATCGCCGATGGCTCGAAGAATATACGGCACAACCTTAGCGGGCATCGGCGGCTCGGAATCCCCGCAGCTCTCGGCAGGAAACCCGGGTCAATGAGCCGTTGCTTCTGCAGGTGATCGCCGCTTTGATCCGGTGCGGCTGTCGCGATCTTCGCCCCTGGTCCTATTTTTCGGGGCCCGCTTCTCCCTTGCACATTCATTTGTTGGAAGGTTTTTCAGGTCGATAATCAGCCGAGTGTGCGGTCAAGTCAGTTGCTTGGTGAAGCCCGACCGGTGATAGGGGGAAAAATGGAATATAATCAAACACAATATTGGATCGAACGACACAAGCATTGGTGCCAGGACCCGAGATCAGTCGGCAACCTTGCAGCCACGCTCGAGGAAAATATCAAGGGCGAAGCCCTCTGGCAGCAAGTGGCCGGCGCAGTGGCTGAAATACTTCCTGTCGGCTCGGTCCTCGACATCGGCTGCGGCTATGGCCGTGTCGCCCGTGAATTTATTGCGAGGGGCCATCGATATACCGGGCTCGATGTCTCTCCCGAAGCGATCGCGCGCGCTCGGATCGAGCATTCCACCGGCAAATTCATCTGCGCCGATCTATCGCAATGGAAACCTCTGCGGCGCTACGACGCGATTCTCGCATTCTATGTGTACATCAATTTTGTCGATGACCCGACCTGGCGGTCGATCGTCGAGAAGACGCTGATGTGGCTCGCGCCGAAGGGCGTGCTTGTAATGGCGGATGCAATCGTCGACACCCGGCAACAGCTGGGGCAGCATGTGGTTACGCGCCCGTTGGAGGAGTACGAAGAAATCTTCGCTGGATGGGGATTTCGTTTCGACACCTTGGCCCATGCCGAGCTGGTCGACAGGCTGCCAGGGATAAATAGCACCGCTCATGTCAGCTTTGTGCGGCGATGATGGTGGGGTAGGCAGGCCGCTGCAAACCCGACAATCAGCGAACACGAGTTATCAGCGCTGTCGGCCTAGTCCCGTCTCAGAAAGCTCTTGATGCCGTAACCGGCCATGAGCGCAAGCGCGCTTTCGAAAAAGTCCAGCCTTCCAAGCGCCGGAAACTCGTCGAGCATCAGATTCAGCGGCCGGTGAAGATGGGCGGGCGCTTCTCGACGAACGCCTTAGCTGCCTCGCGATGATCCTCGGTGCGGCCGGTCAGCACCTGGTTCGCCGCTTCAAGATCGAGGAGCTCGGGGAGGCCGCCGCTTTCGGCGCAGTTCAGGTTTCGCTTCATCATAGCGAGAGCAACCGCGGGCCCCCGCGCCAGGGAGCGGGCAAGCTCCATCGTCGTCTCGCGCAGCGCCTCATCGGCGACGACGCGGTTGACGAGCCCGAGCGCCAGAGCTTCGTCGGCCTCGACCGGCCGGCCGGTGAAATAAAGTTCGCGTGCCTTGGCCGTGCCGACGAGCCGCGTCAGAAAGTAGCTGCCGCCGAAATCGCCCGAAAATCCGACCCTGACGAAGGCGGTCACCAGCCGCGCCGAAGCGCCGGCGATCCTCAGATCGCAGGCGAGCGCCAAGGCAAGTCCGGCGCCCGCGGCCGGGCCGTTGACCATCGCGATCGTCGGCTTCGGCAGTTCGTGCAGGATGCGGGAGACTTCCATGCGCGAGCGCAGGCGGGTGGTCGCCTCGGCAACACTGCGCTCCTCACCGCCTTCGGCCATGCTCTTGACATCGCCGCCGGCACAAAAGGCACGGCCGGCGCCGGTGAGGACGACGACCTTCACGGCCGGGTCGCCGGCCAGTCGCGGCAGCCCGTCGAGCAGGCCCTGCATGATCGGCGTCGACAGCGCGTTCATCCGCTCCGGCCGGTTGAAAGTCAGCGTCGCGACGCCGTCTTCGATGGTTTCAAGCAGTTCCGGCATGATGATCTCCGTTCCTTCCCGTCCTTTGGCGGCTTCACGCCGCCAGCAAGCCTTCAAGGCGGCTTCTGATGATCGCCTCGGCCTCGGCCATGATCCGGTCGATCAGTTCCTGGCAGGTCGGAATGTCGCGGATGAGCCCGGCGACCATGCCGCAGCTCCACGCGCCCGCATCCATCTCGCCGTCTTGCAGGACGCGACTATTGCCCGCTCCACCGACGAGGTGGCGGATGTCCTCGATCGTCGTGGCGGCGCCCATGTCGCGCTCAATCGCGAGGATCTCCTCGACGGCCGTGTTGGTCAGCACTCGCTCGGTATTCCGTAATGGCCGCATGATCAGGCGCGTCTGCAACTCGTTCGCGGCAACCAGCGCCTGTTTGACGTTGTCGTGCGCCGGCGCCTCCTGCGTAGCAATGAAGCGCGTGCCCATGTTGATACCGTCGGCGCCCAGTGCCAGCGCCGCGACGAGGCTCCGCCCGTCGGCCATGCCGCCCGAAGCCACGAACGGGATCTTCAGTTCCTCCGCGACCCGGGGCAGCAGGATCATGCTGGGGATGTCGTCCTCACCGGGATGGCCGCCGCATTCGAACCCGTCGACGCTGATCGCATCGCAGCCGATGCGCTCGGCGGTCAGCGAATGGCGCACCGACGTGCATTTGTGGATGATCTTGACCCCGTGCGCCTTCAAGGCCGGGATGTATTGCGCCGGGTTGCGGCCGGCGGTTTCGACGATGCGCACGCCGCCGCCGACGATCGCGCTGATGTATTCCGGGTAGGGTGGGGCCGAGAACGCAGGCAGAAAGGTCAGGTTGACCCCGAACGGCCGGTCGGTCATGCCACGGCAGCGGTCGATTTCGCGCGCCAGATCCTCGGGGGTCGGCTGGGTGAGACCGGTGATGATGCCGAGCCCGCCGGCATTCGAAACCGCGGCGGCCAGCTCGGCGTATCCGACGCGATGCATGCCACCCTGGATGATCGGATGCTCTATTCCGAAGAGCTCAGTGATGCGTGTCTTCATCATTTCGGTCTCTGACAGAGAGCGGTTCCTAGGCGACCTGCAGATGATGGCCGAGGTAACGCTTTCACCCGTCTAGGAATAGCCGCGCATGCTGGAGAAAGACTTCCGCGTGCTGCGACTGCGCTCCGTGGCTGGTATCCGGATACATCACGAGCTGGGCATCCGGCAGGTGCTGCGCCAGAAGGAAGGCGTTGATTGGCCTGACGACGATGTCTTTGCTGCCGTGCACGATCAATGTTCGCTGGTGAATCCGAGGCAACATCGCGTAGCGGTCTGCCGAAGGAATCGAGCCCCATTCGCGGATTGCCGCCAACTGAGCGCTTGCCGTCTTCATGGACATCGGCGCATCGCGGTCTGCGACGCGAAGATTCAATCGTTCGATATAGGCTTGCCCGGCGGCCCTGCTGCCTTCGCTCGGAGTAAAGAACGAGTTCATCAGCAGGGCCACCGGGTCACCCAGCTCGTCGAGCGAGAGTTCGGTGAAGGTCATGCCTTCTCCACCGCGTGGGCCTGTGCCGAGCAGGATCATTCGCCGGATCATTTCCGGGGATTCAAATGCAAGTTGCTGCGCAATCATGCCGCCCAGTGAGAAGCCCACGACGTCGAAATTTCTTAGATCGACGCGTGCGGCAAAATTCGCCACAGTCCTTTGTCATCGCTGCGACGGTCGATGGCGTTTCACCACTTGATCTCGCAACGCCCGCGTTATCAAACAGGATCACTTCGCGCTGGGCCGCGAAGCCATTCGTCACTTTGGGGTCCCAGTCGTCCATGTTCGCGGCGAAGTAGTTGAGGAACAGCAGGGGAAAGCTCCCCCGGCTGCCGAAGCGCCGGTACGCGAACTCGACGTCTCCAACCCGGACGAGCCGCGTGCCAGCGGTTTCGTGCGTATCGTTGGACATGACCATCTTTCTCCGGGGCGGTTTTCAGCTATTGGGTCGCCTGCTATGTCAATGATTCCGCGGATATCGAAGAGCGCGGAATCCACGCTTCCTTCGAACTGCTTGTTACCCGGTAAGGCGGCTACCTTGAGACGGCATTCGATACCGACGGCTTTCACGACGGCGGGGGTCAGTCCATGGTCAGAACCATGCGAAAGCGCGCCTTCCCAGCCATCATCTTCGCGTAGGCATCTGCTGCTTGCTCAAGCGGGACCGTCTCGATCATGGCCGACACGCCACTCAGTACGCTGAAGCGGAGCGTTTCGTCACCGGCTGCGGGGCTCCCAGTCAGGGCGCCTTCGAGCCTGCGGCTTCCGAATATGAGGTCGATGCTCGAGACCTCGATCGGCTCCGGGCCGACGCCCAGGACGATCGAGACACCGCCGGGACGCAGGCCCTTGAAAGTCTCAGCGACCGTCTTGCCGCCGGACGCCGTTATCAGAACGACCTTGGCGCCGCCAAGCGCCTGCAGAGCCTCGGCAGGGTTGGTAGCGGCGCTGTCAATGTAATGGTGGGCACCGAGCTTCCGCGCCAATTCTACCTTGTCGCCGCCACGGGCAATCACGGCGACCTCGAACCCCATGTGCCGGGCATACTGCACACCCAGATGACCCAGGCCGCCAATACCAAGCACGGCGACAAGATCACCGGCCTTCGCTGGTGCGTTTCGCAGAGCACTGTACGTCGTCAGCCCCGCGCATAACAGCGGCGCCGCATCGACCGACGACAGGTCGTCGGGGATCGACACGAGCCCGCTGGATTTCGCAATCATCACTTCGGCATACCCGCCGTCATGATGAATTCCCGTATATTCCTGGTTCCGGCAGTTCACGAGATCGCCGTTGCGACAAAACTCGCAATAGCCGCAATACCCCCCGAGAAACCCGACACCCACACGCTGACCGACCACCCAGCCCTGGACACCGGGACCAAGCGCATCGATCCGCCCGACGACTTCATGGCCTGGGACGCGCGGCCATTCGATCGGGAACAGAGCTTCCACCGTGCCAGAATCCGAATGGCAGACCCCACACGCCTCGACGCGGATGCGCACCTTGCCGGGTCCTGGAGCCTGAAATCTCTTCTCCGTCAGCTCCAGCCGGCCCGGGCCGACCGCATGCACTGCGCGATAAGTCGATACGGCTTCCATCGATCACCTCAATCAGTCGACGTAAGTGTCCCAGTCATTTGCGATCACGAAGAGCATAGAATCTGGCTTTTGTTGAAGACGCCGCCCCATCCTCGGCCGGGAAGAAAAAGGAGCGTTTGGGACGCGCATTTCCGGGGCAAAGTGGTCGCGGATAAAGAGGCGAACCGCCATAAGAAAGACAGATCGTCCGGCGACAAGCTCGAGTCCATTGCGGTAATGGGAGCGTCAGGCTGCGACAATCAGGTCGAGGCCGGCGAGCGGTCCGCCCGCCTGTTGAATTCGTCCGCCAGTGACGAGGCCTCCGAGGTCGATGGCCGCAAAGCCGAAGCTTTCGATCAGGTCTTTCACGACGCGCTTGGATTCCTCGTCATCCCCGGAGACGAAGATTACCCGCTTTCCCTGGCCCTTGACGGGCCCCTCATTGAAGCGGACCATGCGAATAGAATTGAACGCCTTGACGATAAGCGCTCCCGCCGCGAAAGTGGCTACGATCTCGCTGGCACCAATACCGCCAAGGTCGGCAAGAACTAGCTTGGGGCTGGTCTCGGCAAACGGGTTGGTGGCGTCGATGAGGACGCGGCCGTTCCAATTGGGCAGGCCGTGCAAGGCCGGCTCGACGTTCCGCCACGGCACGGCGAGCAGCACGTAGTCCAGACTGGCCGCTTCCTCGACCGTCGCCGCCGACGCGCCGCTACCGAGTTCGCTCACTTTGCCAGCAAGAGCGCCGGGGCCGCCCCGACTGCTCAAGACAATCTGATGCCCGCGGGCAAGCGCTTCACGAGCAACTGCGAGTGCAACAGCCCCCGCGCCGATCGTCCCGATTCTCATCAGCGGGTCCTTTCGATTTCTACAGCGCGTAACTCTCCGCGACTGCGTTCCTCTCTCGAAGGCCATTCCTTAGTTAGTTTTGCAAACACACTTGTCAACCCGGTTTTGTTGGAGCCGACGATCCCAGTCACCTCCCCACGGGGCTGGGTGGTGCTCGGAGGCGTGCAACGCGGTTCGCAGTTCGTCGATTGACAGTGTGGAATTGGTACCTACATCTGTGGCGTCGTATTGTGCGCGACCAAGGTAGTGACGGGGCATGAATGGGATGGCAGCGCGACAGAACCACGCGGCGCTCGCGCGGCGCGGCATGATCTGGACCTACGGCGAATTGGCGGTCGCCCTTACAGACATCCGCAAGACCGAGGAGATTCGACCCGGCGACGGGGTGATGATCGTCGGCGAGAACAGGGCACCGATCCTCGCCCTGGTGGAGGGCAATGCCCGGTCGGTGGCGGTGAAAAGAAACCTGTCGGCCCTTGAGGTCGGCCGGCTGCGCGAGAAGGGCGATCCGGGCAGCGTCCTCCTCCACGAGTTCCCCGATACGGCGTGTCGGCACGCCGACATCTTCGTCGTCCGCGAGCTGCGAATGCGGGGTGTCAGACCCCGCGATCGGCGGGCTGTACCGGTGCCGATTGAGGCGGATCTGCCGCTTGCCGCCGAGGCGGCGTAGGAGCCGGAGTTGGACAAGCGAGACGCCACTGTGGCGGTAATCGGAGCCGGCGATTTTGTCGGCGCTGCGATTGCAAAGAAGTTTGCCGCCGAGGGGTTCATCGTGTTCGCCGGGCGCCGCCAGGGCGAGAAGCTCAAGCCGCTCGTCGCCGAAATCGAGGCGGCCGGCGGACGGATCGTCGGCCGTTCGCTCGACGCCCGCAACGAGGCAGCGACCACGGAGTTTCTAAAAGACGCCGATGCGGCGGCATCGCTCGAAGTCTGCATCTTCAACATCGGCGCCAATGTCAATTTCCCGCTACTTGAGACGACCGAACGGGTGTTCCGCAAAGTCTGGGAGATGGCCTGCTACGCCGGCTTCCTCAGCGCTCGCGAGGCGGCTCGCCTGATGTTGGCGCGCGGCCGCGGCAACATCTTCTTGACCGGCGCTACCGCCGGGTTGCGCGGCGGCGCCGGCTACGCCGCCTTCGCCAGCGCCAAGTTCGGCCTCAGGGCCGTGGCAGAGAGTGCGGCGCGCGAACTGGCGCCCAAGGGAATCCACGTCGCGCATCTCGTCATCGATGCCGGCGTCGACACGGCATGGGTGCGCGAGCGGATCCGGGAGCGCGAGGGCGAGGCGGCCCTCGCCAACCTCGATCCGTGGAGGCTGATGCGGCCGGAATCGGTCGCCGAAGCCTATTGGCAGCTCTATCGGGAACCGCACGACGCCTGGTCGTTCGAGCGCGTGATCCGGCCCTTCGCCGAGAAGTGGTGACGCCATGCCCAAGGTCGAGTTTCATTTCGATTTCGGCAGCCCCAACGCCTATCTGGCGCATTTGGTGATCCCGGAAATCGAGCAGCGGACCGGGGCGAAGTTCGAATACGTCCCAGTACTGTTGGGCGGCGTCTACAAGCTGACCGGCAACCGCTCGCCGGCGGAGAGCCTCGCCGGCATCAGGAACAAGCCCGAATACGAGCGCCTTGAGACGGCGCGCTTCTTGAAGCGCCACGGCATCACCCGCTTCCGGCCGAACCCGTTCTTCCCGGTCAATACTCTGACGATCATGCGCGGCGCCATCGCCGCCGAGCGGCTCGGCATGTTCGAACGCTATGTCGGCGAGGTTTACCGGCACATGTGGTCAGAGCCGAAAAAGCTCGACGATCCGGCGCTATTGCGCGCCGCCCTGGTCGAATCCGGTTTCGACGCCGACCGCTTCGCGGAACTGGTGCAGGACCCTGAAGTCAAGGCGCGCCTCCTCGCCAATACCGAGCGCTCGGTGGCGCGCGGCACCTTCGGGTCGCCCACCTTCTTTGTCGGCAACGAGATGTTTTTTGGCAAGGACCGGCTGCGTGATGTCGAGGAATTGATCCGGGCGGAGCGCCGGCCGGACCCGTGCGACTCAAAGACGGCCGTAATGCTGAAGCGGTTTGAAGAGCCCGACGAAGTGCGGATTTTCGAGAAGGGTCGATTCGAGGTTGTTCGCGTCGGCGGCGTGACGATCGGCCGCGCAACTTACGAGCCCGGCTGGCGGTGGTCGCTGCATGTCGGCCGCGATACTGGTGCTCTGAGCTGCCCGGTCGAGCATGTCGGCATCGTCGTCTCCGGGCGAGCCACCGCCGCCATGGACGACGGCACGATCACCGAGCTGCGCCCGGGCGACGTCTTCCACATCGCCCCCGGCCACGACAGCTGGGTGGTCGGCGACGAGCCCTACGTTTCCCTCCATTTACTCGGCGCCGATCAGTACGCCGACCATCGCTGAAAGGAGAACGAAGCAATGAAGGATCCGGTACAAGAGCGCATCGAACGCGAGATCGGCGAGCACGATGTCGTGCTGTTCATGAAAGGCACACCGGTTTTCCCGCAATGCGGTTTTTCGAGCCTCGTGGTCCAGGTGCTGAGCCGTCTCGGCGTCAGGTTCAAGGGGATCGACGTGCTTGCCGATCCGGCGCTCCGCCAGGGCATCAAGGCGTTCTCGGACTGGCCGACGGTGCCGCAGCTTTATGTCAAGGGCGAGTTCCTCGGCGGCTGCGACATCGTCCGCGAGATGTTCGAAACCGGCGAACTCGCCCAGCTGCTGGAGAGCCGCGGCGTCAGGACAACAGTCACAGCCTGATCGGCGTCAACAGTTTGAATACCGAACTCGCTGCGTTATATGCAAGGGAGCAAATTAACGGGCGTTACGGGAAGATAGGATGCGTTGGAACGAGCTTGGCGAAGAAAATTGTTCGATGGCGCGCGCCGTCTCGGTCATCGGCGACCGCTGGACCTTGCTGATCCTGCGGGACTGTTTCCTGCGCGTACGCCGGTTCGAGGATTTCCAAGAACGCCTCGGCATCACCCGCCCCATCCTTGCGAGCCGGCTGAAGAAGCTCGTCGAGGAATTCGTGCTCGTCAGAGTCCCATATCAGCAGCGGCCGCTGCGCTACGAGTACCGCCTGACGCAGAAGGGGCTTGACCTCTACCCGATCGTCATGGCGATCGTCCATTGGGGCGATGTCCACATGGCGGACAAAAAAGGCCGGCCGCTGCTGCACACGCACAATCTCTGCGGCAAGGATTTCGATCCGGTCATGGTGTGCTCCGAATGCGGCGAGCCGCTTTCGGCGAGGGAGGTTCGGGTGTGTCCCGGCCCGGGCGCCAAGGACCCGCGACACCTGCCGCTCGCGACTGATCCTCCGGTTTCGCGTGTTGCGAAAGAGAAAGCGATCAGCTGAGACTACGCCGTCTTCGGGCATTGGCCGACAGCGCGGCATGGCAGGCCGGACGCGAGGCGGTCCTCTTCGATGATAGTCGCGGCACGCCGCGGTGACCGGTACCCGGTAGCTGACCGCTCAGGCGAGGTCCGGCTCGTGCCGACGCCCCACAGCACCAATCGCCGGCCGCCGCCCATCGCTACCACCGCCCGCTGTAGGGGCGGAGGTCGAGTTCGTGTGTCCAGCCGTCGCGCGACTGGTTGTGCAATGCCCGATAAGCTTCGGCAACCGAGCTGGTCTGGATCAGGCCATCAGTGCATGTGGAAACCACACTTATCATTGCGGATCGAATTCCGGCGACAAAGCCGCTTTAGCTAGATCGTTCGGTCTTGTGGCGACGAGCATCGGGGCCGATATAAGTGTTGGAAGAAAACGCAAGGGTGCGTGGACATGCCGGGTCCGTTGGCAGGCGTGAAGGTGCTTGATCTGACGAGCGTGGTCTCGGGGCCGTTGGCGGCGATGTTTCTCGCCGATCAGGGCGCCGAGGTGATCAAGATCGAGCCGCTCGGCGGCGACATCACGCGGCGCAGCCGGCAATCGATCAGCGCTTCGGGGGAATTCTCGGCGCTGTTCGTCTCGACGAACCGCGGCAAGCGCTCGCTGGCGCTCGACTTGAAGCGGCCCGAGGCGGTGGCGATTATGCGCCGGTTGGTCGCCGGCGCGGATGTGCTGGTGCAGAACTTCCGGCCCGGCACGATGCAGCGCCTCGGCCTCGACGAGACGAGCTTGCGCGCCGCCAATCCGCGCCTGATCTACGTGTCGATCAGCGGTGTCGGCGAGAGCGGCCCCTACGCCGGAAAGCGCGTCTACGACCCGATCATCCAAGCGTTGTCGGGCTTTGCCGACATCCAGTCGGACCCCGCGACCCGCCGGCCGCGGATGATCCGCACGATCGTTGCCGACAAGACCACGGCCATTTTTGCGGCGCAGGCGATCACCGCCGCGCTGTTTGCGCGCGAGCGCACCGGTGAGGGCCAGCACGTCCGGCTCGCGATGCTCGATACGATGATCGGGTATCTCTGGCCGGAAGCGATGACGCAATACACGGTGGTCGGCCGCGAGAGAAGCACCCCGGATCCGGTTGCACGCCCCGATCTTATCTTCGAGACGACCGACGGCTACATAACGGTCGGCACGATCTCGGATTCCGAGTGGCGCGGCTTTTGTGCAGCCGCGTCAAGGGCCGATCTCGCCGCGGATCCGCGGTTCGGCACGCCCGGCGGCCGGGCGGTCAACGCCACCGAACGCATTTTGCTGATGGCCGAGGTCATCAAGGAGCGCTCGACCGCGGACTGGCTCGAGCGCCTCGACGCCAATGATGCGCCGTCGGCACCGGTATTGCGGCGAAACGAGGTCATCGCCAACGAGCAGGTCGTGGCGCGCGAGTTGATCGCCGAGCTGGACCATCCGGACATCGGCCGCGTCCGCCAGGCCAAGCCCGCGGCTCGCTTCGATCGGACGCCCGCATGCATCCAGGGGCCGGCGCCGCGCATCGGCGAGCACAGCGCGGCGATCCTCACGGAGCTCGGGTTCGAGCCAGCCGAAATCGAGCGGCTGGCGGCGGAAGAGATCGTGCGTTTGATCTGACTTGGTGCCGTCGGGTCCGTGCGACCGGAGCGGCGTTGATATGAGAACGCCCACACTTAAGTACGCGTATATACTCTTACGGGATAGGCGGCCGCGTGAAGAATTTGCTGACAGCCGCCGCGTTCGCGATCGCCGGCGCGATGACGGCCGAGGCGGCGGATATCGGTCCGGTGGCCGGTTATTGGGCGAAGCTCGGCGATCATTCCTCCGCCCTCGTCTACTACACCGACGCCCCTGACGGCCTCCACGTCGTCGTGACGACGCAGCAGGGTCACAGCGACAAGGCGGCAGTGGCGCGGTTCGAGACGGTATTGGCGGGGACGACCGGAAATCCTACGCGGTGCCGGTCCGACTCGGCGATGTCATGACCGGCGAAGCGGTGGCGCGAGTGCTCGCCTCGAACCATCCGCGTTATACGGAGGGCGACCTTGTCGTCGCTGTGACCGGCTGGCGCACGCATGCGCTGTCGGACGGCATTGGCCTCTACGGCACGCCGCTGCGCAAGCTCGATTTGGCGGCGGCACCGGTGACGACGGCGCTCGGCGTCCTCGGCATGCCGGGCTTCACCGCGTATGGCGGTCTGCGGGCGATCGGCAAGCCGCAGCCCGGTGAGACCGTGGTTGTCGCAGCGGCGAGCGGACCAGTGGGCTCGCTGGTCGGCCAGCTGGCAAAGCTCGCCGGCGCCAAGTCGGTTGGGATTGCCGGCGGCCCCGAGAAATGCGCCTTTGTGCAGGACGAACTGCGCTTCGACGCTGCCGTCGACCACCGCGCGTCTGATTTTCCGGCCCGGCTGGCGGCGGCCTGCCCCGACGGCATCGACGTCTATTTCGAGAATGTCGGTGGCGCCGTCTGGCAGGCGGTGTTGCCATTATTCAACAAATATGCGCGTGTCCCGGTCAGCGGGCTCATTGCCCAGTACAATGGTCCGGGCCCCGGTGACGGCACCGACCGGCTGCCGGCGACGATGCGCGAGATCCTGTCGAAGAGCCTGACCCTTCGCGGGTTCATCAACTCCGAATTCGCCGGACAATATTACGACGAATTCCTGCGCAAGGTCGGCGCCTGGATCGCCGAGGGCCGCATTCGCTATCGCGAAGACTTCGTCAACGGTGTGGAGAACGCTCCCGAAGCCTTCATCGGCATGCTGGACAGGCGCAATTTCGGCAAACTTATCGTCCGCGTCGGGACTGTCTGATCGAGGAGGGTTTTATCGATGTCAACACATGTTGTGGTCGTTGCGGCACCGGTGCGGACCGCGATCGGCACCTTCGGCGGCAGCCTGAAGGAGATCCCGGCGCCCGATCTCGGCGCCGTCGCGATAAAGGCCGCCGTCGCGCGCGCCGGCCTCGATCCGAATGAGATCGGGACCGTCGTCATGGACAATGTCGTGCAGGCCGGCGCCAAGATGAACCCGGCGCGGCAGGCCGCGATCAATGCCGGCCTTCCGGTTTCGGCCCCGGCGATGACCGTGAACCGCGTTTGCGGCTCGGGCGTGCAGGCGATCGTCTCGGCAGCGCAGGAGATCGGCTCGGGCGCGGTCGAGACCGCGGTGGCCGGCGGCATGGAGAACATGGATCTGGCGCCCTACCTGATCGCGCGCGGCCGCTGGGGCTACCGCATGGGCGACGGGCAGCTCTACGACAGCATGCTGCGCGACGGGCTCAACGATGCGTTCTCGGATCAGGCCTCCGGCTGGCACACCGAGGATCTGGTCCGTGAATTCCAGGTTGGCCGCGACGCGCAGGACGGGTGGGCCTTGCGCTCGCAGCAGCGTTTTGCCGCGGCGCAGAAGGCCGGCAAGTTCGCTGACGAGATCGTTGCCGTCGAGATCCCCGGCCGCAAGGGTCCGACCATCTTCGCGGCCGACGAGCACAATCGGCCGGACACGACCTTGGCGGCGCTGGCGGCACTGAACCGGCGTTCCGCCCGGCCGGCACGATCACCGCCGGCAGCGCCCCCGGCCTCAACAGCGGGGCCGCCGCGGTGGTGCTGGCGGATCAGGAGTTCGCCGAACGCCGCGGCCTCGTTCCGGCGGCGCTGCGTCGCCGCCGTCCAGCCGGGGATGTTCGGGCTCGGCCCGATCCCAGCGGTGCGCCGGGCGCTCGACCGCGCCCGATGGAAGCTCGGCGACATCGAGCGGATCGAGATCAACGAGGCCTTCGCCGCGATCGCGATCGTCGTGACGCGCGAGCTCGGGCTGCCGGAAGACATCGTCAATGTCGAGGGCGGCGCCATTGCGCACGGCCATCCGATCGGGCGACCGGCGCGGTGCTGACGACGCGCCTGATCCACTCGATGCGGCGTGACGGTCTCAGGCGCGGCATCGTCACGCTGTGCATCGGCGGCGGTCAGGGCATCGCTCTCGCACTCGAAGTGCTGTCGTAACTGCGGCGCCCAGCCCGTCGCCCGCCACCAGCATATCTGCCCGATGCCGCGCCGGCTCGTCGTCAGGACCAAGGGCCGTTGCCACGCCGCCTTGCGCCCAGCCACTCGACCCCTCGGTGCCGATCGGCGTCTTCGCCAGCACCACGACCGGCAGCGGCGCCGATCGCAACGCCGTCGTCAGCCCGCTACGCCGCCTCCGATGATCACCGGAGCGCGTGCGATACCCCGGATTTCGATACTCAGCGCATGAGCATTCACTCGAGGCCGCTCAAGAGCTTGTCGTTACGCGCAGTTACGCCTACGTTGGCGTAGACGCACAGGTGTTCAAGAAGGACTTTCCAATGGCGAGAAGCAATTATGCGGGACCGGAATACTGCAACTGTCTCGCGGTGCGCCAGGCGGCGCGGCACATTACCCAGTTCTACGACCAGTGGCTCGCGCCGAGCGGGCTGCGCGCGACGCAGTTCTCAATCCTCGCGAAGCTGCGGCGAACCGGGCCGATGACGATCAACGCGCTCGCCGCCGAGATGGTGATGGACCGGACGACGCTCGGCCGCAACATCCTGCCGCTCGAGCGCGACGGCCTCGTCGCCGTCGCACGGGGGCGCCACGACCGGCGCAGCAAGGAGCTGCGGATCACCGAGGCCGGCGAGGCCAGTTTCCGGGCGGGGTTGAAGGGATGGCGGGACGCGCAGCGGCGGTTCGAGACGGCATTCGGCGCCGAGCGCACCGCCAACATGCGCGGCCTATTGCAGGCGGTCGCAGCGACCGATTTCGGATAAGACGGCGACCGCCCGCCCGCAAATACCGCGCTGCCTCGAGCAGGGCCTCGTCATCGCAAACCTGCGACCGCAACGACATCAGCTCGCCGAGGCCAAATGCGGACGTTTTTATGACGCCCGCTGGACGCTCCGCTGACCAACGGTCGTTCACGATGCGCGGCGCACTCGGATCCGCGACGAGAACGGCCCATGAAATCCTACGCCGCATTCGTCCATCATCGGGGCAAGTCGTCGGGTTGGTCGCTGCTCGGCGGCGCGACGCCGTTCCGCTCGGCGCGCGCTCCGGCGACAGAAGAGATTGCCCGTCCGGTAAGCCCGCGCGTGTCACTGGCCATTGTCGTGCTGCCGTCAATGGCGCTTTGGGCTTTGATCTGGTTCGCGCTCAGATCCCTGATCTCAAATTGGCCGTAAGGGGGTCGCCGGCCTAATCGCCGAACCGAGCGCGCGGGGTGCCTTATCCACCACGCAATCCTCCTCGCCCACGCAATCCTCCTCGCCTCGGCTGACCCGCCGATGCCGACGCGAATAGATGAAGGGGTCCGGGCGGCATCCTCGGGGACGCACCGGCGCGACGGCGCCACGCCGCCGCCGCGACTCCGCTGGTGACGGCGGGGTGTCCCGATCGTAGGATCGGGCTTTCTTCGGAAGGAGGGCTGCGATGGCCGAAATACCGCGTCTGAACGGCGTCATCCGGGCTTTGGAAGAAGGCAAGCCGGCCTTCACGACATTCGCCGGCGCCGAAACCGGCGTTGCCCAGGCAATCAACGCCGCCCCCTATGACGGCGTGGTCTTTGAAATGGAACACCGGCCCTACGACATCCGGGCCCTGCGCGACTGCCTGCAATACATGCTCGACCGGCAGCAGATCCTGCGCCGCGGCACGCTCGCGCCGGCGGTGACGCCCTTCGTGCGGATCCCGCCGAATGGCGGCGAGGAGAGCCAATGGGTAGCGAAGCAGGTGCTCGACCAGGGCGTCTACGGCATCGTCTGGCCGCATGTCAGCACCGTCGAGGAGGCGCTGAACGCGGTCAGCGCCTGCCGCTACCCGCGGCCGCGCTCGGCGCCTTATTATGAGCCGGCCGGGCAGCGCGGCGACGCGCCGGCGGCGGCAGCGCGCTATTGGGGGCTGTCGCAGCAGGATTATTACCAGCGGGCCGATGTCTGGCCGTTGAACCCGCAGGGCGAGGTGCTGGTCGCGATCATGTGCGAGGAGGTGCGGGCGATCCGCAACCTGCCGAAGATGCTCGAGGAGGTTCCCGGCATCGGCGTCGTCATCATCGGCGAGGGTGACCTGTCGCAGGATCTCGGCCTGCCGCGGCAATACGAGCACCCGACCGTGGCCGCCGCGATCGACGAGATCCTGGCGATCTGCAAGGCTCACGACGTCGCCTGCGGCCACCCGCATGTCGACGCCAAGAACATCGAGAGCCTGATCGAAAAGGGCTTCCGCTACCTGATGCCGGCCCCGGTGTATTCCTTCGCCGCGCTCGATCTCGGCCGCAGGAAAGCGGGCCGCAGCTAGCTCTCAAGTCGATCCAACCGCATAGCGGGCGTTCGTAACGACCCTCACCCTCCCGCTGTCGCGGGTCCCTCCCTCTCCCCGCTCGCGGTCGCTCGCGGGGAGAGGGCTGGGGTGAGGGGCCTCCTGCGTCGCACCGCACGCCCGGTGCGGCGAGGCGGCGCTTGCTCCGCCGCGGCGGCTGCGCGATATCAACCGGCAGGCATGCCGATCCTGTTCCTCATCGTCCTTGTCGACCTTATCGGGTTCGGCCTCGTCATCCCGCTGTTGCCGTTCTACGCCGTACGCTTTGCCGCCTCGCCACAAGAGGTGACGCTGCTGCTCGCCACCTATTCCTTCTGCCAGCTGTTCACCGCGCCGCTCTGGGGCCGGCTAAGCGACCGCGTCGGCCGACGCCCGGTGCTGATGGCGAGCATGCTCGCCTCGGCGTCGGCCTATTTGTGGTTCGGCGCCGCGAACGCGCTATGGATGCTGTTTGCGGCGCGTGCGCTTGCCGGCGCCTGCGCCGGCAACATTGCGGCGGCGCAGGCCTATATCGCCGACGTCACGACGCCGGAAAACCGGGCGAAAGGGATGGGGCTGATCGGCGCCGCCTTTGGCCTCGGCTTTATCGTCGGACCGGCGCTCGGCGGCTTTCTCGCCGGCAATGATCCGGCGATCGCCGACCTTGCGAGGCCGGCATGGCTTGCCGCCGCGCTGTCGCTCGCGGCCCTTTGCGGCGTCATCGTCCTATTGCGCGAGAGCCTGCCGCCCGAGCGCCGCGGCGGCGCGGCGCGCGGCCGCATCGGTGCGATCCTCGGCGCCCTGCGCCGTCCGGTCCTGGCGCGGCTGATCCTGACCTTTTTTCTGGTCATTCTCGCCTTTGCCGGCATGGAGAGCACTTTCGCGTTGTGGGCGATGCGACAGTTCGGCTGGGGACCGGGCCAGGTCGGCTATGTCTTCGCCTATGTCGGCGTGCTGTCGGCGGTGCTGCAAGGCGGGCTGATCGGCCGCCTGACCAACCGTTTCGGCGAAGAGCGGCTGCTGATCGCCGGGCTCGTGCTGATCGCCGGCGGGCTTGTCGTGCTGGCGGCGACCCGCGACATCCCGCTGCTCGCCATAGCGGTGACCGGGTTGGCGCTCGGCATGGGGCTGACCCAACCGTCGCTGAACAGCCTGATCTCGCGCCGCGCCGGCAGCACCGAACAGGGCGAGGTGTTGGGGGTGTCGCAATCGGTCGGCAGCCTGGCCCGCGTCCTCGGCCCGGCCGCCGCCGGCGCGCTGTTCGGCGAATTGGGCCGCGCCAGCCCGTTTCTCTGGGGTGCGGTGCTGGTCGCCGGTGCCTGGCTCGTGGCGCTGAGCATCGGGCGCAGCGCCATGCCGCTCGCCAGCGCCGGGCCCTCCGGCGGCCGCGAATGAGCCGGCGCGGCCGCCTGCCGCCGCCCCCCGACCTGCCGGCGCGAAAGGGCCGTTTCAAGGACGAACTGCGCGCATTGCGCGCGCTCGCCCCCTATCTGTGGCCGCGGCAGGCGCCCGAACTGCGGTTGCGCGTCGTGCTCGCCGTGCTGTTGCTGATCGCCGGCCGCTTTGTGAACATCGTGGTGCCGTTTCTTTACCGGCACGCGGTCGACGCCCTCGCCCCGGCCAAGACCGCGCTCTTCGAGCGGCAGCGTGGCGATCCCGGCGGCGGCGATCGTCGCCTATGCTTTCGCCCGGGTCACGTCGCAGGGTCTCACCGAGCTGCGCGACGCGGTTTTCGCCAAGGTCGGGCAGCGCGCGGTGCGCCGCGTCGCGCTCCAGGCCTTCCGCCACGTCCACGGCTTGTCGCTCCGCTTTCACCTCGAGCGCCGCACCGGCGGGCTGTCGCGCGCGCTGGAGCGCGGCACGGCCGGCATCGACTTTCTGCTGAACTTCCTGTTGTTCAACATCGCGCCGACGCTGATCGAGATCCTGCTCGTCGCCGCCATCCTGTGGCGGCTCTTCGGCTGGCTCTACGCCGCGACGACGCTGGCGACGATCGTCGGCTTTGCCGCCTTTACCTTCTCGGTCACCGATTGGCGGGTGCGCTTTCGCCGCGAGATGAACGAGCGCAACAGCGAAGCGAACAGCAAGGCCGTCGACGGCATGCTGAATTTCGAGACCGTCAAATATTTCGCCAATGAGGAACACGAGGCGCGGCGCTACGACATAGCGTTGCGGGCCTACGAGAAGGCTGCGGTCAAGAGCGAGACGACGCTCGCCTTGCTCAATATCGGCCAGGGCGTGATCGTCGCCGCCGGCATTGCCGCGATCATGCTGATGGCGGCGCACGCCGTCGCCGCAGCGCGCATGACGATAGGCGATTTTGTGATGATCAACGCCTATCTGATCCAGCTCTCGCTGCCGCTCAACTTCCTCGGCGTCGTCTACCGCAACATCAAGCAATCACTGACCGATCTCGAGCAGATGATGGCGCTCTTGGCGATCGCGCCCGAGATCCGCGATCGCCCGGGGGCGCCGGCTTTGGTCGTCGGCCGCGGCGGTCTCGCCTTTCGCTGCGTCGATTTCCGCTACAACCCGCTACGGCCGATTCTGCACAACGTCGATTTCACGGTGCCGGCCGGGACCACTGTGGCGCTGGTCGGACCGAGCGGCGCCGGGAAGACGACGATCGCCCGGCTGCTCTTCCGCTTTTGGGACGTCGATGCCGGGGCGATCGAGATCGACGGCCAGGATATTCGGGACGTCACCCAGGACAGCCTGCGCCAAGCGATCGGCGTCGTGCCGCAGGACACGGTGCTGTTCAACGACACGATCCGCTACAACATCGCCTACGGCCGGCCCGGCGCCGCGGACGCCGCGATCGAGGAGGCGGCCCGGCTCGCCAGGATCCATGATTTCGTTGCCTCGCTGCCCGAGGGCTATGACACGTTCGTCGGCGAACGCGGCCTGAAGCTGTCGGGCGGCGAGCGGCAGCGCGTGGCAATCGCCCGGGTGATGCTGAAGGCGCCGCGGATCCTGATCTGCGACGAGGCGACTTCGGCGCTCGACACCAAGACCGAGCGCGAGATCCAGGCAAGCCTTGCCGAGGCGGCGGTCGGCCGCACCACGCTCGTCATTGCCCATCGGCTCTCGACGGTCGTCGACGCCGACGAGATCCTGGTGCTCGACGCGGGGCGGATCGTCGAGCGCGGCGCCCACGGCAACCTGCTGCGGCGGCGCGGCGTCTATGCCCTGATGTGGGCGCGCCAGCAGGAAGCCGCGCGGCGCGAGGCGGCGCTTGCCGCAGACTGACGCCGGCGCCGGGCCGGATATCGCCACTTCCGGCGGCGAAATCGCCGGTCTCGCGGCGGCACTGCGGCAGGGCGACCGGCGCAGCCTGGCGCGGGCGATCACGCTCGTCGAATCGACGCGGTCCGAGCATCGTGCCGCCGCCGAAGCGCTGGTCGCGGCGATCCTGCCGCAGACCGGCGGCGCGGTGCGGATCGGCATATCGGGCCCGCCCGGCGCCGGCAAATCGACATTCATCGAAGCCTTTGGCCTCGCCGGCACTGCCCGCGGCCGGCGTGTCGCGGTGCTCGCCGTCGATCCGGCGGCAAAACGCGGCGGCGGCGCCATACTCGGCGACAAGACCCGGATGGTCGAGCTGGGCCGGGCGCCGAATGCCTTCATCCGGCCGTCCTCGGCGGGCGCCCGTGCGGGCGGCATCGCCCGCGGCACGCGCGAGGCGATCCTCTGCTGCGAGGCGGCGGGCTTCGACGCGGTGCTCGTCGAGACCGTCGGCGCCGGGCAAGGCGAGACCGCGGTCGCCGAGATCGTCGACATGTTCGTGCTGATCCTGCCGCCGGCCGCCGGCGACGAATTGCAAGGGCTGAAGCGCGGCATCGTCGAACTCGCCGATCTCGTCCTCGTCAGCAAGGCGGACGGCGAGTTGGCTAAGGCGGCGCGCCAGACGACCGCCGATTATGCGAGCGCGTTACACCTCTTGCGGCCATCTTCGCCGGAGTGGCCGGCGCGCGTGCGCGCCGTCTCGGCGCTCGCCGGCCTCGGCATCGCCGAGACCTGGGACGATGTCGAAGGCTTCCGCGCGGCACTCGAAGCCTCGGGCGGTTGGTCGCGGCGCCGCCGCGGGCAGGCGCGCGCCGCCCTCTGGGCCGAGATCGGCGACAGCCTCGTCGAGCGCTTTCGGGCCGCGCCCTCGATCGCCCGCCGTCTCGCCGCCGTCGAAAACGAGGTCATCGCCGGGACCCGCACGCCCGCCGCCGCGGCGCGGCATCTCCTCGGCGAATTTTTCGGCGACGATCGGCACAAGGCGTAGACCGGAAACGCTCCGACCCGCCCGAGGCGACCCACGATCGAGGAACTTTCTCCCCGCCCGCTCGGAAAAAAAGAGGGCCCACGCCACGGGCGTGGAGCCCCCGGACGGCCGCGCGCCAGGGCGGGCGTTCCGGCGGAGATGGGTTTCAGCCGACGCTCTGCAATCGCCCACCTTACGCCCGCCTCCACCCCCGAGGGCCACATTAAGGGCGGAGGGCGAATTGTCGCGATCTCCGCCAGAAGGGCGCTCCACTCCTTCGACAAAGCATTGCACCGCAAGCATCAATAGCCGAGGTTCTGAAAACTCTGCGGCGCCGGACTGACAACGACGTTGCCTTCGGGCTCGACCTCGAGAACGGCGAGGGCGCGCTGGATCAAGCCGTCCGGGGCGAAGCGGAACAGCCCATCGACACCGGAGAACCCTTGCGCGTCGAGGATCGCCTGGCGCGAAAAGGGCTGCTCCGCCGGCGTCTGCGCCAGTGCGTCGGCGAGTTCCACGGCGTCGTAGCCGAGCGAAGCAAGACGCGGCGGATCATGGCCATAGGCGGCTTCGAAGCGTTGTTCGAAAACCCGCCTCGCTTCGGGCGGCGAGGCGGCGAACCAGCCGCCGTCAAGCGCCGGGTCGTTGCCGAGGTCGGGCTCGTCCCACAGCCCGCTGCCGAGTAGCCGGACCGCCTTTGCGTCCAGTCCGGCGGCTTGCAGCTGGCGGGAAATCTGGAGCAGCTGACTGTCCCCTTCCGGCAGCAGCAAGGCGTCGAAACGCGGCGCCGGCGGTGGTGGCGGAGCGATGGTCTCGTCGGCGGAGCCGGCCGCCGGAGGCGGAGCGCCGGGAAAGAGATGCCCGATCGCGGCCGCGGCGTCGCCGGTGCCCGGATCGTAGAACTCGGCATCGGTCACCGTGGCGCCGGCCGCGCCGGCGGCCTCGCGCAGCGCATCGACCATCAGATGCCCGTAAGGCGAATTCGGCACGAGCGCCGCAAATCGTGTGTGGCCGCGGTCGCGGGCAAAGTCGACGACGCGCACGACCTCCTCCTTCGGGAGAAAGCCCATCAGGAAGGTATTGCCGCCAGCCAGGCTGGTCACGGTCGAGAAAGCGATGACGTTCACATGCGCATCGGCGGCGATCGGCTTCACCGCGGCGACTTCGGCCGCGAGCAATGGCCCGAGGATGATCCCAACACCATCGCCGATCGCGGCGCGCGCCGCGTCGGCGGCGCCGTTGGCGCTCCCCTTCGTATCGCGCGGCACCAGATTCAGCCGCCCGCCGCCTTGCGCGAAGAGCGCCAGCTCGGCCGCGTCGAGCATAGCCTTGCCGAGTTCCGCATCGGGCCCCGACAGCGGCAGCAGCAACCCGACCTTCTCCGGGCCGGCAGGCGGGGACGGGGGCGGCGGCGGATACGGCGATTGCGGGGTGACAAGCGGCGCCGGTACGATTGGCGGCGCGCAGGCGGCGAGCGCCGCGGCGACAAGGATGGCGAACGGTGCGGCATACCGGGCGAGACAGCAGCGCGGCAAGGTCGGCCTCCGGCGGTGAGGTCAGCGGCGAACGGCGCGACCCTAGCCGCCGCTCGGGCCCAAGTAAACCTGACCAGCCCCGGCCGACCGGCGCCGGCGGCATCGCGACCGCTCTCTCGGAGGTAGCACCGGCGGCGGCCGCAGCCGAATTGCCGCGAGGCCTACATCTGGTCGCAACCCCGATCGGCAACCTCGGCGATGTCACATTGCGCGGGCTCGCGCTGCTGCGCGGCGCCGACCGGATCTATTGCGAGGATACCCAAGTCACGGCGCGGCTTCTCGCCCGCTATGGCATCACGACGCCGCTCGCCCGTTACGACGATCACAATGCGGAGGCGGTGCGGCCGGCGATACTCGCCGCCTTGCGGCGCGGCGAGCGTTTGGCGCTCGTCTCCGACGCCGGGACGCCGCTCGTCTCCGATCCGGGTTACAAGCTGGTGCGCGCCGCCATCGCCGAAAACCTGCCGGTAACCGCGGCACCCGGTCCATCGGCGGCGCTGACGGCGCTGATCCTGTCTGGCCTGCCGCCGGACGCCTTCTGGTTCGAGGGCTTTCTGCCGTCGCGGCGGGTGGCGCGGCGCCGCATACTCGAGCGCCGGACGGCGCTCGACGGCACGCTGATCTTCTTCGAGAGCACCGCGCGGCTCGCCGACAGTCTCGCTGACATGGCCGAACTCCTCGGCAGCCGACAGGCGGCCGTCGCCCGCGAACTGACCAAATTGCACGAGGAGGTGCGGCGCGGCACGCTCGACGAACTCGCTCAGCACTATCGGACGACGGGTCCGCCGCGCGGCGAAGCCGTCGTCATCGTCGGCCCGGCGCAGCGCCGCATCCCCGACAGCGCCGATATCGAGACGCGGCTGCGGGCGGCGGTCGCGGAAGTCGGCGTGCGCGAGGCCGCCGCGAAAATCGCCGCCGACAGCGGCCTCTCGCGGCGCGAACTCTATCGCCGTGCGCTGGCCATCGAGGCGGGCAAGCGGTGAAGCGAACCCATGCCCGCAATGTCCTGCGCGGGCGGCGCGCGCAGCGCCGCGGCAGGCTGATGGAATGGCTCTGCTGCTGGCATCTGCGGCTGCGCGGCTGGCGGGTCGTCGCGCGCGATTGGCGCTGTCCCGCCGGCGAGATCGATATTCTGGCCCGCCGCGGCGGGCGGTTGGCGATCATCGAAGTCAAATCGCGCGGCGAAGTCGCCGATGCGGCGACGGCGATATTGCCGCGCCAGCGGCGGCGCATCGCCCGCGCAGCGCAGGCCTTTCTGCTCACCCGCCCCGATCTTGCCGAACTGGAGCTGCGATTCGACGTAATGCTGGTCGCGCGCGGGCGGCTGCCGCGCCACTGGAAAGGCGTGTGGCGCACCGACGCCTGATCCGGCCGCTCGCCGGTCCCGCAAAAAGCTTCGAAATTTGCTTGCCGGCCGGCCGCTTGCGCGCATTTGGCCGCAAACCTTCGGCTTTGCGTTGCGGATTTCGCCGGCGACGGCGGACGCCGGTTTGCCGGCGATGGCAGGCCGCGCCCGTTTTGTTGCAAGATGCTCGGGGGAGTTTTGACAGACGGGGGATCGATCGGTGTTGAAGTTTCGGACCATCCTTTGTGCCGTCGCGGCCCTCGCCCTGCCGATTGCCCTCGGCGGGTGTCCGGTCGCGATCGTCGGCGGGCTCGCCGCGGCCGGCGGGGCGGGTTATTCTGCGAACCAGGAGCGCGGTGTCGGCGGCACGTTCAACGATTTCAAGATCAAGACCGACATTCAGAGTGCATGGCTCAAGGCGAACCCGGCGATGCAAGGTGATTTCGATGCGACAGTCTATGAGGGACGGGTCTTGCTGACCGGCCTCGCCCCGACACCGCAGCTGAAGGCCGAGGCGCAGCAGTTCGCGAGTGCGGTGCCGGGCGTTCGCACGGTCTATAACGAGATCGAGGTGGCGCCACCGGAAACCGCCTGGAACGTGGCCAAGGATGCCTGGATCACGTCGCAGGTGCGTTCCGATCTCGTTTTCAACACGCACATTCGCTCGGACAACTATGACGTAGAGACTGTTGACCGGTCGGTTTATCTGATCGGCTCCGCCCGCACCGAGGCCGAGCTCGACAGCGCCACGACGATGGCGCGGTACGTCCCCGGCGTGAAGCGGGTGGTCTCCTATGTGGAGATTCGCCCCGGCATGCCTCCCGGCTCCGGACCGGCAGCGTCGGCCGCGCCGCCTGCGGCGGCCGAGCCGAGCGCCGGATCGCCCACCGCGGCTGCCCCGGCAGCCCCGGTCGAGGTGCAAAAGCTGTGAGCGGGATCGGCTAAGCGTGCCGCCGGACCCCGAGGATTCGGAAAGCCTTTTGCGCCGTCTTGGCACATCGGACGGTCAGGTGTGGCCAATTGCCGAAGCGGCGCTCGCGCTCGCCTCTTTCGAACGTCCTCGGGTCGGGCTCGCGCGCTATCTCGACCATCTGCAGCTGATCGCGGACGACGTCCGGCGGCACCAAGGCGCGGCCGGCGGCCTTGCCGCGCGCGCCCGAGCCTTGAGCGAGATCATTCTTCTCAAACACGGCTACAGCGGCGACCGGCTCGGCTATGACGATCTGCAGAACGCCAATTTGATGTCGGTGATCGATCGGCGGAAAGGCCTGCCGGTGGCGCTCGGCATCCTGTTCATCCACGCCGGGCGCGCGCAGGGTTGGGAGATGGCGGGGCTCGCCTTTCCGGGCCATTTCCTCGTGCGCCTGTCGACAGGCGAGCAGCAGCTGATCCTCGACCCGTTTCACGACGGGCGCATTTGCGGCGCCCAGGCGTTGCGCGAGCTGTTGAAGGCGGTCACCGGCGCCGACAGCGAATTGCTGCCGACGCATTACGCCTCGGTTGCGGATCGGGATGTGCTGCTGCGCCTGCAGAACAACCTGAAGTCGCGGCTGTTGCAGGAGGAGAGCCACGAACGGGCAGCGCAGGTCGTCGAGACGATGCTGATGGTCGCGCCGGATCTTGCAGAGTTGTGGCGCGAAGCCGCCCTGCTTCAGCGGCAGCTCGGCAACATGCGCGCCGCCGCCGCGGCGCTCGAACAATATGTCTTGCGCGCACCCGACGGCGCCGCACGGCAACAGGGGGCGGCGCTGCTGCAGCAGTTGCGGCGGCAACTGAACTGATCGGATGGAAGGCGTATAACCGCCGCTCGTTCACTCGGGAGGTCGAGGCATGGGTCTCGCCGTCGCGATCCAGATGGATCCGATCGACACGATCAACATCGACGCGGATTCGACCTTCGCGCTCGCTCTCGAAGCGCAGGCGCGTGGTCACGCGCTGCTTCACTATTTGCCGGAAGCGCTGACGTTGCGCGACGGGCGCCTCTATGCCCGCGGCCGGTCGCTCGAGGTGTTCCGCCGGCACGGCCACCATCACCGCTTCGGCGACTTTGAAGAGCTCGATCTCGCCGGCGTCGACGTGATCCTGATGCGCCAGGATCCGCCGTTCGACATGGCCTACATCACGGCGACCCATCTCCTCGAGCTGCTGCCGGAAGATGGACCGCTCGTCGTCAACGATCCGGGGGCGGTCCGCAACGCGCCCGAGAAGCTCTTCGTCCTGCGCTTCAAGGAGCTGATGCCGCCGACCTTGCTGACCCGCGACCGGGACCGGATCCGCGCCTTCTGGCAGGAGCACGGCGACATTATTCTGAAGCCGCTTTTCGGCAATGGAGGGGCCGGCGTGTTCCGGCTGCGGCCGGGCGACGAAAACCTGACGGCACTCCTCGAAATGTACGAGTTGATCCAGCGCGAGCCGGTGATGGTGCAGCGCTATCTCCCCGAGATCCGCGTCGGCGACAAGCGGATCATCCTCGTCGAGGGCGAGCCGGTCGGAGGTGTGCTCAGGGTTCCGGCCGCGGGCGAGGCGCGCGCCAACCTGCATGTCGGCGGCCGGCCGCAAAAGACTCGACTGACCGTGCGCGAGCGCGAGATCTGCGCCGCGATCGGGCCGACCTTGCGCGCCCAAGGCCTGATCTTTGTCGGCATCGATGTGATCGGCGACTGGATGACCGAGATCAACGTCACCTCGCCGACCGGCATCCAAGAAATCGCCCGGCTCGACGGTACCGATGTCGCCGGAATCATCTGGAATGCGATCGAGAACCGGCTCGCGCAACGCGCCGATCGCCGCCCAGCGTAAGGCAAACGGCAGGGAGAATGGCGATGGCCGATGCGCGAAACGTCCTCGGCGAGCCGCTCGCCGAGTGCTGCAGCAAGCCGCTAACCGGGTTCTACCGCGACGGCACCTGCAACACCGGGCCGGAGGATGTCGGGCTGCACACGGTCTGCGCCCGAATGGATGCGGCATTTTTGCGCTTCTCGCGCGAGAGCGGCAACGATTTGTCGACGCCGGTGCCCGAATTCGGTTTTCGGGGGCTGCAACCGGGCGATTGCTGGTGCCTCTGCGCCGCGCGTTGGCAGGAGGCCTTTGCGGCCGGACACGCGCCGAAGCTGCGGTTGACGGCGACCCATGAAGCAACGCTCGACATCATTCCGCTCGCCGATCTCAAGCGCCACGCGATCGATCTGAGCTGAATCTCGCAATCAATTTCCGCCTCAACGGGCCTTGGTCTATTCGGCCGCTTGCGCGCGGGCGACCTGCACCGAATTCGGGCCGTAGCGATCGCGATAGGGGACGGTGTCGATCTCTTCGAGCTCGATTTCCCGGTTCAGGACCTGCCGCTTCCATTCCTCTTGCGCCGGCTCGCCGGCGTGGAATTCGGGCATCACCTCCTTAGCGAAGAGTTCGAGGCTTTCGCAGATGTGCTCGTGCGTGTTCTTGCCGGCCTGGTTCAACAGGATCACCTGGTCGATATGCGAGCTCTCGAAGCGGCGCAGCCGGCGCCGGATCGTCTCCGGCGAGCCGATCAGCCCGCCCGACAAGGCGCGGGCGAGGCCCTCGGGATTGGCGCGCTTCCACTTCTCGTATTCGTCCCACAGATTGACGGTTCCGGGCTTTGGCCGTTCCCGGTTGGGGCTCAGCCCGTAAAAGCGCAGCGCGAACTGAAAGAACGGGATGCCGTCGGCGCGGCGGCGCGCCTCCTCGTCGGTCGGCGCACACATGAAGTAGCTGGTCAGCGCCAGGTTCGGGTTGGTGCAGTAGTCGGCGAGCTTGTCGAGGCGCTTGGTAAAGGCGTTGTAGTAGGCATGCACCCAGGCATGCGCCGCCTCTGCCGAGAGAAATTGAAAGGCGAGCGCGCCGAGGCCGCGGCGGCCGGCCATCTCGATCGTGTCCAGTTGCGAGCAGGCGCACCATAAAGGCGGATGCGGTTTCTGCAGCGGCTTCGGCACCACGTTGCGCAGCGGAAAATCGAAAAAGGGGCCGTGATACTCGCAGCCGCCCTCCTTGAACATCGGGATGATCGCGCGCACCGCATCCTCCCAGACCGCGCGCTTTTCGTCGAAGCTGCGGCCGAAAGGTTCGAGTTCGGTGATGCTGGCGCTCTCGCCCATGCCGAACTCGACGCGGCCGCGGCTCAACAGATCGAGGGCGGCTATGCGCTCGGCGACCCGCGCCGGCGGGCTCGTCGTCAGTTGCATGATGCCGTGCGCGAGGCGAATCTGCTTTGTGCGCTGGCTCGCGGCACCGAGAAACACCTCGGGCGCCGGAGAATGCGAATATTCTTCGAGGAAGTGGTGCTCGACCTCCCAGGCGAAGTCATAGCCGAGCCGATCGGCCAATTCGAGCTGGTCGAGCGCGTTGTGGTAGAGCCGCAACTCGCCGTCGGGCTCCCAGGGTCGCGGCAATTGCAGCTCGTAAAAGATGCCAAACTTCATCCTGTCCTCCTCGGCACGGACCTTCCGGTGCGTGCGCATGGACCGAGGCCGCGTAATCTGTTACCCGATTTCCATGTCGCTCACTCTCTACAACTCGGCGACCCGCCGCAAGGAGCCCTTCGAACCGCTCGATCCGCAGCTGGTGCGCATGTATGTCTGCGGTCCGACGGTCTACGACCGTGCCCATATCGGCAACGGCCGCGCCAACGTCGTGTTCGATGTGCTGTACCGGCTGCTGCGCGAGACCTATGGCAAGGATCGCGTTCGTTATGTCCGCAACATCACCGATGTCGAGGACAAGATAAACGCCGCGGCGCGCGCCAACGGCGAGACCATTGCGGCCTTGACGGCGCGGACGATCGCCGCCTTTCACGAGGATCTGGCGGCGCTCAACGCCCTGCCCCCCAACGTCGAGCCGCGCGCCACCGAATACATCGCACAGATGATCGCGATGATCGCGCGGCTGATCGCTTCGGGGCACGGCTACGTCGCTGAGGGCCATGTGCTGTTCGCGGTCGAGTCCGACCCCCGTTATGGTCAGCTTTCCGGCCGCAGCCGGGACGAGATGATCGCGGGCGCCCGCGTCGAGGTGGCGCCCTACAAGCGCGACCCCGCCGATTTCGTGCTGTGGAAGCCGTCCGACGCGGAGCTTCCCGGCTGGGACAGCCCGTGGGGCCGCGGCCGGCCGGGCTGGCACATCGAATGCTCGGCTATGAGTGAAGCCCATCTCGGCGAGACCTTCGATATCCACGGCGGCGGGCTCGACCTCGTCTTCCCGCATCACGAGAACGAGATCGCACAGAGCACCTGCGCCCATGAGGGGCGGCCCTTCGCACGCTATTGGGTGCACAATGGCATGCTGACCGATGCCGGCGCCAAAATGTCGAAGTCTCTCGGCAATATCCGCACCGTGCACGAATTGCTCGACGAGGCGCCGGGCGAGGCGGTCCGGCTGGCTCTGCTGTCGGCGCATTACCGCGATCCGCTCGACTGGAGCAGCGACCGGCTGCGTCAGGCGCGGCAGAACCTCGACCGCTTCTATCGCGCGCTGACCTTGTCGCGCGACCCGATCTTCGAGCGTTTCGGCGAGGCCGAGCAGGCATTGCGACCGGTACGCGAAGCGCTCGACGATGATCTGAACACACCGCTCGCCTTGACACGTCTGCACGAACTCGTCGGTGCGATCAATCGGACGAGCTCCGATGCTGCGCGCTCGGCGCTGCAAACCGCACTCGAAAGCGGCGGCCGGCTGATGGGGCTCCTGGAGCAGGATCCGCTCGCCTGGCTGCGCGGCAGCGCCCGGGCCGACGAAAGCCGGATTGCGGCGCAAATCGCCGAGCGTGCGACGGCGCGCCGCCAACGGCGCTTCGCCGCCGCCGACAAGATCCGCGCCGAACTCGCGGCCGAAGGCATCATTCTCGAAGACAAGCCCGACGGCGCCACGACCTGGTGGCGCAAGGATTGACGGATTGACCATGGCCGGCACCGATCACCGCCGGCGGGCGGCGGCGGCCGGCCCGGCGATCATCCTGGTCGAGCCCCAGCTCGGCGAAAATATCGGCACCGCAGCGCGGGCGATGATGAATTGCGCGCTAGACGATCTGCGGCTCGTTCGGCCGCGCGACGGCTGGCCGTCGCCGAAAGCCGTCGCCGCGGCGAGCGGCGCCGACGCCGTGCTCGATCGGGCGCGGCTTTTTGAAAGCGTGCCGGCGGCGATTGCCGATCTCGGCCACGTCTTTGCCGCGACTGCGCGCGACCGCGGCTTCGTCCGGCGCGAGGTGACGCCGCGCCAAGCCGCAGCCGAGATGCGCGCGCAGCTTGCCGCGCACGAGGCGTGTGGCGTGCTGTTCGGTCCCGAGCGCACCGGGCTTCTCAATGACGACGTGGCACTGGCCGACACGGTGCTGACGGTCCCTCTCAATCCCGGCTTCTCGTCGCTGAACCTCGCTCAGGCGGTGCTGATCGTCGGCTACGAATGGTTTACCTCGGGCGCCGCCGTGCCGGCCGAAACACTGCGCCGCGGCGGCAGCCGCCCGGCGACCAAGGACGAGTTGTTGAATTTTTTCGCGCACCTTGAAGAGGAGCTCGTCAGGAACGGCTTTTTGCGCAATCGCGAAAGCCGCCCGAGCATGGTGCGCAACCTGCGCAGTCTGTTTCAGCGGGCGCAGTGCACCGAGCAGGAATTGCGCACCTTGCACGGCGTCGTCACCGCCTTTGCCGGACCGCGCCAACGGGCGGGGACGGGCGATCCCGATTGATCGACCGCCCGGTCAACTCAGCTATCTCTGGTCACGGTGGGCCGCAGCATGCCCGAAACGCCGTCGGCGTCGATCGGCTATTCGACGCGCCCCTTTTCCGGCCCGTTACCGCACACGCAGTCGGCACCGCTGCGCAGTGAACCTGCGCGCAGCCAAGCGGGAGCGACGAACGAACATCGCTCTGCCGAAGTTACGCATTGATAGGTGTAATTGTCCAATGCAGTGCCGGCCCCCGAAGATCCTCTCGCGGCCTGGCCGAAATCGCTCATTGGACCGCCAAACTGGCTATCGCCGAAATTGTCGGTTCCGGTGCCGCCGAGGTTGCCGCCCCTCATCCCGCCGGCGCTGCCTCCCATGCCGCCGGCGCCGCCTCCCATGCCGCCGGCGCCGCCTCCCATACCGCCGGCGAGAACAATCTCCGGATCGCCGGAGGACGGCGCGCCAAAACCGCCGGCAAAAACCGGCACAGTCAAAGCGGCAGCGCCTGCCACCGCAAGGACCACTGAAATCGACAGCCGGTTGATCATTGAGGTCTCCCCGCGCAAGGTCGATTTAACCATAATCTCCGACGACGCTGCACGCGATACGATCGTGCGTGCGAGGCGGCGAAGGGATGGGACGACTGGCGGGAATGAGTCAGAATTGGGCGATCTGCGTCGGCATCGACGGTTACGACAATCTGCCGCCGCTTCATTTCGCCAGGCGCGATGCCGAGGCGGTGCGCGACTTTTTTGAAAAGGAGGTGGCTTTCGAAAAGGTCTACTTCTTCGCCGAAGATGCGCCACCAATACCGACCGATTTTGGCGATCCGATGCGATCGTCGCCGACCGGCGGCGCTCTGCGACGGTTTTTGCGGGTCCGGTTCGAACAGAAATTCCTGAAGCCGAGCGACAATTTGTGGTTCTTCTTCGCCGGACATGGCCGCCGCGAACGGGACCGCGATTACTTGATGCCGAGCGACGCGGATCCGGGCAACGTCGAGGAAACCGCGATCCCGGTCAGCCTCGTCACCGAACGGCTGCGGCGCTGTGGCGCCGAAAACGTGATCCTGCTGCTCGACGCCTGTCGGAACGAGGGCGCTCGCGATGGCGAGGGCGTCGGTGCGGAAGTGCAGCGGGGCATGGTCGCCATTTCGTCCTGCAGCCCCAGCGAACGATCTTACGAGATCGACGAATTACAGCACGGCGCCTTTACCCACGGCCTGCTCGAAGGTTTGCGCTTGGAAGGGGAGAACAACTGCGCCACGGTCGAGCGTTTGGATCAGCATCTACGGTTTCGTGTGCCGGAATTGTGCCGCCACTATAAAAAGCCGCGTCAGACACCGTACACGCGAGCCGAACCGATCGAGAAACTCCATCTAATTCTGCTGCCCAAACATGCGAGATTATCGGACCTCGACCCGCTGAGGCTCGATGCACTAGAGGCGGAATCGACCGGTGATCTCGAAACCGCCGAGCAACTGTGGTGGCGCGTGATTTCAGTCTCGCCGGTCGACCCGCAGGCCCATGAGGCGATCAAGAGGATTGCGCTGAAGCAGGCGGGCACTTCAAATTTCCCACCTGCCCCGCCGATTGGGGGGTCTCCCGCGATCGGAGTGCCGACAAGCGGAAAAACCCATCAGAGCCGATCGACGACGCGCCGTCGGGCACTCGTCATCGTCGCGGGTGCGGCCACGGCAGCGGGCGCCGGCGCGGTGGGTGTGGTGACGCTTGGACAAAGGCTGTCCCGGCCGGTGTTGCACACCGTCGGCTTCCACTTTGCGGCAGTGGACGAGAGCGGGCAGCAAAAGCCGCTACGGCGGGGCGCCGCCGCTGTCTTTGCCGAGGAACTCGGCGACGGCACGGCAATCCAAATGGTGGCGATCCCTGGCGGCACCTTCACGATGGGCTCGCCCGATGGCGAGCTCGAGCGCCGGCCCAACGAATCCCCCCAGCATCATGTCGCCTTGGCGCCGTTCTTCATCAGCGCCGCACCGATCACCCAGGCGCAATGGCTCGTGGTGGTCATGGCGCATCCCGGCAAGCTGCAATACGAACTGAACCCGAGTCCGTCCTTTTTCCGGGGAACCGATCTTCCTGTCGAAAGCATCACATGGTACGAGGCCGAGGAGTTTTGCCGGAGGCTCGCGGCAATCACCGGTCGGAACTACCGGCTGCCGAGTGAAGCGCAATGGGAATATGCCTGCCGCGCCGGAACGACCGACCCCTTCAACATCGGGCCGACGATGACCACCGACCTCGCGAACTACTGCGGCACTGGTGGGGCGGTGTGCGGCGACAGTGACGGCCATAGCATCGCGTCGGTTTATTACGACGGCGTCAAGTATGGTTCGGGCGCCTATGGCCGAGGGCCCGCCGGCCTATTTCGCGGAACGACGACACGCGCCGGCAAGTTTCCGCCGAACCGGTTCGGTCTTTACGACATGCACGGCAATGTCTGGGAATTCTGCCTCGACACCGCGACTGCGAGCTATGACGTCGCCCCGCGTGACGGCAGCGCCTATTTGGCCGGACGCGAGGGCTCCAACCGGATCTTGCGTGGCGGATCGTGGTCGCACAACCCGGCGATCTGCCGTTCGGCCTATCGTGATTCGATCGAACCCGACAACCCGGGATGGCAGGGCCGCATCGGGATCAGAGTGGTTTGCCGATAGCTGAGCGGAGGGAAGGCATGCCCGTCAATCAGGGTTCGCTGTGGTTCGTCACCGAGATCGGGGCGACCGAGACGGTCGAAGTCGGCGAAGCCAGCCGCAGCTCCGATGATGTCGGCGGTGGCTTCGGATCGGGTGTTGTCCAACAGGCGCACCGCATCTTGACCCAGCGGGTGCGGATCGATGCCGAGGATCTGAAGCGCGAGATCGGGAACCTGCTCGCCGTGGTCGGGGACGTTTTTGATCAGGCTCGGAACGAGACCGGCTTGTCGCTGGAGGAGGTCGAGCTGTCGATCGAGGTAAGTTCAGAGGGACAGATCAGCATTCTGGGAAGCGGCGGCAAGATCGTCGGTAGCGGCGGCATCAAATTGACCTTCAAGCGCCAGCATCCGGCAGGCTGATACCGGGCGTAGCGCGTCCGCCGCGAGGAGTCCGTCGGTCAAATACGACTGTTGCTGCTGCCGGAAAAACCGGCCTCTTCTTCTGGGACGAGAACTGCAGCTTGATCGGAGGTTGTACGCCGTCGGTACTGGCGAGAGGGGTTAGCGGCAGGACCGGGCCGTCCTGATCCCCGATAAACGCGGCGTGGTTATTGACATTGCAATGACTTCGGGCTGTCGCGGATTGATACCGCTCCCATCGCCAGGAGGCTTTCGCGCGCCTCGCCGATCCCGTTCCGCGGCATCCCATCGTGAAGTGATACCTGGGATGTCGCCGTCGCGGCTTTCTTCCTGGCGTCGGGTGAGGCCAAATACCCTGCCGGCAGCGCTCGATCGTCGTTTGCCGGGCTCACGACTGCGCCTGAGGCGTTGCCGCCGGGCTGGGGCCCCACGGGATCCGCCGATTGCGCGAGGGGGAAGAGATGGAAGCCTATCGCATCGAGCGTTTCGGCAGCATTGACGGGATCGCCCTGCGATCGAGCGAGGATCCCCGGCCAGGGCCGAACGAGATCCTAATGCGGGTGCGGGCGAGTTCGCTGAATTATCGCGATCTGATGGTCCTCAAGGGCGGCGGTCGCGGTCCGACCAAGGTTGGCGTCATACCGCTTTCCGACGGAGCCGGCGACGTCGCTGCGATCGGCGAGCGCGTAACGCGGGTCAAGGTCGGCGACCGGATCGCCGCCTGCTTTCATCCGCGCTGGTTCGGCGGGCCGATCAAGCCGGAGTACCTGACCGACCGCCTGGGCGCCAACCTCGACGGGATGCTGGCAGAATACGCGGTGTTGAACGAGGAGGCGCTCGTGCACGTACCGGCCCACCTCACCTTCGAGGAAGCTGCGGCTCTGCCCTGCGCCGCGGTGACCGCCTGGGTTGCATTGACCGGCCATCGTCGGGTGATCGCGGGGGACACGGTCCTGACGCTGGGCTCCGGCGGCGTCTCCGTCTTTGCTTTGCAATTCGCCCACCTCCTGGGTGCGCGGGTGATCGCGACGACCTCGACGGCGGAGAAGGCCGAACGGCTCAAGGCGCTCGGGGCCACCGATGTGATCAACTACACCGAGACGCCCGATTGGGACGTGAAGGCGCGCGCGCTGACCGATGGCCGCGGCGTCGACTGCGTGGTCGAGATCGGCGGGCCGGGGACGATCGCGATGTCGCTGGGAGCATTGGCGGTCGGCGGACACGTCAGCCTGGTCGGGGCGAGCCTCACGCTGTCAGGGACCGGGCTCGATCCGGCATTGCTGACCGGCCGCGGCATTACCCTCGGTTCGATCAGCGTCGGCAGCCGCACCGATTTCGAGTCGATGAACCGGGCGATTGCCATGCACGGCCTGCACCCGCTGATCGACCGGATATTTCCGTTTGCCGGGGTGAAAGAGGCCTACCGCCATTTCGAAGGCCGCGGTCATTTCGGGAAGGTCCTCATAAAGCACGACTGAGGTCCGCAACCGGCGGACGCGGGCAATGCCGCGTCACGGTGTGGATTGTAGGCGATCCGTTTTTAACCAAAAATCGTGGGGCAAACGGCGTCGGCATCGCCTGCCCATCGGCTCACGAGACGCGGACCCGCCGCTATAAAACCCGAGAGGAGGAGCGCATCGATGAAGACGTCGCACCGTCGATACTGGGTTTTTCTGCTGCTGTTTCTGTTCAACGGCATTGCCTATCTCGATCGCGTCAATATGTCGGTGGCCGGCAAGCCGATCGCACACGAATTCGGGTTGTCGCCGGTCGCGCTCGGCTATCTGTTTTCGTCGTTTCTGTGGGCGTATGTACTGATGATGCTGCCCGGCGGGCGGTTGATCGACCGTTGGGGCTCGCATGTCATGGCCCCGGTTGCGACATGTGTCTGGTCGGCGGCGCAGGCGGCGACCGGCATGGTCGGCAGCTTCGCGATGATGCTGGTCGTACGGCTCGGCCTCGGTATCGGCGAGGCGCCGTTCGCTCCGATCTCCTACGGCAGTGTCCGGTCCTGGTCGCCTTATACCGAACGCGGCACCGTGATCGCCGTAATTTCGGGCGGCTCCAGCCTCGGGCTCGCGCTTGGCGCGCCGGCGGTGGCCTGGTTGATCCAGACGCTGTCGTGGCGTTGGTCCTTCATCATCACCGGCGCGGTGGGGCTTGTTTGGGTGATGGTCTGGCTGGCGTTGGTTTCGACGCCGGAAAAAACGCACTGGCTGTCGCCGGCGGAGCGCGAACACATTCTCGCCAATCGCGACGCCGGCATCCCGCCGCCAAGCCATAGCGGTGTCGGCTATCTCGGGCTGATCCGCTGTCCGGCGATGTGGGGTCTGTTCATCTCCCAGGGCTGCCTCGTGTATACAGGCTATCTCTACATTTCCTGGCTGCCGAATTACCTGCAAACCGCTCGGCACTTGTCGATGCTCGGTTCCGGCATCTACACGGCGATCCCGTTTCTTGTCGCTATGGCAGTCGGTATCCTGGCCAACTGGGCCGGCGACAGGCTGCTGACGGCCGACACGGTGCGCGGCGGCAACCGCCGCTATCTGGTGGCACTCAGCCTGTTCTTCATGGCGGCAGGCCTGCTGATCCCGTTTGTCGAGTCATTGGCCGCGGTCATCACCCTGATCACGATCACCGTATCATGCGCCCATGTCGGGCCGGCCGCCAATGGCGCCCTGGTCGGCGATCTGCTGCGCTCGCCTAGCGATGCCGGACGCGCCTTCGCCTTCCTCGTCCTCGGCGGCAACAGTTTCGGTCTGCTGGCGCCGATCGTAACCGGCTATGTCGTCGCCGCGACCGGCAGCTTTAACGCGGCGTTTGCCGTCGCGGGTGCGCTGGCACTGGTCGGGGCAGTAGCGTCTTTGGCGCTGGCACGCGGGACGCTCGGCGAGCACCTCCGGCCGCCCCGCGCGAGACCAGGGCTTGCTCACGGAGGGTCCTGAATCACTATCCCGAGCTGACGATCCAAAATTCGGGCGTGTTCCTTCTTCAGGGAGACTGCCGTGGCAACACAACAGTCGGCAGAGATCTACATCACCAACAACACGGACGGCAACGCCTGGATCCTGTTGTTCCACAACAACTCGAGTAATGGTACGCAGCAGGGCAACTGGAATGCCGGTCCCGGCGAAACGGTCGGGCCGCTGACGGTTTATTTCGAGACGGGGTGGGAAAGCTGGGGCATTCTCGATTACTGGTCGGTGCTGCTCCATGTTCAGGGCGGGTCGACCCCAGGTTTCTATGTCAGTAGCGGCACGGGTGTCGATCCCTACTGGAAAGAGTGCCAGCTCCAGAGTGCGGATGCGGGGCAGTCCATTACGCTGTCGGTCAGCGCCTCGCAGTTTAACATTAGTCTGCGTTCGGCCGGATGCTCGAGCGGCATGATGAAGCTGGCGCCCTATGCGCGCATCACGCACGTATTCGTCGTCATGTTGGAGAATCATTCGTTCGACAACATGTTCGCGATGTCCGGTATCCCAGGCATCACGGCCGCAACTACCGCGGACTCCAATTCGTACAACGGCAACACGTACAACGTGCAGACCAGTGCGCCGTTGAGCCTGCCCACCAACTCCGGGCACGAATTCAACGACGTACTCGAGCAACTCGCCGGGCAGAACGCCACCTACCCGTCGGGCGGAACCTATCCGGCCGTCGACAATTCCGGTTTCGCCGCCAACTATGCCACCTCCACCACCGAAGGTCCGGCGCCGCCGCCGCAGGATGTCGTCGATATCATGGCCTGCTTTGCCACCAGAACGCAGTTGCCGGTAATGCACCAGCTCGCAACCGAATTTGCGATTTGCGATCACTGGTATTCGTCGCTTCCCGGTCCTACCTGGCCGAACCGCTTTTTCATTCACGGCGCCTCTTCGTCCGGCCTCGACGACAGTCCGACAAAGCTCGAAATGGGTAATTGGGAAGTGCCGGGCGACGGATTTCAGTATCCGAACGGGTCGATTTACCAGGCGCTATCCAACGTCGGAATCCCATATCGATTCTACAACGACTCCGACGGTTCCCCGACGTGGTTGAGCCTCTACAGCGACGATCCGAAAAATGGTTCGCCGATTGGCGCGGTGCCGCAGGTTTCGGCTCTGAAGGGCCTTACTCTGTTGGACATCAATTCGTTGAAGACCTTCGCCTCCGACCTCCAGGGGCCTTATCCGTATCCCTATACATTCATCGAGCCCCATTATGGCGACCTGGCAAGCGGCACATACGCCGGCGGATCGTCGCAGCATCCGATGGACGACGTTTACGGAGGCGAGCATTTGTTGGCGGCCGTGTATGCGGCCATCCGGAATTCACCCTATTGGGACACCAGCCTGCTGATAATCACCTATGACGAGCATGGCGGCTACTACGATTCCGTGCATCCCCCGGGCGGCGCGCCGGCGCCCGGCGACAATCCTGCATACGGCTACAGCACGCATGGCTTCACATTCGAGCAGTACGGCGTCCGCGTTCCCGCCATCGTTGTTTCGCCGCTGATTCCGGCGGGCACGGTGGACCGCAAACTTTACGATCATTCCTCCGTACCCAAGACGCTGGAAGAGTTGTGGGGATTGAGGCCTCTAACGAACCGCGACGCGAACGCGAACGACGTGCTGCCGCTGCTTTCGCTCGCCACGCCGCGAGCTTGCCCCACCTCGCTGAACAGCCCAGCGCCGCTGCTCCTGGCCGCAAGAGCCCCGCTTTCGGCTGCAGAACGCGCCCTTGTCGATGCGCAGCCGCTTCCCGAATCGGGCAACCTGATCGGCGTGTTGGGAATCCTCAAAAAGACCGAGATGGAACTGTCCACCGGGACGCGTGTCGAGGCCGCCGCAGCGACAGCGAGATTCGCGACCTTGCAGACGCGAGGGCAGGCGCGGGCCTACGCCGCCTCGGTAATGGAGAAAGTAGGAATTGCGAAACAGCAGCGCGAGGCTGCCAAGCGTCCCGCGCAAATGAGGCGGACGTTGCCGAGGCCGATTGCGCCGGCGCAGGCGGCTAATGCTGAATTCATGCGGCCGGTGACGCCGCCGACTGCGGCCCCACCGCCGCCCGAAAATTTCATCGAAGTGGTTCTGACCAGCGGCGAGCGGCTCCGCATCCCCCCCGATCCCGCCACGCTTCGCATGGTGCTTGCCGTGCTGCGCGAGCAACCACCTCGCTAGGGAGTTGAATCCGGCCCGGGCTCGAGCCGACAGGTTCAGGATTGCCCGAGGGCCCGCCTGGGCGACTGCAAATCATCGTCGTTACTCCCGCGGTGATTCCGTCAGGCCGCCTTCGGCAATAGCGCCTCCGAATATCCCCGCCGACGCATCTTATCGAGCACCAGCTTGACCGGCCTGCCTAGCCACAATGCGTATACCGTATGGTCATCGACCATGTCGTCGGTCAGCGGGTGTATCAGGATGTCGAGGCCCTCGCGGTTCAGCATCAGCCATGGCACAACGGTCTGAAACTGCGCGTTTTTGAAGATCATTTGGAACTGCGGTACCGGATGCGGGCCAACTCGCTCGCCGCTATTGGGGCCGAGCTCGACATCGAACCGCGCGCCGAGTTCGGCCTTCAGCTTTTCCGCGATTGGTAATGTCGCGGCATCGTAATACACATGGGCGTGGTAGCCGTAAACCGCCGGTGCGTTGCGCATCAGAAGTAACTCCATAGTCGGCTCGCGAAACTCAAGGCCAACATTCCCTAGATCTCGAGGCGTTGCAAGGCCAGGATTCCAACGGCAAGATCCGGTCAGCCGAGACCCGCGAGGTGCTGGGTCTCGTTCAGCGAGCGGATCACGAAGCTGTCGTTGGCGAAAGACAAGCAGTTGATGCCGCACGGATCCTGCTGAAGCTGCCAGTAGCGCGACAGCGGCAGTTCCATCGCATGCAGCAACAGCACCCGATTGACGCTGTCATGCCCGACAATGACGAGGGTCTCCGCCGATCGGCGCCGCAGGAGTTCGTGGAGGGCGGCGGTGGTGCGCGCCAGCAGCGCCGCCAGAGTCTCGCCCCCCGGGATCGACGCCAGATGCGGCGCCCGGAACCACAGATCGATCTCTTGCGGCCAGCGCCGCACGGCCTCGTCGCGGGTCAACCCCTGCCAGGCGCCGTAATCGATATCGGCCAACCCGTCGACCGGCTCGACCGCGAGCCGACAGGCTGCCGCGATCGCTGCCGCGGTGTCGCGGCTACGCCCGAGCGGGCTCGTATAGATGGCCTTGGGCTCCCAGGCGGTTGCGATGCGGAGCGCCGCCGCCTGCGCCTGGCGTCGGCCGCGATCGGACAATGCCAGCTCGGCGCGGCCGCGAAACCGTTCGGGCTGGTGCCAGTCGACATGGCCATGACGCACCAACACGATTTCGGTCATGCGAACCCCTTGCTCAGCCGGCGAGCGCGGCGGCCCAGCAGGCGATGGCGCCACCGATCTCGGGGCCTGAATCCTCCTGGATGAAGTGGCTGCCGCGGACCGTCACTTGCTTTTGGTTGAGCCACCCCCGACAAAATTCGCGCTGCGGCCCGACCAGGATCGCACCCGGGTCGGCATCGACGAAGAGCTTCGGAAGCTCGGTCTTGCTTAGCCAGCGGGCATAGTCGTCGACCACGGCGACGACCGGCGCCGGCTCGCCGTCGATCGGGATCTGCCGCGGCCAGGCAAGGGTCGGCCAGCGATCTTCGCGGCGCCCGGCGAAAGGCCGCCGATATTCCGCGATCTCGGCGGGAGCCAGCGGGCGCAGGACCGAAGCGGGCAGCACCCGCTCGACGAACAGATTGCGGTCGAGGATCATTTCCTCACCGGCCGGGGAACGGAAGCCCTGGAACACCCGCCGCGAAGCTTCCGGCCAGTCCGTCCAGGCGAGCGGCCGGACGATCCCCTCCATATAGGCGATGCCGGCAACGCGGTCGCGATGCCGGTTGGCCCAGTCGAAGCCGAGCGCCGACCCCCAGTCGTGGCCGACAATCGTGACCGGATGGTCCGGCGCGATCACGGCGTCGATGAAACCCCAAAGAAATTCGCGATGACGAGCAAAGCTGTAGGTGTCGGGAGCGGGATCGGGGAGCTTGTCCGAGTCGCCCATGCCGATCAGATCGGGGGCGAGACAACGGCCGAGGCCGGCCACTTCCGGCATGACGTTGCGCCACAGATAGGAGGATGTCGGGTTGCCGTGCAGAAACAGGAAAACCCGCGAGCCGCCGCCGAGTTCGACATAGGCGATGCGCCTGCCGGCGACCGTTACGAAACTCTTCGGATGCGGCTCGATCCGGTGGGATGCCGCCATCGGCTTGCCTCTATGATCGGCCAACGGATGCTCCAAGGGATGCTATTGTGCCACAAGGTTCCGCTCGGACCACCATGCGCGAAGGAGATCGACCATGCCAGAGCCGGGTTATGAAGCTGCGCTGATCGTCGGCGCCGGGAGCGGGTTGAGCGCCTCGCTGGCACGGCGCTTCGCCGCCGAGGGGATGCGGGTGGCGCTCGCCGCGCGCGACGTGGGCAAGCTGGCCGGGCTGTGTGCCGCGACCGGCGCCAAAGCCTTTACCTGTGAAGCCACCGATCCGGCGCAGGTCGCCGGGTTGTTCGCTGCAGTCGAGGCGGCTTCCGGCGCCCCCGATGTCGTCGTCTACAATGCGAGCGCCCGAGCCCGCGGCCCGGTCGCCGAGCTGGTTCCGGACGAAGTGAGGCGAGCCATCATGGTCAGCGGGTATGGCGGTTTTCTGGTGGCGCGCGAAGCGGTCGCGCGGATGTTGCCGAAGCGGCACGGCGCGGTGCTGTTCACCGGCGCTTCGGCCAGCGTCAAGGGCTACCCGCTGTCGGCGCCGTTCGCGATGGGAAAGTTCGCGCTGCGCGGCCTGGCGCAAAGCATGGCCCGCGAATTGGCGCCGCAAGGGATCCATGTGGCCCACTTCGTCATCGACGGCGCGATCCGCAATCCGGGCCGGGTCGAGCCGGCCGACAAGCCCGACAGCATGCTCGATCCCGAGGCGATCGCCGCCACCTATCTGAGCATCCTCAAGCAGCCGCGCTCGGCCTGGACCTGGGAGGTCGAGCTGCGCCCTTGGGTCGAGCGCTTCTGAGGCGCCGGAGCGAGCGTAGGGCGGATGAGCGACAGCGTAATCCGCCGCCAGAAGGTGCGCGCATCGGAGATCGGTAAAAGCGGCAGCGCCACCCTTGAAAGCGACTGCGAAATTGCCTGCATCGATCGAGGCCATCGGCATGGCGGAATGCGCGTTCCGCTTTTCCGCCCTACGGGTCCTGCGCCCTTGGGGCGGGCAACTGCAACCCGAGGATTCCCGCTTTCCGCGGGAATGACGCGGATGGGGTGGGCGAGGCCGGCCCGGCGAATTCTTGCCCGCGCCTTCTGCAAAGCGGCCCCAGGTGGGAGGTATGGGGCGGCTTCACCGTGCTGTTGGCCGTCGTCGCCATTCCGGTGCTTTCGACGGTGCTGCCGCCGCTGGTCGATTATCCGAACCATCTGGCACGCATGCACGTCTTGGCCGAGGGCGGCGATCAATTCTACGCAGTTCGCTGGGCGCCGCTGCCGAATATGGCCGAGGATCTGATCGTACCGCCGCTTGCGCGGCTGATCCCGCTCGAAACGGCCGGCAAGCTCTTCGTCATCATGACCTTCGGGTTGATCGCCGGCGGCGCTCTGTGCCTCAATCGCGTGGCAACGGGCGGCTGGCGGATCTGGCCGCTCGCCGCCTTTCTCCTCCTCTACAATCGCACCCTTCTGTGGGGCTTTCTGAACTACCTGTTCGGCCTGGGTGCGGCGCTGCTTGGGACCGCCCTGTGGCTGGCGCTGGAAGGTCGGCGGCCGTCGCTGCGGGTTGTCGCTTCCTCGATCGCGGCACTTGTTTGCTTCTTCAGCCATCTGGCCGCGTTCGGTATATATGGCGCGGTGGTCTGCGGCGTCGAGCTGCCGCCGGCCGTCACTGAGCTGCGCGCCCGCCGCTGGCCGGCCCTCCGGCGCCGAGCGGCAATTCTCGCTGCGCAATTCATCATTCCGGCCGTGCTGCTGCTCGACTGGCACCAGCAGGCTGCCGACCGCGGGATCAGCTATGCCGGATGGCGCAAGTTTGATCTCTTCTTCAGCATCTTCGACAATTACAGCCGCAGCTTCGATATCGGCTGCTTCGCTTTGTTCGCCGGCGGCTTGATCTGGCTCGCCTGCCGCGGGCAGCTCGGCCTCAATCCGCGGCTCGGCAGCGCGGCGGGGCTTCTGTTTGCTGCCTATCTCGCGGCACCCAGCCGAATTTACGGCGGCTCGGGGTTGGACCATCGCTTGCCCCTCGCCTTCTTTCTGCTGGTCATAGCCGGCAGCGCCCCGCGCCTTGCGCTGCGGCATGCCCAGGTGGCGGTTGCGGCCACGGCGCTCTTGTTTGCGCTGCGCATTATCGTGATCGAACGCGTCTGGTTGCAGGCCGACCAGATTTACTCGGCCGATCTTGCCGCGATCGATGCGCTGCCGGGAGGGGCTCGACTTGCCGTCGCCTATCCGCCCGATATGATCCACGTCGTGGCGTTGCCGCAGCTGCACTTGCCGGCGATGGCCGTCGTCCGGCGCAATGCATTCGTGCCGACGCTCTTCGCCGTCCCCGGCCAACAGCCGCTGGCCCTGCGGCCACCCTGGGCGGCCGTCGCCGATGCGGCGCAGCCGCCGGTGCTGTGGGCCGCCTTGACAGGCGCGGTGCCCGCGCCGTCGCTGCCGCCGGTGCTGGCGCAATTCGACGATGTCGCATTTGTCGGGCGGGGACATCTGCAAGGGCCGCTGAGCCGTTGTCTGGTACCGGTCGCCGCGGCGCCGGCCTTCCGGATCTTTGCGGTGCGGCACGGCTTCGGCTGCGCGGCTGCCGACCGAGACTAGAGCGGTTTCCGATCGAGTAGAACTCGCTTCACCGATTCCCGTCCGTCTGCTCGGCGCGCATCACCCTGAACGGGGACGCGCCGCCGGGCTCCTGGTCAGGCGAGCGCCGGCACAGCCTCGGTCACGGTTTCGAGCTGGCCGACGGTTTCCCGTCCGAACGCCACCGGGATGAACGCGCCGATCGCCACCACCACGAAAATCGTGCCGAAGAAGATCGTCGGCGAGCCGGTGTGCGGTATCATCAGAAACGGCGCCAGGACAGCGGCGAAGATCCGCCCGAACAACTCGCCGAAAATGTGCCCGCGAGCGCGTAATGCCGTCGGGAACTGCTCGGAGAGGTACATGCGGATTGCGGTGAAGGACGACAGCACGGTAAAACCGGTGATCAGCCCTCCCGCGATCATCACCACCGTCGCGTATTGCCCCGCCCGGTGCGCGATCAGCATCAGGAACAGACCGGGAAGCGAGCCGGCGAGCGCGTAAGCGATCGTCCACCGCCGCCCGATGATCTCCATCAGGAACCCGGTGAAACCCTTGCCCGGGATGCTTGCGAAGTACACCAGCGACGCCACCCCGAAGCCCAGACTGACCGCCGCGCCCTGGTCGACCAGCGCCTTCGGCAGCAGGGTGTTAATCAGATTAAAGGCGGTGCCGGCGCAGACGCCGCTCAGAATGCCGACCGTGGTCCAGCGCAGCTGGCCTCTGGCGAACAATGCCCAATAGGGCGGCAGCGGCTCGTGGGCGGCTTCCCGGTGGTCGCCGAGCGCCGCCACCGTCAGCGGCGGCACGCGGTCGCCGGACCGCCTGATGATCCGGTTGACGATGTCGACCGCTGCCTGCGGGCGACCCCTGCGCAAGTGCCAGCGCGGGCTTTCGGGGAGCACAAAATAGACGATGACTGGCACGACGGTTACCGCCAGCCCGCCCGGTAATGCCAGCAGTCGAAAGGCGTAGGGGTTGCCGGCGAGCAGGAAGGCGATGAACAGCACCGCGGTGAACGAGAGCGCCAGCGCCATCTCGTAGACCGCGCTGTAGGTGCGCCGGTGCTGCGCCGGCATCAGCTCGGCGGCGATCGGGAACGCCACCGTGACGACGCCGCCGGCGCCAAGGCCGGTCAACAGCCGCACGATGATCAGCTGCTCGGCAGTTTGCACCAGCGGGATCAACAAGGTGAAAAACGTCGTGGCGACCACCCCGATCAGCATCACGGTCTTGCGGCTGACGTGGTCGCCTATCGCCGAGAACGCGAAGCCGCTGACGCACAGCATCAAGGCGGCGCCGCTGGCGAGCCAGCGTTGGTCGGTCTCGGTCAGATGCAGCGGCGCCTTGGCCAGCACCAGCAGCTGGTTGGTCATCGACAGATCGTAGCCCTCGATAAACCCGACGAGGGCGAGCACGGCGATGATCAGGACTTGGTAGCCGCTGAACGGGATGCTGTCGAGCTTGCGGCCGAGCACATAGCTCGCCATGGTTGCCGGCCTCTCGAGCGGGCGAGCTTCTTCCATCGTGACCTCCCAGATCGGTCGAGCCTGGGGGCCATTGGAAAGCGCGAAACCAGCGAGGCCGGCGGTCGCCGCTAGCGATGTTGAGGTATGAGATTGCTTATCTTTTCTGCCGACCCCTCGCGGGTTCCGGCGCCTATCCAAGAGGCCGCCGGACCGACGTGTTGCTCCTGTTCCAAATCGAGGCGGCGTTTTCGCTCGCCGTGGTTGGCCGGTCGCGAGGCATAGGACGCTAGCCGATCGGCCGGCGATTGTCATCCGCAAATGGGGCGCGGGCGGGCCGCCGACGCCCGATTAGGCGAGCGCCGGCGCGGTCTCGGTCACGGTTTCGAGCTGGCCGACGGTCTCACGGCCGAACAAGAGCGGGATGAAGGCGCCGATCGTGACCATGACGAGGATCGTGCCAAAGAATACGGCCGCGGAGCCGGTGTGTGGCGTCATCAGAAAGGGTGCGAGAACTCCGGAAAAGATCCGTCCGGTCGACTCGCCAAAGGCATGGCCGCGGCCGCGCAGCGCGGTCGGGAACTGCTCGGCCAGATAGACCCGGAACGCAGTGGCGGTGGAGAGCGCCGTGAAGCCGGTCAACAATGCCCCGGTGACCATCGCCACCCCCGCGAGGTGGCCGGCTTGGTGGGCGAGGAGCATCAAAAGCAGGCCGGGCAGCGAGCCGGCGAGCGCATAGAATATCGTCCAACGCCGGCCGATGACTTCCATTAGGTAGCCGGTGAAGCCCTTGCCCGGGATGCTCGCGAGAAACACCAGCGAGGCCACGCCAAAACTCGCGCGGACCGCCGCACCCTGATCGACGAGCGCCTTCGGCAACAGCACCGAGATCAGAAAAAAGGACGTACCCGCAAAGACATAGCTCGAGATCCCGATGGCCGTCCAGCGAAGCTGCCTGGGATGGAACAGCGCCCGATAGGGCGGCAGTTCCTCGCCGACCGTGGCGAGGGCGCCGAGCGCCGCGACGGTCAGCGGCGCCACCCGGTCGCCGGCCCGCCGGATGATCCGGTTGACGGTGTCGACGGCGGCCTCGGCGTGGCCGCGGCGCAGATACCAGCGCGGGCTTTCCGGGATCGCGAAATGGATCAGGGCCGGCACGACGAAAAAGGCGAGCCCGCCGGGCAATGCCATCAGCCGGAACGCGTTCTGATTGCCGGCGAGCACGAAGCCGACAAAGGGCAGCAGCGCGAAGGAACAGGCGAGCGCCATTTCATAGACGGCGCTGAAGGTGCGCCGGTGCTGCGCCGGCATCAGTTCGGCGGCGATCGGAAACGGCGCAAAGACGGCAAAGCCGCCGAAGAGGCCGGTCAAGAGACGCACGGCGATTAGCTGCTCGGCGGTCTCGACCAGCGTGATCAACAGCGTAAAGAACGTGATCCCGGCGACGCCGATCAGCATGACCGTCTTGCGGCTCCAATGGTCGGAGACCGTCGAAGCGATGAAGCCGCCGACGCAGACCATCATCGTCGAGGCGACGGCGAGAAACCGGATGTCTCCGGGCGTCAGATGCAGCGGCTCCTTGGCCAGCACCAAGAGCGAGCCGGTCATTACCAAGTCGTAGCCGTCGACAAAGCCGACGAGCGCCAGCACGCCAATCAGCATCAGGTGATAGCCGCCGAACGGAATGCTGTCGAGCTTTTGACCGAGCACATGGCCGGCCACCATCGCGGGCCGGACGATCGAGCGCGCCTCTACCATGGCAACCTCCCAGACCGCCCGACACCGCGAACCGGTCAGGGCGGGGCTCGGCAGTTTTTGGGACCGCTCGGCGATCTCGTGCCTGTGGCGGCGGTCCTGTGGCGCCACTCGGTTGCTCTCGGCGGCGGCTCAGGCGAGCGCCGGCACGGTTTCGCTGACGGTTTCGAGCTGGCCCACCGTCTCCTTGCCGAAAGCCACCGGGATGAAGGCGCCGAGTGCGACAACGACCAGGATCGTGCCGAAGAAGATCGGCGCCGATCCGACATACGGCGCCATCAGGAACGGCGCGAGGCCACCGGCGAAGAGGCGGCCGAAGGATTCGCCAAAGATGTGCCCGCGGCCGCGCAGCGCGGTCGGGAACTGCTCGGACAGGTAGACGCGGGTGGCGGTAAAGGCCGACAACACCGTGAAGCCGGTGATCAACCCGCCCGTGACCATGGCCACCGTTGCCAATGGTCCTGCCCGATGCGCCAGCAGCATCAGAAAGATCCCGGGCAGCGAGCCGGCGAGGGCATAGGCGATCGTCCAGCGCCGGCCGATGATTTCCATCAGGAACCCGGTGAAGGCCTTCCCCGGGATGCTGGCGAAATACACCAGCGAGGTTAGCCCGAAAGCGGCCGCTGGCATCAGCGCGCCCTGATCGACAAGTGCCTTCGGCAGCAGCACCGAAATCAGAAAGAATGCGGTGCCGGCGCAGATGCCGCTCAGAATGCCGACCGTGGTCCACCGGATCTGCCCTCTGGCGAACAATGCCCAATAGGGCGGCAGTGGCTCGCGCGCCTCCTCCCGGAGATCGCCCAGCGCCGCGACGGTCAGCGGCGGCACGCGGCCGCCGGATCGCCTGATGATCAGGTTGACGATGTCGACCGCGGCCTGGGCCTGGCCCTTGCGCAAATACCACCGCGGGCTCTCGGGAAGCGCGAAATAGACGATGACCGGCACGACGGTCACCGCCAGCCCGCCCGGCAGCGCGAGAAACCGGAACGCGTTGGCGTTGCCGGCGAGCAGACCCGCGACAAACGGCACGACGGTGAAGGACAAGGCCAGCGCCATCTCATAGACCGCCCCGTAGGTGCGGCGGTGCTGCGCCGGCATCAGTTCGGCGGCGATCGGGAACGCCGCCGACACCACTCCGCCGGCGCCCACGCCGGTCAAGAGGCGCAGGATGACCAGCTGCTCGGCGGTTTGTACGAGCGGGATCAGCAAGGTGAAGAACGTCGTTAAGATCACGCCGATCAGCACGATGGCCTTGCGGCTCAGATGGTCGGACACCGCCGAGAAGAAAAACCCGCCGAGGCACAGCATGAAGGTCGGACCGGATGCGAGCAGGCGAATATCGGTCTCGGTCAGATGCAACGGCGCCTTGGCAAGCACCAGGAGCGACCCGGTCATCACCAGGTCGTAACCCTCGATGAAGCCGACGAGGGCGAGAACCGCGATGATCAGTATGTGGTAGCCGCCGAACGGAATGCTGTCGAGCTTGCGGCCCAGCACATGGCCGGCGGACAGCGGCGAACCGGCGACCGAGCGAATTTCTGCCATGCTGACCTCCCGATACATCGAAGGCGGGGGCCGTGCAGGTCACCAGAGCGAGCGAGGCCGGTACGTCGCCGCTACGCGGAACAAAATTCAGCAAATTTCGTTGTCGACGCCTCGCAGGATCTGGCAGCCACGTTGCCACCGATCGACGCATCTCTCCCGTTGCTGGTACGGCGGCATTCTTTTTTTTGCTCGCCTCGTCGACCCCGCGGGCCGCACAGCGAGGCTAGCCGAGCGGTCCGATGTTGTCATCACACAAAAGCGTGTCCGCCGGCACCTCGCTGGCCGAGGATGATCACCCGCCGGCGGGCTTTTTCAGTAGGAATTCGCGGCCGGCCTTGACCATCGGCCGGCTGTCATAGGCGACGATGTCGGCGGTGGCGTAGGTTTCGCTCCACAGCTCGGGCAGATAGGAGCCGGTGCCGATCACGTCGATCGGCGCATTGGCGGCGGCCATCATTCGGCATTTCGCCGGACCGAAGCCGGAGCTGGCGACGATCTCGACCTTGGTGAAACCGGCCTCGTCGAGGGTTTGCCGCAACAGCCAGATCGCCGCCGCCGAGACCCCGGTGCCGACCAGATGACGCAGCTCCTGTTCGGTGCGGTAGCCGCGCGTCGCATGCGGTGCATGGCGTTCGAGCACGGCGTAGGAACGCGTCGGATCGAGCCCTTCGATATAGCGCCCGCCATGCGTGTCGAGGCGCAGCGCCAGCTGCCCGGCGGCGGCGAGCTCAGGAAAGCGCCGGGCGACGGCGAGCGCGTCGGTGATCTCCTGCCCGAAATAATCGACGAGCACGGTCAGTCTTTCCTGCGGGAAGACCTCGCGGAACATCTCCGCGGCGCGCACCGTCGAGCCGGCATAGCCGATCAGCGCATGCGGCATCGTGCCGAGCCCCTTGTCGCGGCCGAAGAACCGGGCCGTCGCATCGGCGGCGCCACCGACAAAGCCCTTGGCGCCGGCCTCGCGCCGCGCCACCGCCGAGCCAACCGCCGCGGCATAGGCCATCATCTCGGCCATCTCGGCGCCGGCGCAGTGCCGCGCATCCATCGCCAGGAAGGCGGTTTTCGGTAGGTCGCTGCACATCGCCCAGGCGTTGTAGGCGGCGACACAGGGCGGCCCGAGCTTTTGCAGCAGCACGGTTTCGAGATCGACGAGATGATAGAGCGGGCCGGTGACGTAGAGGATCGGCTCGCCGGCGCCGACGAGGGCGCCCTCGGGATGCAGCAATTCGATCTCGAAGCGGGCGCCGCGCTGGGCCGCGGCGGCTTCGAGAAATTCGACGGCGAGCCGCGGCGTCGAGATCACCGGCCGGCGCAGAAACAGCGCGTAGGTCGCCGGCCGGTCGCCGAACCGGCCGACGATCGCCTTCGTCTTCAGGAAGTAGCTGTCGGTCTGCGCCGCCAGCGAGGGCGGCTCGCCCGCCGCCGCCATCGCTATCGCCTCACGAAACGGCGGCAAGGTGTTGCGGCAGGTTGCGGCCGTTGCCCTGACGCGCCCGCTTCAGCGCCTCGGCGATCTCGAAGGCGAGCTCGAGCGCCTGGCTCGCGTTGAGCCGCGGGTCGCAATGCGTCAGATAGCGGTCGGCGAGCGCCGCTTCGCTGATCGCCTGGGCGCCGCCGATGCATTCGGTGACGTTCTGCCCGGTCAGCTCGAAATGCACGCCGCCGGCGTAGCTGCCCTCGGCGGCATGGATCGCAAAGGCGCTGTGCACCTCGTCGAGGATGCGGTCGAATCGGCGCGTCTTGTAGCCGTTCGACGAGGTGATCGTGTTGCCGTGCATCGGATCGCAACACCAGACGACCCGGCGTCCCTCGCGGGCGACCGCGTGGATCAGCCGCGGCAGGCGGGCTTCGACCTTGTCGGCCCCCATCCGGGTGATCAGGGTCAACCGGCCCGGCTCGTTCTTCGGATTGAGATGGTCGATCAGGCGCAACAGGTCGTCGGGTTCGAGGGTCGGGCCGCATTTCATGCCGATCGGGTTCTCGATGCCGCGCAAGAACTCGGCATGGGCGCCGTCGACCTGGCGCGTGCGGTCGCCCAGCCAGACGAGATGCGCCGAGCAGTCGTACCAGTCGCCGGTCGTCGAATCGACGCGGGTTAGCGCCTGCTCATAGGACAGAAACAGCGCCTCGTGCGACGTGTAGAACTCGGTCTCGCGGATCTGCGGCGTCGTGTCGGAGGTGAGCCCGCAGGCCTCCATGAAGGCGAGCGTCTCGGTCAGCCGGTCGGCGAGTTCGCGGTAACGCTCGCCTTGCGGCGAGTCGGCGACGAAATCCTGGTTCCAGGCATGCACCCGGTGCAGATCGGCATAACCGCCTTGGGCAAAGGCCCGCAAAAGGTTGAGGGTCGCCGCCGACTGGCTGTAGGCCTGGACCATGCGCTGCGGGTCGGGGACGCGCGCTTCCTCGTCGAATTCGAGGCCGTTGATGATGTCGCCGCGGTAGGAAGGCAGCGTCGTGCCGTCGCGGGTCTCGGTCTCCGAAGAGCGCGGCTTGGCGAACTGGCCGGCGAGCCGGCCGAGCTTGACCACCGGGCAGCCGGAGCCGTAGGTCAGCACGACCGCCATCTGCAGCAGCGCCTTGAACATGTCGCGGATGTTGTTCGGATGGAATTCGGCGAAGCTTTCGGCGCAGTCGCCGCCCTGCAGCAGAAAGGCCTTGCCGTCCGCGACCGCGGCGAGCCGCTCTTTGAGGCGCCGCGCCTCGCCGGCGAAGACGAGCGGCGGAAAGCGCTGCAGGGTTTCCTCGACGCGGGCGAGCGCCGCCGGGTCGTCGTAGCCCGGCACTTGCCGGATCGGCAGGCAGCGCCAGCTGTCAGGAGACCATTTCTCGCTCATCTCGAGATTCCTTTGCCGGGTGTTTTCGATGCCGGGTGTTTCGCGGACGATCTGGTCATGCGTTTGCTCCGGTGCTGGAGACCGCTCCACGATCGGCGACGTTCGGGTTATCGGGGGTCGGAAACACGAAAGCCGCCTCGGGTGCGGGCGGCTTTGGAAAAGGCGCGGGTGCGCGATCCTAGGCCGCCATGGCGAACCAGCGGTAAAATCGCGCGTAAAGACGGCCGGGGACGACCGTTATCGTTGCCATCGTCGCCCATTAGCAGTAAGCCGATCCGGATGCAAGCGCTCTTTGCGAAAATGGACCCGTCCGCCGCGCGCGCGGCGGCCGGCGCCGGCGGGATGCGCCCGCCTCCGCCGGGCACGATGTTGGCACCGGCATTGCTTGCCACCGACATTGCACCGCGGGAGCATTAGGATGACGCGGCGCAATGCTTGCGCTAGGCTCGTCGGCCGTTCCGGGAGGCGTCGCCAACGGCAAGCCGCAACACCGCAGGGAGAGCCCAATGACGGCGGATTTCAATCGACTGGTGGATAGCGAGCACGGCCTCGTCAGCCGCCGCATCTTCATCGAGCCGGAAATCTACGACGAGGAACAGAAACAGATCTTTGCCCGTTGCTGGCTGTTCCTGTGCCATGAAAGCCAGATCCCGGAGCCCGGCGACTTTTTCACCACCACGATGGGCGAGGACCCGGTTCTCGTCGTGCGCGACAACGGCGGCCGCGTCCGCGCCTTCCTCAATGTCTGCCGCCATCGCGGCAACCGGCTGTGCCGGGCCAATGACGGCAACGCCGCCAGCTTCACTTGCGCCTACCACGGCTGGACCTACCGCAACGACGGGCGGCTCACCGGCGTCCCCTATCTGAAGGAAGCCTATCACGGTGAACTGGACCGGGAGCGCTGGGGGCTCCAACCGGTGGCACAGCTCGACAGCTACAAGGGGTTGTTCTTCGCGACCTTCGACCCCGAAGCGCCGCCGCTGCGCGAATACCTCGGCGAAATGACCTGGTACCTCGACGTGTTCTTCGATCGGCGCGAAGGCGGCGTCGAAGTCATCGGCGGCATGCATCGGTGGATCATGCCGTGCAACTGGAAATTCCCGGCGGAAAACTTCGGCGGCGATTCCTACCATGTGCCGTGGAGCCATCTTTCGGCGGTCACGACCAATTTCAGCTCGGGGGCTTCGACCAGGCCGGAGACCAAGGGCCACCTGGTGTCTCCGGGGAACGGCCATGTTCTGATCTGCTTCGGGCCGAACGACGTGGCCGATCCGCCGATGTCCGAGATCCTGGAGTATGAGAAAGCGATCCGCCCGGAGGTCGACCAGCGTCTCGGGCCGCGCCTCGGCCGGATCAACCCGATCGTCGGCACGACCTTTCCTAATTTTTCTATGCTGCGCGCCACCTCGCGAACCTTCCGCGTCTGGCATCCGCGAGGTCCCGACAAGACCGAAGTGTGGTCGTGGGTCTACATCGACAAAGCGGCGCCGGCGCACGTCAAGGAGGCCGTGCGGCTGGCCGGGGTGCGCGGCTTCAGCCCGTCCGGTACCTTCGAGCAGGACGACATGGACAATTGGCAGGAATGCACGCGCACCTGCCGCGGCGTCGTCTCGCGCCGCATGTCGCTGAACACGCAGATGGGGCTGGGGCACGAGCGCTTCGACGAGGAGCTCAAGGCCTGGGCCAGCGATTTCCGCATGAGCGAGAGCAACCATCGCCAGTTCTACGGGCGCTGGGCGCAGCTCATGGCGGCCGAGAGCTGGGCCAATTTGGACCGGCGCAACGCGCCGGCCGAACTGGCGCTCGCCTGAGACCGGGAACCTATTCGGCCCCTACCTTCTCATTCGACCGCCGCGAAAGCCAAGGCCGCCCCACCGGCGGCGATCGCCGCCGGTGGAAACATGCGGAATGGGCCTTTGCCTTTGGCGAGACTGCCAATGACCCGGCACACAACATGCGTTAGAATCGCATGCGTTAGAATCGGCGGTGCCGCGGGAGGTCCGATTATGCGAAGCCTTGAAAGGGCGGTCCGCGAGCAGGCGAGCGGATCAGCGCCATTCGGCGGGAAATGAGGTCATGCAAGTCTCGTATTTCGAAACCGCACGCTTTCGGGTGCCGCCGACGGTGCCGGCTGAATGGCCGGTGCCACCCGGCGCCTATGACCCCGATATCGGCACCGAGGCCTATCAGGGCATGGTCGACCGGGTGCGGTTTGTCGAAGAGCTCGGCTTCGACTGGGTCAGCCTGTCCGAGCACCATTATTCGCCACGCATCCTGACGCCGAATATCGCGGTTTCCGGCTCGTACATTGCGGCCCGCTCGAAGCGGATAAAGATTGCTGTCCTCGGCCCGATCGTCTCGCAGAGCAATCCAGTGCAAGTCGCCGAAGAGATGGCGATGCTCGATACGCTGTCGCAGGGGCGCCTGGTTTTCGGGATGCTGCGCGGCACGACCAACGAATATCTGACCTTCGACCTCAACCCGGCCGAGGCGCGCGAGCGCACGACCGAGGCCATGGAGCTGGTCCTCAAGGCCTGGACCGAACCGCAGCCTTTCGGCTGGCAAGGGCGACACTTCCAGTTCCGCACGGTCTCGGTGTGGCCGCGACCGCTGCAGCAGCCGCTGCCGCCGACCTATTCGCTCGGTACCAGCCGCGAATCCTGCGAATTCGCAGCGCGCCATCACATCGGTCTCGGCGTCTCGTTCGCGCCGTTCGAGGTCGTCGCCAAATCGACGCGCTATTATCGGGAGGAATGCGCGCGGTACGGCTGGGAACCGACGCCGGACCAGATGTTGCATCGCGCCAACATCCTGCTCGTCGAGACCGACGACGAGGCGCAGGAACTGCTGGCGGAGCAGCGCAAAGGGCGGGCGCCATTCCCAATGCGCGCCGGGGTGCGCGAGGCGCTCCTCAAACTCGACCAGCGCAATGTCGCCGGCGAAGCGCGGATGCCCAATGTCGGCGGCATCCTGCCGACCTCGTTCTACGGCAGCCCCGACACGGTCGTCGAACAGATCAAGCGCTGCCGCGAGGAAGTCGGCGTCGGCGTGCTCGATCTCGCCTTCCAGAACCCCGGTGCTCCTGACACCGGCCGCCTGATGCACTCGCTCGAACTCTTTGCCGACAAAGTGTTGCCGCGGATCCGCGAGGTTTGACGGCGTCCCGAGCAGGCACAGCAGGCATAGCAAGCATGAAAGTCTCGTATTTCGAAACCGCGCGCTATCTGGCGCCGGGCGCATTGCCGGCCGAATGGCCGGTGCCGCCCGCTGCCTACGACCGGGAAGCCGGGGCCCGATCCTACCGCGGCATGGTCGAGCGGCTGCATTTCGTCGAAGAACTGGGCTTCGATTGGATCAGCGTAAGCGAGCATCATTATTCGCCGCACCGCCTGACCCCTAACCCGGTGATCTCGGCGGCGCATCTCGCGGCCGTCTCGCAAAAGATCAAGATCGCGGTGCTCGGCCCGATCGTGTCGCAGAGCAACCCGGTGCAAGTCGCCGAAGAGCTGGCGATGCTCGACAATCTGATGCCGGGCCGGCTCGTGGTCGGAATGTTGCGCGGCATCACCGGCGAGTATCTGACCTACGGCCTCAACCCCGCTGAGGCGCGCGAGCGCACCAGCGAAGGCATGGAACTGGTCCTCAAGGCCTGGACCGAGCCGCAGCCTTTCGGCTGGCAGGGTCGGCATTTCCAATTCCGCACGGTGTCGGTCTGGCCGCGTCCGCTGCAGCAGCCGCACCCGCCGACCTATGCCTTGGGCACGAGCCGCGAATCCTGCGAGTTCGCGGCCCGTCATCATCTTGGGCTCGGCGTCTCCTATGCGCCGTTCGACGTGATCGCCAAGGCCACCCGGTTCTATCGCGACGCCTGCGCGCCACATGGCTGGCAGCCCGCGCCGGACGACATCATCTATCGCGCCAACATCCTGATCGGCGAGACCGACGACGAAGCCGAGGACCTGCTCGCAGCGCAGCGGCGCGTGCGGCAGGCCTTCCCGTTGCGCGCCCCGGTGCGCGACGCGCTGCTCCGACTCGATACGCGCAACGTCGCCGGCGAGGCGCGGACGCCGAATGTTGGCGGCATGCTGCCGACCAACTTTGTCGGCGGCCCCGACAGGATCGTCGAGCAGATCCGGCGGTGCCGGGCGGAGAGCGGCGCCGGCGTCATTGATCTCCTGTTCCTGACCCCCGGTGCCGACGATTTGGGCGGCTTGCTGCGGGCGCTCGATCTCTTCGGCAAAAAAGTCCTGCCCCGCATCCGCGAGGTGTGAGGAGCGGACGCTTTCAAGAGGATTCAGCGGTCGTGACGCAAAGTGGCGAGGGGTTTCGTGAAGGCCAGGTCGAGGCTGACGGTTTTTCCATCCGTTACATGGCGGCGGGCACGGGCCCGGCATTGGTGCATCTGCACGGTGCCGGCGGGCTGCGCCTGACGCCGGGGCACGATCTGTTGGCCCGGCAATTCCGGGTCGTCGCCTTCGAGATGCCGGGCTTCGGCTGCTCGCCGGAAAACGACCGCACGCGCGACATGCCGGGACTCGCGGCGACGATGGCGAAAGCCGCCGCAGCGCTCGGTCTCGATGCGTTCAACCTGATGGGAACGTCGTTCGGCGGCAAGACCGCGCTGTGGCTTGCGGTGCAGGAACCGCGGCGGGTGACGGCGCTGGTGCTCGAGGCGCCGGCGGCGATCCGGCCCGCCGGCACGCGGGCCCCCTCGGGTCCGCCGGAAGAAATGGCGCGCCGGCTCTTTGCTCACCCCGAGCGAATGCCGCCGCTGCCACCGGTCGATCCGGCGGTGCGCGCGAAAACCGCGGCACTCGTCGAACGGCTGCGCGGCCCCGATCGCGACGCCGACCTCGAGGCGCGGTTGCGCGACGTTACGGTCCCGACCCTGGTGCTGTTTGGCACCGTCGACCGCGTGATCCCGCCCGAGGTAGGGCGTTTCTACAAAGAATTGATGCCCAATTGCAATCTTGTCTTTGTCTACGATGCCGGGCATGCGATCAGCAGCGACCGGCCGGAGGCCTTCGCCGAGGTCGTGGCCGATTTTCTCGAACGGCGCGAGGCCTTCGTCATCAGCCGCACCGACACCGTGATCCATCCTTGAAGTTGTGGAGTTGCCCCATCGGGCAAGCGATCGTCGTGAGACACCCAAGGCGCCATTTGCGGAGGCTTTGGCGATGAAAAACACTGCGACTCTTCATACCGGGCGGCATTTTCTGCAGATCCCGGGGCCGACCAACGTGCCCGAGCGGGTGCTGCGCGCGATCGCGATGCCGGTCATCGATCATCGCGGGCCGGAATTCGCCGAACTCGGCAAGGAAATCGTCGCCGGCATGAAACGGGTCATGCAGACCGAGGGGACCGTCGTCGTCTACCCGTCTTCCGGCACCGGGGCATGGGAGGCGGCACTCGTCAACACGCTGTCACCGGGCGATGCCGTCATCATGTTCGAAACCGGGCATTTCGCCAGCCTGTGGCGCCAGATGGCGGGCCGACTCGGGCTCGCGGTCGAATTCGTGGCTGGCGACTGGCGGCACGGCGTCGACCCGGCGGTGGTCGAAGAGCGGCTCGCCGCCGACCGCGAACATCGCCTGAAGGCCGTGTGCATCGTCCATAACGAGACCTCGACCGGGGTCGCAAGCCGGGTGCCGGAGATTCGGGCGGCGATCGACCGGGCGCGTCACCCGGCGCTCTACATGGTCGATACGATTTCGTCGCTCGCCTCGATCGAGTATCGCCACGACGAATGGGGCGTCGACGTCACGGTCGCCGGCTCGCAGAAGGGGCTGATGCTGCCGCCGGGGCTCGGTTTCAACGCGATTGCGAAAAAGGCGCTCGGTGCCGCGAAGACGGCGCGGCTGCAGCGCTCCTACTGGGACTGGGAGGCGATGCTGGAAACCGGCCGCACCGGATTTTTCCCCTATACGCCGGGGACGAACCTGTTGTTCGGCCTGCGCGAAGCCTTAGCCATGCTGCTCGACGAAGAGGGGCTGCCGGCGGTGTTCGCCCGCCATGCCCGCCACGCCGAGGCGACCCGACGCGCCGTCGCCGGCTGGGGCCTCGAAGTGCTGTGCGCCGATCCGCGCGAATATTCGAACAGCCTGACCGCGGTCATGCTGCCCGCCGGGTTCGACGCCGATCGGCTGCGGCAGATCATCCTCGAGGCTTTCGACATGTCGCTCGGCACCGGTCTCGGCCGGCTCAAAGGCCGGGTTTTCCGCATCGGCCATCTCGGCCATTTCAACGATCTGATGCTGTCCGGCACGCTCTGCGGCGTCGAAATGGGGTTGCACCGCGCCGGCATCCCACACCGCGCCGGCGGCGTCGCCGCCGCCCTCGAATTCCTTTCGGCGGCGAATAGCTGAGCGCGCACGACGCGGGAGCGGCCGGCCCCGAAGCACACCTTCCCGCCGGCTACGGACCGGTTGCCCGCACCCTGCATTGGCTCGTCGCCGGGCTCCTCGTCGCGGTCGTGGTCCTCGGTTGGGCGATCCTCGCAGCGCCGGACAACAGGCCGTCGCGCGAATTGCTCCTGTTGTGGCACCGCGCGCTGGGGCTCGTCATCCTCGCCCTGATGCTGTTTCGCCTGGCCTGGCGCCGGCGGCATCCGCCGCCGCCGCTGCCGCCGAGCGTCGCGCCACTGCGGGCGGCGATTGCCGGTGCCACGCATCTGTCGCTTTACGCTATCCTGATTGCGATGCCGGTCACCGGCTACGTCAACGCCGCGGCAGCGGGCCATGCCGTGAGCCTGTTCGGGCTCCTCTCGGTGCCGCCGCTCTTGTCCGCGAACGGCCGGCTGTCACAGGTCGCGATCGCGCTTCACTTGGCCGGGCAATACGCAATCTATTTTCTCGTTTTGCTCCATCTCGCCGGTGCGCTGCATCACGCCGTCCGACGCGACGGCGTGGCCGCGCGCATGCTGCCATGGCTCTCCCGCTTAAAGGGCCGTTCGCAACCGCTGCGAGCGGCGGGGTGAGCACCGCGGAGCAATTTCGTCGAAAACCGGACCAACGCCCGTTTCGGGCCGATCCGGATCGGGCCGGCGGATTGCGGCGTTCACTGGGCGAGGCGGCAGGCGGGTGCCGCCTGTCGACACGACGGGTCGGCGCTGCGCCCGACCGCGCCAGCCAGGGATGGACGTGAGCGAGTTGCAATACCTGCCGTTCGACCTGCCGCATTTGTCGCTGCTGGCAGTGATTTATTTTGTCCTGGTCGTGTGGATCGAAGTGCGGGCATTTCGGCTCGCTTCACTGCAGATGGGGCTCTCATCCCATGCCGCACTGATCTTCTTGCTGGCTTCGCTCGGCGGCAGCTACTTGAACATCCCGGTGGCGCAACTGCCCGAGCGCCAGATCGCTTCCGGACAAATCATCGCGTTTTTCGGCATGATGTACGTGATCCCGACGGTGACCCATTGGCCGGGCACGGTGATCGCCGTCAATGTCGGCGGCGCCGTTATCCCGGGGCTGCTGTCGTTCTATCTCTTCATCAGAAACAGGCTGTGGCCCAGCGGCATCTTCGCGGTCGCCGTGGTCGCCGCCGTGTGCCATTGGCTGGCGCGCCCGATACCCGGTCTCGGGATCGCGCTCCCGACCTTCGTGCCGCCCCTGTCGGCGGCAGCGGTGGCACTCATCCTGTCACGGCGCAATGCGCCCGCCCTCGCCTATGTCGGCGGCTCGATCGGATGTCTGATCGGCGCCGACCTACTCAATTTGAACAAGCTGCAGGGGCTCGGAGCCCCGGTTGCTTCGATTGGCGGCGCCGGCACTTTCGACGGGATCTTTCTGACCGGCATCCTTGCGGTGTTGCTTGCGAGCCTTTTCGCCGGGCGCGGCCGCGCAAGGCATCGCGAGACGCGGCGATGAACGATTCGGTTACGCCGGTCCGGTCGCGACCAGGCTGAGTCGCGTCCGAAAGAAGTCGAGCGCTTCGGCGAGGCTGCGCGCGGCGCGCAGCTTTTGCCGGCCGCGCCGCACCGCGAACTCGGCGGGGCGATCCGCCGTGCCGGCAATCTTAACGATGCTGTAGACCGCTCCTTCCTGGGAGTGGCGGAACACCGAAAACAGCGCGATGCCGTCGCGGTGGTCGATCGCATAGTCGCGCCATTCGCCGCGGATCACATGGCGGCTATAGAGGCCGAGGAGTTGGTTCAGTTCGGGGCGGGTGAAATAGATCGTCCGCTGCCGCATCCGATAATCGCCGAGGGCCAAGACCGTTGCGCTGTTCCGGCTCATCGCTATCCACCGCCAGCCGCCATTGTCATGGAGTGTTCCCGATTTCGCGCGCCGCGTCCAGCCGCCTCGCGCGGCACCGGGCCGGCTTCGCTATTGCCGGCCTGCTCGCCGGCGCCATAAGTTCGCAACCGCAAACTCGTCCGGCAACGGTGGAGAGAGCGGGTGGACGAGGTCGAATGCGTCGTCGTCGGCGCCGGCGTGGTGGGTCTCGCCGCAGCGCGGGCATTGGCGCTCGCCGGCCGCGAGGTGCTCGTCGTCGAGCGCGCCTTCACGATCGGGTTCGAGACCTCATCGCGCAACAGCGAGGTGATCCATGGCGGGATCTACTACCCGGCGGGCAGCCTCAAGGCGAAGAGCTGCGTCGAGGGCCGCGAGCGGCTCTATGCTTATTGCCGTGAGCGAGGGGTGCCGCATGCCCGGCTCGGCAAGCTGATCGTCGCCGCCGCCGACGCTGAGATTGCCGGCCTCGAAGCGATCGCCGCGGCGGCGCGGGCAAACGGCGTCGCCAACCTCGAATGGCTGAGCGGGGCGCAGGTCCGCCGCCTCGAACCGGCGCTGCGTTGCGTCGCGGCACTGCTGTCGCCGGAAACCGGCATTATCGATAGCCACGCGCTGATGCTGGCCTATCAGGGGGATGCAGAGGCCGCCGGGGCGACGGTAGTATTGCGTGCCCCGGTTCTGTCGGGCCGTGTTCGCCGCGGCGGCTTCGACCTCGAGATCGGTGGCGACGAGCCGATCGCACTGGGTTGCCGCATGTTGGTCAACGCCGCGGGCCTCCAGGCCCCGGCGCTCGCCCGCCTGATCGAGGGGGTGCCGAAGGAAACGATCCCGCCGGCCTATTTCTGCCGCGGCGTATATTTCACGCTGTCGGGACGGGCGCCGTTTCGGCGCCTTGTCTACCCGGTCCCGGTGGCCGGCGGCCTCGGCATCCACCTCACCCTCGATCTCGCCGGTCAGGCGCGGTTCGGTCCGGACGTCGAATGGATCCCGGCTATCGACTATGCCGTCAATCCGGCGCGCGGCCGCGCCTTTTATGCGGCGATCCGCGACTACTGGCCCGATCTGGCGGACGGCGCCCTGCAGCCCGGTTACGCCGGGATCCGGCCGAAGATCACCGGGCCCGGCGAGCCGGCAGCCGATTTTCGCGTTCAGGGACCGGAAATCCATGGCGTGCCGGGTCTCGTCAATCTCTATGGTATCGAGTCGCCAGGCCTGACATCGTCCCTGCCGCTGGCCGACACGGTGGTAGATCGCCTGGCGCGCTGACCGCAGCAGCGGAGCGTCGTGATGCTGATCGGCGTGCCCAAGGAAGTGAAGACCCAGGAGTATCGCGCCGGCCTCGTACCGGGCAGCGTGCGCGAATTGGCGCATCACGGCCACCGCGTGATCGTCGAGAGCGGTGCCGGGGCCGCGATCGGTTTCGACGATGCGGCCTACCAAGCGCTCGGCGCCGAGATTTTCGGCACCGCCGCCGAAGTCTTTGCCGCGGCGGAGATGATCGTCAAGGTCAAGGAGCCGCAGCCGCATGAGGTGTCGGCGCTCAGGCCGGACCAAATCCTCTTCACCTACCTGCACTTGGCCGCGGACCAGGAGCTGGCGCGGCGGCTCACGCATTCGGGCATCGTCGCGATCGCCTACGAAACCGTGACCGACGGCCGCGGCGGCCTGCCGCTCCTGGCACCAATGAGCGAGGTCGCCGGCAGGATGGCGGTGCAGGTCGGCGCCCATTGCCTGGAAAAGGAGCAGGGCGGCATCGGCGTTCTGCTCGGCGGCGTGCCGGGCGTTCAGGCGGCCAAGGTGGTCATTCTTGGGGGCGGCGTTGCCGGCACCAACGCGGCGCGCATGGCGATGGGAATGGAGGCATGGGTCACCGTCATCGACCGCTCGCTGCCGCGACTCTACGAACTCGACCTGCAATTCGGCGCCCGCCTTCACACCCTCTACGCGACGATCGAGACTATCGAGCGCGAGGTCGCCGCCGCCGATCTCGTTATCGGCGCCGTGCTGATCCCCGGCGCCGCCGCGCCAAAACTCGTCAACCGCGCACTCGTCCGGGCAATGCGCCCGGGAACGGTCGTCGTCGACATCTCGATCGACCAAGGCGGCTGCTTCGAGACCAGCCGGCCGACGACGCACGATGCGCCGACCTACATCGAAGAAGGGGTCGTGCATTACTGCGTGACCAACATGCCGGCTGCTGTCGCGCGCACCTCGACGGTGGCGCTCAACAACGCGACCTTGCCGTTCGTGCTGGCGATTGCCGACCGCGGCTGGCGGGCGGCGCTGCGCGACGATCCGCATCTGCGCGATGGCTTGAACATCTGCCGCCGCCGGATAACCCACCCGGCGGTGGCGCACGCCGTCGCGCTGCCGCTGACAACGCCGGAGCAGATCTTGGCGGAATGAGAAAATTGCAGGAAACGGCCCGATTGGCTGAGCTTCGGCTATGGACCGCCGCGCCGGGCGTCCCCATCTGAGACCAAACGATCCAAGACGGGGAAATGGCGCTCCTTCCGATCACCGCATCGGCGCGGATCGATCCTTTCGTCGAGCCGTCGGCCGACCCCGAGCTGGCGCGCGGAGCAGCGATCGACGAGGCGGCGATCGCGGCGATCACGGATCTGCATCGTGAAGTCTTCCCCGCGGGCGGCGCGATCCTCGACCTGATGTCCGGCTGGGTCGGCCACCTGCCGCCCGAGGTGCCTTATTCCCGGGTCGTCGGCGTTGGCGCCAATGCCTGCATCCTGGCCGAGAACCCGTTCCTCGACGAATGGCGGGTGCAGGACCTGAACCAGGATCCGCGGCTGCATTTTGTCGCCGGCGAGTTCGACGGGGCGGCACTGTGCGCCTCGATCCAGCAGCTGACGCGGCCGGGCGAATTGATCCGCGAAGTCGGCCGGGTACTGAAGCCGGGTGCACCGCTTGTCGTCGCCTTCTCGCGGCGCTGCTTGCCGGCGCGGGCGATCGGCTGCTGGTGCCTGCTCGACGACACCGGTCATCTGTGCCTGGTCGCGCAGCATTTTGCGCAAGCCGGCAATTGGGCCGACATTCGCTGCCTCGATCGCACGCCGCCCGGCGGCGGCGATCCGGTTTACGCAGTGATCGGCCGCAGCCTCGGCGAGGCGCCTGCCGGTCACGATTGAGAGGGCGCTGCCGGCGGACGATCCTCAACCCGCTCGCTCGCCCCACCAATCCGTTGGACCAAGTCCGGAAGAGTCGCGAGGCCGGCGCCTCGAGCGGATGGCTATGAGTTCGTAGGCGACCATCGAGGCGAGCGGCACGTCGAGGCGGCTGCGACCTTGCAGGAAGCTCAGCTCGATGATGCAGCCGGCACCGGCGACGAGCCCGCCGCGTTGGCGGACGAGGTTGATCGCCGCCTGCATCGTGCCCCCGGTTGCCAACAGATCATCGACAATGACCACCCGCTGACCGGGGCCGATCGCATCTTCCTGGATTTCGATCGTATCGCTGCCATATTCGAGGTCGTAGGTGAAACGCACGGTCTGGCCGGGCAACTTGCCTTGCTTGCGAACCATCGCGAAGCCGAGCCCGAGTTCGTAAGCGAGCGGTGCCGCGACCAGAAATCCGCGGGATTCGATGCCGACCAGAAGATCGGGCCGATGCGGGCGCACCGCCTCGGCGAGGCTCTTGACCGTTGCCTGCCACGCGCTCGGCTGCGCCAGCAAGGTGGAGATGTCATAAAACAGGATGCCGGGCCGCGGAAAATCGGGGATCGAACGGATGTGTTGCTTGAGGTCCATCGTCTCTCCGTGGCCGCGGCGCAGGTCGGCGCTGGGGCGGCATAGCGGCTTTTTGCTTCGTTGGGAAGCGTGCCGTCGACGCGTCGAACAGCAAACTGCAGAACCTTGCCGGATGCCTGACTGAGAACCCATGCCGCCCGTCGCTGCCTCGCTCCACGCCAGCGAAGAACCGGGATCGCTGCTTCTGACGGCCGGCGGCGAATGGCTCGTCGAGACGGCCGCCGAACTCGATCGCCGACTGCGCGCATTGCGGCTGCCGAAGGACCGGCGCGTCACGATCGATCTCGCCGGGGTCGACCGGCTCGATACCGCCGGCGCCTGGCTCCTGTTGCGCACCGAGCGCGACCTTGCGGCACTCGGCAATGCCGTCGAGATGCTGAACCTGCGTCCGAACTTGGGGCCGCTCGTTGATCAGGTGCGCGCCGCCGGCAAGATCGCTCCGGCGCGCCATCCGCGGCCGGCGCACCACACGCTCATAGGCTTTCTCGGCAGCATCGGCGAAATCTCGGTCGGCCTCTGCACGCGCACCTACAGCATTCTTAGCTTTCTCGGCGTCATCAGCGCGACGGCGGTCCAATTGATCCGCCACCCAAGCCGGCTGAATGTGACGGCGATCGCCGTGCAGATGGAGCAGACCGGGGTGAATGCGCTGCCGATCGTCGGCCTCCTCACCTTTCTGATCGGCGTCGTCATCGCCTATCAAGGTGCCGACTATCTGCGCTATTACGGTCTCGAGAGCTATACGGTTCAATTAACCGCGTCGAGCGTCCTGCGCGAACTCGGGGTGCTGCTGACCGCGATCATCCTAGCCGGCCGGTCCGGCAGCGCTTTCACCGCCCAGATCGGCACGATGCGGGTTAACGAAGAGATCGACGCGATGCGCACGATCGGCCTCGACCCGGTCGAAGTTCTGGTTTTGCCGCGGCTTTTCGGGCTGATGCTGACGCTGCCGATGTTGACGCTCTGGGCCAATTTAATGGGAATTCTCGGCGGCTGGCTGATGGTGTGGGCGGTGCTCGGCATCGGCAGCCAGGAATTCTTCGAGCATCTGTCCGCGCTCTACCGATCGAGCTATTGGATCGGGTTGATCAAGTCGCCGTTCTATGCGGTCATCATCGCCCTTATTGGCTGCTATGAAGGCTTTCAGGTGGCGGGCAGCGCCGAGAGCGTCGGCCGCCTGACCACCTTGGCGGTGGTCGAGGCGATCTTTCTCGTGATTGTGACCGACGCGGTGTTCTCGATATTCTTTTCGGCGGTGCAGATTTGAGCATGCCGGATCAATCGGGCGAGCCGATCATCCGGGTGCGCGGTCTCGTCAATCGGTTCGGGGAAGAGATCGTTCATGACGGCCTCGATCTCGACGTCTTCCGCGGCGAAGTCCTGGCCGTGGTCGGCGCTTCGGGATCGGGGAAATCGGTTCTGCTGCGCACGATCATCGGCCTCAACCGGCCGGCCGCTGGCCGCATCGAGGTCCTGGGCCGGAACATTCTGGAGATTGACAGCGCCGTCGAGCAGCGGGACATCGAAAAGCACTGGGGGGTGCTGTTTCAAGACGGCGCCCTGTTCAGTTCGCTGACGGTAGCGCAGAACATCGAGGTGCCGTTGAAGGAATATTACGACATGCCGCTCTCCCTGATGGACGAGATCGCGGCGTTCAAGGTCGGGATCGTCGGGCTCCCCGAGGGGACCGGGGAAAAATACCCCTCGCAACTGTCGGGCGGCATGCGCAAGCGCTCCGGCTTGGCGCGCGCCCTGGCGCTCGATCCGCAGATCGTCTTTCTCGACGAGCCCACCGCCGGGCTCGATCCGATCGCCGCCGGCGAGTTCGACGAACTGATTCGCGATCTGCGCGGTAGCCTCGGCCTCACCGTCTTCATGGTGACGCATGATCTCGACACGCTATTTGCGGTTTGCGACCGGGTCGCCGTGCTGGTCGACCAGAAGCTCCGCGTCGGCCGCCTCGCCGACATGCTGCAAGACGATCACCCGTGGATCCGCTCCTATTTCCACGGGCCGCGCGGCCGCGCCGCCCAGGTCGCCGAAACTCGGCCGCACGCCAGAGACGTCCGACCGTTGCCGCATCCGCCCGAACTATATCAAATCAAGAGCCAGTAAATGGAGACGCGAGCGAATTACGTGGCCGTCGGCGTCTTTGTGCTGAGCGCCATAACGATTGTCTTCATAGCGATCCTGTATCTGGCGCATGTCCAATTCGGGGAGACGGAGCAGCGTTATTATATCTTCTTCAAGGGATCGGTCGCTGGCCTGAACAAAGGCTCACAGGTGCATTATAACGGCATCCCGGTCGGCCGCGTCGTCGATATCCGCGTCGACCCTAATAACCTCGAACAAATCCAGGTGACGGTCGAGATCGATACCAGCATCGTCGATATCAAATCGGACGCGCGCGCCTACCTCGACACCAACATTCTGAACGGCCTCGCGACGATCGAGATCCGCGGCGGGACGCAGCAGGCGAAGCAGCTCGAACCGAAGCCCGGCCACAAATACCCAGAAATTCAAGCGGGCCGAACCGAGCTCGAACAAGTGACGGCCAGTCTTCCCGAACTCGTGGCCGATCTCAAACGTGCGGCGCATAACGTCAACCTGCTGCTCGACGCGCGGAACCGCGAGGCGGTCGCGGCGACGCTACAGAACCTGCGATCGATCACCGGCAACGCCGTGGCGCCTAGTCGGAAACTCAACGAAGTCGTCGATAACGCCAACAAATCCGTCCTCGAACTGGACGCGCTGCTGAGCGATGTGCATCGCAGCTACATCGACCATGGCGGGTTGAAGGACCAGGCGGCGCAGGCGCTCGGCGACTATGACCGGTTGGCGAAGAGCCTGATCGTCGACAGCCATCAGATAGAGGCAATCCTCGCTGAGAACCGCCCGGGGATACGGGACTTCACCCAGCGGACCCTGCCGGCGGTCGACGGCCTGGTCAGCGATCTGCAGCGCTTCGTTTGGCACCTGACGCGGCTGGCGACCGAACTCGAGCAGGATCCGACGCGGCTTTTGTTCGGCGACCGGCGCGAAGGATACCGCCCGCAATGACGCTGTCGCCGCTGCGGCCGTCGCGCCGAACGCTGATTGGCGCGACGGCATTGGCGTTTTCCGGTTGCTCCCGCTTGTTCGTCAACCCGCCGCCGCAATACATCTTTCGGCTGACGCCGGTCACCAACTTCCCGGCCGGTCTGCCGCACGTCGCGGCACAGCTTATGGTCGACGTGCCGAGCGCTTCTGCGACGCTTGCCGGGCGTCGGATCGCCCTGAGCAAATCGGCGCTGTTGCTCGATTATTTCGCCGATGCCGAATGGGGCGATGCGGCCCCCGAACTGGTGCAGACGGTGCTGGTCAACTCGTTCGAAAACAGCGGGGCGATCACCGCGATCAACGGCTCTCTCGGTCTGCGCGCCGATTTCGAAATGGCGAGCGAGATCCGCCATTTCGAGGCGCAATACAGTGCCGGCGGCGGGCCACCGGATGTCCGGGTGTCGATCGAGGTCAAGCTCGTCGCGCTACCCGAGCGCGACATCGTGGCGCAGAGCTTGTTCGAGCGGCAAGTGAGGGCCGCGGCGGGCGATCTGCCGAGCGTCGCCGCCGCGTTCGACGCGGCGCTCGAGGCGGTCGTGACCGCGATCGTCGTCTGGACCCTCACCGATGCCGCCGCTATGCCGAGAAGGAGACGCCCGTTATAATGGACACGTTTCGTTCCGGTGCTTCATTTTTTGGGAGCGGACCCGTTGCGGCATATCGAAGAGCCGGCCGAGCTGCGCGTCAGCCGCGCCGAGATCGCTCGGATGGAGGAGGCGGCCGCCGTCATTGCCGAGTGCCGGGCGCGGCTCGCCGCCAATAACAGCAGCATCCTCGCCGAGCTCGCACCCGGCACGGATGAACAAGGCACGGATGGGTTGGGCGTCGATGGGCTCGACGAGTGGCGCCATTATCCGGCCGGCGAGGTCTATGACGCGGCCACTCATGCGCAATATTTCTATCATGTGCATCCGGCGGATCGTCGGCTGCCTGCCGAACACGGTCATTTCCACACTTTCTTGCGGGTCGAGGGGTTCCCGTCCGGGGTCGCCCCGCTGGTCCTGCCCGAAGCCGCAGTCGCGGGACCCGTGCCGGCGCCGCAAGGCGCGCCGCTGAGGCGCGGCGCGCGCGAGGAAGTCAGTCACCTCGTCGCGATCTCGCTCGATCGCCGCGGCGAGCCGATTCGCCTCTTCACGACGAACCGCTGGGTCACCGGCGAAATCTGGTACCGGGCCGACGACGTGATCGTCATGCTCGACCGGTTCGCGTTCGCCGCGGCGGACCCATCGGCGGTACGCGATCGCTGGCTGGTCGCGATCATGCGACTGTTTCGCCCGCAGATCGCGGCCTTGCTGCGACAGCGCGACGCGGCTGTAATGTCGTGGCAGCGGCGGCGGCGCGCCGCCGTTTTTGAAGATCCGCGGCTCGAAGTCACGTCCAGCCTTGAGATCGACCTCGGCGCTCAGCTGGCCTTTCTCGATCGGGTCCGATCCGAGGCCGCCGCCACGGCCCGACCGCGCCCGCCCCGCCTGCCGCGCATGGCCGAGGGATGGGGCGAGAACCATCCATAGGGATCCGGCGCGGAAGAGGCCGTCCAAGCCGCAAATCAGTGCGGCGATACCGGCGTCTCGGGCTCGCGCGGCGGCAGATTGTTCGCTTCGAGACAGCGTTTCAGCGCGGCGTCGCGTTGCGCATTGGCCTCGGCGGTGTAGTCCGGAAACTGCGTTTGGGCCTGTTTGGCGCAGGTATCCATGACCTTCCACAGCGCCGCCGCGGTGATGGCTTGCTGGGTCGCCGCAGCCGGCCCGGCGGCGAGCATCAGCGCCGCTGCGAATGGGATCGCAAGTCGTCTCATTCCTTGCCTCCGTATGGCGCGTCGCTCGGTTCGCCGGCATCATACCATTAGTGCTTCGCCGTGCGGAACGGCCGCCGCGGCTGCGGTCGGCGGGGCAATTGCGTCCGACAGGAAACTTGGGCTCCATGAGGCCCGGTTGAGGGAGAGGCGACGATGCTGAAGATCTGGGGACGGGCGACCTCGTCCAACGTGCAGAAGGTGCTCTGGTGCTGCACCGAACTCGGCATCCCGTTCGAAAGGGTGGACCTCGGCGGGCCGTTCGGCGGCAATCAAGACCCCGAATATCTCGCGCTGAACCCGAACGGCCTCGTGCCGACGGTGCGGGACGGCGATCTGGTGCTATGGGAATCGAACACGATCTGCCGTTACCTCGCCGCGACGCATGACGGGACGCGGCTGTATCCGGCCGAGCCCGCGGCCCGCGCCATCGTCGAACGCTGGATGGATTGGCAGTTGTCGACGATCGGGCCGCCGATGGGGGCGCTGCTCTTTGGCCTCATCCGCACGCGGCCGGAGCAGCGCGACCAGGCGGCGATCGAGGCGGCGCGGCGCAAGGCTCTGGCCGCCTGGACGATCGTCGAGGATGCGCTCGATGACCGCCCTTGGCTGGCGGGCTCGGCGCTGAGCCTCGCCGAGGTCGTCCTCGGCACGCTCGTCTATCGCTGGCACGCCTTCCCGATCGAACGGCCGGCGCTCGCCAAACTGAAGGCATGGTACGAGCGGATGCGGGAACGGCCGGGCTTCCGGGCGCACATCGAAATTCCGATCACGTAATCGTGAGCAGGTTTCAGAGAACTTGCTCCGAATCGCGGCGTCGCTAATTTCAGGCGGGGACAGGCCGAAGCCCAGCAGATTTCAGGGGGGACCCGATGACAGTGCTTCCGAGAGCAGGCATTTTTGCCGCGGTGATTGCGGCCGCGGTGGTCGGCGCCGCGGTTACCGCACTGGCCCAGGACAACACCCAGGTCATCAAAGACCGGCAGGCATTGATGAAGCGGCAGGCCAAGGATCTCGGCGGCATCAAGGCCTATCTGACCGGCAAGACCGACCAGCCGACGGCAGAGGCCGCCGCCGCCGATCTGACCGACACGATGAAAAAAATCCCGACTCTGTTTCCGCCGGGGTCGGGTGCCGCGAGCCCTGACGGCAAATACGGGCCAAAGCCCGCCATCTGGACCGAGTGGGACAAATTCCTCGCAGCGCGAAATACCGCGGCGGCCAAGGCTGACGCGCTGGTTGCGGCGGTCAAGAGCGGCGCCAAGACCGATATCCAGGCCGCGTTCGCCGATCTCGGCAAGCATGGTTGCGGCGGCTGCCACGAAAGCTTCCGCGAGACCCTCAAGAATTGATTGGGCCGGACGCCGCGTTCCGGCCCGGTGCGCGGCGGCGTTCGCACTGTTGTTGACCTCGACCGGCGGCGTCGCCGCCGGCGACGCACTGCAAGGTTCGGCGGCGCGCGGCGCTTATCTCGCGGCCGCCGCCGGCTGCGACCAGTGCCACACCGATAGCCGTAGCGGCGGAGCCCGTTATGCCGGCGGCCGGGCGCTCGAAACGGCCTTCGGAACGCTCGTCACGCCGAACATCACACCTGACCCTCGGACCGGCATCGGCGGGTGGAGCACAGAGGATTTCGTCCGGGCGTTGCGCTGGGGCGTGGCGCCCGACGATACGCATTACCTGCCGGCCTTTCCGTTTCCGTTCTACGCCCGTCTCTCGGAGCAGGATCTGCGTGACCTAAAGGCATTTCTCGACAGCCTGCCGGCCGTCTCGCAGCAGAACCGTTCTTCGCGACGCGCCGCCTTCGCGGCGCTGCGCGGTGCGCTCGCGGTCCTCGCCACGCCTTTTCCCGGCCCGTTTCGGGCTGATCCGATGCAAACCGCGACGTTGAACCGCGGCGCCTACCTCGTCGCCACGATCGGTCGCTGCGGCGACTGCCACACGCCGCGCGACTCGCTTGGCGGCCCGGAAACCGACCGGGCCCTCGCCGGCGCCGCCCTGAGCGGGCAAAAGCGGGCGCCCAACATCACGCCGGATCCGACAACCGGGATCGGCAAGTGGAGCACGGCCGACATCGAGGTGCTGTTGGCGGACGGGCAGACGCCGGATTTCGATTTCGTCGGCGGTTCGATGGCCGAGATCGTCAGAAATACCACGCGCTTCGACGACGCGGACCGGCGCGCGATCGCCGTATACCTGCGCTCGATCCGCGCCGTTCGGTCGCAAGTGGGCGCGGGAGGTTCGGACCGCGGCGGGCGATCCGAGCAGGACCGAAAGAAATAGCGGCGTCCCCACGGTTCGCGATTGGCCATCCGGTCTGGAATTCCTATCATGACCGAAGACCCGCGGCGCGCGTCGGTGCTGAGAACCGTGGTTCGCGGGATTTCGTAGCGGTGCTGGCGGCAAGGAGCGGGTTTTGGCGCGAGACCGGCCGGGTGCAAGTTTGGCCCGCTTCGAGCGGGTCGCGTTGGTGCTGTCGGGTGGCGGCGCGCTCGGCGCCTATCAGGCCGGCGCCTATGCCGCGCTCGAAAAATGCGGGGTGCGTCCGAATTGGATCGCCGGCACGGCGATCGGCGCGGTAAACGCCGCGATCATCGCCGGCAACCCGCCGCACGAGCGCACGCAGCAGCTGCGCCGGTTTTGGCAGGAGCTCGGCCGTCGCGGGCGGCGGTCGTGGCACAGGGCCGACGGATGGGCGCTGGCGCGTGGCTGGCCGCAATTTCGCCGCCTCCGACCGTTCCCGTTTGCGACGGCCGAGCTGCGCCGGATGATCGCCGAGGTGGTCGATTTCGATCGGCTCAATTCCGGCACGGTCCGGGTCGTGCTCGGTGCGATGAACCTGGCCACTCGCGCCGAAACGCTGTTCGACAACGATCGATTGGTGCTCGGCCTCGACCATGTGATGGCCGGGTCCCCGCTGCCCGGAGCGCCGGGCGTCACGATTGGCGGCGATCTCTTCGGCGGCGCCGCCATCTCGGTCTCGGCGCTCGATGGCGCCCGTCCCGCCGACACATTGTGCTTTGCAATCGACGGCTACGATCCGGCGCCCGGCGGTCATGGTGGAATGAGCCGCATGGCGCGCGAAATCGCCGCGATGCGCCGGGCCTGCGACCTGCGCCGGATGATTGCGCTGTTGGGCGAGCGGCTGCCGGCCGCGGCGCGGGCCGAACCCGACATTCGCCGCTGCCTTGCCGAGGCGAGCACGGCGACGATGACGATCCTGCATCTCGTCCATGAGGATTGCGCCGCCGACCTCGCCGCCAAGATGACCGATTTCTCGGCTGAAGCGGTGACGCGGCGTTGGAAGGCCGGCGAGACCGACGCGGCGATGATTCTCGCCGATCCGCGCCGGCTGGCGCCGCCGCCGCGGCTTTCGGGTGTCGTCGTCCACGAGGTGCGCGGCGGCGCCGCGGTGCCGCCCGTCTGACGGCGGACGGCGTTCCGAGAGGCTCCCCGCTTGCCGCGCGAGGGCGTGGGTTGAGGGTCCGTCTATGGCGGGGAATTGTCCTGCCGTTTGCGGATTATTCGGGCAATCGCTCGCCGACGGACAAAATATCGGCGATTTTCCCGACTCTGAAGGTAAGGTCTGTCGACCACTCCTGGCGCATCACGCATAGTTAATTCAATCTGCCGCGATCTTGCACAAACGCTCCTCTATTACAATCTAAGTCAAAGAAAGAAGCGAGCTTATCACCAGGGATGGATAATCGATCGCGGCCGGAAGGCGTCTCGATATTCGGGCCGCCGGGAATGTCCCGGTGTCCTACGGCAACGAGGACTCATGCTTTACGACGCCTATCAAGCCTACCGCGACGCCGTCGCCCCGCTCCAACTCGCCGCCGCCGCATCCCACCAGCTGCTCGACGCGGCCTGCCCGCCAGCCGCGACACCGTCGTTCGTCCGCGGCGCCGGCGCGGCGCTCGACCTTATCTCGCATGCCCACCTGTCGCATGAGCGGCCGGACTTCGGCATCCGCTCGGTCTCCATCGGCGGCAGGGAGATCGCCGTCGACGAGGAGATCCTCGCCGCCCGGCCGTTCTGCAATCTCTTGCATTTCCGCAAGACGGCGGCGCGCGACGAGCCGATGGTGCTGGTCGTGGCGCCGCTCTCGGGCCATTTCCCGACGCTCGTCCGGGGCACCGTCGCGACGCTTCTTCCCGACTATGACGTCTTTCTGACCGATTGGGCGAACGCCCGCGACGTGCCGCTACTCTACGGCCGCTTCGGTTTCGACGATTTCGTCGATGTCGTGATCGACTTTCTGCACCGGCTGGGGCCCGGCGCGCATGTCATGGCCGTCTGCCAGCCGGCCGTGCCGGTGCTGGCTGCGACGGCGCTGCTGGCCGCCGCGGGCGATCCCTGCCAGCCCGCTTCGGCGATCCTGATGGGAGGTCCGATCGACACGCGGGTCAACCCGACCGCGGTCGACCGTTTTGCCACCGCGCATCCGCTCGACTGGTTCGAGCGCAAGGTCATTACTGCGGTGCCGGCGCGCTATGCCGGCGCCTTCCGCCGGGTCTATCCCGGTTTCCTACAGCTTGCCGGCTTTCTCGGCATGAACCTCGAGCGCCATCTCGAGGCGCAGTGGGCGATGTTCGGCGACCTGGTGCGCGGCGACCGGAACAGCGCCGCGGCGACCCGCGCCTTCTACGACGAATATACGACCGTGATGGATCTCGCCGCCGATTTCTATCTGGAGACGATCAAGCGCGTGTTTCACGACCAGGATCTGGCTCGGGGACGCTTGCGCGTTCGTGGCGAACTCGTGACCCCGGCGGCGATCGAACGGACCGCGCTGATGACGGTCGAGGGCGAGCGCGACGACATTTGCGGGGTCGGGCAGACGGTCGCGGCGCACCAGCTCTGCACCGGCATCCCGCCGGCAAAAAAGACGCATCACCTTCAGCTCAAAGTCGGCCATTATGGCGTCTTCCATGGCCGCCGGTGGCAGACCGAGACCTACCCCAAGGTCAAGTCGTTCATCCGGGCGCAGGGCTAGGCGCCTCCGCCGTGATCCTCCCCGCTCGGGGGTGAGCGCAGGATGCCGCCCCGCGGCGGCGCGCCGGCCCGGCGAGCGCGCGCTCGAGCGCCTGCGAGCGCCGCCCCAGGGCAGGAGGGAGGAAGGCGATGCCTCTAAGCGGCAAGGTCGTCATCACCTGCGCAGTGACGGGGTCGATCCACACCCCGACGATGAGCCCGCATCTACCGCTGACACCCGACGAGATCGCGCGCGATGCGATCGCCGCGGCCGAGGCCGGCGCGGCGATCCTGCATCTCCACGCCCGCGACCCGAACGACGGCAGGCCGACCCCCGATCCCGCGGTCTTCATGCAGTTCCTGCCGCGCATCAAGCAGGCGACGAATGCCGTCGTCAACGTCACGACCGGCGGCGGCCACGGCATGAGCCTCGAGGAGCGGCTCGCCGCCCCGCTGCGTGCCCGGCCCGAGATGTGCTCGCTCAACATGGGGTCGATGAATTTCGGACTCTTCCCGATGCTCGGCCGCTACAAGGATTGGAAATATTCCTGGGAGCCGCAACATCTCGAAATGACGCGCGACTTTATCTTCCGCAATACCTTTGCCGATATCGAGCGGATCCTGAAGGATCTCGGTGAGGGTTGCGGCACGCGGTTCGAGTTCGAATGCTACGATGTCGGCCACCTCTACAATCTTGCGCATTTCCTCGACCGTGGCCTCGTCAAGCCGCCGCTGTTCGTGCAGACGATCTTCGGCATCCTCGGCGGCATCGGCGCCGATCCCGACAACCTCGTCCACATGAAGCACATCGCCGACAAATTGTTCGGCAATTCCTATGCATGGTCGATCCTCGCCGCCGGCCGGCATCAGCTGCCGCTCGTTACGATGGGGGCGATCATGGGAGGCAATGTGCGGGTCGGGCTCGAAGACTCGCTGTGGATCGGCCGCGGCAAGCTCGCCGCCGGCAATGCCGAACAGGTGAGCCGCATCCGCAGCATCCTCGAAAACCTGTCGCTCGAAATCGCCTCGCCCGACGAAGCGCGCACGCTGCTCGCCTTGAAGGGCGGCGACGCCGTCGGGTTCTGAGCGGAGGTTCGCGATGATCGACAAGCGGGTGCGCGATCTCGCCGCCGCGGTCGCCGGGGTCAGGGACGGATCCGTCGTGCTATGCGCCGGCTTTGGCGGCGCCGGCCTGCCCGATGCGCTGTGCGAGGCCCTCGTCGAGCAGGGCGCGCGCGACCTGACGATCGTCGCCAACAACGCCGGCGTCGGGCGCAGCGGGCTCGCGGCGCTGCTCGCCGCCGGCCAGGTCAGGAAAATCATGTGCTCGTTTCCGCGCAGCGCCGGCAGCGTCGTATTCGAGGAACTCTATGCGGCCGGCAGGATCGAGCTCGAACTCCTGCCGCAAGGCACGTTGAGCGAGCGGATGCGCTGCGCTGCGGCCGGGCTCGGCGGCTTTTATTCGCCGGTCGCGGTCGGCACGCGCCTCGCCGAAGGCAAGGAGCACCGCGAGATCGACGGGCGCCTCTATGTGCTGGAAAAGCCGCTCAAGGGCGATGTGGCGCTGCTCGCGGCCGACCGCGCCGACCGTTGGGGCAACCTCACCTACCGCAAATCGGCGCGCAACTTCAACCCGACGATGGCGATGGCGGCCGATCTCGCGATCGCCCAGGTGCGCCATGTCGTCGAATTGGGCGAACTCGATCCTGAGAGGATCATCACCCCCGGCATCTTTATCGACCGCATCGTCCAGGTCGCGTTTTAGGTCATGCCACAATGAGTCAGTGAGATGACGAGAGGCTTCCCGCGAAGGGCGCCGGGCGTTTCGCAGAGTACGCGAAGGTCATACGAATTTTCTCCCTGTACCTTGCCTATCCATTGCGTCCTCCGCGGTAAGATGTTCTTTTGTTCTCGTTGTCTCACTGCCTCATTGTGAACGGCTGCTGGAGGGGACCGATGCCGCTCAAACGTCGCCAAATCGCCTGGCGAGCTGCCCAGGACCTCGCCGACGGCGCCTATGTCAATCTCGGGATCGGCCTCCCGACCCTGGTGTCCGACTTCATTCCGGCCGATCGCGAGATCGTGCTGCACAGCGAGAACGGCATCTTGGGCGTCGGCCCGGCACCCGGGGCGAATGAGGTCGATCCGGACCTGATCAACGCCGGCAAGCAGCCGATCACGCTCGTCACCGGCGGCAGCTATGTGCATCACACCGACTCGTTCCTGATGATCCGCGGCGGGCATCTCGATCTCGCCTTGCTCGGCGCCTTCGAGGTCGCCGAAAACGGCGATCTCGCCAATTGGACGACCGACGACCCCGGGTTTCCGCCCGGCGTCGGCGGGGCGATGGATCTGGCGGTCGGCGCCAAGGAGATCCGCGTCCTCGTCGAGCACACGACAAAATCGGGTGTGCCGCGCATCCGCCGGCGCTGCACGTATCCGTTGACCGCCGCGGCGGCGGTGCGGCGGATCTACACCGACCTCGCGGTCCTCGACGTGACCCCGGAGGGCCTCGTCGTGCGCGAGATCGCCGACGACATCGACTTCCCACAATTGCAGGCCAAGACCGACGCCCCTCTGCGCCCGGCCCCCGCCATCAAGCCGCTGCGCGCCCCGCCGGTCTAGGGGCTCGGCCTGACATCAGCCTCAGAGGATGTGAAAGCTTTTACAGCCTGCCATGAAAATAAGATGTCATCCTCGTGCCTTGTAGCCGAGGCGATTGAGGCGGCGAACGGCCCGCGTGCCTACAGCCTTCGCCGCATTTTCATCGATCGTGGTGCGCGGCCGGCCGCGCTGGTTGTCTCTCAGTCGTAGCCGGGTGTCTCTAGCATCGGCGGGTCGGCGACTTCGATCAGTTCGCCGCGGCCGAAACCGTTGAATTGGGTGCGCAGGCAGGCGCCGTAGGCGCCGAGCTGACCGAGTTCGATCCAGTCGCTCTCGTGCATGTCCGCGGGCAGGCGAAATGGCCCCCTCATCCGGTCGGCGCTATCGCAGGTCGGCCCAAACAGCTCGAAATCGGCCGCCGGCGTCGCTGCGGCTACTTTGCCGAGGCGGATGCGCCGCGCCGGAAAGCGCCAGCCGAGGGCTCCGGCATCGCTGAGAGTGCCGTAGACTCCGTCGTTGACGAACAGCGTCTGCCCGCGCCGCAACTGCACCTGGACGACGACCGAGGCGCCGCCGGCGGCGAGCGCGCGGCCCGGCTCGGCCCACAGCCGCACATTTTCCGGAAAGCTGCGCGCCGCGCCGGCGATCGCCGCGACATAGGCGGCAAGCGGCGGCGGTTCGCTGTCCGGATAGCTGACCGGGAAACCGCCGCCGACATCGACGACCTCGACGGCGACGCCGGCTTCCGCGACCGTCGCGGCGGCGAGCGCGATGGCGCGCGCATAGGCCGCCGGATCCAGGCATTGCGAGCCGACGTGGAAAGAAAGGCCGAGCCGGGCGGCGTGCGGCCGCGCCTGGCGCAGCAACCCGACGGCAACGTCGTACGACGCACCGAACTTTCCCGAAAGATCGTAAACGGCCTCGCCCTTCGGCAAGCCGAGGCGCACGAACAGCCCGAGCCGCGGCGGGGCGCCGACGAGCCCGACCGGGACCGTATCCTGCAGGATCTTCGCCAGCTCGTCGGCGCTGTCGAGCGCGAAGTCGGTCACGCGATGCCGGTGAAACGCCTCGCGGATCGCCGGGCGCGCCTTGACCGGATGCATGAAATGGATCTCTGCGAGCGGCAGGTATTTCCGGACGAGCCCGATCTCGGCAAGCGAGGCGCAATCGAAATGCCGCACGCCGCCGTTCCACAGCGCGCGCAGCACGCGCGGATCGGGGTTGCACTTGACGGCATAGAGGACATCGCCCGGGAACGCGTCGACAAAATGTCGCGCCGCGGCGGCGATCGCCGCCGGGCGCAGGCACAGCAGCGGCTCGGCCGGCCGCAGCTGGGCGACGGCCGCGTCGACCGAAGGGAGAGCGGCGCGCGCAGCGGCGCGGCCGGAAACGAGGCGAAACTTTGCCATCGCACGATCCTCCGAACCAGGAGGCGACATGCCCGCGCCGCGCAAACCGCGCGCCCGGTGCGGGATGACCGATCGGGGTTGGGCTGCGGGGCGGAACCGCCCCGCAGCGTCAGACGATCGTGCGAGAACTTCGCAATGCGTGCCGGATCATAGCCGTTTCCCTTAAGGACGCCGGCCCACGGGTGACCGGCTCGACCGAAAGAGACGCGTTACGTCGTAGCGGCACCCCAGAAGGGTCCTAGGCACGTGCGATTGCGTCGGAGCCGTTAGATGGGCAAATCGGCCGCCGATGCAAGATGGTCGGGAAAATCTTCAGCAGAAGGCGGGGGGCGAACTCGGGCGGTAATCTGGAAATCATATCCTCGTGGTCGGAGTGTTTTCTCCGAGGTGAAGCGCGGTAGCGTGTCACGGTCTGGGTAACCGATCGCGAGCATCGGAGGTGCAGCAAACCAACTACGACCCGTCCTGCCCAGTTCTTCCCAATGGATCGAATTGCCCATAGCTGAGCCTGCCGCGAATACCCTCTTGTCCTTCCAGACCGACGCTCCTTTAATCGCGCGCTTGCTACAGATCGGTCGTCCATCCTGGCCGGGGGGACGCAGCCAGCAAAACCGCGAACGCAAGAAGGAGGGAGGAAATGAGGCCAATTTTGCCGAGCTTTGTTGGGCGGTGCGATCTGTGTTGCCTTTGCTGGCCCTTGCGAGACGGCCGGGGCCGAGGGATTGCTCAATCTGCAGAGGTTGTCGGCGACGCTCGCCAATCAACTGGTCGGCGATGCGGTGGCCAGTTGCGCCCAGCAGGGTTACGCCGTCACCGCAACCGTCGTTGATCTCGACGGAGTTCGTCAGGCGGTGGTGCGCGGCAACGGCGCGCCGATCCACACGGTCGACCTCTCGTTTTACAAAGCCTATTCGGCGGCGTCGCTGACCCTCGCACGCAAGGAAGGCAGTACCAAGGAAGTCGCGGCTCGGATGAGCAAGACCCCGCCGAGCACATTGCCGCCGACCATGCTGCCGAATGTGACCTATGCTGTCGGAGGCGTGACGATCATCGCCGGTGGGACCGCGGTCGGCGCCATCGGCGTCAGCGGGGCTCCGGGCGGTAATTTCGACGACGCCTGCGCACGTGCCGCTATCGCAAAGATCCAGGATCAGCTGAAATAATGCGCGTCGCCAATCGCAGCATCCGAAGGATCCCTTTGATCGCATGAAGCTCAGCGCACGCAATCGGCTCAAAGGCAGGATCGTCGCGGTGACCAAGGGGCAGACGACTGGGCATGTCCGCATGATCACCGCCGTGTCGGTCATCGTGGCAGTGCTGATCGGTGGGATCGAGGGACTTGGTCCGATCGGCGACCGAAGGCACCGATAAAGTGCTTGACCACGCCCCCGGTAACGCTGGCGATAAAGCGGTCGAGAAACAAATTGTGGGCGATCGCCACCGTGATGCTGGCGATCAATGCTCCGGCCATCATACCGCCTCGGCTAAACTGCCCGAACCCGCCCCGGCGAGGACTCCGGCGCCGTCAGGTCGCTGTCGATCTGCTCGATCGAGCGGCGGCTTGTCTCAAAGCCGATGAACCAGAAGGCAAAGGCGCCCAGCACGTACCAGAAGGCGAAGTAGGCGAAGCCCGGGACGAGCGCATCGAGCGTCGCTGCCGGCTTGACGTAGTTGGACGCGCCGGCGATCAGCGCAAGCCCGGCGGGACCGATGAACTTGCCGAGATTGCCGATGCCATAGACGAGGCCCATGCCGCTGCCGCGCAAGCGCCCCGGCCACAGCTCGCCCATATAGGGGCCGACGATCGAGTAGTTGCCGCTGCCGAAGAAGCTCTGCAGCAGCAGCATGACGCAGAACATCGACATGCCGGCGATGAAGGCGCTGTGCATATAGCCGGCAAGCGCCATGCATATCGCGGCGGTCAGGCAGCTGAACACGCCCGAGGCGCGTCGCCCCCACGCATCCGACAGCCACGAGCACAGGAAGCGCCCGGCAATCGCCGACAGCGCGATCCAGATTCCCAGTCGGGATGCTTCGCGCGGCGTGATCTTGAGCACCATCACGAGCAAGGTCACCTGCCACAACCCCAGTCCAACGCCGCCCGTCTGGCTGAGGCCGGTCAGAGCGCCGGCGAAGATGCTGCGCGGATATCTGAACAGCTCGAGCCAGCGAGTGTGCTCGACCGTCGGCGGCACCGCCGGCAATGCGATGTCTTTCGGGTCAATTTGTAAGGCCCAGGCGAGCGACCGGCGCGCCTCTTCGAAGCGCCCCAGGCGCATCAGCCAGTACGGCGATTCCGGGACCCGGCGCGGATGTACAGAGTCAGCAGCGCCGGCAGCAATCCGACGGCAAACAGCCCGCGCCAGCCGATATAGGGCGTGGCAAAGGCGGCCAGCACCGCGCCGAGCAGAGAACCCGCCGGCAACATCGTCGTCGTCAGACCGGTCAGCCAGCCGCGTTTGGCGGCAGGTACGAATTCCTGAATGATCGTAATATCGACCGAATACATCCCGGTCACGCCGAAACCGACAAAAAACCGGCAGACCACCAGATAGATCCATGCGTGTTCGGGGGTCAGCGCCATCGCCCCGGTCGCGATCGAGGTGTTGAGGACCGTGCCAATCATCGCTTTGCGCCGTCCGATCTTGTCGGCCGCCCAGCCCCACAGCAGCGAGCCGAACGGCGCGCTGATGCCCGAGGCAAGCAGGATCAATCCCGATTCCCCGAAGGTCAGGCGCCAATCTTTGACGATGAACGCCAGCACGAAGGCGATCAGCCCAAAGTCGAAGAAATCCAGCATGTCGCCGAGCGTCGCGGCGCCGGCGATCAACCATTGGTTTTTTGTCAATTTCGTTTGCTGGTCGAGTTCCTGAAGCATCGCGCTTCCTCCCGGACGCAGCTCGGCGGCATGACGGTTGAGCCGCTCCTCAGCCTGCGCAGAAGCATCGGCCACGTCTTACTTTGGCGCGACGTCACTCGCGGCCGACGACGCCGGTGTCATGACGCAGACGTTCACATGAATGGCCGGCAGCCTGACCACCAGCGCGAAAAGACAGGTGATATAAAGGACAAGCAAACCGATCGCGATGGCGAGCAGGTACGGATTGAGTTGGCCGACCGTATGGTCGAACCGACGCAACAGCCGCTTCGATCGATGATGATCACGAGGCGAAATAGGCGGCATTGCCGTCTGCCCAGTCGCCCTACGTCAGGCCGGTTCCGGAACCGCTCCGCCGGCGCCGGCCGGCGACATCTGGGAAACCGCATCGCCGGTGCGCCGGTGGCGCGCCGGCACGGTGGCGATCGGATCGCGCCCAAGCACATGATCGGCGGCGGCTGGCGACATGCCGACAGAAGGAGTTGCCATCATGACGCTTTCTCCGTCGACGGCTGGGCCGCCAATGCGGCTCAGCTGCGCCCCGCGCCTCTCTTATAGCCGCGCAGACTCTTGCCGGCCGGAGCTCGCAGCTGCGCAGGTTATCGATGCCGACAGGCAGCGTCTTTTCCCTGGACTAATGATCTAGATCAAAAAGAATTGGGCCCGAGGTTGTGCCGGTTGTGTCGGAGCCCTCCAGGCCGCGCGATGTCCGAGCCCCACCCCCCCATCGAGCCCGTCGAGGGGCCGGGGTGTAGGCATCAGCGCGCCTTAATTCGGATCAATGATCTGCATCAGCTCCGCTCGCTAACGCTACTGGAACAGGGCGGCGGGCCGGTTGGTGGCAGGGCGCGCTCGAAGTTCGCGAACCGGGCGCTCGCCGCCGCCATTCGCCCAAGCGGCTGTTCCGGCGCCTCGACTTGGCGGCGGGTCGCTCAATTGGAGCATAGAGCGTGACCAGTCACACGTCCGAAGATCTCTTGGCGTTGTTCGACAATGCGCCGCTCAATCGGCGTTACTGGACCACCTTCATCCTGATGTCGGCGGTTTTCGTCTTCGATTTTTTTGATTTTCTCGTGGTCGGCTATCTCCTGGCGGCGGTGGCGCGCGAGTGGCACCTGACCTACGGGCAATCGGCGGTGATCCTTTACAGCGGCGGCGTGGGCGCGATCGTCGGCGCCGTGCTGTTCGGCGCTTTCGCCGATGCCTGGGGACGCAAGCAGCAGATGGTAATCGGCACCTTCATCTGCGCCGTGAGCGCCGGATCGATCGCCTTCATCCCGGAAGGTTCGTGGCTGCTGTTCGCGATCCTGCGGTTTTTTGTCGGCGTCGGCCTGACCGCGGCGATAACGCCGTCGCTGACGGTCGTCGTCGAATTGACCCCGACCCGCTGCCGTACAATGCCGACGAGCTTCTATGTCGTCTTCGCCTCCGCCGGCGGCTTTCTCGCGCCGGCGGTCTCGGCGGCCGTCATGGGCCTTATGGTTGGCGCCGCGTCGCCCTTTTGGGCTTTGTCGCGCTGGTCATCGGCATCCTGGTTTGGATCTTCACCCCGGAATCGGTGCGCTGGCTGGCCGCCAAAGGACGGTTTGCCGAAGCCCGCGCCGAGGTTGCCCGGCATCTCGGTCTGCCGCTCGATCGCGTGCCGCTGCCGACCGTGCCACCCGCGGCACCGCCGCGCGGGAACCTGCTCGATCTCTTGTCGCAGCCGCGGATGTTCTGGGAGACCATTCTGATCTGGGGAGGCTCGTCGACCGCCGGCTACGGCGTCTATCTGTGGGGGCCGACGATCGTCGCGCTGCTGCTCAAAGTGCCGGTGGCGCGGGCGGCAGCCTATTTTGTCTTCGTCTCGGGCGCCGGGGTGACCGGCAAGATCATCGTCACGCTGGTTGCGCCGCTGATCGGGCGTCGCCTGCTCGGTATCATCTGGGGGCTCGGCGGCGCCGCAGCACTTGCCCTTGCCGGGTACTACAATGCCGCGTTCGTCGGCGGGGTGCCGCTGATGGTGCTGCTGCTATGCGCCTCGACCTTCTGCATCGAGGGCGGCTTTTCCAATCTGGCGCCCTACACGGTCGAAAGCTATGGCGTCAGCCTCGGCGCCCGCTCCTCCGGCCTCGGCCAGACGGCAAACGGCGTGGGCAAGATCATCGGCCCGCTGAGCCTCGCACTGATCGCCGGCACGAGCCATCTGGTGTCGCCGCAACAGACCGCGGCGGCGGTGTTCCCCGCCTTCCTGTTTCTCGCCCTGTGCATGGCGCTGGTCGGGCTCTCCTTCCTGTTTCTCGGGGTCGAGACACACGGCAAGACGATCGTCCTCGACCACGGCGGGGCGCACCGACACCGGGCATGAACGCGCCGGCTGCCCGCCGGTGGCGCCGATCAGACCCCGTCATACTCCTCGGAAATATCGCGGTTGGTGTAATCGGGCAGAAAGGCTGTGGCGCTAATGCTGACGATGGCGCAGAACAGGATATAGAACGCGATCACATAGCCCGATCCGGTCGCGGCGAAGAGTGCGGTTGCGATCAGCGGCGCCGGCCCGCCGGCGATGATCGAGGCGAGGTGGAATCCGAGCGAGGAGCCGCTGTAGCGCAGCCGCGCGGTAAAACACTCGGCGATCAGCGCCGCCTGCGGGCCGTACATCATGTCGTGCGGGACAAACGACAACACGATCGCGAGGAAAACCAGTCCCGTGATCCCGGTATTCATCATCGCAAAATAAACGAAGGCGAAGAGGCCGGTGGCGACCGCGCCGATCAGGTACATGCGCTTGCGGCCGATTCGGTCGGAGATGAAACCGGAGAGCGGGATCGTCACGACCGACAGGGCGGAGGCGACGAGAAGGGCGCTGAGCAGCTGGTCGCGGGAGGCGCCGGAAACCTTGATCCCATAGGTGAAGACGAAGGCGGCGAAGATGTAGAACGGCCCCTGCTCGGCCATTCGTGCCAATGCGGTCAGGATGATCTGCCGCGGCTGGCGCTTCAGCGCCTCGATCATCGGCGCCCGCTCGATCTTGTTGGCGGCGACGAGCCGAGAAAACACCGGTGTCTCGAGCAGACCGAGGCGGATGTAGATCCCGACACCGACCATGACGATGCTGAGCAGGAACGGGATGCGCCAGCCCCAGACCAGGAACTGGTTGCCCGACATCCGGCTGAAGGCCAGAACCGCCAGATTGGCGACAAACAGCCCGGCCGGTCCGCCCCATTGCGGCCAGGAGGTGATGAAGCCGCGATGCGCGTTGGTCCGAGCCCATTCCATCGCTACCAGGGTCGCACCACCCCATTCGCCGCCGATGCCCAAGCCCTGAATGAAGCGCAGCGCGGTCAGGATCACGGCGGCCCAGATGCCGATCGCCGCATAGCCGGGGACGAGGCCGACGGCAAAGGTCGACAGCCCGGTCAACAGCAGGGTCGCGATCAACATTGCCTTGCGGCCGATTCGGTCGCCCCAATTGCCAAAGATCGCGGCCCCGACCGGGCGGGCGACAAAGCCGACGGCGTAGATGCCGAAGGCCTGCAAGGTTCCGGTCAGCGGATCGGAGCCGGGGAAGAACAGTTTCGCGAAGACCAGCCCCGCCACCTGGCCATAGAGCAGGAAATCATAGGCCTCGATGATCGTCCCGATGGTGCTGGCGACCATGGCCCGGCGCAATTGCCGGCCCTGTTCGGCGTCGGACAGTCCGGGCGCCGCGAGTTCGACTGCCGTCATCGCATTTCCCCTCCCTAACAGCGGGGTGCTAACGGTTGCCCCCGCCTGTTGGTCGCCTCCTGTCCCCAACCGTGAATTCGATCGACCGCCGAGCCTCGCGCGGTGTTGCTTTCCCGCCGCTACGACCCGGCGGGAGCGTGTCGCCTCTTGGCAATATCAATGATATCCGGCGACGGGAGAAGAGGCCACCTACCGGTTCATTCTCCCCCTCTTCCGACCGCCGGCGGACGACCGCTGCCAAAGGGCTGCCGCCGTGGCATCGCGTTCAGACGTGTTCGTATTCGGCGGAGATGTCTTTGCTGGTGTAGTCGGTCAGCAGCGCCGTCGAGACGATGCCGATGATGGCGCAGCCGACCATGTAGAGCGCGATCGGCAGGCTCGAATGATAGGCGGCGAACAGCGCCGTCGCGATGAACGGCGACGGCCCGCCGGCGATGATCGAGGCGAGCTGATAGCCGAGCGAGGTGCCGCTGTAGCGCAAACGGGGCGTAAAGCTCTCGGCGATCAGCGCCGCCTCGGGGCCGTAACAGGTCATCACCGGCAGCAACGACAGCGCAATTGCGATGAAGATCAACGTCGGCACTTTGGTGTCGAGCAGGCCGAAGTAGATGAAACCGTAGACCCCGACGGACACGCAGCCGATCATGAACATGTTCTTCCGACCGACACGGTCCGACAGTGTCCCGGCGACGACGACCCGAAGAAAGCCGAGGACGCATTGTACAAGAACGGCGATCAACAGAAAATCGCGCGAGGCGCCGAGGACGGTCGTGCCGTAGGTGAAGATGAAAGCACCGACGATATAGCCGGCGCCTGCTCCGGCATCCGCAGCAAGGCGCTCAACAAAACTCGCTTGGGCTGGCGTTTCAGCACTTCCAGCACCGGCACGCGCTCGACGCGCTCTTCGGCCATGACTTTCTGGAACACCGGCGTTTCGAGGATGCCGAGCCGGATCCACAAGCCGATTCCGACCATGATGATGCTGATGAAGAACGGGATGCGCCAGCCCCAGTGACGAACTGGTTGCCGGACAGCCAGCTGAAGAATAGCACCGCAAGATTGGCCAGAAAAAAACCGGCCGGGGCACCGAATTGCGGCTAGGATGTGAGGAAGCCGCGGTTCTTGGTGGTTCGCGCCCACTCCATTGCCAAGAGCACCGAGCCGCCCCATTCGCCGCCGACGCCGATGCCCTGGATCAGGCGGATGATGGTCAGCAGAACCGCACCCCAGATGCCGATGCTGGCATAGGTCGGGGCCGGGCTCGAACGGCGTCCGATCGTCGCTACCCTTTAAAGCTGTAAAAGATTAGCAAAATCGCTGGATAGGCGCACTGCCTCTCCTGAGGCAGCCGCCGACTGGCGGCGGCGTCTCGAAGGGCGAGACAGCCGCTTCGCGACTTCCTCAGGACGAGGGGTGTTCTTAATGCCATCAATGGCTTGCCTCATGCTGCAGCGCTGCTGTCAGAGAGGTCCGGACCTCTGTCCGGTCTCGGTGACGATCTGATCCATTGGTATGTCGAAGGGCTGCGGGTGGATCGTCTCCAGTTGCTGGAACGCAAACCCGACGCCAATGGCAACCGGGGCCGGTTTTAGCGTCGCCAGCGTGCGATCGAAATAGCCGCCGCCATAGCCGAGCCGATAGGAGGCGCGATCAAAGCCGACAAGCGGTGCAAGGACGATCGCCGGTATTACGATCTCGCGCTTTTCCGGGATTGGGATGTCCCATACCCCGCTGACGAGGTTCTCACCCGGCCGCCAGCTGCGATACTCGAGCGGTCCATATCTGTCGATAACCACCGGCAACGCCACCACCCAGCCGGCGGCAACCATGCTGCCGATCAGCGGCTGCGGGTCGTACTCGGCGCGAAACGGCCAATAAACACCGAGTGTGCCAGGCCGCCCGCTCAGCAATGATCGCAGCCTGACAGTGATCCTCTCGCTCCATTCTCGTCGGACGGCGGGCGGCAACCCCATGCGGCAGGTGATCAGACGCGCGCGCTCTTGCCGTCGCCAAGCTTTGACCTCGGTTGCATCCACACTTTGCTCCTGGAGTGACTCTGAATTGAGTCTTCGGTATCAGCGGGTTGATCCGCCCTATTCGGCCGAATGGATCACTTGCTGGAACCGATCGGCTGCGGTCGCAAAAACTGGCGAGCACAAGCGCCAGTATCACTCAGGCAGAACGGCCCGCCACGTCGGTTGCGAGCGCGATGTTGGCCTCGTGCGACCGCAGCATCTCCGTGAGCTCGGCGTGCAGCCGGTCATCGCGCACCCGCGGCAGCATCTCGCGCAGTTTCCGCACCACCCAAGCTTGACCGAGATTGAGGAAGGCAATGCGCTCGCCGAGATCGGCTATGGCCATCGCCTTGCCGTAGAAGGCGCCGACCTTCGAAGAGGGCGCTTCGCCCACTCTTTCCAGGTGACGAAGCAGCATGCCGCACCAGCGCGCTTCGTCCCGCTGGATGGCTCGCATCAGCTCCGCGATCGGGCCGTCGCCGGCCGCCCGCGCGCCTTTCGGCCGCGACTCGCGCCCCGGCACGCTCGGCCTCGAGCAGTTCGTTGAGAAAGGTGATCACCGCATTCTTGTCGGCATAGCCCAGATATGCGTCGTCGGCCTCGTGCATCGAACAGGCCGGTGAGCTCCCCGGCACGGCTGGGTCGTAGTCTATTGGATTTGTCATTGCCGCATGTCATCGAGTGTCATGGACCAAGACCGAGAGCGATAGCGGAAGGTCAGCCGCGCGCGGCCGGCGTCATCGCCTTCACCGCGCTCGACCACCCCATAAACGATGCCGCGCTTCATCTCCTGCCAAAAGCCTTCGGGTGAGAGACCAAGTTTGGCAGCGACCAGCTCCGCTTCGACGATGAAGCCGTCTTCCGAAAGCGTAACCGCGTCACAGCCAGGCCGTTGCATCAAGTAATCGCCGCAGTTCCCGAGGTGTCGTCCGTTCTACGCTCACTGCCGATCGTTCGTCTCGCGCATCGGCGGCCGGGTCTGCCGCTTTGGCCTGATCTCCCCCTTCTGCACCGCGATGCCGAGGTCAAGGCTTTCCGCAATCCGCTTTGCGCGCTCAACGAAGTGAGCGGCTGCCGCAGGCGAACAGACGTCTCGCGCGGTTTCGGCAAAGATCGCGAGCCAGCGATCGAAATGCGGCGTATCGATGGGCAAAGGCAGATGCGCCACCATCGGCTGGCCGTGGTAGCCGCCGCTCATCAGCGCGACCGATGACCAGAAGGTGCACATGCGGCGAAGATGCCTTTCCCAGTCATGCACCTTGTCCTCGAAGATCGGCCCGATCAGCGAGTCGCGCCGGACGCGGCCGTAGAAGGTTCGCACCAGCTGTTCGATCATCGCCTCATCGATGCCGGTGCGCGCGACGATGTCCTGGACCATCAGATCACGCTCTGATGCGCCGGGTTGCGTGTCTCCGGTCATCCCTTCCCTTACGCGAAGCGTGCCGCCTTGAGGTCCATGTAACATGCATATAGAAGTCATCTTAAGGCGTCAATGGGCGCTGCCGTGCCGGAGAAAGAATCGCGATGCGCCTTACCTTGTGGACCGACTATGCGTTGCGCACGCTCATCTATGTCGGCGCCAAAGGTGGCCGGCTCTCGACGATTGCCGAGATCGCCGAAGGCTTCGGCATCTCCAAGACCCACCTCATGAAGGTCGTAAACAAGCTCGGGCAGCAAGGCTACCTCGACACGATCCGCGGCAAGGGGGGCGGGATCAGGCTGGCGCGTGCGCCAGCACAGATTTGCGTAGGGGCGGTCGTGCGCGACACGGAAGAGGATCTCGCCGTGATGGGCTGCCTCGCCGAAACCGGGTTCTGCCGGATCGAAGGATGCTGCGTGCTGCGCCGGGCGCTCCGTCAGGCGACGCGCGCGTTTTTGCAGACACTGGACGACTTCACCCTGGCCGATCTTTTGGCGCCGGATACGCGGCTCATCGACAGCTTGGGCATTGCACCCGCGATGCAGGCCTTGGAATGAGCCGAGTTCATTAAAAGCGCTGAAAGACTGTGAAAGAATTGGCCTCTGGCCCAGGCATCTTGCTGCGCCATGACCTTGCGTGCTTCGAGATGCGCCTGACGGCGCTTCTCAGCATGAGTTAAGTAATTGATAACATTAAGAACACTGCTCATCCTGAGGAAGCCGCCCCCGGGTCCGCGCTTCGCGCGGCCCGAAGATAAACTCCGCGGCTGTCTCGCCCTTCGAGACGCCACCGCCGCCAGGCGGCGGCTGCCTCAGGAGACGCGGAGCGCCCACCCAGTCATCTTCTGATCTTGCACAAACTCTGAGCCGAGGCGAGGGCGACTATATATTCGTGGACGCGGGACCGCTCTTGAATCAGGCTTGCGCTCGATTCTTTCGCCGGCCAGGTCGCCGACGTTCACCGGGAACGGACCATGGTTATCCTCTACCAGCAGCATGATTCGGGGAATTGCTACAAGGTCCGCCTGGCGCTGACGCATCTTGGCCTGCCGTTCCGGACAGTCGCAGTCTCCTCGTTGGATGGCTCAACGCGCCGCGCCGAATTTCTCGCCAAGAACCCGATCGGCAAGGTGCCCGTCGTCCAACTCGCCGACGGCAGGCTGCTTGCGGAGTCGAATGCGATCCTGCTCTATTTCGGCGAAGGCACCGACCTTGTTCCTGCCGACCCTTACGACCGGGCGAAAGTCTGGGAGTGGCTGTTCTTCGAACAATACGATCACGAGCCGGCGATCGCGGTGCGGCGGGCGTTACGGGCCTACGAAGAGCGCCGCGCCGGGGCGACGCCGGAACGGATGGCGCAGCTGCTGGAGGCCGGCAACCGGGCGCTTGTGGTCATGGAGCGCCGGCTCGCCGGCGCCGATTGGCTCGTCGGCGATGCGTTCTCGGTCGCCGACATCTCGCTTTATGCCTATACGCATATGGCAGCCGACGGCGGCTATGATCTCGAACAATTTCCCGGGGTTCTTCGGTGGCTGACAAGGATCGCGGCGAGGCCGCGCCACGTCGCGATCGCTGCGCCGGCTCCGTCGGTGTAAAGCACGCGTCGGATCGAACCCTCAACTGATCGCGGGCGGCGCGAGCAGGGCGAGGTAGTCCCAGGCGATCGTCGCAGCGGCAAGCGCGGTGATCTCGGACACGTCATAGGCCGGCGCCACCTCGACGACGTCCATGCCGGCGAAGTCGAGCCCGGCGAGCCGGCGCAGGATCGCCCGCACCTGCCACGCGCATTTGTGTAACCCGATAAGAAACTTGCATGCCCTCTACCAAAGAGAGAGCTCCTCGGGGACAGATTCTCCCGCCGGCTCAACTAATGGTCGGAGAAAAAACGTCGGCGTGGTCGGCGATCTGCTGCGCTAGCAGCCTGTCGGACTGGGTTTAACTATCGAGGGATGGAACGCGGCTCTGCACTGCGTCAACCGTCGTCGGGATGCTGACGGGTTGGAGACTTGGTCAAGGGTTCCGACGATATCTCTCTTTGATTGAAATATAATCTCCTGATGCTCCTTTACCGGGCGGCGAGGACGAAGATCCGCTTGATGTTCCAGGCCATGGTGACCAGACCCCACTCGCCGCGGACTTTATCGAGCCCGCGCAGCAGGAATTGGCGAAAGCCCAGAACCGACTTGATAATGCCGAAGACTGGCTCCGGGGTGCACTTGCGCCGGCCGTAGAGCTTCTTGCCTTCGGATGTCGCCAAGCGGTGCGCCATCGCTTCGAGCGGCGTCGGGTCCTGCGGTGCGGGCGGTGCCGGAGCAAAGCGCTCGGCCAAGGGTGGGTGATGTGGCGCACGGCCGAGCGCCAGCAGCGGCTCGATCCCTGCCGCGGTGCAGGCTGTCACATTGGCGGCGCTGCAATAGCCATTGTCGCCGAGCATCGTTTGCGCCCTGCCGAGATCCGCCGGCAAAGCCGCCAGCTTGCCCAGCATCGGCGCGAGTTGCTGCTTGTCGTTCGCGGCTTGTACGACATCGCTGGCGACCACCAACAGGCTGTCTGCCGTCACTACGGCTTGCGCGTTGTAGCATTGCTCGAACCCGCCGCCCGCCACCGGCATGATCCGCGAGTCCTCGTCGGTCAGATTGATCTGATCGTTGGGCCGGGCCCCGCAGCCGGCGGCGCCGGCGGCCTGCCGCCAGGCTTCCTGCCGCTCGCCTTGGCCTTGGCCTCGCGCGCCGCGACTTTGGCCTCATACTCCGCCTGCTCACGGGCCAAGCGCTCGCTGGCACGCGCCTCGATTTTGCTGCGCGCCTCGGCCAGCTTCTGCAGTCGTACTTCGCGTCGCTCCAACTCCTCGGGGATCGACATCCCCCCGGCCTTCGCCGGGGCAGGCTTAGGAAGATCCGCCGTATCGGCCGCCTCGGCCTTGGCCATCAGCTCTCCCACCTCGGCCTTCAGCTGCGCCTCCAGCTTCCCAGCATGCTCATAAGAGAGCGCGCTATGCCGGCTCGCATTGGCGTGGATCTTGGTCCCGTCCAACGCCACCGTGCCCAGACCGAGAACCCCCATCTCGCGGGCCAACAACAACACCTTGACGAACAGCCCCTCGATCTCCGGCAAAAACCGCCGCCGGAACGTCGCGATCGTGTCGTGGTCCGGGTGGTCGTTTGCCGCGATGAAGCGAAACGCCACCGAATCGTACGTCGCCTGCTCCAGCTTTCGGCTCGAAAACACCCCCGTCGCATAGCCGTAAACCAACAGCCCCAGCAGCATCGCTGGGTGGTACGACGCCGAGCCCGACCCGCGATAGCTGCCGCTCAGCTCGTGCAGATCCAGACCGTCAATCACTTCCACCACAAAGCGCGCCAAATGTCGTTGCGGCAGCCACTCATCTACCGAGGGTGGCAACAGAAACCCCGTCTGCCGATCCACCTGGCGAAAATTGCTCATCCCCCACCCGCCCCTAGTACACATCCCCCACTCAAACCTACCACATTCTGGGTCGGCTTGCACTTAAGTCCGACAGGCTGCTAGGGATTGGTCACCGCGAATTGCGAGCACGCGATAGACGCGATCTTCGAGAGCCTCCCGACCCCGCCGATCCTTTTCCTTCTGCGAGTCTTGATCGTGCCGCGGCCCGTCGATGAGCACGCAGACGCCCGGAATCCCGCCTCGAGGATAGTAAAAATCGGGTTGTACGAACACGTCCGATGCAGGGGTGTATTGAGCGAAATCGGGAAGCTTCAGCTTCTTCTCGTGTAGACAGTCGAGGAATTCTCGCTCGAGTGGCGACGCTGTATCCACATGATCGGACTGCAATTCGTATTGCTCGTCTTAGCTGCGGCCGCCCTCCCTGAGCGGCGCCGAACGCGTCAGGCGGAGCAGGAAATCGCGAACGAGATGACGATCGAGATGACGATGGTCGAGTTGGTTGGCATAGCTCAAAAGGCAATCGTAGCAGGGGGCCGGGCAGCGCTTGTCCCATTCGGCTCTTTCTTCTCCGGTTTCGGCGTCGAAATGTAAGAGCTCGAGCGCCGTCCGGGCGAGCCGCGAAAACGCGCTTCCTTCCTCGATAAGCCGCTCCCAGACCTCCCCCTTCGGCCGCCTCCCACAGGATGATCCGGCGTTGCCGCTCCCGGCCGATCGATTCCACGGCGATCTCCTGCTCTTCGATCTGGTAGTCGAGCTGGATCGCGCGGCGCAGCGAATAGGCCAGCGTGGCTAGAAAAGCCTCATCGGGCTCTTCATCGCCGGCGCGGATCTCAGTTACCGCCCGATCGAGCGGCTCAGCCTTCTCTTCAGCTCTCGTTCAGTGCCTTCCGCAGGGCGTCGGCGGCGTCGAGGTAGAACAGCGATTGCACCCTCGTCGCGACGTCGTCGGAAAGGTCGACAAGCGAGCGCCGGCACGAGACTGGGAGGAGGACCATATCGGCGCCTTTCTCCATGGCCAATTCCATCACCTCGACCGGGTCGTGGACCGGCTCGACCGAGCCGCCGAGATTGAGGCCGCCGACAATCGCGAGACCGCCTTTGAGCGATCGACCCAGCAGGGCGGACGAAAGCGCGATCAGGACCGCGACTCCGAGATTGGCGCCGCTCCTCCCGGAGTTGAATGAGCGCAGCTGCACGACGAACTCGTGCTCGCGCGGATTGCGATCGCCGACAAGATCGCGCGCCCGCGTATAGAGGTTCTGCTCGGCGAGACGAACGCTCTCGCGAAACGGTGCCGGCGGCGCCTGGTTCAGGATCCGCACGCCGCCGCCCGGGCCCTCGGTCACCTCGATGCGATAGAGGCTCGTAGCCTCGCCGTGCCCGCCCGAGCCGACCGCAAAGACCTGGCCGGGCGGCAACGGGTCGCCGCCGATGCTACCCTCGCTCTGCAATTCGGGCGTCGAGACGAACTGCTCGATGCCGTCGAGCCCCACGCTGTAGGAGAACTGCGTGTTGCCGAATTCGGCCGAGCCGATCCGCTTTTGCTGCTCCTTGACCCGGCGCCGGCATTCGAGGGCAAGCCGCACGGCCCATTCCAGGTCCTCGTCGGGAACGGGCTCGGTAGCGTCGGGATACACCAGCTTCAAAAGCCCGGAGACACTCTTACCGACGGCGTTCGCGTCGCGGCCGGAAAGCGCGCCGCCAAGATGCACGCGCCCTTGCAACACACCGGACCGCGATTGCGACCGCAGCCGCGAAAAGGTTTCGGCCAACACGTCGGAGACCAGCCCGAAATGATCGGTAAAAAGCCCAGGGCTCACTTTCGGGATGTCCCAGCCCGGCAGATAGGCGTGGATCCGGTCCATGAACGCGGTGTCGTTGCGCATCTCCGGCGGCAGGCCGCCAAAGAGATGCCCGACCCGTTGCTGGTGTTGAACATCGACCTCGAAATTGCCGACGAGGACGATCGAGCCTTCACCGCGGATGCTCTCGCGGCCGCGCGAGAACTCGCCGCTCTCCATATAGCCCTTCATGATGTTGACGCCGTCCTTCTGGTCGAAGGACACGCCCGACACCTCGTCGAAGCAGACGACGTCGTACTGGCAGACCAGGCCGCGCTGGCCGTTTGCCATGTTGACGAACATCCGCGCGACGGTCGCCTTGCCGCCCGAAACGAGATGCGCGTAAGGCGAAATCTGCTGAAACAGGTGGCTCTTGCCGGTGCCGCGGGGACCCAGCTCGACCATGTTGTAATTGCGCTCGACGAACGGAACCATGCGCAACAGGATGACGTCGCGTCCCCGTTGGCTCAGTGCGGCCGGTTCGAGCCCCACGCTGCGCAGCAGCAGGTCTTTCCACTCGGCCGTGGTCAGGGTGCGTCGGCCCTCGGCGATCTTGCCGAGAATGTCGTGCGTCGAGAGCTGGATCTCGCGCAGCGAGCGCACCTCGAACGGCCGGCCCCCTTTCTCTTGTGCGATCGCGGCGTCGTAGCCGAGGTCGACCTCGGTGTAGAAGCCGCCTGTCAACATCCGCTCGTGCTCTTTGACGAGGCGATCGTCGATCCGCACACGTCGGTGAGCCGGAGGCTTGGCAAGGTGGCGAGATAGCTGTCGGTGCGGGCTTCGAGGCGGGCCGTGATGATGTCGATCATCCGCACCGAGCCGCGTTCGCGCGCCCGCGCCTTGAACAATTCCTCCTCGCCGGCCCGCACCGTGCGCGCCGTCAGCTGCTCGCGCACCATCTCGACGCCTTCCTCGATCTCGGCAGGATCGGTGCTGGCGCAATAGCGGCCGAGCATGAACTCGACGACATAGGTCGGCACCGGAAACTGGCCGCGGAATTGCCGCACCAGATCCTTGCGGACCATATGACCGGGGAAGGCGGCGGTCGCCTTTCGGTCGAGATCGTCGAGTTCGATCAACTGGCGTCAGCCTTCGACGAGTGCCGTCAACCGAGCGCGGATATCCTGCGGCGCATTCGGCGGATGCACGATGAGGCAGACCTCCTTGCCCGTGTATTCGTCGGGGACCAACACTCCGACATTTCCGAAATCGTCCAAGTGCCGTGCGCCCTTCGGCAGGATGCTCGGCCCGAAAACATCGTCGCTCGAGCGCACGTCGAACAGCAATCCCGCGCCGCCCTGTACCTCGACCTTGAGCCGCAGACGCTGCCAGGTTGGTTTGATGGCGACCGGCACCGCCCCAGCCTCGGCTGTGACATCGAGCACCGGCAGGATGCATTCTTGCGGGCTGACCCCGCCATGCGCGTATTCGACGCCGCTATAAAAGGCGCGCGCCCCGCTCGCCGTTGCCAGGATGATCCCTTTATCCCAGCTCCACGGCACTCGTGGGTAACTCGTCGGCGCTCCCTCCTTCAACGTCGCAACCCGGTGCCCCTTGCCGCCGGCGACGGCCAAACCGCCGACGAGTGGGGCCTGGTCAAGTCCACCAGGCATCAACAGCCAACCATGGTCGGTCACGATCCGCACCTTCCGGCCCTGGCGGGCCAGGCGCAGCACGATTTCGGCGACTTCCTGCAGCAGGTCGCCGGCCTGCGTTGCGAGATCGGCGCCGAGGGCATGGCCACGTTCGTCGAACCGCCCGATCTCGCCCCACAGCGGCTCGTCGCTCAGCAAGCTCTCGGCTGTCGACCAGCCGGCGGCCGCGATGGCCTTTAACAGAACTGGCTTCTGTACCGGCTTGCCGTCGAAGCACGGGACGAGGCCCTCCCTCCCGGCAGTGAGGAGGCCGCAGGCCGGGCTCACAAGCGGTTTGCAAGTCGCCGTCACCGTCGGAAAGCCGGACCAGACAAAGCTCGCCTCGACCGCGACGCTTTTCGTGCGGAGCAACGCCGCAAGCTGCTGCGCCAGATCCATGCGCAGCCCGTCGACGAACAGCAGCACCGCCCGGGCGGGCGGTGCCGGCGGCTTCTTCGGCTCTGCGAACGGCACCTTGCCGTCCGCCGCGAGCTCTTGCAACGCGACGGCGCCGGCGTCGAGCCAGGGCAGATAGACGGCCCGCAGTGCCGCCGTCACCGCCGCCCGATCGGCACCTGTGCGAGCAATGTCGAGCGCCTGCATGACCGCCCAATCGATCGTCCACCCCTTGGCGAGATAAGCCTCGCCGAGCGCCGCAGCGTCATGCGCAACCATGGTTGGAGCTTCCGCTACAACCGCGAGGTGCTCCAAGGCTTGCGCCAGCCGCGCCTCGGCGCGTCGCGCCCATACTGTCTCCCGCCGCCAGCCATGCTGCGCTTCGAGCTCAAGCAATTTGGCCGCCGCCTTTTCCGGCGCTGCGCCAACAAGCGCTGCGAGCGCCTTCCGCAGCTCAGTCTCGCCGCGCGCGATTGCTGCTGGATAGGTGTCTGCATGTTCGAAGATGCTCTGCTGCTCCGGCGGCTGCTCGAGACGCAGACGCTCTACCACCCCGTCATAGGCCCCGTTTGCGTCTTCAAAGCGGTCCCAGACCTTGGCCCAACCCTTTTCTCGCTTGGCGAGGCGGGCAGCGGCATCCTGTGGCGACCGCTTGCGGGGATCGAACCCCAACTGCTTCGCCGCGAGTGCCGCGAAGGCGGCAAAGCGTTCCGGGTCGGTCTCCGGCGTAAGGCCGCCGTCGATCCAGCGCAGCATGTCCGCGTCGAGATCGGGCACCAACAGCATGTTCAGCGCCGCCGCATCAAGGCGCCGCTCCTTCAACTCTGCGATCGGCTCGACGAAGAGCCTGCTCGCGGCCCGGGCCAGCGCCTCGCGCGTCGCCTTGTCTTCGGGGATGTCGAGCCCGACCGGGCTGCCCTGCGCCGCGAGAAAGCCGCGCAAGGTCCAGTCTCGTGCCTGTTTCGGCTGCCCGAAGAAATTGCCGGCGACGGCGAACCAGATGAGCGGTGCCAGGTCCTGCGGGCAATCGCCGGCGCCGCGCAGCATCTCCCGGCCGCAGACTGGTACATAGATGATCGCCGGCTCATCTTGCGGCCACTCGAGACCCGAAATATTTCGGCCAGCCGCGGCGCGCAGCCAAAGCGACGGCCCGGTTCGGGTCCCGGGATCATAGGAGCCGAGGCTGAACAGATTCGGCAGCCGGGCCCGTAGCAGCGGCACAACCGGCGCGAATTCGCCGGCCGGGTCGCACCACAGGATCGCCTCGGGCGCCGCCTCTGCGCCCGACGCATATTTTCCGCAATCATGCAGCGCCCCGGCGAGCGTCTTCGAGCGGGGTCGTCATCCGCGGATCCGATCAAGAGAGGGCTGCACGATTCCCCGCGGAAATTCGACCGTGCAACTGCCGAGGAACGCAAACTCGCGCATTAGCCGGGCCCGATGCCGGCGCTCATCGGGAGGCCGAGAATTCGGCCGGCCGCGACCATCGTCTTGTCGAGACTGTAGATGGCCTGCGCACGCTGGTTGGCGGCAACGGCAAGATGCAAGGCATCGCCGCCCCGCAGGCCGGTCGCAAAGTTGAAGAGGTAGTTTCTGGCCAATTCATAATCGTTGGCGCTGGGCAACAGGACAATGAAAGAGTGCAGGACGACATCCGCGAACAGCGCGTCCGCGTCTCGGGCTTTTTGCCCGTCGATCGCGCCCATGCGGACATCGCGCGCCAGAAGCGATGCGAATTCCACTTCGGTCCAGCGGCTGATCGCCAGCTCCCCCACCGGCAATTCGGCGATGAGCCGACCGATGCGGGAACTGGTCCTCTCTTCGCGGAAGAGGGGCGCCAGAAAGCTCGTGTCGAAATAGTGGATCAATAGCGTTCGTCGTCACGCATTTCGCGCAGGAGCGTCGCGCTGTCCTTCAACCAATGCGGCATGCGCGCGCGGAAAGCAGCAAGCTTTTCGAGGGGCAGCGGCGTCTTCGGGGGAACGGCCCGGCGAATATGCGCCACCGGCCTGCCGCGTCGGGTGATGATGACCTCCTCGCCGGCTTCCACCTTGTCGAGAAGTTCGCTCAAATGCGCCTTAGCTTCGAGCCAGGTTGACAGTAACCACGATATCCTCGCGTCTGACCACGAACTTGGTCATACCATGCGGGAATGTTATCCGCCACGTGCCGGTGCGTGCGGAGAGAGCTAATGGAAATGACAGTGATCGTGATCGACAGTGACGCCGAACGGGCTCGAGCCAGGGCGCTTGTCGATCGCCTGATGGTTTCGGACAAGCCCGAGGATGTCGCGCGGCTGGCGGCTGAGGCGCGGCTCATTGCAGCCTACGAAGAGGAAAAATGGCCGCCCCGCCCACCGCGGGCAGCCGATGTGACCGCTATCTGATGGACCAGCACCAGTTGAAGCGCGCCGATCTCGTGCCTCTCCTGGGCAATGCCGAGCGGGTCGACGACATCTTGCGCGGGCGTCGCCAGCTGACACTTGCGATGGCGCAACGGCTGCGCGCCCGCTTGCAGGTTCCGGCCGATCTGCTGCTGCCGCCGGCCTCGACGCAGCCGCCACGGCGCCCGAAGAAGCGAGCGGCCGCGTAGTGGTCATTCGGCGGCCTGCGCGCGGGCGGCTCGCTTTCTCGGCGAGCGTCGTATGGTGGTCATTGCGCCGTTCGCCCTGGAAGAAGTGGTACCAGGGCGCCGAGGCGACATCCTTGCCGCGGTCGACGCCATACTTGACGTTCGGCACATGGGCCAGGACGCCGGCCTCGACAAAGAGTTGGATGTTGAGGCGCACGCCGTCGTCAAGATCGGGATCCCAGCCGAATGGCTGCCGTTCGAGCGGCTTCCAGCGCACGAATATGTCGTAGGGCGACTTGCCTTCGAGGATCCGCGCTAACTTCTGCTGCAGAATTTGCCCATGTTCGGCGCGCGGTTCATCGGCAATCCGCGTGATCCAGTCACCGAGCATCGTATAGGTGAGGCGTTCGAGATTGGCGCGGTCGAGGCGGTGGTAGTGGGCGACGGCCGTAAACCCGTCCGTCCGGCCGTCACCGATCCACCATAGAAACGGCCGATCGTGGAACAATTTCGCGTGCTGGCGCGCAGCGTGGGTCCGGAGCCAAGCCTCAAAGGTCAATTGTCGCGGTAGCCGGTCCTTGACGCGCTCACAGGCGGCGGCGATTAGGTGCGCCTCACTCCTTTGCGTCCACGCCTCACCCCAGACCGCGGCGCAATACCTCGCGCAGGATCAAATTGCGCGACAGGGCCTCGGCGGCGAAGGTGTCGAACAGGAAGTCGCCCGCGACGGCGACGCCGAGCGGCCGATCGCCGTAGCGCTTGACCGCGTCGAGACTGATCCGCAACTGGCCGCGCAAGGTAGCGCCGAGGCCGGAGCGGTCAAGTTCGGCCAGCACCTGTTCCCAGAAGCGCCGGCGGGAGGCCAGGATCGGCCAGTCGGCCACGTCGAATGGCCGGTCGGCGGCGCTGTGTTTCAGGTTTGATCCCTGCAAATGCTTGTCGATTTCGCCGGACCGCAGCTCGAGCATCCATTCGACCTCGGGCTTGGCGGGGTCCTTCTTCAGAAGGATGGTCTTCCTGATCACCGAATTGATGTCGGCCGAGCCTAACGGGACCGGCACGACAAAGCGGGTCAGCAGCTTCTCAAGGTAGCGGACGTCGCCGAGCGCCGATTGCCCGGTCGCGACGAGAAATACGCGGCCGCGGAACTTAGAGCACAGTTCCTCGGCGATCGTCTGGATCGTCAGCGAGATGTCGCTGTCCTCACGGATGAATTGCTGCACTTCATCGAGCAGGATCAGGGTCAGCGGCATCTCGTTGCGGCCGACCATGAGCGCCTTTCGCGCCGTGTCGACGAGGAGGGCAACGGTCGGCTCAGGCTCGCGTTCGAATTGGCGGCCGAAGCGGTCCATCAGACTGTCGACATCGGGGGCCAGGCTCGGCTTTGCCGAAAGCGCCGCTTTCGCGAAATTGTCGTCGAGCAGGAACTCGCGCGCCGCCCGGTCGAAATCGGTACCGAGGTTCGCGCGCACTTCGCCGAGAATACCTTGCTCGTCGAGCCAGAGCGTAGCAAGCGGCGGCCGGAGATCGCCGCCGCTCGGCAGTCCGGTCGCGGCCAGGACAACATCTAGGATCGCCTTTGCCGGGTGCTGTGCGCCGCGGCCCAGCGTGGCGCCGCCGGCCAATAGTCCACCGAGGCGCTTGCCGTTGGCGCGCAGCTCGCGCAGCGACGCGCGTACCTCGGAGGGTAAGTTCGGAACGAGTTCCTCGGCGGTGGCGCCGTCTTCAAATTCAAGATTGACCCACAAGGCTCCGAGCATTGCGGCCAGAAGGCTTTTCCCGGAGCCGTAAAAGCCCGAGATCCAGGCCGCTGGAACGTCAGCGCGGCGGCCGGCGGCCGCATTGAAGGCTTCCAGCATGCGCCGCAAGGCCTCGGCATAGGCGCCCTCGCAAACAAAGGTTTGCAGCTGCTCGCGCAGGATCGCTTTCTGATCTGGTTCGGGCGGGAACGAGACTTTGGCCACCCCGCCGTCGGCCAGCGTGAAGGAGCTCGGATCGTGAGCGAGAACGTCCTTGTTGAGCATGGCTCAGCTCATATCCGTTGAGGGGATCGGAACCGCCAGGTAGTTCCAACCGTCGCGTGCATCGAGCAGCCGGTAGATACCGCCTTCATAGGTGCCCGGAAAGGTCAGCAGCAGCCGGCCCGGCACGCTCGCCACGACTTTATCGATCAGGGCTGAAACCCGGGTTAATCCGAACAGCGACGCGGCGCCGGTAACTGCCAGGATGTCGTTTCGGCCGCAGGCGGCAAGCTCGGCCTTCACGCTCTCGGCGAGATGGTCCTCGAATTGGGGAATGACCGTGGAGAGGCTACCGGGACGTGTGGCCAGCCGCTCGAGCCAGGGCTGCTGCGCGACCCAGGCGCCGAACCGTGGTGCCAGATCGTATTCCCGCCAACCTTTGCCGGCTTCCTCGGCGGCGAGCCGGAATTCGCGCAGTCTGCCGCGGACACGCCGCTCCTGCGCCTTGTCGTACCAGAGAATCCAGACCCGCCCGGCCGGCGGCTCATCGTCGCGCCACGGGATCGTCAGGCGTTTCCTGAAATCGCCGAGCAGCTCCTCAACGCTGGCCAAGCTCCGGTACCTCCAAAGTTCTTGCGATTGCGTGAGCAACATTGATTTCGAGCACGTCGCCGACCTCGCGGACCCGCGCGAGGCCGAGCCCCTCAGCCCGGCGCAGCAGTGCCAGCCGATCTTCGACCGGGCAATCGAGCAGGTCGAGCCAGCGGCATTCGAGAAGCCGCCTGCCGCCAAAACCGCATATCCCGGCGAGGAGAGCGGCATAGGCCGCAACGGCTGGCGTCGGCTGCGCCCGAATACGCTCCTTGCGGACTGCACCTTTCAAAAAACCGGCCTGGGTCCAGCTCGAAGCCGCGTGCTGTGCCAGCGATTTCGCCATCTTCTCGCCGAGCCTGCCGGGGTGACGCGCCGCAAAAGCGGCGGCGATCGCGGGCCACCGGACGGACTCTCCGGGGACCGCATCGAGTACGGCCGCGGCACCGTCACGCAGAGGCGGGTCGCGCGCCAGGGCGCAGAGCAACGCCAGCATCGGCCGGCCCGCTGGATCGCGCGGCCAGAGCCGATGCAGCACGACGCAAACCGGCACGACATCGCCTATTCCGTAAAGCTGACGCAAACGGTACAGCGCGGCCCGCCGCGCGGCGATCGAAGGCTTGCCGATCAGGTTCTCATGGAGGATGGCATCGCCAACGTGATCTGCCACGCCGAATGCCAGCACCGCGGTAAGCTCGGCGAGCATCATTGTCTTCGATTGATGCGGCCCGCCGCCCTCGAGCTTGATGCCGGCCCGGGCTGCTATCGCCTCATCTACATAGGCACCGAACCATTCGCCTCGGGCAGCGATCTCGATCCCCGCGTCTTCCGCTTTGTGCTTCGATCTCACCCTTGGGGACGCCGTGATCACACTTGCCGCCTGGCGATCCGGAGAGGGAACGTCGAGGAGCCGATCGTCAAACAATCCCTCGACCATGCCTACCCAACTTTTTTGCGCCTCTTGGCCCAAACCTTCAGCTTTTTCCGAGGACGCCGCAACGACTGAGATCAGAGGGTTTAGGCCAACAGATCGGCGGCGTATCTGGAAGAAGCTCGAACGCCGCCTCGATCCTTTCGACTTCGGTCAGCGTCACCGCAGCCTCGAAACCGAGACCATTACGCTCCGCCCGGCGCGTCGCGACGTGCTAGAACTCGGCGATGTTCTGCAACGTGAAATGCACCGTCTCTCCCGCGGCGAGCAGGCGAGCCACGCTGTCGACTGCGAACGCGTGGCTCGGATGCGACGGTTGCGCCCGACGCAGCAGGATGTTGGTGTCGAGGAGAATACTCACCCGCGCTCGGCATAGATGCTCTCGCGGCTGATCGCCTCATCGGAGAGCGGTTTCGTATCGGGAAGCCTCGACACGTCGCGCCAGAGCTTCACCCGTTCCTCCGGTGTTTTCCGCCTCGCCTTGAACGCACCCGCCTGCTCCGCAAGCAGGCGGCGCAGGTGCTCAGCAAGCGGCACCCCGCGCGCCGCGGCTTGCGCCGCGAGGTTTGCCTCGATTTCCGGGGGCAGATCGATCGTCACGGACATGATGCTCCTCCGGCTACATCCCTGTTGTCCCTGTCGTGCGCGGCCGCATGCCCTGCCTCAGATCTCATCTTTACCCATAAGTCTGCGTTGCACAGTCGGCGTGCCGCTTCAGGAGTGCCTGTCGCCCCAAAAGAAGGCTCCAATTTCTCCCGTCATACCGGCGAAAGCCGGTATCCAGGGCAGAAATAGGTCCCGGCGTTCGCCGGGACGACGTGAAAAAGAGCTTGGCCACGGCCGTGATAGATACAAACGACTGTGTCCTGAGACACTTGTGGCAATGATCAGGCCTCAGATGGGGTGCCTGCCTTAGTGCCGCCATCAAAGCGCTGCGACGCCGCCTCGCTGCTCAACAATTCGTTCACTCGTGAAAGGCCGCCGGCTTTAGCGCCGTAAGCAGACGAGGCTGGCGTCGAGCCCTATTCTCGGTCACAGCGCCGCGTGCGTTCCGGCCTGCTCGCGGGGAAGACGGGCGCCGAGAAACATTCCCGTGGCCCGGCGTGTCTCGTCGGCCTTCAGCCCACGGACTCGATCCGTCGGCATCCGCGCTTTTTCGCTACGCAGTCGGCGCATGAGAAAGGCAGGAAGAATATAAGCACAATCTTTAGCAGAGGGCGGGTGGCGCGAGCAGGGCGAGGTAGTCCCAGGCGATTGTCGCGGCCGCAAGCGCCGTGATCTCGGCCACGTCATAGGCCGGCGCCACCTCGACGACGTCCATGCCGGCGAAATCGAGCCCGGCGAGCCGACGCAGGATCGCCCGCACCTGCCAGGTGGCAAGCCCGCCGACCTCGGGCGTGCCGGTGCCGGGGGCGAAAGCCGGATCGAGCGCGTCGATGTCGAAAGTGAGGTAGGCGCGTGCCGCGCCGACGATCTTGCGGACCCGCTCGGCGACGGCGGCGGGGCCGGTTTCGTGCACCTCTTCGGCGGTGACGATCGTGACACCCTTGCCGCGCGTCCAGTCGTGCACCTCGCGGTGCAGCGGCGAGCGGATGCCGATCTGGATCATCCGATGCGGGTCGACGAGGCCCTCCTCGATCGCGTGATAAAACGGCGAGCCGTGGCCCCAGACGAGGCCGAAGCTATCGGGCCAGGTGTCGACATGCGCGTCGAAATGGACGAGGGCCAACGGGCCCCTGCGGCGCGCCAGCGCGCGCAGCAGCGCGAGCGTGATCGTGTGGTCGCCGCCGAGCGCCACGAGATGCTTGAGCCGTGCCGCCTGCGCCTCGATCTGCCTGAGGCTGCCCGCAATCTCGCCATGCGCGATGCGAAAATCGCCGATATCGGCGAGGTCCTGCGCCGCCGGGTCACGCCAGTTCGCCGGATGCTCGCCATCGACCAGCATGCGGCTCGCCTGGCGGATCGCGGCGGGCCCGAAGCGTGCGCCGGGCCGGTTCGAAGTGCCGAGGTCAAAGGGGATGCCGGCGACGCAGATCGCCGCATCGGCGGCCGCACGCTCGAGGCCGAGAAAGCTCGGGCGCACGGCAAAAGTCGGGGTGTCGGTCATGCCTGCGATCTAGGCAAAACGCAGGCGATATCAATACGCGGCAAATGTTCGGCCGCCGTTCGCCCAAGCGGCCGCGGCTATCGGTAAAATTGCGGTGCCGCTTGTACGATCGGTGCCGCGGCCGCGAAAAGCGCATGCCGACCGCCGGTAGCCGGCGGATAAATCCGCACACGATTGATCGTCTCCTTGGTGCGCTTGGCGGCGGCGCCTTTGCTCGCGACCTTCCGGTCCCAGCCGGCGGTGCAAACCGCACCCCAGGGTCCGAGGTCGAGGATAGTCACATAGTAGTCGATTTCGAGCGGCAGCATCGCCAGCCCCAACAGATCGCAGACCACATTGTGGCCGGCGAACCGGCCCATCGGCCGCCCGTGCTGGCACGACATGACGCAAGAATGGGTGCCGTCGATCGCGAACCAGGCCGTGTCGCCGGCAGCAAACTCGGCTGTCATGCCCATGACTTTGAGAAAAGGATCGACCGGCAGGCGGCCGAACCGGTCGCGGTCGACCGGAAAACTGGCGGTCAGCGGATGCGCCGCCATGCCGGCGCACCAGACGATCGTCGCGGCGTCGATGCGCTCGCCGGTCGTAAGCGTGGCGCCGTCTTCGTCGATCGCGGCAATCGAGACGCCAGGCCGGGGCTCGACACCGAGGGCCGCCAGCGCCTCGTCGATCACATCGCGCGCCTCCTCGCCCATGTCGGAGCCGATCCAAGGCTGCCGGTCGGCGATGATGACCCGCGGCCGGCCGGTCCCGCCCCCGAGTGCCGCGCGCAATTTGCCGGGCATCTCGGTCGCGACCTCGATACCGGTCAAGCCACCGCCGATGACGAGCGCCGTCCACTGTCCGGGCGACGGCTTGCGGTCGGGCAGCGCCGCGATGTGAGCGTTGAGCCGGCCTCCCGCAGCGAAGGTGTCGACGTCGAAGGCATGCGCTTCGAGGCCCGGTATCGGCGGGCGCACGAGCCGGCTGCCGAGCGCGAAGACCAGCCGGTCATAGGGCAGAGCCGGGGCCCCGCCCGCACACAAAACGCGGCGGTCGGCAAAGTCGATACCGGTGATTTCGGCTTCGACGCGTTCGACGCCGATCGGGCGCAGCACCCGATCGAGCGGGACCCGCGTGCCCTCGAGCTCGGCCTCGTAATTGCGCACCCGGATCGAATGAAACGCGCTGCGATCGACCAGAGTGATCGCGACCCGATCCGGGCCGATGCCGAGCTCGCTCAGTTTGCGCGCCGCGCCAACGGCACTCCACAGCCCGGCAAAACCGCCGCCGAGAACGACGATCCGCTGCACCCATTCAACCACTCGATCGTACTCCCCGACTTGCCAGCCGGCCGAGGCGCTCGCTCGGCGCGTTGTGCTAAGATGGTGCCGGGGATTGCGAGCGGACACCAGGGAGTAGGCGATCATGCAGCGGAATACGTCACGGATCCGGACCTCGCATGTCGGCCGGCTGCCGCCACCGAAAGGCTGGGAGGAGATGCCGGCGCGGCTCGCCAATGTCGAGATCACCGACACCGCCGTCATCGCCGCCGAGGTCACCCCGGCGATCGCCGAAATCGTCAGAAAGCAGGCCGAGATCGGCATCGACTGCGTCGGCGACGGCGAATTCTGGACGGCGCGCAGCCTCGCTCATTACACCGCCCATTTCACCGGCATCGAGGCGCGCCCGGTGGCCGCGGACGAACCGCCGACGACGCGCCATTCGACACGTGAGCGAGACGAATTCCCCGATTTCTACGCGGCTTGCGACCGGGCCGGAACGCTGTTCCTGGTGCCGGGCGAAAAGCCGACGCCGCCCGTTACGGTGCGGGTCGTCGCCCGCGGCCCGGTCAGATCGAAGGGGCCCGAGGCGATCAACCGGCAGCTCGCCGCGTTCAAGGCGGCGATCAGGCAGTCCGGCGCCGCGATCGACGAGGCCTTTGTCTCGGTGCTGGCGCCGGGTTGGCTCGACCACTTCATCTTCAACGAATACTACAAGACCGAAGAGGAGTTCCTGTTCGCGCTGGCCGACGCGCTGCGCGAGGAATATCGGGCGGTGGTCGCCGCCGGCTTTGTGCTGCAGATCGACGACCCCGGGCTGCCGGACTGGTGGGACATGCTGAAGCCCGAGCCGAGCGTCGACGCCTATCGCAAATTCGCCGGGCTGCGGATCGCTGCGGTCAATCACGCGCTCGCCGGCATTCCCGAGGAAAAGGTGCGCTATCACCTGTGCTGGGGCAGCTGGCACGGGCCGCACACGCACGACCTGCCGCTCGAGCACATCATCGACCTGATCCTCGAGGTGAAGGCGCAGACCTACTCGTTCGAGGCCGGCAATGTGCGGCACGAGCATGAGTGGCGGGTGTGGCAGACGGCCAAGCTGCCGGCCGGCAAGATGCTGATGCCGGGGGTGGTCAGCCATGCCACCAATCTCGTCGAGCACCCGCAGCTCGTCGCCGACCGCCTGCTGCGCTATGCCGCGATCGCCGGCCGCGAAAATGTCGTCGCCGGCACCGATTGCGGCCTCGGCGGCCGGGTCCATGCCGATCTCGCCTGGGCGAAGCTGCAGAGCCTCGTCGCCGGCGCGCGCCTCGCCTCGCAAACGCTGTGGCCCGGTTGAACCCGCCCGGACGGCGTTAACGTCCGGTACACGCTGATCTCACAAGTCCAGAATGCGGCCAAGAGCCTGTTTGTCCAGAGATGCGTTAAATTGGACTAGTGGCGCAGCGACATGAATAAGACACCCACAGTAGCGGCGAGATTAAAGCCGAGCATCCAGCTCAACAGCTTGAGCTCGCCTTCGATCCTGGCGAACCGTTGGTTGAAATCCCCTTCCATTTTGGCCAAACGTTGGTCGATCGTCGTGAATCGGTCCTCGTAGCCGGCGACCGCCTCGGCTGCCTTCCGCGCCTTGTCTTCGGGAGAGCCGGCAGCGAGCAGCGCGTCATAAATTTCGGCGATCATTGTCGTCATAAGCAGAATCTCGGGTTGGGCGGCGCAAGGCGCAAGACAGGGTCATCCCTCCGACCGTGCCAAGATTGGTCCCGGGCCGCGCCTCAGACGCTGCTGCGCCGGTCTCCACTCCCCAATGACAACCGGGGCAGATAAAGATCGCCCTACAGCGCCGTGTGGCCTGCGCCCGTTATTCTACACGCGTTCGGGCACCGCGGCGATGCCCTGGCCGACGCCGACGCACATCGCGACGAGCGCCTGGCAGACGCCGGTGCGCTGCAATTGGTGGGCGGCGGTCAGCGCGATGCGGCGCCCGGAGGCGCCGAGCGGATGGCCGATGGCGATGGCGCCGCCATTCTGGTTGACGCGGCTGTCGTCCAACGGTGTTGCCAATCCGGTCAGAATCTGATATATATTGCTATGGTCGCAATATTATCGACGGCCGCACGGTGGGTCAGAAATTCCCTCAGCTGGTCATAACGCTCCCTCTGAGATCCCTCAGCAGGCCGCTTCGGGATGGCCACCCGGCGCGGGAATTCTTATGTATATCAATTATATAGGGGTTGGCGGACGGCCGTTCTGCGATGAAAAAAACGCCCGAAATTCGCTCAGAACAGCGATCTTCGGGCGATTCATGCGATGCCGGCGCGGGCGGGTGCCGGCACCGCCGCCGCGGCAATCGACGGGCGTCAGATGCGTTCGAGCACCGCGGCGATGCCCTGGCCGACGCCGACGCACATCGTGACGAGCGCGTAGCGGCCACCGGTGCGCTGCAATTGGCGGGCGGCGGTCAGGGCGATGCGCGGCCCGGAGGCGCCGAGCGGGTGGCCGACAGCGATGGCGCCGCCGTTCTGGTTGACGCGGCTGTCGTCGAACGGCAGTTCGAGGCCGCGCAGGCAGGACAGCACCTGGGCCGCGAAGGCCTCGTTGATCTCGATCACGTCGATGTCGGAGAGGCTCAGGCCGGCGCGCGCCAACGCCTTTTTCGAGGCTTCGACCGGGCCGATGCCCATGATCCGCGGCGGCACGCCGGCGACGCCGCTCGACACGACGCGGGCGAGCGGCTCGGCGCCGGCGGCATCGCCGGCCTGGCGGCTGGCGACGATCATCGCCACCGCCCCGTCGTTGATGCCGGAGGCATTGCCGGCGGTCGTCACGCCGCCGTCCTGCAAGGGCCGCAATCTGGCGAGGGCCGCGAGATCGGTTTGCGGCCGCGGATGCTCGTCGTCGGCGACCTTGACCGGACCCGCCCGGCCGCCCGGCACCTCGACCGGCAGGATCTCGCCGGCGAAGAACCCGGCGGCCTTGCCGGCCGCGTATTTGCGCTGCGAGCCTTCGGCGAAGATATCGCAGGCATCGCGCGTGATCTGGTAGTCGCGCGCCAGGTTGTCGGCGGTTTCCGGCATCGTGTCGGCGCCGAATTGGCGCTCGATCTTGGGGTTTGGAAAACGCGCGCCGATCGTCGAATCGAAGACGCGGCCGTCGCGGCTGAACGGCGTCTCGGCCTTGTTCATGACGAACGGGGCGCGGCTCATGCTCTCGACGCCGCCGGCGACGAACACCTCGCCTTCGCCGCAGGTGACGGCCTGCGCCGCCATGACGATCGCGTTGAGGCCGCTGCCGCAATTGCGCTGCAGGACCGAGCCCGCGACCTCGATCGGCAGGCCGGCGAGGAGCCCGGCATGACGTCCGACGCAGCGGCTGTCCTCGCCGGCCTGATTGGCGCAGCCGACTACCACATCTTCGATCGCTTGCGGATCGAACGGGCTTTGTTTGACGACCTCGGCGATCACCGCGGCCAGCATGTCGTCCGCGCGCATTCGCGCCAGCGCGCCGGCATGGCGGCCGAACGGGGTACGCAAACCGGTGTAGATGTAGGCGTCGAGCATCGGCGGGTTCCTCCTCGGCCCGCATCTCCACGCGGCGGCGGGCGTCTGTCAAGTTCCGCCGTCGCCGAACCGGCAGCGGCCGCGCGGCCGTTATGGTACCCTCCGCGACGAGGCCAGCGCATGGATCACGATCACCACCAGCATCGCGGCAGCGATTACGGGCGCGCCTTTGCGATCGGGATCGTACTCAACCTCGCCTATGTCGCTGGCGAGGCGGTGTTCGGGATCCTGTCCCATTCGCTCGCGCTCCTCGCCGATGCGGGCCACAATCTCGGCGACGTTCTCGGCCTCGGGCTGTCCTGGGGTGCGGCGCTGTTGAGCCGGCGGCAGCCGAGCGGGCGCTACACCTATGGGCTGCGCTCGAGCACGATCCTCGCCGCCCTCGCCAACGCGATCATTCTGCTCGTCGTGACGGGCGGCGTCGCCTGGGAGGCGATCCTTCGCCTCGGGCATCCGGTTCCGGCCTCCGGCCATGTCATCGTCTGGGTCGCACTCGTCGGCATCGCCGTCGATGGCGGGACGGCGCTGCTCTTCGCGTCGGGGCGGGCGCACGACCTCAATTTGAAGAGCGCGTTCCTGCATATGGCCGGCGATGCGCTGGTCACCGCCGGCGTCGCCGGCGCCGGCGTCATCATCGGCCTCACCGGCTGGCTGTGGCTCGATCCCGCTACCGGGCTCGTCGTCTCGGCGGTTATCGTGTTCGGCACCTGGGGCCTCTTGAAGAGCGCTATCGGGCTCGCGCTCGATGCCGTGCCCGAAGGCGTCGACGCGGCCGACGTCCGCGCCCATCTGGCGGCCCTGCCGGGGGTCGCGGCGCTGCACGATCTGCACATCTGGGGGATGAGCACGACCGAGACGGCGCTGACCTGCCATCTGGTGATGCCGGGCGGCCATCCCGGCGACACGGCGCTCAACGCGATCGCGCAGGAACTGCACGCGCGCTTTCGCATTGTCCATGCGACGATCCAGATCGAGGTCGGCGACAGCGACGAAATCTGCGTGCTGACCCCGGCGCACCTCGTCTGATACGATCGCCCACCAAGCGCCGGCAGGCGCCGCCGGGTCGCTATTCGCGATCCGCATCATCGGGAGAGGAAGATGCGCGAACCTGCCTTTGTCCGCGAAGTCGGTATGCGCGACGGGCTGCAGAGCCTCGCCGCGATCCTGCCGACCGAACAGAAGATCGCCTGGCTCGATGCCGAGCATGCCGCCGGCGTGCGCGAGATCGAGGTAAGCTCGTTCGTCCCGCCAAAGCTCCTGCCGCAGCTCGCCGACGCCGAAGCGGTCGTGCGCCACGCGCTCGGGCTGCCGGGGCTCAACGTGTCGGCGCTGATCCCGAACCTCAAAGGGGCGGAGCGCGGCCTGCCGCTCGGCGTCCACGAGATGAATTTCGTGCTGTCGGTCAGCGAGGGTCACAACCGCGCCAATGTCCGCCGCAGCACGGCCGAGTCGATCGCGGATTTCGGCCGCGTCGTGGCGTTGTGCCGTACGGCGCCCGAAAGCCAGCGGCCGCGCCTCACCTGCGGGCTCGCCACCGCCTTCGGCTGCACGATCGAGGGTGGCGTCGACGAGGATCGGGTGCGCCACATCGCGGTCGAGGTCGCCGCGGCCGGAGCCGATGCGATCATGCTGGCCGACACGGTCGGCTACGGCCAGCCGGCCGCGGTCGAGCGGGTGTTCCGCCGGGTCATCGCCGATGTCGCGCCGCTGCCGGTCGCCGGCCATTTCCACGACACGCGCGGGCTCGGTCTCGCCAATGTGCTGGCGGCGCTCAATGCCGGCGCCCGCCATTTCGACGCCTCGCTCGGCGGCTTGGGCGGCTGTCCCTACGCGCCGGGCGCCACCGGCAATATCGTCATCGAAGATCTTGTCTTCATGCTCGAAGCAATGGGGTTCGACACCGGCATCGATCTCGACCGGCTGGTCGCGGTGCGCCAGCTCGTGCATCGCGCATTGCCCGACGTCGTGCAATACGGCGCGATCGCCAAGGCCGGTCTGCCGAAGAATTTCCGCGGGATGCCGAGCGCGCTCGCGGCGGAGTAGTCAGGGGGCCGGCGTTGCCGCTCGACAGCAGCGGGTGCGAGTGTCCCTCAGAGGAGCGAACCATGGCCGAGCCAACGATTTCTGCCGAACGCTTCGCCTTTCTCGTCGACCAGGCGGGGTTGCGGCTGACCCCTGAGCAATTCGCCGAATTGCGGCAAGGCTACCGCTTTGTCGAGCGGATGCAGCGCTCGGTGCGGCGGCCGCGCGACCGGGCCGCCGAACCGGCCCATATCTTCGTCCAGCCGAGGGTCTGAGAATGGCGATCGACCCGACCCAGCTGACGATCGCCGAGGCGAGCCGCGCGATCGCCGAGCACAACCTGTCGCCGGTGGCGTTGACCGAGGCCTATCTCGAACGGATCGCCGCCCTCGACGGCGCGCTGCACAGCTATGTCCTAGTGCTGCGCGACGAAGCTCTCGCCGCGGCGCGCGAGCTCGTTGCCGGCCGCTCGCGCGGGGGTCTCCACGGCATTCCGATCGGCCTCAAGGACATCTACAAGACACGGGGCATCCGCACGACGGCTGGGTCGCGGCGCTTTCTCGATCACGTGCCCGCCGAGGATGCGGAGAGCTGGGCAAGACTGCGCCACGCTGGAGCGATCCTTCTTGGGAAGCAGGAGACGCATGAATTCGCGATCGGCGGCCCGGATTTCTCGCTGCCCTTCGAACCGGCGCGCAACCCGTGGAACACGGACCATTACCCGGCGGGTTCGTCGAGCGGCTCGGCGGTCGCGGTCGCGGCCGGCCTCTGCGCTGCCGCGATGGGCTCGGACACCGGCGGCTCGATCCGCGGTCCCGCCGCCTATAACGGCATCGTCGGCCTCAAGCCGACCTATGGCCGGGTCAGCCGGCGCGGCGTCTTTCCGCTGTCCTACACGCTCGACCACTGCGGCCCGCTAACCCGCACCGTCGAAGATTGCGCCATCATGATGCAGGCGCTGGCGGGCTACGATCCCGCCGACCCGGCCTCGGCCGACGAGCCGGTGCCGGATTACCGGGCGGCGCTCACGACGCGCCTCGACGGGGTGACGGTCGGCGTAATCCGCCAGTTTCACGAGCGCGACGCGGTGGCCGGGTTTGGCGCCGACAGCGCCCCGAGCCCGACTTACGTCGCGGCTTTCGACGCCGCCTGCCGGACGTTGCAAGGCCTCGGCGCCCGACTCGTCGACCTGCAACTCTCGCCGCTCGTCGATTACCTCGACGCCAACCGGCTGATCATGCTGGCCGAGGCCTACGCGCTGCACGAAACGGACTTCCGCGAGCGGCCGCAGGACTTCGGCCATCACATGTTCACCCGCGTCGCGCTCGGCGCGTTTCTCGATGCTGCCGACTATGTCGAGGCAACAAGGCAGCGACGGGAACTCTGCACCGAATTCGCGCGCACGCTCGCCGCTGTCGACATCGCCGTGTCCGCCAATGCGACGGGCCCCGCACCGCGCATCGACGCGGTCTCGACCTATTCGACCTTCGAGCGGGCGTCATATACGGGCCCTTACAATCTGACCGGCAGTCCGGCTTTGTCGGTGCCGATCGGCTTCGAAGACGAATTGCCGCTCGCCTTCCAGATCGTTGGCAAACCGTTCGACGAAGCAATGGTTCTGCGGGTCGGCCATGCTTTCGAGCGGGCGACGGAATTCCACCGCCAGCGTCCCGCCATCGCCGCGCCGCTGCCCGGCCACGGATAATACGCGAAAAATTCCGACATCCGGCCTCGCCCGCGTGACGGAATTCTCCGTCACCGGGGCGAGGGGTCGGCTCCCGCGGCGTTAGCGAAATATTCACCAATTCCGGCCGATCCTCAGGGCGGCAGGTGAGGGCGTCGCACAGCGATCGCAAGCAGTGCCCGGGCCCAACCGGCCGATCTGACCGGCACACGCCGCTCGGGAGCCGCGGTGAATGGCGATCGATCAGAAGGACCCCGTGCTGGATTTGCGCGCTGCGGCCAAGGGCCGCTTTTTTCTGAGTCGATTTGCCCGGCTGAGCCTGACGCTCCGACTGTTCATCCTTGTCGTCATTGCTGTTTTGCCGGCGATTGCGATCCAGGGCTACAATGAATACGATCTCCGCAAGGCGCGCGAGGCCGATATCCGCCGACAGGTCATTCAGGTTACGCGGCAGTTCGGCGAAGAGATCGGCGAGCTTCGCGAAGGGGCGCGACAGCTGCTTATCGCGCTCGGCCAGCTCGGTGCCGTGCGGCAGCACAGGTCCGATGCGTGCGACAAGCTGTTTGCCTCACTGAAATCGCGATACGAGAATTATGCGCTGCTGGCGGCGGCGGACAGCAAAGGCGAGATATTCTGCTCCAGCACGCCCCTGACCTATTCTTCCGTGGCCAAGCAATCATTTTTTCAGCGCGCAATGGCGCATGACGGGCTCGCCGTCGGCAATTACTGGGTCGATGCGGCTACCGGACAGAAGATGATCCACTTCGCCGTGAAATTCGACGATAGCGAAGGACGCGGCGCAGGCGTCGTCTTTGCCGGCCTCGATTTGGCATGGCTTTCCGATCACTTGCGAGACCGAGGGTTGTCGCCGACCGCGTCGATCCTGATTGCCGACCGCCGCGGCAACATCATCGCCCGGCTCCCGAACCCCGCGCTTCTCGTCGGGAAAAACATGCGGAAGAGCCATGAGGCGATCATGGACGGCGACAAGGCGGGATGGGAAGAGGCCAAGGGCGTCGACGGTATCGTCCGCATTTTCGGCTATGTGCCGCCAGCCTTGCCGCCCTTCGACTTCTTCCTCAGCGCCGGCCAATCGAAGGCCGAGGCTTTCGCGGCCATCGACACGGCAACCCGGCGCGGCATCGCTCTCATCGTCGCCGGTCTGATCGCGGCAATGCTGGCCGCCGCCATCGGCGGCCGCAAATTCCTGCTCGAGCCGATCCAGGGGTTGCTGCATGCCGCCAACGAGTGGCGTCACGGCAACGAAGCCGCCCGCGTCGAGGTGCGCAATGGGGGCTCGGAGATCGATCGTCTCGGGTTCACCTTCAATGCGATGGCCGATGCCTTGGCCGCCCGCCATGCCGCCCAAAAGCATGCCGAGGAGGAGCTGCGCCAGTTGAACGCGACACTCGAGTTGCGTGTCGAGGAGCGAACGATCGAACTGGCGAACGCCAATCGGGCAAAATCTCTGTTCCTCGCCAATATGAGCCATGAGCTGCGCACGCCGCTCAATGCAATTATCGGTTTTGGCGAGATGATCGAAAGCGAAATTCTGGGCCCGATCGGCATTCCCGCCTATCGCGAATATTCCGGGCATATACATGACAGCGGCAGGCACCTGCTTTGCCTGGTCGAAGAAATGCTCGACCTCTCCAAGGTGGAGGCGGGTAAGCTTGAAATCGAGCGGGTACCGACGATCCTCGGCAGCCTGTTGTCAGAGAGCCTGGTAATGCTGCGTGCCGCGACGCAATCGGCCGATGTCGAGATCGTCGTCGCGGCCGAGCCGAGCACATGGCCGACGATCGACGGCGATCCGCTGAAGCTGAAGCAGGTGCTTGTCAACCTGATCGACAATGCGATCAAGTTCACACCGGCGGGCGGGCGCGTTACCGTGGCTGGCGAGGCCGACGAGGCGTGGCTGCGGCTGCACGTCAGCGACACCGGCATCGGCATGCGGGCGCAGGATATTCCGCTGGTCGTTCAGCCCTTCTATCGCGTGCATTCGGCTTACGACACGGCCCGCCAAGGCGCCGGCCTAGGGTTGCCTTTTGCAAAGGCGGTTATCGAGCTGCACGGCGGCACGCTCGACATCGAGAGCCGCCTGGGCGTGGGGACAACGGTCACGGTCACGCTCCCGCTGGCGGTCGCCCCAGTCGGAGCCGTCGCCTGACGGAGCGGCCGACGCTCAGCGGGCGCGGACGCCAGTATGCGACGGACCCGACGGCTCTCGGCGGGGGCGAGTTGGAGTCGGAACGACCATCCAGTGTAATGCCCCGCCAATCAGCGCAGCCACCGCGGAGACGGTCAGATCAGTCTCGAAGCCGCCGTGTGAAAGGGCCTGTCCGCCGATCAGCGATCCGAGCAAAATACCGAGGAACAGCATACTGTTGTTCCAGGCGAGAACCGTCGTGCGACAGGCCGGAAAATCATTGACGAGACCGGCTTGCTGTGCCGGGAAGAACACCTGCGCCACGGCGGACGTCAGCCCGAAAGTAGCGTAAGCGAGCGTCCCGGCATGGATCGCAAGTCGGAGCGACAGAAGACAGATGAAAAGGCCGGCTAGGCTGAACCCGCCGGTAAGTTTTGTTCCGAACCGATCGGCAAAGCGGCCGCCGAGCAGCAATCCGCCGATCGCTCCGGCGCCGTACACGACGACGACCCAAGCTATCTGCCCTGGCGTGAAGCCCGATGCGCTCAAGCCGCTGCCGAGATAGGTGTACATCCCGTAAAGCGCTGCGCTCCACGCGACCATGGGTGCCAGCCGAGCGGCCATGATGCTCGCCATTGGCGAAACGGATGTTTCAGCGGCCGCTTCGTCAGGGCGCTCGTTGGGCCAAATGGCGTGGTTCACCCAAACCAGTGCCAAGCTCGCCAAGGCAAGCCCGGCGAAAACACTAGGCCAACCAAAAGCGGCACCTGCGAGGCCCGCCATCGGGGCCCCGACCATCAGCGACAGCAAAAGGCCCGACACCACGAGCGATAACCAAGTGGCACGCCGATCCGGCCGCGCGCTCGCTCCGACGAGCGCATAGACCGAGGGTGACACCCCGGCGGCCGCCGCCCCGGCAAAAAGACGGGCGATCAGCAGCCAAATGAAACTTTGGGCAAGACCCGTCGCGAGATTGGCCGCTGCGAAAGCGGCGAGGCAGCCGGTCAAAATCCTCCGCCGTCCGATCTTGTCGGCGAGATGGCCGAGGAGCGGCGCGCCGATTACGTAGGTCAGTGAGAAAACGGTCGTGGAAAGCCCGGCGAGCGTCGCTGAAATCCGAAAGTCCTCGGCGACGAGTGGCAACAGCGGCGAGACGACGAACAGATCGGTACCGACGACGAATACGGTAAGCCAGCCGACTGCCAGTCTAACTGGCAGGCGGTTTGCCCCTCTGTCCATTCGCGGGCAAAACCTTTGCTGTCGCCGGCGTCGCGGCGCGGCGCGGCAACCGATGCTAACGCCGCAGAGTAAATAGAGGGTTAACCCAGCGCCGAACTATCGCGTCCTGAAGCAGCATCCTGGCTAGGTTTACGGACCACTTTCACCTTATTCGCGCGGCTTAACTATGGGTTTACCGATCGAGGTTAGCGTCGCGCGTCTGCTGGAAAAGTTTGCGGAGGCGCCGCGGAATGCGCGGCTGAAACCCTTGGCGAGAGATTTTATGATGAGTGTCGGGGGAGAGGTTGCCGGTACCGGGTTGGATAATGTGGTCCCGATGCCGCCGGCAATCGGGGATTTCACGGCCGCAATCTCCGCGATCGTCGAACGGCATCGGCCGTCCGAAATGCCTTTCTTTGGCCACCTGGCAGCCTTGCCCAGAACATGCGCTGCCGATCCGGCGCTGCTGGGTCAGATCCACCTCAATTACCAGGCGGCGATGCATGCGACGCGTGCTGCGGTCTATTTTTTGCCGCATCTTAACAGTCCGGGGCTGCGCAAGCGGAAACTGCAGATCTTCATCGACGACGACGGGCTGCCGGGCGGCGATACGCACCACTACCAATTGACGCGAGCATTTCGCAATATCGGCGCCCAATGCCCGGTCGACGACGAAAGCTTTGGCGACCCGGCCGAACTGTGTCTCCGTCTCGGCGACGAAACGGCTCATTTCGTGCGGCTTGCGCCGGTTCTTTACGCGCGGTCGCTTGGTCCCTGGTGCATCGTCGAAGTGATGTCGGTCGATTGGATGCGGGCCCTGGCGGATGCCCTCGCCGTTCATTTCCCCGCGGTCAGGCACGAACCCTATTTCGCCGACTGCTTCGCGGAGATGGTCGAGGAGCGCCATGCGGCGGAGGCACTCGACGTGACGGCTGCCGTTCTCGCGACGCATCCCGAACTCTTGGCGGAAACCTTGCGCGACGCCGCCATCATGGCCGAAGCGCTCGATGGCGTTTGGCGCCATTTGGATCGGATCGTCGAGCGCGCCCGCTCCTTCTATCGCCCGGAAGCAATCGCGGGGCTCAGAACCGCAGTCTCCGATGCGCTCGGCCACAAAAATCGGATCTCGTTTGCTGCGCTAGCTGACGGCCGCTAAAGCCTTGCAACGTCAGGCAGTCTGCGGAATACTGGGCGTTGATTTCCATGCGGCGCGTCTCCTTCATACCTGGCCAGTAAGGCGACGGCCGCATCGCCAACCCTACCGTATTGACAAATCACGATCGTTCTGCTATCGTATTGCGATACCAGCACGGGTCACTTTATGCGCTATTAAATCGGCTGGCTGCGGCACGGCGTTGATATTACCCTGATTGGCCGGATTTAATTCTCTGATAGGGCGAATTATCTCCCTGTTCCGTCGGTAGGGAATCGAATCGCCAAGCATTTGATTTAACGAAAGTTTTCGGAACGCCGTTGGGCAAAATCCGGCGTTTTCGCTGTTATTTTCGCTGTTACCAGGGAAACCTAGAGTGTCCCGTGAGGTGATGCTTAAGTAGAATTAAAGATTTCTACGCAAGATTTTAAGGGTAGCACCGGGGACCGCGCGTCGGTTCGAATTTGTGCCGGAAGGTAGCTAGATGACGCCGGCCTTGCGCAGCTCGGCGATTTCGGGCGGCAACAGTCCGAGCCAGTCACCGTAGATCTCGGCATTATGCTGGCCGATCGTGGGGCTCGGCACCGTCTCGACCTTGTCGGTACCGTGCAGGCGCAACGGCGTCGTCGGTACGACGATCGGTCCGAGCTCGGGGTGATCTATCCGTTCCAGCATGCCGCGTTGGTGCATATGCGGGTCATTCATGACCTCGGGTGCGTTGCGCACCGGCGCGCACGGGATGCGATATGTCTTGGTTCGGGCAAACACCTCCATCTTGCCGAGCGTCTTCGTCCATTCGGCGACTAGCGCGTCTGTCTCCTCCATATGGGCGACGCGAGCGGCGTTCGTCGCGAAGCGCGGATCATCGGCAAGATCCTCGCGGCCCATCGCTTTCAGTAAATTTTGGAAATGCGCTTCGGTGACGATATGGATCGCGACATGCCCATCCCTGGCCGGAAAGACGTTGTAGGGCGCGCTGTTCAGCCCCGCCTGGCGGTTGCCGGTGCGCGGCGGGACCTGGCCGGTCCGGTGATAGTATTCAAAGCTGCCGGCGAGGGTCGGATAGACCGCCTCCTGCATCGAAACTTCGACGAGGCGGCCGATGCCGGTGCGGTCGCGTTCATAGAGCGCCGTCACGACGCCGGCATAAAGATGGATCCCGCCCATGAAGTCGACGAGCGTCGGACCGGCCTTGACCGGGGGGCCATCCGGAAAGCCGGTGACACTCATGATCCCCGATGCCGCCTGAATCGTCATGTCCATCGCCAGGTTGTCGCGATCGGGGCCGCTCAACCCGAAGCCGGTGCCGGAGGCGTAGACGAGCCGAGGGTTGATCCCGTGCAGGCGGTTCCAACCGACGCCTAGATCGTCCATCGTCCCGGGCGAGAAGTTTTCGAGCAGCACGTCGGCGCGCCGGGCCATCCGAAACAGCAATTCGCGGCCGCGCGCCTCTTTCAGGTTCAACGTCACCGCGTGCTTATTCTGATTGAGCATCGCAAATGGCAGAGTAGCACTCTTGCCGGGCGCGGCCCGACGCCGGCCGGGCTCGCCTCTTGGCGGTTCGATCTTGATCACGAAGGCGCCGGCCTTGGCCATCAGCAAGGTCGCGTAAGGGCCCTGGAAAATCTGGCCGAGATCGATCACGGTCACGTCGGACAGCGGCGTGTTCGGCCGTGCGTCGCCCATTGCTTCGTTCCGTCCGTTCATCGGAAATTTCTGTCGCAGATGCGGTCGCCGCAAGTCATGCTAATGCCGGGTGCGCTTGGAGGACAGCAATGAAATACGACGTCATTTCCGCCGATTGCCACATCGATCTGATCTGGTTGCCGCCCGATCTCTTCACAGCCAACGCGCCCGCGACGTTGAAGGACCGCATGCCGTATGTGACCGAGGGACCGCGCGGCAAGGAATGGGTCACAAAGTCAGGCGCGTCGTTCGGGCTGATGAACGGCATGGGCTCGGCCGGCCGGCTCTACGAGCCTGGCAAGATCCATCGCTCCGACCGGATGGCGGCGCAGGGGATCTATGACGACGGCAAGAGGGGCATTCGCCGGATGACGGATCCCGAGATGCGGATCAAGGACCAGGACCGCGACGGCATCCAGGCCGAGGTGCTTTACGGCATCCTCGGTGCAACGAGCCGGATCAACGACGACGCGGCGGCCGGCGAGATGCTGCGCATCTACAATGAGTGGCTCGCCGGTTTCTGCAAGACCCATCCCGATCGCTTTGCTGGGCTCGCCTGCATCCCAAACCACGACATCGATGCGGCGGTCGGCGAAATCGAGCGGGTAGCGCGGCGCGGCGGTATGCGCGGCCTCGAAATCTCGCGACGCGGCGACATGACGCCGCTCTGGGACCCGTGGTGGAATCCGTTGTGGGACGCGGTCGCGGCTTCCGGACTGCCGGTGCATTTCCATACGATCGGCAGTGGCGTGCGCCGCGATTTTACGAAATTGGCGCCGAAAGTCGCGCTCGCCGCCCGTGCTGCCAGCATTACCAGCTTCCAGATGTATATGTCGGAGGTCCTGCTGTCGGTAATCTTCTCGGGCGTGCTCGAACATCACCCCGGCATCAAGCTCGTCATCGGCGAAGCCGGCACCGGCTGGATTCCGTACATTCTGCAGCGCATGGATGCGGAATGGGAGGACCAGTTCAAGGAGCTCGATCTGAAGATGCCGCCGAGCGAATACTGGCGCCGGCAATGCTATGCCACCTATCAGAGCGACCCGGTCGGCGTGAAGCTCCTCGACGAGCTCGGCGAAGACAACATCATGTGGGGCTCGGACTTCCCGCACCCCGACGGGGTGTGGCCGGATTCCCAGGAATACATCGCGCGCGAACTCGGCCACCTGCCGGCGGCAACGCGCCAGAAGATCGTCTGCGACAACGCGGCCAAGCTCTATCGCTTTGTCAATTGACGGCCGACCGGGTGCACGGTGCTGCCGGTATGGCAGCAGCAATATGGAACATCGGTACAGCCGATTGCTCGTCCCGCGTACGGGACGAGCAGAACCGGGCTGCCGTTGTCAGCGTAGCGGCGAGAAGGCAGCTGGGACGACCAGCATGTTTTCCTGTTTGATAATCATGCTTGGCCCGCCGCCCGACGGCGGCGGCCAGATGCCCTTGGCGCGCGCCTCTTCGCGGATGCGAAAACGGTCGGCGGCATCCTTGTAGGCCCAGATGTGGCACCATTTGTTGAGCCCGCCGAGTTCGGAGTACCACGCGCCGACCAATGGCGATAGTTCGGTGCGGCGGGCGATGTGGCCGCTCCAGCGGTCGATCACGCCCGGAATGCCGCCGGGCTTGAAGGTATAAACGCGGATCTCGTAGAGACCGCCCAGTTGGCGCGGTTCGAGCGCCGGTGAGAAGGGCGCAGGCAGATAGATGTCGCTCTGCTGCTCGACGACGAATTCGCGAACATTGGGCGGCCAGCCGTCGAGCTTTGTTGCGGCGTCGCGCAGCCGGGTGCGCGACGCCAAATCGTCATAGGGCCAGACATGAATCACCCGGTTCAGCTGACCAACCTCGGTGTGCCAGAAAGCGGCAAGCGGCGAGACTTTGGCCCGGACCGGCAAGGCCTGCACGAAGCGCTCTTCGAAAGCGGCGACCGAGCCCGGCTGCAAGCTGTAGGTGCGCATCTCAATGATCATCGGATTTCCTCCGTTTCGAGGTTGAGCCCGCCGACGCTAGCCGGCGCCTCACGCGATGCCAACGGCTGATTTCGGACCGCCGGCAGCGCGGCAGCAACAGCGCTCCTCTTCATCTGACGCTCGGGAACGGAACCGCAGGATCGGGACCGCTAGCGCGGCGGCACGTCGGACGATGTGGTCCCGCGCCACGCCGGCGGCTCGGGCTCGCCGACATCGCCGCCCATCAGATAGATCAAGTGCTCGATCGCTGCCCTTTGTTCCCGATACGGGATTATCTCTGCCGTGATGCTGTTGGCGATCCAGGATTGGTCCAGCATGTTCGGATAGCCGATCTTGTGGGCGCATTGCGGCGCCGAGTGCCGACACCACAGCCGCACGGCATCGACATAGGTGACATCGTTGCTGACCGCGTCCACCGAGCCGACCGCCGTCGGACTCATGCACCAATAGTTGGCGGGCATTGCGTACGGGTTCATATTGGCATCCGGCAGCCCCTGGAAACACAGCTCGCCATCCGACGAGATGAAGAATGTGGATCCGCTCGACAGGTATCTAACGCCGTCGGCGACGTACTTTATCGTTTCGAGATAGCCCGGCTGCCCCGGCAGCGGGGGGCGTCTGGCGAAGGACGGCGAGTCGACGGGCGGCGACGGCGCGGGCGCACATGCCGCCAGCAGCAGGGCGGCCAGCAGGACGCTCGAGATCATCCCCGAATTCACACGCATGCGGCACTTTTCCGCGCTGTGGCAACGACGGTTCATCGGCAATCTAATCCACCTGCTGCGCTTGCTGCCAGGACCGGCTTCTCTTTTTGCCGGGGCCACCGCGCAATGATGCGCGATAAAACTGAGCCGAGGCTCACCCGTTCTCCTGCCCCAGCAGCCGGCGCGCCAATGTCAGATGCGGGCGGTCCACCATGCGGCCGTCGAGAGCGATCGTGCCGGCGTCGGGATTGGCGGCGAAGAGTGCGACAACCCTGCGCGCCCAGGCGAGCTCTTCCGCGCTCGCTGCAAAGGCGGTGTTGATCACGGCGACCTGCGCCGGGTGGATTGCCATCTTGCCGGTAAAGCCCGTCCGTCGGGCCGCGGCGCATTCGGCGGCGAGCCCGGCCGCATCCTTGAAGTCGGTATAGATCGTATCGATCGGTGCTACCGCCGCCGCTGCGGCCGCCAACAAGCAAAGCGATCGGGCGAGCCGGTAAACGTCTTCGTAGACGCCGTCGGACCGGCGATTGTGGCCGCCAATCGCGGCTGCAAGGTCCTCCGCCCCCCAGGTGATGCCGGCGAGCCGCGGCGACGCCCCGGCATAGCCGCCCATCAGGAACAATGCCTCCGGGGTTTCGGTCGCGATTGCGATCACTCGGATCGTGCCCGGTGCGATCGCCGAGGCCGCCTCGAAAGCGTCGAGGTAGTGGTCGAGCTTGCGCAGGTCATCGGGAACACATTTCGGCAGGAGAATGCCGTCCGGGTGTCCCGCCGCGATCGCGGCAAGATCGTCGAGAGCAGCGCCACTCGACAACGCATTGATGCGGACCCACCGGCGAAAGTCGGCGGAACGAGTCGCGTCGAGAAACGCTCGGGCCCGGCTCCGCGCCATTCCCCGATTGGCCGGCACCACCGAATCCTCAAGATCGAGGATCAGCGCGTCGGCTCCCGACTGCGGACCGCGGGCGAGCTTTCGTTCGCTATCGGCCGGAACGAACAGAAACGAACGCATTCAAGCCTCGGTTTGGTTGGGCGGCCGGCATTTCATCAACCCGGCGCGTCGACAAATCGCGACGGTTTCGCCGCGCTGGTTGATGCCCTGATGCTCGAACTCGACGATCCCGGCGTCGGCGCGCGACCGGCTCAGACGTTTGGCGCGAACGATCGTGCGGGCGCGCAACGTATCGCCATGAAATACCGGTATCGGGAACCGGACGTCGGTCATTCCGAGATTGGCGATCGTGGTGCCGAGCGTCGTCTCGCCGACGCTGATGCCGATGACGAGGCCCAGAGTGAACACACTGTTTACGAGTCGCTGTCCGAACTCGGTGCCTTTTGCGAACTCGGCGTCGAGATGCAGCGGCTGAGGGTTCATCGTCAAGGCGCTGAACAGCACGTTGTCCATCTCGGTGACCGTGCGGCTTACCGCGTGCTCGAAGACCTGCCCCTCGGCGAATTCCTCGAAATACAGCCCCGCCATGTCCACCTCCTGAGATGCGATGCCAACGGGCGGCGCCTCTCGGTTAGGGGTTGCTTCTTAGCACCAACTCTTCCGATTTGGTCATCCGCTTTGGAAACCGCAGGAGGCGGCGGTTCGATCGGGTCGTGCTGCCTGCGGCGCGATAATCATTCGACAGCCCTCCGGCCCCGGGCCAAATCCGCTCGACCTGCGCTCCCTAACAACCTAGCATGGCAAGAGCCGGGGGGGTCGGCGGCGGCGCTCGGAGCGCGCTGTGGCGGCACGCGAGCGGGCGGGACGTGGCCGGAGATGGAAATCAATCAGCTGATTGCCGAGCACGGCGCGTGGTTTTACCTGATTGCCTTCGTCTGGACCTTTCTCGAAGGCGAGACGATCGTTCTCTTCGCCGGCTTTGCCGCGGCGCAGGGTCTGCTGGACCCGTTCCTGTTGCTGCTCGCAACCGGGCTCGGCAGTTTTGCCGGTGACCAGACCTATTTCTGGATCGGGCGTCGTTTCGGATCTGAATTGTTGGCCCGGCATCCACGCTGGCGCAATGGCGTCGAGGCAGCGTTGCAGTGGCTCGAGCAGTACAATACCGTGTTCATACTGTCGTTTCGCTTCATCTATGGCGTGCGAAATTTTTCGTCCTTTGCGATGGGGCTCAGCGCCATTCGCTGGCAGCGTTTTCTGGCGTTGAACCTGCTTGCCGCCGGTCTGTGGGCGACATCCTTCGTCGCCATCGGGTATTTCCTCGGCGGCGCGTTTCGCGCCGTTGTCGGTGATGTCGTCCGCTCATTCAGCCTGTCGTTGCTCGGCGTGTTCCTCGTCTTCGCGGTCGGCGTCGCCTTGGCGCACCGGCTGCAACGGCGTCGGCAGCTTAGGGTTCCTCGGGCTCTCTGATGGGGTCCGCGGCGCCTTTCACGCGGCGATCGCAACCGGACTCCCGACGGCGAGCTTCAACGCCGTGGCGGCTCGGCCGCCGTTCAGCGCGACCTCGGCAAGTCCATTGGCGTTCTCATACCAGAATGGTTCGCCCGTCGGTACGTCGGAAAAGGTCCGGGCTTGCCGCAGCCACCGCCCGCCGGTGTCAAGCCGCGCCCCATCCGGCAAGGCGGCGGCGCGAATTCCGGTCATGGCATTACCGAAATGGTCGATATAGACAATCTCCGACAACTCGTCCGGCCATTCTGCCCGCCGGCAGAGGTCCCCGACGCGCAGTCGATCGCGGGGTAACGGTCCGTGCGCCAGTTGCGCCGCCATCGGGGCGAAGAGGTCGCGCCCATGGAAGCTCGCCGAAAGCGAGGGCGGCCGCCAGACGATCTCCCAGCTCCTGACCGTACGCGCGCGGCGCAGCACCAATTCGAAGAGGCCGTTGTCCGGGCCCACGTGGAACCGGCCGTCCGCCTCGACGACGACGGCGCGGCGACTGCCGCCGACACCGGGATCGACGACCGCGAGCAACACGCTGCCCGGCGGGAACCAGGCGCCGTAAGCCGCCAGCAGGTAGGCCGAAGGCTTGGGCATCGCGGCAGGCGCATCGGCGAAGAGATCGATGACCGGCACGCCGGGCGCGTCGCGATGGAGCACTGCCTTCATCTGGCCGACATAAGGCCCGTCGGTGCCGAAATCGCTGAACAGCACGATCATCGCCGGTTCTATGGCACGGCTGCGCGGCGGCGGGAAGCCGGCAAATCCCGGGGCCGCGCTGGTGTCGCGGATGGCCATTACCGGCTGGCTTCACGCCGCAAAGACGCCATCCTTTCTCTTGAAGATTGGGGGCGGCAGCGTATGCTCGTTCGTCGCAGACGGTCATTCGGGGGAATGAAATGGGGAAGCTTGCATTGGCTGCGGCATCGTTGCTCACCGCCGCCTCCCTGCACGCCGCGTCCGCCGCCACAAAATGCACGGCGGCCGATCGAGAGGCGGAGCAGGCAGTGATCTTCCAAACCAATCTGATGGTAGTCAGTTCGGCCTGCCGCGATGAAACCTACGCCGAATTTCGCTACCGCAACAAGACCGCAATCATCGCCTACCAGCATGAGATGATTGCGCATTTTCGACGAGCCGGCTATCGCGACGCGCAAGGCCAGTTCGACCGGTGGAACACCAGCTTGGCGAACGAGATTGCCTTGAAACAAGGTGAGATGCCGACGGCCCAAGTGTGCCAGCAGGCGGCGCAGATGCTGAAAATGGCGAGCACCCTCGACGCGAGGGGGTTCCACGACTACGCCGTCGCGCAGGAGGCGAATTCCGTCGATGACGGACATGCCGTTTGCTCCAGATGAACCGTATTTGCGGGGCCCTCCGGGCATCAACCGGGCATCAACCGGGGGGACCGGACGAAACCCTAAGTGGATAGTACCGCGATAAAGCCGCCGGCGCGTCCGCCGATGGGCGCGTGAGCTATTAGCGGCGCTCCTGACCTCGGGAGCGTGACCCTCGTCGCTGTGCGGGCGATTCGAGCCCGCTCTGGTTCCTAGCGTGGTGGTCTTCGATCGAAACGCGGCGCCGACCGGTCGCCCACAAAGGGTACCCGGATTAAAATGTCAATTCCCAGGTCTCGCCGACAAGGTTGCGGCCGAAGCTCCGATGCGACTGGGCATCGATCAGGCGAAACCCCGCCTTCTGGTAGATGTGCCTCGCCGCGTGCAGCACGCTGTTGGTCCATAAAGAAACTGTGCGGTAGCGGGCTTGCCTGGCAAACCGCAAACATTCCTGCACGAGCCTGTCGCCGATCCCGAGGCCGCGCGCCTCCGGTTCGACGAGCAGCAGGCGCAACTGCGCGGCGGTCGTCGTGTCGGCGACGAGAAAAACCGAGCCGGCGTTGCACCCGTCTTTCTCTGCGATCCAGCAGCATTCGCGCCGCGAGTCGAAATCGCGCATGAACTTCGCGACGATTTCGGCGACGAGCGCCTCGAACTCGGCGTTCCAGCCGTATTCTTCGGCGTAGAGAGCGCCATGTCGGCCGACCACCCAGCCCATATCGCCCGGCCGCGGCTGACGGAGCAAAAAGGGCGTCGCGCTGTCGGGCTTGGGGCCCAAGAGCCCTTCGATTGCGCGCATCGCGGCGACAAGCCGCGTCCGCTCACCTGCCGTCAAGTCGCACAGCAGGTCGGCGATCTCCGCCTGCGAGCGGGCATCGAGCGGCGCGAACGCCGCTCGCCCTTGTTCGGTCAGGGTCAAGAGGCTCTGCCGCCGATCGGTGGGCGACGGGGTCCGGCGGAGCAGGCCGCGCCGCTCAAAGTTCGACAGGAGTTTACTGAGGTAGCCCCGATCCAATCGAAGTTCCTTACCGATCCGCGCCGCCGTCAGATCATCGCGCTGCGCGAGCTCGTAGAAAAGGCGGGCCTCGGTCAACGAGAACGGGCTGCCCAGCAACCCGCCCAGGACGCCGATTTTCTGGGTGTAGAAGCGGTTGAAACGGCGGATTTCGGCGATAAAGCCGTCGACTGCGGCCTCGGTCATGCCACACTCCGGCATCGAGATTCGATTCCCGTGATCGGCCGTTTTTATTGCCCAAGTCAACAAAATTCATGCGATTGGCATGGGTCAGCCGCGGCTGCACGCGCCGCCGCCGAGCACCCAGAACCTAGCGCAGTGCAGATGGTCGAGCGGTACCGCGCCATTCGCCTCCATCCGAGCGGCAGCCCCTCGCGGATCGGCGCAGAAGCGGCGAAACCCCCGCCGGATCCGGGACCGAATAGCTGAGCATTGATATTGCCGACGCACGCGCCATCTTTGGCTTTTGCTGCGCGAAGAAAAGCATGGAGCAGTCGATACCGCGGCACATTCGGCTAACCTCCCATCCGGGAGGTGTCGGCGAGGTACCTCTTCCTTTGCATTGGGGAGCGCCCACCGCGGCGCAACGCGGTCCGGTCGTCGTGAGCCCGGCCGAGCCGCGCCGGCGCAATGCAATCGGTTCCTGTTCAGGCGCTTACGCTATCTATCGGGCGCTGGCCGTCGCAACACGCGTTCTAGCTCGCGATCACCGTCCCGACCTGACGGATACCGGACCCGCCGCCTCGATCGCGGTTCGGCCGCAATGGGGCGACCCCGCCAAGATCGTTTCGCTCGATCCGTGGGGTCACCTTGTCAGCGAGGTCTTTGCCGAAGAGCTGCGCACCGGCATCGACATCCGCCCGACAATTGCGGTCACCACCGCCAGGATCATGCTGCCGGAGCTACTGCCCTTGCTCGCCGAGAAAGTACTCGAGGCGGACGGCGAAGTTCTCTTGCCGGATGGCGAAATTCGCGTCACCAAGTCGGCAATCGACCCGGTCTGGCACCTGCCTGGCCTCGCAGCGCGGTTCGGTGTGGCGGAGCCGGAACTGCGGCGCACCTTGTTCGAGGAAACGGGCGGCATGTTCCCCGAACTTGTCACCCGTCCCGATCTCGAAGTGTTTCTGCCGCCGGTCGGCGGCACCACTGTCTACTTGTTCGGCGCGGTCGACCGGCTCGCTTTGCCGAAAACGACCATCGCCTGCCGCGTCCATGACGAATGCAGCGGCTCGGATGTCTTCGGTTCGGACATCTGCACCTGCCGGCCTTACCTGATCCACGGCGTCGAAGTCTGCATAAAGACCGCCCAAGAGGGTGGAGTTGGGATCATCGTCTACAACCGCAAAGAAGGGCGAGGGCTCGGCGAGGTCACCAAATTTCTCGTCTACAATGCGCGCAAGCGGCAACCGGGCGGGGATCGGGCCGACACCTATTTCCGGCGCACCGAATGCGTCGCCGGGGTGCAGGACATGCGCTTCCAGGAGCTAATGCCAGATGTCTTTCATTGGCTCGGCATCCGTCGCATCGACCGCTGGGTTTCGATGTCGAACCTCAAACGCGAAGCGCTCGAAGCGCAGGGTATCGAGGTGGTCGAGCAGCTCGCGATCCCGGAGCGGCTGGTGCCGGGCGACGCGGCAGTCGAGATCGCGGCAAAAAAGGCAGCCGGCTATTTCGCGCCCGATGGCATTCCCGACCTGCATCAGCTGAGCCGCGCCACCGGTCGTGCTCTCGGAGCCTGACGAACAGGCAACGGCGGCGGCGCTCTTGCGCGCCGCCGCGGTGCGTGAGCGCAGCGCCATCGTTTATCGCGCGGCTGAGCGTGGCGAGACGCGGCATTTTCGCCTCGTCCCGCGGCGGCTCAGCGCGGCCGTCCGGCGGGTCACCGACATCACGCGCCAGCGCTATCCGGATCTCGATATCCCTTTGCACAGTCGCTGGCGGCATTTCAGTGCAGGTGGCGTCGACCGCGCCGCACTGGTGGCCCCCGAAGCCGGCATCGCCGAAACGACGCGCGCCCGGATCGACCTTGCGGTCGTGTCGGTGCTGCTCGATGCCGGAGCTGGGTCAGGCTGGCGTTACCGGGAAGCCGAGACCGGCCTGACCCTCGGGCGTTCCGAAGGCCTGGCCGTGGCGAGCCTGCGAGCGATGCAGGCGGGGCTGTTCTCCGCCGACCGGGACGATCCGTGGCGCGCCGATGCCGCGGCCCTAGCGGCGATCACCCCGGAGATGCTCGCCGTAGCACTGCAGCACGGCCCCGGGAATGCGCTCGCCGGGCTCGACGGCCGTGCTTTGCTGCTGCGCCGCGCCGGCGAAATCTGCGCCGCCGAGCCGGCGCTGTTCGGCGGGGCGGCAAGGCCGGGCGGGCTTTACGATTATTGGCGAGGCCGCGGTGACGTCCTGCGCGCCGCGGATATTCTACGCACCCTGCTGCTCGCCTTCGGCCCGATTTGGCCCGGCAGCATCCGCCTCGGTGGCATGCCGCTCGGCGACTGCGCCCGCCATTCGGCGGTTCCGCAGGATGGGCTGGTACCGTTCCACAAGCTCAGCCAATGGCTGACCTATTCGCTCGTTGAGCCGTTGCGCGCCGGCGGGATCGATGTCGTTGAACTCGACGGGCTGACCGGCCTCGCCGAATACCGCAATGGGGGCCTGTTTCTCGATTGCGGCGTCATCGAGCCATGCGACCCGCAACTGCCGTCGCGGCCGTTGTCGCCGCGCAGCGAGCCGGTGGTCGAATGGCGCGCCCTAACAGTGATCCTTCTCGACCGTCTCGCCGACGAGGTCCGACGCCGGCTCGGCCAAAACGCTGCGGCCATGCCGCTCGCCAAGGTCCTCGAAGGCGGCAGCTGGGAGGCCGGCCGCGAGATCGCCGCGGAGCGACGTCCGGGTGGCGCCGCACCGCTCGCCATCATCGGCGACGGCACCCTGTTTTAGGAGCGCGTTTCATGTCGCAGCCACCCTCAGGTCTGATCGTGGTCGGCCATCCGTTGGTTCAGCACAAATTGTCGCTGATGCGCGACCACAACACGTCGACGGCGGAGTTCCGCCGGCTGCTGCGGGAGATCGCCCTGTTGCTGGCCTACGAGGCGACGCGCGACTTGCCGCTCGAACCGACAGAGATCGACACGCCGCTTGAGCATGCGAGTTTTCCGCTGCTCGCCGGCAAGAAGCTCTGCCTCGTGTCGATTTTGCGGGCCGGCAACGGCATCCTTGACGGCATGCTCGACCTCTTGCCGTCGGCGCGGGTCGGCCATATCGGCATCTATCGCGAACCGAAAACGCTGCAAGCAGTCGAATACTACTTGAAATTACCGGAGGATCTGGCCGAGCGCGACGTGATCCTGGTCGACCCGATGCTCGCCACCGGCAATTCGGCAATCGCGGCGATCTCGCGCCTGACCGAACTGAAGGCCCGCTCGATCAAGTTCGTCTGCCTCGTCGCCGCTCCGGAAGGAGTAGCCAATCTGAGGGGTGTCTTTCCGCAAGTCACGATCGTTGCCGCGGCACTCGACCGCTGTCTCGATGCGCGTGGCTATATTCTGCCGGGCCTCGGCGATGCCGGTGACCGGCTCTACGGCACGAAGTAGCACCACCTCGAGATTTTCAATCGCGGCGGGGCGGGAACTGCAGCGCCCAGGGCGGCGGCCCCTGATGGATGATCTTGATGAATTCCGTCCGCTGCTGCGGCGACAGCGCCTTCAAAAACGCAATGGTCGCGGCCGTCGTCTCGTGTAGGTAGCCGCTCCGCGCCTGCGTCGCCTGGTCGAGCAGTCGCACGACCTCGGTCTCGTCGGCCTGCGGCTTCGCCACCTCGGACCAGGCCGTCCGAACCAGCGGCTGGACCGCATCGCGCATCGCCAGCAGCCGCTCGTGCATAGCCGTCGAGTATTGTGCGAAGGCCTGCCTCTGCTGCGAATTGAGAGCGAGCGCGGCCGCCATCTCGTCGAACCGCTCCGCGCGCGTCAACGGCGCCGGCGCGTGGAAGCGCGTCCACATCGCACCGGCGACGAAGAACAGGTTGAGGGCCAGCGAGAGCGAAACGATGACCCAGAACAGATGACGGCGGACGCTGGTTCTTGGCAGCACGGTGTCGACGATCGTCACGTCTGCACTCCTGCCGGCGTATCATGCAGGAAGCCGGTGGCCGGATCGAACAACTCGATGGCGGCGCTGTCCCGGCCGCTCAGTGTCGATTGGCTGAGCGCCAGCGACGCGTCACTGCCCATGGTGAAACCGAGCCAAGCCGCGATGGCGAGCGCCGCCGCCAAGCTGCCCCATTGCGCCAGACCCTGCAGCAAGAAATGCGGCCGCGGGCGGAAAAAGCGGAGGACGCGGCCGGCGCCGGACGGAACGGCAGCCGGGCGCAACGCGCTGGCGCGGGCGACGATGCGTTCGATCGTCGCCGGACTTGCGCCAAGTCGGCCTGCGCCGATTTCGCCGGTTGCCGCCCGCGCCACCGCGACGTCGGCGGCGGCGTCGGGATCGGCGAACAGAAGTGCTGCGATCCGGTCCTGTTCGTCCGGATCCAGACCGCCCTCGGCAAAGGCGGCGAGATCGAGCAGGCGAAGGTTCTCGTCTTCGGGCGCGTCGGCCAGCCGGCAGCGCCGCCACAAGCCACGGTCGGAAAGCCGATCGCTCGGCTCGTCGATATCTTCCAAAGGGGAGGTCATCGCACTGCTCTCGTCGATTTTACGCGGGCCACACCGCCGTCATCCCCGCAACTTTTGGTTCCATCGGGCCGCTGCGAAGAAACGCTCATTGCCTTCCCCCCCGAAAATGAGCGCGCAGTTTGAGCATCGCCTTATGGTGAGCGCTGCGGACCGTTTGCGGGTCGATCCCAAGCGTCTTGGCGATCTCGGCAACATCCATCTCGCGGTCGTAGAGCATCGCGAGGATTTCGCGCTGTCGCGGCGACAGCAGCGCTTCCGGCAATTTGAGCTTGCGTACCGGCTCGACCGGTTCGACCGCAAGCAGCCCCTCGGGCACCGTCTCGATTGCCACGGCCACCGGCCGGCGTCGCCGCAGCGCGTCGCGGGCCGTACTGCGCGCGACGATCGTGAGCCAAGTCGACAGTCCGGCCCGCGCCGGGTCGTAGCTGCGCAACAGGCGAAAATCGTCCTTGCACAGCCTTAGGAACACTTCCTGGGCCAAGTCTTCCACCTCGCCCGGCTCGCGTGCGATCGGGCGCACGGCGGCCGCGACCAGCCCGGCATAGCGCCGTACGAAGGCATCCCAGGCTCCCTTCTCGCCGCGCGTAAGCGCATCCGGCACTCCTTCTTGCGCCAATCGGGACGCCCCACATCCGGCTGTCACTCGTATTTAGACGAGCCCGTCGAAAAAATCGTTACCCTTGTCGTCGATGACCACGAAAGCGGGAAAATCCACCACCTCGATCCGCCAGATCGCCTCCATGCCGAGCTCCGGGTATTCGACCACTTCGACCTTGCGGATGCAATCTTGGGCGAGCCGGGCCGCCGGGCCGCCGATCGAGCCGAGGTAGAAGCCGCCATGCTTGCGGCAGGCGGCGCGCACCTCGGGCCCGCGATTGCCTTTGGCCAGCGTGACGAAGCTGCCGCCCGCAGCCATGAAGGCGTCGACATAGCTGTCCATCCGCCCGGCCGTCGTCGGCCCGAACGAGCCCGACGCATAGCCGGCAGGGGTCTTGGCCGGACCCGCATAGTAGATCGGATGATTTTTGACGTAATCGGGAAGCCCTTCACCGCGGTCGAGCCGCTCTTGCAATTTGGCATGGGCGATGTCGCGCGCCACGATCAGCGGCCCAGTCAAGCTCAACCGCGTCTTTATCGGATTTCGCGAAAGCGTGCGGCGGATCTCGGCCATCGGCCGGGCAAGGTCGATCGGCACGACCGTCCCGCTCAGCGCGGCGCCGTCGATTTCCGGCAGGAACCGGGCGGGGTTGCCCTCGAGTTCTTCAAGGAAAACGCCGTCGGCGGTGATCTTGCCAAGGATCTGCCGGTCGGCTGAGCACGAGACGCCGATACCGATCGGCAGGCTGGCACCGTGCCGCGGCAGGCGGACGACCCGCACGTCGTGGCAGAAATACTTGCCGCCGAATTGTGCCCCGATGCCGAGCCGGCGGGTCAATTCCAGCACCTCCGCCTCGAAACCGCGGTCGCGATAGGCCTGGCCCCAGCGGTTGCCTTGCACGGGAAGATCATCGAGATAGCGGCAGCTGGCGAGCTTGACCGTTTTCAAATTCATCTCTGCCGAAGTCCCGCCGATGACGATCGCGAGGTGGTAGGGCGGGCAGGCAGCGGTGCCGAGCGTGCGGAGCTTGTCATCGATGAATTTCAGCAGGGCCTTTGGGTTCAGCACCGCCTTCGACTGCTGATAAAGAAAACTTTTGTTGGCCGACCCACCGCCTTTCGCGATGAACAGAAATTTGTAGGATTCGCCCGGCTCGGCGAAGAGGTCGATCTGGGCCGGCAGGTTGTCGCCGGTGTTTACCTCCTCGTACATCGACAATGGAGCCAGCTGGCTGTAGCGCAGGTTGGTCTCGGTATAGGTGCGGCGAATGCCGGCTGACAGTGCCGCCGCATCGTCGCCCTCGGTCCACACCTGCTGGCCCTTTTTGCCCATGACGATCGCGGTGCCGGTATCCTGGCACATTGGCAATACCTTGCCGGCGGCGATGTTGGCATTTTTCAAGAAATCGAAGGCGACGAACTTGTCGTTCGCCGAAGCTGCCGGATCGTCGAGGATGGCGCGCAACTGCGCCAGATGCCCCGGGCGCAGCAGATGCGCGCAATCGACGAAAGCCTGCGCGGCGAGCATCGTCAACGCCGCCGGGGCCACCTTGACGATGCGCCGGCCCTCGAACGCGCCGGTCGCGACATGGTCGCTCGTCAGCCTGCGGTAGGGCGTTTCATCCGCGCCGAGCGGAAAGAGTTCGTGATAGGCGATATCGCTCATGCGCAACTCCAGGCGGCAAGCGCACCGCAGGATCGCCGTTTCCGCGTCAGCGTCAAGCAAAGCGCGGCTTCCTCGTGCCGCGACAAAGGATCCGGCGCTCGCCTCCTCCCGTCTTGCCGGCCCGCGCGTCGCCCGTCCTGCCGCGTTATCGAGCCTCCTGCCCGTTCCGCTGCGGCGCCACGACCACCGCGCGATAGAGGTGCCAGGTGGCATGGCCGAGCAGCGGCAGAACGACGATCAGCCCGACAAAAAACGGGATCGACCCGATGGCCAGCCCGGCCGCGACGACGAGCCCCCAAGCCGCCATCGGACCGGGGTTTGCCGTGACCGCCCGGAAGGACGTGCGTACCGCCGTGTCGAGCCCGGTTTCGCGGTCGAGCAGCAACGGAAACGACACGACGCTGATCGCCAGCACGAAGAGCGCGAACAGAAAGCCGACACCGGTCCCGGCGACGATCAATACCCAACCACGCCCGGTCGTGAACACGTCTCGGGCGAAGCCGGCGATCGAGGCGGGCGGGGCCGGGCCGAGCGTCACGACGTAAATCCCCCATGCGGTGCCGAGCCAGGCGAGGAAGATCACCACGAGGGCGAGGCCCAAGAGGACGATCGCGCCGATCGACGGCGAGCGCACCACGCCGAAGGCGTCGGCCCAGCCGACCGCGGCGCCCTGTTCCCGCCGGCGGCTCATCTCGTAGAGACCGACCGCGGCAAAGGGACCAACGAGCGCAAAGCCGGAAGCGAGCGGGAACAGCAACGGCAGCAGCCGCTCGCCAAAGGCAAAGCGGGCGAGCAGCAGGCCCAGCGCCGGGTAGATCACGCAAAGAAAGATGACGTCGGTCCGGCATGCGGCGAAATCTTCGAGGCCTTTGGCGAAAACGTCCCTCAGCTCGGCCGTCCGGATACGCCGGATCGCCGCCGGCGGCGAATGCCAATGCTCGCGCGTCTGCTGCCCCGCGCGGCCGACCAACTCGACGGCCTCGGCCGCGTGCTTCAGCTGATCGACACCCCATTCGACGGGGTTTCGGATCGTCAACATGTCCGTTCCTCCCGAACCGCTCAGTTCGGGGGTCGCGGGCCACCCGTGGCGGCGCCCTCCCTCTGCCGATCACGAGAGAACTCGCGACCCGCCTTGCGCGCAGATATGGGTTCGCGATTACGGAAAAACGAGAGCAGAGGCGCGTCACCGCAGCCAGTCGAACTCGGCGCCGGCGTCGGCCAGCAGCTCGTTATGGCAGCGCCGGGCGATGTGCGCGTGCGGCACGCCCGAACGTTCCACCCGATAGCGGCGGGCGAGCCTTTCGTTGAGCGCCGGGTCGGCGGCCGCGAGGCGCCGCTCGAGCAGCGCCTGCAACTGGCGCGAGAACATGCCGGTCTGCTGTTCGATGTAGATGACGCGCAACGCGCCCGGCCGCATCGGCTCGGCGGCCAGCCGCTCGGCGAGCCAGCCATCGACCACTTCCAAGCCCTGCATCGGGTTGCCGCTCGCCGGATCGCGGCCATAAAGCCCGTCGAACACGAAAAATTCGTCGGGGCGGCGCCGCGCCGCGGCGATCGCATCGACCGCCGGCATGCCGCCGCCCGAATGGGCGGTCAGGATGAAGCGGTCGACCGCCAATTCGCCCGCTGTTGCCTCCGAAAGGCGCTGCACCGCGTCATCGATAAGCCGATCGATCCCGCCCGCCAAAAGGGCAGGAAAATCGTACCAGCTGTATCTGAGCCAATTGCCGCGCGGCAGCAGCGCCAGGGTCGGCCGGCTGCGGTTCGACAGATCGAGGCCGCTGCGCCCGACCTTTTCGGACAGCGCCATATTGGCGCCCTCGCGCGAAAACCCGTGCAGGTGCACGACGATATCGAGCGCTGCGGCGCCGGGCGGGATCGTGTTCCAGCATAGGTAGAGATCGGGCTGGGTCCCGGCATGCGGGCGCAGCACCGGCGTGTCGCAGAGATAGGCCTCGCCGGGTACGGCACCGTCCGGCGACAGGATGACGGGCAATTCGGCCAACCGAGCACTCCCTTCGCTGAGCGATCTCATTTCCTCTCCGGCCGGCAAATCTTTTTCAACGATTTCGTGATATCCGGCGGCGGCGATGAGTCGACGATCGGTTCGCGTGAGCTTCGCGCTGGCGCTCGCTTTGGCGAGCCCCGGCGTTGTCCGGGCCGCCGATCCGGCGGCCGACTTCGTCGCCGCAGCGCCGCAACTCTTCAAGATCTGCACCGCCGAGACCTATGCGCTCTGCGCGGTGTCGAGCTGCTTTGTCTTCGACGGGCTTGCCTACTGTCGGTGCGGCGTGACATCGGGCGACAGCATCAGCCTGCCGTTCAATTACGACCGCGACAAGAACGTCTGCACGATCAATGCCGCCGGCGAGACGAACGGTTATATGGTGAGCACCTACAGTTTGCCGCCGTCGGTCGTGGCACCCGACGGCGACAAGGCACTCTACGACTGCCCGGCCGCCAGCTCGAGCGGCGCCTACGCCCAATGCGACGGCGGCGTCTGCTTTACCAGCAGCCAGGGTCAATCCTTTCCGGGCTTCGAGAAACCGCTGGGCAAGAACGAGATCGTCTGCTCTTGCCCGATCACGGTCGCCGACCCGGCGACGGCAATGACCGGCTATCAGATCGCCGGCCCCTATCCATGCCGGCGCTCGTTTTTCCGCAACTGCAACAAGGCCGTCGCCAACACCAGGACCGGCTCCCGGATCTATGTCGGCGCCCCGACCGGCGTTGCCCGCGCCCTGACGCGCGAACTCTATGGCTATGTTCCGCCGTTCAACGAATGCCGGCCGCCGCCGCCCGCCGGGTCGGTCGAATAGCAGCCCCTCAGGCCGCGGGCGGGCGCCAGCTCAAGAGCCCGCCGCCGGGCCGCGGCGGGTGGGCGCGGATCGCATCTTCGTCGGGCTCGGTTCCCCAGCCGGGCGTGTCGGGCAGGAGCAGCTCTCCGTTCTCGAATTCCGGCACGGTCGTGAAGATCTCGTGATCCCAGGGCAGGCGGTCGATATCGACCTCCATGATGCGCAGATTGGGCACCGCGGCGGCGAAATGCGCATTCATCATCGTCGCCAGATGGCCGTAGAAATTATGCGGCGCGATATTGACCTCGAACGCTTCGGCGGCGGCGGCGATCTTCAGCGACTGCCACACGCCGTTCCACACCGCGTCGATGATCGCGACATCCATCGCCTGCTCGCGGAAATAGGGCAGGAACTCGCGCAGGCCGAGCAGCGTCTCGCACGAGCTGATCGGATGCGGGCTCTGCCGCCGGATGTAGCCCAACGCCTCGGGGCTGTAGCTGTCGATCTCGACCCAGAACATGTCGTCGTCGGCGAGCGCGTCGAGGATCTTCAAATACCCTTCGGTCTTGGCGTTGAAATTGAGGTCGAGCAACAGCTCCATTTCCGGGCCGGCGCCGGCCCGAAGCGCGTCGAGATGCAGGCGCAGATTGCGCAACACCTTGCGGTCGACATTGAGCTCGGGCAGAAACGGCACGCCAAAACCCGGCCGCCAGCCGCGCGGCACCCCGTCGTCATACAGAAACAGGTTGGTCTTGAGCGCGGTAAAGCCGCGTTCGCGGGCCTCGGCGCCGATCGCCCGTACGCCGTCGAGCCCGGTGATCGCCGGCTTGTAGAGCTGCGGATGATTAATCCGCCAGGTCGCGCAATGCGACCAGTAGACCCGGATGCGATCGCGCTGCTTGCCGCCCAGGAGGACATGGCAAGGCACGCCGAGCGCCTTCGCCTTGGCGTCGATGAGCGCGTTCTCGATGGCGCCGAGCCCCTCGGCGACGACGCCGCCGGCGGCCGGGCGCGTCAGGCAATAGAGTTCGGCGTAGATCCGTTCGTGATCGAACACAGGCTGGCCGACGACGCGGGCCGCCATCCGCTCGACGACGGCGCCGACGCCTGGCGAGCCGAAGCCTTCGTCGAATTCGCTCCAGCCGACGATGCCGGCATCGGTCGAGAGCTTGAGGAAATGATAGTTTCGCCAGCCGGCATCGCAGCGCAGGATTTCGAGACCCGCGACCTTCATCCTTTCCTCCCCTTCTCCGGGCCGGACGGCGGCGCAGCCATCAGATCAACCGGCCGTCACATCAAAAAGACGCCCTTGCCGGTGGTCTGCGTGTCGAACAGCCGATAGGCTTCTTCTGCCTGGTCGAGCCGCCAGCGGTGGGTGAAGAGGCGATCGACATCGACCTTGCGCTCGACGCAGAACTTCGCGCATTCGGCCTGGCCCTGCCACGAAAAGGTCCAGGACGCGACGATCGTCAACTGCTTGCGCAGCATGTCGGGGCTGACGTCGATCGTCACATTGTTGCGCTCGCCGACAAAGCACACGGTCCCCCAGACCTTGGCGCTGCGCACCGCGGCGATGCGTCCTTCGGGCTGGCTCGAGGTGTCGAGCGTGAAATCGGCGCCGCCATGGGTCAGATCCTTGATCGCGCCGACCGGATCGTTCGAGCGCGGGTTGACGGTCTCCCAGGCGCCGAATTCCTTGGCCCGCTCGAGGCGCTCAGGGCTGACGTCGAGGGCGATGACGCGGGCGCCCATCGCCGCGGCGAGCTGGGTCGCCGACAGGCCGACCGGCCCCTGGCCGAACAGCGCGATCGTGTCGTTGCCCGAGAGGTTCAACCGGCGCAACGCGCCGTAGGCGGTGCCGGTGCCGCAGGCGATCGCGGCACCGGCCGCAAAGGACAGCGCCTCGTCGAGCGGCACCAGCGTGAAGGCCGGCACCTTCAGATAGCGCGCGTGCCCGCCATGCGCGTTGTTGCCGTAGACGAGGACCGGCTGCTCCTGACACAGCTGCGACCAGCCCGAGCGGCAATGACCGCACACCGTGCAGCCCTTGTAGTGATGCACCATGACGCGCTGGCCGAGCCTTGCCTGCTTGTCGTGGACCCCGGGACCGATCGCGGCGACGATGCCGCAGGGCTCATGCCCGCCGATCACCGGGTCTGGGTTGACCGGCAGACCACCGGTGGCGCCGCCGGATTTCGGCCGGCGGTATTGGTGCAGATCGCTGCCGCACATGCCCGAGGCCTTGATCTCGACGACGACCTCGCCGGCGCCCGGGGTCGGGTCCGCAAACTCCATCATCTCGATTTGCCGGTCGCCCGCGAAGACTACGCCGCGCATCGTTTCCTCCGCCCTTCGAAACCCGTCGACCGGGCGACCCTACGCCGTGCGGCGAGCGAATGACAATCCCGCGCGCGGCGGCGAATAACGCGGCGTTATTCGGGCGGCGGCGACAGCGAGCGCCGGACCGCGTCGCGGATTTCGGCCGGCTGCGCCGCGAGCGCGTCGACCAGCCGGCGCAGCTGGCGGCGCAGATCGTAGACCTGGTCGAGGAGCCCGAGGACGAACGGCACCGCCTCTTCGTCGAGTGCCCATTCGCGGCGGATTTCGAGGATCAGCTCGACGCGGGCGATGTCGACCTCGTGAAACACCCAGCTCCCGCCCTGCCGCTCCGGCAGCACCCAACGGTTCTCGACCCAGCGCAACAGCTCGATCCGGTCGAGCCCCGAAAAACGGGCAATAAGCGCGTCGATCCCGAGCATCAGGGGGTGGTACCCTGGCGCGGGTCGAAGGCGTGACGCCGCGACCATTCCTCGATGAACTTCGCGAGCTCGGCGTCGCCGCTCGCCCCGATCACGACCTTCAGGCTGACATACTGGTCGCCCTCGTGGCCCTTTCTTTGAATGCCTTTGCCGCGCAGCCGCAGCTTGGCGCCGGTATCGGACCCTTTGGGGATCGTCATCGTCACCGGCCCGGTGACGGTCGGCACGGTCACCCGGGCGCCGAGCACCGCCTCGGCGAGGCTGACCGGCAGCTCGACCTGGATGTCGTTGCGGTCGCGGCGGAACCAGGCATGCGGTGCGACATGCACTTCGATCAGCGCGTCGCCGGGCGGGCCGCCGCGGGCGCCCGGACCGCCCTTGCCGCGCAGCCGCAACACCTGGCCGTCTTCCAGCCCGCCCGGGATCGTCACGTCGAGCCATTCCTCGGGAGCGAGCGACAGCCGCTTCCTGGCGCCGGTCGCCGCCTCGATGAAATCGACGTCCAGCGTGTAATGGCGGTCGCCGCCGCGCAACCTCAGCCCTTCGCCGCGGCGCCCGCGCCGGGCCGAGCCGGACCCGAACGCGGCGAACAGGTCTTCGAGGTCGCCGAGATCCATCTCGCCTTCGGGCTGGTATTTGCCGCCGCCCGGACCCTCGGCGTAACTGCGGTAGGAATAGCGCGGCCGCTCGGCGCCGCTCTCGTCGATCTCGCCGCGGTCGTAGCGCGCCCGTTTTTCCGGGTCCGACAACAAATCATAGGCGGCGGAAATCGACTTGAACCGCGCCTCCGCCGCCGGCTTTCCGGGGTTCAGGTCGGGGTGGAACTCTTTGGCGAGCTTGCGATAGACCTTGCGGATCTCGTCGGCGCTGGCGTCCGGCTTGACGCCCAGCACCTCGTAGGGAGTTTGCGCCGCCATTACGGGTCAGCGTTCCCCGACCCGCTGATGCCGGTCGGCGAGCTGCGCGACGCTGACGTTGACAGCGCGAGCGACGCCGTTGCGCTCGACGGTCAGCACGACCGTGGCGCCGATCTGCAGCATGCCGACCCGGTTGCGCAATTCGCTGGCATTGGCGATCGGCACGCCGTCGACCGCGACGACGAGATCGCTCGACCGCAGCCCGGCGTGCTCGGCCGGCGAGCCCGGCTCGACCCGGGCGATGACGGCGCCTGCGGTCCGCGTCGTGCCGAGCGCCCGCGCCAGGTCGGGCGTCAGGTCCTGGATCTGGACGCCGATATGGCCGCGCCGGACGACGCCGTTGCGCAAGATCTGGTCCATGACCTCGCGCACCATGTTGATCGGCACGGCAAAGCCGATCCCGACATTGCCGCCCTGAGGCGCCAGGATCGCTGTGTTGATGCCGACGATCTGCCCCTCGAGATTGACGAGCGGGCCGCCCGAATTCCCGGGATTGATCGACGCGTCGGTCTGGATGAAATCCTCGTAGCCTTCGATGCCGAGCCCGCTGCGGCCGAGCGCGCTGACGATCCCCGAGGTCACGGTCTGGCCGAGGCCGAACGGGTTGCCAACGGCGAGGACGAAATCGCCGACCTGCAGCCGGCTCGAATCGCCGAGCGGCACGGCGGTTAAATTCTCGGCCGGGATCTGCAGCACGGCGATGTCGGTCCCCGGATCGCGGCCGATCAGCCGGGCGCGAAACCGCCGGTTGTCTTTAGTCGTGACCTCGATGTCGGTGGCATGCTCGACGACATGGTTGTTGGTCAAGACGGTGCCGCGCGCCGCGTCGACGATCACCCCCGAGCCGGTCGCCTCGGTCTCGTGCTCGATCTCCTCGTCCCTCGGCATATCGAAAAAGCGGCGGAACAGCGGGTCCTGCGCCAGCGGGTTCTCTTCGCGCACCTCGCCCTTGACCGAGATGCCGACGACCCCCGGCGTGATCCGCGCCACGACCGGCGCCACGCTGTCGACCCCAGCCGGGATCGGCGCGCCGGCGCGGCTCGCCGCCGGGGTTCCGGCCGCCAGCGCGAACGCTGCGACGAGAATCAATGCCGAGATGATTCGCGGCATGCCCCGGCGGCGGCCGCCATGCGGCCGCAGGTTGCGGGGGGCGCTCCCTTGCTCCGGAAGAGGGCGTTCGTGCTGCATGCTTTCCGTCGCCAGTATCTAACGCGTCGCGTCAGCGCTTCAAGGGAACCGGGGATCGGCCGGACCGCGCAGGCAATTCGGCGCTCGTGCGGGGCGGCGGCAGGCCCTACTCTGCCGCAGCGAAACCTGCACGCCCGGGAGTGGCACCCGTATGGACGATCCTTCGACAGCCTTGCCGGCCCGGCCGCACGGTATTGCCGCATGAGTGCGCCGCGCGACCTCTTGCTCGACACCGCCTGCCGCGCGGCGCTCGCCGCCGGGGTGGCGATCATGCGGGTCTATGCCGAGGATTTCGCCATCCGCGAAAAGACCGACAAGACGCCCGTGACCGAAGCCGACCTCGCCGCCGAGCGGGTCATCGTCGCGCTGCTCGAAGAGGCGTTTCCGGACATCCCGGTGATCTCCGAGGAGCGGGTCGAGGCCGAAGGTCTGCCGCCCTCGGCGGCGCGCTTCTGGGCCGTCGACCCGCTCGACGGCACCCGCGAGTTCATCGCCAGGAACGGCGAGTTTGCGGTCTGCATCGGGCTCGTCGAAGAGGGCCGCCCGGTCCTCGGCGTCGTGCATGGCCCGGCATTGGGCCTGACCTATGCCGCCTGCGGCCCCGGCACCGCGACCCGTAGGTGCCACGGCGCCGCGGCGGCGCCGATCGCGGCCCGTGCCCCGGCGGCCGACGGCCTCGTCGTCGTGCACAGCCGCTCGCACGAGAACAGCCGACGGCTCGCCGAGTATCTCGCCGATTATCCGGTCAAGGAACGCGTCAAATGCGGCAGCGCCCTCAAATTCGGCGTGCTTGCCGCCGGCGAGGCCGACCTCTACCCGCGCTTCGGCACGACGATGGAATGGGATACCGCAGCGGGCCAGGCGATCCTCGAAGCCGCCGGCGGCCGCGTCGAAACCCGCGACGGGGCGCCGCTCGGCTACGGCAAGCCCGGCCTCAAGAACGACGGCTTCATCGCCTGGGGCCGGCGGCGCTGAGATGGCACCGCAGAAGATCGGCTTTCCGCCATCGCTGCGCCGGTGCAACTTCCCAAAAGTCGCTTTCCGATCGCTTCCCTGCCGACGGCCTTTGGCAGGGAAGAAATCGCCGGCGGCGGCCGACAATAGCGCCAGATCAATGGCTTGCGGCGTCTTTGCCGGCGCCGTCAGGGAAAATTTTTTCCCTGCCGCCGGGTCCGGCAGGGAAGTGGCAGGGAAAGCGGGCGCTCGTTGTGATAGGAGCATTTATATCTGTCCCGTAATTGATAAACCGCGCGCATCGCTATATGGGCGGGCTTTGCGGCGAGGCAAGCAGTCGGACCTGATCACGGCGGCGAGGGATGGCGAATACCGGTCCGGCTACCCGCCGGCCGGGGCCGCCAGGACCTGCCGGCGCGGTCGCGCGGAGACACGGCGGCAATGGAGATCCGGAGCGGCGTCAATGTAGGCGGCCGGTGATTTTTTGCTTGCCGCAACGCCGCGGCATTCCTAACCTTCGCCGCACGGCGGACGCGCGCGGGGCCATAGCTCAGCTGGGAGAGCGCTACAATGGCATTGTAGAGGTCACGGTTCGATCCCGGTTGGCTCCACCAACCGAAACAAGGGCTTAGGAAGAAATTCGCTAAGCCCTTCCCGGCTTTCCGGAAATCGTGTGCAATTGAACACGGCCTCGAAAATCTGGCCGGCATGCCGGCGAAGGCATAGGGTTCCTCCAAACGCGGAGGATCGTATGCGCGAAGCTCTGTGCCCTGATGATCGTTGCGATGCTGGCTGGAGCGGCGTTGCCCGATCCGGCATCCGCTCAGCGAAGCTGGCAATATGGATGGTGGCAATCGGGTCCGGGCGGCAGGCGCGCTGGGTGGGCGCGTGGGGCCCGCGCGGGCGCTGGGTGCGCGGCCGCGGGAAGTTTGGGTTTACCGCTCGTCTGCGCCGCCGTGGCGGTATTCACGCTGGTCGCGAGCGTCGTGGCGGGTGGGGATGGGGCGGCGGCTGGGGTCCCGGCGGCAATTGGGTGCGCTATCGCGGCGGTTGGGCTTACCGCTGGCGGTAGGCGGCTTTCCCCCGTCCGGCGGCGATCTTCGGTAGTGCGGCCAGCGCCGCGAGTTGGGCGCGCGACCGGGGAAGGGTGGGACGGGATGACTCGATCTGCCTCGTGCAAGCTTCTTGACGAGATGCCATCACCCGATGAGATGCTGGAAACTCTCTCTGAGCTGAAGCTAACGGATGATGCCGCTGCCATTCTTATGGGCGTAGCGTATTTAGATCATGCTTTCGAATTATTGTTGTTGAAATCGAAATTTTGTAATCTGACCGCAGCCGAAGATAAGCGATTGTTCGATGACTCTCAGAATGGAATATTGGGGACATTTTCATCGAAAGTTCGCGTTTCATACGCGATGAGAATATTGATTGGCCCTGTGTATGAGGATTTGCTGGTTATAAATGATATCCCTGTCCAGGCAGGATAGGTTCGCTAAATGTTCTTGTGAGAAGCCTCGCCTCAAGGTAGCATAGCCGCAGTCGGTCGAGGGGGGTCGGATGGCTGGGCTTGCGGAGTTTGCGGCGCGGTTCGGGACGGAGGAGCGGTGCATCGAGCACCTGTCGGGGCTGCGTTGGCCCGGCGGGTTCGTCTGCGCGGGATGCGGCGGCCGGCAGGCATGGCGGCTGAAGGCACGTCCGCGGGTCTACGAATGCACGGCCTGTCACCGGCAGGAATTGGTGACGGCGGGAACGGTGTTTCATCGCACGCGGACCAATCTGACGAAGTGGTTTCTGGCCGCCTACCTGATGGCCCGCGACAAGCGCGGCGTCTCGTCCAAGTTCCTGCAACGGGAGCTGGGGGTGGCGTATCAGACGGCGTGGACCATGGCGCATAAGCTGCGCCATGGGCTGAGCGAGGACGCGATGCGCCCACTCCATGGCTTTCTCGAGGCCGACGAGACCTACATTGGCGGCCGCGGCGATCCCAGTAGTCGCGGCCGCAGCACCAAGAACCCCGACAAGAGCCTGGTCGTCGCCGCCGTCGAAAAGGTGCCGGCACCGAAAAACGAGCAGGGAAAGCACGGGCACGCCGTCAAGCGTCAGCACGGCTTCTTTGCCGGCGGTGCCCGCATCGCCGTGTTGCCGGCGGCATCGGGTGCCGAACTCGGCGCCTTTCTCAAGGCCAATATCGCGGCCCATTCGCATCTGCTGACCGATGCGTTTTCCGGCTATAGCGGCCGCGACGCCGATCTCGGCGGGCATCTGAAGCACACGCCGTGGTCCAAGGCGAGGGCGCCAACGCCGGCGAATTCTTCCCGATCATCCATACCTTGTTCAGCAATATCAAAGCCTGGCTCGTAGGCACGCACCACGGCGTCAGCGCCAAGCATTTGCCGCGCTACCTGCGGGAATGGTCCTACCGCTTCAATCGCCGCAACCTCGCCGACGGCCTGGACGGTTATCTGATCCGGCGCGCGGTCGAATGCGCCACCATCACCTACGACCAGCTCACCGCCGGCGCCATGCCGGGCGGCGCCGGTCGCATCCGCCGTCTTCCCGTGGAAGTTGCACAGCCTGCTTCAGCTGGATAGGGATAATTGCTGGTTGGCTAGAAGGTAAAAATACTTACGAAAAATTATAGCGGCTATAGCGGCTATAGCGTCTATCCCGGCATCATCGTTGGTTTCGAGCAATTTGAAAAACTGCCGACTATCGTGCGTGGTGGCTTAACTCGAATGCAACTGGTCAATGGCAGATGTCGATCAGCACCCGGCTTGCGCCGCTCGGCTCCTGATCCCCAGCTTCCCATCGGTAAACCGTCTGGGCCATATTCGCGCCTGTTAGCCCGCACGCTTCACCGAATGCGCGGGCCGAGAGGCCGAGAGCGCGGCGAAGTTGCTTGATCGTCATGCCTCTCTGGACTACGAACCGATTTCCATTGGTTCCATTGCTACTTTTCCAGTAACCAGCAAACTGCTTTTCGCGAGCAGTAGAGGGCGAAGCTGGAACGCAGGATGCGGTGATGACCGAACCTCGGCCCCACTTCTACCGCGACGTACCCAAGCTCGGACATGTCGCCGTCAGCCGACATGCGCAGAGGCAGATGGATGAGCACGGCATCTCGCAGGCTGCGTTCGAATGTGCGTTGCTCAGCCCGACGAAATCAGATATGCGCGAAGGAGCTTGAGTCCACAAGTCATGGGGATAGAGACAACAGCACGAAGGCTACCTCGTCGCCTTCGCCTGCGCCCCAACGCGATAGACCGTCTTGACCAGCTTCGCTCCTGTAGGCGGCTCAGGGTTCTCCAAGATCACGATGGTCAGATTAGCGTAGCGTTTATCCAAATTTTTGAATTTAATTGTTCGGTTGTTCTTGATTCGGATCGGGACACGCTGCTTGCGCTTTTGGCCCGATATGATGATAGCCATGAGCGGTCATGTACCGATACTGGCAGCGTTCCTGCGGCGTCTTGCCGGGGACCTGAGCCTCTTGTGGCGCCTGTGGGGGCGACGACGACGGTGGAGTCTGCGCCCCTGCGGGCGCGATTGCACCAACCGTCATAAATAATATACCCCCTAGCAAGCCGCGTATCGCCATCTGATCCTCCCTGTTGTTGGGCCGCCCAGCGTTGCTGTGGGACGTTCTCATTAACCGACATACGTCGGATTCCAGCGGTTTTGCGGCGATGATTGCGCCTTTTAGCGCCTTGAGCAACGGCAATTCGCGCTCGCCGTGAGCAAAAGCGCGCACGATGCCGTCGAGCGAGGGCACCGGAGGGCTGCATAGCGCGGGATTGGGTACACCGGCACAGACCTCTCCGTATCGCCACTTGCCACTTGCCGCACGATCACCCGCCGGTTCATGACGCTGCGCGCGTCGGCGAGCCTATCGGCACCCGTGTCGGTCAAGCTCAGCGTGTCGTCCAACTCGCGATACGCGGGCTCAAAATCGCGGTTTCAATCCGGCGAATGCGGGTTAGGATGAAGCTGTGACCCATGGCTCCGTGGTAGGTAACTCCCTATTGTGTGAGCGCGCCGCAATGTAGTTCCCACGTGTTCAATTGAACACGGGAATCGCAGGAAAGACGCAGTTTCGCTGCGCCAGAATGCAACGCGGCGGCAAGGGAATACGAGAGATTTCAGGACGTTGAAGCGGAGCGCATTGCGATGGCGTTGTAGAGGTCACCGGTTCGATCCCGGTTGGCTCCACCAACAAAGACAAGGGCTTAGATGGATGACCGTCTAGGCCCTTACTCTTTGCGGAAGCCCCACGGAAGAACCGAGCGAGATTTCGGGCTTGTCTGTGAGCGAACCGGCCGCGACCCCCTTGCCCGTCCGCCTTGCCACCCTCCCTCGTGCGAGGGCAATCGGTCGCACAACCGCGGCCGTCGCCCGGATCGCACCCAGGAACCTTATAACCGGTTGATATAGACGGCTTCCGGGGCCTGCCGGAGGCATTTTCCCCTGCCCGGCCTTGGGGGTCCCTCGGCGCGACGGGGTCCAAGGGCGCCACAATCCCCAGAAATCTAAAAAAGATCAATAGGTTAGAGAAATTCGCGAAACTCACTGAAAACCCACGGAAAACCCGGCCCCCTTCGGTCCGGCTTGATGGCCGTTGGCCGGCCTAACCGTTTGGCACAGCTATGATATCCGGGTCGCGGGTGCCTCGCGATGGGCTTCCAAATCCCCCAAAAAGGCGCCCAAATTCGGGTGATAACCCGGTGTGCGGGGGCCGGCATCGCCTGGTCCATGATGTGGCGGCGTCGGCGCTCGGAGCACTGTGCGGAGGGCTTGCCGTCGTCCTCCCCTGACGCGTCAAGGCAGATCGGCGGGCTGAGAGAGCCCGTTACTCCTCGGGCGTTCCCGCCTTGCGCAGGCCGACGAAATAGGTGGCTTCGAACAAGGCGCGGATCTTCGGCACCCCCCAATAGTTGCGAGAACCGCTGAACCCCGCCGCCTTCACGCGGGCCAGGCTCGCATATCGATCACCACTGCTGAACCGTCGGGCTTCGGCGAGTTCGGCTGCAGCGCGTTCGGTGTCGCCTTCAAGGGCATAGGCGGAGGCGAGGAACGCGCGGATCAGGCCAAGCCTCGGATTGGCGCTGCGCGCCTTTTCGAGGCAGAGGACGGCGTCGCCGGTGCGCGACTGCAGCAGATGCACCGCGCCTATCCGCGAATAAAAGAAGGCAACCACCGGATCGCGCGGACTGAGGCGGATGGCTCGCTGGGCAAGCGGGATGACCTCATCGATCGCCCCGGTCATCCACTTGCGCCAGCCCAAATGGTGCAATGAACTTAGTGTCCGAATCTTAATCGGATAGGTTGAGTTAAGGGCATGCGAGACGCCTTATGAGGAGCTGTACGGAGGCGATATAGACCCAGGCCTTGGCACTTTCGATCGAGGCCTCGAAGTCTTTGGCAAGGCGGCGGTTGCGGTTGAGCCAGGCGAGGGTTCGTTCGACGACCCAGCGCCGCGGCAGGACTTCGAAGCCAACGGTGTCGGCCATGCGCCTGACGATCTCGATGCTCCACTCGCCGAATTTGACGAGCGCTTTCAGAAGCTTATCGCCGGAATAGGCGCTGTCGGCGAAGAGATGGCGCAGCCACGGGAAGAGGTCGTGAATGGCCTCGATGACGAGTGGCGCGCCATCGCGGTCTTGCATAAAGCCTCCCCTTGGAACGGGGGCAGGGTGGGTCGCGGCGCCGACCAGCAAGCCGATGGTGTCGGTCACGATATGCCGCTTGCGGCCTTTGATCTTCTTGGCCGCATCGTAGCCGCGTGGTCCGCCGCTCTCGGTCGTCTTCACCGATTGGCTATCGATCACGCCGGCCCCCGTTTTTCAACGGGGCGGCTGGGCTCGCTTCCCGACCGGCCGCCTCGCGGGCTTGTAGCAATAATTCAAAATTGATCCGCTCGAACAGCCTATTATCTCGCCAATCATAAAAGTAACCCTGAACGGTGGTGAACGGTGGAAAGTCCTTCGGCAACAGACGCCACTGGCAACCGGTCCGCGCGATGTAGAGAATACCGTCGAGGACGGCGCGCAAACTGGTCACGCGCGGTCACCCAAGAAGCTTAACTGTTGGCAGCTGGGGTTCGATTAGTGCCCACTCGGCATCGGTCAGTATCCCTGTCCAGATAGCGCAGATTCGCTGAATGTTCTTGTACGAGCCTCGCGTCGAAGTAGCATAGCCGCAGTCGGTTGATAGGGGGATCGGATGGCTGGGCTGCTGGAGTTTGCGACGCGGTTCGGGGCGGAGGAGCGGTGCATCGAGCACCTGGCCGGAGCTTCGCTGGCCGGGTGGGTTTGTCTGCGCCGGGTGCGGCGGGCGGGCAGGCTTGGCGGCTGAAGGCGCGGCCGCGGGTCTATGAATGCACCGCCTGCCACCGGCAGGAATCGGTGACGGCGGGGACGGTGTTTCATCGCACCCGCACCGATTTGTACAAAGTGGTTTCTTGCCGCCTACCTGATGGGCCGTGACAAGCGCGGCGTCTCGGCCAAGTTTCTGCAGCGCGAACTGGGGGTGGCCTACCAGACGGCGTGGACGATGGCGCACAAGCTGCGCCACGGGCTGAGCGAGGACCCGACCCGCCCGCTGCGCGGTTTTCTCGAAGCGGACGAGACCTTCATCGGCGGTCGCGGCGATCCGACCAGTCCCGGCCGCAGCACCAAGAACCCCGACAAGAGCCTGGTTGTCGCCGCCGTCGAGAAGGTGCCGGCATCGAAGAACCGCGAAGGGAAAGCACGGGCACGCCGTGAAGCGCCAGCACGGGTTCTTTGCCGGCGACGCCCGCATCGCCGTAGTTCCCGGCCGCCACCGGTGCCGAACTCGGCGCCTTCCTGAAAGCCAATGTCGCGGCCAATTCGCATCTGCTGACCGACGGGTTTGCCGGCTATCGCGGCCACGACGCCGATCTCGGCGAGCATCTGAGGCACACCCCGGTGATCCAGGACGAGGGCGCCAACGCCGGCGAATTCTTCCCGATCATCCACACCCTGTTCAGCAACATCAAAGCCTGGCTGGTCGGCACCCATCACGGGGTCAGCGCCAAGCATCTGCCGCGCTATCTGCGGGAATGGTCCTACCGCTTCAACCGCCGCAACCGGCGCCGATGGGCTGGACGGTTATCTGATCCGGCGCGCCGTCGAATGCGCCACCATCACCTACGACCAGCTCAAAGCCGGCGCTCATGCCGAGCGGCGCCAACCGCGTCCGGCGCCCGCTCGCTACAGTTGCCCAACCTGCCTTAGCCGGATAGGGATATCGGTCAGATCGCTTGCATAACGCTGGCCCGCCCGCTCATACTTTGGTCGAGTGATTTCAGTCCACACGTTGTGCCCCATCGATTGCTCATCACAACCGTGGTATCACAACGGGCTGATATCACTCAATTCATTTTCGGTCGGCCTCTCAGCGAGTTTGGATTGAAGGCGAGGAAGGTCTCGAACTCGAAAACGGAGGACGGTCTCGAACTCGAAAACAGCTTCGTCGGGCCGCCCCTGCTCTCGCAGCAACAGACCTTTCGCGTAATGTACTCCCGGACTGTCGGGTGATGCCGCCAAGGCCTGCCCGATCAGCCCTTCGGCACGGGCGATGTCGGCCGCGGACGAGGCGCTCATCTCATCGAGCACCCGGCTCACGAGTATCGTTGCCAACCAGCTTTGCGCCTCGTCGGACCGTGGAGCGAGCGCCAACGCGTGTTCGGCGAGACTGATCGCTTCGGTGTCGCTCTCGACTGAATGCGGCCGATCTAAAGCGGCGCGGCTTCTGAAAATGTAGTCGAGCGCTTCGGGGTGATCGGTCGGCCGGGAGGCCTCTGCACCCATCAGGTCGATAAATTTGATATTGAGGGCGTTTGCGATCCGACCCGTGACCTCGCTTTGCAGCGCAAACAGATCGCTCAGGTCGCGGTCGAACCGTTCCGCCCACAGATGCGCGTCGGTCTCGGCGTCGATTAGCTGCGCATTGACCCGGACCTTGTCGCCCGATCGCTGCACGCTCCCTTCGAGCACATAGCGCACGCCGAGATCGCGGCCGATCTGCTTAGCGTTGACCGGCTTGTCCCGGTAGGTGAACGCGGTATCGCGCGAGATAACGAGCATATGCGAGAAATGCGAAAGATCGGTCGTCAAATCCTCGGTGATGCCGTCGGCAAAATATTGCTGGTCGGGGTCGCGGCTGAGGTTGGCGAAGGGGAGAACGACGATCGATAGGCGCGGTGCGACGAGGGGCTGTGAGATTGACATGGCCGCCGACGTAGCTGATTTCGGTGCCGGCCAAACCCACCACGCGATCGCAGCGATGACGAGTGCCGCCAAAGTGGCAGCCGCCAGTGCAGCGATGGCAGTGCTCCGCCGCCGTGGCGCCGCGATCGGCACACCCGACACAGGCAGATCAGCGACGGCTTCGGGACGCAGCGCATAGACCCGCACCGGCCACGCGATGTTCTTGACGCTCTGCTCGCCCCTGTCCTCGAACGGGTAGGGCAGCCTGTCGCGGATCTGGTCGCGCACCGTCCGCGAAATGCAGATCCCGCCGGGCTCGGCCAGCGCTTCCAACCGCGCCGCGACATTGACCCCGTCGCCGAAGATGTCGTCACGCTCGGCAATCACGTCGCCGAGGTTGACGCCGATGCGAAACCGGATGCGCCGCGCGTCGGGCACCTCCGGCTCGCGGTCGATCATCCCGCGCTGCACCTCGGCGGCGCAGCGCACCGCGTCGACGACGCTGGCGAACTCCGCCAGCAAGCCGTCGCCGGTGTTCTTTACGGTGCGGCCGTTGTGCGCCTTGATCTTCGGCTCGACCAGCTGGCCGAGATGCGCCCTGAGGCGCGCGTGCGTGCCTTCCTCGTCCGCCCCCATCAGGCGCGAATAGCCTGCCACATCAGCGGCGAGGATCGCGGTAAGACGGCGGACAGAGGACATTTCTCGCCCGGCAGTCGATTGTCTCGGTTAAGACTATCCTGAAACTGCCAGGGACCCCAGCGACGAGATCATCCCCATGTTGATCGCGAGGCGGTTTCGGACTTCGGCGCATCGATCGCGCCAGACCGGAGCCAATAGGCAGAGAGGTGTACCCAGTCCGGCTACCGAGTTACGCGCGTGCGGGCGCACCGCTGACCGGCTCCGTCACGTTGAATGCCGCGACCGGACGGCTTAGCCCCTTTACCTCCAGGTTTCCGAGATCATCGAGCCTCGCGATCGTTTCGACCGCGCCCGCAACGCGGCTGCTGACCAGGATTTGCCCATCCTTGGCCTCGGCACAGAGCCGGGCGGCGAGGTTGCACACAGTGCCAATCGCGGTGTAGCCGGAGCGTCCGGAAAAGCCGATCTGCCCCAGGGTCGCGTAGCCCTGCGCGATGCCGACGCCAAAACCAAGCTCGGAGCCGTGGCGGCGCCGCCAGGCGGCTATCAGTGTGCTCGCCGCCTTGCGCATCGCCATCGCCATCTTGACGGCCCGCTCGGCGGGATCATGACAGGGTACCGGATCATTGAAGAAAACCATGATCCCATCCCCCGGAACTGGTCGAGCGTGCCCTCGAACTGGCTTACCAGCGGCCCCAACGCGCCGTGGTACTCCCTCAGAAAGTCGAGCACGTCTTCGGGCTCAGCGGTCTCGGTGAAGGCGGTATAGCCGCGCAGATCGCAGAAGACGACGACAATCTCGCGCCGGTGACTTTCGAGGATGCCCTCCTCGCCCTTCGCGATGATCATCTCGGCCAGCTGCGGGGCAAGAAAGCGTTTCAGTCGTCCGACCCTCGCGAGTTCGTCGACCTGGGCGGCGATGCGGGCTTCGAGGTCGCGGTTTAGTTCGGTTACTTCCTCCGTGCGCTGGCGCAATTCGCCGAGCAACCGCATGTTTTCGATCGCGATAACCGCCTGCGCCGCGAAGTGTTGCACCAGCGCGATCTGCTTGTCGGAGAACGGCCGGACTTCCTGGAGGAAAATAACGAAGGCACCGAGCGCCCCGCCATTCTTGATCAGCGGGACGTAAAGCACGGTGCGAATGCCGCCGAGTTCTATCCCAGCGACGCGGCTCGGCAACCGCTGGCGGTAGCCGTCGGTATCCATTACGTCGTGTACGTGCAAAACTTGTCCCTGTTCGATCACTCCGGCCATGAAAGGCACCTGATCAGACCGTAGCGGCTGGCTAAGGTATTCAGCAAGTGCCTCGGGGACTTTACGTAGCGCGACAGATCTAAGTTCCTTCCGATCGACCTTGATGAGAAAGCCGAACGCGGCCTCACACAGCAGCAACGCCTTTTCGAGTATCGCGTCGAATACCGGTGCAAGATCGCCAGGCGAGCCATTGATGACCTAAGACCTCGGCGGTCGCCGTCTGCTGCTCCAGCGCCTCGCGCGTCTCGGTCAGGAGCCGGGCGTTTTCCATCGCGACCACCGCTTGCGCGGCAAAGCTCCGCAACAACGCCACCTGGTTGCCGGAGAAGGGATCGACCTCGCGCCGGAATGCGACGAGCGCGCCGACCAGTCTGCCATCCTTGCGCAGTGCCACGACGAGATGGCTGCGGATATGGCCGATCTCGGCCAGCTCCCGAAATCCTGGGCTGGTATGGTAGATGCCGTCCTTCTCGGTATCGGCTATCTGGACAAAAGGCTTACCGCGCACGATGCCCTCGAACGGGCTGCCCGCCCGAGGCAGGATCGGGCCCTGCCGGCGCAGCCATTCGGCGAATGGCGGGTCGCTGTGGATCGCGACAGGATGGAAACGTTCGCCGTCATAGGTGCTCAAAATGCCGTAGGCCGCCTGGCAGAGGCCGGTTGCCTTGGCCAGGATTGCGTCGAACACCGCCGCAAGATCGTCCGAGGCGGTGTTGATGAGGCCGAGCACCTCGGCGATCGCGGCCTCTCGCGCCAGTGCCTCGTCGCGCTCTGCGGTCCGCTCAGCAAGTTGGCGACGGAGATTGTCGTTAGCCTGCTGAAGATCTGTGTCAGGCACCGCGCTCATTTGCGACCTCGCCAACGGGCTGTGCCCGCGGGTCACATCATACCCAGGTTCGGGCGTGCCTCCCATAGCCGGCTACCTCAGTACGGCTTGCCGCTCGGCGGCGCTTGCAGTGTTTCGATCGCCCGCCTGATCCGGTTCCACACGTGCCGGATACGTCAGGGCGTGGTCCTGCTATGATGGCGGCGCGGCTGCCGAGCGCGGAGGGCGCTGGCCGAACCTAAACCGGGCGTCGATCACGGTGCTCGCTACCGACTGGCGCTTCCTAAGGAGAGAACGATGAAAGTGACCGGCGGGTGCCATTGCGGGCAGATCACCTATGAAGCCGAGGTGGATCCAGCAAGCGTTAGGGTCTGCCACTGCACGGATTGCCAAAGGCTGAGCGGCACGGCGTTTCGCACCAATATTTCGAGCCTGCCGCAGTCGTTCGTGTTGAAGAGCGGCACGCCAAGGATTTACATTAAGACGGCCGAGAGCGGGAACAAGCGCGCCCACGCCTTCTGTCCCGATTGTGGCACACCGATTTATGCCGCCACACCCGACCCGAACCCCACAACCGTTGGACTGCGTGTTGGCTCGATCGACCAACGTGCACAGTTTGAACGGCCGATACGGCAGGGCTGGAGCCGCTCGGCCTTGCCGTGGTCGATGGACCTGATGGGCGTGGATAGGGCAGAGCGGCAGTAGAGCCCCTGGTGCGCCGGATCGAGGGGCGAAGTCAGCGAAGGGGTATTTCGAGTGCGCGAGGATCAGCCGGCGCCGCGCCCTCCAGCGAAGCTGCATAAGATTCTAAAGGAGCCTGGCCTCGGCGAGACAGGGAGAGCAGCTCTGCCGGCGCGTGGAATTGCGCTCGTGGTCGGGGGTGCTCATCAGCACTAAGCCCCTTGGTAGCGCTCCTTCAATGTATCTAGCACCTTGGGGCGGCTAGGGCGGTCACGAAGGTGCACACTGCCGTTTCCACGCTGACGACTACGAATGCGCCCATCGCACCGACGACCAAGAACAAGACGACAAGGATCGTCGTAGCCGGTCGGACAAGGGCCGAGGGGGCGGCCAGACGCGACGATCGGTCGGAAGTATCCATACTGATGGAACGCGGGTTGGGGCGGGGCGGTTCCGGCCCGGAACTCTTGCCGGCTGCGCGAGGATCGACCAGCACCGCTTGCTCAGGCTTGTCGGCTACCTGGTGCCCGCTCCGCCACTTGTTACGCCCGGCGGATGGGGTAGCTGCGCCCAATGTTTCAATTCAACGGTCGGAGCACCTTCCTGAAGCGGATGGAGTTCCCAGCCATCGCCAAGTGCCTCGGACTGCCGCCAGCGGACGATGACGCACGCAGACCAGGTCTCCGACCAGCCCAGGATGAGCGTCCCATCCTTGGGGGCGGTCTCGATCGAGTGCCACGGTTCCATGATAGTCTCGCTTTCTCCGGTCGCGGTCGCACCGTTCGGTAATAACACGGCGGAGACGGGAGGGGCTCCGATGTCGACCAGCCGGCCGGCTGCAACCATGCGCCGCGCGTCAGGCCGAAACTGATCGGCGCCGTGGTCAGGGAGGTTCGTCGATTACCGGTGGCGGCGGATCGGGCCGAGGCACCGGAACAGGACGCGGCGGCTCGGTTATAGGGGGCCGAACCTCAGGCTCCGGGGGTGGCTGCGGCGGTATGCCGGGCGGCGTGGGAGGCGTTGGAACTTGGACTTCAAGCATGCCGGGTATAACGACACGCATTCTGTTTTGATCCGCCCCTACAAGCGTCCACGCAACGCTCATCGAGCCATGGGAACGCCCTTGGAAGCCGCTCGCCCTCTCCAATCAGCGCCGCCTTGTGGCCCTCGACCCGGTGTCCCCGCAACGATCAGCTGTTCTCCTGCCGCGGCGGGTTGCCGGGCATGCACGGATGCGCCACAGCCGCCATTTCGGACGTTTGACGAGCCACGCCGCCGCCATCTCCTCGCCGCGAAGTTGGCAGCCGACGAAGCCGGCAAATCCATCGACGGAGGTCGGACGCAGCATTTGGCATCCCGGCGGTACGGGGTGGATATCGGCGTCGGCCGGGAAGCGCGTAGTGAGGCAAAAGACGAGCGTAATAGTGACGATCATGGGAGCCTCGCCAGGACCATGCGCAAGCAGCCGAAGCCTCGGACGTGGCGTAAGTCACCTATTTGCCCCCTCGACGTCAAAATCAGCGCGGCACGGATGGTTGGCCGCGACCGGTGAATGCGGCGCTAAGAAGCAACAGAACAGTGTCTTCCCCCATCTGGCGGAGCAGCTGAACCCAGCTTGACCGCTGCACCAGCCGCCACCTTCATGCCACATTCCGCCACACCAAGTTGAGCCCCATATCCGTCATTGCCGGTGCACTGACTGCTTGGCCGGTTCTGCCCTACGGTGATCGGCGCGATCCTCGGTCCCGTCGCCGCATTCGCCACTTGGGTGATCTTGCGCTCGACGCAGCTTCTGAGCAGTTTCGGCGTCGGCGGACTTACGGCGGGTCGGTCTTGCCTTGAGAGCGGGCGCCCAGCAGCAAGGCGATGCGGCTGGCCACGACATCGGGCCACTCCTCGTTGCCGACCAGCTGCGGCACGAGCGTCTCCATGTGCATCAGGCCCATGATGAACACCATGACCGCGCTAGCGAGCAGTTCGGGGCTATCCGCCGCCGGCTGGAGCGTCCCGGCGAGTTGGCCAGCGATAATTTCGCTGCTGATGTCTGCGATCTGGCGATCCACCGAACGCCGGAGGAGGCGGCGCACCTGGGGGTGCTTGAGCGAGGCGGAATGCATTTCGACCGCCAGCTGTCGGAACCGCCTGCGACTACGCGTCGTAAAGCCTGCCACGACATTTGGCAGGGTCATGCCGCCTGACCGTGCGGCTGCGGAAACCACGGTCAATTCCACCGCGCCTCGGATCACCTCGAAGAACAGGGCCACTTTGCTGTCGAAGTGCTTGTAGATCGCACCTGCGGTGATGCCGCTCGCCTTGGCGATCATTGGCATGGTCACGTCGCTGAATCCCCGCTCGGCGAAGAAGCGTTCCGCCGACGCCAGAATTCGCGCGCGCGTCGAAGCTTCCGGTTTCCCGGTAGTCCCCTCGGAGCCCGCGACGACGGCGCGTGCAAGGGGCTGATGGTTAGGCATATCAGCGGGGACTTTTGTGGTTGCCATCAGCCATTTATCTATCAGACGTCCGACAAGAGGTAAATAACCATTTACCGGTGTTCGGAATCTGGTAAATGATCATTCACCAGTCTGATGTGGAGCTCTGCTATGGGAAGGATTTGCGTGGTGACGGGCTCGGCGTCGGGAATCGGCGCAGCCACTGCGAGCCTACTTCGGCGTCAGGGCTTCCGCGTTATCGGCAGCGACCTTCACGATGCCGATATCGTGGCCGATCTGGCAACCCCCGACGGCCGTGTGGCCCTCATCTCGGGCGTGTCGCGACTCGCCGGAGGACGGATCGACGCCGTGGTAGCCAACGCCGGCGGCGGACCTCCCGAGACGAGTCTTTCGCTCAATTTTTTCGGCGCTGTGGCGACGCTCGGGGGGCTCCGCCCGCTCCTCGCGAACAGCTCCGCGCCGCGGGCGGTAGCCAACTTTTCGATAGCGTCGCTCCGAAGCACGCCCTCCAAGATCATCGAAAAGTGCCTCCAAATGGACGAGCCTGGGGCAATTGCAGCAGCCAGGACGGTCTTCGAGCAGCGTAGGCTCGGCGCGAACGAGACCCACCGTTTTCCGGACACCGCGCAGACGCCTCTCGACCTCTACGGGCTGCCAAGCAGGCACTCCAGCATTGGTGATGGGCAGGCGCGGGCGTCATCCCCAATGCGGTGGCGCTCGGCTTTTACGATACGCCTGCCGCGGCGTACGCGCTCTCCAACCCCGGACTTCGCACCTCCATGGCCGCGCTCGTGCCGCTTCGCGGTTCCTTTTCGGGTCGGCCATATGAAGCGGCAGCCCTCCTAGCCTGGTGCATAAGCCCGGAAAACTCGCAGATGACCGGCCAGATCTTGTTTGCGGATGGCGGGTACGAGGCTCAGCTGCAGAAGGACCGCGCCGCATGAGCCCAAGCCACCTCACGGGAGAGGCAGTTCGAAGGACGAAGCGCGATCTTTTCACGGGGCTGGCCTACGGCCTCGGCGCCGTCCCCTTCGGCGCGGCGACCCAATTGTTCGGTCTGCTGCTGCTTTTCTACAACCAGCTGCTCGGGCTGCCGGCGGCGGCTGTCAGCGCCATTATTGCGGCTTCCATCGTGCTCGACGCGGTCTGGGATCCGGTCGTCGGACAGATTTCCGACACTACCCGCAGCCGCTGGGGACGACGGCACCCTTATTTCTATGGCGTCGCGGTTCCGGTGGCTCTCTCCTTCGCCCTCCTCTGGCGGCCGCCGGCCGGCTGGTCGCAAGCGGCGCTCCTCGCTTGGCTGGCGGTGTTCGCGATCCTGACGCGGCTCCTCGTCAGCCTGCAGGAACTTCCCAGCGCGGCACTGATGCCGGAACTCACCCGGGACTATGACGAGCGCACGGCGCTCGTGGGTTTGCGCTCCCTTTTTGGCAATGTCGGAGCCGGGATCAGCTTTGTTCTGGCTTTTGGCGTTTTCCTGCGCTGCGCTCCCGAGCACCCGTTCGGTCAGCTCAACCAGGCAGGCTATGCGCCGTTCGGAGCGACCATCGCCGGTGTCATGCTGGTCGCGATCCTCCTGTCGGCGCTCGGCACTCACCGCGTTATCCCGGGGCTCTACGCCCCCCGTCTGCAGATCGGCGGCATTGTAAGGCTGCGTGCGATTGGGCAAACCCTGCGCAGCCGAAACTTCGCCGCGATCGCCGCCGCCGGCCTGCTGCACGGCATCAATCTCGGCGTTCACGGCGGGCTCGCGATTTATTTCACCACCTACTATTGGCGGCTGCCGGCGGGGAAAATCCTGTGGCTAGGGCTGCTGGCCGGGCCGGCGCATCCCCTTGCCACCGTTTTTGCCCCGGTTCTCGCGAAACGCTGGGGCAAGAGAAACGCCAGCGTCGGGCTCTTCCTCGCCGCGATTGCCCTCGGCAACTTGCCACTTGTGGCGGGTCTGCTCGGGTGGATGCCCGCCGCCGGCAGCCACGAGCAATTCGCGATCCTCCTCGCCGATCTCTTCGTCGTCATGTTCATCGGTACAAGCGGATCCATCATCGTGACCTCGATGGTCGCCGATATCGTCGAGGAGACGGAGCTGCGCACCGGCAGACGGTCGGAGGGTCTGTTGCTCGGCGCCGAGACGTTTCTGAAGAAATTGAGCGCCGGAATGGCGATCGCAGTTCCGGGGCTACTTCTGGCGTTGGTTGCCTTTCCTCCGCACGCCGACCCGGCGACATTGGATCCCGAAGTAATGCGCCGGCTTGCCTTTTTTAGCCTGCCACTTTGGGTTGCTCTTGGCCTCGCGGCGACGGGCGTACTGCTCTTCTATCGGATAGATCGGCGCACGCACGAAGCCAACCTAGCCAAGCTCCGGCTATTCTCAAGGTCGGCATAGGGTCAATCCTTTGGCCGAGCTTTTTTGTCTCACGCGAATGGCCGGAATCGGCGCATCTTACCGTTCCCGCGATTGCCAGGGAAGGTCTGCTTGCCACAAGAGAAGCGGGCACTCCACCTCGATGGCGAGAGCCGTCCAAAATGCCCCGAACCTGACTTTTCCGGCGGCCGACGCCTGACCGCGAAGTTGTGACAGGAGATCCGGCCACTCGGCTTCTCGCGGTGGTCGCCTACCGGGTGGCTGATCGCCATCAGCTGCGCTACCTTCCCAAGAATGTCAGCGGAGACGGCTGGACGCCGGCTTCGATAGCTTTCGCCGAATTGAGAATGCCTTTTGTCGTGTCTTCGGTCCCAAAGAGGTCGATCGCCACGTCGAGCATCATCACGTCCGCTGCGGCAATGCCTCCCGCCGACCACGCTTTGAGAAGCGTGCGCGCTGCGGCATAAGCCTTGGTTGGGCCGTTCGCGAGCTTGTCCACGAGATTACGGCTCGTTTCATCCAAATCCGCTTCAGGCACCACGAGCGTTGCAATACCCAGATCGCCCGCGATGATGCCGCTAAACGGCTCACCCAATAGAGCGAGTTTGACGGCGCGGGCGCGCCCAACCCGTTCTGCGAGCCGCTGTAGCCCGCCTGCCAACGGAATGTTGCCCGAACGAATCTCGACGGCGAAAAATGTCGCTTCCTCCGCCGCGACCAGAAAGTCGCAGGCAAGAGCAAGCTCAAACCCGCCGCCGATCGCTCCGCCGCGGACCACCGCCACCGTGGGAATGCGCAATGCCTCAATGGCATGGAACGAACTGTTGCACTCGGCGATGAACGTGCGGAACCAATCGGCGCTCTTTCCTGGCCACTCCGGGACATTGCCCCCCATGCAGAAATTCGGGCCGTCCGACCGAATCAACAGCACCCGGCTGTCGCTCAGGCTCGCGTCATGGACCGCCGCGCGAAGGTCCACGGCGAACTGGCTGCCGATGCGGTTCGCAGGGGGGTTCGCCAGGACAATGGTCCCGACGCCGTGATCCTGCTCAAATCTGACCGTCGTCATTTCAATCACTCCTCCGTGCGAAGCGGGTTGAGGCGGCGACAAGTTGGGTCACGTCGTGATGGGCAGCCTCGATGGCCTTCTGCTGTCGAAAAGTGGGGGACATCGGCTGCGCTCTGAAGCCGAAGATCGAACAACATACTGTTCCAGCTAGGGAACGACTTGACTCGAAATTGATGCCTGGAGATAAGATAATCTGCTCTCTGGGGAACAATGCCGACCTGGCGCGAGGATGAGCGCTTGCACGACCTCAATGATCTTCTGTTTTTCGCGGCGGTCGTTGAGCACAGCGGATTCTCTGCTGCCGCGCGGTCTCTGAACCTTCCGAAATCAAGTGTCAGCCGTCATGTGGGTCGGTTGGAGGATCGGCTTGGCGTGCGCCTGCTGGAGCGGTCCACTCGCAACGTGCGGCTCACCGAGATAGGCAATTCCTATTACGCCCGGTGCAAGGCGATCCTCTCGGAACTTGAGACAGCCGAACAGGACCTCGCCTTATTGCGATCTGATCCGATCGGCACAATCCGGGTCAGTTGCCCCATCGGCCTTGCCCAATCCGCGCTTGCGCGGATCGTGCCAGGCTTCCTGGCAGACTACCCTTTGGTCCGCGTGCAGATCATCGCCACCAATCGCGCGGTCGATCTCATCGAAGAAAAAGTGGATGTCGCTATACGCGCTCGCACACGGCTGAATGACGAGACCTTGACGATGCGCCGCCTGGGAAGCAGCACTCTCGTCTTTGTCGCCGGTCCCGACTTCGTTGATCGGCACCCGGTCTTGGTTCATCCATCTGATATTATAGGTCTTCCATTTCTCAGCTTTCAAGAAGATACGGCCCGGCCAAGTTGGACTCTGATAGGCCCCGATGGAGCTGCCGCAGTTGTTGCATTCGACCCGATCCTGTGGACGAGCGAATTCAGCATTCTCGTGGAAGCTGCTTGTGCTGGAACGGGGATTTCTCTCTTACCGACCGAAGTCACCGTGCGACCGATCAGAGAAGGACGCTTAGTTCAGATACTCCCCGGTTGGTGCTCTGAGGAAGTCACCCTTCATCTTGTATTCACGACCCGCCGAGGACTGGCTCCGGCGGTCAGGGTCTTCATCGACTATCTCGCCGACCACTTTGTTTTTCGCGATCGCGGCCAGAGGCCGGCGCGATTGCTCGCGTAGATCGCGCTCGGTGATCTCGACGTTGCCATCGCCGATAGCAGACGCCCGCAACTCCTTCGCGCGTTGGGGTTACCCGGCCCGTTTTCATCGGTGACGGGCGGGCTCGAGGTGACCGCAGGATTGCTGCTGCTGATCCCAGCTAAGTCGCGTGCCGGCGCGATTTGCAGCATCGTCGCTACTGGACGCACCTCCCGGGCGCCGTCGTGCTGACGGCGGTGGCGGTGGCGGTCACGACCCGAGGATAGACTAGGCGGCCGCGCCGGAGGTATTTGCGTCGCGCGGCCACGGCGTGATCGCGATAACGGGGGCGCCGCGGATCACGAGATCGTGCAAGGCATTCGCCTTCCGGATGTTCTTTATAGAAGACAATCACTTTCTATTGCGCCCAAACGAGCGTTTGGTATCATTCCGCGTCAAACTCGCCGACGCGCGTTCGTCGAAGTATCGCGGAATGACTAGCCGGTGCGAGCTTGGTGTGCCGCCAAGCGAGCGCGAGGGAGCATAACCGACATGACAGTCACTGTGGCCGGAGACCGGCAACTCCCCTGGTGGAAGGAGCCAACAAAGGAACAATGGCTTGCGTATATCGCCGCCTGGCTTGGCTGGACACTCGACGCCTTCGACTTCACCGTCTTCCTGCTGATCATGGTGTCGATTGCGAAGGAATTTCGTGTTCCGCTAACGGAAGTCACGTTGATTTTCACGGTCACGTTGTGGATGCGCCTCCTGGGCGCCACCGCCTCTGGGTGGCTCGCCGATCGGGTCGGGCGTAAGACGCCGCTGATGATCTCGATCCTGTGGTATTCGATTTGTAATTTCATCGCCGGATTTTCGCCGACCTTCTGGTTCCTGTTCGTCTTCCGGGCGCTGCTCGGCATCGGTATGGGGGCAGAATGGCCGGCCGGTGCTGCGCTGGCGATGGAATCCTGGCCGGCGCGCTCGCGCGGTTTTATGAGCGGCGCCCTGCAAGGCTCGTGGGGGCTCGGCTTTCTGCTATCGAGCGCCGCCTACGGCCTGCTCTTCACGACGATCGGCTGGCGCGGCTTGCTGTGGCTCGGCGTCTTGCCCGCCCTCGTCACTCTCTACATTCGCAAATTCGTCAAGGAACCCGAGGTGTGGCGCGAGAACCGTGAGAAGCAACGCCGGCAAAAGGCAGAATTCAGAGCGCCGTTGCTCGAGATCTTCCGGCTGCGCGTGCTGGGCAACACGCTGAGCGCCTGCCTGTGGATGGGCAGCGGCTTTGTTGTCTACTACACGGTATTCGGCCTGTTTCCGACCCACCTGCAAAAGGATCTGCATTTCAGCCCGGGTACCGTGGCGTTGCCGGTCGCCTTGGCCAACGGCATGACCTTTGTTTCGAGCTGCATCTGGGGCTATGCCGCAGACCAATTCGGGCGTCGTTGGTCGATGATCATCCCGGCGCTGATCGGCATCTTCATTACGCCTTTCTATCTCGGCTTCATCACGACGAGCTATACAGTGCTGGTCGCAGCCTTCACGATCCAGGGCTTCTTCGTCGGCAGCATCTACGGGCAGAACCCGGCCTATCTGAACGAGCGGTTTCCGACCGAGGTGCGCGCCACTGCCGCCGGTTTCTGCTATCATCAAGGGGCAATCTGGGGCGGGCTCGTTGGGCCGCTGCTGGCAGCGTGGGCGGCGACAATGCCGAATGGCTTCACCTTCCCGATGCTGGTCATCACGATCGGTTTCCTGCTGGTCTTTGTCGGCGCGCTGCTGCTCGGGCCGGAGACCAAGGGCAAGATCCTGATTTCCGACATCGAGCTTGGTCACGAGCCGGCGCTCGCCTCGCAAGCGGCTCGGATCTGACGACCTTTCATAAAACGGGCGGGAATATACGTAAGCGGACAAAGTAAAACATCCTCGCGACTAGCTCACCACCATAACGTGAGATGTATGGACGAGACCGAGGTGTTTGGAGGCGCACGCCACCGCAACGGCGTTCCTTCCAGAGGACAGGATAGGTCGGCCCTGCCTTCCTCGACGCGTTCGACTTCCAGGCCGTCCCGGCCGCGTCGTCCGCACTTTGCGCCACCGAAGCTCTGCGTAACGTCCTATCGAGCAGGGTGCCGCACCCGGAAGCGTTCGATAAGAGTCGGACGGAGAACGGTCCGCGCAGAGGAAGAGACGGTCGCAGCGATGACGAACCTGCGCCTCCGGACGAGTTCCTGAAGGCAACGACCGCCCGATCCACCGGAAGAGACCCTCGCGTCACCTTCACCTCCAGCTTCTCCCGACCTTCGTTGACCGATAGGTCCTGTGCCAAAATCCGCGGACCGCGCGACGGGCCATGGCGTGGGGTCACATCCGACGCCCGCGCGTCGCCTGACCATCCCGGGAGGACGCCATGAGAGCTATTTCCAGCGGCGGTAGGCCGGCCATTTCCGCCCGCCATGTGCTTGGACACAAGCTCGACAGCATCCCGTTCAGTCTGTTCCACCTGGGGGTGATCCTGGTGCTCGGGCTCGTGGCACTTGTCGACGGCTATGACGGGTCGATGACCGGCACCTTGCTCGTGCTCGCGAAGAAGCCGCTGCACATTACTCCTGGCGAGATACGGATGCTCGCGGTCGCCGCAAGCCTTGCGGCCTGCCTCGGCGGGTTTGTGGCGGCGGCGATTTCCGACCATTGGAGCCGGCGCACGGTCATGCTGCTCGGGGTGGCGGGGATCAACTTCTTTACCCTCCTGATCCCGGTTGCGCAGAATGGCGAACAGTTGATCGCCATTCGTCTCTTAACCGGCCTTGCCATCGGTTTTGCTGCCTCGGCCCCGTTTCCGATTGCGGCCGAGCTGATGCCGGCGCAACACCGGCGCACCTATGGCGCGATCTACGAGATGATGCTGGCGACCTCGTTCACGTTGGTGCCGCTCGTCGGATTTGTTGTTGCCGGCAACCCGAACGGTTTTCGCCTGCTGGCGCTGCCGGCACTTCTCGGGCTCTTTGTCGCACCGGTGCTCGTGTATCTGTTAATTCCTGAGAGCCCACGCTGGCATATGCGGCGCGGCAATCCTGAGGCCGCGGTTGCCGTCGTCAACCGGATCATCAGCCGGGGCGGCGGTCGGGTGGCACCGCTGACGGTTCCGGCGCTTGGCGAGAACCTCACGCTGTCGCGCGAAAAGCTGCCGCCCTTTTGGGCGCTGTTCCGCCGAGGCCAGCTGCGCTGGACGATCGTCGGGATCCTGAGCCTTGTCTGCGCGCAGGTCTCGTACTTTACGATCTCGGTCCTGCTACCGAAGGCGCTCGTCGATCAAGGTGCGGCCGTCACGTTGAGCTTCGGCCTGAGTTCGCTGGTGTTCCTGGCGAGCATTCCTGGCAAGGGGTTTACCGGTTTCCTGATGGAGGTTATCGGGCGTCGGTGGACCATCACCTATTGCCTGGCCGGATCGCTGCCGGGACTCCTGGCGATGGCACTCGCGCATTCCGCGGGAAGCCTTGCCACCGTCGTGTTTGTTGCCGGAGCGTTGATCACCGGCTTCACCGTGCTGTCGACCTTCACGGCCGTGCGGGTCTATCTCTCCGAACAGTTCCCGACCGAATTGCGTGGGCGAGGCCAATATTTCGGCGAATCGTGCGGGAGGTTAGTCGCCGGCGTGATGGCGCCCTTTCTGCTCGAGCCGTACACCGGCTCACCGACGATCTTCTTCGGGACCCTGGCGGTCGTGGCCTCGATCGGCGCATTCGTGCCGGTTCTGTTCGGCAGGGAAACCGTCGGCCAACTCGAGACCATCACCGAGGCGGTCCCCGAATTGGGGTGATGCGCTCCGCCGGCTCGACATCCACCCCGGCTCCATCTCGACGCTCGACGAAACTGGATGATCCTCCAGCCCACTTGTGCATCAGGCAGAAACGCTCGTGGTTCATCACAATCGGCACAGTTGCGGATCTGGCGCCATCCTTACCCATTGTCGCCGCGCCTGGCGCCTCTAAAGGCGATCCTGGCAAAGCTCGAGCCTCGGCCCGAGCCTCCGCCACCCATCTTGGCGAAGGGCGTTTCGGGTCCGCGGCGACCGGCCCGCACACGCGTTCAGGCCGGGCCGCATAGGGCGTTTTGAGCCGGAGGTCATAGTTTGAAAAAGTCACATTCGGCTGGGCCGCTTGTGCGAAGAAGATTCGGCGCTCTGACGGGCGCGAGCCGGCTGGAGTTTGGGCGAGGGCGAACTGCGGAGCGGCACGGAGCGTTGTGGTTGACAAGACGGCTGTTTGGATATGGCCTTGGCGACGACAAGAGGTAAGGAAGTGAGGCGGCGCGATGCAAACAGCGGGTCGTCATGTCTCTGTATTTGTGAAGGATAGTTTCCGGATCACTGGTGGAGCGGATCGCCGGAGCCTTTGGGGCTTTTGCCGAACGGTACCGGCGTTTCTTTGCCACTCGGGCCCGCGACAATTCGGCGGTGGCGGAACGCTACCTGCAAGGTCTGGCGCAGGCCAGCGAGTGTACGTTTGAAGGGATGGGGGCGGTGGTCGAGGCGGCGTGCCCGCAACGCTTTCAGCATTTCATCAGCAACTCGCCGTGGGACCACGAAGCGGTGCTGGCGCAGCTCTCCTGCGACGCAGACAGGCTGGTCGGCGGCAAGCCGGAAAGTTGTCTGATCATCGACGAAACCAGCTTCCTCAAAAAGGGCGAGCGTTCGGTTGGGGTTGCCCGTCAGTGGTCGGGGCGGCTGGGCAAGGTCGACAACTGTCAGGTGGCGGTATTCGCCGTCTTGTCGGATGGGCAACAGAATGTGCCGATCGATATGCGGCTGTATCTGCCTCGCCAGTGGGTCGAGGATGAGGCGCGGTGCGCGCGGGCCGGGGTTCCGCCGGCCGCGCGGCAACTGAGGTCGAAGAGCGAGCAGGCCCTGGATCTGGTGCGGACAGCGCGGGCTCGCGGGGTGCGTTTCCAGTGGGTCGGCGTCGATGCCGGTTATGGCAAGGAACCGGCCTTTCTGCGCGCGCTGGATGATGCCGCGGAGGGGTTTGTTACCGATGTGCCGCGCACGCAATCGGTGTGGACGCAACGGCCCGAGATTGGCTTGCCGACCCGACGGCCAGGACAGGGGCGGCCGGCGACGAAACGGCAGGCCTCGTCGCATGCCGACACGGCGGAGCAGGTGGCACAAAGCTTTCGCGCCGAAGATTGGCAACGCTTGACGTTGCGCGACAGTACCAGGGGTCCGTTGCGGGTGGATATCGCCTGTCGGCGGATCTGGGTGTGGGACGGCGAGGAAGCCAACCCGCGGTCCTGGCACCTGATCGTGCGCCGCGAGGTGGGATCGCCCGGCACGATCAAATACACTCTGAGCAACGCCCCGGCCGATACGCCGGTTTTGCGCCTGGCCCAGATGCAAGGGCAGCGCTATTGGGTCGAGCGGGTCTTTGAGGACGCCAAGAGCGAGTGCGGTCTGGCCGACTATCAGGTACTCGGCTGGCGGGCGTGGCACCACCATGTGACCATGGTCCTGTTGGCGATGCTGTTTATCGCCGAGCGCCGCGCCGCGCATCATGCGGAAATCGATCTGCTGACGTCGCGCGACATTGTTGAGATCCTCAGCGAGATCCTGCCGCGCAAAGCCGAAGGCCGCGATGCCTTGGTGCGCCGTATCAACCAGCGACACGAACGACGACGCGGGGCGATCCGATCGCGATACCGCGATCAACCGCGTATCGCGACCCCTTCCGCGCATCAGCCTGCAAAGATGTAAATCCTAAATAAACTACAGATATACTGTGTGTGACTCTGTCAAAATAGGGCGGGTGCTCCGCACCCCAGCCGCTTTAGTTGTGCGTCTTGCCCTTGTGAATGCGGCCCCTGCTCGCGGGTCGTTCCTTAGGCTTCGCTCCAATCGGCTTGTGCGACTTCGGCGGCGTGCTGAGCGCGCGCTCCAGGCCGCGCTGGAAGCGCTCTTGCCAGTCTGGATCGTCTTCGGTGAACGGCGGCGGCTTCTCCGGTCGGTTCGCCTTTGGCATGGTTCTGTACTCGTCGCCCTCAATGAGCCGAATGTAGCCTTGTTCGATCCCATCGCGTATCCCGGCCCATCGCGTATCCCAGCCTCGATGAAACTTCTCATTGCGCCCAGCGCCCGGCCGGACGGGGAGTGGTGCTCCGGCTGCTGCAGCCGCCGGGTCGATTGCGTCGCGACCGGAACCGAGCGACGGACGGACTAAGGCGCGCCCAAGCAGCGCCCGATAATGACGATCATCTCGACGCCAATTGTGCACAGCATGCCGATGACGGTGATCGTCGCGACCGTCACGGCCAACTCGCCAAGGAGGCCACTATTCATCCACGGTAATGCGGGTTTCGTCATGCACGATGAACAACCAATATCCGGGAGTGTTCCACAGAAATAATATGATAGAATAGCGGCAGCACGGCTGAGTTGTGGCGTCATTGAGGAAATTCGGAGGCGCCGCGCCATCCGTGACGAAAAAGCCCGCCGGAGCGGGGCTCTCTAGTGCAGAGATGGCGGCGTCTTTGCAGGTCTGAACTGTTCCAGCCATCGCAGCGGCCTATGATCTGAAGACGACGCGCTTCGTGTGCAAAAAAGACGAAACGCGCAGAAGGTGAGCGGCCCATCAGGTAAAGCGCTCGTCGCGTGGGGGACTTGCAGTGGAACCGTTAGGTTTTTAGATCGTTAAGCTTAACTAGAGGATTACGGCTCACAAACTCCGCCTGAAATCGGGAGAAATATCGTGGGTGCCGTGATTTTGACCGGTTTTCTTATCTTCTCATGGCCCGACGGCACGCAGACCGTCGAAGCGATCACACCGCACGTGTTCCCCAACCCTGCCGCTTATGAGACTTGCGCTAACGCTCGCCTCCGCCTCGATTTGATCAATAATGCTGGCTACGGCTTGGTTACGGTCCACGGGACCTGCCAGTCGATCAAATGAGCCCAAACCGCCTCTTGAAGTCGATGAGAAAAGCCCGGCTTCGCGACCGCTCTCTCGGGACGGTAGCACGCCTGCGCCAGTTATCGGATGAAGGATTCCGGTGAGACTCAGACTTGACCCAAACATCATCGATCCTCACGCGTATCAGTTTTCAAAAAGATCCCTTATGGCACGAATCATGCTCGAACTTCGTCCGGGCATCAGGGAGATTACCTGCTATTATTTTGGACCATACGCAGAAGTCGAAAATGAAAGTGGAGGAATTGCAGCGTGATCTCGACGTTATATCGCAAGACGCATAAAATTTCTTTCGCCTGATTGATGGTGAAGCCGAAAAGCCCAACCGAAGCGGGGCTCTCTCGTTGTGGTGGTGATGCGGCTTAGACCAGAACGTCTTTCGTCAGTCTCGTCCGAATCGGCGATCGAGAGCTCGCCCGGATATCGCCGACCAAAACGTCGTCGATCACGATGGCCTCGGCGAGCTGGCGCACCGTCCGACATCACGCCGTGGGAACCATCCACGCCGCGATTACCAAGACGAAGCCGAGCGACACGACACCGATAACCAAACCCACCGGCCATAGAAACTGAGCGTATGCCTTCATAGGCAAACTCCCGATTGAGGTACCGTCAACGATATTGACTATCCCAGTTGCCTGGTTATTCCCTCGTCAGGCGTGACAAAACATCGTCGACGACCCCGATCGGGAAAGTGCGCGAATTCCGCGGTTATGACCCTCGACCTTACGATGACGAGACAGCCCCCCTTCCCCGGCTTCTCCGCCGCACGATCGATGAAGACCGCTTCCCGCTGTCGCCGCGACCGGCGCCCCTGAAGGCGATCCTGGCGAGGCTCGATCCACCGCAACCTCGGCCCGAACTTCCGCCGCTGCGGAAGGAACTATGACAGGGTGGGACGATGACATCGGCCGGGCTGCGTTTCATCGTCCATGATGCGGTCGCGATCTGCTTCCTCGATGCGTGCTAGCCGCGACTTTCGTGTCCCGCTGGCGCGCCGGATCGAGGGTCGAGATCAGCAATGGGGCTTTTCGGGCGCATGCGGATCGACCAGCACCGCTCGCTCAGGCTTGTCGGCTACCTGGTGCCCGTTCCGCCACTTGCTGCGCTCGGCGGATGGGGTAGCTGCGCCCAATGTTTCAATTCAACGGTCGGGGCGCCTTCGTGAAGCGGATGGAGTTCCCAGCCATCGCCAAGTGCCTCGGACTGCCGCCAGCGGACGATGACGCACGCAGACCAGGTCGCCGACCAGCCCAGGATGAGCGTGCCATCCTTGGGGGCTGTCTCGATCGATTGCCAGGGTCCCATGATAGTCTCGTTTCCGGTCGCGGTCGCACCATTCGGTAATAATAACACGGCGGAGACAGGAGGGCTCCGATATCGACGAGCCACCCGGCTGCAACCATCCGCCGTGCGTCAGGCCGAAATTGATCGATGCCGTGACCCCGGAGGGTCGTCGATTACCGGTGGCGGCGGATCGGGCCGAGGCACCGAAACAGGGCGCGGCGGCTCGGTTATTGGCGGCGGCAGATCGGGATCGGGCGGAGGCTGCGGGGGCGTACCGGGCGGCGTCGGCGGTGTTGGGACTTGGGCTCGAAGCATGTGGGGATAACAACACGCAGCTGGTATCGATCCGCCCGTTACACCTGTCCGCGCCAACGCTCGTCGAGCCACGGCACCGCCTTGCGTATCAGTTGGCCTTCTTCCCGAACGGCCCTGTCGGTCGGCGGCCCGGCAAGCCAATCGACGCCGATCAATCGCGCCAGCGTCAACAGGTAGTCGACCCTATCGAGCAATTCGGCGCAGGGACGGCGGAGCCCGACCATATGCGGCGCGAGCGGCTTGTCTGCTCCGGCTGCGGCAGCCGGCGTAGCGTCGTCACGGATGCCGCTTTGCCGCCCTCGGTTACCGCCCCTCGCAGCCTAGCGATAGCAGGTGCCGTTATAATAATAGGCGCAGGTCCGCGCCGGCGCGGTAAGCATGTTGGCGGTGCCGGTAAGGGTGCCGGCAGCGGTGCCGAGCGCCCCGCCGACGATCGCACCGACGGCACCGCCGGTTGCGTTGCCGCTCGCTGTCCCGGCCGCCAGACCGGACGCAGCACCGGATACCGGGTTCGAATATCCCGGCGCCAGCTGGCAGGCACCGTTATAGTACGTATACCCTGGCGTGCATTGCGCGATCGCCGCGCCCGACGTACCCGCCATCAAAGCGGCGGCGACCGCAAGAACCTTGAACCTCGTTGGCATCGCACCCACCCCGGAAGCGTGCAAAACAGCGGCAGAGCGCCGCTCCTGAGGTGTAAACGTTGCATAATCGCATAGCGTTCCGCGCGGGGCGGGACCTCACCACCGCCTCGATGTTTACGGCAACGACGGCATGGACACCAGCAGCACACATTTAGCGGGGTGTTAAGGCCAATTCGAGATCAAGCTGGTAAGTGCGAACCAGATCAATCCCCAAAGCCCCAGCGACGACCCCACGATCAGAAACAGCGACACTCGCGGGCTCACCCGAGCCTCAGCTTCGCGCGTCGCGGTATCGGGGCGCCGAACGATATCGGACGCTGCGGGATCGCCGGCCCGTGACCAATAAAGCAACTTGCCCCGGTGGTCGCCGGACGCGGCGTCGGTCTTCATTTGCCACCTCGTCTCGGATACGAGCGCGGGGCAGATCGTTCATCACGACTTGTCAGCGCGGCGACCGGTGGACTGTCACAAATGCGTCAGACCGCGAGCCGCTGGCGAGGCGGGTCCCGATTTCGTGGTTGACACACCCCCATCCTGTTGCGACATTCCGCCGCATTAGACGGGTACGGCGGCGGCCGAGACAGGGAGCGCCGGAGGAGACGAAGGGAGTGGCCCCAGCGATGGGGCCATTTCCGTTTGCGCGACGAGACGTGGCTCCCTTCGGGGCGCAGCAGTACGGTTGGGGCAATTCTCGAGACTTGGGTTTCGAGCGCGCCTCGACGATCCGGTAGCTAGCTGGCCACCGTTGTCGGTGTCGAAAGTCACCGGCCCCTGCCGCCTGATCGCCTCGGACCGGGCGCGTGCTCGCTGCTCAGTTTCCGCCGGCATTTGGCGTTATTGCGCGGGGTTTCGCCAAGTTCGGCTGGGGGTGGGGAGCGGGCTGTTCCTGGCGAGATGGTCGCTCTCCATGCGCCTGACGGTCTTCAGCTGCGCGTTATCTCGCGGCATGCGTTCGAAGATTCCTTCTGTGCCCGGCCTTGCTGCGCGTGATCCATCGGGGGTGGTCTACGGCTGCGGTTTCAAGGGCCGAACTGGTCGGCGAGTCCTGCAAACCCGTCGACCACGATGTCGGTCGCGGGGTTGGATACGGGATCGGGCGGCCCGGCGGGTCCCCACTCGTCGGGTCGGCGCACAAAGGCCGTGCGATAGCCGACGCCGTGGGCCGCATCGAGGTCGAAATTGTGGCACGCCACCATCAGGATTTCGTGCGGCTCGACGGCTAGAAACGCGGCGGCGCGCCGATAGGCATCGGGGTGCGGCTTGTAAACGCGCAGCATCTCGCATGGGATTACGGCGTCCCAATCGATGCCGTTGCGGCGCGAGGCATCGACGATCAGCGACAGGCTGAGGATCGTGAACGAGACGCAGATGCGGTGCCGACGCAACCGGTGCAGCGCTGCAGCAAAATCCGGCCACGCGTCGAGCCGGTGCCAACGCTCGGCGATCGTTCGCCGGTCTGCCGCCAAACCGCCTAGCCCGTTCTCGTCAAACACTTCGTCCAGCACCTCGCGGTGCACGTCGTCGATGTTGAAACCGGGATCGACCGTGCCAGTCATCCGGCGCAGCGAGCGGCGGCGATGCTCGTTCGCCAGCGAATGCCAGTCGCGCTCGACACCTTCCGCGGCACCCCATGCCGCCATTGCCGCGGTCAGGCCGGCATGCCAGTCGAGCACCGTGCCGCCGGTATCGAAGGCGAGGACCTTTATCTGTTCCATGCTCTCCTCAGAGCCTGTGAAAGAATTCAGGTCGGGGAAAACAAAGAAATTCCCCTTCCCGTCACCCCGGCGAAGGCCGGGGCCCATTCCTGGGCCGTTCCTAATTTCTCCAGCAATTTCAATGCCTCATTTGACGGATCATCGCTCGTGCCGCGGAACGATGGACCCCAGCCTCCGCCGGGGTGACGACTGGAGAGGTCGGCGGCGGGATACATTCACAACCCTCTCAGCCGGCGCGCACCCTGGCCGCCGGCACCATGAAGTTGCTGACGATCAGACGCAGACGCTCGTCTTCATGCGCCTGCAGCACCTCGCGCAACAGGTGGAGCGCCGCCCCGGCCGCGGTCTCGTTCCAGAACCAGTCGGTGAGTTGGCGGCTCGACGGCTTCGCAGAACCGGATCCTGCCGCCTCCAGACAATACGCCTTCAGATCGTCGACCGCGAAGCGCAGGAGCAGCGGCGCCGAGAACCCGTCACGGGGACTCGCCGGCGGCCTGCCGCGCAGCCAATCCGCGACATAGCGGGCACAGTCGCCGATCGCGAGTCCGCTCAGCCCGACGGTGCTGCGGCCATGCTGCTCGATCCAGCGCCGGTGCGCGCCCTGGAGCAGCAGAATTTCCGCCTCCAGCCGCGACGCGAGCGACACTGCCGAGCCGTTCGCGATCGCCGCCGGCATGAACGGCGGCTGCCAAGCCGGATCGGGGCGGGCGCGCGGATCGTCATCGGGAAAATCGATAATCCGCACCGGCCCGCCGCCCTCGACCAGCATGCCGAGCGCAGCCAGAACCACGCGCCTCTGAAATGCCGGGTCGTTCGGCGGGCCGAACGGCCGCCCCAGCTCGAACGGTAACCACAGCGCGCGCGGCGGCTTCGTGTTCTCGGCTTGCGGTCGAATCAACACGACGGCGACGGTCGCGATACCCTCTTCCTCGAGATAATGGCCCAGCGCGCTCACGGCGCGCGTGCAGACCGGTCAAACGGGGGCGAGGAGGACGCTGTCGACGTTGTCCCGCTTCAGGCGGCCGGCGAGCTCGCGGGCATGCGGTTCCATCTGCACGGGATCGGTCGCGCCCATGAACGAAAAATGGGTATCGGCCATCGACCCGATCGTCCCCTCGGCCGCCAGCTCCCGCAGCCGGTCTATCGGAAAGGCGGCGTTCCAATCTTCCTGCAACCCGGTCCGGTCGAAATTGATCGAGATGTGGCTGCACAGCAGGTCTGCGAGTCGCGTTGTCGCGGGGATCGCGTGATAATGCGGGTCGCGGCCGCGAAACGGCTCCTCGCCGCGTCCGACGAGCCCGGCCGACGAGACGATCGCGATGCGGCGCTGCGACAGCGCCGGGCCCGTCACCCAGGGTCGCGTTGCAAATTCCGGACATTCGACCTCGGCCAGGCGTTTGGCCTGGTCGGGCGGCAAATCGGTCAGTCTGGTCACCGAGCCCCTCCTCGCATCCGCGCGCGGCGTTGGCTTGCCCCGCGCCGCACGAGTTTACCAGGTGTTTTAGACTGATCAATCTAAAACACAACCCGACGGAGGTCCGGATCGCCCGGCGGCGGCTTCTCCAGCCGTGCGACGCGTTCTCGCACCATCGGCAGGCCCAAGGGTATAGCGACCGCTTGTCAGCAAAGGCGTCGAGAGGCTGGCACTGGTGATCCCCGCTCTCCGAGGGTCACGCCCCGAGGTCTGCTCGAAGCCTTGAGCCCCCAGCAACAGTTCATTGCCGCCCCCAGGACCCTCATCTCGCCGCACTCTCTCGGTCATGCCATCACGCGCCTTGCTCCCGCCACCCTCGACCGATCCGCTATCTTGATGATTAGTCGATAAACTCTTAAGAGCATTCGAGCCAGAAGCGGCAGAGCCGTTGTCGCGAGGCTAGTCGTCGAGCCATTTTAGAGTGGGCGCTCTAGAACGACCGCTTTGGTGGCTGTCGGCCGACGAGAGGTTTCGTGATTTTGCACGGTGGGCGCACCGAGCTGCTGCGGGCCGCATCCGAATGCGGGCAAGAGGGGGACGGGGCATGAATTTGGCGAGGATCGCTCGGGACGAGCGACTGCAGACACGACTCGCCCGGGTGTCGGACCTCAGCAGAGCTGCCGGGCGAGCGGCGACCCCAGTCGTCGATATTCTGGTTCGCCTCGCGCTGGCAAAAGCTTTCTTTGCCCCGGGAATGTTTCCCGGGATCGGCTCTGCCGATTTCCCTACGGCGTGGCCGATGATCATTGTGCAAGTGATCGGACCGGCGCTTATGGCCATAGGGCTTCTGGTCAGGCCGGTTGCCCTGGTGATGCTGGGGTTGACCTTGGGAGCACAGTTCTCGGGCGCAGCGCAGGACGAGCACTTGTTCTGGGCGGCATTGTTCGGCTGGTACGTCGTGCACGGTCCCGCCTCGCTGTCGCTCGACCGCCTGCTGAGCAATGGTATGCGGCATAGTCCGCTGCCATTGGCAATGCTCGCGATCGCTGCGGGAGATTGGTTCAACCGTGCGGTCGGTCCCTTCTATGTGCTCGCAATACGGCTCTGGCTGGCCGCTGCCCTCGCCGTGCCGGCCCTGCCCCGTACCATGCTCCCTTCCATGCAAGACGGCATGCTGCCGTCGGGGTTCTCTATTATCGGGGCCGTCTTGCTGGCTTTGGGCTTGTGTACGCCTGTGGTGGCGGCCGTCCTCTTTGTGGCGGGGTCCGGTATGGCGATGGCTGGGTCGGGTCACGGCATGACGATCTATGGACCCTTGCTCTTGGCTTTGCTCGGGGCGTCGGGAGCCGGCCGCTATTCGCTCGATGATCTGATCGGCCGATGGGCAGGTCGCGCAGTCCGCTCGCATCCCGACATGCCGCATGTCGTGATTGCAGGCGCGGGGTTTGGCGGCATGGCGTGCGCGGCGGGGCTACGCCATGAACTGGTGCGCGTCACACTGATAGACCGGGAGAACTATCACCTGTTCCAACCGTTGCTGTATCAGGTCGCAACGGCTGCCCTTTCGCCGGCCGATATCACGACGCCGGTGCGCGCCGCGTTCCGCGATAACGCTCGAATGCGGGTGCTGCGCGGCACGGTTTCCGCGGTGGACGCCGTTACGCGCCGGGTGATCGCCGATGGTCACGCGATCGCCTACGACACGCTCGTCCTTGCGACCGGTGCGACACATGGATACTTCGGCCACGAGGAATGGGCAGTCTACGCGCCAGGGCTGAAATCGGTCGCGGACGCCACCAGTATTCGCAGCCGCATTCTCGACGCCTTTGAAAAAGCCGAAGCAACCGAAGATGCCGCGCTCCAGCGGAAACTGCTGACATTCCTGATCTGCGGCGCCGGACCTACCGGTGTCGAGATGGCCGGTGCCATCGCAGAACTTGCGCATAACGGGATGGAAAAGGATTTTCGCAGTTTCGACCCTGCATCCGCCCGGATCCTTCTGGTGCAGGCCGGGCCGCGCGTGTTACCGCAATTCGACGAACGGCTATCGGCATTCGCACGCAGCTCGTTGGAGGCGCTGGGCGTCGAGGTGCATACCGATAGCCGGGTAGAGCTAATCGACGGGGACGGGGTCGTCATGAATGGCGACCGAATCGAGGCCGGTACCGTTTTGTGGGCGGCCGGGGTGGTTGCGTCGCCAGCCTCGGCGTGGCTCGGAGCCGAGGCGGATCGTGCGGGCCGCATCAAGGTCGGCCCTGATCTTTCGGTTCCGGGACTCCCCGATATCTTTGCGATCGGCGATACCGCGCTTTCCTTCGCTTGGAATGACCAACCCGTTCCGGGGCTTGCGCCCGCGGCGAAGCAGGGCGGCGCCTACGTAGCCTCGGTCTTGCGAGCCCGGCTGCGCGGCCGCAAGCCGCCGCCGCCGTTCCGCTATCGCCACCAAGGCAGCCTGGCCACGATCGGCCGCAGGAGTGCCGTTGCGGATTTTGGACGGGTGAAGGTCACCGGTGCTGCGGCGTGGTGGCTGTGGGGCGCGGTGCACGTCTTCTTCCTGGTCGGCGTGCGCAATCGGCTTTCGGTCATGCTCGGCTGGGTCTGGTCCTACTTTACGTTCGACGTCGGAGTGCGGCTGATCACGGAAAGAGGAGCGGATCAACACACACCGATGTAGCCGAGCCAAGCTTGACGTCGGGAAAGTCGGCGGCTCGGGATCGACAGACCGAAAGAGCGCGCGACGCGGTTGCCGAGATCGCTCAATACGTCGAAGCAGACGCGGGCAATGGCTTTGCCGTTCTGGCACGCATGTTCTAAAATTTTGTCGACCGATCATGAGAATAGCGGCACGGGGCGTGCCGCTGGCGCGAGGAGGCCGATGGCACGACCGAGAGAGTTCGACGAGACGACCGCGCTGAAGGCGGCGATAGACTGCTTCTGGGCGAGAGGCTTCGCCCAGACCTCGATCCGCGACCTCACGGAGCAGATGGGGATCACCGGCGCCAGCCTCTACAACGCCTTTGGTGACAAGCGGTCGTTGTATCGGCAGGCCTTCGTCCATTACCTCGCGCAGACGGTGCGGGACCGCGTTGCACGGCTGAAGAAGTTGCCGCCGGCTTTGGCGATCCGGGCATTCTTTGACGAAATTATCGAGCGGTCGGTCGACGACGAGCAGCGCCGCGGCTGCATGCTGGTCAATGCAGCGCTGGAATTGGCGCCTTACGATCCCGAATTCCAGAAACTCGTCGCCGAGGAGCTGATGTTCATCGAGGCCTTTTTTCGCCGCTGCGTCGCGGCGGGGCAGAAGGACGGCTCGATCATCGAGACCCGCCCTGCCGATGAAGCGGCAAAGCTGTTGTTGAGTGTGCTGCTCGGCATCCGTGTCCTGGCGCGATCGCGCCCGCAGCGCGAGGTGCTGGAAGGTGCGGCCAACGGGGCGTTGGCCCTACTGGAGACCGGCGCGTAACACCGGGCGGGCCGTAAGGCGGGCCAATCGGACATAAAGGCGGACCTTTCATCGGCGACATGGTTCAGAATACGATCTGCGGCCGGCCTCAAAAGCTGTGGCGGAGACGTAGATCAATGCGTCCATTAGGTAACGGACCGGCCCCACGACGCCGGCAGGGTCACTGCGGGCAAGCAGACGCGATTGACTTCTCCCCATAGGGCAAGACGCAGCCATGCCAGGACCGGCCGCACCGAGGTGCCAGACTCCGGTCAGATCCGCCATGGCCGGTTATTAAAAAATGCCCGGTATCAGATGCCAGCGAACTTTCGCGCAATAGTCCGGATAGCCGGGCAGATTTTCCGCAAGGAGCTTTTCTTCGTCGAAGAGCCGCCAGATAAGACCGACGATCGGGATGAGGCTCCAGTAGGAGCCGAGCGCCAGGGACATTCCGATAAAATGCTCGAATACATCGGATTTCGGACGATCGCGTAGGGGCCGGTGGAAATTACTCCCTGGTCTTGCGTGATCTCCATGGTCGCGGAGCCGTACGAGTTTTCCTTGAATATCCCTATCCGGTTAGCGCATGTTCGCTAAATGTTCTGGCGTCAAGCCTCGCCTTAAGGTAGCATGCACCAGTCGGTCGAGGGGGGTCGGATGGCTGGGCTTGCGGAGTTTGCGGCGCGGTTCGGGACGGAGGAGCGGTGCATCGAGCACCTGTCGGGGCTGCGCTGGCCCGGCGGGTTTGTCTGCGCGGGATGCGGCGGTCGGCAGGCATGGCGGCTGAAGGCGCGTTCGCGGGTCTACGAATGCGTCGCCTGTCACCGGCAGGAATCAGTGACGGCGGGAACGGTGTTTCATCGCACGCGGACCAATTTGACGAAGTGGTTTTTGGCCGGCTACCTGATGGCCCGCGACAAGCGCGGCGTCTCGGCCAAGTTCCTGCAGCGGGAGCTGGGGGTGGCGTATCAGACGGCGTGGACCATCGCGCATAAGCTGCGCCATGGGCTGAGCGAGGACGCGATGCGCCCACTCCACGGCTTTCTTGAGGCCGACGAGACCTACATTGGCGGCCGCGGCGATCCCAGTAGTCGCGGTCGCAGCACCAAGAACCCCGACAAGAGCCTGGTCGTCGCCGCCGTCGAAAAGGTGCCGGCACCGAAAAACGAGAAAGGAAAGCACGGGCACGCCGTCAAGCGTCAGCACGGCTTCTTTGCCGGCGGTGCCCGCATCGCCGTGTTGCCGGCGGCATCGGGTGCCGAACTCGGCGCCTTTCTCAAGGCCAATATCGCGGCCCATTCGCGGCTGCTGACCGATGCGTTTTCCGGCTATAGCGGCCGCGACGCCGATCTCGGCGGGCATCTGAAGCACACGCCGGTGGTCCAGGGCGAGGGCGCCAACGCCGGCGAATTCTTCCCGATCATCCATACCTTGTTCAGCAACATCAAAGCCTGGCTCGTCGGCACCCATCACGGCGTCAGCGCCAAGCATTTGCCGCGCTACCTGCGGGAATGGTCCTACCGCTTCAATCGCCGCAACCTCGCCGACGGCCTGGGCGGCTATCTGATCCGGCGCGCGGTCGAATGCGCCACCATCACCTACGACCAGCTCACCGCCGGCGCCATGCCGGGCGGCGCCAATCGCATCCGCCGCCTTCCCGCGGAAGTTGCACAGCCTGCCTCAGCTGGATAGGGATATCCTTGAATACCCGATACACCATCCACATCGCGACGATAACCAGGATGTTACCGATTATAGAGAGTTCTCGAAGGCACCCTGGACCAGCCGAAGCGATGGTCACGCCTGGGAACAATAAACTTGGCAACAGCCGAGATCGTCAAACATGTCACGATTACCTTTTGGATCGGCCGCTGTTCCGCAGCTGGCCCGGCCTTCGTCCTGTTTTTGAGCAGTATCGGGTCTTTTAGTATGTGGAGCGTGAGCGGGACGTTCGAGGCGGCGGCCACTGCGAGATAAACCCATGCCTGCCGGTATCGGATCGTCCCTGCCGAAACGAATAGCGTGAGCCCGATGAGGGCGAAGCTTACGATAAGCCACAGCCACAATTTTGCTTTTGCGTTCATTGCAGGCCGGGCGTGGTTGACCCTTGGTCGATCTCGACGATTGTGTCATGCTGATTGCCGAAAACCCGGTGTCCCCGCCGGGGTTTTCTCGCCCGGTTTTGACCCTGGTCGTGACGATCGGAGCGACACTTGGCGCAGCATCGGCATCCGGCAAGCAGAACGCCCCCGGTCGGGGGCGTTCGCAGTGCCTTCGATCGGCCGGTTACGCGGCCGCCTTCTGCTCCGTCACCTGCGCCGGCACCGGACCGGTGCCGATCTCGATCGAGCGCGGCTTGGCCACCTCGGGCACCTCGTGCACCAATTCGACATGCAGCATGCCGTTGTCGAGGCGGGCACCGGTCACCTTCATGTGGTCGGCGAGGCTGAAGCGCCGCTCGAAGGCGCGCCGCGCGATGCCGCGGTGTAGATAGCCGGTGCCGTTCTTCTTCTCTTCGTTTTTCTGCGACTTGCCCGACACCAGGAGCACGTTCTCCTGCACGGTGACGTCGAGCTCGCTCGGCGAGAACCCGGCCACCGCCATCGTCAGCCGGTAAGCGTCGTCACCGGTCTTTTCGATGTTGTAGGGCGGGTAGCCAAGGGAAGCGCTGTCGAGGCGGGTCGCCGCATCGACTAGGCGAAGCATTCGATCGAAGCCGATCGTCGAACGGAACAGCGGCGAAAGATTGAAACCATCCATAACCATATCCTCCAATGAGCAACACGGGTGCGGCACCTCCACAAGGACGATGCCAGTCTTTGCTGCACGGCCCCAAGACGGCGACCATGCAACGCAGATGTGGTGACTGAACCGCGACTTTCAAGTGATCGGGTAAGGCCAGCTCACTCTATGCAACGTCTTCAGATTTAGCCGTCTCCCTGGCCGGCTTGCGCCAAGGTCGAGCTGCGCTCTACCGCGATGCGCGCGGCGGAGCCGCCTCCTTTTCCTAGCGCCGGGGGACGTCTCCGCCCTGACGGGTGACGATCGCTTCTGCAATCGGACGGTTGCCGTCAAGCTCCCTTTCCGCGGTGTCAAATTTGCGCTCGACCCTCAGTGTGACCACGGCACTCGGAAGGACGACAGTTGCCCCAAGGCGGTAGTTCCGCCGAATCTCCATTGTCTTCAAGTGATAGCGTGATGCTTTCTGCGGCTCTGCCGTTCGCGGGTCGTCAACATCGAGCTCGATGTGGTCACCGGGAAGCGTCGCGCTCCAGGACGTCCCGCCCTCCCCAGAGCGAAAGCGGTGCCACGCACCCTGCGGCACGACCGCGATCATTCCGGCGCGGAGCTCGAAGGATTTGGGCGGCCCGTCGTCGATCTCCACTTTCGGTGACCCTTGGAACGTTTACGTGGCACTCGGCTTGGCGGTACGAATGACCGTCCGAGGCGATACATCGAGCCTCGCGAAGGGAACATGTCATGGCATCTCCCAACGGATTGGCGATTGCGGCGCGCGAGGCTCGGTATGATTGGGCGACCCGTCCGGCGCGGCCCAGTCGCGAGGCGATGGACTGGGATGGCGTCCGGGTGTTCCTCGCGGTTGCCCGAAAGGGGTCGATGCGCGCCGCCGGGCGGGCGCTCGGCCTGAGCCAACCGACCATCGCCCGCCGATTGGCGGCGTTCGAGGCCGGCTTCGGCGGGCCGGCCTTATTCGATCGCCTGCCCGAGGGGCTCCGCCTCAGCGCCGCCGGCGAGCAGTTGGTCCCGGCGATCGAGACCGTCGAGGATGCGATGCTGGCGCTGGAACGGCGGCGCGCGGCGATCTCGCCAGTGCTGAGTGGGACCGTGCGCGTGTCGACCGGCGAGTGTGCCGCCGGGTTTCTGGCTCGTTCTCTGTCAGGATCGACAGCGGCGACGCTTCCGCCCGGCATTACCTTGGAATTGGTTTTCGAGTTGGGGCAGACGGCAAACCTCGCGCGGCGCGAGGCCGATATGGCATTGCGCCACCAGCCGCCGGAAAGCGGCGACTTCTACATTTCCAAGGCGGGCACCTTCGCTTGTGCCGTCTACCGGAGTTGCGGCTCGGATGCCGCTGCGTGGGTCACCTATCCCGACGAGCAGGCGCATTATGCGCCGGCGCGCTGGGTCCAGCGGCAGGCGGCAGAGACGGGGAGGCCGGTGGCGCTCCGAGCCTCTTCGATGCTTATGCATTTGGAAGCGATCCGCGCCGGTACCGTCCGCGGCGTCTTGCCCTGCTATGTTGGCGATGGCCAGCCTCTGCTCGAGCGGCTGACGCAGCCGATCCCCGAATTGGCAGCGGAATACTGGATGATCGTCCACCGTGATCTGCGCCGCGCCGCCTGCGTGCGCGCGGTAATCGAGTGGATAAAGGCGCTGTTTGCCGAGCAGCGGGACGTGCTCTCAGGCGTCGCCTGCGGATGAACTTGACGGCGCGTGGCCGCTTCGACAGCAGGCGAGTGTTTGGAGGCAGGAGCGATAGCAGTTTTGCCGCATGGTTTGTCGATCGCCCTCAGCCACGGCGCTGCCGTTCGACCTGCATATTGGAGAGAAACGGCAGCAGCGGATGGGCGCCCATCGCGACGATTGCGATGTCGGGCTTGCGCTCGCCAAGCGCACCCGCGGCGCAGGCCCAGCAGCGGAGTTCAACATTGCCGGCGGCGTCGAGTTTGGCCGCGTCATAGCCCACCAACGATTTGAGGTTGCCGGCGACAATTCTCGCGAGCACTTCGCGGTCCCAGCGCGTGGCCTCCACGCAAGCCCGATCGATGGCGGCGCAGCGAGGCTTAACTTAACCAGCCGTACAACCCAACCAAGGGAGTAGTTGCCGAAATCAAATTTTGCGCAAGACCTCAACCGTGAGGTGTGACAGCGACGCAAAGCGGCCGAGCCGGGCGCGATAATAGTCCGCTCCGCGTGTTTGCGTCGTAATGACGGAAATAATTCCCCCCAGGTGCCCCGGCCCCAAGCGCCAGAGATGGAGATCGGCGAGTTGGTCGCCCTCGCTCTCGACGGCTCGGCGCAGATTGTTCGCCATCCGCGGGTCAGGGTTCATATCGAGCAGGATCGCGCTGGTGTCGCGGACGAGGCCATAAGCCCAGCTTGCGATGACGGCAGCGCCGACAATGCCCGCAAGCGGGTCCATCCACATCCAATCGAGAAGGCGGGCGAGCAGCAAGCCCACGATCACCATGACCGAGACCGCGGCATCGGCCATGACGTGGGTCACGGCAGCGCGCATATTGTTGTCGCGGCCTGCCGACCCGTGCCCATGCTCATGTTCTTCGAAGACGACTGGATAATCCTGCTGGCCGATCTGCACATGCGCGGTAAACGCGTGCGGTTCGGGAATCTCTTCGAGCGATTCCAGATAGCCGCCTTGGTCTTTCATCGCGAAAACCTGTCGCGTGCCGTCAGGGCGCACGGTTTGGACCGACGCTGCTTGTGCGGTTAGAGCCGGGCCGGTTTCGACCCTTAGCCGGAAACGGGGCGGCACGCCGTGCTCGAACACCTCGAGGAGGACGACCCCGGCATCGGTCGTAATTTGGTGCGCCTCATCATGATCATGCCCCTCGTGCGCATGCGCGTGACTGTGGCCGTGATCATGCCCGCCACTACTGAGCAGCCACGCACTTGCGATGTTCACAACCAAGCCAAGGCAGGCAATCGGGATCGCCTCGGCGAAATGGATCGAGACAGGTGCAAAGATACGACTGACGGATTCGTAGCCTATCAGCATTGCGATCATCGCGAGAATGATCGCACTAGTGAACCCGGCGAGATCACCAAGCTTGCCGGTGCCGAACGTGAAGTTGCGATCATCGGCGTGCTTGCGAGCGTAAGTGTAGGCGAGCGCGGCGAGCAGGAGAGCACCCGCATGCGTGCTCATATGCAGACCATCGGCGACGAGTGCGATTGAACCAAACATCAGGCCGCCGACAATTTCGGCGATCATCATGGCACCGCAGAGCCAGATCACCGCCCACGTCTTGCGCTCGTTTTTTTCGTGCCCCTCACCGAGGAATACGTGGCTATGGATGGGGCTATGGATGGCGAAAGGAGCGCCACTGGTGGTCTCGATCATGGCGGCCCTCATTTCAAATAGGTGCGGACAACTTCGAGCAGTTGCTCGGCCGCTTCGGTGTTCAAAGCTCCCGGATGTTGCTCGGCATCGACGAGGTGCATGCGCACATGGTCCTCGACCACCTCGGCCATCAAGCCGGCCATCGCTCCCCGCGCTCCGGCGATGAGATGCATGACGCGATCACAGCCAGCCTCACCGTCAAGCGCGCGCTCGATGGCTTCGACTTGACCCCTGATGCGCCGCACACGCGCCATCAGCTTGCGTTTCCCATGGACGGTATGTGTCATCCGCCGGATATAGCCTAGCCCCCTATCCCATTCAAGATGTCGAGGACGATCTTGAAATAAACCGAACTCGCCTAACGAGACCCGCCCAGTTTGTATCCATTGGGGAGTAGCCGCCCGGCGACACGATCGGCCTGCGCGTCAGCACACTTGGCGATGATCGCCATGGCGCGCGGGGCCTTCGGGCATGGCGAGACCAACGGATTGCGATGGCGCTTTGGGTGCTGAAACCCGATTCTCTGGATGACGGTAATCCGACACATCGGCGGGAGGCGTTCGTCGCCACCCTGATCGCATTCTTCATCGCGGAGATCGCGACAAGACGCAAATCGCAACAGTCGCACTCGCGGCGGGCTACTCGAACCTTGCTGCGGTCGTCACCGGGACGACTTCCCGCATGTTGCTCGCTAATGTGCCCGTTGTATTGTTCGAGCAGGGCCTTTGCCTTCCGTCTCCGTCTCAGACGATCCACTACAGCGCATCCTGCCTCTTTGTCGTCCTTGGCGGTGTATTCATCATCCGCCCACTAATGCATTAATCGCCGATCCCGAACGCTGCACTTTTCAATGGTCAATTCGCGACCGTGATGGCCTCCTCCGGCGGGCGCACCTTCTGGAACTTGACCAGCAGCAGGATGTCATAGACGCCTTTGATGACGCCGCCGATCAGCAGCGGCCAGCCGAAACTCGAAAGCGTCAGCAGGTACCCCGATATCAGCGAGCCCGTCGCCCAGGCGAAAGTCTTCGGCACCGCGGTGATGCTCGCGGCGGCAGGCCGCTCTTCCGGCGCCACCACGGCCATGACGTAGGAGGCCCGCGTAGGCACATCCATCTGCGACAATGCGCTCCGCGCGAGCAACAGGCCGACTGCGATTTCGAGATTCGGCGCGAAGGGAACGAGGATCAGCAGCAAGTTCGACGGCAGGTGGGTCAACACCATCGTGTTGATAAGCCCGATGCGTTTCGCGATCGGCACGGCGACGAGATAGGAAATTGCCGAGCAGACGCCGCTCCAGAACAGGATCGCGGCGGCTGTCGTCACCGAAATCTGGAAACGTTGATAAAGCCACAGCGCAAGCAGCGACTGCACCAGGAAACCCGTGCCGAACGAGTCCACCCCGAACAAGGCCGCCAAGCCGTAGACCAGCCTGCGTGATTGGAGCAACGGCGCCCGCGGGACTTCGCCAGCCATCTCGACCGCCGGCGACAGCGGCCGGTAGAGCAGCATCGCGACGATCCCGAACACTCCGTACAGCGCGAACATGAACTGCATAGCCGTGGCGCGCCGCCACCCGATCCAGGCTGTCACCAGGTCGGGAAACGATGCGGCTAGCACGCCCAACGCACCCGCGAGGGAGCCGATGACGCTGTAGCGCGCAAACAGCGCCGTGCGCCGCCTAGCCTCGACCGTTTCCGTCAGCACGGTCTGTTCGAGCGGCAGAAAAATGCTGGCATCGCCCGAGGTCGGGTTCATCGTGCCGACGAAGGCGATGACTAGAAGCGGCCAGAAAGCGGTCATGACCGCAAAGCCGGCGCCCGTGGCCGCCATCAGCAATGCCGCCCCGAGCAGCAGCCATCGTCGCGAATAGCGATTGGCGATCAGCCCGACCCATAGCGTCAGCAAAGCGGTGCCGATCAACGTGCTCGTGACGATCGCGCCGATGGCAAGCGCATTAAAGCCGAGCATAACGAGGTAGATTGGCAACAGCAGTGAAACGTAACCGTCGGCGAAGGCCCGCAAGCCGCGCGCGGTGAGGACGCGCACCGCATCCCTCGATGCTCCACGAGGTAATAGCCGCCACCATTCGTCACCGGCGCCGGCTGCACGCGCCGCGCTCCGCTCAGCCGCGCCGCTATTCATCGTCTTCATGGCGACGGCCGAAACACCCAAATCGCGGCCGGCTCGTTCGAGCGCGCCCGCGCCGCGACATAGAGCCGATCGAACTCGGGGACAAACAGCGAGGTGCGCGCTCCCGATACCGTCGCCACGCGCGCAATACGCCCATAATCAGCCCCGCGTTGCTCGAACACATCGACGACGCCTTCGCCGCAGCTCACATAAGCGCGGCGGCGTTTAGCGTCGACGAACACATCGTCGGCGTCGCCGCAAGTCTCGATCCTCGCCGCGACCCGTCCGTCTCGACCGGAAAGCGCCATCAGCGTCGGCGGCCTGCGAAAGACGACGAGGACCCGATGTGCGTCACGGTCGATCGCCATCGGGAAATTGGCGCGAAGGCCTTCGGTCGGCAACGATCTGCTTCCCTTCGCCGCAAGATCCGCGACCTCGATCTCGCGGGCCTCCGGCACATTGATGAAGACCCGGGTCCCCGTCTCGTCGATCTGGAAGCTCTCGGGATGGCCAGTCAAAGGGATGTCGGCGATCCTGGTCCGGCTCGCCGGATCGATGACGGCAACCGCACCTTTGCCATAGCCCACAAGCACCTGATTGTGCTGCGTATCCACCCGGACATTGTCGGCATCATCGCCGAGCCTGACGCGGCCGATTGGTACCAGATCGCCGCCACGCAGAACGCGCACTGAGCCGTCCCCGCCGTTGGCGACGTAAATGCTATCGGCGAAGGGGACATAGGCGACGCCCTGCGGCTCGCGGAAGCCGGCAATCGTGCGCAGCACCCTACCGGCGGCCAAGTCGACCACGCCCAGGCTGTCGTTGCCGAACTCGGCCACCAACAGGCGCTGCCGCTTCAGGTCAACGCCAAGATGGTCGATCCGGCCGGTCACGGGGCCGAGTGGGATCTTCGCCTTAAGCACGAGCGGCGCGCCGGCGGTCTGCGCGCCGCCGGCGGCCGGAAACATCGCGATCGCGATCGTTAGGATTACGCTCGTGAACGCACCGCTCCTAGTTTTTCGCGACATTGATCTGAGCCAGCGCCGCCTTCAGCCCTTCAGCGAGTTTCCCGGCGTCGTCATTTGCCCAGCCGACGCATTCCGCCGCGAGCTCATGCTCGACAATGGCTGCGACGATCGGCGGCGTCCCGAGAGCCGCGCCCATGCCGATGAGCCCGCTGTCTGCTTCGATCCGGATCAGCGTCGCGTGACTCTTGACCTTTGTGTAAAGGTCGGTGCGGTGACGCATCCTTTGCCGTCGATCGCAGCAGAATGTCATGCACCTCGCGATATTTTGCGGCGGGCGGTCTCGTTTTCGCCCGCGCGCGATTGGAGGCGCGCCTCGAAGTCGATCGCCCTCAGCCACGGCGCTGTCGCTCGACTTGCGTATCGGAAAGAAACGGCACCAGCGGATGGGCGCCCATCGCGACGATCGCACGGGTGTGGAGTGCTATCAGCGCCGCGCGCTGTGCCGCCGTCAAGCGGAAGCGATCGGCGTAGCCGGGAGCATCGGCAAGAAAGCTGGCGCGGCTTGCCTCGTCATGGGCGAGACCGTGCAGCGCGACGTTCAATTCCGCGAGTTCGGGTTTGATCGACGGGTAGTGCGGTTCGGGCCGCGCGGCCGGAGGGCGGAACCAACCAAGCGAGGCATAATTGTGATGCCAGCTCGGCTCCAGCGAAACGATGTCGGGCTTGCGCTCGCCAAGCGCGCCCGCGGCGCAGGCCCAGCAGCGGAGTTCAACATTGCCGGCGGCGGCGAGTTCGGCCGCGTCATAGCCGGCCAACGATTTGAGGTTGCCGGCGGCAATCCTTGCGAGCGCCTCGCGGTCCCAGGCAAGGTCGGGCGCAGCATAGCGTTCGATCCCGGGGTAATGAGACATGCCGCCGCTCGCCAGCACCACCGTATTCACCCCGATCGCACCGACGATGCGCGCCAGGGCCTGACCAAAGGCGTAGCAGCGCTCCATCGACGGTTGCGGCGGCAAGTAGGCGTTGACATAGATCGGCAGAACGGGGTCGACGATTTCGAGATGGGTCAGCGGGATGCCGAGCGCGTAATCGATCTTGGCGACGCTCGTGAAGGCCGGGTCGAAACCCTGTGCGTACATTTGGCGCACGACCTCGAACCCGATCTCGCCCGGCACGCGCCAATGAAATTGGCGACCCGCGAACTCGCCCTTTGCCTCGCCACCGACATGGATCGTAAAGGGCGGTGCAGCAGTGTGGAAGAACTGCTCCACGTGGTCGTTGGCGAAGATGATCCATAGATCGGGGCGCATCGCCCGCAATCGGGTGCCGATCTCGGCCGCCGCCGTCTTGACGCGCTCGACCGTGCCGCGATCCTCGGTTTCCGGCATGGTGAAGAATTGCGGGGCATGCGGCAGCATCGCTCCGCCGATCACACTCGACATCATTGCCCTTCCTCCCAATCGATCGGACTAGCGAACCGACCATCATCAGCTGCGCCGTCAGACGGCGCCTCAGCGCCGAAACCTGCCGTCCGCTCTGATCTGCGACTATCCAGCCCCGACGTTCTTGGCCGGATGGGTGCTGGGCAAGGCCGAGGGCCCCATGCGCGCGTAAACCTCGTACGGAACCCCGTAGGTCCGCATAACTTGCACGCTGTCGTTGAGACCGCAGGCCTCGCGTTGCACGACGAAAAGCCAGAGCGCATAACCCGCCTCTTTGACGAGGCTATCGCGGGTTGTTCGTTCGGAAGTGACCATGGGTGGGTATGCGGCAAGAGCCTCAAGCGCAGCCTCAAGGCGCCGTCCGAGTCGCCCCAGCGCCGACGCCCGTTCCTGGGCGATTTCGAATTCGAGGGTTGCGTATCCAGAACGAGGCGAATTCAACGCCATGGACCGCTCCGCGTCTGTCGGCCATCCCTTATTTATTGGCGTCAAGGAAGCGTTCAAGGCGAGACCTTCCCCATAGTGGTCGCGATTTTTTGTCGCGGCTTTCGACCTTGCCGTTCGACGGCGAAGATTACACCTCCAAACGGTCTTTACTTTGAACCGAACTTTGAACCGAGTGATCTGCGCCGTATCGGGGTCGATGGCTTAGCGCCTGATGGGACCGATCGCCGATCCTGGCCCGTTGCCATGTCTAATGTCATCGATGCCACCGCGAAAATAGAACTGCTCGACCGGGACGTCGTCGTGCGCGCCATCAAGAATTTCCATACAGGCGCGCAGCGCATCAGTGCGGGCAACCGCCGCACCGCCACGCTTGGTCCAGGGCTCCGCACAATAGAAGGGCTGGGTAAAGTAGTTTTGCAGCTTCAACGCAGTTTCCTTGCAAGTCGTGCAGCCCCCGACCTCGGCTGTTTCTCGGACCAAACGCTTGCAAGAGCCTTCCGTACCCGGTTGGCGATCGTCACGTGTTTTCTGCCGGCCGTCTTGGTCTGCAACAGCCGGGACCGGGAGGTCAGCACATCCACCGTGTGATAGACCTTGGCTCGGGCGCGTTCGAGCGACAGCCGGATGACGGTATCGGCCGGAGCGAGTGCATTCAGTTGTGCCTGCGTCCAACCCGCTTCTGCAGCAAGGAAAAACAAGGTCTGTACGGCGCCGACCGTACCCTCGCTATAACCGTCCTTCTTCAGCGTCTCCGCGTGTGAGAAACCGGGTTTCAGGGCTTGCGGCCAAATCTCCGCGGATGGTTGCGGCAATCATCAGGAGGATCGTCAGCCGGTCGGGCCCCGCGCTCAGCCGGCGCACAAGCTCCCCATAACAACAGTGCTGCCGCCCCCAGGGTCGCCCGCGATTGCCAGGGTGCCGCCCGCAACCAGCGGGCACATCACGTCGATTACCTTGATGCCGGTCTCCAGCAGCCTCAATGGGTGACCGGCCGGGGCCTCGGTAGTCAGCGACCCGACGAGCTCGGCAAATTCGACTGCGTCGAAGGGAGTCCGCGTGTGCCGGCCGGAGCTCAGAACAGTACTGCCGCGTGGCAACCCGCCGGCTGGCGATTTCGCCATGCCGCGCACAATTCCCGGTGCGGGTCGTTGAACGACGTGAAAGTTGACGGCCCGCCGATTGGCCTCGTCGCTGATCGAAAGTTCGGTCAGTATGTCGGGGGTAGCTTCCGGATCGAACAAGGCGTCCACGACGTTGCCGCGCGCCTCGATCAGTCTGCCGATCCGATTGGCGAAATCGTCGGGCAAAGCCTGCCCGTGGAGATTCTCGGTAATCATGGTCAGTGTCCTCCGTTTCAACTCCGTTCAGCCGGCGTGCAGGCGGTTGTTCACCGTCGCGACGGCAATGGGCGTCGGCGTCAGCTGCCAGCCGCTGCAAACTGCCCCGCGCGGCGGAGCGCCCCATCGCTGAAGCCGCCGATCCATAGCGGTGGATGCGGCTGTTGCACCGGCTTCGGCTGACATGCATGTCGCTGAACGAGATGAATTTGCCGGCGAACGAATGGATGGCTTTCTTCTTCGCCCAAGCTCCAAGCGCGGTTGCCGCGGCCATAGCTCATGCAGCGAAGGCAGATGCCAAGACTCCGAGGCTCGGGCCGAGCTTGGTGTATTCCATGCCTATCCCGCCTCGGGATCAGTTCGCCGGTTGCGCCACGGCCACAAGCACCGGCGCGTCGCGATAGCGGCCGGGAAAGAGTTGTCTAAGCGCGTCGATCTTCGGCAGATCGTTGATCGCGATGTATCCCTGCGTCCGGTGCAGCGTCAGGTAATTCTGGTGATAGGCCTCGGCCGAATAGAACTGACGCCCCCGGCTCGACCTTGGTAACGACGGGCGCGGCAAACACATGCGCCTGGTTCAATTGGGCGATATACGCTGCCGCGACGCGGGATTGCTCGGGGTTGGTCGGAAAGATGACCGACCGGTAGTTCGTTCCGATATCCGGCCCCTGGCGATCGAGTTCGGTCGGGTCGTGCGCGACCGAGAAGAAGATCTGCAGGATGCGGCCATAGCTGATTCGGCGCGGATCGAAGGTGACCTGCACTGACTCGGTGTGCCCGGTCGCGCCGTTGCTGACAGTCTCGTAATCGGCCGTCTCCTTGGCGCCGCCAGCGTACCCCGATACTGCGCTCGTCACGCCCTCGACATGCTGAAAGACGCCTTGCACGCCCCAGAAGCAGCCGCCTGCCACAACCACGACCTCAGAAGGCGCGGCGGAGGCGGGCTCGTCGACGACCGGGGCGGGAACGGCGTGCGCGGGCTCCTCCGCGACACTCGCTTTCAAGTATGCGGTTGCTCCCAGCGCTGCGAACAATATCGCGACGATCGTCGCATAGAGCGGTCTCACCGCGCCCGACCCTGTCATCGATGATCTCCCAGGTTCTCGGCACTCGCTGCCGCCGTCAAATAGGTGGCACGCGGCCGACGCCCGTTCATCTCACACTTGTGCGAGCGCTCCTCTCCTCAAGTCTCTCGAAACGGCGATGGGGCGGCCAGAAACGCCGCGAATTCGCGCCGATCGGCGTGGCAGAGCTTCATGCCGAGCGAGGCAAAGCGCTTCGCCGCAGCAAACCCGATGCCGCTCGCGCCGCCCGTGATGACCGCTTCTCTGCCGGCACGCAACGCGGGATGAGGCACCGTTTCTTCCTTCCGACAGTAAGGCCCGTTTCCCACGGCCTGGTCGCCCCCCTTTTCCCCTCGGTTCAGTTCGCGGCGAGGGCCCGAAGCCGGAGGAGGCACCGGACTCCTTAGGCCTTCCCAGGCACCGCCAAGAATGTTGGGTGCGCGTCCAGTTGAACGACAGCTCCCCCGATTTTGGCGTAAGCTGGCTGGCCAGCACCTGCTCGCACTCGCAACCTACCTCCTATTTGGGCAGAAATAAGTTCCGTGGATGCAAGCACCAAGACCGCCGCGCCAAACAACCAGTCTTCTTTGAACCCACCCTTGATCCGGTCCGGCCATCTCGCTACGCCGGGATTTTCCGAGCATCGGATCTATTGGGAGGAATACGGCTCGCCCGCCGGCGAGCCGGTCATCGTCATGCATGGCGGGCCAGGTGCAGGCAGCTACAGTTCGTTCGCCCGGTTTTTCAATCCGCAGCGATACCGCGTCGTGCTCTTCGACCAGCGCGGTTGCGGCAAGAGCACGCCAAGTGCGAGCGATGATGACGCAACACCGGCGCTGACCAACAATACGACCCAGCACCTGATCGACGACGTGTCGGCGCTGCGCCACGAGCTGAGCATCAGCGGCAAGATGCACGTTTTCGGAGGCAGCTGGGGTAGCACCCTCGCCCTGGCCTACGCCATCGCGCATCCCGCAACGGTGCAGACCCTGATCCTGCGCGCCGTCTTTTTGTGCCGCAGAGCGGATGTCGACTATTTCTTCCAGGGCAATGCCGCCGAATTCGCGGCAGACCCGCTCGCCATGCCGGTGCCCGGCGCCTATCTGGACTTTCCGACGGCTTGGCGGCAGTTCGTCGACGTCATTCCGCCGGAAGATCGCAGCGATGTCGTCAGGGGGCTGGCCAATGCCCTCTCCTCGCCACCGCGGACCGATGCAGAACGGGAGCGCCTGGTGAGAGCCGCCTCGGCCTGCGTCGCTTGGGAAGGCAGCGCCAGCCGTCTCAACCGTGATGAAAACGGCCACGGTCAGCCAAACCAGAAGTACGCCGTCACCGCCGCCAGGATCCTCGTCCACTACATGATCAACGGCGGGTTTCTTGGCGCCGGCGGCGAAGCAAATCGCGATAACAACTATATCCTCGACCATGTTGCCCGACTGAGGGAAATCCCCGTTCACGTCGTGCATGGGCGTTACGACCGGGTGTGCCATCTCTACCAGGCGGAGGCCCTGGTGCGGGCCTTGCGCGATGCCGGCAATAACACAGTCAACTATTTCATCACGACCGCTGGGCACAGCAGCTTTGAGCCGGAAACCGACACCCGGCTCCGGACGATTATGCACGAGCTGCCACCGATGACCTCGTGTGAGACGGCGTCGCTTCAGGGTGGCGAGATGATGAGACGCGCCGAAGAGCCATCCGATACCGCAGCTGACTGTTAGCGTCGCCACCACCACATCAGCCCATCGCGCTCGCGGGCGCGCGCGATGGGCGTGGAAAAACTCCGTGTTAATCGAGAAGCTCGTCGCCGCACACGCCGCCAGCCAGTTGACGTTCCACGGCGCGCACGCGGCGCGCGTCAACACGAAGGCGTTCGCCGCCTATCTGGCGCCGCTCAAGAGGATGCGCTGGTAAGTCTGCGCCAAGCGCCCGCTCGCCGGGCCAAGGCGGTGCTCGCCTATCTGTCGCGCTACACGCATCGCATGGCGATCTCGAACCGGCGTCTGATCGCTATCGAAATGCCAAGCCCTTCGCTCTCGGTCGAGTGTATGCCGATGATGTCTTCCGGCGCCGCGGCAGGGTAAGATCGCTGCGGCTCAGCGGATGGGGAGCCGTCTCCGCCGGACTCGCTCGCGGTCGACGACGAGGATGCTGTTCGCCATGTCATCCATACTCAAACCGCCGAGAATTTCGCGCATGCAGCCGACAATCTCGGCCCCGCTCCAGTCGCCGCCTCGGAACAGGATCAGACTCAGAGCCGCGTGAGCCCGGTTTCGAGGGCGGCGAGGCTGCCAGCGAATCAACCACGGCAGTGCGCCGATAACCGCCGTCGGCCGGGTTCCCCCGATAGACCAACGGCGACCGAAGCTGCAGTTTGAGGCGAGCGGCAAGTTCGAGCAATCCGCGATTTTGGTGCTGGCGAGGTAGAAGTTTATTCTTTTGCTTTATTCGCGGAGGCGCGACACCGATCATCCCGCGCAACGCTCGCGCACGCGACGAACCAGGTGTGAAGAACGAGGTGTGAAACCAGGGCGCTTTGGCACCCCGATGATTCGAGGAGGGGTCGCGTACCGCGGTTTTGCGGCATGACCTGCATGGGACCAGGAGGTGAAACCATGGCATCACGTAGTAAAGAGCTGCTGATCTCAGCAAATTCGCACATCGTCGAGGACCCGCACTTCTGGGAGAACCGGCTGCCGGCAGCCTTCAAGGACCAGGCGCCGGTGTTTCCCGAGCGGGAGGTGGGCGGGCTCTTTCAGGCTCACGCGGGTGGGTGGGACCCGCACGAGCGGGTGAAGGAGATGGCGGTGGATGGGGTGAGCGGCGAGGTGCTCTACCCGAGCTTCGCCATGAACCTGTTCGGACTCGAGGACACCGCCTTGCAGGAGGCCTGCTTCCGGGCCTACAATGACTGGATCCTCGAGTATTGCTCGGTTGCGCCCGACCGCCTCTATGGCGTGTCCTGTATCTCCACCTACGACATTGAGCATGGGGTGGCCGAGCTGGAGCGCTGCCGGAAGGCCGGGCTGCTCGGGGCACTGGTGTGGCAGGCACCGCCGCCGGAGCTTTCCTTCGCCACCAACCACTATGAGCGCCTCTGGGCGGCGGCCCAGGACCTGGAGGTGCCCATCAGCCTCCACATCCTCACAGGCCAGCCCTTCCCTTGGCCGCGCCCGATCGGCACAAGCGGCCGACGTGCGGCCTTCGAGACCATGCGCAGCGCCGTGAACAACAAACTGCTCTACGCCTCGAACGCCATGTCCGACCTGATTATGACCGGCGTGCTGGAGCGCTATCCCCGGCTCAAATTCGTGCTTGTGGAGAACGAAGTGAGCTGGATTCCCTTTTACCTGACCCAGTACGACAAGTATTGGGGTCGGGGAAATCTCGACTCACCGCTCAACATGTTCCCCAGTGAGTACTTCCTCCGCCAGTTTTACGCCACTTTCTTCAACGATCCACCGGCCCGCTGGATCTTCGACGCCTGGGGCAGCAAGAATCTGATGTGGTCCAACGACTATCCGCATCCGAATTCGACGTGGCCCAAGTCTTGGGACGTCATCACACGCGACCTGGGGCAGCTGTCGGAGGAGACGCGGTCACGGCTGCTGCGAGAGAACGTGCGGCAGTTGTATAAGCTCCCGGTGCTGGCTCCGGCAGCAGTTTGACGTCGACGGGCGGGCCGCGCTTGCGTGCGGCGCGGCGGCGGCGGCTTTCGACGGCGATGCGGAAGCACGCGGACAAATCGCTACACCCGCTGTGGGACAGCCGGGCTCGGCAGCGACAGCTCGCGCGGCGGATGAAACGTCGCGGCGATCGCGACGGCGCCGACACCGATGCCAAACGACCCGATAAAGAGCCAGAAATAAGTCCCATAGGCATCGTAGAGCCAGCCGCCGACCCACGGACCGAGCGCCATTCCCAGGGTCGAGGTGATGTTGACCGCACCAAACACGCTCCCCATGATCCGGGCGCCAAAATATTCGCGCACCAGGATTGCATAGAGCGGCATCACCGCTCCGTAGGAAAACCCGAACATCAGGGCGAGAGCGTAAAAACTCTCGAGGTCGCGCACGAACAGATAAAGGATGACCGAAAGAGCCTGCAAGGCGAGCCCGGCAACGATCATCCGCTTCGCGCCGACCCGGTCGGCGGCAAGGCCGCCGACGATGCGTCCGCTCAGCGATGCCAGGCCGGCGGCGCCGAACACGGTGGCGGCAGCCATGGCCGGCACGCCGCAATCCGCCGCGTAGCTGACCATGTGGAAGATCGGCCCCGAATGGGCGGCGCAACAGGCGAAATAAGTCAGTGCAATGGCGGCGAATTGCGGCGTGCGAAGGGCCTGCCCGACGGTGAACTCCTGCGGTCCCGCGGCCGCCGATGCAGCATCGCTTTCGATCGCCGACGCCGACGGTTCGCGGACCAGCAGGGCGACCGGGATGATCAGCAGCCAGGCGAGACCACCTAATACCGCCATCGCAAACCGCCAGTCGTGGCTGGTGATCAGCCAGCGCGCAAGCGGCGAGACGGTCATCGCGCCGATCCCCATGCCGGCCGAGACGAGCGCCACCGCGAGGCTGCGATGCGTCGTGAACCAGCGCGTCGCTGCCGCGGTCATCGGCGTGTAGAAGCTGCCGGCCGCCACGCCGATCAGCACGCCAAACAGGATGTGGAACTGGCCGATCGTGGCCGCGTGGCTTGCCGCCACGAGGCCGAAGCCGAGGAGCGCCCCGCCCGACAGCACGACCGGGCGGGTGCCGAAGCGGTCCGACAGGGCCCCCCACAGGAACGACGCCGGGCCCATGCACAGAAAGTTGAGCAGGGCTGCGCCCGATATGCCGGCGCGGGACCAGCCGGTTGCGGCCGACATCGGCTGCAGGAAGATGCCGAGCGACATCATCGAGCCGAGGCCGAGGCAGGTGATGACGAGGCCCGCGCCGACAATGACCCAGCCGTAAAAGATCTTCATCGCCGCATCCTCGGCGACGCGCCGCGGGTATCGTCTGCCGGCCGCGTCGGGCTGAGGCCGCGCGGCAGGGCCCAGGCGAGCGCCAGGCTGACGATCGCGACGGCACCGGCGACGATGTAGACATTGTGCAGCCCGCCGGCGATCGCCGCGCTCAGCCGGCCGATCTCGCCGCTATCGAGCCCTCGCCGCACGGCCGGCTGCAACAGGCGGTTGACGGCGTCGCCGGCATGCGGGACGCGCCGGCTCACCCCGAAGTTGAGGATCGCGCCGAACACGGCGGCGCCGACCGCGTTGCCGACGATGCGCATGAACATGATCGACGACGTCGCCATGCCGCGCTGGTCCCAGCCGACGCTCGCCTGGGTCGCAACGAGAAAGGCGGTATTGCAGAACCCCATGCCGATGCCGACCAGCAGCGAACCGCTCGCTGCCCACCACAGAGGGCTCGCCGGCCCGAGGGTAATCAGCGCCGCGGTTCCGGCGATCAGCGCCAGCCCGCCGATCAGCGCCGCCCGGCGATACGAGGTGTGGATCATCAGCCGTCCGGCGGCGAGGCTGGCAAAGGTCCAGCTGACCGATGCGGCGCCGAGTGCCACGCCTGCTGCGACGGGGCTGCGGCCCATCGCCGCCTGCACATAGAGCGGCAGGAAGGCGTTGATCGACATCATCACGACGCCGCCGGTGAGGCCGCTGAAGCTGCCGAGGGCGATGACCCGTTGGCGCCAGAGCCTCACCGGCAGGATCGGTTCGGCAGTGCCGCGCTCATGCGCCGCCAGCAGGGCGAGCGCGGCAATGCCGGCGACCGCCAGCGCCGCGCTGATCGATGCCGACGCCGCGTTCCCGAACTCGACCAGGGCCAGCATCAGCGCACCGGCACCGAGCATCATCAAGGCCGAGCCCAGATAATCGATGCGATGCCGGCGCGGTGCCCGCTCCTCGTGCAGGAACAGGGCAAACATCAGAAAGGTCGCGGCGCCGATCGGCAGATTGATCCAGAAGACCAGCGACCAGGTCACATGCTGCACCAGGAAGCCGCCGAGCAGCGGGCCGATGATCGCGGCCACCCCGAACACGCCCGAGATGTAACCCTGGATGCGGGCCCGTTCGGCCGGCCGATAGATGTCGCCGACGATGGTCGTCGCGATCGGCTGGATGGCACCGGCGCCGGCCCCTTGCAGCGCCCGGAACAGGATCAGCGGCAGCATGGCCCAGGCGAGACCGCACAAGGCCGAGGCAACCAGGAACAGGCCGGCGCCGGCGAAAAAGACGCGCTTTCTGCCGTAGAGGTCGGCGAGCCGGCCGTAGATCGGGATGGTCACCGCCTGCGTCAGGAGGTAGGCGGCAAAGGCCCAGCTGAACAACCGGAAGCCGCCGAGTGCCGCGACGATCGACGGCATCGCAGTCGCGACGATCGAGCTTTCCATCGCCGCCATGAAGGTCGCCATCATGACGGCGATCAACACCAGCCGGCGCGAGGATGCGGTTTCTTTCGGCCGATATTCGCGAAAGTCTTCCGCAGTAATCGATCGTTCGGCCAAGGTGCCCCCATCCGCCCAAACCCGGCAGCGCGGCCAGTGGAGCGGGTCACAGTTTGTACAACAAGCAGGCAGCGCGCAATCCAGATATGCATAAGATTTAATCACATAGCGGCTTAACTCGGGTCGCCGCGGCCAGGCTCGGCCGCCGCGCGCGGCGGTAATGCCTGAATTGCGTCATCGGTAACCGGAGGATCACAGGAAACGATGTTTAATCGAGCGATAAAAAATCTGGTGGAGGAAAGCCATGCCGATGACGCGCCTTAAGACGCTGCAGCGGGCCGCACTGACCCTGCTGTTGGTGATTGGCGTGGTCAGTTACATGGACCGGGCCAGGCGCGCGGCAGAGGAATCGGCCGAGGGTTGAAGGATGAGCGAAACCGCGCGGCGCGAGGTCCCGTCACTCCCCGAGCTGCGCTTTGCCGAGATCCCGGCGGCGGCGCGTCCGCGCTATGCCGGCGACCGGTTCTGCTTTATGGCGGCCGGACCGGCCGATCAGCGGCCGGTTCTGCTGCTGCACGGCATCGGCGCCAATTCGCTGCATTGGCGCCTTCAGTTTGCGGCGCTGGCCGACCGCTACCGGCTGATCGCCTGGAACGCGCCGGGCTATCTGTTGAGCGATGCGCTGCGCGTCGAGACACCGAACGGGCGGGATTACGCCGCCGCGCTCGACGACTTTCTGGCGGCGCTCGGCATCGCCGACTTCGATGTCGTCGCCAACTCCTTCGGCACGCGGGTCGCACAGTGTTTTGCCGTTGAGCGTCCGGGGCGCATCGGCCGGGCCGTGTTCACCGGCACCAGCCTTGCCGCTGGCGCCGCGCCCGAGGAACGCGCCAAAACCCTCGCCGCCCGCGCACAGATGATCGCGCGCGGCGGCTACGGCTTCGGCGAGCGGGCCGCGGCGCTGCTCGGCTCGGCTGCGTCGCCGGCGACCCTGGCGCTGGTGCAACAGACATTGCGCGCCACCAACCCCGCCGGCTTCATGCAGGCCGCCCGCTTCGCCGCGCAGGGCGACATGCCGCCGGCAGGCAGCGGACTGACGATGCCGCTGCTGCTGATCCAGGGCGAGGAGGATCGGGTGACGCCGGCCACCGTCAATGCGCGGCGCCTTGCCGCCGCCGTGCCGCACGCGGAACTGGTGATGCTCCCCGGCTGCGGCCACCTCCCCGAAGCGGAAATGCCGCAGCGCGTCAACCAGCTGATCGCGAGACATCTCGGCGGCAGCCCCGGCTGATTTTCGGGGCACCGGGCCGGCCGTTGCGAGATCATGCCGAGGGTGTGCCGGCAGATGCCAGGAGTCGCAGCCGAAGGCGAGCGACACGATCCGGTGCTTACGCGGCTGCGGCGCCAGAACCGCTCTTAAAAACTCGGCCCGCGAGCCGATCAGGCCATTCATGCGGAAAACCTGTGGTCGGAAACAGACCGGCACAATTGACGTTTCCGTTAAACTTCATTTGGATTCGCACACCCGTCGACGAATTCCGCTCGCGCTGAGCCGGCTGGTCGGATAGTTAACGTCAAACAAGACGAACCACTTCCCGACAACAGGCTTCTCTGGGAGGAGACATGTCCCAACCTCGCGCTGCCGATGATTTCGCGGCGATCCGCGCCCGTATGCACGAACTGCGGCGCGAGCGCCGTTCGCATGCGGCCGATGACTTTGCGACGATCCGAGCACGCATCGACGAACTGCGCCGAGAACGCCTCGTCGCCAGCTCCGGGGTGCAGAACGGCGAGAATCGAGGCTCGCGGCGTCAATTCGCCGACCGTGATTGACCGGAACTTCGGCCGAAGGTTGCCATCTTCCACGTGATGATCCGGTAGGAAGGTCAAGCAGAGGGATGGTGACCGGCCGAGCGGGAATACGCAGCGAAAAGGAGAAGATGCTGGCCGGCGATCTCTACGACGCCTGCGACCCGGAACTCGAAGCCGAACGGACGGTGACGCATCGATGGCTGGTGCGCTACAATGCAGCACTCGCAGCTTCCGACGCCGAACGCAGAGGATTTTTGGCGGAACGCCTCGCCGCCGTCGGTGAGGATGCGATGATCCGGCCGCCGTTTCATTGCGACTACGGCTTCAACATCAGTCTCGGTGCGGGAGTCTTCCTCAATTTCAACTGCGTGATTCTCGACGTTGTCGCGGTCAGCATCGGCGAAAAGACACAAATCGGGCCGGCGGTGCAAATCCTCGCCGCGGATCATCCGCGCGATGCGGCAAAGCGGGCCGCCGGTTTGGAGTTCGGTCGTCCCATCCGGATCGGACGCAATGTCTGGATCGGCGGCGGCGCCATCATCCTGCCGGGCGTGAGCGTCGGCGACGATGCGCTGATTGGTGCGGGGAGCGTGGTCACTCGCGATATTCCTGCCGGGGCTGTCGCCTTTGGCAATCCGGCGCGGGTACGGACCGAGGGCAGCGCGAGCCGGCCGCCAAGTCCTTGATTGGCGTGGCCGCCAATGTCGTCACCGGTTCGATCCCGGTTGGCTCCGCCAATCAGATGAAGGGCTTAGCGATCGCCGGCTAAGCCCTTCTTGCTGGCAACCCCGCGGCAGAACCGCGCGAGATTTCGCAGGTGTCTGCGAGCCAACGAACTGCGACGAATACCGCCGCGATTTCGCGAGTTCCGAAATCAGCAAATCAGCCGCTACGCACCAATGCGATGTCGAAGGCTTCGGTGCAGTCGACCGACGGCGCCATGACCGTCAACCTTTCCGTGAACGCCTCGGCGTCGGAAAATATAAGTTTGGCCTCGAACGTGCCCGAAACCTTAAGATCGAGAGGGGACGCGACCTCCAGCGAGAAGGTACCGCTTGGGCTCAGCGTGCCGATCCCGGAGGTGATCGTCAGCGTCAAGTGCTCGATCAGATGGACTTTGTCGACGAGCACCGGTTTACGAAGCGTCGCCTTCGTTGCGTTGATGCCTCCATATACCAGGACGCCGTGATACTTGTCGCCGGTCTGATCAAGACATTCGGCGCCATGCACCTCTGTGACAACGATGTCGGCCGTGTACCTGCCCGGCTGCGGCGGTGTCGCACCCGACGCCGACGATGCCGCGAGGAACGCGGCAAGCGCCACTGGTATCCGAGCCTTACGCATGTTCACCTCCTTCTCCTCGGGGTTCGGTTGATACCATAAAGGCGATTTTGCCGCTCGACCTCACCGATGACGAGGGCACGCGATCGCCGAGTTTCTCGGGAACTTAAGCCCGCCACCCGTGCGCAATCATCGCCGCGCGGCCGCGGTTGATGCTGTCCGACCGAGCAAGATTTGCTCCGATGCTCTCCGTTTCGTAGAGTTTCGAAGCTGGGGAACCTATCGACACAAGCGCTATGTCATGGCCCGCTTGTGCCGGTTCGAAATCAGGATCAGGCGGGCAGCCGACGGCACGATTTGCGCCTTGCGGCCGTTTAAGAACGAAGAACGAGGAGGTCACACAATGTCGATCGAACCCGAAGGGTGGTATATGGACGCAGGCCCACCATCCTGGGACGCAGAAACCAAGACGTTTTTCTTCTTCTTATGCAAAAGGGGTAGGGAGCGCGTACCATGTGTCCTAACGATTGATGCGCTGCAGCAGGCGGTTCAATCAAACGACCTTTCAGGACCAGCACTGATAAAAATATTTGAGGCGCACCGGCAGATGATAGAACTCCGCGCCGCTCAGAAGCTGAATTCCGGGCTACTCGATGCCAATGGCCGTGTGCTGGTGGGCGCTGAGGATATCTGATCGGGGATGTGTCGTCGCGGGAGTTGAGATCTCGCGATCCGATGGTAATTGCCCGCATAAGTCCCGGCGTAGTCGTCCAGGACGGAGCATCATTAGTCGAATGCCTGACGATACGATGGCGTAAACTCTGCCAACACCGTGCTGCTGACGAAAAAGGACTGCTTCCGGCCTGCTCGCTGTGCCGGAGCTTGTCGCCGCGCCACACGCTCGCTGACATGTCCGAGTGGGCGCCGTCCTCGATCACCTGTTCTCGGGAACGCCCGGCCCGACGCCGCGTTGCGGTCGGCGAGCGGCGCCCGAATTTCAATCGCGCAGGCCGGCGGTGCCGAGGTCGGCGGAGTCGACCGCAACCCAGCAGGTCTCGACCGGAACCGCACCGCCCCGGCGCAAGCCGAGCGCGGCGATGAAACCGGCGTCGAGGCGCCGCTGCTCGAACCACCAATCGGCCGCGCGCTCCGGCAGGGCCGCCGAAAAACGGATGCGCGGCGTATCGGGGTCGAACGAGAATGCGGCGAGATCCTGCGTCAGCCCCTTGCCGGTCGCCTTGATGAAGGCCTCCTTCAGGGTCCATAGCCGCAGAAAGCCTTCGGGCTGCGCCGGCGCCGGCAGTGCCGCGAGCCATGCCGTTTCCGGCGGCGCGAAGAACCGATCGGCGACGGCGAGGTCGACCGTCCGCGCGGCCGCTTCGAGGTCGAAGCCGATCGCCCGGCCGGCGCCGCGACATCCGGCGAGACCCGCCATGCCCTCGGTATGCGACAGGTTGAACGAGACCGCCGCCGGCGCATCGCCGAGCCAGGCCGAGGGCTTGCCGCGGTCATCGGCGATGAACCGCCAGGCCGCCGGCGGCGCGCCGTCAAGCCGGCTCAGCGCCGCGCGCAACAACGCATGCGCGGCGACGAACTGCACGCGATGCCGGGCAAACACAAAACGTGCGGCGCGAGCCCGCTCGGTCTCGTCGAGCAGCGGCAGCCAAGCCGCCGTTGCCGCCTCGTCAAGCCGGTCGAGGCGCATCGTCCAGACGAAGATCATCGGAAACTGCGCCATCGCCTCGCCGATGCGGCTGCAACGCAGGGTTGACCTTGGCCGAAGGTGCCGGAAGCCGCAACAGTGTTACGGACTGTCGCCTTAGGCGCCTTCAACCCCGTCGCCGGGCGTGTCCCGTGGTCCTTCAGCCCACGGACTCGATCCGTGGATGCGCGGGTCAAGCCCGCGCAAGGGGACTTTTTGGCGGTCTGTGCTATTGCGGCGGCGCCGGGTTCGGGCAGTCGTCGGTGTTCGGGTAGGCGTATTCGCTGGATCCCGCGGCCGCGCCCGAAAATCCGGGACAACCATCGGCGACGGTGTTGCACGGTTGCGCCGAGGGAATGGCCCTCAGATAGGCGTAGATCGCCCGCAGCTGCGTATCGGTCATGCTGTGGTAGGCGGGCCACGGCATCGTCTGCAGCACGGCGGTAGCGGGCCCGAGGCCGCAGATCGGATCCTTCGGGTTTATCCTGCAGGCAACGTCGGCGCCGGTGCGCATCACTCTGATGAATTCGCTTTCTCTGAGGCCGAGCGGGCGGCCGCCCGTATCGGGCGTCAGATTGCGCGCCATGACCGGGCCGAAGCACTCGCCGCCTGCCAGATAGTGCAAGGCGTTGACGTTCGCGCGCAGCTGCTGCGAGACGCTCTGCGACTGCGGGGTTCCCTGATAGGGGTCGCCGGCCGTCGGGTCGTTCCCGGCCGCGTCGCCTTGCGGCAGAAATTTGGGGAATGAATGGCAGCCGCTGCAATCGGCGACGCCGTTGACGAGATAGCTGCCGAGCCCGACCTGCGCGGGGTCTTTGCCGGCAAAATTCAGCCGGCTCTTCGGGATCGGCGAGGCGGCAAAACCCTGCTGAACGACGGACGAGGAGATCGTCTCTTGGGCAGCGGCGATCCCGGCTGCCGCCGCGGTCATCGACAACCCAGCCAAAAACGCTGGCAACCACCCTCGCATCCGATCCTCCGTTGTCCGCGGGCACGCTCCTCGGCAGCGATCTGCCCAGTTTTGAAAGTCAATACCGAATATCGTCAAAATATCGTCAAGCGATGAGCCTTTCTTGTTATAGAAGTCCCAATGATCACGCCGAATTTCCAAGAATCTCCTGAGCTTTTTAGAAATAGCCGACGCGCGATGTGCTTTAACGTCAGGGATCTGCCGATAACGCAACAGCGGCGTCGTACCATGGGCCAGCAGCCCACGGGCTTGTCCCGCGGGCAAAGCCGGTATCCATGGCCGAAACAGGACGACGCGAAATCTGACGCGTTCGCCCCACATTTCGATCGGCTCGTCTCGATGTAGCATCGGGGACGGCTGCAGGGAGGCCGCGATGAACAGTCCGATCGATGGCGAGAATTTCGATGTGGCGTATCTGCTGCTCAGCGGCACGACGACGGCGGCGCGCGGCCCGGAGCTGCTGCGCGGTTTGACCGGCCTCGGCTTTGCCAGCGTCCTCGCGATCCCGACGCCGAATGCCGCGCGCGTGGTGGCACCGCGCGATCTCGCCCAAGTCGACGGCGTGCGGGTCGTCGAATCCTATTTCGACGCGGCGATCCTGCCGCGCCCGCCGCGCGGCGTCGTGCTGTTCGCGCCGTGCAGCTTCAACTCGCTCAACAAGCTGGCGCACGGCATCGCCGACAACCTCGCGCTGTCGGTGGCGGCCGAGGCGATCGGGCGGCGGACGCCGGTCATCGTCGCTCCTTCGTTGAACGCGCCGCTTTTGGCGCATCCGGCGACGCGGGCGTCATTCGAGCGGCTCGCGGCGTGGGGCGTCGGAATCGTGCCGCCGGTCGACACCGGCGAAGGACCGCGCCTCGCGCCCTCGGCGGCGCTCTTCGACGCCGTGCGCCCCTGGGTCCTTTTCGGCTGATCTGTCGAAAGAAACTGGATTAAGGGGCGATCGGGGGCACCTTCGGGGGGGCGATCGGGTCGGCCAGCAGCCCGATCGTATTGCCTTGGCCATTGACGTAGAAGCCGACGATCTGCGCGTTGTCATTGATGCCGTTGAAGGTTGTCGTGCCGATCCCGTTCGGGTCGTCCAGCTCGGCGCAGGTGGCGCTCGAGACATTGCAGATGATGCCGTGCATCGCATTCTGCTGGTCGATGTCGAAGCCGACGGCCACGCCGAAATTGTTCAGGCCGAGCAGCGACGTGGCCTTCGCGTTCGGCGTGTCTATCGTCGTGAAGACCCCCTTTGATTCGACGAACCCGTGGGTCACACCGCTGCCGTCGGTGTAGAAACCGGCGATATCGAACTTGTCGTTGATCGCGGCCGCGGTCGTCGCGCCGACCCCGTTCGGATCGTCGATATTCCGTGAGTACATATTCTTCAGGAGACCGTACGTGTAACCGTGCGTCGCACCCGCCTTGTCGATGTAAAAGCCAACCGCGACGTTGAAGTCGTTCACTCCGAGCAGCTGGTTTATCTTGACGCCATTGATTATGCCGGTTCCCGGGTGGTTGACGTTGATGAACACGCCATAAGGACCGCCGACGTTGATGAAACCGAAATTGTTATTCACCATGTTCAAATTGTTCTGGTTGGACCAGAAGCCGACGGTCGTGCCCAAAAACTTGCCAAACGTTAAGACGCCCAGGTTGTTGAGCCCGGTAACCTGAGTTTGGACAGAACCGGGGAAGTTTTCATTGACGAAGCTCCGGTACTGGATCGTGTAACCTTTGTTCGGATGTCCTTGCGCTCCGCTGCCGAAGTAGCCGGCAATGACCCCGAAGTCGTTGATGCCCAGCTCTTGATTGAAGGTCGGATCGTTTTGATCGATGACGTCCTGAAAGGTGTACCAGGCGTAGGCCGAATGCGTCGAGAAGGCGAGCGCCAGCGTGGCCAAGGCACCGCAGGCCAGCCTGGCGCGCAGCCCCCAGGCAGCGAGACGCCCTTGCCGCCCGAGGCGGTCGCAAACAGTCAGTCCCATCCCGTTCCTCCGTCGTGGTCCGATCGAGGTGCTGATGAAGGCGACGAGCGATTGGATCGGAGACAGCGCTTGTTTCGACCGCTGGTTTACAGTCACGGCGGAGCCGACGTTAGCGATCGCGTCTCGCAAATGCCGCGTTTGCGTCTCAGCTCGCCACATTGTGCGCCGCATTGCGTCTCGTTCCCGGTTTGGTTAATTTTCCGAATGCGGCGTGCAGGGAGCAGCTCGATGCTCGGATCGGCGCGCACCTTGTGCAGCTATGACGAGATCGACAGCGACGCGTCGCCCCTGGCGACGCGTGTTGCGCAATGGCGCGAGACCGGGTTGCTGCCGATGACGGCCGAACCCGCCGACGAAGAAGGCCGCCGACAATTTCGCATTCGCGTCGGCAAGATGAGCGGGCCCGCCGGACGCTTCGCCGACCTGACGGCGACGTCGATGAAGCTCAGCCGGACGAAAGCCGACTGCAGCCGTGACGGCCTGGACATGGTCAGCTTGACCCTGGTTCTAGGGGTCGATGTCAAGCACCGCTTCGGCTCGGCCGATGCGTGGAGGGTGGTCCGGCCCGGTCAGATCCTCGCCAAGGATTTCACGCGGCCGGCCGCGGCCACGTGGCAGGGCTCGCATCGCGGGCTCAACCTGCATCTGCCGCGCCTGACGGTCGAAGCGGCGGTCGGCGACAAGATCACGCAGTTGCACGGCGCCGTGCTGTCACCAGCCAGGCTGTCGCCGATGCTCAGGACGCAATTGATCGCCCTGGCAAAGATGGCGCCTCGCGCGACCGGCGCGGTGCGCGCTGCGGCGCTCGATGCCGCGGTCGATCTCGCGATCAGCGTCCTGCGCTGCGAGTTGGGGGCGCGGTTCGAGGACGAGGCAAACGACGCGGGCCTCTTCGCCGCCGCGCAGATCTTCATCCGGCGTCACCTCGGTTCCTCACGGCTGAGCCCGGGGCTGATAGCCCGCCATCTGCGCTGTTCGCGCGCCCATCTCTACCGTGTCTTCGCGGGGCGCGGCGAAACCGTCGCCGGTTGTCTGCGCGAACACCGACTGTTGCGGGCGCACGCCCTGCTGGCCGCCAAAGCCGGCGGCGGTATGAGCATCGGCGACGTCGCCTATCGCTGTGGGTTCGAGAATCCGGTCCACTTCGCGCGCCTCTTCCGGGCGCGCTTTGGCCTGAACCCGAGCGCTCTAAAAGCCGCCGCGTGATGGCGCCACGCAACTCCGCCCTACCTTTAGGCAATATCAGCGCTGTCGCCAGGGCGGCGGTCAGATCGAGACTTGCCGGCCGACTTCGACGACGGCGTCGGCCGGCAGCCGGAAATATTCTGTCAGATGGGCGGAGTTGCGCTGCATGAAGGCGAACAAGGCCTCGATCCAGCGCGGCAGCGCCGGCTTGTCGTCGGCGGGTACGACGGTTTCGTGGCCGACATAATAGGTGACGTCGGCAAGGTCGATCGCGCAGCCGAGACCGTGGGCGCGTTCCAGCAAGGAAGGAATATCCGGCCGCTCCATGAACCCGTAGCGCGCCGCCGCCCGCCAGAAACGTGGCGCGATCTCGCCGAAGGCAAGCCGTTCGCTGTCCCTTATCCAGGGCACCGATTGGGTCGTCACGGTCAGCACGACCAGGTTCCGATGCAATGCCCGGTTGTGCCTGACGTGCCATACCATAACCGGCGGCACGTCGCGCTCGGTGCGCGTCAGGAATACCGCCGTGCCCGGAACCCGCGGCACCGACTGCTCGGCGATCTGCGCCATGAAGGCGCCGACGGGTACCACCGCCTCCTGCAGCCGGGCGCCGACCGCGGCGGCGCCGAAATGCCAGATCAGCATGACGCCGTAGACGAGTGCGGCCAGGGCCAGCGGCACATATCCGCCATCGGCGATTTTCGCGAGGTTGGCCGTGAAAAACGCACCATCGACCACGATGAATAGCCCGGCGACGCCGCCGGCGGCGAGGCGGCCCCAGCCCCAGATCTCGCGCATGGCAATGAACAGCAGTGCCGACGTCATCAGCATCGTCGCCGAAACGGCGATGCCATAGGCCGAGGCGAGATTGTCGGACTTGCGGAACCCGAGCGTCAGCCCGAGCGTCACCAGCATCAACAGCCAGTTGACCGCGCTCACATAGATCTGACCGTAGCCCTCGGCCGAGGTCTGCTTGATGTGCAGCCGCGGCAGCCAGCCGAGCTGGATCGCCTGGCGCGTCATCGAGAAGGCGCCGCTGATGATCGACTGGCTGGCGATGATCGTCGCGATCGTCGCCAAGAAGACGAACGGCAACAGCAAAAGGGACGGGCAGAGGCGATAGAAGATGTTGTCCGAGATCGGCGCGCCGTCGAGGACCAACGCCGCCTGGCCGGCATAATTGAGGACGAGGCTCGGGAAGACGAGGGTCGACCAGGCGAGGCGAATCGGTCCGGCGCCGAAGTGGCCCATATCCGCATAGAGCGCCTCGGCGCCGGTGACGCACAAAAACACCCCGCCGAGGACGAGAAACCCGCCGGTCCCGTTGGCGAAGAGATAACCGAGCCCATGGCGCGGATCGATCGCCAACAGGACCGACGGGTGCCGGAGGATGCCCCAGATCCCGAGCAGCCCGATCGCCACGAACCAGAGCGCCATGATCGGGCCGAACGCCCTGCCGATGCGCGCCGTCCCCTGCGGCTGGATCGCGAACAGCGCGACGAGGATCAGGACCGAGAGCGGCAGCACATAGCGGGTGAAGCCCGGAAACGGGATCTCCAGCCCCTCCAAGGCCGACAGCACGGAAATCGCCGGCGTGATCGCCCCGTCGCCATAGATCAGGGCGGCGCCGAACAGGCCGACCGCGATGATCACCGGGCGATGCCGGCGCTTTACGCCGAGCAGCGACATCAGCGCCAGGATGCCGCCCTCGCCGTCATTGTCGACGCGCATTGCCACCGAGACGTATTTGATCGTCGTCACGACGATCAGGGTCCAGACGATCAGCGAGAGCGCGCCGAGCGTCACCGACCGATCGGGCGCGCGGCCGACCAGCTCGAGAACCGTCTTCAGCGTGTAGAGCGGGCTCGTCCCGATATCGCCGAAGACGATGCCGAGTGCCGCGATCGACAGCGCCGCGAGACCGGCGCGCGGTGCTTGGCGCCCGCCAGCGCCGCGCGCCGCCGCGTTGCGGGCCGGGTCGACCTCGGTCATCGATGCTGTCTGACGGCTGGCTTCGCCATGAGATTTCTTGGTTCCAAGCCTCGGCAAACCGGCGCATTACGGCGGACTACTGTGACGTTTCTATGACACTGGCGAAAACATCGGAAGATGACTACTAGAGCGCCGGATATCGCGATCAACGGGGGACGCGTGCCGGACAGTGCCATCAGCTATGCCGGCCTGACGGCGCGGGGTCTGACCCCGAACCGGTGGGACCTAATCGCCTTTCCGCTGGTCATCGGCCTGTTGCTCCTGGCGAGCCACGGGGCGCGGGAGACCCTGGCGCCGCTCGCGACGTTGAAAGAGCCGGTCGTCTCACTCGATCCGGTCTACCTGCCGGAATACGCGCTGCGCACGACGTTGCGCATGCTGGCGGCGATGGTCGCCTCGCTCCTCTTCACCTTCACCTATGCGACGCTCGCCGCCAAGAGCCGGCGCGCCGAGATGGTGCTGATCCCGATCCTCGACATCCTGCAGTCGGTGCCGGTGCTCGGCTACATCTCGTTCACCGTCGTCTTCTTCATGTCGCTGTTCCCGGGCCGCGTCGCCGGCGCCGAATGCGCGGTGATCTTCGCGATCTTCACGGCGCAGGCCTGGAATATGGCGTTCAGCTTTTACCAGTCGCTGCGCACGGTGCCGCGCGATCTTCGAGGAAGCGACGCGCTGTTTCCGCTTTTCGGCCTGGCAGCGCTTCTGGCGCCTCGAAGTGCCGTTCGCCATGCCCGGTCTCGTCTGGAACATGATGATGAGCATGTCCGGAAGCTGGTTTTTCATCGTCGCGAGCGAGGCGATCACGGTCGGCGACACGACGATCACCCTGCCCGGGATCGGCGCCTATCTGGCTCGGGCGACCGACGAAAAAAGCCTCGCCGCCGTCGGCTGGGTGATCCTGACCATGGTCGTCGTGATCATCTTCTACGACCAGCTCTTGTTCCGGCCATTGGTCGCGTGGGCCGACAAATTCCGTTTCGAGCAGACCGGCGCGCAGGTGATGCCGCAATCCTGGGTCCTCGACCTGTTCCAGCGTGGTCGCCTCTTCCGCACGCTCGGGACGCCGGGAGGTATGCTGCTGGGCGGCCTGGCGCGACGGCGCTTCGCCCTGCCGCTGCCGCGAACGACGCGTCCGCGCGAGTCGCCGTCGGCGACGATCGACGCGCTGTGGTTCGCCGTCGTCGCGGCCATGGCCCTCTTTGCCGTCTGGAAGATCGTCGCTTTCGTCGCCTCCGGCGTCGATTGGGACGAGGTGTTGCGGGTGTTCGAACTCGGGTTGTTCACGTTGTCCCGCGTCATTCTCCTGATCGCGCTCGCCGCCGTGATCTGGGTCCCGATCGGGATCGAGGTCGGCCTGCGGCCAAGGCTCGCCGAAAAGATTCAGCCGCTGGCGCAGTTTCTCGCCGCCTTCCCGGCCAATCTCCTGTTTCCGGTCTTCGTCGTCGGCATCGTGACGTTGCACCTGAACCCGGACATCTGGCTCAGCCCGCTGATCATTTTCGGCACGCAATGGTACATCCTCTTTAACGTGATCGCCGGCACGACCGCCTATCCGACCGATTTCCGCGAGGCGGCGACCAATTTCCGGATACGCGGCTGGCAATGGTGGCGGCAGGTGATGCTGCCCGGGATCTTTCCCTATTTCATCACCGGGGCGATCACCGCGGCCGGCGGCGCGTGGAACGCCAGCATCGTCGCCGAATCGGTCTCCTGGGGTAAGACGACGCTCAACGCGCATGGCCTCGGCGCCTACATCGCCGAGACCACGGCCGCCGGCAATTATCCGAAAATCGTGCTCGGCATCGCCGTCATGTCGCTGTTCGTCACGCTGTTCAACCGCTTCCTGTGGCGCCCGCTCTATGCTTATGCCGAAGACCGGATGCGCCTCGACTGAGAAGGGCCCATGGTCGCACTCGATACGCCAATAAGGACGGCGCCGCGGGACAAGATCCTGACCCTGCGCGGCGTCAACCGAGGGTTTCCGAAAGGCTCGGGCGAGGTGCTGGTCCTGTCCGATGTCGAGCTGACCTTGGAGGCCGGCGAGATCGTCGGGCTGCTTGGTCGTTCCGGCTCCGGCAAGTCGACCTTGCTGCGCATCATCGCCGGCCTGATCCGGCCGAGCGGCGGCGACGTCGTCTATCGCGGGCAACGCGTCGACGGCCCGGCCGAGGGGATCGCGATGGTGTTCCAGACCTTCGCGCTGTTTCCCTGGCTGACCGTCTTGCAGAATGTCGAAGTGGGGCTCGAGGCGGTCGGCGTGGGCCCGGCGGAGAGCCGCCGGCGGGCGCTCTCCGCGATCGATCTGATCGGCCTCGACGGCTTCGAATCGGCCTATCCGCGCGAGCTGTCGGGCGGCATGCGGCAGCGCGTCGGCTTTGCCCGCGCGCTCGTCGTCGAGCCGACCCTCCTGCTGCTGGACGAGCCCTTTTCCGCGCTCGACGTCTTGACCGCCGAGACGATCCGCACCGACCTTCTCGATCTCTGGATCGAGCACAAATTGCCGACCCGGTCGATGCTGCTCGTCACCCACAACATCGAGGAAGCGGTCTTCATGTGCGACCGCGTCCTGTTGTTTTCATCGAACCCCGGGCGGATTTCGGCCGAGATCAAGGTGGCCTTTTCGCATCCGCGCAACCGTCTCGACCCGAGCTTCCGCGAACTCGTCGACGACATCTACGCCAAGATGACGGCGCGTCCGTCGGCCGGCAGAGAGCCGCAGCGGCTGCATCTGGCGAGCCGGCTGCCGCCGGTCTCGACCAACGTGATGGCCGGCCTGATCGAGACAGTTGCGGCCCCGCCCTATAACGGCAAAGCCGACCTGCCGGACATCGCCCGGAGTTTGCAGCTCGAGGTCGACGATCTGTTCCCGATCGCCGAAGTTCTGCAATATCTCGGGCTTGCCGAGATCAAGGAAGGCGATATCGAGCTGAGCGCCGACGGCAAGAACTTCGCCGAGCTCGATCCGCAGTCGCGCAAAACCATGTTCGCGCAGCATCTGCTCGCCTCGGTGCCGCTGGCGCAGCATATCCGGCACGTGCTCGACGAGCGCCCCGGCCGTCGCGCACCGCGCGTCCGTTTCGAGCAGGAGCTCGAGGATTACTTGAGCGACGCCGCCGCCGAGGAAACGCTCGACGCGGTCATCGATTGGGGGCGCTACGCCGAGGTCTTCGCCTATGACGACCAGGCCGAGATGTTCAGCCTCGAAGACCCGGCGGGCTGAGGCGCCGAAATGCGCTCGGCCGAGGCGCGGCTTTATCTCAACGGGGCTTATGCGACGCTCGTCGTCGAGGCGCAGGCGATCGTCAGTGGTGGTGCTGACGATCCCGATCTGGCCGCAGCAGTGGTCAGCGCCACTCGGAACCTGCTCGGTCCGACCGGGGGCTACCGCGCGATCGATCTGGGGCGGTCCCCGGCCAACCGCGGAAAATAGTCCGTGCCTCGCTCTCGGGCGCGGCGGGTTCTCGCGGGAACCCGGCTCGTCGCATTGCTGATCCTCGGGGCCGTCGCTTTCGGCTACATCGGCGGACCGGCATTGGCGCAGTGCCCGCCACAGGACGCGCTGACCGGCGACTGGAGCGTGCGCAAGCAGATGGCCGACGAGGGGGTCACGCTGGGTCTTTGCGACATCGCCGAGACATTGTCCAACCCGGTTGGCGGCATCTACCAGGACACGATCTACGACGGCCTCGTCACCGCGTCGCTCGAGCTCGACCTCAACAAGCTTTTCAAATGGCCCGACGCCTGGCCCGACACCACGTTCCATGTCGACGGCTATCAGATCAGCGGCCGCGGCCTGTCCGAGAAGGCCGTCGGCAATCTCTTGATCGTCAGCGGCATTGAGGCCCAGCCCTCGACACGCCTGCATGACCTCTGGCTGCAGGAGCAATTTCTCAATAACGAGGCGTCGCTGCGCGTCGGGCAGATCGGCTTCGACGACGAGTTTTACATCAGCCAATACTCGGCCGTCTTCGTCAACTCGACATTCGGCTGTCCGGACATGCTGTCGACGGACTGGCCGGGCGGCGGGCCGTGCTATCCGTTTGCGGTCCCAGGGGTGCGGTTGCGGCTCGCGCCGACGACGGCGTGGACCATCTCGACCGCCGTCTTCAACGGCAACCCGGCGCCCCCCGGACCCGGCGACCCGCAGGTCCGCAACGCAAGCGGCACCAATTTCCTGATCGGCGAGGGCGGCACCCTGTTCGTCGAAGAGGTCGACTATTCGTTCGATGCGAAACCCGATCTGCAGAACCCGCTGAGCGACGTCAAGCTCGGCGCCTGGTACAACAGCGCCGATTTTCCGGATCTGAGCGTCGACAACATCGGAAACTCACTGGCGAGCCCGACCAGCGATGGCATTCCGGCGACTCATTACGGCGACTATGGTCTCTATCTGATCCTCGACAAATTTCTGTGGCAGCCCCCGAAGGCGGCGAGCCAGGACCATGGGCTCGGCGGCTTCCTGCGGCTCGGCGGCGCGCCGGGGGACCGCAACCTGATCGACTTCGAGTTGGATGCCGGGCTGACCTGGAAGGGCTTGTTGCCGAACCGCCCTCGAGACGTGGCGGGCGTGGCTCTCGGCTATGCCAGGATCGGCGGCACCGCCCGTGCGTTCGCCGCCGATCAGAGTCTCTTCACCGACATCACGCAGCCGGCGCGCGATTACGAAAGCGTGCTCGAAGTGACCTACCAGGTGAACATCTCGCCGTGGTGGTTTCTGCAGCCTGACCTTCAGTTTATCTTTCATCCGGGCGGCAACGTGGCCGCACCCCTTCCGGCGCCGCCGACCGAGCCCATTCCGAACGCCGTCGTCGTCGGCCTGCGCTCCGCCATCACCTTCTGACCGCGCGCGCCGGCCGACGCCCCGGCAACATTATCGGGAGGAGGACTTTGAGGGCGCCGTTTCGATTAGCTCCTCGCCCGCTTGCGGGGAGAGGGAGGCGACACGCTGCCCGCGGTGCTCACGACACGATTATCTCTGATTTACGGAACATTGACGACGACGCCTTGGCTCAGTCAGCCGAGCAGCTGCTTAAGCCGCGCCTCGATCTGCGCCGGCGTATCCTCGCTGTCGAGGCTGGCGGCGAACCGCCCTTGCGGATCCATCACGTAAATCAGCGAGCTGTGGTCGAGCGAATAGTCGCCGCCCGGTTCGGCATGCTTTTCGTAATAGACGCGATATTCCTTCGCCGCCTGCGCGACCTCGGCGGCGGTGCCGGTCAGCGCCAGGATCGGCGCATCGAAGCTCGCGACGTAGCCCTTCATGACGGTGGGCGTATCGCGCGCCGGATCGATCGTAATGAAGACCGGCAGGATCTCGCTTCGCTGCGGCGAGCCGAGGTCGCGAAACATCAGCGCGATGTTGTTGAGCGCGGTCGGACAGGCGTCGGGGCAATGCGTATAGCCGAAATAGACGAGCAGCCATTTCCCCCTGAGACTGCCGTCGGTCACGGTCTTGCCGTTCTGATCGACGAGCGCGAACGGCCCGCCGATCTCATGGCCGAGCCAAGTGCGGGCGACGCCGCGCGGTCCCTCGCGCAGTTCGAAGGCGAGAAAGGTGCCGGTGCCGACAAACACGAAAAGCGCGAGCAGCAAGGCGGGGAACAGCAGCCGCCTCGAACCGCGCGGCCGGGAATCCGGCGAAAGGTTGGCCATGCCCGTTTCCCTCCAATGCTGCGCCGGCGGCGTTCAGCGCGGCCCCGTCTTCTCACTCGGCCGGGTCGAGCCAGGTGCCGCCGACCCAGCCGCGTTCGTCATATTCCGCCATGCAGCGGTCGACCAGCGCCGTCATCCGCGCCATCGCGCCGTCGCGCCTGGCGCCGGTCAGCGCCTGGATGCGAATGTCCTCGTGGTTGCCGGCATAATTGCGCTCGTACAATTCGTGGCGGCCGCCGAACTCGCTGCCGATCGCGTCCCATAACAGCTTCATCAGTTTGATCCGCTCCTTGTAGCCGACGCCGTTCGAGCCGCGCACATAGCGTTCGAGATAGGGATCGATCGCCGGATTGGCGAAGTCCTTGACCGAGGACGGCAGATAAATAAGCGCCGAGGCGACGATCTTGTGGATGATTTCCTTGATCCGCGAATAGGCATCGGGAGCGAAGACGCGGTACGAGAGGCCGGCCTGCAGGTTCGGCAACAGCGCGTCGCCGACCCAGGGCTGCGGATTGGCCGCCATCCCTTCCGACAGCGACCAGAACAGATTGCGCCACGAGACGATCTCGCCGAGCATCGCCTGATTGCCGCGGAACTCGTCGCCGCCCGTTGCGTGCAACGCCCGTGCGACCAGTCCGCAGAGGAAGTCGAGCTTGACCGCGAACCGGGTGCAGCCCTGAAAGCAGAAGCCGTTCAAGAAGCCGGAGCGCGGGTAAAAGCTGAGGATCTTTTCGGTGTCGCGGTGGACGAGCACGTTCTCCCAGGGGATCAGCACATTGTCGAGAACGAAGATCGCGTCGTTCTCGTCGAACCGCGAGGACAGCGGGTAATCCCAGGGCGAGCCGAGGCCGGCCGCGGCCCGCTCGTAGGAATTGCGGCAGATCAGCTTCACCCCGGGCGCGTCCATCGGCAGGATGAACATGATCGCGAGATCGGGGTCTGTCGTTGCGGTGGCCGCGTTCTGCCCGAGAAAGTTGTAATGGGTCAGCGCCGCCGCCGTCGCCACCACCTTGGCGCCGGAGACGACGACGCCGGCGTCGGTTTCGCGCTGGATCGTCACATAGACGTCCTTGACCTCGCTCGTCGGCCGGCCGCGGTCGACCGGCGGGTTGACGATCGCGTGGTTCATGAACAGCACATACTCTTGGGCTCGCCGGTACCAGTTGCGGGCATTGGCGGCGAATTGACCGTAATACTCGGCGTTGGCGCCGAGCGTGTTCATCAGTGATGCCTTGTAGTCGGGGGTGCGGCCCATCCAGCCATAGGTGAGCCGCGACCATTCGGCGATCGCGCGCTGCTGCCCCTCTAGGTCGTCCCGCGACCGGGCGACCCGAAAATAGCGGTGCGTGAACCCGCCGGACCCGGTATCGGTCGGGCAGGTCAGGATGTCCCTGGTTTTCGTGTCGCGCAGCGCGTCGTAGAGCCGCGCCAGCGAGCGCACCGAATTGCGAAAAGCCGGATGGCCGGTCACGTCCGCTACACGCTCGCCGTCGATATAGACTTCCCGGCCGTCCTTGAGGCTGTCGATGTATTCGGCGCCGGTAAACGGCCGCGCCGCGCCGCCGATCTTTTGTTCGGGCGTCATGTCGGCACTTGTCCCTTGCTGTGCTTCGCTGCCGTAGCGGTTCGGATAGAGGTCGGGCCGCAGCCGCTGCCGCCCGACGCCGCTTGCCGCTTCGACCTCGATCACCCGCGCCGCCGGCACCCGGCGCCATTGCGAAATCGCCTGCGGCGTCGTGCCGATGGCACGGGCGAGCGCCGCGGTGCCGCCGGCCGCCTTGATCGCCGCGGTAAGCGCCGTGCGATCATCCATGGCCGATTTTGTAAGTGAGTTCTGATCGAGCGGTCTACAAGGAAAGGGGACCTTACACACGTCGATCCGCCGATTTGGCGATTTGCCGATTTGGCTGAGGACGGGAACCTTTGGCGACACCGCCGGTTCTCACTGCCGAGCAGCGGCGCCGACCAGCAACCGGCAACAACGCCGCAGCAACTGCGGCTTTGCCAAAAAAGGCGGCCGCCCACGGCAATGTACTGTTGCTCTTTGAACCGGCACGGTGCCGGCGAGTTCGTCGGCATGTCGATCGAGAACGGCGGCGCGCCGGGACGGCAACGGCTGAGCCGCTTTTTTCGTCCCGCCTCAAGGCTGAAGGCCGAGAAGAGGGGCGGGGGCACCGCTCTGCCCCCGCCCAAAATCCGGATAGTCCAGGGATCAGCCTGCCGCAGCCGCGGGCTCTGCACCTGCGTACAGGCACTGAATGACGGTCGGGGCGATCAGGTTGCCGTCGGAGACGACATTGCCGCCGGCGGTCATGTTGATATTGTCGCCGGTCCCGCCATTCACCGTGGTGCCGTTGGTCAAAAAGGCCTCGCAAACCGAGAAGAAGACCTCGCCATAGTCGGCGAGCGCGCTTTGCGCGCCGCCGACGGTCGGCGCCTCGACGATCCACTCGGCACAGTTCCCGACGAGCTCGGTGCCCGACGGCGCATCGAAGCTGAACGAGGTCGACGCTCCGGTCGTGCGGTTACTGAAAGAGACGCTGGCCGTCGTGGCGTTGGCACCGGAAGTGCAAATGAGCATGGTGACCATGTCGCCGGGGCTGATCGGCAGGTTTGTGATCTGCACTTCGAAATTGGGATACCACTCCCACCAGGGATAGAAGGTTTTGCTGATCGAGGTTCCGTTCTGATAAACTTGCGATCCGACGCCTGCCTGGCAGACGTCATTGGAACCGTCGCCATCGAGGCCGATCCAGCTGGCGCAGTAGTACCACTGATCCTGCGTCGGCGCGTCGATGTCGGGAACCACCCAATCGCCTTCCACCCAGCGGAACGACTGTCCCGACGGAGCGAAGACGACGCCGCCCGACCAATTGGTCGAGGTCTCCGTTCCCTCCTCGGCCCGGCGAATGCGCGGGCTGTGCCGCCTATCCGTGTTGACCCGGAATGTCGGCTGGACGTAGTGGAACTTGTGCTTGAGCTGACCGAACACGCGGCGATACCGTTCGAGGTGGTGAGGGTCGTCCGGACGAGGCGGAAAGCCATGGCTCTCCAGTTCGGCGCGGCTCGCGGTCAGCGGATCAAAGCCGCTCGGCGGTGACGCAAAGGTTCTGATCTTAAAGCCGCCATCCAAAGTGATTACCGGCATGCGAATTCTCCTCCAACGAGTTGTATCTAAAGCCCGGGACCATCCGGTCTGGAAAAACTTACGCATGTGTTATGAGCACAAGGGTGAACCACTTCACACTTGCAGTGGTTTTTTCGTCGTGTCTTGATCGACCATAGCAATCTAAAGAACAAGACGATTTTCTACGTCAGGGCGATCTGAAGATCACCCAGCTTACTTACCGGCAAGAGACGTTGAATCGCCACCCGTTCGGCATAGGAGCCGGGATCCGGCACCGCCGAGCGAGGTGCCGAGAGCGGGATGGCATCGCTTCCCCGTGGCACTTACCATGCGATAGACCGCGCCGGCGACCCGGTTCACCCTGGAGCACGGTGATTTATCGCCGTCAGAAGCCGAGGACGAGATGACCGCAAATCACCCGAACGATCCCTCAGGCGCGCCGGTCCGATGATCGACGATCGCGATTATGTCGGCTACGGCGCCGTTCCGCCCGACCCGCAATGGCCGGGCGGCGCCCGGATCGCCGTCAACATCAACCTCAATTTCGAGGGCGGCGGCGAGCGTTCGGTGCTGGACGGCGACGGCGTCTCCGAGGGCCTGTTGAACGACATCGGCATGCCGTCGCTCGCCGGGCTGCGCAGCCCGCTCGTCGAGTCGGTCTTCGAATACGGCTCGCGGGTCGGCGGCTGGCGCCTGTTGCGGCTGTTCCGCAAATTCGGCATCAAGGTCTGCCTCTTGGCGGTCGCGAAAGCAGCCGAGCGCAACCCTGATTTAACTCGCGCCTTTGTCGAGGACGGGCACGAGATCGTCAGCCACGGTTACCGCTGGATCGATTACCAGACGATCCCGGAGGCGGTCGAACGCGAACATATCCGCCTCGGCATCGCGACGATCGAACGGGTCGCTGGGATCAGACCGGTCGGCTGGATGACTGGCCGGCCGAGCGCCAACACCCGCCGGCTGCATCTCGAACAGGGCGGCTTCCTCTATGACCGCGACGCGCTGAACGACGAGCTGCCCTATTGGGTCTCGCTCGGCGCCGCACGCCATCTCGTCATTCCCTATTCGTTCGAGACCAACGACAACCGGTTCGACCAGAATTTCGGCTTCGCCACCGGCGATGATTTCGCCCGCTACATGATCGACTGCTTCGAGGTCATGTATGCCGAAGGCGCCGAACAGCCGAAGCTGATGTCCGTCGCGCTGCACGATCGGTTGACCGGCCGACCGGGCCGGTTCGCCGGGCTCGTCAAGTTTCTCGACCACATCGCGGCGCGCGACCGCGTCTGGATCTGCACCGGGCGCGCGATCGCCGAACATTGGCGGCGGGTGCACCCGCCCTGAGAACGCCTGAAGGAATTCAGGTCCAGATGGAAATTGGCAAATCTGCCAATCGTCTTCCCGGCGGAAGCCGGGACCCATCTGTCGACCTCTCAGAATTTTCAAATAGTGGCACCACCTTAGAAAGTCTCATCAACTCGTGCCGTGGACGCATGGACCCCGGCTTTCGAGGCTGTAATCCAATTGGCTTCTCCCCTCCAAAACCCCTTTTCCGTCTTTCCCGCGAAAGCGGGAATCCAGGGATTTCAGTCGCTTGCCCTGGGCCCCCGCTTGCGCGAGGGCAACGCATTTGGGTGGGTACGCGATTGGATTACAGCCTCTTGCGCCGGGGAGACGAGTGAAGAATTGGGAGCGCTGATAACCGACCTCGAGGCGGACCCGTCCGTGAAGGTCGTCGTGTTCCAATCGGCGAATCCCGATTTTTCATCGCCCATCTCGACGTATCCAAGGCAGCTGAACGGCCAGAGGTGCTGGGCCTTTGGCGCGACTTTGTGCTGCGCCTCTCGTCCACGCCAGTCGTGAGCATCGCCAAGATTCGCGGCCGCACGCGCGGCATCGGTAACGAGTTCGTGCTGGCCTGCGACATGCGCTTCGCCAGCCGGCAAAGCGCCCTATTCGGCAACCCCGAGATTGGCGTCGGACTGGTCCCGGGCGGCGGAGCGCTGGAATGGCTCCCGCGCCTGGTCGGCCGCTCGCGCGCACTTGAGATCGTCCTCAGCGGCGACGATTTCGATGCTGATATCGCCGAGCGCTATGGCTGGGTGAACCGCACGCTGGACGATGACGACCTCGACTCGTTTGTCGATGCGCTCCTCCGGCGTCTGGCCTCGTTCGACCGTGAAGCGCTGGCCGCGGCGAAGGCCCAGATCAATCGGTTCGGGACGCCGACAGCTACCGAGCTTCAGTCGAGCAACGACATGTTCTTCTCAACCCTGGCCTGGCCCAGTGCGCAGGCGCGCCGTGCCAAGGTCCGCAGTATCGGTTACGGTGTTCCGAGCGACTTCGAATTGAACTTCGGCCGGTACCTCCCCGCGCTCGGGCGGGCGGACGAACGATGACACGGATACGCGGCCCGAGTGATCGTCGCCCTGAATCGGCGACCGCGCGTGGCTTTGGGCGCCGCGATCCGGGCGTAACAAAGACTTCGACAAATAGGGAATCCGCGATGGAGTTCTACGTCGACTTCAAGCTTGAGGTCGTGGTCGCGCCGATTTCCGGCAATTCGCGTAACCCTTGTCCGACTGCCGCATCGCCTCATGGCAGACCTGCCACAGGTCGCGGGCTGCCTGGAATAGGTCTGTTCGGTGTGATCGGGGGAAGTCTTGGCCTTGACGGATACTTGACCGGTCAAGCGCTCGGACAGTCCAACGTTTCGGTCACCGATCGGAGGCAGACCGTTTAGTGTGACGGAATACCGGCAGTTGAACCGCCATCAACCGGCAGAGCCACACCGGTGATGAAACTGGCATCGTCAGACAGGAGGAAGGCAATCGCCGCGGCGATCTCTTCGGGCTGGCCTTCGCGACCAATCGGATGAGCCGCGCGTATCCGCTCCACATTTTTCGGGTCCTGGAACATGGCCGCGGTCATCGGCGTGCGGATCATCCCTGGCACGACGGCGTTGACGCGGACGCCGAGCGGTCCGAGTTCCAATGCCATCGTTTGGGTAATCCCGACGACCCCATACTTCGACGCGGCATACGGGAGGCGGTTGGGCACGCCCCTGACCCCGGCCGCCGAGCTGAGGTTCACGATTGCCGCAGGCGTTTTCGCTTCGGTTACGGCACGGGCAAAAGCCTGGCACAGGTTGAACGTGCCTTCGAGGTTGACCGCCAGGACCTTCCGCCAAACCTCCGGATCGGTATCCAGAACGTTGCCGACTCCTCGAATGCCGGCGCTGTTGACCAGGCCATAGAGTTTTCCGAACCGTCGAACCGCTCCGGACACGAACGCGGCCACCTGATCCCGGTCCGCCACGTCGACGCCGACGCCAAAGATCCTTTCGCTGTTCCCGAATTCGGACACGACCTTATCGACCTCTTCTGTCCGCACGTCGGCGGCGGCGATCGACGCGCCTTCGGCGAATAACCGCCGAACGCAGGCCGCGCCGATGCCGCTGCCGGCGCCGGTTACCAAGATGGTCTTGTCTTCGAAGCGTTTCATTCAAATACCCCTTACGTTAGGTTCCCTCGGGACAGCCTTGTACACCTTGACTTTTGAAATGTGAGGTTTTCGTCGACGCTGATTATCTAATCCAGAAGTTTATTCAGGAACCTTGTATCCTGGTTTTTTGTATATCTTCCCGCGACCGTTGATAATGTCCGGTTTATAGACCTTATCGGCCCAATCCCCTGGTTCGACTTCTTCGATGACGACCGAGACCGCGTCGTCCCCGACCCTTGCAATAGCCATCACGTCCTTGACTATTGCTTGCGCAAGCCGACTCTTCTGTTCTTCCGAGCGTCCGGGGTAAAATTTGATAATAACATGAGGCATTGTTCTCTCCTCCAATTCTGCAATGCGGGGGAAACCCGCACCGCCGAGCGTGCGAGGCGGGGGCCATGGTGCTTTTGTCAACCCTGGAGCAGCCGGCTCTGCTCGCGCTCAAGCACCCTTCGCACCGCCGGGCGCTGCAACATGCGGTCCTTGAAGGCGGTGTAGTCCTTGAGCTGATCGAGCGGCAGGCGGTGCAGCTTACCCCAGCCATAGATGACGAGCGTGTAGGGGTCGGCGGCGGAATACCGCGATCCCAGCACCCAGTCTTTGCCGACGAGGAGCTGGTCGAGTTCCTGCACCAGTTCCCAGGCATTCTCGCGGCCGGTGGCCTTCAGGTTTTCGTGCGCCGCATCGTCGGTCGCGAAGCGGTCTGGACGGACGATATGGGTGAAGGCCGGGTGCACCGTGTTCGACAGATACGCCATATGCGACAGGCAGCGCGCCATGCCAATCGGCTCCTCCGGCAGCAAATTGGCATGTGGGAAGGCGCGCGCGATGTAGGTCAGGATCGCGACATTTTCGGTCAATACGCCCTCGTCGGTGCGCAGCGCCGGCACCTTGCCGCGCGGGTTCACGTTCTTCAGATATTCGGGGGCCTTCTGCTTGCATCCCCGGATCGACACGAGCTGCGTGCCATAGGGCGCGCCGGTTTCTTCGAGCGCTATATGCGGGGCCATCGAGCACGCCCCCGGAGAGTAGTAGAGCGTCAGCATAGAGCCGCCTCTCCTGCAGTTTCGTCACGCTTGGTATTGTTCATCGCTGACCTGTTCCATCCACCCGACAACCTTGCCGTCGAGCTTTTCCTGGATGGCGATGTGGGTCATCGCAGTGGTAGGCGCGGCGCCGTGCCAATGCTTCACTCCCGGCGGGATCCAAACCACGTCGCCGGGACGGATTTCCTCGACCGGTCCGCCCTCGCGCTGGACCCTGCCACAACCGGCGGTGACGATCAGGGTCTGACCGAGCGGGTGGGCGTGCCATGCCGTGCGCGCGCCCGGCTCGAACGTGACGCTACCGCCGCTGGCGCGGGCCGGCTCGGGCGGGCCGAACAGCGGATCGACACGCACCGTGCCAGTGAAATAATCCGCAGATCCCTTGGTGGAAGGCTGTGAGCCACTTCGCTTGATTTCCATCTCTGCTCTTCCTTTTTATCTACCGGTCAGCGCGGTTCGAGCCGCAGCGTGGTCGGCAAGGTTTCGGAGCGCACCATCTCCTGGGCATGGGTGCTGCGCTGATACTTCCTCAGGAATTCACCGCTGGCCCGGGTGACTGCAGCTTGGTCGCTTGCCGGAAATGCCTGCACCGCCAGCCGATGACCGGCAAACTCCAGCGTAGCGGGGCCGCCGGCCGCGAGATCCCGGTACCAGCGCCCCTTGGCGCCGCGCCAGGAACGCACGAAGACCTCGTCATCGGCCACCACGACCCAGATCACCACGGCGCCCTTAGGGTGCTTTTCCGTCCGGATCGCGACCTCCTGCATATCGCGCAATTCGCGCAGGGTGTTCGCATCGAAATTCGTCACGGCCTGACCTCCCGTAGCGTCGCAGGCCCACCGAGCTGCGACTGTCGCATGCCCAACATTTAGAGCCCTCCGCTCTCTTGATTAGGCCTTATAATTGACATGCACTTATGAGTGGGAGTCATAAATGCGGCGCGGAGCTATGGATGACCTGATGGCCTTCTTGGCTGTTGCGCAGGAGCGCAGCTTCACGCGGGCCGCAGCGAAGCTCGGCGTGTCTCAGTCAGCGCTAAGCCACGCAATCCGCGGCATCGAGGAACGGCTCGGCGTGCGGCTCCTGACCCGTACTACCCGCAGCGTCTCGCCGACGGAAGCGGGTGAGCGCCTGCTGCAGACCGCGGGCCCGCGGTTGGAGGAGATCGAGGCCGAACTTGACGCTTTGAGCGAACTTCGAGACAAGCCCGCCGGCACTATTCGTATCACGACCACCGACTACGCGACCGACACCCTCCTTTGGCCGAAACTGACGAAATTCCTGCGACAGTATCAGGACATCAAAGTCGAGATCATCATCGACTATGGCCTAACCGATATCGTAGCCGAGCGCTTTGACGCCGGCGTGCGCAGCGGCGAACAGGTGGCGAAGGACATGATCGCCGTGCGTATTGGACCGGACCTGCGCATGGCAGTTGTTGGGTCTTCGTCGTATTTAGCAGCGCGGCCAGAACCGAAGCGACCGCAAGACCTGATCGGTCACAACTGTATCAATTTGCGGCTGCCGACACGTGGTGGCTTGTATGTCTGGGAATTCGAAAAAGACGGCCACGAGCTGAAGGTGCATGTCGAAGGTCAGTTGGTCTTCAACGGCACATTCCAGATGGTCAACGCGGCGCTGGACGGCTTCGGCTTGGCCTATGTGCCGGAGGACGTTGCGCAACCGCATCTCGCCAACGGTCGTCTCAGGCGGGTGCTTGAGGATTGGTGCCCTCCGTATTCGGGCTATCACCTCTACTACCCGAGCCGACGCCAGCCGACGCCAGCCTTTTCCCTGCTGGTAGACGCTCTTCGCTACCGAGAGCCTCGCTCGCTTGGAACGGGAGACTCCGCAAAAATGCAACAACAAGGGAACGCCCGATGACGGTTCAGTCAGGCGACCTTCGCCAGGACGCACAGGAACGGGCGAGACGCGCCGACAACGGTCATCCGATGGAGCGCAGCGTGAACCGCGGCTCTATCGGACAGCGGTCGTTCGTATCCTGCCACGCGGGGTCATCCTTACGGCTAGGTGGCCCGCGCGTCTCCTACTGCTAGCGTGGCGCGTGCTACCAGTTCGTGAGCTCGCGGCGTCTGGCGGACCTCGAGATTCCGCTGCGCGAGCGGCAGCGCCCGAAAAGGGTCGGCGCCTGCCTCAAGCCAGAATTCCGCGGCATGGTCGGCGAAAGCCTCCGGGTGGCGCGCGATCAATTCGTCGTATCGTGCCGCCGCCTTGGCGCGCCACTCGCGGGCCTCGTCCAATCGGTTAATCTCGCTAAGAATGCGGGCGAGCGATGCCGCATAATCGGGATCGTCAGACGAAATCGTCAGCGGACGCAACATGGCGAGCGCGGTCTCGGTCTCGCCAAGAACAGCCTCGACTTCGGCCAGGTGACCCTGGGCGGGAGCGTAAGCCGGCAGACGGCAATGCGCGGCGCCGATCCAGGTGCGGGCGCAATGAAGATCACCCCGCGCTAGCCACATGAGGCCGCGCTGAAAGTCGAGCATCGCCAATGGAAATGGCGAAACCCCGCGGTAGCGCTCCCGGCCCTCTTCGAAGAAGCCCTCCGCGGCGCCGATCTCCCCGCGCTCAGCGTGAAGCATAGCCAAGGCCCCAAGGGAATTGAAATCGGCGCGACGCTCCACGGCCTCGCAGCAGATCGTGAGTGCAGGGTCATATTGTCCGGTCGCCTGGAAGATGGCAGCGCGCTCGGCGCTCACAACCGCGGATTCCGCCCCGAGCCGCTGCGCCTCATCGAGATCGCTCAGCGCACCCGTGAAGTTATGAAATCTGGCCCGCGCCTGTGCGCGGGCGAGGAAGGCTTTGCCCTCATCCGCGGCATCGCGCGTGAGCTTCTCCGCCATCTCTTCGGAAAGCTCGTAGTCAGCGATGCGCCCCAGGACCTGACCCCGTAAGGCGACAAGCTCAATGAGCTCAGCGTGGCCGCTGACAGCCAACCGGTCCGCCGCGGCCCGCCGCTCCAAGCCATCGATTTGCGCTTGCAGGTTCAACATTGCAAGGACGCCCACCGTCGTGACGAACTCGTCGCCCGTGGGCTTACCCGCTGATGTCTTTGTGGCTCCGCATCGCATAATCACCGACGTCATTCGGGCGCCACTCGACGTTGTGCAGGCGGCGGATTTGGCTCCGGGGGAACGAGAAAGGGGAAGGTGCGAGAGGCCGGGACAGTCGCCTGATCGACACCAATCCTGATCGGGGGCCCGTTGCCGGCGTTGACCAGAATTGTGAAGAGGATATCCATGCTGTCGTCATTAAGCCATCGGCCGCCGCAGGTCGTATGAGCCGCGTCCTTCAAGAGCGCTCGCTCGATCTCGAAGTAACAGCCGTCCTCTGCGAACGGCTTGGAGACATCCACCACCATGAAATCCGCTAGCAGTAGCTCGGTGAGCGGGTGAGTTCCTTTTGCGCCCGGCGGCCAGTCGGTCTTTCCATCAAGGTCATCGTAGAAGGCGAAACTCGCGTCCATGCGTGCACGATACGCACCGAGATATGTCTGCCCCAGCTTGAACGCGTCTTCTTGGTTATACAAATCGCGAATCTCGAGGTCCCGGTTGACGGGATCAATATCCTTGTTGAACATGATGATGTTCTTGATTTGCGGTCGTCCAAAGCGCTCCAGACGGACCGTGATGGAACTCGCCACGAGCGTTTCACCGACGACGGCGAACAGTGGGCCGTCACCGCCCCCGAATATCGTGGCGACGTCGATTTCGACGACTATGCCGAGACAATTCTGGCGAAAAGAGGAATTATCACCGACCTTGGCAAATGCCAGCTGCCGGGTCAGTCTTGTTTGCCGCGCCCTGCCGCCGTCAAAGAAAAATGGATCTAGACGCGCTCCGGCAAATGCGCGCAGCCCTTCAGCCTGTCCTCCCTGTTCGTTGTTCACCCGGAATGGGACCGTCTGCCCAGTCGAAGCGGTACAGGTACCTTGCTGCACGAGCTGACCTCCGCTGCCTCCCGCCTCGATGGGTGCCGCGAAGCGGCAGTTGATTGTGTACTCCTTGTCGCTGACGACAAATTTCGCTCCGGCCCCGCTCGGAGCAATGCTTACGGGGCGGATGCGGAACCGGTAGTTTACCGCGTCGGAAAAGAGCGCGGCCGGTCCGGCGGATGGAAATATGTCCAGCACCAAGATCAGACGGCCGGACCGTTCTGGACTGGGGAAGACGTACATGTCCGTGATGTCTATGACCGGATCCGCGACGGCCCGGGGACTGGAAGCATGGTCAGACATCTCTAGCGACCTCCGCCACGATTTGAGAATTGCTTGCAAGAGGGATCGCAAAGCCTAGGGAAGCGCGAAATCGAGCAGCCGACCGCATCGTCAAAAGGCAGCGCCGTAATGGGAGGATACCCCAACAGCCTCTACCGGCAAGCGGTCAGTTCGTGGATGTCCTTTAAATACAATGCCGATGGATCCCTAGACGGAACTTCCGCGGTTGAAAAGCGATAAGCTTCTGATGTGGCTGGGGAAACCGTCGATTTTCGCAATCGTCTGTAGCCATGTAAGTGGTCGGATAGTGGTTGCTTGAGGCTGGTCGGTTCGGTAATATGCAGCCATGTACATCGAAGCGGTTCCGAACCGCAATTCGCCGCCCGCCATCCTGCTGCGCGAGTCGTTTCGCGAGGGCGGCAAGGTCAAGAAGCGCACCCTGCTCAATCTGAGTGACTGGCCGCCGCCCTTGGTCGCCGGGCTGCGCGCACTCCTGAAGGGCAGCACCGTGCTGGCGCCGGGTGAGACGCCGTTCCAGATCCAGCGATCCTGGCCGCACGGGGCCGTCGCCGCGGCTCTCGGCCTGTTGCGCACGCTGCCGCTCGACCGCCTGCTCGGCGCCGCCGGCGAGCGGCCGGGCAGCCTGGTGCGGGCCATGATCCTCGCCCGCCTGCTTGACCCGGCCTCCAAACTGGCAACCGCCAAGGCCTTGTCATTGGGGACCGCGGCCTCCAGCCTGGCGCCGGTGCTGGGCTTGGGCGAGGTCGACGCCGACGAACTCTACGCCGCGCTCGACTGGCTCGTGGAACAGCAGCCGACGATCGAGGCAGCTCTCGCCAAGCGCCACCTCAAGGAGGGCACCCTGGTCCTCTACGACGTGTCGTCGAGTTGGCTCGAAGGCCGCTGCTGCCCGCTTGCCCAGTTCGGCCACAGCCGCGATCGCAAGTCGAGCAAATTGCAGATCGTCTACGGGCTGTTGTGCGCCGCCGACGGCTGTCCGGTGGCGATCGAAGTGTTCGAAGGCAATACCGGCGATCCGACGACGCTGTCGACGCAAGTCGCCAAGCTCAAAGAGCGCTTTGTCTTGCGTCACATCGTTCTCGTCGGCGATCGCGGCATGATCACGCAAGCCCGCATCGACGCCGACCTGCGCCCCAATGGGCTCGACTGGATCACCGCCTTGCGCGCCCCGGCGATCCGCGGCCTGGTCGAAGGCGGCGCGCTGCAGCTCTCGCTGTTCGACGAGCGCGACATGGCCGCGGTGACCTCGCCCGATTACCCGGACGAGCGGCTCGTTGTCTGCCGCAACCCGGCGCTCGCCGCCGAACGGGCGCGCAAGCGCGAGGATCTGCTGCAGGCCGCCGAACGCGACATGGCCGCGATCCAACAGGCGGTCGAACGCACCCGGCGACCGTTGCGCGGCATCGCCAAAATCGCGCGAAAGGTCGGCGCCGTCCTCGATCGCCGCCACATGGCCAAGCATTTCGATCTCGACATCGCCGACGACCGCTTCGTCTGCACCCGCAAAGCCGCGGCGATCGCCGCCGAGGCGGCGCTCGACGGTCTTTATGCGGTGCGCACCCCGGTGCCCGCCGACCGGCTCGACGATGCCGCCGCCGTCGCCGCCTACAAGAGCCTCAGCCGCGTCGAGCGTGCCTTCCGTTCGCTCAAAACTGTCGACCTCGACATCCGCCCCGTCTTTCACTATCGCGCGCCGCGCGTGCGCGCCCACGTCTTCCTCTGCATGCTGGCCTATTACCTCGAATGGCACCTGCGCAATCGCCTCGCGCCGATGCTCTATGACGACCACGATCGCGCCGCTGCTGAAGCCTTGCGCACCAGCCCCGTCGCCAAGGCGCCGCGCTCGCCCGCCGCCCATGTCAAGGATAGCCGCGGCATTACCCCGGATGGCCTGCGCGTCCACAGCTTGCACAGCCTGCTCGCCGATCTCGCCACCTTCACCCGCAACGAGGTCACCACCGCGGCGGCACCCGACCGTACTCTGATCCTCTATCCCAGGCTCACCCCGCTGCAACAGAAGGCGTTCGACCTCCTCGGCATCGACCCCACCCGTACCCAGTAAGCAGCACCAGCCGGCGACCGATACCACGCCGAATCAAAGACTTGCGTCTTTCAAACGCTGGAAGTTCCGCCTAGAGCTGCATTTCCACAACGAAAGTCTCGGCACGAGCAAGGAGGCCAATTGGCTACCCTCGCCGAAGGGCGGTTTCAACCTTGCCTTGCGGCTCTATGGGCCCAAGGCTGAGGCGCTTACTGGCCGCTGGAACCCGCCACCGATCGTGACGCACAGCAAGGGCAAGACGCGACAATTCCCGCACCACGCGCCTGCGCATCGGGCCGGCCTGCTTTGCCAGCACGCCGACACGCCACGGAACGGAGAGCTTCGACCCCAGCAGACCGCTCGACATCAGGCACAATATCTCAGCGCGGCGCCAATGACATCAGGATGTCATCCGACGGCGGCGAGCAGGATTGTGGGGAAGCTGGCGGCCTCGGCGACAAAATGGGTGGTGACCGATGCGACGGGGTCGACGATCCGAAAAGTATCGCAATCGCACAAGAATTCGCCGGGATTCCGCTTTATGCACCGCAAGGGAACAGTAAAGGCTTCGCTGCGGGCGGCACTCATAGCACTGCCGGCGCTGACCTGCGCCGCCGAAGCCGGCGCCCAGGAATGGCCGAGCTATGGCGGGGACCCGGGCGGACAGCGTTTCTCGGGCGCGACGCAGATCACGCCGCAGAATGTCGGTCGTTTGGCGCCGGCCTGGATCTTTCACACCGGCGAACACCGGCCGACCGGTCCCAAGGGTTCGAGCTTCGAGGACACGCCGATCCTGGCCGACGGCAAGCTCCTCGTCTGCACGCCGACCGATCGTGTGTTCGCCCTCGATCCGCTGACGGGGCGCGCGCTTTGGGCGTTCGACCCGAAGCTGGCGGCCGGCCTCGAGCCGGCCAGCGATTTCCTGTGCCGGGGCGTCGCCGTGTGGCGTGATGGCGCGGCGTCACCAGGGGCGGGTTGCGCCGTCCGCGTGGTGCTCGCGACGCTCGACTTGCGGGTGATCGAACTCGATCTCGCCACCGGCCGCCCCTGCGCCGGGTTTGGCGAACGCGGCACCGTCCGAGTGGCGCCCGCTTGGCCGCCGCGCTATCCCGGCGCGATGGCGTTCAATTCGCCGCCCGCGGTCGTCGGCGACATGCTCGTCGTCGGCTCGGCACTCGACGACATGACCGCGGCGCGGCCCTCCGGCAGCGCAGTACGCGGCCTCGATGCCCGAACCGGCACCCTGCGCTGGCGGTTCGACCCGTCACCTAAGAGTCCCTCGGGGGCGCTCGAGTCGGGCGGCGGCAATGTCTGGGCGCCGATCGCATCGGATCCGGCGACGGGCCGGGTGTTCCTGCCGACCGCCTCACCGACTGCCGCGTTCTGGGGCGGCGAGCGGCCCGGCGACGACAAATTCGCATCGTCGGTCGTGGCGCTGGACGGAACCACCGGCGCGCCAGTATGGAGCTTCCAGACGACGCATCACGACATCTGGGACTACGACGTCGCTGCGCAACCGAGCCTCGTCACCTTGCGACGGAACGGCCGGGACCAGCCCGCCGTCGTCGTCGCGACAAAGACGGGCTTCGTCTTCGTGCTCGACCGCGACACCGGGCATCCGCTGTTCCCGGTGACGGAGCGCCCGGTCCCGGCGAGCGACATGCCGGGCGAAGTCGTCTCGCCGACGCAGCCGGTGCCCTCGGCGCCGCCGCCGCTGGTGCCGCAGCGCCTCGCTCCCCATGACGCGTGGGGTGTCGCGTTTCTCGACCGGTGGCTGTGCCGGCGGCAGATCGAAAACCTGCGCTCCGACGGCCTCTACACGCCGCCCTCCTTGCGCGGCAGCATCATCTACCCGTTCAGCGGCGGCGGCGTGAATTGGGGCGGTGGCGCGTACGACCCGAAGGATGGCCTCTACATCGTCAATGCGATGAACGTCGCGCATGTCGTGCGGCTGATCCCGCGCGCCGAGTATGCCGCGGCCCGCGCCGCCGCGCCCGGCGCCGAGATCGGCCTCGAGCTCGGCACGCCCTACGCCGCCGAGCGCACGCTCCTCACCTCGATCTTCGGTGTTCCCTGCAACCCGCCGCCCTGGGGCACGCTCGCGGCGGTCGATCTCGCCGCCGGCACGATCCGCTGGCAGGTGCCGCTCGGATCGATGGCTTTCGGGCTCTTCCGCGGCCTGCCGAATCTTGGCGGGCCGATCGTCACGGCGAGTGGCCTCGTCTTCATTGCCGCGGCGAGGGACGACAAGCTGCGCGCCTTCGACGTCCGCACCGGCCGCGAACTCTGGCAGGCGTCGCTGCCGGCCGGGGGCCAGGCGACGCCCATGACCTACGTCGCCGGCGGCCGCCAGTTCATGGTCATCGCCGCTGGCGGGCATGCGCGAATGGGCACTAAATTCGGCGACGCGGTCGTCGCCTTCGCGCTCCCCGCAGCCGGTGGCGGAAGCTGACCCGGCCGGACGCGGTTGCTGGGAAACCCTGTCGCAGGAAATGGAAGTCGCTCCGCCTCGCCATTATCGGTGACGCCATGGCGCCGAAAGGACCATCAGCGTGATCGAGGCGGTTCTGATCCGGTCGAGCTGCGCGATCGCTCAGCCGCGGCTCCCCCCGGCCATCGCCCGCCCCTCTTTCGAAGCTGCCGTCCGAGCTCGCGTCGAAAGGGTCCCAACCGTCGGGGTTGCCGGGCAATTCGGATGCCGATGATGTGTGGCGGCGGCGGGCTTGCGGTTGTCGCTGTCGCGCAAGACCTGGCGCCAGCCCGCCCGCTGGCGATATCGTGGAGGGTACGCCTATGACCCATCCGGCGCGCGTTGTTCCCGAGCTGGCGCCGCTGCGCGCTCCTGCGCCTCGTCGAGGAGAAGAAACATTGACCGCCCAAATCATCCACTTCCCGATCGAGCGGGTTCCCGAGTCACAAGCGCGGCCCACGGTCGAGGAAAGCCGCGCCTATCTCGACAAGCTGCTTGAGGAGCTGAAGGCGGCCCAATCCGAAAGGAAGGAGCTAGAGCGGCGCATCCGGTCGCTCTCAATGAGGGCACGCCATGCGGTCGAGCGGCTGAAACGCGAGAGGCTGACAAAATCGCGCTGATCAACCCGACCAGAGAGAGCCCGGTCGCGAGCCGGCTTTTGCGAGGAACTGCGACCGCTACCGGCCAGCGGGCGCCCGCCTAGCCGCCCAGGCGCCTTCCGCTGCCGGCCACACGGCCGCTAGCTGCGTCGCTGCTGCACGAGCACGCCGTCTCGCGCCAGGGCGACGATCTCGGCGTCGGAGAACCCATAGGCGCGCAACACCGCCTCGCCATGCTCGTTAAAGCGCGGTGGTGCACTGCGGGTGCCCCCCGGCGTCCGCGACAGCTTGATCGGGGTACCGAGGCCGCGATAGGCGCCGAGTTCCGTCACCATAGCGCGGTGCGCGGCATGGTCGGCGGCCATCGCTTCGTCGACATGGAGCACCGGCCCAGCCGGCAGGCCGACTGCCAGCATGCGGCGGGTCAACTCGTGCCCGTCTTCATCGGCAAAGCGCGCGTTCAATGCATCCGTCAGCGCATCCCGGTTGGAGAGGCGCGCAGCATTGGTTGCGAAGCGTGGATCGCTTGCCAGTTCCGTCATACCGAGAAACTGGCAGAATTTTCGGAAGGCGGGGTCGTTGCCGGCGGCGACGAAGATCTCGCAGGTCCGGGTCCGGAACTTCGCATAGGGTGCGAGATTGGGATGCGGGTTCCCGGTCGCTTTCGGCCGCTTTCCGCTGAGGAAGAAATTGGCGGCATGCGGGTGCAGCAATGCCATACCGCAGTCATGCAGCGTCATGTCGCAAAATTGCCCCCGGCCCGATTTTCCCCGCTCGTGCAGCGCCATCAGGATCGCAATGGTCGAGAAAAGGCCGGTCGCGATGTCGACGATCGGGTTGCCGAGCCGGGTCGGGCCGCTGGTCTCGGTGCCATTGATCGCCATCAACCCAACCATCGCCTGCAGGACTGCGTCGTAGCCCGGGAAGCCGCCGAGCGGTCCATCGGCGCCGAATCCGGAGACCCGGCAGTGGATCAGGCGGGGGAAGCGCTTCGATAACACGTCCTCGTAGCCGAGACCCCACCTCTCCATGCTGCCCGGCTTGAAGTTTTCGATCAGCACGTCGGCATCCTCGAGCAGGCGAAGCAGCACCTCCCGGCCCGCCGGCTTAGCAAGATCGAGCGCGACGCCTTTTTTATTGCGGTTAATGCCGAGGAAGTAACTGGCGTCGCCGGCATCGTCGAAGGGCGGGCCCCATTCGCGCGTTTCGTCGCCCTGCGGCGGCTCCAGCTTGATCACCTCGGCGCCGTGGTCGGACAGGACCATTGTGCAGTAAGGTCCGCCTAGCACGCGCGTCAGATCGATCACTTTGAGCCCGCCCAGGGCGCCCCGGCTTCGCGCCAGCGCCTCGCTTTCGGTCATCGGCGTAACCTCGTTCACGCTGCCTACCCCCGTGCAGAAGTCCGGCTCGCTTTCTAGCATCTTGTCGCCGAGCGCGCCGCTCCGATGGCGCGGTGGCGATTGTTGCCGCCAGCACGCCAGCCCGGCGCAGCGCCACGCGGGAGGAAAGGTGGTTGGGTCTGAGTGTGCCGTTTGGTGAGCAACATGGGCGTTGCTTACGCAATTACTTTAGGGAGAGGGTACGCCGTTCTGCGTGTTCTCTAATAAAGTAAAGCACAAATTCAACGTTTGTCGTCAGCGAATACAGTATTACCGAGGCAATGGTGGGTGGGGCGGATCGGAGGCGGGGCGAGGCGGCGGGATCGGCAACGGCTCGCGGCCCCTTCCGCCGCACGGTCGTGCCCGTCGCCGGGGCACGAAACTCGCGCCGCAAGGAGCCCCGCCACCGCAGCCCCTCAGAACGTGGCCATCGAATAGCAGGTCCCGCGGCGGCTTGTCCTCGCGCAATCCCTCATAGACGACTTGGCGCAGCAGATTGTCCTCCGTCCAGGCGAGGAATTTGACCTCGGCCATGAGCTCGGGCCGGAGCCAACGCATGCGGCTCGGAACCACCGGGGAGGCTTACCCGCGATCAGAGACCTGCTCCCCGCCTCAAGCGCGGCCAATTTTTTACCAGATTGGCGACATCGACGCTTCCAATCCCCGTGGCGAAATTCCAGCCGGGGGCGGCAGAAAAGGCAGGCTTGTAGGCGGTGTCCGCGGTCGAAACCACCCCATAGGCGCCGGACGGCGCAAAGCAATCCGGCGTCTGCGGAACGCAGGGGACATCGCTGTCGCCTTGGGTGATGTTATAGAAAATGCAGGTGTTTCCGACGGCGCGGCCGAGGTTCGAGTTGCATCGTGCATTTCCGTTGCTGCCGTATTCCTTGCGAGCGAGCGCATAGAGATAGGGGTCCGGGTTGCCCTGTTTGTCGCCTTCCGCATGGTCGATCAGGGCCATGATCCCGGCCATCACCGGCGCCGCGAACGAGGTGCCGTAGCCGTAGGTGTAGCGGCCTGGGAATTCGGAGCATGGCGGATCACCCGTGCTTGGATCGGAATCGCAAACGATATAGGCGTGCCCCCAGACCGCGCCGGCCGCGAAGAGCGCGACGTCGGGCAAGTCGCGCACGCCGTCGGCAGGATTGCCGTAGACTTTCTGCCAGTGTGGCTTGTCATAGCCGGCACAGTCGCCGTTCGAATCACGCAAGGCACAGCTGCTCGGCCCGCCGCTGCCGGCGTAAGTCGTCAGGAAATCTTGGGTTCCCCACGTGCTGTTGCAGAAGCCGCCAACGCCATAGGTCACCTTCGAGCCGCTGACAAACTGCGCGATCAATTGGCTGGCGCAGGAATTGTTCCACGGGATCTCGGGGATGTATGAAACGGCCGAACCGTAAGCCCCCGAATTACTACGACGCCAGTAAATGTTGGCCTCGTGGTGATAGACGTCGCCGAAATCGGTGCCGCCAACCGCGAGATCATAGAGGGTCGAGCCGAGGCCGTTGGCCGCGATGCCGTGCGATGCGGCCTTGGCGCCGTAGTCGCAGGTCGCCGGACCCTCGTCGCCGCCAATGCCGATCACCGAGATGCCTTCGCCGGCGGCTTGCTGATAGGTCGATCTCACAAACGCGTTGCCCGCAGCGCCGAGGTATTCCTCGCATTCAATATAACTAACGCTGATGATCGGCGGCGGATCTGGCGCATTGACCAGATCGAGGACCGCGATCTCCACCCCCGCGGTCGCGGCGTCGGCGCAGCTCGCAACTTCGATTGCTGCATCGGGCGCCGCTGCGCCGGAATATTCGGCATCGAGGATTGCCTCAAAGCTGTCTTCGTTGACGCCGGGATCGGTGCAGGCAGCGCCGCCGCCAGTCGGCCGCGGATGGGTCTGCGCGAGCGTCCCGGCACGAGAATTGAGACCGAACATCCGGCGAAAGGTGGTCCAGTCACTTGCCGAGTAGATGTTGGAATCCTCGGCCACCGCAATCGTTTGGCCGCTGCCGAGATTGCCGCCGGCATACACCCGATTGAAGTCATAAATGACTGCCAGATCCTTGGGCGTCACGAAATAGCAGGTCGAGCTGAGAGTCGAGGCGCCCAGATCGCATCCCGAGACAGTGAAATTGGGTATCAGATGGCCGCCAGGACGCGGCCGAAAATCGTGCAGCGACACCGGGCCGGTAATCGCCGGGGCCAGCGCCGCAGGAACCTGCGGGTCGCTCAGATTGGCGATGTGGCTCACGCCGTCGACATCGAACCGGTGGATCGCGGTGTGGAACGTGTCGCGCACCAGGCCCGCAGTGCCGCTGAAGTCAATCGTCATCCGGCTTGGATAGACCCCGCCCACGGCAAACCCATGCGACGACAGCCATCGCACGATCGTGTCGATATCGCTCGGTGACGGGCCAAACTCTGCACCGATTTGCGTCGCCGTCAGCCATTGGTGATAGTTCGCCGAGCCTCGCCGTGTCAGATCCGCGAGATAGCTTTCGAGCGCCGCCGCGCGCTTTGCCGGCCGCTGCAGTTGCAACAGGATATGCCCGAGCGGCAACAAATCGGGGACCGCGCCGCGGTCGTTGACGGCCGTGGCCTCGGGCCGGGTATTGCCCACGAGCGTCACGGTGTGGTTCTCGTCGATCGCGCCGACAATCAACGCCTGCGCCGGCACCTGGGCTCGTGCCGCGCCAGCAGCAGCAACGGCAGCGATCGCCAAGACAGCGCCAAAAACAAACTGACGCTCAGCTCGAAAAACCTGCAGGACGCTATCGGCCATAGGGCCCCAATTACCACCAAACCGTCAAATCTCGGTAAAAAAGCGCATCACCACTTGTAGACCTTCTGCAACGTTCCTCCCCATGAGCGCCGCCTTGTCGCTCTCGATAACTTCCGCCTTACTCTCTCGCTTGGTCATGGTGTACGCTCCCTGCCAAGACCGGTGATCTCAGCAATCACCCCGCATACCACGACCTTCGAGAAATCCGGGCTCACTCCGCCGCGGCCGCCCGGCGCGCCGGCACCCGTACCAGCAACAGCAGCGGCAGGCAGGCGAGGACGACGACGGTCATCAGCAGGAAATCGTCGATATAGGCGACCATCGTCGCCTGCCGCGTCACCTCGGCGCTCAAGGCGGCGATTCCCGGTGGGTTCGTCAGGCTGAATGGCGCGGCAAGATAGGGCGCATGCGTCAACGGGTTGTCGGGCCGCAATTGCTCGATGAGGCGCGAATGCACGGTCTGCGCATTCTCGGCCAGTTGCGACTCGAGGATCGAGATGCCGATCGAGCCGCCGAGATTGCGCATCAGGCTGCGCAACGCCGTGCCCTGGGTCATGATCGAGCGCGGCAGGTTCGACAGCGCGATCATGTTGAGCGGCACGGCGGTGCAGCCGAGCCCAAGGCCCTGCAAAAAACCGGACAGGAGGATCGGATCCTCGCTCATCGTCAGCGAGAAACTCATCATCTGCCACAATGACACCAGCATCAGGGCGAGGCCGAGCAGGATGATCAGCCGCAGATCAACGCGGCCGATGAGGCGGGCCGCCAGAAACATCGCGATCATCGTGCCGAAGCCGCGCGGGGTCATCGCCAGGCCGGTCGTCAACACCGGATAATCCATCAGCGCCTGCATCATGGTCGGCAGCAAGGCCGAGGTGGCGCTCAGGATGACGCCGATCAGGAACATCAACAGCGTGCCAGCGACATAGGTCCGGTTCCGCAACAGCTCGCGATTGAGAAACGAGCGGTCGCCGGCGGTCGCCGTGTGCACCGCCACCAGATAGAAGCCGATTGCGGAAAGTGCCGCCTCGATCCAGATCTCCGTCGAGGAAAACCAGTCCTTGAGCTCGCCGCGGTCGAGCATCATCTGTAATGCGCCGATCCCGAGGCTCAACACCGCGAAACCGAAGAAGTCGAAAGGCTCGCGATGGATGTGCCGGGATTCGCGAAGAAAGACGAGGATGCCGATCGTGGTGAGCAGCCCAACCGGCACGTTTATGTAGAACACCCACCGCCAGTTGTACTGATCAGTCAGCCAGCCCCCGAGGGTCGGCCCCATGATCGGGCCCGCCATCGATCCGGTGCCGAACACCGCCATCGCCTGGCCGTGACGCTCCGCCGGGTTGATCTGGAACAATACCGATTGCGCCAGCGGCACGAGGCCGGCGCCGCACGCGCCCTGCAAGCCGCGATAGAGGACGAGTTGCGTCAGGCTGGTGGCGCTGCCGCATAATGCCGAGGCGAGGGTGAACCCGCCGATCGAGATCAGGAACACGGGCTTGATGCCGAACCGAGTGGCAAGCCAGCCCGCCAGCGGCATCGTGATCGCGGCGGTCACGATATACGAGGTCAGCACCCAGGCGATCTGGTCCTGCGAAGCCGACAGGCTGCCCTCCATGTGCGGCAGCGCAACGTTGGCGATCGAGTTGTCGACCCCCTGCATAACGACCGCGAGGATGATCGAAGAGGTCAGCGCCGGGCGATTGAGCGCCGGGGCGCCGAACAGGCCTCTTGCTGCGCCCTCTCCGCGCTCCGCGGTGCCGTCGTCAGGGTGTCTTCCGATGAGCATCGGTTCTCTCGCAACTGGCCCCTCCGGCGCCTTGTCGGAACCTCCCTGCCACCTGCCTTGCCAAACGCGGCCGCCTGTGACGGCCCAAGAGTGAGAGCGGGCGTCTCTCCCGCCGCCGACTAATTCTTGCCGACCGTTATACAGCCGGCAATTCCCGTCGCGGCGTCGCGCCGCTCGATCGTCTGCTGCTCAGCCCATATCTTCAACGCCGTGCCCGTGGCGAGGGCTCGATCGTTCGCCGCCGCCTGCCAGGGGCGCCTGCCCATCGCCTCTGTCAACCAATCTCCTGCATCCGTGGGCACAGGAATTTATCGGCGGTGAGTGCATAGGCCCCGGCGCGCGTGAGGGTTGAGGACGTTCGCGGCAGCGAATGCAGCGGCGGTCCTTGGCCGCGGCGGCGAGGGTTACGCCGCGAGCCGCTGCCGCGCCGCGGCGAGAATCATCGCGGCGCCCTTTTCGGCGATCATGATCGTCGGCGCGTTGGTATTGGTCGAGGTCACTGCCGGCATAACCGAGGCGTCGACGACGCGCAGCGCGTCGAGACCGCGCACCCGCAACCGGTCGTCGACGACCGCCATCGGGTCGCCGCCCATGCGGCAGCTGCAGGAGGCATGAAACACGGTCGACCCGTATTGCCGGGCGTAGTCGAGAAGCTCGGCGTCGGTCTGGACGTCCGTGCCGGGCAGGGTCTCGGCCGTGACGTATTCTTTTATCGCCGGAGCGGCGAACAGCCGCCGCGCCAGCTTGAGCCCGCCGACGACGCAGCGCCGATCCGTCTCCTCCGACAGATAGCGCGGGTTGATCGCCGGCGGCACCGCCGGGTCCGGCGACCGCGCTTCGACATAGCCGCGCGATAATGGCCGCATCTGCCACATGCCGATGGTCATGCCGGGCTTGTCGTCGAGACGGCGCACCGGGCCCGGCGCGAAGCTCCCCGGCGAGAACAGGCACTGCACGTCGGGCGTTGCCGATTCTTCGAGCACCTTTGCCGAGACGCAGACCAAGGACGACGCATAGGTCAGCATGCCGGTACCGGCGAACAGATAGCGCAGCACCTCGCCGACGAGCGGCAGGCCGCGCGATTTCTCGTTCAAGGTCCTGGCGCCGGCGACCGAGCAGGCGACGCGAGCGAGGTAATGGTCCTGGAAGTCCCGGCCGACGCCGGGCAGCGCATGCTGCACGGCGAGGCCGGCACGGGCGAGGCGGTCGGGGTCGCCGACGCCCGAGAGCTGCAAGATATGCGGCGAGCCGATCGCACCCGCCGAGAGGATCACCTCACGCGTCGCCAGCAGCCGCTCCACGGCGTTGCCGAGACGGTATTCGACGCCGCTTGCCCGCCGGCCGTCAAACAGCACGCGGTGGACGAGTGCGCCGGTGACGATCTCTAGATTGGGGCGTTTCTTCGCGGCCCGCAGATAGGTGCGGGCGGCGCTCTGCCGGCGCCGTCCGCGGCGCGTTTGCTGCACCCAGCCGATATTGTCGCCGGCCCCCGGTGGCAGGTGGTTGACGTCCGTGCGATAGTCGAGGCCGATTTCGCGCCCGGCGGCGATCATCTTGTGGCACAGCAGCGGCTGGTCGGCGGCGTGCGAAGTCAACAACGGCCCATCCCCGCCGTGGTATTCGTCGGCGCCGCGCTCCCAGCTCTCGGCCTGCTTGAAATAGGGCAGGACATCGTCCCACGACCAGCCGCGATTGCCGAGCTGGCCCCAATGGTCGAAGTCCTCGGGCTGGCCGCGGACATAGATCATGCCGTTGATCGACGACGAGCCGCCCAAGACCCGGCCGCGCGGATAAGGGATGGCGCGGCCGTTGGTGCCGGGGTCGGGTTCGGCCTGATACCCCCAGGTCAGCACCGGGTGGTCGAGCAGCTTCATGTAACCGGCCGGAATGTGGATCAGCGGATTGCGGTCGGGCCCGCCTGCCTCGATCAGAACGACGCGGGTTCCGGGGTCGGCGCTCAACCGGTTGGCCAGGACGCAGCCGGCCGAGCCGGCGCCGACCACGATGTAATCCGCCTGCATTTGCGTTCCTCCGCTGCGTCGGCTTCGGCCGGCGCCTTCGGTCACGGGACGATGAAGCGATCGATCTTGCGATAGCGGAACAGCCAGCGTCCGCCGTCTTTCGCGAGCTCGTCGAGATAGGCACCCCCCGAGCCGATTATCGGTCCTTGGGGGCTGTTCTGCATGACCATCCAGTTGGAACGCACCTGGGCCGCTTCGCCGGCGAGCGCGATGACGATGTTGGTGACGAGATGCACGGCGCGCGGCCGGTTGGCGCCAGCGCGTTCGCGCAGGCTCTGCGCCAGCTCGGCGATCGCGGGGCGCCCGACCGCCTTGCCGAACGCCGTGTCCCAAGTTCCGTTTTCGGTGAACAAGGCCGCCATGTCGGCGAAACGGCCATCGTCGAGCCGGAAACAGTATTCGGCCAGCAACTCGCGGATGGCGTCATTGTCTTCGGCCGCGGTCGGCATGCGCTCTCTCCCCGGATCTGGTGCCGCGGAGAGCTTAGCACGCCGCGATTGGCGCGCCAGATTCTAGGCCGTCAGGATCTCGGCGACCCGTCGCGCCAGCTCGGCCGGGGCGAATGGTTTGCGCAACAACGGGATCCCTGCGGTGCTGCCGTTGACCGCGCCGGCATAGCCGGTGATCAGCAGCGATTTCAACCCGGGCTGCCGTTCGCTTGCCTGCCGGATTGTCTCGAGACCATTCATTCCCGGCATCGCGTAGTCGACGATGACCAGGCTGATGTCGGCGTGGCGCGCGAGGAGGCGCAGCGCCGTTCCCCCGTCACGCGCCGCGTGCACGGCATAGCCGATCGAGGCCAGAAAGTCGCTGATGAAATGCCGTACGTCGCCGTCGTCGTCGCACAATAGGATGCTGGCGGTGCCGCGCGGCATCTCGGTTTCGCGAGGATTGCCACCAGCGGCCGCGTCGGCCGGCGGACCATCGGCGGTCGGCAGCCACAATTCGACCGTCGTTCCGGCCCCCGGCCGGCTGCGGATCTGCACCGCGCCGCCCGATTGCGCGGCAAAGCCTTGCACCATCGGCAAGCCCAGCCCGGAGCCGGAGCCGGCTTCCTTGGTCGTGAAGAACGGATCGAAGGCGCGGGCGAGCGTCGCCTCGTCCATCCCGGTGCCGCTGTCGGCGATCGATATCACCGCGTAGTCCCCGGACGTCAGTTCCGGCGGCGCGGCCTCGTCGGGCTTGCGCCGTTCGAGCCCGATCAGCAATGAGCCCCCATCCGGCATCGCATCGCGCGCATTGATCGCGAGATTGAGGATCGCAAGTTCGAGCAGATTGGCGTCGGCTTGCGCCGGTGCGAGGTCGGCGCCGGCGGCGATCACCATGTTGATTGCCTGGCCGAGGGTTTGCCGCAGCAGCGGCTCGATGCCGGTGAGCAGACGGTGCAGATCGATCGATCGCGGATCGAGACGCTGCCGCCGGGCGAAGCCGAGCAGGCGCTGGATCAGCGCGACGCCGCGCTCGGCCGATTGCAGTGCGCCATCGAGCAGGCGAAGCAGCGCCGGATCGGCACCCGCATGACCCCTCGCCAGCGTCAGGTTGCCGATCACCACCGTCAGGAGGTTGTTGAAATCATGCGCGATGCCGCCGGTCAGGTGGCCGACAGCCTCGAACTTCTGCGCCTGGCGGAGCGCGGCTTCGGTGGTGCGGTGCTCGGCCATTTCGGCCTGCAAACGCAGATTGGCCTCGTTGAGTTCAATGCGCAACCGCATGCTCCCGGTGAAAATCCGGTTGAGATGGCGGCCGCCGAGCGCCATCGCCGCCGCGAAGACTAGCGTCATGACCCCGAGCGCATGCCCGGTCGACGAACCGGCGGCGGTGAACCGGACAACGATCGGAAAGCTGGCCGAGAGCACGAAAGCGAGCAGGGTCGGCAGGTGCGCGACACTGATCGCGATCGCCCCGGCGCACATGCCGCACAGCACCGTGATCAGGAACGCCTCGCCGCTCGGCGGCACGACAAGCGACAACAGGGCGCCCCCGACGCCCCATGCCAAGCCGGCGAACAGCGAGCCGCAGGTGGCGAGGACCGCCCAGCGGCGCGGTTCGCCAGCGCCGCGGCCGGACCGGTAGAGGCGCCACAGGATCCAGCGGGCCGCCGTCACCAACGCGATTGCGGCGAACCACAAGAGCGGCAGCCGGCCGCCGCTGATGCCGGTGAGGACGCTCGTTGCCAGCGCCGCAATGACGAGGTTGACGCTGAGCGCGATCGGCATCTGCCGAAAGACCGACGACACCTGCTCGGCGTAGACGGCATCGACGATCTTGTTGGTGGACCTCATCTTGGCCGTCCTCCGGCCCTCGACGCGCAAGCGACGATGTGCCCGGCGCGACGCCCCCGAGCCAGCCGGACGGGCGATACCCAACATTAATTTTACCGATAACAGCAAACCGCAGCCGGGAGTAGCGCCGAACCTCGGCGCCGACCTTTGATCGATGCCATCTGCCGCTTGCCGGCCGGCACTTCCGGTCTAATATGGCGCAGCAACCCGGCCGGAGCGCCACCGACGATGCCGACAACACTCGAAATCTTCACCGACTACGTCTGACCCTGGTGCTATCTCAGTACCGTGCGTATTGAAAAGCTGAAGCAGGCGTTTGTCGTCGATACGCTATTGGTACATTTCCCGCTGCATCCGGAGACGCCGGCCGAGGGCAACCCGCTCGCCGCCCTCTATACCGGGCGCAACCTCGATCCCGAAGCCATGTACCGCCGGATGAAGGCTCTGATGGACGCCGAAGGCCTGCCCTATGGCCGGCGCACCCACACCTACAACAGCAGGCTCGCGCAGGAACTCGGCAAATGGGCAGACACGCAGCCGGGCGGGGCGGCGATCCACGACGCCTTGTACCGGGCCTATTTTGTCGAGGCGCGCAATATCGGCGATCCGGATATTCTGGCCGATATCGCGCAATCGGTCGGGCTTGCGGCGGCTGCGGCGCGCGTCGTCCTGACCGAGCGCCGGTTCAAGGCTGCGGTCGACGCGGATTGGGCGAAATCGCACGCCTATGGCGTCACCGGCGTCCCGACCTTTGTCGCGGACCGCTATGGCGTGGTCGGCGCCCAACCTTACGAGACCCTCGAAGCGCTGCTCGTCAAAGCCGGCGCGGCCCGACGCGGCTGAGTCGGCGCGACAAAAGCGTGCTCCGGCCTCCTCGATGGGGCGGACCGCGGTGGGATGATTGCGCCAGGCGTCTAACCCTGGGCTAAACCGGTGCGCGGGGCGGCCGGCGCGCGAAGAGGGCCGCGACGATGCTGAACGCGGACAAAGCCGCAAAGCCTTCGAGCGCGCGCGCGTAACTGCCGGTCCAGTCGTGCAATGCCCCGGCCAACAAGGGGCCGGCGGCCTGCGCCAGCACCTGCGCCGAGAGGGCGAGCCCGCGGATCGACGCGTAATTGGCGCGGCCGAAATAATCGGCCCAGGCAATCGGTAAGAGGGTCAGCATCGCGCCGATACCGAGGCCGAACAGCGCCGCGGCGAGGGCCCCTTCGGCAGGCGAGGCGATGCCGATCATCGCGAGGCAGCCGGCGGTCAGAAATACGCCGCCGAGCGCCATCGGATAACGCACCGGCAAGCCGCGGGGCATCAGACCGCAAAGGCCGCTGGCAACGCCCGACATCAGCGAGAACAGGCTGACGATCGAGGCGGCGAGCGCCGGTGCGACACCACGCTCGACGAGGTTGGCCGCCTGGTGCAGGCTGACCCCGGCCTGCACCGGATAGACGAGGACGATGTAGCCGAGCAGCAGCCAGAAGGCGGGCGTGCGCAGCGCCTGGCGGCGCGAAAAAGCCGGTTCATCCAGCGGCCCCGCGCGCCCGCCGCGTGCCGCGGCGGCAGGCGGGACGACCGTGTCGGGGACGAGCCCGAGATCCTCCGGCCGGCGCACCAGGAACAGCCAGGTCGGGAGAAAGCCGACCATCAGCACCGTCAAACCGATCGCCACCCAGCCGGCCCGCCAGCCATGGCCCTCCATCGCCGCCTGGGCGACGAGCGGCATCGCCACCAGTCCGGCCATCTGCGCCACTGTTGCGATCGACGTCGCGAACGGCCGGCGCGCGACGAACCAGTTGTTGAGCGCGCCGTAAATGCCGAGCTCGAACGGCCCGGCCCAATTCAACCGTGCAATGCAGAACAAGAGGTAGAAAGCGGCGAGGGACCGCGTCAGCGACAGCGAGAGGGTCGCGATCCCGGTGCCGAGGATGGCGAGGCACAGCGCCGCGCGCGAGCCATGCCGATCGACGAGCGGCCCGATCAGCGGCGAGACGAGGGCGGCGAGGAGACCGCCGAGTGAAGCGGCCCCGGAGATTGCGGTGCGCGACCAGCCGAACTGGCGGGTCAGCGGCTCGACAAAGACCGAAAATGTCGCCGTGGCGCCGCCCTGGCGCGAGAAGCCGGCACAGCACAGGCAGGCCAGCACGACCCAGCCGTAATAGAACGGCAACCGGGCGGCGAGCCGTCGCGGCAAGCGGCGGCCGTGCTTTCCGCCAGGAACGCGAAGCCTCGCCATTGCGAGGCATCCTCTCGGCTCAGCTCGGCACCAGCCCGCCATCGACGTTATAGGCCTGACCAGTGATGTTGCGGGCTCCCGGCGAGGCCAGGAACACCGCCATCGCCGCGATGTCTTCGGGCAGATTGGCGCGGCCAATCGGGATCTGCGCCTCCTGCTCGGCCTGCAACTCGGCCACCGTGATGCCGCGCGCGGCAGCGCGCACGACGGCGTTGCGCGCGCCCAATTCGGTGCGCGTGACGCCCGGGCAAATCGCATTGACGTTGATGTCGTGCTTGCCGAGTTGCTGCGCCGCGGTCTTGGTCAAGGCGATGACCGCACCCTTGCTCGCGGCATAGGCGGCGTTCGAGGTGCCGGGATAGCCGCGCCCGGCGATCGAGGCGATATTGATGATGCGGCCGCCGCCTCGACCCGCCTGCTGCTGACGGATCATTTCGCGCGCCGCGCGCTGCAGGCAGAAGAAGACGCCTTTGGCGTTGACCCGGTGGATGCGGTCCCAATCGGCTTCGGTCAGATCCATGATCTGGGCAAAGCGCGTGACGCCGGCATTGCTGACGATGATGTCGATCCCGCCCAACTCGGCGACGGTGCGCGCCACCATTGCGTCGATGCTCGCGACATCGCCGCAATCGGCCTCGATCGCGATCGCCCGCCCGCGGTTGCCGGCGGCCTCGGCCGCCGTTTTCTGCGCTGCGGCGAAATCGATGTCGGCGGCCGCTACGGCGGCGCCCGCCGCGGCCATCGCCAGCGCCGTCGCCCGGCCGATCCCCGCCCCGGCGCCGGTTACCAGCGCCACCTTGCCCGCCAAGTCAGCCATGTCTTCCTCCCGACTGCAATCCTTGCCGCGCATTCGCCCGGCATTCTGCCACGATCGCCAAACGCGGTGCCATACGCCAGCCCCTCCGCCGCTCGCGCTCGATCATTGTCGAACGGCGCGTTGCCGGTTGACACTGCCGAGGTTTTCCCGGTGTCTTCACCGGCATGAGCGCCGTCGCCTTCAACACGCTGAAGCTCGCCCAGCGGCTCGAGGCCGCGGGCCTGCCGGCAAAGTGAGGCTCAGGACGTGGCGAGCGCGCTGTCGGAGACGATCGGCAACGCCGTCGTTACCCGCGAATACCTCGATCTGCTCCTCGGCGAGATGCGCTCCGAACTGGACCTGCGCCTCGGCGAGATCCGCGCTGCCATGGCCACCAGGTTTTGAAATGGCTGTTCGGCGCGGTCGGTTTGCAAACGCTGGCGATCCTCGGCGGCGTCGCGGCGCTGCTGCGGCTCCTCGGATAGCGATCATCGATTTTCGACCGAGCGGCAACCGGTTCGTAGCCGCGCCTCCGTTGCACCCGAGCGATATGCCTTTCCAGATGTGGACGGCGGACGAGATTCAGATCGAGCTGGAAGACGAACTGACCGACGGCCAGATTGTGACGGCCCGCATTACCACCCCAGCGGGTGCTCTCCTGGTCATGGCCGAAGTCGAGCAACAAGGGCGTGAACTGCTCCTCGATCGCCTCCATATGCATGGGGAGACACTACGACCCAACCAACTTGGCCCGCACCGCCTGCGACAGATTGCGAACGCCTTGATCGAATGGATGGATCTCGATGCAGTCATCATTAAGGGAGCGACTCGCACCTCGGGCGCGCGTCGGGACAATTTCCCGCGTCCGCTCAGGTTTACCCGCAAGTTACATTCTTCAGGCTGAACCAACGTTCGTTAAGACCGTATCGGCGGCGCAGATACTGGCTCGACGCCATGTGCCTCTCCGGAGCGCGAGGGACATTGTGGAGCGCCTCCTGGCGGGCGATGAGGTTACCGTCGAACTGCCGCTCGTCGAGAGCTTTGAGGCGCTCGAGCGGGAGCTGAAGGATCTTGGCATCCATGCGGTTCAACAAGGTGCGGCAAGGCGTCTGCGCCAGCTTCGCGCCGGGGGCTAGGCGCTACTCGGCCGCCGCTGCCTTCAGCCGATAGAGGAGTTCGAGCGCCTCGCGCGGGCTGAGTTCGTCAGGCCGGACATCGCGCAGCAGGACCTCGGCCGCGGATTCGCGCCGCGCGCCTGCCCCGGCAAAAGCCGGGGGTTCCGGCCGACGGCGGGCGGCGCTGAACAGCGGCAGATCATCGGCAAGGCGCACGAGCGCGCTTCCCTGCTCGCCTTTTTCCAAGAGCTCCAGCACCTCCTCGGCGCGCGCCGTCACGCTTTTCGGCAGCCCGGCGAGCTTTGCCACATGGATGCCGTAGGACCGGTCGGCGGTGCCGGCGCCGACCTCGTGCAGAAAGACGACGTCGCCTTTCCACTCCTTGACGCGCATCGCATGGCAGGCGAGCGCCGGCAGTTTGGCGGCGAGTGCGGTCAGTTCGTGGTAATGCGTCGCGAACAGCGTGCGGCAGCGGTTGACCTCGTGCAGATGTTCGAGACTGGCCCAAGCGATCGACAACCCGTCGAAAGTCGCGGTGCCGCGGCCGATCTCGTCGAGAATGACAAAGGCCGACGGCCCGGCCTGGTTCAGAATCGCCGCCGTCTCGACCATCTCGACCATGAATGTCGAGCGGCCGCGCGCCAGATCGTCGGCCGCACCGACCCGGCTGAACAGCCGGTCGACGATGCCGATGCGGGCCGTCCGGGCCGGCACGTAGGACCCGGTTTGCGCCAGGATCGCGATCAGCGCGTTCTGCCGCAGGAATGTGCTCTTGCCGGCCATGTTGGGGCCGGTGACGAGCCAGATCCGGTCCTCCTCGAGGACGCAGTCATTGGCGACGAACCCGCTTCCGCCGGCGCCGACGAGTGCCGCTTCGACGATCGGATGCCGCCCGCCCGCGATCTCGAACGCGGTGCCGGCTTCGACCTGCGGCCGCACCCAGCCGCCTTCGACGGCCCGCTCGGCGAGGGCCGCCGAAAGGTCGAGCGCCGCGAGCGCGGCGGCGGCGGCGGCGATGTCGCCGCGGCGGATCATGACCTCGGCGACGAGGTCCTCGTAGAGCCGCAATTCGAGCGCCAGTGCCCGTTCCGCGGCGCTCGCGATCCGCGTCTCGAGATCGCCGAGTTCCGCCGTCGTATAGCGCTGCGCGCCGGCCATCGTCTGCCGATGGATGAATGCCGGCCCGAGCTTTTGGGCGTGGTTCGCCGGTATTTCGAGATAATAGCCGATCACGTTGTTGTGGCGGATCTTGAGCGCGGCGATCCCGGTCTCGGCGAGATAGCGTGCCTGCAACTGGGCGACGAGACGCCGGCTTTCGTCGCGCAGGGCGCGCCACTCGTCGAGTTCATGCGAATAGGCGGCGGCAATGAACCCGCCGTCGCGGGCAAAGAGCGGCAGGTCGGCGGCGAGCGCCCGCTCGAGCCGGTCGACGAGTGCGGCGTGTTCGCCGAGGCCGCGCAGCGCCTCGGCCAAAAGTTCCGGCAGCGGAACGAGGCCCGGTTCGGCGAGCATTTGCCGCAGACCGGCGGTCTCGCCGAGCGAGCGGCGCAGCGCCGCGAGGTCGCGCGGGCCGCCGCGCCCGAGGCTCAATCGCGTCAAGGCGCGCTCGATGTCCGGGCAGTGCCGCAGGCGCTCGCGCAGCGCCGTCGCGAGGTCGGCACGATCGATCAGGAACGCGACCGCATCGAGGCGCGCCGCGATCGCCGCCGGATCGGTCAAGGGTGCCGCAAGCTGGTCGGCAAGGAGCCGCGCCCCGGCCGCGGTGACGGTCCGGTCGAGCGTCGCCAAGAGGCTCCCCCGGCGCTCGCCGGAGAGGCTCGCCGACAATTCGAGATTGCGCCGCGTCGCCGCATCGATCTGCATGACCGATCCCGGCGCGACGCGGCGCGGCGGCTCGAGATGCGGCGCGCGGCCCTGCTGGGTCGATCCGACATAATCGACAAGCGCGCCGGCGGCGGCGATCTCCGCCCGGCCGAAGCTGCCGAAGCCGTCGAGTGCCTCGACCCGATAAAAGTTTTTGAGGCGGCGGCGCGCCGCCTCGCTGTCGAACCGCGCGTCGGCGAGCGGCGTCAAGGCCGGCTTCCACGCGGCGAACAGCTCGAACAGGGCCGGGCGCTTGAGGAGGCGCTCGGGCAGCAGGATCTCGCCCGGCGACAGGCGGGCGAGATCGCCGGGCAAGGCCGGTTCGCTAGTCGGGGCGAGGGCGAAGCTGCCGGTCGACAGATCGAGCCAGGCGAGGCCGAGGCCGCCGCCGGCCTCGGCCAGACCCGCGAGATAGTTGTGCCGCCGGGCGTCGAGCAGGCCCTCCTCGGTCAGCGTGCCTGGGGTCACGACCCGGACCACGGCGCGGCGCACCGGTCCCCTGGCGCCGCGCCGCCGGGCTTCGGCCGGATCCTCGATCTGCTCGCAGATGGCGACCTTGAACCCGGCGCGGATCAGTTTGGCGAGATAGGCATCGGCGGTATGGACCGGCACCCCGCACATCGGGATGTCGGCGCCGTCGTGCCGGCCGCGCCGCGTCAGGGCGATGTCGAGCGCCGCGGAGGCGGCGACCGCATCGTCGAAGAACAGTTCGAAGAAATCGCCCATGCGGAAGAATAAGAGGCAGCCCGGATTGGCCGCCTTGATCTCGTGATATTGCGCCATCACCGGCGAGGCCGCGGTCGGCGAGGCGGCGGGGCGGCTGGGTTCGGTCATCGTCGGGTCGGGCGGTCGAGAGGGTGCCAACCCTAGCATGGTGCCGGCCCGCGGCGCGCCGGGAATGCGGGAGGCAAGGGAGCGCGGCCGGCCGACGCGTCGATCGCGCCGATCGAGACCGGCAGTCGTGCAAACCGGTCTTCGATCGGGCGGGGAAGTTTTGTTTCGCTGGACATGCCCTTGAAGCCGGCTTTCGCTTGCCTAAGTGCCATGGGCGAGATCACAGCTGGAGGCTGCCGGTAATCCTGCCTCCAAGCGGCCGCGAGGGAGCGGCCGATAGCTGCCAAGACGGCACATTTCCCTAGTTTGACGATCGATTCAGATCGAACGTTCGAGTCATCTGGCCGTCATCGGCACCCGGCAGAGCCTTTGGGGCGGTGTCATTTTTTGATGACCGGACGGCGGGCGCTGCTTGCTCGGCCCCGCAAGTTCGAGGCTATCACCTCGTGAACTTCGCGGGGTTTGCCGGACGGCGCCACAGAATTGGAGGGGACCCACCATGCACTGCATCGGGAAGGTCGATCCGCAAGATCCCGAAGCAGTACTGGTCAAACTCGAGCATCAACTCTTTGCGCAGGACATCATCGGCTGAGACGTGCGGCTGGTCCGGCACGCTCCGGCCGCCTTGCCGGAGGGTCGACCGAAACGACCGTCAAGTCCCGACCGCCTGCAAATCCGCGGTGGGGCCACTGCGGCCTGCGCGCGTACTTTGCCTCAAGGCAATTCCAACCCAGGGAGCGTCAAATGAAATTAGCATCCGATATGGTCATCCGAACTCTGGACCAGTTTGAGGCCGAGGCACTTCCCGACAGCCATCCCGCGATGCCAAAGCTGAACGAAGCTTTTGGCGAGCACACTTTCTTCGTCGACGATGAAGGACTTCACATCGTCGAACCGGCAGCGGATACGGCGGCGGGAGATCGGCTCGGGAACGTGGTCACGGTGGGGCGCTGGAACGATGCCCGGACGAGTATGACGCTGCAGGAGCCCGAACCGTCCGACATCGTCATCGACCTTGGCGCCGACCGAACGCACCCGGCGTCCTGAATTCGGGACGCTGTCGCGTTCTAACCCGCGCGGGGAGACATAACCCGCACGGCATCGTCAGCGGATACCCGGGATCCGTCAGGCGCGCTGCGTATGACGGGTCTCGGTACGTCGGCGCGAGTCGGGTCGACTGTGAAGCGGACACACGTAGGAGCCCACCTTAGCCGGTTGAGCGTCAGGCTCGTCACATGCGACTGTCCTACCCACGGCGCGTTGAACTCGGGGCGGAACGTCACGATGACCAGAACCGGAAGAGTTTTAATCCGGTCTACGATCCGGCCGAGCACTTCCAGGCTCGTCGGGTCGATCCAATGCAAATCCTCGAAGATCATCAGCACCGGTTGCCGGCGTGCCAACCCCGCGAGTTGCGACATCAGCGCTTCCAGCACTCTCTGCCGGCGCTGTTCCGGGGCCAGGTCGAGCGCGGGATAGCGCCCATCATTCGGCAGCGACAGCATCTCGGCGAAGAGTGCGGCATCCTCGGGCGAGGTCGAGGTCTGTGCGAGCACCGCATCGAGCTTGTCGAGCCTCGCCTGCGGTTTGTCGTCGTAGGCCAGTCGGCCGGCGCGTTCGATCTGGCCAATGATCGGATGGAACGCGCTGTCCATGTGCTGCGGCGAACAAAAGTAACGCAAGCGGGTGTGCGGTTCGGCGGCGAAGCGTTCCAGAAGTGCCGCCGTGAGCCGCGATTTGCCGATCCCTGCTTCGCCGGAGAGCAGCACCACCTGGCCTTCACCGGTCTTTGCCCGGGACCAGCGCCGAAGCAGCAATTCGGATTCTTCCTCGCGCCCGACGAGGGCGGTCAGCCCGGTCGCATGCAGCGCGTCAAAGCGGCTCCCGACGGAACTCGCCCGCAGCGCAGCCCAGGCCCGCGCCGGCCCGGCGATGCCCTTGAGGTCCCTGGCCCCGAGGTCCTTCAGTTCGAAGAGATTGCCGAGCAGCCGTCGCGTGCTGTCGGCGATGACCACGGCATCAGGCTCGGCGAGAGCCTGCAGGCGCGCCGCGAGGTTTGGCGTCTCGCCGACGACCGCCTGCTCCTGTGCCGCACCCGCGCCGATCAGGTCGCCGACGACGACAAGCCCGGTGGCGATGCCGACCCGCACCTGCAACGGAACGCCGTGGGCCTTCAGCCCACGGGCTTGTCCCGTGGGGGCGGTCGTGAGCTGCGGCACCGCCTCGACCAGGGCAAGCCCGGCCTCGACAGCGTGCTCGGCGTCATGCTCGTGGGCCAGCGGGTAGCCGAAATAGGCCAGCACCCCGTCGCCCATGTACTTGGCGACGAACCCGCCGGCCTTGCCGATGAGCTCGGCGCAGCAGCGGTGATAGGCGCCGATGACCTCGCGCAAATCCTCGGGATCGAGCCGCGCCGAGAGCGCGGTCGACCCCACCAGGTCGCAGAACATCACGGTCAGCTGGCGACGCGCGGCGTCGGGCGGCGCGACAATCGCGGCCGCGCCATCGGGCGCGGGCGAACCCGCCGGCGCGGCGGCCGGCAAGTCGGGCTCGGCTGCAGGGGCGTCGGTTTCGCCACGGGCCGCAAGGCCGGCAACGGTTGCGGCAGCGAGATGGGCTGCGGGTCGGGCCGCGCGCCCATCGGGCGCCCAGACGAGAAGGTCGCCGTCGACATCCGCCGCCACCCGCTTGATGCCAGTCAGCTCGCGACGAAGAGTTCTTCGAGACCGTCATCATCGAGACCAAAGCTGAGCTCGATCCGGCGATAGGAGATGCTGCCCTCGGTGACGAGGCGCCAGAGGACCTTCTGCAGCACCCGCTCAAAGTTCATGCTTCCGTCCCTGTACTCTCTCAAAGGTGCCGGTTGGACACATAACACTGCTGACGCCGGTCACCGACGACAATCCCTCAGGGCACCGCAACCGCCGCGCCGAGAGCACGGGCGCCGGCGGCCATGCTTCGGTCGAAAGTGACGAGTGTCGCCTCCAATCGCCGAGCGATCGCGATGTGGATCGCATCCGGAGTGCGAAGGTTGAAATCAAGACGCCGCAAAATCCGATTTGCTGCGTCGATATCGGCGGTCGTGACCTCCTCCCGGTATGTGGATTGTGCAACCCACGTATCGAGATTGGAGAATGCAAGCTGCCCGTCTTCCCGCGTGAGGTCGCGCGTCCGCACACGCCGCCCGACGGCAGACGAGAACTCGGCGACGCCGAAATCACTGACGACGACAATCTCCGGGTGTGCCGACAAAAAGGCCTCGGCGCGAGCGCTCGACGGGTCGATGACAAACAGTGCGACGAGAACGCTCGCGTCAAGATAAAGGCTCACTTTTCTGCTTCATCCCGCATCTCGCCAACGAGCGTCCCGGCGTCAGTCTTGGGCATGGTTCCGCCCACCCGCCTCGCACGGAGCCATTCGATGTCGGCTTCGGCAATCGGCCGCGGCACAGGCCGCACCGGCTTCAGCTCGACGACCGGCTGGCCGCGGCGGGTGATGACAATCCCCTCGCCCTTCAAGGCGCGGTCGATCAACTTCGAGAGCCGATTCTTCGCCTCGGCGACGGTATGAGTGCTCATGGTCGGAAGATAGCTATCGCATGGCCATTCGGCTAGTTTAGCTCCGATTCTCATACCGGTCGGCCATCGCAGAGAGCGTTGCGCGGAAAATCGCCGGGGCGGCCGCCTAGGGCGGGCGGTCCAGCGCGCATTCCGCCACGGTTACGCGATCTGCTGTCGCCTCCTATGGGGTACGAGAGGGGGTCTAAACTCGGCGGAATGCGCTGCACTGTTCCGCCCTACGCCACTGAAACCGGCCATTCGCATCTGGCTCAGCCCTCTGCGGCAATCGCCGGCTCGGTCAGTTCGTCGAGCAGCGCCTTGGCTTCTTTCAGATCGACGGTGTCGAAGCCTTCGGTGAACCAGCCGTAGACCAGGGCGAGAAGATCGTGGGCCTGCTGCCGTTTACCGTGATCGCGCCACAGTCGAGCCATGCTCGTCGTATCAGGTCGTCGGCCGTCAGCTCCGGCAACACCTCGCCATCGACATCGTTGTCGCGGAATGCGGGCGCGTATCGTTCGAGCCCCAACCCGCGCAGCCACGCCGCTACGTCCATGCGGTGATCCTCGGCTCCGAGGAGCAGCAGCCCCTCGTGGTCGACGATATCCCTCCGCGCTTTGAGCTACCAGCGGCAGCGCTCAAATAGGCGCGGTGTCGAGTGTCGTCGCTCCAGGCTGCAAACGACAGCTTTTGCAGCACCGGCATCACCGACCGGGCCAATCGGCAATGTCGCGTTCACCCGATGAAGCCATTCTCGGCCCGTCGAGATCATTGACCGCCCTCGAATCAAGCCAACGGCTCAAACCGACCCGCAACCGGCGTTCGCGACCCATTCGCGCCGCTCATCGCGCCGGCCGGCACGGCCTCAGGCCTCCCCCCTCACGGTCATCGCCCGAAAGGGAGTCCGGCTTCTGGGCGAGCGTTCTATCCAGCCATTCGATCGCCCCTCCATTCCTGTTTGCCAGCACGTGTGTCGCGCCGAACGCCAACGTGAACCGAGCGCGCGCCATGCCCGCCGGGGTCGTTGGCGCGGCGTCCTTCGCCACCTGCCAGCCGTACGGGGACGTGAGGCGGGCCGACCCGCCGTCACAGGCTGCCGCCAAATGCGCTGCGCCGCGCGCGGCGGCCGAGTTCAACGCCTCTTCGAGCGTGATCTCGCGCCGCTTGGCGCGAGACTTGCTCGGCCTGAACCCGATTACCGCCGCAGTTAACCTTATTACCAAAGATATTAACTACAAATTCAGTTTAAAGTTCAGTAAAAAATGTATAGCATTTTCGTATAACTTACATTGGCCCGGTGCGAGGAGAGGTGTCGGTGTTTCTTCTCGGGTTTTACTATAGGGCGGCCAGCGGTCGCCTGCGCGTGGAATCGACGCCGCGATCGACCGCGTCGGGCCATTATCGCATTCATCGAGTGCCATTGAACGGCTCCGAAGAGTCCCCTCCGGCATCTGAGCGCGGCAATAGAGCCCGCTGTGTTTCGTCTCTAGCCGACCGACAGTTCGACCAATAACCGGCGCGGCTCCTGGGTCCGATCGCTCAACAGCCGGACGTCGACCGGCTCTTTTAAGAGCGGAGCTAATCCTACTGCGCCCCGGCGGCGGCGTTTCAGCCACCGGTCGTTGCGCCAATGCGCACCGTTTTTCGCCGCGCCGCGTGTTTTCACCAGAGAGACGAAAAGCTCATGGCTTCACGTTATGCGGCTGTTTGGCTTGGCGGAACTGTATGCGCCTTTTTTATGATGTCAGGCCTAGCCCCTGCGCAAGCTACCCCACCCTATCTGGAGCCGATTTATGCGGAAATCATCCCGACATCGGCGCCTGGCGTTCCCTATAATGCTGCAGCCGACACACGGGAAAGCTTTTTCGCCCCCAACGGTCAGACAGTGAAAGTCTTGGTGAAAGGCCCGCAGGAAAAGAGCCCTACCTATTCCCGGCCGATACGCGACGGCGAAAGCGTCGACGATTATTTCCGGAATGTATTGCAGGAGGCCCTTAAAAACGGTGCCCACAAACTGGTTATCCCGCGCGGCACATATGTTTTCAACGGGCCCCGCATGTGTAGGTTGGAATATCTAGATTGCCAGAAACCGACCGCCTGCAATATCAATCAGTACTGGAACTGCGCGCCGCATTGGACCATCAGCGGCATCAATTATGGCGCTATCAGCGATCTTGAAATCGACCTGAGCGGCTCGACCTTGAATTTCAGCGCGCCGTCTATCGGCATTGACGTTTATAACGCGCAAAGGATCCGCCTCGAGAATTTCACGATCGACTGGCCTTTGCTGCCGATAAGTTCGCTCGGCACGATCATCCCCGATCCGCTGTTTCCCGGTCACAATGCTTTGGCGATCGATAGTCAATATCCGATGACGGCGACAAATCCGGAATATACGATGAACGGCGTCACCCCGCCGATTTAGGCAGTCAATCTATGGGACCCTAATGACGCCGATCCGCCGGGCCAGTTTGACCCGACCGCCGGCGATAACCTTGCCTCCAACGAAGTCTACTTCTTCAGCGGCTACAGCCCGCAGCCCACCTATGTCGGCAGCCGAACAGTCGGCAACGTCACCTACTCGCAAGTTTTCTCCTGTGAATCCTGTAATGTCGTGTCGGACCCATCTGCTTCGAATCCCTACGAATGCAATTTCAACGTCCGCCCGTTCTGCGCAAATTTCGATTATTTTCCGGTAAATTCACGGGTTGTGGTGCGCCATTATATTTATAATGGCCAGGCCATCTATGCAAGCGCGTCGGGAGACATCGATATCGAGCGCGCGACCATTTTGACCAGCCCCGGCATGGGGATTGCGGTGAACGCCAGCGGCGGCCAACGCGGCTTCCGCATTGCCAATTCCGTTATCAAACGGCCGCCCCCGGCGGATAGCGAGGAAGGCCGCCCGGTTTCCACCGCATCCGACGCCATCAACATCGGACAAATCGACGGCGACGTTATCATTGAAAACAACGAGATCGCCTATCAGGGCGATGACGCCGTCAACCTATGGTCACAATTCGGGAGAATTACGGCCGTCGGCGTATTGAGCGCCGCGCAAGGCGCAATGACTGTAGCTGCGCCCTACAGTTGCGCCGACTCGCGCGACAATGTCACTGTCGGGGATAGTCTGGCTGTGTTCGACCGTAATGCCAATTATCTCGATACCGCCACCGTTCAATCCGCCGCCTGCGATGATCGCAACAGTCAGCAGCAGGTTGCATTCACCTGCATCTCCAAGGAGTGCGGGGAAACCCTCTCTTCATTGAGCAGAGCCGGCTCGTTCGCCGACCTTACGCAGCAAGCCAATGCGCGCTTTATCATTAAAAACAACTGGTTCCATCAGAATCGTGGGCACGGCACGCTGTTGAGCGTGCCGTATGGCCTTGTAAGAGGTAATACTTATGCTCGGAATACCATCGGCAATATCGCGCTGACGGCGGGCAGCGGCACCGGCGGCTTTTTCTGCCCGAGCAATGTGGTCATTGACCGGAACAATTTGCGCAGGCCGGGCGAACTGTCTGCATCCCAGGGCGCTCTTTCGGTGATGCCGCAAACCGCAGCTTGGCCCTCGACGCCAGCCATCCAGAAGATAGTGATAACGAACAATATGTTCACGAACACACCGGGACCGGCGGTCGTTATCGGTGCCGCCAGATACCTTATGCTGGGCCTGGACACGGTATCAAATGCCGACCAGGCGCCGATCAATGACAATGACGGCTATGGTGATTTGACCGACTCGATCCTGACTTACCAAGTCACGGCGGGCTACATGTGCGGAATGACCCTCGGCGGCTCCTCGGGTCCCATCGGCCACGTCGGCCCGCCGATTGAGGCTTGCGGCAGGATCGCACGCGTCGCAACGGCTGCCGAACGGGGTTGACCTCGCCGCCGGATGGCCCGGGCGAAGCAGCCGGCGCTCGGATCGGGGCTCGGCGCGGCGATGCCGATCGCGGTATGCTTGGCGCCGGCCCTGCCGAGCTATCGAGGTCCCGCCATGCTGAGAACGCGACCGCTCCATCCGACCCTGGCCCTCGAGGTCGTCGGCCTCGGGCTTTGGGAGAAGCCGGACGACGCGACCGTCGCCGAACTGCGCGATCTCTACGCGCAATTTGGTGTGCTGGTGTTTCGCCGCCAGGCGCTGAGCGAGGCGGAACTCGCGGCGTTCTCTGCGCTGTTCGGACCGCTGGAGCGCACGGTGCGCAGCGATTGGGCGTCGCCGACAACGCCGGAGGTCACGGTCCTCTCCAATCTCAAGGACGGGCTCGGCCGGCCGATCGGCGGGTTGGGCGACGGCGAGCTGCAATGGCACTCCGACCAATCCTATATGATGGAGCCGGCGACCGGGGCGGCGCTTTACGCGGTTGAACTGCCGGCCGCCGGCGGCGAAACCTTCTGGGTCGATTTGCGCGCCGCCTATGCCGGACTGCCGCGCCGATTGCGAGCGGCAATCGCCGGCAAGCGCGGCATTTTCGATTACGCGAAGCGGCTCGCCGGCTATGGGCGCAAGACAGACCGGCAGATTTCGGAGGAAGCGCGCCGCCTGACGCCGGCGGTGACGCATGCGCTCGTCCGCGCCCACCCCAAAACCGGCGACCGCTCGCTCTATCTCGATGCGACGACCACGATCGGCATCGACTACATGGATACGACATCGGGCCTCGCGCTCCTGGACGAGGTTTACGCGAGCGCTACCCGCGACGAATTCGTCTACGTGCACGAGTGGCAGGTCGGCGACCTGGTCTTATGGGACAACGGTTTCACGATGCATCGCCGCACGGCGTTCGACCTCGGCGCGCGGCGCCTGCTGAAACGGACGACGATGAACCTCGACCGCACCCGCCATGTCATGCCCGACGGCAGGCTTTCGCAGTCCGAAGTCGGAATGCCGATTTAGCCGCTTCGCGCCGACCGCCCTTCAGATCGCCGGCACCGCTCAGTGCAGCAACCGGATCAGCGCCGCGACGGCGCCGAGGATGACGACCTTCTGAAAGCCGATCGCACCGATAACCCACTTTGGGATCTCAGCGCGCAGATCGGAGATCTCGGTACGCAGATCGGGGATTTCGGCCCGCACGGTCGCGATTTCGCTTCGCAGCCGCGATTCGCTTTCACGGATCTCGCCGCGCAGCCGCGATTCGCTTTCACGGATCTCGCCGCGCAGTCGCAGTTCAGTTTCCCGAATGTCGGCCGCGGTCGCGACGGCGCCGGTCAGGGTGTCGGCAAGGGCGGCGGCGACGCCTTTTGCCTGTTGCGACGGCATGCCGGCAACCTCGAGCCGGTCCGCCAGCTTCAGCGTGTCGAACGCGACGGTCATGGCAGCGGCGCCATACTACGCGCCGGAGCGCAGCGGCACCACTTCCGCGTAACTCCCGCGTTCGTCTCGGGATCAGGGCCGCGATGCACTTACCCTTTGAGAAATGCCGGCTAAAGCGCTTGGTACACGTCCCACGACTCGCGCGCCGCCGACACCAGCCGGTCGCCATCCTCGGCCAGCAGCAGTCGCTCGGTGACCAGTCGATCCACGGCCTCGGCCAGGCGCGCGGCCCAGGCGTCATGCGATGCGTAGCGCGCTTCGAGGGAAGGCCGTGGATCGCCGGCACGCTGTCGTTCGGCTTCGGTTTTCGCAAACGGGATCATCGAGCCTTGAATGGTGAACAGGTCACCCTCGCCATAGCCGCGAGCGCGGAGTGACCAGCCGGCATGCGTGGCCAAAGGTGCCGCGAGCAGCGGGTGGCGGATGCCGCCGAGAGCATTGCCGTCGGTATCCGTCGATTGCACAAAAACCGGATAGGCGGTGGTCTCGATCGGCGGCTCGACCGAGTGGTCCCGCAGCCGCAGCTCATTCAAAACGGTCGGGAAGTTGACCTGCGGCAACCGCGGGAATTTCTCGCACGCCTCTGCGACCGGCACCAGCGTGCCGGCGGCGCGCGACGGAAACTGGCTGTCCGGCGGCGCGATGCCGTGTTCCACCCACTCGAAGAGCGCAACCAAGAGCGCGCGCATGAACGCGCCGTAGCCGAGCCGATTGCCCGAGAGCTGCATGACCGGCTTCACCAACGGTCGAAACGGCGCATGCGACACCCCGCTCACCGCATAGACCCGCACTTCGTCCGGCATGGCGATGTCGGCGCCGCTCGGGTCGGTCGCCATCAGCGAACTGCGCGCCTGCCAGAAGTCGCTTTCGGTATCGAGGTGCAGCACTTTCGGGCAGACGCCGGCATCACGGGCGCGCTCCAGGATGCCGTCGCTGCAGCCGCTGATCGGATCGGTCAGCGTCGGATAGCTGAACGGGAACTGGTCATCGCCGTAGGAGTGGTCCTCGTGCTGGCGCGAATAGCGGCCCGCCTGGGCGAATTGCCAGTTGACGCAGGTGCGGCGCGATCCGGCCACGACCGGAAGGATGCCGTCGAAGACCGGACGTCCCGCCAGATCCTCGTTAAAACCAAGATGCACGAGGTCGCGCAGCACGCGGCCGCTCTGCGAGATGCCAAAGCCGAGCGCATGGCGGATGTGCGGCCGCTCCTGCGGCGCCAGCGGATTGTCCTTCGTGGCGTGTCGCAAGAACGAGACGATGTCGCGGATCGCGGCGAAGCCGATGCCCATCACGATCGGATCGCGTGCGCGGTAGATGAACTCGAAGATCGCACCGCGGTCGAAGCCCGGTGCCGTCGGCCGCGTGATCTCGACATGGCGGTCGTCGACGAGACGCCATGCGAGACCGGGCGGCGCGACTCGCGGATCGGCCTCGCGCTCGCGCACCGTCAGCGTCGCCCCGGCAGGGTCGGAAACCGGATAGACCAGCGTGCCGACGAAGCGTTCCTCGGACAGCTCTTCGATATTGCTGTCGCCGAGCAGCCCCGTCGCCTCCGCGATGAACTCCTCGCGTACCATGCCGGTGATACCGGGGATAACGGGCAAACGCGCCGTCAGGCGATCGCCGCCGGGCGGTAGGTCGCCCTGCCAGCCGCTCCACACCAGCGTGAATCCGCGCCGCATCAGAAAACCGTTGCCGGCGTGCTGCGGGTGACCGCCGCCATCCGGCGCGCCGTTGAGCCGCGGCATGATCGGCTGGTTGCCGCGATTGGGCACGTCGTACACGAGGCACGCATTGCCGCGATCGAAATCGATCGGTTTCAGGATACGGAAGTCGCTTTGATATTCGACGTTGCCCTGCGCGTTGCGAGCCGCCCGGTCGAGGTTGGTGATACTGGCATTCAGTCGATGCGTCGGATCGAGTTCGCCGAACACTCTTCCGTGCAACCGCTCATAGGCCCCGACGGCACCGAATTCCGTGCCGCCGAACACGGGCGTTTCCCGCTCGGTCACCTCGATCCGCTGCACCCCGCCGCAAAAGCCCATGATTTCCCTCCCGCACGAGCCCGTCATTGGCAGTCATTGGCCGCGAGCCTAGCAACCCGACCGGGCCACCGGAAGGGTCTTCCCTCGACCCCGGTGGTGGACTCGGTGCGAGGCTTGGGTAGAATCTGCACGGTCGGATCGACCCACTTTTCGGCGCTCGAGAAGGTCCTGCTGGAACAGGGCCGGTCCCGCCGGCGCCGGGAGGGAGAAGCGCATGAAAATCAGCACGAGGCTGCCGGTACTCGTGGTCGCCGCGGTATTGTTGGCCGGAGTGTCGGTTCCCGCCCGGGCGCAGCCGCAGAGCGATGCCGCCCCGATCGCGATCGGCAAAAAGGACATCGGCGGCATCGTCTCGAGCCCGCACGGTGGCGAGGCGGGCGTCTGGGTGATCGCCGAGACCACCGAACTACCGACGCGGTTCCGGCGGATCGTCGTTACCGACGAGAGGGGCCGCTACCTCGTCCCGGACCTGCCGCAAGCCGATTACAGCGTCTGGGCGCGCGGCTACGGTCTCGTCGATTCTCCGAGGATGCGCGCGAAGCCGGGCCAGCGGCTCGATCTCACAGCCGCGTCGGCGCCCAGCGCGGCGGACGCGGCGCATTATTACCCGGCGATCTACTGGTATTCGCTGTTGACGATCCCGGACAAGAACCAGTTCGGCGGCGAGAACGACATTCCCGCCAACGTCACGCAGCAGGACTGGCTGACAATCCTCAAGAACCGAGCCTGCGTCGGCTGCCACCAGCTCGGCCAGGAATTGACCCGCACGCTTCCCGCCGCCTTCGCTGACCAGAAATCGAGCGCCGATGCCTGGATGCGTCGGGTCCAGTCGGGCCAGGCGGCGCCGTTCATGGTGAACCCGCTCGCCGGGCAATTGGGCGGCGCGCCGTTCAAATATTTTGCGGATTGGACCGACCGCATCGCCAATGGCGAACTGCCGCACGCGCAGCCGCCACGACCGCAGGGAATCGAGCGCAATCTCGTCATCACCGAGTGGGATTGGGGCCGCCAAGACAAGTACCTGCACGATCTGATTTCGAGCGACAAGCGCCAGCCGACGGTCAACGCCAGCGGCAAACTCTACGGCTCGACGGAATATTCGACCGACGATCTGCCGATCCTCGATCCAGTGACGAACACGGTTACGAGCTTTAAGGCACCGGTGCGCGATCCCGGGATGCCGCTGTCGCTCGGCGACGGGCACGCCGCGACGCTAAAGCCGGTGATGCCGTCGGCTTATTGGGGCGACCGGCAGATCTGGGATACCCGCGTCAACAACCACAACATGATGATCGACAGGAAGGGCCGGGTGTGGTTGACCGCCGCGGTGCGCGGCCTCGACAATCCGGCGTTCTGCAAAGCGGGCTCCGACCAGCCTTCGGCAAAGCTCTTCCCGCTGAAAGAGAGCCATCGGCAGCTGGCGATGCTCGACCCGAAGACGATGAGGTACACTTTCATCGATACCTGCTTCGATACGCACCATCTGCAGTTCGGCTTCGACAAGGACGACACGCTGTGGACAAGCGGCGGCGGTCCGGTTGTCGGCTGGCTCGACACCAGGGTGTTCGACGAGACCGGGGATGCCGCGAAAGCGCAGGGCTGGACGGCGCTCGTGCTCGACACCGACGGCAACGGCAAGCGCGACGCTTATGTCGAGCCGAACCAGCCGGTCGATCCGCAGAAGGACAAGCGCATCCCCGGCGGCTTTTACGCGATCATGCCGAGCCCGGTCGACGGCTCGGTCTGGGGCACCGTCGGCGTGTTCGCCGGCAAGGGTGCCGTCGTGCGGGTCGATCCGGGTCCGAACCCTCCGGCGACGGCGCTCGCCGAGATCTACAACGTTTCGCTGCCGGGCTTCGGACCGCGCGGGGCCGATATCGACAGCAAGGGTGTGGTATGGGTGTCGCTCGCCAGCGGGCATCTCGGCAGCTTCGACCGGAAGAAATGCAAGGGTCCGCTGAACGGGCCCAAGGCGACCGGCGATCAGTGCCCGGAGGGCTGGACCCTCTACCAGTATCCGGGGCCGGGCTTCGCCGGGATCGGCGACAACAGCGCCGAGGCGAGCTATTACACCTGGGTCGATCAGCACAATACTTTGGGGCTTGGCAACGACGTGCCGATCTCGACCGGCAACGAAAATGACGCGTTGTTGGCTCTGGTGAACGGAAAATGGGTGGTGCTGCGCGTCCCCTACCCGCTGAGCTTTTATGCGAAGGGCCTGGACGGCCGCATCGACGACCCCGATGCGGGGTGGAAAGGGCGCGGGGTGTGGACGACGAGCGGCGACCGCACACCCTGGCTGAAGGAAGGCGGCAAGGGCACCGTGCCGATCGCCTTCCACTTCCAGCTGCGCCCCAATCCGCTCGCCGATTGATGGCCCGCCGCCGGACCCATCAGGAATAACCAGAAGCGCCGCAAGAAGCCTCTTGATTCGCGCGGCAGCGAAGGGCGGGGATCGACCGGTTGGCGACCATGGTTTCCCTCAAAGCCAAAGACGGCCCATGGCCCTTTGCCGACCTTGAGCGGGTCGTCGAAATTGGTTCGGTTCGGACGCCAGCGGTCATTGGATGACCTCATCGGCCTACGCCAGGAGGAGCGGCGGCACGTTGAGACCGAGCGTATTCGTGGTCTTCAGGTTAAGATCGTGCCGGGCGAGAACCGATACGACCTCGGTAGGCATCGGATCGCGTGCCGCCAGGAGGACTTCGCCGATATCTTGCTATGATCTGTCATCTCAGCGCTGCTGGCGACCCTGAACCCTTTCGACTGCTCGCGGCCAGACAAGCAGCCAGTGCCGCCGAGATGGGCTGGCCGGTCATCTGCTCGATAAAGAGGAACTGCCCCGCCGGGTTTACCTCCAAGAAGACATGCTGCCCTTCGGGCGTTAAGCGCAGGTCTATTGCGCCGTAAACCAGATCCATGCGGCCGAGCAGGTTGCGCAGCCGGTCCGCGACTGTATCCGGCAGCTTACATGGGACGTAACGTGCTGCGAGATTGAACCGCACGTCGTCCGGATAGGGTCCGTCACGCACATCCGCGGCGGCGGCGAACAGCTCACCATCGATCGCGGTGACCCGAATGTCGGCGACTGCCGGGACATGCCTCTGGAAGATCACTGGCGCATGCCGCACCGACTCTGCGAGCGCCATGTCCGCCGCGCGCAACCGGCGCGTTTCGCGCCATGTCTCCGGCAGAGCGAGGAACTGCTTGTGGATCATCGACCCACCATGCCGGTCCCAAAATTCGCGAGCAGCATCTGGATCGCTGGTCATCAGCGTGGGTGGGATCGTCAAACCGACTTCCTGAGCGACGGCGAGCTGCCATGGCTTGTGCGCCGCCACCTGATCTGCGGTGGGAGGGTTGATCCAGCGGGCCGGCATAGTTTGGAACAAGCCTTGCACGGCCGTGGTCAACTCAGAGAGAACAAAGCGGCGATGCGCCTGAGCGGTCATGCCAGGCGGCAGCCGGAAGGGCTGCGGTCGTCTCCACCAGACGGCATGGACCGCGTCAAGGTCCAGCACCCCTCCCCCAATGCGCCGCAGCTCCAGCCGGCGCGCACCATCCTCGAAGGAGATGGAGACGGTAAGGCGCGTCGGCACCTCTGAGAGGTCCAGCAACTCGACGGGGCCTACACCCTGGGCAGCGAGCGCCGACATCACGGCAAGTGCGTGCTCATCACTTAACGAGGCGACGATCAATATCGGCACGCGCCCATCCAGCGATGGCCGGGCGGATCAGAAATCGGGCATCGGTCCAAACGGGTACGATCCGTCGGCGATGATCTTTGGCGGGTGCGGCCAGCGCAGCCACGATGCCGCCTGGAGAGCCTGGGGCACCGCGAGACTGAACGGAACGATCGGTGGCGGGGTGTTCGGTGGCAGCTGGGGGATGGGCAGGGGTTGGTCGAGCCAGAAGTTGGTGGAGCCGGTGTGTACCTGGTCTTGCCACCCGGTGTGCGGCGAATCGAGCAATTGCTTGAGCGAGACGTGCGGGTTTGGGATCAGCTCCTGCGGCAGGTGTGAGGCATCCAGCCCGACCCTCACCACAATCTGCCCGGTCGCGCCGGAGAGGACTTGGTGGTCGCGCACCGCATCCACGTCGAGCGTCACTACGCGCCCGTCCGCGAGGGTGAGGACGAACTTCCTCGGATCGTGGGAGCGGCCGAGCACGCCGACGAGGCTGACGGTGCCCGTGCCCGAGGCTTCGGGCGCTTCCCTGACGAGTTCACCGAATGATTTGTCCGGCATTATTTCCTCCCCGTGAGCAAAAGCGGCGACCTTTATTGGGATACGTGGAGGGGCTGAGCATCTATCCGCTCGCGCGGGATCCCGCTTCCCGCGGGTTCGTTCTTCCGAGGCCTTCGGCCGCCGGCCCCTCACTCGGCTCGATCGCTCACACCCGGCCGGCATCCGCAACCCTTCCCGTTTGCCGCCCTCAGCCGGATGGCGAAAAGTGAAGAGGAGCAGCGGTATGATCTTTCGCAGCGCTGCGAAGTCGCGTCACCTTCCTTTTGCCTTCGCCTTCGCCGGCATGGCGGGGCAAGGTGACGGCGCTCCACTGCGAACTCCATTCCTGCCATGGCCAGCGCCGCTTTTCATCCTCGATAAGTCCCGGCGACACGGCGAGGTCGCCAAAATCCCGGCTGCGCATTCCGGCGAGTTCCCGCCTCAGCCGCTCGCGGTCGCGCCAACGGGCGGGCCAGCGGAGGACTGTCTCGAAGAGAAGACCAAGGCGCGATCCGACCAGGCCCTGGTACCAGCGCCCGGAGCCGCTTGGCACCGCTGATGCCTGATGCAGCCGGAGAACGTTAATCGGCAGCATGAAGGAGTGAAGCAGCACGATCGGCCACAGGCCCAGCAGGGACCCGTAAGAGATGAAGCCAATATTGCTGGCGATAGCGAGCATCCGGAGAGGCACCATTCGCTTGGCGCAAAAGGCTGCGAACACTAAGCTCGCCGCTATATAGCCGATCAAGTCCGTCAAGGCCCCGATGCCTCCCCGCCTAGCTAGGCGGTACCGATCCGATTGCCGAGAGCAGTGTCCCGGGAACCGCCGATGCGCGCCCAACTAGGTGAGAGGTTAGATCTCGCCACTCGATCGGACATGAAAGGCGGATGAAAAAGTCGTGAAAAAGTGTTGAAGTTCGAACGCTACGGTTGGTGCCCTGCAATCGCGGGAAGGGGGCCGATGCAGCCGGTTGAAAAGTCGTTCAGATTCGATAGCTTCACCCTCGATCTGAGGCGCGGCTGTCTGCGCGGCCCGGACGGCGAGATCGAGCTGCGGCCCAAAAGCTTCGAGGTTCTCCGCTACCTCGTCGAGAACGCGGGCCGTTTGGTCTCGAGGGGCGAGCTCATCAACGCAATCTGGCCGAACGTCATCGTCAGCGACGAGTCGCTAGCGCGATGCGTCAGCGACGTTCGTCTTGCGCTGCGCGACCGGGGGCAGCGGATCGTCAGGACCGTGCCGCGACGCGGCTACCTGTTGGCGGTCCCGACATGTGAGGCCGGAGCGGACCTCAGATCGATGGGACGCACCGCGGCCGCTCTTTCAATTCTTCCGGCATCCGATACCGAGATAGCCGCAGACATATCCTCGGGCATCGTCTCGACACGCGGTCCAGCGGCCCATCGGGACGCATCGGGCGCGGCGCTCTTCAAAGATCCGGCCGCCGCGCGCCGGCAGCTGACTGTTATGTGCTGTGGCCTGGTTGGATCGACGGCCCTTGCGTCACGGCTGGATCCAGAGGACCTGCGCGAGGTGATTGCTGACTGTCACCGCTGCTGCACTGAGCTGATCGGTCGGTTTGGCGGTATGGTAGCGGCATTCTCGGGAGAACGTGTGCTTGCCTATTTCGGTTACCCGGAGGCGCACGAGGACGATGCGGAAAGGGGGGTGCGCGCCGGTTTCGCACTGATCGACGCGGTGGCAAAGCTTCAATTCCGCCTCGCCCCGCCACTGCATCTGCGGATCGGCATAGCTTCAGGCCTTGTCGTCGTAGGGGACTCCGCCCCCGGCGATCCGGGCGCCGGGGGCGTCGCGATCGGTGCGGCTCCGGACCTCGCAACTCAGTTGCTGTCCACTGCGCCGCCCGACGCGGTGGTAATCGCCGCAACCACCCGACAGCTCGTGCGGGATCTTTTCGACTATCGCGAGGTGGGGCGGATTTCATTGGAGGGCTTGGCGGAACCGGTTGCCGCGTGGCAGGTGGTTGGCGCGAGCGCCGCCGCGAGCCGCCTCGAAGCGCTCAGCGAGGGGCACTTGCTGCCCCTGTTCGGCCGCGATGAAGAGATCGACCTTTTGTTGCGGCGCTGGCAGCAGATTCAATCGGGCGAAGGCCGCGTGGTGCTGATCTCAGGGGAGCCTGGGATCGGGAAGTCGCGTCTGGTACGCGCGCTTCAGGACAGATTGGTCAACGACGCGGTTCTGAGCTTCTACTGCTCCCCGATTTATCAGGACACCCCACTCTTTCCGGTGATCACTCAGCTCGAACGCTTCGCCGGCTTCAGGCGCGACGACAGCGCGGAAGAACGACTGACAAAACTCGATGCTCTGGTTCAACCGTCAATCGGCGAAGAGGCGGTAGCACTGCTTGCCGCCCTGCTGTCGATTACCGGCGGTGAGCGGTACCCTCTGCCCGATCTCAGCTCCCAGCGGCGCAGGGCGAAGACATTGGAAGCGGTGTTGGCACACCTCGCCGCTGTAGCGAGCAAACAGTCGGTGCTTGTGGTTTTTGAAGATGCGCACTGGATGGACCCGACCACACTCGAGCTGCTGGATGTGATAGTCGATCAGATCCGAAAGCTGCCGGTCCTGCTGCTGGTAACATACCGGCCGGAGTTCAACCCCCCGTGGGCCGGCCACGCACACGCCACCACGCTAGCGCTGAACCGGCTGGGCAATCGTGAAGTGACAGCCATGGCAGATTACGTTACCGGGAATCGATTGCCGCGCGTGTTCCAGGACCAGATCATCGGCCTCTCCGATGGAGTGCCGTTGTTTGTCGAGGAACTGGCCAAGACCGTGATCGAGAGCGGGTTGTTGATCGAGCGCGACAACGAATATCTGCAGCACGGCCCGGTTCCGGCGCTTGCTATTCCCAACACATTGAAGGGGCTGCTGACCGCCCGGCTCGATCGTCTGGGTACCGCAAAGGAGGTAGCGAAGATCGGTGCGGCGCTCGGCCGAGAGTTTTCTTATGAATTGATCCGCGCGGTTGCTGATTGGCTTCCTGAGGATCGGCTGCAGGAGGCGCTGAAATCGGTCGTCCAGTCGGAGCTCGTCTACTGTCGTGGCAAACCACCGGACGCTGTCTATCTGTTCAAGCACGCGCTGCTTCAGGATGCCGCGCAGGAGACCCTCCTCCGCAGTAGACGCCGGGAACTTCACGCCCGCATTGGTGCGGTGCTGCAAGAGCGCTTCCCCGAAACTGCCGAACAGCAGCCCGCGCTGCTGGCATATCACTTCAGTGAGGCGGGGCTCGTCGAAGAGGCCGTCGCCTATTGGGGCAAGGCTGGTCGCAGATCCGCCGGCCGCTCGGCGATGGCGGAAACGGCCGCGCAATTTCAAAAGGGGTTGGATCAGCTGGCGTTATTGCCGGATACCCCCGAACGGCGGCGGCAGGAGCTGGAGTTTCAGACTGCACTGGGCGCGGCGTTGATGATCGTCAAGGGCTACGCTGCGCCGGCGACCGGCCAGGCCTATGCCCGCGCACGAGAACTGTGGAGCGAGCTAGGATCTCTGTCCGAACTTCCTGAGCCTCGCTTTGGCGAGTTGATCCATCACAATGTTCGCGGGGAATTGGCCTTGTCGCTGCGCCTGGCCGAAGATTTGCTGCGCCTCAGCGCCGAGCGCGAGGATTCCGCCGGCGTCATTCTGGGTCACGCCTCCTGCGGCGGAAACCTGTTTTACATGGGCGGGTTCGCGCGCTCCCGGTCACATCTCGAAAAAGGGCTTTCGCTCTACGATCCAACTTCCCATCGCTCGCTGGTCGACGAGGCGGGGTTCCACCCGCAGGTGCGATCGCAGACCCAATTGGCGCTCGGTCTGTTCTGTCTGGGTTATCCGGATCAGGCACTAAAACTGATCAATGCGGCCACCGCGGAGGCCCGTAGGCTGGCGCACCTGCCGACTTTGGCTAATGCCTTGGGATGGCGCACCTTGCTGTGGCTTGTCGGAGAGGACGCGCGCCTCAGCGAGGGTGGAGACGAGTTGGTTGCCGTCGCGACTGAGCAGGGTTTCCCCCAATGGCGTGCGTTCGGAACGATCTATCAGGGGTGGGTACGGGTCAAAAAGGGGGATACGGCGGAGGGGATCTTACTCCTTCGCAGCGGTTCGGCGGCGTTCCGCGCCACCGGGGCGCAGGTGTGGGTGCCCCATAATATCGCGCTTTTGGCCCGGGCTTGTAAGCTCGCAGGGCAGTTTGAAGAAGCCTTGACCCTGTTGGATGAGGCGTTGCTATTCGTCGAGCGGACAGGGGAGCGCTGGTTCGCCGCCGAATTGAACCGGCAGAAGGGCCGATATTTGCTGCAGCAAGGGTATCCCGAGCCCGCCAAAGAACTATACGACGAAGCCGAGAGTATTGCGGTAGATCAACGTGCTAAGCTCTGGGAATTGCGCGCCGCCATAAGCCTCGCGCGGCTCCGGCGTGACCAGGGACGGCGCGCCGAAGCGCGTGAAGATCTCGCACGCGTCTACCACTGGTTCACCGAAGGCTTCGACACCGCTGATCTGAAAGAAGCGAAGGGGCTACTCCACGAGCTGCGGTGAGCAGCCGCTGGTACGTCCACCAATCTGGCGCGGATGGCCGCCTCGTCGGCAACTCGACGATCCTATGCGCGGCCAAAAATGTCTCTTGACGGTCGATCTCTTGGTTCCGTCGCGGGCGATCCCGCCAGGGACAAGGGCATCCCCGGCGGCTTTTACGCGATCATGCCGAGCCCGGTCGACGGCTCGGTCTGGGGCACCGTCGGCGTGTTCGCCGGCAAGGGTGCCGTCGTGCGGGTCGATCCGGGTCCGAACCCTCCGGCGACGGCGCTCGCCGAGATCTATAACGTCTCGCTGCCGGGCTTCGGACCGCGCGGGGCCGATATCGACAGCAAGGGTGTGGTATGGGTGTCGCTCGCCAGCGGGCATCTCGGCAGCTTCGACCGGAAGAAATGCAAGGGTCCGCTGAACGGGCCCAAGGCGACCGGCGATCAGTGCCCGGAGGGCTGGACCCTCTACCAGTATCCGGGGCCGGGCTTCGCCGGGATCGGCGACAACAGCGCCGAGGCGAGCTATTACACCTGGGTCGATCAGCACAATACTTTGGGGCTTGGCAACGACGTGCCGATCTCGACCGGCAACGAAAATGACGCGTTGTTGGCTCTGGTGAACGGAAAATGGGTGGTGCTGCGCGTCCCCTACCCGCTGAGCTTTTATGCGAAGGGCCTGGACGGCCGCATCGACGACCCCGATGCGGGGTGGAAAGGGCGCGGGGTGTGGACGACGAGCGGCGACCGCACACCCTGGCTGAAGGAAGGCGGCAAGGGCACCGTGCCGATCGCCTTCCACTTCCAGCTGCGCCCCAATCCGCTCGCCGATTGATGGCCCGCCGCCGGACCCGCCGGGGAGTAACCCGAAGCGCCAACAAGGCGTGCGCCGGGCAGCTGGACGCGAGGATCGCCTGTCCTCGCTTGTCCGCGCGGCGTTACGCGGTAGTCTGGCATCGGGCGAAGGGCTGCTCTCGCGGCGTTACGCGATCAAAGGCCGCCGAAATTCATCGGCGGCTGACCCGTTGGCGAGAACCTTTTTCGCCGTCGATGCGTTTCCGACATTCGTCAGCCGCGCGATCCCGTGCGGCTCGCCGGTGCAACACCGGCCCCCAGAATTGGAGACGCATCCGATGCGCAATGCCGGCATTCGGTTCGGAGTTGCAGGGTTGGCGGTCGCTTGGCTGGCCGCCGCGGCCATTTCGCCGGCAAATGCCGAAACCTCGGCCCTGACAATTTCGGCGGCGGCACCGGCCTGCAGCACGACGCTACCGGTATCGACGCGGGCTGGCCGCTTCTGCGGGCTCGCCGAAACCATCGAGGACGAAGGCGGGTCGGCCGAGGTCGATGCTTATGAAGGGATCCGCTACGGCTCAGCGAAACGCTGGACGCCCCCCGCTTTCGTTCCGTCGTCGTCGGCCCTCGTCAGGGCGACGGCGTTCGGGCCAGCCTGCCCGCAGGCGCCGGTGCCGGGCTACACGCAGAGCGAGGATTGCCTGTTCCTGAACCTGTGGACGCCGACCCGATCCAGCGTCAAAAAGCTGCCGGTGCTGGTGTTCTTCCATGGCGGCTCTTTCGTCGACGGCGCCGGATCGGTCCCGGTCTATGACGGAGCGCGGCTCGCGGCGCGCGGCGATGTCATCCTCGTCACCTTGAACTATCGGCTCGGCGCGATCGGCTTTCTGGCGGGCGGCAGCGGTGCCGACAGGCTTGCCGGCAATTACGGATTTCTCGACCAGCAGCTGGCACTTCAGTGGGTGCAGCAGAATATCGCCGGCTTCGGCGGCGACCCGGCGAGGGTCACGATCTTCGGCGAGAGCGCCGGCGCGATGTCGGTCGGCGCGCACCTGGTATCGCCGAGGAGCCGATCGCTATTTCGCAACGCGATCATGGAAAGCAACCCTTACGGGCTCCCGTTCAAGACGCCGGCTCAGGCCGAGATGGTCCGCACGGAGTTCGACCAGACGCCGGATGCAAAAAGCTGCAACGGCAACCTCGCTTGCCTCGAAAAGCTGCCGGCCCTGCGGGTCGTCGCCGCTCAGGGCGAAGTGAGCCCGTCGACACTGCAGCTGCTGCAAGGCCGGCTCGGCGAAATTCTCTCCTGGGGCCCCTATGTCGACGGACGACTGATCACCGACCAGCCGAATGCGCACGCGATCACGCGGCCGGTCATCGCCGGCACGAACCTCGATGAAGGCACCCTCTTCGTCGACGAGGCGATCCCGAACGGCTTGAGCGAGGCGGACTACATCGCGGCGATCACTGCCCTATTCAAGCTGAATGCACCGGCGATCCTGACCAATACCCGATACTCACCCGACAGCCAGGGCAATCTGACGCCGCTCGCCAATCTGGTCGGCGACTATATGTTCAGCTGCGCGACGCGGCATGTCCTCGGCAACGCCAAGGGCCCCCGTTTCGGCTATAGCTTCAATCAGCCGCCATCCTACCCGGAATCGCCGCAGGGGCCGAAGGCCTGCCTGCCGGTGAAAGATGGCGGTCAGGGCAGGGTATGCCACGGCGATGAGCTGCCTTTTGTCTTCCGCAACCCCTATACCCTCACCCCGTTGCAGCACTCATACAGCTTCACCTCGGGGGAACAGACCCTGGTCGATGCAATCTCCGCCTATTGGACGAACCTTGCCGCCACCGCCGATCCCAACACCGGAGAGAAAGCGCCGGAATGGCCGAAATACGGCTCTCCAGGCACTCGACAGGTGCTGCGTGTAAAGATATCGCAGACCAACGATTCAGAGCTCAGCTGCCCGCTCTGGGACTCGATCGGCTACGGCCCAGGCGCCATCTCGCTCTTTTAGACCGGACTAAAGCCAAAAGACGGATTGGCATAACCGTGCAACAAATGAAGGATATTTTCGGGATCGCCGTCATCGGATTGATGACGACCTTGAAGGCGGTATCTGCACAGACTTACGACTATCTGCCACCGCAGATCGCGCCGCTGAGTGCGAGCCACCTTACGATGGCGGAGATCGCGGCCATACTCGACGAAACCGCACCCACTCCCCCCTATTTGGTTGCCTATCACCTTGAAACTCGTGACGGATCCGGTAACACGATGAGCGCGGCGCCGCTCAAAGTTGTTCCGACGGATGTTCCCGACCATCCATATCTCGGAGTATTTCACCATCCGATCAACACTGCGCAGTTCGCAACCTACCTCGCCTACTCGACCAACCTCAGCGTCTGGCATACTCTCGGAGAAATATTTCAGCCCGCCGCTATGCCAGACATGCGTATTCTTCCCGATGGCAGTGTTCTCTACGCGGAAGAATACGAGGGGCCAAACCGGATCAATGTCAGAGTGCAGTACTATGGCAACACCGGTGTCAGCGGCCTCCAGGCACTCATTGCGAACCCCGCTGTTCCGCCGACAAATGCGATTACGCTGCCGGGGACGCCCTTGGCGACGGCGGACGGAACACCCGATTTCGGACGCGTTGCCTACAACGGTACGGTCACGGATTCAAAGATCGAAATAGACTACCACTACTTCTATCTGGGTCTGCGCGATCTCGACGGCGTCGGCACTCTGACCAATTTCACAAATTGGTCGGGTTCACCCGATACCGCGACCAATAACTTGGTGGCCGGGGCAGGCGGTAAGGGCAAGATCGGCGATTGTGAGGTCTTCGAGGTCGGCTCTCAGGTATATGAAGTGGTCGAAGCCCAAATAGGCCCGGCGGGCAACGACTACGGGTCATGGCGGCTCTTCCTGATCAATAAAACCGCCGGTACAATTCAGAAGCTTGGTCCCGTGCTCGCCGGAGGAGCGCAATCTCTCGGCAACCCCAAGATTTCATTCGTGACGCTACCGAGCAGGGTTCCTGCTCTGGTGTTCACCTGCTTTATTTTCGGCGTCAACAACGGGACGACTTTGCCCGGCGGACACATCTTCGTCTATCCTCTCGACTAGGATTTTTCACGACCCGGACCGGCGCCTTCGGCGAGCCGCTGATCGGGCGTACCCTCGGGGCGCCGACCCGATCCGAACGGCGCGCTTAACACGATAGCGCTTGCCGGTTACGCGCGGGCAACGGGCGCGGGATCGTGATCGTCGAGAATGCCGGCGACCGCGAAAACGCGGACCTCGCGCCGGATGCCCTTGGCGGCGATGCTGCCGCGTTCCTCGGCGCGCACGATGTCGCGCACCAGCGCGTAGGTCGGATAGGAGATCAAGATGCCGCCCGGATCGGCGGCCGCTTCGATCCGCGCCGCCAGGTTCACCTCGGCGCCGATGATCGTGTAATCCATCCGATCGTCCGAGCCGAAATTGCCGACGTTGCAATACCCGGTATTGATGCCGATCCGCATCTCGAAGGGTTGCTCGAACCCGCTCGCGCGCCACTCCCGCTGCAAGTCGACCATCTGCCGCTGCATGGCGACAGCCATCCGCACGCAGGCCCGCGCATCCTCTTCGACGCCTTTGGTTTCCGGGTCGCCGAAAAACATCAGCATTGCATCGCCGATGAATTTGTCGATATGCGCGCCGTGAGTGAGGGCGATCTTCGACATCGCGGTGAAATATCGGTTCAGCATCGCCGTCAAATCTTCCGGCTGCATGTCGGCGGTGGTCGCGGTGAAATCCTTGATGTCGCTGAAGAATACGGTCAGCCGCTTGCGTTCGGTGGCGAGCTCCACGTCGCGCGAGCCGGAAAAGATCGACGCATAGACCTGGGGCGAGAGGTACTTGGAGAGCTTGACCGACAGGCTCTCCAGCATCCTGGTCTTTTCGTCGAGGGCGGCGTTCCGCTCCTCGATCTGCTTTAACGTATCGCGCAACAGCAGGTGGGTGTGCACCCGCGCGCGCACGACCGTGGGGTTGAACGGCTTGTGAATGTAATCGACGGAACCGAGCTCGAACCCTTTAGCCTCATCCTCGGCTTCGGTTCGGGCGGTCAGGAAGACGACCGGAATGGCCGCGGTGTCCGGATCGGCCTTGAGCCGCGCGCAGACCTCGTAGCCATCCATATCAGGCATCATCACATCGAGCAGGATGAGGTCCGGCTTGCCGGCGGCGCCGGCATGTTCGAGCGCCTTGGCGCCGCTGGTCGCCACCTTGATGCGATATTGATCCTTCAGGATGGCGAGTGCCGCGGCAATGTTGGCCGGCGTGTCGTCGACGATCAGGATGGTCTTGTCCGGCATCGGTGCTCATTCCCCGCCGAGGGCCGGCGCGATGCCGGCGCCGAGGTTGCGCACTCGGACCAAGGCGGCGTCGAAGTCGAAATTGCCGACCTCGCGGAGCAGTGCGCCCGCCGTCCGGCGCGCCTAATGCCCGCTCCAGCAGCTCCTGCGCCGCAAGCGCGCAGTCGAGCGCCTCGCTGTCGCCGTCGGCGAGCATGGTCTCGAGCCGCTGCAAGACGGCATCGAGGGCGGCATCGTCGCCGCCGGAGCTCGCCTTCCCGAGACGGGCGGCAATCGCACGCAACTGCGCCAGCGCTTCATCAAAGGCGAAGTTCTGAACCGCCTGGTTCAGCCCGGCGAACTCCTCGGCGCTCAGCACCTTCGCCAGCACCTCCTGCGCCTCCAGCACGCAATCGAGGGCGGCGCCGTCGTTGTCGACCAAAAGCGCCTCCAGCCGTCCGAGGAGCGGGAGGACGGCCGCCAGATCGGCCGGTTGAGGCGCCGCGGCCGATGCGACCGGCGCTCGCGCTGTCCGGATGGCGGCGATCACGGCCTCGGTCGCCTGCTCCAATGCCGTCAGATCACCTTCGATCCCCTCCAGCCTGCCGTGCCGGATGCGGTCTTCGACGACGGCGGCCGTTTCGCTCGCGGGCTTGATGCCGAGGGTGGCGGAGACGCCCTTGAGCGTGTGCGCCAGCCGTTCGGCCGTCTTCACGTCGCCCTCGGCGAGCGCCTCGCGCAGCGCGGCCGGCGTCTCGGCCTGGTCTTCGGCATATTGTCTTAGCAGGGCGCGGTACAGGCGCTCGTTGCCGCCCACCCGGTGCAAGCCATCGGTGATATCGACCCCGGCAATCCCCGTCAGCTCGGTGGAAGCTGCCTCGGTCGCCGTCGGATCGCGCGGCGCCTCGCTCGCGGCGCCGGCGCGGGGTACCACGCGCTGTCCGGCGAACGCCAGCACGGTCCGGTACAAGAGATCCGGGTCGATCGGCTTGGTGATGTGGTCGTTCATGCCTTCGGCGAGACATTGATCGCGCTCCTCGGCCATCGCCTGCGCGGTCATCGCGATAATCGGCAAGTTGTCGTAGCGCGGATCCGACCGGATCTCGCGCGTGGCCTCGTAGCCGTCCATCACCGGCATCTGCATGTCCATCAGCACGATGTCGCAGGGCGGCGGCTGTACCGCACCAGTGATCGCGGCCACCGCTTCGCGGCCGTTATTGGCGATGGTCACCGCCGCACCCGCGCGCGTCAGCAATTCGACCGCGATCTGCTGATTAACCGCATTGTCCTCGACCAGCAGCACCCGAATACCGGTCAGGTTCGGCGTCGCCGCCTGCGGCAGCGCAGGCCGGGCCTTGCCGCCGCCGGCAAAGGTCCCTACCAGCATGTCGTAAAGCGACGACAATGTGACCGGCTTGGTCAGGAACCCCGCCGCCCCTGCGGCTTCGGCCGCCTGGCGCACCGCCTCGGTGGCGAAGCCCGTCACCATGATGATCTGCGGCGGGGCCCCGTCCGCCTTGTCGTTGAGGATTGTCCGTGTCGCCTCGGCGCCGTCGATTTCCGGCATCCAGTGGTCCATGAAGACCACCCGATAAGGGTCCTGGGCTACCGCCTGGTCGAGCGCCGTGTACGCCTCGCGCGCCGACCCGACGCTGTCCGCACGCATCTGCAGCGCCTGCAGGCTGCGGGTCAAGATCTCGGCCGCCAGCGGATTGTCGTCGACCACCAATGCCCGCATGCCGACGATTGCGACCGGCATCGCCTGCCTCGGCCGTTGCCGTTCTGTGACGCCGAGCCACAACGTGACCCGAAAGGTGCTGCCGATCGCGGCCCGGCTTTCGACGTTGACGTCGCCATCCATCATCTCGGCCAGCCGCTTGACGATGGTCAGGCCGAGCCCCGTGCCGCCATATCTGCGGGTGGTCGAATTGTCGGCCTGGCTGAATGCCGAGAACAGCCTGGCGCTTTGCTGCGGCGTCATGCCGATGCCGGTGTCGGCGACGGCGATCTCGAGGCACACCCTGCCGTCGCGCTCGTCGATCAAGGTGATCGATACCTGGATGTGCCCCTCATCGGTGAACTTGACCGCGTTGCTGATCAGGTTGGTCAGGATCTGGCTCACCCGCAGCGGGTCGCCCAAGAGCCCGTGCGGCACGTCGTCCGCCACGCTAAACACCAGCTCCAGCTTCTTCTCGCTGGCCCTCTGCCCGATCAGCGTATTGACGTTGCTCAGCACATCGTCGACCCAGAACGGGATGGTTTCGATCGTCAGCGCGCCGGCTTCGATCTTCGAAAAATCGAGGATGTCGTTGATGATGCCGAGCAACGACACGCCGGCGGTGTGGATCTTGCCGAGATAGTCGCGCTGCTTGAGGTCGGGCGCATTCATCAGCGCGAGGTTGGACAGCCCGATGATCGCGTTCATCGGGGTCCGGATCTCGTGGCTCATATTGGCGAGGAACATCGACTTGGCCTGCGTCGCTTCTTCGGCGACGTCCCGGGCGCGGGCGAGATCGGCCTGCGCCGCCTCCAATTCGTGAAACGCCGTCTCGGCGGCGGCGTGGGCGCGGCGCGCTTCCTCGCCACGGGCGGCCAGTTCCTGAAACAGCCGCGCGTTCTCGATCGCGAGCACGGATTGTGCGGCGAAGGTCTGCATCAGCGTGGGGATGGTCGGTGCGAAGCCGGTGTCGCTGCGCCGGCGGATCACCAGCCCGCCGATGACCTTGTCCTCGCGCAGCAGCGGCACGGCGAGCACGGCATGAATGCCGGGCAAAGTGCTGGCTGCATGCGGCACGGACGGGTCCTGCTGCACGTCGGCGACGTACACCGGCGCGCGCTCTATTGCGCTGCGGCCGAGATGGGTTTCGCCCAGCTTGATCCGCCGCTCGCGCAGCACCTCGACCCGCTCGGCGCTCATTCCAAAGGCGGCTTTCGGCACGAAGACCTCTTCGGTCTCGTCGAATTCGTAGATCGTACCTTCATCGGCCTTCGCGAGTTGCACCGCGCGGCCGATGACGGTGGCGAGCACGGTGTCGAGGTCGAGGGAGGAATTCACCGCGCGCGCCACCTCCTCGAGCGCCTGCAATTCGCCGACCGAGCGGGTCAGCTCGTCGGTGCGCTGCTGCAATTCCCGGAGTAGCCGGGCGTTTTCGAGCGCGATGACCGCCTGATCGGCGAAGGTGCGCACTAGTTCGATCTGCCTGTCTGTAAACGGCTGCACCCGTGTCCGCCCGAGACTAATCACGCCGACCACGATCCCCTCACGCAGCAATGGCACGCCAAGCGAGGTCCTGTTTTTCCCGAGTGTAACCACCTCAGGCAGGTTGAATTCCGGGTCGGCGGCGAGGTCGTGGACGTGGACGACCTGACCTTCGAGCGCGGTCCGTCCCGTCGTGGACCCACGGTCCGCCGTCAATAATCGGCCTCGCATAAATGCATCGAACTCAGAGCGTCCCGCCAAAGGTTGCTGCCACGCGATAAGCTTCGCCCTCGCGGTTGGTGATAATCGCGATATCGGAGTCGCAGAGCAGTGCGGCGGTCGCGAGGATGGTCTCGAATACCGGTTGAATATCGAAAGTCGAGCGGCTGATGACCTTGAGCACGTCGCTCGTCGCGGTCTGGTATTCGAGCGCCGAGGCCAGCTCCCGGTTGCGTCCTTCGAGTTCGTTCGCGGCTTCTCGGCGATAGGTCTCCATCACGACGTAGAGCAGCGACTTCAGGAACTTGGCCAGGGTCACCAGGGCCACGGTCTGCTGATCTGGGCTGGGGAAGAGTTGCAGGACCACCCCGGTGAGGATCAACTCCAGCTTGGTCGAGGCTTGGAAGATGTTAGTGTTGCGCACGCCCTCGTTCAGCGCGACGAGGGTCATCCGCTCCACCTCGCCGTACAATTCCTCGACGTGGCCGCCGGTCAGGAGCCGCCCCAGGAATGCGCTCATCTCGTCGGCCAGCGCCGTGACCTGGTCCGGCGCCAGGTGCAACGCCTCAAACCACGGCAGGGCTTCGACTTCAGCCCGCCACTGCGCGACGATCCACTCCTGGATATCGGACGTCAGCGTCTCCTCGACCGATTGCAGGTAGGCCAGGTCCGCCGGTTCGATGTCGAATTCGGCGAAGACCTGCCGATCGACCGAGGGTAGAGGGGCGTCGAGTGCGGTCACCGATAGGGGCTCTTGTCCATGGCTGCGGCATAGGCCTCGGGGAAAACCGCGATCAACCGATCCACCGCCTCTTCCGGGGTGCGAAGGGAAACGCTGATCCGTATTCCGCCCTGGTTGTAAAGGCTGGGGATGCCCATGGCGCACAGCACCCTCAATTCGTTAAGTGCGGAGGCACAGGCCGCGCCGCTGCCGACATGGACGCCGCGGCCGGACAACGCCTCGATCAAGTCCTCCTGCAGCAGGCCCGGGAAACAGACATAAGAGGTGGTCCACAGACGCGGCGCCGAGCTGCCCGCCACCAGGCAATGCGGCACCTGTTCCTCGAGGAAGGCTTCGAGCCGGTCGCGCTGGCCCGGGCCGGGCGGAGGGCTCGTCGCTGCTTCGTCGAACGCGACCGCCGCGGCGGCGATCGCCGGCACGTTGACGGTGCCGCTGCGGATGCCGCCCTCCTGGCCGCCGCCCGGCAGGACGGGTGCCAGCCGAAAATCCGGATTGAGCAGCGCGATCGCGCCGACCCCGAGCGGGCCGTGGAATTTGTGCGCCGACAGGGTCAGTGCGTCGGCGCGCGCGACAACCTCGTCAAGCGGCATCTTGCCGGCCGATTGCGCCGCATCGACATGCAAGAGGCCGCCGTGCCGATGCGTTATCGCTGCGATTTCGGCCACCGGGAAGATCACGCCGGTCTCGTTGTTGACGTGCATCATCGACACCAGCGACCGCCGGCCGGCGATCCGATCTTGCAAATGGTCGAGATCCGGGGTGCCGTCCGGCCGCGCCCGGCAGATCGCGACCGGCCGCTCTAGCGGCAGCTCGGCGAGGTCGTAGACCGAGGCGTGCTCCAATTCGCTGACCACTAGTTGCTCGCAGCGGATTTCGGGGTGGCGCAAGGCTCCGAGTAGGCACAAGGCATTTGCTTCGGTGGCGCCGGCGGTGAACAGCACCTGCGCGGCGCCGCCGAGGTGTCGCACAAAGCCCGCACGCGCCTCTTCCAGAACGTTTTGCGCCGCCACTCCGAGGCCGTTTAGCGAAGCAGGATTACCGGGCGGCCCGGCCAGCAATTCGACCATGCGGCTGCGGGCGGCCGGCGACATCGCCGTCGTCGCATTGTTGTCGAGATAGGAGAAAGTCCCGTCGGACGAATTGGCCGGCCGGCTCATGGCAGATGGGCCAATATTGCCTCCTGCGCGGCGCGGGTCGCCGCCATCCGGGCACCGCGCAGATAGGTGATCGTCACGTAATCGAGCCCGAGAGCACCGTTGACGAGGAAGCTGCCGTCCTGCGGCTGGACTTGGAAGGTGACACGGGACTTCGGCAACAGGTGCCTGGCGTCATAGACCGAGACCCGGAACGCGCCGGTGTCGTAGAGCGCGAGCAGGCGATCGTCGACCGCAGAGTTCAGCACATAGCGGTAACGCTCCCGATGGAGGCAATCGTGTACCTTCTCCGCCGCCTTGATCATCCGATGGGCGGCCGAGGCTCAGGCCAGGACGCCCGCGCCTTCCAGCCGATGTCCCCCCTGCGCCGCTTCGGCAAGCTCGGCCCGGATCTCGGTATAGGGATCGCCCATCGCCTGGCAGGCCGTCATGCGCGCCCGGAACGCTCGCCCGCGCTTGAACAGCCGGTCGTAAAACTCCGGCGTCAGGTCGGGCTTGGTGTGGATGTCGCCCAGGTAAATCAAATTCATGACACCAGCGGTACCGCCCGTTACGAGATAGGAGATCCCGTGGTCGGCGGTGCCGTACATGCGGCGGTACCCGATCAACTCATAATCGTTGTAGATGCGAACCGTCGCCCCGGTCGGGGAGACATCGATCACCTTGGCGACACCATAGCCGCAGGCGTTCCACCAGGCGAAGATGCCGTGGAACCAGTCTTCCCGCGTCTTAAGCATCGGCAACACGAGAGCGTCCCATTCCGGGGAGGTCATGATCCCGCCCAGCGTATTGAAGGCGCAGATATGGCCGGCCTCGATGAACAGCCCGGCGGCGACCTCGACGCCCTGGCCGCCGGCCGCTTCTGTCATCTCCCGCTCGAATGCGAAGCTGATGCGGTTGTAGTAGTCGGCGTAGAGGCGAGTGAGGTAGAGGCCGAAGATGGCGATCAGCCCCTCGGCATTGACCGGCAGCGGCATGCCCGCGACGGCGCGGGTGATCGCCTGACGGTCGACTGCGGTCGCCGGCTCGGCGTCATCCCCCACCGGGTTCAAAACCGGGCTCTGCCGCGGCGCAAAAATCGTAAAGTTCGCCGGACCGCGGCCCAGTACGAACACGTCCTCGTCCGCCCCGGTGCTTCGACACGCCGTCTGCCGCGCCTGCACGCCGGAGGGCGGGAGGCCGTAGATCGCGGCCAGCGCTCCCGCGAGGAAGCCGGTCGAGAAGAAGGCGACCGGGGCCCGCGAGCGGCCGAACTTCTCGATCCACCCGATCGAGTAATGGGTCGAGCGGGTGCGCACCTCGCCGCCCCGATCGGTCAGTGCGCTCAGATCGATCAGACCGAGGCCGCAGGCGCGGTAGAGCGCTTCCACGATCGCCTTGCGCGCCGCAATTTCCGGGGTTCGCGACAGGAGGTTGGCCAATTGTGCGAAGACCACCTCGGCCGCCGCCCCGACCAGGATCGGCGCACTGTCGATGTACTCGGCGTCCTGGATCGAGCGCTGCAGGAAGCAATTGTAGTGGTGGCAGTGGAGGATCATCGGCTCGCCGCCCACCACCAGCCGATTGTTTGCGAAGTCGTAGCCGAATTCGGCGAAGTCAAACATTCGACGCCTCCCTTGCCAGCAGGAAGCCCGGCACGGGCTTCCCGACCACCTCCCCCGCAGCGCGGACGATGGCTGCGCTCAGTTCGTCCGGGAGGACCATACCGGCCTCCATCTTCTCGATCGTCGCGGCGGTCAAAGTTATCTTATTTTTGATCAGCAGCAGCATCACCTTGATCAGGATCCGATCGACGGCTTTGACCTCGCCGTTGTCTTTGGCCCAATCAAATATTCGTTTTATGTCGAACATGCTCCTCCTGCCCTTATATATTTTTACGGCACTTGCCCGGCGGCCGATGCGACCGAAATGATAGCCCTCGGCGCACCCGGCGCCAAGTCGTCAAATTAATAGATCGGTGCGTCGACGCGATTCGCCGAGAAGGCGCGCATTTTCACATCGGGATGACCGCCTGCGCGGTAAAAATTTTCCAACAGCGCGATCTCTTTATCCTACCCCCGAGCCCGTGGCGGTGGGCGGGCGCTGAAGAAGCCGAGTGAGGTTTCGTCTTGCGCAGCGCCACAACGAGCAGGGTCCGCAAATCCGTAATCTGAGAGAGACGCGCGACCTCGTCCGCCTTCTTCTCCGCCCACACATCCGGAACGTGGACAAAGCGTTGCAAGTCCGCGTTGACGCACCGCAGAGCTGCGGAGCGTCGCGGTCATTCGTCGGCGCCGTCGAGCAATCCGCGCATCGTCCGAAATCTGAATGTGCGGCATCATTCCCCTGGCCGAGGCGGTGCAGCGATCGAGGCGCTATGAACCCCCGTTAACGGGGATATCCTCTGACCTTCGACTTCGCAGCGGTACTGCTGGGACAGGCGCAGTGTCGGGGTCGGGGCCAATGACCGCTTATTAAAGGCTGGGCATCCCAGGCCGGGCAAATCGGGAATGACGGCGTTTCCACCCATTGCGGACCTTCCGTCAGCCGTCAGTTGGATTGTTCGATTGGTCGGCGACGATCAGTCGCCGCATCGCATTCCCTCCTGTTGGTTTGCTCGGGGAGAACACTCGGTCGGCTCGGCCCGGCGCCCTCGATCCGGCCTGGGACCCCTTTCGGCTCTGGGATTGCCGGGTGCCCGAAAGAGGACCCATGGCCCAGGGCGGGGGGCCGCTAATGGGCGAAGGACGGTTCCCTATTGCAAGACCATCCTGCCTCCAGCTTCCCGCGCACACGCGCGGTGACGGAGCAGCGGCCTCGAAAATGTCGCTATCGGTGGTGGCGCGATCCGGCCGTGCTTGTCCCGTCGAAGAAACGGGCCGGCTAGCCGGCCCGCTTGGCCGCCGCCGCGGCCGGCCAAATCGGCACGATACGGTCGGCCATTTCGAGGGTCGAGCGGCGATGCGCGACGACGACGCGGGAGATCGGCAGTCGCCGGACGGCGTCATTGATGGCGCGTTCGTTGTCCTCGTCGAGATGGCTCGTCGCCTCGTCGAGGAGCAGGAGACGCGGCGCCCGATAAAGCGCGCGGGCCAGCACGATGCGTTGCACCTGCCCACCGGACAGCGAGCTGCCCATGTCGCCGACGAGTGTGCGATAGCCCATCGCCAAGCGCAGGATTTCTTCGTGAATGACGGCGAGCTTCGCCACCTCCTCTATGCGCTCCGGGTCGGGGGAAGGGCTGAAGCCGGCTATGTTCTCGACGATTGAGCCGGCAAACAGCCGATCGTCCTGCAGCACGCAGCCGATCTGGGCGCGATAGTCCTCGATCCCGACCGCCTCGATCGGGACGTCGTCGATCAGCACCGTGCCGGCGGTTGGGCGCAACAGCCCCGCCAGGATCTTCAGCAGCGTCGTCTTGCCGGCGCCGGACGGACCGGCGATCGCGACGCACTCGCCGGGCGCCACATCGAGGTCGAAATCGACGATCACCCGGGCTTCGTTGGCACCATAGCGGAAATTGATCCCGCGCGCGCTCCACGCCGCCCGGCGCCCGACGATCGCCGGAGCCGATGCGAGCGGCGCGCCGAGATCGCCTGGCTCCGGCGCGGAAAGGGCGATGTCGGCGATCCGCTCACCATGCACCGAAAGCAGCCCGAGGCGAACAACCGTGTCGAGGCATTTGCCAACACGCTGCGAGAACTGATCCTTATAGGCGAGAAACGCGACCAGCATGCCGACGGTCAGGGTGCCGCCCATGACCGAGCGGGCGCCGAAAAAGATGATCAGGATGCGGTCGAGGCCAAAGAGGAAGGTGCTGGCCGCGGTAATATCACATCGATTTTGTTGACGCGTACCTCAGCGCCCACCCGATCCACCAGATAGTTGTTCCAGACGGCCTGTCGCCGCGCCCCCATTGCCAGCGCCTTGATGCTGGCCATACCGCGCAAGGACTCGAGAAAATGTGTGGTCTCCTGCGCGGCATAGACAATCAATTCTTCATTGGCGCGGCGATAGAGCCGGTAGGCGAGGCTGCGCACCAGCGCGTATATCCCCGGTCATCGCGACGGCCAACAAAGCAAGCCACGCATCGTAGAGCCACATCATGGGCGACGAGCGCGAGCGCCATCACGCCGTCGACCACGCCGGACACCGAGGCGGTGCTGAGCGTCTGCTGGATTCGATCGAGAGACGTAAAGCGCGACGCTACGTCGCCGGCGTGCCGCCTTTCGAAAAAGCTGAGCGGGAGGCGCAAGAGATGCCTGAAGAGGCTCGTCTTCCAGACGAGCGTCAGACGTGATCCGGCGCCCATGATGGCCCAGGAGCGCACAAAATCGGCCAGCGTGCGAAAGGCCAGCAGCAAGCCCAGCGCCACCGCAATCAATGTCAAGAGGTCGCGATCCTCCGCGACGACGACGTCGTCGAGCACGAGCTGGAAGCCGATCGGGATCGCGATGACGGCCGCCTCCGACACCAATGACAGCAGCAATACCTGCGTTGCCACAGCGGCGAAGCCGTCGGCGCTGCGCAGCAAATCCCAGATCGGGATCCGTGCGCGCTCAGTTTTCTGCTCGAAACCCTGCGTCGGCCAGGCTTCGAGCAGGACACCGGTGAAGCGTTTATTCACCTCTTCCGGCAGCACATGCCTACGGCCGACAGCGGGGTCGTGGATAACCATATGCCGGCCGCTCACCCGGGTCAGCACGACAAAATGATCGTGGTCCCAGTGCAGGATGCACGGCAGTCGAAGCTGCCGCAGATGGTGCGGTTCGGCGCGCAGCGCGCGCGTCGCCACCCCAGATTGGCTGCGACGCGCACCACGTCGTGCAAGGTCGTGCCGCGCAGCGACACGTCGTAGCGCTGGCGCAGCGCCGGCAGGTCGACCCGGTAGCCATAGCGGCCGGCGATCATCGCGAAGGCAGGCAAGGCCGCATTCGGCCGCCTCGGTCTGCACGACGAGCGGCGTCCCGCTGCTGCCGATCGCCGCCGCCTGCAGCAGGCGGTCTGGAATCTTCATAGCGTCCCCCTGTTTCAGATCATGGACCCTTGGCCTCCGATTTCATCTCCCGCGCGCGGCCCGGCCGACGCCGTAGAGCGGTTCGAGGACCCACTGGTAGAGCGCCCGCTGGTCGAGCAGCACATAGGCCTGCACCTCCATGCTGGCCGGCAGCGCATGCGCCTCGCGATAGGCGGTCACGTACTGGGTTTCGGGCATGACGATGACGCGGTAGTAGGGGCCGGTCTGGTCGCTGAGCGGCGGCGCGCCGGCCAAGAGCTGCGTCACCTCGTCGGGGCTCAGCGCGGCGTGCGAGACGCTGACCACGGTTCCCGGGTATTGACCGAACTTCTGGTAGGGAAAGGCACTGTAGCGCAGCAGCACGCGCTCGCCCGGTCGGATGAAGCCGATGGCGCTGCTCGGCGCGAGAGATCTGCCTGCATGCTGGCGTGCCTTGGCACGATCGTCAGCATCGGCGCGCCCGCCCCAACCGTCTGGCCGGGATGCGCCAGCACGGCGGTGACGATGCCGGCCCCGGGGCATGGATCTCGATCGCCCGGCGGGCTTCGGTGACGGCGAGCTTGTCGTCGATGTCGGAAATCTTGGCACGCAGCGTATCGACTTGGTCCTGGGTGGTGATGCCGTTCGTCGCCAGCTGATAGCGCGCGTCGCCGAGAGCCGCCTCGAGCCGCAGCTTGCTGCCTTCGAGCTCCTGCAGTTGCGATTCCGACTGCATCCAGGCCTGTCGACGCGCATCGGTCTCGTTCAACGACGCGGTGCGCTGCGCCAGCAACCGGGCGAATTCCTGGTATTCGCTGGTGAGTTGCTGGGCAAACCCTTGCTGCATCGTGATCTGCGCCGCCAGCTGCGCGAGCTGCTTTTGCAGATTGTCGATCTTCTGGCGCAGCGCGCTCTGCGTCTCCTGGCTGGCTCGTGTCTCGTGATCGATCTGCTGGGTGAGGAGCCGACGCTCGGCTTCCAGCGCGTTCATGACCAGCCGCTGGGTGCTGCCGCCTTTGGTAGCGCTGTCGACATCGAGCGTGTAGAGCGGCGCGCCCTTGTCCACGGCGGCACCCTCACGTACGGCGAGTGCCTCTATGCAGCGCGCAGCGGGCGCGGATATAGCGATAGGTTCACTGTAGGCAGGAGAGATTGTAGGTAGAAGAGGTGGGTCTAGCTGGAAATGAAGAGTATAAGGTAGCGGCGGTGAGCGCGCGGATGAGACAGTGGTGAAGGCGATGGGAGGCAGAAGAGGTTGAGAACGTTCTGCGAGATGCTCACGGCTGATAACGTTTCAGGAAGGAACAGTTAAGGAGTTTGATATAGTGTAGTAGAGGTAGCAGAACAAGATAGGTTGCAGGGAGAGATGTTTTCAGAGATACTGTGTTTGTGTTTTTTTTTTTTTTTTTTTTTTTTTTTTTTTTTTTTTTTTTTTTTTTTTTTTTTTTTTTTTTTTTTTTTTTTTTTTTTTTTTTTTTTTTTTTTTTTTTTTTTTTTTTTTTTTTTTTTTTTTTTTTTTTTTTTTTTTTTTTTTTTTTTTTTTTTTTTTTTTTTTTTTTTTTTTTTTTTTTTTTTTTTTTTTTTTTTTTTTTTTTTTTTTTTTTTTTTTTTTTTTTTTTTTTTTTTTTTTTTTTTTTTTTTTTTTTTTTTTTTTTTTTTTTTTTTTTTTTTTTTTTTTTTTTTTTTTTTTTTTTTTTTTTTTTTTTTTTTTTTTTTTTTTTTTTTTTTTTTTTTTTTTTTTTTTTTTTTTTTTTTTTTTTTTTTTTTTTTTTTTTTTTTTTTTTTTTTTTTTTTTTTTTTTTTTTTTTTTTTTTTTTTTTTTTTTTTTTTTTTTTTTTTTTTTTTTTTTTTTTTTTTTTTTTTTTTTTTTTTTTTTTTTTTTTTTTTTTTTTTTTTTTTTTTTTTTTTTTTTTTTTTTTTTTTTTTTTTTTTTTTTTTTTTTTTTTTTTTTTTTTTTTTTTTTTTTTTTTTTTTTTTTTTTTTTTTTTTTTTTTTTTTTTTTTTTTTTTTTTTTTTTTTTTTTTTTTTTTTTTTTTTTTTTTTTTTTTTTTTTTTTTTTTTTTTTTATTGGTACGTATTTTGTTTGTTTGAGATGTGGTGGTTGGTAGGTGGATATGGTTGTTAGTGGGACGGAGTGATGGTGGGTTTTTTTGTGGGGTTATTTTTTACTTATGGTTTCTCACGGTTTATTTTGATGTGTATGGCGTTTTTGGATTGGTGGTGTTTGGTGAGGTGGGGGTTTGTTGTAATTTTTTTTTGTGTTGATTGTTAACTCAGTGTTATATGTCGCGTAGTTGTGCGTTGATGTTGATTAGTGTTGTTGGTGTAGTGGTGTGGTATTGGTGATGTAGTGTGTTGTGGTGGTGTGGTAGGTGAAAAGTTTGAGGATTTTGTTTGGTAGAAAGTGTGAGTGTGGTGTTATTACATGGTTGTGGTTATGGTGGTGTTGGTGTGTAGTGTAGAAACGTAGTGTTTGTGGTAGATGTAGTTGTTGATGAGGTTGAGGATAAAGATTGTGTTTTATTTTTGTTTTTTGGTTGAATGAATGGTTGATAGGATTGGGTAGTTTTTGTTGAGTTTGTGGTTGGTTGGTTTTTCGGTTTTGCTGTTATAAGGTGGGGTTAATGTTAGTTCGGTTAAAAAACGTTTGTGAGTGGTGTAGTTGGTGGTGATTTGTTGGAGCTGGTTGAGGTTTTTGGTATGTGTTGTTGTATTATCGTACTGACGCTTTAGTTGTGGTTGGTATTAGTTGCGTATGAGTTTGATTTGGTTTTGTTATGTGATAGTTGTGTGCGGAGGTGCTTTATTATTGTGATGGTTTATTGTTTGTAACTGAGGAGTAGAGCATTGAGGTGTATTATATCGATTGTTTTGGTAGTGTGATGGGATTGTTTTGTGATTGAGTGAAGATTTTTGGTTGGGTTTGATAGAGATTATGATGTGTGTGTGTGGGAGTTTGCTTAATTATTGTGATTTGACGGTACTACATAGGTTGATGAGAGTTGTTTTAGGGTTTGGTGATTTGTGTGAAATTGTGGTGCTTTATTTTTCGCTGTTGACGTTGTGGTGGATGATGTAAAGGTTATTGGGATTGTATTTCTTTTTGACGGTGAGTAGTTTTGCGTAGTTGTTGTTTTTATATTTTCGCTGTTATTTGGGTTTGAAAAAGTTGTTTTTTGTGATATAGGTGTTGGTGTTTGGTGTTAGTTTGCTTAGTTTGGTGTTCGCGCATTGATCGCGCTTGTTTGTTTTCGCTTGGTGTTGAGATCGGGTTTGTGGTTTGGAAGATTGGGGAAGGTTGGTGGTTTTTTGTTGTTGATTATGGTGAGGTTAAATGTGTTGAGGATGGTGGGGTTGGTTGTTGTGTTTCGGATGGTGGTTGTGTTTTTTGTTGACGCTTTGTTTAACTTTTTTTGGAAATGTAGTGTGATTGGGTGTTGTTTTGTGGTGGTGTACAATGTATTGGTAAGTTTTTTTGTGTGTGGGTTGTAGCAGTGAACGTGGTAATTATTTTAATGTATTTAGTAAAGGTACGTACTTTTCTTTTTTTTTTGTAAAGGTTTTTTGTTGGTGCATTAGGGTGATTGTTGATAAGGTTGGTATTGTGGGTGCGTATATGTGTTGGGTTTTACATCTGTTGGGTTGGGATCGCGACAATATGTGGCGTGATTGTGAAGTTTAGGTGGATTTGGTGGTAGTTACTGTATTGAGAAATGGTTGTTAGACAGTTTGTATTTGCTTTTGGTTGAGATTTTGAAAGGATATTTCGATGATGAGAACATTGTCTCGACGCATTTTCACGATCTCTCTTTAATGGAGTTTCGAAGAGGCTCTTCACGTAAAAGCCGTGTATCGGTAGATCAGCCGCCGGAACGCGTCATGGGGGTTTTTTATTTTCAGCGTGGAGCTGTAGTTGGAATATTGAGGTATTATGTTGTTTGTATTGTTGTTTGTTTAAGTCGCTGAAGGTGTTGTTGTTTTTGTTTTTTTAAGTGTGTATTGATTAGGTTTTTCGCAGGTGTTGGTAGTGTATATTTTTTTGTTGGTGTTATTGTTTCGGTCTAGGTAGTTTTGCGGTAGTAGTTTTATTATTTTTAAAAAGCTATTGAAGTTGCTTATTTGTATAAAGTTGTTGACGTTGATTGTTAGGTAGTTTTTGTTTTGGATATAGCGGTTGTTGTAGTAGTTATTTTTTGTAGAGGTGTATAAAGATTTTTTTTGGTTTACTGTGACAGTTGGTTGGGTTGGTTGCAGCGAGGCGCAGCTTTGCGGCACGAAGGTGTTGTGCAGGATTATTTTGTTTATGTGTTGGGTTTAGATTAACAGTAAATTTGGTGTGTTGGACATTTTGAGATAGCTGTGTTTGACGCTTTTGACGACGAGGCGCAGATTGTGCTCGCGGGCGAAGTTGACGCCGGCGACGACGTCGCCGGTCGTTTTGCCGCCACGGCATAGACACTCGGCTGCGAGGTCCATGCATTGAGCTAACCGACGGTCTGCGTCAGCTCGACCTCGTCGGCTGCGTGATAGAGGTTTCGCAACTCGGCGAAAACATCGTCGCAAGCGAGGCCAACGGGGTCGTCGCGACAACCGCGCAACGGCGACTGGACCGCGATCAGGCGGCCGCCGACTTGCCGCCTGAGCCGCTCTCACTCCGTTGCGGGGGCTATGCCGGATCCACGGGTCGAACTCGCGACAAACGAGGTTTGCTTGCGGCGCCGCCAACTCTGGCCGCGGCGAAGGCTCGCGGCGCGAGGCCGGGTAGAAATGCCGCCGCTACCGCCGATTTGAGCACGGATCGCCGGTTCATCCCGATCCCTCTGTGCAACAGGCTGGGTCAACGCCGCCCGGATCCTTTTGTTCCCAATCGGGGCCAGATTTATTACTTCCGCCGGCATGACCAGATGGGGCGAGAGCGGCTGCACCGGTGCCGGCGCATCGCCCGCCGCCGACACCCGCCGGAGTTCCTGCACGATCCGATCCGGCCCCAGCGACGCCGCAGGTCGAGCTGCTAGTTGCGGGAGGGTTGGGCGCGGCGGTCGGCTAGATTAACGATCTCGCCCTCCGGCTTGCCGGCGATCGCCGCATGTGGCGCATCGACAAAGCTCTCAAGGCCTTCGGACAGCCAATGGTGTCGGCGCGCTTGCTTGCGATCGGCGTTCATCCTCTGCTGCACGACAGTGTAGGCTTTGGACTTGGCGCCATCATCGAGGACCTTTCAATGCCGAAAGAGGAGGAAGCGCCGTGAGCATGCCAAAGCGCGTCGCCGCGATCGACGTGAGCCACTGGCACTCGACATACGACGCGGCTTATCTGCGCATTCTGCGGGATCTCGGACGCGAGATCGTCGGGGTCTCGGACCGTGCAGAGCGGATTGCCAGGGACCGCGCCGAGCGCTTCGGCAGTACGCCGTTCACCGACTATCGCAGGATGATCGAGACGACGAGGCCGGAGTTCGTCATCGCCCTCGACCGGCATTGCGACATGCCGGAGACCTTTCGCTTTCTGATCGATGCCGGCATCCCCTTTCTCATGGAGAAACTGTGGGGCACCGACCCCGATACCGTGGCGGAGCTTGCGCGCCTCGCCGCCGAGAAGGGCGCCTGGGTCTCGGTCCCGTTTATGGTGCGTTACTCGTTTTGGGCGGTGACCGTGAAGCGCATGATCGCGACAGGCGAGTTCGGCACGATCTCGCACATCGTCTATCGCGGGATCCGCCCGACCATGCGGCGCTATGTCGAATGGGACTCGCCTTGGATGGGCGACAAGTCACAGGCGGGGGGCGGCGCCCTGCTGAACCTCGGGGGACATGGCTTCGACATCGCGCGGTTCGTGACCGGCGAGGAGCCCGAGGTGGTTTCCGCCGTCGTCAGCCGACAGGTGCACGGCGGCGATGTCGAGGATTATGCCCTCGCCACGATGCGCACGCCGAACGGCATCCTGGTTCATAACGAGGTCGGCTACACGATGCCGACCTGGCCCGCGAACCGGACCGACGGCGAGCAGAAAGTGGCCGGGGAGCGGCTGCTGCTGCGCCAGGTTCCCGGCAGCTTGCAAATACTGGCGCCGGGTCGCGAAGAGACGATCCTGCAGCCGCCGGGATGGCAGGATGGCTACCCGCGTGCGGTCAGGGAAGCGCTGGAGGCGTACGGACGCGGCGATCCTCCGCCGATCCCGCCGAGCGAATGCGCGCACGCGGTCCGCCTGATCTTCGACAGCTACCGTGCGGCCGGCGTGCGATAGACGGCAAATGGCCCGCGATCTTGCCGTTGCTGCCTGTGGCCGCGGGCCGATCGGATTACGCGCTGCCGCGCGCGAACCTGCTGCCGTCGTTTGACACTGAGATCAGCGAGGTGCCATCGACGAGGAACCCGCTCGGCATGCGCGGCAGCAGCAAGGGCAGGATCACGCCAGGGCTCGCAGCCGTCGCGAATGCGATCGTCGATGCGCTCGCGGAGTTCGGCGTCGAGCACATCGAGCTCCGGCCTCGTCCGAGCGGCGTTTGGCACGCGATCCGCACAGCCGCGGCAGCAGGGACTGACCCTGCGACCAAGCGCATTTCGAGGGATAGGAGCATGGCGCCACCTTGAACACCAGCACGCGAATATGCTGCTCGGCCGTACCATTGACGAGATGCGGGAACACCTGGACCGCGCGATCGAGAACGATCCCGATCCGCTCTCGCCTCGGCAGACGCCCCTAAAGGCGACCTTGGCAAAGCACGAGTTGCCCGAGCCACGCCGCGCCGATATCCGCTTCGCCGATGAGGTGATCCGCCACATCATGACGAATCAGGCATAGGCCGGGTCTCGCAATGCCCGCCCTTCGGTCGACTCGGCCAAGCGGCATTTCATCAGCGGCTGGATGCGCTGACCGAACTGCTGCATCCCGATGAGGAAATCGTCGAAAGTCAGCATGAGACCCTTGGTACCGGGGACGCTCGCCGCCTCGTCGAGCATCCGCGCCACCGAGGCATACGAGCCGACCAGCGTTCCCATGTTGAAGTTGATGGCACCTTCGGGCAGCACGATCGACTTGGCCGTCGATCCTTCCGTCGCCGTCGGGTCGGCCCCGGCCTGGCCGGCCATCCATGCCAACGCCGCCGTATCGACCCCGTCATTGTAGTGCCGCCACTTGGCCCGCGCCGCGGCGTCGGTCTCGTCCGCGATCACCATCAAGAGGACATAGGTACCGACGTCCCGGTTGGTACGGGCCGCCGCGGCCAACATCCTCTCGTTAGTCGGCGTATGGGCGGTCGGCGTGTTGACCCCTGTTCCAATCACGAAATTGTAGTCGCCAAATTCCGCGCCGAACTGCATGCCACGCTCGCTCTGGCCGGCGCAGACGATTTTGACTGGCGCCTGCGGGCGTGGGCTCAGGCGGCAGTCGTTCATCTGGAAGAAATCGCCCTTGAAGTCGGAGCGTCCGGTCTCCCAGAGCTCGCGCATGACCCGCACATATTCGGTGCTGTAGTCGTAGCGACGCCCGAAATGCGCCTCGCCCGGCCACAGATCCATCTGCTCGTATTCGGCCTTGGCCCAGCCGGAGACGATGTTGACCCCGAACCGGCCTGGTGCGATCGAGTCGATCGTCGCCGCCATGCGAGCGACGATCGCCGGCGGGATCGTCAGAACCGCAACCGAAGCGTAGAGCTTGATCCGTTGCGTCACCGCTGCGAGCCCGGCCATGAGGGTGAATAATTCGAGATTGTGATCCCAGAACTCGCTTACCCCGCCGAATCCACGCAGCTTGATCATCGACAGCGCAAAGTCGAGGCCATACCGCTCCGCCTGCTGCACGATCTCGCGGTTGAGCTCGAACGTCGGCATGTATTGCGGCGAGGTGGTCGAGATCAGCCAACCGTTGTTGCCGATCGGTATGAAAACGCCGATGTCCATGATCACAGGTCCACAGAGTGTCGCGGGGTTGGCTTTGCCCGGAGCAACGTGCGTGCCAAATCGAGGGTTCACGAACGTTCCTCCAACAACGGCACGCTTCGAAGCCTAGGCCGGTCTCTGCATGCGAGGCAGCATCGACCCCCGCGAAATGGATTCCGGGAAGCGAGCGACGGCTTGGCACCCCTATTTATAAATGAAGGTCAGCATGGCGCCTCTGCGCCTCTGCGGCTGACTGGCGCCGACGATGAAATACAGCGGCCCGCCGATGACCCTCGAAACGCCGCCAAGGCCGGGGTCCGGTTGATCGTTTGGTGTCGCGCGTGCGGAGTCAGGCAGAGCCCGATCCCGCGGAGATGGTCGAGCGCCACGGCGCCGAGACGCCCGTTCCCGATTGGCGCGAACACGTTGTTTGCTCCGGCTGCGGCAGCCTGCAGGTGGGCTGATTATCTGATCTCATACGCCCCCCTGGGTATCATTGAGAGGCTCCGATTGCGACAGGATGGGGCGTTGAGCAGGAGCGCGCTCCATCTCGCAACAGAGCCTTCCGGTGAGGATCATTTGGCAGCGTATGATCGAGGACATGCAGGTGCGGAACCTTTCCTCGAGGCCCCGCGACACCTAGAGGTTCTGCAGGTCTAGCTTACGATTTTGAACGGATCGTGTGATGACCTTTATTTGACCAGTGTCACCGGGACTCGGACGTGATGAAGCACTTCGGCGGAAACCGAACCGACCACTAGACCGCGCAAAGGTCCGAAACCTCGGGCACCCATTACGATCTGATCCGCGTTTATCTCGCGAGCAATCTTGATGATTGTTTCAGCGATGGAGCCGAACTCAGAGCGAGCGTAGAATTTTACCTGCGCTTTACGGTAGAGGCGAGTCGCCTCACCGAGTACCTCTTTTGACTTTTTGACAGCGCGCTCCGTGTCTGCACCAACGGACGTCACGCTCGAGACCTCCGATGTATCGAGCGTATGCTGATTTTGCACATGCACCAGGGTGATCTCGGTATCCGCGCGGCCGTCAGCGAGCAATAGTGCATGCGCCGCGGCTCGGTTCGCGCTGGCAGAACCATCGACCGGGACGATAATCCTCATGTGTGACCGCCTCCTAGCGTCGAACTGCCGACGATTGATCCTCGCCGGAACGGGAGAAGCTGGGGTGACAATGAGCAAACCATGTCGCCTGGCCTACCGCCAGGAGAAACCAACGCGTGCGATCAGGTGAAGGCCTTGCGGCTTCAGCTGGCGTGTTGACCCTACGCGACGCGACCGGCGCAATTCATTTACCCTGAAATCGGACCGTACTTCCATAAGAACGCGTGCAGGCAGCGATAGAAGAATCCAATAGCTAGCTACCCGATTACTGTGTCGCGAGGAAGGCAGCTACTTCGCGAATCTGTTCCTCAGTCAGATTTTTGGAATTTTCGTGCATGATTACGTTAGCTCGCGCGTTCGACGCAAACGCCTCCAATTGCCGCTCGATATAGGCGCTATGCTGCCCCGCCAGGCGCGGAAACGCACTGTTCCCTTCGCCTTTCGCGCCATGGCAGGCCATGCAGGCCGGTACGCCTTCGGCAGGAATGCCCTCAGTATAGATCTTGTGTCCCGCCTCCGCTTCCGGCGAGTTGCCGGAGGTACCGGGAACCGGCGGCTGCGCGGCGTAATAGGTCGCAAGCGCCACGATCATCGAGTTGCTCAGGCGCGCTGCCATGCCCCACATATAAGTCTGCGCATGCGGATCGGCGCGCTTTTGGTCGCGAAACGCCGTGAGTTGTGCAATGAGATAGTCTTTTTGTTGTCCGGCGAGACGGGGGAATGTCGAAGAGATGCTGTGTCCGCCCGGCCCGTGGCACGAAGAGCAGACATGCACCGTACCGGCAATATCGGGCGGGGGTTCGCGTGCCGCTTCTCCCTAAGTCGCCTGGTTCGCGCCGCCGCATGCTGCGAGAACAAGTGCCACCAGGAGCGCGGCCAGTGGAATTTCGATCAATCGAGCCATGCGATCTTGATTTCGAATTGAGGCCTGTTCGCCTATAAACCGGTTTGGCCGCATTTTTAAAATGCAAACCAAGCGAAAGCGAATAGTGTGTCGTTGGCGGCGGCGTTCCTGCCCGTCCCATCGTAATTTATACTGGCGCCGTCGAATTTGTTATAATGGATAAATTGCAGGCCAAACTTCACATTCAACCACGGCCAGAATGTCGGGCCACCGTAATTGAATGGAATGTAGTCAAGCTCGAAGATCCAACCATTCGAATTAGGACTGTTGTTTGCGGATACGCTGCTATAGAGCAGCTGATCGCTGCTCCCTGTTATGTTGAAGTAATTGACAGTCAATCCAATCGTCTGCTTGTAAAAATAGGTGCCCTTTACGGTCAGGCTGTGCAGAGTGTCGTGTGAGTAAGTAGAAAAACCGAGCGCTTGGCTGGCCGGTAAGTTCTGATATTCATTGATGTATCGGGCCTGCAACGAGAAGCTGTCGCGCGCTCCGAGAAATTCGTATTGCGTATCGAACCCGACATCCGTCACATGATCGGTGCCGGCGCCCATGCGCTGCGGTACCAGCGAGGCGGCAAGGCCGAGAGTGCCGAACTCCCAGGTGTTGTTGCCCCAGGCAGGCTCGATGGCGAGCCGCCAAGAGGGCGCGATCCCGTCGATAGAGTTCGTTCCGGGCGGCGGTATGCCGAGCGCGCTCAGCTGACCGGGCGACAACGTGCGGTATCCGCCGACCTCCGCGTAGACGAGCCGGTTCCAGTAGATATACGGGTTGAGGCCGACGACCTGCTGGGCGAGCCCACCTTCGATCAGCGTATGCGCCGCCGGCGTGGGCGCCAACTCGGAAGCGATATAAGGATAGCCCCAGGCCGGCGTCGAATTCCACACGTCCTCGACGGTCGGGTTGTTGTTGAGGCTCATGCCGTACACCAGTTCGTTGCCAGAGACCTGGTTGGTATTGGCATAGCGGATATCGGTATTGTCCCAGTGGATCATGTTGGGGACATTGTCATAGGTGGCCTGGATGAAGGCCCCGAGGTGGTCGAAGATTTTGCCGCCGGTGAACAGGCTGTTGGTGAAGGCCCAATTGTCGTTGTAAGTGAATCCCGGCGCTGCCCCGCCCGGTTGTCCTTGCGCGGTGTGCGTGTAGGTCGGGATGTTCATCATCGAGATAGGCGGGACGTCGACAGTGCTGCCAGGAAAACCAAGAGGTCCGCCGGTAAAGGTGTATCCGTTGAGCTTGAATAGCCGGCCATAGGGCGTCAGCTCGGGAAAGCCGTTGTGGCACGCGGCGCATTGCTGCCCCGTCTGCCGGGCATAAAGCGGCAGCGCCTGCGCTGGTCCGCCGGCCAGGATGGAAAACGTCGCCAGCACCAAGAGCGTCACGCACGAAAGCAACACATGCGCGGCGCCGACGACCTTTGATCCTCCTCGCGATGCACGCCCCCCCTTGGACATGTCTCGCCCCCTGCGCCGAAAACGAGAGGTATGTAAGATACATAAAACTCATCATTGATTCGAGCAAAAGCGTTGTGCGAGGTGACCTCCAGCGCCGGACTCGCCGAGCCTTAGCCGGTTTCGTTGCGGCGATCGTTCGGTGCAATCCGGCGATTGGTGGCCGCGTCCCCGACCGCCGCCTTTGACTATCAGCGGTTGCGATTTACGACTTCTGCGCCCACAAATTGCACCATCCCGCAGGGCTGATTGGTCCCTCGACGACTTTGCAGGCGTTGGGTGGCTGGAAATACTGGCAGTTTGTGCAGGCGTGCCCCTCCTTGGGGGTGCTCTGATAGGCAACTAACTTTTGCGCCGCCTTGGTCTGTGCTTCCGCAGCCGCGGATACGGCGATCACGCCGGCTGCGCCGGTAAGCGCGAGGGCCTGGTGGAATAGGTAACGACGCGAGACGGTCATGCTTCTCTCCATATGATCAGCGCGAGGCGCCACTATGAGTGTGGCTACCGCCATGCAATTCAAATCAACGGTTTTTCGTTGCCCATGTTCACCGGCTAAGTGGACGCCCACGAATTTGCTTGACGACGGCGAACCGGTCGAAGGTGCTGCGCGCTAGGCGCACAGTCGTCAGTCGCCGGGGGCGGAGGCGTCGAGCATTTCGAGAAGCTCGCGCGGGTTGATTTGAGGCATGATCACGCTAGCAACCGTTGGCGGCGGTTGCGGCGAACGGCCGCTTTCCACCCAATGCGGCGGTAGGCGAGGCTGCGGGCACCGCCGCATTCGACCCGTTGCCGACCACAGCCAACGCGCGGATACCCTTGCTGACCAGCAACATCAACGCAGCCTCTTCCGCGCGCGCCGAGGCGGATCGTATCGTTGCAAGGAGGGTTTCGCGATGAGGATCCATCATGTTGACGGACCGGTACGAACTTCCGTTGTCGACCTCCTCATCTGGTGCGCGGGACGCCTACCTGCGGGGCTGCGCGGCGAAGCTGACCATGTACCCCGGAGCGATCGAGGAATTCGATCTCGCCATCGCCGCCGACCCTGGCTTTGCCCTCGCCCATACCGCCAGGGCGCACACTCTCTTGGAACGCGGCGATGCGGCGGCGGCCCGCGCGTCGATGGCGGCGGCCAATTCTCTCGCCGCCGGTCTCACTGAGCGGGAAGCGAGCCATGTCGCATTTTTCGAGCGGCTGACCGCCGGCGACGCCGAAGCTGCGCTTGCCGCATTGCCCGCGCATCTCAGCGCCTGGCCGCGCGACGCCCTGGTCCTCGGCACCGCCGCGTTCACCAACGGCCTGATCGGCAGTTCCGGCCGCGCCGGGCAGAAACGCGCGCTATTGCACCTGCTCGACAGGCTTGCCCCGAGCTACGGCGACGATTGGTGGTTCACCGCCCATCACGGCATGGCGCTCTCGGAGAATGGACGGCGCGATGCCGCCGGCCCAATGATCGATCGATCGATCGCCCAAAACCCGAACAACCCGTGGGCGGCGCACGCCCGCGCGCACCTTTCTTACGAAGTGGGCGAGCCAAACGCGGCCCGCGCCTTCCTGGCGTCTTGGCTCACTACCTATCCGCGCAACGGCTTGTTATATAGCCATCTGAGCTGGCATCTGGCACTCGGCGACTTGGAGGCCGGCGATGCGATGGCGGCGTTCCGGCTTTTCCGGGAAGCCTTCGCGCCCGATGTCCACAGCGGCCCGCCGCGCGGCAAGGTGACGGATGCAGTTTCCTTTCTGTGGCGCTGGGAACTCGCCGGGCAGCCGCGCGACGCCGCAGCATGGCGCATGATCGTCGACTTCGCGAACCGCGCGTTCCCGCGCGCTGGCGTCGCTTTTTCCGATATGCACATCGCGCTGGCGCAAGTCGTGGCCGGCGATGGCGCAGCGCTGGAGGCGCATGCCCGGCAGATCGACGCGCTCGCGCGCGCCGGTCGTTATCCATCCGGCCTCTTGGTTCCGGCGGTGTCGCAGGCCTTCGCCGCTTTCGAACGGCGGGATTTCTCGGCCGCGATCGACGCGCTTGCCCCGGTTGCCGGCGAACTCGAACGCATCGGCGGCAGCCGCGCCCAGCTCGACCTCGTGGAATTTACGCTGCTCAAGGCCTATCTCGGCGCGGACCGCTCGGACGAGGCGCGCCGGATGCTGAGCCTGCGGCGTCGCGGCTCGTCGGGCATTCCCGTCGCCGGGTTGGCGCCCGTGCACTGATCGACGAAACGACGGTGGCCTCGGCCGACCGCGCGACAAAGCGGTCCGTGCCGCCAACATTATTGAGGCCCGCTTTCGGCGCCGCATTCCCGGGATGGCGGTCGGCGGCGCGCCGTTGCGGCTCGGCCCTTAGATGCCGGCGGCGGATTCCTGCAGCCCGCCCGTCCGCGCCGGATCGTCGAAGACGCTGGCGGGCCAGGGCAGGCCGTAATGCTCGCGCAGTGTGGTGCCCTGGTATTCGGTGCGGAACAACCCGCGCCGCTGCAAGAGCGGGACCACCTCGGCGCTGAACAGGTCGAGCTGCGCCGGCAATAGGGGCGGCATGATGTTGAACCCGTCCGCGGCACCCTCGGCGAACCAGTCCTCGATCAGATCGGAGATCTGTTCCGGCGTCCCGGCCGTCACGAAATGCCCGCGCGCGCCGGCCAGATAACCGAGCAATTGGCGCAGTGTCGGCCGGTCGCGCCGCACCAGGTTCAGAATCACCTCGGTGCGGCTGCGCGCCGCCTCGACCGATTCGGGGTCCGGAAAATCCGCCGACGACAGCGGACGATCGAGCGGCAGATGCGCGAAATCGTGCCCGCCGAAGCGGCCCGAGAGCCGCTTGCGCCCGACCTCGGGATCGGCAAGCTCGTTGACTTCTCGCGCCAGACGCTGCGCCTCGGTCTCGGTCGCGCCGATCATCGGGCTGAGGCCGGGCAGGATCAGGACGTGCTCGGGCAGCCTTCCCTCGGCTGCCGCCAGGCGCTTCAGATCGGCATAGAATTCCCGTGCCGTCGCTTTCGCCATATGGGCGGTGAAGACGGCGTCGGCATGCCTTGCGGCGAAGCGGCGGCCGGTGTCGGAAGAGCCGGCCTGCACCAGGACCGGCCGACCCTGCGGGCAGCGCGGCAGGTTGAGCGGCCCGGCGACCGTATAGAAATCGCCGCGGTGGTTGATCGGGCCGATGCGGCTGCGCCGCGCGTACTCCCCGGCGGCTCGGTCGTCGACGACCGCATCCGCCGCCCAGCTGTCCCACAGCGCCTTGACCACCGCCATGAACTCTTCGCCACGGGCATAGCGGTCGGCGTGGCTTACCTGGCCGGCGCCGCCATAATTTTCCGCCGCCGCAGCGAGCCACGACGTCACGATATTCCAGGCCGCCCGGCCGTCGCTGATGTGGTCGATCGAGGCGAACTGCCGCGCGAGGTTGAACGGTTCCGTGTAGGTGGTCGAGGCGGTCGCGATCAACCCGACGCGGCGGGTCGCGACCGCGATCGCCGCCAATACGGTGATCGGTTCGAGCCAGGTGCGGGGCGCTTGGGCGACGTCGCCGCCGAGCGCCAGTTGGTCCGCAAAGAAAATCGAATCGAAGAGTGCCGCCTCGGCGCGCTGCGCCAGATCCTGGTAATAGCGGATATCGGTCAGCGGCAGCGGCGAGGTCACCGGATGGCGCCAGGAGGCCTCATGGTGGCCGCGGCCGTGGATGAACAGGTTGAGATGCAACTGCCGCCGCCGCTTCATCGCGCCGATCCTTGCCCCGGAGCCGCTTTCTTATATCCGTGCCGCCGTCGGACGCCATGCCGATTTCCGCCGCCCGGCAGGGCAGGGCGTTCGCATGCGCCGCCGAGACCTGGGTGCGCGGTCCTCCAGCCCTCGGAGCATGTGGAAGATGAGCAAAATCGCTGGATAGGCGCGCTGCGTCCTTCGAGACAGCCGCGGAGTTTATCCTCGGGCCGCGAGGCGCGCCGTCGGGCGCATCTCGAAGCACGCGCGGTCGTGCAAAAGGCCGGATACTCGCTGCCCCACGCTGAACGCGGACATCCGTTCGCCCCAGCAGCCTGGCGCAGCCACCTGGGCATCAACGTTCGACGCGCCCGGATTTGCGCAGAACCCCGAAACTACTGCGGCCAGCTAGCAGCCTGTCGGACTTAGGTGGAAGCCGACCCAGAATGTGGTAGGTTTGAGTGGGGGATGTGTACTAGGGGCGGGTGGGGGATGAGCAATTTTCGCCAGGTGGATCGGCAGACGGGGTTTCTGTTGCCACCCTCGGTAGATGAGTGGCTGCCGCAACGACATTTGGCGCGCTTTGTGGTGGAAGTGATTGACGGTCTGGATCTGCACGAGCTGAGCGGCAGCTATCGCGGGTCGGGCTCGGCGTCGTACCACCCAGCGATGCTGCTGGGGCTGTTGGTTTACGGCTATGCGACGGGGGTGTTTTCGAGCCGAAAGCTGGAGCAGGCGACGTACGATTCGGTGGCGTTTCGCTTCATCGCGGCAAACGACCACCCGGACCACGACACGATCGCGACGTTCCGGCGGCGGTTTTTGCCGGAGATCGAGGGGCTGTTCGTCAGGGTGTTGTTGTTGGCCCGCGAGATGGGGGTTCTCGGTCTGGGCACGGTGGCGTTGGACGGGACCAAGATCCACGCCAATGCGAGCCGGCATAGCGCGCTCTCTTATGAGCATGCTGGGAAGCTGGAGGCGCAGCTGAAGGCCGAGGTGGGAGAGCTGATGGCCAAGGCCGAGGCGGCCGATACGGCGGATCTTCCTAAGCCTGCCCCGGCGAAGGCCGGGGGGATGTCGATCCCCGAGGAGTTGGAGCGACGCGAAGTACGACTGCAGAAGCTGGCCGAGGCGCGCAGCAAAATCGAGGCGCGTGCCAGCGAGCGCTTGGCCCGTGAGCAGGCGGAGTATGAGGCCAAAGTCGCGGCGCGCGAGGCCAAGGCCAGGGCGAGCGGCAGGAAGCCTGGCGGCAGGCCGCCGGCGCCGCCGGCTGCGGGGCCCGGCCCCACCGATCAGATCAATCTGACCGACGAGGACTCGCGGATCATGCCGGTGGCGGGCGGCGGGTTCGAGCAATGCTACAACGCGCAAGCCGTAGTGACGGCAGACAGCCTGTTGGTGGTCGCCAGCGATGTCGTACAAGCCGCGAACGACAAGCAGCAACTCGCGCCGATGCTGGGCAAGCTGGCGGCTTTGCCGGCGGATCTCGGCAGGGCGCAAACGATGCTCGGCGACAATGGCTATTGCAGCGCCGCCAATGTGACAGCCTGCACCGCGGCAGGGATCGAGCCGCTGCTGGCGCTCGGCCGTGCGCCACATAACCCACCCTTGGCCGAGCGCTTTGCTCCGGCACCGCCCGCACCGCAGGACCCGACGCCGCTCGAAGCGATGGCGCACCGCTTGGCGACACCCGAAGGCAAGAAGCTCTACGGCCGGCGCAAGTGCACCCCGGAGCCAGTCTTCGGCATAATCAAGTCGGTTCTGGGCTTTCGCCAATTCCTGCTGCGCGGGCTCGATAAAGTCCGCGGCGAGTGGAGCCTGGTCACCATGGCCTGGAACATCAAGCGGATCTTCGCCCTCGCCGCCCGGTAAAGGAGCATCAGAAGAGTATATCTCAACCAAAGCGAGATATCGGTCGGAACCCTTGACCAAGTCTCCAACCCGTCAGCATCCCGACGACGGTTGACGCAATGCAAAGCCGCGTTCCATCCCTCGATAGTTAAACCCAGTCCGACAGGCTGCTAGCGGCGCGAATTATAGCTTCGGCGGATCGATCGCGGCGAGCTCCTGCTCAATCACCGCGCGCAGGGGCGGCAGGTGGTTCCGAACGGTTTCCCAGACGCGGCGCGCGGCCACGTCCTCGTATTCGTGGCGATAGAAATTCCCGGCAGCCGCCATATCTCGCCATTCGATGGCACCATGCCTCTGCTTCAGTTCTTCGGGCAGACGCCGCGATGCCTCGGAGATGATTTCGAGACAACGAGTCACGGCATAAAGCCGCAGCATGTCATCCTTGAAGGAGTCATAGGTCGAACCCGCCGTAAAATTTTGCGCCAGCGCGATGTGATGCTGGATATCGATGAGCCAGCGCCTGGTGCCCTGAACGTTAGAACGCATAAATGGTGTCTGCGGTCGCGGCAGGAGCCACGTAAGATTTTAGGGCCTCGCGGTCCACGACATCGACTGGGCCGTCGAACAGCGCCGCAATGTATTCCTTGAGCCCCGCGTAACCCCAGACCCCGACATGCGCCTCGGGATCGATCTCGATCATAATGTCGACGTCGCTGTCCGGCCGGTTGTCGCCGCGCGCGCGCGAGCCAAACAAGGCCGCGTGACTGACGCCGCGGGACCGCAAGGCGGTTTCGTTTTCTTTCAACCTGGCAAGGATTTCCTGGCTGTTCATAGACACAATATAGCATGAAACGCTGGCATCCGTCTGCCATTCGCCGCGCCGGGAGCCGGGCTTGCGCCAAACCGCCCGGTGGATACCGGGGCGGAACGGCGGCAAGGCGAGCCCGCCGCTCGATTTACGAGCGTTACCCAGGCCTCACCCCGGGACGGTGGGCCGGATCGCGATGACGGGCGCTCGCCCCACGGCTTTCGCGCAGGCGAAGCCGATAGGCTGGTCGAGATCGGATGAAGAACCCATTATCGATATCTTATATTGCTTCAGCTCGGGTGCCTGAGCCGATGCAAGCGGCCATGGATCCCCGGATTCTCATCCTTTGCCCGTTGGCCGACGAGTGGTCTCTCCTGGTGAACACGGTTGAATCGTCGCATCAGGTAGAGCGCGTTCATGATCTCAAGATCGAGGCCAGGTATGCCCCTGACTGGCGTGCCTTGGTGGCACCGGGCGGCCACGGCAAGACGCAATTCGCTGTTCAGGCTCAATATCTGATCGGCCTGTTTCCGTCGATCGAACTCGTGATCTGCGCCGGCGCCGCCGGCAGTCTCGCGCCGGAACTGTCCGTCGGCGATGTCGTGGTCGGGACGGAGACGGTGGAGCACGATTACCGCCTCCTGTTCGCGACACGCCCGCTGCCACGTTTTCCCGGTCATGGGCCGTCGATTGAGGCTTTGCGTCGACGGGCGCATCACGTCAGCAGCTTTCATGTCATCTTCGATGTGATCGCAAGTGGCGACGAGGATGTTGTCTCGTCGGAGCGCGCCCGGACACTTCGCGAAGAGACGGGTGCCGCATGCGTCGCATGGGAAGGCAGCGGCGCGGCGCGCGCGGCTCTCTTCAACGGCATTGGCTCACTTGAGGTCCGCGCCGTGACCGATGCCGCCGATAAGGAAGCACCACAGCGCTTCGAAGAGAACCTGCCAATTGCTATGGCAAATCTCGCGAGCTTGTTGAGATTATGGTTAGAGACGTAAAGGCGCAGTTTCGATCACTGGCCCGATCGTGGGCCGACACCGGCACCAGCACCGGGTGGTCGGCGCCGGCTACTCAGCGGCTTGGCGGACCCGACGACAACTCCCGACCCGCGCTAGCCGTAGCCCGGCCTACCAAGCGATCCCGAAACCGTACATTCGGCACCGCGTGGCGTCGACGGCGGCTGCCCCTTCAGCTTCGTCAGCAGATCAGCTTCACGCTCGGGGGTGAGGCCAGTGCGGAGTTTCGCCCTACGCTCCGGAGAACTGCGGAGCCAGGCCAGGGTGTCGGCGGCGGTAAGCGGCAGCGGGCGGTAGGTGAGGCCCGCGGCGATGGCGCGGCGGATGTCGCGGCGGTGGAAGCCAAAGGTTTCGCGCTGTCCGGGAATCCACACGGGCATGTCGCCCCAAGGCGAGACTTTGTTCTCCTCCAAGAACGTCGAGGGTGCCCAGACGAGCTTGGGATGGACTTGTATACCCTGGGCGATCCCCGCCAGCATCTGGTCCATGGTGATGGGGTGCTCGGGACCAGCGGCGTTAAACACGCCGGTGATGCGCTCTTCGGCCACGCGGATGGTCCATTCGGCCAGGTCGCGGACGTCGATGAACTGCACTGGATCGCTCCCGTCGCCGGGCGCCAGTGTTTCGCCGCCGCGGGCCAGTCGTGCGGGCCAATAGGTGAAGCGGTCGGTCTCGTCGCCCGGTCCCACGATCAAACTCGCGCGGATAACAGTGGTGGCGGCCTCGCCGTACCGGGTCCGCGCCTCCTGTTCGCTCCGGGCCTTGAGCGGTCCATAAAGCCCGCCGGTCGGCGCTCAGTGACTTGGCTGTCTCGGCCATCGGGTCGGCGCCCTTGTAGACCGCGAGCGGGGCTGTCTCGTCGGCCGGCCTGTCGTTGGCGGCATATACCGAGATGGTCGAAATGAAGACGTACTGGCCGACATGACCCTTCAGCACGCGGGCGGCATCGCGAACCCAGATTGGTAATGAGGTCGGGTTATCGATGCAGACGTCCCAGTCGCGAGCCTCCAGCGCTTTGAGGTCTCCGTCGCGGTCACCGAGCAACTCCTCAACGGAGCCAGGCCAGGCCTCCTTCTGCCGGCCGCGGTTGAAAATAGTGACGCGTGCCCACGGGCCAGCGCGTAGCGCACTTGGTGCGGGCCAATGAAACCCGTGCCACCCAGGATCAGCAGGCGCATCGGTTCAAAGGGCGGCGTGCCGCGCATGGCGCGATCCAGCGAACGACAAGGAAGGGAAGGGAGTTGGCCTTGAGGACGGCGCTGACGAAGACGTTGGTGTCGGTCTCGAACACGTCGATATCTTTTCCGCCATCACACTACCTACCCTCCGCCCGATGATCTAAGCCGTGGCCGGCGCAGGGTCAAATTTGGCCGGCCCGCTGTTTTCGCCATCCGTACGCCCCTGCCAAGCCACAAGGAGCGATTTTCTAGATCGCTCCCGTATTTTTCACTTTTTCACGATAGCAGACGCTCGCAGGCATTCCCGTAGCGATCATTGCCTTATTTTTCGGGGCATATTCGGTGAGAACACCAACAAGCTTGGCTTGACACCGGGCTTGTTTAGCGAGACTTTCCGGATTATCGAACTTCCCCAAATCAAACATTGCTTCTCCGCTCGATCCGGTTGGGCTGACGGAGTGTGTGCCAATACCAACAGGGTTGAATGATTGCTTCTTCATCCCAAAAAGAGCAATTCGCCACGGAGACACGGAGACACGGAGGTTTTTCCGCGAGATGGAACTTCCCGGAGGCCACCCGAAAGGCGAGTGATCAATGTTATTCCAGGCGCTCGTTTCTTCTCCGTGTCCTCCGTATCTCCGGGGTGAAACTGCCGGATTGAGGTTCATACGCGCTCAACGTGCGGGCGCCGGACAGCGGCAGTAGATCGCGTTGCGCTCTCCCGCCTCATGCGCCACCGTCGCGAAAGTCACGGCGCCGCCCGGTCCCGCTACGGCGACCGCGTTGAGCGCGAACCGGCCGATCACCCCGCCCTGCGGCAGCGTTTCGCCCATCGTCGCGATCCGCCTGACATGGCCCGCCGGTCCGGCGAAAGCGGCTAGCGGGCCGGGCCCGCCATCGAGGGCCGCGATGAACGCCGTCACCCCGCCTGGTGCTACCGTCGGCCAGGGGCCAAACCCGGCATAGCGCCCGCCGCCCGGCGCCGAGGCACCTTCGACGGCGATCTCGGCCAGACCCTCCGCGCCGACGCGCAGCACCGCTTCGCGGGTGATGTCGTTCTTGCCGAGATAGGCGCCGAACGCGATCCCGTCCGCGTCATCGATCGCGATCCGCTCGGAAAAGCGCAGGATCATCGCCCCGCTCGGCGTGCGCTCGCCGGCTCCGACCAGGAGATGCAGGGCCCGCGCCCCGGCGACGAAGATGCCGCCCAGCGCCGGTCCCCGGAAGATCGCCGCCGGAAAGGCGATGACGTCGCTGTCATTGAGCGCCGGCTCGCCGATGTCGTCCATCCTGCCGCCGATGCGCAGCAAGAGGTCGCCCTCGGCAACGATGCGCTGCAACCGCAGCCCGTTCCAGAAATAGAGCACGTCGAAGCAGATCGCGCACGCGCCGCACTTTGGCTACGAAAGCGAGTTCGTCGTTGTCGTTCAACGCCGGCGCGTCGAAGTTGACGAGGACCCCCTGCGGCACGCCCGGCGCGTCGTCGCCGGCGAGCGCGATCGCCTGCAGCCCCGCGGCGCCGGCAAGGAATACGCCTTCGGTCGCCCGCCCCCCGGCGATCTCCGCGGTGAAAGCCACATGGCCCGCCGCGTTCAGCGACGGCAGCGGATGCGCCCCGAATTCCGCGAGCGTCCCGCCACCCGGCAAGCTGTCGCCGAACGCCGCGACCTTCGTCACGCGGCCGCGATCGGCGAGGAAGATCCCCTCGCGGGCCGCCGCGTGCAGCACGGTGCCGTAGAACGCGACCTGGCCGCGGGCATTGACCGGGGCCACGATCGGTTGCGCGGTCACGTCGAACCGGTCGAAGCGGCCGCCGCCGGGCGCCGTCAGACCAGACCGCACGACGGCACGCAACACGCCGGTTTCGGAAGGCGCAACGGATATCGGCTGGGACATCACCCCGACCGCGGGCTGCGCCGGCGATATCGTCGGCGCCGAGGGTGCCACCCACAGCACCGCCGCCCACAGACCGGTAACCACGGCGCCGGCTACCAGCAGGCGCCGCCAGGCGGCTGTCAGCAGCATCGCTCAGTTGCGCAGCATGCCGGCCTTCAGGGTCAATACGTCGTGGCGCAGCATGTTGAGGTAGGTGTCCGCCTCGCTGCCGGCGGGGGAGAGCGCATCGCCGTAGAGCGTGCCGCCGACCTCGGCACCGGTTTCGCCGACGATGCGCTGCATCGCCCGCGGATCAGTGATGCTGTCGAGGAACAATGCCCGCACGTGGTCGGCCCGGATCTGTTGCGCGAGCTTCGCCAGCTCCGCCGCCGAAGGCTCGGCGTTATTGGTCCAGCCGTTGATCGACAGCAGCGTTATGGAATAGGTGTTGGCAATGTATTGCATCGAATCGTGCGACGACAATGCCCGCCGTTTTGCCGCCGGCACACTGGCGAGCTCGCGCCGCGCCCAGCCATCCACCGCCTCGATCGCTTTCGTGTAGGCCGCCGCATGCGCGCGGTACTCGGCGGCGCCGGCCGGATCGAGGCGCACCAGTGCCGCGGCGATGTTGCGCACGTAAATGACGCCATTCTTCGGATCGAGCCAGGCGTGCTGGTCGATCGCCTCGGGAAGCTGCCGGCCGGAGACCGGATGTTCCTCGGCCGCCGTCAAGGTCCGCACATTGCGGGTCACCACGACCTTCGTGCCCTTGAACTGGGCCTGCTTGAGCAGCGGTTCGAGCCAAGGCTCGAACTCTTCGTTGAGGTCGTTGACGAAGATGGCGCGGGCCGAAGCGACTGTCGCGACGTCGCCGGCGGTCGCCTGGTACAACTCGCAGTCCCCGCCGGGCCCGACGATCGTCCGGATGGCAATCCGACCGCCGCCGACATTGGCGAGCATGTCGGCGATGACGCTGAACGTCGCGACCACCCTGACGCGGTCCGCGGCTTGCGCCGAAAGGCTGGCCAGCAGCAGCGCGGCGAGCAGGATCAAACAACGAGCCATCAGGCGTCTCTCCCCCGGATGATTGGGCGGATGATTGGTGAGAGGCGCCGCCAGCCGCTCGCCGCGACGAGCGAAGCCCCGAAAAGCAATCCCGCAATCAGCACGATTGCCGGGCCGGAGGGCAGATTGCGGTGATAGGAAACGAGCAATCCGGCAACCGACGCGATGAACCCGAAGCCGGTCGCGAGCACCATCGACGCGGCGGCACCTAGCCCCCAGCACCGTGCCGCCGCAGCCGGCAGCAGCATCGGTCCGATCGCCAGCAGCGTGCCGAAGGCTTGGAAGCTCGCCACGAGCGCCAGCACCACCAATGCCTGGAACACCGCGCCGTAAGGCGCACGCGCCCCGGCAGCGCGGAGAAAGGCGGGATCGAACGCGCCGACCGCCAGCGGCCGGTACAGTGCCGCGATCGCCAGCAGGATCACGCTCGCCGCAGCGGTAATCTGTTCCAGCGCCCGCTGGTCGATCGCCAGCACGGTGCCAAACAGCACACGCATGACGTCGACGTTGCTGCCCCGCCACGCCACCAGGAGGACGCCGAGCGAGAGGGCGACGAGATAAAAGGCCACGAGCCCGGCGTCGCGCCGCGCCCGCCCGCCGGTAATCAGCCCGGCGAGCGCCGCCACGGCCGATCCGCTCGCCAGCCCGCCGAGCGACAGCCACGCCGGCGACGGGCCGGCATAGAGAAACCCGACCGCAGCGCCGGGCATCACCGCATGCCCGAGCACATCGCCATCGAGGCTCATGCGCCGCAACAGCAAGAGCGTCCCGACCGCCCCGTTGGCCAGCGCCAGCGCCAGGCACGCGACCAGCGCCGCCCGCATGAAGGCCAGGCTTGCGAACGGTTCGACGACCAGCGCATAGACCGACATCATGCCGCCATCGCCGGCAATGCCGCCTCGGTCGGACCCCAGGCGAGGCAGCGTCGTGCCAATACCAGGGTCGACGGAAAGTGCGCCTGCACCAGGGCGAGGTCATGCAGCACGGCGATCACCGTCCTACCCTCGCGGTGCCAGCGCATCACCTGCCCGAGCAGCACCGACAGCGTACTCGCATCGACCGCGGCGAACGGCTCGTCGAGCAGAATAACCGTGGCGTCCTGCAGCATCAGCCGCGCGAACAATGCCCGCTGCAGCTCGCCGACCGAGAGCTCTCCGATCTGCCGGCTCGATCTTCCGGTCAACCCGACCGTCTCGGCCGCGGCCGCCGCGCGCCTTCGCAAGCCGCTGTCGGGGGCGCGGAAGGCGCCGAACTCGCGCCAGCCGCCGAGCGTAATCAGCTCGGCCACTGTCAGCGGATAGTCGCGGTCGAGTGCCGCGAGTTGCGGCAAATAGGCCAACCGGCGTCGCGCCGCACAAGTCACGACCCCCCCGGCGAGCCGGACGACGCCGGCGATCGCCGACAACAGCGTGCTCTTGCCCGCCCCGTTCACTCCGACAACGGCCGTCAGACTGCCCGCGACGAACCCGCCGCTCACCGCCTCCAGCGCGATGCGCCGGCCATAGCGCACGGTGACGTCGCGCAGCACGACGCTGCCATCAAGCGCCCCATCAAGCGCCATGGATCCGACGAGGCAACCATGCCCCCTCCGTACCGGGCCGCCGCGCCACTTCAGTGGCCTGTTTCAGAAGTTCGTAGCATTCGCATCTCCCGTCGTCCCGGCGGAAGCCAGAGACCCAGGGCAGACATGGATACCGGCTTTCGCCGGTATGACGAAGGAATTGGGACTGCGATCAGGGCAAATCAGGGCCGTCGGATTATGAAAAGGATTCCTCGACCCTAGCGTAGTTTTGCAACGGCGGGTATCGCGCCGCCAAGCGTTCGCCCATCTCTCGGTTAAGACGAGGGTGGTGCGAACTCGCCGAACACGGCATTCTGCGGGCAAGCGCCTATTCGCAAGCGGGGCGCGGAACGAGAGGGGAGAAGCAGCCATGAGAATCGCCGGCCTCGCCGCCTGCATCGGTCTTTCGGTCGTGTCGCTGGTGGTCCTGTCGGCGCCGGCTTCGGCAGAGGCCGACTGCAAGGCTGTCGTCGCACCCTCGCCGTTCGGTCCGGACGATCAGACCGGGGCGACCAACCGCATTACCCCGGCAGTCACCAAGGCCGCCGCCGCCGAGATCCAGACCGGCGTCGTCACGCCGATGGCCAACGTGCTGGTCGACGGCGTCCCGCTCTTCGGCACCCGCTTCAGCAAGACGATCCTCAGCAGTTTTGCCGTCATACCGGGTGCCGAATTCGGCAAGAACAAGCTGAGTTATATGGAAGACACCTATCTCAGCCAGAGCCATGTCGGCACCCATATCGACGGGGTGGGCCACATCGGCATCCAGGACTGCTACTACAACCAGACGCCGATGGGCAAATACGTCACGCAGAATTACCTGAAACGGCTCGGCATCGAACACATCAAGACGTTTGCGACGCGCGGCGTCATCATCGACCTGGTGAAGGTGTTCCAGGCGGCCGGCAAGCTGAAGCCGAACCCCGCCTGCCGGAACCCGTGCCTCGATGGCGGCACGATGATCACCGAAGCCGATCTGCAGGCCGGGCTGAAGATGTACAACGTCACGTTGCGCGAGGCCGACGCGGTGTTCCTGAACACCGGCTGGGGCGACTTGTTCGCACAGTGGCCGGCCCAGAATGCAACCTACAACAAGGCGGAACCCGGCATTACCGAGTCGGCGGCGTTGTGGCTCGCCTCGCAAAAAGTCGTCGCGGTCGGCGCCGACACCTGGGCGGTCGAGGTGATTCCGGGCGAGAACAAGGACATCGCCTTCCCGGTGCACAAGACGTTGATCACCGATAACGGCATCCACATCATCGAGAATGTGCGCACCGACCTGATCGCGGCCGCCGCCGCGAGTTCGGGCCGGGCCACCTTCTTCCTGAACATGACCGTGCCGAAGGCGGTCGGCCTGACCGGCACCTTCGTCAACATCGAAGCGATCCAGTAGGCATGCTGCCGGGGCCGGGGCTGCGGCGCCGGTTTTTCCTCGCTGCGCTCCTCGCCTGCGGCCTCGCCCCAGCCAGGGCGGCGAGGGCCGTGGCGCGGCGCTTTCGGATCGCCTTCGCCAATCTCGATGAAGCGCCGGGCGTCACCCTGGAGGGGCTGGGGTTCACCGGTTACGACGTGCGGCGCAGCTTCGAGCTCGCGGCGCGCACCCTGCCGGTCGACATGCTCTATTTCGACAATGCCGGCGATCCTGGCCGCGCCGTCGCCAATGCCGAGGCCGCGATTGCCGCCAAAGTCGATCTCTTGATCGAATACAATGCCGATGCCGCGGCGAATGCCGAGATCGCCCGCCGCCTCGCCGGCGCCGGCATTCCGGCCCTGGCAGTCGTCGATCCGCTGCCGGGCGCGCCGCTCTACGGACCCGACAACCGCGCCGCCGGCCGTATCGCCGGGCATGCGCTCGGCGCCTTTGCGCGCGACAACTGGTCCGGCGGGTCGCTGCTCGGCGTGCTGATCGGCGACCTCGCCGATCCCCCTCCCGCCGTCGGCGACCGCGTGCGCGGCATCACGGCAGGCGTTCGCGAGTCGCTGCCGACACTGAAACTCGCGCCGCTCGACACCGGTGGCCAGTCGGTCCGCGCCGACGCGCTGCTCACGAAATTCCTGCGCACTGAGCCCGGCCAACACCTCTTGATCGCGACCCTCGACGACCTTTCGGCCGTCTACGCCAAGCGCGCCATCGAGATGAACCTGCGGCAGAGCGACTGCATCATCGTCAGCCAGGGGCTCGACCCGAACATTCACGGCGGCGTCACCGAGAAGAAGGAGATCGATCCCAACAACCGGGGTAGCGTCGTGCTCGGTTCGGTCGCCTACTACATGGACCGCTATGGCTACGACGTGCTGCCGCTCGCCATGCGCTTGCTGAACGGCGAGCCGCTGCCGCCGCGCACGGTGACGCAGCATATGCTGGTCACCGCCGAGAATGTTTTCCGGGAATACCCGCCAATCGAATAGATATGAACTGAAACCGCGAGAAATCGCCCCTCGCCCTCCCGCTATCGCGGGCCCCTACGCGGGCCCCTCCCTCTCCCCGCTTGCGGGCTACGGTATTCACACAAATTCAAACAGTTCATGAACGGTTTGCGAGGACGAAAGCCGCCGGGTCGAGAAGCCCGCCCCCTTGATGGGGGAGGGTTTGGGAGGGGGTGAACACCGCCGCCCTCGTCGAGGCAATGGATGAGAGCAAGCAGGCGGCGGTCGCCGGTTCACGGCGCGGAGTGTTGGCCTCGGCGCCATCACCCCCACCCCGGCCCGCCCCCATCGAGGGGGCGGGGGCGTGCTGTCGTCGGGCGCATGAGACGTCTCGACGACTTTGGCGGCCGCCCGATCTGTGAATACCATAGGCAAGCAGGGACAGGGCTGGGGTGAGGGGCAGCGCCGGCCGTTGCACGGGGCGTTACACGATGCGGCTCGTCCGCTCGCCCCAATAGCGGTCGCGAAGCAGGCGCTTGTAGAGCTTGCCGGTCGGCGCCCGCGGCAATTCCTCTGCGAAGTCGATCGAGCGCGGGCATTTGATATGTGCCAGGTGCTGCCGGCAGAAAGCGATCAGCTCGTCGGCGAACGCGGCGTCGGGGCGGATGCCGGGCATCGCCTGCACCACCGCCTTGACCTCCTCGCCGAGATCGGCGTTGGGCACGCCGAACACCGCCGCGTCGGCGACCGAGGGATGGGTGATCAACAGGTTCTCGCATTCCTGCGGGTAGATGTTGACCCCACCCGAGATGATCATGAAGGTCCGCCGATCGGTCAGATAGACATAGCCGTCCGCGTCGACATAGCCGACATCGCCGACCGTGGTCATCGTCCCATCGGGCGAGCGCGCCTCGCTGGTCTTGACCGGGTCTTTGAAGTATTCGAACGGGCTTGCCGTCTTGAACCATAAGGTCCCCGGCGTACCGATCGGCACCGGCCGCATGTCCTCGTCGAGCACGTGCAATTCGCCGTCCAGCACGCGTCCGACCGTGCCGCGATGGGCGAGCCATTCGGCGCTGTTGCAGGCGACGAGACAGTGGCCTTCGGTGGCGGCGTAATATTCTTCGATGATCGGGCCCCACCATTCGATCATCCGCTCCTTGACCTGGACCGGACAAGGTGCCGCGCCGTGGATCGCGGTCTCGAGCGAAGCGACGTCGTAGCGCCGCCGGACTGCGTCCGGCAGTTTGAGCAGGCGCGAGAACATCGTCGGCACCAGCTGGCTGTGGGTCACGCGGTGGCGCTCGACGAGCGCCAGGAACTGCTCGGGATCGAAACGCTCCATGATGATCACCGAGCCGCCGATGCGGATCGTCAGACTGACCGCGGCCAGCGGCGCCGCGTGGTAGAGCGGCGCCGGCAACAGAAACACCATGCCGTCGCGGTAACGCCACGCCGCCGTAAAAAACGCGGCGATCGGCAAGTGCTGTCCCGGCGGGTTTTCCGGCAACGGCCGGAGGATGCCTTTCGGACGTCCGGTCGTGCCGGACGAATAAAGCATGGCGGTACCGAGCGATTCGTCCGGGATCGGCGCGTCTGGATAGGCATTCGTCGCGGCGTCGAGATTGATCACGGCAGCCCCGTCGCCCGACCCGTCGACGACGAGGCAGCGCGCGATCCGCGAACACTGCGCCATCGCCCGCAGCGCGACCTCGCGTTTGGCGGCCGATGTGATCAGGATCTTCGCCTCGCTGTTATCGAGAATGTAGGCGAGTTCGTCGGACGTCAGATACGAGTTGATGCAGGTGTAGTAGAGACCGGAGCGCTCGCCGGCGCCGCAGCATTCGACATAGCGGGCATGGTTCTCCATGAAGATCGCATAATGATCGAGCCGGCCGAGACCTTGCGCCCGCAGGAAATGGGCGAGCCGGTTGCTGCGCCGCTCGAGCTCGGCATAGGTGACGGTGGCGCCGCTCTGCGCCATGATGACCGCCGGCTGGTTCGGCCGGATGCCGGCCTGCAGACCCGGATACATCACACCTCCGAGCGTTGGAATCTGAAACGGGGCGTAACCGCGCAATTCGGTGATCCTGCACCCAGCAGGAAGAGGCGATCCAACTTTTCTTTGGCCTGCGCCGCGGGACCGCCGGCCCCAGCGAGGCGGCAGCTCCGGCATCGAGTGACCCTTGTGCGCCGAAGAACGAACCCGCTCGCGCGGGAGGGGAGCGGCGGTCGCGGTCGGTGCGTTTTCGGCGGGGTGATGCGCGGTAGCGCGTGCCGGTAGGGGCGTCCGATCCCGAGCATCGAAGGTCCAGCAACCTTCGGCTCGAGAAAGGAACCCCTGATGACCGCCGATCCCTCCCAACGGCCCGTCAGCCCACTGCGGGCGCGCATGATCGAGGATATGACCGTGCGCGGCTTCAACGAGCACACGCGCCGCGACTATGTGCGACACGTCCGAGCATTCGCGGCCTTCATCGGCCGGTCGCCCGACACGGCAACGGCGGAAGATCTGCGTCTCTTCCAACTGCACCAGACGCGGAGCGGCATGCAGCCGCCGAGCATCAACAGCGCGGTCTCGGCCCTGCGCTTCTTCTTCACGGTGACGCTCGACCGGTCGGATCTGGCTCGCCGGCTCACTGTCGTACCGTATCCGCGGCGGATACCGGCAGTGCTCAGCGTCGAAGAAGTCACGCTGCTGCTGCGCGCGGCAACAGCGCCGAAGTACAAAGCGGCGTTCGCGACCGCCGGAGCCTGCCCCGGCGGAAGCCGGGGGCACGCGCTGGGTGCACTGCAAGCTCGGCTTCCTCCTGCCGCTGCGGGTGCTTTCCCGCTTGTTCCGGCGGCTTTTCCTGGCGGCGCTTGCCGATGCCCACGCGGCGGGCCGGCTGGCGTTCTTCGGCGAGATCGAGGGCCTCTGTCGTCGCGAGGCCTTCGCCGCGCATCTCGCACCGCTCAAGAGAAAGGACTGGTTCGTCTGCGCCAAGCCGCCCTTCGCCGGGCCGGAAGCAGTGCTCGCTTATCTCGCCCGTTACACCCATCGCGTCGCCATCGCGAACAGCCGGCTCGTTGCTCTCGACGAACGCGGCGTGACCTTCCGCTACAAGGATTACCGCCGCAACGGGCAGGCACGGTACCGCACAATGACGATCGATGCCGACGAGTTCATCAGGCGCTTCTTGCTCCACGTTCTGCCGAAGGGGTTTCATCGCATCCGCCACTACGGGCTGCTGGCCAGCGCCGGCTGCAAGGCCAACATCGCGCGCGCCAAGGAGCTGATCGCTGCCCCAATGCCGGAGGGCGAGCCGCCGGCAGCGCTCGACGCAGCCGATCCGGACGCCACGCCCGATCATCGCCCGCCGTGCCCGTGCTGCGGCGGCCGCATGCTCATTGTCGAGGTCTTTGGCCGCGGCGGCGCACCGCGCGGTCCACCGTCCTCCGGCGCCGACATCAGGGTTTGATGCGATGACTATCCTTGTCCTCTCGTGGAAGCATCCCTCCGCCGGAACATCTCGTTCCCGGCGCCGCACTCGTTTCATCCCAGCGCCTCCAAACGCCAGCATGGCATCACCGACCAGTCCTCAATCAGGTCGTCGGCTACGGCAGCGGCAGCCCCTCCACAATCATCAGCGGCTTCCAGCTCTGAGCGGTCTTGGAAAAACCGTCCCCCGACAAAGCCGCGGCCACGTCAAATCCCTATAGACGGCCAAGCGCTCACCACTTTCCCGCGGGTTCGTTCTTCGGAGGCTTTCGGACGCCGGCCCTATACCGGGTCCACCGCTCACGTCCGGCCGGCATCCGAAACCCTTCATGAAACCGGCCATTCGCGGCGATTATCTAACCGCCTGGTTCGGTAACGCCATCAGGGACGTAGGAACAGAAGGCCGCCGCCTCGAGCCCGGTGCGATGTAAGCCCGGTTCGGCTTCTTCGCCGGGGAGCCATCGGCCTGAAAAGGTATCCACCGATCCGTGGGAGATCCTCTGATAGGCGAGAGGGCTCCGCTGGGCTCAAAGGTTATCGTTATTTGCCGGATCGTACCCGCTCAGGCCTGGGCGATCGGGTACTTGGCGAAGATGCCTCGGCCCGCTTGAACGCCTTGTCGATCGCCTGTTCAGCCGTCATTCCGTTGGTCATGACGTCGAGCAGGCGACGCTGAAGACATGCTCGGAGTCGATCCTCGCCATGGCCGGGTTGAATGCCTGAAAGGGCGGCACGGTCGGATGGGTCGAGTCTCCTCGGAAAAAGCGGTGCGGTGCGGATCCTCATGGAACCAGAACGGGTCAGCTTCGGCGATTTCAGGCATTGGAATTACCCAGCGTCCAAGGCCGCCCTTCAAATATCGTTCAGCACGTTCCGCTGGATAGCGTACTTTAAAAAATCCCTCGCCACCGTAACGTTTTTCGCACCTTCGGGAATGAGGGCGCCAAAGACCGCCATTGGGCTCGGCAATTCCTTGCCGTCGTCGCCGAGGGGGAAACCGCGGGTCAAATGTCATCGTATTCCGCCTTGTTGTTGTAGACGGCGACTCGGGAAAACCCGTCAAAATCCATCACGACAAGCTTGGAGTGAACGCGTTGTTGTCGTCGGCATCGTTCCAGTTACGCATCCCGCGGCACATACCCTTTCTTATAGGCGGTGGTCAGTTTCGCGATCGCCTTGATCGCCGCCTCGCGAATATGCGGGTCCTCGGTGTGCAATTTGCCGTCGGGCGTGACCAGGCCCCTGCCGCCATAGGCCATCAGGAACCCTTGAAGTAGACCGCCCGGGTCGACCCCGTTGGCGGTCAACTGGTAGCCGTAGGCGTAGATGTTGCGCATGCCCTGCGCCCGCAACTTGTCCTGCACCGACATGAAAAAGTCGAGAAAGGCATCCCAGGTATTCGGAATGTCCCCGACCTTGTGCCCGGCCTTCTCGATCAGCGAACGCCAGATATTGAATGGAACTGCACTGCACTTCATCGAAACCGCATAATAAGCACGCTTTTTCAAGACATTGTTGTAGCTATAGGTGGCAGGCAGCGCGGTTTCGATATACAGCGATTTCATCGGCTCAACGATGTCGCTGACGTCGATGAGCTTGTCGTTCCACGCGTTAAGTGGAAGAAACGAGAAATCGGCATACTCCATTATGTCTGGAACGACACCCGTGGCCATCGCTGCGACCATCTTCTGCCGGAGCGGGGCGAACGGAAAGATGTTTTCCTCGATCTTGTTGCCGCTCGCCTTCTCGTAATCGGCGATCAGCTTTCTGAAGGCGACATCCTCCTCCTGGACGAAGCCCTGGGTTCACCACACCTCAGCGGTCGTCGCCGCGGCGTTGGCAATGTGCGGTCGCGCCAGGTTACCCGCGGCTACCAGCCCCAGAGAACCGCGAAGCACGGAACGCCGTGTCAGAGCCTTCGCCGACTCCCCGACTTCGCCGCCGGAGTGTTGGTTTTTCGTTCTTCGTCTTCATATCGATCGCGTCCCCGGATCGCGATGGCGCACAGTTATTCCCAGCGCAACAGCGAAGCTCGCAGGGTACGCCGCTTGCTCAGAGGTTCAATCAAACTTATTGGGTGAACGACGGCGCCGCGGCAAATGCGGGTGAGGGTCGAGCCGCAGCCGCGCCTCCCGGCTGGCATCACCCGCCGCTCATGTTCAACGATCTGCCGCAACACCGCAACGGGGGACCGCAGTGGAGACGTAACGCGCGACCCCCGCGCCCCTCTCGCCGGGCGACGCTAACGGCGCGACCCAACGCGGAGGGGAAGACCATAGCCGCGGGGCGGGCGCGCGGCAGCGCGAGACCGTGTGTCGGAGTCCGAGAGCTTGGGTGTGAGACTCCCCCCCTGCAACCTGACGGGAGGTGAAGCACCAGCGAGGCCCAAGGGCAGAACCGCGAGGGAGCATCGGGGGTTCGTTCCAGTCCAGCCGTGCCGCTGCGGCGAGCGCTTCGTCGGCGGTCCTTGTATCAAGGGCCCCGCTTGCAATCAGCGAGCGGCATTGCGAACCATCCCGCACCATTGACTGAAGAAAATCACAGAAGCCGGCAAAGTCCCCGATCTTCATGCGTGCGATCTTCGTTGGCCCGCCGCATCAATGGCCCCGGCATGCTTCGTCATGCAAAATGAGGCATGACCTCCGAGGCGAAAGGCTTGCGGCTTTCATCATCGTTGCGGTCGCCCATGATCAGTGGCTCGATCCCGGCCTCCTGGTACTGTCCGATCAGGTCGATTGCCTCGCGCACCGTACCCACAAAACCCGCTGACGGTTCACGCGCCGACCGCCGGTCATGCGTGGCGCGCTGGGTCGCTGCCGCGGTCGCGGCCCGCGCAAGAAGCCACGCCTGGACATGGGTCTTTTCGATCGTTCCGTAGTCGCGCCCGGCCGCATCGCAATGTGCGCGTAGCACCGAAAGCTTGTGTTGCGTCTGCGCTATGTTACTGCCCACGAAGTTGCAAGCGTCTGCGAGGCGCGCCACCGCCCGTAACGTCAACTGCTCGCCGCTGCCCGCAATCGGCACCGGCGATGCGGCTGCCGCACCGGCTTTGGTTCGAGTATCGCGTCCTCGACATGGTAGTACCGGCCATCAAAGTTCGTCCGCGGCTCGACACACATCGTCAAGATCAACCGGATCGCTTCCTCCATCTGCCGGATTCGGGTTGCCGGCAGGGGCGGGAACTCCCAGCCGTACTGCCGGTATTCGTCCTCAAAAAAAGCCGGCCCCGATGCCGAGCGTCAGTCGCCCCCCGCTGATCAGATCGACGGCCTTCTGGCCGGTCATGCGACCCGCCGAGAGGGAATGGGCTTTTCGGGAGTCATGGTCGTCTCCGGCGAAGCCGACCCCTGTCACCTCAGCGCCGGGTCGCCGTCGACCGGCCAGTCAGCATATTTCGAAAAAGGCCCCGATCCGCCGATTGCGGTCATTTCGCGGGATCGCGCTGGAACCACAAGGCTCTACGATGAGGAGCCCCTTCGTTGACGTTCGTGTCCGAATGGCGACGACCTGTCGGTGGCGGTGTCCTACGGCGTCGCAATGAGCGGCGCGAAACGGCGTTGGAACACTCGTCGCCATAGTTGCCGCTAAGCGCGGCGTTACGCGTCGCGATCGGGCAGAAGGCGAAAGCTTTGCGCGACGGCATCGCTTTGCTCGTGCACCCAGTTCACCTTTGGCGCCGCCAACCGCGTAGGCGTCAAGCGCCTGTCGGTCAGGGGGCGGGCATGAGCGCGCAGGCTCTCGGCCAGCACGTATGCGTCCTCCATCGCCATGCAGCCACCCTGGCCCATCATCGGGGAGCTTGGATGCGCGGCGTCGCCGATCAAAGCACGACGCGGCCGCGATGCCATTCTTCGAGCGCCAGCCAATCAACCGGCGCGCAATGGATCTCTTCGTCACGTGAGAGCGCAGTGAGGTAGTCCTGAACGATGGCAGAGAAACCCCTGAAGTGCCGGCGCAGACGGTCAAGCCGGCCCGCCATCGGCTCCCATCTGCGTGGTCTGTGATATTCCCGAAGCCGTATGTACGCCCGTCGCCGACCGGGCAGAGCCCGAAGAAGCAACCCTCGCCCAAGTGAAACTGCAGTGCTGGCGAGGCCCCGCGGACGGATCGGCGCGATGCTGCGCCACGCCATGGCGCCGGTATAGGCGGGCAGCGATCGTGCTCGAGGATCGAGCGCGCGCACGCGTCGACGATATCCCGTCCGCACCCGCGACCAGATCGTAAGTGCCAGACGAGCCGTCGCTGAAGGCGACCGATACGTGGTCAGCGTGCTGGGTCAGTGACCGGATGGAGGTGCCCAACCGGCATGGGCATGCCCTCGACGCCGGCGACGAGTAGTCTGCTGCAGTCGCGTGCGCTCGATCCCGATGCAAGGGCCGACATCGCCCCAGAGCGCCTCAAGATCGTTCTCGCGACGAGAAGCTCGCCGGCGTGGTCGCAGAAGGAAAGCGGCGCAGGCGCGCTCCGGCCTGCTCGACCGCCGTATCCAGACCTAAAGGTGCGCAACATGCGCATGCCGTGGGCTGCACGGCGATCCCGCCGCCTTCCGTGCCACGCCGTGTTGCGCTCGACCAGTTCGACGGTGAAGCCTTGTCGACAGAGCGCACGGCCAAGCGTGAGTCCACCGATCCGCCCCCAACGATCAGGACTGTCTCGACTTCAGCCATAGCCCCTCCGGCCGGTGGGCCGTCACGGCCGCATCGCCGTGTCGTTCCCGCGAGGCTAGCAGTCTCGGCAGGCGGCGGCTTGGACCGGAGGGAACAGTGACTTGGACGGAACGGAACTTGCGGCGATAATTCAGGCCGAGGCTTTGGTAAGCGACCATTCCCTGCCCTCGGTCGAGGAGGATCGCCAATGATGGCCGTAATGGAAGCACGAGACACTTTCCGGTTCTCCACCGACGGTCTGCCGGAAGAAGAGCGTGCCAAGGCGGTGCGCGAGCTCTATGAGTGCATGACCTTGCCCGGCAAGATAAAACCGCTCGAGCCCCTGCCCGATTGTCGCGTCCGCGCCGACATCACGAAGCGCGCGTCCGGGCCTCGGCGTCATGTGCGGCGCGCTCTGCGGATTACGCCAGGTCGCCCGGCCGAGAGGTGCCGTCTCCGGCAACGAAGACGATGTGCTGCTCGCGGTAAATTTGCGTGGCCGCAGTATTGCGCATCAGGGTGACCGGGAGCTGCGCCTTGAGAACGGCGATGCCCTGCTTGCGACGCGCGGATTGGGCGGCTTTGCGATCGCACGGCGGACTCCGGTCCGTTTCGTGGATTCCGCGTGCCACGCGATGCCGTCGCGCCGCTGGTCGGTAAACTCGACGATGCCCCGATCCGCATAGTGCCGCGCGGCACGGAGGCGCTCGATCTGCTCCTCGTCTATGGCAGCGCCATTGCCGACGCGCGGCGGTTTCGTACGCCGCAGCTCCGCCGCCTCGCCGTCACGCATATCCATGACCTGATCGCGGCGACCGTGGGCGCCACGCGAGATGGCTTGGCGATTGCCGAGGGCCGCGGCATACGCGCCGCACGGCTGCGCGCGATCATGGCCGACATAGCGGCGAATCTCGACGACTGCGAGTTAGGCGCCGTCGTCGTCGCACAGCGCCAGCATGTGACGCCACGCTATATTCACAGGCTCTTCGAGAGCGAGGGGCTCACGTTCTCCGCCTTTGTTATCGACCAGCGGCTTTCCCGTGCGCACCGCATTCTGAGCGATCCGCAGCTCGGCGATCGCAGCATCAGTTCCATAGCCTTTGACGTTGGCTTCGGCGATCTCTCTTATTTCAACCGAGTTTCCGCCGGCGCTACGACGCGACGCCCTCCGAGATCAGGCAAGCGGCAAAACGGCGCGATTTGTCCTGCTGATCATGGAGTGCCGGCTATCGCGGCGTTCGAGCATAGCTTTGTGCACCGCCGGGCGGTGAACCCAGTATTGTTCACCCTGCAAGAAGCGCCGCCGTCACAAACCGAGAATGCGCGTAGTGTCGTCGAACAACTCGTCCACGGTGAACTTTCGTGGGATGATCTTCTGCTGTAGCGCGTAGTCGATGACGAATTCGAGCGATTTGCGGTTTGCCTCGACCCCGTTGGGCGTCATGTTCGGCGCGCTCGGGGCCGGTTGCGGCATCGTCGCGGTGCGATTGGCTACCAGCAACCGGTAGATCTCGCGCACAACATCGGGTCGGGTCTGACAAAGCGTACGCGTCACGACAAACATGTGGTTGATCGGGACGATCCCGTATTTTTTCCACCAAGCCGCCGCAGCCGCATCGGCGTCGGGGATCAGGGTCTTCAGTCGCGGATCTTTCGGCATGTTGCCGAGTATCGCCGCATCGATCTCGCGATCGAGGAGCATGTCGACCAGCTTCTTGCCTTGGGGGGCGCGCCGGCAATTCGGCGGGTCCCGATATTCGGCAAGATGCGCATCATCGAAGGTGATCCACATCACCTTGTCGAGGTCGACGCCATACTCGTTGTGCAGAATGCCGCGCACCCAGACGCCCGTCGTCTGCGAGTAGGTCCGCACCCCGACCCGGCGGCCGGCCAAATCCGCCGGGGTAAGCTCGCCCTTATCGGCATTGTATCCGATGCTTTTGTGATGAAAATTGCTCGAGACGACAAACGGCAGCAGGACCAGCGCCTTGTTGTAGGCCCGCGCCTGCAGATAGGTGACGATAGCCAATTCGCCGCAGTCATACGCCAAGTCGCGGACCATCGGCTTGAAGTGGTCGCTCGCCTCCTCGATGTCGTCAAAGTCGAACCGGACGATCGGGGTTCGAAGCTCACCACGTTTCAGGAGCATGTTCCATGGCTTGTCCTGAAGCAGCGTATGCAGCTTGACGGCATCTTGCGGTGCCGTGGTCGCGAATGCCATGGGAGAACTCCTATTCCGAGACAGGTTCGACAATCGGAGATGACTTATGCGGCGCCGGGGTCGTCAAACAGCTCTTCGACCGACAGCCGCCGCGGCATCAGCCCTTGCTGCACGGCGTAATCTATCAGCGCTTCGATGGACGGCAAATTCGCCTTGATCCCGTAGGGCAGGGGGTCGTCGCCGAGCACCGGGATCAGGTCGCGGTACTTCCGGTCATCCTCGGTGTCCGCGTCGCCCGCGCGAAGCCGCGGCAGCCAGCGCGCTTTGGCTTCGCAGAAGGCACCGTAGATCGCCTTCGCTATCCATGGATAGGCCGCAAGAATTTCGTCCTTGAGCACGATGACGCCGTGGAACGGGTAGATGCCGGTGCGCCGATACCATTCGATCCCGAGGGCGTGGCCGTCCTTCCAGAGTTCTGCGTAGGCGGCAGCCTGCGGACAATTCTTTGCCTCCCAGCCCGGCTGGGGAGGACCTTCGCGGCCGATACCTGCGTTTGCCGTGAACCCGGCTTGAATTTCCCCCGAGGCCATCATGGTTGCCAGCGATTTGCCCGGCGGCACATGACCCACGTTCGAGGGGAGTTGCAACTGACGCACGTGCTCCTCGTCATCGACCATCCAGGTGACCTTCGCCAAGTCGACGCCGTATTCGTTGGTCAAGATGCCTCTCGTCCACACACCGGTGGTCACCGAGTAGGCCCTCACCCCGACCTTCTTGCCCTCGAGATCCTTGGGCGTGCGGATACCGGAATCCTCTCGTACGACCAAGCCCTGGTGATGGAATTGGCGAGTGAGGAATATCGGCAGCGCCTTGAACGGCGCGCCATAGGCCCTGGCAATGTAATAGGTGGTTGGCGCCAGCTCGCACATGTCGAACTCGACGTCGCGCACCATCCGCCGATAGGCGGCGATTGCCGGCTGCACGTTGACGAAATCCAGCTGCACACCATCGATTGGGATCTTCCCATCCCTGAGCTCAGCGGTGTGGCTGAAGCGACGAAGCACCGTCTTGAGATGCACGACAGATCCCGAATTGGCCAAGTCGGTACGCTCCTTCTCGACGATCATTGGAATGCCACCGCCGATCGCGAAGACGCTCGACCAGCGGAGCGTCGGCAACATTACGCCGGCGGCCCGGGCGCAACAAAACGCCGCAACCGGTACACCGGTAACGGTCACCGTGGCGACCATTTCGGTTGTGGCGGCTTCAATAAGCGGTCAACCCGCCATCGAGCAGCAGGATCTGGCCGGTTATATAGGATGCTTCGGGGCTGACGAGATAGCGCACCGCGGCCGCCATTTCCTCGGCATTGCCAAAGCGGCCCAAGGGGATACGCTTCAGCATCGTCTCGCGCCGCGCCGGGTCGGCGAGCATCGGCGCGCGCGAGGGGGTCTCGGTGGTACCCGGTGCGATCGCGTTGACGCGAATGCCGTGCCGCGCCCATTCGATCGCCAGGATGCGCGTCATGTGGCTGATCCCGGCCTTGGCGACGCCATAGGCAATGACGTTCGGGAACCCGACCGTGCCGTGCGTCGAGGCGAGGCTGACGATCGCGCCCGGCCGGCCCGCGCCGATCAGGTGGCGGCCCATCTGCTGGCACATGAAGAAGGTCCCGGTGAGATTGACGGCGAGCGCCGTCTCCCACTCGGCGCGGGTGATGTCGACCGCCGGCCGGGTCTCGGGACGCCGGCGTTGTTGACGAGCACGTCGAACCCGCCGAACGCCTCGACCGCTCGGACAAAGCCGGCCTCGACGCTATCCTGATCGCAGACGTCGAGCGACAGCGGCACCGCCCGCCCGCCGCCGGCCTCGATGGCCGGGGCCGTCGCCGCAAGATCGGCCGGGCGCAAATCGGTGATCGCGACGTCGCAGCCATCCTTTGCCAGCGCGATCGCGATCGCCGCACCGATGCCGTGGGAGGCGCCCGTCACGAGGGCCGCCCGGCGGGCTTGGCTGGCTGGCATTCCCCCCTCCTCCGGTGTTTCGACGACCTTAGCACTGCTGACATCGCGATGCTCCGCTTGAGCCGGCCGCCGATCCCGCGCGATGGAGGCCGGTGAAATCACATGGCGGAAACCACTGTTGCCGGGTCGGGCGTAGTGTCGAATAGCCGATGAGGGGCAAGAAAGCCGGCTCGCGCCGCCACGAGGGAGCGCCCGCCATCAGATTAGTCAAGCGACCGTCGCCAGGACGCACCGGAACGGGGGACGCGCGCCGTAAAGGGTCATCTCGGTGAACCGCGATCGAACCGGCGGTCTAATCCTTGTGCACCATTCGCACCGGAGTTCTGCATCAGGTAACCTATTGAATTCCGGATCACGGCTGGCGATGCAAAATCCTTAAATTTTGCAACCGTGCTCGTTCCGGCAATCCTCCGAGCGATGTCGGCGAGTGTCTCGCCGTGCTCGTCGCGGCGGCCCTTTTTCGCTACAATGCGCAAACTTTGGTACAGGGGATATTACGGGGGTGCCCGAAAATGGCCAAGGGTGAGCAGAAGATCGAAGGCGCACACGTCCGCGACAAAGATGAACGATCAAAGGTGCCTACGAACAGTCAAGGCATCAAAGGACCGCTTACAGACAAAGCGAACCGTGTCATTTTCGCTGCTGGAGACCCCCTCACATCATTAGGTGTCCCACACTTAGAAATCGCCAAATAGCTTTTCTTTTTAATTATTGTACGTGTATTTATTCTTGGATTTTCGTTTGTCATAGCAGGGATTGTCTTAGTCAGTCTTGGCACTACTGGCAGTAGTCATGTTGCGTTCTTCGGCCTCGATATGAAATCGGCAAACGTGGGCATTATTAGTATCGCTTTTGGTGCGGTTGTGATTGTCGTTATTGTGCGGAATGCAATGAAGCACATACAGACGATCCTCGCCTTGTCGGCATAAGCGGCAATCTCGAAAATGAGAGGCCCGCGCGCCGCTGCTTGCTGCCGCACGGCCTTCCCGAAATCGTTGATTTCTGCGCTGCAGATCTGCTCTTGCGAGCATCGCTATCAGCTGGTTTCATATCGGGTCGAGATCGGCTTCCACCGAAGACCGTTATGCCCCACGTTTTCATCTCCTACGTGCGAGAGAACGCAAACCTTGTCGATCGGCTTGCAAACGAGCTAAAAAGTCGGGGCGTGACAGTGTGGTTGGACAGGAAAGAGATAGAGCCAGGCGCGCGCTGGCGAGATGCCATAAAGAATGCGATTCGTGATGGAAAGTTCTTTTTGGCATGCTTCTCTAGGGAATTCAACGAGCGCGATAGAAATTATATGAATGAAGAGCTGGCACTCGCTATCGATGAACTGCGAGAACGACCTTCCAGTAGAACATGGTTTATTCCTGTCCTAATCAACGATACCGCAATCCCGTCGCGGAGAATTAGCAGCACGGAAGATTTGAGTGATATACAAGCACTTAGGATTTACGAAAATTGGAGTGATTCTGTAGCACGTATTCTGCGTGTCATAAAGTATGATGACCAAATTTCTGCACGCATCTATAGCTTGATTGACGCTTTGCAACGACCATTTCACGAGGAACGCTTATTTGCACTTAGATAGCTTCATTCTATCGGCTGGGACGCCAGCTGGGCCGCTGACACCGTACCCGCGCTCGCCGAGGCCGTACCCGCGCTAGTCGAGGCCCTCAAAGATCAGGACGTGAATATTCGCGTGTGTGCGGCTGAGGCGCTCGAGGTGATCGGCCCAGCTGCCGCTAATGCCGTCCAAGCGCTTGCTGAGCCCTCAAACATCATCAGAACGCAGCAGATGTTCGCCGGTCTGCGGCTGACGCGCTCGCGAGGATCGGTCCTGCCGCCGTCGATGCCGTGCCAGCGCTTGCCGAGGCCCTCAAAGATCAGGACGCAGATGTTCGCCGGTATGCGGCTGACGCGCTCGCGGGGATCGGCCCTGCCGCCGTTGATGCCGTGCCAGCGCTTGCCGAGGCCCTCAAAGATCAGAACGCAGTTGTTCGCCGGTTTGCGGCTGGCGCGCTCGCGGGGATCGGCCCAGGCGCCGCTGATGCCGTGCCAGTGCTTGCCGAGGCGCTCAAAGATCGGGACGCAGATGTTCGCCGGTCTGCGGCCCACGCACTAGACTTGCTTCGTCAAAACTCTTGATTTACGCAACACCGTCGGGGCGGCCCGGCCGCGCATAATACTCGCGGGGCTCGCTGTGTTGGTTTGCTCTCTTGGCTCGGTTCTTGCCGATGAATTAAGAAATTCTAGCCTTTCGGCTCGGTCGGGGAGTTACCGATAACGCCGGGGTGGCCGCTAAAGCCTCCACCACCTTGCGCAGGATAAAGAAAATAGTTAATACCTCGATTGCTGTACGTAGCGTCGTATTGTTGCAGCATCCGTTTGTAATGAGACAGCAATGCATTATCCACCGTCAAATAACGTTGTGATGGAAACTCTTCTTCTTTCTTGATTTCTTCTCGTTGCTCCGCCGTGGGAAGCGCATCTGCTTTCACCCCGGTTATCCGTGCGAAGTGCTCTAGTGCATCAGGCACATTTTCGAACAAAAACGCTTCCGCACCGGGGGAAATCTTCTGCAATTCGTCGTACAATAACCGGTTTAAGAATCCTGTCTCCGCCTGCTTATCGCCGTACATCGAACCGTAATCCCTGTCGCCGGAGACAATCCACAACTTAGTTTTGCCGACAAACTGGCAGAGTATCTGTTCCCAATTCAACTGATCTCCAATGGGATCAGCTCTTTTCCCCGGTGGGTCGCCTCGCTCCTTACGTGCCTTGGCTTTCTGTAATTGTGCTTCCGAGTGGGGCACGGCTTTGGCAAAGATCGGGGCAAGCGCCGTTGATACCTCGTCCGTCGACTGACCAACCTTTTTGATGATGTCCATTTTCAGGGTGCGCAGCTCTGCGTTCGCCTTTTTAATCAATTGCCGGATCTCGTGCACTTGACGCCTGAGGCTCTTGCTCTGGTCTTCGGTGGCGCCGAAAAGCTGGTCAAGCACTTCGGTATTAACGTCGGACAGTTCACTAAAATGATTGCTGAGGAAATTTACCGTTTCCTTGATCGTATTCCGCTTCACCTCATCGACAACGTTTTGGGTTACGAAAATATGGTCAGCTTGTTCACGTATGGCTGCGAGGGTAAGTCTCGTCTTCATTTTCCGATATAGATCAAGGTATTTATTGGCGTCGATGAAAAACAAGGCATCATCAGACATGTTGCCTTCCTCGCCCGGCAAATCGCCGATGGCGGCCGTTTTATGGCCGTCCCCCTCTATATATGCAAGCGCCCGTGGGCATGCGAGGTGCGTTCCCGGTCGGGGCGGGGGGGGGTGCTGGATACTGGCTGCTCGGCCCGGCGCGGCGGTTTCTACATCTTGTGCCGGGCGGGCCTTTGCGCTCGCCGGAGCATTTGTCATAACATCCGATATCGGGCTTGGCCGACAGCGACACACAGCCTTGCGCCGCGCCGACGCGATAAATTGAACAGGCCTGATCCTCAGCCCTCGGTGAACTTCAAGCGGCCCGTAGAGCCAGGCGACAGCATTTCAGAGCTTGGCCGCCGGTTCGACGAAATCGCGCGCCATCTCCTCGAGCCGCGTGACGATCTCGTCAGCGCCCGCCGCTCTGCCGCGCATCCCCAACGCGACCTCTTCGGCGCCGGCGTCGCGATAACGCTTGAGATCGTCGGTGGTGATCGGGTCGAGGTAGGGCGACACCGCCAAGGTGACCGCCGAACGCGAACGGCCGTTGGCCCTTAGCAAATCTTCTATCCGCCGGATCTTTTCCGCGGCTCGATCGGGCAACAATTGGAAGCCGATCCAGCCGTCACCATACTCGGCCACTCGGCGCAAGGCCGGGCCGCTCTCGCCGCCGAACCACACAGGAACACCGCGGGTTTGGACGGGTTTGGGATAGCTCGCCGCGCCAGCGAAACTCACGAACTCGCCGCTGTAGGAGGTGCGCGGCTCGGTCCACAGCCGGCGCATCACCTCGATATATTCGCGGGTGCGCTCGCCGCGGCGCTCGAAGGGGATGCCCAGCGCATGGAATTCCTCCGCCGCCCAGCCGACCCCGGCGCCGAGGATGAAGCGGCCGTCGCTCAGCCGGTCGAGCGTTGCCGCCGTCTTGGCGAGCACCAAGGGGTTGCGCTCGGGGACGAGGCAGACGCCCGTCGCCATCCGGATCGTATTGGTGCAGGCCGCCACGTAGGTGAGCGCCACGAAGGGATCGGCGAGCGGATAATCTGCCGGGATGGTGACTTCGCCGGTATAGTAGGGATATTTCGACGCATAGTGCTCGAACAGCACGACGTGCTCCGGCACCCAGATCGTGGCAAAGCCAAGTCGCTCCGCAGTCGTTGCGACTGTCCTCAGCGTTTGGGGGTCGTCGGTGCCGACCGCATAGCATCCGATCTTCATGTCCCCCGCTCCCTGAACCATTGTCGCGCTCCGTCAGGCTACGCGGCGTTGCGCGGTTGTTCAACGGTGCTTCGCAGTCGCCGACCAGCGCACCCGTTCGTAGACCGTCATACATTGCGCTGCAATCCTGCCAGGTCGCCACGATCTCGGACCGCATGCCCCGCGACCGCAGCACTCGGCATGACTGTGACCGGGTTCAAGGCGACTGCGCGCTGCGTTGCGGCTCGCCGAGCCGCAGGGCGATCCCAAACCCGCAGGCGCCCGCCGTGCGCGATCAGTGCGACGGCCGTCTTTTCAAGATCGGCTGAACGGGTCTACGAGCCGAGCGAGCTGGCGCTCGCTCGGTAAAACAACGGATGCGGCTTCAAGCCCCCTGCCTCGGCCGTCGGTCGGGCGCTGCGCTACGCCCGGGGCTCCGCGCCCGCCCGCCGCCCGAACCCGAGCAACGTGTCATTTCTACTTTGCGCGCCGGGTGACATTTCTATCTTGCGCCGACAGGTCGACAGGCTGAGCCCAATCATACACCTCGCACTGTAGAACTGGATGCTCGCTTTTCCGCGCCTACTCGGCCAGCACGCCAGTTTCACCAATGCCTCGAATGGGGCAGTATGGGTCATTCCCACGGCGGAGCCGTGTCCAACAAAACCGTTCCTCGCGCGTGATTGCCGGTTCCGGCACCCCTATCTTTATCTCGGTGGATTCTGCCGAGCACTCGGAACATTACGCGCTTCGCCGACGCCAACGAAAAACCCTCATGGTTTTCCGCTGAGCTCGTCCGGAAGGGACCTGAGCTGGCGTATGGAACCGCGAGTCGGATAGATAATCACGGTGGGTTCGTCGACGCGCTCCTCGCAGCCAGCGGACTGGACCGCAACGGGGAACCGAACGCCTCCGTTGAGTAGAAAAGCAGTTCGTCCCATTCGAGGACGGCGGCCGGAACTATACCTACAGCTTCAAGCAGCCGTTACCGAACCTGCGGATACGCCGTATTTTCCCTGTGGAGACAGTCATAGGCGAGCCCGATCGCAACCTCTTCCGCCGTCGGCATCCTGCCTCCCATCACCGCACAACTGAGCGTGCCACACTACGGTATCCACTTTGAAGGCGCCGCTCAATCGGCAGGCTCTCGGCCGTTTATTCACTTATATTATGACCCTAGGCTCGGCGTTTGGCTTTGGCCGCCGCCTCAGCGAGCGCTCGGCGAACAAAGATCACGGCCATCTTTCGCTTGTAATCGGCCGAGCCGCGGAAATCCGCGATCGGATCGATCGCATCTGCCACCAACGCCGCCGCGTCGCGGAAAATCTTCTCGTCGGCCTTCTGGCCGGCAAGTGCGGCTTCGACCGCCGTGGCGCGCACCGGGACCATGGCAGCGGCGCCGAGCGCCACGCGCGCGTCTGCGATGCCGCCGTTTCCATCGAGTGCGACCCGTGCCGCAACCGAGACGGTGGCGTAATCGTCCTGCGTTGCCGGCAGAAATTTGAGGAAGGCTGTGCCGCTGCCTGCGGGTTGTGCCGGGATCAGGATCTCGATCAGGATCTCATCGGGCTCGAGCAAGGTTTCGTAATAGCCGGTGAAAAACCGCTCTACCGGGATAATACGCTCGCCGCGCTCAGAGCGCGCGACGATCTGTGTATCGAGGGCGAAGAGAGCGGGCGGCGTATCGAGGTTGGGATCAGCCTGTGCCATCGCGCCGCCGAGGGTTGCCATGGATCGTATTCGCACGGTCGCGACATGCCTGCAGGCTTCGGCCAGTAGCGGCGCGCAGCAGCGAATAGACTCGGACATTGCGAGAGACTGAAGCGTGGCGAGCGCGCCGATCCTGAGTTCGCCATTCTCCTCGATTGCGGCCAAGCCCTTGAGTGCCCGCAGGCCGATTACGATGCTCGGCCGCACCAGACGTTGCTTCATGAGATTGATAAGGCCGGTGCCGCCGGCGATGAGCTTGGACTGATCGCCATGCTGAGCCAAGAGCGCCAGCGCGTCATCGAGGCTTGCGGGTTCGAGATAGGTGAAGGAGATCACGTCACTCGGCCCCAGCCGCGGCGACGATCAATTCGATAATCTTGTAGTAGCCGGTGCAACGGCAGAGATTGCCCATCATCCAATGCTGGATCTCCGCCCGCGTCGGATGCGGATTGGCATCGAGCAGCGCCTTCGCCGCGAGGATCTGCCCGGGCGTGCAGATGCCGCACTGAAATCCGCCATGCGCGAGAAACGCCTCTTGCAGCGGATGCAGCTGATCACCCTCGGCAATGCCTTCGATGGTCGTGACCGCGCACCCATCGGCATGAACCGCGAGCGCGAGGCAGGAGCTGATTGGCTTGCCGTCGAGCAACACGGTGCAGACGCCGCACACGCCGACGCCGCAACTCTCTTTGGTGCCCGTGAGCTTCAGATCCTCGCGTAGGAACTCGACAAGAAGGCGGCTGTCTTCCACCTCGCGGCCGATGGGCGTACCGTTGAGCGTGAGCTTGATGGTTCTCATAGCGCGCTCGCCTTGTCGCTCATGCCTTCGAGGACCTTCTCCGCGCTGACCGGTAGTTCGAGGAGTCTCACGCCTACCGCATCGAAGACGGCATTGGTGATAGCCGCCGGCAGCGCGACATTGCTCATCTCGCCGATTGAAGTGGTCGAGAATGGCGCCGCGCCGCCGCCGCCCGGCAACAAAACGGTTTCGAGCTCGGGGATGTCCATGACGGTCGGCAGCTTGTAGTCGCCAAGATGCGCGGTGATCACCGCGCCGTCTTTCAAGACGATCCGCTCGCTCATCGCTTGGCCGACAGCCTGGACGAGTCCGCCTTCGATCTGTCCCTGATGCATGATCGGGTTGACGATCGTTCCCACGTCATGCGCGCTGACAAGGCGCTTGAGCCGCACCTGCCCGGTCTCGCGATCGACCGCCACTTCCGCGAAATGCACAACGAAGCTCGTACGATCGCTCGGCCCGCCAGGTGTGTTCTCGCCCTGGCAGCTCAAGGGCGCCTTACCGCGTGCCGTGGCCCAGCCCATGAGCGCGCGCCGGTCGATCGTGGCACCCGAGGCAGAAAACGACCCGTCCTCGCCCGTCCGAATACCGGATGGGGCGCAATTGAGCCGCTCGGCGGCGAGTGCCGCCAGATCCTGCTTCATTTTGCCGGCGGCGGCCGCGATCGCTTGCCCGATCGTCGTCGTCAGCCTCTGACCGCTCGCGCCGGCCTCGAAACCGCTTACGAGCGTGTCGCCCTGCACGACATCGACCTCGTCGACCGAAACGCTGAAATGCTCGGCGACGAGTTGCGTCGCGATCGTATGAAAGCCGGTTCCGGTGTCGGGCGAGCCGAGCATAAGGGTGATCCGGCCGTCCGCGCCCAGCGTAAGTGTCACGGTCGAGCGCCCGAAATTTCCGGGCGGATGCTCGTAGATCGAAACACCGCGGCCGACGCCGACTGGCTTGGGCTTGCCCCAGCCGAAAGCGCGGGCGCCGGCCTCGATTGTTTCTTGGCATCGTAGATGCCGTCGCCTTTCACCGAGCGGCGTCAGATCGCCTTCGGTGATCGCGTTGCGCCGCCGTATCTCGAGCGGAGCGAGCCCCATCTCATGCGCGATCATGTCGATGTGGCTCTCGACCGCGAACGCCACCTGCGGCGCGCCGGGCGCGCGCATGTGGCCGCAGGGCACGGTATTGGTATAGACGCGCAACACCTCAATTGCGCAATTGGGCACGCGATAGGCGCCAGCGAGCTCGCCATAGCCCCCATGCAGAGTTGGCACGGGCACAAACCCGGCATAGGCGCCGGCATTGAAGACTACCCGCGCCTCGATGGCGAGAAGCTTCGCGTCGCGGTCGACCCCTGTGCGCAAGGTGATGCTGGCGGAATGGCGCGGATTCGCCGCCGTCATCTCCTCGAAGGAATTCATCACCATCTTGACCGGTCGGCTCGCAGCGCGCGCCAGGTAGTAGCAAAGGAGCGTGTCCATCAGCGAGCCTTTGCCGCCGAAATCCCCGCCGATCACGACCGGATTGAACCGGATTCGATCCTCGGGAACCCCGATCGCGGCGGCCATATGAGCGCGCGCGATATGCGGACCTTTATTGGCGACCCAGACATCGACGAGCCCGTCCGCGCCGATCGCGACCAGGCAGGTGTGCGGCTCGATATAGCCCTGATGGACCGAGGGAACGGCGAAGCGATGCTCGAAGATCTTATGCGCATGGGCGAGAGCGCTTGCGACATCGCCATGCCGCACCCTGAGTTGCGAGATGACATTGGGGATCGGCGGATACATGCTGAGATCGCCGTGAATGCGGGCCGCCGCGCCGGGAGGGACCTCCACCATTTCCGCATGGATGACGGGTGCGGTCGGCTGCATCGCCTCCTCGGCGCTGAACACCGCCGGCAGCGCCGCGTATTCGACATCGATGAGCTCGAGTGCGGCCTCGGCGATCTCGACCGTATCGGCCGCGACGGCCGCCACTTTCTCGCCAACGAAGCGCACCACACCCTTGGCTAGGACCGGGATGTCTTTGCACATGCGACCATAGCGGGTATCAGGGACGTCAGCGCCGGTCAGCACGGTGTGGACGCCGGGCAGACCCTTGGCCTTGCCCACGTCGATCGAGACAACGCGCGCGCTGGGATGAGGGCTGCGCAAGGAGCGGCCGAAGAGCATACCGGGCAGCTCGACGTCGCCGGCATAGCGGGCGCGACCGGTGACCTTGGCGACCCCGTCCACCCGTCGGATCGGTTGACCGACGGCCTTGCCGCTCAGGCTCACTCCGTCCATGCGATAACGGCTCCGGTCTGCTTCTGCACGTCGCCCGAGTGTATCGGTCGCCTTTCTCATTTCAAAGCGCCACACCCGGCGGTTCGCAGTCGTGATCGGCGGATTATGGGTTGCGACGCATCGCACCACTGCTCAACTCGACTGTCAGTCGCAACTCGGCGAGCCCCGGCGCGACCTCCCTCGGTTGGTCGGATTATTATTCCTTGCGCTTCCTCGAAGTGGTGGTGCGGATTTGACGCTTATGTTTATTTTATTCCATGAAGGCGACGAGAGGAGCCGATAGCCGACCTTCCGCCGGAAATCTATGTCCTGATTACGCGACAACCCTGCCGCGACGGTATTCCCAGACCCTCGAGGCACTCGGCATGAGGCCACGAGCTACGCCGCGAAAGAGACCGTGCATTGAAACGCCTTGAAGCCACGGCTCACACGCCGCGGGTGGTCGAATAATGTTTGACCAGTGCAGTGACAGCCTGCCGATAGACCTCCTGCGTCTTGGCCGACAGTCCGGCCAGCTGCATGTCTTCAAGCTTTCGCGTACACAACGTTGACATCGTCTGCTCCTTCGTCATCGACGGGAAAACCCCGCCGCGACACAGACGATAGCTTCACAAGCCACCCTCAGGAGATCCCCCCACTCCCCTCGGCTGCGCTACAGGCCCAGCCGTCCGTTCGACCCCCGCCCGCTCCCCCGACGCTCTTCACCCGGCCGCACTCGAACGACAGAGATGCGCCGTAAGGGGCCGTTCCCGCCCTCAGCCCGGAACGGGCGTGTGCGACCCGAAGCCGTCATTTAAGCCGCCGTCCCCGCGCACTGCACGCTGCGACCGGAGATGGCTCAGACTCAGACGCGGAGTTATGCTCAAGTACTGAAGCCGGTGCGGCTTCCAGTGACAAACGGGGATGCGATCGACCTCTGGCGTCGATCGGACACCGCGGAAGACACGAAGGTGTTTTCGTGCAGCAGGACGGGGCTTTATACCCATTTCGACGAGCTGGTCGCGGTCGCCGGTAAGACCGTTCTTGCCTCTGAAAAGAAGATGCTCCGGTGAAGTGTAGCTGCGGAAATCACCACCGAACTGTCGAAGCTCGCGCCGGGATCCATCCCTCCGTTTCCCAGGACTTCTCCAGCAAACGACGACAACTCGTGCGGCGGAACGATGGGCCCCGGCTTTCGCCGGGGAGGCGAATGAAGGGGTAAGCGGCCGAATCCATTCACAGCCTCTCCGCTGCCGCCGTTGCACGCGGCGCTGCGAATAACGCTTTTCGGCCAGGAACGCGAGGCAGATGTCGGCTGTCAACGGGGCTTCTATCCGTCGATCACCGCCCTGAGCTTCCTTGCCAGCTCGTCGCGCCGATAGGGTTTGTCGACCACGGTCAGATCGCCGGGCAGCCCCGCTTTGAGGCTCGCGCTGCCGCGGTGTAGCCCGAGGTCAGCAGCACTTTGAGCGCCGGCCGAAGGCGCCGCGCCTCGACCGCGAGCTGTGCGCCGTCGGTGCCGCCGGGGATGATGACGTCCGAGAACAAGACGTCGATCGGCTGGTCGCCGCGCAGCAGCGCCAACGCCTGCGCCGCGTTGACGGCGGTGCGAACGTGGTAGCCGAGTTCCCGCAGGCTTTCGGCGGTGACGGCGAGCACCTCCTCCTCGTCTTCGACCACGAGGATCGTCTCACGGCCGGCGGCCGGCGGCAACGATGCAGGTCCGGCTTCGGGCGCCGGCAGCACCAAACCATCGCCCGATTTCGGCAGATACAACTCCACCGTCGTTCCGCTGCCGAGCGCGCTGCGAATTTTGACCTGGCCGGCCGCCGTCTTCGTGAAGCCGTAGACCTGACTGAGGCCGAGACCCGATCCCTTGCCGACTTCCTTGGTCGTGAAAAACGGATCGAATGCCCTCGCCAATACCGCCGGCGTCATGCCGACGCCGGAATCGCCAACCGCGACCATGACATGCGGTCCGGGTCTCGTTTCGGGATCGTCGGCCGACGGCTGCGGGTCGACGATGACGTGGCGCGTCTCGATCGTGATCCGCCCGCCGTCCGCCATCGCGTCCCGGGCATTGATGACGAGGTTGAGCAGTGCCGTCTCGAATTGCGCCGGATCGATCTGCACCCAGGCGGGCACCGAGCTCAGCATCGTGACCACCTCGATCTGCTCGCCGATGAGCCGACGGATCAGGTCTTCGCTGTCGGCGATCAGTTGGTTGAGGTCGACGGTCCGGGGACGGCTGATCTGTCTTCGGGCATAGGTCAGGAGCTGCCGGACCAGGTGCTCGCCGCGCTGCGCCGCTTTCATCGCGTGCTGCGCCAGGCGCTCGATCTTGTCGGCGTCGCCGCGCGCTCCCGAGATCAGCTCGAGATTGCCGATGACGGCGGTCAGGAGATTGTTGAAGTCGTGCGCCACGCCGCCGGTCAGCTGACCGATGGCATCGAGGCGTTGCGCTCTGGCAAGTTCCTCGCGCGAACGCGCCAGCGCCGCATTGCGTTCTTCGGCAAGCGCGATCGCCGCATCGAGTTGGCCGGCAATGCGGCTCGCCTCGACAAGCAAAACCACCGGCGCGACGCTGACGGCGAAGAGACCGTAGAGGGGACCTACGTAAAAACCCAGGTCAAAGCGTCCCGCGCTGCCGGCGGCGTCGAGCGCCGCGCCGAACAGCCAAGCCCAGAGAGCGACCAGCAGCCATAGATCGAGTACCGAATAGCGATGCCGCGCTCCCAGCAGCGCCAACGCTGCGAGGTTGATCAACAATACCGCGCCGCCGACGGCCAGCATTTGGATCGTGTAGCGGTCGCCGCCGACGATGCGCGGCAACAGCCGATGACCGGCGGTGGCGAGGATGGTCAGCAGGCAGACGACGGCAACGACACCGGTGCCGGCCGCGACGACATCGGCGCGGGTGCCGGTGCGCAACAGCTCGTCCCCGTCATCGCGCCGATTCAGCAACGCATAACCAATCACGAACAGCGGCAATCCCCCTTGCCGGAAAACATCGAGCCAGGCGCTGCTCTGTGGGCTGCCTCCAAGCAACCCGCCGCTCGAAAACAGGCCGGGAAGGGTCAGCCCTTGCGAAATGACGATCAGCGAAGTGAAGAGATACCCGTTTGCCAGAACGAGCGCCGCCCACAATCGCGAGCGTCGGAACCCGAATAACAGGAAACCGCCGGCCACCAGACAAATCAGTGCAAAAGTCGTTTTGTAAATTGGAATAAAGGCCGCAATGCGGGCCGCAGCGACTTGAGAAAACGGGAGTACCGCGCAAAATCCGACGAATAACGCAATGGAGATCGCCAACGCCCGGCGCTGCGCCGCGCGCGGCGCCGGGGCTAGCACCGGGAACGTATCCGATCCTGTCGCCATCGGATGACCGTTCACAGGGTTACCCCGACGCCGTCGAGATTGCCCCAGCGAAGGTTCGTCAACCGCGAAGCCGCAGATCTATCCCTGGCCCGCATTCGGCCAATCTGGGCTCGTTAACCAATTTCGCCAAGCGGACGCGCGGGCTCATCCGCGGTCTCGGCCCCGCTGTCCCCACCGGTCAAACCGGTCAAGTCGGTCAAGTCGGTGGGCTGAAGGCGAACGGGGGGGGGAAAATGTTGATCGTGGATTTCATTCTCGGTCGGCCTCTGAGGGCGAGCGCAACGCCGACGACGGGACATTATCCGCCACGCTCCGCTTTTAGGCGCTCGGCGAGCAGGCGGTAATAGCCGAAGATGCCGTCCTCGCGGCCGGCGCGCTTCAGCCAGTCGAGCGCCTGCGCCGTCGAATCGACTTGGTCGTCGTGTCGGCTGCGCGGAAAGCTGGTCAACTCGTCGAGATAGGCACCGAGCCAGGGTGCGTCGTCGGGCAGGTGGACAAAGCCGTTCTCGATCGTCGCCGTCTGGGCGTAGAGGCGCATCACCTTGTCGGCCTGCGGCTGGTAGCGGGTGACGACCCACATGCCTTCGTCGAGCAGCTCCTGGATCAGCTGCGTGCCCGAAGACTTGTCCTCGATCAGCACGACATCGGCGGCGAATTGCTCGCGTTGGGCACGCACCGCCCGTTTCAGCTCCGGATATTCGAGACGGCGGCGAAACACGTGGAGCAGATAGAGGTCCTTGCCGTGAATCCCCCAGCTGGTACACACGCTGTAGTCGGCAAGCTCGGTCGCCTTGCTGGCGGTGTCCCAGCTCTGCAGGATGCGGTCGAACTTGGCCGGCAGGTCGGCGGCGGCGTAGCGGCGAAACCAGGCGCGCTTGACCAGACCGCCGCCTTGCGGTGCCGGGTGCTGCTGGTATTGGCCGGCGAAATTGTAGTCGCCGATCGTCCGCCGGAGCCGTTCGAGCAGCTCGATCGGCTCGCGCCGGGGGTGTAGCGCCTCGCCTTCGCGCCGCATGAACAGCCGGGCGCCGGGCCGGGCATCGATGACGTGCACTTCGTCCGCTTCGGCGATCGCCGGAAAGCGCACCACTTCCCAGGCCTCCTGGCCCAGCACATGCGCCGTCAGATCATCCTCGTGCAGCCGGTGCATGACGAGAATGATGGCGCCGCTCTGCTTGTTGTTGAGCCGGCTGTAGAGCGTGTGGTCGTACCAGTCGTTGACCGCCTGCCGCTGCGTCCGCGATAGCGCCTCCTCGGGCTTCAGCGGGTCGTCGACGACGATGATGTCGGCGCCGCGGCCGGTCAGCGCGCCACCGACCGAGACGGCGAGCCGATAGCCCTGCGCCGTCGTGACGAATTCCTGCACCGCACTCTTCTCGGCCGAGAGTTGGGTGGCAAACCAGCGGCAATACCAGCCGCTCGACATCAGGGCGCGGCACTCGCGCGCCTGCTGCTCGGCGAGCTCCTGGCTATAGCTGACACAGATCAGGCGCATGCCCGGCTCGCGGGCGAGGCACCAGGCCGGAAACGCCACCGAGGCCAAGAGCGATTTCAGATGGCGCGGCGGCAGGTTGATGACGAGACGGCGGATGCGGCCGGCGCGCACCGCGGCGAGCCGCGCCGCTACGACCTCGAAATGCCAGTTGAAGGCGAAATCGCCGCGGCCATGCAGCTCGTAAAAAGCACGCGCGGCAAAGCTCGCAAAGTCGCGCTCGAGGAATGTCCGAAATTCGGCCCGGACGAGCTCTGCCTCCGTCACTCGACCGCGCCGAGGCGCAACAGCAGCAGCTGGAGGACCTTCTCGTCGGCTTCGTCGAGACGGCAGGGCTCCGGCGCCGGCGGCGGCGCTTCGATCTTGTGCAACAGATCGACCAGAAGCTTGGTGGCCCGCAGATCGGCATCGGCCGAGCGGTCGACGAGCTGTTTCGCGATCTGCTCGCGCTTGCTGACAAGACGGCGCTTGCCGTCGACGGTGACCCGTGCCGACTTGTCGAGTTCGGCGAGCAGCAACGCCGCGAGCTCGTGCCCGCGGCGCGGCCGGCCGCCCGGGTTGCCCGATTGGCCCTTGCGAAATTGGGCAGAACGGGGCGGCCGGCGAAAGCCAACCGGCGACTTATCGGCGCGGTCGATGCCGACTGTAGTTTCGTTAATTTCGGGAGGGTCGGCGGCGCCACCGCTCTGAGAGTTCCGTTTCATGTTGCTATTCTATAGCGATTATGATATTTTGTCAATATGACAATGAACGAATGCGATGCGACATGCCCGATGTTTGGCGCCACGGCACGGCGATCCCTCAGCAATCCCTCAGCAATCCCGCGGCGCGGCCGCCGCGACGGCCGCAGTCCATCTCCAATATCTCATATTATCAAAGGGATGGAGGGAGGAATGGTGGCCTGCGACGGGGCAAATTGGGCACGATTTTCGCTCAGAACAGCGATCTTCCGGGGTCAACGCCGGTCTTGGGGCCGGTGTCGCGGCGGCTGGCGCTGCGCCGCGGCATTGATTTCGGCCGGACCCGTTCATAAGTTCGGGCACTCGCGACCCGAGCCCCCGCGAGCCCGCAAAACGGGCCGGGGCGCGTCCCTGGTGCAAGGAAAGAGCGATGAAGCCGACCCGGCGCCCGGCCAACCCCTGCTTCTCGTCAGGCCCTTGCGCCAAGCGCCCGGGCTGGTCGCCGGCGGTGCTGGAGGCGGCGCTGGTCGGCCGCTCGCACCGCTCGGGCGTGGGTCTCGCGCGGCTGGTCGAGGTCGTCGAGCGGTCGCGCGCCATCCTCGGCGTACCGGCCGACTGGCGGGTCGGCATCGTCGCCGGCTCGGACACCGGCGCGATCGAGATCGCGATGTGGTCGCTGCTCGGCGCTCGCGGCATCGACATGCTCGCCTGGGAGAATTTCGGCGAGGGCTGGGTCGAGGACGTGCGGCAGCTAAAACTCCCGGATTTGCGGGTGTTGACGGCGCCCTATGGGAGGCTGCCCGATCTGCGGGCGGTCGATTGGGGGCGCGACGTCGTCTTTCCGTGGAACGGCACGACCGCGGGGGTGCGGGTGCCGGATGGCGACTGGATCGCCGCCGACCGTCGCGGGCTGGCGATTTGCGATGCGACTTCGGCCGTCTTCGCGATGCGGCTTCCTTGGGATCGGCTCGATGTCGTGACCTGGTCGTGGCAGAAGGCGCTGGGCGGCGAGGCGGCGCATGGCATGCTGGCGCTGTCGCCGCGCGCCGTCGAGCGGCTGGCAAGCTATCAACCGCCCTGGCCGTTGCCGAAACTGTTCCGGCTGACCGCCAAGGGCAAACTGATCGAGGGCGTCTTCCGCGGCGAGACGATCAATACGCCGTCGATGCTTTGCGTCGAGGATGCGCTCAATTCACTGCGCTGGGCCGAGAGCGTCGGCGGCCTCGACGGACTCGTCGCGCGCTCGGAACGGAACCTCGCTGCGTTCATTCAATGGGTTGCGCGCACATCCTGGATCGAGTTCCTCGCCGAGGATCCGGCGACGATCTCCTGCACCTCACCGCAGATGAAGCTCGTCGAGCCGTGGTTTTTGGCGCTGTCGTCCGAGGAGCGTTTCCGCACCGTGCGGGCGATGACCCGGCGCCTCGAAGAGGAACGGGCGGGCTACGATCTCGCCAGCCACCGCGCCTCGCCGCCCGGCATCCGGGTGTGGACCGGGGCGACCGTCGAGACGAGCGACGTCGAGGCGCTGCTGCCCTGGCTCGACTGGGGTTGGGACGAAGAGCGCCGTCTCGCCCGCGCCGCCTAAGTCACCAAATCTTACCGCAAAGGGCGCTAAGGGAGTGCGATGGGCGCAAAGGGCTCGCACTGCGTCCTTGGCAAATCCTTCGCGTCCTCTGCGGTAAAAATCTTGATTGAGAAAGATGACGACATGCCGAAGGTGTTGATTGCCGATGCCCTGAGCCCGCGCGCCGCCGAGATCCTGACGGCGCGCGGGGTTGAAACCGACATGCTGCCGGGTCTGCCGCCGGCCGAACTGGCGGACCGCATCGCACGCTACGATGGGCTCGCCGTGCGTTCGGCGACCAAGGTGACGCGCGCACTGATCGGCCGAGCAGCTCAGCTGAAGGTGATCGGCCGGGCCGGGATCGGCGTCGACAACATCGACGTGGCGGCGGCAACCGAGCGTGGCATCGTCGTGATGAACACGCCCTACGGCAACTCGATCACGGCGGCCGAGCATACGATTGCGCTGTTGTTCGCGCTCGTCCGGCAGATCCCGGCCGCCGATTATTCGACTCAGACCGGCAAATGGGAAAAGTCGCGCTTCATGGGCGTCGAATTGACCGGCAAGACCTTGGGACTGATCGGCTGCGGCAATGTCGGCTCCTGTGTCGCTGAACGCGCGCTCGGGCTGCGCATGAAGGTCGTCGCCTATGATCCGTTCCTGACTGCCGAGCGGGCGATCGCTCTCGGCGTCGAGAAAACGGCGCTCGACGAACTCTTCGCCCGCGCCGATTTCGTCAGCCTGCACACGCCGCTGACCGATGCGACAAGGAACCTGATCGACGCCGCCGCACTCGCCCGGATGAAGCGCGGCGTGCGCCTTATCAATTGCGCGCGCGGCGGCCTCGTCGTCGAGGAGGATCTGGCAGGAGCCCTCGATGCCGGCCACGTCGCCGGCGCGGCGATCGACGTCTTCGCCGAAGAGCCGGCGCTGACGAGCCCGCTGTTCGGCCGCGACAATGTCGTCGCGACGCCGCATCTTGGCGCCGCGACGACCGAGGCGCAGGAGAATGTGGCCCTGCAGATCGCCGAGCAGATGGCCGATTTCCTGCTGACCGGGGCGATCGCCAATGCGGTCAATGTGCCGTCGCTCTCCGCCGAAGAAGCAAAGCGCATCCGGCCCTATCTGCGGCTCGCCGAAGAGGTCGGCAGCTTTGCCGGCCAGTTGACCGAGAGCGGCATCGCCGAAGTCGCCATCGAATATGAAGGAGCGATCGCCGAATTGAATGTCAAGCCGTTGACCGCGATCGCGTTGACCGGCCTCCTGGCGCCGCAACTCGCGACCGTCAACATGGTCAACGCACCGCTCCTCTGCCGCGAGCGCGGCATCCGCGTCAGCGAGACGCGGCGCGCCGAGCCGGGCGGTTATCAGACCTTGATCCGGGTTGCGGTGACGCCGAACGGCGCGGTAGGCGACGCCGGCAGGCGGGAAGTCGCCGGCACGTTATTCGGCGGCGACAAGCCGCGCATCGTTTCGGTCGAAGGCATCCCGCTCGAAGCCGAATTGGGCGGCGACATGCTGTTTGTGCGCAATTGCGATCGGCCGGGCTTCATTGGCGCGCTGGGCCAGGCCTTCGGCGCCGGCGGGGTGAATATCGCCACGTTCCACCTCGGCCGGACGGCTCCCGGCGGAGACGCGATCGCTCTCGTCGCGGTCGACCAAACGCTGACGCCGGCCCTGCTCGACACGGTCCGCGCCCTGCCGAACGTGATCCAGGTCAAAGCGCTGCGCTTTTGAGGCGAACCGCGAAGACAGGGGCGGCACAGAGGCGATAAGATCATATTTTATTTCGCGGCGCTGCCCTTCGCTGGTCCGATGAACGACGCCCCGCATCCTGCGCTGTTGCCGACCGGCATGCGCGACCTGTTGCCGCCCGAGGCGGAGGCCGAGGCGCGCGTCGTGTCGCGGCTGATGGCGACGTTGGCCGGGCACGGTTATGAGCGGGTCAAGCCGCCGCTCGTCGAGTTCGAGGAAACCCTGTTTGCCGGCGCCGGGGCGGCGATGGGGACCGCGACCTTTCGCACGATGGACCCGGATTCGCACCGCATGATCGGGGTGCGCGCCGATATGACGCCGCAGATCGCGAGGATCGCCGGCACCCGGTTCGGCGGCGCGGCGCGGCCGTTGCGGCTGAGCTATGCCGGCCCGGTTCTGCGGGTTCGAGGCTCGGAAATCCGGCCGGAGCGCGAATTCAGCCAGATCGGCGCCGAGCTGATCGGCGCCGCGGGTCCCGCTGCCGATATCGAGGCGATCACGGTCGCTGGCGAGGCGCTCGCCGCACTCGGGGTGCCGCGCCTCTCGGTCGACATTACCCTGCCGACCCTGGTGCCCGCGCTGGCGGCGGCCTTCGGCATCGCCGGCGAGCAAGGTGCCGCCTTGCGTGCCGCTCTCGACCATAAGGACGCGGCCGCGGTTGCCGCCGTCGCCGGTGCCGCGGGCCAACTCTTCGGCCGGTTACTCGCCGCGGCGGGGCCGGCCGGCCCGGCGCTCGCGGCGCTCGATCGGCTCGAGCTGCCGGCGCGAGCCCGCGCCGAGCGGTTGCGGCTCGGCGCCGTGCTCGACGGGTTGGCGGAAGCGGCGCCGGAACTCGCCGTGACCGTCGATCCGGTCGAGAACCGCGGCGTCGAATACCATACCGGGATCAGCTTCACGTTCTTTGCCGGCAACGTCTCGGGAAACGGACCGGTCGGCGAACTCGGCCGCGGCGGCCGCTATCAGGTCGGCGATCCGGCGGCCTCGGAACCGGCTACCGGTTTTTCGCTTTATGCCGACACGATCCTGCGGACATTGCCGCGTCCGGTGATGCCGTACCGACTGCTGCTGCCGCCCGGTGCCGATCGCGCCCGTGCCGCCGCCTTGCGCGCGGCCGGCTGGATTACCGTTGCGGTGCTCGAACCCGCCGGCGATTGGCGGTCGGAAGCTCGCCGCCTCGGTTGCAGCCACCTCTTCGAGGATGGCGCTGCGGTGGCCCTCGACTGAAGGGGCGCGGCCATGGGGAATGTTGCGGTTGTCGGTGCCCAATGGGGTGACGAAGGGAAAGGAAAGATCGTCGACTGGCTGTCCGAGCGGGCCGATGTCGTCGTCCGCTTCCAAGGCGGCCACAACGCCGGGCACACGCTCGTCATCGGCAACGTCGAGTATAAGCTCAGCCTGCTGCCATCAGGCGTCGTGCGGCCGGGCAAACTGTCGATAATCGGCAATGGCGTCGTCGTCGATCCCTGGGCATTGGTCGACGAAATCGAGACAATGCGCAGCAAGGGGCTCGACATCTCGCCGGAAACCCTGCGGCTCGCCGACAACGCCGCACTCATTCTGCCGTCACACGGCGCGCTCGATCGCGCCCGTGAGGCAAGGCGCGGCGACAACAAGATCGGCACGACCGGCCGCGGCATTGGTCCCGCCTACGAGGACAAGGTCGGGCGCCGCGCGATCCGCGTCTGCGATCTCGCCGACGCTAAAGCGCTTGCCGGGCGCGTCGACGATTTGCTGGTGCACCACAACGCGCTGTTGCGTGGGCTCGGCGAGCCGCAGGTCGATCGCCGCCAGCTGATGGCGGCGTTGCGCGAGATCGCGCCCAGTATTTTGCCCTACTCCGGCCCGGTCTGGCGGCTGCTCGACGAGGCGCGAAGCCGAGGGCAGCGCATTCTGTTCGAGGGCGCGCAGGGAACGATGCTCGATGTCGATCACGGCACCTATCCCTACGTCACTTCGTCGAACACCGTGGCCGGGCAAGCGGCGGCGGGATCGGGAGTCGCACCGGGGGCAGTCGGGTTCGTCCTCGGCATCACCAAGGCCTATACAACGCGTGTCGGGAGCGGTCCGTTTCCCACCGAACTGCGCGACCCGGTTGGCGACAAGCTCGGCGAGAGAGGCCGCGAATTCGGCACCAACACCGGGCGGAAGCGGCGCTGCGGCTGGTTTGATGCGGTTGCGGTGCGCCAGGCGATCAAGACCGGCGGCATCAGCGGCATCGCGCTGACCAAGCTCGATGTGCTCGACGGCTTCGACCAGATCAAAATCTGCACCGCCTATCGCCGCGCCGGCGAGACTTACGATTACGTTCCGGCGGGAATGACCGCGCAGGCCCAGATCGAGCCGGTCTATGAAACCGCCGAGGGCTGGCGCGAAAGCACCCGCGGCGCCCGTTCCTGGGCCGCTCTGCCGGCAACGGCGATCAAATACATACGCCGGCTCGAGGAATTGATCGGCGCGCCCGTCGCCCTCTTGTCGACGAGCCCGGAGCGCGCCGACACTGTGCTAGTGCGCGACCCGTTTGCCGATTGAACCCGGCTTTGTTGCGCCCGGCGCGAAGATCAGCGCAAAGGGCGGCCATGCGACGCGGCGGGCGCCTTGCCGGCAAGACGGGCGTGCTGGCGGATGTAGGTGTCGGCATGCCCGGCGATCGTGTCCAGCCTGTCGGCAAAATAGTGGTCCGCGCCGGCGATCTTGCGGAAATCTATCTTGATGTCGCGTTGGTGCGACAGCTTGGTGACGAGTTTCTGCACCGATTCTATCGGCACCACAGTATCCTGATCGCCTTGCAGGATCAGCCCGGACGAGGGGCAAGGGGCGAGAAAAGTGAAGTCGTAAACATTCGCCGGCGGCGCGACTGCGATAAAGCTTTCGATCTCCGGCCGCCGCATCAGGAGCTGCATGCCGATCCACGCGCCAAACGAAAACCCGGCGATCCAACAGGTAGGAGCATTCGGGTTGTAGGTCTGCAGCCAGTCCAACGCCGAGGCGGCGTCCGACAACTCGCCCTCGCCGCGGTCAAAGCTGCCCTGGCTGCGACCGACGCCGCGAAAGTTGAAGCGCAGGGTGGAAAAGCCGTGCCGCACGAAACACTGAAAGAGGACGTAGACGATCTTGTTGTTCATCGTGCCGCCGTGCTGCGGATGGGGGTGCAGCACGACCGCCAGCGGCGCCGCCGGCGTGCGGGAGTGGTGGTACCGCGCCTCGATCCGGCCTTCCGGCCCGTTGATGATTACCTCAGGCATCGGGGAACCGGCGGATATCCGACCCACCGGGTCGGAATTGAGCGCAATGCGGAGCGGCGACGCAATCCGGTTTCTTGATCATCTTTCTCGGACAATTATATCTTCGCTCTAGGCGGCGCCACGCAGCGCGGCGCAGAGCCGATAGCTCGACCATAACATATAGTGTCGACAATGTTTTGGGAAAACCTGCGCGAAGAGATCGACGCCACTCTCGCCCGCGATCCCGCGGCGCGATCGCGCCTCGAAGTCGCGCTGTGTTATCCAGGCTTTCACGCGCTTTTGTACCATCGCCTCGCCCATTGGATGTGGCGACGCGGCTGGTTTCTCTCCGGGCGTTTGATTTCCTATCTTGGGCGGGTACAGACCGGGATCGAGATCCACCCGGGGGCCCAGATCGGCAAGCGCGTCTTCATCGATCATGGCATGGGGGTGGTGATCGGCGAAACCGCCGAGGTGGGCGACGACTGCACGATCTATCAAGGCGTGACGCTCGGTGGTACCAAACTGACCCGCGGGGCGAAGCGTCATCCGACCATCGGCAGCGATGTCATCGTCAGCGCCCATGCGCAAGTGCTTGGCCCGTTCCGCGTCGGCGATGGCGCACGGATCGGACCGCTCGCGCTCGTCCAGGCCGAGGTGCCGGGCGGTGCAAGAATGGTCGGCATCCGGGCGCGGCCGCTCGGCGCACGCCCGACCGAGCCGGTGAGTGAGCCGGTGTTTCAGCCTTATGGCATCGGCGAGGATATCCCAGATCCGGTCGCTCGCGCGCTGAATGGGCTGCTCGACGAGGTCACGAACCTGCGGGCGCGGCTCGCCGAACTCGAAGCGGGTGCAAAGCCGCGGCGCCGCGGCCGCGGTCGACATCGCGGAGCCGACCCGCATCAACGGCGCCGACGACGAGGAGCGACTGTCCTGAGAGACCGATCATGAGGCTGAGCACCAAGGGTCGCTATGCCGTGATGGCGATGGTCGATCTCGCCTGTCACAGCGGCGGTGGGCCGGTCTCGCTCTCGGACATCGCCGAGCGGCAGGAGATCTCGCTTTCGTATCTCGAGCAGCTCTTCGCGATGTTGCGCAAGAGCGGTCTCGTGCGCAGCGTGCGCGGCCCGGGGGGCGGCTACCTGCTCGCTTTCGACCGCAAGGAAACCCGCATCGCCGACATCATGCTGGCGGTGGACGAGCCGATCCGCGCCACCCGTTGCATGCCCGGTGCGCCGGTTGGTTGTCGCGGCAATCGGACACGCTGTCTGACCCATGATTTGTGGGAAGAGTTGGGCAATCACATTCGCCTTTATCTGAGTTCGGTGACGCTCGCCGATGTTTGCGAGCGCCGCGTCCTCGGCACGAGCGGGCGCCTGCATTGCTCCGCGCTCGCCGAGGCGGCGGCGGGCCGATGACGCGCGGACGACCGGAGACCTATCTCGACTGGAACGCGACCGCGCCTTTGCGGCCGGAGGCGGCGGCGGCGATTTCGGCGGTGCTCGCGCATTGCGGCAACCCGTCATCGGTGCACCGCCGGGGCCGGCTGGCGCGAAAAATCGTCGAAGGCGCCCGGGCGGAGGTCGCGGCCTTGCTCGGCGCATCGCCAAGCGACGTCATCTTTGTCAGCGGCGGCACCGAGGCGAACCACCTGGCCCTCCTTGGCTGCGGGCCGCGGCGCTTTCTCGCCTCGGCCGTCGAGCACGATTCGGTCCGGCGCGCCTCGCTCGAGGCCGAGACGATTCCGGTCGATCGCGACGGCGTCGTCGCTCTCGACGCCCTTGCCCGGTTGCTCGGCGACGAAGGGCGGCCGGCTCTCGTGTCGGTCATGCTCGCCAACAATGAGACAGGCGTCGTGCAGCCGGTTTCCGAGGTCGCGGCGCTGGCACGGCAGCATGGCGCGCTGTTCCATTGCGACGCGGTGCAGGCGGTGGGCAAGATGCCGCTCGACCTCGGCGAGATCGGCGCCGATCTCGTCACGCTGTCGGCTCACAAGCTCGGCGGGCCGCCGGGGATCGGCGCCTTGGTCGCCCGCAGGACGCTCGACTTGACGCCGCTGCTGCGCGGCGGCGGGCAGGAAGGCGGGCGCCGCGCCGGCACCGAGAACCTGCCGGGAATCGCCGGTTTCGGTGCCGCCGCCGCTGCGGCTCGATCCGGGATCGGGGCATACGACAGGGTTCGCCGTTTGCGCGACAGGCTAGAGGCCGAGATCGCGGCGACGGTCCCCGAGGCGGTGGCGGTCGGCGCGGCGGCACCGCGCCTGCCGAACACCTCGGCCGTGGCACTGCCCGGCGTCGCCGCCGAAACCCAGGTCATCGCCCTAGATCTCGACGGCGTGATGGTCAGCGCCGGCGCCGCCTGTTCTTCGGGCAAGGTCGGACCGAGCCACGTGCTGGCGGCGATGGGGGTGGCGCCCGAGATCGCTGCGGCAACGATCCGGGTCAGTCTGGGCTGGGACTCGAGCGAGGCCGACGTCGAGCGCTTTCTCGCGTCGTGGACGGCGCTCTACCGCCGTTGCCGGCTGTCACAGCGGGCGCGCGCGGCATGAGCGACTTCGCGACCTGGCACGGCGCCAACCGGATGCCGATCTATCTCGACAATCAATCGTCGACCCGCCTCGATCCGCGCGTTTTCGAGGCGATGCTGCCGTTCTTCACCGAAGAGTTCGGCAACCCGCACAGCACGACCCACCCGTACGGCCGTCATGCCATGTCGGCGATCGAGAAGGCCCGCAGCGAAGTGGCGGCGCTGATCAACGCCGATCCGCGCGAGATCGTCTTCACCTCGGGCGCCACCGAGGCGAATAATCTGGCGATCAAAGGGGCGGCGCGTTTCGCGCTTGCTCATCCTCCGGCCGCCGCGCCGCCGCGCGACGAGGTCGTGGCGCTCGCGACCGAACACAAATGCGTGCTCGAAAGCTGCGCGGCCCTCGAACGCGAAGGCTTCAGGGTGACCTATCTGCCGGTCGAACCCGATGGGCTCGTTTCGCTCGCCCGGCTCGACGCGGCGCTCGGCGAGAAGACCCTCCTGCTGTCGGTCATGGCGGCGCATAACGAAATCGGCGTCATTCAGCCTTTGGCAGAGATCGGCCTGCTGTGCCGCGCCAGGGGCGTCCTCTTCCATACCGATGCGGCACAGGCCGCCGGCAAGATCGCACTCGATGTCGAGGCGATGCGGATCGACCTGATGTCGATCTCGGGACACAAGCTCTATGGCCCGAAGGGGATCGGCGCGCTCTATGTTCGGCGGCGGCCGCGGGTCCGCCTGCTGCCGCTGTTCGACGGCGGCGGGCAGGAACGCGGCCTGCGCTCGGGAACTCTGCCGGCGCCGCTCTGCGTCGGTCTGGGCCGCGCCGCGGCGCTCGCTGCCGCCGAGATGCCGACGGAAGCGGTGCGGTTGCGCCGGCTGCGCGACCGGTTGCAGCAAGGCCTCGAACGGCGCGTCGCCGGGCTGCGCCTCAACGGCGACCGCGAGCGCCGCCTCGCCGGCAGCCTCAATTTGTCTTTTCCTGGCATTTCCGCCCCGGAATTTATCGAAGCCTGCCCGAGCCTCGCGATTTCGACGGGCTCTGCCTGTACCTCGGCCACGGTCGAGCCGTCTTACGTGCTGCGGGCGCTTGGGCTCGACGATGCGCTCGCCAATGCTTCGATTTGCATCGGCCTCGGCCGCTTCAACACCGACGCCGAAGTCGATTTCGCGATCGATGCGCTGGCCGCGGCGGCGAGCCGGCTTACTGTCGAGCACCCGATACCCACATAAGAGCTGCTGTTGGAGGTCCGATGATTGCCAGAAAGCAGGCCTTGTTGGTGACCGACGCCGCGGCGCAGCGGATCCAGGAGCTGCTCGCCAAGCGCGGCAAGCCATCGGTTGGGGTGCGCGTCGGGGTGCGTTCGCGCGGCTGCTCGGGATTGAGCTATACGCTCGAATATGCCGACGAGAAGGGCAAATTCGACGAGGTCGTCAAGGACAAGGGGGTCACTGTCCTGGTCGACCCCAAGGCGGTCATGTTCATCCTCGGCACCGAGATGGACTACGTCGAGGAAAACCTGCAAAGCGGCTTCACCTTTCGCAACCCGAACGAGAAGGGCCGCTGCGGCTGCGGCGAGTCGTTCCACGTGTGAGCCGGCACCGCCGATGAAGTTGTTTCAAATCGAGGAGCCGCAGGGCGGGCCGGCGGATGCGAGCCTGCCCGGTGCCGCAATCGGCGTCGATGCGAGCGGCGATGCAGCCGAGGTGGCGTTCTCGGTCGGCGGTAATGCCGTCGTTCTGCGCGAGCGGGAGGAGTTCGCCCGGAAATTGTTGGTGCCCGAGACGACGGGAACGGTCACGGCGTGGCGGGCGCTCTTCGAAGGAGTACGGTTGCGGGCCGAACGGGCACTGGCGCGGCCGGTCAGCCACGCCGTCGTCGTGCTCGCGGCGCCGGCGCCGCTGGGCGCCGCTGAAACCTTGCGCACCGCGGCGGCAGAGGCGGGCATCGACATCCTGCGACTAGCAAGTGCCGGCGAGATGTCGGGGGCGCTTGCCGCGGCGCTGCTCGCCGAAGATCTGCTGCTGCGATCGGGCACGGACAGCCCGGACACGGGGTATTTCAGCTAATGCCCAAGGTGATTTTTGTCGAGCGCGACGGTACGCGCCGCGAGGTCGATGCCCCCGTCGGGCTGTCGGTGCTTGACATCGCCCACCGTCACGACATCGATATCGAGGGGGCGTGCGAAGGCTCTCTTGCCTGCTCGACTTGTCACGTCATCGTCGATCAGGACTGGTATGAACTCCTGAAGGAGGCGAGCGAGGACGAGGAAGACATGCTCGACCTCGCATTCAACCTGACCCAGACTTCGCGGCTCGGCTGCCAGATCGTCATCACCGAAGAGCTTGACGGGCTGACCGTGCGGCTGCCCGCGGCGACCCACAACCTGTTGCTGCGTTGACCGACGGGCGACGGATATGTCCGAAGGGCGCCAGCTCTTTCCCCGGCTCGTCGATGCCGTCGCCGCCCGGCTCGAGGCTGATTTCTGGCAGATGGCGTTCGCGGTGTCGGGATGATTCCGCCCCTGTCGGATCTCGATCTTTCCGGCGATCCGGCCGGCCACCGCATCGTCGTCGCGATGTCGGGCGGCGTCGACTCGTCGGTGACCGCGGCACTTCTCGTCGAGCGCGGCTTCGAGGTCGTCGGCATCACGCTGCAGCTCTACGACCACGGCCGGGCGACAGGGCGGCCAGGCGCCTGCTGTGCGGGAGAGGATATTCGCGACGCAGCGCGGGTTGCCGAGCGGCTCGGCATCGCGCATTTCGTGCTCGATTACGAGAGCCGGTTTCGCGCGGCGGTCATCGAGGATTTTGCCGAATCCTACCGGCGCGGCGAGACGCCGGTGCCGTGCATCCGCTGCAACGAGCGCATCAAGTTTCGCGATCTGCTCGGCACGGCGCGCGATCTCGGTGCCTCGGCGCTCGCCACCGGTCATTATGTGCGCCGCGCCGTCGGAGCGCGGGGGCCCGAACTCCACCGGGCCTGCGATCCGCGGCGCGACCAGAGCTATTTCCTGTTCGCAACGACCCGTGGCGAACTCGAATTCCTGCGCTTTCCGCTGGGCGGCCTGGAGAAGGACGAGACGCGCGCCTTGGCGCGGCGCTTCGGCCTCGCCGTGGCCGAGAAGCGCGATAGCCAGGACATCTGCTTTGTGCCGCAAGGTTCCTACGCGCGCCTCGTCGAGCGACTGCGGCCGGAGGCGGCCGAGCCGGGCGAGATCGTCGACAGCGCCGGCCGCGTGCTCGGCCGGCATCGGGGCCTCGCCGGTTTCACGGTCGGTCAGCGCAAGGGATTGGCGATTGCGGCGGCGGAGCCGCTCTACGTGTTGCGGCTCGAGCCGGCGACGCGGCGCGTCGTCGTCGGTCCGCGGGCCGCCCTTGCCGCAACCCGGCTGGCGCTCGGCGGGCTCAACTGGCTCGGCGACCAGCCGTTGCCGGAGTGCGGCATCGCGGTGACGGCGAAACTGCGTTCGACGCAGCCGCCGGTGCCGGCGATGCTCTATCCGGGGAGCATAGAAAACACCGCCGAACTCGTCCCGACGGCGCCGGTCGCTGCCGCCGCCCCCGGCCAAGCCGCGGTCTTCTACGACGGCGAACGGGTGTTGGGCGGCGGCTGGATCCGCCGGCCGGAGGCCGCCGCCGCGCCGCCGCCCGCGGCTTGACCGGGTTCCGGCCATCTCCTATATGCGGTCGCGCATGGCGGGATAGCTCAGCTGGTTAGAGCAGGGGAATCATAATCCCAAGGTCGGGGGTTCAAATCCCTCTCCCGCTACCAGTTCTTAGCAGGAAACCACCGGCGGGGGCCCTTCCGACGGCATCGATGGACCCTGAGACGGCGTCTACGGCTATGACGCGCTGTTTCCGACCACCCCGTTCTTGAGCGCCGGACCCTGGCCCGGAGCGGTAATCAACGCTGCGCCGCGCTGCCCGATTGGTGGGAAAAGCCCTCTCTCCCTCTTCGAGGATCAGAATGGAATAATTGCGACCGTTGCCGGTCTAACGGAATCGCATAGCGCGATCGGCGGGCAAGGAGGGAAGAGCATGCGACATAGAGGACCCGAGATACGCACGGCGGCGGGCGGAAATGGGCACTGGCAAAGCCAACGGGTCGGCGGTGCAGTCGTTGCGCTGCTGTTGTCGTTTATCGGCGCCAACGCCCAGACGCCGTTTGTCCCGAACGATATCGTCACGTCGACGGTGCCGGCGAACGGCGATCTCAATCCCTATGGGGTCGCGTTCGTGCCTCCCGGCTTCCCGACCGGCGCAAAGCTCGCCCCTTCCCATATTTTGGTGTCGAATTTCAACAACTCGAAGAATTTGCAGGGCACCGGCACGACGATCGTCCAGATCAGGCCGAACGGATCGATCACGCCCGGGCCCAATTCCAGCGGCGTCGGGACGGCCGTCGAATTCTTCAAGTCGTCGGCCAATCCCGGCCTCAACACCGGCCTCAACGTTTTGTCGGAAGGTTTTGTCCTGGTCTGCAGCCTGCCGTCAAAGAACGGCCTTTACGCGACCCGTAAGCCGGGGGCGTTGCTGGTCCTCGATGGCAACGGCACCTTGAAGAACACGTTAGCCGGCAATGGAACGCTCCTCGATGGTCCATGGGACATGACCGTTTTCGACCAGGGCAACGGCACGATTCTCACTTTCATCTCGAATGTCGGGAATGTCCATGACGGCTTTGTGTTGCGCCTCGATTTGACGATATCGACCAACGTGACGTTGACAAAAAGCACTGTCATCGCGAACGGATATACGGTCGAGCCAAATCCTGCGGCCTTTGTGTTCGGTCCAACCGGTCTCGTTTACGACGCTGCCAGCGACGTGCTCTACGTCGCCTCGACCGCCGATAATGCCGTCTATGCGGTCGCTAATGCCAGCACGCTGACCGGCCCGCATGGGAAGGGCACGCCGATCTTCGCTGATAAAAAAGTGCTGCGGGGGCCGCTCGGCATGGTGCAGGCGCCAAACGGCGATCTCATCGTCGCCAATGGTGACGGCGTCAACGGCAATACCGCCTTTCCGAGCGAATATGTCGAGTTCAGCAAGACCGGCAAGTTCGTCAGCGAGTTCGACATCGACGAAAACCAGGGCGGCGCGTTCGGCATCGCCGTCGGCACCGGGCCCAACGGTGAACCGCGGCTCGCTGTCGTCGACGACAACGTGCCCGATTTCACGATCTTCACCGGCTTGCCGCCGACCATCAGCGGCGTCAACCGGTAGTCCCGCACCGCGGAGCTCCCGCGACCGGCGCGGGGCTCCGATTCCCGCGATCGAGTTGCCGCCGCCGGTCGGCCGCCGCCCGGATCGCTGCATTGCTCTGGTGTCGGCCGCGCGCCATCCTCCGCCGTCTTTATGGGATGGATCGAACGCGGCGACGATCGAACCACCCCGTGGCATCGAACTTGCTTATAATCGCTATCCCCGCTCGTCGGCGGCGGAGGAGCAGCACATGAACGAAACCGAGTTGCGGGGCCTCATCAAAGCGGTGCAGGCTGGGCGTTTGACGCGGCGCGGCCTTCTGCATCGGCTGACCGCGCTTGGCCTCGCGGCACCGCTCGCCGGCCTCGTTCTGGCGCGTGCCGGCGTTGCCCAGCCGGCGCCGACGGTCGCCTACGAGCCGAAGAGGGCCGGCGGGGGCGGACCGCTCAAGACGCTGTTTTGGCAGGGCGCCACCCTGCTCAACCCGCATTTCGCGGTCGGCGTCAAGGATCAGGAGGGCTCGCGCATCTTTTACGAACCGTTGGCCCGATGGGATCCGGACGGCAATCTCGTGCCGGTGCTGGCCGCCGAGATCCCGGATGCGAAAAATGGCGGGGTCGCGGCGGACGGCAAATCGGTTACCTGGAAACTCAAACCGGATGTGAAGTGGCACGACGGCCGGCCGTTCACTGCCGACGATGTCGTATTCAACGGGCAATACGCCGCTGACCCGGCGACGGCAGCGACGACGATCGGCAGCTACGAGGATGTGCGGGTCGAGAAAATCGATCCGTTGACGGTGCGGCTGCATTTCGCGAAACCGACGCCGTTCTGGGCGGATCCGTTTGTCGGCATTCGCGGCATGATCATCCCGAAGCATCTCTTCGAGGCCTATAAGGACGGCAATTCGCGCGACGCGCCGGCCAATCTGAAACCGGTCGGCACCGGGCCCTATCGCTTTGTCGACTTCAAACCGGGCGATCTTGTCAAAGGTGAACGCAACCCGTTCTACCACGAGCGAAACCGCCCCTATTTCGACACGATCGAAATGAAGGGCGGCGGCGACGCGGTATCGGCGGCCCGCGCCGTCATCGAGACTGGCGAATATGATTACGCGTGGAACCTGCAGGTCGAGGACGAGATCCTGCGCAAGCTTGAACAAGCCGGGGGGGCCCGCGGCCGCGTCGTCATCGTCGCCGGCGGCGCCGTCGAGCATATGCAGCTCAACAGCACCGATCCGTGGACCGAGGTCGACGGCGAGCGCTCGAGCGTAAAGACAAAGAATCCGCTGCTGAGCGACCCGGCCGTGCGGCGGGCGCTCGCCATACTCGTCGACCGCGATGCGGTGCACCAATACATTTACGGGCGAACCGGCATCGCCACCGGCAATTTCATCAACAACCCGCCGCGCTTCTGTTCGCAAAAGACCCGGTGGGAATTCAATATCGCCAAGGCGAACGCGGTGCTGGATGCGGGCGGTTGGCAGCGCGGCGCCGACGGCGTCCGCGCCAAGGGCGGGAAGCGACTGAAGCTCGTTTTTCAGACCTCGATCAATGCGCCGCGCCAGGAGACCCAGGCGATCGTCAAGCAGGCCTGCGAAAAGGCCGGCATCGCGGTCGAGCTCAAAGCGATCGTCGCCTCGGTCTACTTCTCTTCGGACGTCGCCAACCCCGACACCGTCCGGCATTTCGATGCCGACCTGCAGATGTACACGGTCAACATGGACGCCCCGGATCCGCAGAATTTCATGCGCCAGTTCGTGTCCTGGGAAATCGCCCAGAAGGCCAACAAATGGCAGGGGTTGAACCCCTCGCGCTGGCACAGCGAGGCGTATGACAAGGCGTTCCGCATGGCGGAGAACGAGCTCGATCCGGTCAGGCGTGCCGCGTTGTTCATCGCGATGAACGATATGGTGGTCGGCGATCACGTCGTGATCCCGCTCGTTTACCGGCCGGCAGTCAACGGTCTGGTCAAAAATCTCAGCGCGACATTAAGTGGCTGGGACAACGTCTTTTCCAATCTGAAAGACTGGTATCGCGCGGCATGACGGCCAAACGATGCCGCTCGCCCACTCCTCCGCCGCCGGGCAGAGGGCCCGGCTGAGGCGGCCGGTCGATGGGGCGTTATCTTTTCCGGCGCCTCCTGATCGCGGTTCCGAGCCTGCTCGGCATCAGTGCCGTGCTGTTTGCGGTGCTGGCGCTGGCGCCGGGCGACCCGTTTTCGGAACTGGCCGCGAACCCCAACATTCCGCCTTCAGTGGCGGCGGCGCTGCGCGTCAAATTCGGGCTCGATGATCCGCTGGCACTGCGCTATCTGCATTGGCTCGCAGCAATGCTGCGCGGCGATTGGGGATTTTCCTTCGTCAGCCGCGTCGACGTCGACCGGCTGATCCTCGAGCGTCTGCCGACGACCCTGTTCGTGATCGGCTCGTCGCAGATCCTGGCGCTTTCGATCGCCCTGCCGGTCGGGGTCTATTCGGCGACGCGGCCCTATTCGCTGTTCGACCAGGTCGCCAACCTTGGCGCCTTCATCGGGTTTTCGCTGCCGACCTTCTTCACCGGGATCCTGTTCATCCTGTTGTTCAGCATCAAGCTCCATTGGCTGCCCCTCGTTTACCAGGCCGATCTCGACGCCACCGGCTGGCGCTGGTATTGGGAGGAATGCCGGCAGGCGCTGATGCCGGTCGCCGTGCTCGGGTTGTTTCAGGGCGCGTCATGGACCCGCTATGTGCGCGCCGCGGTAATCGAGGTAGTACGGCTCGACTATGTCACGACGGCGCGGGCGAAAGGTCTCACCGAGCGCGTCGTCCTCATCAGGCACATCCTTCGCAATGCTCTGACGCCGGTCGTGACTCTCGTCGCCTTGCAGATGCCGGCGGTGTTTGGCGGGGCCATCGTCACCGAGCAGATCTTTCGCGTCCCCGGCATCGGTTCGCTGCTGATCAGCGCGATCCTGGCCAACGACACCCCAGTGATCATGGCCGTGACCTTCGTCTTCTCCTGTCTTGTCATCCTCTTCAACCTCCTCGCCGATCTCCTCTATGGCTGGCTCGACCCTCGCGTCGCCTACCGCTGACGGGGCGCGCCTTGTCGGAGGCGGAGCGCGGTATCGCTCGCCCGCGGAAGAAGCCTGGCGCCGGTTCCGCCGCCACCCGCTGGCGCTGGCGAGCGTTATGCTTCTCGGGCTGATGCTGCTGGCGGTGGCTTTTGGGCCGCTTTTCTGGCGCGTGCCGATCAACGACATCGATTTCGCGGCCAAGCTCGCCGGCCCGTCCGCCAGCCATCCGTTCGGCACCGACGATCTCGGTCAGGATCTGCTGGCGCGGATGCTCTACGGCGGACGCATCTCGCTCTCGGTCGGGTTCGCCGCGATGCTGGTTGGCATCAGCGCCGGCACGCTTGTCGGCGCGACCGCCGGCATCTCCGGCAGCGCCGTCGACATGGCGATGATGTGGCTGACAGATTTGTTTCTGTCGCTGCCCCCGTTGCCGCTCCTGTTGCTGATCATCTACTTGTTTCGCGACCCGCTGACGGCGCTGGTCGGGCCCGAATTCGGCGTCTTCATCCTGATCGTCGCGGTGATCGGCTGCTTTCGCTGGATGCCGGTGGCGCGCCTGGTGCGGGCGCAGTTCTTGTCATTGCGCGAAAAGGAGTTTGTCGAGGCGGCCCGCGCGCTCGGGGCCACCCGGCTGCGGCTGGTGGCGCGGCACATCCTGCCGAACTCGCTGGGGCCGGTGATCGTCGCCGGCACGGTCGATGTCGCCGCCGCGATCATCCTCGAAGTCGACCTTGTCCTTTCTCGGCCTCGGCTTTCCGCCCGACATCCCGACTTGGGGCCGGCTCCTCTACGACGCCAAGGATTATCTCGACATCGCGCCGCACTGGGCGTTGTTTCCCGGCGGCGCCATATTTCTCGCGGTGTTGTCGATCAATTTCATCGGGGATGGATTGCGCGATGCGCTCGATCCGCGCAGGGTGATCTGAGGTGGCAAATGGCGGCGCGCCGTTGCTCGAGGTCCGCGGGCTCAAGGCGCATTTTGTCACCGACGACGGTATCGTTCGGGCGGTCGACGGCGTCGATTTCTCGATCGATCGCGGCGAAACCTTGGGGGTCGTCGGCGAATCGGGCTGCGGTAAGACCGTTACCGCCCTCTCCTTGCTGAGACTGATCGCGGTGCCGCCAGGACGGATCGGCGGCGAAGTCCGCTGGCAGGGCCGCGACCTGATGCCACTGGCTGTCGACGAAATCCGCCGGCTCCGCAGCAAGGAGATCGGCATCGTCTTTCAGGAACCGACGACCGCGCTCAATCCGGTCTACACGATCGGCGAGCAGATCGCCGAGGTCGTGCGGCTGCACGAAGGACATGGTCGGCGGGCGGCGTTCGAAAAGGCCTCGGAGCTGCTGCGCCTCGTGCATATTCCGAGCCCCGAGCGGCGGATCCGCGATTATCCGCACCAGCTCTCGGGCGGCATGCGGCAGCGCGCGATGATCGCGATGGCCCTGTCATGCAGTCCGCAGCTCCTGATCGCCGACGAGCCGACGACCGCGCTCGACGTCACGATCCAGGCGCAAATTCTCGAATTGCTGGCAGAGATGAAGGCGCGGCTCGGGATGGCCGTGATGCTGATCACGCATGCCATGGGGGTCGTAGCCGCGACGGCGCAGCGGGTCGTCGTAATGTATGCCGGAAAAGTGGTCGAGGAGGCGCCGGTCGGCGAGCTGTTCAGCCGGCCGCGGCATCCTTATACCCAGGGTCTCATTCGTTCGATCCCGCGCGTCGATCGGCGGACGGCTCGCCGAACTCGACTCGCGGCGATACCGGGCGTCGTGCCGAGCCTTGTCGATCCGCCACCAGGCTGCCGGTTTGCGCCGCGCTGCCAGTTTGTCCACAGCGCCTGCACCGCGGCGACGCCGCCCTTGCGGGAGGTCGCGCCCGGACACAAGGTCGCCTGCCTGCTGTAGCGGGTCGCCGAGCGGCGGCTCCCGCCCTGCAATTCAGCTACCCTCTGTGGGCAGCGCGACGAACCGCGTGCTATCCTCGCGCTCGACGCGCAGCAGCAAATATTTACGGCCGAGCTTTCGGGCGACGGTGACGTGCGCCTTGATTTCCTCCGGGGTGCCGACCGGCGACCGGCCGACCGCAACCAGGAGATCACCTGGCCGCAGCCCCTGCGCCGCGCCGGCGCTCGCCGGCGGAACCTCGGTGATCAGGACGCCTTTCGCCGCGCCGGACAGCGAAAACTGCTTGCGCAGATCAGGGCTCAACCCGGCGAGTTTCAGACCGAGAGCATCGACGGCGTCGGGCTGCTTCGGTTTCGCGATCTCGGGCGGGTGCGGCGGCGGCCGATCCGGGTCGAGCAACGCGACCGCGATCTCGACGGTCCGCATTTTTCCGTCCCGCCAGATCGACAAAGCGACCGATTTGTCGGGCGCCGTTTCGGCGACGAGACGCGGCAGCTGCCGGCTGCGCTCGATCGGCTTGCCGTCATAGGTGAGGATGACATCGCCGGGCAGCAGTTTGGCCCGTGTCGCCGGGCTGTCCGGATCGACCGCGGCGATCATGGCGCCGCGGCTCTTGTCGAGTCCGACCGCCTCGGCGAGGTCCTCGCTCACCGGCTGGATGTGGGCGCCAATCCAGCCGCGCTCGACTTTGCCGGTCGCCTTCAGCTGATCGATGATCGGCCGCGCGAACGAGGCGGGCACGGCGAAGCCGATGCCGACCGAGCCGCCGGAAGGCGAAAAGATCGCGGTGTTGATGCCGATCACTTCACCAGCGAGGTTGAACATCGGTCCGCCCGAATTACCGCGGTTGATTGCCGCATCGGTCTGCAGAAAATCATCGTAAGGGCCGGCATGAATGTCGCGGGCCGTGGCCGAGATGATGCCGGCGGTAACGCTGCCGCCGAGGCCGAACGGATTGCCGATGGCCAGCACCCAGTCGCCGACCCGGGTCTTTGTCGAGTCGCCCCATTTTACCGCCGGCAGCGGTGCCGGCGCGTCGATCTTGAGCAGCGCCAGATCGCTCACCGTGTCGCGGCCGATGAGCCGGGCGGCATAAGTCGCATTGTCGGACGAGGTCACCGTGATCTCTTCGGCGTCGGCGATCACGTGATTATTGGTAACGATGAACCCGGCAGGATCGACAATGAACCCCGAGCCGAGCGAGACGATGTGCGACGGCATGCCGTTGGGTCCGCCGGAACCGCCTTTCTCGCCGAAGAAATCGCGGAAGAATTCATCGAGCGATGCGCCGGGACCCGGCGGCGCCACCTCGCCCCCCGGTTTGGCTGTCGCGGCGGCGAGCGATTGCGTCGTCGAGATGTTGACGACCGATCCCTCCAGCCGTGCCGCCAACTGCGAGAAGATCTGCGCGAAAGGCGTGTCGGGCGTATCGGCGGCCGCGCCTCGCGCCGGCATCGCCGCGATCAGCGCCAGCGCCGCGGCGCCGATCACGCTCCGACGGCTCGAACCCCACACCGAAACATTCCTTCCCCAGTTGGTCCTTCGGTAAATCCGGCTCTGGCCTTTGCTCACCGCTCGATATGAAATGGTGAAGAGCTTGGCAAGACGGAACAGCGGGGTGGCGACGGTGCCGACCGATCCCGGTGAATTCCTGCGGGCGCTGTTCGCGGCGGCGCTCGCCGCCGCCGACCCGGATCGGGCGCTGGCGAACCGGTTGCCAGCGCCGGTGCCGGGCCGTACCGTCGTCGTTGGCGCCGGCAAGGCGGCAGCGGCGATGGCGCGTGCCTTCGAGACGCGCTGGCCAGGTCCCCTCGAAGGGCTGGTCCTTACCCGTTACGGTCATGCCGTCCCCTGTCGGCGCATCGATGTGGTCGAGGCCGCTCACCCGGTCCCCGACCTCGCCGGCATGCAGGCGGCAGAGCGCGTCCTCGCCCTCGCCCGCGGGCTTGGTCCCGATGATCAGCTGGTCTTCCTGGCCTCGGGTGGCGGCTCCGCCTTATTGACCCTGCCGGCGGAAGGGCTGACCCTGAGCGACAAGCAGGCCGTGACCCGCGCTTTGCTGCGTTCCGGCGCGACGATCGGCGAGATCAATACGGTGCGCAAGCATCTCTCGGCGATCAAGGGCGGCCGGCTCGCCGCCGCCGCCGCCCCGGCGCGAGTGGTCAGCCTGGCGATCTCCGACGTTCCCGGCGACGACCCGGCGGTTATCGCTTCGGGCCCGACGGTGCCCGACGCATCGACCTTCGCCGACGCTGCTGCGGTGCTGGCCAAATACCGGATCGAGGCGCCGGCGTCGATCGTCGCGCATCTGCGGGCGGCCGCGGCGGAGACGCCAAAATCCGGCGACCCGATTTTTGCACGGGCCCGGTTCGAGCTCGTCGCCAGTCCGGATGAATCGCTGCGCGCGGCGGCGTCGCTGGCGCTAGGGCGAAAGATTGCGCCGATCGTGCTCAGCGATCGGATCGAAGGCGAAGCTTGCGACGTCGCCGCGGTGCATGCTGCGATCGCGTTGCAGCTGCGCGCTCGACGATTTCAGGTCGGTGCCCGGGTCATCACCCCACCGGCGGTGCTGCTCTCGGGCGGCGAAACCACAGTGACCGTAGGCGGCAGCGGTCGGGGCGGACGCAACGCGGAGTTTCTGCTCGCTCTGGCGGTGGCACTCGACGGCGCCCCGGGCATTTCCGGGCTTGCCTGCGATACCGACGGCATCGACGGCACCGAGGACAACGCCGGCGCGATCCTTTATCCCGACAGCATCGCGCGCGCCGCCGCACGTGGCATCGGGGCGGGCGCGGCGCTCGCCGACAATGACGGGTATGGCTTTTTTTCTGCACTCGGAGATTTGGTCGTGACCGGTCCGACACGCACCAATGTCAACGATTTTCGCGCGATCCTAGTCGACGCCTGACCGGGTTTCGCGAACGACGCCGCGGCACCAGGTGTTTTGCCCTTCGGTCGAGGGATCGTTCCGTTGGTGGTGCGATCGGGCCGCCGGTCAGGCATCGTCCGGCCGGGGTTGCACTAGGAGGGAGGCCGACATGCGGCGCCGGCGCAGTGTAAAGATCGTCGCGACCCTGGGGCCGGCAAGCTCTTCACCGGAACGGATCCGCGCCTTGTTCGACGCCGGCGTCGACGTATTCCGGCTGAACTTCAGCCATGGCACGCAGCAGGAGCACGACTCCCGCTTCGCGGCGATCCGCCGCATCGAGGCCGCCACCGGGCGACCGATCGGCATTCTCGCCGATCTGCAGGGCCCGAAATTGCGGCTGGGTACATTCGCCGATGGCAGGATCGAACTCGGCGCCGGCGCGCATTTCCGCCTTGATCTCGACCACGGCGCCGGCGACGAGACGCGTGCGCCGCTGCCGCATCCCGAGATCTTCGAGGCGCTCGAACCGGGAACCGAGCTCTTGCTCGACGACGGCAAGGTGCGGCTCCAGACCGAGACCTGTGGCGCCGGCTTTGCCGAGACACGTTGCCTCGTTGGCGGCGTTCTGTCCGACCGCAAGGGGGTCAACGTGCCGAACGCCGTCCTGCCGCTCTCGGCGATCACCGCCAAGGACCGGGCCGATCTCGCCGTTGCGCTCGACCGCGGCGCCGATTGGATCGCATTCTCGTTCGTGCAGCGACCCGACGACGTCGCCGAAGGCCGCAAACTGGTCGCCGGGCGCGCCGGGGTCATGGTCAAGCTCGAAGAAGCCGTCTGCGATCCGTCGCCTCGACGAAATCATCGAACTGGCTGACGGGCTGATGGTCGCGCGCGGCGATCTTGGTGTCGAAATGCCGCCCGAAGACGTGCCCAGCGTCCAGAAGCACGTCGTGCATGCCTGCCGCGCCGCCGGCAAGCCGGTCATCGTCGCGACGCAGATGCTCGAATCGATGATCGTGTCGCCGACCCCGACGCGCGCCGAAGCTTCGGATGTCGCGACCGCCGTCTACGAAGGCGCCGATGCGGTCATGCTGTCGGCCGAGACAGCGGCCGGACGCTATCCGGTCGAGGCGGTGGCGATCATGAACCGCATCGCCTGCCGGGTCGAGGCGGACCCGCTCTACGACCAGGGGCTCGCCGGCATCCGCATCGAGCACGAGCACACCGGCCCGGACGCGATCAGCGCGGCCGCGTGTCAGGTCGCGGCCACCGTCGGGGCGGCGGCGATCGTCTCCTACACGACCTCGGGTGCGACCGCCTTGCGCGCCGCGCGCGAGCGCCCCACGGTGCCGCTCCTGGTGCTGACCTCACGGCTCGAAACCGCCCGCCGGCTCTCCCTCCTATGGGGCGCGCATTGCGTCCACACGAGCGACGTCACGAATTTCAACGATATGGTGCAGAAGGCGGCGCGCATCGCGCATCGCGAAGAGTTCGCCGAACTTGGTGAGCGGGTCGTCGTTACCGCCGGCGTGCCGTTCGGCACTCCCGGCGCCACAAACGTTTTGCGCATCGCCTGGGTCGACCGCTGACGTGCGCCAAGTATCAACCGGCTTCGCCAGAAAATGAGGCTGTGGATGCGGCCACTCGTTAACGGAATGAAACGGTCCTGAATGCCGTTACGACAGAGCGATTTGTCGACAACGGGGAATCATGCTAAATCCGCGACCGAGAGTTAAGAACCTCCCGGCACGTTCTCGGACGCTGCAATTGACCCCGCCGAGCGCTGGCGGCACCAAAACATGGATCTTTCGATAGTCATTCCGGTCCGGAACGAGGCCGAAAACATCGCCCCACTCGTCGGCGAAATTCGCTCGGCCCTCGCCGGGCGGCTCGCCTACGAGATCGTTTATGTCGATGACGGCAGCGATGACGCGACCGTCGCCGAAATCATGCGGCTCGTCGCCGGAAGCTCCGACCTGCGCGTCTTACGGCACGCGCGGAGTTACGGGCAGAGTGCGGCGATTCGCAGCGGCGTCGCGGCATCGCGGGCGGACTGGATCGCAACGCTCGACGGCGATGGTCAGAACGATCCCGCCGACATTCCGACGCTGTGGCGGCTGGCGCGCGAGGCGCCGGCACGACCGCCATTGCTGATCGCCGGCCGGCGTCGACGGCGGCAAGACGGCTGGTCGAAGCGCGCCGCTTCGCGAATCGCCAACGCGGTACGGAGCCGGCTCCTCGGCGACGATACGGCGGATACCGGCTGCGGGTTGAAGCTGTTGCCACGCGCGTTGTTTCTCGAGCTGCCGGTGTTTGACCACATGCACCGGTTCATGCCGGCGCTGGTGCTGCGCGCCGGCGGCAAAGTGTGTTCGGTGTCGGTCAACCACCGGCCGCGGCGCTGCGGCATTTCGAAATACGGCGTCGTTGACCGACTGGGCGTCGGCATCGTCGATCTCTTTGGCGTCCTATGGCTGCAGCGCCGCCCGATCCGCCCGTTGCTGTTGAGCGAGGCGTCACCGGCGGCGCAGCCGGCCGCCGAGCTGGCCGTCTCAGCCCTGCCGTGACGACGCGCGAGTCCGCCTCCGGCTTGCACCGCGCCGGTCGGCTCATTGTGCTCGGGCTGATCCTATTCGGCATCGCGGCCGCCTGGCACTGGCGGGCGGCGCTCGACCCGGTCGCGCTGCGCGCCGCGATCGACCGCTATCCGGCCTCGCCCGCGATATTTCTCGCGGCCCATGTCGCGGCCAGCCTGTTATTCGTGCCGCGCACCGTGCCGGCAGTCGCCGCCGGTCTGATCTTCGGTTTGGGATGGGGTACGTTGTGGGCGGCGCTCGGCAGTGTCATCGGCGCCGCGGCGGGGTTTCTGGTAGCCCGCTATCTCGCTGCCGGTGTGATCGCTCCGGAGCGGAATGCCCGCCTTCGGCGGCTGCTGGCGCGCGTCGAGCGCGGCGGCTGGCGCGCCGTCGCGGCGGTGCGTCTGATCCCGGTGATGCCGCACAGCCTCGCCAATTACGGCTTTGGGCTGACCCGGCTGTCACTCGGCACCTATGCGTTCGGTTCGCTCGTCGGCCAGCTGCCGATGACGATCGCCTATGTCGATTTCGGCGCCGCCGGAGAGCGGCTGATGCTCGGCCGGGGGGACTGGGTGGCGCCGAGTCTGATCGGCGCCGCCGCCCTCGCGCTGTCGCTGTTGCTCCCGATCGCCGCGGGCCGGCGGGCCGGCTAGCGCCGTTCGATTGCCCGCGGCCGCGGGCCGCCGGTCGCCCAGTCGAGCAGCTCGACGGTATGCACGACCGGCGCCGGGCAGCCGGGTGCCAACTGGGTGATGCAGCCGATATTGCCGGTTGCGACGAGATCGGGCCGAGTGTTGGCGATATGGGCCAGTTTGCGGTCGCGCAAGCGCGCGGCGATCTCGGGCTGCAGCAGATTATAGGTGCCGGCCGAGCCACAGCAGAGATGCCCTTCCGGCACATCGACCGGCTCGAACCCGACGGCGACGAGCAGCGCCTTTGGCCCGGCGTGCAAACGCTGGCCGTGCTGCATCGAGCAGGCCGAATGATAGGCGACGCGCCGCCCGACATCCGCCAGGGCAGCGGGCTCGGCCGGGCCGAGGCCGAGTGTCGCGACTGTCTCGGTAACGTCGCGGGCCAGCGCGGCGACCCGCGCCGCCGGCTCGGCGTAGGCGGGGTCCTGGCGCAGCATGAAGCCGTAATCCTTGACCGTCGTGCCGCAGCCCGATGCGTTGATCACGATCGCATCGAGCCCCGAAGCGCGCCGTTCGCTTTCCCAGGCGTCGATATTGGCGCGGGCGAAGGCAAGCGCGGCTGCTTCCTGCCCCAGGTGGTGTGGGAGCGACCCGCAGCAGCCGCTGCCCCGTGCGACGACGACCTCGCAGCCGCGCCGGGTGAGGAGCCGGATCGTCGCCTCGTTGATCTCCGGCGCCAGCACCTGCTGGGCGCAGCCGGGCAACAGCGCCGCCCGCAGGCGCCGGGCCCCTGCTGCCGGGTGGGAGCGGGGGTGATCGGTTGGCGAGGCGGGCGGAACCGCGGCCGGCGCCAGCGCCAACAGCGGCGCCAGCCGTCGAGGCATAATACGGGCGAGGCGCTTGGCGGGCGACACGCCGCGCAACGCGAGGCGGAACAGGCCGGGACGGGTCAATACGGTGCCGAGCAGGCGGCGCAGGATGCGCTCCGCCGCCGGCCGGCGGTAATGCCGCTCGATATAGCGCCGCGCATGGTCGACGAGATGCATATAATGGACGCCGGACGGGCAGGTCGTCATGCAGCCGAGGCACGAAAGACAGCGGTCGATGTGCTTGACTGTTTCCACGGCGACGTTGCCGTCGCCTGCCAGCATGTCCTTGATCAGGTAGATGCGGCCGCGCGGGCTGTCGAGCTCGTCGCCGAGCAGCATGTAGGTCGGGCAGGTCGCGGTACAGAACCCGCAATGAGTGCAGGTCCGCAGCACCTTTTCCGAGGCGGCGGTATCGGGATCGGCGAGCTGTTCGGCTGAGAAATCGGTGCGCACGGCTCAGGCTTCTTCGACGATCCGCCCGCGGTTCAGTATCCGGTGCGGATCGAAGCTTTCCCTGACCCTGGCGGCGAGTGCCGTCAGCCCCGGCGGTTGCGGTTCGAATACCGGCACCGCGCGGCGCAATGCCGCCGCTCCCCGGATCAGGGTCGCATGGCCGGTGCCCCGCCCGTCGGCGCCGCCGATTGCCGCGCGGATCGCTGCCGCGCCGCCGTCCTCGGCGCCGGCCACCGCCAGCCAGACCAGCCCGCCGCCCCAATCGACGTACCATGCGGCTTCGAGGCGGCGGCCGATCGCCGCGCCGAGTTCGGCGCCGCGCGACGGCGCCACTGAAACCCGCCATACGGTGCGGTCGGCAAGTCCCGCGAAGGGTTCGACATCGCGCACCGCGCGCCAGAAATCCGTCGAGGCCGCGTCGTCGAGGACCGCCGACTTGCTTCCGCCGGCCAGCTCGGCCAGCAACTGGTCACGGCGGAACGCGACGGACGGCGCCGGCCCTTCGAGGCGCAAGGCGACGGCCGCTGCCGCCGTCCCGAACGGGAAATCGGCCGGCAGATAGGCGGCCGCGGAAACCTCGTGCGACGAGCCGAGCGCCGCGGCCATCGACCGCGTCGCCGCCGCGGTATCGCGGCCGGCGAGCAGCACCGTCGCGACATGCTCGGGCCGCGGCAGGACCCTCAGCGTGACCTCTTCGAGCACGGCGAGCGTGCCGAAGGAGCCGGCCATCAGCTTCGGCAGATCGTAGCCGGTGACGTTCTTGACCACCTTGCCGCCGCCCTTGAACACCTCGCCATGCCCGCTGACGCCGCGGAAGCCAAGGAAATGGTCGCGCGCCGCGCCGGCCTTGATGCGCCGAGACCCGGAAAGATTGCCTGATATGACGCCGCCGAGCGTGCGGCGCCCAGCGGCGGCCGGCGGCAGGCCGTAGAGCACATCCCAATCGGGCGGCTCGAAGGCGAGCATCTGCCCCGTGCCGGCGAGCGCCCTATCGACGTCGGCAAGCGGCGTCGCGGCACCCGCGGTCAGCACCAGTTCGCTCGGTTCGTAATCGCGGATCCCGCTGAGCCGCGTCAGATCAAGCGTATGCGGCAGCTGCAGTGGCCGGCCGAGCCCGCGCTTCGACCCGCCGGCGACGATTTCGACCGGCTCCTCGGCGGCGAGCGCCTCGCCGACCGCATCGCGCAATTCATCGAGCGTCGTCGGCGAAAACCAGGCCACCGCTGCGATGTCAGAAGCGCGGCAGGTCGGGAAAGCGCAGCCGACCGGCATGGACGTGCAGGCGGCCCAATTCGGCGCAGCGATGCAATTGCGGGAAGACCTTGCCGGGGTTCATCAGCCCGTCGGCGTCAAAGGCGCATTTCAGCCGCTGCTGCTGCGCCAGGTCGATCTCGTTGAACATCGTCCCCATCAGATCGCGCTTTTCGACGCCGACCCCGTGCTCGCCAGTCAAAACGCCGCCGACCTTGACGCAGAGCCTCAGGATATCGGCACCGAACGCCTCGGCCCGTTCGATGTCGCCGGGCTTGTTGGCGTCGTAGAGGATCAGCGGGTGCAGATTGCCGTCGCCGGCGTGAAAGACGTTGGCGACGCCGAGCCCGTAATGCGCGGAAAATTCGCGCATTCGCGCGAGGACCTCAGCCAGCCGGCTGCGCGGGATCGTCCCGTCCATGCAGAAGTAGTCGGGCGAGATCCGGCCGACCGCCGGAAACGCCGCCTTGCGCCCGGACCAGAAGGCGAGCCGCTCGGCATCGTCGCCGCTCTTCCGGATCGTCGTCGCCCGATGAGCGCGGGCAATGCTCTCGACCCGGGCGATCAGATGCTCGATCTCGGCCGGGACGCCGTCGAGCTCGACGATCAACAGGGCCTCGACGTCGAGCGGATAACCGGCCCCGACAAAGGCCTCGGCGGCGTGGATTGCCGGCCGGTCCATCATCTCCATGCCGCCCGGCACGATGCCGGCGGCGATGATCGCGGCGACGCAATTCCCGGCCTCCTCGGTTGCCGCGAAACCGATCAAGAGGGCGCGCGCCATCGTCGGCTTTGCCAGGATGCGCACGGTGACCTCGGTTACGACGCCCAAGAGCCCTTCGGACCCGGTGACGGCGCCAAGCAGGTCGTAACCGCCGGCATCGAAATGCTTGCCGCCGAGCCGGATGACCTCGCCGTCGATCAGCACCAGTTCGAGGCCGAGGATATTGTTCGTCGTCAGCCCGTATTTGAGGCAGTGCACGCCGCCCGAATTCTCGGCGACGTTGCCGCCGATCGTGCAGGCGATCTGGCTCGACGGGTCGGGGGCATAATAGAAGCCGGCATGGTCGACCGCCTGGCTCAGCGCGAGGTTGGTGACGCCGGGCTGGGCCGTGACGCAGCGGTTGTCGTAATCGATGTCGAGGATGCGGTTGAATTTGGCCATGCCGAGCAGCACGCCGTCGGCCAATGGCAGGGCGCCGCCCGAGAGCGAGGTGCCGGCGCCGCGCGGCACCACCTTGACGCCGTGCTCGTGGCAATAGCGCAGGACTGCTGAAACTTCTTCGACCCGCGACGGCAGGACGACGACAAGCGGCAGCTGGCGGTAGGCGGTCAGCCCGTCGCTTTCATAGGCACGCCGCTCCGGCTCGGCAGCGATGACGCCTTCGCCTGGCACGATCTGCCGCAACGCCGCGACGATCTCGTCCCGGCGCCGCAATACCGCCCGATCCGGCGCCGGCATTTCCATCGGCGGGTGCGCCTCGGCTGACTCGCTGGTCGACTCAGCCCTGGCGCGCCTTGTAGCGCGGATTTGTCTTGTTGATCACATAGACGCGGCCCTTGCGCCGCACGACGCGGCAGCCCTTGTCGCGCTTTTTCAATGTCTTCAGCGAGTTGACGATCTTCATGCCACAACCTCTCGGGCGCAGCCCGAAAGATAGGGAGGGCGCCCCTCGGGGTCAAACCCCTTGCCGATAATGCTGCGATGTCGACGGGTGCTGCTCACCCCGCCACCGGATGACCGGCGAGGTGCTCGAGCACGCGGACGAGCCCCGAATGGTCCCAGCCTTTGCCGCCGAGCGCCGCGGCGGCATTGAACAATTCCTGCGTCGTCGCGGTGTTGGGCAGAGCGAGGTTCAGCGCCCGCGCCCCCTGCAAGGCAAGGTTCAGGTCCTTCTGGTGAAGTTCGATGCGGAAGCCCGGATCAAAGCTGCGCTTGATCATCCGCTCGCCATGCACTTCGAGGATGCGCGACGCGGCAAAGCCGCCCATCAGTGCCTGCCGAACCTTGGCCGGGTCGGCGCCGGCGCGCGATGCAAACAGCAGCGCCTCGCCGACCGCCTCGATCGTTAGCGCGACGATGATCTGATTTGCCACTTTGGTCGTCTGCCCGTCGCCGTTGCCGCCGACGAGCGTGATGTTTTTGCCCATCAACTCGAGGATCGGCCTGAACCGGGCGAAGGCGCTTTCCGGACCGCCGACCATGATCGTCAGCGAGGCGGCGCGGGCGCCGACCTCGCCGCCCGAGACCGGCGCATCGAGATAGTCGCACCCCTTTTCGTTGATCGCCGCGGCGAAAAGCTTGGTTTCGATCGGCGAGATCGAGCTCATGTCGATGACCGTCTTGCCCGGCGACACTCCCTCGGCGACGCCGTCCGGATCGAACAGCACGCTTTTGACGTCGGGCGTGTCCGGCACCATCAGGATAACGGCCTCCGCCCGTTCGCCGATCTCCTTCAAGCTGTCGCAGACGACGGCACCCGCCGAGCGGATTTCCGCGGGCAGCCTGCGCTTGCCGTAGACGAACAGCCGGTGCCCGCCGTTGATCAGGTGAAGCGCCATCGGGTGCCCCATGATGCCGAGCCCGACGAAACCGATCTCCATGACCCCTCCTTGCTGCGCGCGATGACGACAACCGCACAGTGCTACAGTTGCGGCCGCGGCCTCAAGCCGGGCAAGGTGCGATCGGCCGACCCGCCGGACTCGTGCTAGGATCGTGTGGCGAGAGCGGAGAATCGACGATGGCGCGCAACGCCGCCCTTTATGACGAAGATTTCTACGGCTGGACGATGGAACAGGCGCGCCTGCTGCGCGCCGGCGAATTCGCGCGGCTCGACATCGAGAATGTTGCCGAGGAGCTGGAGAGCATCGGCCGCCGCGACAGGCGCGAAATCGACGGTCGGCTCGTCGTGCTGCTCTCGCATATCTTGAAGGCAGGTCGGGTTCCGATCGCGGACTTGGTCGGCGACGATCCGCGAGCAGCTCCGCCGGATCGCAAGTCTGTTGGATGAGTCGCCCAGTCTGCGGCCGGCCGTCGGTCAGCTGCTGCCTGCGGCCTACACGGATGCCCGCGATCGGGCGGCCAACGAGACCGGTCTCGTCGAGACCGCGTTTCCGGCCGACTGTCCGTTCACGGCCGACCAGATTCTGACGGAGGATTTTCTGCCGGAAGGCTGAGATCGTAGGGCGGCCGGTGCAGCCCCTGCAGCGAAATCGTGAAGATCTCGTAGCCGGTGGCAGTCACCCCGATCGTATGTTCGAACTGGGCCGAGAGCGAGCGGTCCTTGGTCACCGCGGTCCAGCCGTCGCTCAAAATTTTCACCTCCCAGCGGCCGGCGTTGATCATCGGCTCGACCGTAAAGAACATGCCTTCGCGCAATTCCGGGCCATCGTCCGGATGGCCGTAATGCAGGATCGAGGGCGCGTCATGAAAGATGCGCCCGACCCCGTGACCGCAAAAATCGCGCACCACGGAAAACCGGTGGCTCTCGGCAAAGCGCTGGATCGCGGCGCCGATCGCGCCGGTGCGCACGCCCGGCCGGATCACCGCGATGCCGCGCATCATCGCCTCGTAGGTCACGTCGACGAGCCGGCGCGCCTTCAGCGGGATGCGTTCGCCGACGAGGAACATCCGGCTCGAGTCGCCGTGCCAGCCGTCGAGGATCGGCGTCACGTCGATATTGAGGATGTCCCCTTCGACGAGCCGCCGGTCGCCCGGAATGCCGTGGCAGACGACGTGGTTGACCGAGGTGCAGATTGATTTCGGAAAGCCGCGATAGTTGAGCGGCGCTGAAATCGCTCGATGATCGGCGACGAAATCGTGGCACAGCCGGTCGAGCTCCCCGGTCGTGACGCCGGGGCGAATGTACGGGGTGATGAAGTCCAAGGTGGCCGCGGCGAGCGCGCCGGCCCGCCGCATCGCCTCGAATGCCTCGGGCCCGTGGATCTTGATCACACCGTCGCGGGCCGCGCCGTCGGCGCGCGCCCTCGTCATGTCGTGCTGTTGCATGCCGCCTATGGTTCGCATCGTTCGTTGCCGCCCGCACCGCACCCGACAGCGGATTGCCGCGGAAGCCTCGTCGCGCGTCGCCCAAAGCCTCTTTTCCGCCCCTAGAAATTAGGAATTCGTTCGGCCGAGAGCAATCCTCGCGGGCAATTGTGCCGGGGCCGGGCTTCGCCTATGAAGGCGGCGGCGAGGCGCCGGCGGTCCGCTCGCTACGCTTCCGCCCGCGGCGTCGGCGGCGGGACCGCGAGGGAGCCGAGGAAAGATGAGCGCAGACAACGCATTGCCCGGCGCCGCGGCGGCCGAAACGAGAAAGGCCGAAACGAGAAAGACGGTGACCGCCTGTGTGCTGATCATCGGCAACGAGATCCTTTCCGGACGGACTCAGGACGAAAACCTTGCCTTCCTCGCGCGCGGTCTCAACGACGTCGGCATTCGGGTGCGCGAGGCGCGGGTGATCGCCGACGATCCCGCCGCGATCGCGGTGGCCGTCAACGAGGCGCGGCAGGCCTTTGATCATGTCTTCACGACCGGCGGGATCGGTCCGACCCACGACGACATCACGGCGCAATGCGTCGCCGATGCCTTCGGCGTGCCGCTCATCCTGCATCCGGACGCCAAGCGGCTCCTCGAAGCCCACTATCCGGCCGGCCACCTGAACGAGGCGCGGCTGCGCATGGCAATGGTGCCCGAGGGCGCCCGATTGCTGCCGAACCCGATTTCGCACGCGCCCGGTTTCCAGATCGGCAACGTGTACGTGCTGCCGGGGGTGCCGAGCATCATGCAGGGGATCTTCGCGCAGCTGAAGCACCGCCTCGAAGGCGGTGCCAAGATGTTGAGCCGCAGCGTCAGCTGCCGCCTCGGCGAAGGCGTCCTGGCGCGCGATCTTGGCCTGTTGCAGGCGCGCTGGCCCGATCTCGAAGGTCGGTTCCTATCCTTATTTCCGGCGCGGTGATTTTGGCGTGACCCTGGTGCTGCGCGGCACCGACCGCAATCGTCTCGCGGCGGCGACGGAAGAGCTGAAGGCGCTGATCCGGGCGCTCGGCGGCGAACCGCAGGACGGCCTCGGCGAGGACTGACCCGGGCCGGCCCGGGCCGACCACCGGAGCGGACGTGGCGAAACGGTAGACGCAGCAGACTTAAAATCTGCTTCCCGCCTCGGGAGTGCGGGTTCGAGTCCCGCCGTCCGCACCATCACTTAGCTGCTTATCTACAGTGACATCGCGCATATTCGGCAACCACATGGCAACCACCCCGGCGCGACAAAAAAAAGCCCGGCCTCGCGACCGGGCTCCGTTATCGTTGGCCGTGCTCAGCTCACCCGGCCGCGACCCTTGCGGCAAGTCGTCGCACCACACGCCGCGGCCGAGGACGCCCGACGCAGATGCGCCCGAGCCAGCGGCCAATGCGATCGGCAGCGGTCATCGCTGCGCCTCCCGTTCGGCGATGGCGCGCAGGCTGTCGATGACCGGTTCCAGCTCCTCGGGGTCGAGGTCCATCCCTTCCTTGAGCTGGGCGAGCATCCACGCGAGCTGGATGCGGGCGCCAGCAAGCGTCGTCGCCCGCGTCTTCATCAGTTTCTCGTCGAGGGCCCATCGGATGCGGTCGCGCCGGCACCGTTCGCGGTAGATAGCGAGGATTGTCGCCGTAGCCTCTTCGCCGATCTCGGTCACCGCATCATCGTCGAGATCGAGAGCGGCGCTTTCGATCTTCAGCACGGCATCGTTCGGATATTCGGCCTCGACGCGGCGGGATGCCTCGCTCCCGTCCCGCTGGGCCGCGATCGCCTCGTCGAGCTGGCGGGCCAGGTCGAGAACGGGATCATCGGCGGCGCCGGGTTGGTCGGATTTGTCGGCGCGGATCGCACCGAAATCGAAGACAGCCGGGGTCTTCATCGGCAAGCCTCCCGGTCGGACTTGCGCCGGATGGCGGCGATGATCGATCGGCGCCGTGAGTTCAGCGCCCGCATGGTGACGTCGACCCGCGCCAGGTCATCGAGGAGATGATCGATCGTTACCGGCCGATCATCCCAGCGCTGGGGTAACGAAGTGACGTTCGAAGGCATGCTCTATCTTCCTTTCCACGGGAGGCCCGGCGGGTGGAAAGGCGGACAGAGTCGCCCCCGCTGCCCTTTGGGCTTTCGCCTTGGACATGCGACAGCAGACGCCGGACCGGGAAATTGAGCATGATCAACTCTGTCTTCAGCCTTTCCACGGGCTGCGGCCATGATGCGGCCGGGATCGCGACCCGTCAAGCCCGTGACCGTGATCGGCCGCCGGGCGCACAATGCGGTTTGGCGCGGCTAGGGGAGGAGATCCCCGAAAGCTCTGCCCGCACGGAGCCCGCCGCGCCTCTCTTACCGGGCAAGCGTTGTCAGCGCCGGTCACTATGGCGCCGCGGCGCGCCGAGGCCGTCAAGGCCTGCCAGCGTGCCCAGCGCCCCGATCAGCACGCCGGTCGCCTCCTGCGGTCCGATAGGACGGCGCCGGCCCCAGCTAACCTCCAATGCCCAGCGCGTTAGCGACATTTCCCAGCCGATGACGTGCCACAAGCATGACCCCGACGGCGACGCCTGGCCGCCGAGGGCCAGCACGGCGTTCCAGACCGAAGTGCGCGCATTTTCGCCGGCGCCGTTGTGATCGCGGGCCCCGCTGCGAGCGATCGGCACGCGAGCCATATCCGCAGCGCGGAGCGGGTCGAGATGGGCGCCCCGGAATTGCGCCCGGAAGCGCTCGCCGGCCTGGCGCATCTCCGCAGTGATTGCCTCGCGCTTGTCGAGCGCGGCGAGGATATCGATCGCGCGCCACGGCGCCGACGGTGAGCCCGCTGCGTCGGCAAATGGTGCTGGAACCTCGGCGATGGCGCTGTGCTGCGCGCGCTCGGGCGTCGGCGGCACGATGTGGGGCGCAATCGAAGTCCGCTGACGACGAAGTGCTTTGCGTGCCACGCCGCCCCCCCCGCAGATTGCCGCGCGGCCGGACGCGCTTGGGAGCGACGCCCGGCCGCACATCCCCTACACTCAGGGTGTCCGACCGAGAGTAGGAGAGCCCAGAATGCCAGAATCTCCCGAAGCTGTCGCTTGGCAGCTGCTGAACATGATTGCGGAGGCCGAGGAATGGCGTGGGCGAGGGGCCGTGCCGACACAAACTCGCTGGCAAAAGACCAGAGCGGAAATCCTCGAGGCCTTTGCCGAGTGCCTGCGCGCCGCAAAAGGGAATCGGCCAGCCCGGCCCGCTAGTGCCCCGTCGCCGTAGAATCGGGCCCCACTTCACGCGAGAGGGCACCCAGCACTACCGCTGGGTCAAGCGCTCGATTGATCGTGAATTCATAGTAGCGGCTCGCCGTGGTCAGGATCGCGGTCGCCAACTCGTGCGTCTCAGCGCCGACGGCCTTATCACCCAGACGGCCGCGCTCTTGCGCCAGTCGTAAGCATTCGAGACGGTTCACTTCGGTCGTCATCTAACGCGCACTCCTTCAGTCTTCCCTGGGCGCGAATCGCCACCGTCAATCACCTGGAACTTGGCCCGCGCCTGCTCGCCCGCGAAAGGCAGGTCGAAGGCCTTGCGCATGAGCTCGGCGACGAGAGAGCGCGCCGTGCGCTTGCCTTCCTGTTCCTCGGCCTGTTTCTGCACCACGGCGAGCGCGTCGGCGATCTCGCTGCGCGCCAGGATGCCGCGACGCTCGAGGACGATCGCGAAGGCGAAGAGAACGTCGAGCATCCCCGACGCGAAGGCGCCGAGCTGATCATCGGGGATCTGCGTCCGGGTCATGTCGGAGCCTTCAGGCTGCTGCCGTTGCGGAGCGCCCGGTTGATCGAGGCGACGAGCTGCGGGCCGGCATTGAGGACGCTGCGCGCATCCCACGCGCTGATGTTCATGTTGAAGGTGTGCCCGCCGCCCCCGCCATTCGCGATCATGTTCTGCAAGCCGGCCCCGTAGTCAGCCGGCAGGACATGTTCGCCTGCGTGAAGGACGCTGACGATGCCGCCCTGCGCGAATTGCGGCACCACCCAGCCGCCAGCCGCGCCGGGGAGCATGCTGGCTAGCTTGCCGAACAGGCCGCCGATGCTGCTGAAGAAACCCGAGCCGCCAGCCATGCCCGCTGCGACGTCCGAAGCACCGCCGCCACCCCACATCGACGCGACGTCGGCCGCTTCGACGCCGACGCCCGAGCCGGCGCCTCCGAACAGAGTGCCGATACCGGGGATCGAGCTGAAGAGACTCTTGAAGATGCCGCCGAAAGCGGCGTTCGCACCCGCGCCGAGCAGGGTGCCGAAGATGCCGAGCCCGCCGCCAGATCCACCGCCGCCGCCCCCGCCAGATCCACCGCCGCCGGTTCCGCCGCCACCCGACCCGCCCCCACCGAGGCCGAGCGCCGAGTTGAACAGGTTTTGGATGTTCGCCTTCAGAAAATCATCGAGGATTTTCCTGATCATCTGGTCGAAGGCCTTCGAGATCGACTCCGTCCGGTCGATGACGTCCGTCGCGAACGTCGCCATCTGGTCGGCCATCGGTTTCAGCATTTGCGCCCAATTCTGTGTCGATTGCGCCGCCATCCGTTCATCGAGTTCGGCTTTCTTGGCCTGATAGTCGGCGTCGAGCTGCAAAAGCTGATCGTAAACCTTCTGCTTTTCGGCGACGGTGAGCCGGTCATCGGCTAGGACCTGCTGCAGCCTGGCCCGTTCCTGCGCATAGAGCTGCGCCGAATATTGCTCGTCGAAGCCGAGCGCCTGCCTCAGCGTGATCTGCTTCGACTTGACCATCTGCCGCATGTTCAATTCGAAGGTGCGCTCGAGGGTGCGGTCGCGCGATTCCTGGGCTCTCGCCAATTCTTCCTCGGCCGCGACCTCTTCCTTCATCATCCGCCGATACGCTTCGACCTCCTGCTCCCATTGGTCGAGATTGGTGTCCTTACCTTTCTTGCCGCCGCTCGTCGGCCAGGGCGTTGCGGAGGGCTTCGGCGCCGTAATATCCAAATCCATGCTGAGATCAGCGCCGGGGGCGCCACCGCCTCCTTTCGACCCCGATGCCGAGGGCGCATTCGCGGATGCGCCCCACTTACCACCGCTGATCTGAAAAATTATGTCTTTGAGGGCGCGCCACGGATCGATCGCGCGTTCGATCTTGTCCTCAAGCCCAAAGATCCCGGCGCCGACCGCAGGCAGCACGGTGACGAGACTTTGCAGCCAGCCGACCGTGTCGCGGACGGCATCGCGGTAGTCGACAAACGCGCGGACCCCGGCGCCTTCAATCGTAGCGCTGAGCGTGCGAACCTTTTCCGCCGTCTCCTCGAGATCGCGCGCCTCCTGGTTCGAAAGCACGAGGCCGAGTTCTTGCGCCTTTTGCTTTAATTCCTCGATACCTACGGCGCCGCGTTTTAAGATCGGAACGAGGCTATCCCAGCCGCGGCCCATTAGCGCGGTCATGTCGGTTGACCGGATCTCATTGCGCTCCAACGCGGCAAACCTGTCGGCGAGGAGGTCAATCGCGTAGCTGGTATCGGTCGCGGCGCGCTGTAGTTGCTCGTGGGTGATGCCGAGGCTGGTCGCGGCCTTGGCGGCATTGCTGGTCGGGACGGTAAGCGCCTCTTGGAGATTCTTGCCGAGCCGCTCCAAGATGCGATTCACGTCATCGGCGCGACCACCTCCGAGTTGAAGCGCATTCGACAATAGCGAGAACTGATGGGCGGACATGCCCGTCGCCTCGCCCATATTGACAGCCGTTTCGCCTGCCTCGAGCATGCCGCGCGTCCATTCGCGCAGCTTGTCGACCGCGAACATGACGCCGGCGATTTCTGCGGTCTCGCGCATCGTTGAGCCCATCATCGACAGCCCTTCGAGCGGCTCTTTGATCGCCTTGTTAAGCCGTTCGAAGCCTGAGAGTGAGCCCTCCTTCAGTTCGCGCCCGAGCGACGCTGCCTCGGCGCGAGCCGCCTCCATCTGGCCGGCAATGCTGCGCATCGCATCCGTGACGCCAGTCCCGGCGTCACGCGCGTCTGCGGCCGCAGTCTTCAGCGACCGGCCGAGCTGCTGCACGTCGCGGTTCGCGAGCGCCATCTGCGCGCGTAGGTCCGCGGTGTTGGCAGTGACGGCAATGCTCAGACTCGGCATTTTGTGGGCCCTCCTAGTCGCCTGGCGCCGATGCAGCCCGGCCAAGGGCCTTCTCGATCCTCGCGAGGATCTGCCCTTGCAACGCCGCGAACGGATCGCGCAGGAAGCGGTCAGCCGTGATGTTGGCGCGCCTCACATATTCATCGACCAAGACGCTCTGCGACGGTGCCTCGCGCCCGAACACGACCGAGCGGCGCGCCCAGTGCTCCTTGAGCGAGAACGCGCGGTGCGCACCGTATTCCAGCGCCCCTGCCTTGCCGGCGTCGCCGCGGACCTGCACACCACCCGTCACCCCGGCCGGATTTTCGCGCACGAAGGGGCGGGTCGCGCTGCGCAGCTTGCCAGTGCGCGAGGGTTCTGCCGCGACGACGGCGCCTTCGAGCAACGCCGCGACGTCGCGCATCGCGGCTTGCAGCTCAGCATTCACCCGCGCGGGCAATTCGCCGATAAAGGCTTGCAACTGCGTGTCGCCAATGACGAGGATGTCGAACGTCTCAGCCATGATGGCGCGCCTTCAATTCTTCGAAGTCGAGGATTGCGGCCGTCCCCAGCCCGGCATGCACATCGCCGCCGATCCCGAGGCCCGGAATCTTGCTCGGAAGCTCGTCGATGCTCGTCGGAGCGGGCGGCAACCCGCGCCGGCTTTCGACGCCCTTCCAGCCGAGCGCGCGCAGGATGCCGGCGACGAGGATATGTGTCGGCGGGTGCTCATCGAGGTAGGGCAGCAACAGGTCGAGGTCCCAGAGCGTCAGTGCGTCAATGGTAGGGACGCTGTAACCGAAGCTGGCGGCGAGGAGGCCGTAGAGCTCGGGCCACCGCTCGCCGCGTTGGCTTCCCCCACACCGATACTCCGCTTGAGCCCCGTCCCGGTGAACACGGCCTGCGCAACCTCGCCCATTACGCCGAGGTCGATCAGGTCGACGAGGGCGTCCTCGCTCAAGTCTGGATAATTCCGTTGCAGCGCGGCGTGAGCGATCTTGATGATGGCATCGACGGCCTCGACATTGACGCCCTCCTCGGTGAGGAAGAGCGTGTCGAGCTTGAACCTGGCGAGTTCCGGCGCCAGCTCCCGCAGCTGCCCGATGGTCAGTGGCGGCACGGTCCATTCCTTGCCGCCCATCTCGATGATAATTCCCTTGATCATGTCTCCTCCAATGGAAGTGGCGAAGTTGCCGGCCACGGGCGACGGAGTAGCCTCCCTGCCGGCTTTCGGCGGTTGCTTGCGGTACACTCACCGAATTGTACCGGACCCGCAGTCACCGCGGCGCGGGTCTACTGTCGCCATCTTCCCCTGACCGGGCAGAGGCGGCATTTGGGTTGCAGCGGCAAGCCGCGGGCGGATCGGAGCATTATTCATATTCCTGCGAGAGCACGCAGTTCCGCGAGGCGTTCACAGAAAACGACTCGCTCGCGCTCCAACTCTGGCCGCGTCTTGATCAATAACCGCAGCATCCGTTGGGCCCGCTGCTGAGCCTCACGGCGCTGCTGCTCTTTCCGGAAATCGTGCCAGATCCCACAGAAATCTGGCGGCATCAGCTCGCCAGTGTCCGCCTGCGCCACAGTGCGGCGCCCGGGTGCCAGGCCCTTCGCCGCGCGGCCGGCGCGTTCGGCGGAGGTTTTAATGGATCGTCCGTCAACCAGCGCGGCAGCGTTGGCCGGAATATTGACGATGGAGACCTTCAAGCAGCGAATTTTTTTCAAAGTCGATCCCGTAGGGACGGTCCGGATCGCGAGAAAAGGACCACTTGAGCGGCTGGAATCCCACACTGCAGGCATTGAGGAACCGAGCCCGCAACAAGCGATAAATCTGATCGGCGAACGGGTAGACGGCAGCGCTGGCGAATTCGACGTCGCCCATCAGCCGGTCGCCTTCGACTCGGATGTTCGATGCCCGGCCGATTGGTGGCGAAGAGGCATCGTGGAAAGCCAATACGACCGGATTCCGCTTGTAATCGGCCAGCTGCCAACCGCTGGCCGAGAGCGTATCACCCATTCGATCGACGCTTCCGTCGCTAAAGCACATGCGAACTGTGCGCGTTGCGTCCTCGACCGGGACCGTCTCGCCGACCGTGAGCCGCTGCACCGTGCCCTCGGGGCGTTCCCCCTGGCGCAGCGCGGCGCGAAACTCGTTGGATGTCATCGCCACATCAGGCCGCCGGAATCCGGTGCGGGAATTCGATCACGTCGTCGTCGAGCCCCGAACGCGCGCCGTTTTGTAGCGGCGCGGTGGCGGCGCGAGCAGGCAACGGGACAACGGGGTCAATCGCTGGCGCAATGGACCGATCGATCTGATCGAGTGCCTGGCGCAGCAGTGCCGCCCGCTCGCTGAGGATTTCAACGTTCTGCTTCGCGCGGATAAGGGCGCCGGCGGCCTCATCTTTCTCTCGCTTCTCGACCTCCGCCAGCCGCATCACCACCGCGCCCGCCAGAGCCTCGTTCTTTCGCAGCTTTGCGCTGATGCGGTCGCGGAGCTCCTGCCAGGCAGCCGCAGCCGCGGCTGCGGCGTCCGCCGCCACCGGGACCGCCTTAATGGCCTCGGCCAGCGAGGATTCGCAGTCGGCGAGCTCGCTGCCAATTTCCGCGCGCCAGGCCTGCAGCGTCTCAGCGCTGGTCATCGGATAATTCCCCGATTTCGGAGCGCTTCCTTGAACAGCGCAGCCTGCGATCGCCCGACATTGTCGGGATCCCCGAGGGCCACGAGGGCCGGCGGATAGATCGCCGGCAGGATGTCGGCCAGCGGCCGGTAGCCCTTGGAGCGGAGCAGATTGCCGATCGATGCCGAGGCGGCGATCGCCGCATAAGCGTTCTCGACGGCGGTCAACAGGGCACGAAGCGCCGCATCGTTCTGCGCTCGCATCTGGTTGCACGCCACGAGATCGAGATCGCCGCGAATCTCGTCGACCACCGCGGTCTGCGCGGCGATCGCCGGGCGCAACACCTCGAATTCCTCGACGTTGCAGGCATCGAGCTCGGTGACGAGATTGGCCGCCGGAACACGGCCGCCGGCGACGAGATCCTTGGCCCGGTCGACCACAGATCGGGACGTCTTTTCGCCGCGATTGCGTGCCTGGGCGCGCCGCCGCCGCGCCTGCGTCTGCTCGAGCCGAGCCTCGAGCGCCGCGAGCGCTTCGATCTCCTGACGATAGCGAGGATCTTCATCGATCGGCCGGATGTCCTGCGTCTCGGGAACAAGCGGCGGTTTCTGTTTCATCACCGTTAGCATTCGACGATTGGATTCGCTTCTTTTTGTCAGGGAAACCACGAGCATTTGGCAAATCCGCCGCCCCGGCTTCGGCCAGGCGGCGTTCGACAGTGCGCCACCCCGGCGCGGCGCCCATTTTCAACAGCTTCCACATAGCGCAACGCACCGGTTCCGCTGGCGGTACCGGCAGCGAGCGTTCTCGCGGCCAGGCGGCCGTCTCGTATTGCTGCAGCCTCTGCGCGATCTTCAGCGCCCGCCCGTGCTGGCGCGGCCGATCCGCGGGGAACATCAGCTGATCCAAATCGATGATCAGCGAGGCGCGCTTCCGTCGAGCTTCTTTCGTCCACCAGGCGGGCCCGGCCGACGGTTTGAGGCCAAAGCACTCGCCGAGCTCGATGCCCGCGGCGGCGCCGTTCTCATATGCGGCAACCGCGGCGGCGAAGTTCTGGCCGGGGACCCCGCCACCGTCCGGCAGCGCGGCGATCAGCGCCACTATTGCCCGCAATAACGAGATTCCCGTCGAACCGTCGAGCGACTCCGGCTCAACCCGGTCGCGGTCGTCATGCACGAGGGAGCGGCACCTCGCGCGGCACCGGCTTCGGCTTGCCAGGTGGGGCCCGGTCGAACATCGAACAGTAATGCGTCGGCGACCGCCAGATCTGAGAATTCAGGCCGGCGACGACGGCCCGCACGAACTCCATCGAGACCCCGGTCGGCCGCGCACGACGCTCCTCGACTGCTACCGCAAAACCAGCCTCAATTTTGGCCGCCGCCAGCAATCGCGCCTCGGGAGAGCGGGTGTGATCACCCGCGAATTCGAGGAGCGCCTCGGGCGAATCAATTCGATCGAGGACGCTATCGATTTCGGGCTTGACAATGCGCTCTATGCGCTCCGGCGGCTGTTGGTCATGAATTCCGACGCCGCGATAGACTTCGGTGACCGGAATAGGATCTGCGCTCAATGCAATCTCCCAGTGGCGAGCAACTCCACGGCCTTGTTCGCGACGCGCTCGCGCAGGTCGTCGCGTTCCGGCTTCATGGTCTCAACCTCGAAGCAGCGCCTTGCAGGCGGCCACCCGCGCCGTTGCCGGCGCCCGCGGATCGCCCGCAATCTCGGCCAGGACGGTGCGCGGATCGATGGTGCGCGGATCTATCGCAAACCGCGCACCCCGCCACTTTTCGGCGCGAGAGTGGTTGCGGATCGCGGTCGCGCTCACGCCAAACTTGCGACTGAGACTTCGCGCCGAGGCGCCGCGCTCGAAAGCGGCGCGGATCGACGCCCAGTCCCATTTCGACTTGTCACTCATGTTCGCGCGAACCTCTCATGCGCGCCCGCCTGAAACTGCGGCGCTCCATTGGTTTTTCTCCGGCAAAAACTGCGCATCGCCAAAAATTCTCGGCGCGCGCGCATGATCCGCCGACGACGCAATTGGCGGTTGCTCCCTCGCCGGGGCGGCCGAAGCTTGACCCCATTCCCGTCATGGCTGTATTGCCAAGCCGCAGCGCGCGCAATCCGCAACCCGGAGCCGGACGCGGTCGGATCGGCACCGCCGTGCGAGCGCAGGCAGCCGAGCCGAGGTAACGGCATGTCGGCATCGGCCCCGGATCCCCTCGCGGGAACCGAGGCAACGGCCTCGCGCGTCCTGCTCTTGGCAGCTTGTGGTAACTTACCACCAGGTCCGCGGCCGGGCCGCGGCCATGGCAGCCGACGGCAGAGGGGCCCTGGGCTGTTCGGGTGGGGATCGCCAGCGCCGCACCGGGGTGCTGCGCCCACCGCTGGCCCCATCTTGGCCGCTCCGGCCCCGCCCAGCGGGGCGCGCGACTCCCAAATGTCGGTTTATGTCGGTTTTGACGGTATTTTCCACTCGCCGATACGCGTACGCAGGCGCGCGCGAGAGAAAAAAAACGGGCGGTCAGAGACCGACATAACCGACAAAACATCACTGTCGGGCTGTAAGGCTGTATCGGATGCGGCGCTGATCGGCGCGGTCCATCCGCAGTTTGAGGCCGACGGCGATGCAATTCTCCTGGCGGCCAAGCCATTTGCCGAGCCGCTTTGGTTCGATGCGGGCCGGCCCTGTCCTGGCTTGGGCGATTTCGCGCAAGACGGCATTGAGGCTGGGGCGAACGAGCGATCCGTCGTAAAGCTGGGCTTCGGCCATTTCGATTATTTCGGGCGCCGTATAAGCGGCATCGGCGCCGAGTTCAGCCAGCCAGGTCGCAAAAACGGTGCTGCGCTCTTGTTGCACCGGATCGGCATCGCGGATGGCGCCCATGGTTTCGACCGGATCGGCAAGGCCGAGCCACATCAGGGGCGAGCGGACGACATCCGACCATTGTTCGTAGGAGGCGAGAGGCGCCGAGCGCTCCGGCTTGCCGGCAGCGAGATAAGCGCGAGCGATCGTGAGACAGGCCGCGATGTAGGCGCCGCGATTGCGGCGGACGGCGGCGAGCGGGTCGCCGTAGAAGGTGCGGGTTTCGGGGCGTTCCATATCGGCGTCGAGTGCGCAGGCGATGGTCCGGCGCACCAAGTCGTCAGCGACCGCAACATTGTTGCCGTTGGCAAACGTGGTGAAGGTATTTGCGACGCGGACCTTGTCGCTTCGGCCGAGCGCGCGAAGCTGCAACAGCGGCCGCTCGGTGACTTGGCACAGGAAATCGCCGGCGAGCGTGTCGCGGCAATTGTCGAGGCCAATGACCGGGAAGCCGGCCAAGGCAGCCCCGATCAGCCGCTTTTCCGTTTCATCCGGTTTCGGTGAGACGGCTACGGCTGCGACGCGTTCGCCGGTTGCGATCATCGAGGCGACGTCCGCGAGGTACGATTTGCCTGTCCCAGGCTGCGGCGCAGTAATGAGATGCATCGGCGCTGCCGTCATGGCGCCGCGCAGCACAGTGGTCAGCATCATCGACAACGCAACGGCGCGGCTGGGCTTGTCGCCAAACGGAAATTCCTCGAGCAACCCGTCGAGAAGCGCGACGGCCGCCATTGCGTCGGCGCGGGTCGGGCATTCCGAGAACCGGCGGCATGGCGACCGACGATTTCAGAACCAATCCTGTGGCAAGATCGTAACCTTCGGCAGCGAGAAGGCTGCCGTCAGGGCGCAGTGTCGGGCAGCCGATGACACCGGCGAGCGGCGGAAAAGGCCATTCGCCGGCCATGTCAAGAATTTGATTGACTACGGGGCGCGGGGGGTCGATCCGTACCGCCGTCCCAATCTTGGCGTCATATCGTTGCCAATGGGCGGATTGGCCAAGGGCGCGATCAAGGATGGCGGGGGTTACATTGGCAATGCCGGGGACCATGATAATGGTGCCGTCAGTGCTGCGGGCTTTGACCTCGCAAACGCGCACAAGAAACCGATCCCGCTGAAAGAACGGAATACCGAAGGCGTGCAGTGCCGCGATGCCTGCGTCGGCGGCCTCGTGACGTTCGCCGGAGCGCACCGTGATCGTCGGCACGTTTGCAGCGCCGTTGCCCTGCGGCGCAGCGGCGGGGTCGAGGCGCTCGTGCTGCAGCTGAGCGAGGCGATCGAGCGAGCTAGCCATTGGGTGCCTCGCGGCGCCGGCATTCGCGCGCAGCGATCAATTCGACGGTATTGATAACTTCCGGTTCGGTGAGTGGCGGGCGGCAGCGAGCCGCGTTCCAGATGCGGACGAGGTCGAGCGCGACGTAAGGGTCAACCCCCTTGCGCAGCAGGTGGCCGGCGAGGCGCGCCACAGCGTCGTTGCGGCGCCCTTCGGCAACGCCATCGGCAACGAGCTGGCGCCATGTCTCGGGCATCGTCGCAGCGGCCGCATGTGTTTTTGCCGCGGTGAGCTTGGCGGTGAGCCATGCCGGCATGTCGGCGAGCGGGACGTCGTCGGGGTGGTGGTCGACCGACACCGCGTAATGTCGACCGGAAATGTGCCGCGACGGCGGTGCGACGATGTAACCGCCGTCGCCGCGAACATCGAGGCCCGGACCGAGCAGCCCGGCGCTGTTCGGGATCGTGCCGCCCGGATGGCGTAGGACGATGTGCTCGCCGCCGCCGCCGGTGAGGAAGCGCCAGGTCGGCGGCAACGGTCCGTTGGACCGCTCGAGGAGGGCGAGCGCCTCGCCGCCGCCGTGGCGGGGGTCGACGTCGATGACGACGATCCCCGACACTTGCCCGGTGCGGATCCCGCAATTGTAGGGTGCGCCATGCCCGAACCATCGTGCGACGATCGCCGGGTCGCGGGTCGCGTTATGGAGTCCCTTCGGGGCGAGTCGCGGATAGGGATGCTTCGCCGGGCTGTCGCATGCCGGATTGCCGCAGGAGCAGGCGAGACGGCTGCCGGGCCGGCCCACCGGATAATGCAGCGGCAGCACGTGGAGTCCGAGCGCCGCGAGATCGAGCGCCGCGCTCATCGCGCCCACAAATCGATCGAATCATCGTGCATCGACGCGGCATCGGCGCGTGTCGCCGGCGGCCGTTGCGGATAAGCGCCGCGATGCCGAGGCGCTGCATTGTCGGATCGCCGGTGCGGTCGCACGCTTGCCAGCTGCGAAACGACGATCGAAAGTCCGTGCCGCTCTTCACCGTCGCGGCCCGTCCACTCGGTCAACTTGGCCCGGCCCGATACCGCGAGCGCATCGCCTTTACCGTAATCGAGGAGTTGCCCGGCCTCGTCGCCGAACGCGATCAAGCTGACGAGGGCCGATTCTCCTTGATCCAGCTGAACACGTAGCGTGCCGATGGCGAACACGCTTTTGCCTTCTCGCTTTTGCGGATCGGCAATCAAGGTGCCGGCGGCGAGAGCATGGAGGCTCATCGCGGCACCCTGATGACGTACAGCGGCGGCGCTTGCAGCGCACGGTGTGTGGGAGTATCTGTGTCGCGATCCCGACCACAGATGCCCCCTCCCTCTGTCGCGGGCGGCACCGCGGCAGAGGCGAGGAATTCGACCACCGATCAGCGAGGGTGGCGCAGCGCGTCAAGCAGAGCGGCGGCGCGTCTATTCCCTCGGGCGGCGCTCTGCAACACCGCGGCGATTGGCGTCTTGGGGTGCGCCGCAAGACCCTCCTCGACGGCGATTTGGTCGACCACGTCGGCCAGCCGCCGAAGCGATTCGCCGTGTTGCAATTGCGCTTGGCCATCCTGCTGTAGACGCTGCGCCGCCTCGTGGAACGCCGCAGCGATCTCAGTATCGCCGATGCCGGAAATTTGCCGCCGCAGCATCCCGGCGATTTCATCTGGGGAAGCCCCGGCTTCGCTGGCAGACATGACCAAAAAGACCGGATCGAGTGGAGTGGTCATGCCGCGCTCCGCTCGTCCGAAGTGCTCCGCCGGCGCCGGCTCACGAGGTACTCATCGAGGTCCGCCGTGTCATAAACGACGACTTTTCCGAGCTTGGAATAGGGCGGCCCATCGCCGGTGAGACGTCTCTTTTCCAGGGTCGATTTCGTCGAGCCGATGTATTCGGCCGCGGCCGGTGTCCGCAAGCGCATGTGGGTTACTCTCCGATATGCCGCGATAGGTACAGCAACAGTCGGAGACGTAGGCGTATTATTCAGCCGGCGTTAGGTAATTGTTTCGACCTCAAAAGCGGGGAATCTTTTACCAGTTTGAGGCGCTGCATTAGCGCGGTATCGGAGTTGAAGGCCCGGGCGCCAGCGAGGCAGCAGCCGACCTTAATAAACTCGCGAATGGGCTCCGTCGCCAGTCCGTTGCCTCCGGCGGCCCAAAACGCGCGACGGAGCAGAATCAGAAGATCGTTTAGGTACGGATCGCCGTCGGGACCGGGGCCATCCTCATCCGCGCAGCGCTCGGCAACCTTCTGAGCGTCTCTCGCCAATAATCGCACTGCTTCAAACGTCGTGTTGAAGGACTGATATTGGCGGCGGCTCCTCAGTCCTTGTTGGGCAAACAGCCTCTTGGCTCCCCGCGCCCGCGGATCGGCGCCCCTTGCCGCACTCATCGCAGCGATGAGCGCTACAGCCTTTTCCTCGATGCCTTCGATGATTGGCCGGATCGCGCTTAATCTCGGTCCAGTAACGGCTTTATGTTCGCGGTAGGTTCTGATGGCTTCCTCAATTCCCGCGCGAATTGCAGCCGGAAATGTCAGTCCGGCTGCTGTCTCCATCTTTACCCAATCATCGACAGTAATGACCGGCTCGTCGACCCAGGCCGACAACAAAACATTCTTTGGCATTATTGATGCGTCTCTTACCGGCGCCGCGGCATGCCGACAATTTCGCCGCTTCCCGGCGGCCGAGAGGACGCAAAGGCGGTCGCGACGCGCTGCGAAACCTGATCGGCTGCGGCGCGCGTCAGCTCTGCCGCTTGCCCGACGTACCGATTTGTCATCGCGAGGGTTCGGTGTCCGAGCAAATCGCGGATGACGAACGCATTCGCGCCGCCGAGCGCGGCGAGGGTGCCGACGGTATGTCGCAGGTCATGCAGGCGCACGCCCTCGAGCCCCGCGCGTCCTCGCAATCGGGCCCATACATGCTCGAGCGCTGCGGGCGAAATCGGCTTTTCGGGATCGAGCGCAGCGCTCGCGAGATATCCGTCGCGGTCTGGAGCCGCCGCCAGGACGGCGACGGCCGCCGCGCCGAGCTGGACTGTTCGCGGCCCGGCCTTGGCATCGCGCAGGCGGATGGTCCGCGCCTTGAGGTCGACGTCATCCCAGGCCAAGCCGCACGCCTCGCCGAGGCGCATGCCGGTTGCGGCCAGCAGCCTGATGATGCAGATAGTCTCAGGCCTCTCGCTGCCGTCCTCCTCGGCGGCCGCCAGCGCCTCGCCGAGGCGCTGCAATTCGTTCTCGTCGAGATGCCGGTCGTGCACCCGTTCCGGGAATCGCCTGATGCCCTTGCACGGATTATCCGGCCGCAACTCCCACATGGTGGCGGCGAGGTTGAGCATTTTCGATAGGCAAGCGAGCGCACGATTACCTTCGTAGGGCGTTGCCGCCATCGCGTGATGCCATTTCGCGACGTCGGGGCGGTTCAGCTCGGTTATCCGCTTGGCGCCGAGCGCGGGCTTGATGCGCACGTTCACAAGTCGACGCATTTCGGCTTGCGTCGAAAGTTTGTTGTGCACGTCGACGTGCTCGGCGAGATAGCGATCGGCGAGGTCCGCGATCGTCGGCTCGCGCCGGCGTTCCTGTTTCTCGCCGGATGGGTCGACGCCGTCGCCGATGTCGGCCTTGTGCCGCAATGCCCGCGCCCGCGCCTGGTCGGCAGTGATCACGCCATGCGCGCCGAGCGTCAGCCAGCGCTGACGGCGGCCGGCTCGGTATTTGAGGAGGTAGATCTTCCTGCCGCTCGGTCGACAACGCACCCCGAAACCGGGGATGGCATCGTCCCACAGGAACGTGTCGCGCGCCTGGTCCGGCCGCAGCGCGTCGACGGGGCGCTTCGAGATCTTCGCCAAAGTCTGTTTCCCGGCGATGGCAACCAAAATGCAACCACCGCACCGGAAACGTACGGCAACACCCAGCAATTCGCAATACCCCTTTGGCGGTGATTTTCAGCCGGTTAGGATATTGCCGGAAACATACGGCGACGCTGCCGAAGAGACTTAAAATCTGCTTCCCGCCTCGGGAGTGCGGGTTCGAGTCCCGCCGTCCGCACCAAATCTGCCCGCACCAATCATTCGGCGACCTGTGCCGAAGCATGTCGTTGGCATCGCGATCGACGTCCGTTGCGAGGGGGCGGGAGCGCGCAGCCGCGGGCATCGGACCCAGCATCGGACTCTGCCTCCCTGACCGCGATTAACCAAAAAAGGTTGACAGGACGGCCGATCTGATGCGACATCCCGCCGCACCCGACGTCGTCGCACCAAGGTCGGGAACGGGAGGAAACGGGAGTTGGCTCCAGCGATGGGGCCATTTCCGCTCAACGGGAGAGCGGGCCGATGACAAGTGCCTGTCGCACAACGCGGCCCTCCCCATGTCCCACATCAGAAAATGGGCCACAGCCGCAAACTGCCAGGATGAGGGGGCTGATCATCCCCGGACCCGGCGCTTCTTCCATTACCGATCAAGTTGCCTGTGAGGCAGTTCACAGCTTTTCCGGACCCGGCAGCCGATCTTTGCCGTGACCGGCTTGTGCTCGCGTCAACCCACCCGCGCAGGCGCCGTGTTGTCGCGCCGGAGCGCGCGAGACCACCCGGACCCGTGACGCCAGCCGATAGGCTGGTCGTTCAGCCACCAGCGAGGAGAGGAGTGCAAAATGGCGCGCAATCCACTGAAAGGGAGCGAACGTCAACCGATGCGGGGCGCAAAAGCGGTCGGCAAGGCCGATCCGGCCGAGCGGCTCGAGGTCAGCGTTCTGCTCCGCCGCCGCAACGCCGATGCGCTGTCGCAGAGGGTGGCCGGGCTCGCCCGTGGCCGCCGCGCCGCCGGCCATCTGCCGCGCGACGAATTCGAGAAGCAGTTTGGCGCCGACAGCCGCGACATCGACGCGGTCAAGCGATTTGCCGCCACGCACGGCTTGGCCGTCGTCGACGAACACGCCGGCCGACGCACGGTCGTGCTGTCGGGGACGGTCGCGCAGTTCAATGCCGCGTTCGGCGTCGATCTCGAGCGGTTCGAGCATCCCGGCGGATCGTATCGCGGGCGGGTTGGCAGCATCCATCTGCCCGACGAGCTGCACGACCGCGTCGAAGCCGTGCTCGGCCTCGACAATCGGCCGGCGGCCCGGCCGCATTTCCGTCGTGCGCGCCCGGCGCCCGGCAATGTGCTTTGGCAGGCCGGCGCCGGAGGAGGAAACATCTCTTACACGCCGCTGCAGGTCGCCGCGATTTATGATTTCCCGCCCGGAACCGGGCAGGGCGAGTGCGTCGGCATCATCGAACTCGGCGGCGGCGAGCGGACGGCGGATCTGAATGCTTATTTCTCGGCGCTCGGGCTTGCCTCCGATCCGAAAGTCACGGTCGTGTCGGTCGACCACGGCAGGAACCATCCGACCGGCGACCCGAACGGGCCCGACGGAGAGGTCATGCTCGACATCGAGGTCGTCGGCTCGGTCGCGCCGCAAGCCCACATCGCGGTCTATTTCGCGCCCAATACCGACGCAGGCTTTCTCGACGCGATCACCACGGCGGTGCATGACGCGCGGAACAAACCCTCGGTCATCTCGATCAGCTGGGGCGGGCCGGAATCCTCGTGGACGCCGCAGGCGATGACCGCGTTCGACTCGGCGTTCCAGGCCGCGGCGGCGCTCGGGATCACCGTCTGCGTCGCCTCCGGCGACAGTGGTTCGAGCGATGGGGTCGATGACGGCGCCGATCATGTCGACTTCCCGGCGTCGAGCCCGCACGCGCTCGGCTGCGGCGGCACCAGCCTGCGCGCCTCAGGGAATACGATCGTCAGCGAGACCGTGTGGAACGACGGTGCGCAAGGCGGCGCCGGCGGCGGTGGGGTGAGCAGCTTCTTTGCGCTGCCGGCCTGGCAGGAGGGGCTGCACACGACGAAGACTTCCGGCGCCACCGCACCTCTCGCGATGCGCGGCGTGCCTGATGTCAGCGGCGATGCCGACCCGGAAACGGGGTATGACGTGCGCATCGACGGCACCGACACGGTCATCGGCGGGACCAGCGCCGTGGCCCCGCTCTGGGCCGGACTGATCGCCCGCATCAACGCCGCAACCGGCAGCCCGGTCGGCCTCATCAACCCGGCGCTCTACGCTTCACCGGCGGCGCTGCACGATATCACGGTGGGCAACAACGGGGACTTCGCCGCCAGTGTGGGGTGGGATGCCTGCACCGGCCTCGGCTCCCCGGACGGCGTCAAGGTCGCGGCTCTGTTCGGGGCCCCAGCGACAAGCTGAGATTTGTTCGCGTAGCCCGCTGCCCCTCACCCTCCCGCTACGCGGGTCCCTCCCTCTCCCCGCCTGCGGCCGCCTGCGGGGAGAGGGAGGGCGTGAGGAGCGGCTATTGCAGGTCGACGATCTCGACCCAGTTCGGCATGTCGCCCTGCGGGTAGCGCTTGATCTCGGCGAGGCCGCCGCGCGCCGGGTCGATCGCGTAGACGGTCATCGCATTCGAGGCGAGCCCGACCGCGAGCAGAAAACGGCCGCGCGGGTCGATCGCAAAGCCGCGCGGCGTCGTCTCGGTCGGATAGCGCCCGACCGGCGACAGCGTGCCGCGCGCGGCATCGATCCGGAAGGCGGCGAGCGTGCTGGTGGCGCGCTCGCTGGCGTAGAGGAAACGGCCGTCGGGGGTGGCGTGCAGGTCGGCGGCCGACGGCTTGCCGGCGAAGTCGGGCGGCAGGCTCGCCACCTTTTGCCGTTCGGCGAGCGTCCCCGAGACGGGGTCCACGGCATAGGTGACGAGCGTCGCGTCGGTCTCGTTCAACAGATAGAGAAACCGGCCGTCCGGATGAAACACGAGATGCCGCGGCCCGGCACCGGGCCGGGTGGCGATCGCGGCCGGGTCGTTCGCCGTGACCGTGCCGGCCGCGGCGTCGAACCGCAATTGCATGATGATGTCGGCGCCGAGATTGCTGCAGTAGACGTATCGGTTCGTGCCATCGACGACGACGCAATGCGCCTTGGGCCCGGTCGACAGCAATTGGGTCGGCTCGCCGCCGACCCGGCCCGCGCCGTCGATCGGGTTGATCGCCAGCTTTGCTCCCGGATAGGAGGCGCTGAAGAGATACCGGCCGCTGCGGTCGGTGACGATATAGGCCATGCTGTCCGGCAGCGGCGCCGTGCCGAGATGGGCGAGCCGGCCGCTCAGCGGGTCGATCGCAAAGCTCGAAACCGGGAAAGGCGCGGAGCGCAAGGCCGCATAGAGGAAGCGATGGCCGGGATCGACGGCCATCGGCATGCTGGTCGGCGACGGCTTGTCGGTACCGGGCACCGCGACCCGCTCGACCGGCGTCAGCTCGCCGCTGTCGCGGTCCATGGCAAAGACGAAGATTTCCTTGGTGCCGGCATTCGATACGTAAACGACGGTCGCGGGAGCCTCGGCCATTGCTCAGCCCTCCCGCTGCAGCTCCCGCGCGGCGCGCGCCGCCGGCCGGTCGTGGCACGCCTTCAGCCACCGTTCGGCCTTGGCGAAGGGCGACAGGTCGACCCGCGCCTGGCGCGCCCAGGAGAGAATGCTGGCGACGTTGAGGTCGGCCACCGTGAAACCGCCGCCGAGCAGATAAGGGCTCGCCGACACCGCGGCATCGAGCACGCCGAGCGGCGCGGCGAGGGCGCGCTCGGCCGCGTCGGCCGCCGCGGCGTCGCGCTGCGCCTCGGGGCCGATCCGGTTCAGCAGCGCGGTCAGCGCCGGCCGCTCGACCTCGGTCATGCCCCAAAAGCTCCACTGCCAGGCGCGCGCCTCGTCTTCGAGTCGCGACGGGTAGAGTCCGCGGGCGCCGCCATATTTCTTGGCGAGGTAGAGGTTGATCGCCATCGACTCCCACAAACGAAAGCCGGAATCATCGATGACCGGCACGTGGCCGTTCGGGTTGAGCGCGAGGAATTCCGGCCGGCGCGTGCCGCCGTCGGCGAAATCGACCTTGACGAGCTCGTAGTCGAGGCCGAGCTCGGCCGCCATCCACAAGGTGCGGAACGCGCGCGAACGGGCGATGCCCCAGATTTTCAATGCCATGATCGTCCTCCCCAGCCGGGCTTTGCGCGAACATAGCGGGCGCGCTGTGCCGCGGCTACCGGCAGTGCGTCGATGGCGGGCGATGGGTAAAAGGGCATCGCCGACCTACGCCTATGAGTTGCATCGGTTGTTGTGGCCGGCTGCATCTGCAGCAAATTTACAGCAAGCTTTCCCGTCTTGGTTGAACAGCAGTCCGGCTACGGCGGCCATGCCAGGCTCGTAGTTTCGTTCTATTATTCGCAATATATATCACGTTGCTGACGAATTAGCAACGCGGTCGTCGGCAGCCGCCTCGCCGGTCTCGCCGCATTCGTCGTCCCGGCCATCTGTCCGGTGGCGGCGGCAAGCGGCACGCCCCATCCTCTTGCGCATCAGGACGGAGGAGAGGCGATGCCCGACGCTGCACAAGATCCGCTGGTTCAGTTTTCGGCGGCCCTCGCCGCGCGCGCCGCGGCGGCCCGCCCGCTCGTCGCCGGCATCGCGATGCGCGGGCACCCAGTGCTGAGCGGCACGCTGTGGCGACAGGACGTCGTCGTCGCCTCGGAGCAGGCGCTGCCTGACGGCGCGGAGGCCGAGATCCTCCTGCCCGACGGCGGCAGCTTCGCCGGCCGGATCGTCGGCCGCGACGCCGGCACCAACATCGCGGTCTTGCGCTTCGACGCGCCGGCCGTACCCGCCCAGGCCGCACCGGCGGCACCCCCGGTGGGAACGCCGGAGCCGCAGCCGGGCAGCCTCGTCCTCGCCCTCGGCGCCGATGGCGCTGGCGGCGTCTCGGTCCGGCTCGGGGCGGTCCATTCGGTCGGCCCTGCCTGGCACAGCCGCGCCGGCGGCCATATCGACCGCCGGATCCTGCTCGACATCGGTCTCGGCGGCCACGAGGAGGGCGGCCCGGTCATCGACGCCGCGGGCGGATTGATCGGCATCTCGACTTTGGGGCCGCGTCGCCGCGTGCTGGTGATCCCGCCCGCGACCGTGGCGCGGGTCCTCGAGCCGCTGCTCGCGACCGGCCGCGTCGAACGCGGCTGGCTCGGCGCCGCGGTGCAGCCGGTTCTCGTCCCCGAGGCGCTGCAGGCCGAGGCCGGGCAATCGCTGGGCCTGATGGTGATTGGCGTGACCGGGAGCGGGCCGGCAGCGCAGGCCGGCGTGCTGGCCGGCGACATCCTGCTCGCCGTCGACGGGGCGGCGGTCGGCAATACGCCGCAGCTCGCCCGGCTGCTCGACTTGGCGCCGATCGGCAGCACGGTCGCGCTGCGGCTGATCCGCGCCGGCGCGCTGATGTCGCTGAGCGCCACGGTGGGCACCCGGCCGGCGCGCTGAGCGGTGCCCCGGCCATGTCGCGGATATCGTTGCCGCTGCACGTCGCCGTCATCGCCGCCGATGCGGCCGTGGCCGCCCGGCTAAAGGCGCTGGTCGGCGACAGCGGCCACGCTCTCGCCGCGGTCGCCGAGGCGGCCGACGCGATCCTGACCGACGGTTCCGCGGCGCCGGTGTGGGGCGTGCCGGCGGTCGCCTGCGGCGTCGCCGACGGCGATTTCGCGGGCCTGTTGCCGGCCGGCGCCAGCTCGGCGCAGCTCGACGCGGCGTTGCGCGCCGTTGCCGCGGGGCTCGACGTCCGGCCGCGGGCCAAGGGCCGAGGCCGCTTCGGGCCGCTGCCCGAAGAGCCGCTGCCGGTCTTGACGCCGCGGGAGATCGAGGTGCTGGCGGCCTTCGGCGACGGGTTGAGCAACAAAGAGACGGCACGCCGGCTCGGCATCTCGCCGCACACCGTCAAGTTCCACGGCGAGTCGCTGTTCCGCAAGCTCGGCGCCGGCTCGCGCGCCGAGGCCGTCGCCAAGGGCTTGCGGCGACAGATCGTCGAATTCTGACGGACTTCCGGACCCTGCGCCTATCGTCGGCTAGCCGGCCAGTGACCCGACGGTCGGGGCGCCGCCACCTGCTGCCCGGGACTGATCTGGTGGTGGCTCGGTCGCCGCCGGTTGGGCGGCTTCGCGGTCGTCCCGAGACCGGGTCAGCAATCGCCGGGCCCAAGCTTCGATCTGTCCGATCGCGTCGCTGGCGCAAACGCCGGACGCGAGCCCCAAACCCGCCAAAAGAAAGATGCTGGTCGAGGCGCCGGCCGTTTCGCTCTGAGCTTGGCCTGAAATGAACAGTTGGCTTGCTCTGAACAGAACATAAATTCCAAGCGCGACCACTGCGCCCATTGCCGGCTTATAGGTCAGGTCCCTGATTGATGGATTATCCTTTTCGACAAACTCCCGCGCCACGCCGATCACTCCGCCGAGCGCCCCCATACAAACGAGAAGGAACATCTCCATAATTTCGAAAGGCGATCGTGCCAAAACGTTCAACCACTTTATACCAGAATCCAAAAGGTGCAGAACTGGAATGATTTGTGGTGCCTGTTGCGTTACCCCGTCTTTATATTGCAAATAATACTCTTCACCATTCCCGATATATGATAATATCTTGTCTTCTGTGACTGACAGCGCGAGGAGATGGTCTTCGAGATCATTTCTTACGTTATTGCATGTCTTGGACACCTCAGGGTTTATGCCGTCGCCGTCGCCTGGGCATGTTAGCGAGTTGATCAAGGCCCGGTAGTCCGCCTTATCGCCCCGGACTTTAGCCAGCAGGTCATGGAAAGGCGTGTCGCGATTCGCATCTCGCTGTTCGAGGGCTGCGATCAATGAGTTGAACGCAGTCATGTTGGCTTGTCTGATCTCGATAAATCCTATCAACACCAAGGTGACCAGAAATAGCAAAAGATATAAAATCAAAATTACAATGTGGACAAACCAACTCGCTGATCGGTCAACGATCTGAGCGAGGTTCGCCTGGATCGAATGGGGTGCGTGGAGGAACACACCGTGAGATGCGACGGTTGCCATTTGTCCCTCCTCCGTGTTCGCCCTGTTTTCCGTTGCGTTGTCGAGGATCTGAGCGGATCGGGTTCGCCGAGTGGATGTAGCTGCCAAATCCGCCGAAAACGTGTGACCCGCATCACACCTCGCCGGCGATTTATTTCCGCCGGCGGCGAACGGGCATGATCGATCCGGGCGACGCCGCCAATCCTCGCTCAATCCCGGCCCGGATTTCTCAAAGGGTCGGTGGATCAGGGACGGCAGATCCGAGAAAATCGTGTAGTAGGAACGGCCAGTGCCAACCGAGGGGGCCAGTGCCAACCGAGGGGACAGTGCCCGATCGGGGCAGAGTGTCGACTCCCTCGCGCCGCAAGCAGGGCCAGGGGCACCCCGTCGTCGCAATCGCAGAAGCGCTGCGCGGTTATCGAAAATCCACGTACCACGCCGGGAGCGCGGCCGCAACGGCCCGACGGGCCGTGCCGTCAGCGGCCTTCGCGCACCACCGGATTGCCGAGCGTGCCGATGCCGGTGATCTCGATCTCGCAGACGTCGCCGTGCTTCAGGTTTTCCGGCGCACCCTCGGTGCCCATCCAGACGACGTCGCCGGGATAGAGCGTCAGGTATTGCGACATCCGGCTGATAAACGCGGCCGGTCCGAAGATCATGCTGTCGGTCTTGAAGCGGATCTTTTCGGCGCCGTTGACGCGGATGATCGTCTCTGCCCCGCCGAGATCGAAATCGGTCTCGATCCACGGCCCCATCGGCTTGAAGGTATCGGTGTTCTTGGCCCGCCACAGGGTGCGGTCGCCGGCCTGCCAGACGCGCTCGCTGACGTCGTTGCCGATCGTCCAGCCGAGCACGCAAGAGAGTGCCTCGGCTTCGCTCAGATGCTTCGCCTTCTTGCCGATGACGGCGACGAGCTCGCCTTCATATTGCACGCGCTCGGTCGCGTCGGCCGGGATGACGATCGCGTCGCCGGCGGCGACGAGCGCATTGTTCGCGCGATAGCCGATATCGGCGGCCGCCGGCAGCCTCGGCGTTTCACCGCGTTTTTTGGCGGCTTCGATGACGTGCTCGGCATAGTTGAGGCCGGCGCAATAGAAGGTGCGCGGTTCGACCGGCACCAGCAGCTTCAGCGAGGCGAGCGCCCGGCGCACCGTCGTCCGGTGATAGCCGGCGAACGGGTCGCCCTCGACCTCGACGACGTCGCGCCCTTCGATTATGCCATAGGTCGGGTGGCCATCGGCCGCGTATCTGACCCAGCGCATTTCCTCGTCCTCCCAAGAGATTTGCCGAGATTTGCCGGGACGATAAGACGGTTGTCGCCGATCGACAACGGCGTTCGTCCCGCCAGAGGCGCGGGCGGGGAACCCGAAGGCTCGACCCGTTGTCGTCACCGTTGTCGCCCCCCCGGCGAGTCATGCCACTCCGGCATTGCTGGCGGGAAGGCCACCGTTGTTGACGTCAGCATGCGCGTAGCTGCTTTCCCGCGCCAATGATCGGGTCATTGCGGGAAAGGCGCGGCGGCGCAGTTCTTCACAGAACCTCCGAGTTTCCCTGGTCGATGGGAATATGAAGGGAAAAATCGCGATCGGGCTCGGCTTTGCGCAAAAAATGCTATATCTATCAATAGCGTGCGGATGCCATTCCCTAGTTGGGGCAACAGGGAAATAAATTCGCCCGAACACGGAATTAAATCGGCCGAGCAGAGAAAGCCGGGGAATTGCCAACCCCGTCCCGCCGCCTGCCGGCTCGAGCGGCGAAACGGAGGAAAGATACTTTAAACGCGATTATCGCAATTTCATAGCAGAACGATCGTGATTTGTCAATGGGCACGGCCGACCGGCCGCCGCCTGGCAAGACGTAGGGCGGCGAGGCGCCGGTCGCTTGCCGGGCGGCGCTGTCGCCTACACCCCGACGAACGCCGAGTTCAATGAGGCCCGGCATTGTTACCGGGGAAGACTTTTCCAAATTCATGTTCCGCTTATGGGAATTAAAAGCTTCAATGAGGCCCCGGCATTGCTGCCGGGGAAGGCCATGGTCGACGGGCAATTCGACTCGCCGGCTTGGAGTGGCTTCAATGAGGCCCCGGCATTGCTGCCGGGGAAGGCCGGGGAGCGTCGGCGCGGCGACCAGCTTCTCGCTCGCGCTTCAATGAGGCCCCGGCATTGCTGCCGGGGAAGGCGGTCCGCGTCCTCGCGCACCATCGCCGCCGCCGGCGCGCTTCAATGAGGCCCCGGCATTGCTGCCGGGGAAGGCGCCATCACCAGTGCGAGCCAGGGCCTGATCCAGCTCTAGCTTCAATGAGGCCCCGGCATTGCTGCCGGGGAAGGCGTCCCCGAAAAAGTCGCCCTGCGCAACAGAGAGCTGAGCTTCAATGAGGCCCCGGCATTGCTGCCGGGGAAGGCCGGCGTCCCGAGCACCGACCTCGTCGCGCCGCTCAGCGCTTCAATGAGGCCCCGGCATTGCTGCCGGGGAAGGCCAATAGACTTGTTTTGACATACGTATCGTTTGGTGTGCTTCAATGAGGCCCCGGCATTGCTGCCGGGGAAGGCTCCGACAGCAATTTGCCGGCAGCCAGACTGAGGCCGCGCTTCAATGAGGCCCCGGCATTGCTGCCGGGGAAGGCGACCCTCCGCAGAGGGACCAGCTCCTCATCGTCCTCGCTTCAATGAGGCCCCGGCATTGCTGCCGGGGAAGGCCCCATGAATCGCGAGGATCTCTATTCGCCGCAAGTTGGCTTCAATGAGGCCCCGGCATTGCTGCCGGGGAAGGCCGGTGGTCGTCGACCGGACGATGAACACGCTCGTCGAGCTTCAATGAGGCCCCGGCATTGCTGCCGGGGAAGGCCTCGAAGATGCGTCTGGCAAGTACAGCCCCGAGGGGCTTCAATGAGGCCCCGGCATTGCTGCCGGGGAAGGCGACGGTCGAGCAGATCGTCGCCTACCGCAACCGGGGCTTCAATGAGGCCCCGGCATTGCTGCCGGGGAAGGCTCTCCAGCATCGGCGCGGGCGCGAGCGGTCTCTTTTCGCTTCAATGAGGCCCCGGCATTGCTGCCGGGGAAGGCGAGTGCCTTCTCGATCATCGCGATGATCTGCCCCTGCGCTTCAATGAGGCCCCGGCATTGCTGCCGGGGAAGGCACATGTCCAGTTCGACGTGCAGAACATGCCGAATACTGCTTCAATGAGGCCCCGGCATTGCTGCCGGGGAAGGCGCGGCCGGCGCCCTTCTTCGGCCGCGTCTCCCAGCGGCTTCAATGAGGCCCCGGCATTGCTGCCGGGGAAGGCATGCAGGAGGCGCTGACGACGAAGACGTCGGAGGCGGCGCTTCAATGAGGCCCCGGCATTGCTGCCGGGGAAGGCCCCGCCGTCACCGAACAGCCTTGTATCGCCACGGCAGCCGGCTTCAATGAGGCCCCGGCATTGCTGCCGGGGAAGGCAATCGCCAGCAGAAGAGGGAAGACGCCGCAGCCCGCTTCAATGAGGCCCCGGCATTGCTGCCGGGGAAGGCCGCCGCCACCCCCAACATATCCTTTACCAGCAAAGAAGCTTCAATGAGGCCCCGGCATTGCTGCCGGGGAAGGCGACCACTGCCGCGACCGCCTACGCCCGGTCCCTCGCGCTTCAATGAGGCCCCGGCATTGCTGCCGGGGAAGGCTTACTAATATAGGACTTGGGTGGCGTCGAAAAGTTTGGCTTCAATGAGGCCCCGGCATTGCTGCCGGGGAAGGCCGGCTGCCGCCAAACCCTCTCCTTCAGCGCCGGGCGGGCTTCAATGAGGCCCCGGCATTGCTGCCGGGGAAGGCGACCCCGAATGCGAGCCCTGGCTGCAGCGACTCTAAGCTTCAATGAGGCCCCGGCATTGCTGCCGGGGAAGGCGGATCTACACCCTGTGAGATCCCAAATATCTCCTGCTCGCTTCAATGAGGCCCCGGCATTGCTGCCGGGGAAGGCCCCAATTGTCAAGTTAAAGGCCGCCCATAAAAGAGTGCTTCAATGAGGCCCCGGCATTGCTGCCGGGGAAGGCATGGAACAAAAAACAAAGCAACAAACGCAAGGAAGGCAAGGCTTCAATGAGGCCCCGGCATTGCTGCCGGGGAAGGCGTGAACAATGGTTGGAACAGGAACATCATTTAAGGAGGGCTTCAATGAGGCCCCGGCATTGCTGCCGGGGAAGGCTAGGGAAAAGGGTACAATTAATTATCTTCCACAGACGCTTCAATGAGGCCCCGGCATTGCTGCCGGGGAAGGCCCAGGCTCGGGACGTCCTGCGAGATCGTGCCGAAGATACCAATGCTTCAATGAGGCCCCGGCATTGCTGCCGGGGAAGGCAGCGCATCTCGATTGTCGAACAGCATCCGCACTTTGGAAAGACTTTTTCGAGCGGTTGCCGCTCCGGGCTTCGCCGTTCACGGCGCGTTCATGACGCGGCACTCGCATCGGTCGCGCCAACTCCTTCCCGGACAATGTCAAACAGCGCCGCGAGCGCCGGCACGGTCCGGCGCGCCGCAACAGCGCTCGCCCGGCCGCGGCGAACCTCGTCTGCCCGCCGACAATCTACACGATCACCGGCCCGCGATCGACGACCGAAAAGGGTTTGCCGAGGCTTTCGACGCGCGGCCGGATCGCCTCCGCCGGCCCGAGATCGAGGATGATGACATGGTCGTCGGCATGGTTGATAACTTGATCCAGCGCCAGCTTCAGCTCGATCTGACGCCGCCGGTTCAGCCGGCACTGGAAGACCGACAGCTGCAGCCATTCGCCATAGCCCTCCATGATGCGGAACACCCGGCGCCAGCGCTTCGGCGAGGCGATGTCGTAGGTGACGACGTAGAGGTTTTCGTCGCCGCCCGGACGCGCCGGCGCGCGCCGCCCGCTGTCGCCGGCCGCGTTCATCTTGGCTCGACTGGCGGCAGTTCCGGGATCTCGCCCGCAAGATGGCGGCCGAGGAGCCGCGCCTGCACTTCGAGGAGGCGCCGATAGGAGAGCCGATAGCCGAATACCGGATGGGTGATCTCGGTCGCGAGCCGCCGCTCGAACGCCGCGATCAGCTTTTTGCGGCCGGCCGGCGAAAGGGCGCAGGCCCGCCCGCCCCAGACGAAATCGCCGGGCCTGACCTCGCCGTTGTTGATCGCGGTGATGACGCAGGAATCGGCGAGGATCGGCCGGAACGGTTCCATCATGTCGAGCGCCAGCGCCGGTCGGCCGTAGCGCGGCTGATGGTAGAAGCCGCGATAGGGGTCGAAGCCGATCGCCGACAAGGTCGCGGTCAATTCGCGCACCAACATCGCATAGGCGAAGGACAGCATCGCGTTGACCGGGTCGGTCGCCGGCCGGCGGTTGCGGTTCTCGAACTCGAAGCGCAGCGCCTCGCCCTCCCTGCCGCCGCTCAGCATCGCGCCGAAATTGCCGAAATAGAGTGCGGCACCGTTGCCCTCGACGCCGAGCAGCTCACCGAGGTTCTTCGCCTCGCCGGCGGCGCGGGCGGCGCGGCGCAGGCCGGCGAGGGCCGCCTCGGGCGGCGTCTCGGCGCGCGCATTGCGGCGCAGCAGGGTGCGCGCGTTGCGCAGCTTCGAGGCGACGAGCCCCTTGGCGAGGCGCAGGCAGAAGCCGGGCTCGAAGCTCGCCCGGTATTGCGACGTGCGCAGCTCGACATTCTTGTGCCCGGTGCCGATCGTGTGGCCGAGAAACCAGCCGCCGGACGAATACCAGCTGACCGGGATTTCGCGGCGCATCAGCTCGTGCAATACCGGGGCGGTTACGTCGACGGCGCCGTGCACGACGAGATGCGAGGTGTCGCCGAGCCGCGCCGTCGTCTCGCCGCCCTCCTCGGTCTGGATCAGGAGGGCCTCGCCGCGTTTGCGCACCCGCGCCGGCTGGGCCTGCACATAGACCGGCAGCGCCAGGTCGCGGCTCGCCGCGAGCGGTCGTGGTGCGGTGCCGTGGCGCAGGAAATTGACCTCCTCCGGCAGGCAGATCGCATTGAGCGAACAGCGCGGGCATTTCGGGCTGTCCTCGAGCGGCGGCGGGATGTGTCCGCCGGCCGCGACGAGGCGCAGGCCGCCGACCGCTGCGAGCGCCTGGCTGCGCAGCTCGGCATCGAAGACGACGCGGACCCGCTCGCGGCTCTCGCGGAAATAGAGCGCGCCCTCGGTGCAGCGATAGCCGTTGTCTTCGAGGATCAGCCCCTGCACGCAGAGCTGTACGCGCTCCGGGTCATAGGCGCCGGCCGCGACATGCGGCCGTCGGCCGCGCTTGTAGTCGACCGGCACGACGGCGCCGTCCTCGATCTCGATCAGGTCGAGGCGGGCGACGAGGCCGAGCCGGTCGGAGGAGAGCGTGACCGAGCGGGCATGGAGGCGCTCGTCGTCGCCGATCGCGTCCGGCTCGGGCAACTCGCCAGCGCCGCGATCGACCCGGCGATGCACGCCGCGGCCCTCGACGGTGTCGGCCAACTCGGCCCACTCGCCCTGCACCCATTCGAGATAGGCGAGCCGGGGGCAATACTGGAACTCGTTGACCATGCGCGCCGGGACATAGGGCTCTTCGCCCTTCAAAGGCGGCGGCGGCAGCGGCAGCTCGGGCTGTTCCAAGGCCGTCACGGCCTGGTCGAGACGGCAAGACCGTATTGCCGGCCGTGCCGTCTCGCGAAACATGCGGTCCGCTCGTCATCGGTGACGAACGGGCAGGCGAGCTCGATGGCTGTGGCGATCAACAGGCGACCCGCGGCCGATCGATCTCGCGACCGTTCTCCGCCTGGGGCACAGTGTCGAGAACGGGCGCAGTCAGATCGACCCTGATGCGCACCCGCACCGAGCCTTTATGCGCCCCGAAGAGCGGGCCGGCGCGGGCGTCGGCTTCCAACAGGCGCCGCAGCGCCATGGCGACCGCCTCGGTCTTGTCGCCGCCGGTCAGTCGCGCCGCGGCCCGCTCGATCAGGGCGACGACGTCGGGGGGGCTGACCGTGACGACGTTGGGCATGGCGGGCCGGCAACGGTGTGTAAGTCATTACGTATATATTGATCTTGTAAACACCGCGAGCTTCCGCGCTACCCGGCCCCGGGGAACGATTGGCGCTGGCTTCGCTCCCGCCGCTCCGCCGGTCGCGGATGAAACGAAACTATTCTGCCGCGCTCGACCGGGGGCGGGTCTGGTCGCCAAGCCGTGGGCCTTCAGCCCACGGGCTTGCGCCGTGGGGAGCAGACCGGCGACGGAGATGTCTTCGTCAAGCGCCTCCCAATCCATAGCCGTCCAGCCGCTCGGGTCAGACGCCGAGCTAAACGCGGATCGTGCGTTCGACTGCCTCGATATCCGTCCAGTCGAGGCTGCGGATGCGCGCGCCTTGCCAATCAGCCGTGACACGCGCATATTGCATACAATGAAGGCATCATTTTGCAGGCACGGCCGATGGCTCAGCTCACCGTTCGAAACGTCAGCGCGCAGATCGTTCGCACGCTGAAGCAGCGGGCCGCCGCGCATGGCCGCTCCGCCGAGGCCGAACACCGGGAAATCCTCCGCGAGGTTCTCCTCGAGGACGAAGAAGATTTTGCCATCCGCGCGAAAGCGCTGCGCCAGCGTCTGCGCTCCACTGTTGACAGCAGCGCGGTCATCCGTGCCGACCGCGATCGCAATTCGACCGCATGAGCGGCTATGTTGTCGATGCCAGCGTAGCGGTGAAATGGCTCGTCACCGAGACCTTCTCGGACCGGGCGGCGCGTCTGCTCGACAAAGAGCTGACACTGATCGCGCCGGAGCTTCTCTTCGCCGAAGCCACCAACGCCCTGTGGGCCATGTGCCGGCGCGGCGACATCACAAGGACGGATTTTGCAGAGGCCGTGGGTGTGCTGAAGGCGGCGCCGGTCACGGTTCCCGTCACGATGCGCCAACTCGCGGCCGCCGCGGCGCGCCTGGCAATCGATCTCGATCATCCGGCATATGACTGCTTCTACCTCGCGCTTGCCGTGCACGAGCAATATCCCCTCGTCACCGCCGATCAGCGTTTTCACGACATCGTACGCAAGCATCCCTACCTGTCGGACCGGGTCGTTGATCTGCAGAGCCTGCAATCAGACTGAGGGAGCTGTCACGGTCATCTGATGGAGGAAGCCGCGAACGAGAACGGGACAGTAAAAAGCCACGACTGATGAGATGTATCATTCGATGCGCTGACGCAGGCGCTGTTTGCTGATCGTCGTCAGCTGGTCCGCCATCGCTTTGCGCTGCTGACCGGCGACCCGGACGTAGGCCTCGGAAGGATATAGTCGGGCGATATTGCTGGTCAGCGGCACCACCTGGACGCGGTTGAGTTCCAGGTTGGCGGCGTCGTTGCTGATAATAGGATGTACCGCGGCACTTAGCGCGCAAGAGTCGGCGCGTCGAGTTCCGCCAGCAGTTCGGCCCTATCCGCCTCGCCATCGAGACCCTCGCCTTGGCGCAAGGGACGGGAGGCCTTGGGCGATTTTCGCGTGCACCTCGTTCCTACGGAACCAGCTCCGACAGATAGCGTTCGACCGCCTCGCCGACCAGCTCGCTCGGGGCGCGGTGCTCCTCTTCGGCGGCGGCCTCGATCTCGCGAAGCAAGTCGGGCGGGACGAGAGTGTCGGCGGGGCGTTCGGTTTTCATGCACAGAGCATAGCATCGCCCGCTACTCCAGGCCATCCGAGCCTCCGGAAGAAGCCAGAACTTAGCCTCTCCACCCCCTGCCCCGGCGTGGATATCCTGCGGTTCGCCGGTTCCCCTCGTTCGAATATAAGAAGAAAGAGTATCGCGCGAGCCGGCCCGACCGCCTCAGAAATCGGGAACAAGTCGCCAAACTGGGCCGTATCGCCATAAAAACTCGGGAAGCTGGTCGGGAATTTTTGCATGCACACCGCAGAACGGCCTCGCCCGATCCCCGAGCTTAGTATTGTAGCTCTTACACACCCACATGAGTGCGATGGCAGAATATTGCCTGAGTGGGCCATGGGTGCGGTCGTCTATGCCTATCGCGATGGAGCGGGCTACGAGGTAGAGTTCGCCGAACCGTTTCATTGCGTCGTGACGGTTCGGCCAGGGGATATACGGCAGGTATGAGCCAACTGCCCGGCCGCACCGCCGCTACGGTAGATGACTCAAAGATCACTCGATATCTCCTCGATCCGGCTCATCCGGTCGGCGGGAACAAGGCTAAGTTCTTTCGGTCGTTCGGCTTCTCGCAAGGAAATTGGCCAGATCTCAAGAGAGCTCTGCCCGATCATCCGCAAACGAACCTGGTAACACACCACGCAAGCACCCCGCATGGCGAAAAATATGCGGTGAGCTCTGCTCGCTCATAACGCCAGACGGCCGCAATCCCTGCATTGTCTCAGTGTGGATTATCGAGCCGCCTGATCCACATCCAAGGTTCGTCACCGCCTATCCCGGGGCGCTAGAGGAGGTACGCGCATCCCGAAGTTGGGCCGGAGTGGCTTGGCATTTCAATGAGGCCCCGGCATTGCTGGCCGGGGATTTGCTCACGAGCGCAACCGCAAGTCCGTCAAAGCCCTCGCTTCAATGGAGCCATTTGGGGAACAGGGCGAAGGATAAAGCGCGGTTCGACGATCGTCAATCCGAGTTAGAGGGGTTAGACGGATAGCTACTCGTCAAACTAGCAGCCTGTCGGACTTAGGTGGAAGTGGCCCACAATGTAGTAAGATTGGTTTGAGGGGATACCAGGGGCGGTTGGGGGGATGAGCAACTTTCGCCAGGTGGACCGCCAGACGGGGTTTCTGCTGCCGCCATCGGTGGACGAGTGGCTGCCGGAACGTCATTTGGCGCGCTTTGTAGTTGAGGTGATCGAAGGGCTGGACCTACGGGCGATGATTGGCAGCTATCGCGGGTCGGGTTCGGCATCGTACCACCCGGGGGTGCTGCTGGGCCTGTTGGTTTATGGCTATGCGACCGGCGTGTTTTCGAGCCGGAAGTTGGAGCGGGCGACGTACAATTCGGTGGCGTTTCGCTTTATCGCGGCGAATGACCATCCCGACCACGACACGATCGCCACGTTCCGGCAGCGGTTTTTGAAGGAGATCGAGGAGTTGTTCGTCAAAGTGCTGGTGCTGGCCCGCGAAATGGGGGTGCTCAGCCTGGGCACGGTGGCGCTGGACGGAACCAAGATCCACGCCAATGCGAGCCGGCACAGCGCGCTTTCTTATGAGCACGCGGGCAAGCTGGAGGCGCAGCTGAAAGCCGAGGTGCGGGAGTTGTTGGCCAAGGCCGAGGCGGCAGACAAGGCAGATACTCCCGATGCGATGTCGATCCCGGAGGAACTGGAGCGGCGCGAGGAACAACTCAAGAAGCTTGCTGAAGCGCGCGCCAAGATCGAAGCGCGCGCCAACGAACGCTTTACCCGCGAGCAGGCGGAGTATGAAGCCAAGATGGCGGCGCGCGAGGCCAAGGCCAAGGCGAGCGGCAAGAAACCCCGCGGCACGCCGCCGGCGTCGCCGGTGGCGGGTCCCGGTCCCAGCGATCAGATCAATCTGACCGACGAGGAATCGCGGATCATGCCGGTGGCGGGCGGCGGGTTCGAGCAATGCTACAACGCGCAAGCCGTGGTGGCGGCCGATAGCCTGTTGGTGGTCGCCGCCGACGTTGTGCAAGCCGCTAACGACAAGCAGCAACTGAAGCCGATGCTGGGCAAGCTGGCGGCTTTGCCGGCGGATCTTGGCAGGGCGCAAACGATGCTCGGCGACAATGGCTATTGCAGTGCCGCCAATGCGACAGCCTGCGCTGCGGCCGGGATCGAACCACTGCTGGCGCTCGGCCGGACCCCGCATCACCCGTCCTTGGACGAGCGCTTTGCTGCGGCACCGCCCGCACCGGAGAACCCGACCCCACTCGAAGCCATGGCGCACCGCTTGGCCACGCCCGAAGGCAAGAAGCTCTACGCCCGGCGAAAGCACACTCCGGAGCCCGTGTTCGGCATCATCAAATCGGTTCTGGGCTTTCGCCAATTCCTGCTGCGCGGGCTCGACAAGGTTCGCGGCGAGTGGAACTTGGTGACGATGGCCTGGAACATGAAGCGGATCTTCGCTCTCGACACTCGGTAAGAGAGCGCAGGACACTCAGAAATCAACCTCCGCGGGACAGGCCGAAGCCGTTGCCGCCCTTGCCACGCCGCCAACCTCTTCATCCCATTCCAACGCCGCCTGACCAAACGCAACGCGGCGTTCCATCGCCAAATCCGCTAAACTCCAGTCCGACAGGCTGCTAGGAGGGCGGTTATGGGATTATGCAGGCCTATCGCACGCTGTCGCAAACGACGCAGCGGTGCGGCGCCGACAACGGCTTCAACCGGCCGGCGGGAAGGGTGACAAGATCTTTCCGCCCACCTATCCCGGCGAGGGCCGCAACCCGACGCCGCGCCATGTTTACGAGCGGCGCCGGATCGATGGAGCCGAAATCTGGTGCGTGCTGGTCGACAGCGTGCAAAGCCAAGCCAACCGCCTCGAAGAGGCGTTACTCGCCGCGCTCCGCGACCGGCCGATTGAGATCCCCTATGTGACCGTCGATTTTACGGGCAAGGAACTGGCGGGTGTCGGCGAGATCACTTCGCTCGCGGCACCGCACCGGGTCTATGATGCGATCCTGCGTGACTGCCTGCTCGATGGGCAGCCCTTCATGAAAAGCCCGCTCGGCCGGCGGCTCGCCCAAGCAAAGCCAAACGATGCGACGGCACTGTTGGAGGCCTCGCCCACCGCTCTTTTGTTTGGGGCATGGCATTCGACCGGGGAGGGCGGCGGACTCGGCGCCAAATTCCCTCGCTGCCTCGTCTCCGAAGTCGTCGCGGTCAACGTCCCCGTGGACGGGATCGCTGATCCGCGAACAGACGAGATCGAGCCCCGCACCTCGGGCCGACGCACTGGCAGCCGCATCGATCCGCTGGGCATATTGCGCAAAGTCGAGGTGTGGAAAAGCGAGACCGGCTGGGATATTACAGCTGCGAGCGCAGGAAAGGGCGCCAGAAAGGCGCGGCCATCGGAGATCAACCACAGTAATATCGCGCCCTCTGTCCAACCGCTCGGTATCACCTGCGATTATGCCGAGCACATTGCGGTAATCAGCCTCGCCGGCCTGCGCCGGCTCAGCTTCGGCGGCGGCGCGCGAGATTTGGCAGGCCGTGCTTTGCTGGCCGCCCTGGAACTCGTCGCACTCACCGAACAGGACGCGCGCGGCTATGCGCTGCGCTCGCGTTGCGACCTTGTTTGCGAGGGCAAGGGACCGCTGGAGCTCGTGCATGCGGACGGTAGCACCGAGCAATTCCAAATCGACCGCGACGGCGCCAGACAGATTTATGCCGCGACGTATCGATCGGCGCGAGACGCAGGGCTCAAATTTCCGCGCGAGCCGATCCGGCTCCTGCCGCAAGACAAGCTCGTTGCGATCGTTCGCCGCAGCCAGGAGCTCGCATTGGAGGGCGAGGGCGGCGATGCGAGCGAACCGCAATGAGCCTGGTACTCGAAATCGAGCACCTGCTCGGCGTCTCTTTTGCCGCTCAATCGCAGGCGAGCGACGCTCCGGAATGGCCGCCGCAGCCGGATCGCAGCTTCTCGGCCTTGGTCGCCGCTTGGGGCGCGCGAGGCGAGCGGGCCGAAGAGCGGCGCGCGCTCGAATGGCTGGAAGCCCAACCCTGCCCCCAGATCGTGGCAGCTGACGGATCCCCTCGAACCGCACCGATCGTCTTCGTCCCTCCCAACGACCCGGAAAGTCGCAAGGTGGCGGACCCGATGGTCATGCCGGGGCTACGGAGGCGTCAGGCCCGCCGCTTCCCCGCATTTCGACCGGCCGACGCTATCGTGAAACTGATCTGGCGCGATGCCGCGCCTGACGCCGAAACACTGGCGGTGCTCAATGCGCTTGCGGCGGACACCGCGTATATCGGCCATTCCGCGAGCCTCACCCGCTGCCGTTTTCACAGCGAGGAGGTTGGTGTTACGCGCTTCGTCGCTGACGTGCTCCAGCACTAGCCAACGATTGGAGAAGGCGCTTCTCACGGTTTGATCTGCCGAACCCTGACCTGCGCGAACGAGGGCGCCGGGCTTGGGACGCCGTCCGGTCTGGCGTTAAGATCGCGTTCGAAGGTTCTGCCAATCTGGCCGGGATAGACGCGGCGCTGCGGCTGGCTGCCGTCACACCGAAACGACATGCCCGACATTCGGGCGGCGCCACTCGTCGCAAAAGAACTTCGCAACACCCTGATGGCCGGTTATCGGGCGGCGGGTTTGGGCGAGGCAATTCCAGTTGAAATCTCGGGGCATTCTGCTGATGGACGACCATCGCGCGAACCGCACCTCGCCATCGTACCAATGGCTTTTCTCGGTTCGGCTCATGCGAGCGGCACGGTGTTCGGGTTTGCCTTGATCCCGCCGCGGGGCAAAGACGTTCTCGCCGAACTCGGACCTCCACCGCGCCGTTCGTGCGATCATGCGACACCAGGAGGGAGATCGTCGGGCAATCGTGCTCGATCGGTTTGATCTTGTCTTCTCGATCGGCGGCGAGACCGAGCGGCGTTCGCTGGACCCAGCCCGGTATATTGGCGAGGCGCGGGTATGGGCCAGCGGTACGCCGATCGTCCTCGACCGCCACTTGAAGGAGATCGGCAACGAGGCGCGCGCGCTCGAGATTGAACGCCTAGTGGGCCAGGCTTGCGCCAATAGCGGCCTCCCCCGGCCCGCGCGCGTCGCAGCCGGTAAGCACTCGGCGGTCGAAGGCGCGCCTTCGGCCTATCCTTCAGGTGGCGCTCCGGCTTGGCTGCGATGGCGCCTCCCCGAGAGCCTCGCGAGCCGCCAGCTGACGCACGCCGTCATCGAGTTCGCCGAGGCGGTATCTGGTCCGGTGATCCTTGGCGCTGGGCGGTTCGTCGGGCTTGGTCTCTGCCTGCCGCTCGACGGAGAGCGGCAGCGGTGACCAGCGACCTGACGGCGGACGACTTTCCGGCATTTTTTGAGTCGGTCCATGGCGTCCCGCCATTCCCGTGGCAGAAACGGCTGCTGCGCGACTGGGTGGCGAGGCCGAAGGGTTGGCCGTCCGTACTCGATCTGCCAACGGGATCGGGGAAGACCGCGGCGCTCGATATCGCTCTCTTTCACCTGGCATTGGAGGCGCAAAACGGCCAAGCGCGCCGCGCACCCATTCGCATCGCTTTTGTTGTCGACCGTCGCCTGATCGTCGACGATGCTTTTGCGCGAGCCAAAAAACTCGAAAGAATATTAGGGTCTCCAGAGACCGACATTGTGAATCGGGTCGTCGCAGCCTTGCGTTCGCTCGCCGGCGGCAAAGAACCGCCGTTATTGGCGCGCCGTCTGCGCGGCGGAGCGCCTCGCGAGGACGACTGGGCGCGGACTCCAGTGCAGCCGACGATCCTCTGTTCAACTGTCGATCAGATCGGTTCTCGGCTATTGTTTCGCGGCTACGGCGTCAGTGACCGGATGAAGCCCATTCATGCTGGCCTTCTCGGGTCCGACTGTCTGATCCTGCTAGATGAGGCGCACCTTGCCGAACCGTTCCGCCAAACGCTCGCGAGCATCGAAAGGTGGCGCGAGAAGAATGGCTCGCTCACTCCGTGGCATGTTGCGCAGCTCTCGGCGACACCTGGTCATCAATCACAAACATCATGCGCCCCCGAGCAAGCACCCTTCTCGCTGGATGACGACGATCGCGCAAACCCGGTTCTCGCGAGGCGACTGAGCGCCGCGAAGCCGGCCATTCTGGTCGAGATCGCGGGCCAGCAGGGCGTTCCGGCCGAGACGCGCCGGATCGAGGAGATCGCCAATCGGACGATAAGGGCGCTCGAAGTACTGGGGCGCGACCTCCAGAACCCGGCGATCGGGGTCGTCGTCAACCGCGTCGCACGGGCTCGACAGGTATTCGAGCAACTGCAAGGCCAGCTTTCGGACACCAGGGTGGTTCTGATCATCGGCCCCGCCCGCCCCGTCGACCGTGAGGAGATGGCGATCCGCGACCTGCAGCCGATCAGGACCGACGAAAAGCGAACATTGGAATCTCCGCTTATTGTCGTTGCGACGCAGACGGTCGAGGCCGGTGTCGACATCGATTTCGACGGCCTCGTCACCGAAGCGGCGGCGCTTGATGCATTGCGCCAGCGCTTCGGAAGGCTCAATCGCGCGGGGCGAAACATCACGCCCGCTGCGACAATCCTGGTCCATAGGGATGATATCGGCAATCGGGCTGTCGATCCCGTTTACGGCGATCGCATCACGAAGACCTGGGAGGCGCTGAACGCGGTCGCCGCAGGCTCGCCGGAGCCGATCGTCGAGTTTGGGATCGCTGGATTTCCACATCAACTTACGGAGAACAGCCACGAGCTGGCAGCCGAGAAAAAGAACGCGCCAATATTGCTGCCGGCCTACGTCGATCTCTGGTCGCAAACCTCGCCGACTCCCAGCGCCGACCCAGAGGTCGCGCTATTTCTACACGGGCCCGAGCGCTCGCCGGCCAGCGTGCAGATCATCTGGCGAGCAGATGCCTCGGACGAAGATTTCAATCACCGAGATCGCAGCGCGGCGCTGCTCGACCTTGTCCCGCCGCGGTCGGGAGAGACGATCGAAATTCCGCTCTGGACAGCACGGGCTTGGCTGCGGGAGGAGGTCTCGGTTCAAGCCGCTTTGTCTGACACGGCCGAGCGTGCTCCCGAGGAAATTCGCGAACGACATGGGAGGCGTGCGTTCCGCTATGCTGGGTCCGATGACGAGCGGCGGACCCGCGCCGTCTTCGCCGAAGAGCTTAGCGACGGCGATCTGATAGTCGTCCCGGCAAGTTATGGCGGGTGCGACCAATGGGGGTGGGCGCCGAGCTCGACCGGTAGGGTTATGGACCAGGCCGAAAAAGCCGCGGAGCCCTACGCCTCGCGTCGGTTTGCCGTGCGGGTGACGCCGGAGCTGATGCATCAATGGCTCGTCGATGAGCTGCCCGAAGACGGCAGAGAGCCGGCGACAACAATCGATGCGCTCCGTGAGAGTTTGCGTGCCGTGCTCGCGGAGCATCGCGACGATGCTGCGCCCGGCCTCCTCGATACCGTGCTCGATCTGCCGCGCCTGCCAGCGATGATGAGAGGGTGGTTGGAGCGACTGAAGGATCGCAACGGCCGGCTGGAGCGTATTTTCGCTCACGGGTATGACACCGGAGATCGTCCGCGCGGTGTGGTCTTCTTGGCGCCGAGAGGAATCAAGACGCTTGGTTCGGCATCGGTGCCGGATCACCAGACGGGAATACCCGCCACCGAAGACGATGCGCTGGGCTCGACGCCGGGATACTCGCAGAGCTTGGACGATCACTCCTGCGATGTTCGCGACCGTGCGATCGAATTTTCCACTAATGCCCTTGTGAAGGCAGAAATTGCCGAGGACGTTGCCTTGGCGGCTTACCTGCACGATGTGGGGAAGGCCGATCCCCGTTTTCAGGCGATGCTGTACGGCGGCGACTGGTTCGCGGTCGACGATGCGAAGGTTCTTGCGAAGTCTCCGCAGCAGATGCCTCTGGCGTGGGAGAAGGCCGGCCTGCCAAAGCATTGGCGGCACGAGGCGCTGTCGGTGCGGATCGCCCGTGCGCATGCGCGGTTCGGCGAAGCGCACGATCCTGAGTTGGTACTGTGGCTGATCGGCGTTCACCACGGTTACGGGCGCCCGTTTTTCCCGCATGCTGACGAGTTCCGCGCCCGAGCGCTTGCCCGACGTGCTCGGAGGCCTGAAGGCCGAGCGCGGGCCCGGACCTCAATCGCTCGAATTTCGCATAAATGGCTGGGACTGGCCGCAGATCTTCGAGAGGCTGAAGCACCGCTATGGCGTCTGGGAGCTGGCGAAGCTAGAGGCGATCGTGCGGCTGGCCGATCATCGTGCCTCGGAGGCTCCGAGGCACGGGTTCGCACGGGGCGATGCGACGTGAGCGGGCAGGAAATCCGGCATCGCCTCGAAGGCCTGGAGCCGGGCAATCTGTTGGCTTTTCTGGCCTTGCTGGGCCTCTTGCGGGCGCTCGAGGCGGCGCGGGAAGAGTGGCGGCCGCGGGCTGCCTGGGACCTCAACAATCCGCCCTTGCGACCCCTCCTGGTCCTCGCCGAGTTCGCCGAACCAAAGGCTGTTTGCGAGGCGGCCGCAGATGGCGTCGCACGACTGGCCGACTTCTACGACTTCGGCGGTGCGACAGACCTGAAATTTGATGTGAAGACCGCGAGATCGCTCTGCGAGCGGGCAGCCGTCAACGGGCGATATTTCGCCGATCTCTGCGCTGCGCTGATCTGCGATGTGGCAACAGGACAAGACGACACGAAGGTCAACCCGACGCCTCTCGCCTATCCCAGTGTTGCCACGAGCAATTTCCTAAAGAATTTCTTGGCGTTGTCCAGAGCCGAGCTGCCCAAAAAACGCGGCCGCGATCCTTCCTACCCGAAGGCTCCGGCATCCTGCGTCCGGCAGGCCTTGTTCGAGCCTTGGAAGCGGCTCGATCGGCCCGTCGGTCTGCGTTGGGATCCCGACGAAGCAAAGCGGCATGCCTATCAATGGCGGGCGCCGACCAAGGACCTGCCGACGACGCAGCATGGGGCCAATCGGCTGGCGATCGTCGGCCTTTCGGCTCTGACCTGCGCTCCGATCGTCTCGGGCAACCGCGTGCGGCTCGCCGTGGTGGGCGGCGGAGATGGCCGCGACGGCTTCAGCTTGGCTTGGCCGATTTGGAAGCTGCCAGCGTCACTCTCCGCGATTTCGGGCGCTGATGTTACATCCGAGACTGCGTGAGCCCGGGGCGCTCGACAATCTAGGCGTCGATCACGTGCGGGTCAGCCGGCGCATCAGCCTCGACCGGCTCCGCAACTTCAGCTATGCGGAGCCGCTGACCCGATAACGTCGGTGGCGACTAAGGCCCGACCGGCTCGGCACCGCCGCCGGCCGACGGCGGCCTTGCCGCCCGCAGGCGGGCCGCGAGCGCGTCGATCGTCGTCAAGGCGCGGCGCAATTCGTCGTCATCCGGCTCGGGCTCGGCTGGACCCTCGTCTGATGGATAGCGGTAGGCAATCGCCCAGTCGCTCCAGCTCCTCGCCGCCGCGACGAGGTCCGCGATGTCGGGAAAGGCCGCCTGTGCGGCAGCGCCGAGCTGCGTCAGGGAATGCGTCTTGCGCGATCGCTTGGCGGCGAGGACCAGAAAGCCCTTGAGCAACTTCTCGACCGCCTGTTGGCAATGGAAGGCGGCGACGCCACGCAGCGACGGGCCGGCCGCCATACAGGCCGCAACCGCCTGGCGGTCGCGCTCGGCGACCGCGAGCCAACGCTCGACCGCTTCCCAGCGTGCCTGCGGGTCGCTGCCCTTCATCGGCGAAGATCCTTTGGCCGGGCCATACACGACGATGCCGTCGGCATCGGCCTCGGCGGCCAGAGTGCCGACGATCGTCCGGTTGCGCTCGAAGGTCGCGGCGCGCATCGGAAACACGTCGGCGGCGGAGCTGTAGGATCGGCGCGCCTCGGCGCCCGCGCGCAACATCAATTTTTCCGGCGGCGCGTCGTCATCGACGATGACGAGGAGGTCGATATCGCTGTCGGGGCCGGGATCGCCGCGCGCCCGCGAGCCGAACAGGATCACCCGTTGCGGCCTGAAATAGGCGACGACCGGATCGAGCAAGGCGCGCGGCACCAGCGCTTTCATCGGCCCACTCTATTCGATCTCGGGCGTCCGTGCGCCATAGCCAAGCCGCGCCCGCGCGGGCATCAGCGGCGATGCCCGTGCGGCTTTTCCAGAGCGGCCAACCGCCATCTCAGAGCGGTCGCGCCGGCGGCGGCGTCGGCCGGGAGGCCGAGCCGGCGCCGGTGCGTTCAAGTCATGCAACGTACGTCCTCTTGATGTCCGGATCACAGGTTCTTATCTCTTTTACATAGACAGTAGTTCAACCTTGGTTCGCAGCATTTGATTGATCGGAGGCAGGGCGATATCAGATTTCCCTGATGCTTCCCTGTTCGGTCGATTTAATTCCTTGTTCGGGCGAATTATTTCCCTGTTCTGTCGGCAGGGAATGTCCTTCGCAAGTGATTGATGTGAATGGGGTTTGGGACGTGCAACCGAGCCTCTTTCCCTGTGATTTCCCTGCGAACAACGAATTTTAGAGGTTTCTATATGCGCGTAAAAATCACCGGTTATCGGTTGGGCAATCGAGCCAATTCGATTTTGGGTGCAGCGCTGACAACCGCTCGGCGAATTTTGCGCCGAAAGCTGGACAAATCTTGGTCAAGGAAGGCTTCCGCCTCCTCGTCGGTGGTCATTCTGGGAACCATGCGCTTCATAGCTTTCGATCTCCTTGGCGTGCATATAACGGGCGCTTACCGGGCGGATCGCACATCGCATGGCAATGTCCACAAGCAGCGGGCGGTTCTCCATGATTCGGCCGGCAATCAGCTGATCCCCGGACGTGGGTGCTTCAGGTCCGGGACGATCCGCGGATGGCCGCGCAGCGGCGCCTCGATCAGTTGTCGCGCTTTTGAGGCGAAGGGAGGCTGTTGCCTCCTTCGCCGAGTCAGTCGGCGAGCGCGGCGGCGACTGCCTCGGCGTTTCGGTCGATTACCCGCAGGTAGACCCTCGCGATATCTTCGGGCACGCAGAGCCCGGCCTCCCAAGCCTTCAGCGTATCGAGGTCGATCCGGAACCGGGTCGCGAATTGCGCCCGGTCGAGGCCAAGCCGTCGCCGCAATGCAACGAGTGGCCGACTTCGTAGTGGAACAAAGACGTGGATGGCCGGGACACGCCCGGCCACGGGGTATTTCTCGGCCCCGCTGTCCCCACGGGTAAAGCCGGTCAAGCCGGTGGGCTGAAGCCGCACGGGGCGAGGACGGTGCGGAAGGATTGCCCCTCACCCCGGCCCTCTCCCCGCAGGCGGGGCGAGGGAGAGGAGGGCCGCCTTGGCGCGGCTTCGGCTAGGCGGCTTTCAGCACGTCGGGGTCGATCGGGAGCTTGCGGAGGCGCTTGCCGGTCGCGGCGAAGATCGCGTTGGCGAGGGCCGGGATCGCCGGCGGCAGGGCCGGTTCGCCGAGCCCGGTCGGCGGGTTGGGCGTCGTCAGGAAATGCACCTCGACCGGCGGTGCGGCGTCGATGCGCAACGGCAGCACCGTATCGAAATTGGCCTGCACGACGCGGCCATGCTCGATTGTGACGGCCTGTCCGAGGGCGGCGCCGAGACCGTCGAGGGCCGCCCCCTGCACCTGGTTCATGGCGTTTATCGGGTTGATGATCTGGCTGCCGACATCGGCGGCGACCCAGACCTTGTCGAGCTTGACGGTGCCGGCGGCGGCGACCGTCACCTGCACGATCTCGGCGAAATAGCCGAAATGGCTGAAATAGAAGGCGACCCCCATGCCGGTCCCGCTACCGCCCCTTGCAGGCGGCGCGCGTCTCGCCCAGTTCGCCTTGTCGGCGACGAGTTCGAGGACGGCGCGCATCCGGCCGGTGTCGAAGGCGCGCAGCTTCTCGCCGCCGGGATCGGCGAGGACGCGCGGCGGGCCGAGGAGCGCCAGGCGGAACTCGACCGGGTCGCGCCCGGCGGCATGCGCCAATTCGTCGATGAAGGACTGAAAGACAAAGCCGAAGGCGTTCGAGCCGGGGGCGCGCAACGGCCCCGTCGGCACGCCGAGCGGCATCGTCGACAGGCCGTAATCGAGGTTGTCGACGAGCCCGGCCGGGAACTCGCTCGGCCGCATCGCCGCCGCGTCGGCGATCCGCTCGCCATGCGCAAAGCTGACGAAATGGTCGGCGAAGGCGACGAGCCGGCCGTTCCCGTCGAGCCCGCCCTTGAAGAAATGAAACCCGGCCGGCCGGTAGAAATCGTGACGGATGTCGTCCTCGCGCGTCCACAACAGCTTGATCGGCGCGCCGGCGGTCTTGGCGATCGCCGCTGCCTCGACCATGAAATCGTTGCGCAGCCGCCGGCCGAAGCCGCCGCCGCAGCGCGTCATATGCACCGTCACGTCGTCTTCGCCGACGCCAAGCGTCGCCGCGACGAGCTTGCGGCCCGGCTCCGGGTTCTGCGTCGGCGCCCAGATCTCGACCTTGCCGTCGCTTCACCTCGGCCGTGCAGTTCTGCGGTTCGAGCGGGATGTGCGGCAGGAACGGGTAGGAATAGGCGGCCTCGACGACATGCGCGGCCTTGGCGAAGGCGGCTTGCACGTCGCCGTCGCGCCGCAGGATCTTGGCCGGCGGCGCCCGGCCGAGCGTCGCCGCCGTCGCGGCAAAGCCGGCGCTCGACTGCCCGGCCGCCGGGCCTTCGTCCCAGGTCACCTTCAGCTTGTCGCGCGCCCGGTTCGCCAGCCACCAGTTCGCCGCGACAATCGCGACGCCGTCGACGAGCCCCTGCGGCTCCGTGCCGCCCTTGATGGCGAACGCGTCATGCACGCCGCGCAATGCCTTGATCGCGTCGATATTGGCGGCGACGAGCCGGCCGCCGAACACCGGGCATTTCTCGAACACGGCATAGAGCATGCCGGGACGCGTCACATCGATGCCGAAAAGCGGCTCGCCCTTGACGATGCGCGGGTTGTCGACGCCGCGCTGCGAATGCCCGATGATCTTGAAATCCTTCGGGTCCTTCAGCTGCACGGCGGCGAGGTCGGGGACCGGCATGCGGGCCGCGTCGGCGGCGAGCGCGCCGTAGCCGAGCGTGCGGCCGCTCGCGCCGTGGCGCACGACACCGGCAGCGGTCTCGCATGCCGCCGCCGGCACCTGCCATTGCGCGGCGGCCGCGGCGACCAGCATCTGCCGCGCCGCGGCGCCGACCCGGCGCAGCGGCTCCCAGTTCAGCGGCGTCGCCATGCTGCCGCCGGCGAATTGCCGGCCGTATTTGGCCGGGTCGAGCGGTGCCTGCTCGACCCTGACCCGCGCCCAGTCGGCATCGAGCTCCTCGGCGATCAGCATCGGCAGCATCGTCTTGACGCCCTGGCCGATCTCCGGGTTCTTCGCGAAGATCGTCACGCCGCCGTCCGGCATGATCCGGACAAAGGTGTTGAGGACCCCCAGTTGCGGCGCCGCGGGGCCGGCAAGTGCGGCGCGCGCCGCCGTCGGCAACGCGGCGTGCAGCAAGAGGCCGCCGCCGGCGAGGGCAGTCGCCCGCAGGAAGGCGCGGCGCGACGGGCCGCCCGGCAACGGCGCCATCGGCGGCGCCGTCGCGTCGCTGTGCCTGGGGAACATCGTCAGAGGCTCCGCGCCGTCGGCGCCGGCATTGCCGCCGCCTGTTGGATCGCGCTCCGGATCCGCCGGTAGGTGCAGCAGCGGCAGACATTGCCGGTCATCGCCGCGTCGATATCGGCGTCGCTCGGCCGCGGCGTCCTGGCGAGGAGTGCCGCCGCCGACATGATCTGGCCCGCCTGGCAATAGCCGCATTGCGGGACGTCGACGGCGAGCCAGGCGGCCTGTACCCGGCGGCCGACCGGTGTGGCGCCGATGCCCTCGATCGTCGTCACCGCGGCGCCGGCGACGCTCGCCACCGGCGTCTGGCAGGCGCGGACCGGTGCTCCCGCCAGATGCACCGTGCAGGCGCCGCACAGCCCCGCGCCGCAACCGAACTTGCTGCCCTTCAGATCGAGCACGTCGCGCAATACCCAGAGGAGCGGCATGTCGCCGTCGACCTCGACTTCGCGCCGCGTGCCGTTCACCTCGAGTGTCATCGCCATTGGTCCCCCCTGCGATCGGAGTTGCGCACACAATCTCCGGTCGGCAAACGCCTGCCCCCGGCGAAAGTTGCCGGCGCCGGCCGTTGGCAAAATGCCGCACGGTCATCATATCGAGTGCCGGGACACACGACGGCTTGCCCGCGGCGGTCCCCATTTCCGGCAACCACCAAAGCCGATTGATGACGACCCTCACCGACGAGATCGCGCGCCGGCGGACCTTTGCGATCATCTCGCACCCGGACGCCGGCAAGACGACGTTGACCGAAAAGCTGCTACTGTTCGGCGGCGCGATCCAGTTGGCCGGCGAGGTCAAGGCGCGCGGCGAGCGACGGCGGGCGCGCTCCGACTGGATGGCCGTCGAACGCGAGCGCGGCATCTCGGTCTCTTCGGCGGTGATGAGCTTCGAGCACGAGGGGCTCGCCTTCAACCTCCTCGATACGCCGGGACACCAGGATTTCAGCGAGGATACCTACCGCACGCTGACCGCGGTCGACAGCGCCGTCATGGTGCTCGACGCAGCAAAAGGCATCGAGGAGCAGACGCGCAAATTGTTCGAGGTCTGCCGGCTGCGCGACGTGCCGATCATCACCTTCGTCAACAAGCTCGACCGCGAGAGCCGCGACCCGTTCGACCTGCTCGACGAGATCGAGCAGGCGCTGGCGCTCGACGTGACGCCGGCCTCCTGGCCGATCGGCATGGGCCGCGACTTTCTCGGCACCTGGGATCTCGTCGACGACGCACTACTTGCTGTTCGAGCGCAACAGCCACGACCGGGTCGTCGAGCCCGTGAAATGCCGCGGCCTCGACGATCCCGAACTCGCCCGGCGCCTGCCGAAGGCCGCACTCGGGCAATTGCGCGAGGCGGTCGACATGGCGCGCGGGCTTTGTCCGCCGTTCGACCGCGCGGCCTACCGGCAGGGTCATCTGACGCCGGTGTTCTTCGGCAGCGCCCTCAACAATTTCGGGGTGCGCGAATTGTTGCGCGGCATCGCCCAACTGGCGCCGGCGCCGCGGCCGCAGCCGGCGCTCGGCCCCGACGGGCCGCGGCCGATCCGGCCCGAGGAGCCGGAGGTCGCCGGCTTCGTCTTCAAGGTGCAGGCCAATATCGACCCGCAGCATCGCGACCGCGTCGCTTTCCTGCGCCTCGCCGCCGGCCGGTTTCGCCGCGGCATGAAGCTGAAGAACATCCGCAGCGGGCGGGTCATGTCGGTGCAGAACCCGGTCTTTTTCCTGGCCCGCGAACGCAATCTCGCCGAGGAGGCGTGGCCTGGCGACATCATCGGCATCCCGAACCACGGCAGCCTCAGGATCGGCGACACCCTGACCGAAGGCGAGGCGTTGCGCATCTCGGGCATTCCGAGCTTTGCCCCCGAGATCCTGCGGCGCGTCAAGGTCGACGATCCGATGAAAACGAAGCATCTGCGCCATGCCCTCGAACAGCTGGCCGAAGAGGGCGTCACCCGCGTCTTCAAGCCGCAGGCCGGCGGCGACTGGATTGTCGGCGTCGTCGGCGCGCTGCAGCTCGAGGTGCTGACGGCGCGGCTCGACGCCGAATACGGTCTCGCGACCCGGCTCGACGGCGCGCCGTTTCAGGCGGCGCGCTGGCTCGAGGCCGACGACCCGGCCGAGATCGAGCGCTTCCGCACCAAAAATCCGGCGGCGAGCGCCGAAGACCATGACGGCGTCCCGGTCTTCCTCGCACGCAACGCCTGGGATTTGCGCACGACGATCGAGGAATGGCCCAAATTGCGCTTCCGCGAGACCCGAGAGCAGAGCTAACGCCAGGCCGGCGGATTACCCATAGTCCTGCCTCGGACAACGGGTAGGGCGGAAAACCCCGGCGAAAGCCGGGGGCCTTCCGCCATCATCGGATCCGGATTACTCGTTATCGATGCAACCGAGACGAGAGAGCACCCGGTCGTCGCGAAAACCCCGCTCGTCGGCAAGCGACAGGATCGGTGACCGGGCCGCCCAGACGGAGAGGCCGTCGACGCAGATCGGCGGAATGCGCTGGCGCTTTTCCGCCCTACGCCGCTACGCCGCGACCACGTCCTAGCCTTGGGCTAGCTGGCGCGGCAGAGCGGCGCCCAGGACAATATGTATTGCCAGCGCTGCCGGGTGTCGTCCTTTGGATAGGGCCAGGCCGCGACGAGGCGCCACGTGCTGTCGCGGTGCAGCAGAACCACTTCGCCGGCCGGCAGCCCTCCCCAGCCCGCCGGCGTGCATGAGACGAGCGCGCTCGAATAGCCCAACCGCCAAGCCTCGTCGAGCGTCGCCGGACCGGCTCGATCGAGGGACAGCAGGTCGAGGCCGCGCAGACGTGGTGGCGTGTCGGCGAGGACCCCCCGCAACATCGTCGCGACGCTGCCGTTGTCGCTCGGCAGCAGCAACGCCAGACGATCGCCGTCATGCAGGTAAGGTGCAAGGTGCTTGGCGAGGCCCCAGACCAGCGGCTGCGGCATGTCGAGATCGAAGCGCAGCCGCTTGACGAAAGCGACCGGGGTCAGCAAGGCGAGCAGCACGATGGCCGCCCGGGCGTGGGCTGACCGGCCGCACGCGAGCCAGGATGCCGGAAGCAGATCGCGTACCGCCATGGCGAGAGCCAGCACCAGCACCAGTGAAAGATGCGTGTTGTAGCGGAAGAAGGAATGCGCGTCGGCGCTCATCTCGTCCGGAAACAGACCGACATACGTCACCAAGAGGAAACCGTTGTAGCAAGCGAGCAATGCGGCGAAGTAGGTCAAAAGCCGGGTAGTCGTCGTCCAGCCTTGCCGCTGCAACAGGACCGGCCAGATGACCAAAGCGGCCGCCGCGCAGGCGAAATAGACAGTCTTCTCGGCGATCACATCGGCGCTGCGCGCGATGATTGCCGGAATATTGCGCCAATTCCACAGCGCAATCGGCAAAGGCTGCAGCTCTGCGACGCCGGATGCCCACATATGGTAGCGCCAGAGGAGGTAGAGCCCGAGCGGCAGCACTGCCAGACCGGTCAGGCGCAGCATGTCCTGTCGTTGTCGACCGTTTTCGGCGCAGCCCGCGATGACCGCGGCGGCAAGGCTGGCCGCGACCAATCCGATGCCCGACTGCTTCGCATTGACCATGGCGGCCAGGATCAGACCGATCGCCGGCAATCCGCCGGGAAGGGTTCGGCCGCCGGCGCCTTCGCCTTGCGCCGACACCAGGAGCCTCGCCGCCAGAGCCGACGTAACCGCAAGCGGAGTCTCTCCATAAGCCGATAGATCAAAGCGCGGGACGAAGCCCGGATTGAGAAGGGTCACGAGAAGCATGCCGCCGGCGACGCTCCCCCAGGAAAGGACCGCATCGGCGAGCGGCAGCGGCATGACAAGGGTGCGGGCGACGAGGAGACCGCTCAGCAGCAGCAGCAGGAGATTGATCAACGACATGCCTGCTGCCGGATAGTTCGGCCACGAGAGGCCGCCGAGATAACTGAGGAATTGCGTATTGTACGGCGCCCCCGGCAGATAAGAGTGGCTGGGCGGCAAGGCCGCCGTCGGCAGCCGGCCCCAGTTGACGAGATAGAACGCATTCGGCAACAGGTTGAGCCAGGTGTCCGGCTGGGAGGGCCGGATCGGCGCCATGATCAGCCACAGCGGGAGCGTCACCAGGGCGGCCCGCGCGAGGGTCTTCCACGCACCGCAACTCGGCCGCCGCCCCCGAAGAACCAGCACGAATAGCGCCGCCAACACAAAAACCGCCGCCGGTAGCGCCAGGGTGTATCGGACGAGCACGCCCCAGGCCGTAAGCAGCAGGCACAGGCCGCCCCATCCGGCCCCGATCTGCACCTCGGGCGGCGCGCGTCGGCCGACAAAACCCGCGCCGGCCAGCATCAGGATTACCGCGATACCCCAGGTGACGAAAAGCTCGACAAGATCAATCGGATGAGGAAGATACCCGGTGACCAATATCACGTGTCTCCGGTCGTCCGAATTGGCGAGAGGCGCCGCACCAAACGGCTGTATACCTGCATCACTTGATTGAATACTCGCACCGTCGGCATCGAATCCAGGCTCGGACAGGACAATACATGAACCTCGCGGCCGCGCGGCGCACAGCGGCTCGGGTCCGAAGCTTCCGAAAAGAGCACCACGACCGGATTACCGCCCGCCGCCGCAATATGCGTGGCGCCGGTGTCGTTGCCGATGCTGAAGACGGTCGCATCGGCGAGGTCGGCCAAGCCGGTAAGCTCGGTGCCGCCGACGAGGTCGATCGCTTCGGGACAAGCCGCCCGGATTTTGGCAGCGAGCGGCTCCTCACCCAAGGCGCCGACGATGACCGGGAGAATGCCGGTTGCCTCGACCAAGCGCCGCGCCAGCGCCCCATAGCAACTCGCGGGCCAGCGCTTCTCCGGGTGGCGTGGCGACGACCCGGGGATCAAGAGGAAAAACTCGCGCCGTTGGAGGCCCCCCGGCAAAGGCCGAGCGGATATTGGACAGGCAGGCAGCGGCGTCGGGTAGATCCCGGCCATCAGCAGCTGTTCTGCCTGCTTGTCGGTCGTGTGTTGCGGAAACCGCCCGAGATTGGCATGCGGGTGCGAGCAACGCCAAGCGATCCCGGACCATTCCGGCCGGCGACCGGGAAGGAACAGCCAAGCATAAAGGCTCGAGCGATCCGAGGTCTGAAGATCATAGACGCGATCGAAACCGCCGGCTCGCAGGATGCGGCGGAGCGCCAACCAGCCGACGACATCAAAGGGTTTCGGGCGCCAATCGAGCACGATCTTGTCAAAGTACCCGCTCTGCCGGGCGAGTCGGGCAAACGCGCCGGTCGTCAAGAGGGTGATCTCGTCGGCGGCATGATGCCGCCGGATCGCCGCCGCGGGCCCAAGCGCCTGAACAAAGTCCCCGAGCGCGCTCAGCTTGATGACGAGAATCTTGCGGCGCGCCGGCGACAGGGAGCGCGCGACCCGGCGCGGTCGGCGCGCCGCCAAAGCGTCGAGATCGACGAAGCGTGAAAATTCCTCGAAGGCTTTGAACAGGGCGGCGTGCATCGCCGCCTCGGCCGTGCCGATGCTCGCCAGAAGGGCGCTGACGACCTGTCGCGCGGCGACCGTCGACGCGCCGTCGGCGACACCCGGCAAGGCGACGGGGGCGCTGACGTCTTCCGGCGATGAAGCAAGGATCGGCGGTCGCGAGCGGCGGCGAATGAGGGGCCGGATCGCGAGATGGGAAACGCAGGCCGCGGTCCCGGCGCGATCTCCGCCGAACCGCCGGTAGAGGTGGTAGAGGTCGCAGGCGATCGTGTAACGGCGATCGGGCCGCCGCTGCGCCTCGTTCCAGGCGAAAAAGGCGTAGAGCGGCGTGCCGGCGGGAAAATCGCCGGCACGCAGCGCCGGCCATGCGCCAGCCTCCGGCGTCATGCCGATCGCGTATCGCAAACCGCGAGCAGCGCGTCTTCCAGCATGCAAGACTGGGCGACCGCCTCGAAACGTGCCGTCGCCACCGCGCGGGCGGCCAGTCCGAAACGGCGGCGCAAGCCCGCGTCGCGCAGCAACCGGCGGGCGGCAGCGGCGATCGCCGACGGATCGCCCGGCGGCACGAGGAAACCCGTCTCCTCCTGCCGCACGGCCTCAGGGATCCCTGCGAGGTTCGAGCCGATCACCGGCACCGCGGCCGCCATTGCCTCCAGCACTACGTTTGGCAGCCCGTCGGTATCCCCGCCCTTGGCCACGACGCTTGGAACGCAAAGCGCGAGCGCGCCGCGCATCGCTTGCCGCACTTCGTCAGCCGGCTGCCAGCCAAGAAATCGCACGCTCGTCAGCCCCACCGCCCGTCGTCGCAATGCCGCGGCCATCGGTCCGTCGCCGATCAAAACCAGGTCGACCGAGGCGCCCTCGCTCTCGAGCAACCGCATCGCGTCGAGCAGATGCGCGACCCCCTTCTTTGCAACGAAGCGGCCGACGAACAGCAGATAGGGACGCGCGTCCGGCGGCACGGAACTCCAGTCCGCCTCGAGCTCGGTGCCGTAATGGATCACCTTCAGCTTTGCCGCCGGAAAGCCGCGGGCAAGCAGCGCCTCGCGGACATGGTCCGCAACACAAATAAAGAGTGCCGCCTCCCGTAGCAGCGCCGCGCAGCGCCGCTCGAAGAGAGGCCGAACGAGCCGCCGCCGATAGTGCCGCTCCTTGGTTGCATCGCCGCCGTGAAAAGTGACGACCAGCGGCAGGCGCAAGGCGCGGGCGATCGGCAAGGCGAGTGCGCCACCGCGGCCGAAATGAGCGTGGATCAGCCGCGGCCGCAACCGCGCCAGATCCGGCTCCGCGGGCATGCGGCCGAACTGTTTGAAGAAGAGCCTGTCGAGCGCGCCAGAGATTCCGCGCCGCCCGAGCAGAAGTGGTTCGACCTGAAGGTCAGACAGGCCGACATCGGTTCGACGCCCGACCCAGATCGGCGCCAGCCGTCGAAAGCCGACATACTGCAGGCGCAGGAAATGGGCCTCCGAGCGCGGAACGATCTCGTCTCGGTAGACCAGCAGCACGCTGCGGTTGGTCAAGCCTTGCACGCTCCCCGGAAAAGACCACCCCTTGCGCCGCCGCGGCCGTCTGCCGTGCCGCTAGCACGAGAATAGCAGCGGCGATGAAGAGGCCGCTGACAAACCACTCCTGCCAGATCCCGAACGTAAGCGCCTTCGAGATTTGACCGCAACTCACGGTTCGGATCTGGCGCCGCCGCGGCTCCGCCAGATGGTGCTCTCGGTGTCGGTCATATCCCGACGCAAGTCGCGCGCACGGTCGCGCCGAGCCGGTCCAGAACCAACGCGCGCAATGCCGCACCCGCCCGCGCCGTGTCGTCCGGGATCGGATAGGACCAGGCGTCGATCCTGCCGCAAAATGGCCGGGTGATGCCGGCCTGCCGCATCAACTGATGAAAGCGGGCGAATTTGGCGTTGCCGCCGTCCAATTCGAGGATATGAACGGGTTTGCCCGTCGCCGCCGCCTCGCTGATCATCGACACCGAATCGGCGGTCACCAGGAAAGCGTCGGCGAGGCCCAGATAAGCAAAATACGGGTTATCGCCGGTAAAGTCCCAGATCGCGGCCGGCAGTCCCGAGAGCCGATCCTGCACGAGCTTCAGTCCGTCCTTCCCGGTCCTTCGCGATGGCGTAATCAAGGCCGACCCGCCGCTGTCCCTCAGCAGCGCCGCGATCGCATCGCCGATCTCGCGCAGCCGATGCAGCGTCAGGCAATAGGCCTTGTTGCTGCCGCCAAGCAGCACGGCGAGGATCGGGCGCGGCATCGCCGCCAGCCCCCGGAAACGCCGGCGCGCCGCAGCAAGCCGCGCCGGGGTGACGCGATGCATGGCGCCGCGGCTGACGATCACGCGCGGCCCGCGCAGTCGGTCGTGCTCGGGGACGACGAGCAGGTCGAACTGGGAACGCCTAAGGTGCGGATCCTGCACCTGCGCAATGATCGAGCGCCCGCCGCTCAAACGCCGGACCGTCAGGCTGGGAAGGACCGTGTTGCGACCGCAGCCGATCACGAGATCGGGCCATGGCGGCGACAATTGCGCCGCCCGGCGCGAGACGGCATGGCGCGGCAAAAGCCATAGCTGCGGCGGCAGGATGCTCCAGGGAGGGCGGATGGCCAGCGGTTTCTCGACGAGGCGGAAGCCGGTTGCCTCCGCAAGACCGAGGGCTTGGCTCCGCATGCCGGCTTTGCCGTCGTGCAGCACCCAGGCCACCGGCCCAGCCACCTCATCGGCTGCGGCCGTCATCAAGACTGCGCTGTGACCCAAGGCATCGGCATCCTCGACGGAAACCCGGCCGGTTGGCGCCCGGCACTCCCCACCTTCGGGAAACCTATCGCATCAGCTCAATGGTCGTCGCGTAATCCGTTCGAGGATCCTTATTGGCGCGCGCCGCGGATCGGCCATCGCCTTTACGTCGACATAAAATGTTTGTTCGAGCGCGTATTGGCCGGTCACGGCCGCGTGGAGCACCTGATCGGTAAAGCAGAGCCAGCTCGATCCCGCCGGGAAGGCGATTTCCTCATGCGGCGCGCTCTTCTGATAGGCAGCATCCCGCTTGGCCCCGTCATGAAGATCAAGCATCAGCTGATCGTAAGCGCTGCGCCGGCCGCGGGTCGCGCCGACCGCGGCGAGAATCCACGCAACCGGCTCCGCGCGCCAGCGAGGAGCCGGCGAAAATCTCATCGCAAATTCCTCGAACGGCTCGCCGATATGCCAGACCCGCGGCTTTCCCGAAGGATCGACATTGCAGAACAGCCGCAAAATACGCTGGCCCCTGGTCGGGGTGGAGGGAAAGGCGTCGATGTGGAGAAGCCGGTCATCCTTGAGAGGCGAATACTCGCGGCCGGCGATTTCGACAGGACGGTAGCTGGCGCGCGCCGGCTCGATACAGCCGAGGTAGGAAGGAAAGAGGTCAAGGACGAAGCGCGTTGCCGTCGCCGAGAAAGCCGCCATCATGCTTTGCAGGCGGATCCGCTCCTCGCCGGTCGCGGTCGTGCCCTTCAGCACGCCGGTCGCGGGATCGTAACTGATGTTCTTTGCCTTTTGATCGGCGAGGCGCGGAGAAAAGAGTGAACCGGCACCCTCCTCCAAAGGATACGCTAATTCAGGAAAATATAGGACCTCGCCACCTTCGAGTGATGTAATGGCCCGTTCGCTGGCCGCATCGGCAAAAGGCCCTTGCCAATGAGCTATTGCCAAGGTCTGCAGCGATGAAATCGGGCCGCTCCGTCGAGCCTAGTCGACCGGGATGTAGAGGACATCAGGACTGCACCTGATCGGGACGCGTCCATCCTAGCTCGGCCGGGTTCGCCGAGCAATCCGCTAGATCCGGTGCAACCGGCCTCCGGTTCGGATGGTTCGTCGCCCGCCGCCGCCCGGCGACGAACCGACTTCGATTTATCAGAGCTTGCCATTATGACGCCTGCCGGAGCGCCCTTTCCCGCCGCGTCGCGAGCGCGCATGTTGGCGCCCTCCCCGAAACCCATCGGAGCGCAATGTTCGAAGCCGAAGCCTGCTGGTTGCGCCGCGCACTCGACGGGTTTTCAGCCGAAAGGCTGTCCCCGTTGCTCAATCTCGGCAGCGGCAACGCGGCGGTTCGCGAAACTGTCCAGCCCTGGGTCGAGCAGCAGCTGTTCTGCCCGTTGCGGGCCCGCGCCGTCGACATCGTCCATGTCGACATGCGCGCCGGGCCCGGCGTTGATATCCAGGCCGATCTGACCGATCCGGCCGACATGCTGCGCCTGCGCGCGTTGCGACCGCGAGCGCTGCTCTGCTGCAACCTTCTCGAACACGTCGTCGAGCCGGCTCGGCTGGCGCGCCACTGCTTGGCGATGCTGGCCGATGGCGGGCTTGTCTTCGTGACCGTCCCGTTCAGCTATCCCCATCATCGCGATCCGATCGACACGATGTATCGGCCGGCGCCCGCTGAACTGGCTCGCCTCTTTGCGCAGGCGCGGCTGATCGACGGCACGATCCTCCGCACCGGGAGATGTTATCGCGACGACGTGCTGCAGCGGCCGTGGCTTTTGCTTCGCCATATTGCCCGCTTTCCGGTGCCGTTCCTGTCATTCGAAAGATGGCGGCGTTCGATGGCCAAACTCTACTGGCTCGGCGCCGAATACCGGATCAGTTGCGCCGTGTTCGAAAAAATCTGACGCCAAGGAGGGCAGCGCCCAAGCGAACGCAGCGACTGCCGAGGGGCGTCAACTCGATCGGAAAACAACTCTAGCCCGGCCGCGGTCGATCGCCATATCTGTCGGTGAAGAACTCGGCGCGATGTCGGTCCGCAACCTCGACAAGCTGTTCAACCCGCGCTCGGTCGCGCTCTTCGCCGCGACCGAGCGATCGGGCTCGGTCGGCGGCATCGTGCTGCGCAACCTGCGCCGTGCCGGATTCCGCGGCGAGTTGCTGTTGGTCGACGAACATCGGCGGGCGGTCGACGGGATCGCGGTCTACCCGGACCTGGCGAGCCTGCCGCGCGCCCCGGACCTGGCCGTGATCGCGGCCCCGCCCGAAACGATCCCGGTCCTCGTCGCAGGGCTCGGCGAGCGCGGCACCAAGGCCGCGATCCTCCTTGGCGCGGGGCTTGGCGCCAGGCTTGGCACCGGGCTTGGCGGGCGGGGCGACAGCGGGCGCGGCTGGCAACGGGCGGCGCTCGACGCGGCCCGGCCGCATCTCTTGCGCCTCGTCGGCCCGAACGGCATCGGTGTGATCGTGCCGCGCGGCGGCCTCGACGCCAGCCTCGCACCGCGCCCGCCGCTGTCGGGCGATATCGCCTTCGTCAGCCAATCGGGCGCCGTGATCTCGGCGATGCTCGATTGGGCGGCACCGCGCGGCATCGGCTTTTCGCATGTCGTTTCGCTCGGCGACATGGCCGACGTCGATTTTGGCGACATGCTCGACTATCTCGCCGCCGACGCCAGCACACGCGCGATCCTGCTCTATGTCGAGGGCATCACCTACGGCCGCAAATTCATGTCGGCGGCGCGCGCCGCCGCGCGCGGCAAGCCGGTTCTCGTGCTGAAGGCGGGACACTCGCGCGCCGGCGCCCGCCTCGCCGCCGCCCGCACCGGCACCGCGCTCGGCAGCGACGCGGCTTACGACGCCGCATTCCGGCGCGCCGGCATGCTGCGCGTCGACGGCATGGCCGAATTGTTCGATGCCGCCGAGACCCTGGCACTGACCGGGCCGCAGGCCGGCGACGGCCTTGCGATCCTGACCAATGGCGGCGCCGCCGGCCTCTTGGCCCTTGATGCACTCGAAGCGGCCGGGGGCCGTCTCGCCCCGCTGTCGGCGGCGACGCTCGAGCGGCTCGAAGAAGATCTTGCCGCCGCCCTCGACGCGCGACAACCCGGTCGACATTCTCGGCGATGCGTCGGCGGAACGCTACGCCGCCGCCGTCGAGGCATTGCTCGCGGACCGCGGCATCGATGGCCTGTTGATCGTCAATTGTCCGACGGCGCTGGCCGAGCCCGAAGCCGCGGCGGCCGCGGTGATCGCCACCCTAGCCGCGGCCGGGCCCGAAGTCCGGCGCGGGCGCAACGTCTTTACCGCCTGGCTCGGCGAGGAGGCGGCGGCAGCCGCCCGTCGCCGGTTCGCCGCCGCCCGGATCGCCGGCTACGAGACGCCCGAAGCCGCCGTCTCCGGCTTTTTCCATCGCATCGAATATCAGCGCAACCAGGCGATCTTGATGGAGACCCCGCCGCTGCGGCTCGATCCCTTCGAGCCCGATGTCGCGGCGGTCCGAGCCGTCGTTGCGAACGCACTTCGCCGCAGCCGAACCCGGCTCGCGGCTGAGGATGCCGCGGCGGTGCTCGCCGCCTACGGCATTCCGCAACCGCCGGGGGTGGCCCGCGCCGGCGCCATAGCGCTGCGGATCGGGCTCGTCGAAGATCCGGTTTTTGGCCCCGTCCTCTTCTTCGGTCAAGGCGGCGACGCGGCCGACATCGTCGCCGACAGCGCCGCCGGGCTGCCGCCGCTCAACCTCCTCCTGGCGCGCAGCCAGATGGCGCGAACGCGGGTCTGGCGTCTCCTGCAGGCGCATCGCGACAGACCCGCAGCGGCGGTCGACGCTGTGGCCGAGGTGCTGATCCGCGTCGGCCGGCTCGCCGCCGAGCATGCCGAGATCCGCGAACTCGAGATCAATCCTCTGCTCGCCGACGCCGCCGGCGTGGTTGCGCTCGAGGCCCGCATCGAGGTGGCGGACGCGACCCTCGCGGCCGCGACGCGTCTCGTGATCGCGCCCTACCCGCGACACCTCGAAACGACGGCACGGCTGCGCGACGGCACTTCGGTGCAGCTGCGACCGGCACGGCCGGAGGACGAGCCGTTGCTGCAGGATTTGGCCGGGCATATGAGTGCCGAAGATCTGCGGCTACGCTTTTTCACGCCGGTGCGCGGGCTGACGCATGCCGTCGCAGCCCGGCTGACGCAGATCGACTACGACCGCGAAATGGCCTTGTTGGCGGGGCATGACGGCATGGCACTAGGCATCGCGCACTTCTTTGCCGATCCGGACCGGCTGCAGGCGGAATACGCGATTGCGGTGCGCAGCGACTGGCAAGGCCGCGGCGTCGGCTACCTCTTGCTGACGCGCCTCTTTGACATCGCCCGGCAATGCGGCATCGGCGAACTGGTCGGCGAGGTGCTGCGCGAGAACGGGCCGATGCTGGAGATGTGTCGTACTCTCGGCTTTACCGTCGGGCCCGATCCTGACGATCCGGCCATATTGCGGGTGAAGAAGCCGCTTGGACCCGCGCCCGACGCCCGGCCTGTCACTCCGCCCAGGCGATGAAGAGCCCGATATCGCCCGGCATCCCGTCCGGGAAATCCAGCACGCGCGCCTGGAGCGGGAAGCCGCGCGGCTTCAGGTCACGCTCCCAGCGCAAGTACATCTCGGCCGCCTCGCCGCGCATGGTTGCGGGCCAATCGGGCTCCGGGGCGTTGACGGCCCGGCCGCGATCGCTCAAGAGCGTGGCCGGAAAGCGCAACAGCAGGAATTCCTTCTGCCCGTGCTCGGCGGCCTGCCGCGCCTCGTGCAGCAAGGCGCGCCATTCGCCGTCCGAGATGTGGTGCTCAATCAGCTCTTTCGTCTCCTGCCGGCGGCGCTCGATGGCGGCCTGCCGCGCCGCGTCCTGATCCTGCGTCTCGCGCTGCGCGAAATCCGCGACGAGGCCGCGAAAATCGCCGGCATCGAAGCCGATTTCGCCGGCAGCGGCGGCCGGCCTCGCCGGCTTTTCGACCGCGGCATGCGTGGGGTGAAATTGCCGATCGACCCAGTCGAACAGGCCATGCCCCGAACGCCCGCCCGCCGCTGCGGCAGCGGCCGGCACCGCCGCGGCGAGCACGCGCAGCAGATCGGCCCGGCTGAGGATGCCGACCATATGGCCGTCCTCGATCACCGGGACGCGCTTGATGCGGTAGGCGGCCAACAGGCGCGCGACTTCCACGACATCGGTTTCGGCGTCGACCGTGACGACCGGTGCCGACATCAGCTCGCGGGCCTTCCGTTCCGGTGCCCGCAGGCTGTTCAGAAAATCCTGGCCAAGCGTTTCGCCCTGCGCCAAGAGGTCGAGCCACCAGTCGCGGCGCGCCGCCCGCTCCGCACCGTCGCGGCCGAGAAGGTCGCCTTCGCTGACGATGCCGATCGGCACATCGCCGCGATCGACCACCGGCACGGCGCTGATGCCCCTTGCGACGAGGAGCCGCGCGATCTCGCTGCGCGGCGTGTCGGGGCCGACCGACGCGACCTCCGCCGTCATCACCTCTCTGGCCTTCATTGGCATCCGACCCCGTTCGTCAATGCGCCGAGTTTACGCGAAAAGCCTCAGGAAAGCCTCTAAACGCCATCCGGCTGCCGATAGCTCATCAACACGCCTCACGCGCCGGGCCGGCATCCGAAACCTTCACGCGAGCTTTTGAGGACGCGGCAACTCGCACCTACCCATAGGCTGCGGTGGCTCTTTTCCGCAGCGGCGGAACAGATTGACCGCGATACGCTCGAGCACTTAGGGTCGGAGGGATGGTTCCTCGTCAGGGGATGAAAAGGGAACACGGTTCGAAGCCGTGGCTGCCCCCGCAACTGTAAGCGGTGAGCCGGCCGCCAAACTGCCACTGGGGCAACCTGGGAAGGCGGCGGCCGGGATGCACCCGCGAGCCAGGAGACCTGCCATCATTGGCGTCAATGCGGCCGCATCGGGCGGGGTGCCTCGGTGGGTTCGACCCTGACTTTCCGGGGGCGCTCCAGGCTCGCAGCGACAGATGACGTCAACCTGCGAGAAACTCGATGCTCAATCTGTTGACACGAACCATCGACGACCGCGCCACAAATCTGCGCCGGCGGCTCATCGCGCTCTACGTGCTCCTCGCCGTCGCCAACCTCGCGGTGTGGACGTGGGCGCTCACCATCTTCCGCCATCACCCGGTGCTCCTCGGCACCGCGCTGCTCGCCTACAGTTTCGGCCTGCGCCACGCCGTCGATGCGGACCATATCGCCGCCATCGACAACGTCACCCGGAAACTCATGCAGGAGGACAAACGCCCGGTCAGCGTCGGCTTCTTCTTCGCGATCGGCCACTCCGTGGTTGTCGTCCTGGCGGCGCTCGGCATCGCGGCGACGACCGAACTGGCGGCAGACATCGATTCGCTTAAGGATATTGGCGGCATCGTCAGCACGTTGGTCTCGACAATGTTCCTGTTTGCCATTGCCGCGATGAACGTCGTCATCTTGATCGGCGTCTGGCGGACCTTCCGCCATGTGCGAGGGGGCGGAGCGTTCCACGATGACGACTTCGACCTGCTGCTGAACAGCCGCGGACTGCTGGCGCGGCTGTTTCGCCCGCTATTCCGGCTGATCACGCAAAGCTGGCAGATGCTGCCGATCGGCTTCCTGTTCGGCCTTGGCTTCGACACCGCTACCGAGGTGGCGCTGCTCGGCATTTCAGCAACGCAGGCCGGGCGAGGCATGTCGATCTGGTCGATCATGGTGTTTCCGGCGCTGTTCGCGGCCGGCATGTCGTTGATCGATACGACGGATGGCGTGCTGATGCTCGGCGCTTACAATTGGGCGTTCGTCAGGCCGATCCGCAAACTCTACTACAACCTCGTGATCACCGCCGTGTCGGTTGTCGTGGCCATGCTGATCGGCGGGATCGAGGGGCTTGGTCTGATCGGCGACCAGCTTGACCTCAGAGGTTGGTGGTGGGATGGGATCGGCGCCCTCAACGACAACTTTAACGGCCTTGGCTTTGCGATCATCGGCATCTTTATCTTTGCTTGGGCGGCGTCCCTCATCATCTATCGCTATGCCCGCCTTGACGACCTGGAAATCACCTCGAGGGGCTGACTCGACGATGTCACCGCGTGAATCGACGGCGACCCAGCCGCTTCCACACTATAAAGGGGACACCTGATGTCGATGCATAAGGATATGCTTCTTCGAATTGCAGCTGCAATTAGTGCCGGAGACTTTGATCACGTCGCCGAGTGGTTCACCGAAGATTTTCAGCTCTACAACCCGGAGATACCTCATGATCGCGCGGGGCACGACGGCGCGCACCGAATGCTTCAGGCGCTCAAGGACCTCATGCCCGGCGCGAAGGTCGAGGTTCTGGATATGGTCGAGGAGGGAGATCGCGTGGCGGCCCGAATGCAATACTCAGGCATGGTGGATGGGCGATCGGTTTTTCTCTGCACAGTTGCGATCTACCGCTTTGTCGACGGCCGGATCGCCGAAGATTGGGGCATCGGGTTTAGAGGCGAATGGCCGGAACGCGTAGCTTTATCTCCCGGCGGCAAGGTCCAACAATCCTGAATTACGTGACCAATGTGGACGGATCATAGCATACGAATGCGACCCTGTTTTCATCAGGTCCGGCACGCAGATCGGAACAAACTCCTACGGTACGCAATGCCGCAGACCTTATCGGCCGCTTTGCGCCGACAGCTTGGCTTTCCGGTCGAGAGCACTTCAGAACCCGAGGCGAAAAATGTTCTCCGCCGAGTTGGTTCCCCACACGGATCCGCCGAATACAGCGATCTGCGACAACGACCCGGTGACCTGGACAAACTTCGACCCATTGAATTCGAAGATATCGCCCGCGGCGTTGATCCCCCAGACCGCTCCACCGCCCACGGCGATTTGCTTAAGTTTCCCTGAGACCTGAAAGAAACCCTGCTGCTCCGGATCGAATTGGAAGATGTCCTGACTGGCGCTAACCTGACTTCGCCGATTGGCGGCGGGGTTTTCGATTTTTGATCCGGCAAGTAATTGAGAAATAAGGGGCCGATCTACAGAAAATGATGAAAAACGACTGTAGTGAAGACCTGGGCCATTTTCGGGGTGGCTGCCGCGCGTATAATTCGCAGCGTCATGTTTCTCCGCCACACCAAGCGCAAGAAGGACGGCAAAGAGCACCGTTACTGGAGCATCGTGGAGAATCGCCGGGTCGGCGGCGGCCGTGTGGTACAGCGGCCGCTGCTGTACCTGGGCGAGATCAACGATTCTCAGGAACTGGCTTGGCGCAAGTCGATCGCCGTCCTGGAGGCCGGAGCGCCGGCGCCGCGCACCTTGTCGCTGTTCCCGGAAGACCGCTGCGAGGGGGTGCTGCCGGACGCCTCGATCGTCCGGCTGAAGCTCAGCGAGCTGCGGCTGCGCCGGCCGCGGCAATGGGGCGGGTGCTGGCTGGCGGTGAACCTGTGGCGCGAACTGGCGCTCGATGAGTTCTGGGCCGGGAGGCTCGGCCCCAGCCGCAAGGGGACACGCTGGCACCAGGTGCTGTTGCTCTTGGCGACCTACCGGCTGCTGGCGCCGGGCAGCGAGTGGCACTTGCATCGCCAATGGTTCGAGCACAGCGCCATGGCCGACCTGCTGGGCGAGGATGTCGGACTGGCGGAGATCCACAAGCTCTACCGCTGTCACGATCGGCTGCTCGAACACAAGCAAGCGCTGTTCGACCATCTGGTCGGGCGTTGGCGCGACCTGTTCAACGTCAACTTCGATGTGCTGCTCTACGATCTGACGAGCACCTATTTCGAGAGCGATCCGCCGTTTCCGGAAGGCGACAAACGTCGGCACGGTTATTCGCGCGACCACCGAGGCGACTGCGTGCAGGTAATCATCGCGCTGGTGGTGACGCCAGAAGGGCTGCCGCTCGCCTACGAGGTATTGCCGGGCAACACGGCGGACAAGACGACGCTGCGCGGTTTTCTCGACCGCATCGAGCGGCAGTACGGCAAGGCACGGCGGATTTGGCTGATGGACCGCGGCGTACCGACCGAAGCGGTGCTGGCCGAGATGCGCGCCGCCGATCCGCCGGTGCAGTATCTGGTCGGTACGCCGAAGGGCCGTCTGACCCGGCTGGAGAAGGCTCTCGTTGCCAAGCCCTGGCAGGACGCCCGGCCGGGTGTGCAAGTCAAGCTGCTGCCCCAAGACGGCGAACTTTACGTCTTCGCGCAAAGCACCGACCGGGTCGCCAAAGAACGGGCGATGCGCCGCCGCCAGCTGAAATGGTTGTGGGCACGGCTCAAGCAGCTCGCTGGTATGAAGCTGACGCGCGAAGAGCTGCTGATGCGGCTCGGCGCCGCGCGCAAGCAGGCCCGAACCGCTTGGCGTCTGATCGCGATCGAGGTGGCTGCGGACAGCGCCGCCCTCAGCTATCGCCTCGATCGCGCCAAGCTGCGCCGGGCCCGACGGCGCGAGGGCCGGTATCTCTTGCGCACCAATCTCACCGACGACGATCCGGCGCGGCTGTGGGGCTTGTACCTCCAGCTCGTCAGCGTCGAGGAGGCATTCAAGAACCTCAAGAGCGACCTCGCCATCCGGCCGATCTTTCATCAGGACGAGGCGCGCATCGAGGCGCATATCTTCATCGCCTTCCTCGCATATTGCCTCCACGTCACGCTCGGTCGGCGCCTCCACGCCTTCGCGCCCGGTCTCACCCCGCGCAGTGCCATCGAAAAGTTCGCCGCCGTGCAGATGATCGACCTGCATGTCCCGACGACTGACGGCCGCGAGCTGGTGCTGACCCGCTACACCGAGCCAGAACCCGAGCTCGCGCTCCTCCTCGACAAGCTCAAACTCGTCCTTCCCGCCCAACCGGAGCCCAAAATCAGCGCCTCTCAGATCGCCCCGACATCCCCCGTGTAGTGAAGACCTTCGTGGGTCCAGTCGAAAGAAGTCAACCACTTACCTCGTTCAACCTGCCCCAATCGGCCAAGTTCGGCTAATCCCCCAGACCGCCGTGCCGTCCACAGCGATTTGTGCCAGAAGCCCCTCGATTTGGTCGAACCCGAGCCCATCGAATTCGAAGATGTCGCCCGCGGCGTTGATCCCCCAGACGGCCACTGCGCCAGACGGCGTGCCGCCTACCGAGATGCTGGCCAGTTTTCCGGGGATCTGCCTGAAGGATTGTGCGGATGCGCAGATCGTCACCGTGGTGCTTAGCAGCAACGCGAAAAATAAAAGTGCGAAACGTCTCACGTGTATTCCTCCTCTATTTTAACCTCCTCCTCTATTTTAACCAACATTCGCCAGATACCTGGCGGTTGCGGCGCCAAGATCGCACTCTTGATCGATTTACGCAACGGCAAATCGCGCGAAGCGTGAGGAAGGGGCGGTCGAAACCGGCGGCTGGCGGGACAAATTGCCAGGACGCGCCGCTGTGCTTGCACCACGAACTTCAGGTGAATCAGGCGGCTGGTGGCGTCGTCGACATAGACCAGCAAGGTAGATTGTGGGCCGCGATCCTCGAACCACCAGTGTTCGGAACCGTCGATCTGCACCAGCTCGCCCAAACAGTCGCGCCCCTCCCGTGGTGGTGGATGCGCTTCAGCCGGTCCCCTCCGCCGCGGTCGCGTTGCCAAAATACCGATGCGGGAACACGTCGATGGCGAAATCGCTTTATGGGCTGGCGCTACACATTGAAGCGGATATGCATGATGTCGCCGTCGCGGACGATGTAATCGGCGCCTTCGAGCCGCATCCGGCCGGCCTCCTTGGCGCCCTGCTCGCCGCCAAGGGCGACGAAATCGGCGTAGGCGATGGTCTCGGCGCGGATGAAGCCCTTTTCGAAGTCGCTGTGGATGCGGCCCGCGGCCTGCGGCGCCCTGGTGCCGCGGACGACGGTCCAGGCACGCGCCTCCTTCGGGCCGGCGGTGAAAAAGGTAACAAGATCGAGGAGCGCATAACCGGCGCGGATCACCCGGGCGAGCCCGGTCTCGGCGAGCCCGAGCGCCGCGAGAAACTCGCGCCGCTCCTCGGCATCGGCGAACTGCGCCAGTTCGGCTTCGATCGCGGCCGAGATCGTCACCGCGCCGGCGCCGCGGGAAGCGGCGTAATCGGCGACCCGCCGGCTCAAACCATTGCCGGAAGCGGCGCTGGCTTCGTCGACATTGGCGATATAGAGCGCTGCTTTGGCGCTCAGCAATTGCAGCTCCTTCAGCCGTTCCCGCCGGCCGCCGTCGAGAGCAGCGCTGCGCGCCGGCACACCGGCGCGCAGCGCCGCGAGCGCCGGCTCGATCACTTCGAGCAGCGCCCGCGCTTCCTTGTCGCCGCCGCGCGCCCGCTTTTCGGCCGCCGCCGCACGCCGCTCGAGGCTGTCGAGATCGGCCAGCATCAGCTCGGTCTCGACCGTCTCGGCATCGCGGATCGGATCGATCGAGCCTTCGACATGGCTCACATCACCGTTTTCGAAACAGCGCAGCACGTGCGCGATCGCATCGACCTCGCGGATATGGGCGAGAAACTGGTTACCGAGCCCCTCGCCGGCCGCGGCGCCGCGCACCAGCCCGGCGATATCGACGAATTCGAGCTGGGTCGGCACGATCTTTGCCGATTTCGCGAGGCGGGCGCAGATCGTGAGCCGGTCGTCCGGCACCGCGACGCGACCAATATTGGGCTCGATCGTGCAGAACGGATAGTTCGCGGCCTCGGCCGCCGCTGTCGCGGTCAGCGCGTTGAACAGAGTCGATTTGCCGACATTAGGCAATCCGACAATGCCGCAGCTGAAGCCCATGTCTCAGGACCTATCTCAGGACCTATCTCAGGACCGCGCCGAACCGCCGGACCGGCCGGGATCCGGCGGCGGATCGGGTGGCGCATAGCGGCGCGCCACCTCGCTCATGAAAGCGTCCGGCGCGCCCGCCAGCAACAGCGGGATGGTTTCGGCGACGGCCGCGAGCAATGGCTCGACCCAGAAGGTCATTTCTTCGCTGCCGAAATTCTGCAGCACATAGGGTTGCACCAGCTCTTTGACTCCGGGATGTCCGACGCCGATCCGTATCCGCCAATAATCCGGCCCCAACAGCGCGTCGATCGAGCGCAACCCGTTGTGACCGGCATTGCCGCCGCCGCGCTTGACGCGCAGCTTGCCCGGGCGCAGGTCGATCTCGTCGTGGATCACGACGATTTCTGCCGGCGCGATCTTGAAAAATCGCGCGGTCTCGGCGACCGACTCGCCGGAGTTGTTCATGAAGGTCTGCGGCTTCAGGAGCAGCCGCCGCTCGCCGTCAATCGGCCCGTCGGCAAGCTCGCCTTTGAACCGGTTGCGAAAACTCGATACCCGGTGCCGGCGGGCGATCGCGTCGACCGCCATGAAGCCGACATTATGGCGATTGCCCGCGTATCGCGACCCGGGATTGCCAAGACCGACGACGAGGCGCATCGCCATCCGATCTCGGCCGGCGGCCCGCCTGCATCAAGCTCAGCCTGCGGCCGAAGGCAGCGCCGCCGCCGGCGTCGCCGTCGCTGTCGTCGAGGCTTCTTCGCGCACCGCCGAGGACGCCGCGATGCTGGCGATCGTGAAGTCGCGGTCGGCGATCCGCGGACGACAGCCTTCCGGGATGGCAACGGCGCTGATGTGCAGGCTGTCGCCGATGTCGAGCCCGTTGAGATCGACGACCAGCCGGTCGGGAATATGGTCGACCGGGCAGCTCAATTCGATCTCGTGGCGGACGATATTGAGAATGCCGCCACGCCGCAGCCCGACCGACAGCTCGCGATTGACGAACTGCACCGGGACTTCCACGTTGATGCGGGTCGTCGCCCCGATCCGCAGCAAGTCGACGTGCAGCGGCAGCCCGGTTACCGGATGGTATTGCACGTCACGCGGCAAGGCGCGCTGCGCCGTACCGTCGATTCTGACGTCGACGAGGGTTGCCAGGAAGCCGCGTTTGCCGAGAGCGCGTGACAGTTCGCGCGGATCGAGGCTGATCGGCGCCGGGTCCATGCCGGCGCCGTAGAGGATCGCCGGCACGCGACCCTGGCGTCGCACCGCCCGGGCGGCGCCCTTGCCGGCCTGCGCGCGGGGCTCGGCGCTGAGCGTGGCGATATCGGGCATCGACTATGGCTTCCTTTCACAAACACGGGTCACAAAAGCGGGGCAAACCCGACAGAGATGGCGACGGCCGACCGGCGCGCCAGCCGGTCGCGGCAGGCCTCCGACGATTTTTTCGGCCGGCCGGCAGATCGCTCAATTGAACAGGCTCGATACCGATCTTTCCTCGCTGATCCGCCGGATGGCCTCGGCCATCAGCGGGGCGATCGTTACCTGACGGATATTGTGCGCGGCGCGGACCGCCTCGGTCGCGACGATGCTGTCGGTCAGGACCAGTAACTCGATCGGCGACGCCTCGACGCGTGCGACGGCGCCACCCGAAAGAACGCCGTGCGTGACATACGCATACACCGCGGCGCTGCCGCTGTCGATCAACGCCGCCGCTGCGTTGCACAGGGTACCGGCGCTGTCGACGATGTCGTCGACGAGGATGCAGCGCCGCCCTTGGACGTCGCCGATGATGTTCATGACCTCGGAGACGCCGGCCCGGTCGCGCCGCTTGTCGATGATCGCGAGGTCGGCATCGAGCCGCCGGGCGATCTGACGGGCGCGCACGACGCCGCCGACATCCGGCGACACGATGACCAGATCCTGTCGCGCGTGACGATCCTCGATATCTTTGACCAGCACCGGCGCGGCATAGAGATTGTCGGTCGGAATATCGAAAAACCCCTGGATCTGCCCGGCATGCAGGTCGAGCGTCAGCACTCGGTCGGCGCCGGCTGCGGTGATCATGTTGGCGACGAGCTTGGCCGAAATCGGGGTTCTGGACCCGGTCTTGCGGTCCTGCCGCGCATAGCCGTAATAGGGTACGACTGCCGTTATCCGCCGCGCCGAACTGCGCCTCAGCGCGTCGAGGCAGACGAGCAATTCCATCAGGTGATCGTTTGCCGGATACGAGGTCGACTGGATCACAAAGACATCCTCGCCGCGCACATTCTCGTGGATCTCGACGAACACCTCCATATCGGAAAACCGGCGCACGCTGGCCTTGGTCAGCGGCAGGTCGAGATAGGCCACGATCGCCTCGGCGAGCGGCCGATTGCTGTTGCAGGCGAGAATTTTCATGTCATGCCGTGCGCATCGCCAGCGGGACCGGCCCCGCGGCTTGACCGAAACCGGACTGTAACAATCGGCCGCAAGTCTGGCAATCTCAGGACTTTCCAGTCGGCGGCGGCGTGCCGCGGGCGACAAGCGCCATGATGCCGTCCTGCGCGGCCACGGCGACGGTATATGCGACATCGCCCCAGGGGCCGTCGAGCAGCCCGGTCGGAACATCGTTTTCCTGCGCGACTGTGCCGATCTCGCTGCCGTCTTGGTGCCGCACATGCCAGACGATCTTCACATGCTGCTTTCCGGCAGCAGGCCGGCCGACCGTGACGTCGGCTTCGAGCACGAGATCGGCGCCGCGCCGCGGGTCGGTCACAATAGCGATGTCCCGGCGCTGCAAGAGCAGGGTGATCGCTTTTTCGAGCGCTGCCGCGCCATCGCCCGGCGCCCCATCGACGCCGCGAAGCAACAGCCGGGTTTGTCCGCCGACCGCCGCTTCGACCGGTGCCTTGTCCTCGATCAACCCGGCGAGCTGATCGGCCCCCGCCGCGGCGAGACGCGCGACCGCGTCGCCGTTTCCGGCCTCCCAATCGCCGGCCTTGGCCTCGACCCGCTCGGCTCGCTCGCCGAGGAGTTTTCCGGACGGGCCGCGCAGCACCCATAGCGCAGCCAGCGCAGCATTGCCGTTGCTCGGCAGCATCGCCTGGATCCGGCCCGTCAGCTGATAGCTGTTCAGCCCGGCGTTCCGGTCGGTCGCCGCAATCTCATGCTTCTGCAACGCGGCAGCCATCGCCGGACCGAGACGCTCGGCAGTCGCCCGCGGTTCGCCCGCGAGCGGGGCAATCGACACGCTCGGCATGTCGCGCAACGTCATCAGCGGCGATCCGGCATGCGGAACGTCGTCGGCAAAGGGGTGCGGCAATGGCTGACAGGCGGCGGCGAACAACAGCAGCGCGGTTGTGCCGGCGGCCCGGTTAGCGAGGTTCATTCGACGAGATCGGCCAATCGCAGGAAATACCGTGAGGCGGATCGGCGCGCCGGCGGTGGAAACGTCTATTCCTCGATCATGATGGCGGACAGCGCGCGGCCATAGACGGGCTCGCCGCGCAGGCAGGCGCGGCGATAACTGAAAAAATCGTCGGCTTCGGCGAGCGTGTCCCGCGCCGCCCGCTCGATCCGCGTGACCCCGCAGCGCGCCAGTCGATGCGCGACGTAGCCCGAAAGATCGAACAGCCAGTGGCCGGGGCGCCGGGCCGGCGCGAAATAGACCGCTGCATCGGCATCCTCCGCGACGATCGGCCGCGGAAACTCCGCCCCGACCTCGTAGGAAGCGGGCCCGATGCATGGACCGATCCCAGCCCGAACCCGTCGGCGCTCAGCGCCGAGCGCCTCCATCGCGACGATCGTCGCTTCGGTGATGCCGGCGAAGGCACCCCGCCAGCCGCCATGCGCCGCACCGATGACCCGGGCGATCGGATCGCGCAACAGGATCGGGGCGCAATCCGCGGCCAGCACGCCGAGTGCGATGCCCGGAACCCGTGTGACCATGCCGTCGGCGCGCGGCGCGTCCTGCCGCGGCCAGGGACGGGTGACGGCGACCACCGCGGCGCTATGGATCTGCCGGCAGGTCACCAGCCGATCGACGGAAAGGCCGAGCCGGTCCATCGCGATCGCGCGGTTGCGCGCGACGCTGGCATCGGCGTCGCCGGAGCCGAACCCGCAATTCAGCGACCGGAACAAGCCATCGCTGACCCCGCAGCGGCGCGTGAAAAAGGCGTGGCGAACGCCCGAATCGGCGCCAAGCCCAGCCAGCGCGATCATCCGGCCGGCGCCGCGTGCTCGAACCCGACGGGCGCCGCCAGACCCGGTGTCGTCACCGCCATCACCTTGAAGAGTTCGCCCATCGCCGCCGGGTCGAGCAGGCGCGCGAGGCCGCCCTCGAGCGCCTCGCGCTGCGCTGGCAAAGCCCGTGCGGACAGCGCCTCGAGCCGCGCTTCGGCGCCAAGTGCCGCGAGGAACCAGCCTTGCGTTACCGGCCCGTGAATCTCGGCGCCAGCGGCCCGCGCTGCTTCGGCGACGGCGGCAAAATCGACATGGGCGCTCAAATCCGCGGTGCCCGGCCGCGCCAGCGGCGCCACCACCCGATGCCGGCGCAATGCCCGCAAGGTCGATCCCGGCCCGCTCGGGAGACGGCCGTAGTCGATGAACAGCGCTGCGCCCGGCTCGCCCGCGAGGCGGCGTCCGAGATGCGCCGCCAGGGCGAGTGCCGCCGGGCAGACCTCGAATATTGCGCCGATCGCGGCGGACCGCTGCAACCGCTCGGGCACGAGGAGCGCTGCCGTCGGGCTTTCGGGGCCGTCGGCGAAGGCCAATTTCCCGGCGTTATCGAGCGTCACCTGTCGCTCCGCCCAGCCGCTCCTGGTGCGCACGAACTGGCGGATCGGCAATGCGTCGAGAAACTCGTTGGCGACGAGCAGCATCGGACCGGCCGGCAATTCGTCGATGCGTTGCATCCAGACGGGCTCGGCCCAGGCGAGGCGCCGCTCCTGCTCGAGGCGCAGGCGCGGGCTCGCTTCGACCAGGTAAAGCCGCAGCGCGCGGCGAAATTCCGGCGCCGCCGCCGCGGCCCGCAACAGGTCGGCAGCCAGCAGGCCGCGCCCTGGCCCCAACTCGACGAGCACCAGCGGATCGGGCCGGCCGATTGCTTCCCAAGAGAGGGCGCACCACAGCCCGACGAGTTCGCCGAATATCTGGCTGATCTCGGGCGCGGTCGTGAAGTCCCCGTCGACGCCGATCGGTTGATGTCGGGCATAATAGCCCCGCGTCGGATCATGGAGCGCCATCGCCATGAACGCGGCAACCGACAGCGGCCCCGCGGTCGCGATGCGGCGGCAAATCCGGTAGGCGATGTCGTCGCCGCCGATTTCTGCCGCGGTCACCGGCGTTGCACCGCAGGCATCCGGCGGGCCCAGACCAAGAGCGCGATGCCGGCGACCAGCACCGGGATCGACAGCAGCTGTCCCATCGTCGCGCCGAATGTCAGATAGCCGAGCTGCGGGTCCGGCTGACGAAACATCTCGCCGAAGATGCGCGCCGCCGCATAGCCGACGAAAAAGATCCCGGTGACGACGCCGGGCTGACGCCGGCTGCCGCGCCGCTCGGCGGCGAACAGCAACAGAAACAGCAAAATCCCTTCACAGAAAGCCTCGTAGAGCTGGCTCGGATGGCGCGGCACCGGCCCTCCGTTCGGGAAGATCATGGCCCACGGGACATCGGTCGGCCGGCCGAACAGCTCGCCATTGATGAAATTGGCGATGCGGCCGAAGAACAGACCGATCGGGATGGCCTGGGTGATGACGTCGGAAAAGGCGAAGATCGGAATCCCGCGCAACCGGGTGAACAGCAGGATCGCGACGGTGACGCCAATCGCGCCACCGTGGAACGACATGCCGCCGTGCCAGACGAACAAAACCTGCCGCGGATGCAGGAAGTAATACTGCGGATTGTAGAACAGGACGTAGCCGAGGCGTCCGCCGAGGACGACGCCCAAGGTTGCCCAAACGAGAAAATCGTCGACATCTCGGCTGGCGACCAGATAGGGCTGTCGCCGGGCGAGGCTCAGGCAATAGCGCCAGCCGATGACGAGCCCGGCAATATAGGCAAGCGCGTACCAGCGGATGGCAAAGGGGCCGAATGAGACGGCGATCGGATTGATCGCCGGAAACGGGATGGTCAAGAGCGGCATCGGCGGCCCTACCTCCGCACGCGGCGGCACGCGGGCGGTTGGTCGCTCGCGTGCGGTCTTATAAGCGCCGCTGCGGCGAGCGCCAAGAACCGCCGCCGCGCACCGCCAAAGGCGTCGGACGGATCTCAGCGGGCCTGCTCGGCCTGGCGCATGGCCCGCAACAGTTGCTCGGGACTGATCGGCGTCGCGTTTACCTCGACCCCGAAAGCGGCGAGCGCATCGCAGACGGCATTGGCAACCGCCGCCGGCGGGGCCACGGCGCCGCCCTCGCCGACACCCTTGACGCCGAGCGGATTGAGCGGCGACGGAGAATGCTGGTGCACGATCGTCATCGCCGGGATGTCGCCGGCCGTCGGCAACGCGTAATCCAATAACGAACCGCTCAACAATTGGCCGTTCGCATCATAGGCGATCCTTTCGCTGAGGACGCCGCCCAGCCCCTGCGCCGCACCGCCCATGATCTGCCCCTCGACCAGCATCGGGTTGACCACCACGCCGCAGTCATGCGCCACCGCGTAGTCGTCGATCGCCACCCGGCCAGTTTCGCGATCGACCTCGACGATCGCGACGTGGACGGCGTAGCTCCAGGTCACGGTTTCCGGCTGCCAGTAGCAGATCTCCTCGAGGCCGGCCTCGACGCCGGGCGGGCGCGCGCTCTCCCAGCCGGGTCGTGCCGCTTTCGCCACATCGGCGAGGCTCGCTTGCGCACCCGGGACGCCGACGATGCCGACACCGCCCTGTCGCAATTCAAGGTCGGCGGGGGCGCATTCCAACAGATTGGCGGCGATTGCGAAAACCTTGCTGCGCAGGCGGAGGCTGGCGACCTGCATCGCCGCCGAGGCGGTCACCGTGCTGCGGCTCGCCATCGTGCCAAAGCCGATCGCGATCGCCGCTGTGTCGGCGAAGGTCAGCACGACATCTTCCGGAGGGACCCGCCACAGATCGGCCATCACCTGCGAAAAGATCGTCTCCATGCCCTGGCCCTGCGGGGCGGCACCGCACGCGACGTAGATCTTGCCCGAGGGGTCGACGCGGACGAAGGCGCTCTCGAACGGTCCGACCCCGGTGCCTTCGATGTAGCAGCCGATGCCGAGCCCGAGCCAGCGTCCGGCGCGCCGCGCCTCGCTCTGGCGCCGGCGAAACGCCGCGATTCCGCCCACCGCGTCGAGCGCCTTTTGCAGCGCGGCCGGGTAGTCGCCGCTGTCGTAGACGATCGGCTCGCCGTCGCGATATGGAATGCCGACGCGGTACGGCATCTCCTCGGCGCGGATCATGTTGCGGCGCCGCACTTCGGATGGCTCGAGGTCGAGGCTGCGCGCCACCAGATCGATGGTCCGCTCCATCGCGAAGGCGGCTTCCGGCCGCCCGGCGCCACGGTACGGAGCGTTCGGCACCTTGTTGGTGACGACGATCCTGCCCGATGCCGCCAGATTCTCGATCCGATAGGGGCCGGTCAGGTGAACGGCGGTATTATAGGCGACCCCCGAACCGATCGGGTTCCAGGCGCCGCAGTCGACGATGTAATCGTCCCGCAAGGCGAGAATCCGGCCGTCGTCGTCGTAGCCGACCTCGACATCGTGCAATTGGTCACGCGAATGGGTGGCGCTCATCATGTGCTCGCGCCGCTCTTCGATCCAGCGTACCGGGCGCCGCAATTCGCGGGCGAGAAAAGTGATTAAGAGGTCCTCCGGATAGACGTGTCCCTTGCCGCCGAAGCCGCCGCCGACGTCGAGGGCGACGCACCGCACCTGCGCCTCGGAGAGGCCGAGCAACGCCGCGGCTTCGCGCCGCACCCAATGGACCACCTGGGTCGAAGACCAGATCATCGCCGATTGCGTGCGCCAATCGTAGGCGGCGACGACACCGCGGCACTCAAGCGGCACCGCGGCGTAACGGTGGTGATAGAAGCGCCGGCGCAGCCGGTGCGGCGCCGCGGCGAAGGCCGCGGCGACATCGCCGCGGCCGACCGAAAAGGCGCCGATCAGATTGGTGCCAAAGCGTTCATGGACGAGCGGGCTGTCGGGGTGGAGGGCGGTTTCGGGGTCGACGATTGCCGGCAGGTCTTCGAAATCAACGGCCACCTGTTCCGCCGCGTCCTCCGCTGCCGCGCGCGTTTCGGCAACGATCACCGCGACCGCCTCGCCGACGTGGCGCAGCTTGTCGTGCGCCAGGAGCGGCTCCTGCGGGTTGAGGAATTTGTGCGGGATGACCGTCGTCCATTTGCGCGGCATCGAGATTTGCCCTTCGGGCACCGGCGGCAGCCGCCGCAGCAGAGCGACACCGTCGAGGGCGAGCGCCACGCCGGGCATCGCGGCGGCGTGCGACACATCGATGCGACGGATGCGGGCATGCGCGACGTGGCTGCGGACCACGACCGCGTGCAGCATATGCGGCAGGACGAGATCGGCGATGAATTGCCCGCGCCCGGTCAGGAGCCGAGGATCCTCCCGCCGCAACAACGAGCGACCGACAAAGGGGAGACTCTCATCGCGCATTCAACCGCTCCGGCTGCCGTCGGCGAGTTTGTGGGAAGTGGCGCGGAAGGTCCAGCCGCCGACGATGCCGGAGCGTCGTCGGCGAGAAGCGGAGCCGTCAGTTCCCCGAGCTCCCTCAACTGCATTTTATCCGGCGCGGCGGCTTGCCGTAACTCTCCCCCTCGATGGGCTGATCTTAACCCAGGAGTAGTCTGCATTGCACAGTCAGCACGACGCTTCAGAAGCGCCTGCCGCCCTAATCTGAAGAATACGAAATTTCCTCAGTGATACCGGCGAACGCCGGTATCCAGGGCAGAAATAGGTCCCGGCTTGCGCGGGACGGCGTGAAAAAGAGCTTTGTTACGGGCGCGACAGAGGGGGTGCACGACGGCGCAGTGCCGCTTCGTAAAGAAGCATCGGGTCGCCGGCAGCAATGGTGCTATGGGGAGCCCTGCCGCGGCATCCGGCAGGATCGCGCGGCGACGGGGTCAAGCGGCCCGGATGGCGCTGAAGAAACCTTCGACCGATCCGCGCAGCGTACTGGACTGGCGCGTCAATTCCTCGGCTGCCGCGAGCACGTCCGTCGCCACATGGCCGGTCTCGACGACCGCGTGCCCGACACCGGCAATGTTGGCGGAGACCTCCTGGGTTCCCTTCGCGGCCTCCTGCACATTGCGGGCAATCTCATGGGTTGCCGCGCCTTGTTGCTCGACGGCCGAGGCGATGGTGCTGGCGATCTCGTTGACCGACACGATTGTTGAGGCAATTTCTTCGATCGCCGCAACGGACTCCTTGGTCGCGTCTTGAATGGAGGTGATCTGTTCCCGGATGACCTCCGTCGCTTTGGCGGTTTGACTGGCAAGGTTCTTGACCTCGGCGGCAACGACAGCGAAACCTCGGCCGGCGTCGCCGGCGCGCGCCGCCTCGATCGTCGCATTGAGGGCCAAAAGGTTGGTTTGCGAAGCAATGTCCTCAATAAGCTTGACCACATTGCCGATCTTTGCCGCGGTCTCGGTCAGGCCTCGCATGGCGTCATTGGTACTGTGCGCCTGGCCCACCGCCTGTCCGGCAATTTTGGTCGATGTGGTCACCTGCCGGCTGATTTCGGCGACCGAGGAAGACAGCTGCTCGACGGCGGTTGCCACGGTTTGGACATTGGCCGACGCCTGCTCGGAGGCCGATGCGACCGACGTCGTCTGGCGGGACGACTCTTCGGCGTTCGCGGCCAGGACATTGGCGGTGTTCTGCATCTTGGTGGCTGCCGCGGCGACGGCTTCGAGCGCCATCTTCATCTGGACATCGAGGTCTTCGATCGCTCGGGTGACCTTGTCTTGACGCTGCTGCCGTTCGCCAAGCATCGCCTCCTGATAGACGGAGATAGCCATATCCATGTCGAACATGACGGCGCAATTGATTGCCGCCAGCACCGCAACGAGATGATCGGTTCTTCGCCGGTTCGCCCGGACTGCGATCTCGACAACCTGGCTCAATACGTAATTATACCCGCCTATGTACCATCGCGGTTCCAATCCGATCTTGTTATGAATGAGGCCAATGGTGCGGGCACCGCGCATGTATTCTTCGTCGAACCGACCGTTGAACAGCCGCGCCCAGTGCGACCCTTGCGCGGCCTTGAGGCGCGGCAGGTCACTGCCAATCAGCTGCGCCAGTCGCGGTTCCTTCATGACATGCTGGTAGAAACCATCGAGGGTTGTGGGCAATTTGGGTTCGACGATCTTCCACACCTCGCGCAGCAGGGCCCCCGTTTGCTCGGTGATGCGCATGAATCGGAGGCGGACCTCCCGGTCGTCGCTCGCGTTGACCGTCGCCATATCCGGCATCACGATTTCTCCCTTTTGGGTCGAGGCATTGACCGGCGGCAACCTGCAGTGCCATTTCTGGTCCCACCGGCCGGTGTCTTGAGTTTTGCACACATTCCTTGGAAATTCGCTGTCATTTCCTGGGGAGAACTTCACGCACCTACGCCAATGACGAAAAACAGCGGCAAGCCGGATGCGGTCGCACGATATCGGGGTTTCATTGCTTCAAAGTTAATATGGTGTGGTTGGCGTGCGCCGGTGCGCGATTGCAGTGCCGATCCAGCTGCAATGTTCGGGTAAGACCATCTGGGACAAGTGCGAACCCCGGCGCCGGCCGCCCGTCAACTCCGCAGCCGGACGGCGGTCGGTGGACATCCCGCATTTCTTGGAGCGCTTGGTCGAGTCCAGTCAGTGAGGCGGCATCGCGACGTATCGGAATAACCGCGGATTAAGGAATTTCGACGATTCTCGGGGCGGCGAAATTCATGAATCCTTGGTCCAGGTCGTGTCATGCAGCCCTGCATCCGAGAGCGTGCTTCGTGGGGGCCGGCCCGGACGCAGCCGCTCGCCTCGGCGTTTATGAAGCCTACGCTTCAGCTAGAGCGACTATCGCTCGAATGCGTCGATTTCGCCGGCAAGGTCGTCGCCCGCGGCACGGTCTCTCAGACTGCGGCCGCCCCTGCTCAGTGCCCGTCGCCATAGTCGTGTAATCCGCAGATAGAGGCGACAATGCTGTCGAACATCCGCATTCTGCCGCGTCTTCTGATCGGCTTCGGCGTGATCGTTCTGATTGGCGCCGGGCTCATGGTCTACGACGTGCTGCAGCTGGCCGGGATCGACAGGCAGGTCGTCAAGATGAGCGGGCTCTCCACCGACACGATCCGCGCCCTCGAAACGAGCAAGCTCGCGGAGCGGATCCGGGGGGGTGTCGTGCGCTACCGACTGGATGGGGACGAAGCGACCCTGAAATTTGTGCAAGACAGTATCGCTCGCGCAATGGATCTGATGCAGCAGTCCGCCAACTCGACCGCCTCCGAAGAGCTCCGCGGGATGTATGGGGAGATCCAGGAGCATCTCGGAGCGTTCAAGGCCGATCTCGACGAGTTCAGCGCGCTTACGGCCTCTGCCGCGGTGTCGGGCCGGAAGCTCTCTTCGGATGGCGATGTTCTGACCGCCGCGACGCGGCATCTCGTCGACGTCGCACGAGAGGCCCATCAGCCGGCACTCTCCGAGGCTGCCGCCAACGTCGAGGCATTGGTTTCGCACGTGCGCGTCGCCAACTGGCGCTTCCTCGCGACCCGCGACCCCACCGGGCAGGCGACGTTCACAACCGACCTGGGCAAGGCGCAGGACGCGCTGAAGAAATTCGAGAGCCTCGCCAACGACGCCACGAAGCCGCTGGTTGCGCCGGTTCGCAAAGCCCTCGCCGGCTATGCCGACGCATTCTCCAGAAATTCTGATGACTTGTTGTCGGAAAGCGATCTCTTCGACAACAAGATGATCGGGGAAACGACGGGCATCCAGAAAGACGTGGAAAAGGTCGTCGCCTCGTTGTCCCAGGAATTCGCGGCCTCACAATCGCTGACAAAAGCAACGGTCGGCGGCGCGTCGAAGCTGCAGGAGGCATGCGGGGCCGCCGCGTTCGTGCTCGGGCTCTTCCTGGCCGTCGTCATCGGCCGCGGAATCTATAGGCCGATCGTGGCGATGACCGACGCGATGACGGCACTCGCGGGCCACGACATCGGGGTCGAGATCGCTGGCGTCGGCCGCAAGGACGAGATTGGACGGATGGCGGAAGCAGTGCAGGTCTTCAAGGACAATATGATCGAGTCCGATCGGCTCGCCGGTCTGCAGGCGCGCGAGAATGCAGCCAAGGTGGAGCGTGCCCAGCGTCTCGATACACTCACCCGTGAGTTCGAGGCCAGGGTGACGGAACTCGTTCATATCCTTTCCTCGGCGGCCACCGAGATGGAGGCGACGGCACAATCGATGTCGTCGACCGCCGAGGAGACGAACCGGCAGGCCGCAACCGTTGCCGCAGCCTCGGAACAGACATCGGTCAATGTGCAAACCGTGGCGAGCGCTACTGAAGAGCTGACATCGTCGATCGACGAGATTAGCCGGCAAGTTTCGCAATCGGCCAAGACCGCCGAGCGGGCTGTCGAGGACGCGCAACGAACGGATGCCACGGCGCAGACCCTTGCGGCGGGCGCCCAGAAAATCGGCGACGTGGTTACGCTAATTCAGGACATTGCCGCGCAAACGAACCTGCTGGCGCTCAATGCCACAATCGAGGCGGCCCGGGCCGGAGAGGCCGGGAAGGGCTTCGCCGTGGTGGCGGCGGAGGTCAAGACGCTGGCCAATCAGACGGCCAAAGCGACCGCCGAGATTGGGGAGCAGGTGGCGACGATCCAGGCTGCGAGCAATGAGACAGTCGCGGCGATCCGCGGGATCATCAAGACGATCATCGAGGTAAACGAGATTGCCGCGACCATAGCGGCGGCAGTCGAAGAACAGGGCGCCTCGACGAAGGAAATCGCCCGAAATGTCCAGGCGGCGGCGAAAGGCACCGGGAAGGTGGCAGCGAACATTACCGGGGTCGAGCAGGCCGCCAACACCACCGGTGCGGCAGCGCACCAGGTGCTGGGCGCGGCAGCAGGGCTTTCGCGTCAAGCCGACGATCTCTCGCGTGAAGTCACGCAGTTCCTGATCGGCGTCAAGGCCGCCTGATCCCACACACGCGGCACCCCCTGGCCCAGCGCAAACTTCGTAACCTCCCCTTTCCCGCATTTTCGAAGGATTCAACACGCGACGATTCCGCGCTGTCAATGCGCCGCGACCGTCCCCGGCTCCTCGCCGCATGTCGGTTGGCCGAGGGTGTGACAGGGGCTGTCGCTATCGTCGTCAGCTCGTAACAGGGTTGCGCCCGGCGGGATGGCGCCGATAATCGCGGAAATGGGGTGCCGCGGCTCTGCCGAGCCGACATCTGCGACAGGGCCGACATCTGCGACAGGGCCGACATCTGCGACAGAGCCGACATCTGCGACAGGGCCGACATCTGCGACAGAGCCGACATCTGCGACAGAGCCGACATCTGCGACAGGAAGGTGCGTCTGATGACCAAAGTGAGCTTTGGCGTGTTCGATTGGATTGACCGCGGCGCCGGAACCGTCAGCCAGCTCTACGAGGACCGCCTCCGGCTGTTCGAAGCGGCCGATGGCGCGGGCTTCTTTTGCTATCACCTAGCCGAGCACCACGCCACCCCGCTCGGCATGGCCCCCTCTCCGGCGTTATTTTTGACGGCGGCGACACAGCGGACGCGCCGCATTCGCCTCGGGCCGCTTGTCTACCTCTTGCCGCTTTACGATCCGCTGCGCCTGATCGAAGAAGTCGCGATGCTCGATCAGTTGTCGGGCGGCCGCTTGGAACTCGGCATCGGCCGCGGCGTCTCGCCGTACGAGTTGCGCAACTTCGGGATCGATCCGGTGGATTTGCGTGCGATGTTCGATGAATCCCTGTCGATCCTGCTCGCCGGACTCACCCGCCCGCGGCTGACCTTCGCGGGGGCGCATTACAACTACCAGGATGTTCCGGTCGAATTGCATCCGCTGCAGCAGCCCTATCCACCGCTGTGGTATCCGACCCACACGCCGACGAGCGTCGAGTTCGCCGCGCGCCACGGCTTCAATTTCGTCCGTCTCGGCCCTGCCACGGCGGTGCGCGAGCATGTCGACACCTATTGGAGGGAGTGGAACGCACACCGGCAAGACCCGGGCCGGCTGAACGGCCACGTCGCTGCGCCCAAGGTCGGCGTGTTGCGCCTCGTCGTCGTGGCCGATACCGACGAGGCGGCGGCAGCAGCGGCGCGCGACGCGCATGGCGTGTGGTTCCGGTCGATCACCCAACTGTGGCACGAGCATCGCGACCACAGCATCGACGGTCTCTTCGCGTGGGAGACGGCCGTCGCGGACAAAAGCATCCTGTTCGGGTCGCCGGCGCGCGTGCGCCGGGAGATGCAGCAACTGGTGGCGGCGAGCGGCTGCAACTACGTGATCTGCGCCTTTGCCTGGGGGACCTTGTCGCACGCGCAAAGCATGCGCTCGCTCGGGCTGTTCGCCGCGGAGGTGATGCCGGCCTTCGCGAAACCCGATTAGATCGCTTCTGCGCGTGCCGCGGTGATGCAGGAACCATTGCGCAGCGGCTTGTGCGGCGACAATGAGGAAAAATGCCAATGGCAGACGACGTGAAACGGGGGGGCGAAGAGGGATCGATCGAACAGCAAGCCCTCGAGCATGTCTGGATCCACAGCGCGCGATGGCTCGACCTTGCCGAGCGCGACGGGTTGCGCGTCATGGTGCGGGGCGAGGGCTGTCGCCTGTTCGACGCACAAGGCCGTGCCTATCTCGATGGCCTTGCCGGGCTCTATGTCGTCAATGTCGGTCATGGCCGTGCGGAAATCGCCGAGGCGATGGCCAAGCAGGCGAGAGAATTGGCGTATGTTTCTGCCGCCAGTTACACGAATTCCGCGGCGGTCGAGCTCGCCGACACGCTCGCCGGACTGACGCCGGGCGACCTCGATCGGTTCTTTTTCTGCTCCGGTGGATCGGAGGCGATCGAGAGCGCGCTCAAGATCGCCAAGCAGGTGCAGGCGATGCGCGGGTTTCCCAAACGGTACAAGGTCATCGCCCGACAGGGCGGCTACCACGGCGCGACGTTCGCCGCGATGAGCATCACCTCGTCGCGCAACGAGAAATATTTTGGCCCTTTCATGTACGGCGTGAGCTTCGTGCCCTCACCGAACCGCTACCGCAACGAATTCGGGATCGAGGGAGAAGCGGGCGACCTGGCTTGCGCCGAGGCGATCGAACGGGAGATTGTCGGGCAGGGACCGGACACGGTCGCGGCGGTGATTGGCGAGCCGGTCTCAGTGTCGAATTCGACCCATGTCCCCTCGCCGCGCTATTGGCAGCGTGTCCGCCAGATCTGCGACGCGCATGGCGTGCTGTTGATTTTGGACGAGGTGATCAACGGCTTCGGGCGGACCGGCACGATGTTTGCGACGGAGCAGTTTGGCGTCGTGCCCGATCTGATGACGATGGCCAAAGGATTGTCTTCCGGTTACGCGCCGATCGCCGCGGTCGCGGTCGGCACCGGGTTGTTCGAGGAATTCAAAAGGCAGGATGTGGCGCTCGCCCATTTGTTGACCTTTGGCGGGCAAGCCGTGTCCTGCGCTGCGGCGCTGAAGAACCTCGAAATTCTGCAGCGTGAGGAACTGCCGCTGCGCAGTCGGCAGCAGGGCAGCTACCTTCTCGACCGGCTCGAAGGATTGCGTCCCCACCCGACGGTCGGCGATGTGCGCGGCCTAGGGCTGATGTGCGCCGTCGAACTCGTCAAGGACAAGGAGACCAAGGAGCCTTTTGGCTGGGGACCCGCCGCCGCGAGCCATCCCTATAGTCGCCGCGTCGCCGAACTGATGGGGGAGCGCGGCCTTCTGACCCGCGCTTTCATGTCGATCCAGCTTTGCCCGCCGCTGGTGATCAGCAAAGAGGAGATCGACGAGATGGTCGCGATCGTCGACGACAGCCTTTCGGTCGCCGAGCGCGAGTTCGGCTTCGTTTGATCAGGAGCGCCCGATGCGGGTCGCCTTCACGGTCAACGGCAAGCCGGTCGTGAGGCGAGGTCGAGCCGCGCACCGAGATTCCCCTGATCGACGGAAACGCCGTCGCGAATCCGGCCGATCGATCGATTTCTCCACACTGGCCGAGGACGGACTCAGGGCCGATTACACCTTCGCCAACAACCATAAGCACACCTACGCCTATGGCACGGCAGCGGCGCATGTCGCGGTCGACCCCGGGACCGGGCATGTCGAACTCGTCGATTGCCTGGTCGTCGAAAATGTCGGCCGGATCGCCAATCCGTTGTCCCTGCATGGGCAGGTGATCGGCGCCGTCGTGCAAGGGTTGGGCGGCGCCGTCATGGAAGACCTCGTCTACGACGAGAAGGGTCATTTGCTGGCCGGCACGCTCGCCGACTATCTGATCCCGTCGGCGACCGATTTCCCGCAGGTCCCCGCGATATCGCTGCAGCACCGGCCGTCGACCGACCTACCCGCCCGGCGCCAAGGGCGCGGGCGAAGGAGGCATCATCCCGATTGGCGGCCTGATGGCAGATGCGGTCGCGGCGGCTCCGTCCTCGCTTGGCGCCGAGCCGAACGCGTGGCCGCTGTCGCCGGCGCGCGTCTGGCGGATGGCGAACCCGGCCCGCCGCTGAGCGGTCCGTTATAGCCAAAGAAGGAGGCGGCGCTCCGTACCGTTGGCCGCCAAGGGAGACGACGATTTGCTATTGCACCCGGTTCGGGCAGATCACGGACCTCGCCACCAAAAACAGTGAACCCTTTCCCATGTTCATTGCGCATTCATCCAGTTTTCCGATCCCGTCACTTTAACCGACACATCCGAGAAAGAAATCCGCACGGGCTTTCCGTCTGCCGTCCCGCGGTGTTCCGTCGAGATGAGCAGCGGGCCGGCCTTTTTGTAGCCCGTCCACGTCGCGATCACAAGGCGGGGCTTCTTGGTTCCGCCCCGGCGGTAGACCATCTCCTCGACTCGCTTGTCGGCGCCAAGGTAGAGTTCCCATGTGTCGCCGGGGGCATAGCCACCCGCTGAAGGGTATTTCATCACGACCCGTTCCGCGGCAGCGTTCCCTAAGGGCAGTTTGTGCATGCCCTGATCGGTCACGGTCGCGCTGCCGTCCCAGATAACGTGAAACGGCAACAGCAACCAATATTGATCGTTGATGAAGGCCGGATCGATTACGTTCTTTACGGCATCGCTTTGGCTGCCGAGCTGCGAGCGCTGATAGGTCACCTTAATCGTTTGGCCTTCCTTATCTTTCCCCTGGTAAGACACCGTGTCGGTCTTTGGGTTCCATTCCCAGGTGCGAGAAAGTTTGACACCAGGAAATTGCACATTGAAGGTGTAGCGGATGCCCTCGATTTGCCCAAACGAATCGAGACCGTAGGTCTTGGCCATCTGCTCGGCAATCGGTGGGCGCGGCTGCGCCCAAGACGTCACCGGGAGGATCAACAGCAGCACGCTTAAGGTTAAAAGGCGGATCACATCGGCAACGTCATTTTTCGCTTGGGCCTGCATCCGACGCGCCTCCTGTTCGGTAACAGCCCTCACGCTATCACCGGCTCTGGCGCTCAGCGCTGCGCGTTTCAATCGTGCTCGGTCCATGCGGTTCATCGTTGGCGGGTAGCCGAGGCAGTTTTTTCACATGATAATCGCGACGCACCCCGAGGCCGCCGCCCTCGACGACGTCGCCTCGGGCCGGCTTGACTGACCGCTTGAGCCAAGCCTTGCGAAGAGCAGTAGCACCTGGTGCCAGCGTGCCCCCCTTCGGCTCGGGCCGAGCCGCTCCGCCCAAAACCGGTCGAGCGCCAGCTCGCACCACAGGTTCACCGCCAACCACGCCCGCCCCACTGCCGCGGCCGACGCAGCTCGCGAAGGTTCAGCCGAATAATCGAAGCGTCCGGCAGTACCCCCTCGCAACGGTCGTCCGGAATAGCGACAGGCTGCGCGACGCCGTCGTTCCTTCCTCCAAGACAGCAATCGACTTGCACCAATCCAGTTCCTGCGACTCGTTGATCTCGCCCAGATACAGCAGCGGGCCGAAAATACAGGAACAGCAAGGCAAAGACGAACCGGCCACCGGGTAGCTTGCGCTCGTCTGGTCGGGTTAGAGCGACAGGAGGCTGTCGAGCAGCGCCGCATCGGCGCGCAACTCGGCGGCGGCGCCCGAATAGCGGATGCTGCCCTTTTCCAGCACATAGACGCGGTCGGCCAGCGCCAGCGCGAAATCGACCCGCTGCTCGGCGAGGAGGATCGTCAGGCCTTGCGCCTTCAACTCGGCGATCTTGCCGCGCAGCATGTCAACGACGAGCGGCGCCAGCCCTTCGGACGGTTCGTCGAGCAGCAGCAGCTCCGGATTGCCGGTCAAGGTGCGGGCAATCGTCAGCATCTGCTGCTCGCCGCCCGACAGGAAGCCGCCCGGCTGGTCGCGTCGCTCGCGCAACACCGGAAACAGTTCTTCGACCGCCTCGATCGTCCAACGGCCGGACCGGCGCGCGGCGCGGGCGCCGACTTCGAGGTTCTCGCGCACGCTCAACTCGGCGAAGATGCGGCGGTCTTCGGGCACGAAGCCGATGCCGGCGCGGGCGATCCGGTGCGGCGGCCAGCCGGCGACGTCATGGCCGCGCCACAGCACATGGCCGCGCGCGGGCGGCGTCAGACCCATGACCGAACGCATCGTCGTCGTCTTGCCGACGCCGTTGCGGCCCAGCAGCGAGACGCATTCGCCGGCCTCGACGTCGAGCGAAATGCCGAACAGCACCCGGCTCAAACCATAGGCGGTGTGGATGTCGTCGAGCGCCAAAAGCGCCATCAGACGCGCTCACCGAGATAGATGCGGCGCACCTCGGGATCGCGGCGCATCTCGCCCGGCGTCCCTTCGGCGAGCAGCTTGCCCTGGTGCAAGACCGCGATCTTTTCGGCGATCCCGAACACGACCTCCATGTCATGCTCGGTAAACAACAACGTCAATGCGCGCTCGGCGGCGATGCGCTCGATCAGGCGGATCGTGTCGTGCGTCTCGGTCGCCGACATGCCGGCGGTCGGCTCGTCCAATAGCAGCAGCGCCGGATTGCTCGCCAAGGCGAGGCCGAGTTCGAGCTGTTTCTGATTGCCGTAGCTCAAGGTGCCGGCAACGACCTTTTCGAGGCCGGCGAGGCCGACCGAGGCCAGAAGTGCGGCGGTCTCGTCGCGGTAGAGCGCATTGGCGCGCGACCAGAAATTATGACCCCGACGGCGGTGCATCAGAAACGCCGCCTGCAAATTCTCGAAGACGGTCAGCCGAGAAAAGATGTTGGTGCGCTGGAACGAGCGGCCGATCCCCATCGCGCAGATCCGGTAGGGGGCGGCACCGGTGATGTCGCGGCCGTCGAGCTTGACCGTGCCGCTGTCCGGCCGCAGATGGCCGGTGACCAGGTTGAAGAGTGTCGACTTGCCGGCGCCATTGGGGCCGATGACCGCGGCAATCTGCCGGGTGGCGACCGTCAGGCTGACATCGGAGACCGCGCGGAACCCGGCGAAGGATTTGCTGAGCCCGGCGATTTCAAGCATGGCGCCGGCTCCGTACCCGCCGCCACAGCGCGTCGAGGCCGCCGACGATGCCGCCGGGAAAACCGAACAGCAGCACCAGCAAGATCGCGCCGAGGACGAATGGCCAATACTGGGTGTAGTCGGTGATTTCCTGGTTGAGCCAGACCAGCGCCAGGGCGCCGACCGGGGGGCCCCAAAAATAGTCCATCCCGCCGAGGATCGTCATGATCATCACCTCGGCCGATTTCGACCAGAACACGTAATCGGCAAAGACGCCGCGGCTGAAGATGCCGTAGAGCGCGCCGGCAAAGCCGGCAAAGGTCCCGGCGACGACAAAGGCGGCGAGCTGGTAGGCGCGCACATTGACGCCGATAAAGGCGGCGCGCTCCGGATTGTCGCGGATCGTCGTCAGCATTCTACCGAACGGCGAGCGTACCACCCGGTGCAGCGCCGCGAGCGCCAGCGCGATCAAGACAATGCTCAACAGGTAGAAGCGGTCGCCAATGCCGAGATCGCCGAGGCCGGGGATCGCCGACATCCAGTCGAGACGCGGATAGGGGATTTCCGGCAGACCCTGATCGCCGCCGGTCACGGCGTTCCATTTATAGGCGATGGCCCAGATGATCTGCGAAAACGCGAGGGTCAGCATCGCGAAGTAGAGCTTGATCAAGCGCACGCAAAAATAGCCGGAAACCAGCGCGAAGAACGCCGCGCCGAGCCCTGCCGCCGGGAAGGCGACGATGAACGGCAGGTCGTAGGTCTTCATCAGGATGCCGCAGGCATAGGCGCCGACGCCGAAATAGGCGACATGCCCGAACGAGACGAGACCGGTCGTACCGAGCAGAAGGTTGAGGCTGACGGCAAAGAGCGCGTCGATGACGATCTGCTCGGCCAGAAAGACGTCGTAGCGCGAGCCGAGCCACGGCACCGTGCAGGCGACGAGAAAGACAATCAGCGTCCAAGGGATGCGGCGGCCGGCGCGGGCAGAGCTGTCGCCGGCGCCGACCCGGGCACCGCCGTCGGTCGTGCTCTGGGTCGTCACAGCGGCCGGCCGAAGAGGCCCCAAGGCCGGACGATCAGGATCACCGCCATCAACGCGAAGACCGAGAACAGCGAGAAGCCGGGAAAGATCAAAATGCCGAACGACAGCACCTCGCCATAGATCACCGAGCCCCAGAATGTGCCCCAGAGCGAACCCATCCCGCCAATGACGACGACGATGAAGGCCTGCACGATGATCAGCACGTCCATCCCCGGCACGATGCTCTCGATCGGCGTCACCAGGGCGCCGGCGAGGCCGGCGAGAAACGCGCTGAACACGAACATGCCGGTATAGATCGTGCCGACATTGACGCCGAGCGCGTCCAGCATCTCGCGGTCCATCTGGGCCGCCCGCACCATCCGCCCGACCCCGCTTCTGTTCAGCACGAGCCAGCCGCCAAAGGCGATCGCCGGACCGAGCGCCATGATGAACAGGTTGTAGAGCGGCTGCGTCGTACCGAAGATCTGCACGCTGCCAGCAAGCGCCGGCGGGGTCGATACCGAAAGCTGACCGGTACCCCAAACAAGCTTGGCGACGTCGCCCAGAATCAGCACGAGGGCATAGGTGCAAAGCAGCTGATAGAGCTCTTCCTTGCCGTAGAGCGAGCGGAAGAACAGCCGCTCGACGACGGCACCCAAAACGCCGACGCCGCAGGCGGCAAACAGTGCCGCCAACCAGAAGCCGGCGCCGGCCGGGTGCAGCCACTCCACCGCCTGCCAGGCGAGATAGGCGCCGATCATGTAGAACGAGCCATGCGCGAAGTTGATGACGCGCATGACGCCGAACACCAGCGACAGCCCCGATGCGATCAAGAACAAAAACATCGCGGTGGTCAGGCCGCCCATGAACTGGCTGAACAGAAACGAGCCCGCCACCCTTTATCGATCTCCCCGGGCTTCCCGGGCTTCCCCGCCTTCGCCCGCTGTCGCGGTTCAGTTGGTTGCCGACGCCAGCGGCAACAATTCCGGGTTCTTCATGATCGCAAAGGGATAGTCCGCCTCCTTGACCATTGTGCCCCAGTATTCGGGGCTGAGCGTCTCATGCGACTCGACGCTGAACGTCCGTTTTCCGACCGGGGTGTCGAAGGTCATGCCGAGCAGCGCCTTGGCGACATCGTCGCTCTTGGTATCGCCGGCCTTCGCGATGCCTTGCGCCAGGGCCTCGATCGCCTCGTAGCCGACGATCGACCAGCCCGAGGCATATTTCGACTTGGTGAAGGCTTCGAGGTTTGTCTCATATGCCTTGTGTACGGCGGGTTCGTTCAGGCCGCCCCAGACGACTGGATCGTAGGCGTCGGTGGTGATCCCATAGGGATAGTCGCCGCCGAGCGCCCGCGCCTCGTCGGTGGTGCCGACTTCGGCGCCGTCGACGAGGCGGTTTTGGATCGCCTTGAAGTAGCCGAGCGGCGTCGCCTCCTTGGTGAAGGTGACGAAATCGCCGGCAAAGAGACTGCACATGACGGCGTCCGGCTTCTTGCTCATCTGCGCCGTGATGAACGGCGTGAAGTCGGCCTCGCCCAATTTCGGCCATTCCTGGTCGACGATCGTGATGTCGGGCCGCAGCTTTTTGATGTTCGCGACGAAAGCGGCGATCGCATCGCGGCCATAGGCATAGTCGGGGGCGATCGTCGCGATCGTTTTCACGCTCTGCCACTTCGCCATCAGCGACGATCCGGCCTGCCCTTCGACTGCGGTATTCGAGGCGACGCGGAAGATGTAGGGATGCAGCTGCGGTGGCTGCGTCAGCTCGGTCAACTTCGCCGTCGGCGCGACGAAGACGATCTTGTTTTCCTTGGCGACGGTCGAAACGGCCGGCGCCTCGGCCGAGGTCAGGGTGCCGGCCAGGAAGTCGACATCGTCCTTGATGATCAGCTCGCGCGCCAGGCGCACCGCCTCGTCGGCGTTCGCCTTGCTGTCGCGCGACAGGAGTTCGAGCGGGCGGCCGAGGACGCCGCCCTTGGCGTTGATTTCGGCCACCGCCATCTCGGCGCCTTTGAGGATCGGTTCGCCATAGACCGCGGTCGGTCCCGAGAGCGGGATTGGAAAGCCGATCTTTATCGTATCGGCGGCAAATGCCGCCGAAGGCGCCAAGGCCAGGGCGCAGGCGAGCGCTAGCGAATGTCGGTGCGGCATCGGACGTCTCCTGCCCCGTGATCGCGGGTTATGCCTGAGCGTAGAGCCGCGCATATGCTGCGCGCCCCGCGCTGCTGTCAAGCGGCCCCCAGCTTTCAGGACGGTGTCGAACCGTAGCGCTGTCGCCAGCTCGCCACGCCGGCCAGCGGCGCGGCCGACGTCAGCGCCCGCATGACGGCGCGCGCCAGGCAATCGGCGGCGGCGCTGCCGAACCGCAGCAACAGGTCCGGTGCCGCCGACGGTCCGTCGCCGGTCGAGAGCGCGAACACGCTGTCGCCGTCGAACGGCGTGTGCAATGGGCGGATGGCGCGGGCGAGCCCGTCCTGCGCCATGATCGCCAGGCGACGGCAGCCGCCCTTGTCAAGCGCCGCATCGGTGGCGACGACGCCGATCGTCGTGTTGCCGGCGACGGCGGTACTGCCGCATTGCGAGAAATCCTCCGGATCGAGCGCCGCGCCAGGGGTCGCGGGTTGCGGGTCGAGCTCGCCGCCGAGCGCCAGGTCGGCCGCCCAGAAGCGGCCGCAATCCGGCCGCACCACGGACCCCCAGCTGTTGACGGCGACGATCGCGCCGACCGTCACGCCGACCGCCCCGCCGACCGCCCCGCCGACCGAAAGCCGCAGCGAGGCGCTGCCGATGCCGCCCTTCAGCCGGCCGGCGCGCGCGCCCAGACCGGCGCCGGCGTTGCCGAGAGCGAAATCCGCTGCCGCGGCGGCGACGGCGCGGCGGCCGAGGGCGCGGTAGGGCGGCTCGCCCTGCCACAATCTTCGGCCGGGAAAGGCGAGGTCGAAGAGGATCGCGGCGGGCACGATCGGCACCCGCAAGGCGGACCCGCGCAACTTCGAGCCGACGGCAAAACCGCGGCCTTCGGCGGCGAGCCAATCCATGACGCCGGCCGCGGCATCGAGGCCGAAGGCCGAGCCGCCGGACAGGACCACGGCGTCTATCCGGTCGACGAGCGCATCGGGACCGAGCAATTCGGTCTCGCGGGTGCCCGGTGCCCCGCCGCGGACATCGACCGCGGCGACCGCAGGCCTCTCGGCCAGCACTACCGTCGTGCCGGTATGGTCCGCCCGATCTTCTGCCTGACCGACCAAGATGCCGGATACGTCAGTGATCAGATTGCGCATGCCGGCCACAGCCATAAGGATTCCCTTCAGCCCCGTCCGCGAGCGTCGGCAGCGTCGAAAGCGACCGCCGAGCTTGCGCAGCCATTGGACAATCGCAGCGGATCGATAAAAGAGGTCATAAACTAGGATCCGATTGCCGATAAACCAACAGATCGGCCGTAGGGGGAAAACGCGATGATGGCCTGGCTGCGCGATCTAACCTCGCGGGAACGCCGCACGATGCTCGCCTGCTGGGGCGGCTGGACCTTGGACGGCTTCGACCAACAGCTGTACAGCTACGTCGTGCCCACTGTCATTGCGGTATGGGGCATTTCGACCGGCGCCGCCGGCACGATCGGCACCGTCACCGTCGTGGCTTCATCGTTGGGCGGCTGGTTTGCCGGCGCTCTCGCGGACCGCTTCGGCCGCGTGCGCATGCTGCAGATCGCGATCCTGTGGTATTCTATCTTCACTTTCCTTTGCGGCTTCGCGCAGAACTTCGCGCAGCTGTTCATCCTGCGCGGCTTGCACGGGCTCGGGTTCGGTGGCGAGTGGGCAACCGGCGCGGTACTGATCGGCGAGGTCATCCGCGACAAGTATCGCGGCCGCGGCGTCGGCTTCGTGCAGACCGGCGCGGCCGTCGGTCCGGGCCTAGCGGCGCTCGTCTACGCAGGCCTGTACGCCATTCTGCCCGAAGCGATCGCGTGGCGGGCATTGTTCGCGGCCGGCATCCTGCCGGCCCTGTTCGTGCTGTGGATCCGTCGCAGCATTCCGGAATCGGAAGCGTTCGAGGGGCGGCGCAACAGCAGCGCGACGCACGGGATCGCCCACCTGCTCTCGCCGTTTCGCGGGCCGTATCTATGGCTGACGATAAAAGTGTCGCTGATGGTCATGGGCGCACAGGGCGGGGTTTGGGCCGTCGGGTTCTGGATGCCGACCTATCTGCGCACGGTCCGTCATCTGTCCGCCTCCGGCACGGGGCTCTACGTCGCGGTTCAGGCATTCGGGGCGCTGATCGGATTCCTGCTCGGCGCCTATCTGGCCGACGCGATCGGTCGCAAGTGGACGTTCATGATCTCGGCAGTCGCGACGATCATCATGGTGCTGCTCTATCTTTACGTGCCGATCGGCAACACCGGTCTCCTGCTCCTCGGGATCCCGCTCAACACGGCGATCCTGATGAAGTTCTCGCCGATGGGTCCGTTCATGACCGAGCTCTACCCAACCGACATCCGCGGCACCGGCCAGGGTTTCTGCTACAATGCCGGCCGGGCGATCGGCTCGGTGTTCATGACCGCGATCGGCTTTGCGACGGTGGTGATGCCGCTCGGCACGGCGATCGCGCTGTTCTCGACTTTGGCTCACGCGCTGATGATCGTCATGCTGCTGCTGCTCCCGGAGACGCGCGGTCGCGCCATCGCGAGCCTCGAGTCCGCGGCGCCGGGCGCGGCAGCGGACCCTGCCCGGTCGGCCGTCGGGCGCGGTTAGCTGCTTCGCGCATGCATTATCGGTACGCCGTGCAGCTGTAGAACAGGTTCGTCAGTTAACCGTACCAAACATGCTGTATCCTGGTGCCGCGCGACGCTGAAGCCGACCGGGAACGGGGTCGGGCGGCCACACGCGAAGATTGGTCAGTTGACGGTAGAGCGGCGCGAGCTTCAATGGATGCTGACCGCCCTCGCTGCCGTGACGAAGCGCTGGTAACCCATGGTCATATCGCCGGTCGACATCGGCGCACGCATGCGTGATAGGTGGCGCTGAATTGACGGTTTACGTAAGGCGGGGGCCGCAACGCGCCTCCACCTCGGCAAGCGCCGATCGATTCGAGGGCGCTATGGGGTCGTGAATGGCCGCCACGGGCGGACAGCGGCCCTTCGCCGTGATGGCTGCCAATTAGTCTTCCACCGGCTTCGCCGACCCGCAAGAGATGAAACCACCATCTCGTCGTAGGGAGCAAAAGCGGAGCGCATTGCGCCATCTGCGGCGCCTCGGGCCGATCGGCGGAATGCGCGCTGCGCGCTGTTCCGCCCTACCCCGGTTTGTTTCGTTCTAGTCCTCCACCGGCTTCCGCCGACCCGCAGGTGATGAAACCGTGGTCCGTCCGACGCCAGATCGGGCGGTTTGTTTCTTGTTAGTCCCCCACCGGCTTCGCCGACCCGCAAGAGATGAAACCACCAATCTCGTCGTAGGGCGCAAAAGCGCAGCGCATTGCGCCATCTGCGGCGCCTCGGGCCGATCGGCGGAATGCGCGCTGCGCGCTGTTCCGCCCTACCCCGGTTTGTTTCGTTCTAGCCAGACCGACCCCTCGGCCATATCGTCGGCGCGATCCTCATTCCGCTCGGCGACTGCCCGGTCGCCACGGCGAATTGAGTCACGACCGTCCGATTGTCGCTGTCTGTCGGGCCGGCAGCCCGTCGACCCAAGCCATTTCCATCCTGCAGCAGAACGGATTTACCGATATCGCCAATTTGACAGGCGGCATGCTACGCTGGCGTGCCGAAGTTCGTCCTGTCGAGGGTGGGAGCGGCTAGTAACGAACCGACATCCGGAAGCGTCGTCGCCTCACGAGAGGCTGTAAAAGGGAGAAGGGGTAGTACATGGCAGAATATTTACTGATCGAGTCGCGCGACCCGTTCGAATCGAACGACGTTGGGTATTACTACGGGTTGGCAAGCGGGCTGGTCGAAGCGGGCAACCAGGTTACCCTTTTTCCTGATTCAAAATGCGGTGTTAGCCGCGCGGCCGGCAGCGCAAACCCCGCAGCTCAGGGCGCTGATCGGCTCAGGCCTCAAGGTACTCGCCGACGACTTCGCGCTCAAAGAGCGAGGCATCGCCAAGCTCCTCGAGGGCGTCCAGATCGCGCCGATCGAGATCGTGGTCGACCATCTCGAGGCGGGGCACAAGACCCTCTGGCACTAGGAGACCGGACATGTCGCAAAAGACCTTCGCCGTCGCACTGATGGATCCGCCGTACGAGTCGGAGAACCTGACGACCGCATTCCGCATCCTCGGCGCCATGGCGCAACGCGGACACAACATCAACCTGTTTGCCTACGAAGGCGCTTCCGGCTTGGCTTTCGCCCGGCAGGCGCCGCATCCAAACCCGGTGCACGGCAAGGACGTCGCCGAAGAAAACCACCCTACGACCAAGGATCAGGTCACGGCCTTGCTGGCGCTTGCCGCGAAGAACGGGGGCAAGGTCGATTGGGTGAATTGCGGCATGTGCGTTGACGAACGCGGCGTGGGCGAGTTTGTCGCCGACACGCGGCGGGGCTCGCCAGCCGATTTCCATTCGTTCTGCGAAGCGTCCGACAACGTGCTCGCCATTCCGGCGAAGTGAGTAAGCCATGGCCAAGAAAACGCTGAACATCGTCGAGTCGGCCTACCGGGCCGTCATGGAGGAGCAGGACGACACGATCCTCTGGCTCCTCGCCGCGATGCAGGGCGCGGGGGCCGAGCATAGTGTGGTGCTGCGCGGGAACGCCGTGAACTACGCGGTCGCGGGCCAAGGCGCGCCCGGGCTCACCATCGGTGGGTGGAAGCAGACCCTGGCGCCGCGCTTGGACAAGGACGTTATTGATCTTATCGAGAAGCGCAAGATCCCGGTGTTCGTCATCGAGGAGGATTTGGCTGCACGAGGCATTGAGCGCAGTGAGCTGGTCCCCGGTGTCCAGCTGCTCAGCTCGAAGATGCTGCCGAGGCGGATGGCCGAGTACGAGATCATCTCGCATTGGTAGGTAGGTCAAATGGACTCCCGTCGACGGAAATACGACCGCAAAGATCTGGATTGATCACGTTTGGCGCCACGACGCTTGCTCGCGTCTACGCGCTCCCTGGCGTGTGAGCCCCCGCTTGTCAACTTGCGCAGAGCTTTACCCAGCCTACTTTAGACATCAGGCCGCGACTGGCGATCTGTATTGGTGGAATAGGGCTGCGAAAATAGCGGGAGTGTTGCGCCAAGTCTCTCGCGCCCGATAGTCTTGGTTCGCGAGCGCAGCGTGTGGAGGGAGGCATGAAGATCCGCGACGGGTTTGTCGGCACTGTCGGGAACACGCCGCTGATCAAGTAGCGGCGCGCCCCCGAAGAGACCGGGTGCACGATCCTCGGCAAGGCCGAATTCCTCAATCCGGGCGGCTCGGTCAAGGATCGCGCGGCGCTCTACATCATCAAGGATGCCGAGGAGCACGGTCTCTTGCAGCCGGGCGGGGTCATCGTCGAAGGCACCGCCGGAAACACTGGCATCGGTCTTGCGCTGGTTGGCAATGCCCGCGGCTACCGCACCGTCATCGTCATGCCCGAAACGCAGAGCCAAGAGAAGAAGGACATGCTTCTGCTATGCGGCGTCGATCTGCGGCTGGTGCCTGCGGTACCCTATGCCAATCCGATGAACTATGTACGTTTTTCCGGGCGTCTTGCCGACGAAATCGCCGCCCGAGCGCGCGGTGGCGCGATCTGGGCCAACCAGTTCGACAATCTCGCCAACCGTCGTGGCCATTACGAGACGACCGGCCCCGAAATCTGGGAGCAGACCGACGGCAAGGTCGACGGCTTCACCTGCTCGGTCGGCACCGGCGGCACCTTGTCGGGGGTCGGCATCGCTTTGCGCGAACGCAAACCGGATGTGAAGATCTACCTAGCCGACTGCATGGGTTCGGGCATCTACAGCTGGTATGCCCGGCGCGAGTTCAAGCCGGAGGGGAACTCGGTCACAGAGGGCATCGGCAACAACCGCGAGACCAAGAATCTCGAAGGCTTCACCCCGGACGGCCAGTTTCAGGTCTCCGACGACGAGATGCTTCCAGTGCTGTTCAGTCTCATCCAGGAAGAGGGACTTGTTCTCGGCGGCTCGACGGGGATCAATGTCTGCGGCGCGATCCGCCTCGCTCACGAGCTCGGACCCGGGCACACGATCGTGACAATCCTCGCCGATTCCGGGACCCGGTACCAATCGAAGCTCTACAACCCCGATTTCTTGAAGGCGCGCGATCTGCCCGTCCCTCCTTGGCTGGATGAGCCGTCGTAGCCGATACCGAGGCGGCCGGTCCGATCGGTTTTTCTTCAGGACGGTGTCCCATCGGGAAACTTTGATTTCCGGACCATCCGATCGGCGTGGAATAAGGATAGGACGCCCGACCCATTAAAGGCGTGACAGATCATAATCGCGTGATCGGGCTCGGCTGAGCTCCGAATGCCGGTTCATATCCGCGGCTCCAGGGATATGTCCGAATGTCCGCTCCCTGCCGAGCCGAGGATCGGCTGGCGCGGTGGTGAACGTCTTCTGTGGGTCGACCGCGGCGGTTCGGGAGAGGCCCGGTAAACGTAGGCTCTTGGCACGTCAGAGACGTGACTCCGGCCGCCACCTGAGCGGCAGCCATCAAGGGTGGAGCGGAGATGCCAGCGCGCGGCCCGTTCATGCTTCGTCCAAGATGTCGGATATCTATGTCGTCCCAATAATGCACTGGTGCCAAATCGGCGTGCTGGCCGAGGTGCCGCCGATGGGTCGTCCGGCTGCCGTTGACGATGATCACGACGCCGGTCAGCGGATCGGCGTCGGCGGCCACATCGGGAACGACGCCGCTCGGGGCGCCCGATCGGCACCGGTTTTCAACCGAGGTATCCGGATTTGGGGGATAGCCCCAACCTAAATATTGGGTCCGTCGATCGACAGGACCAAAAAGCCGATTAGCAACTATCGTTTCGGAGTTCTGGCGGCCGCGAATCTCGCCGTAAGCCCGTGGTGTTTGTAATTAAATAAAAAAAACTAACCACACTCTTTCGGAGTGGATTCCAATTCGCTAAAAGAGGTCTCAAGAAATTTTTATCTGCCAATCGCAGAAATTTATTCAGTATGATTTGAAATCGTCCCCACATATTATTTTCAGCAATTCAGAAAAGGGTGCCAGCCATGGGTATCTCGATGAGTAATCCTACGAGCGGGTTCAGGAAATGGGCGGAGGCGCATGATCCGAAGATCGCCGGTACTCGTGCCGTGGCGGCCGAGCCCGCCGTCATCCCGGTTCCGGCTCTCGATCAAGCAGGCATGACTTCAGAGAAGCAGCCGCATCGTCCGTGGGTCGTGCCGGCTGCCGGTACGCTCTGAAGCGAACTCCAGAAACCGATCGCGTGACCTGATTACCAGTTCCGGCACGGCCCGGAAGGTCACGTGACGCGCCAACATCATCCGCCACTCCAAGCGAGGAAACCCGATGATCATCGAGATGCGTACCTACACCGTCCAGCCGGGCTCGGTCGCGACCGTCGAGGAACGGTTCGGACAGGCGCTTCCGGCGCGCGCTAAGCTCTCTCCGCTCGCCGCGTTCTGGCACACCGAGGTCGGCCCGTTGAACCGGGTGATCCATGTGTGGGCCTATGACAGTTTCGATGAGCGGACCCGCGTCCGGGCCGCGTCGCAGAAGCTCGAAGGCTGGCCGCCGAACATTCGCGAGTTTGTCACCGAGCAGCAGAGCGAGATCTTCCTGCCGGCGCCGTTCTCGCCGAAGCTCGAGCCGCGCAAGCTCGGCAACCTCTACGAGATCCGCACCTACACGCTGAAGCCGGGCGGCATTCCAGGCATGATCGACCGCTGGAGTACCCAGATTGCCGAGCGCATCAAACTGTCGCCCCTGGCCGGCGCCTGGTATTCCGAGCTCGGTGGCCTCAACCGCTGGTGCCACATCTGGGCCTACAAGGACGCCGCCGAGCGCTTCGCGGTCCGCGAACGGGCCCGCAACGAAGGCGTCTGGCCGCCGCGCGGCGGCCAGCCCGGCGTTACCCTGAAGCAGGAGAACATGCTGGTCGTCCCGGCATCCTTCTCGCCGCTGCACTAGCGCTCGAACCCGCGGCTGGCGTCCCGATGCTCGAACGGGAGGCCAGCCCCACCGGGCCGGTCTCGCGACCGATGGGGACGGAGCAACGAGGAAATCATGTTCATCGAAAGTAATCCGGCCATTGGCCAGGAACAGCGGACTGTCGAGACCCCCCGCCAATCACAACGGCCTCAGTCGCTGTCCAGCAGCGGCTATTCTTAAGTTCAGGAACGACCGCGGCGTCGCCGAAATCTGCATCGGGGTGAGGGAATTCAAGTGCATTGGGGAGTCTCCGCCGCAGGACCAGCATCAGTCGCGCCCAAAGCCGCGCGGCGGCTCGATAGCGACGATCTCATCGAGATCGAGATCAACGATCGCCTGCAAGGCCTCGCCGGTGGCGCCCTCGTTTAAGGCCTCGGGCAAAGCATCGAGCCATGCCGCATATTCGGCCTGCAACGCTACGAGCTCGGTGACCGCCGCGCGCCATCGCCGCCAGCGGCTGAGGGCGCGGGCCGGTCGCGGCTGTTGCGGCGGCAAGCGGCTGCTTGCTTGACGTTGCCGATAGCGCGCCTGGCGCTCGGCGCCGGTCAAGGCGCGCTCGCCCTGCGGCGGCCGCCCCCCGGCGTTGGTATTTCGTCACGTGACGATATTCCGCGAGGGTCATGCCGCGTGCCGCAAGGCTTCTTTCTTGTGCTCGATGAGGTGCTACATGTTCAGGTAGCGGGTGCCTTCGAGCCAGTTCTCGTGCGTCTCGACGGCCAGCGCTCGTACCAATCGCAAGCAGCTCGCCGTGTTCGGGAAAATGCGAACGACATGGGTGCGCCGCTTCAGTTCCTGGTTCAGGCGCTCGAGCATGTTGGTCGACTTCAGGTGCTTGTGGTGAGCGTGCGGCAGCCGGTAATAAGTCAAGGTCTCCTCAATGTTGTCCTCGGCCCAGTCGCACAGCTTCGGGTATTTGGCCTGCCACTTGGCGAGCCAGGCGGAGACGCCGCGGCGCACCTCGGCCAGGTCGCGGCGGTCATAAATCCAGCGCAGCTCCTGCAGGCAGTCGTCGGCAAGCTTGCGCGGCACGTGGTCAAGCGCATTGCGCAGAAAATGCACGTAGCAGCGCTGCCAGGCCGCACCTGGCAACACCTCGCGGATCGCCTGTGTGAGACCCTCATGGTCGTCGGAGACGACGAACTCGACGCCGAACAACCCGCGCTCTTTCAGCCCCGACAAGAAATCGCGCCAGCTCGACCGGCTCTCGCGGTTCGCAAGCTCGACCCCAAGTATTTGCCGCCGCCCCTCGCCATCCACCGCCACCGCGATCCGCACCGCCTGACTGACAATGATCCCACCCTCGCGCACTTTCTCGTAACGCGCGTCGAGGATCAGATACGGAAAAGGCTCAGCGAGCCGCCGCGCTGCAAACTTCTGTAACGCCTCATCCAGGGTCTTGTTGACCGCGCTGATCGCCGAGGCCGAAAAGCTGTGTCCGCACAAGGCCTCGGTCACCGTTCCCCCTTCTCGGCGCCGATCGCTTCCGTTATCTCCGCTTCCAGCGCCGCCTGCAGCAGCGCTTCCAGTGCTGCTCGCAGAAAGTCCTCATCCCGCCCAAGCAGCTCTTTCACATCCATTCCCGGATTACGCGAGTCTCAACGCGCTCCGCTCAACCTTTTTGCAGAGCCTTCCGCACACTATCGCCGAGAGGGACCCAGACCGCTCAGGGGATGCCGCCGAGCGGACCGAGCGTTCTTGCCCAGCAAATCAGGACGACGAAACGCGAAACGAAAGGTCCGCAGTGGGTGGATTCCGGACTCTTCGAGCGTTGCGTCCTCTAGCAGCCTGTCGGACTGGGTTTAACTATCGAGGGATGGAACGCGGCTTTGCATTGCGTCAACCGTCGTCGGGATGCTGACGGGTTGGAGACTTGGTCAAGGGTTCCGACCGATATCTCGCTTTGGTTGAGATTTACTCTTCTGATGCTCCTTTACCGGGCGGCGAGGGCGAAGATCCGCTTGATGTTCCAGGCCATGGTGACCAGGCTCCACTCGCCGCGGACTTTATCGAGCCCGCGCAGCAGGAATTGGCGAAAGCCCAGAACCGACTTGATTATGCCGAAGACTGGCTCCGGGGTGCACTTGCGCCGGCCGTAGAGCTTCTTGCCTTCGGGTGTCGCCAAGCGGTGCGCCATCGCTTCGAGCGGCGTCGGGTCCTGCGGTGCGGGCGGTGCCGGAGCAAAGCGCTCGGCCAAGGGTGGGTTATGTGGCGCACGGCCGAGCGCCAGCAGCGGCTCGATCCCTGCCGCGGTGCAGGCTGTCACATTGGCGGCGCTGCAATAGCCATTGTCGCCGAGCATCGTTTGCGCCCTGCCGAGATCCGCCGGCAAAGCCGCCAGCTTGCCCAGCATCGGCGCGAGTTGCTGCTTGTCGTTCGCGGCTTGTACGACATCGCTGGCGACCACCAACAGGCTGTCTGCCGTCACTACGGCTTGCGCGTTGTAGCATTGCTCGAACCCGCCGCCCGCCACCGGCATGATCCGCAAGTCCTCGTCGGTCAGATTGATCTGATCGGTGGGGCCGGGCCCCGCAGCCGGCGGCGCCGGCGGCCTGCCGCCAGGCTTCCTGCCGCTCGCCCTGGCCTTGGCCTCGCGCGCCGCGACTTTGGCCTCATACTCCGCCTGCTCACGGGCCAAGCGCTCGCTGGCACGCGCCTCGATTTTGCTGCGCGCCTCGGCCAGCTTCTGCAGTCGTACTTCGCGTCGCTCCAACTCCTCGGGGATCGACATCCCCCCGGCCTTCGCCGGGGCAGGCTTAGGAAGATCCGCCGTATCGGCCGCCTCGGCCTTGGCCATCAGCTCTCCCACCTCGGCCTTCAGCTGCGCCTCCAGCTTCCCAGCATGCTCATAAGAGAGCGCGCTATGCCGGCTCGCATTGGCGTGGATCTTGGTCCCGTCCAACGCCACCGTGCCCAGACCGAGAACCCCCATCTCGCGGGCCAACAACAACACCCTGACGAACAGCCCCTCGATCTCCGGCAAAAACCGCCGCCGGAACGTCGCGATCGTGTCGTGGTCCGGGTGGTCGTTTGCCGCGATGAAGCGAAACGCCACCAAATCGTACGTCGCCTGCTCCAGCTTTCGGCTCGAAAACACCCCCGTCGCATAGCCGTAAACCAACAGCCCCAGCAGCATCGCTGGGTGGTACGACGCCGAGCCCGACCCGCGATAGCTGCCGCTCAGCTCGTGCAGATCCAGACCGTCAATCACTTCCACCACAAAGCGCGCCAAATGTCGTTGCGGCAGCCACTCATCTACCGAGGGTGGCAACAGAAACCCCGTCTGCCGATCCACCTGGCGAAAATTGCTCATCCCCCACCCGCCCCTAGTACACATCCCCCACTCAAACCTACCACATTCTGGGTCGGCTTCCACCTAAGTCCGACAGGCTGCTAGCGGCAAAGCCTGATTTGTGGGATCATCCTCCAGGCGGCTAAATCGGGGATACATGGGGAAGGTGACCTGGCGTCGGGCCGCCCTGGCCTGGACCGCCCTGGCCCTTTGCGCTTGCGCCAAGCAACCGTCTGACGTCGAACGCGGGCGGCATCTCGTGCAGATCATTGCTTGCGGCGACTGCCATTAGCCTGGTGGCTTTACGCCCCATCCCGACACGAACCGGTTGCTGTCTGGCTCGGACGCTGAGTTCGACGTGCCAGGCGAGGGCGTGTACGTGCCCCCGAACCTCACGCCCGACCCGGAGACCGGCATCGGGAAATGGACGCAGGAGCAGATCGTCACGGCGATCACGACCGGCGTCATCCCGGACTGGCGGATTCTATCCTCGGCCATGCCGTGGGCGGATTTCAAACAGCTCTTCCATGAAGACGCGATGGCGATCGCTGCCTATTTGAAGAGCCTGCCGCCTATCGTGAACCGCGTGCCAGGACCTGCGGCGGAAAAGACGCTGCCGCCCCACACTGTGGAGACAATCCTGTTCAGGTAGGCACACGGCCCCCCAGCGGGGCGCACGCACTGACTCTCGCTCCGCCCCTCCAACCTTCCGCTAAGGGTCGACAGCCGAAGCTCGAACACTCACCCCTGAGGCCCCGACATCGGCAAGTCCACAGCGGTGAGCCAGGTATCACCGGCTCGCAGGCGCGCGTGGGCGACGATCCGCACGAGGTCGACGCGGTGCTCGATCCCTAGCGCTCGCTCGCGGGCACAGGAGCCAGCGCAGCGGTACATAAAGAGGCGCCGCTGGTCAGCGGGCGGTGGTCCGGCGCAGCCAGGCGCACGCTTCGTCCATTGCCTCACCCGCGCGGTCGACGACCCCGACCCAGGATAGGAACCCGTGGTTCATGCCGTTCCAGCGCGACAGCTCGACTGGCACGCCCGCCTCCCGCAGGCGCGTCGCGTAGAGTTCGCCCTCGTCGCGCAGCGGATCGTATTCGGCGGTCTGCACCAGGGTGGGCGGCAAGCGGCGCAGGTCCGACGCTTTGAGCGGTGCGGCATAGGGGTTCGCGGCGCCGGCCGGGTCGGCCAGATAATGGCCCCAGAACCACTCCATCGTCGCGCGGGTCAGCCCGTACCCATCCGCGTTCTGGGCGTAAGACGGCGTCCCCGGCGTATGGTAATCGGTCACTGGGTAGATCAGCAATTGACCGGCGAGCGGAGGGCCCTCTTCGTCGCGTAGCCGTAACGCCGCAGCGGCGGCGAGATTGCCGCCGGCGCTGTCGCCGGCAAGCACGGTGCGCGCGGCATCGGCGCCGAACTCGCGAGCGTGCGCGATCGCCCAGCGCGCAGCGTCAGTGCAATCGTCGAGCGCCGCCGGAAATTTATGCTCCGGGGCGAGGCGGTAATCGACCGACACCACGATGCAATCCGAGCCGGCGCACAAATTGCGGCACATGCCGTCATGAGTGTCTAGGCTGCACAGAACGAAGCCGCTGCCGTGGAAGAACACGAGCAGCGGCCAGGGGCCGGCGCTCGCCGGGGTGTATATGCGCAGCCGGATCGGCCCCGCCGGCCCGTCTATCCGCCGCTCTGCGACCGCGCCGACCGTGGCCGGCGGCGCCAGCGCCGCGGTGCGCGCCTCCATCTGTCGGCGTGCTTCGGCCACCGGCAGGGTGTGGGTTGCGGGCAGGCTGGCCGCCCGATCGAGCAGAGCCTGGATCTGCGGGTCGATGGGCATTGGCGTATCTCCCTTTCCGTCGCGACGATCACAGCACCGATTGCCCAACTCGCCAAGCGGGGAACGAACGTGGCGACGGTCGAACCCTATGCCGACCCGACTATCCGCTGGTGGTGGTCAGGAATGGCTCTTAAGGGTCGGTAGGAGCCGCTGGCTCGGGGTCGAGGACGGTTCTTCAGCGCGTGCTAAGCTCGCTGCCGGACCCATAGGCTGCGGCAGGCCTTATTCGCAAATCGTTGCGCGATCTCTGCGTGTTGTGGCGAATCGAACGTAGGGTCTGAACCCACCAGGCAGCGACGTAGACGAGGCGACCGCCAGGAAGGCGTCTCCGGCGCTAATAGCTTGCTCCGTCGCGCGGCGCAGGCGTGCCGCCGGCGCCGATCGGGAAGAACCGAATTTGCAGTCGGGGAACCGGAGAGCCGGAGCACACGTAGGCATGCGGGTTGCGTCGCGGCGCTATCCCGAGCATCATCTTCCAGTGAGCGCGACGACTTTCGCAAGCAACGCCTGCTTGAAGTCAAAGGCGCTGACGCCGAGCCCCGGTTTGGTCAGTACGTCGACGGCACCGAGGCGCAACGCCTCGGTGGTCGTCTTGGAACCGGCCAAGGTTAGAGCCGAGAGCATGATGACTTTCGCATCCGGCATCACTTCCAGGATCTGCTGCAAGGCTTCAATCCCGCCCAGCCCAGGCATCTCGACGTCGAGAGTGATGACGTCGGGCCGGATGACCGGGATCTGTTTGACCGCTTCGACGGCGTCGCCAACCGAAGCGACAACTTCGATTTCCAGCGAATCCATCAACATTCGCTCGAACACCCGGCGAACGGAGGCCGAATCGTCGACGATCATCAGACGAGCCGGCCTCCCCATCGGGCTTGTCCTCGGCATTTGCGGCATGATGTGTCGGCCTTCTGCGAGAATCACGAGGTGCTGAGCCGGGAACCAGCCGCGGCTTGGGAGGGCACATAGACGCCGGGCAGATCCGGCGTGGTGGTGAATATGTCGTTGATCCCCATCACGGTTTCCGCGCCGCCCAGGAACAGATAGCTGTCTGCGGGCATGCGCTGCCGCAGCGCAGCCAGGACCTTCGCCTTGGTGGGCAGGTCAAAATAGATCAATACGTTGCGACAAAACACCAGATCGAAGGTGCCGAGACGGCCGGGATCATGCATCAGATTGTGCTGGGTGAACCGCACCTTGCGCCTGAGGGCTTCGGTAATCTGCCATTTGTCGCCGACTTGCGTGAAATGCTTGACGAATAAGCGAGCCGGCAGGCCGCGTTGCACTTCGAACCCGGTGTAGATGCCGGCGCTCGCCCGTTCGACCATCTCGCCCGACAAGTCGGTGCCGATGATGTCGATGGACCAGCCATCGGCATAAGCGCCGCACTCGTCGAGCTGCATCGCAATCGAATAGGCCTCTTGCCCGGACGCGCAGGCCGCCGACCAGACTCGCAACCGGCGGCTTCGAGCGCGCGCGGCACGCAGCGCCGGGAGCAGCCTGTCGCGCAGCAGGTTGAACGGCTTGACGTCGCGGAAGAAGAACGACTCGTTGATCGTCATCGCCTCGGCGACGTCGCGGATCTGGGCGGCGTTGCGATGGGCGCGCAGCGATTCGATAAGCTGATCGAGGCTGGCGAACCGATACTTATTGGCAACCGGCAACAGTCGCGACTCGAGGAGATAGGCCTTCTCGGGCGTCAGGGTCAAACCGGATTCGGTCTTCACCAGAGACGACAGGGTCTCGAAGTCCCGCAGCAGCATGGCTACGGCCTCTTGCGCAGATAGGCCTGCAGCCGCCGCCCGATTTCCGCGAGCGGCAGAACCGCCGAGCAAAGCCCTGCCATTGCGACGGCGCCGGGCATGCCCCAGACGACGCTCGTCGCCTTGTCCTGGGCGATCACCGCCCCGCCGGCCTCGACCACGGCTTTGCAGCCTTCGAGGCCGTCGTAGCCCATGCCGGTCAGGATCGCTGTCAACACCCGTCCGCGATAGACTGTGGCGAGACTGCGAAGCGTGGGATCGACAGAGGGCCGGCAATAGTTTTCCGGCGGGCCCTGATTGAGCCGAATGCTGCGGGCAGCGTCGATCGTCATGTGGAAATTGCCGGGCGCGACGTAGATGCGGCCGGGCTCTAATGCCTCGCCCTCGGCCGCTTCCGCCGCAGCGATACCGCATTGCCGGCTGATCTGGGCGCCAAGAATCCCGGTAAAGGTCGGCGGCATATGCTGGACGATCAGGATCGGGATGCGGGGAGCGGGCGACAGCTCCTTCAGGATCTGCAACAAGGCCGGCGGACCACCCGTCGAGCTGCCGATAGCGAGGACCTCGGGCGCCAAGTTCGGCGGCGGGCGCAAGGCCAGCGACGCCTGCCGCCGTGCGAGGATCTCGATAGACGCCGGCGGAGAAACGATGCGGTGCGCGCCGAACTGGCGCACCTTGGCCAAGAGGTCGCGGTTGAAGCTCGTCGAGTCCAACAGCCCGCGCGTCGCGGAGGGTTTGAGAATATAGTCGACAGCCCCAGCCGCGAGCGCATCGAGCGTCACTTGCGCGTTCTTCGCGGCGAGCGTCGAGGCCATCACGATCTTGACGCGCGGCGCTGCTTTCAGCAGCAGCGGGATCGCTGCGAGGCCGCCCATGACCGGCATTTCAACATCCAACAACACGACGTCGACCGGCGTTCGCGAAACGGCCGCGACCGCGGCTCGGCCGTCTGCAATGGAGGCGACGATCTCGATCTCCGGATCCGCTTCGAGCGCCCGCGCCAAGAGACCGCGAATGACCGCCGAGTCGTCAACGATCAAGACGCGTATTCGTGCGGATGTCGCGGGCAACGGCACCGAAGGCGGCATGACCACGGCCTACAGGAGCCCGAATTGCGCGAACTTTGAACGGACTATCTCGTCATCGAATGGTTTCATAATGTATTCGTCGGCGCCTTCGGCGAGGGCTTTCGCAATCTGCTCGATGTGAGTGTTGATCGTGCAGAAAATGATTATTGGGCGCTTGCCGTCCGGCATGGCGCGGATCGCTTTGAGGCATTCGAGGCCGGAAATCCCCGGCAGGTTCCAATCGAGCAGGATCACCCGCGGCATCGCGTCGCCACAGGCCGAGAGAGCGCTCTCGCCGTCCACGGCCTCCTCGCAGGTGAATGAAAGCTTCTCGACGATGCGGCGGGCGAAACCGCGGACGACGCGGTTGTCATCCACCAGCAAGCAGGATTTCATGTTGCGGTTTCCGCCAATAGGATCCAGGTGGTGGTGTCGTCGCCAGTGTCCTGTTTCAAAGGTTCGTCGAATTTGCCTTTCGCGTCGTCTCGCCGGCCTTCCGCCTTCAGTCCACGGGCTTGTTCCGTGGGGAAGCCGGGATCCAGGACAGGCATGGATGCCGGCTGCACCGATATGACGAAGGGGTTCGGACTGCGGCCGGAAGCAGTGGGAGCTGCCCGATTATCAAAAGAACTTCTGGTTCCGGACACTACGCCGAATCCGTCTGAGCGAGAGCGAACAGTTTCTTGACGTCGAGGATGATCAGCAACGAATCGGACTGGACGATTCCCATTGAGATTTGCCGCCACACCGGGTCCAGGGTGGGCGGGTTTGGGCCGATTGCATCGGCGCCATACTCCACCACCTCGCCGACTTCATCGACCAAGAGATTGTAGAGTTCCGCGTCATGCTCGATGACGATCGACATCCTTTTCGCAGTCTGCTCGGCCTTCGCCAGTCCCAGTCGCCGCCGCACATCGATCGCAGTGACGATGCGGCCTCGTAGATTGAGGGCGCCGGCAACCCAGGCGGGCGCCAGCGGGATGCAGGCAATGGGCTGCGGTCCGAGCACATCCTGAACCTGCAACACCGGGATGCCAAAGCGCTGCCCGGCAATCGACATCGTGACGAACTCGCGCGTGGCGGCGTTCCGCGCATGACCGTCGGAAGGTTCGAAACCCATGCTCATGCAGCCCTTGCCATGACTTTCGGCTCTGCTGCAGCCGGCAGCGGTGACCGCAACTCGCCCTCGTCGCCGAACCAGTGGGGCTCGGCTTCGAAGGCCTGCCGGCAGAAATGGCCGGCGTCGATCAGCTCGGTGGCGCGCCCGGCGATAATCGCACTGCCGATAATACCTGGCCGATTTCGTCCCTCGTAGATTTTGACGTCGGTCTCGACGATATCGACGATTTCATCGACGAGCAGTGCCACCACACGGCCTTGGTAGGTGAAGACTAGGGCCGGCTGGCGGCCCTCCGCCGGCAACTCCGCCAGCGGATCGAAGGTCACAAGCGGCGTAAGCGCGCCGCGGTATTGGATGACATGATGGTCGGTCACGGTCTCGATCTGCCGGCGATCGAACTCTTCGAGCCGGGCGATCGACTCCAACGGCACCGCTTTCGGCGAGCCGCTGCCGGCCCGGAACAGGAGAAGCGTGTTTTTCTCATGACCCTCCGACTCCCGATCGGGGGTCGCTACGCGGGCGACCTCCGCCGCCGCGGCGATCTCGCCCATTGTCCCGGCAATCCCCGCCGGATCGAGGATCATGATCACCGAACCGTCGCCCAAAATCGTATTGCCCGAGAACATCGCGATATGGCGGACGACAGGTGCCACCGGCTTGACCACGATCTCCTCGGTGTCGAACACCTGATCGACAATCATGCCGAAGGTGCGGCTTCCGTCCTGTGTCACCACGACAAAACGCTCGTTCGCTGCCGGCGCCTCGCCCGGTCGGTCAAGCCTGAGGAGATCCTCGAGGATGATCAGCGGCAGCAGCCGGTCGCGCAGCCGGAGGACCGGAACGCCATTGATTCTTTCGATTCGGTGGCCGCGCGTGCCGCCCTCGCTCGCCTGCACGAGTTCGACGACCCCGGTTTGCGGCACAGCGAAACGCTGCCCGGCCGCAGCGACAAGGAGGGCCGACACGATCGCCAGGGTCAGCGGAATCTTGATCGTGAATTTCGTGCCGAAACCGCTGCGTGAACTCAGATCAATGGTGCCGCCGATTTTTTCGACATTAGATCGTACGACGTCCAATCCAACGCCTCGGCCCGACACGGATGTCACCGCCTCGGCGGTAGAAAAGCCGGCGCGAAAAATGAATTGATGGATCTGGTTGTCGGTCAGGCCGGTGAGTTCGGCTTCTGAGACGAGACCCTGGGCGAGCGCCTTGCTCTTGATCTTGTCGACGTTCAGCCCGCGCCCGTCGTCGGTGATCTCGATCACGATCTGCCCGCCCTGGTGGAACGCTTCGAGGACGATCACCCCGGCCTCGGGCTTGCCGGCGCGGCCGCGCTCCGCCGGCGGTTCGATGCCGTGATCGACTGAATTGCGGACGAAATGCGTCAGCGGATCTCTGATCAGTTCGAGCACCTGTCGGTCGAGCTCGGTCTCGGCACCCTTCATGACCAGATCGACCTTTTTGCCCAATTCGTTCGTCAGGTCGCGGACGATGCGCGGCAGCTTTGCCCAGGCATTCCGGATCGGCTGCATGCGCGTCTTCATGACGCCCTCTTGCAGCTGGGAGACGACCTGATTCAACCGCTGCAATGGGGCCGCGAACTCACTGTCCTGTTGGCGGCGGGCGATCTGCAACAGCTGGTTTCGGCTAAGCACCAGCTCCGAGACCGTTGTCATCAGGCTTTCCAGCAAGTCGACATCGACGCGGATCGATTGCAAAGCGACCGCCGGTTGATGCGGCTCGGCGCCGGCCTCGGCAGGCCCATTCGCGGCCGGCGGGCTGCGATGCCCCGCATCCGCCGGCGGCTCCGCGCGATACGCCGGCGGCTCGTCACGCTCGAGCCCTTCGCTCCCGTCGTGCGGCAGCTCGTCGGCGACGGCATCGTATGAAGCGGCAATCGGATCTGCGGGCGGCGGCGGTCCGGGTTCGTCTGTGTTCAGCTCGGGATCAATTGCGGCCGGGGTATCCAAGACTGCGTTCGCTTCCAGCACGGCTGCAGCGGGCGGGGCAGCGGCGGATGGTGCCTCTTCCAGCAACGGCGGAGCCTCCTCCGCAGTTGCCGCCGGCGGAGCCTCGGTCAGCGCGTTGAGGCGCGCGATCAACGCGCTGTCGTCGCCCTCCGGCTCGACTTCCGTCGTTTCAAGGCCGACAAGGATGGCCTTGATCCCGTCGACGGCAGCAAGGATCACGGTGATCGCCTGGGGCGTCACGACGAGTTCGCCGTCACGGAAACGACCCAGTACGTCTTCCGCGGCGTGGGCGAGCGTCTCGAGCCGGGGCAGGCCGAAGAAGCCGCAGGTGCCCTTGATCGTGTGCACGAGGCGGAAAATGTTGGCCAGCAGCCCGGGCGTGTTCGGATCCTGTTCGAGCCTGACCAGCTCGATATCGAGAGCCGCCAGATTTTCGGCGGTCTCTGTCAGGAACTCGGTCATGAGCTCGTCCACGAGCATCCCCTATGGCAGCTGAGAAAAGAGCCGGTCGGCCGCCTGCTGATCGATCGCGTCCCCCGGGCGCTGCGGCCCCAAGAGCTCTTCTGGCTCGCCGGCCGGGGCGGCCCACGCCGCGCTGCCGCCGTCGACCGCCGCGCCGTCGTCCGTCGACGAGCCGGGCGCCGACGTCAGATTGCAGAGCTCCCGATCGATCCGGCGCAAGGTCTTGGTGGCATTCGCGATCCGCTGTCCCGTGAGGTCCTGGAAGGCGCAGGCCAAAAGAATTGAGGTCACGCATTCTTCGAACCGACGCGCCATCCGCTCGCCGGCCCGTGGCGCGAAAGAGTCGAGTGCATCGCAAGCATTGATGATCTGGTTCGCCGCGCGTTCCGTCGCCTCGACAATCGCGGCAAGTTGATCGATTGCCTGAGGTATGAAATATTGCCGAATGTCCGCCACCACGTCGCCGACGCTGCTCTCCGAGCCGCTGCTCTCCGAGGCGCCACTGGCGCGATCGACGGGCGCGCGCGGGGCGACCATGCCGGCGGTCGGGAGGAAGTCGGGCGATTTGCCGGTCATCCGCGCTGCCTTGAACGGCAAATATTAAAACCTGCCGAGCACGGCCGACAACTTTCGCTTGAGGGTTTCGGCGTCGAAAGGCTTCACGATGTAGGCATTAACCCCGGCCAGCTTCGCCGTGATGATGTTCTCGGGCTTTGACTCCGCCGTCACCATCACGAACGGCATGTCGTTGAGCTTGTCGTCCGCGCGGATCGCCTTGACGAGATCGAGGCCAGTCACCGGCTCCATATTCCAGTCGCTGAGGACGAGCCCGTAGCTGCGCTGGTCGATCATCTGCAACGCCGAATTGCCATCGGTCGTCGTGTCGACGTTGCGAAAACCGAGTTGGCGGAGGAGGCGCGCAATAAGCCGGGTCATCGTCGGAAAATCGTCGACGACCAAGACCGGCGTGCACAAATCAACAGTCATTCGCATACTCGTCGGCAGATCAACACAATTCCGGGCCATTGCCTTACCAATGCATCGCGCCAAGGCTGGCCTTCCTCGTCGCTGCAGCGTGTCTGCCCGAGGTCGGTCCCCTCGCGGTGGTGCCGCGCACTCGGCCGAGATGCGATGGCGCCCAAATCAAGCGCGGGGAACGGACTGGATAATTTGGGGGGGTGAAGCGTCCTTTCCTTTATTTGCTTGTGCAATGGGCGCATTTATGACGGCGAATACCTGAACAAATTACTAATCCAGGCGGCGACCGAAGCGCTGCCACCCGGCCGCGAGCGGCTTTGCCGCAAGTCGCGGCGGTGCCTCTCCGGAACTCGCTGAGCCGACCCGATCCGAGGCGGCTGACGGTGCGTTGCGCGGCCGTGCCGTCGCCGGTCGGGCTCCCGCCTGTTGCCGATTTCGGCCTCGATCCATCAGGGCGGGATCACCGCGCAGATGCGAAAGACCGCGCCGATACGATGATCATCGATCGGAATTTGTTCCTCGGGATTGTACATTTTCAACTTGAGGGGACCAAGGCCGTCATCGACGACGACGGCGGCGTCCGCGGTGTTGTCGTGATGCAAAAAAAACACGAGATCGCCGATCGCCACCGGGGTTCGCGGATCGACATGCACGACCGCACCAGGCTTCAACAGCAGACCCAAACGCTGCGAGAAGTTTCGGACCAGAAACGACTGCGCCTCGAAAGAGAAGAGCTCGCTGAGCGCAATCCGGTCGACCGGCTCGGTGCGATCGATGACAAATCGGCGCCCATCTCCGTCGACCAGCATTTTGCCGTAGACCGGCAGCGCCGGGTCGGGGTCTGGCGGCCCCACATAGCGAATGTTGCGCCGCATGGCATAGCGTTCGAGCGTGCCGAGACGCCCCCATTTGGCATCGTCTTTCAACAGCGAGCGGGGGGTGCGCGGCAGCAACGCTTCGGGCCGGACACCGCGCTCGAGCTGGACGCGGTTGTCGTGCGTGCGACGCTCGACCATGCCGACGAGCCGCGCCGCGGTGATCCCGTACAGTCTGGCGAGGCCCTCGATTTCCTCGGTTTGGATCAGTCTGCTGGCCATTTCCACCCGGTGGTAGACGGAGAGCGTCATGCCGATCGCGTCCGCCACCTGCTGCATCGTTCTGCCCGATTTTTTGCGGAGCTGCGCCAGCACGTAACCGACGGCCGCGGCGCCGCTTACGATGCTGTGGCGGACCGCCTCTTCCTGCGCCCGCTGCCATTTTCGGACACCCTCCGCGGGGTCCCGGTCAGGAACGACCGGGATCGCCTCGGGCGGGCAAGCAAGCAGGGCAGCGAGGTTTCCGAGCTGCAAGTTGGTCAGCCGCCGCTCGCCGCTTTCCATCTTGGAAATCGTCGAATTCGGCGACAGGCGGTTCCATCAGACGGCCGAGTTGCGCTTGCGTCAGCTGTTTCCGGAGGCGGAGCTGTTTGATGTTGTTGGGAAATACGATCTCGCCTCTGACGCGCATTTCGCCTTCTCCAAGCGCAGTCGGCATCGCCTCGCTGCGGCGGGCTCGGCGTCCACGGCGCCGCGCCGATGTCGGCCCCGGCCGAGCCGGCCGTTCCGAATCCGATCGGGGCGGCGGGACCGCTGCCGGTCGACCGCCATCGCCGGTCGCTAGAATTTGAAGCAATAGTCTTGCGGGCGGCTGCCGCCGTCACGAAGCGTTGACCTTCTTGCGCTAACCAGACGGGTGGTCCTGTCGAACGGCCGGCTAAAGGCCGCGCCTGCAGCTGGAGACAATTGGCGCTCCGATGAGGGGAAAGATGAGTTGCCGTCGAACATCGGCCTTACCCGCATCGGTCACGGACGATCGCGATCTTGCCGAAGCGACGACTGTGACCGCTCCCGACAAAGAGGCGTGCCTCGAACAGATCCTGCGCGCCTTCTGTGACATTGCCGATCGGGACGATATTCACCAAGCCGCGGAACGTCTGCGATTGGTGCAACAATGGATCGACAATGAAGTAGCGCGCGCCGCCGCAGATCCGATATTCGCCGGTTTTCGGCTCCTCCCAGGGAAAGAATTATCGATTTCCATCGAGCGGCTACACCGTTCGACATCGGCAAATATTGTTGAAGGATGCCAGGCATGACGGGCTGATCCAGCTAGCCTGGACCGTTGTCGGAGGACAACAGGCTCTCGATCTCCATGATCTTTTCCGCAATCAGTTGGGGATCTGCCTGATACGTGCCAGAATTCAATGCCTCCTGCAGTTGCCCGACGCGGAACCGGTCGACAACGGAAACCGTTGCCGCGGTCTGCGAGATCGTCGTGAGCAACGCATGGGCCCGGCTGAGGTCGGCCGAGTTGACGGGGGTGACGCTGTTCGTTTGCGGTTGCGGTGTGGCTTGGGGCTGGGAACCGGGTCCAGGGGCCGCGACACCCGACACCTCGACCGGGTCAACGCCGCGGATCGGATCAGCCATCTTTTCCTCCTGACGACCCCGCAGTACCGGTCAGTGAACCGGCCACATCGGGAAACGATTTGCGCCACACATTTGCCAACTGCTCGATCGCGATCCGCCCGGCCGCAACCGCCTCGGCATCATCGGCAGCGTTGCCGCGCAAGATCGCCACTAGAACAAATCGATAGACCTGCGCCAGGCATTGAGTGAGGCGACCCGGATCGCTCCCGCTCAACCCCAGCATGAATTCGACAAGTTTCCCGGCCGAGCCGAGCGCCTTGGCTTTTGCCGGCCGGTCGCCCGCGGCGATGCTGTTCTCCGCCTGCTGCAAGAACACCCGCACCGCGTCCAAGGCCATCTTCATAAAGTCCTCGGGGGCCGCGCTGATCCCGGCCACCGTGCGATAGGCGGCGAGCGCTCCCCCACTGCCGAAATCCATTCTATCCTCCGGAAGAACTGGAGCTGCTCGAAGCATTATCCAATTGATCGAGATAGCTCGTGAGATAATCGCTGACGGTCGACAGCTGCGATATCGTCAACTCCGCGTTGGTATATTGCTGGGTCAACAGCGCCGTCTGCTGGCTGGCTTCCTGTTGCAACTGCGAGATTTGCTGGTTCATCGAGGTGATTGTATTGTTCAGGCTGTTGATCTCGCCGGTTACACCGCCTCCCGAGTTTGACAGCGCGGCGTTCACCAGGCTGTTCAGCGTGCCGTAGACCCCCTGACTGACGGTCACCTGTCCGAGTGCGCCGGTCGCGCCCGCGGCGATCTGCAACGACAGCCCTTTGGCCGGTCCGGCGCCGGTAACCACCAGATTGCCGTCGGTGCCGCTCGCCGCCTCGCCGTTGACCGTACCGGCGATCGATCCACTACTGTTGGCGGTGACGTTGATCGCATAGGCCCCGGGTTGCGCGCTGCCGACGTCCTGGACAGAGACATTCGAATTGTTGCTGACGCCGAAGCCGCCGAGCAGCGATGCCACGGCACCGTAATTCGCCTGCGCAGCGGCTTCGAACTGCTGGTCGTTCAAGGAAATCGTCCCGTCGCTGTTGATCGAGAAGCCGACCGAGCTGAGCGAATTATAGGGCGAATTCGCTGCATCGCCGCTCGCCAGACTGGTGAAGGCGTTGACGAGGTTGTTGCGCAGGATCTGCACGTTGACATCGCCGAGCAGCGCCCCAGGGCCGCTGTTCTGGCTGCTACTCTGATTCAAGGCCGAGTTCTGGTTGATCGTGGTGATCACCGTGTTGAGCGCCTTGACGAGCCCGTCCGCCGCCTGGTCCAGCGCCGAGACGTCCTGGGTCACGGTGACGGTGGCCGAGCCGGTTCCAGTCAGGGTGAAGGCCAGCCCCGGGGCGGCATTCGTGATGGTATTGGAGCTGCTGGTAATCGGGATGCCGTTGAGCGAAAAGCTCGCATCGGCCGCGGCTTGGGTGACAGTCAGCCCGTTCGACTTGCCGCCGGGGGTGTAGCTGAACCCGGCCTCGCCGCCCGTACCGCTGACGGTGAAGGCGTTGGCGGTGCCGGTGTTATGCGCGGTCAGCGACAACAGGTAGGAAGATCCGTTATAGACGACCGCAGCCTCTACGCCGGCATTGGCCGCGTTGATCGCCTGGGCGATGCCGTTCAACGTATCCTGACCGCTTGCGATGTTGATGGTCGTCGGCGTACCGCTGCCGAGTTGCAGCGTGATGGAGCCGGCGCCGAGGCTCGAGCTGGCGCTGGCGAAGCCTGTGGAGACGAGGCTCTGCGCCTCGGCCAGTTGGATGTTCGAGAGGCTGTAAGTCCCGGCCGCAGCAGCGTTGGTAGCGGTAGCCGTGACCGTGCTGCTCGACGACGAGGTCACCGATTGTTGCGCCAATGTCTGCAGATCGGCCAACCCGCCAAGCGCCGTCTGCAGGCTGGACAGCGCGCTCTGGACCTGACCAAGGGCCGAAATCTGTGCCTGGATCGGTTTTTCCTGATTTTGCAGGTCCGTCGCCGGGGCCTGGTAGGCAGCGCTCGCCTGCTGAAATCAGCGAGGTGATCTGCGATGAGCTGAGTACGCCCGTTACTCCGGACATTTAGCTACTCCCGCAATTCTGGAAAGAGCCCCGCCCCCGGAATTCGGTCGGAGGCGGGTCTCTCTGCCGGAATCCCGGCGGCCCTTTATTGCAGCAGCTTGAGGAAGGATTGCTGCAACGCTTGCGACTGCGACAGGGCCGAAATGCCGGCCTGCTGCAGGATCTCCTGCTGGTTGAGCTGGGTCGTGACCTGCGGGATGCTCGCATCCTGGACGACCGACTGGGCCGAGGTCAGGTTGGTGTCGGTCGTCTGCAAATTCGACGCCGTCGCCTGCAGACGCTGCTGCAACGCACCGAGCTGGGCGCCGACGTTTTCGAGCTGCTGCAGCGCGAAACTGACGACGTTCAACGCCGAATTCGCTCCGGAAATTGTGCTCACATTGACGCCGGCAAGGGTCGACAGCGCCGAGTTGTTGTTGAGACCGATATCCGCGGCGCCGGCGTTCAGCGCAAAGGCCTGGTTCGACTGAACCGTGACAACGCCTTGGACGGTGGCCGAGACGGTGCCGCCAGTCGCCAGGGTGATTGGCGCCGTGCCGCCCGCCGCCAGCGTGCCGGTGCCGGCGAAATTGGTGATCGAAATGTTGTCGCCCTGCCCCTGGGTGAGGACGAGCTGGTTGTTGGAGTTGATCGCAGCGGTGACACCGGTCGTCCCGGTCTCGGCGTTGATCGCACTGACCAGAGGCTGCAATCCGCTGTTCGATACCGCCGACACCGTCGAAGCGATATTGACGGCGTTGGTCTGTCCTCCGGCGCCGTCGTTGCCGTTGCCGAGGGTGAGCGAGATCGAGCCGGCGGTGACCGTGAACGCGACGCTCGTGTCCGCCGACGCTACGACACCGGTTTGCGACTGAACGCCGTCGATCGAGGCGGCGATGTCTTTGGCCGATTCGGTCGCCGCCGACACGGTAGCATTGCCGCTGCCGGCCGTGCCCGCGATCCCGACGGTACCTGCGGTAAAGGCGCCGACACCGCCGGTGGTGATCGCATAGGCATTGCCAGTCGTATCGCCGACCCCGCCCGAAGCGCTGCCGTCGGTGGCATAGAGACCGGCCGCGGCGGCCGAGGATTGATTGACGCCGAGCTGCGTCGCGTCGGTGCTGCCGAGCGAGAGCCCGATCGTCTGGCCTTCAGAAGCGCCCACCTGAAACTGGATGCCGTTGAACGAACCGTCGAGCAGGTTCTGCCCGTTGAACTGGGTCTGCTGGGCGATCGTCGACACCTGCGTCTGCAGCTGCGACACCACCGTCTGCACCGATTGCAGCTGCTGGGCATCGTTGGTGCCGTTGGCGGCGCCATTCGCGATGTTCGAGATCTGTTCGACAAGATTGATCTGCGAACTTACCGCACCGTCGGCTGTTTGGACCAGGGAAATGGCCTGGTTGACGTTGTTTTCGGCCTGCTGCGTGCCGCCGATCTGGGTGGTGAAGCCCTGCGCTGCGATGTATCCCGCGGGGTTGTCGGCGGGGCTGTTGATCGCCAGTCCGGAAGACAGCTGCTGTTCGAGATTGCTGGTCGTGTTTGCGGTGTTGGTCAAGGCGTTCAACGCAAATAATGCGTCGATGTTGGTGTTGACAACTCCTGCCACCGGCATGGTCTGCTCCTGGCGCCGGCAGCGCATGGTGGCGCCCGGACGCATTGAGGGGATCCTCGGCGCTCGCCTTAGCGGTTGGCGGGTGCCTCAATCTCTTAGACGGACGTTTGCTCAATCCGTTGCAGGGTTTCTTCCCGAGGCGGACACCAGCGACTGGAGAGCCGTATGCGGGAGAACCGCACCTACGGCTCTACGGCTCGGAGGGCGGGGAGGGGCCAACCTCTTTCCGACCCCGACCCCTATCAGAACTTTGTGGGCAATGATCAGATCGAGGGGAGGGTCTGAAAAGGCGGGCAAGGTGATGCACGCCACACCGACAGAGCCAGGTTGGTCAGATGTTTCGACCTGCGCGGCTGGCGCTCTAGCAGCCTGTCGGACTTAAGCCTTTCCCGTAATATTCTGTCGGACATTGGTCGTTAGGTGTAACAAATGTGCACATTATGGTATATCGGCGCAACTATATTCCAAAAAATTCTGATTTTTGGCTAAGTCCGACAGGCTGCTAGTGGATTACCGAGAACAACGACAGATTCTGGATCTGCGAGAACGAGAGTTCTGCCGCCTGCAATGCCGTGACGCTATCGCTGTAATTCGCGAGCACTTGCGGCAGATTGGCCGATTGCAGCTCGCTGAGCTGCGCCTGTTCGTCGGTACCTGTGGTGCTGTCGGCGGTCTGAACCCCTTCGATCTCGGCGAGGGTCGAGCCCAGCGTCGCCTGGGCTGACAGAATGCCGTTCTGTGCTCCCGTTAGGTTGGCGATCGCGTTTTCGATTGGCTGCGGGTTCGACGAATCCGAGCCGAGTGCGGAGATCAGACCTTGGACAGTCTGAAAGAGGCTCGACGTGCCGGCCGGCTGAATGTCGAATTGATCACCCGCCGCGGGCGTCCCGGTGATGCTGACATCGAGACCGCCGAACTTCAGATCCGATCCGGCCGTGAAGCTGCCGGACGCCACGGTCTGGCTGGTGGCCGCAAAGCTCGCACTTCCCGGGCTGCCGATGCCGCCGGTGACCGTGTAGCTGAGGCCGCCTGGCGCCGCGGCAAAGGCGATTTCATATTGCGTTCCGGCCAACCGTTCCGAATTCAGCTGGTTGGCGTCGGTGACGCTCGCGTCGGCATAGGCGGTGCCGGTGTTGGTCGCGGCGGCGGTCATGCCCACACCATTCGTGCCGGCCGGGATATTCATGAAGATATTTTCGCCGGAAATCGTCGTCGGCACCGTGATCGACGGCGCGATCTCGAGCTGGTTGCTCGCGCCATCGCCGTTGAACACGATTTGTCCGTTGGGCAGCGTCGTAAAGGGCGCCACATTGGCGGCACTGCCGGCGAAGATGTAGTTGCCGCTCGCATCTTGCGAATTGGCGAGCTGTACCAGTTCCTGCAGCGCGCTCTGCACCGTGCCGACGAGAGCTAGAGTCCCCGTGCCGGAGCGCCCGGTATTGGCGCCCTGTACCGCTGTCTGGCTCAGCTGGTCGACGACGGTGCTGACCTGCTGCAACACGTTCAGCTCGTTCTGGATGCTTTCGGTCGCGGCCTCGGCATTGCCGGCGTCGTAAGTCAGGCGATTGATCCCGCTGGCGAGCCCGATCGCCGCGCCGGCGCCAGCGGGATCGCTGGCGGCGCTGAGCATCGTTTCCCCGGTCGCGATCTCCTGGTTGAGCTGACTGATGTTGCTCTGCTGCTCCAGGATGTCGGGCAGAGAGCCGAGGAGGAACTCGTTTGTGCTGATCTGCATGACGCCGCCTCTAGGCCGCCTGTATCGCGTCGATCAGGTTCTGGAACAGGGATTGGGCGGTGGAGATCACTTGCGCTGCCGCCTGGTAAGCCTGCTGATAACTGACCAGATCGGCCGCCTGCTGGTCGAGGTTGACGCCGGAAACCGATTGCTGCGCATTCTGCGCCTGCGTCAAGACGGCCTGCGTCGCCTGAGCGGCGACCTCGGCGTTCTGGCCCTGGCTCCCGACCGTCGTGACCAAGGCCGCGTAGTAATTGTCAAATGTCTGGCCCGACACGAGGTTCTGATTGGCGAGACCTGAGAGCGCAGTAATGTTGCCGTTGCTGCCGCTCCCGCCGGGCGACAAAGTGAAACTGTCGCCCTTCGCGGCCGTGCCGGCAGACAGGGAAATCGGCACGACCTCCCCGGCAGGAGCGGGGGACGGATAGGCGATCGCGATCTCGGCGCCCGATTTTGCGTTGAGGGTGCCCGAGGCGATGACGGTGTTGTTGCTCGACAAAATGTCGAATTTGCTGCTCGAAGTGAATTTCACCGTGAATGTCTGCCCGAAGTCGCTCGCCGGCAGGACGATCGTGCCGGCCGGTAAGGTCGAGCGGTCGACCGCCGCGCCGACCGTCGCGGTTACGTTGCCGGTGTTGTCGCCGGCGGTGGCGACATAGGGCGAAGCCGCCGCGATGCCGGCGGGATTGCTGAGCGTTGCGGTCAGCGTCTGGGCGGCGGTCGCGGTCGGCTCGATCTCGAAGCTGTCGCCGACAGCGACCGCGCCCGAAACCTTGACCGTCAAGCCGTCAAAGCTGAGCGTCGGGCCCTTGCCGAGCGCCGTCACCTGCCCGGTGGTCGTGTCGGTGGCCTCGAACCCGCTTGCCGTGTCGGTCAGGATGAAGTTGCCGGGCGTGAACTTGGCGGGGTCGGTGATCGATGCGGAGAGGGTACCGGTGCCTGTGTTGTCTTGCGAGGCATAGACCGCCGGTCCCGACACCGAAAAGAGCGGTTGTCCGAGATTGCCGTTCTGATCGAGCCCCAGGGATTGCTGCGTGTTGACGGCGGCCGCGAGGCCCGCCGCCAGGGCGCCGACCGAATTCTGCGCGTTGACCAGCTGGGCGCGAGAGGCCAGCAATCCGCCGAGTTCCCCGCCCGAGAGGCTTGCGGTCAAGTCCTGCCCGGTCGCGGCATCGGTGATCGTAATCGCACCGTCGCCATATTGGCTTTGCCCGACGGCGAGCTGATAGGCGGTCGAGCCATTGACGAGAGCCGCGCCGCTGGAGGTATAGACATCGACGCTGCCGTTCGCTTCCGACACGGTCGTCACGCCGATCTGCTGACCGAGCTTTTGCACGAGCTGATCGCGCTGGTCCAGCAGGCTGTTCGGCGGCCCGGCAACCGAGCCCGTCTGCGCCGAAATCTGCTGGTTCAGTTGCGCGATCTGCTGGGTCAGGTTGTTGACTTGCTGCACCGCGCTCGTTGCCTCGGTGTTGACGCCGTCGATGGCGCTCGCGATCTGGCCGCCGAGCGAATTGAAGCTGGCGGCGAGCGACTGTGCCTGCCCGAGAAAGGCTTCCCGGTCCGCGGTATTCGACGGGTCTTGCGCCACCGTGCTCACCGCCGAGAAGAAACTGTCGATCGCGGCGCCGAGCCCGCTGGAGCCGCCCGACTCGGTCGGGAAGAGGGCCGCGAGGTTCTGCGCGCTTGTCTGCACGACCTGGGCCGACTGGTTGGCCGAGCTGGCCTGTACGCCTTGCTGATAAAGGAACTGGTCGAATGCTCGCTGGATCGAAGTGACTTCGGTTCCCGATCCCAGACCCGCGTCGAGCCCGGGGAGTTCGACTTGATCGACCGCTTCGGCGTTGTAGCCCGGCGTGTTGACGTTGGCCGTATTGTTGGCTTCGGTTGCCATTGCTTCGGTCGCGGCGTAGAGACCGCTCAGACCGGTTTGCAGGATTTGCGACAGACCGCTCATCTCAGCTTTTCCCCAACGGCTGCCCATGGCTGTTGTCGCGGATGCCGGTCAACCAGCCTTCGCCCCGGCTTAACCGCAAATCCTTACCGATTTGTTCAAGCCGGGTTTGCGCCTGCGGCAGCGCGCGGTCGACTTCGTCCAAAAGTTGCGTCATCGCCTGCTCGAGTTCCGCCGTCGGCCGAGCCGCCAAGGCGCGGCGCTGCAAATCCGTCGTCAGCAAGGCCGCGACGAGGGCGCCGCGCCGCTCGAGCAGCCGGCCGATGGTTGTAACTGGCCGTCGATCGAACCCGCCGCGGTATTCGATCCTGAAAAGCCGGGCGAGACGCCGGGCGGCACGGGCCTCGAGCCGCGCCCACTCGGCGCCGCTCGCGCTCACTCTAACGCCTCCGGCGAGGCGAAGAGTCGCAGCCGCGCCGGCGCGGCGTTGCTCGGCGTCGCAAACGCTGCCGCGGCTTCGGCGGCAATCGCTTCGAGCTTGCTGCCGTAATCGGTGTCGGTGGCGTAACCGCCCTCGACCAGGCCGCGTCCGTAGGCGACCACGTCCTCGCCCGAGCCGATCAGCCCCTGGTATCGAGGATTGCCGCCAATCAGCGCGACATAATCATGGATCGAGGCATCGAGGCTCGGATAGGCGCGGAACGCGGCCTCACGCGCGACCCACGCGCCGTCTTCGACCTCGTGCGTCAAGGTCGTGACCTGCGCTCCTTGCCATAACGGGTCGGCCTTGATCCCGAAGAGATTGTTGCCGACGACCGAACGACCCCAGCCCGTCTCGAGCGCGGCATGCGCCAGCAATATCTTGGGCGAGACGCCGAGCTGCTGGCCGGCCGCCGCCAGCATCGGGCGCAGCTGCCGCGCGAAGGATCGGACCTGTCGCGCCGATACCGCCTGGCCAGGCGAAGCGCCGGCCAGTGGCAGCGACGCCATCCCGCCCGCCACCAGCGGCGCGGCCGCCCAGGCACTCGGTCCAGGCACCGGGCGAAGACCGAGGGATTTCTGGGTTGCTGCGGGGGCGGGCGGCCGCAGCCCGTTATTCTGCCAATAGGGCTGCAGCGAGAAACCGCGCGGCATTCGATCGGAAGAGGGGGGGCGGCCCCGCATCGCAGCGCCCGGCGCCGCCGGCACCGGGGCCGCGAGTTCGGCGCCACCCTCGGCGGCCTGCTGTTTCGCCTCGATCGAGTGGAAGAGCATATCGGCCAAGCCGAGTTTGCCGTCGGACGCCGCCACCTGGCTGATCGCCGTCGCGAACATGTCGCTGACGACATCGCCGCCGGCTGCATCGCCGGCAAAGGGAAGCGCCGCGCCGTCGCTGCCCCGCATGATGTTTTCCGTCAACAGGGCGGCGAACTGCCCGGCGACCGCTTTAGCGGCGACTGGGTTGTTCCGCTCATTCTTGAGCGTGGCGACGGTCTTCGGGTCGGCCGCCGAGAGCAGGCGTTCGGCGGTCCTTAGATCCACCTCAAAGTACCTTGATGCGAGCCCGCAGCGCGCCCGCCTGCTGCAGCGCCTGCAGGATCGCCATCAGATCCGACGACGTGGCGCCGATCGCGTTCAGATTGCGCACGATGTCCGAGACCCGCGGCGCGTTATACAACTGGACCACCCGAGCCTTTTTCTCGCTGGCTTGTATTTGGGTCTGCGGCACCACCGTTGTCCGTCCGCGGCTGAACGGCGCCGGCTGAGAAACTTGCGGCGTCTCGTTCACGGTTACCGACAATGTTCCGTAAGCCACTGCCGCGGGACCGATATGGACGTCTTCGCCCAAAACGACGGTGCCGCTCTGCGCGTCGATGGCGACTTCGGCGGGGGGCTCATCGGGGACGATCGGGAGATCCAACAGCTCGGCGACGAATTCGACGCGTGCGCTGACCGCCTCGGGGCCTCTGACCCCGACCTCGCCGGGCCCGAGCGCGGTCGCGCGCGGCCCGTAGCGGGCGTTGATCGCCTTGGCGATGCGCGCTGCGTTGCCAAACGAACGCTGGTCGAGATCGAGAAGGATCGTGTCCGCGACGGCAAAGCCGGCCCTCGGCGTCTTCTCGATCGTTGCGCCGCGCGGGATGTGCGCCACCGTCGGGATGTTGACCGTGGTCGACGCCGCCTGCCCGCTGGCTCCGATGCCGCTGACCAAAAGCGAACCTTGCGCGATCGCATAGACCTGGCCGTCCGCACCGCGCAGTTCGGTCATCAGCAGCACGCCGCCGCGCAGGCTCGAGGCATTGCCGACCGCCGACACCGTGACATCGAGCGTCTGCCCGATCTCCATGAAATTCGGCAAATCGGCGGTGACGATGACCGACGCCACCGCGGTCGGCTGGATGAAGGCGTTGGGATTGAGCGTCAGGCCGAGCTGGCGCAGCATGTTTTGGATCGCCTGAACACTGTACGGCACCTGGGTGGTCTGGTCGCCGGTTCCGGGAAGCCCGGCGACGAGGCCATAGCCGATCAGCTGATTGTCGCGGGCGCCTTCGACCTGAACGATGTCCTTGAGCCGCTCGCTCGCTGCCGGCGTCGCCGCCGCCGCCCAGACCAGCGCCGCGACGGCGGCTATTTGAACCAATCGCCGGGCCATAACGTGCTCACGGTCAGGAACAGGCGCTGCGCGAAACTCATCTTTGGCGCCAGATAGGTCTCGCCGTCGCCGCTGAATTCGATATGCGCCTCGGCGATCTGCTGCGACTGCACGACATTGGTATTGACTATGTCCTGTGGACGCACAACGCCGGCAAGCCGGATGAATTCCTTGCCGCCGACGAGCTTGACTTTGTCCTCGCCGGCGATGACGAGGTCGCCATTGGGCCGAATGCGCTGCACCATCGTCGATACGGTCGCGATGAAGCTGTCGCTTTGCTGGGTGGCGCCGGTGCCTACCAATCCATTGGCAGTCGTGTTGTTCAGATTTGCGGTATAGTTCGTCGCCGACCCGCTGGCACCGAGCGGCCAACCCAACTGGGCGTTCGCCGTGCCCGAATTGTTGTCGTTGCGGGCGATGTTCTGGCTGACATTCTTGGTCGCGGTCGCGGCTTCGGTGATCTGCACCGTGACGATGTCGCCGACCACCCACGGGCGATGGTCGGCAAACAGCGCCAGGTCGCCGCCGCCTTCGGCGTAGGCGCGGTAGATCGCGCCATTGGTCGGCGGCGGCAGCGCGGGCTTGTCGCCGGGTAGATGGACGAGGTTCGCGAGCATGTCTTCCTTGGGCGTCGGCGCCGCCTGACAGGCGGCAAGACCGGCGCCGAGCAGCAGCAACGCCATCCTAGGACAGGCTGCCAGCAGCCGCTTCACGTCTGGACAAGCTGCGACAGGTAGCTCAGCATCTGATTGACGTTTTGGGCGGCCTGCGTGTCCAGTTCATAGGCCCGCTGGGTGGCGATCATGTCGATCATCTGGTCGACGACCGATACGTTCGACCCTTCGAGATAGCCTTGCGCGACGGTCCCGAGCCCATTCTGCGACGGTTGACCGGTCGTCGGCGCGCCGGACGATTGGGTCTGGATCGCCAGATTGTTCCCGGTGAACTGCAAACCAGCGGGGTTGATGAAATTGGCGAGCTGGATCGCGCCGACTTGCGAAGGCTGAGCCTGGCCCTGGATCTGCACGCTGACCGTGCCGTCGGTGCCGATAGTGACGCTCTGCGCGTTGCGGGGAATGGTGATCGCGGGTTGCAGCTGGTAGCCCTGGGCGGTCACCACCTGGCCCTGGGCGCTGACCTGGAAATTGCCGTCGCGGGTATAGGCGAGCTGGCCCGATGGCAGCAGAATCTGGAAAAATCCCTGACCGTTGATCGCGAGATCGAGCGCATTGCTGGTCTGTTCGAGGCTGCCCTGGGTCATCAACGGCTCGCTCGCCACCACATTGGAGCCAGTTCCCTGCAGCAGACCGGAGGGATAATTCGTCGCCTGCGACGAAAAGGCGCCAGGCTGCGCCCGATCCTCGTACAACAGATCGGCGAAGACCGGCCGCATCGTCTTGAACCCGGTGGTGTTGAGATTCGCGAGATTGTTCGAAATCACGTCCATCTCGGTTTGTTCGCTTTCGAGGCCGGTGCGAACGACGGCAAGGGACTGCATCAATTTCGGATCCTCCGCGGCTTTGGCTGTCGGCGGCTCAAGACAAATTCAGCGGACTGCTCGGACCTTGCGCGGCGGCCAGCACCATCTTCATCATCTCGGTCTGCATCTGGAAAGTGCGCGTCGTCTCGATCATGTTCATCATCATCCCGACGGTGTCAGCGTTGCTTTCCTCCAAGGCGCCGACCTGCAGCCGGACGGCGGCGTCGGCCTCCACTGGCGCACTCGTGTCGGTAAACAGGCCGTCGGGCTGGCGCTGCAGCCCGGCGGTCGTTGGGTTGGCCAGCATGATCCGGGCCAACGCCGAGATCTGGTCTGGGTTTTGCCCGTTGATCGTTCCCGAAATCGTGCCGTCCGCACCGATCGTGATCGATTGCAGCGGCGGCAATTGGATCGGCGAAAAGCCGTCGCCCAGCACCAGGTGACCTTCATTGTCCTGCAACAGCCCGGCGGCAGAGATCGACAGCGCTCCGTCGCGGGTCAGGGCGGGATTGCCGTCGGCGCCCTGCACCACGATCCAACCCTGCCCCTTGACCGCGACATCGAGGCTACGGCCGGTCGACTGTATCGGGCCCGACCGGAAATCGGCGCCGTCCTCGGTGGCGGCGGCCAGCGCCCGATCGGGTTGCCCCTGCCCGTAGAGCGACAGGGCCTCGAAGATCGGCTTTTGCGCCTTGAAGGCGGTGGTGCCGTGGTTGGCGAGGTTGTTGGCGGCGGCGGTGGCGCGGTCCATCGTCGCGTCGAGGCCTGCCATCGCCAGGTAGAAAATCTGCTGGCTCATCGCGCTTGCGGTTCATCCCGAGGTTACTAGCGTCGTGATTTCGAAGTTCGCCCCATTTCCGATATCACGTTCCGGAGGCGAAGTTCGAAATCAAAACGACAATAGATCAATAAGTTGCTAGTGTTCTCCCGCTCCCGAAATTCGCGCAAAACCCGATATCGAGCTCGTGCGCATTTCGGGATCGGGACACTAGATCGACACCAGCTTCTGGAAATTCTGCTGCTCGGTGCTGATGCTCTGGACGTTTGCCTGATAGGCTTGCTGCGCAGTGATCAGGTTGACGAGCTGCGACGACAAATCGACATTCGAGCCTTCGAGCGCCCCGGCTTGCAGCTGCCCGAGCGAGCCGGAGCCGGCGGCCCCAGGCGTCGCCGGCCCGGACGCGGTCGACGCGGCCCAGGTATTGTTCCCCATCGGTATGAGACCCTGGGGATTGACGAAATTGGCGAGGGCGATGGTGCCGAAAACCTGCGTGCTGCCGTTCGAATACTGACCGACGACGTCGCCGCTGGAGTCGATCTGCACGCCGGTCAGTGTGCCGCCGCCGCTGCCGTTGTTCGTGATCGAATTGACCGCGAAGCCGAGGCCGGAGAGGGTGGTCCCGGTGAAGCTCTCGGCAATGTTGAGCGGTGCCGAGCCATCGGGCAAGGTGGCGACCCTGACCGTGCCGGTGCCGGAAGTCAGCGTGCCATTCTTGTTGAAGGTCAGAGTTCGGGCCCACCCCGGTGGCGATCGCCTTACCGCCGGGGGTCGTCAGCTGGTAGTGGGTCTGCCACTTGTTGGGTGACCCCGAGCCGGCGACTTCGGTGAAAAACGTCGTCAGCGACAGGGCCGAGCCCAGGCTGTCGTAGACGGTGGTCGAGGTGCTTTCGTTGTAGCTCTTCGGATTGGTCGGGCTGAACGGGTTTGTCGTTGTGTTGATCGCCGTGTCCGATGACGGCAGGTTCACGTCCAACGTCAGCTTGCCGGTCGCCGCCGGGGGGATATTGGCCTGATTGATCTGGATCGGCTGCACCGATCCCGAGGGGCTGGCCGCGCCGGAGGCGGAGGGGGCGAAGCCCATCACCTGATCGCCGAAGGCGTCGACCAGCTGGCCCTGGTTGTTGATCTGAAACGAGCCGTCACGGCCGTAGACGATGCCGGAGCCGCTCTGCAGCTGAAAAAAACCGTTGCCGTCGATCGCGACGTCGAGCGGATCTCCGGTTTGCGCGACGGTTCCCTCGCCAAAGGTCTGAGCGAGGTCGGCGGTGTCGACCCCTTCGCCGGGAGTGGTTGACACCCCGCTGCCGTAGAGCGCCGCAAACTCGGCGGTCGAGGTCTTGAAGCCGGTGGTGTCGACATTCGAGATGTTGTTGCCGATCGTGTCGATCGCGGTTTGCGCGGCATTGACGCCCGACAGATCCGTGAAGAGGGACATGCACGATCTCCTCGAGACTGGGAACGATGGTTACAATACTTGCTGCACGGCGCTCAACGGGACCGGGCCCAACCCGCCGCCGAGATCGAGCGTCGGGCCGTTCTGGCCGCCGAGACCGACCCCGGTGACCGGGGCCACGGCGTAGGGGGTCGCCGCCACCGCGGCGCCGTTGGCGGCAACCGCCGCGATCGAGATCGTGTAGGTGCCGGACGGCAATGTCGCGCCATTGGCACCGCCGCCGTTCCAAGAGAAGGTCTGGGTCCCTGCCGGCATCGCGCCGAGATTGAGGTTCGCCACGGCCCGGCCGGCGGCGTTGGTGATCACGACCGAAACATGGCGCGCCGCCGACGGCAGGTTGAACGCGCCGGTTGCGGCGCCGCTTTGCCCCAAAACCAGCGAGTTCCCACCGACAGCCACATTCTGGCCGACGAGCCCGACCGCCTCTTGGCCGCTCGCGGTCGTTGCCATGTTCTGCACCCCGGTTGCCGTCGATAATTCCGCAAGTTCGGTGGCAAACGCATCGGTGCTGGTCGGGTCGAGCGGGTCCTGATTTTCCAGCTGCGCGGTCAGCAGCTGCAGAAATGTGTTCTCGTTGAGCGTCTGGCTGCTACTGCTGAGGCCACTGGTGTTGGTCGGCAGCTGCGTGCCGGCCGGCAGCGCCGTCGCCGTCGCCGGCATCGCACTGGCTGCGGTCTCCATCAGTGACCCTCCGGGTTCAGATCTGCAGCGTTCGCAAAGCGAGGCTCTTCGCGACATTGAAGGCCTCGAGGTTCGCCTGGTAATCCTGCTGCGCCGAGATCATGTTGACCATCTCCTCGACGGGATTTACATTGGGCATTGTTACGTAACCGTTAGCGTCGGCAAATGGACTGCCCGGGTCAAATGAGCGGCGCAGCGGTTCCGCGCTTTCGACGACGCCAGCGACCTTGACGCCGGCCATGCCCACGGCGGGCTGACCGTCGTCCTCCGCCGGCACCGCTTCGAAGACGACCTCGCGGGCGCGGTAGGCCGATCCGGCCGACGGGCCGATGCTCTCGGCATTGGCGATGTTGCTGGCGACTGCGGTCAGCCGCTCGGATTCGGCAGCCATGCCGGACCCGGCAATGGCCATGGTGGAGAACAGTGGCATGGGTTAGCCTCCGCCGGATGACTGCGGGCTCGACCCGTTGATCGCGACCGCCAGCATTTTGATGATATCGGAGGCAAAGCTCGCCGCCGCCTCGTACTGGACGGCGTTTTCGCCGGCGGTGAGTTTTTCCTGATTGAGGTCGACGCTGTTGCCGTCGAGCGTCACCGGCGCGCCCGTCTGGTATTTGACCGCGTCAGCGACTGCATCCCCGATCCCGCCCGCGGCGGGGCCGAGAGACGGCGGATCATCGATCAGCCATGCGGCGTCCGGCAATCGGCCTGCCGACTCGCTGGTCGCCGCGTCGAGGGCTGCGCGAAAATCGAGGTCGACCGCCTTGAAGCCGGGCGTACTGGCATTGGCGATGTCGGCGCCGAGGATCTGCTGGCGATAGGCGCGCAGATCGAGGACTTGGCGATAGAATCCCAATCCGCCATCCAACTTATTAACGAATTCCATCGTATCGATTCTTCTGTATTGCGAAATTTTCTCGTTTCGGCATAATACCCGCGTTATGACTCAACGCAAGGAAAATCGCGATGGCCGGAGGATGGTCGACAATGCGCGTCGCCTTTGCGGGTCTGCTGGCGGCGGCTCTCTCCTCGTCCCCGTCTTTGGCGGCGGGTCAGGTCGAGGACGCCCAATCGATCCGCTCCGCGATCGCAACCGCGGTCGCACCGCGCCTCGCCGCCTATAAAGGCGTCTCGGTCGAGGTTGCGGTCGGCGCCGTCGACCCGCGGCTGCGCCTGCCGGCTTGTCCAGCTCCGGAAGTCGTGCTGCCTGCGCTCAATGCGGCGATGATGACCGCCAGGGTGGATTGCCCAACCCCGCGGTGGACGATCTACGTTCCGGTACACCTGCATGGCTGGATCAATGCGGTCGTCGCGTCGGTCAATCTGGCGCCCGAGACGAAGCTCGAGGCCGACGATCTCACCCGCGGCCCAGTCGACATGTTCGCCAATAACGGCAGTCTTTTGACCGATGTCGGCGCCGTCGAGGGCAAGATATTGCGCGTCGGACTGCTCGCCGGCGCCCCGATCTTGTCGCCGTTCCTCGAATATCCGATCGTTATCCATCGTGGGCAAAGGGTGCTTCTGACGCTGACCGCCCGAACGATGGAGATCAAGGCGCCGGCGGTGGCGCTGGAGGACGGCCGGGTCGGCGACAGTATCGAAGTCGAAAACCCCGACAGCCAGAAGACGATGCGGGCGACCGTGCTCGGCGATGGCAGCGTCGAAATGAAATTTTAGCCGAATGAAACACCAGTGGCCCAGAGGGAGGCGATGGCGCAATCGGACAGAACACTTTCGGAGCTGCTCTCCGAGCTGCGCGAGATTCTCGAGGAAGAGCGCCGCATTCTGCTGTCGGGCAGTCCGGCGCGGATTGCCGGCATCGTCGAGCGCAAGCTCCGCCTCGCCGAGGTGATCGAGACCGCGTGCAAGCGGCCGGACGCCGTGCCGCCCGGCGTCGAAACGGTCGTCGTGCTCGACCGCTACAACCGCGGCAATTCGGTAATCTGCACGGCAATGCTGCGCCATCTGACACGGACGCTCGACCAGTTACGCCGGCGCGATTGCCACCGCTCCTATGGGCCGGACGGCGCCGAGCACGGCCCGCCGGCGCCAAGCCGGCTCGGTGCCGCCTAGCTCTGCTCTTGCTTGGGTCATCAGCGCCAAATGCCTCATGTTCCCGGTAAATTCGGGTTGTGCGCGTCTAACTGACGGCATCGATCCGGGTCCGGTCTCGTGGGTCCAAGCCCTCCAGCTTCGGACATGGCAAAGCTGCATACGTACCTCGACCGCTCAGCCAAGTCCCTCGGGTGGCATCTCGCCGAGATCCGTCAAAGAAGATAGGGTCGGGCTCTCGAGAACTCGGCTTGGGCAGCAAGATGACAACGTTCGAGATTCCGACCGTGGCTACGGCTCGGCTGCAGCTCCGCCCGTTTCGGGCCGGCGACCTCGATGCCTATGCGGCTATGCAGGCAAATCCGGAAGTGATGCGGCACTTGGTCATAGGCCGCACCTCGACCCCGATCGAGGTCTGGCGGACGATGGCGACATCTCTGGGGGCTTGGCTCTTGCGCGGCTATGGAATGTGGGCCTGCGAAACTACCCACAACAGCGTATTTGTCGGAAGTGTCGGGATCTTCCACCCGCTTGACTGGCCCGAACCCGAAATCGCCTATTCTTTCGACAGGCCCTACTGGGGACAGGGTCTTGCGACCGAAGCGGCGAAGGCGGCTCGCGATTGGCTGTTCTCGCACTTCCTATTGATGCGTGCGGCGAGCTTCATTCGGCCCGAAAACCATGCGTCAAAGCGCGTTGTGGAAAAGCTCGGCGCGGTTTGCGAACGCACACACGACTTGCGGGGTGTGCGCTATGAATGGTGGGTGCATCACCGGACCGGCGGACAGCCCTAACCGAACTTGGCCGATTGGGGCAGGTTGAACGAGGTAAGTGGTTGACTTCTTTCGACTGGACCCACGAAGGTCTTCACTACACGGGGGATGTCGGGGCGATCTGAGAGGCGCTGATTTTGGGCTCCGGTTGGGCGGGAAGGACGAGTTTGAGCTTGTCGAGGAGGAGCGCGAGCTCGGGTTCTGGCTCGGTGTAGCGGGTCAGCACCAGCTCGCGGCCGTCAGTCGTCGGGACATGCAGGTCGATCATCTGCACGGCGGCGAACTTTTCGATGGCACTGCGCGGGGTGAGACCGGGCGCGAAGGCGTGGAGGCGCCGACCGAGCGTGACGTGGAGGCAATATGCGAGGAAGGCGATGAAGATATGCGCCTCGATGCGCGCCTCGTCCTGATGAAAGATCGGCCGGATGGCGAGGTCGCTCTTGAGGTTCTTGAATGCCTCCTCGACGCTGACGAGCTGGAGGTACAAGCCCCACAGCCGCGCCGGATCGTCGTCGGTGAGATTGGTGCGCAAGAGATACCGGCCCTCGCGCCGTCGGGCCCGGCGCAGCTTGGCGCGATCGAGGCGATAGCTGAGGGCGGCGCTGTCCGCAGCCACCTCGATCGCGATCAGACGCCAAGCGGTTCGGGCCTGCTTGCGCGCGGCGCCGAGCCGCATCAGCAGCTCTTCGCGCGTCAGCTTCATACCAGCGAGCTGCTTGAGCCGTGCCCACAACCATTTCAGCTGGCGGCGGCGCATCGCCCGTTCTTTGGCGACCCGGTCGGTGCTTTGCGCGAAGACGTAAAGTTCGCCGTCTTGGGGCAGCAGCTTGACTTGCACACCCGGCCGGGCGTCCTGCCAGGGCTTGGCAACGAGAGCCTTCTCCAGCCGGGTCAGACGGCCCTTCGGCGTACCGACCAGATACTGCACCGGCGGATCGGCGGCGCGCATCTCGGCCAGCACCGCTTCGGTCGGTACGCCGCGGTCCATCAGCCAAATCCGCCGTGCCTTGCCGTACTGCCGCTCGATGCGGTCGAGAAAACCGCGCAGCGTCGTCTTGTCCGCCGTGTTGCCCGGCAATACCTCGTAGGCGAGCGGCAGCCCTTCTGGCGTCACCACCAGCGCGATGATTACCTGCACGCAGTCGCCTCGGTGGTCGCGCGAATAACCGTGCCGACGTTTGTCGCCTTCCGGAAACGGCGGATCGCTCTCGAAATAGGTGCTCGTCAGATCGTAGAGCAGCACATCGAAGTTGACGTTGAACAGGTCGCGCCAACGCCCGACCAGATGGTCGAACAGCGCTTGCTTGTGTTCGAGCAGCCGATCGTGACAGCGGTAGAGCTTGTGGATCTCCGCCAGTCCGACATCCTCGCCCAGCAGGTCGGCCATGGCGCTGTGCTCGAACCATTGGCGATGCAAGTGCCACTCGCTGCCCGGCGCCAGCAGCCGGTAGGTCGCCAAGAGCAACAGCACCTGGTGCCAGCGTGTCCCCTTGCGGCTGGGGCCGAGCCTCCCGGCCCAGAACTCATCGAGCGCCAGTTCGCGCCACAGGTTCACCGCCAGCCAGCACCCGCCCCATTGCCGCGGCCGGCGCAGCCGCAGCTCGCTGAGCTTCAGCCGGACGATCGAGGCGTCCGGCAGCACCCCCTCGCAGCGGTCTTCCGGGAACAGCGACAAGGTGCGCGGCGCCGGCGCTCCGGCCTCCAGGACGGCGATCGACTTGCGCCAAGCCAGTTCCTGAGAATCGTTGATCTCGCCCAGGTACAGCAGCGGCCGCTGTACCACACGGCCGCCGCCGACCCGGCGATTCTCCACGATGCTCCAGTAACGGTGCTCTTTGCCGTCCTTCTTGCGCTTGGTGTGGCGGAGAAACATGACGCTGCGAATTATACGCGCGGCAGCCACCCCGAAAATGGCCCAGGTCTTCACTACAGTCGTTTTTCATCATTTTCTGTAGATCGGCCCCTTATTTCTCAATTACTTGCCGGATCAAAAATCGAAAACCCCGCCGCCAATCGGCGAAGTCAGGCTAAGGTGGCCCATTGGAGGTGGTGCCCTTAAGAGATTGATATGATCTCCCTCCACCACGGAGCGGCTTGATCGAATTTTCGATGCGACCGCGGCAACCCGGCGCCGCCGGCGGTCGGCGCGAGACGGAATGTCGGGACAGTAAGCGGACAGCCGGTCGGGGGGGCTTGGTTGGCGTGGACGGCGCCCCCGGCTGAAACGAGAAGCATGAAAGAGGGCGCCGCCGATGGCGGCATCGCCGGCGAGACCATTCCCGTCGGCATCGTCTCCATCCTGAACCGCCCCGGCAAAGAAGGCGGGAAGGCGCTGGCACCGCAATCGGCGAGGTCCGGCCAAAAGAGGCCAGATTGGCCAGGCGGCGGCCGCTTCATAAGAATTCATAAGATTCCATCCGGCGTCCGCCGTCGGCGGGCGCGATGATGAGCCTGGGACGGGCCGGGAGAGGGCGTTTAATTTGAAAAAGTCACATTCGGCTGGGCCGCTTGTGCGAAGAAGATTCGGCGCTCTGACGGGCGCGAGCCGGCTGGAGTTTGGGCGAGGGCGAACTGCGGAGCGGCACGGAGCGTTGTGGTTGACAAGACGGCTGTTTGGATATGGCCTTGGCGACGACAAGAGGTAAGGAAGTGAGGCGGCGCGATGCAAACAGCGGGTCGTCATGTCTCTGTATTTGTGAAGGATAGTTTCCGGATCACTGGTGGAGCGGATCGCCGGAGCCTTTGGGGCTTTTGCCGAACGGTACCGGCGTTTCTTTGCCACTCGGGCCCGCGACAATTCGGCGGTGGCGGAACGCTACCTGCAAGGTCTGGCGCAGGCCAGCGAGTGTACGTTTGAAGGGATGGGGGCGGTGGTCGAGGCGGCGTGCCCGCAACGCTTTCAGCATTTCATCAGCAACTCGCCGTGGGACCACGAAGCGGTGCTGGCGCAGCTCTCCTGCGACGCAGACAGGCTGGTCGGCGGCAAGCCGGAAAGTTGTCTGATCATCGACGAAACCAGCTTCCTCAAAAAGGGCGAGCGTTCGGTTGGGGTTGCCCGTCAGTGGTCGGGGCGGCTGGGCAAGGTCGACAACTGTCAGGTGGCGGTATTCGCCGTCTTGTCGGATGGGCAACAGAATGTGCCGATCGATATGCGGCTGTATCTGCCTCGCCAGTGGGTCGAGGATGAGGCGCGGTGCGCGCGGGCCGGGGTTCCGCCGGCCGCGCGGCAACTGAGGTCGAAGAGCGAGCAGGCCCTGGATCTGGTGCGGACAGCGCGGGCTCGCGGGGTGCGTTTCCAGTGGGTCGGCGTCGATGCCGGTTATGGCAAGGAACCGGCCTTTCTGCGCGCGCTGGATGATGCCGCGGAGGGGTTTGTTACCGATGTGCCGCGCACGCAATCGGTGTGGACGCAACGGCCCGAGATTGGCTTGCCGACCCGACGGCCAGGACAGGGGCGGCCGGCGACGAAACGGCAGGCCTCGTCGCATGCCGACACGGCGGAGCAGGTGGCACAAAGCTTTCGCGCCGAAGATTGGCAACGCTTGACGTTGCGCGACAGTACCAGGGGTCCGTTGCGGGTGGATATCGCCTGTCGGCGGATCTGGGTGTGGACGGCGAGGAAGCCAACCCGCGGTCCTGGCACCTGATCGTGCGCCGCGAGGTGGGATCGCCCGGCACGATCAAATACACTCTGAGCAACGCCCCGGCCGATACGCCGGTTTTGCGCCTGGCCCAGATGCAAGGGCAGCGCTATTGGGTCGAGCGGGTCTTTGAGGACGCCAAGAGCGAGTGCGGTCTGGCCGACTATCAGGTACTCGGCTGGCGGGCGTGGCACCACCATGTGACCATGGTCCTGTTGGCGATGCTGTTTATCGCCGAGCGCCGCGCCGCGCATCATGCGGAAATCGATCTGCTGACGTCGCGCGACATTGTTGAGATCCTCAGCGAGATCCTGCCGCGCAAAGCCGAAGGCCGCGATGCCTTGGTGCGCCGTATCAACCAGCGACACGAACGACGACGCGGGGCGATCCGATCGCGATACCGCGATCAACCGCGTATCGCGACCCCTTCCGCGCATCAGCCTGCAAAGATGTAAATCCTAAATAAACTACAGATATACTGTGTGTGACTCTGTCAAATTAATTGGGAGGACAAAATGCCGCGGATCGCACTATTGTCGCTGGGGCAAATTCGCGATTTCGGGCTCGCGGCGATTTTTGTCGCCGTGGCGGCGAGCCCGAGCAATCCGGCAGCCGGGCAAGAGCAGGTGGGGACACTTGACCGGCGTCCGACCCGACACTAAAGGCGGTTGATGCGCGCGATTTTGCTGCTCAAGGTCTTGCCGATAATCGCCCTGACGCTGGCAATGGCGGCATTTGCACCGGTGCGCGCAGACGGGCTGCCGACGCCCCAGGATCTGGTCAGGCCGAGCCTTGTCGCAGAAGCGCAAGCGGTGGCGCCGGACTCGGTCCTGTGGCTCGATCTGCGCCTCGAAACGAAGCCCGGCTGGCACACCTACTGGCGCAATCCCGGCGATGCCGGCCTGCCGACAGCGATCAAGTGGAGCCTGCCGTCGGGGTTCTCGGCCGGCGCCATCCGCTGGCCGATGCCGCGACGCATCATTCAGGGTGGCGCGGGGACTTACGGCTACATTGGCACCGTCGATCTGCTCGTGCCGGTCACCGCGTCGAAATCGCTGGTGCCGGGCCGATCGGCGACGCTGGCAGCGGCGGCATCGTGGCTTGTCTGCAAGGAGATCTGCATCCCGGACAGCGCCAGATTGTCGCTCGTCCTGCCGGTCGCGGTGGCGCCGCCGTCGGCGGATCCCGCGGTCGCCCCTTTGTTTGCCGCCGCGCGCCGACGGTTGCCGGTGCCGGCCCCGTTCGAGGTTCGTTTTGCCGTATCGGCGAGCGATTTGCGGCTTAGCGTGCCGGAGTCCGCGCTGGCCGGTTTGCGCGATTCGACCGGGGCGTTTTTTCCGTTTGGCGACCGGTTGATCGACAATGCCGGCACGCCGCGCGTCGAGCGGCGCGCCGACGGCCTCGATATCGTGCTGAAGAAAAGCGCGACCGCCGCGGCGGCGCCGGCGACCCTGGACGGGGTGCTGCTGTTGCGCGGTGCCGGCGGCCCCGAACGCGCCTTCGACATCAGCGCCAACCCGCTTCCGCCGGCCCCAGCCGCAGCCGGTCCCTTGTGGTGGCAGGCGCTGCTCTTTGCTGTCCTCGGCGGCGTCGTGCTCAACGCGATGCCCTGTGTCTTTCCGATCCTGTCCTTGAAAATCCTGGTTCTGGCCCAGCAGGCGCACGAGCGGCGCCGCGAGCGGATCGTGCATGGGCTGGCCTATACCGCAGGGATCATCGCCAGCTTTGCCGCACTCGGCGGCGCATCGCTGATCGCGCGGACTGCCGGGCAAGCCGTCGGCTGGGGCTTTCAATTGCAATCGCCGGTGTTTGTCGCGCTGATCGCCTATTTGTTGTTCGCGATGGGGCTGAGCCTCTCCGGGGCCGTGGCGTTCGGCGGGTTCGCGACCGGGCTCGGCGGCGGCATCCTGGCCGGACGATCGGGGGTCATTGAGAGCTTTTGCACCGGGGTGCTGGCGAGCGTGGTCGCGACACCGTGCACCGCGCCGTTCATGGGAGCGGCAATCGGTTTCGCGTTGCTGGCGCCGGCGGCGGTGGCACTCGGGATTTTCTTGGCGTTGGGCTTGGGTCTTGCCGCACCCTTTCTGCTGACGACATTGATGCCCGGTTTGCGGCGGATTTTCCCGCGACCCGGCGCCTGGATGGACCTCGTCAAGCAAATCCTGGCGTTTCCGCTTTATTTGACGGTTGCGTGGCTGCTTTGGGTGCTGATCCAAGAGGTCGGCCCGCACAGATGCTTCGCCGCCTTGCTCGGGCTGGTCCTGGTCGGGTTCGCCGTCTGGGTCTTTGGACAAACGCGCTCGGCCGCCCGCCGTGGCCGGCGCCTCGGCGGCGCATTTGCCGGCGTCGCGGCGCTGGCCGCGCTTCTCGTCGCCGCATCTTTCGCTTCGACCGACTATGGCGCGGCTCGCGCCGATGCCGATACCGACAGCCCGTCACGCCTCAGCTATCGGCCCTTCAGTCTCGAACGGCTCGCCGCGCTAGAGCGGGAGGGTAAGCCCATCTTTGTCAATTTGACCGCCGCGTGGTGTATCACCTGCCTCGTCAACGAGCGCGTGGCACTCGACAACGACGCCGTCGCAAAGGCCTTTGTCACTCGCGGCATCGTGCCGCTCAAAGGCGATTGGACCAGCGGCAACCGCGAGATCACCGAGTTTCTGCAGCGGTTCGGCCGCAACGGCGTCCCTCTTTATCTTTACTACGCCGGGACGCGTCAGCCCGTCATCCTGCCGCAAATTCTGACTGCCGCGATCGTGCTCGGCGCAATCGGCAAGACCTGAGGTGAAAGGAGAGCGGATCATGTGGAGGCGTCTTCCAGCCTGCATCGCGTTGTTCGCCGCCATCGCCGTCGGTGCGGCACTGTCCGCCGGCGGCGCGGGTGCTGCGCCCGAGGTCCGGCCCGGGGCGCCCGCCCCGGCCTTTGCCGCCCGTGATGTGGCCGGCCAGCCGGTCTACCTGCAGAACTACGCCGGCAAAATTATCGTGCTCGAATGGACGAATGACGCCTGCCCGTTTTGCGGCAAGCACTACGACAGCGGCAATATGCAGGCATTGCAGCGAAAATACACCGGCGAGGGGGTGGTCTGGCTGACGATTGCCTCGTCCGGCAATGTGTCGGCGGCCGAGGTCAGGGCCGATCTTGCCCGCTGGCACGCCACACCGACCGATTTCCTGCTCGATCCCGGCGGTGCGATGGCCAAGCTCTACGACGCGCGCGCGACGCCGAACATGGTCGTCATCGGCCGCGACGGACGGATCGCCTATATGGGGGCGATCGACGACAGGCCCTCAACCGACCTCGCCGACATCAAAACAGCACACAATTATGTCGCCGCCGCACTCGACGCGGTCGCCGCGGGCCAACCGGTGGCGGTGACGGCCGTTCCCGCCTACGGCTGTGCGATCAAGTACCAGGGCGAGTGATACCGGTTCGGCCGATCCCCGTTATCGCGGCATTGGCGGCGGCATTTTTTGTCGGTGCTGCCGACGCCCAGCAGACCGGACAGCTGACGCTGCCGGGCGTCACGGTCACCGCCCCGCCCTTCGTGCCGCTGTATCTGCGGCCCGGCAACGGGCTGAAGGCGTTCCAAAGGAACCCCTATTTCGGGAACAACCGGGTGGAGGAGGACAAGTTCACGCCGGTAGCGTGCGACGACGACATCGCTCGCGTCGCGCCGGTTTCGACCGGCAGCTGCCGCGAAGGATATCACCTGGTCCCGGCCTATCTGCACGGGACCGACCGCCACTGGCGCAACACCTGCCAGATCGATCACGACGTGACGATTTATGATGCCGGCGGCCTGTCGGTCGAGGCGGATGTTTTGTCTTTGACCCCTATAAGATTACGGCCGGCGGGCCGCCTGGGCGCGATTGCTATGTTGCCGGTTATAGCGGCTATGACCAGGAAGACTTTCAGGACATGAACCGGGTCACGCGGCGCCACCGATTGGCACGACCTGCAGGGCAAGACTTGCGATTGGCGTGACCTGAGCGTCGCTTGCCAGGCGAAATCGATGAAGTTTTCTACGGGCCGCACCATTGCATCGCCGTTCGCCGGCCGGGCCCGCGCTGGGACGCGGGCTATGTCTGGGATGCTCACCGCCACAGCATCTGCCGGACTTACACGGTAAGCCTGCAACCCGACGACATCGCGCGCGCCCCGCTGCAAGTTCGGACATACGACCCGGTGGGCAATATCGCGCGCCCGCCGAAGTAGAGGCGCGCAGACCCGAGCGACCTCGCGGCCTCTCTCTCCCGTCGCTCTCTCCCGTCCCCCTCTATCTGCACGCCCACCTCGTCGACAAAGGGGTGGTGCTCCTGCTCATGCCCATAAGGCCTGTACCGCTTGAGCGCTAGCACTAGCTCTGCTTGACGCGCCTCGCGCAGCGTGGCGTCGTCCTTCCAGGCGGCGGCTACCTCGGGAGAAGCAGGGCCTAGCTCGGGCTCGTTGGCGATTGGATCACCGACCCCTTCTTCCGGGTATGACGCCGGCGTTGGGACGACAGCCGGTTGATCAGAGCTTCTGATCGGCCGCGCTCGACGAGCTGGCGATCGAAGTCGCCTTGGCACGGCTCGTCGGTCTGAGGCAAACCCTTGTTGCCCTTGGGGCTTCGCTTGCGACCGGTCTCAAGCAGCAAATTCCGGCGGGGGATCGAAGCGCTGATCCTGCGGCGCGGGCGGCGACGGACGTCCCACTGCGGCGGCCGCGCGCAACCGGTAGACATAGGCTAAGACCTCGGCGACGGGGGGATAGAGCGCTACCGGGATCTCGTCTTCGAGTTCGACAAAGCGGCAGATCGCCCGCGCCAATGGCGCAGCTTCGATGACCGGAACCCGATGCTCGGTCGCGATCTCGCGGATGCGCTGGGCGACGAGGCCCGTCCCCTTGGCGACGAGCCGCGGGGCCCGCATCTTGTCCTCCCGGTATTGCAGTGCGGCGGCATAGTGCTCGGGGTTGGTGACGACGACGTCGGCCTTGGGCACCTCGGCCGCCATGCGCATGCGCGCCATTCTGCGGCGCAGCAGTCTGATCCGGCGCCGGGTCTGCGGGCTCCCGTCGAGTTCGTGCAGTTCGTCCTTGACCTCTTGCCGGCTCATCTTGAGCCGGTCGCGATGGGCCCAGACCTGATAGGGCACTTCGAGCACGGCGAGCCCCGCCAGGCATGCCGACAACACCAGAAAAATCCGGCTCCACAGCAGCGCGGCGAGCCCGGCCGCACGCGGCCAGCTTTCGGCCGCGGCGCCGATGAAATCGGGCGCCCGACTGCGGATCAAATAAAAGGCGAGCGCACCGATCGCGACAAACTTGATCATTGCCTTCAACAATTCGACCCATGCCGTCCGCGATACCAGTTCGCGCAATCGGCGCAGCGGATTGACGCGCCCGAAATCGGGGGTCAGCGGCTGCGCCGAAAAGTGCCAGCCGCCGACCAGGATATCGGCGGCAACGCCAACCGCAGCCGTCGCCAGCGAAAAGATGACGACGACGGCGAGACCCGGCCGGACGACCACACTGACCACGGCCAGGAGGTGTTCCGGGTCGTGCAGCCGTGCCGCGTCGATGCTCAGGCCGCGGCGCAGGCAAAGCTCGAGAAGTTCAACGAGCCTCGCACCGCCCAGGCCGAGGACCGCGGCGCCGGCGACGAGCACCGCGCCGGACGACACCGCGTGGGCCCGCGGCACCAAGCCCTCTTCGCGCGCCTTCGCCAGCCGGCGCGCGCTCGGCTGTTCGGTTTTGTTGGCGTCGTCGCCGCGTTCGCTCACAGCGGGTGACCCGTCAGGGCAGCTCCGCCCAGCTTCCAGCCGATCTCGATCATGTGCTCGACCGCCGGGACAAAGAACGGCAGCAAGCCGATCGTGGCGGCGAGGCCGACCCAAATGAACACGGAAAAGCCGACCGACATCAGGTTGATCTGCGGCGCCACGCGGGATACGAGCGCCACCGCCAAATGCGCCGCTGCGAGGATGGCAACGACCGGCAAGGCCAGCCACACGCCCATCTCGAACAGCAAAGAGCCGGCCGCCGCGAGGGTCTGCCAGCCCGGCAACGTGATCCCGGCGCCGGGCGCAATCGGAACGAGCGTAAAGCTTTTCGCCAACACGCCGAGCAGGATCAGATGACCATTCAGGCAGAGAAACAGCAACAGCCCGACAAGGTTGAAGAAATCAGACATGACGGGCACTTGGAACTGACTCTGGATATCGATGAGCCCGGCAAACCCAAAGCCCATCTGCAGCCCGACGAGATCGCCGGCGAAAGCCATCGCACCAAGGGTCAGCCGCATCGCAAATCCGATTGCGAGACCGACGGCCACCTGCTCGACGACGAGCAGCGGCATGGCCCAGGACAGGACGAGCGGCGCCGACGGCTGGACCGCGGCGGCGAGCAGGACGGCAATCAGAAAAGCGAGTGCCACCTTTACCCGCGCCGGGATCGCGAGCGAACCGAAGCCCGGCGCCGCCGCGAACAGAGCCAGTGTGCGCAGAAAGGGCCAGAAGAAGCTGCCGAGCCAGCGGTAGAGGTCAGCGTCGCTGAAGGTCAGCACGGGTCTACCCGGAGAATAATCCGATACCCATTACCGCGCGCTCGGCGTAGCCGACCACCTGGGTGAAGGCCCAAGACGCCATGAGACAGAGCACCAGCAGCACCGCGACGAAGCGCGGCACAAAGCTCAGGGTAAAATCGTTGATCCGGGTGCCCGCCTGGAACAAGCCGACAACAATCCCGGTGAGTATCGCTGTCAGCAGCAGCGGAGTGGCGAGCGTCAGCACGACGATCAGCATCCCGCGCGCCGCCGCCAGGACGAATTCCGGGCTCATCGCAGAAATCCCTCTGCCAGCGAGCCGATCACCAACGTCCAGCCGTTGACGAGGACAAACAGGGCGAGCTTCAGCGGCAGCGAAACAGTGGCAGGCGACACCAGCATCATGCCGAGCGACATCATCACCGCGGCGACGACAATGTCGATGACGAGAAACGGCAGAAAGATCAAAAAGCCGATCTCGAACCCGCTCTTGAGCTCGGAGGTGACGAAAGCCGGCACGAGCACCCGAAACGGCACGTCGCGCGCGCTCGGATAGGTCGCGCCGCCGGCCAGTTTCGCGAAAAGACCGAGATCGTCGCGGCGCGTCTGTTTCAGCATGAAGTCGTGCAGTGGCAGTTGAGCCTTGTCGATCGCTACTTCGGTAGAAATCCGGTTGTCGAGCAGCGGCTGCAAGGCCTCGTGGTTGATTTGCGAGAAGACCGGTGCCATGACGAACATCGTCAAGAACAATGCGAGGCCGATCAGCACCTGGTTCGGCGGCGTCTGGGTCAAGCCCAAGGCCTGCCGCAGCAACGACAAGACGATGATGATCCGGGTGAAGGCAGTGGTCGTCAACAAGAGCGCCGGCAGAAATGCCAGCCCGGTCATCAGCAGCAGCACCTGGACCGGCAGCGTGTAGTTCTGGCCGCCGTGTCCGTCGGGCTGCATGTCGAGCAGACCGACACCCGCTGCGTGGGTTGCGGCGATCGGCATCAGGCAGGCTGCGGCCGCCGTGGCGGCACGCCAGAATGTCATTCCCCGCGCCATTTTTCCCTCGCCTTGCGGACGACGTCGGCAAAGGCGGCACTCGCCGGCGCGGCGGGCGGCAGAGGCGTCGGCAGTTCGCAGAGCAGCGAAATCGCGCCCGCGCTCACGCCAATCACCAGCTGCTTGGCGCCGACAGCGATCACATACAGCCGTTCTCGAGGGCCGAGGCTCAGCCCGCGAATGATCCGGCAGTCGTCGTTGCGCGGCACGAAGCCGTTGGGCCGCGTCCGGCGGAGCGCCCAGGCCGCCGCCGCGAGCAGTACGATGATGACGCCGAGACCCAGCGACAGCGGGGGCAGACCGTCCATCTGATACGCCACGGGCGTGATCCTTATTCGACAACCAGCGTCGTGAACAAGACGTTCTGCACCACGTCGTCGCTCTGACTGTCGGCGACCAGCCGCTTTACTTCTGCAGCCCCGTACTGGCGCAGCAACAGATGGTTGGCGGCGGCAATCAGGGCGTGGCGCAATCGTTCGACCCCGGCCGGGGTGCCGACGTCTTCGGCCTTGAAGGCGAGGACGGTCTGGCGCATCGCGTCTTCGAGCTCGGGTGATATAGCGGTGATGGCGTTGCCCGCCTCTTTTCCCGATAGCTTCAGGGTGAGCCCCAATTGCACGAAGTTCGTGCTGCCGGCGCCATCGGCAAGGCTGACGACAAACGGCTTCAAATCGAGATAGGACGGCGGCGCGACGACGGGCTCTTTGGCGATACTCGCCGATTGCCGTGGCATCCAGTACCAATAGCCGGCGCCGCCGGCGAGTACGGCGATTGCCACGAAAAGCAGCCCGATAATTATCCACAACCGAAATCGACCGCGGCCACGCTGCTTGGGCCCGATTGCGGCGGTCTCATTCAACTCGGTCATCTCGCAAAATTCCGCTTATTCGTCAAATTTGCCCGCATCGAAAACCGGCCTGGACGCCGCTGCGGCGCGCGACAATGCCTCGTCTGTCTCCACGCGCATCCGCTGCGACGTTTTCGCTGCGGCGCGTGTGGCAATCCGCTCCGCCAAAATCTCGTAACTCCGTTTGTCACGGCGGGCATCGACCACTGTTTGCCATTGGCGGGCACAGGCCGCCTCGAGTTGTCCGAGCTCGTCCGTTTGGTGCGCGACAACCGCTTCGATCTGTCCGATGAAGCCGACATGGGTGACGATCGAGCCGGCCCGCGCGCCCTGCTGCAGTTCGGTTTGCGTGCGCTCGCGGTACACCTCGCGATGCTGATGCAGCAGTTCGAGCTTGTGCTTGGCGTCGTCGTACTGGGCATTCAGCCTTTGCCAGGCCGCAACTGCCGCATCGGCGCGGCGTACTGCCAGTTTGATCAATGTGTCGAGCCCTGACATGGCCGCCTCAATCGCCGACAATTTCGGCGAGTGCGACGACGCTTGCCGGAAGCGACACGGCGGTCGTCATGTCCTGGCGCAAGAAACTCTCGATTGCCGGCCGCAGCGCCACGGCGTGATCGAGTTCGGCATCGTTGCCGGGCCGGTAAGCGCCGAGCGCGATCAGATCCCGGCTCTCTTCGAGCCGACTCCAGAGCCGCTTCAACCGTCGGGCGAGCACCGTCTGTTGGTCGGGAACGACCGCCGCCGTCACCCGGCTGACCGAAGCCCCGAGGTCGAGAGCGGGAAAGTGCCCGGCCTCGGCGAGCCGGCGGGTCAACACCAGATGCCCGTCGAGGATCGCGCGGGTCGAGTCGCCGACCGGATCGTTGGGGTCGTCGCCCTCGACCAATACTGTAAACAATGCCGTAATGCTGCCGACTCCGTCGGCGCCATTGCCGGCGCGCTCGCACAAGGCGGCAATGCGCTGAAACACCGAAGGCGGATAGCCGCGGCTCGCCGGGATCTCGCCGATCGCGAGGCCGATTTCGCGCTGCGCCATGGCAAATCGGGTCAGCGAGTCGATCAGCAAGAGGACATGTCGCCCCTGGTCGCGGAAATATTCGGCGATGGCCATGGCTCGATAGGCCCCGTGGACGCGCTCGAGCGACGACGCGTCGGCCGGAGCGGCAACGACGACGGCTTTGACGAGACCCTCAGGACCGAGGATGCAATCGATGAACTCCTTGACCTCGCGACCGCGCTCGCCGATCAGCCCGACGACGGCGACGTCGGCGCTGGTGTAACGGGCCATCATGCCGAGGAGTACGCTCTTGCCGACCCCGCTGCCGGCGAAGAGGCCAAAGCGTGCGCCGCGGCCGATTGTGAAGAGCGCGTTGACGGCGCGCACGCCGACATCGAGCGGCGCCTCGACGAGCGCACGCCGCAGCGGGTTCAGCGGCCGCCCGAACAACGGCATGCGCTCGGCGCAACGCAGCTTGCCCTGGCCGTCCAGCGGCAGGCCGGCCCCGTCGAGGACGCGGCCCAAGAGTTGCGGGCCGACGCCCACCTCGATCCTGCGGCCGGCGGGAGTAACCCGCGCACCCGGGGCGAGGCCGTCGCCGTGGCCTTCGGCCATCAACAGCACGCGGCCGCCGTCGAACCCGACCACTTCCGCAGTGACCGGCCGGCCGTTCTCGCTTTCGATAAAGCACCGCTCGCCGATCGCCACGTGGATGCCCCTCGCCTCCATGACCAGCCCGATCGTGCGGACGAGGCTGCCGTGAATGACCGGCCGGCCCTCGCCGCCATCGAGGCGGGCGCGATAGCGTTCGAGCCGTTCGACGAGCCGGCCGCTCGCCGCGGCGTCCAGGCGCGTGGCGCGTCGCGGCGGGGCCGGCGAGGCTGCAGCAGCTGTCGGAAGCATCATTTGTCTTCTTCGTCGAACAGGCTGCGCATGACGGCCCGCCAGCGCGTCGCGAGAGACAAATCGGCCTGCGCGTCCCCGGCGCGCGGCCGCCAGCGCTTGTCGCTGACCACCGCGCTCTGCCCGTCGGCGACGACCAGGCAGTCGCCGGGCTCGACGCTGTCGTCCCCGATCAGCAACGCGCTCTCGTGTTCGATGTCCGGCGCCAAGCGGCGGATCAGCCCCAGATCCGTCGGGTTCAGGACGATTTTTACCGCCCCCATCTCAACCGGCACCTGCGCCACGGCCTGCCGGATCAGAGGCACTAGGTAATCGTGCGAGCGGGACGTCGCGCTGCCAATGACGGCGCGGGCCACTTCGAGCGCCAAGGCGGCAACCGCCTCTTCGACCGCCGCGTCGAGAGCGGCGATCGGCGCGCCCAGTTTCGCAGCGATTGCCGCCAGCCGTCGCGCCTCCTGCGCAAGCGCCGCTTGCGCCGCCTCGGTTCCGGCGGCAATCCCTGCCGCGTAGCCCTGTTCTCTGCCGTCCGCGTGACCCCGCTCCCAGCCATCGGCATAGCCGCTTTCCGTCTGCCGTTGGACGATTTCGTCGAACGACGGCTTGCCTGCGCCATCCTCCGGCGGTGCCGATGGCGCGCCGCTATCCTGCGCAACGCCACTCGGTTCGTCGGGCGGCGCCGGCAAGGATTGCGACCCGGCGTCGAGGTCGGGGATGGCCCATCGCAGCACGGATCGTCCGGCCGAGATCATTCTGCGCCTAATCCGGATCGCTCGCGACGCATCCGCGCCCAGCCCAGTCGCGCCAGTGCGATCGCGAGCTGCAACAGCGTCACGGCGAGCCAGGCGCCGACCAGATCCACCAGGAACCGCATCCCCAATACCGCCGCTATGCCCCAAGCCGGAAGGTCGCCCTCGACATCGACGTCTTGGAACAGCGCAAACCACATCAAGGCCAACCCTGCGAAGAGCAGGAAGGGGCGCATTGTGCGATTTCCGCGTCTTCGGCATGGACGCTCAGCAGCGACCTCCGCCGGATTGTGCGCATGCCGCCGAAGATGCCGCGTTCGGCGCCCGCGCCGCGCCGTCCGGAGCCGGCGCTGCCGCGGCGTCGCCGGGCATGCCGCTGTGCTCCGCCGGCGCAGTGGCCAAAGGAGTGTGCAATATGTCCTGCCCTTCTGATGGAGCAACCGCCACGATCGACACGCGCCGGTTCATCGCCATGCCCTCCGCGGTATCGTTTGAGGCAATCGGGTGGTACTCGCCGTAACCGGCGCCAACCAGTAGCGACGGATCGACCCCCTCCAGCGCGAAACGTTTGACTACCGAAATCGCGCGGGCCGCGGACAGATCCCAGTTCGAGTCGAATTGCGCGCTGTGGATCGGCGCATTGTCGGTAAAGCCGTTGATCTGAATTGGATAATCGAGCGGTTTCAAAACCTCCGCCACTTGGTCGATCAAGGTCTGCGCGGCCGGCATCAGATCCGCCTGGGCGCTGTCGAACAGCACGAGCGCGTTGATGTCGATGACCACCCCAAGCGCCTGCAATGACACCCGCACCTCCCCCTTTCTGATCATGCCGGCAAGCAGCGTGGTCAGCTTCTGATAGGCTTCATTCAGCCTTTCGGTCCTGCGCTCGACGTGCTGGCGCAGCGCCTGCGGCAAACGCAAGGCCTGCAGCAGATGCCTGGCCTGGGGATCGCGGGTGACGATCGGGGTATGGATCGGCGACGGCATGTTGTCGAACGGCGCTTTGTGCGCCGCGGCAAGGCCTGGAGTTGCGATCTTGACCTCTTTGCCCGTGAACGCCGTCGACAACGCCTCTGCCATTTCCTGGAACCTCGACGAGTTGACGCTCGACACCGCGTACATGACGACGAAGGTTGCCAGGAGCGATGTCATGAAGTCGGCGTATGAGATGACCCAGCGTTCGTGATTTGCCGGCTTCTCTTCGCTTTTACGGCGCATTGCGGTCTCCAGGGTCGGGGCTTCCGGACAGTGTCATTGGGCCGGACTCAGTCCTTTCTCGTTCAGCGAAGCCGCAGAAGCCGCATCGCCGGCTTCGCCGTCGGCTGACTTGCTCGGCGTGTCGAGCAGGCTGCGCAGGCGCATCTCGAACTGTAGCGGCTGCTCCATGACGGCGATGCCGATCATGCCTTCGGTGATCATTTCCAGTCGCTGCACGCGACGCCGTACCAAGAACTTGAGCTTGTTGCCGATCGGCAAAAGCACCATGTTGGCGATGCCGACGCCATAGACCGTCGCGACGAACGCGGTGGCGATGCCCTCGCCGAGCTTGCTCGGGTCTTGGAGATGCGACATGACGATGATCAACCCCAACACGGCACCCAATATGCCGATCGTCGGCGCGTAACCGCCCATCGCCTCGAATATTTCGCTCGCCAGCATTTCCTGGTGTTCCTGGGTGGCGATCATCGCTTCGAGCAGGATGCGGATTTGTGAGGCGTCAATGCCGTCGACGACGAGCCTCAGGCCTTGGCTGATGAACGGATCCGACTGCTCTTCGGCCACCGGATCGAGCGCCAGAACAAATTCGCGGCGGGCGATCCGCAGCCATCCCATGATGTTGCCGATCAGCTCCTGGCGATCGTCGCGCGGCGGCATGAACACCCAAGCCAGCATGCGGCAGGCGCGCAGGAAAATCGGCAGTGGGGTCTGAACCAGCACCGCGCCGAGGGTTCCGCCGCCGACAATGATCACCGCCGACAGCTGAACCAACGAGCCGAGATTGCCGCCGTCCATCAGCATGGTCGTCGCGATCGCCCCGAAGCCGAGTACCAATCCGACGAGCGAGAGGATATCCACCCTAGTCTCCCGCCCGCCACGGCATGGGCTTTGCGGCCGCGCCCCAGTCGGCGAGCGCACTGCGCAGCAACAGCAGGGCACGGCCGTGGCTGCGGCTGATCGTCGATTTGTCGAGGCCGAGCACTTCGCCGACCTCTTCCATGTTCAGCTCGTGCTCGTAATAGAGCGAGATCACCAGCCGTTCCCGCTCCGGCAGCGCCGTGATCGCCGCGGCGAGTGCCGCGGTGATCCTATTCTGGCGCAACATGTCTTCCTGATCGCCGGCGGTCTGCAGCGCCGCTTCCGCGCCGTCGTCGAAGGCGTCGAGGTCAAAGATCGAGATGCCGGCAATTTCGACCAGAAGCTGGTGATATTGATCGACGGTGATGGCCAGCTCGGCGGCGATCTCCGCGTCGCTGCCGTCCCGCCCCTGCCGCTGTCGCACCGCCTGCATCGCGGTCGAAGCGGCCTTAGCCAGTCGCAGCGTGCGGGTCGGCGCCCAACTCGTGCGTCTCGCCTCGTCGATCATCGCGTTGATGATCGATCGCCGCAGCAGCGCGTCGCCGATCGGAAAAATCTCGCCCCGTCGGGCGAGCCGCAGCAAGGTGATCAGCCCCGCCTGGATCAGGTCGTCGAGCTGCATCGTCGGCAGCCGGCCTTGGAGATGCGCGGCGAGGCGCTTCACGGTCGGCGCGTAGCGCTTGATCAGTTCGGCTTCGTCGATGTCGTGACGGTAGGCGGCGCCGCCGGCCGCTGCGCTCGCGAGGGGGCTTGTCGTGTTTCCCGTCGCGGAAGCTACCGCGGCTGATGGGTCATCGGCCATCGGTCAGCGCCGCCGCCCGAGCAATTCCACGACCTTGATCTGCTTTGCCGCCGGGATCTCGTTGAACGAGAAGACCCAGATGCGCGGGCGCACGGCGCGCAGCAGTTCGGCAACAGGTTCGCGCAATTCGGCCCGGGTAACGAGTTCCGGCGATCGGGGCGATCGCCCCGAGCCGCCCCGCCAATAGCGCGGCGGCGGCACGTAGTTCCGCGGCCAGTGCCGGTTCGATGGCGAACACGCCACTGCCGGCCGACAGGCGCTGGATTTCCTGCAGCAGTTTTTCGAGATCCGGCTCCAGTGCGGCAACCTTCAATTCGCCGACCGCGCCGAACAGGTGTTGTACAATGAAGCCGCCGAGCTTGACCCGCAGCAAGGCCAATAGGCCACGTGGATCTTGTGTGTTGGCAGCCCCTTCGATCAGTGCCGCGATGATGTTCCGCGGATCGCGGATCGGCACGCGTTCGGCAAGCAATCCGCACAAGACGCTGTGCACGGTCGTCAACGGCAAGAGCTTGGGCGTCAATTCCTCGACAAGCTTTGGCACCTGTTTTGAGAAAAACGTCAGCAGCGCGTCGAGCTCGCCGCGCCCGAACAGGCTGTCGACATAATCCTCGACGACGCGTTCGAAGTGCGTGGCGATGACCACAGCGGCATCGAACACCGTGTATCCGGCCGAGCGCGCCTGCTCGGCCAGGTTCGGCATGATCCATTTGGCCGGTCGGCCAAAGACCGGGTCGCGCGTCGCGGTGCCGGGGATCTCGGTGGTGTTGTTGCTCGACGGCATCGCCAAAAGCTTGTCCGGCTGAACCTCGCCGGCGGCCTTTTCGACGCCGTCGACAAGGATCCGATAGCCGGAGGATTGCAGGTCCGGATTGTCGCGGACATGAACCACCGGAACCAAAAACCCGAATTCACGCGACACCTGGCGGCGCACCGCGCGCAATCGACGCAGAAGCCCGCCATCACGGTCCTGGCTGACGAGCCCAACCAGCCGATATCCGACCTGGATTTCCAGCGGCTGAACGAGTTCGACGACGCCGATGTCGATCTCGCCGGTCTCGGCGGGCGGCGCCGGCGGTGCCGCCTGAAGACGGGCCTGACGCGCCTGCTCGCGCACGAGCCCCCAGCCGGTGACGCCCAAAACCGGCGCAAACAGCAAGAACGGCAGATGCGGCATGCCCGGGATAATGCCGAACAAGCCGACGACGCCGGCGGCGAGCCACCACGCCTTCGGGTAGAGGGCGAGCTGGCTGATGACCTGATGACTGATGTCGTGTCCGGTCGACACCCGGCTGACGATGACGCCCGCCGCCGAGGAGATCACCAGCGCCGGGATTTGCGCGACGAGGCCGTCGCCGATCGTCAGCAAGGTGTAGGTGTGGCCGGCCTCGGCCAGGCTCAGGCCGTGTTGCCAGATGGCTATGGCAAAACCGCCGGCGAGATTGATGAACAGGATCAGGACCGCAGCGACGGCGTCGCCGCGCACGAATTTGCTCGCCCCATCCATGGCGCCGAAAAAATCCGCCTCGCGCCCGACGTCGCTGCGCCGCCGCGTCGCCTCCTCCTGGTTGATGAGCCCGGCGTTGAGATCGGCGTCGATCGCCATCTGCTTGCCCGGCATGCCGTCGAGGGCAAAGCGCGCCGCAACTTCGGCAATGCGGCCGGCCCCCTTGGTGATGACGACGAAATTGATGATGACAAGGATCGTGAAGACGGCAATGCCGACCGCATAATTTCCGCCGATGACAAACGAACCGAACGCTTCGATGACGCGCCCGGCGGCATCGGAACCCTGATAGCCGTCGAGCAGGACGACGCGGGCCGCCGCGACGTTTAGCGACAGCCGCAGCAACGTCGTCATCAGCAGCAGTGTCGGGAAGGCGGAAAAGTCTGTCGCCTTTGTCGTGTAAAGCGTCGCCAAGAGGATCATCAAGGCGAACGAAATGTTGAAGGTGAACAGAATGTCGAGCGCGAAGGGCGGCAATGGCACCACCACCATTGCCAGGACGAGCACAAAAGCGCTCGGCCCCGCCAGCGACGGCAGGTGCCGTCGCCATGCAGCAAAATTGTTGCCGATTGCGGCTTGCGCCGGGTGCGTGGTCATTGCAGCATCCGAGGCAGCCCGACCAATACGGCGATGGCGAACGCCTCGAGCTGGCGCAACAGCCACGGGCCGAGAACGACGAGCGCCAGTCCCGTGCCCAAAAACTTTGGCACAAAGCTGATCGTCGGCTCATTGATTTGGGTCGCGGCGAGGAACATGCCGACGACAATGCCGATAATCATGATGACCGCCAGGATCGGGCCGGCGCAATAAAAAATGGTTAACAGGGCGCCGTGGACGGGTTGCGACAGCGCGGCCAATAGTGACTCCTAGCGCAACTGGCCGACCCGCTGGGCCGGGCTGACCACCTCGATAAAGCGAAGTCCGAGCTGCTCCTCGTTGATGACGACGATTTCGCCGCGGCCGATCAGGACGCCGTTGATGTGGACATCGAGCGGAGCGCCGGGGGCGCCGTCGAGTTCGATAATCGACCCGCGTCCGATGTTGACGACATCCCGGATCGGGATCTCGGTTCGCCCCAGCTCGACCGAGAGCCGCACCGCGACATCGAGGACGAGATCGAGACCGGCGGCCAACGCGACCTCCGCCGGCCCCGCCCCGATGTCGGGCAGCGGATCGAGGCTCGGCACCGGCGGATGCCGGTCGCCAGGTGATTCTGGCGGACCTGAGGCCGAGTTGGCGGGCGGCTCATTGCCGGTCATTGCTACGCTCTCCACTCCCTTCCGGCAGCATCGCTGCCGGGATGCCGGCTGGCACCGGCAGCCTTTCTTCGATCATCACTGCGAGTTTTCGGCCGTGTCTGCCCCAGCGGCCGCGAAACAGCGGCACGCCGCCCGCCTCGACCGTAACCGTTTGCGGGCTGTCGATGTCGAAAACGCTGCCCGGTCGTAATTCCAGTAAACTGCCGACCGTGGTTTGCAGCGTGGTGAGTTCGACCCGCAGCATCAGCCCCGCCTGCCCAAGGTTGGCGAGCAGCGCCTCTTGCCAGTGCGGGTCGGGATCGGACGCCTTGTCGTCGACCTCACCGACCAGCCGATCGTGCAGCGGCTCCAGCATCAGGTAGGGAATGCAAAGCGTCAGCTTCCCGCCGCCCTGGCCGAGCCGCACGTCGAAGACGCTGACGATGATCTGCTCTCCCGGGTGGGCGATCGAAACCGATTGCGGCCTCGTCTCGTGCCGTGTCATGACGGGTTCCAGACCGGCAATCGGCTGCCACGCCGTGGCGAGCTGCTCGACGACGGTTTGTACCTGACGGCGGGCGCATTTTTGTTCGAAGGCCGAGAATTCGCGATCGCCCCGCGTGCTCGGAAATCGCCCGTCCCCGCCAAAGCGGCACTCGACGATCCAGCTGATCAGCGGTGCGTCGACGACCACGAGGACTGTGCCGCGCAACGGCTTCAGTGCGGCCAGCGTCATATGCACCGGTGATGCCAGCTTCGCCATAAGCTCGCCGTGTGTCATCAACTGGATGGCGATCGGCGGCGTCACCTCGACCCCGAGGCCCAGGGTTTGCAGAAGGGCCGTGCGCAACTGCCGACAGAAACGGTGGTTGATCGCGTCGAGCGTCGGCATCCAGGCGCGGGACGGTCGATGCTCATTGTAGAACACGTATCGGCGGACGGATGCGGGACGGCTCGGCTGCTCAGACATAGACGCTGACCCCCGAGCCGAATGACCGGATTGGGTCGACCGATGCCGGGGATGCCTCTGCCTCGGCTTCGGTATTCGCCCTCTGTTCTGGCATCCTCGGCCCACGACCGCCGCGTTCCGATGTGCCGAAGGCGTCGGCGCCGACCCACGCATTGCCGAGCGTGTAGCCGGCATTTCCGAGGTCTGCCTGGAGCGTGCCGAGGGCCTGGCTGATCACCTGCTGCACCTCGACTCGCGGTGTGCCGAACCAGGCCGAAACCGCGCGGCCGCTGATCAGCACGCGGACCGTCAGGTCGCCCAGCTCCGGCGGATTGAGATGCAGGACGACTTCGCTGCCGGGGTTGCCGATCGACCCGACGACATGACGGAACAGCTGATCGGGGAGATCCGTGAGCGTGAGGCTAGCGGCGACGGCGGGCGGCGGTTCGCCCGGGAGCCCTGGGGAGGCCCCGGCCGCCATCGGCGCGAGGCTCGCCGCCGCCGCGGCAAACCGAGCCTCGCTGCTGCCGGAAACGGTATCGCCGGCGCGGTTCGTGGCAGGGCGGGTCGCGCCGGCAAGCCCATCGCCGACCACGGTCGTCGCGGTCGCCGGTTTGCTTTCCGGAGAGTCCGGGCCGACCGCCGGTTGTCCAGCTGTGATCGCATCCGCGGGTACGGAGCGCGAGATTTGGCTCGGATCCGCCGTCGGGTCGGCGGTTGGAATTGGCGGTCCGATCGCATCCTGCGGCACGCGATCGCCGCTCTCTGGGTTTGCAGAGGCATCACCGGCGCGGTCCGCAGCGGGTTGTGCCGTGTCGGCGTTGCCGTCGTCGACCCCGTGCACTCCGGTTCCGGGGTCGGTTTCCGGAGAGTCAGGAGCGGCCGCCGACCGCGCGAGGTTGGTCCCAGCGGTCGATTGAGAACGCGATATCGGGCCCGGATCCCCCGTCGGGTTGAAGGTCGAAATTGGCGGTCCGATCGCGCCTCGCGGAACGCCATCGTCGCGCACCGGGTTTGACCACGCATCGTCGGCCCAATTCGTCGCGGGGTGCGTCGGGTCGGCGAGCCCATTGCCGACCGGCTTTGCCGCAATCGCCGGATCGGCTTCCGCTAGGATCGGGCCGGCCGCCGCCTGCCCGCTCTCGATCCGATCTGCGGATCGGGAGCGCGTCGTCGGTTCCGAAGCCATTGTTGAGGTCGGGGTCGACGTATTCGGTCCGATCGCGTCTCGCGGAACGCCATCGTCGCTGGTCGGGTTCGACCTCGCAGCGCGGGAGTGCGCCGATTGCGCCGAGGCGTCGACCCTGTCGGTTGGGGCGGTCTTGCGCGGCATCGGGTTGGACGCCGCCTCGCGCCCGGTGTCAGTTCCCTCCGGAGGCGTACGCAGGGCTGGCGGCACGGTGTTGCGCAAGGACAACCGGCCTGCTGCTGTCCCGGCAACCCCGGGCGGAAGCCCGCGGACTCTTTCGGTCTGGCGCGCGCCCGATGACGGATGTGCCGATGTTTTGGGTGCGGGCGCAGCGCCCCCCTCCGGCGAGAGACCGCCACGATCGCCCGCTCGATCGGATGCCGCTTCCGGCTTAGACGACAGCGTCGCGGCGTCTCGTCCCGGTACGGTCCCGCTGAGCACGGCGTCGGGTTCGTCAATCGGCAACGGGGGGAGCGGTTGTCGCGGCGCGGTGTGGTGGTCGGCGGCGGCGGTCCCGGTCCGATCTGATGGCGCAGCGGCGGTCGACGCCGTTGCGACCGCAATGGCGCGCCGGCCCGCGGCTGACCGCTCACCTTGCTGTCGGCTCGCGTCGGACATCTCGCCGAGATTGGCGGCATGCCCGAGCGCCGCGGGGAAGCTCGCGGCCTCCGGCGCGACAATGGGACGGCGGCCGGGATTGGGGCTCGGCGGATTGGCCACGCGGCCGGTCGACGCAACGTGCAACAGCCTCACCCGCCTGCTCCTAGGTGACGAGATCCGCCTGGTCGCGCAGCATGATCTTGCCGTCCTTGGCGAGAACCAGCGCACCCGCCAGGATTTGCTTTCTCGCCTCGTCGATTTCCGCCTGACGCACCGGACCGCGCGCGTCGATTTCCTCGCGCAGCATCTGGGACGCGCGCTGCGACATGTTGCGCAATACTTTGTCTTGCCATCGGCTCGGGCCCCCCTTCAGGGCGACGATCAAAAGCCTCTGGTCAACCGTTCGCAGCAGGATCTGGAAGCTGCGGTCTTCGATCTCGAATAGATCCTCGAAAACGAACATGCGCTCGTTGAGCTGTCCCGCCAGTTCGGGATCGACGGTGCGGATCGTGTCCAGGATCTGGTCGGCGCGCGCGTTGCCGAGGCGCGAGAGGATCTTGGCGGCGACATCGACCCCGCCGACCGCGACCCGAGCCTGTTGCGGCTCGGCCGACAGAAAATTCTTCGAGCGACTCGCTCAGCTCCTGGATCGCGCTCGACGGCAGCGCGTCGAGCATCGCCAATCGCGGGATCACCTGCTCGACCAGGTCATCGGGGAGATGCTGCATCAGGACCTGTGCCTGCTCCGGCTCGAGATAGGCCGCGATCATCGCGACGATCTGCGGATGTTCGGTTTTGATCATCTCGGCCAGATCGAGCGGATCCTGCCATTTGATCTCTTCGAGCCCGGTCCCGTAGACGCCCTGTTTCAATCGGGCCAAGAGGCGCTCGGCCTTCTCGCTGCCCAGGGCCTTTTCAAGAACGCCGCGAATGTAGGCTTCACCGCCGCTGATGCCGAACGTGTTGTCCTGCCGCATCAGGTCGAAAAACTCGCGCAATACCGCCGTCGCGGTCTGTTTGGGAACCGCCGCCATCCGGCTCATCGCCACGGTCAGCCGATTTATCTCCGGCTGCGACAGGAATTTGACGACCTGTGCGGCGGTTTCCTCGCCGACCAACATCATCACCATGGCGGACTTTTCGGTGTCGGTAATGTCAGCCGGCCCGCCTGAGACTGTTTCTGTCACGAGCAATCCACTCCTTGATCACCTGCGCGGTTCGTTCCGGGTCATTGGCAGCCAATGCGCGCACCGTCTCGGGGTCGACGACGAGCGCATTCCGCGTCCCGACGAGCGGACTGATCGCCGGTTCGGTCTTGCCGCCGGTCTCGCCATCGGCCGCCGCGCGGCCACGCGAGCCCTGCGACGACGCGGCCTGCCGTGCGTGCGATGCCAGTCTCGTCCGCATCTGCCGCGATAGCGGCAATGCCCCGCCCGCCAGCACCAGCAATCCGGCAATGATCAGCAACGCGTTGTCGACGATGCCGGTCATCCAGCGCTGCCGCCACCACGGCGCATTGACCTCGACCGCCGTCGCATTGCTTGCGTTCTCGGCGAAGGGCAGGTCGACGACCGTCACGTGGCGATTCTCGCCCTCGCCGATCGCCGATCGGACAAGCGTATCGATCGCGCGAATGCGTTCGGGCGGCAGCGGGCTGCGCGAGGGATTGTTGACGAGGACGTCGACGCTGATCGCCCGCAGCTGCCAGGAGGGATGATCGAGCGATTGCACGGTTCGATCGACATCGTAGGTGGTGGTCCGATGCGTGTCGGGCTGCGGCGGCGGCTCGGGCTTTTCCGGGGCGGTCGCAACCGGCGCCGGGGCAGGTGCAGGCGCGGTCTGGCCGGGCGGGCTCGCCGAAACAATCGGCGTTTGGGGCGGCCGGTTCGACAAAGCACCGGGGATCCCAATCGCCGGCTCGCCAATGGCGCCCTGCGGACGGATCGTTTCATCCTGGCTTACGACATGGCCGCTGCCGTATTTGACCGAGCTTTCCTGCGCATGCGAAAAGTCGATATCGGCATCCGCCGACACGCGGAAATTGCCGCGCCCCAATACCGGCAACAGCAGATCTGTGACCGTCGCCTCGAACTTGCGGGCAACCTCGTGGGCGATTTCAAGCTGCTGCGGGACCTGCTGCAGCGCGTCCTTGCTGTTGGAACTCAGCACGCGGCCGCTTTGATCGACCAGCGTGACATTGTCGCGACTGAGCCCCGGTACGCCGGCGGCAACGAGCCCGACGAGACCGTCGATCTGCGTCGTCGTCAGTTGCACCCCGGGGCGCAGCCAAATCATGACCGCCGCACTCGGCTTTGGCGCATCCGCCAGGAAATCCGAGTCCTTTGGGATCGCCAGCTTGACGGTCGCGGCGACGACCCCGTCGACCTCTCGTATCGTGCGCGCGAGCGCGGTTTCGATTGCCCGGGTGTAATGAACCTGTTCGACAAAGGGGCTGACCCCGAGACTTCTCGTTGTCGAGCAGTTCCCATTGGTCGCCATCCTGTTTGGGGATGCCGCGCGTGGCCAGTTCGAGACGGGCAAAACCGACATCGGACTCCGGCACCTGGATGACGCGACCCCCGTCGGTAATGCGGTAGGGGATGTTGAGCTTTTGCAATTCGGCGACGGCTCGGCCGCCCTCTTCGCCGGAAAGACCGGCGAACAGCACCGAATAGGTGGTGCTCGACGACCACAGCACCGCACCAACGACCACAGTCGCCGCTGCTGCCGCAACGACGATCAGCAAGGTGCGGCTTTGGCCGTTCAGCAGTTGCCGCAGCCGGTCGACGGCGCTGCGCGGCAGGCCTCCCGCGAGATCCAGAAAAGCCACACGCGTCCCCTAGCCCGGTCAGACCTGCATGTTCATGACGTTCGAATAGGCAGCGACGACTTTGTCGCGGACCGCCGCGGCCGCCTGCAGGGCGAGGCTTGCTTGTTCGAGCGAGACCATGACATCGCTCAGCGACACATTCTGGTCACCTGAGGCGAAGGTCTTGGCCTTATGGTCGGCCGTCGCGACCGTATCGTCGACCCGGTTCACCGCGGCTTTTAGCGTGTCCGAGAAATTCGCGGTCGCGGTTCCGGAGTCGGCGGCGGCCGGCGCGTCGGACGCGGACGCTGCATCGGACGCTGCCGCCGCAATCTGCGGGGTATTGACGAGCGTGTCGACCGAAGCGAGCGCCGAGAGCACGCCGGCCACCGCAAGGATGACCGGAATCATGTTTCGCCGGCTCCCGTACCCCAATGGCGCAGCCGGTTGTGCTGCTGACGCTGCGCCAGAAGGGCTAGGCGCGCGAGCCGCTCGCGCGTACCTGCGAGCATCCCGGTCAGACGGCCTTCGACGCTCCAGCCCTCATCGGACACTTGTTCGACGCAGCACGACACCTCGGCGAACAACGAGACGGGCTCGCGCAAAGTCGCATTGAAATAGAGGTCGAGCCGCAGCCAGTCGCCGCGCGCCCAGGCCTGCCGGGAGTGCCAGACTATCTGACTCGGCTCCAACCCGATCGGCGAGACCGGCGGCAGCGACACGTTACGGTAGGAAAGCCGTGTGACCATATCGATCAGCATGTCGAGCTTGATGCGCAGCGGCGCCAGCGCCGCGGTAAGCCGCTCGTCACCTGCTCGGGGCAGCGCTTCGAGATCCACCTCCTGCAGCAGGAGACCGAGCACGCTGCTGTTCGACCGCTCGACCGCATCACGCATTTCGCGCGACGGCGGTGCCTCGATGCGCTCGCTGAAAACCGGGAGCATCAGCCGACCGACAAAGCCGTCCTCTTCCGGCAGGACCGGGGCCGGGACGGCATGGCGATCCGGGTCTCGCGCAGCGCTCGCCCGGCTCTCTTCGATTGGCCTCGTCACATCAGGTCCTCGACGAAGAACGAAAATCTCGCAAGGCGGCGAGCGCGGCTTTGCGGCATTTGTCGACCGCACGCTGCCCGGCTCCCGTCGCCCGATTTCCGGTCGCGGACGATGCAAGTTGAAGCTTAAGATCCGATTAAGCGCCCGGCCCGGCTCGCGCGTCACCGCGGCGGCGTGGCCCGCAACCTTGTCGCAAGCGGCAATTTTGCGCGGCGCGACCGCCGAACGCACCGTCGCGTTCTGCCGCTGCGATCGCTCTCGCGAACGCTGGCGGACGCACCGCGACGAGGCCCGAAACCGGGGGCGAAGCCCGTCGCGGGGTTCCGCGGAAGGGGGTGGGGCTGCGCACCGGCGCGTAGGTTGGCCCCGAGACGTCGGCGTCTGCGACCCCCACCTACCCGGATATACCAAATGCTGCCGCAGCCTTGGGTCACGTTTCCCGAGCCGGGAGATCCGAACCCCGCGCATCGAGACAGGCGCGCAGCGGCCCGCTTCGCCCGAGGACTGCAACCGCTTCGTGCTATCGCTGCTTCGGCCGCGGGCAGGAAGCTCGCATGATCAATGAAATCGCGCTGCATCGGGCGGAATTGGGAGAGCTGTGCCGGCGGTTCCACGTGCGGCGGCTCGATCTTTTTGGCTCGGCCGCGCGCGGCGACTTTGACCCCGAACGGAGCGACCTCGACTTTTTAGTCGAGTTCGACCGCAGCGCACCCCTGCATTCGTTTGACGCGTATTTCGGGCTCAAGGAAGCGCTGGAAGAGCTACTCCTTCGTCCCGTCGACCTGGTCGAAGCGGACGCGGTGCGCAATCCGTATCTCAAGGCGAGCATCAGCGAAGCCGCGAGCCGGTCTTTGCGGCGGGCAGCCCTCATGCCGCCGGCTTTTCACGCACCTCGATCCCGATAGCGTAGCCGAGCGCCGCGAGGGCAGCTTCGAGATCGGCCAGCCTGCTCGCGGCGCGCGGGCTGATCAGGCGCGCCGCCTTCTGCTCGTCGATCCCGAGTTTCCGGCCGAGGTCGGCCGTCGTCATCCGGCGGACGCGCAACGCGCTGTAGAGCGCCGCTTTCAGCGCTATCATCGCCTCCGGCACAACCAGATGCTGTCCGGAGCGCGCGCGGCTTGGCGCGGGGATGTCTTCGTTGTTGACGATGCGACCAGCGAGTGCGGTCGAAAGACAATCGGAAGCCTCAGCCAACGCCTCCGCCTCGTCGGCGCCATCGGTCAGCGCCTCGGGCAAGTCTGGAAAATGCGCGACGAGGCGCCGCTCCTCATCGGGCACGAGCCGGGCCGGATGGCTGTAGGGCGTGCGCGTCATCCAGAGATCGCCTTTCGTAGTCCAGATCACCTCTTAGTCCAGATCAGGCGGGGTGAGGCCCAGATGCCGCAGCGTCGCGCGCAGCAGCCCCGGTCCGATTTCTTTGCGCCGATCCTTAAGAGTAGTGCGGCGCAATCCGTAGTAAAGGGCGGCATGGCTGCCCTTGCCTTTCAGTTCATCGAGCCGGACCTCGACCCCGCGCTGCCGGCCGAGCCAAATCAGCCGCCGGACGAGCTCGTTCCCGTCATATGATCGCAATCATCGGTCCGCGCCGCTCGGCTGGCAACAATGACCGGATTTGCCGAGCCCGATGCCGAAGAGGCCGCACTCGGTTGGCTCGAAGCGCTCGCTACACCGCCAAGCACGGTCCGGTGATCGCGTTCGAGTTGATCCGGCTGCTGCATTGACTCGTTCCGGCGGTTTCACGGACGGCTGTCATCGTTTCGACCGGCGCCCGTGGCACGCATCGAATGCTTCCCGATTTCTCGTGAGCCAAGGGGAATTGTAGGTCAAACAGTCACTGGAGATGGAATATGATCGTGTCTCGCGAAATATTATTGCTTTTCACCGGGCCACGGTGGCGATCCAATTATTAACACAATTGTTCTCGACGTGTTTCCCCGGTATGGTCTGCCAACCAGCTTCACAGTCAGTTTCGTTTTCCCTCAATCGCCTTCTTAATGCCGCGCGTAGTTTCGTCGTTAGGCGATAATTCCAATCCTTTTACCCCTTTGGCATATTTAAATGGCAACATGGTTACATGGTTCCCGCCTCCGGGTCATCCATGCTATGCGGCCAATAAATAAACATGTAATGAAATATATTAAAAAATCGACTACATCTGATATCCGCGTCCTTTACCGTGTCCACATCCGCACATTCTAAAATCATCGTGCGCGCTTTGAGATGTGACAACTCCTTTTGGACGGCTTTAACTTTCTTAGTTGCTAGGACAAATCTCATACTCCGGTGCCGTTATGAACATATAAATCATAAAGCCGCCGAGCATGACTTGGATACCAAAGAATAAATCGGGTCTCTCTTGCGAACGGTCCTTGTCCGCACAACAGAAGACGCCGTGCTTACATCCTTCGTCCGATCTTCCTTTCTGCTTTGCAAAAGGTCAAGGGCTACCGTCGCGATATTATTTTCGCAATTCCGCCCCAACAAGAGCAGCGTGAGCAACCGTGGGACATTCGGGAATGCCCATGGAGCGACCGTCGCAACGACAGCTAGCGCCACCGACGCGACCGTTCCCCATATCAATTTCTGACGCTCGATACCAACCACGAAAGGAACCTGAACCCATCAGGCCCGATGTTTGGGTCTCCCGAACCTCCTCGCCAGATGTTTGGGGAATGGTGGGCGCTGCTGGGTTTGAACCAGCGACCCCTTGCGTGTCGAGCAAGTGCTCTACCGGACTGAGCTAAGCGCCCCGTATTCAATTGAACCTGTTTCCGCGTCCTCTCAATTCCTACCCATATGTTTTCATATGGGAAATTTCCCTCCTAGCGGGGCAGGGTCATTCGATGTCAACGTAGTGCTCTCCCGCTGAGCTACGCGCCCGCCCTGTCGGGACGGCGAGCATGTAGCGAAAATGCCGGCGGGTGGCAAGCCTGCGACGGCCGGGAACGGCAGTGCCACGGGTCGCTGATTGACTGCGGCCGGGCGGCGACGGCAATATCTTGTCGCCGGAGCGCGCGGCGGGGGAGCGAGATGCGGGGCGGTCCCAGGTTGCTTTTGGCGTTGCTGGTGGCGGTGCTGCTCGCGGCCGGCCCGATCCGCCCGGCCGCCGCCGCACCTTCGGGCAATCCGGCGTCCGACGCCCTCCTGGCGATGCCCGAGCAGCAGCGCATCGAACTCCTCGGACAAAGCGTCCGCCACAACTGCGTCGGAACCCGGGCTTTTCTGATGGGCGTGACCGCCTCCGGTCGGGCGCGGGGCTACGCCTATTGGAGCGTCGCCTGCACCAACGGCAAGAGCTATGTGATCCAGATCGCGCCGGACAAAAAAGGCAGCGCGATCGTCGAGGATTGTCGGGTCCTGCAAGGCACCGGCCGGGAATGCTTCCAGCCGTTCTGAGCCGGCGCCGCCTACCAGCGCAACGGCTGACGGCAGACCGAATACCACAGCCCGAGATTCTGCTCGCGCCAGTGCGGGTCGTTGCAGTTCTTCTCGACCATCGCCGCCAATTCGGTGGCGCTCGGCGGCGCCACCGGTTTGTCGTCGGAACATGCCGTCAGCAAGCACAGCGGCAGGCCAACGGCGGCGAGGATCAGGATCACCGATTTCACCGGCACGCCTCCATGCGTCGAGACCGGATCAGCCGCCATACGCTCGCCGGGGCGGCATCGTGAAGCTTCGGGTTGCGGTACGGCAATTTCATGGCAGCCCGGAACCGCCGCCGCTATCGGCCGCCGGCGTTTGCGGCGGCGCCGGTGTCGCGACCCGGCAGCCGATGCTAGAGTGGGAGTTTCGCAGCCGGCTGGACGGCGGAGTTTGGCCTGATGAAAAGCGACGGCAAGCCGCGGCATTACCGCAAGGATACGCTTGTGACCCATCTCGGGCGCCATCCCGAGGCGCAGATGGGCGCGGTCAACCCGCCCGTTTATCACGCCTCGACGATCCTGTCGGCGAACATGGCCGAATGGGAGGCGCGGCGCGACCCGGCGAAGCGTTTCGACATCGTCCGCTACGGCCTGCTCGGCACGCCGACCACCTTCGCGCTGGAAGAGGCGTTGGCGGCGATCGAAGGCGGCTACCGCGCGATGTTGATGTCGTCCGGCCTGGCCGCGATCACCGCACCGTTGCAGGCCTGCCTCAAATGCGGCGACCATGTGCTGATGCCGGACTCGGCGTATGGGCCGGCGCGGAACTTCTGCGAAAAGGTCTTGACCCGCTGCGGCGTGGCAACGACCTATTACGACCCGCTGATCGGTGAAGGCATCGCTCGGCTGATGCGCCCCAATACGCGCGTCGTCTATGTCGAATCGCCGGGCTCGCTGACCTTTGAGGTACAGGATGTGCCGGCGATCGCCGCAACCGCGCATGCCGCAGGCGCCAAAGTCCTGATGGACAACACCTGGGCCTCGCCGTGGCTGTTTTCGTCCTTTGCCCATGGCGTAGACGTCTCGATTCACGCGGCGACCAAATACATCGTCGGCCACTCCGACGTGATGCTCGGCGCCGTCATCACCACCGAAGAGATGTACCTGCCGGTGCGCACGATGGCGGCCGATCTCGGCCATTGCGCGGCACCAGACGACGCGTTTTTCGCGTTGCGCGGCTTGCGGACCTTGAGCGTGCGCCTCGAACGGCACCAGCGGAACGCGCTCGCCGTCGCCCGCTGGCTGCAGACCCGGCCGGAGGTGGCGCGCGTCCTCTACCCGGCTCTGCCCGAGGATCCCGGCCACGCGTTGTGGCGGCGCGATTTTACCGGCGCCAGCGGGCTGTTCGCCGTTGTGCTGCGGGCCGCCCCGCAAAAGGCGGTCCATGCGCTGATCGACGCGCTCGACCTGTTCGGCATCGGGTCGAGCTGGGGCGGCTTTGAAAGCCTGATCCTGCCGACGAACCCGGCGCGGCTGCGCAGCGCGACGCGCTGGAAGCCGGAAGGCCCGACCCTCAGGCTGCATGTCGGGCTCGAGGACCCGCAGGATCTGATCGAGGATCTCGAACGCGGCTTCGCGGCGCTCAAGGCCGTCGCCGCCTGACTGCTGGGCATTTCTATCGCCGAGGGACGCAGGGCCTCGCGGAAGGACGCGAAGGAGGCGACGTTGGGTAAAGCTCTGCGATTTTACGACGCTGCCTTCACGGACGAACCGCTGCGGTAAGTTTGCCGTCGGCGCCGCTCAGCGATGCGGCAGGAGCCGGGTGACGTGTCCCATCTTGCGGCCGGGCCGCGCCCCGCGCTTGCCGTAGAGGTGCAATTTGGCGAACGGCTCGGCGAGCGCCTCGCGCCAATTTTCGACCTCCTCGCCGAGCAGGTTCTGCATCACCGCGTCGGAATGATGTGCGACCGAGCCGAGCGGCAGGCCGCACAACGCGCGCACCAGCTGCTCGAACTGACTGGTGACGCAAGCATCGATCGTCCAGTGTCCGGAGTTATGCGGCCGTGGCGCCAACTCGTTGACGAGAATCTCGCCGCTCCGGGTCAGGAACATCTCGACCGCGAGGACGCCGACGAGATCGAGCCGCTCGGCGATGTCGCAGGCGATCGTCATGGCCCGCACCGCCGTCTCCGCGGCGATCCGCGCCGGCGCGATCGTCGTGCCGAGCACGTGGTTCTTGTGCCGATTCTCGACCGGCGGATAGGCCGCGCTCAGCCCGTCGCCGCCGCGCGCGAGGACGACCGAGATTTCGCAAGCGAAATCGACAAAGACTTCGAGAATTCCGAGTTCCCCGCCGACCCCTCGCCACGCTTCGTCGAGCCGGCTCTGCGGGCCCAACGTGACCTGTCCTTTGCCGTCATAGCCGAAGCGCACGCATTTCAGTACCGCCGGCCCGCCGAAATCCCGCATCGCCTGCCGCAGCGACGCGAGATCGGCGATTTCGCGGTAGGCGGTCGTGGCGACGCCGATCGAACGCAGGAAATCCTTTTCGCGCAATCGGTCCTGGGTGATCTCGAGAATTTCCGGGCGCGGCAGCACCGGCGTCCTCGCCGCCACGCTGTGCGCCGCTGCCGCCGGGATGTTCTCGAACTCGAAGGTGGCGACATCGACGGTGCCGGCGAAATGCGCGAGCGCCGCGCCGTCGGTGAACGGCGCTACGGTCGCGGCATCGCAGACCTGCGCCGCCGGGCAGTCGGGTTCGCTCGCGAAAACATGGCAGCGATAGCCGAGCCGGGCAGCGGCAAGCGCCGTCATCCGGCCGAGCTGACCACCGCCCAGGATGCCGATGCGGGCACCAGGGGGAAGCAATCCGGGCGACATCAGGGCTCGGTCGGATGCTCGGCCACGGCTGCGGTCTGGCTGCGCCGCCAGCCGTCGATGGAGGCGGCCGCGGCGGCATCGGACAGGCCGAGGATTGCCGCGGCGAACAGCGCCGCATTGACGGCGCCGGCTTCGCCGATCGCAAAGGTCGCGACCGGGACGCCGGCCGGCATCTGCACGATCGACAAGAGGCTGTCGACGCCTTTCAGCACGCGGCTCTCGATCGGTACGCCGAGCACCGGGAGCGGGGTCAATGCCGCGATCATGCCGGGCAGGTGCGCGGCCCCGCCGGCGCCGGCGATCACGACGCGCAGACCGCGCCCGCGCGCCGTCCGGGCGTATTCGAAGAGTTGCTCCGGCGTCCGGTGAGCCGAGACGATGCGGGCCTCGCAACCGATCCCGAGGCGATCGAGAGTGGCGGCGGCGTGCTGCATCGTCCGCCAATCGGATTGGCTCCCCATGACGATGCCGACATTCCCCGGCGTCGCGCCGGCCACAGTCATCATCTTTCCTTTGCCGCGATGCTTGCGACCCGTGGGATTATAGAAAAGGCTTCCACGCGGACAAGCTCCCACCTGTTGCCGGGCGCGACCCGGGCCGCCGTTCAGGCGATGATGTCGGGCAGAAGCTCGCTTTCGATCTTGGAGATCTGGTCTTTGAGCAGCAGCTTGCGTTTCTTGAGGCGCTGCAGCCGCAGCTGGTCGAACGGCGCGTGCTCGGCGACCCGCGCAATCACCTCGTCGAGGTCGCGATGCTCGGTCTTGAGCGCGGCAAGCTTTGCCCGCAGGGCTTCCACACCTGGGTCCATGACCGGTGCCCCGAGGTTTCCTCCTCCTTATAACATCTCGGCCGCGGCCGTCATATGTCGAAGCTGAACGGCGATGGCTGAAACCGCGGGCGCGCCTGCGGCAGGCGAGGCGTTTTGGCGATTTTCGCTGGCCTTCTATGCGCTCCCTCGCGTCGCCGACGCGCTGATCGCGCTGCAGGACAATGCCGGCTTCGACGTCAACCTGATCCTCTACGGCCTGTGGCTTGGACATTGCGGACGCGGTCGGCTCGACGGCGGGAAGCTCGCCGACGCCGAACGCGCGATCGATAGCCTGCGGAGCGGGGTCGTCGCACCGTTGCGGCAATTGCGCCGCACGCTCAAACCGTCGCTCGAAGCCGACATTCGGAGCCTGCGCGAGGCGATCGGCGCGCTGGAATTGGCGGCGGAAAGAGCGGTGCAAGCGCGCCTCGCGGCCGGCGCCGGCGCGGCTCGCTCGGATGTCGCCGCCCCCGAACGTTTTGCCGACGCTGAGGCCAATCTGGCGCTCTGTCTCGGGGCGGACACCGCGCAACGGGCAGAAGCAACGGTCTTGCGCCGGGCGCTCGCGGTGTTTTCCGCGGCGCCAGACTGAACGGAACCGCACGCTCATGCTTCGCCGGCTGGCGGCTCGGCGGGCTCGCCCCAGCGCTTCACGGTGCCGCTGTCGAGACTGAAGAGATCGAGGATGCGGCCGAGCGTCTGATCGATCATTTCGGCAATCGTCGCGGGTCTCGCATAGAACGCCGGCACCGGCGGCGCGATCACGGCCCCGATTTCGGAAAGCGCCGTCATCGTCCGCAGATGGCCGGTGTGGAGCGGGGTTTCGCGCACCAGCAGCACGAGCCGCCGCCGCTCCTTCAGGGTCACGTCGGCGGCCCGCGTCAACAGGGTCGTCGTCACGCCGCTGGCGATCTCGGCCATGCTGCGGATCGAGCAGGGCGCCACCACCATGCCGCTTGTCCTGAACGAACCCGAGGAGATCGGCGCCGCGATATCGCCGATCGCGTGGACGACGTCGGCGAGCGCGCGGACTGCTGCGGGCTTCCAGCCGGTTTCGAGCGCCAGCGTGACCTCGGCCGACCGGCTCATCACGAGATGCGTTTCGACCGTCACCGGGCGCAGCAATTCGAGTAGGCGCACGCCGTAAACCGCGCCCGACGCGCCGCTGATGCCGACGATCAGCCGGGGTATTGCCGCTGCCTGCACGATGCCGCCCCCCTGTGAAAGTCGCCGCGGCGACTTATTTTCGTCACACGCGCCGGCAGAGTTCGGCCGGGTCGATGCGGCCGGCGTACAGCATCGCCCGCTATCATCGTCCAGAGGAGGGATCGCGCATGTCGCCTGAGGATCGGATCGAGGCGCTGCGGCAGCAGCACGCGTCGCTCGAACGCGCCATCGATGAAGAGAACAGCCATCCGTTTCCGAACCAGGAGGCGATTTCCGATCTGAAGCGGCAGAAACTTCGCATCAAGGACGAGCTCTTCCAACTGGAGCGCCATTAGCCCCGCTTCCCACTCGAGCCGCGCCGGTCGCGACCGCGAGGGCGGGTGCCGAGACAGGCTCCCGCCCTTTGCTTTTGCGCCCGCGCGGCAGCCGATCGCGAACGATCCTTGACGCTCGTCCGGCAGAAAGCCTACACAGCGAAGTCAGCGCTTTGCAACGCGAATGCATTGAAGGAGATGTAGAATGGCGCGCATCCGGCATATCGCCCTGGCGACCGACGATCCGGCGAAGACGGCGGAATTCTACAAGCAGCATTTCGGCCTCACCGAGCTCTATCGCCGGCCCGGCGACACCGGCGAGAAAGGCGTTTGGCTTAGTGACGGTTACATCTACTTTGCCATTCTCAAATATGGTGAGCCCGGAGTGCCGAAGCTCGGTCCGGGGCAGAGCTCCGATATCCGCGGCATTCACCACATCGGCTTTTATGTAGACGACGAGGAGGCGACGGCCCGGGGCTTGCGGGAGGCGAATTACCCGCCGGTCCCGATGGAACGGCCGAGCCGGGCCGAGGCGACCCCGATGGGCGATGCGCAAAACCTGAAGTATCTCGGCCCTGACGAGGTCCAGATCGACATCCGCAGCCGCGGCTGGAACGAAGCCATCAGCTTCGCGATGCAGCGCTACGAACTGACCCCGGCCCGCGAAGAAGAGACCGTATAGGCACGAATCCAGGTCCGCCGCGACGATCGCTTAGGCCCCTCACCCCGACCCTCCGCCCGCAAGCGGGGCGATGGAGGGACCCGCGCCAAAAGGCGGGAGGGTGAGGGGCAACGCAGACGCCGAAGGGCGAAGCGGCAGAGAGAAGACGCCCGTCGCGGCTCGACCGGGGAGATATCGGGGCGCGCGTGCGATACGTCGTATGGTCGTCGACCCCCCTCCTTCGAGGTCTGGGTCCGATGATCGAGCGTTATAGCGACCACGCGGCGAACGAGCGCACGCTCCTCGCCTGGGTGCGCACGGCGATCGCCATCATGGCGTTCGGCTTTCTCGTGCAGAAATTCGACCTGTTCCTCAGGATTGCGGCGGCGTCGCTGGCCCCGCAGCCCCTGCCGGCGGGCGGTCAGTCGGTCGGCACCGGTGCCGGCCTGCTCCTCATCGTACTCGGCGGCGCAACGATGGCGCTCGCCACGATCCGCTTCCGCCAGACGACGCGCGATATCGACGCCGCGGAGCGGCGTCCCGGCCCGGGGACGCGGCTCGACCTCGCGCTCGTCGCCTTGTTGCTGGCGCTCGGAACCATCCTCTTCGCCTATCTCGTGTTCACGGTAATCGACCGACCCTGATCGAGCCTGGCCGCAGCCGGATCACCCGGCGAGGCGCCTATTCCGCGGCGAGCTTTTGCGGCCGGACGCTCTTCTCGCGCATCGTGACGAATTCCTCGGCGGCGCTCGGATGGATGCCGACGGTCTGGTCGAACTGCTTCTTCGTCGCGCCGCATTTCACCGCGACCGCGAGGCCCTGAATGATCTCCGGCGCGTCCTGCCCGAGCATGTGGCAACCCAGCACCCGGTCTGTCTCGGCATCGACGACGAGCTTCATGAAGGCGCGCTCCTCGCGGCCCGACAAGGTGTTCTTCATCGGCTTGAAGCGGGCGCAATAAACGTCGATGTCGCGGTAGGCCCGGCGCGCCGCTTCCTCGGTCAGCCCGACGGTGCCGATCGGCGGCTGGCTGAACACCGCCGTCGGCACGTCCAGGTGGTCCATTTTCATCGGGTTGTTGTTGTAGAGCGTCTCGGCGATGGCGCGGCCTTCGGCGATCGCCACCGGGGTCAGGTTGAACCGGTCGGTCACGTCGCCGACGGCGTAGATGTTCGGCACGCTCGACCGCTGCCACTCGTCGACGACGACGGCGCCGTTCGCGTCGAGTTCGACGCCGGCTTCGGCGAGCCCGAGGCCGCGCGTATTGGGCCGGCGCCCGGTTGCATACATGACGAGATCGGCCGAGATCTCCTGGCCGATCGTGGTAAAGACGGAATAGCCTTCGTGCGTCGCCGCGACGATGCGCGCGACCTGGGTGCGCGTGCGGATCTCGACGCCGCGGTTGCGCATCTCCTGCGCCAGCATCACGCGCAGATCGTCATCGAAGCCGTAGAGCAGCTCCTCGCGCCGGATGATCTGGACGACCTCGCTGCCGAAACCGCTGAAGATGCCGGCGAATTCGACGGCGATATAGCCGCCGCCGACGATCACGATGCGGCGCGGCAGAGACGGCAGATCGAGCGCCTCGTTCGACGATATCACATGCTCGATGCCGGGAATGTCGGGCACCGTCGGATGTCCGCCGACCGCGACGAGGATCTTGTCGGCGGTATAGGCGCGGCCGCCGACCTCGACCGTGTGCGCATCGCAAATGACGCCGCGGCCGTCGATGATCTCGACGCCGCTGTTCTTCAGCATGTTGATGTAGATCTGCGACAGCCGGCCGATCTCCTGATCCTTGGCGGCGATCAGGCTCGGCCACTCGAATTTCGCCGGCGGCAGCGACCAGCCGAAGCCCGCGGCGTCGGCAAAGGCATCGGCGAATTGCGCGCCGTAGACGAGGAGCTTCTTCGGCACGCAACCGCGCAACACGCAAGTGCCGCCGACCCGCAGCTCCTCGCAGATCGCAACCCGCGCGCCGTAGCCGGCGGCCCGGCGCGAGCTGGCGACGCCGCCGGACCCGGCGCCGATCGTGAACAAGTCGTAGTCATAGCGCGGCATCTCGGCCCAACTCCGTCGCATCGTTCGTGCCGTTGGTTGACACAACTCGGCCGCCGCCGCAAGTCGGCGGCAGCGCTCGGCATGAATCGCGCTACCGCTTGCGAAACTTGTCGAGGGTGACGATCTCGGCGGCAGGTCGCGCCGGTTCCGGCTCCGATGCGGGAACTGGCGAGACCGGCGCCGGCAGCGGCGCCGGGACATCGGACGGCGTTGCCGATGTTTCGAATTTCAGCCCGAAATTGACGGCCGGATCGGCAAAGCTCGTCAGCGCCGCGAACGGGATCGCCAACCGTTCGGGCCGGCCGTGAAAGCTCAAGGTCACCGAGAACGCCTCCTCGCCGACTTCGAGCTCCCAGAACTGGTGTTGCAGCACGATCGTCATCTCGTCCGGGAATTTCGCTGCCAGATGACCCGGCAGGCTGACGCCGGCGGCGCCGGTGCGAAAGCCCAGATAGAAATGATGCGTCCCAGGCAATCCGTCGCGGGCGACCCGACGCAACGCCTCGCGCGCCACGCCGCGCAGTGCGGTTTCGACGAGCTTGTCGTAGCCTAAGAGGTCCTGGGCCATCTCGGCGGCTCACTGGTGAGGGTGGGCGTCGCTGGCGAGTGAGGGGCTTCTGTTGCCCGGTGCCCCTCGAACCGCGAATTGCTCTTGGCGGTTACCCCGCTAGGGGTTAGGCCGCGAGCGCCTCAGTTGCGAAGTTGTCGTTCGCAGCTAGATGATGACCCGATAACGGCGGTATCATGCCGGGCGACGGTTCTTGCCTTTACCACGCGCGTCGAACCTGTTTCGCCCCCAGGGATCGCCGAACCTGCTCGGCGGGGTTGGTGGAGGCGCCGGGTACCGCCCCCGGGTCCGCAACGCTTATTCCGCAATCCGTTTATCGCCATAGTCGGTCACCCGACCGGGGAAATATAGGGCCGCCGCAGGCGCGCCGCAATCCTCCGGACTTCGGCGCCGGAAGGGTTCGGGCGGCTGCGGATTCGGCGGCGCTTTTGTCGGTAGTCCTGCGCGGCGCTCCGCAAAAGCGCGGATACCGCCGATATTTGGGGATAAGCGTCGCGGCGGGGCGATCTGGGATTAATCTGCGGCGTGTCGGCGACAACCGAGTTCAGGGTGCACATGCCGCTCAAACCCGAGCAACAGGACGAGGTCGCAAGCCGCCGGGCCGAGATCTCGCCGACGCGCCGCGCCACGGTGCCGGCACTCGAAGAGATCCTGTACGAGCCGATGTCGGTCCTCGACCACGGCTTCGTGCGGGTCGTCGATTACATGGGCGACGACGCGGCGGTGGTCCAGGCGGCGCGGGTCTCCTATGGCCGCGGCACCAAACGGGTCAGCGAAGATCAGGGATTGATCAACTACCTGATGCGCCATCGCCACACTACCCCGTTCGAGATGTGCGAAATCAAATACCATATCAAATTACCGATTTTCGTGGCGCGGCAGTGGATCCGGCACCGCACGGCCAACGTCAACGAATATTCAGCGCGCTATTCGATTCTCGACAACGAGTTCTATCTGCCGGCAGCGAAAGACCTGGCGGCGCAGGCGACAACGAACAGCCAAGGGCGCGACGAGATCCTGACGGCGGCGGCATCGCGTCGCGTTCTCGCTCTGTTGCGGGAAGACGCCGAGCGGGCCTATCAGAGCTATGCGGCGCTGCTGAACGACGCCTCCGGCGGCGCCCCGATCGACCCCGAACGGCCGGGTCTGGCGCGCGAACTCGCCCGGATGAAGCTATCGCTCGATTTCTACACCCAGTGGTACTGGAAGATCGACCTGCACAATCTGATGCATTTCCTGGCGCTGCGCGCCGATCCGCACGCGCAATACGAGATCCGCGCCTACGCCGAAGTCATGCTCGGCGCGCTCGAAGCGCTGGGTCCCGATGACCTATGCGGCGTTTCGCGAATACCGGCTGAACGCGGCGACGATCTCGGCGAAGGGCCTCGACGTCATCCGCGGGCTGCTCGCCGGCGAGACCGTCGCGCCGCAATCGAGCGGCCTTTCGGCGCGAGAGTGGCGCGAACTGATGGCGCTGCTTGGGCGTTCGGGCTAGCCCAGGGCTGGCCCAGATTCCCATCGGTTTGGATTTGCGCCGCGGCCGAACTGGCGCCGGTGGTCCAGGCGTGCATTATCGGATAAGGGGAAATGACGACATTCCTTGGGGCGGTTGCCGATTCGATGAAACCGGACCCTTCCGCGGCGTCGGGCGGCCGTGAGCCGGCCCGTCGCATTGACAAATCGGGATTGTTCTGATATGAAATTGTTATTATAGCATAAGTGGCGTCAATTCACCGCATTGGCGCCCAAACCGGTGCGCGACGGCCGGGAGGTAGATCGCCATTTTGGCGCTCCGGCTGCGACGAGGCCGAGCCGGAGCCGGTGCGTTCAGGCTGTGAATCGTCGCCATCTCGATGCCCAGATCGTTCGTCTAATGTCGTGTGCGGTTTGTCGGAGAAAGGGCAATGTCGGGATAGCCTGATGCTTCGCTGTTCGGCCGATTTAATTCCCTGCTCGGGCGAATTATTTCCGTGTTCCCTCGGCAGGGAATTGCCTTGGTAAGCCATTGATAAAGAGGGCGCTCTTTATAAGAAATCGGACCGAATCGTGATTTTTCCCTTCATTTTCCCTTCGACCAGGGAAATGAGAGGCGTCATTGAAATCCGCTCTGCTCTCTGCTCCCGGCCGGCGAATATTACGCCGGGAAGTAGCGATCGCGGCAGCGACACATTTCGGGTCAGCCTTTGAGAGGCGGCAGGCCGAGACGGGGGATCTCGATCGCCGGGCAGCGGTCCATGACGACGCGTAGACCGTGCGCCGCGGCGCGGGCGGCCGCCGCGTCGTCGCGCACCCCGAGCTGCATCCAGACTACCTTGGCTCCCTTGGCGATCGCCGCGTCGACGACCTCACCGGCGGCGGCGCTGCGGCGAAACACATCGACCATGTCGACGGGTTCGCCGATATCGGCGAGGCGCGCATAGCAATGCTCGCCGAGAAGGAGGGCACCCGCGGCGTTCGGGTTGACCGGGATCGTGCGATAGCCGCGCCGCTGCAGATAGGCCATGACCCGATGGCTCGGCCGCTCCGGCCGCGGGCTCGCCCCGACCACCGCGATGCTGCGCACCTCGGTCAGGATCCGACGCAGATAATCGTCGGAATAGTGTTCGTGTGCCACCGAACCGCGTCAGCGGTCCTGCCAGACGGGCGGACGCCTTTCGAGGAAGGCATCGATGCCTTCGGCCGCGTCCATCGCCAGCATGTTTGTCGTCATCACCTCGGCCGCGTAGCGGTAGGCGGCGGCGAGGTCGAGTTCGGCCTGGCGATAAAAGGCTTCCTTGCCGATCGCGACGGTCAATGCCGATTTGCCGGCGATGCGGCGCGCCAGACCGTCAACCGCGTCGCGCAACAGGGCGCCCGGCACGACGCGGTTGACAAGCCCGATCTCGCGCGCCCGCATCGCGTCGATCGGCTCGCCGGTCAACAGCATCTCGATCGCCGGCTTGCGGCCGACGGCGCGGCTCAACGCCACCATCGGCGTCGAACAGAACAGCCCGATATTGACGCCCGGCGTGGCGAACCGAGCCTCGTCGGCGGCGATCGCCAGATCGCAGCTGGCGACCAGCTGGCAGCCGGCCGCGGTGGCAATGCCGTGCACCTCGGCGATGACCGGCTTCGGCAGCCGGACGATGGCCAGCATCAGCTCGCTGCACTGGGCAAAGATGCGCTCATAGGCGGCGCGCCGCGGATCGGCGCGCAGCTCGCGCAGGTCGTGTCCGGCGCAGAAGGCCGGGCCGGCACCGGCGATGACGACGACCCGCACCGCGCGATCCCGCGCGGCGCTGCCGAGCGCCTCGCCGAGCGTCGTCATCAGCGCGATCGACAGCGCGTTGCGCGCCGCCGGCCGGTTGAGGACGAGGCGCCGGACACCGCCGCCGCATTCTTCGAGCAGCACCCTTTCGTTGTCGCCGACCACGGACGTAGCCGTCATTGCCGGTTCATCCTTGCCTCGCCAATTCGGAAACGCGACTCTCACGCGGCAGATGACCGAACGGCAACAGATATCTTCGCCCGGGCGGGCAGTGGACCCGACCGAACCGTTGCGCGAGGCGTGGTACTATGTGGCCGCCGGACGGCGGCTCAGGCCCGGCGCCACGTTCGCCAAGGTGATGCTCGGCGAACCGCTTCTGCTCGGCCGCGACGCGGCCGGCACCGCGTTCGCCCTGCGCGACATCTGCCCGCATCGCGGCATGCCGCTCAGCGCCGGCAGCTTCGACGGGCGCGAGCTCGAATGCTGCTACCACGGCTGGCGGTTCGACAGCGGTGGACGATGCACGGCGATCCCCTCGCTGGTGCCTGGCCAGAACCTGACCCTCGGCCGGATACGCGTCCACCGCTATCCGGTCCGCGAGGTGCAAGGCAACATCTGGGCGTTCTTTGGTGACGATCCGGCCGGAGCGCCCGAGATCCCTGTCATCGACGGGTTCGCGGACCGGGCTCCGCAGATGGTCGAGACCGTTCGCCTGGCGGCGCCGATCGATCACGCTGTCGTCGGACTGATGGACCCGGCGCACGGGCCTTTCGTGCATCGTGCCTGGTGGTGGCGCTCGCACCGGTCGATCCGGCAAAAGGCCAAGGCCTTTGCGCCGGCGCCGTTCGGTTTCACGATGACCCGCCACGCGCCGTCGCGGAATTCGCGCGCCTACCGGCTCCTCGGCGGCGCACCGGAGACCGAGATCACGTTCCGGCTGCCGAGCGTCAGGATCGAGCACATCCTGGCCGGACGCCATCTCGTCGGCAATCTGACCGCGATCACCCCGATCGACGGCGGGACCACCGAGATCAATCACTGCATCTATTGGACGGCACCGTGGCTCGGTCCGCTGAAACCGCTGCTGCGGCCCTATGTGCGGGCCTTTCTCGCGCAGGACCGGAAGATCATGGAGCGCCAGCAGCTGGGCCTGCGCTGGGGGCCGCAGCTGATGCTGATCGACGACGCCGACACGCAAGCGAAATGGTACTACCGGTTGAAGCGCGAATACCGTCGCGCCCGGGCCGAAGGCCGTCCGTTCGCCAACCCGGTCGAGCCGCGCACCCTCGAATGGAGGAGCTGAGAAGAGGATGACGGAGGCGATCGAGCGCGCCCTCGCCGCGATCAATTTCGGCCCCGACGGGCTGGTGCCGGCGGTGGCCCAGCAGCACGACACCGGCGAGGTCCTGATGCTCGCCTGGATGAGCCGCGACGCGGTGCGGGCGAGCCTCAGCGAGGGCCGCGCCTGCTATTGGTCGCGCTCGCGCGGCCGGCTGTGGCGCAAAGGCGAGACCTCGGGGCAGGTTCAGCTGCTGCGCGAACTGCGCCTCGACTGCGACGGCGACGCGCTCTTACTGCTCGTCGACCAGCAGGGCGTCGCCTGCCATACCGGACGCCGCAGCTGCTTTTTCCGGGCCTGGCGGGACGGCGCCTGGACCGTGATCGCCGAGCCTTTGATCCCGCCCGAGACGCTATACCCTGATGCGGCCGACAGTCCGGTCAAGGCTGCGCCGGACAGACGAGGCGCGCCTGCATGTCGCGCATGATGTCCGAATTGAACGGGTGGTTGGCGCACGCGCTGTCATATTGGTTGGCGACCGAATTGTAGTGGGCGACCGCGTGGTCGGCCTCCGACACGACCGGTCCGATCGATTCCCGATAGGCGGCGTCGCGCCGTTCGAGCAAAGCCTTGTAGTGGTCGACCGAGCTCTGGTTGTTGACGTCGACGAGCGGCCGGGCTTGGGCAAGCTCGGCGTTCAGATCGGCGAGATGCTGGCGCGCCGCGGCGAGCGCCTGGGTCTTGTCGTTCATCGACTGGGACATCGTCTCGACCTCCCGCTCGAGGCAGAGGCAGGCATTGATCTCGGCCGGATCATTCGACGTCTGTGCGGCTGCAAAACGCGGCGCCATCGTCAGGACCAGGCCCAGAACAAGCATGGCGGCGCCGCGAAGACCGATCGAAACCGCCTTCATCATCCGTTCCTCTCTCGCATCACGGTTCACTGCCATCACGGTTCACTGCGGCCGCGTCGGCTCGGCGACGCCCCGACCGGGGAAGATAGTTCATTCCGCCGCGGGAGGCTCCGCCGTCGCGGCGGCCGAACACCGGCCGAAATCGCGGAGCCGCGCCGCCAACCTGTGGCCGAGCGTCTCGGCCGCCTGCCAGGCATCCTCCCGAGCCGGGGCGAGCAATCGCTGCTCGCCCGGGCTCGACGGCAGCAACGCCGCGAGCGCGGCCCCGGCGCCGAGGCAGAGGAGGCCGATCAGCAGCGGGTTGCCGCCAACAACATCGGCCGGCCGCATCGGGTCCCCATCCAAACCTTCCGCATCCGCGCCGTTACCGGTCGCAATCGTTTCGCCACTCTCGGGGATTTGTCCATTGCCGAGCCCAGCTCTTTGCGCGCCGGCGCCAGCGGGCTGACGCCGCAGGAGACGGCCGATGTTGTCCGCGACGAGCCAGGCGATCCCCGCGCCGATCAGACCGAGCGCCAGCGGCCGGGCGCGGAGCTTCCCCACAATGTCCGCTGCCGCGGGCGCTGCCCTGCCGAAAAGTCGCGATGTCATCTCCAGTCCCTTTTGCAACAGGCGACGCGGTGCGAGAAGTTGCGCCAACGCATCGAGCGTGAGGCCGATGCGGCGTCGGCTGCGGCCGATTTCCCGCTCGATCTCCGCCGCCGAACGCGGCGCCCGGCTATCGTCTGCGCCAGCGGCCATCGCGGTATCGGTCACCGGAAACGCTCCCTGAACCACGCGGCATCCTCGCGCAGCGATCGGACGGTGCGCCGCAGCGCAAAGGCGCGAGCGCCGAGCCGCGTCCGAGCGAAGTAAAGCAACCCCGCTCCCGCCGCCAGATTCGCGAGTGCCACGATCAGCGCGGCGAGCCAGGGCGCCGCGATCGTGCACAACCCGAGCGTTGCGGCCGCGAGCAAGGCGCACCAGCCGGTAAAGGCGACGACCGCGCCGGCCGCCAGCGCGATGACGCCATGCCCGGCGCGGGCGAGCTTTTGACCAAGCTCGCTTTTGAACAGCGCCAGCTCCTGGCGCACCAGGGCGCTCGTCTCGTCGGCAAGATCGGACAGGAGCTGCGCCGCCGAGCGCTCGGCGGCCGGTTGGTCTCCGGCCGTCTCGCCGGCGGCTGCCGGTTCGCTCGGCGCCGTCACGGCATTTGCCGCCAAGGCTCTGCGCGGCCGGTGCCGTCCGGGGTCTCGCCGCCGCCGGCCGCCGCCGGTTCGGCGGACCGCGCCGCCGGCACCGTCGCGAGGCGTCCGACAAGAAAGCCCACGGCCATCGCGGCGATCCCGAACAGACCTGGCCGACGCCGGGCGAAATCGGTGGTTCCAGTCGCGATTTCACGCCAATTTCGTTGTCGGACGATGCGCCCGATGTCGTCGATTCGCTCGGCGGCCCGCGCGACGCCGGGTGCGAATTCAGGAATGCTCGATTGGCCGAGCGACCGGGCAGCGCAGCGCGCAGCCTCGGCAACGGCCGATATCCGTTCCGCCGCCATCGCTTCCTGTTCTTCCGCGAGCGCGATCAGCGCCGCGCCGAAGGCGTCCGCCAGCTCGGCGGCAATGGCCGCGGCGCGGTCGATTCCCTGTGCCGCCGCGCCGTCCTGCGAGCGCCAATCGCCCTGCTCAGCCATCGTCGCCCCGGCAGACGCCTATCCGGTTGATCATAAGCCTTGCGTGACGCGTTTCTACCCTCGGTCGCCGGCAAAACGCTGTAACGGCTCGACGGTTCCGCCGATTTTGCGTGCCAGGCGCGATCAACCCGGTCGAACCGCGGCCATCCTTTGCGGGATAATGGCGGCGGTCGGCTGGGGGAAGGCTGACGAGGCGGGCAAAGTGGGGGCGCGGTGGTCGATGGCGGAAAGCGAGATGCCGCGGGGTGAGAGCGGGCCGCGCCCCCCGCAGGCCGACCGCCCTCGGCCGTCCTCCCGCCGTCCCGCGCCGTCGTCCCGGCCGCCGCGCCGCGCCGGACTGGCCGCAAGGCGCGGTGGGCGCTGGGCCGGCCTCCGCAAGCTTGCCGTCCTCGTGGGCCTGTGGACGCTGATCGTCGCGGCCGGCCTGCTCGGCTATTTCGCCCTGACCCTCCCCGATACCGGCGAGTTGACGCGTGGTGTGCGGCGACCTGGCATCACGATTCTCGCCGATGACCGCACTGTGCTCGCGACCTATGGCGACCTGTTCGGCCAACCGCTTAGTCTGCAGCAGATGCCGCGCGGTCTGCCGGAAGCGGTCATCGCGACCGAGGATCGGCAATTCTACAGCCATTTCGGCATCGATCCGGTCGGGCTCGTCCGGGCCGCCGTCGCCGATCTCGCGGCTCGCCACATCGTCGAGGGCGGCAGCACGATCACGCAGCAATTGGCCAAGAACCTGTTTTTGTCCCCCGAGCGCAATCTCGGTCGCAAGATTCGCGAAACCTTGCTGGCGTTGTGGCTCGAGCACCGCTTCACGAAGAACGAGATTCTCGAGATCTACCTCAACCGGGTTTACCTCGGCGCCGGGACTTATGGCGTCGATGCCGCGGCGCGACGCTATTTCGGCAAATCGGCGCGGCAGCTCGATCTGTGGGAATGCGCCGTGATTGCCGGCCTGTTGCGGGCGCCGACCCGGTTCAACCCGATCCGCGACCGGGCGCTGGCGGCGGCGCGGAGCGCGCAGGTCCTCGCCAACATGGCCGATGCCGGGTTCATCACGGCAGCCGAGGCGGCAGCGGCGAGGCGAGAGGGCGAAGCGCCGCACACCGTCGCCGTCGCCCGGCCGGGAATGCACTATTTTGCCGATTGGATCGCCGCGCGGCTCGCCGACTATTCGGGCCTTGGCGACCGCGACCTGACAGTCGTCACAACGCTCGACCCGACGATGCAAAACATCGCCGAAGCAGCGGTCGCCGATACGATCCGGCGCTACGGCGAGCGGGCGTCGGTCAGCCAGGGAGCCCTCGTCGCGATGACGCCGGACGGCGCCGTGCGGGCCATGGTCGGCGGCGTCGATTACGACCAGAGCCAGTTCAATCGCGCGACCGAGGCCGAGCGCCAGCCCGGCTCGGCGTTCAAGCCGTTTGTCTACCTCGCCGGGCTCGAATCCGGTCTGCAGCCGTCCGACCACTTCGTCGATTCGCCGATCGATGTCGGCGGTTGGCGGCCGCGCGACTATGCCGGCCGCTATCAGGGCGACATGACGATGGCCGAGGCGCTGGCGCAGTCGATCAACACGATCGCGGTTCGGGTGGCGCTGCGTGCCGGCATCGGCAATGTCGCAGCCGTCGCGCACCGGCTCGGCATCGCGTCGCCGCTCTTGCGCGACCCGAGCATCGCTCTCGGCGGCGACGCGGTTAATTTGCTCGAATTGGTCTCGGCCTATGTGCCGTTCGCCAGCGGTGGCATCGGCGTCTGGCCGCACGGCATCGCCGAGATCCGCGACAAGGACGGCAACATTCTGTTCCGCCGCGGCGGAAGCGGTCCGGGGCGCGTCGTCAGCCCGGAACTGTGCAGCGAGATGAACGAGATGCTTGCCGGCGTCCTGAGCCACGGCACCGGCACCGCCGCCGCGCTGCCGCGGCCGGCGGCCGGCAAGACCGGGACGACACAGGATTTCCGCGATGCCTGGTTCGTCGGTTATACCGCCGACCTGGTCTCCGGCGTCTGGCTCGGCAATGACGACGACCGGCCGATGCATGCCGTGACCGGCGGTTCGCTGCCGGCATTGGCGTGGCGCCGTTTCATGCTGGCCGCGACGCGATCGATGCCGGTGCGGCCGCTGCCGAACCTGCCGGCGGCGCCGCCCGAGGCTGAGGCGACGGCGCCGTCGGGCGGATTGTTCGACCGACTGCTCGATCTGTTCCGGCCGCCGGCCTCGCGCCCCGCCCCGCTCGTCATCGGCGGTGCGGGGGCGACGCGGCAGCCGTGACGGAAGGAAGGGCCTAGCGCAGCGGCGAGAACGAGGCCGGCACGACCAGCATGTTCTCCTGCTTGATGAAGACGCCGCGCGTCGCCGGCGGCCAGGCGCCCGCGGCGCGCGCTTCCTCGCGGATGCGGAACCGGTCGGCCGCGTCCTTGTAGGCCCAGATGTGGATCCACTGGTTGAGAGGACCGAGTTCGGTATGGCCGGCCGCGGCCAGCGGCGAGAATTTGACGCGCCCTTCGATCCGTTCCGCCCATTTTTCGATGACGGTCGGCGCCGATCCGGTCAGCATCGTGTAGGTGCGGATCTCGTAAAGATTGCCGTGTTGCCGCGGCGTAAAAGCCGGGCAGAACGGCGCCGCGGTCACGATCTTGCTCTCCATCTCGACGATGAATTCCTGGATCTTCGGCGGCCAGTTCGAGATCGACTGCGAGCGGACACGCGTCCGGTGCTGCAGGTCGTCGTAGGGCCAGATATGGATGATGTGGTTGAGCGGCCCGACCTCGGTATGAAAAAATGCGCCCAGCGGGGACACCTTGACGCGCTCGGTCAGCGCCTCGCCGAACCGCTTTTCGACCTCGGGCACCGATCCCGGCTGCAGCCGATAGGTGCGCATCTCGAAGATCATCGACCTCTCCCCGAATAGAGTGATTGGCGCGGCGCATTCTAGAGGCGCGGCGACCCGTGTCAAACGCGGCCGGCCATTCCTGCCCGGCCCAGCCGGCCGCCGCCGCGTCGCCGATCTCGGCGATCGTCGCAATCTTGTTTGTCTTGCCGGCAAGCAGGCCAAGGAAGCCGTCGATCGAAGATCACCGTCGACACCAGCATTCTCGTCCGCGCCGTGGTCCGCGACGACGAAATACAGGCCGAGGCCGCCGTTGCGCTGCTCAGAGGCCGAGATCATCGCCGTTTCGCTTTCTTGCCTGTGCGAATTCGTGTGGGTGCTGCGCCGGGTCTACGACTTTGGACAGCGCGATATTTCCGCCGCGCTCGTGGCGCTGCTGGATGCCGCCAATGTCGCCGTCAATCGCCCGGCCGCCGATGCCGGATCGGCAGTCTTCAATGCAGGTCGCGACTTCACCGACGGCGTGATCGCCTACGAGGGGGGCTGGCACGGCGGCGACACCTTCGTCTCTTTCGACAAGAAAGAAGGCTGTCGTGTCGATCGCTGGGCAGGGTCAAACGGTGAGGTTGCCGGCCTAGTGAATCAATTCTGACAGACCGCACTCAAAACTACTTGTTACACCGGCGAAAGCCGGTGCCCATTTCCGAAATAGATCTAGGCCTTTCCCGCGATGCAGGGGCGAAGGAGATGAGCGGTGGCCGACACCACGGTTGAAGTTCTGACCATTGGGCACTCGACACTGCCCTATGAGAAGTTCCTGGAGCTTCTGCGCCGCTGCTCGGTAACGGCGCTCGCCGATGTGAGAACCGCTCCCTATTCGCGCCACTCGCCGCAGTTCAACAAGGACGCGTTGCGGAAGGAACTCCGGCAGGACGGCATCGCCTATGTATTCCTCGGCCAAGAGCTCGGCGGTCGTCCAACGGACAGGAGCTGTTTTGCGACGGTGTGGCGGATTACGAAAAGATGGCCCGTATGGACGATTTCGCGAAAGGCCTCGAACGCGTCGTGGAGAGTGCGAAGAAGTGCCGGATCGCGATGATGTGCTCCGAGCACGATCCGCTGGATTGCCACCGCTGCTTGCTGGTCGGGCGCGCGCTCCATGCCCACGGCATTGCAGTCAGGCATATCCTCTCGGACGGATCAGTCGTGGATCAGGCGGCCATCGAGGAGCGGCTGATGGAACTGTCGCGGCGGACGGACGCCGACCTATTTGCGTCGCGCGAGCAGCGAGTTGCGGCAGCATATCGCGAGCGCGCGTCTAAGGTCGCTTACGCGAAAAACAGGTCCAGTTCCCAGGGGCCTAGGGCGACGGAGCAGCTAGCTTGAACGATATAGAGGTCGCAACGATAGGATTTACCAAGACCAACGCCGCTGGCTTCTTCGAGCGCCTCAAGAAGGCCGGTATGAAGAAAGTCGTCGACGTCCGGTTACACAACACGTCTCAATTGGCTGGTTTCGCCAAGGCGGCCGACCTCGCGTATTTCCTTAAGCAGATTTGTGGCGTGGAATATGTCCACCAGCCGCTTTTGGCGCCGACCGACGACATTCTGAAAGCCTATAAGCGGGAGAAGAGCGATTGGGATGTTCATCAGGAACGGTTTATGAGCCTTGTGGCGGAGCGGGCAATTGAAAAGCGCCTCCAGCCCGACGCATCTCAGGGGGCTTGTCTGCTCTGCTCCGAGGACAAGCCGCACCATTGTCATCGTCGCCTGGTCTGCGAGTATCTTTGAACGGCAAATGGGGCGGGGTACTGAAAGTTAGGCACCTATAATTCAACGCAATGTTCAGTGGCGAATTGAACAAAGTTGCCAGGTAGCTTTTCCAGCGTGGCGCGATGCGAATGATCTGGCGGATCGAGAGAGGCGGTCGATCTGACCTGGTTAATTAATTATGAGCGAGCATCAGAGCATCCGGTGCAGCGCGGCGAACGATCAGGGCATGTGGCGGAGGAACGGGCAATAGGAGGGGACGCATACCGGTATTGCGCATGATCAGCACGAAATTATAGGCGACGGTGCGATACCAATCGCTTGACGGGCGGTTCGCGGCCTTCACCCACGACCCGCCCGACGGTGTGAAGTTTGCGGTACTCTTCGGGGCTGAACGCATCGCGGCGCATCGTCGCGAGCGTCGGTCTGCCTTGAAACCGTTGATCCGCCCTGATGCAGCGTTTTTTGAGCGCGAAACTCATCACAGCGCGGAAGACGGACATCTCGAAGCGGATGGTCGCGTCCCTCACCTGCACGCGCAGACGCCACTTGCTCGTCTCGCGCCGCCAGATCGGATAATCGTCCCACCCTCTTGCCCGATCAGACGGATCTGGGTCGACCCGACATAGGAAGAATCGAGACGAGCCAGGATGACGGAGTTGCATTTGCGGCCAGCGGGCGTCCGAGACCTGGCCGGTCGGGCCGCGCCGCTTTTGTAGATCGACATACTCCTTGGCGATTTGGCTGAAGGACCGGTTGAAGATTGGTACGTCATGTTTGATGCGGAAGCTCAAATCCGCGTCGTGATCGTACGCGCGGTGGCGCGCGACCGCGACATCCGCGGTCTTGAGCGAGATCGTCTTGTGCCGGTCGGTCTTGGGGAGATTGGCGCGGCAGTACCAGTTCCGATGCTGGACATCGCCGCGCCGGAAGATCACGAGGCCGGGTTCGAGCTCTTCCTTGTCCGTCAGAAACGTCATGTGCGCTATCGCCCTGTGCCGATCCGAGGATCACACTAGGGTAGCCGTGCCAAGCGCGTCGTCAGCAGGTCATAGACACCCTCGGCATCGACTTCGGTCATGAATTTCGCATTGACAGGCCGACCGGTGACGCCGAACCAGTCGACGACGGTCATCCCCGAAGCGAGCCGGCTCTCGGTCTCGACCGCGACGTTGACGTCGCGGCCCCCGAACAGATCCGGGCGCAACAGGCAGGCGATCACGCACGGGTCGTGCAGCGCTTGGGCCCGTGTGCCGAACCGGTTCGCCCGGGCGTTTTCGAAACCGGCCAGCAACATGGCAACCGCCGGACCGCATCGGTTGGGCAGCGCGCGCAATGCGGCGAGGCGAGGCGGCGTGCTCAGCACCTGATGGGTGACATCAAGCGGGATTAGCGTGACCGGCACGCCGCTATCGAGGACGATCGCTGCGGCATGCGGATCGACATGGATGTTGAACTCCGCCGCCGGCGTCACATTGCCGATCTCGAAGCCGGCGCCGCCCATGACGACCACCTCGCCGATCTTGCCGGCGATGTCCGGCGCTTTGACCAGCGCCATCGCGATGTCGCTCAGCGGCCCCAGCGCACACAAGGCGACGCCGCCCGGCTCGGCGGCGCGCAGGGTCTCGATGATGAAGTCGACGCCGTGCGGTGTCTGTAGCGGCATCGTTGGCTCCGGCAAGCCGAGGCGCTCGCCCAAGACATCGCCGTGAATTCCGGCCGCCGTCGCCAGCGGGCGCAGCAGCGGCCGGGCGCAGCCGGCATAGACGGCAAGACCCGTTCGCCCGGCCAGCTCGCAGATTTGCCGCGCATTGCGCTCGGTCTGCGCCAGCGGCAGATTGCCGGCGACCGCGACGATCCCCAGCACCTCCAACGCGTCGGGCGCCGCCAGGGCCAATAGGATAGCTACCGCGTCATCAATCCCGGGATCGGTGTCAATGATGATTTTCCCGGGGATCACGGGGCTTAGCGCGGAACGACCGGGTTGACGATCTCGACGCCGAGCCACTCGAAATGGCGCCGGTTCAGCGTGACGACGACGAGTTCGCGCGCCTTGGCGATCGCCGCGATCGCGACATCGGCAAAGCCCGGATGCCGGCCGGCGGCTTGGGCGGCGTCGCTGAGCACGCCGGCAACCCTTGCTGCAGCGAGATCGAAGGACAGCACGCGGTCCGCATAAATGGCGAGGATCCGGTCGAACCACACGCGCAGAGCATCTGCCCGTCGGACGGACCCGGTTCGAAAAAGCTTGGCGATGCCGGTCTCAATCTCGGCGGCCGTGACCGCCGAGAAGTACAGCGCCTCGGTGCGATCATCGAACCAGCCAGCCGCACTTTCGGGCATCGTGTGCCTCCCGGGAGCGAAAGCGCTCAGCACGTCGGTGTCGAGCAACCAGCCATTCACAGATCGACCTCGCGGAGGGGTGACTGGTCGCGTTCGGTCTCAATCGCCTCCGGGATATCCCGCAATAGAGCTGCAAAGCTCGGACGCTCGGTCGAATAGAGCCGCCGGGCATGCTCGACAGGCACGACGACGGCCGACGGCCGCCCGTGCTTGGTAATTGTCGTGGGTTCGCCGCGCTCAGCCGCCTGGACGACCGCGGAGAATGAGGCCTTGGCATCACGCAAACGGAGCGTCCTCACGCTCGCCTCCGTTAGTGACTACATGTGGTCACGTATCGCACCAACGTGCGGTTCCTGCAAGTACTCCAGACCCGTCATTTCTCCGGCATCCCCGCCTTGCGCAGGCCGAGGCAATAAGTGGCTTCGAAGAGGGCGCGGACCTTCGGCACGCCCCAGTATCCGACGGCTCTCAGGCGGGCCAAGTTCGAGTAGCGATTGTCGGCCAGATTCCGGGCTTCGGCGAGCTCGGCGGCGGCGCGTTCAGTCTCGTCTTTGAGGGCATAGGCGGAGGCGAGGTAAGCATGAACAGCGGGGAGTGGCGCTGCGCGCCTTTTCGAGCCAGACGATCGCTTCGTCGGTGCGCGACTGCAGCAGATGAACGCGCCCGATCTCGAAATACCAAGCGTCAATTCTGACATGGCGGACGGAGGGCTTGCTCTAAGAGCGGAACCGTCTCCTCTATCGACCCGGTGTCGAATTTGGACGCACTGTCTCGTATTCGAGAATGGCCTCGTCGAATCGGTTCTGAGCGCGCAGCACCATGGCTTTGGCGTAATGCGCACCCGGGCTGCCGGGCGACGCTGCCAAGGCTTGTCCCACCAGCCGTTCCGCGCGGGCAATGTCGGCCGCGGCCGAGGCGCTCATTCCATCCATCACGCGGCTCGCGAGCGCACTTGCCAACAAGCTCTGCGCCTCAACGGAACCGGGATCGAGGGCCAAGGCGTGCTCGAACAGGCCGATCGCCTCCGTGTAACCCTCACGCGACGCCGGCTGGTTCCTGACGGCGCGTCCTCGAAAAATGTAGTCCAGGGCGTCGGGATGCTCCTTCGGCCGGGAGGCCTCCGCAGTGGCCAACTCATCGTTGAGCACGGCCGCGATCCGACCGGTGATCTCATTTTGCAGGGCGAACAGATCGCCGATGTCACGGTCGAACCGGTCCGCCCACAGATGCGCGTCGGTCTCGGCATCGATCAGCTGGGCGTTGACCCTCACCTGATTGCCGGAACGCTGAACACTCCCTTCGAGCATATAGCGGACGCCCAGCTCGCGGCCGATCTGCTTCGCGTTGACCGGTTTGTCCTTGTAGGTGAATGCGCTGTCGCGCGAGATCACGAGCGTGTGTGCGATCCGCGACAGATCGGTCGTCAGATCCTCGGTGATCCCGTCGGCGAAATATTGCTGCTTTGGATCGTCGCCGAGATTGGCGAACGGCAAGACGACAATCGACAAGCGCGGTGCAACGAGGGCTGTGAAATTGCGATAGCCGCCGCGGATGTAGCGGAGGATTTCGGCGCCGGCCAAACCCACCACGCCACCGCAGCGATGACAAGCGCCGCCAAAGCGGCCGCCGCAAGTGCGGCAAGGACGTTGCGCCGCCGCCGCGGGGCCGCGATCGGCACGCCCGATGCCGGCAGATCGGCAACCGCTTCGGGGCGCAGCAGCGATGTTCTTGACGCTCTGCTCGCCCCGTCCTCGAACGGATAGGGAGCCTGTCGCGGATCTGCTCGCGCACCGTCCGCGAGATGCAGATCCCGCCGGGCTCGGCCAACGCTTCTAGGCGCGCCGCGACATTGACGCCGTCGCCGAAGATGTCGTCGTCCTCGGCGATGACGTCGCCGAGGTTGACGCCGACGCGAAACCGGATGCGCCGCTCGTCGGGCACATCAGGCTCGCGGTCCATCATCATGCGCTGCACCTCGGCGGCGCAGCGCACCGCGTCGACGACGCTGGAAAATTCCGCCAGCAGGCCGTCGCCGGTGTTCTTTACGGTGCGGCCATTGCGCTCCGTGATCTTCGGCTCGACCAACTCGGCGAAATGCGCCCTGAGGCGTGCATGGGTGGCTTCCTCATCCGCCCCCATCAGGCGCGCGAATACCCCGCCACATCGCCGGCGAGGATCGCGGCGAGACGGCGGGTCGAGGCCATGGCTGCGGCAGCCCACCCTGGTCGAAGAGACGGTTGAAAGTTAACTATATCACATTCGAATAAGCCGACATGCGTAAGCGGGAGCACACCCCGGGCTCGACACTGGCGGGCGTCGAGGACGGTGTGTCGGACCTTCGCGTGGCCTTTCTCAAGTTGGGATTGAGTTTCTGACCAAAGCTGCCATCTTTATGGTCAGAAATGGATGGAGCTGACTATGCCGGTTTGGCAGGTCCAGCACGCCAAAGCGCGATTGAGCGAGGTGATCGCGCGAGGGTCCCCAGACAATCACCCGCCACGGCGCCGAGCGGGCGATCGTCTTGTCGATCGAAGATTATCGCGCCCTCGTCTCGCAAAAACCCGATTTCAAGGCCTATCTGCTCGGCGGCCCAAAATTCGATGACTTGACGATCGAGCGCGACCGCGACACCGGCCGCCCCGTCGATCTTTAGTCATGGCGAGCGGCTACCTCCTCGACACGACTGTTGTTTCGGAAACTCGCAAGACTCGTCCCGCACCGGGCGTGAGCGCGTTTCTCGCCGCGGCCGATGAGGCAGCGCTGTTCGTCAGCGTTCTGACGCTCGGCGAGCTTCGCAGAGACGTTGCCGCGCGCCGCCGGACCGATGCAGTCTTGGCCGATCGGATCGGCACTTGGGTGGACGGCATCGAAGCCACCTTCGCCGATCGGGTGCTGCCGATAGATCCGGCTGTTGCGCGCATCTGGGGCGAACTTTCGGCCAGTCGTGCAGTCTACCGGTGATCGATACACTGATCGCGGCCACGGCGATCGCGGGTGGCCTCACCCTCGTTACCCGGAACACGCGCGACGTTGTGGCGATGGGAGTGCCACTCCTCGACCCGTGGCAGGGTTGAGCGCCGATCATCGGGGGTGGATCTTCGATCCCAAACGAGAGGGATGACCAGAATGAGCGCAGGCGGCGAATTTGCCGGGTTTCGGCCGGCGACATTCGCGTTTCTCAACGATTTGCGCGACAACAACGACCCCGCTTGGTTCAAGCCGCGCCAGGTCGTTTACGAGGCCGAGGTGCTCGCCCCATTCCGCGATCTGATCGCCGCGGTCGGAGCGGCGCTACGGGAGGCCGGGTTGCCGCTCGCCGGCGATCCCCGGCGCAGCATTTTCCGCATCTATCGCGACGTCCGCTTTTCACGCGACAAGCGGCTCTACAAGACGCATGCCGGGGCGGTGCTGACGCGCTCGGGGGATAAGCGCGACCCGGGATTGCTCTATCTCCATGTAGCCCCCGGCGAGTCGATGGTGGCGGCGGGCTTCTGGCATCCGGAACCCGCGCTTCTCGGCAAGCTGCGGCGCGCCATCATGGTCGAGGCCGACGCGTTCCTCGGGTTGGTCGACCGCTTGGCGGAAGCGGGCCTGCCGATCGCGAGCGACGAAAAGCTGAGCCGACGGCCGCGGGGTTTCGAAGCGGCGAAGGGCACGCCGGTGGCGGACTATGTCGGGTGGAAGTCGTTCACGGTCCATCGGGCATTGAGCGACGCGGAGATGCAGTCGCCGATCCTTGTCGACCGCATCGTCGCGTTTGCGAAAACGGTCATGCCGTTCCTCGAATGGGGTTGGTCGGCGATCGACGACGACGTGCCGGCGCCGATGGCGATCCGCGCGCCGGCCCGGCCGCTGCCGAAACCCGATTTTTGATTTCCGCGGGGTCCTGCTTCGGAAGTCGATCGGACGATACTACGGGCATCTGCGGCGGCGGCGTTCGGTCTGTTACTGATCTCGTCAATAAATACCGAAGCCCCGGCGGAGAAGGTTCAGCTGATCGCGATACCGCCTGCCGGCGCCGGCGTGGATACCATCGAGGCATTGCCGCCAAGGAGGAGAAACGGCATGAAGAAGAGCGGATCGCAGAAAAGCAAGTCTCCGTCTCAGCTGATAGACGCCAGAATCGATGAGCTCGGCGACTGGCGGGGCGAGATGCTCAGTCGGCTACGTAGCTTGGTCAAGGAAGCCGATCCCGAAGTCGTCGAGGAGTGGAAGTGGAGAGGCGTTCCGGTGTGGTCGCACGACGGATTGATCTGCACCGGCGAGACTTACAAGAACGTCGTGAAGATGACCTTCGCCAAAGGGGCGGCTTTGAAGGATCCTTCGGGCCTCTTCAACTCCAGCCTTGACGGGAACACAAGGCGTGCCATCGACTTCCACGAGGGCGAGAAGATAGACGAGGGGGCGTTGAAGACTCTCGTTCGCGCCGCCGTGACCCTGAACAAGCCCACAGCTAAAAGCTGATCCACGTCGATAATTTCAGGATTTCAGGCGTCATTACCTAGTTCGGGTGCGAACGTTGGCGGTGAAAAAGTCGATGAACCGGAACGCCGCGCGCTCGCCGGCAGCGGCGACCACCGCCGGCCCCAGCATTTTGACCCCGCCGCCGGATCGAGGATCGCGATCGCCGTTGTTTTTCCCGACCCGTTGTCGGGCATTTCGGACTCGGCCATCGAACCCGGTTCAAAACACGCGGGAATGGGGTTGACCTACAGTTAGCAACGTCGCTCATTTTTTGAGCAGTGCGGTGCGGTCCGCGCCGCACGCCAACCCGCACCAGTTTTCAACCGGGCCATCCCCGGAATTTGGGGAAAGCCCAGATCAACATCTTGTGTCCGTGTGCGCCCAAGTATTCTTGACCGCTTGGCACGCCCGAAAACCAAATAAAACGCCGCGTCAGGTCCCGATGAGCGACGCGCCCAGTCCCAAGGATAAGATTATAGGGGAACGAGCGGACCAGCAGTCGGCCGTGCCGCGGGTCAAAACCTGCTGTAGCCGAACAGCCGGTAGACGATGAGCACGATCAGCAGAATGCCGCCGATGCCGATGCCGCCAGCGTAACCGTAACGCGAATAACCGTAGCCACCGCCGCCAAACAGCAAGAGCAGCAAGATAATTAAGATCACTAAGCCCATTTCGGCGCCCTCCTCATCCTCGGTCCCTGCACTGTCGACCGGACCGTCCCTATGACAAGTATAACCCAACCAACGCGCGAGTTGGGAATTCCTCATCGAGGCAGAAGGCAGGCCCGCCCATCTGAGCCGTGCCGAGGCCGACTGGTCATTGTAAAAGCGTGCAAGACCGCGTTCCGAGAGGGAGGAAACCCTTTTGCCACACCGCGCTCATCAGAGGAGGTCGCTATGACCTGGATCATCGACACGAAATCGAGACGCCGTCTGTCGGCGAAGCTCGCGGCAGGGTTCGTAATCGCCGCGATGCTCGCCCTCGGGACCGTCGCCACACCGGCCCACGCCGAGTGGAACGGCGATCATCGGGACTACGGCCGCAACTGGACCGGCGGGTATTATCGAGCCCCGCCAGTGGTCTATGGCTCGCAATACCGGTCGTCGTACTACGGCAGGCCATACTACTATCCGCCGGTGGTGTACGGCCCCGGCATCGGCATAAGCTTGCCTGGCATCAACATCGGCATTCGGTAGGCTTTACACCGGCCCGAAAACGGCAAACGACCGGCAGCGCTGCCGGTCGTTTGCCGTCGTGTGCACCGTCGGAGGAACGTTATGACTGTCACCTTCAATTTATTGCTGTTACAACCTATCGTTGCTCTGATCGCGGGCATATTAATTCTCCTCATTCCACGAATCTTGAATTTTGTTGTCGCTATCTACCTGATATTCATCGGCGTGACAGGGTTATGGCCTCACCTTCTGTCCGCTTTTCCGCACTGACGGGGCCGACGAGAAGCGAACCGCTTTATGGATCCGCTGCAGCGCTGCTTTCGAGCGGCCCCGTTTTCTCGGGTGCCACCCCGCCAGAGCCCCAGTTCCGATTGTCGGGTAACGCCTGTGCGATACGCGAATGCCGAGTTGTCGCACAAACGGAGTGGAGTGCGTGAGTCCAGATGGGTTTCGCGACACCGAAAGGGAGAGAAAACGCTTCTACGCCACCGCGCTCAGGAGCAGCCGATCAAATGAGGATTTCGCGACGGTGGTTGCTTTAAAAATGGCCGTGCCAAGTCCTCACATCGGTCCGCCCATCATAGGTAGTTTCCGACGCTACCCGTGATTGGAGCATGCTGGCATGTTCGAGAAATGCTGGCGCTGACGGGTCGTGCAAGTGGGCCTGAAGATCCTGTACCGAAATGCGCGACGATCCGGCCAGGCCGGTATGAAGCTCGTCCCCGATCGATCGCAGAAGGCGGTGGAGAACCAGATTCTGGAAGGATTGGGCTTCACCGTCATCGAGAGCGTGCCTTCGCGCTTAGTAACTAGTCAAATATTCGCTTCTCAGAACATAGGGGGCTGGGATGGACAATTTCGGCGGGCTGCTCAAAAAGGAAATCCCGCGGCTGCGGCGCTATGCTCGCGCGTTGACCCGCGACGTCTCCCGGACTGACGATCTCGTCCACAATACCCTCGAACGCGCCATCGCGGAGCAGCATTTCTGGCAGTGGGGTAGCAACCTCCGCGCCTGGCTCTTCGCCATCATGCATCACCAGAATACGGACGTTCGAAGAAGACGAACAGATTGGCCGTGCCGTTGCGCTTATATTCGCAGTCATAGCGTTCGAGCTGCCCCGGCGCGGCGGGAATCGGTTGACGCACCTCGCCGATGAGCTGGGTCGGGCTCTCGTCAAAGCAGACTACGGGCCGCTTTGGATTGGCTGTTTCGGCGTAGAGATCGAGCACGTCTTCCATGTGGGCAACATAGGCGCCGTCGACTTGCGCGACGCACCACATGTCCTTGCGCCACGGCTTCAGATGGTTTTCGGCGAGGCGCCGACGCACCGTCTCGCGCGACAGGTCCTCATGCTCGGTGAGCTTGACCATCGCGCCGGCCAACAACTCCAGGGTCCAGCGTGCGCAGCCCTCGGGTGGCTTTGAGCAGGCGGTCGCCACCAGCAGCGCCTCTTCCTTGCCGGTGAGCTTGCGCGCCGCGCCCGGACGCGGCTCCTCGCTGAGCGCGGCTTCCAGATTGCCTTCAACAAAACGCCGCTTGGTCCGGTATATCGTCGAACCGGCGATGGCTAAGCTGGTCGCGATCGCCTCGTCGCCGACGCCAGAATCGGCGGCCAGCAGGATCTGCGCCCGCTTCAGTTTGCGCGCCGCGTGCTTGCCACCGCTCAGCAGCGCGGTCAGTTGCTCGCGCTCGCTCTGGTCCAGCTCGACCCGGTAACGTACATTCATCGGTGCCCCCCGGCAGTTGAGGGCACGACAGATGAATCAGGTACTCGGCCCGTGTCGCCCTTCTTCTGAACTCGGCTTCACATCCAAGCAGGGCCAATACTTAGCCTTTATCTACGCCTATACTCAGGTGGTCGGTCGCCCCCCGGCCGAAGCCGATTTGCAGCGTCGATTCCATGTCAGCCCGCCTTCTGTCCACCAGATGATCCTTACGCTCGAGCGCGCCGGGCTCATCCGAAGACAGCCGGGTGTGGCCCGCAGTATCGAAGTGCTCGTCGACCCCGACGATCTCCCGGCCCTGCGCGCCGACAGCCAGCTACCCGTCAAATCCTCTGTGCAGCGGTACTGGGGGTAAGCCGGGCTGAATTGGGATCGGTATTGTGAACAACAGCCCCGCATCGGGCCGGTCTCGATCGCTACTGCGCGCAGTGCCTGCTCTCCAACCGCTCAGACAGGCCAGATCAGTCGCGAACTCGCCAATGCCCCGGCTCCGGAAAGCGAAAACCTAAGGAGATAGAGCAGTGCTGCAAAATCTGCTTGGGATCGCCCTCGTGCTCGTCGTACTTTCCTCGGCGGCTACTCTGGTCATATGCCATCTCATCTCGGCTACGGGGGCGGCGGTGTCGGCTTGGTCATCCTGATCGTGTTGCTCGTGGTGCTTTCTCGCTGATCTGGTGGAAATCTGACCTGTCACCTGTCTGCTGACAGTGGCGCTGTTCCTTGCTCGGGCGCGGCGGCACCGCTGCCACGGCGGTCATCGATCGAGCAGGCCGGTTCGGACCCCCGCTCAGCCTGCTCGGGCTTGACGCTCTACTCATCTCGAACCGGATCGCCACCCAGTCCTGCAGGTCCGGATAGCACGTCCAATGACGGGCTCACCTCGAACGCCATAAGCCACGGCGCAATGCAAGGCAGTAGCCGGGCAGCGGCATCTGAGTATTTTCCGAATCTACCGTAGAAATCTGTCGTCCTTATATGATCGTTTCGATGCACGGAACTCATGTGCACGGTAGGAGTTCATAGTCATGAACAAGGATCGAATCGCGGGAGCGGTGAAAGAGATCAAGGGCTCAGTCAAGCAGACCATCGGCAAGGCGACAGGCGATGCCAAGCTGGAGGCCGACGGCAGGGCCGACAAGGGCGAGGGCAAGGTCCAGAACGCTGTCGGCGGACTCAAGGACGCGCTGAAGCGGTAGGGATTTGGTGCCCAGGATAGGTCGACTGGATTAAGGCGCCTGATCGAGGAATAGCGCCTTAAAGGGTGATGAAATTGCCCCACATCGATAAACCTCCGAGGGAGACCGTGATCGCCTTGCTGCGGAGGATTGCGTACCACGAGCGGCGCGCACATGGTGCTGAAGAAAGGAATCTCGAAGAAAGCTTACGCTATCACGAGGCGTCCGGAGAGGATGCAGCGGAGCTGCTCGCTTTATATGAGAAGCGTTGGCCGAAAGAAGCGGCCGTCGGAAGATTGGAATATACGGAAGCGATAGCTGCAGAGGCGGGAAACCATCCCCTCGAGGGCGCAGCGCAGCTGACAGCGGATGCTGAAAAAGCAGTCGTTTGGCCTGAGAGAGGATCTTCGCCGCTCTCGCTGCCAAGGCGCTCTCCTTTCTCAGAGCCTGAGGTTGCAGATCGCCGCAGAGTTGGCCACCAGCAGTCGTCGCAGACGCTCCGGTCTGCAACCGATACGATGCGAGTTGCCGATGAGTACTGGGAGGCTCGCAGGCACACCGCATCTAAGTAGTTTCCGAGCCTATCAGGCGTGTTATTCGGCGTCTTATATTGGCTACCCACAGGTAGACGACTGAGTCATTCGCCGTCACCTTGTATCGGGAAAGGGGTCTCACGTAATGTCAAAGTATAAGCTGATGACAGGCTTGGCCTTTTCAGCCGCGTTTCTGGCGGCAATCGCGACCATGCCGAATGCCCGCGCCGCGATGAGCACGAGCGGAACCGAAGTGATAACCAATGGCCCGCAAGCCAATCCCGGCGACCGTTCGGGCCCTCGGTCGGCGCGGCAGAATCTAAGCGACAGCCAGCGATACGAGGCGTTGGTGCACTCGAACAGCAGCTTCCGTGCCAGTCGAGTAAAAAAGGAATGCGGGCCGATCGACGATCCGCAACTGCATGCCTCTTGTGTCGCGAGCTTCGAATAGGCGCAGGGCAATGGCGGCCGGCCGCGGCTATCGGACTTGACCATTAGGCCGCCGACGCTTGACGATCCGGCCGCGTCGGTCGGGCGTCGGGGCGAGGACCCCGGCGGAAAGCGACCTGAAAAGCACGAATGGGGGTGGAATCTGCTACCCCTATTCTGCGTTGCAATGCGAGCGGTCACGACGCCGCGCGCAATACGGCAGCGGCGATAATATCCAGTTCGGAAGCGAACTCGCGATCACTCCCGCCGATTGCGCCCGGGATGGCCCCAGATGCTTTTGGTATTTTTTCTGAAAGGCATCGTAGTCGGCGCCGTGATCGCGGTCCCGGTCGGCCCGGTCGGTATCCTGTGCGTGCGCCGGACGATTTTCGAGGGCAGGCTGGCGGGATTGGTATCGGGGCTTGGGGCCGCGACCGCCGACGCCCTCTTTGGGGTCGTTGCCGCCTTTGGCCTCACCTTTGTCTCCAACTGGCTCACCGGCTGGGAAGCCTGGTTGTGCGCCGCCGGTGGCGTTTATCTGCTCTATTCCAGCGGCTCCGCAAGCCGCATGACAAGATCGCCGAGCAATCCGACCCGGAATCCCTGTTCCGCGACTTTGCTTCCGCCTTTGCTCTAACCGGCACCAATCCGGTGACGATCCTGGTTTTCCTCGCCATCTTCACCGCTCTCGGCCTCGGCGGCACGCAGGCGACGCTCCTTCGCGCCGCAATCCTGGTCCTTGGAGTTTGGACCGGGTCGTTCCTGTGGTGGCTGGCGATGAGCCTGAGCATCGGAACATTTCGCCGCTCGATTGAGCCGCGCCATCTGGCCTGGATTAGCCGCGTCTCGGGCATCATCCTGTTCGCGACCGGGGCGGCATTGCTCGTCACTATCGAGTTAGAGCATCTGGGTTATCGGATGGGGTCTCATTATCCATCTGGTTTGAACATGAGTAGGTAGAATCCGAGGCTGGTGGTTGGCTATTTCGCACTCACATGTGCAGAAGGGAAACTCCCCACTGGAGGTTCTGGAGGCAAATATGGATCTCATTCTTATCGTCCTGGTGCTCATTCTGCTCTTCGGAGGGGGCGGTTACTGGGGATATAGGCGGTGGCGATAACAATGCGAGCACGCCGCGCGCCATCGTCACGGAGCGGGAGTAAATTCGAATGAACCTAGATCCGGGGGTTGAGGTGGTTGTCGGGGCGAGATTTTGTGGTTAATAAAAGGGAATGAGCGGGGAAATAGGGGTACCGGCGGTTCACCCGGCGGGTGAGCAACCGATAGTAGAGCTGGCGGCAGACGAAGCGGTGACGGCGGACACCTTTGCCGGCCGGATTCACCTGGAGTGGGAGCCGGCGGCGCCGGTGACGACGATGGGTCAGCTGGCCTTTTTCATCGAATACCTGAAGCAGGGAGGCCTGTTCGACGGCTGGGTGGCGGGCTGTCCGCTGCTGCTGACGAGCCCGAACGCGCCGAGCAAGCGCGACGTGCTGGGCACGGTGCTTCTGTCGGTGCTGGCCGGGCATTGGCGCTATGCGCACATCACGGCGCTGCGCGCCGATGCGGTCAACGCGCCGCTGCTGGGGATGAAGAAGGTAGTCAGCGAGGACGCGGTGCGGCGGGCGTTGGGCAAGATCGACGAGACGGACGGGATCGCCTGGCTGCGCGAGCAGCTGGACTATTGTGTGCGACCGTTGCTGGGCGAGCTTTGGGTCCTGGATGTCGACACCACGGTCAAGCCACTCTACGGCCATCAAGAGGGGGCCGAGGTCAGTTACAACCCGAGCAAGCGTGGCCGGCCCTCGCACGTCTACCACAGTTATCTGACGGCCGAGCTGCGGTTGGTGCTGGAGGTCGAAGTGGCGAGCGGCAAGGAGCACACCGCCAAGCATGCCGCGCCGGGGCTGTGGGCGCTGCTCGACCGGCTGGGACCCAGTTGCGCCCCGTGCTTGCTGCGGGGTGACAACGACTGGGGCAACGAGGGGCTGATGCGCGAGGCTGAGCGCCGCGGCCAGCCCTATCTGTTCAAGCTGCGCTTGCGCCCCGGGGTCAAGCGGGTGCTGGAGCGGGCGATGCGGGAGAGCGACTGGCAGAATGCCGGCGCCGGCTGGCAGGGCAAGTGGGGCGAGGTGCGGCTGATGGGCTGGAGCCGGCAGCGCCGCGTCGTGCTGCTGCGCCGCCGCCTGCGGCAAGTGCTGCTGACCGAAGGTTCCGCCGACGGCGACCCTGCGGCGGGCAAGGCGCCGCTGCAACTGGGCTTTGTCGAATTGGACGCGCGCCGCGAGGCGTGGGAATACGCCGTGCTGGTGACCTCGCTGCCGGGCGAGCTGCTGACCATCGCCCAGCTCTATCGCGACCGCGGCGATGCCGAGAACAACTTCGACGAATTGAAGAACCAATGGGGCTGGGGCGGCTTCACCACGCATGATGTCAAACGCTGCCAGTTTATGGCCCGCACCGTCGCCCTCGCCGCCAATTGGTGGAATCTGTTCGTCCGTCTGGCCGATCCCGGCCAGCATCGCGAGGCGATCACCAGCCGGCCGCTGCTGCTCCAGGCGATCGGCCGACAGACCCAGCACGCCGGCCAAACCACGATCACCATCACCAGCCCGCACGGCAATCATCACCGGGCTCGCCGCGCTTTTGTCCGCATTGCCCGCTTCTTCGCTCAGCTGCGGCAAACTGCGGAGCAGTTGACCGACCTCGATCGATGGTACCGCATCCTCAGTTTTGCCCTGGTCAAGTATCTGAAGGGCCGCCAGCTCGACCCGCCCCGCCGCCTTCAGCACGCCTGATCGGCACGCCAAAGTTGTACAATGCCCACCTCGCCACGGAAAATCCGCAGCCCAACTGCCGGATCTAGGATGAATATCTTCACTATAATAGGTGTAGTGGTCGTGGTAATATTAGTCGCAGGCTATTTCGGGGTTCACGGCTTCAGCTTTTGATCTAGTGAACCCCGTCTAAAGCCCCGTTCCGCTAGAAGAATGACGACCTACTCCTCCATCAGCGTGAACGGGGACGGCTCCGGGTGGCCCCCCGGCCGCCGGGTGCAGTCGGCAACCGGGGCAGTCCTCACGGAGTTCGATCAGCACCGGTTGCTCCGGCTCATCGCAGCTTGGCGCTGTTCGTAGCGGAGCCGCACGAGTTCGCGCCACAACGTGCGCATGCTGTCGATCTCGATGCGCGCGGATCGACCTATGCCTCGGCCCAAATCCATTGTCCGGGCATAGGCTGGATCGATTCGATCGCACGCGCGGCGCCGTCGGAAGATCGGCCTTGCCACCATTGCGGTCGTGCGCGATCCGCGCCACGCGCCCCCCTGCACGGCACCTTGATCGAGTTTCAGTCGGATGATCTCGACATGGGAGGTGCAAGTGAGCGTCACGGCCGGTACGCCACAGGCGATCTGGACCAAGCCTCTTTCGGCGACGCCGCCGGCGGTCGTTGAATGCCAACCCACGTGATGGCTGGGTCTTTTGGCCATCAGGACCCCGAGAAATCAAGGCATGTCGGATGAAGATTCGTGTCGGCTACGAGATGATTTACGACTTTCCACAATCCACACCCATGATCATGGTCCTAGGCACCCATTTCACCCGGGCGTCCGACGTCATCGTTCCCGATTACCTGACCACAAGCCCTTCCGTGCCGATCTCCCCTTACCGCGACGTCTTCGGCAATTGGTGCAGCCGCATCGTCGCGCCTGCCGGCCGAATGCGCCTGTCGGCCGATGGTGTCATTCGGGATACTGGGCTGCCGGACGTGGTTGTTCCTTCGGCTGACCAGCACGCGGTGGAGGATTTGCCGGCAGAGACGCTAATCTTTCTGCTCGGCAGTCGCTACTGCGAGACCGACCTGCTGTCCGACTTGACCTGGAAGCTCTTCGAAACGTCGCCGCCGGGGTGGGCGCGCGTCCGGGCGATCTGCGATTTCGTGCATCGCCACATCGCCTTCGGCTACGAGCATGGGCGCGCGACGATGACCGCCTATGAGGTCTTCAACGAACGCAAGGGTGTGTGTCGCGACTACGCCCACCTTGCCATCTCATTCTGCCGCTGCATGAACATTCCGGCGCGGTATTGCACCGGCTACCTCGGAGACATCGGCATGCCACCGCCCTATGGCCCGATGGATTTCGCCGGTTGGTTCGAGGCCTATCTGGGCGGGCGGTGGTACACATTCGACGCGCGCAACAACATGCCGCGAATTGGCCGCGTACTGATCGCGCAAGGGCGCGATGCGGCGGACGTGCCGATCACCCACACCTTCGGCCCCGGCACGCTGGCCAATTTCAAGGTCTGGACGGACGAGGTCAGCTAGCCCACAGCTGGGAAAATTAGATGGACCGCTACGGAGAACACGATCGCCTAATTGCCGCCGACTTGGCGCGGCCGCGATAGGTGCGGCAAGCCAATCCACTTCCTCCCCGCAACTGCACCAACTGAGCACGCTTACAATAGCCAGGAAACCGTCACAGATCTCGCCACTCGATTTTGGCGCGATCCGGGATGCCGCTGATTACAAAATCCCAATCCAGCCACGAGCGGATCTGAGTAGTTTCCAGAGTCTACCGCCGTCATACCCGCTCGTTAGGATCGGACCAACTGAGCTTTGAAAGTCGATCCGTTGCTGCAATGGGCATAGATAGATGGAGTTCAATCGTGGCGCTGACGCGGTTCCCCGCTGCCCGGTGGCGGCTGCGTGACCCGGCCAAGGCTGCCACACCGGTCGCAACTCGAGATCAATCGCCGAGCCATCGCCGCACATCCCGGATCAAGATTGCTGTTCGATCTGGGGGTTATCCGCGTAGAGGAGTGAGCAATGTTGTGGGGCGCATCGGCAATCAATGGCTACGCCATCGAGGCGAGCGATGGCCTGCTCGGGACCGTCAGCGACTTGCTGTTCGAGGATGTCGGCTGGGCCATTCGATGGCTGGTCGTCGACACCGGCAATTGGCTCCCGGGTCGCAAAGTCCTCCTGCCACTTTCGACCCTGGGGCGGCCCGATCGGGCCTTGCGCCGCTTCCCCGTCGAACTGACTATGCAGCAAGTCAAGGACAGTCCGGATGTCGACACGGATCAGCCCGTGTCGCGGCAGATCGAGGCGCATGTCTACAATCATTACGGTTGGGAGCCCTATTGGGGAAGTAACTTCTCTCCAATAAGCAACTCAATGGCGATACCCTTCGTCGCGCCGCTTTACTTATCCGAGGCAGAGCCGCGTGATCCGGATAGCGTCGATGCTCGACCCAACGAGGGCGATCCGCATCTCCGCAGCATCGCCGCCGTCACTGGGTATCATATCCATGCCATCGACGGCGAGATCGGTCATGTCGAGGATTTTCTTGTGGACGACGCCGGCTGGAGCATCCGTTACATCACCGTCGATACCAGGAACTGGTGGCCCGGGGAGCGGGTCTTGATCACGCCGCGCTCAGTACGGGGGATCGATTGGGCGAACACCTTGATTCACCTCGATGTCAACCGTCAGAAGGTCAAAGACAGTCCGCCATATAATCCGGCCGTCACGGTAGATGGCGCCTATGAAGAGACGTTCCTGACATATTACGGCATCAGGTGGGTCGCCGGGTGAGGAGGATGGCGGCAGACATCTCCAGTCCCGGGTGGCTTCCAATCGAGCCGCCTGTGGGAGCCGCGTCAGCCTCGGAGAGGATCGAGTGAACGAAGAAAAAGCGGAACTCAGCGGCCCAGATCTTACCGAGGGAGTTGACCTCTCAACCGTCTCAGACGGAACCATGCTGCTCGGCCACGCGCGCGGCGAGCCGGTGCTTCTTGCCCGGAGCGGCGATGAAGTGTTCGCGATCGGTGCGCTCTGCACGCACTACGGTGCTCCGCTTGCCGAGGGGCTCCTCGTGGACGATACGGTTCGATGCCCGTGGCATCACGCCTGTTTCAGCTTACGCACCGGCGAGGCTCTACGCGCGCCGGCGCTGGACCCGGTTTCCCGTTGGCGGGTCGAAGAGGTGCATGATCCGGCGCGTCAGGCCACGCCGGTCGAGACGCAGCCCGGCGTCGTGTACGTTCGGGAGAAGCTGGAGAGCGCAGATCGACGACCGCGGCCGCTGCTGGCCGGCGCGCCGGGGGCCGTCACGATCGTCGGTGGCGGCGCGGCCGGCAATGCCGCAGCGGAAACACTTCGTCGCGAAGGCTATTCCGGCCGCATCACGATGCTGAGTGCCGATAAATCGATGCCCTGCGACCGACCCAACCTATCCAAGGGTTATCTCGCCGGTACCGCGTCCGAAGAGTCGAATCTCCTCAGACCGCCAGAGTTTTATAGAGAGCACGAAATCGACTTGCATCTCGGCGCACGCGTGGCCGCGATCGACATACGGAACGGCCACGTGGAGCTGGCGGATGGCAATCGCTACGCTCACGGCGCGCTCCTCCTCGCCACCGGCGCCGACCCGGTCCGGCTCGAGGTCCCTGGCGGTGATCTCCCGCACGTGCACTATCTGCGCACGCTAGCCGACAGCCGCGATCTTGTCTTCAAAGCTCGGGCATCACGTCGAGCCGTGGTGATCGGCGCGAGTTTCATCGGTCTCGAAGTGGCCGCATCGCTCCGCACGCGGAATATCGAAGTGCATGTGGTCGCGCCCGAGGCAATTCCGATGGAGAAAATCCTGGGACCGGAGGTCGGGAACGTCATCCGCAGGCTGCATGAGGAACATGGCGTGACGTTCCATCTCGGCACGGCCGCCACCGCGATCGATACGCTAAGCGTCACGCTGAAGAACGGAGAAAACCTCCAAGCCGATCTCATCGTCATCGGCATCGGGGTGCAACCGGCGATCTCGTTGGCGGAACGAGCAGGGCTCGCCGTTGATCGCGGCGTCACGGTGGACGAATACCTCGAGACAAGCGTCCCGCGTATCTTCGCCGCCGGCGACATCGCGCGCTGGCCGGATCGGCTCACCGGCGAACGAATCCGGGTCGAACATTTCGTCGTGGCCGAGCGCCAGGGGCAGACTGCGGCACGCAACATCCTTGGGCGCCGGGAAATATTCGACGCCGTCCCGTTTTTTTGGACGGAGCAGTACGACCTCGGCATCGCCTATGTCGGCCACGCCGAACGATGGGATGGCGCTGAAGTCGACGGACATCTTGAAGACGCGAAACTGCTCGATAACCTATCGACGAGGCGGCAGGAAGTTGGCGGTCGCGACGATTAACCGTGATCTCGACGGCCTTCGCGCCGAGGTCGAATTTGAGAGAGCCCGATGATCGTTGGCGCAGAAGCGCCTCGCGCCAAAGCGGTGGTTGAGTAGGGATCCCGATGCCTGACAACCGGCCGATCCGCCCCGCTCCGGCTGCGCATGCCGTCGAGTCCCCGCCGCCGCGCCGCCAGGCTGGTCCGGCCGATCCTTGCGCCATGGTGCTCTTCGGCGCCACCGGCGACCTGACCAAGCGTCTGCTGATGCCGGCACTCTACAACCTCTCGCGCACCAAGTTGCTGCCGGAGAAATTCGCGTTGATCGGCGTGGGCCGGACGAAGGAAACCGCGGCGAGCTGGGGTCGCCACCTCTACGACATGCTGAAAAGCTTTGTCGGCGACGACGCCGCGGAGTTCGATATCGACCACATAGACGAGGCCGTGTGGAAGCGGCTTGCGGCGAGAATGTCGTATGTCCGGGGCGATCTGACGACGCCCGAACTGTACGAGAAGCTTCGCGGCACTCTTGACGAGGCCGGAAAGGCCCATGGCACTGAGGGCAACGCCATCTTCTATCTGGCGGTCGCCGATCGATTTTTCGGCACCGTGGTCGAGCAACTCGGCAGGGCGAAGCTGACCGATCAGAGCGACGACCAGATCCGGAAGCATCGGTTCTGGCGGCGGGTAGTGATCGAAAAGCCGTTCGGCAACAGCCTGGACTCGGCACGCCAGCTGAACGCCCGCATCCTGCGCACCTTGCGCGAGGACCAGATCTTCCGTATCGATCATTTTCTCGGAAAGGACACGGTCCAGAGCATAATGGCGTTTCGCTTCGCCAATGGGCTGTTCGAACCAATTTGGAACCGCGACCGGATCGATCATGTGCAGATCACCGTGGCGGAGACGGTCGGCGTCGAGCAGCGCGGCGAGTTCTACGAGGCAACCGGGGCGCTGCGCGATATGGTCCCGAACCACCTGCTCGCACTCGTTTCGCTGGTCGCCATGGAGCCGCCCGTGGGCTTCGATGCCGCTTCGATCCGCGCAAAGAAGGCCGATGTCCTCGCGGCAATTCCCGCGGTCAGGCCGGCACGGGCGGTGCGCGGCCAGTACGGGGCCGGCACGGTGCTGGACAAGAAGGTCAAGGCCTATCGGCAGGAGCCCAAGGTGGCGCGGGACTCGAACACCGAGACCTATGTCGCGATGCGGCTCGAAGATCGACAACTGGCGCTGGGCCGGCGTGCCCTTCTACGTCCGTACGGGCAAGCACCTGCCGCAGCGGAATACGGAAATCGCGATCCGCTTCAAGCAGGCACCCTATGCGGCGTTCCGGGACACGACGGCTGACAGCCTGCGGCCCAACTGGCTGGTGCTTCGCATCGCGCCGGACGAGGGCATCTCTCTTCAGTTCGAGGTAAAGCGTCGAGGGCCGGCGGTGGATCTCGCCGCGGTGAAAATGGATTTCCACGACGACGATTGGTTCCCGAAGGAACCCAATGTCGGCTACGAGACGCTGATCCATGACGTGATTATTGGCGACCCGACGCTATTCATGCGCGCCGACATGGTGGAGCAGGGTTGGCGCATCGTACAGCCGGTGCTCGACGCCTGGGCGAAGAAGAAGGCCGATTTTCCCGACTACGGTCCGGCAGCAATGGCCCGAAAGCAGGCGACGAATTGCTGGCGCGTGACGGGGATCGGGCCTGGCGGCCGGTCGGTCTGTCGTCGGAGCAGAAGCCCTGAGCGGGCACGCCCAGTCGTCCTCAGGAATGTCACAGCCCGGCCTGTCGGTGTGTAGGGGTAAAGATCGAGTGCCGCGACGGGGCGCTAACTTGGATGATACGAGTTCAGGCACACTCGACGCGGGCGAGATCACCAACCCAGTTACCTCATCCCGGCGTTCCGAGCTTTGGCTCCCGCTTCTTTGCAGCTGCAATAAAGGCATCGACGCTCTTGCCGTCAGACAGTGGGAGGGCTCCCCCGACCGGCCACTTTGCGCGAGTCGGCGATGTTGCGCCAAGGCATGATCCTTCGTCTGGTGAGACGTGCGCCATCCGCACAAGAGCGTGGGCAATATTTTCAGGTGAAAGAACAAAATCTATACATCCGCTTGCTATTGCGCTCTCAGGCATACCTGGCTGCACGGCGGTGTCGAGCTTCTGCGCAATGGTGATGCCGCCGACTTCCTTTATACCGCTCAGTCCTGCTGCACCATCACCATCGAAACCAGAGACAATGACAGCGATAAGCTTGCCGTCCCAGTGCTGCGTCAACGAACGCAGGAAAACTGTAATTACGTCAGGCCATCCTCTCGGCTTTGATATCGGCCTTAGACGGAACTCCCCGTCAAGAACATGTAAATCATGCTTTGACGGGATGATGAACACATGGTTCGGCTGGAGCTGCAATCTTTCGGTGATCAGTTCAACCGGCATATTTGTGTAGTGCGGAAGAATCTCGTGCAGCAGGGTGGGCGCGGTTCTCACGTGATTAACGATGACGATAGCGACACCCAAATCGGCCGGCAGATTCTGTAGCAACCGGGTATAGGCGTCGAGGCCTCCGGCCGAGCCTCCCACGCAAACGACAGGGAAGTCCTTTGCGAAATTGCCTTTGTTAATCACAAGCGCCTCTCTATTGCTCGCCGATTTACCGGGAAGATGATATTACCGGTCTTTGACAGCGGTGCCGACTGGCCCACGGGCTTTGTCGGGACGAGGAAGATCGATCGCATATCGCCGGAAACGCGAGACCGCCCCGAGGGTTTTAAGAGGTGGCGGCTAAAGCCGCTTTGCGCTGACCCGTCTCTTAGCGCGTGCCCTTCATCGGTTGTATTGCTCGTCCTTCGGCACGACCTCGTCCGGGCCGATATAGAGCGCCGCGCACTCGTCGCCGAGCAGCCCGCCGCTCACCGAAAGATCGTCGCGGAACGCGTCGCGCACGAAATCCATCGTGTCAAGGTGGCGGTCCTCGAAATACATTGGATGCACCTGGTCGCGTTCCGCCCCGTAGACGATCCGTCCGATCTTGGCCCAGATCGACGCCATCGTGCACCTCCCGCAAGGCTGCAAGGTCGAGTAGAGCGTCGCGCCGCGGAACTCGGATTGCCGCAGCGTCGCCCCCGCCCGCCGCAGCGCCACGGTCTCGGCGTGCGCGGTAGGATCGTAGCGAATATCCACTTCGTTATAGCCCTCGCCGATGATCTCGCCGTCCCGCACGATCACGCAGCCGATCGGGTTGGCTCCGGGCCTACGGTCTCCCTCGCGGGCAAGCGCTATAGCGCGGCGCATGAAATGAGCATCGCCATCAAACTCGTGCAAACCGACAACAGAGCTGCGCTCCCCACAAGCTGGTGAGGACGCTTGAGGGCGCCCAGGGCGCCGCCCGCGGGCCGGTTCGGTTTGCCGCGTCGTCGCGGTCGATGTTGGCATTCCTTCGCTCACTACGTCGGCCATGATCGCTCAGCCTTTCCCCGGCACCGTCGGCCTTTCCCGGCTGCCGATCGCCCGCGCTTCAGCTTGTCCAACGCCGGCCGCGCCATGATCCGTCCGCCGACGCAAACTCGTCAGCGTGTCCCAACGCCACCAGAAGGCCGCGACTGCAACAGCGCCCGTAAATCACCAGTACGTAATAGGGCCGCGCGAGTTGGCAGTGCGTCGTCGAAGCGCAGACGCCCGCCTCCGCGGCCGCTTGGGGGCCGCGGAGGCGGGCCTCCGCGGCCGCTCGGGGGCGGCGCCCCCGCGCTCAGGCGCCGTCGTCGAGCGTGAACCCGATTTTGAGGGTGACCTGGTAGTGCGCTATCTTACCGTCTTCGACATGGCCGCGTGTTTGCACGACTTCGAACCAGCCGACCTGCCGCAAGGTGCGCGACGCACGGCCGACGGCGTTCTGGATCGCGTCCTCGATGCTCTTCTCCGAAGAGCCTGCGACTTCGATGATTCTGTAAACGTGGTCCGGCATAGTCACTCTCCTTTTGGCAAGACCGGCCGCCCGATCGGACGCCATGGCAAGCTCCCTTATGGGCACGGCGCGCCTCATTGGTTCAACGCTCGCCTGATGAGCAGCTCTATGGTGTTGATTTACGCCAAGGCAATGTGGACAAGACCATTAACCAGAGCTTCGAGTTGGAGTTTAGTGATCCTGATCCCTTTGCCGTTTTCGACCAGGACTTTCACTGCGGCTGCTGCTTCGTCACTATCTGTAACGGAAATGGAGTGCGGCTGCAGGATGTATGCTTCCCTTGTTTCCTTATCGAACACGACCACTGAACCGTCTGCTACCTGCACGATGTTTTCTCTAATATGGACGATCCGTTTCCCTGTTGGTGCGACAGCGGCCACCCCTCATCGAGGGGTGGCCGAAACCGCTCTGGCTAGATAATCAGATCATGTTCTAAAAGGGCGGCACGCCGTAAAACGCGTCGATCCGGCCGCTATAGGTCCGGTCGGACCAGTTCGGCACGTCGCTCGCCATATAGCTCGGCGCTTTCTCGAGCCGGCTGCGGTCGAGATCGATGACGAACCCGCCCTGCCGCGTATCGTAGTTGAGCACCCTCCAGGGCAGCGGGTGGTAGCTCTCGCCCATGCCGAGGAAACCGCCGAAAGACATGACGGCGTAGGCAACTTGCCCGCTGGATTTATCGACCATGAAATTGTGTACCGTACCGAGACGCTCGCCCTGCCGATTATAGACGGCTGCTCCTTCGACCTTGTCGGAGGCGATGAGGCGATCCGTTTCCTCGATAGCGGTGCCGCCGGTGGTCGTAGCGTTTGCATAGGTATCCATCGTGTCTTCCTTGGTTGTGGTTATAACGTGGAAAGGCCGAGTGGCCCGAGTTCTGCCACCATTGCGGACAGAGAGGTTAGCAAGTACAAGCCGCTGTTACCGCCATCGGCTGTATCCCCAATAGCCACCGCCTCCGAAAAGCAGAAGGACAACGACGACGATAAGAATGAGATCCATAGCTTTCTCCAAAATATCGTTCGGGACATTTCCCTCCCTGCACATCTGGGTGCAGAATAACTATTCCACCAAACTCGGAATCTACCTAGTAGTTCAGCACACCGGCATGGCCGGTCACCAGGCAGTCGAAGAGGTGGCGGATCGCGCGACGAGGCGCTGCGTGACGCTGGGTCCGGCGAACTCGTGAGTGCCGACCTCGATCCAGGTCGCGACATGCAACGCTGCCCGGCGGCGATCGACGGCGCGGGCACCAGCGCACCACGCCAGAAATTCATCTGCGGCGCTGGCATAGGCCCGGCGCGTGTGCGCGTTACGGATATTGGCAGCGAATAATTTCGACGAGGCGCAGCGAGACGCGTTCGCAGGCGGCGGCGAGACGGCCAATACGAGAAGCAGCCGGGCGGAGATGCGACACCGCCCGGCCGATGCATTGTTCTACTGACGCGGGGCCGTAGTGGAGCCGGCACCCGAGCCTAACGGGCCGCCTTGGACCGGTGAGGTCGACGACCCGGCGCCCGTATCCGGGTTTACCAGCTGGTAGCTTTGCGCCTGCTGGAGCTGGTCTTTCGTCATGTCCAGGGTCAGGCGGTTGTTGTCGCTCTTGATGTCGCTCAGCCGGACGGCGACGTCCTTGCCGCCCATCCCGAGAAAGGTGCCGACGTCGACGACGACTGACGCAACCCGCCCATCCCGGTCGAGGATCACGTCCTGGACCGTGCCGAGGTCGACGTTTTGAACGGAATAGACGCTGCTGCCGATCATCTTGCTGGCGCGAATCTGATCGGGCTGAATGACGCCGCCATAGGCGAGCGGCGCCGCAGTGGCGATGAGCAGAGCTGCGACCGCAGCGGTCATGTTGGGTATGTACAAGCGATCCTCCAATTGTGAGATACGTCCTTGTCCCAAGAACGCAATGATTCCGGTTTCTCATTCCGGAAAATGAATTAAAGGGGCCTTAGGTCGGCGCAGCAAGATTCGGAATCTACTCAGGAAAGCCCGTAGCTCGTGAATTTGAGCATAGTCAGTGGCGAATTATTGGAGCGACGCGGGTCCTAACCCCGAGACCTCCACGTCCCCCGGTTTGCGCAGCATCTTGTCGACCTCGCCGGCGTGCTGCTCTTCGGCGAAGATCATCTGACGGGCGTATTCCTCGAAGCATTACAGAGCGGCCCTCAACCACACTCAGGAGTCGCTGATAAAGCACGAGCGCCGCCGCCTCATGCTGCATCAATTCCCGCATGATCATCCCGACATCGTGCTTGTGACTGTCGAGCAGCGGCCCGATCGCGAGCGACGGATACTCGCCCAGATGCGTAATCAATTCACCAGCCAGTTGCGCGTGCGTAAGAGACTCGGCGGCTTGCTCTCGCAACCATGATACGATCGGAATGCGATGATATCCGAACACGAGAAAGGAATAGTGCGTATACCGCACAACGCCGGCCAGTTCGGATTCCAGGATGCGGTTTAATATAACCACAACTTCGTGTTTGTCGATGTCCTTCATTTTTTTCTTCTCCAGGGCGCATAGTCGCGTCTTTCAGACGGTACTTGAATGCGCGCTCACAGATTACATAAAGGCCGCCCGCGGGCAAACCTTTGAAAGAGTGCCGACCACTGAGGTTCGGCCGGGCTATAGACTTGCCTGACCACTAAGACGGAGCTTTCGGGATTAGGGCACCCCAGTGGCGTGCTGCGTCTGCGTCGCCGCGCCGCTGACGGTGTTGCCAACCGCCGATACGTCTTGACCAGCGCCGGCGATCGTGCCGCACGCCGACAACATGCCGCCACCAAGGACGGTAGATATAGCCAGGGCGAGGCTCAAACTCCGCAATCGAAGCTGACGTGTCATCAGAACAACTCCCGAAATCGGTTAATCGACACCCCATGTGTTGTGGCTGTCGTCTGTATTCGACCCTCGGAAAATACCTACTGCTCAAGGACTGGGACTGCCCCACACCAAAGACGTCGAGCCTTGCAACTCAGTGGCCGGCCTGCGGGAGTGCTGGTGAGCGGGTTGTGGTGGTGCGACGGGGTCTGCCGCGCCGCCTTGGTGGCTCTGGCTCTAGTTTTGCAGGGGTTGGCGTCGCCGCCGGTGGGTCGGAGGCTGTGGTCGGGGCCCGGCGGCCTTGGCCGAGCCGGAGTTGCCTGGTAAATCCTGAGCGGTGATCACTGAGCGGGTGCGTATCCTTCAAGTTCCACCGCGCCCGGTCCGCGAAATGCCGTGGGCGGAGCTTAGATGACTCCGCAGCACCTGGCCGCGCCACCCGCATAGGGCCATTGGTATTTCGCGGCTTTAACAACCGGCGCGAGTTCGATCGAGCAGGACGGGATAAACCGCTGACGAACCCCGCACGGACGACGACCACACCGACCTTTGACCAGGAATTGGGCGGCTCAAATTCGCGGCTGCAGCCGTCACTCCGCGGCAGGCGCAAGGGCTGCACCATCATTCTTGACCAGCGCCGCGGAGACGCCCGCGGGGGCAGCGGGCGAGGCCGCTCAACGCGCCTAGGGCAATTCCGCCGGAAGCAAATCGGAGTTGTCGGTTCGCCCGACTTCGGGGTCGAAGCGTCGGGCTTCGATCCCACCTCCGTGACAGCCGCGCCGTCTGTCGCTTCCGTTTAGCCGTTAGGTTCCATCAGCATGCGGAGCGCCCTGCGGCCGCGTGACAGGCGTGACCGAATCGTGCCGATCGGCACGTCAAGGATCGTCGCGGCCTCGTCATAGGAAATGCTCTCGAGGCCGATCAGGAGAATTACTTGGCGCTGCTCCTCACAAATCCGCGCGAGAGCGCGATCGAGATCGCGCACGCACAGTCGCCATGCCGGATCGGTTGCGGCTGTGCCGAATGCTTTTGCATCGGGTAACGCGACGCTATCGTCGATCGCGACGGCTCTGCCTTCGCGAACGCTGCGTCGGACGAGATCCGTATTCTGGTGATGCATGATGGTGAAGAGCCAGGCGCGGAGGTTGCTGCCCCACCGCCAAAAATGCTGCTTCGCGATGGCGCGCGCGAGGGTCTCCTGGACGAGGTCGTCCGCTCGCGAAACGTCGCGGGTCAAGGCCCGAGCATAGCGCCGCAGCCGCGGGATTTCCTTTTCGAGCAGTCCGCCGAAATCGTTCACTCCAGCCCCCTATGCTCTGACGAGAGAACACGTGGCGCCCCAGCAAAGCGCGCAGGCACAATCTCAATTACGGTGAAGCCTAATCCTTCCAGAGTCTGGTGCTCCACCGCTCTCGATCGATCGGGAACGAGCTTCATACCGGCCTCGCCGTGTCGTCGTGTATTTCGGTACAGGATCTTCATACCCACTCGCACGACCCGTCGGTGCCGACACCTCCCGAACATGCCGCCATGCGCCAATTGCGGGTAGCTTCGGAAATTACCTATGGTGGGTGGACCGACGTCAGGATGTGTCAGACGTGACGTCCGCCGGCCGAGAGATCGGAGCTTCGCCGGCAGGGCGGTACCTGCAGGACGCCGCAGCCGATCTGCGCAACCGACCGCAGTTGACGTCTGCACGCTCCCCGCTTGGCCGATCAGGTTGCGGCCATTCTCGCTAACCGAACTTGGCCGATTGGGGCAGGTTGAACGAGGTAAGTGGTTGACTTCTTTCGACTGGACCCACGAAGGTCTTCACTACACGGGGGATGTCGGGGCGATCTGAGAGGCGCTGATTTTGGGCTCCGGTTGGGCGGGAAGGACGAGTTTGAGCTTGTCGAGGAGGAGCGCGAGCTCGGGTTCTGGCTCGGTGTAGCGGGTCAGCACCAGCTCGCGGCCGTCAGTCGTCGGGACATGCAGGTCGATCATCTGCACGGCGGCGAACTTTTCGATGGCACTGCGCGGGGTGGAACCGGGCGCGAAGGCGTGGAGGCGCCGACCGAGCGTGACGTGGAGGCAATATGCGAGGAAGGCGATGAAGATATGCGCCTCGATGCGCGCCTCGTCCTGATGAAAGATCGGCCGGATGGCGAGGTCGCTCTTGAGGTTCTTGAATGCCTCCTCGACGCTGACGAGCTGGAGGTACAAGCCCCACAGCCGCGCCGGATCGTCGTCGGTGAGATTGGTGCGCAAGAGATACCGGCCCTCGCGCCGTCGGGCCCGGCGCAGCTTGGCGCGATCGAGGCGATAGCTGAGGGCGGCGCTGTCCGCAGCCACCTCGATCGCGATCAGACGCCAAGCGGTTCGGGCCTGCTTGCGCGCGGCGCCGAGCCGCATCAGCAGCTCTTCGCGCGTCAGCTTCATACCAGCGAGCTGCTTGAGCCGTGCCCACAACCATTTCAGCTGGCGGCGGCGCATCGCCCGTTCTTTGGCGACCCGGTCGGTGCTTTGCGCGAAGACGTAAAGTTCGCCGTCTTGGGGCAGCAGCTTGACTTGCACACCCGGCCGGGCGTCCTGCCAGGGCTTGGCAACGAGAGCCTTCTCCAGCCGGGTCAGACGGCCCTTCGGCGTACCGACCAGATACTGCACCGGCGGATCGGCGGCGCGCATCTCGGCCAGCACCGCTTCGGTCGGTACGCCGCGGTCCATCAGCCAAATCCGCCGTGCCTTGCCGTACTGCCGCTCGATGCGGTCGAGAAAACCGCGCAGCGTCGTCTTGTCCGCCGTGTTGCCCGGCAATACCTCGTAGGCGAGCGGCAGCCCTTCTGGCGTCACCACCAGCGCGATGATTACCTGCACGCAGTCGCCTCGGTGGTCGCGCGAATAACCGTGCCGACGTTTGTCGCCTTCCGGAAACGGCGGATCGCTCTCGAAATAGGTGCTCGTCAGATCGTAGAGCAGCACATCGAAGTTGACGTTGAACAGGTCGCGCCAACGCCCGACCAGATGGTCGAACAGCGCTTGCTTGTGTTCGAGCAGCCGATCGTGACAGCGGTAGAGCTTGTGGATCTCCGCCAGTCCGACATCCTCGCCCAGCAGGTCGGCCATGGCGCTGTGCTCGAACCATTGGCGATGCAAGTGCCACTCGCTGCCCGGCGCCAGCAGCCGGTAGGTCGCCAAGAGCAACAGCACCTGGTGCCAGCGTGTCCCCTTGCGGCTGGGGCCGAGCCTCCCGGCCCAGAACTCATCGAGCGCCAGTTCGCGCCACAGGTTCACCGCCAGCCAGCACCCGCCCCATTGCCGCGGCCGGCGCAGCCGCAGCTCGCTGAGCTTCAGCCGGACGATCGAGGCGTCCGGCAGCACCCCCTCGCAGCGGTCTTCCGGGAACAGCGACAAGGTGCGCGGCGCCGGCGCTCCGGCCTCCAGGACGGCGATCGACTTGCGCCAAGCCAGTTCCTGAGAATCGTTGATCTCGCCCAGGTACAGCAGCGGCCGCTGTACCACACGGCCGCCGCCGACCCGGCAATTCTCCACGATGCTCCAGTAACGGTGCTCTTTGCCGTCCTTCTTGCGCTTGGTGTGGCGGAGAAACATGACGCTGCGAATTATACGCGCGGCAGCCACCCCGAAAATGGCCCAGGTCTTCACTACAGTCGTTTTTCATCATTTTCTGTAGATCGGCCCCTTATTTCTCAATTACTTGCCGGATCAAAAATCGAAAACCCCGCCGCCAATCGGCGAAGTCAGGCTAAGCCGGATATTCGACACCGAAAAGATCGGGTAAGGCTGTTCGAACCGACCAAATTGACGCCGTAGTGTCTGAATTGAGGCGTGCCGGAGCCCGCAGAGGCTGGAATGAGCACTGTCGCTCTCGCCCGGCGGAGCCGGTCAGAAAGGGAACCTCGTCCGGCCTATTCTCAGCCCGGAACGAGTTTTTTAAAATCAACCAAATAACATTGCTTGCGAGCTCGCGAGATATGTCGGCTCGCTCGCGCAGGGCAAGGCGCCCGCCACACGCGCTCTTGGTCAGCCGGGAGACTGTGGCGCAGCGCCTGGGGCGGCGGCGAGCGCCAAGCGGATCAGCGCCGAGAGCGAGTGCGAGCCGGTCTTCTTCATGACCGCGGCGCGATGGTTTTCGACCGTGCGCTGGCTGATGCCGAGGTCGGCGGCAATATTCTTGCTGGGATGGCCGGCCAGCACCAGCTCCATGATCTGGCGCTGGCGTGCGGTCAGGCCGGCGAGGCGCGTCGCCGCCGCCTCCCGCCGCACCGAAAGCCTGGTCGAATCCCGAGCCTGTTCCAAGGCATGCTCGATGCTGGCGAGCAGTTCGTCGCGGCGGATCGGCTTTTCGATGAAATCCACCGCCCCGGCCTTCATCGCCTCGACCGCCATCGGCACGTCGCCCTGGCCGGTGATCATGATGGCCGGCAGCCGAGTTTCCTCGCTCTTGAGCCGCTGCAGCAGTGCGAGCCCGCCCATGCCGGGCATCCGGGCATCGACCAGGAGGCACTCTTCGCGCCCCCCTTCGCGCCCTGGGGGACGATAGGCATCGAGGAACGCCTCGGAACTGGCGTAGATCTCGACCGTCCAGCCGTCTTCCCGGAGCAGATCGCGCATCGCTTCGCGCATTGCGCGGTCATCGTCGACGATGAAAACGGTCGCCCGTCGCGGGCTTTCGCCGGCCGCTTCGCCGGGCTGCCTCGTGTTCGCTGGCGCCGGCAGGCGCAAATCAGCAAGGCAGCGCTGAATAAGGGCTATCAGCTCCCTCGCGCTGACCGGCTTGTTCAGGTGCAGGTGGCCTCCGCGGGCGATTTCGCGCAAGGCGTCGGTCGAGATATCGCCGGTCAGGACGACGGCTGGGACCTCGCGACCGAGCGCCTGCCGCAGACCGGCGACGACCTGCAGGCCGTTCAGGCCGTTCGGCAGATTGTAGTCGGCGAGGATGAGGTCCGGACCTATCGCCCCTCGCTGCGCCAATTCCAGCGCCTTGCTGCCATCCTCGACGGCCGTGGTGCGGTAACCTTCGTCCTCCAGCACGAGTGCCAGCATCTCGCGCACAGATGGCTCGTCCTCGACGACCAGGATGGCGGCGCTCCGATGCGCAGTTTCCCTTGCCTCGTGCCGGACCCGCTGGGGCCGCCATCGCGGCGCGTCGCTGACCAGCGGCACCTCGACCGCGAAGACCGAGCCTTTACCCGGAATCGATCGAACGTCGACGGCGTGCCCCAGCAAGTCCGCCAGGCGTTCGACGATCGTGAGACCGAGGCCGAGCCCTTTGCTGCGCTCGCGGGCCGGATTGTCGAGCTGACGGAACTCCTGGAAAATTTCCGGGAGTTGTTCTTCGGGAATGCCGATGCCGGTGTCCCAGACCTCAATTCGCAGCTTGTCGCCGCGCCGTCGGCAGCCGAGCAGGATCTTGCCTTTAGTTGTGTATTTCACCGCGTTCGACAGCAGATTGCGGATCATCTGCTCGAGCAGACGAGGGTCGCTGCGCACGTTGCGGCTGCTCGGGACGACGCGCCAACCGAGGCGATGCGCCGTCGCGTGCAAATTGAACTGCGTGCGCAGCTGCTCGAGCACGGCATTGATCGGGAAATCGACCATCTCTCGGCGGACGATCCCGGCCTCGAGCTGGTTGATGTCGAGCAGCGTGTCCAGCATGCTCGACATGGAGGTGACAGTGTCGTCGAGCCTGCCGACCAGCCTCAAGGTGGCCTCGTCCTCGACCTTCTTCACCAATATTTCTTGCAGCAGGCTGATCGTCTGCAACGGCTGGCGCAGATCATGGCTGGCGGCGGCCAGGAATCTCGACTTGCCGAGATTGGCCTGCTCGGCCTCCTGCCTGGCGGCCTCCAACGCCTCGGTCGCCTGTCTGCGATCGGTGATGTCGTCGATCGCCAGCAGGATCTTCCGTCCGCCGAGCGGGCCGTCGCGGATCTCCCGGGCATTCAGCAACAGCCGTCGCCAGCCGAGCAGCGGAAGCTCGATTTCGACCTCGTAATCGTCGACCGGGACGGGCTCGACCCGGACCCGCTCGAGGAAACCGCGTAATCCCGCAATTTCCGGGCGGCCGTCATCAGCGAGCTGCAGCACTCGGCCAACGGTTTCCTCGGGAGCGAGCGCGAAGGTCCGATAAAAGGAACGGCTGGCGGAGACGACCCGCAACTCCGCGTCGAGCACGACCAGCGGCTGGCGGATTGTGTCGATAATGCTGTCGGAATAGGCGCGCGCCGCCCGGATCTCGCGCTCCGCCGCCTTTATCTCGGAGATGTCGGCGAAGGTGATGACCACCCCATCGATCCGGTTGTCCTGGGTGCGGTACGGGAGGATGCGGCGGACGTAGCAGGCACCGCCTTCGGCTTCGATCTCGCGTCCCAGCGGGGAAAGGCTGGTGAGCACTGCACGAGCATCGGCGAGGAGATCGCGGTCGGCGGCGAGCGGGGTGAGATCGGCGAGCGGCCGGCCGATGTCGGTGGCGATGATCCGGAACAGGGATTTGGCCGCCGGCGTGAAGAAGCGGATGTTGAGCGCGCTGTCTAGGAACAGGGTCGCCACCCCGGAGCTGTCCAGGATGTTCTGCAGATCGTTGGCCGTGCCGCGCTGGCGTTCGAGCGTTTCCTGCAGCTGGCTGTTGAGGGCGGTCAGCTCTTCATTGAGTGATTGCAGCTCCTCTCGCGAGGTCATCAGCTCTTCGTTGGTCGATTGGAACTCCTCGTTCGCCGACATGGCTTCCTGGTTGATCGCCTTCTGCTCCTCGTTGGCGATCTCGAGGTCCTGGATGGCGCTCTGCAGCTCCTTGCGGGTGGCGTCGAGTTCCCGCTCGAGTTCGGTGATCTTCGGGAGGTCATCGGCCGGCTCGGCCGGTCGGTCCGCCCGCTGCTCGCGCACGGGTTCGTCGAAGAAGCTGACCAGCAGCAACTCCTCGCCGTCGCGCCGCACTGGATCGACCTCGATGCGGACCGCGAGCGTGCTTCCGCCGAAGCTCGCCTGTGCGCCGGTAGCGGTCGCGTGCGCGTGCTCCCGGCTCGCCTGCTGGATCGCCGCTCTGAGCTTGTTGCGCAGGCCCTCGCGCGCCATCGCGAGCAGATCGCGGCCGGGCTCGCCCTCGGCCACTTGCAAAAAGCGGTCGGTCGGCCCCGAGTAATAGAGGCACTCGTGCTTGCGATTGATCAGAACCGAGGCCGGCGCATATTTCTCGAGCAGCAAGCGTTGCGTGAGGTCGCGGACGCTGATCCCCCGCCCGGCCGCCGGGTGCGTCCCTCCCGGCCAAGTCGCTCGCGCAACTCCTCCCGAGCCGATTGGAAAATCGACTTCTCCGGGCCGGCTGCGTCCGATCTGCCGGTAGATCCGCTGCGTCTTCGAGATCGGCTCGAAGCGGTCGTCGAGACTGCCCACCGTCTCGGAGTCGCCGAGCATCAGAATGCCGCCCTCGCTGAGCGCGAAATGGAACAGCAGAAGCACCCTTTCCTGCGCTTCGGGCTGTAGATAGATCAGCAGGTTGCGGCAGGAGATCAGGTCGAGGCGCGAGAACGGCGGATCGGCCAAAACATCCTGGGTCGTGAACACCACCACCGCGCGCAAATCGGGCACCACCCGATAGCCGTGCTCCTCCTGGGTAAAAAAGCGGGCGAGACGCAACGGCGGCACATCCACCGCGATCAATTCCGGGTAGCGCCCCTCGCGGGCGAGGGCAACCGCGTCCTCGTCGACATCGGAGGCGAAGACCTGCAGCTTGATGTTCCGCTTCGCCGCCGTGATCGCCTCGATGAAAAGCATGGCGAGGGAATAGGTCTCCTCGCCGGTGCTGCAGCCGGCGACCCAGATGCGCAACGGCTGGTCCGCCGGATGCCGGCGGACCAGATCGGAGATCACCTCCTCCGCCAGCAATTCGAAGGCCTTCGGGTCGCGAAAGAAGCTGGTGACGTTGATCAGCAGATCCTTGGCCAGCAGTTCAAGTTCGCCGGAATTCTGGCGCAATATGTTGAGATAGCGGCCGCTGTCGTCGACCCCGGCCAGCGCCATGCGCCGCTCGACCCGGCGCAACAATGTGCCCGGCTTGTAGAGCGCGAAATCGTGTGCTGTCCTGCTGCGCAGGAGGTCGACGATCTCCGCCAACGAATTTGGGGGATCCTCGTCCGTCGCCCGGCCCTGCCGTTCCCCGTTGAGAACCCGCGCTCGACCGTATTTGGCGAGGATCTCGGGGATCTCCGCCACCGGGACCACACGGTCGACGGCGCCGGTCGAGATCGCGCTGCGCGGCATGCCGTCATACTCGGCCTCGCCCGGATCCTGCGCGATGACGAGCCCGCCTTGCTCCTTGACCGCCTTCAGCCCCAGGCTACCGTCGCTGCCGGTTCCCGACAGAATTACGCAGATCGCGCCTTCGCCGAGTTCTTCCGCGAGCGAGCGCAGGAAGAAGTCGAACGGCAGGCGCGCGCCGTGCCGCTCGAGCGGCTCCGAGAGGCGCAGGGCACCGCCGCGGATCGAGAGATAGGCGCCCGGCGGAATGAGATAGATATGTTCGGGCTCGATCGGCATCCCGTCTACGGCTTGTTGGACCTTCAGCGGCGTATGGCCGGCCAGCAGGTCGACCATCATGCTGGCATGCGTCGGATCGAGATGCTGGATCAGGATGAAGGCCATGCCGGTGCCGGCAGGGAGCACGGCAAGCAGCCTGCGGCAGGCATCGAGGCCGCCGGCCGACGCGCCGAGCCCGACGACGGAGAAACTTTCAGCCCCGAGCGGCGAGCCAAGCCTTTGCGGTAAAAGCCTGCTCGGCCGCGGGCGAGCCGCTCTAGCCTGTCGCGGACGCGGTCCCATCATAGCGATGCACGCTCCTTCGGCATCGCGCAAAGACGTTCAGAGTCGATAGGGCCCATCTCCACCGTGCTAGAGGTTTGAAGTCAGCCGCCCACCAGTCTTGATTGTGAGCCCTTGGAGCGGATGTTGTCGGTAATGTACATTACCGAAGCCGATGCAGGCGAGTTTTTACTCATATGTTTTGGGCAGGTGAGAGGCGACGCGCGCCCGCACCAACAGGTAGCATTCGCAAAATTCCCGCACTAGGCCCGGCCGATCGAGCAACGTGACTTGCCGTCGGCCGCGCGCAATCAAACCGGCACGTTCGAACTGCCGGGCGGCGATCGTGACGGTTGGCCTCTGGACACCGAGCATTTCGGCGAGCAAACTCTGAGTGATCAGCAGCCTGTCATCGTCGCCGCGGTCACGCATGGTCAGTAGCCAGCGCGCCAGCCGCTGCTTCAGGCTGTGCGCGCCGTTGCACGCGACCGACACCAGGACCTGCTCGAGAAAGGCCTGGACGTAAGCGTACATGAGGCCTCGGAAGGATGGCATCGACCCCATCGCCCCGGTGAACACGGCGCGCGACATCCTTGTTGCGTTCCCGGGGATCTGGACGAGAAGCCGGACGGAGGAACTCTCGGCACCGAAGACGGCCTGTATAGCGGTGCAGCCCTCCCTACCGATCGTTGCCATCTCGATGATGCTCCCGTCCGAATAGACCGCCACTGCCGAGACGACCCCGCTGTCGGGGAAGAATACATGGTCCAGCGGACGGTCAGCGTCCATTAGGACCTGTGCGCGTTCGCAAGGCATATGTTCAAGCTCCGGCATAAGATGCTGGAGATCGGCGGCTGGAAGGGCGAGTAATAGCCGGTTTCGGGGGCAGTTTGATGGAGCATTCATATGCCGTAGATGATTGCCAATAATCTACCCCCGGTAAACTCGGAAACTACTCACTCGCAGGGATCTGGCGCGTTTCGCGATTGAGGTTGACCGGCGCGGGTAACGGCTCTGGTCTGAGGTATGGCAAGCCGAGACGCGGGCGGAGGAAGGCTCACCATCTTTCTTGAGCGGGTGAAGCGGCATGCCATGACTTCCTGTCACTGCAGCGCTCTACGGTCGCGTCGTTTTCATCCATTCACTTGGTTAAGCAGCACAAGAAGCCGCAGCGAATTTGCCTCGACCGAAGTTTCGCCGCCGGCCGCATGCATCTGCGGCATCTCCGCGTCCGTCTCGGCGGCGGTATCCACCACGCCCTCCCAGCTTGCGCCGGCTGGATCCGCCGGGATGCGGAACATTACGCTATCGCGCGACGCGTTCAGGAGAATGAGGAATGTGTCGTCCGGTTCCCGCTCGCCACGCTCGGTCAGATGCATGAGCCCAGGCTCGCCGCTGAGCCGCACCGCGAGCGCCTTCGCGTGCGTGTTTCCCCAGTCCTCCTCTGACATCTCGGCGCCGTCCGGGCGCAACCAGACGACGTCCTTGACCTCGGTGCCGGGGATGATCTGGCCAAGGAAGAACCGGTGGCGGTGGAAGACGATGTGGGTGCGCCGAAGCAGGATAAGCTTGCGGGTGAAGGAGAGCAGCGCCCTTCCTTCGTCGCCCATGCCCTGCCAGTCGAGCCAGCTGATTTCGTTGTCCTGGCAGTAGGCGTTGTTGTTGCCGTCCTGGCTTCGGCCGAACTCCTGAACCGGATTATCACGGAGAGCGGTTCCGGAGCGGTTGCAGGTTGCGGCCCGGTTTGATGCAGATAACGGCTCAGGAATCGGTTCCGTCGGCGGTAAGAATCTTCACTTTTTTATGTATAGCTTGACACGTTCGATAAACCGCTGACAACGACATTGGCGCGCCAGTTATAGGAAATAATATAGATAAGCTTTCGCCTGGTTCCCATGATTTAAGTACAGAAACTACCCCCAATATCGCCCCTGGTAGGATGGCAATCCATACGACCCCTAAAGGAATGTTTTCTATAGCCCTGGAAATCTTCGTAAATATTGACCTAGGTACACAAAGGTATGCCAATAATTGGACAATTCGCATCGTTCCGAATATAACAGTAAGCATTGCCATCGCACCAAAAACAATAGACCATGCTATCTTGCCCACACTATACGATATTATATATGCTATTACTGCAATTTCATGTATAACGCATAACGCGGTTCCGCATATCGATTGCTCGATGACGTATTTAACGCATTCATAAATACCTACGGTTGCACACACATAATCTTTTCGATTCCAGAGAATACGAACGAATGATTTACGTGGCGGCTCCGCTTGAGGCACAGTCACCGCATTCGGGGCTTTTAACTCGGGCAAAAGGGGTTTCCTCCCTCTCGGAACGCGGTCTTGCACACTTTTACAATGACCAGTCGGCCTCGGCACGGCTCAGATGCAAGGGCCTGCCTTCTGCCTCGATGAGGGATTCCCAACTCGCGCGCTGGTTGGGTTATACTTGTCATAGGGACGGTCCGGTCGCCCTCATGCGCTGCCATAAGGCGACGAGCGCCGCCGCCAGGGTTCGCAGCCACTTGCGGTAGGGTGCGTCTGCGGCGGCCAGCCTGGACGAATCAGATCAGGAGGATGTATCCCCCAAGGGAGTTCTTCCTCGTGACCAGCCATAGTGGATATTTCGATGGTTGCGACGACCGAGGCCTTGGCCGGCCCTCAAGTGCACCGGGGTTGGGAGGCGAACTCCCTTGCCGCAGGCGAGCTTAGTATCAGGTTGTTCGGCGAGTGGACATTGGCGAGCGGTGCCCGCTCCTCGACTGAATTATCCCGTAGGCTAGGTGAGACGCCGCGCCCGACGAAGATCACCTTCGATGCACGCGACCTCCAGGGTTGGGACAACGTTTTGATCGATTTCCTCAGCAAGCTCGAGACCATCGCCAGCGACAGTGGCATTGCCGTCGACCGTTCGGGTCTCCCTGGCGGGGCCCAGAGGCTGGTGGCCCTTGTCCGTGCGGTGCCCGAACGCACAGGGGCGCGGCGGAGCCAGCAGCGCGCCGACCTCTTCACCCGCGTCGGCCAAAGCAGCCTCGACTTTTTTGCGACGGCCGGTGACTTTATCGGCTTTCTCGGGGAGGCGCTTATCGGGAGCAGCCGCATGCTCGTCGGCAGAGCGCGCCTCAGGCGCTCGGATCTGATGCTGGTGATCGAGGATTGCGGACCCAGCGCATTGCCGATCGTCGCCCTGATCAGCTTTCTGGTAGGCCTCATCCTCGCCTTCGTCGGCGCTATTCAGCTCCAGCAGTTCGGCGCGGCGATCTTCGTCGCCAACCTCGTCGGCATTGCGATGGTGCGCGAGATGGGGGCGATGATGACCGCGATCCTGATGTCGGGCCGGACCGGCGCCGCCTTCGCCGCCAATCTCGGCACGATGCAGGTCAGCGACGAGGTCTCGGCCTTGCAGACGCTCGGCATCCCGCCGATGGAGTTCCTGGTCGTGCCGCGGATCGTCGCGTTGTCCCTGATGATGCCCTTGCTGACGATTTTCGCCAACATCGCCGGCATGTTGGGCGGGCTGCTGATCGGCACCTTGATGCTCGATATTTCGCCGATCGCTTATTACAATCAGACGAGCGGTGCTGTCGGGATCAACGACTGGGCGGTCGGCCTCGTCAAGGCGGTATTGTTCGGAGCTGTTGTTGCGACCGTCGGCTGCTGGCGCGGCATGCGGTGTCGGCGCAGCGCCGCGGCCGTCGGCGGAGCGGCCACATCCGCCGTCGTTTTGTGCATCGTGCTGATCATCATCATCGACGCGACCGCGACCGTTATCTGCACGACGCTAAAGATATGAGTGCGGTGTCAGCCTCCGAGGCCTCCGTGTCGAGCGATCCCAGAGGCAATGCGGCGCGCGAGCCGCACATCGCGGTCCAGGACCTGACGATGGCCTATGGCGACTTCGTAATCCAGCACGACCTCAATTTCACCGTCAACAAGGGCGACATCTTTATCATCATGGGCGGCAGCGGCTGCGGCAAAAGCACGTTGCTGCGCCATCTGGTCGGGTTGCAGGCGCCTGCCCGCGGACGGGTGCTGTTTTCGGGAGAGAGCCTGTGGGAGGCCGAGCCCGAGAGGCGCGATGCCATCCTGCGAAGGACCGGGGTAACCTGCCAGGCCGGCGGGTTGTGGAGCTCGATGACCCTGGCCGAGAACGTCGCGTTGCCGCTCGAGCAATATACCGATCTAAAACCGGCCGAGATCGCCGACCTCGCATCCTTGAACCTGGCCCTAGTCGGGCTTGCCGGCTTCGAGGACTATTTCCCCTCCGAGATCAGCGGGGGAATGCAGAAGCGCGCCGGCCTCGCCCGAGCAATGGCGCTGTCGCCGGAGGTACTGCTGTTTGACGAGCCGTCGGCCGGTCTCGATCCGATCAGTTCTCGACTATTGGACGATCTGATCCTCGAGCTACGCGACAGCCTCGGCGCCACGATCGTCATGGTCACGCACGAGTTGCCGAGCATCTTCGCGGTCGGCGACAACAGCGTCTTCCTCGATCCGGAGACCAAGACGCAGATCGCCTGCGGCGCCCCAAAACGGCTGCTCGCCGAATGTCCGGACTCGAAAGTTCAGAGATTTTTGCGGCGGGGCGAAGTCGCCGCCGCAGACAAAGGAACTCGAGTGAGTCAGGGAGTGAAAGCATGAGCCGGCGCGCAAACCCGAAAATTGTCGGCGGCTTCGTCCTCGCCGCGATTGGATTGCTGGTGGCGGCGGCGATGGTCTTCGGGTCTTTCACCTTCTTCGAGGTAAAGCGCAAAGCCGTTGTCTTTTTCGAGGGATCAGTAGACGGCCTCACGCAAGGTTCGGCCGTTCTATTTCGCGGAGTTCCGCTCGGCCGGGTCATCGACGTGGGAATCCGCTACGATCCTCGGAGCAGGAGCTTCGAAATTCCGGTAATCATAGAAATCCGTCCAAGTGTGATTGCCAAATGGTCCCCGCTGACCGAAAATAACTCTGAAGAAATTCTAAAGACACTGATCGACGACGGACTGCGCGCTCGGCTCGAAAGTGCCAGCCTGGTCACCGGGCAACAGGTGGTACAGCTCAATTTCTTTCCCCGGACGCCGATCAGGCTTGAGCACACCAATCTGCCCTATCCGCAAATCCCTACCGTCCCATCACCGACGCAACAGATCATGTCGTCCATCGACGTTGCTGCCAGGGATTTGCCGAGCCTGATCAAACAGGCCACCGCAGTTCTCGACCGGATTCAGCGGATCCTGTCACCCGAAAACGAGGCCGCTATTCATTCGATCCTTGCGAGCGCGGCATCGGCGATGAAGTCGCTTCAGGCGGACGCCGCATCTCTCAGTCGGGCGATTGATGGCGCCCAAAACACCCTCGCGGACGCCGGACAGTTGAGCCAGCACCTCGACGTCGTAGTGCAAGACAACCGTCAGGACATTAGGGCAACGATCCGCAACTTTCGCGAGGCGACAGTCACCGTCAACAAGCTGATGGATCAGCTGAACCAGATCGCCGCGACCAACCGCATGCCAATTCGGCAATTCACGGAAGGTACCTTGCCGGATTTGACGGCACTGATCATCGATGCGCGGGCTACGGCCAACAAGGCGACGGCGGTCCTCGACAGCCTGCAGCGCAATCCGAGCCGTTTTATCTTCGGGAACCGGATGGGCGAGGGGGTCGAACTCAAATGACGTTGACGGTGGCCGGGTCCCGGCGGCCGAGCCGCCGACGGGTCCTCGCCGGTGTCGTCGCCGGAGCATCCGTCCCGGTCGTGAACGCTTGCGGGCTGGGTGGTGGGCCACCGCCGCGCCAGTTCACCCTGACGCCGGTGACAAATTTTCCGGACGGACTGCCTCCCGTGAACTGGTCGCTTGTCGTCGACGAACCCACCGCCGCGCGTCAAATCGACACCTCGCGCATTGCGTTTATGAACGGGCCGTTTCGAGTCGAGTATTACGCCAATGTCGAATGGACCGACGACGCCCCGGCGATGGTGCAGCTGCTGCTGATCCAGTCCTTCCAGAATACCGGGCGCCTGCCAGTGGTAGCGCCGTCGCGGCAGACCTTGGCGACGGATTTTCTTCTGCTGTCGAACCTGCGGAAATTTCAGGCTGAGAAGGATACGTCAGGAACGGCGCAAGCGGTTGTGGCCCTCGAAGCGACACTGCTGCGCATGCCGCAGCGCGCCCCGGTCGCGACCGCGCGTTACGGGAAGGCGACCCCGATTAGGTCGGACTCGACAGAAGCGGTTACCGCAGCGTTCGACGCCAGTCTCGGCGACGTCATGCGGCGGACGGTCGACTGGACGCTTCAAAAAGGCAGCACAGCCCCGTCGACCAGCTGAGAGCCGCGAGATTTAGGTGTGGCAATTCCGCATTCCCTGCGGCGATACAATCTCCTGCGCGCACGGGGCGTCGGGTACTGTCTCAGTTGAGACACTACCGGGCGTCGATTTGTGTGGGTCGAGCTGCCGTACTGCGCGAAAATGGAATTTCGACTCGTCGCCGCCGAGAAATGATAGTGCTCGGGACAGCTGCCTTCGAGCGCTATCGTGCCGCCGTGGCCGGGCTTCGCCGTCGCAAGAAGCGAGAAGCGATTAACAAAGTGCTCGATGCTGATCATCCGGTTGGTTAATTGCGCAAGCGCCACACCACCCGGAACCCGCTCGCGCTTCGGTAAGATGACGGAGACGAGCGTGCGTGCCGGCGTAATTTCCAAAGGTGGCGAAAGCCGAACCTCGGCTTGGCGAGCTACCCGCATACAGAGCTGTTCCTCGCTTGCATGCCAAGCGCTCAAGCGAAAAGGCGGAGCGTGGTCAATGTCGCGGTGCCGGAGCCGTTCTTGTTTGGCACGATCGTCAGACGAAGATGGCTAGCCTGGCGAAGGCTGAAGCGCTGGTCTTAACACTGGTATGTCGCCCCCGCGGGGCTGAAGGTGTACTCCTGAACCAGGATTTGACGGTACGTGCAACCGGCATCCTCGGAGACTTCCACCCGGACTTCCTGGGTGCGCTCGCGCTCTGCCTCCTCGACCTCGTACACCAGTCGCGAGATCGCCCGCGGCTGGTCGAATTGCACGACGATTTGCTCGATCATGTCCGGGCGAGCGCTGATCCAGCGCGTGGCTCCCGGGCCGGAGCGTCATCCAGCAAATGCAAATGCTCGACCGGGTGGGCGGCCTGCTCCGACGAGTAAAGGATCGTCGCGCAGCCGGTGATGTCGATCTCGTCGGCGATACCGACATTCGCAGCGGCATCGGGTTGCAGCGGCCGCTTGCGAAGGCGAGAGGGGCTTGGGTCGCTCGTCATCCGTGCCTGCGGCACCTGTTCCGGATTGCTGTGATCCTGGGATTTAGAGAGTGGCACGACCGCCTTGCCAGAATCCCATTCCAGCGGGACTCTCGTCGGCATGTCGGTCCTCCATGCATCGGCGTTGAAATTCCAACACGAACTCGGCAAAACCGGTACGGGCATGAACGGGGTATTCCCCCGATTCCCGGCCCAATGGGCGTGATCTTCTGTCTCACCGAGGGACTTCGGCAACGAAATTCGATCGCAACCGAGCCGTTGGCACCCCAAAATGACGGGCGTTTGGCTTGCAGCGCTGGAGCCCGCAGGTTTCCCCTGCTCAAGGCGCGCCTCTGCCGTCGTCGTCTGACTCGATCTCCCCGGTCTCGCTGGTACCGGTGGTGCCGGGCAGCTGGGCGATAAGCTGAAGGATTTCTGCAGCATCTGCCGCGGCACCGCGATCTCGGCCGTCTGGAAGGTGACGTAGCGGCCGTGGCTGACCATCTTGGCGCCGATCTTGCCCGGCTTCTCCCGCAGGCTGGTCATGGCTCCGCCGCCTTGAGCATCGCCAACATCCGCCCGATAGCGATAGTTGAGGTGAATACCGGTCCCGAGCGGGCGGGCCGGTTTCCCCGGAAAGGCGGCGACCATCCGGTCGAACGCTTTCAGTGTTCCGAGATCCGGGTTCAGTTCGGTATGATTGACAATGTATGTCGTATCAGTCGGTGCTTCCGGGCCGAGCCGGCAGATAAGGCGAAGCATAGGTCTGGCTGATGCCGAGCTTTGCCAGATACGGCGCGAGGTCGGCCGCCCGCGCGAAGCCGAAATCTTTCGTGAATTGAAGCCGATAAGTGGCGCGCGGGACGGGCTTGGCAGTTTCAGGGCACATTTCGGGAGGTCCGGGCCGGTCCCCGCAGCGCGGTCAGTATTTCGACGATGCGCCAGAGCGCGTCGTCGAAAGCGAGTTCCTCGATCGGTTTCGCGTATTTCCGACGCCAGTTGGGATACTCTGTCGAGGTCGCCGGCACGTTCACCGGATCGACCTCGCCTGTCATGTCGTCAAGCTGCGTGACGACTAGGCTCGAGGATACGCGTGCGAGAAACTGATGTGCGGCGAACGCGAATAGTTCGGCCGAGATGTCGCCGTTCGGCGGCAGCAGACCCTGACTGCGAAACGCGTGGACGATCGCCTTGCGATCGCGCTCGCGACGCTTGCGTTGCGAGTTGAGCTCATCTTCGCTCGGATAGAGCGCGAGGCTGGCTTTCAGATCGATATCCCGGGCTTGCCACCACCCCCGCAGGGTCGCCATATCGTGGTTTCCGGCGACCGCAACGGCGAGCCGAGGATACTCGTTGGGCGGGATGAATTCGCCGGTCTTTTCATCCTGCTCAAAGAACAGCACTCTGTAGGACAGGATATTGGCGGCGGCCATCTTCGCCCGAAAGCCGTCCGGGACGGTCCCGAGATCCTCGCCCACCACCAGGCAGCGGTGGCGCTTGCTTTCCAGCGCCAGGATACCGACCAGATCGTCGACCGGATAGCGGACATAGGCGCCGCGCGAGGCCGCCTCGCCATCCGGAATGCAATAGAGGTGGTGCAACCCCATGATGTGGTCGACGCGCAGCCCGCCGGCATGGCGCATATTGGCGCGGACGAGCTGGATGAAGCTGCAGTAGGCCTCGCTGCGCAGCGCGTTGGGTTGGAACGGCGGTAGTCCCCAATGCTGACCGGCTGGGTTGAAGATGTCCGGAGGTGCGCCAATTTCGGCGCCCTTCATGAAAGCCTCGGGATTGGCCCAGATTTCCGCGCCGAATCGATCGCAGCCGACCGCAAGATCGCGGTACAGACCGATCGCCATGCCGGATTTGGCGAAAGACTGGGCTGCCGACTCGAGCTGCTGGTCGGCAACGAATTGTAGCCAAACCAGAAAATCGACCTCGTCGCGGTGGTCTTCGGCAAACCGGGCGATGGCTGGCGAATCCGCATTCTGAAATTCTGTCGGCCAACGCTGCCAGTCCGCCCGGCTCGGATCGTCGGTCGAAAGGTGCCGGCGCAAGACCTGAAAGATCGACGAGGTCTCCAGGCTCTCGCCGTGCGTCGCGCGAAAACGGCAAAACGCGTCGCGTCGCGCGTCATTTGCCCCTTCGCTCCACGCGTCAAACATAATTCGCAAGATCTCGATCTTTAGCGCCGCAACATTGCTGTAATCCACCATCGCCGCTGACCGACACCGGTTCAGTGCCGTCTGGAAGGTGGCCGTTTGCACAAGCTGTTGCGCGCCTTGGCAATGCGCGAATTCGGGCACGGCCGTAACGTCGATATAGAGCGCGTTCAGGTAGAGCCGGCTAGCCGGCGAATAGGGGCTGGCCCGTTCCGGCGCGTCGAGAAACATCTGGTGCAGCGGGTTGACGCCGATCACGTCGCACCCCCGCCTGGCGGCGGTCCGCGCCAGCCCGGCGAGGTCGCCGAAATCGCCGATGCCCCAGTTGCGCGCCGAGCGCAGCAACGGGAGCTGCGCTGCAATCCCCCAAAGCCCCGGACCGTTCCGCAAGCCGTCCGGGAGCCAGCAGCTCTGCGGCGTGACAATCAGCGCGGTTTCGGCGCGAAGTTCGGGCAGTTGCAGGCGATGATAGCCGTGCGGAAGATCACGCAGATGCAGCCGACGTTTTTCCGACCCGGTGCGAACGTCACGGGCGACGAGATCGAGCGCGGCCACCGCCAGATTTCCGTCGCGTTCGGCGCCGTCCTCGAGCTGCGCGTGCCATCGCAGAGTTCGTGTTCCGGCCGGCAACACCGCCTCAACGGTGCACACCCGATCCTCGTCACGCGCCACGGTCACAGGCGGCAGGCAAAATTGCCACGCCGCCCGTTCGATCTCGGCTAGCGCTGAGGAAGCCTCGCGCTCGCTCTCAACTCTGACGCCCATGCTGTCGAGCAGCCGGATCTGCGTTTCCGACCTCGTCCGGATGTATTCGCCGCGGGCGTCCTGGAATCCGGGCTCGATCCCGCACCGCACCGCCAACCGGTCGACTGCCGTGGCGCCGGCACGGGGTCGGCGGATCGACGCGCGCATGTCAGCCACTCCGCAACCTCCAAGCGACGCTCCACGCGCCGAGCGTGCCGCCTTCGATCGTTCCGACCGAGAAGATCTCCCCGCTCTTCTCCTGATGGGCGAGGCCGAGTGCCTCGGCGGAGAGATTTGCCGTCAAGGTCAGCCGCGAACCATCACCCAAGGTCCAGTGAACCATCACCGCACCGCCGCCGAGGACCCGGTATTGTCTTGAATTGCCCTGCATGCCGCGCAGACGGGGGATGATCTCGTCCCGCCGCAGCGACAACAAGTGCCGGTAAAAGGACAGCCACTCCGCGTGAACCCCGCGTACCGCCTCGTCCCAGCCGAGCTTCGCCGACATGAGGTCTCGCGCGCAGTCGGATCGGGGATGCGTTCGCGCTGCTCCGGATCCTGAAACTCCGAGAATTTGGCGAATTCGGCGCGGCGCCCGTTCCGGATGGCCTCGGCCAAGTCGCCAGCGAAATCACAGAAGAACGGAAATGGCTGAGCGGCATCCCATTCTTCACCCATGAAGATCAGCGGTATCTGCGGCGCGAGCAGATAGACGGCGACGATCGCCCGCACGGCTGCCGACAAAGCAAAGCCAGTCAGCCGGTCACCAAAGGCGCGATTGCCGACCTGATCATGGTTTTGGATAAACGCGACGAAAGCCTCAGGCGGCAGGCCGGCGCTGGGCCCCCCCCGTGGCGAGCCGCGATAGCGCATCATCTCACCCTGAAAGGCGAACCCCTCGGCGAGCGCCCGGCCGAGCTTTTCGCCATCGCCGGCGTAATCCGCGTAATAACCGGCGCTTTCGCCGCTCGCCGCCGCGTGCAGGACGTGGTGCACGTCGTTATTCCACTGTGCGGTAAATCGTTCGGGCTTGCCATCGGCACCGCGGCGAAGCCGCGATGCCTGATTTTTTTCGTTTTCGAGAACCAGATGGACATGGCGTTCGCCGAACGATCCGCGAACGCGGCGGGCAATCTCGTCCAAGATGTGCTCGCGGCTGTCGTCGACAGATCGCGTGGACGGCGTCGAGCCGCAACCCGTCCAAATTGAATTCAGTGGTCCAATAGAGAGCATTGTCGACGATCAACGCGCGGACCATCGGCGAGCCGTCGCCATCAAAATTGACAGCGCCCCACGGCGTCTCGTGTTCCTCGGTGAAGATCGGCGCGTAGGCCGGCAGATAATGTCCGTCCGGCCCGAAATGGTTATAGACGACGTCGAGCAGCACTGCGATGCCGCGGCTGTGGGCGGCGTCCACAAGCGCTTTGAGATCTTCGGGTCGGCCATAGGTGGAATCGGCCGCGAACGGGAGCACGCGGTCATAACCCCAGTTCCACCGGCCGGGGAAATCGGCGATCGGCATCAGCTCGATCGCGGTGAACCCGAGGTCGCGCAGGTAATCGAGCCGCCCGATTGCTCCGCGAAACGCGCCCTCGGGGGTAAACGCGCCGAGATGCAGTTCGTAGACGACGCACTCCGTCCACGGCCGGCCGCGCCAATCCGCGTCACCCCATTGATATCCGGAGGGATCGATGACCTCACTCGGACCGTGAACGTCCATCGGCTGGAAACGGGAGGCGGGATCAGGCACGTGCAGTCCGTCGGGCAAAACGAACTGGTACAAAGATCCCTGCTGAGCCGCGGTGGTCACGAGCTCGTGCCAGCCCTCGCCGACTGCCCGCATCGAACGCAGCCGACCGCCGCCGATAATATTCAGGCTGATTCGATGGTGCTCGGGCGCCCATAGACGGAAGCGGACACCATCGGTCACGATTTCGGCACCAAACGGCATTTCGTGGTGTCGCCGTAGACTTCCGACCGGGTGCAACATGCTGCGATGACCTCGGAAGGTGTGTCATCATGCATCGGACTACTGAACATGGGTAACAGAATCCTGGTCAGCACGCCAATGCTGGTCCCGGATCAGGGCGTCGAGCATGGCCGGGTCGCGAACCAGTCGGCTCACAACCGCGTCGATGGCCTGTTGTACCGCGGGGTCGTCGCGGGCAGCCTGCCGAGTTCTGCTTTCAGCTCGCCGGCGCTGCGGACGCCGCTCCGGCAGGCCGGCGCGTGGCGATTGTGTCCACCCACGGCAGTGCCGAGCGCTGTGACGCGCGTCATGGGTCTTCGGTCGCGTCGTTTTCATCCATTCACTTGGTTAAGCAGCACAAGAAGCCGCAGCGAATTTACCTCGACCGAAGTTTCGCCGCCGGCCGCATGCATCTGCGGCATCTCCGCGTCCGTCTCGGCGGCGGTATCCACCACACCCTCCCAGCTTGCGCCGGCTGGATCCGCCGGGATGCGGAACATTACGCTATCGCGCGACGCGTTCAGGAGAATGAGGAATGTGTCGTCCGGTTCCCGCTCGCCACGCTCGGTCAGATGCATGAGCCCAGGCTCGCCGCTGAGCCGCACCGCGAGCGCCTTCGCGTGCGTGTTTCCCCAGTCCTCCTCTGACATCTCGGCGCCGTCCGGGCGCAACCAGACGACGTCCTTGACCTCGGTGCCGGGGATGATCTGGCCAAGGAAGAACCGGTGGCGGTGGAAGACGATGTGGGTGCGCCGAAGCAGGATGAGCTTGCGGGTGAAGGAGAGCAGCGCCCTTCCTTCGTCGCCCATGCCCTGCCAGTCGAGCCAGCTGATTTCGTTGTCCTGGCAGTAGGCGTTGTTGTTGCCGTCCTGGCTTCGGCCGAACTCGTCGCCGCCGAGCAGCATCGGCACTCCCTGCGACAGCAGCAGCGTCGCCAGGAAATTGCGCATTTGTCGCTTGCGGAGCCCCGCGATTTCGGGATCGTGGGTCGGCCCCTCGGCGCCGCAGTTCCAGCTGCTATTATTGTCCGACCCGTCTTGGTTGTCCTCCTTGTTCGCCTCGTTGTGCTTTTCGTTGTAGCTCACGAGGTCGCACAGCGTGAACCCGTCATGGGCGGTAACGAAGTTGACGCTGGCCCAGGGACGGCGCCCGCGCAGACCGTGGATGTCGGCCGATCCGGAAAACCGCGAGGCGAAGGCCGGTAGATGGTCCTCGTCACCCTTCCAGAACCTGCGCACGGTGTCCCGATACTGGTCGTTCCACTCCGCCCAGCCCGGCGGGAAGTTGCCGACCTGGTATCCGCCCGTGCCGGTATCCCAGGGCTCGGCGATCAGCTTGACCGCCGACAGCGCAGGATCTTGCGCTATCGCGTCGAGGAAGCCGGCATGCTCGCTGTATTCGCCATTGACGCGCGCGAGAGTCGTAGCGAGATCGAAGCGGAAACCATCGACACCCATTTCCTGCTCCCAGTAGCGCAAGCTGTCCATTACCATCCGCAGCACATAGGGATGGCGAAGCTCGAGGGCGTTCCCGGTGCCGGTGAAATCGCTGTAATACCGCTCCGCCCCAGGCGTCAGATAGTAATAGGACTTGTTGTCGATGCCGCGAAAGCTGAGGGTCGGCCCCAACTGGTTGCCTTCGGCGGTGTGGTTGTAGACAACGTCGAGGATGATTTCGATGCCGGCGTCGTGCATTTGCTGCACGAAACCCTTGAACCCGCCGAGCCCGTCTGCTCCCAGATATTCGGGATGCGGCGCGAAGAACCCGATCGTGTTATAGCCCCAATAATTGCGCAGGCCGCGCTCGAGCAGATGGCGGTCGTGGATGAACGCATGGATCGGCAGGAGCTCGATCGCCGTGATCCCGAGGTCGCGCAAATATGTCACGACCGGTGCCGCCGCGAGGCCGGCGAACGTGCCACGCACCGCGTCCCCGACCCCCGGGTGGCGCATCGTGAACCCCTTGACGTGCAATTCATAGATTACGGTCTCGTGCCACGGACGTTGATCCGGCCGCCGTCCCCAGGTGAAGGCAGTGTCGACGACCCGGCATTTCGGAACGAAAGACGCACTGTCGCGATCGTCGAAGGACAAGTCCTCCGCGTCGTCGCCCATCCTATAGCCGAACAGAGCGTCGTCCCATTCGAGCGCGCCGACGAGCGCCTTGGCGTAGGGGTCGACGAGCAGTTTGTGGTGGTTGAAGCGGTGCCCCGCCTCGGGTTCATACGGTCCGTAGACGCGATAGCCATAGAGTTGACCCGGCCGCACGTCGGGCAGGTAGCCATGCCAGATCTCATGCGTGTATTCGGGCAATCGGATCCGCGCGATTTCGCTCTTGCCGCCGCCGTCGAACAGACAAAGCTCGACCCTTTCGGCGTTGGCCGAGAACAGCGTGAAATTCGTGCCCGAACCGTCCCATGTCGTGCCCATCGGACCAGGACGGCCGGGCCACACGCGAAACTCCGATGCGCTCATCTGCGATGTCCTCGGGAGTCTAACGATCGGTGAACGAGCGGTCCGCCTCCGCGGGAGAAGGGGTGCAGCAGGCACCGGATGATGGGAGACATTCTTCCGTATCGCCCTATCCAGATAGACAGATCGCTGAGTGTTCCGGTCTTGAGTTTTACCTAAAGTTAGCATAGCCCCTTTCGGTCAAAGGGTATCGGAATGGCCGGGCTTGCGGCGCTGGCACGTTACGGCCAGCCGGAAATCTTCAATACCGACCAGGGCAGCCAGTTCACCAGCGCTGCCGTCACGGGCGTGCTCACTGCTGCCGGTGTCAAGATATCGATGGACGGGCGCGGACGGTGGATGGACAACGTGTTCATCGAGCGGCGGTGGCGCTCGCTCAAGCACGAGGACGTCCACTTGAAGCGCTATGCGGACGGCCGCGAGGCCAGGGCCGGGATCGGTACCTGGATAGCCCTTTATAAAAACCGGCGGCCCCCCCCATCAGGCGCTAGGCTTGGGCGACGCTCGCGCGTTGCCCACATGCTCACAGCCGCCACAGCAGCAAAAGGTGTAGGCCATGAACAGCAGGCGATTTTCGACCATGCCGATCATGCCGTAACACTCCTCGGTTGGGTCTTGCTCGACGTCCACCCATTCGCTCGTCGCCTGTTTCCAATGAGCGGCAGGTTTCATTTGGCCACACCGCCATAGACAGCCAAAAGACAACGGTGGTTAAAACGAATAAATTTGAATCAGGCTTTACGGATGTTGCGAATATGCCGCCTATTAATACTGCATAATAAGGGTGCTCTACCAAAATATTTTGTAAAATAACTATCTATTTCACCCTTGAACTTCGAGGACTCGTCCCAATTTACCATTTGCGATCTCACTCACAGAAGAGTGGCGCCATATCATCACCGGGGCGCTAAGTGGGATGGCGGAGCTAAAAGGCTTCTCCTAAGAAGTCCGCGGTATGCAAGAAATTATCGCGAAAGGATAGTCCGATGACGGAGCGCTTGGTTGACGTGTTGAACAGCAGTAAATCTGCTGTCATACACACCTTTCCGATCACAATAGGAGCCTCAGATATTGCCGTAAAGGAAACTGAATACGAAGAGAAAGCACTGAAGGCGGCTGCCTACGCGCAGGTGGTGCCCGACGCCGATCTCGAGGGACTGACTACCAGAATGCATGTCAGTCGGGGTGGAGCCCTGGAACCCTATGGGGATGATCGGGACGTCCTGGATCAGACAAAGCAGAGCTTGGAGCAGGTTGTTCGCGAACAGGCTTACTTTCTTTGGACGCAGGAGGGCTGCCCCGAAGGGCGGGCCGAGGAATATTGGCATTGCGCTCATAACCAGCACCTTCGTCAGCGTGCCTACGTGCTTTGGCAACAAGAGGGCTGCCCAGAAGGGCGGGCCGAAGAACATTGGCACCGGACCCGTGAATTTGAGACTACCTAATCCTGTCGACCATTCATTCGGCAAACGCGCCGCGCTCGCGCTTTCTACTTGACGAGGTCCTCAAGCTTTGCGCTGCTGTGCCGTCGCGGCACATGGGCGCCCACCTGCGCGATATGCGGCGCTGACCTGCCGGTTATCTGGTGTCCAAATATCTCGCCCATCCACGGCATCGATTTCGGTGCAGACAATTGACGCCGGCGCCCCCTGCGAAGCTGCGGGCCCCAATCCCCCAACATCAGGGATGACATGAGATCAGGACCAGATCAGCGGTCTCGCGGCCGCTTTAACGCGACGCGGCCGCTCCGAACGCAGCCACGAGTTTCGCAACACAATCAGTCATTTCACAGCAACGGCCCCGACGTCAGAGTCAGCGGCACCGCCCAGCAAATATTCGAGCGCTACGTCGGCCTGGCACGGGAAGCGGCAACGAGCGACGATCGGATTGCTGCGGAGAACTCTACCAGCACGCTGAGCACTATTTTCGCATCAATAATGCCAGCCGCGATCGCAACTCGCAGGAAGCACCGCGCCCGACGATGCCGGTCGGTGCTGCAACACGCGCCCCCGAGGCCGGGTCGGGCGAGGACAGGATAGACCGCGCACAATGGGGGACGGGGGACGATTACGACAACTTTTGATCCGGAATTGCTGCGGCCCACTCAAAGCAGCTATGAATTTGGCGACAAAGGGCGGCTTCGGGGAGCTCGTACAGCTCCTCAAGGCGTCCCTACCCCAACTCGACAAATAGAGATTGCGCCCTTTAGAAGCCGCGCACCTCCCGGGAAAGCCGTCTCGAAATCATCGATATCCGCGTGTTGAAGGATCGCGTCAGGCTATTGGTGCGCCTTGTGAGCGAGGCGCATTCAAATCGCAGTGGGACTTCTATAACTTCGAGCGCGCCGGTCCATAGCCAACTGAGGTATACAGTTTACGCCCTCACTACGGTCCTGAAGAGCAAGGTTGATCACATGCGTCCTGCAACCTCAAGCGACGAGTGATGGCTAAATTGGTATCGACAAGGCACTCGATCCCGACATGGTCTACAGGCTGGTGCGGGGGGTATCCGGCGGAGCCCGGGTTCGAGATCGGCGCCCACGGGCTGCGTGGCGACGGCTGCCACCAACGCTCTCGACAACTAGGATCAACGGGGAGGGCTTGCCGAGCCGACGGCTGCATCCTCGTAACCATTGATGATACATGGGAAACGTGTAGAGCCCGCAAGCGAGAGCCGGGAAGAGGGAGGAACCCCTGGCGGCGCGGAGATGCGCTACTCGGCAGGCGCGCGCCCCGGACCCGATCCGGGCGTGCGCCGTTCGCGCCGGTTGTCACCAACCCCGGTCCGCCGCGTCGTCCGGCGCCGCTGTCGCGCGGCCAGTGCGGTCGTCTTCCTCGGCAAACCGCAAACGCCGGATGAACGAGTTGATCACCTTTTAGTCCGCCTCGTTCAGATCCGGTTCGCCCGCCGCCGGCGCCACGCCGGCCTGCCGTTCAGCCGCCCTCTGCATGTCGAGCAGGAGCTTGAGGCAGCAAATCGGCGGCGGCCGACTTCTCGACGATTTGCGCCACGATAGCCTCGCGTTTGGTCATCCGGCGCCGGACGCCGCCGATCGTCACGTCGGTCTTTTCGTCGAGGGCTTCGGCGAGGAGCGCCGAAAGCTGTCTCGCGCGAGCGCCGCGCGGGTTGCCCGATTGCCCCTTCTTGAACCGGGTGTGCAGGGCGGCCGCCCCGGCCCGACCTTGTAATCCTGCGGCGCATCCGCCATCTACCGAGCTCCGTTGTATCCATAATAGCAATTATCGACCGGATATAGTTGGGTCGTTGGGTAGAGATTTCCATATGAAACATGCGGTTTTAGCAAAGAAGCAGGAAAATTGCGCAGGGAGCCCAACGCTCCCTGCGGCCGCCGCTGAATTCCCTCAGGACCTCGCTGCGCGGCGCTATTTTCCTCCCTGCCCGGTGCCCGTCCGGCCCCGCCCGGTGCCCGCGGAACCGTCGCTCAAGTCTTTGATCTGCAGGATATTTTTGATGACGATCCGAGGTCTGGCCGCGGTCCTGTCGAGATTTATCGCGGTTTTGCGCATTCCGCGGGGAGGAGCCGAAGGAAAGCAAAACTTCGGCGCACCGCGTTGCCGCGACCGCGCCGGCGACTGGCGATGGCCGGCGCTAGTGGATCTCGTCCTGCTCGTCGAAGGCGCGGCGCAGCCGCTCGACCGAGAAGCCGGGCGAGCGGGCAGCGTCGATGATGACCTTCTCGCGCCGCACCAACAGATCGACCGCGGCCGCGATTTCTTTGACCGCCTCGGCCGGAACGACGACGGCGCCGTGCCGGTCGGCATGGATCACGTCGTTCGGCGAGACGATCATGCCGGCGACGCTCACCGTGCCGCCGAAATCGACGAGATGGACATGCGCATGCGACGGCATGATCGAGCCGGCGAGCACGAAAAAGCCGGGCGCCATCGCGTCGAGATCGCGCACCGAGCCGTCGGTGACGACGCCGACGCAGCCGAGACCCTTATGGACATTGGTCTGCACCTCGCCCCAGAAGGCGCCAAAACCCTGGTCGGGCGCGTCGATGTCCTGGATCACGGCGAGGCTCGGCTTGGGTTCGGCGGCGATGTGCGCGTAATAGCCGAGACGCATCTCCTTCGCCGCCTCGCGCGAGTGCCGACTGGGCTCGCGCGAACGGATGTGCGCGGTGCGGGCGAAGGCGACAACCGGCTTCAGCGCCGGGAATGGGGCGACGAGCGGGCGCCGGATGAAGCCCGCGGCGCGGCGCGCCGGTGCGACGAGTTCGAGCGCGTTGCAGATCGTCGGCGTGTCGAACGCCGCGAGAGCTTCGAGGTCGGCGGGGTTTGGCAAGCTTGGCATCGCGGCTCTCCGGCGGGTCATTGTCGAAGCCCTGCGTTTATTGGAGAATGGCGGGAGCCGGCAAGCGCTTTGCGCCCGCTGCCGCGCCGGAGGAGGCCTTCGGATGTACGATCCCGAGCGGATCAAGGAGTTACACCGGCCGCGCGGCCTGCCGTTCAACATCGGGAAGATCGGGCACGTCGTGCTCAACGTGCGCGACCTCGAGCGGTCGACCCGGTTCTATACCGAGGTGCTGGGGTTCCGCATCTCCGACGCCTATCCGGAGGCGATGGTGCCGGGCGGCATGGTGTTCTTGCGCTGCAACGCCGACCATCACGGGATCGCACTCGTCGGTTCGATGGAACGCGAGGCGGCGAATGTCGAACTCAACCACCTCGCCTTCGAGGTCGCGACCCTCGACGAGGTCGTGCGGGCCCGCGACCATCTGCGCCGGCATGGGGTCAAGATCGACTTCGAGGGCCGGCGCCGCGCCGGCTGTCAGCTCGCGGTCGAGTTCCGCGACCCGGACAACCACCGGCTCGAAATCTATTGGGGGATCGACCAGATCGGCAGCGCCGGCGAGGTCCGCCCGGCGGCGGAGTGGAAGGGCGTGCAGGGCCTCGCCGCCGCGATCGGCGACCCGGTGCGCGGCCAGGATACGAGCCTCCACGACCCGTCGCTGCGCGAAGGCTGAGCCGACGTCAGCGCCGTTGCCGCGCCTTGCGGTCGCTCACCCACAAGAGGATCAAGATGGCGGCGATGGCGAGCCCGTATCCGATCGTCGGCGCCGCGGCAAGGATCCCGAAGAGGATCAGCAGCGCCAGCAACAGCGGCAGGATGACGACGAGCCCCAGCGCGAAGGCGGCGCCCAGCACCGCCATCAGCAGGGGCAGGAGGACGAGCCCGAAGAGGCCGACCAGGACGCCGAAGAGAAACCACAAGAACGCCATCGCCTGCGCTCCGCGCAACGGCCGCAGCATAGCATGCGCGGCGGGCGGGCGCATTGCCGCGCCGGGCGGGCTGCGGCGATGATCGGGCGATGACCGGGACCGATCCGCCCCCGCCGGCGCCGGGCCCGCTTTACACCGTCACCGTGCGCGGCCTTGTCCTATCGTGCAGCATCGGCATCCGGCGGCACGAGCGCGACGAAAAGCAGCGCGTCCGGTTTTCGGTCGACCTCGTGGCGACGACCGACGCCGGGTTTCCCGGCGAGGATCGCCGCCGGGTCATCAACTACGAGAAGATCGTCGCCGCGATCCGCGCCATCGCCGGCGCCGGCCATATCGATTTGTGCGAGGGTTTGGCGCTGCGGATCTGCCGCGCCTGTCTCGCCGACCCGCGGGTCGAGCGGGTCCGCGTCTGGGTCGAAAAGCTCGACGTCTTCACCGACGCCGAAAGTGTCGGCGCCATCCTCGAACGGACCCGCGGCGACTGCCGCTGATGCCGCGTCCGGTGCTGTTCGGCATCGTCAACATCACCGAGGATTCGTTTTCGGATGGCGGGCGCTATCTCGATGCCGCTGCCGCGATCGCCCATGCCCGCGCTCTTGCCGCGGCCGGCGCGGCGGTCGTCGATCTCGGCGCCGCCGCCAGCAATGTCGCGGCGAGGCCGGTTGCTGCCGCCGAGGAGATCCGCCGGCTCGAGCCGGTCATCGACGCGCTCGCCGGCGACGGCATCGCGGTCTCGGTCGACAGTTTCCGGCCGGAGGTGCAGCGCTTCGCCATCGCCCGCGGGGTCGCCTACCTCAACGACATCCAGGGCTTCCCCGACGAGGCCCTCTATCCGGCACTGGCCGCCGCCCGGTGCCGCCTCGTCGTCATGCATGCTGTGCAGGGCCGCGGCCGCGCGCAACAAATGGCGCTCTCGGCCGAGGCCGTATGGGATCAGATCCACGAATTCTTCGGCGCTCGTTTGGCGGCGCTGGCCGCCGCCGGCGTCGCCCGCGAGCGGCTGATCCTCGACCCCGGCATGGGGTTCTTTTTGAGCAGCCGGCCCGAGGCGTCGTTGCGGGTGCTGGCCGGGCTCGGCCGGCTGAAGCAGGCGTTCGGGCTGCCGGTGCTGGTCTCGGTGTCGCGCAAATCGTTTCTGCGGGCGCTGACCGGCCGGGTCGCGGCCGAACTCGGCGCCGCGACCCTCGCGGCCGAACTCTACGCCGCGGCAGCGGGCGCCGATTTCATCCGCACCCACGACCCCGGCGCACTGACGGACGGGCTCGCGGTGACGCAGGCCCTGCGCAACGCGGCGACGCGGTTCGGCGCATGAGCGCGCGCGGCGCCGGCTATGGCGGCGGCGGCAGCGGCGTCTGCTGCACCGGGCCGTTGCCCGGCGGCGGGGCGCCATTCGGGTAGGGCGGGGCGCCATTGGGGTAGGGTGGGGCGCCATTGGGATAGGGCGGCGGCGCCCCATAGGGGTAGGGCGCGGCCGGCGGGTAGGGATAGACAGATCCGGTATAGGGGTCCCAGTAACATCCGGACAATGCCGCGGCACTCGCCAATGCGAGCCATGTCATCCACCGCAACCGCCGCCGTGTCATCGCGCCACACTCACCCCTCGCCGGAAAAATTCGGGCGGCGCTTGGCGAGGAAGGCACGCACGCCCTCGACGAAATCCTCGGTCGCGGCGCAGGCCGCAAAGCTCTCGGCCTCGCGCCGCAGCTGCCGGTCGAGCCGATCGCCGACCGAGGCCTGGAGCAGCGCCTTGGCCGCGGCATAGGCCCCGGTCGGCCCGGCGGCGAGACGCTCGACCAAGGCGCGTGCCTCGTCGAGCAATGCCGCCGGCGGGACGACGCGATTGACGATGCCGAGCTCCAACGCCCGCCGCGCATCGAAGCGGTCGCCGAGAAAGACGAGTTCGGCCGCGCGTTTCAGCCCCACGGTCTGCGGCAGGGTCAGCGTCATGCCGCCGTCCGGGCTCGTGCCGAGGTGAATGTAGCCGGAGGCGAACACCGCATCCTCGGCGGCGACCGCCAGATCGGCGGCGAGGACGAGGCTCAGCCCGAACCCGGCGGCGGCACCCTGCACCGCGGCGACGACCGGCTTCGGCATGTGGCGCAGCCGGGTCAAGAGCGGGTGCAGCCCGTCGACGATCTCGCGCAGGGTTCGGGCTCGCGCCTCCGCCGGCAATTCGACCAGTTCGCCGAACATCCGGATGTCGCCGCCGGCGCAGAAATGCGGGCCGGCGCCGCGCAACAACACCGCCCGCGCGGCCGGCCGCGCGGCCACCTCCGCGGCGGCGGCGAGTGCAGCGATCGTCTCGCGATCGACCGCGTTCAGCACCTCGGGACGGTCGAGGACGATCTCGAAGACCGCCCCGTCTTGCACGACGTTTACGCTCGGCATGGCTCGGCTCCGCGCTATTCTATGCAGGCCGGAGAGGGAGCATAGCATGACCTGGACGATCCTGCGCGGCGGCCGCCTGCTCGACATCGCCGCCGGTAAGGCCGAATTCGCCGACCTCCTGATCGAGGACGACACGATCCGCGAGATCGGACCGCCTGGTCTGCCGGCGCCGGCCGGCGCGATCGAGGTTCCGGCCCACCGCCGGCTGCTGCACCCCGGCCTCGTCAACGCCCATACCCATGGCCACGGCAATCTCGCCAAAGGGATGGGCGACCGCTGGACCCTGGAGCTGCTGTTGACCGCGGCGCCCTGGATCACCGGCAACCGCAGCCTCGAGGACCGCTATCTCTCGACCCAGCTGGGTGCGGTCGAAATGGTCATGAAGGGCTGCACCGCCTGCTATGACCTCTCGTTCGAATGGCCGCTGCCGACCGCCGAGGGGCTCTTGTGCGCGGCGCAGGCCTATGCCGATGTCGGCATGCGCGCGGTGCTGGCGCCGATGGTCGCCGACCGCAGCTTTTTCGAGGCGATCCCCGGCCTGCTCGAGGCGATGCCGCCGGCGTTGCAGGCCGGCGTCGCCGCGCTGCGCCTGCCGCCGGCCGAGGCGACGATCGCCGGGATGCGCGGCGCCTTGGCCGACTGGCGCTTCGACCGCGAGCAGCTGCGCCCGGCGGTGGCGCCGACCATCCCGCATCATTGCTCGGATGCGTTCATCCGCGGTTGCGCCGATCTGGCGCGCGACTTCGCCGTCGGGCTGCACAGCCATGTCGGCGAGTCGAAGGTGCAGGCGGTGACCGGGATCCGCCGCTACGGCAAGACGCAGACCGCGCATCTCGCGGCGCTCGGCGTGCTCGGGCCGCATTTCACGGTCGCCCACGGCGTCTGGCTCGACGATGACGACATGCGCCGGCTCGGCGACTGCGGCGCCTCGGTCGCGCACAACCCGGGCAGCAACATGCGGCTCGGCAGCGGGCTCGCCGACACGCGAGCGATGCTCGAGCGGCAGGTCAATCTCGGCATCGGCACCGACGGCGCCAATTGCGCCGACAATCAGAACATGTACGAGGCGATGCGGCTCGCCTCCCTCGTCTCGAAGGTGCGCGGGCCGGATTGGCGGCGGTGGCTGACGACCCGCGAGGCGGCCCTGGCGGCGACCGAGGGCAGCGCCCGCGCCCTCGGCTTCGGCGACAGGATCGGGCGGTTGGCGCCCGGCTTCAAGGCCGACATCGTCATGCTCGACCTCGATCATCCGAACTGGCTGCCGTTCAACGACCCGGTCAACCAGCTCGTGCATTGCGAAGACGGGACAGCGGTCGCCAGCGTCATGATCGGCGGTCGGATGGTCGCCGACAACCGCCGGATGGTGAGTGTCGACCACGCCCTTCTGTCTCGCCGCGTCGAGGCGGCGCGCGAGCGGCTCGCCGCCGCCAACGTCGACAACCGCCGCCTCTACGAGGCGCTCGAACCGGTCGTCGGCAGCTATTGTCCGGGGCTCGCCCGGGCCCCTTACCACATCCACCGCTACGGCGCACCGCTCGACGGTTGATCAACCAAGACCGAGACGACCGACGGCGCGTCGCATCACCCGCCTGCCGGCGGTCGGATGATCGTTAGCCCGACGCGCGCGGGTTGAACACCGCGAGGCCGCGCAGGATGTCCACGGCTCCGGTCAATTGCTCGTCGCCCGCCGAACCGATCTCGCCGGTCGCCACCGAGGGTGCAGCGGGATGGGAGGGCGTTGCCGCGGAGGGCGCGACACCGCCGGCCGGCGCGGCCGGCTGCCCGGGGGCCGACGGAATGCCTGGGATCGGCTGGTCCGGGTTCTTCAGTGCGCCCGGCAGGTCGGCCTCGTGCAGCCCTTCGCCGCCGGCGAGCTTTTCGAGCTTGACCGGCGTGACGACGAGATCGGGGACGAGCCCCTTGCCCTCGATTTCGCGCCCGGAGGGCGTCAAAAAGCGGGCGGTGGTCAGGCGGATCGCGCCGCCGCTGTCGAGCGGGATCAGGGTCTCGATGTTGCCGTCGCCATAGGTTCGGGTCCCGAGCAACAGAGCGCGCCGATCATCCTGCAAGGCGCCGGCGACGAGCTCCAACTTCGCGCGCCGTGCCGCCATTGACGATGGCGACGATCGGCAGCCCTTTGACGACGTCGCCCGGGGTGCCGGCGATGCGCTTCACGTCGGCGGGTTCGCGGCCCTTGATCACGGCCACATCGCCCGTATCGAGGAACGCGTCGGCAACCTTGACGGCGGCGTCAAAATTGCCGCCCGGATTGTTGCGTAGGTCGAGGACCAGCCCGGCGAGCTTGCCGCCGGCCCGCTGGCGAAGATCCTGCAGTGCGGCTTGCAGTTTCGCCGGGGTGTCGTCGTCAAAGCCGGCGAAGCGCAGATAGCCGATATCGCCGTCGAGCAGGCGCGACGATACGGTTTGCAGCTGATACGCGGCGCGCGTGATCGTGACGCGGATCGGTGCCCCGCTGCCGCGGCGCAAGGTGAGCGTAACGGCGCTGCCGGCCGGGCCGCGCAACCCTTCCTTGGCCTGGGCCAGGCTCAGCTCGTAGGTCGGCTCCTTCCCGATCGCAAAAATCAGGTCGCCCGGCTCGATACCGGCGCTCGCCGCCGGTGACCCGTCGCGCGGCGAAATCACCTTCAGCTCGCCATTGTTGATCGTCACGACGGCGCCGATCCCGAACTCGTCGTCGCCGCTTGCCGTCGGCGACGATTTCAGGACCGAGGGATCGATGTAGGCGGCATGCGGATCGAGGCCCGACAACATGCCGGCGATCGCCGCGCCGATCAGCTTGCCGTCGGCGACCGAATCGACCGAATCCTGCCGGACGCGCTCGAACGCTTCGTCGAACAGATTGAGTTCCTCGTAGACGGCGTCCTTGCCGTTCTGCGACTGTGCAACGCCGGTGCCCGGCAGCGCCAGTGCGCCCAATAGGATCGCCACCGCCAATCTGCGCACGCCCGTCATCCTCCGCAACTCGCGCCGGCCCGACCGGTTCGATCGCGACCCTAACCTACCGCATGCGGCATTACCATCGCTGCCGTAGAGCGCCATTTTGCCGATCTTTTCGCCGAGGAGCCTCGCATGGACATGCGCCAACGCCTGAACGCCGAGATGCTGCCCTTTGCCGCGCTGCTGGGCGTCGAATTCATCAGCGCCGCGCCGGACCGGATCGTCGCCCGAATGACGGTGCGCGACGATCTCTGCACCCGCCCGGCGGTGCTGCACGGCGGCGCCGTCATGGCTTTCGCGGACACGCTCGGCGCCGCCGGAACCCTCGTCAACCTGCCGCCGGATGCCGGCACGACGACGATCGAGAGCAAAACAAACTTTTTCGCCCCTGCGCCGGTGGGAAGCGAAATCCTCGGCGAGGCGACGCCGCTGCATCGCGGCCGGCGAACGATGGTCTGGCAGACGCGTGTGTCGAACCCAGCGGGTCGACTGCTCGCGCTGGTCACGCAGACGCAACTTGTCCTGCAAAATGGCAGGCGAGTGGGCGCTTCGCGGTAAGATGCGGCGACGTCGAGGTTCGGGAGACCGCGAATGAGCGCCACGCAACGCCTGCAGGAGCTGGGCATCGTGCTGCCCGAAGTCGGGCCGCCGCTCGGCAATTACGTCGACGCCCGGCGGATCGGCAATCTGCTCTATCTCTCAGGCAAGGGGCCGCCGGCCGCCGCCGGCCGGATGGCGCGCGGCAAACTCGGCGCTGGAATTACCGTCGAAGACGGCTATCGGCACGCCCGCGAGGTCGGGCTGGTCCTGCTCGCGGTGCTGAAGGATGCGCTCGGCGGCGATCTCGATCGAGTTCGAGGAGATCGTCAAGGTGCTCGGAATGGTCAATGCCGCGCCCGATTTCGAAGACCACCCGAAGGTCGTCAACGGCTGCTCGGATCTCTTCGTCGAGGTGTTCGGCGAACGCGGCTGGCATGCCCGGTCCGCGGTCGGCATGAGTTCGCTGCCAGGCGGTATTCCGGTCGAAATCGAGATCATCGTCGCGATCCGGTGATTGCTGCGGCAGATCAGCGGGCTTGACGAAGGGATCCCCGCTTTTGTCCGAGGGTGAGCGAAGCCTGGCGCCGGTCGCCGGCGGCCCGGAGCCGCGCCGGCAGATCCGTCGGCTGATGCTGTTTTTCGCTGCCGTCTATCTCGTCGAGGGATTTGGCCAGACCGGCGGCCTGATCGCGCAGCCGCTCACCTACTACCTCAAAGAGGTCTACGGCTGGACCCCGGTCAAGGTCACCGCCTCGTTGGCGGTGCTGACGCTCCCTTGGGTCATCAAGCCCGTCTACGGGATCGTCTCGGATTTCGTTCCGTTGTTCGGCTATCGGCGCAAGTCATATCTCATTCTTGCCAACGCTGTCGCCGCCGGGGCCTATCTCTGGACCGCGCGCATCGCCGACCCGGGCGCGCTGATCCTGGTGCTATTGGCGACCGCCTATGCGATGGCGGTCGCCAGCACCTTGGCGGGCGCCGTGCTGGTCGAGAACGGCCAGCGGCTCGGCCGTAGCGACGCCTTCGTCAACCAGCAATGGTTGTGGTTTAACCTCGCAGCGATGGCGAGCGCTCTCCTCGGCGGCGAATTTGTCGAACACCTCTCGCCGCGCGGCGCGCTGCACACTGCCGCTGCGATCACCGCGGCGGCACCCTTGGCTGCAATTTTTGCCGCCGCCTTCCTGATCGACGAAGCGCCGAGCCGTCTCGATCTCGCCGAACTCAAACTAACTTTCCGCAGCCTGCTTTCGACCTTCTCTCTGCCAGAATTCTGGGTCATCGGCGGGTTTTGTTTCTTTATTATCTCAATCCCGGCTTCGGTTTGCCGCTGTATTATTACATGACGGATACGCTGAAATTTTCCCAGGGCTATATCGGGATGCTCGGCGCCATCAATTCGGCCGGCTGGATCGTCGGTGCGATGCTGTATCGTCCGCTGGCCGGTGCGCTGACTTCGAAGCGTCTGATCCATTTCAGCATCCTGATCGGCACGGCGACGACGGCGGCCTTTCTCTTGCTGAAAGGAGAAACGAGCGCCGCGATCATCAACTTCGCCAGCGGCGCCGCCGGGATGGTGGCGTTTGTCGCAACCTTGACTCTGGCGGCGGATTACTGCCCGAGGCGGGCCGAGGGTTTCGCTTTTGCCCTGTTGATGTCGGTGCTCAACCTATCCTCGGCCTTGTCCAGCAATATCGGCGCGCTACTTTACGAGCATGCCTTCCACAACCGGCTCGCACCGCTGATCATCGTCTCGGCGGCGACCACCGCGGTGATTTTCTTGTTAGTGCCGCTGCTGCGGCTCGGCGACAAGTCGGCGGGCGCGTCGGCTCACGCTGCCCTTCCATGAGTGATCTGGGCGAGAAACCGTTCCCGGCGCTAGATGGGCAAACCCGCGAGCGCGCCGTGCTCGCGTCGGTTCCGATCGCGGCGTTTAACCGCATTGGAGAAAGAACCGTGCTAGAGTCATGCTGATGCCGCGGCCGATTGCGAAAATGGATTACGAAGCCTTCTTCGAAGAGCGACTCGGCGCATTGCGCGCGGAGGGCCGATACCGGGTCTTCGCCGACCTCGAACGGCGCTGCGGCCGGTTTCCGCGCGCCTTCGATCACCGCGTCGGCTGCGAGGTGACGGTCTGGTGCTCAAACGATTATCTCGGGATGGGCCAGCACCCGGCGGTGCTCGCCGCGATCGAAGCGGCCTTGCGCGAGCATGGCGCCGGCGCCGGCGGCACCCGCAACATCTCGGGCAACAGCCATCTGCATCTCGAACTCGAACGCGAACTCGCCGATTTGCACGGCCGCGAGGCGGCGCTCGTCTTCACTTCGGGCTATGTCGCAAACGAGGCCGTGTTGTCGACGCTGGCGCGCGAATTGCCGGGTACGGTGGTGCTGTCGGACGCCCTGAACCATGCGTCGATGATCGCCGGCATTCGCAACAGCCGCGCCGAGAAATACATCTTTCGGCATAGCGACCCGGCCGATCTGGCGCAACTGCTCGATGAGCTCGCCGCGGAGCGGCCGAAGCTTGTGTGCTTCGAATCGGTCTATTCGATGGATGGCGACGTGGCCCCGATCGGCGCCTTATGCGATGTCGCCGAGCGCTATGGCGCCATGACCTATCTCGACGAGGTGCATGCCGTCGGGCTCTATGGCGCGCGCGGCGGCGGCATAGCCGAGCGCGACGGCGTCATGCATCGTCCGACGGTGATCCAAGGCACCCTCGCCAAGGCCTTCGGCGTGATGGGCGGCTATATCGCCGGCTCGGCCGCGCTCGTCGATTTTCTGCGCAGCCATGCGCCGGGCTTCATCTTTACGACCTCGTTGCCGCCCGCCCTCGCCGCCGGCGCCATCGCCAGCATCCGCCATCTGAAAGAGAGCAGCATCGAGCGCGAGCGCCACCAGGAGCGGGCGGCATTGCTGAAACGCCAGCTCGCCGACGTCGGGCTGCCGGTGATGCCGTCGCCGAGCCATATCGTGCCGGTCATGGTCGGTGACGCCGGGCTGTGCAAGATCGCCTGCGACGAGTTGCTCGATCGCCACCGCATCTACGTCCAGCCAATCAACTACCCGACCGTGCCGAAGGGCACCGAGCGCCTGCGCCTGACGCCGACACCGCTGCACAGCGACGCGGACATCGAAGCGCTCATCGCCGCGCTCGCGGAAGTTTGGGACCGCCTGACCCTGGTCCGCGCCGCCTGATCGGCCAAGGGCCCGAAAGAGCGCTCCTGGCGAAGCGCCGAGCTGAAGCGCCGTCAATAAACATGCTGGCCGCCATTGACGAAGATCTCGGTGCCGGTGACATAGGCGGCGTCGTCGCTGCACAGGAAAAAGACCGTGCCGGCGACATCCGAGGGCATGCCGATCCGGTGCAGCGGAATCCGCGGCAGCAACACGGCGGTGGCTGGCGACAGCATTGCGGTCTCGATCTCGCCGGGTGCCACCGCATTGACGCGGACGCCGAGCCGGGCAAATTCGACGGCCATCTCCCGGGTCAAGGCCGAGAGCGCCGCCTTCGAAGTCGAATAGGCCGAGCCGGCGAACGGATGCACCCGATGCCCGGCGATCGAGGTGACGTTGACGATGGCACCCTTCCCTTTCGCCAAGGGCTGAACAAAGGCGCGCGACAGGATCAGCGGCACGAAGAAATTCAGATGGAACACCCGGTGCCAGTCTTCGATCTCGCCGTTCAGGCAGCCATAGCGTTCGCCGGAGGGCGTCTTCGGCGATACGCCGGCATTGTTGACGAGCGCGTGCAGCCCGTCCTCGAAGAAGGTTCCAGCCTCGACGACAAAGCGTTCGAGGTCAACCGGATTGCCGAGATCGGCGGAGATGTGGTGCGTCCAGTTCGGGTCCCGCTTGCATTCTGGCGGCACCTCCTCGCGCGAGCAGGTGACGATGCGCCAGCCGGCGTCGCTGAAGCGCTGGACCGTCGCATGGCCGATGCCGCGGCTGGCGCCGGTCAACAATAGCACCTTGTGCTCGTTCTTCATGAAACCTCGACCCGGCGGGGAAAATTGGCGCGCGGTTCCTCGACGCCTTCGGGGTCCTGATGGATGATGATTTCGGCGTGCGGATAGGCGCTGCGCAGCTTCGCCTCAACCTCGTCGGAAATCTCGTGCGCCCGGGCCAGGGTCAGCCCGCCATCCATCTCGATGTGGATCTGGATGAACGCGGTTGGGCCGGCGAGGCGGGTGCGCAGATCGTGAGCGGCGACGACTTCGGAGTGCGATTGGGCAATCGACCGGATCTTCTCGCGCTCATCGTCGGACAATTCGTGGTCCATCAGCTGGGTTAGCGACAAGGCGGCGAGCCGCACGGCGGAATAGACGATCCACAACCCGATCGCAGCGCCGAACAGCGGATCGAGGATCGGCACGTCGAGGAGGCTGCCGAGTATGAGCGCGGCGACCACGCTGCCGTTCAGGACGATGTCGCTGCGGTAGTGCAATTCGTCGGCACTGATCGCGATCGACCCCGTGCGCCGCACGACGTGCCGCTGATAGAAGACGAGCCCGACTGTGACGGCGATCGAGACGATCATCACGATGATGCCGACCGGCGGGTGCTCGACCTTGACCGGCCAAATCAACCGCTGCACCGCCTCGGCGAGCACCAACAGCGCGCTGCCGGTGACGAAGGCCGATTGGCCGAGCACCGCCAGCGGCTCGGCCTTACCATGGCCAAAGCGGTGTTCGCGGTCGGCCGGGCTCATCGCATGCCGCACCGCCAGCAAGTTGACCAGTGAGGCGACGGCGTCGAGGAGCGAGTTGACTAGGCTCGACAACAGGGCGACCGATCCGGTGGCGAGCCAAGCGGCGAATTTGAGCGCAATCAATAAGGCCGCGACCGCAACCGAGGCATAGGTCGCCCGGCGCCGCAGCCGATCCGCCGCGGGCCGGCGCTTCACGGGAAAAGGCGCTGCGGCCGCCATGCCTCGCCGTCGCGGATGTAGAGCCACCGATCATGCAGCCGAAAGGGCCGTTCCTGCCAGAACTCGATCCGGTCAGGCACGATCCTGAAGCCCGACCAGAACGGCGGGCGGGGCACCTCGCCAGCGCCAAAGCGGCGCGCGACCAGATCGACCCGGCGCTCCAGCACGTCGCGGCTTTCCAGCTCGCGCGACTGATCCGAGGCCCAGGCGCCGATCTGGCTGTCGCGCGGCCGGCTCGCGAAATAGGCGTCGGCTTCGGCCGGCGCTACCGGCAGGGCCGTCCCTTCGACCCGCACCTGCCGCCGCAGCGACTTCCACATGAAGCACAGCGCCGCCCGCGGGTTGCCGGTCAACTCCTCCGACTTGCGGCTTTCGAGGTTGGTATAGAAGACGAAGCCCCGCGCATCGAACCCCTTCAAAAGCACCATGCGCGCGGTTGGTGCGCCGTTAGCGGCGGTGGTGGCGAGCGTCATCGCCTCGGCGAGTTCCTCGCTATTCGACGCCTCGGAAAACCAGCGGCGGAAAACGGCCAGCGGATCGGGCTCGATGATCTCGCTCATGGCTCGATCATGCCGGCTATTCGGGCGTCACGTCCTCGGCGAGCGCCTCGGCTCGACGCCAGCGGCGTCGGCGCGGCGCCGGCTCGGCCGTATCACCGATCAGTGTCGCGATCGTGATCCGCAGCGCCTCCGTTTCAGCCTTGACGATGCGCTCCATCGCCGGTCTCACCTGTCGTTGCCATGGCGCGGAAGCCTGCTTCGCCCAGCCTCTCGCAAGCGGCAGGCCCAATGCCTCGTAAAGCTCTTGCAGCGTCGCCGTCTCAGGATTCCGGGTCAGCACCCAGGCGCCCTCCTGCGTGCGCGCCGCAAAGCCGGCCGCCGCGAGGGGCCGCAAATCCCGATCGATCGTCGCCGGCGCGACGCCAAGTTCGTCGGCCATCGCCTGATCCGTCACACTGGCGCCATGCCGTTGCGCGCGAATCAGCGCGGCGACCAGAGCCACGCAAAATGCGAGCCGGCCGCCTCCCGCATCGTCCTCGCTGTCATGCGCGTCGCTGCGCCAGTGCGGCACCGCCGCTGCAATGACGGCACCGAGCAGCACCGCCGTCCACGAGATATACATCCATAGCAAAAAGATCGGGATCGCCGCGAGCGTCCCGTAGATCGTCCGGTAATAGGAAACGGCGCCGATATAAATCGAGAACCCGATCTTCAGGATCTCGATCGCCGCGGTCGCGATCAGCGCGCCGACCGCGCCATCCCGCCAATGCACGGTACAGTTCGGGATCAACCAATAAAGCAGGGTCAAGGCGAGAAATTCCAGCAGCGCCGGCAAGCCGCGGGCTGACCAATGCAGCCAGCCGTCACGGATCCAGAGGATTGCCTGTTCGGCAAAGCCAGCGCGGCGCGCCGCCACCTCGAAATAGGTCGACAGTGTGAGGCTGATCCCGATCAGGAGCGGTCCCAGGCTGATCAGGGTCCAGTAGGCGAGGAAGCGCTGGGTCCATGGCCGCGCTCTGGTCACGCCCCAGATGCGGTTGAGCTGATCCTCTACCGTCACCAGCAAGAGAATGCTGGTGACGATGATCCCGGCAAACCCGATGGCGGTCGTCTGCGTCGCCGATTCGGCGAAGTTTCGGAACCAAAACGCCGCCTGCTGGCCGACCGAGGGCACGAAGTTGTTGAAGAGCAGCGCCAGCAATTCGCCGCGCACCGGCGCAAAGATCGGAAACGCCGACAGAGAGCCGAGCGCGAGGACGGCGAGCGGCACCAAGGAAACGAGCGTCGTGTAGCTCAGCGCGCCCGATGCGGCAAAGCACCCGTCGGTGTTGAACCGACGCAGCGCATAAAGCCCAAAGCCGCAGGAGGAGGCCGCCAAGCGCCTCACTGCGCTGCGGCGGTTGTTCGTCGGCCGGTCTTCGCCAGCGATCATGCGCTAAGCTAAGGTTCTCTCTCTCGCGAGACAAGGAGCGTATCGCGGGGTGAACGGTACCGCCGATTGGCCCGCCGCGATGGCTTCGTGTAGGATAGATCGCGCCGCAGAAGTGGGGAACACGATGCCGCTGATGGCGGGTAGGCAAGGCCTGATCATGGGTGTCGCCAACGAGCGTTCGATCGCCTGGGGCATCGCCAAGGCCGTGCACGGCGAGGGCGCGGCGTTGGCTTTTACTTATCAGGGCGAGGCCCTCGGCAAACGGGTGCGGCCGCTAGCGGTGAGCCTCGACAGCGATTTGGTGGTCGAGGCCGATGTTGCGTCGGAAGCGAGCCTTGACGCCTTGTTCGCCACTTTGTCGCGGCGTTGGAGCCGGCTCGATTTCGTCGTGCACGCCATCGCCTACGCCGACAAGGACGAGCTGAAGGGCAAATATCTTTATACGACCCGGGCTAATTTTCTGCGAAGCTTGGAAATCTCGTGTTACTCTTTCACCGATATCTGTCGGCGCGCGGCACCGCTGCTGACGGCGGGCGGCAGCCTCTTGACCTTGACCTATTCCGGGGCCGAGCGGGTCATGCCGCATTACAACGTGATGGGTGTTGCCAAGGCGGCGCTCGAGGCAAGCGTGCGCTACCTCGCCGTCGATCTGGGCGGCGATGGCATCCGCGTCAACGCGATCTCGGCGGGTCCAATCAAGACGCTGGCGGCTTCGGGCATCGGCGATTTCCGCTACATTCTCAAGTGGAACCAGCTCAATTCGCCGCTGAAACGGAATGTGACGATCGAGGATGTCGGCGGCGCCGCCCTCTATCTGTTGAGCGATCTGTCGGCCGGGGTGTCAGGCGAGGTGCATCATGTCGATTGCGGCTATCACGTCGTCGGCATGAAGGCGGTCGACGCCCCCGACATCTCGGTTGTCTAAGGCCTCGGCAAATCCGATGGCAGGCAATTCGTTCGGCACGCTGTTCCGGTTCACCACCTGGGGCGAGAGTCACGGGCCGGCGATCGGCGCCGTCGTCGACGGCGTGCCGCCGCGTTTGGCGCTCGCCGCGCCCGACATTCAGCACTGGCTCGACAAGCGCAAGCCCGGCCAGTCGCGGTTTACGACGCAGCGGCGCGAGGACGATCTGGTGCGCATCCTGTCGGGCGTGTTCGACGGGCTGACGACCGGCACGCCGATCCTGCTGTTGATTGAGAACACCGACCAGCGCTCGAAAGACTACAGCAACATCGCCGACCGCTTTCGGCCGGGCCACGCCGATTACACCTACTGGAAGAAATACGGCATTCGGGACTACCGCGGCGGCGGCCGGGCATCGGCGCGCGAGACCGCCTCGCGCGTCGCAGCCGGCGCCGTTGCGCGCAAGATCCTCGGCGCCGAGGTGGCGATCCGCGGCGCTCTCATCCAGATCGGTCCACACCCGATCGACCGCGCCGCGTGGGATTGGCGCGCCGTCGAGGATAACTCGTTCTGGTGTCCCGATGCCGCGGCAGCGCTGCGCTGGGCCGATTATCTCGACGGCGTGCGCAAGACCGGCTCCTCGGCCGGAGCCGTCATCGAGATTGTCGCGAGCGGCGTCCCGGCGGGCCTCGGGGAGCCGGTATACGACAAGCTCGACGGCGACCTCGCCCGCGGCTTGATGACGATCAACGCGGTCAAAGGCGTCGAGATCGGTGCCGGCTTCGCCGCCGCGGCATTGCGCGGCGAAGAGAACGCCGACGAGATGCGGTGCAAAGACGGCCGGGTCGCGTTTTTGTCGAACAACGCCGGCGGCATCCTGGGCGGGATTTCGACCGGCCAGGACATCGTCGTCCGCTTTGCCGTCAAGCCGACGAGTTCGATCCCGACGCCGCTGCGCACCGTCGACGAGGCGGGCAACGAGGTCGAAATCGCCACTCGCGGCAGGCACGACCCCTGCGTCGGTATCCGCGCCGTTCCGGTCGGCGAGGCCATGGTGGCCTGCGTGCTCGCCGATCATCTGCTGCGTCAGCGCGGGCTCGGCGGAGACGTCTGAGCGGATGCGCCGTCTGATCGTCGGCTTCTTCGCGGCGGTCGGGGCGCTTGTCGTGCTGCTCTTCGTCGTCGCCGGCGTCGCGGGGCTGTGGCTGAAGCCAGCCGCCCCGACTTTGCCGGAGAAGATCGTCCTGCAGATCGATCTGACGCGCGGCCTTGCCGACGGGCCGGACGAGAATCCGCTGATGCAGATCCTTGCCGGCGGTCAATCGACGATGCGCGATTTTCTCCAGGCGATCGGGAACGCCGCGAACGATCCGCGCGTCAAGGGGCTGTTCGCTCGCATCGGCAGCGACGATCTCGGTCTCGCCGAGACGCAGCAGGTACGCGACGCGATCGCGGCGTTTCGCTCCAAGGGCAAATTCGCCGTCGCGTTTGCCGACAGCTTCGGCGAGTTCGGTCCCGGGACGCGCCCCTATTATCTCGCGACGGCATGCGACCAGATCTGGCTGCAACCGATGGGGAGCGTCGGTCTGACCGGTCTTTATTCCGAGGTGCCGTTCCTTCGCGGCACCCTCGATTTGTTGGGGATCGTCCCGCAATTCGACCATCGCGAGCAATTCAAAACCGCGTTCAACAGCCTGACCGACACCGCGATGACTCCGGCTCAGCGCGAGGAGACCGAGAGCCTCATCGCTTCCATCGGGGGGCAGATCGTCGCCGGGATCGCCGCCGGCCGCAAGCTCGCGCCGGACACCGTACGGGCGGCGATCGACCGCGGCCCCTTGCTTGACCGCGAGGCTGTTCAGGCCCGGCTCGTCGATCGCCTCGGCTATCGCGACGAGGCGGCGGCGGCGGCGCGCAAGCGCGCTGGTGATGGTGCCGAGCTGGTGCCGCTGTCGACTTATGCCACGGCTGGCGGCCCGCCGCCCGAGGGCCCGACGATCGCCCTGATCTATGGCTCGGGGCTGATCGTGCGCGGGCGCGGCGGCGCCAACCCGCTGGCTGCTGCCGACGAGATGCCGGCTGACGACATCGCGCATGCCTTTCGCGATGCGGAGCGCGATCCGCGGGTGCAGGCGATCCTGTTCCGGATCGACAGCCCGGGCGGCTCGGTCGTGGCCTCCGAGACGATCTGGCGCGCCGTCGTCGAGGCACGGCAGCGCGGCAAGCCGGTCATCGTCTCGATGGGCGATGTAGCCGGTTCGGGCGGTTACTATGTCGCTGCAGCGGCGGACAAAATCGTCTCCGAGCCGGCCACTTTGACGGGTTCGATCGGCGTCCTGGCCGGCAAGCTGGTGGTCACGGATTTCCTGAAAAAGCTCGGCGTCTCGATCAACTCGGCACAGCTCGGCGCTAATGCCGCATTGTTCAGCGCGACGTCCGAATTCACGGCCGAGGGCCACGCCCGTCTCGAGGCGTTCCTCGATGCCGATTATCGGGGTTTCAAGAACCATGTCGCGGCGGGTCGCCACATGACCCAGGATGCCGTCGAGGCGGTCGCCAAAGGGCGCGTCTGGACTGGCGAGCAGGCCAAGGCGCGCGGTCTCGTCGACGCGCTCGGCGGTTATGGAACGGCGCTGCGACTTGCCAGGCAGGCGGCCAGGATCTCGGCCCTGGCGCCGATCAAGCTCGCGGTCTATCCCCGCCCGCGCGGCCCGATCGAATTCCTCTATGACCGGCTGACAGGTCGGCGGCGCGATAGCGCCAGCGGTCCGAACGCGGTCGGGCGGGTGATCGAGGCCGTCGAGCCGCTCATGGAGCGCCTCGATGCCTTGCTCGATGGCCCGATCCTCGCACTGATGCCGCCGCTTGGCCCAGGGAGATAGCGGCTCACAGCTGTTCGCGCAGGAAGCGGCCGATATGTCCGATCGCCCGCTGCGCCTCCGGCAGCATCGGCGCCAGCAGGTGCCAGACATGCGGCATGCGCGGCCAGATTTCCAATCGGGCGACGCCGCCGGCCGCGTCGAGCCGCTCGGCGAGACGCGCCGCGTCGTCATGCAGGATCTCGTCGCTGCCGACCTGGATCAGCGCTGGCGGCAGCCCGGCGAAATCGCCGTAAACCGGCGAAGCCCAAGGATGGCGAGGATCGGCGCCCGCAAGGTAGGATCGGGCGACGCCCGGCAGCTCGGCCACGTCGAGCATCGGGTCGGCCTTGGCATTGGAGTGTAGGGACGCGCCGGTCAGGGCCAGATCGGTCCAGGGCGAGAGCGCCGCGACCGCTGCCGGCAAGGGTCGCTTTTCGTCGCGCAGCCTCAGCAACAGTGAAAACGCCAGCCCACCACCCGCCGAATCGCCGACCACGGCGATCTGGTGCGGCTCGACGCCTTCGGCAAGAAGCCAGCCATAGGCTGCGAGCGCATCGTCGAGTGCCGCCGGAAACGGATGTTCGGGCGCCAGTCGATAGTCGGGCGACAGGACCTGCGCGCCGGCCGCCCGCGCAATCCGCCAGGCGAGATGGCGGTAGACGGCCGGCGAGCCGGCGATGAACCCGCCGCCATGCAGGTAGAGCAGATGGCGGTCGTAGGGCGCCGCATGCGGGATGATCCGCTCCGCCAAGACGCCGCCAGCGTCGACGTTGAAGGTGTGGGCTGCTGCCGGGGTCGGGGGCAGGAGCCGCCCGGCCACCGCCAGCCGCTGCCGCTTCTGCGCGACGGTTTCGTCGGGTCGACCGCGCGCCTTCAGGAGCGAGCGCATGCCGACGCGGACGATCTCGGCGCGCAGGCTCATGCCGCTGCAAAGACCCTGATTTCCGGGCCGATCGCCTGGAAGAGATGCGCCGCCATCTTTCGCAATCCCGTGCCTCCTCCGACCCTCCTCGCCGCGTCGTTCGGCTCGAAGATTTTGGCCGACGAGGATGCCGAGGTAATTGAGATCGAATCTCCATTATAGCAACCTCGGCGGCTCCCCTCCCAAGCTAACAGCAAGCGGAAATCGCCCATGCCACAGCTCAACGTGCTCAATATCCAGCGCCTCGCTGCGACCGAGCGGGAGCGGATCGAGGCCGTCGATCCTGCGGTTCATCTCACCGACGCCGGCGGCTGGTTCGACGGCGAGTATCGCGAGACCTGGCCGGCCTACACCGCAGCGCGCTATCTTGCTCCCGCCGCGGCGGGCAGAGGCACCCGCGAGGAGCGCGACCGGCTGCTCGTCGAGGCCGAGGTGATCCTCGGCGGTTGGCCGTTTCCGCTCGATCTGCGCGCTCGGGCGCCGCGCCTCAAATGGTTTCACCAGCGTCCGGCCGGGGCCAGCAATCTATTGCGCGGCGATCTGTGGGGCAGCGACGTCGTCGTGACGACGTCGCGCGGCTTGGGCAGCACCTTGGCGATGGCGGAATATGCGGTCGCTGGGATTCTGTATTTTGCGAGAAGCCTGCATCGTGCCGCGCGCGACCGTGCTGCCGGTGCCTTCGAACCCCGTGCCTACCGGCCATTGCTGCTCGAAGGCAAGACCACGTTCGTCGTTGGCGCCGGCGGCATCGGGCGCGAGGTCGGCCGGCTTTGCGCCGCTCTCGGTTTGCGGGTCGTCGGCACGCGCCGCGAGATCCGGCAGGACGAACCGTTGCCGGCCGGCTTCAGCGCGCTCGGCGCCGCCGACAATCTCGACAGTTTCCTGCCGGACGCCGATTTCGTCGTAATTTGCTGCCATTGGACGCCGCAGACGACCCGGCTCTTCGAACGCCGTCGCTTTGCCGCGATGCGGAACGACAGCGTTATCGTCAATATCGCGCGCGGCGAGATCGTCGATGAGGAGGCACTCGCCGAGGCGCTGGAGTCGGGCCATCTGCGTGGGGCGGCGCTCGATGTCTATGTCGGCGAGTTCGAGCACCCGCCGCCGGCGCGGCTGTGGTCCAATCCCAACGTGCTGATCACCCCGCATGTCTCGGGCGGCAGCGATGAGGACAGGCACCGCGCGATCGAGCTCTTCTGCGACAATCTGCGCGCCTATCTCGACGGCCGGTCGTTGCGCAACGTCATCGACTGGGCGCGCGGCTATTGATCGGTGTCGTTGCCGTTCGCGAGCTTCCGTGCTGGACAAAAGCCGCCTCGTCATCGCTGAGGCCGAGGCTCATGATCGTGCGCACGTAAGGCTTCTTGCAGCCTTTCGCTACGCACTTTGGCGCGAAGCGGCGCAAAAATCGGGTTTCGAAATAGGTTCGGCTGTGCGGGACTTCACCGAAGCCTTCGAGCTTCCCTGGTCACATGGGAATATACAGGGAAAAAATCGTGCTCAGGCCCGATCTTGCGGAAAAAATGCTATCTTCATCAATAACTTGCGAAGAAATTTCCCTAGCAGGGCAACAGAGAAATAAATCCGCCCGAACTCGGAATTAAATCGGCCGAACAGGGAAAGCCGGGGAATTGCCTGACCCCGTCCCGCCGCCCGCCAGTTTGAGCGGCGAAAACGGCGAAGAATACTCTGAGCGCGATTATCGCAATTTCGTAGCAGAACGATCATGATTTGTCAATGGGTACGGCCGGTCGGCCACCGCCTTGCGAGCCATGCGGCCGCCAGGCGTCGTTCGCCTGCCGGGCCGCGAGTGCTCGGCTGCCGGGAGGACCGGTCCGGTCATATGCGGCGGGCCACCCACGAAGATCCGATATTTGCGCCGGAAAGTAGCTAAGCTGCCTCGTATTTTCCTGCGCTTAATTTACTGCGAAGGATGATAGCAGAGCTAGTTCCGCGCGTGCACATTTGCTCTTCCCCTTGATGATGCCGCCGGCGGCCACTCCGGGGTGCCGGGGTGAATAACACCTGTATATCGACGCTCTCAAGCGCCATTCGGTTACTACCTGCGCTATCGAATAGCGGCCAGCCCTTTGAGCCGAAGATCCGGTAAAACGCCCGGCGTCGACTGTCGCGCAGACCCTGGCTCAGATTTTGCACGGCGAGTTGGCGCTGCCCGCCAAAGAGAGGGATGAGCCATGACCACGCATAGCGAAAACGAGTTGCTGACCCGCGTCGGCCCCCGCAGCGTGATGGGCAGCTTGATGCGCCAATACTGGCTGCCGGCCTGCGTGTCGTCGGAACTCGTCGCCGACGGCGACCCGGTCCGGCTGATGCTGCTCGGCGAAAGATTGATCGCCTTCCGCGACAGCCAGGGCCGGGTCGGCGTCCTCGATCACCAATGCCCGCACCGCTGCGCCTCGCTGTTTTTCGGCCGTAATGAGGCGGGCGGGTTGCGATGCGTTTATCATGGCTGGAAATTCGATACGGCCGGCAATTGTCTCGAGATGCCCAATCTGCCGGCCGATCTCGACTTCCGGCACAAGCTGAAGGCAAAGGCCTATCGGGTAGCCGAACGCGGTGGCGTCGTCTTCGTCTATATGGGCGAACGAGAAACCGTACCGCCGCTGCCGGCATTAGAGGCGACGCTCTGCCCGGTGGACGAGACCGACATCTACTGCCTGCAGCGCGAATGCAATTGGCTGCAAGCGCTGGAAGGCGACATCGACACCTCGCATTTCGGCTTCTTGCACACCGGCAAGGTCGCAGCGGCGGATATCGATCCGAACCATATGGATCGATTCCAGCTGCTCGACCGCGCGCCCTACTACCATGTCGAGACCACTCCTTGGGGCGCGATGTACACGGCCTACCGGCCAGCGCAGCCGGGTCATCTTTATTACCGCTTCGCTCATTTCGCATTCCCGTTCTGGACAATGTTCCCGGCCGGGCCGCTCAGCGACAACATCATCGCCCAGGCGTGGGTGCCGATGGATGACACCCACACGATGGCGTTCAATTTCAGCTGGAACCGTCGCACGCCGCCGTTGCGCGTCACGCGGGAGGGTGCGCCGATCCCGTTCCTCGAACAGATCGTCCCGACGCTACCCAACACCGTCGACTGGTTTGGCCGCTGGCGGCCGACCGCCAATCGCGACAACGACTATCTGATCGACCGGGCGGCTCAGCGGACCGTCAGCTACAGCGGCATCACCGGCATCTTTCCGCAAGATTCGGCGGTGACCGAGAGTATGGGGGAGATCAGCGACCGGACGCTCGAGCATCTCGCGCCCAGCGACCGGATGATCATCGCGACCCGACGGCGCCTGCTCGATGCGGCGCGGGCATGGCACGATGCCGGCACAGTCCCGCCGCTCGTGGACGATCCGGAGATCTGCCGCGGCGTACGCTCCGGCGAGCTGGTCGCCCCGGCTGCCCAGCCCTGGCCCGAGGCCTATGAGGAGACCCTCGGGCAAGCCCGCCATCCGTTGCTGCCGCTGGCCGCCGAATAACGCAGCCGGTTCGCTCGGATGCTGCCGCGATGGCCGGGACGCCACCGATCAAATTAGCGGAGCCCACGCCGAGGGCGCTTGCGCCGTCCGGCGAGGCGTTCGCGATGTGAAGCGGGCGGTCGAAATCGCAGGCGGCGGCATCGCCGGCCTGACTGCCGGTCTCGCCTTCGCCCAGGAGGGCTGGCGGGTGCGCGTCCACGAGCAGGATAGCGGGCTGCGCAGCTACGGCTCCGGGATGTACATCTGGGAAAACGGTCTGCGCGTCCTCGACGCACTCGGCGTTCTGCCGCAGGTCATCGCCGGCGTCATCCCGGCTTCGCACCATGAAAAGCGCAATCCCGACGGCAAAGCCTTTGCCAGCAGCCGCATCGGCCGCGATTTCCGGCTTTATGTACCGTTGCGTGAAAATCTGGTGTCGGTGCTCTATGAAGCCCTGATCGAGACCGGCGGCGAGGTGCTGTTCGGTTCGCGCGCGGTCGCGGCGGAGCCCGAAGGGATGTTACATTTCGCCGATGGGAGCCGGGTCAGCGCCGATCTCGTGATCGGCGCCGACGGTGTCAATTCGGCCGTCCGCGACAGCCTCGGTCTGCTGCGCTGGCGTCGCTCCGCCGGTCAGTTCGGCTATCGCGCGATAATCCGGCGCGAGCCGGACGAACCCGGCGGCGAGATCGGTCGCGCCCATTGCGAGAATTGGAACGGCTCACGGCGCCTGCTCTATGCCCCATGCACCGCTGATCTCGCCTATGTGCAGCTGACTTCGCTGACCGGCGACGCCGCCGCGAATGCGGTGCCGATCGATCGCAACTTCTGGTGCGCGCTGTTTCCCGATCTTGCCTGGATCATCGAGCGCATCCCCGACGACGGCCGCAGCGACCGGTTCGAGAATATCCGGCTGAAGAGCTGGTCGCAGGGGCGGGTGGCAATCGTCGGCGATGCGGCGAGTGCGCAGCTGCCGTTTCTCGGCCAGGGCGGCGGCTGCTCGATGACTTCGGCCTACGTGCTGGCGCGCATGGTTGACCGCGAAGCCGACATCCTCAATGGTATCGCCGAATGGGAGTTGCACGAGCGGCCCTTTACCCAATGGATCCAGCGGGTCGCCTATTGGTACGGACAGCTCGCCCTTGTGCGGCCGGGGCTGCGCACCGCCATCTTCCGGGCGGTCGATGCGAGCGAATGGGTTAAACGGCAAACCTTGCTGGCCGCGGCTTGCCGCGATCCGACCGAGATACCGCCGCGGTCGGTCGATGTGATGGCCGATGCGGCATTGCATTTTCTGATCCACTGAACGCAGCGCGGAACCGGAGGATGGCGCCGGTGCCGGACGTCTCGGCGAGACGCGCAAGATCGCCGGCCGCGGGATCCCGCGCACCAGCCGGGCGGCGCATCTGCGCTGGTATCGGGTATCGCCGATCTCGACATCCGCAACGAAACGTCGGTCGTCGGAATCGCACCCCACCGGTCGGCAACGCGCATCGCTGGCTGTCGTGTTCGGCCGCGAACATGGGCCGCTATCGACCGGGATCAGCGGCCAGCGTTAGGCGGTGCCCGGCGTCGTTCGCGGCATCACCGCCAGCCTCTTCGCCGAACAGGCCGGTCGGCTGCTACCGGAGTTGCGGCGCTTCGCCGAGCCGGAGATCGACCCGGGCGGCGCCGCCGAGCTGGCCTCGCCGTCGGCGGTTTCGGCAAAATGTCAGCCGGTCTAATGTGTGCCCCGATGATCGTCGCGCGGTCGGTCGGCTTCTTCGCTCCTGCCCCGGGATCGATCGGCACGCGATGGAGAAAACCGATGGCGGAAGGCAACGATAATTTGGCGGGGGGCTGCGCCTGCGGCATGCTGCGATTTCGGCTGACAACGGCGCCGATGTTTGTCCATTGCTGCCATTGCCGCGACTGCCAGCGCCAGACCGGCAGCGGTTTTGTGCTCAACGCGCTGATCGAGACCGACCAAATCGCGATGCTCGCAGGCGACCCGCAGCCGAACGCGGTGCCGACCGACAGCGGCCGGCCGCACCGGATATTCCGTTGCCCGACTTGCCAGACAGCGGTCTGGAGCGAGTATGGCGGCGTTGCGGCGCTACGCTTTGTCCGTGTCGGGGCGTTGGACGAGCCGGCGGCATTGCCGCCCGACGTCCATATCTACACCCGCTCGAGGCTGCCCTGGGTCGCATTGCCAGAAGGCGTTCCGGCATTCGAGGCCTACTACAATTCGGCCAAACTGTGGCCCGCCGCCAGCCTGGAGCGGCGCCGCGCGGTCTTGGGCTGAAGAACGCGGTCGGGATCACGTGGAAGGAAAGGGGCTCGATGCATCCGGACCGCAACCCGGCGACGCCCGAAGAGGCGCGCAGCTTTGTCGCGCGGGTCCAGTCGTTGTTCATGCCGTGGGATATTCCCGGCCTCGTGGAGGGCTTCACCGAGGACTGCCTCGTGCGTTTCGGCGATCTGCCGGAATTCCGCGGCAATGCGGCGCTCGAAGGATTTTTTCGGGCGCGCAGCGGGCGCCAAAAAGGCTACCGCCTGAAGAAAGAGTTCCGGTCGTTGATGGCCGACACGATCGCCAATTACTGGGAAGGCGAGTGGGAGGACAGTGCGAACGGCGCTCGGATGACCGGCCGCGGGGTCGAGATCTGGGTCATGCGCGGCGGCAGGATTGCGATCTGGGAGGCGGCTTTCAATACCAACGAGATCGGCAAGCCGAGTACGATGGCGCTGACGTAATCGCGGGATTCCGTCGGCCGGTGTCCATCGCGTGCGGGGACGACCGGGAAGGGAGGTTTGGCGGGCCCGAAGACAATTGGGTGACAGCTTCCCGCGCCGGGACCATTGCCGGCTCAGCTGGCGAACTGTTCCTTGAAGACACGCTCTTCGAGGTTGGCGTCGTGGTCGAATAAGAGAGTCATCGCGATCTCGCGGTTCGCGTGGATTTCGACGGTGACGACGTCGCGCGCTTCGGTGAAATCCGCAACGGCACTGACCGGCCGCTTGTCGGTCTCGAGCGCGTCGATCCTGACCCGCGCTTCGTGGCGCAGCAGCGCGCCGCGCCAGCGGCGCGGCCGGAAGGCGCTGATCGGGGTCAAGGCCAGAATGCCGGCGCCGAGCGGGATGATCGGACCATGCGCCGAGAGATTGTAGGCGGTGCTGCCGACCGGCGTCGCCAACAGGATGCCGTCCGCCATCAGTTCGTCGAGGCGCACCACCCCGTCGACCAGAATGCGCAGCTTCGCCGCCTGCCGCGTCTCGCGCAGCAGCGACACTTCATTGAAGGCGAGCGCGCGGTGCCGGACGCCTTCGACATCGTGCGCGACCATCTCGAGGGGGTGCAGCACGACAGGATGGACCGTCGCCAAACGTTCGACGAGCCCGTCGGGCTGGTAGGGATTCATCAGAAACCCGACGCTGCCGCGGTGCATGCCGTAGATCGGCACGCCTTGCGGCAGAAAGCGGTGCAACGTTTCGAGCAGGAACCCGTCGCCGCCGAGCGGGATGACGATTTCAGCCTGCGCCGGATCGACGCAATGATAGCGGGACTGCAATTCGGCAAACGCCCGCTGCGCCGCGTCGGTTTCGGCCGCGACGACCCCGATTTTCGGCGCGGGTCGCTGCGCCGCGGCGGCGCTCACCCGCCCGTGACGCTCATATGGCGGGCAACGGCTGGCTGCTTGTGGCGGCGGTCAATGATGAAGTCGTGGCCCTTTGGCTTGCGGCCGATCGCCTCGTGGATCGCCGCCGCCAGCGCCGCATCGCTCTCCGACTGGCGCAGCGGCGTGCGCAAATCGGCCGCGTCCTCCTGTCCGAGACACATGTACAGCGTGCCAGTGCAGGTCAGCCGCACGCGGTTGCAGCTTTCGCAGAAATTGTGGGTCAAGGGCGTGATGAAGCCGAGCCGCCGGCCGGTCTCGCGTACCACCGCATAGCGCGCCGGACCGCCGGTGCGATAGTCGGTGTCGTCGAGGGTCCAGCGCCGTTGCAGTCGGGCGCGCACCAGCGACAGCGGCAGATATTGATCGAGCCGGTTTTCGCCGCCGATATCCCCCATCGGCATGACTTCGATGATCACCAGGTCGAAACCCTGGTCGCCGCACCAAGCGACGAGATCGTCGAGTTCGTCCTCGTTGACCCCGCGCAACGCCACCGTATTGATCTTGACCGCGAGCCCGGCCGCCTTCGCCGCGGCGAGCCCGTCCAGCACCGTGCTGAGCCGGCCGCGGCGCGTGATTTCGGCGAATTTCGCGGGGTCGAGGGTATCGAGCGAAACATTGATCCGGCGAACCCCGCAATCGCGCAACTCGCCGGCAAATTGGGCGAGCCGGCTGCCGTTTGTCGTCAGGGTCAACTCGTCGAGCGCATCCGTCGCGAGATGGCGGCCCAGCGAGCGGAACAGGGTCATGATGCCGCGCCGCACCAGCGGCTCGCCGCCGGTCAGGCGCAGCTTCCGGACGCCGAGCCGGATGAAAGCACCGCAGACGCGGTCTAGCTCCTCGAGGGTCAGGAGCTCGGCTTTCGGCAGAAACGTCATCTCTTCCGCCATGCAATAGACGCAGCGAAAGTCGCAGCGGTCGGTGACCGATACGCGCAGGTAGGTGATGGTGCGTCCGAACGGATCGATCATGCCATTAAGATAGGGACGCGAGCACCGGTTGTCGCCCCCGATCCGATCATGGCGTCTCAGCGCTAGCCGTGCGGCTCCTCGGGGAACCAGTCGCCGAGCACCTGCGCTTCGCTGTAGCGCGCCCGTCTGAGGATCTGCGCGCCGACCTCATCGATCTCGCCGTGCTCTTCGAGCTCGGCGATCGCCAGCTCGATCCCGCGCGCGGTTTCCGCTTCGACCAATCGTTCGAGTTCCGGCTTCAAACTCGGGCTATCCTCGATACGTCTTTGAGCGTGCAGCCGGGCGAGGCGGATCGTCCGCCGCCAACCGTTGCGCGGCCCTGCCGCTGAAGAATACTCCAACTTCACCAAGTGCTGAACGATCCGCATCAGATGACTGCCGAGGGCGGATCGCTGCGATTTCCCCAAATCTTCGATCTCCTCGGCCAGGTTCTCCCAATCGAGTTCCTGGTTCGAGCCGCCGCGCGCAACTGCGCGCAAGGCCTCGGCCTGGCGCTTCGACCAAGCCGCGAAATCCTGCTCGTAGAGGGTCTTCAACGCGGTCATAACCGCTCCCGCCGGAGGCTCCTATGCCAATATCGTACAGATAACGCGGACTGCCGGAAAGACTACAGGCCTTGCAGCGGCGCGCCCCACAACCCATCATCGCGTCATGGAGGAATTCGCCGTTCGCCCGGTGCCCGACGACCCGCGGCTCATCCGCACCGTCTCGGGCATCGACCAGGAAGGCACTCCGATCACGACCGCGGTCGTCGTCGAGCGGCCCTTGACCTTGTTTCTGAACGGGCGGGAGATCGTCACGATGATGACGATCGGCGATCACCCGGATTATCTTGCGGTCGGCTATCTGCTCAACCAGAACATGCTGCTACCGGACGATCCTATCGTCGCTATCGATTATGATGAGGAGCTCGATACTGTCGTCGTCCGCACCGAGCGCGAGACCGATTTCGAAGACAAGCTGCGTAAGAAGACGCTGACCTCGGGCTGTGCCCAGGGTACCGTGTTCGGCGACCTGATGGAGAAGTTCGACGAGGTGCAGCTCGACCCGGCGGCGGTGTTGCGCACCTCGTGGCTCTATGCCCTAACCCGCAAGATCAATACGATGCCGAGCCTCTATCTCACCGCAGGCGCAATCCATGGTTGCGTGTTGTGCGAAGCGGACCGGCCGCTTGTCTATATGGAGGATGTCGGCCGGCACAACGCGATCGACAAGATCGCTGGCTACATGCACCGCCACCGCATCTTGTCCGCCGGGAAAATCTTCTACACGACCGGGCGCCTGACGTCCGAGATGGTGATCAAGACCGTGCAGATGGGGATTCCGATCCTGATCTCGCGCTCGGGCTTTACTGCCTGGGGCGTCGATCTCGCACGCCAGGCCGGGCTCACGCTGATCGGGCGAGCCAGAGGCAGGCGGTTCGTAGCGCTCGCCGGCAGCGAACGCATCATTTTCGACGGTGACTCGCGGGCGGTCGAGGACGAGCCGGCGCGGCTCGCCCGCAAGGCGAGCCTCGCCGAGGATACGGTGTGAACGTCGTCGGCCTCCTCTTGGCCGGCGGCCAGTCGCGGCGCATGGGCGGCGGCGACAAGGCGTTGCGCAGCCTGGGCGGGCGGACCTTCCTCGCCCTTATCATCGAGCGGTTGCGCCCGCAGGTCGCGACGATGCTGCTGAACGCCAATGGCGACCCGGCGCGGTTCGCCGGCTTTGGCCTGCCGATCGTGGCCGACGGGGTACCCGATTTCGCCGGACCGTTGGCCGGCGTGCTGGCCGGGCTCGATTGGGCCGCCGCGCAGCGCCCCGATTGCAGCCACGTCGCGAGCGTCGCGACCGATGCGCCGTTCCTGCCGGTGGATTTTGTCAGCCGGCTCGTCGCGGCGCTCGAGGCGGCAGGCGCCGATCTCGCCTGCGCCGCCTCAGGCGGGCGCGCGCATCCGGTCTTCGGATTGTGGCCGGTGCGGCTCAGGGAGGATTTGCGGGGTGCGCTGGTCGCCGAGCAGATCCGCAAAGTCGATCTCTGGACGGCGCGGCACAAGCTCGTGGCCGTGCCGTTCACGGACCGGCCCGTTGACCCGTTCTTCAACGCCAACCGGCCCGAGGACCTCGAAGCCGCAGCGGCGCTCGTCGCCGCTATTGAAACGCCTTGATCGCGTTCAGCAAGGTCTGTACGACGCCCCAGGCTAGCGGGATGCCGACAAAGCCCCAGGCAAGAACGAGCTGCAAGCCGTAACCGCCGGGCGGCTGCCGATTTGCGGCCATCAATCCCTCCCGAAAACCGGCGCCGCCTCGACCTCGGCGTCGGCCTCCACGGCGCGCATGTGGAAGCGCGAATGCACATCCCGGACGAAGATGTTGCAGACGAAGCCGACGATCAGCAGCCCGGCCATGACATCCATCGTGACATTGTAGGCCTGCGCTTTGGCGACACCGTGGGTGATGTTGTATTCGCGGATATAATTGACGAGCACCGGTCCGAAGATCCCAGCTATCGACCAGGCGGTCAGCAAGAGGCCGTGGATCGCACCGACATAGCGGGTGCCGAACATGTCGCGCAAATAGGCCGGCACAGTGGCGAAGCCGCCGCCATACATGCTGAAAATGACGGCATAGCAGAGCACGAACAGGGCGATGCTGCCGACGGCGCCGGCATAGGGCACGGTCGCGTACAGCGCCGTGCCGAGCGCGAAGAATATGAAGTAGGTGCTCTTGCGTCCGATGTAGTCGGAGATCGACGACCAGAAGAACCGGCCACCCATATTAAACAGGCTGAACAATCCGACAAAGCCCGATGCAGCGACGGCGGTTACCCGGCCCTTGAACATTTCCTGGCTCATCGCCGAAGCCTGCCCGAGCACGCCGATACCGGCAGTTACGTTGAGGCACAGGATCCACCAGATCAGCCAGAATTGCGGCGTCTTCAGCGCGTCATAGACATACACATTCTGCGTCGTAACGAGCGGCCGCGGTTGGATCGGTGCCACATAGCCGTCGGGAACCCAGTTCGGCGCCGGGACCCGCACGATCCAGGCGCCGACCAGCATGAAGCACAGATAGATGAAACCCATGACGGCGAAGGTCTCGGCCACCCCGACATGCGTCGCGGACGCGAACCTGGCCATCAGCCATACGGACAACGGTGCGGCAATAAATGCGGCGCCGCCGAAGCCCATGATGGCCATGCCGGTCGCCATGCCGGGGCGGTCCGGGAACCATTTGATCAAGGTCGATACCGGCGAGATGTAGCCAAGGCCAAGCCCGATTCCGCCGAGCACCCCATAGCCGAGATACAAGATCCACAGATTGTGCAGCTGCACCCCGATGGCCGACACGAAGAACCCGCCGGCCCAGCACAAGGCGGCGGCGAACATGGCTTGGCGTGGCCCGCCCTCCTCGACCCAGCGGCCGAACACTGCTGCCGAGACACCGAGGAAAAAGATTGCGAGGCTGAAAATCCAGCCGAGTTCGGTCAGCCGCCAATCCTCCGGCGCCGGTTTGATGATCCCAATGAGCCGCGTCATCGGCAGGTTGAACACGCTGAATGCGTAGGCTTCGCCAATGCAGAGATGAACGCAAAGCGCCGCGGGCGGGATCAGCCATCGGTTGTAGCCCGGCGGCGCGACGATCCGTTCCCTGTCGAGAAAGGGCAGCAGCGCCAATTGGATCTCCCTTTTCCTTCCGATCGCCGAACGAGCGGCGACCTGTTTTGAATTCGAGTATAAAATCATAGCACATTTGGCCGGCCTGCACAGGCGCGACCGCCCGGCCCGGTTGCACGGGAGATGCACGCTCACAGCGCGCCGGCGATGCTGGCCGAATTCTCCCGTGCACAATTTCTAAGTGTTTCATCCTATGCTGATCTGCTGTGACGTGCTAGGCGGGAAGAATGTCTGACAGCCTCGACATGCGGGTAGTGGAATTGCTGACCGCGCGCCTGTGCCATGATTTGGCCGGCCCGATTGCCGCGATCGGCAATGGCGCCGAGATGCTCGCCGACGAAGACCCGGAATTTGTTGGTGAGACGATGCGACTGATCGCCGACAGCGCGGCTCAGGCCGCCAGCCGGCTACGTTTCTACCGCTTCGCCTTTGGCTTTGGCGGCGAAGGCGCCGCCGCGGGTGGCGCGCCGTCGGAGCTTGCCGCCGGCTTTTTCACAGCGACGGCGATCGCTTGCGACTATTCGCCGTCGGTCCGTCAGTTGTCGCTCGCCTGGCAGAAGCTCGCCTGCAACCTGCTGCTGGTCGCCGCCGATGCGCTGCCGCGCGGCGGAAGGTTAGCGCTGCGTGCCGACGGTGGCGGCCTCATCCTCGATGCCCTCGGCGAATTGGCCGCGTTGGCCCCGGAACTTCTTGCCGCGACGAATTTGACGATCCCGACTGCCGCGCTCACGCCGCGCACCGTGCAGGCCCGCTTTGCCGCACTCCTCGCTGATGCGCTGGGTCATCGGTTGCTGACCGGCACCGCCGAGGAGGGCAGATTTCGAATCGCGACGGCGGCCGCCCCGGGCTAGCGTTCGGTCAAGCTTCCGGTTCCCCGGCGCTTCGCAAACTAGCCCCAAGGGATTGGAAGAGAGGCGGACCGCTAGGCCGCCGCCGATCCCTCTTGTCTGCCGGAATTCGCCGAAGCAAGCTCGGACTGCGCCGAGGCCGGGACAACCGCCGGTTCGAGCGGATCGCGCAACACGTAGCCCCGCCCCCACACGGTTTCGATGTAATGCCGGCCGCCCGTAGCCTGGGCGATCTTTTTGCGCAGCTTGCAGACAAAGACATCGATGATCTTGAGTTCCGGCTCGTCCATTCCGCCATACAGGTGGTTCAGGAACATTTCCTTGGTCAGCGTCGTGCCCTTACGCAGGCTCAGGAGTTCGAGGATGCCGTATTCCTTGCCGGTCAGGTGCAGCGGCCGCTCGTCGACTTCGACAACACGGGTGTCGAGATTGACCATCAGCTTGCCGGTGCGGATGACCGAGTTCGGCATGCCCCTTGGACCGGCGAACGATGGCCTGGATGCGCGCGACCAGTTCGCGACGATCGAACGGCTTCGTCAAGAAGTCGTCGGCGCCGAAGCCGAGCCCCTTGATCCTGTGACTGAGTTCGCCGAGACCCGATAGTATCAAGATCGGCGTATGGACCCGAGCGGCGCGCAGCCGACGCAGGACCTCATATCCGTCGATGTCCGGCAGCATCAGATCGAGCAGGATGATGTCATAATCGTACAGCTTGCCGATCTCCAACCCGTCTTCGCCGAGATCAGTCGTATCGCAAATGAAGTTCTCTTTGCTCAGCAGCAGTTTGATACTGGCGGTGGTGGAAGGGTCGTCCTCGACGAGGAGCACGCGCATGGGGGCCTCCGGGAAGATACGGCAACCTTTGACGGTTAAGGAATGGCCAAAGGGCACCGAAGGTAGTTAACATTTCGTTATTAGCGTGTCAAGATCCGGGTTTCTCCGGCTTCTATCACCACTTAAAGTGGTTCCAGCCGACGTCTCGTCGCGGCCAGCGCATCACAGTTAACCCGCCAAGGAGGGGCGCGCTATGACGAGTGAAGCTGCGGAGTCGTGCGGGAAATTCGCCCGACGGCTTCGACGCGTAGGTCAGAGTGTTCCTGTCGTGTTTCCTGCGCGTGGAACGCGGCCCAACCGATGGTGGCAACGGCTCCGCAAATTCCTGTTCTGTTCTGAAATCGGGACGATCGGTTGGTTGCTGGCGTAGGATCGTGGCGTCCGGCATCGGCAAATCCGTCCATTCTGTATTCGCCCGCCGAGGGACCAACGCTTTGAATAACGGCATCCCAGGAAGGCGAGTGTGAACCATTTCACACCGGGGAGTTATCAATTCTCTGCGAGGGGCGAACGCTCGGAGCGAGGATGCAATTCCCTTGCGCGCCGGGCAACTCGGCTGCCACAAGTCCTTTCGCCGACAACGGTTCACGCGCCGCCGCGCAGAACCTCATCACCAGAACCGGGAACCAGCAATGGACTTGCAGCTTGTCGGGAAAACCGCGCTCGTTACCGGGGCGAGCGCCGGGATCGGCCGGGCGATCGCTATAAGGTTGGCCGCCGAAGGCGTAAAAATCGCCGCGGTCGCGCGACGCGGCCAATTGCTCGATGTGCTGGCCGGCGAGATCGAACGCGCCCAAGGTCTGCGCCCGGTGCGCATCGTCCAGGACATCATGGCGGAAGACGCGGCAGGTCGGCTGCGCGATGCGGCCCTCGCCGGGCTCGGTCGCGTCGACATCCTGGTCAATTGCGCCGGGGGCAGTCGGCCGCTGCCTGTCGACGCGCCGGAAGAGAAATGGCAGGAGGCGATGACGCTGAATTTCACTCGCCAGCGGCAGATCGCTCATGCTCTGCTGCCGCAGATGATCGAGCGCCGTTGGGGCCGGATCATCAACATCACCGGAAAGTCCGAGCCGGAAGGGCTGAACGCCGCGTTTTCGGCAAAGGCAGCGATGCATGCCTGGGCGAAGGGGTTGTCGCGCGAGCTTGGCAAATACGGGATAACCGTCAATTCGATCCCGCCCGGCCGCATCATGAGCGAGCAGATCCGCCGCAATTATCCGGAAGATTACCGCGAGCGCCATGCCGCCGCGGAAATCCCGGCCGGGGCCTACGGTGAGCCCGAGGATCTCGCGGTGCTCGCGGTATTTTTGGCCTCGCCGCTCGCGCGTTACATTACCGGCGCGGTGATACCGGTAGATGGCGGCCTGCGCCGCTACGCCTTTTGAGATTGTTGCGGCAGACCGCCCGGCCCATCCTGGCGGGCGGCCTGCCGCCACTTTCACCGACGCTTGGAATCCCGCCTTACCGGTGGTATCTGCTGCCGCGTGTCGCGACCTCGTATTACGCGTTTGCGCGTCGCGCTCTAACCCTCTTCGGACAAGCGAGCCGAGATGGCGGTTCCGCCCTTGTCGAATGCAGGCGCCCGGGCCGGTGCGAGAGCGTCGCCGCGGCGCCTCCGCCTCTTGTACCTGTTGCCGGTGGCCGGGTTCTTCGGGCTCGTTGCCGCTTTCGCGGTAGGTCTGCGCCACGATCCGAGCCTCGTTCCGTCGCCGCTGATCGGCAAGCCGGCGCCGACCTTCACTCTGCCGCCGGTTGCAGGCCAGACAGCGGGGCTGTCCTCGCGAGATCTGCGGGGTCAAGTCTCGCTGGTCAACGTCTTTGCGTCATGGTGCGTCTCCTGCCGCGAGGAGCATTCCGTTCTGCTGCGGCTCGAACAATCGGGGATCGCGCCGATAGAAGGTCTCGACTACAAAGACAAGCCGGCGGATGCGGCGCGCTGGCTCGCTGCGCTGGGCAATCCCTACACCCGAACCGGCGCCGATACCGACGGCCGAGTAGCGATCGATTGGGGCGTTTACGGGGTGCCGGAAACCTTTGTCGTCGATCGACGCGGCATTATCGCCTACAAGCAAATCGGACCGGTTACGCCTGCGATTGTCGAGGGTGTGATCCTGCCGATCATTGCGCGATTGCGGGAAGCCTCGGCAGCGGGCGCCGCCGGAGGTTCGTATCGCGACCCTTGAGCCCGCTCGATATGAGGAGCGGCGAGCTCGACGGTTACGGCCACAACCCGGTTGGGATTATTGCGCTGCGCCCGCCATGACGGCACGCGACACCCGGCGAACATCCGATCCGGTTGCCAGCCCGCCGCGGCGGAGGCACGGTGGGCTGCGGCGCGTCGCCCGAGGGCTCGCCCTCTTTACCGCACTTCTCTGCGGGGTCCTCTTGGCGAGTCTAGCGGCCTACCGCTACGGACCGCTCCCCCCTCATGCCGGACCGGGGGCGCCGCTCCCGCTCGTCGGGGCAGCGCCGGCGCCTGACGATCTGGCGCTGGCGGTTTTCAAATCGCCGCGCCCGATCCCGGCGATCGGCTTTACCGACGCCGTCGGACGAGCCAAGACCCTGCAAGATTTCCGCGGCCGCGTCGTGCTGCTCGACGTCTGGGCGACCTGGTGCGCGCCGTGCCGCCAGGAGATGCCGGCTCTCGATCATCTCGACGGCAGGCTGGGCGGCGCCGATTTCGTCGTGGTGCCGGTGTCGATCGACCGCAACGGACACGCGGCGGTCGAGCCGTTCTATCGGGTGCTGGGGATCAAAAGGCTCGGCGTCTATCTCGATCCGCTCGGCCGCGGGACGAGCGCCCTTTCGGTTCCGGGGGTGCCGACCACGCTTTTGATCGACCGCTACGGCCGTCTCTTGGCGCGCAAGATCGGCGGGGCGCCGTGGGACAGTCCGCCGATGATCGCGCTCATTCGCCGCTTCCTGCCGCCGGCTGACGCGGCAGCAGAGGTCGGGATCAGACCTTCTCCCCGAGGAAGCGCAACAGGCGCGGCGCCAGGTAGCCGGTGATGCTCGCCGCTTCGTCGAGCGGGTCCGACATCCAGAAATGTCCGGCACCCTGCATGACCACCGAGCGGACATAGAAACCCGCCTGCTTCATCGCGGCGCGAGACGGCTCGGATTGCGTCGCTCGGTCGAGGATGTTGTCCTCGGTGGGCTGCAACTGAGCAGAAACGCCGTCGCGATGTTGTCGCGGGTCACGTGGCTGAGCGGCGAGGCGTCGAATAGAGGCGCCGGACGTCGTGCGTCGGCGCCGACGTGGTGGCCGGGCAAAAACGGCGTGGCGGATGGCGGTGCGCGATCTCGAAGCGGTAGTCGGGTCGCGGAACACGCCCTGGCGCTGCCGAAGGTCGACAGCCCGGAGCATGTCCGCGCCATCGGCGAGATCCTCGACGAACGGGAAACCGAGCGCGGCATGATGTTGGAGACGACCCGGCTCATCGCGATGGGCGAGACCCCGGCGGCGCTGTTCGGCATCGCCGACATCGCGCGCGCCGATCCGTGCCTCGTTAGGCTCAGTGTCGGGGCCGAGGATTTTGCGCTGTCGTTCGGCATCCTGCCCGAGGCGGAAGGGCTGTTCATGCCGAAGCAGCTCTGCGTCTTCGCCACCCGCGCCGCCGGGATCCTGCCGCTGGGCTTTATCGGCACGGTCGCCGAGTTCCCCGACCTCGACGGCTTTCACACAGAGATCGTGGTGCCACTGTTGCAGCAGGTCATATACGCCTAGCTGCCGATGACCGCCTTGACCTTGGTGCTGAGCGCCGCATGGGGGTCGTCGTGACAGGCGTCCGCGAAGCGCGGGTCGCCGCCGGCAAGGAGAAACTTCTCGTCGATTCGATCGCCGGGTCGCGACACGAGCTCGTGGTGCAGCTGCGGCAGCAGATCATATACGCCTCGCGGCCGTCCAATTCGACAAAGCCCAGTTGCAGCGGCGCCTTGCCCGCCGCAGGGTCGCCGTCGGCGGAACCTTCGGTCAGCAGCACTTGCCGCAGGCGGCGGCGCAGCAGCACGACGCGGCGCTGCCGGCTCCAGCCCATCAGCCGCACCTCGCCCCACTTGCCCTGCCAGCCGGCGCCGGCATTCTGCCAGTCGCTCTCCCGCATCGCCCGCTCCAGCACCCGCTTGACCCCGGGGCGCAAGCGCAGCTTGAACAGATAGGGCTGGCCGCGGCGCTCAGCCTCGCGCATCAGCCCCTCGTTGCCCCAGTCGTTGTCACCCCGCAGCAAGCACGGGGCGCAACTGGGTCCCAGCCGGTCGAGCAGCGCCCACAGCCCCGGCGCGGCATGCTTGGCGGTGTGCTCCTTGCCGCTCGCCACTTCGACCTCCAGCACCAACCGCAGCTCGGCCATCAGATAACTGTGGTAGACGTGCGAGGGCCGGCCACGCTTGCTCGGGTTGTAACTGACCTCGGCCCCCTCTTGATGGCCGTAGAGTGGCTTGACCGTGGTGTCGACATCCAGGACCCAAAGCTCGCCCAGCAACGGTCGCACACAATAGTCCAGCTGCTCGCGCAGCCAGGCGATCCCGTCCGTCTCGTCGATCTTGCCCAACGCCCGCCGCACCGCGTCCTCGCTGACTACCTTCTTCATCCCCAGCAGCGGCGCGTTGACCGCATCGGCGCGCAGCGCCGTGATGTGCGCATAGCGCCAATGCCCGGCCAGCACCGACAGAAGCACCGTGCCCAGCACGTCGCGCTTGCTCGGCGCGTTCGGGCTCGTCAGCAGCAGCGGACAGCCCGCCACCCAGCCGTCGAACAGGCCTCCCTGCTTCAGGTATTCGATGAAAAAGGCCAGCTGACCCATCGTCGTCACCGGCGCCGCCGGCTCCCACTCCAGGTGAATCCGGCCGGCAAAGGTGTCCGCCGTCACCGCTTCGTCTGCCGCCAGCTCTACTATCGGTTGCTCACCGGCCGGGTGAACCCCGGTACCCCTATTCCCCGTTTCTGGCGGCAGCCCGGAAGGCCAATCGAGGAGGGGTCGCCCGGACCCGCGCGAGGAGGCGATCGACCTGGTCGAGCAATTTGAGCCAGAGATGACGGAGCATTCAACTGAAGCCAAACCGTCTCTGAGGGTCACTGCCACGCCTAGGCAGCGGGAAGCTCGGCGCAGGCCGCAGCCGCTCGCCACGCCTGAAATGAGCCAGAGCCGCGTCTTCGCTCAGAGAACTTTTTCGAAATAAAACCGCCGAAGGCCGGAGCCGACAGTTTTGTTGCTGGTTATCTCGGCGACCTCGTCGCGCCGGAGCTGATACCCGGCGTTACTGTAGAACGCGAGCGCGGCGCTCTGTATTTCAGCCGCGCTCAGCTCGAAGTCTCGCTACCTTGCGACGCCGACACTCCTCTTCTGCGTACTGAAGCATCCGGCGACCGATCCCGTTTCGCCGCGCCGCCACATCGACATACATCCGCCTCAGCTCCATCGCATCGGGCGAGGCGCGCTCCAGACCGAATGTGCCGACGAGCCTGTCGCTTCGAATTGCCACCCAGAAACCGCCGTCGTGTTCGCGATAATAGGCGGCAAGCCGATCAATCTCCTCGGCCAGCGAACGTTGAATGTACGCTTCAAAAGCGTCGCGGAGGGTGGGCGGGCTGAGGAGCCGGTTCGTGGCGACAAACAACTCCCGCACCTGGGAGGTGTCGCCCTCCGCGAACGGGCGAATTGTGATCTCGGCGTCCACGGCTGCCTGGATTGGATGATTGGATGCGTGAAACTCTTCTGCAAGGGCTTTGCGAACGCTCGATCTCTCGGACATCCGGTTCCCGGTGCTCAATCCCCTTGGGGATCCGCGGAGGATCGACGCCGTCGCCCTGAGCCATTGCACAAAGGTGAAGAGATACGGGTTGCAGATGGGTGTAGGTATCGCCGATCACCCAAGCGCCTTTGAGCATGTCCTGTTCATTTCTCGCTCCCCGGTCATCACGAGAGCCGCTCGTCGGCTGTCGACCAATCCACCCGACGGCTTGACTGAGTTGGCCCGGCGCTCGTCGAAGGGCAAGGTGCAGATGGCCCGCACCGCAGGCTTCGGAGGGAAGCTCCTCGGTGGATGGACTGCGGCCATTCGGATCGCCACCTTATCACGAGGGGAGGAGAGCGTCCGTGATACGGCCGCTTATTCCGCAAGCAATCTTGGACCGCTGACGAACGGACTGCCCCGAAGATAAAATCGCAGGAGTTGTTCGCATCTCGCGCGATTCCGATCCTGATGCTCTGCCCGATTTCGCCGGGTTCGTGATCACAGCGTCCGAGCCATAGAGGGCCTTCTCGGCAAAGATCGAGCCCATCGAACCGAGAATCGACCCGCAATGCCGCGGTGAGTTTTCCTGGTCCTCGCGCCAAGTCGCGAAGCCGTTCAATTTGACGATTTCGCTGCATGATCGGTATGCCGTCGCGCGGCTCAAGCGCCCTGATGAGGACCCCAGCCCCAATCCCCGCTATCTCGCCTGAGACGTTCAGCATGAATGCGCTGCCATAGACGAGGTACACGTAGGCATGCCCAGCCTCGAGAAAGAGCGACCGATTACGCGGCGTCATCCCGCGGTAGGCGTGCCCCGCGGCGTCGCCGACAACATACGCCTCGGTCTCGACGATGCGGCCGCTGGCGACACCTTCGGCCATCTCCCGCACCAATATCTTGCCGATGAGATAACGAGCGAGCGAGACGGTATCGACCGGCAGCTCCGCACGAGAGAGCGGTGGATGGCCACCCTTATGCCGGCCAGGCTTCAGCGTATCGGCTCGACCCATTGCGCACGCGAAGGCCCTGGCTCAAACGGATCGCCGAAGTATTGGGTCTCGCGGGCCACCTTCCCGTCTCTGAACTCCATGATGCTCACCGTGTATGACGGCCGTGCATCGTAGGCGATGACGAGTTCGGTGATCCAGAGGTCGGCAGCGCCGAGTATCCGCCGCACCGTGAAACGCTTTCTGCTCGGCTGAACAAAGCGAGACGCCTGAATGTTGCGCCGGCCGCGGATGCGCTCGCCCGATTGCGGGTACTCGAGCACCGCATCCTCTCGGTAAATGTCGTGCTCCGCCTCAAAGTCGTTGGCGTCGGAGGCGGCCCAATGGCGGTCCAGACCTGATCGAATCTCTCGGTCTTCCATACAAATTTCCCTAACCATCGTCGTCGCGTTAAGCCCTTGTACCATGCCCCGCGAGGAACATGCGCCTTCCGGATGAGGTAAGAGATCCCGGCGGACATACCGCCGGTGCGGTTGCGGCGCTATTATGTCAGATTCCGCTGTCAGGCCCAGAGCTGGAACAAGCAGCGCCGCGTCGTGGGCAAGGTCGAACAGCATCCGGATGAGCTTTACCCGCGCGGCTTCATCGTCACCAACCTGCGCGGCCTGCCGAGCGCGTCATCGCCATCTAGAACCAGCGCGGCACGGCGGAGCAGTGGTTCAAGGAGGGCAAGGGCACGATTAAACGGAAGCGGCTGTCATGTCGGACCTTCGCCGCGAATGCTGTCCGCCTTCAGCTCCACGTCCTGGCCTACAACCTCGACAACTTCATGCGCTCGCTGGCGATGCCGAAGTCGGCGGAGTCGTGGTCGCCGACGAGCCTGCGCGAGAAGCTCATCAAGGTCGCCGCGTCCCAAGCCACGGGCGCTCCATGACCTTCCAGATGGCCAACGTCGCGGTATCGCGGCAACTGTTCGACGAGATTCTGGCGCTCATCGCCGGGCTTCGGGCACCACCCGCGCCGGCATAACAAGCGCCGGGGTCAAGTGTGGCAAGCGACGAGGGGAAGGTATGCCTCGGTGAGAGCAAAGCGGAGGTCTCGGCGTTTTGGCGCGGCCAACCGCCGGCTCCGATCGCTCCTTGCTTGCGGCGAAGGCGATTTGCCGTTGCCCAGGTCGCTCAAAGGCGCGATCCTGAACTCGGAACCGCCGATAATCTGACGAATGTTGGCTTAGCGCGCGGGTTTCAGCTTCGGCGGTGGGAAACTTGCCCTCAAGGGACGGGACGTGCGTTAGCCGTGAATGCTGACAGTCTGCGCCGTGCTCGCGACAGACAGATCGTCGGCGCAATGGTGCTGCTGGCACTTGTGCTATGCCTCAGCGTCGCGGGCGCGCAGCCGGCGGGACGTGCGCCCGATACGATGGAGCAACGTCTGCTTGCCTGCGCTGCCTGCCATGGCCGCCAAGGCGAAGGCACCGACAACGACTATTTTCCGCGGCTCGCCGGCAAACCCGCCGGCTATCTAATGAACCAGCTGGTCGCCTTTCGCGACGGCCGTCGCCGCTATCCGCCGATGAACTACCTCCTTGAGTACCAATCGGACGCGTATCTGCAAAAGATCGCGGATTATTTCGCGGCATTGCGCCCGCCGCCGACGCCGCCAGCGGTGAGCGATGTCAGCGCGGAAATATTGGAGCGCGGTCATTCGCTCGTGACCAAGGGGGATGTGGCCCATGGCGTGCCGGCATGCTCGCGCTGTCACGGCCCCAAACTGACCGGCATGGAGCCCGCCATTCCTGGACTCGTAGGGTTGCATGCGAGCTATATCAGCGCGCAGCTCGGGGCCTTCCGTTACGGCACGCGGACGGCGGCCGCACCCGACTGCATGCAATTCGTCGCGGCGAGCCTGACCGAAAGCGATGTTACCGCGGTTGCCGCTTGGCTCGCCTCGCTGCCAGTCCCATCTGACCCGTCACCGGTGCGCAAAGGCACATTGCCGATGCCTCTCGTTTGTGGCAGCGAACCGCGCTAAGGCAATGACCGTGCAGATCGCCCGGCTCTGTCGCCGCGCCGCGCTCGTCGGGCTGGTGCTGCTGGCGGGCCTCGGAGACTCGATGGCCGCGGCGGCCGCCGGCGACCAAGCCTTCGTCGCCAAGGGCCAATATCTGGCGCGTGCCGGCGATTGTATCGCTTGCCATACTAATCCCGGCGGCGCTTTGTTTGCCGGCGGCCGGGCGATGCCAACGCCGTTCGGCACGCTCTATTCGTCCAACGTCACGCGCGACCCGACAACCGGTATCGGAACCCTGACCCCTGACCAGTTTTACGGAGTCATGCATACCGGCCACTTTCCCGATGGCGGCCTGATCTATCCGGCGATGCCGTTTGGCTCCTACACCAAGGTGACGCGCGACGATTCCGACGCGATCTTCGCCTATTTGCGCTCGGTCCCGCCGGTGCACCAGCCGAACACGCCGCAAGACCTGCGCTTTCCGTTCAACAACCGTCAGTTGATCCTGGGGTGGCGCACACTGTTTTTTCAAGAGGGCGAATACCAACCCGACCCGAACAAATCGGCCGAGTGGAACCGCGGCGCCTATCTCGTCCAAGGGCTGGGCCATTGCGCGATGTGCCACTCGCCGATCAACGCCCTTGGCGGCAGCTCCGCGTCGCAGGCATTCGAGGGCGGGTTGATCCCGATGCAGAACTGGTACGCACCGTCGCTGACCTCCAACAAGGAGGCCGGGCTCGGCGAATGGAGCATCGACGAGATCGTCGATCTGTTGCGCACCGGGGTGTCCCGCCGCGGCGCGGTTTATGGCCCGATGTCCGAAGTGGTGTTCAACAGCACGCAGTACCTGAATGACGCTGATGTGCGCGCGATGGCGATTTATCTAAAAAGCCTTGGTCAGGGCAGTCCGCCCGCGGCCGATGTCTCCGGAATTCCTGCGCCGGAGAGCAGCCTGCTGCTGGCTTTCGGCGAGACGGTTTACGCCAAGCACTGCGCCAGCTGCCATGGCACCGACGGTGACGGCATGCCGCCCGACTACCCGCCGCTGGCCGCCAATCCGTCGATCCAGATGCAATCGGCGGTCAACCCGATCCGCATGGTCCTGAATGGCGGGTTTCCGCCCGGCACGGCCCGCAATCCGATGCCCTACGGCATGCCGCCCTTCGCCCAGATCCTTTCGGACGATGAAGTCGCCGCCGTCGTGAGTTATATCCGCGGCGCCTGGGGCAACCATGGGTCGACGGTTTCCCCGCCGCAGGCCAACGAATTGCGCACGGCACCTTTGGATTGAGGGAGCGATGATCAACCCTGAGCCCGACGCCGACGCGGACGGCCCGAGCCCGCAGCAGGACGCGGCTGTCAACAAGATCCTGCACTCGGGTGCAAAGGGGGCGGTCGTGCTCGCCGGATTCGCGACCGCGATCGTCGTTGCGATCTGGTTCGCGTTTTATCTCCTCGTCTTTCTGCCTCGTGCAGTCGCGCCATGAGCGAGACGGGTGCACCGCCGATCCGAGACGACGGCATCGACCACAGCGAGCGGGTCGAACATCGCTGGGGCGCCGTCGCGATCGTGGTCCTGGCGCTGCTCGTGGTCGTCGTGACCTTTGCCGCGATACATCTGGGAGCCATGCCGCAAAGCCGTGTCGAGACCGCCGATCCGCGTACCCTGCATCTTTTCGGGGAATTCATCGACAGCAACCTCGGCAGTGCGGTCGAGCCCGACGGCTCGCTCACCGTACGCGCCATCGGCCAGCAATATTCCTTCACCCCGTCCTGCATCGTTGTGCCGACCGATACCCTGGTCACGTTCCGCGCCACCAGCGCCGACGTCGTGCACGGCTTTTTGATCGAGGGGACAAACATCAATCTGATGCTGGTGCCGGGCTACATCTCCAGCCTCGGGGCGCGTTTCGAGAAACCCGGCGATCGCCTGATGCCGTGCCACGAATTTTGCGGCCTCGGACATGAGGGCATGTGGGCCAGGATCCGAGTAGTCGACAAGGTTGCGTTTGCTCGCATCGCCGCCGAGCGGCGGAGGTTGAGCTGTGTGGAATAGCAGGCGTCTGGTCCTTGCCCATCTGTGGTTGGCGTTCGCCAGCTTTGGAGGTGCACTGCTGCTCGGCGAGTGGCAGATGTTCATCCGCAGCCCATTGCACGCTTGGATCAGTGATCCCGAGTGGTACTACCGCTCGGTCACCGCCCACGGCACTACAATGGCCTATGTCTTCCCAACCCTGGTCGCGATGGGGTTTGGCTATTTCGTTACCGAAGAAGCGTTGAAGCGTCCGCTCATCGGGCGTGGCTGGGCATGGCTGGGATTTTTGCTCGTCGTCGTCGGCACGCTCACAGCGATTATTCCGGTCGCCCTCGGGCATGCCACGGTGCTCTACACTTTCTATCCACCGCTGATCGGCAGCCCTTTTTATTATATCGGCGTCGTCCTCGTGGTGGTCGGCTCGTGGGTATGGGTCGCGCTGATGTCGGTCAATATGTACCGCTGGAAGCGTGACAATCCCGGCGCGCCGGTGCCGTTCCCGATGTTCGCGACTGTCGCCGGCTCCTATCTCTGGGGCTGGACCGCGGTGGGTGCCGCGATCGAATTGCTGTTTCAGATCATCCCGGTGGCGCTCGGTTTGCGCACCACGATCGACGCCGGACTGGCGCGCGTCTTTTTCTCCTGGACCCTGCACGCGATCGTCTATTTCTGGTTGGTCCCAGCCTACATCGCTTATTACACGATCGTGCCGCGGGCGATCGGCGGCCGGCTGTTCAGCGACACGATGGGGCGGATCTCCTTTATTTTGTTCCTGGTCGTCGCGATGCCCATCGGCATCCACCACGTCTTCGAGGACCCGCAGGTCGGGTCCGGCTTTAAATACTTGCATTCGGTTTTTACCGCGATCGTCGCCTTGCCGACCTTGCTGACCGTGTTCACGATCTGTGCGTCCGTCGAGATCGCCGGTCGCCTGCGCGGCGGCAAGGGCGCGCTGGGCTGGCTGCGGGCGCTGCCGTGGCATAACCCGGTCATGCTCGGGGCGGCTTTGTCGTTTGTTATGCTCGGCTTTGGCGGCGCCGGCGGGCTGATCAACATGAGCTATCAGCTCAACGCCACCGTCCATAATACCCAGTGGGTCACCGGCCATTTCCACCTGATCTTCGCCGGTGCGATCGTGATCATGTATTTTGTGATCGCGTACGACATCTGGCCACATCTGACCCTGCGCGCGCTCGACAGTTTTGGCCTGATGCGCGCCCAGCTCTGGCTGTGGTTTGTCGGCATGATTGTGCTGACCTTTCCATGGCATTATGTCGGGATTCTGGGCATGCCGCGCCGGATGGCATTTTACGACTACAGCGACCCGGCGATCGCAGCGCAGGCCGTCTGGGTGACGATGTCTGTCGTCGGCGGCGCGATCCTCGTGCTCTCGGGCGTGTTGTTTTTTGTCGTGCTGGCACGCGGGCAGGCGGCACCGCGCGCCGAGCCGGCGGCCTACCGCTTCAGCGTCGCCGTGCGGCCGCCGCGCGCGTTGCCGGCGGCGCTCAATGGCTTTGGGCTCTGGCTCGGGCTGATGGTGGCGCTGACCATCGCGAATTACGGGTTTCCGATCGCCCATCTCCTGGCAACGCCGGGCACCGCAGTTCCGGCAGTCGAGGTCGGGGAGCGGCAATGAGCGGTGGACCAGTCGCGTCGTTGCGCAATCCGTGGTTCACCGTCAGCGTCGGGATCACCGCGGTGATCGCGATCGTCGCCGCTTTCGTCGGTTTCGTGTGGCTGCCGCTGCAGCACCCAGGCGAGAGGTTCCACGGCCTCTGGGACGCGATCTGCAGTGCCGCCGGCATCGTTCGCGGCCCGCCCTCGGGCGAGGAAATCGTCCACGCCGACCACCCGACGACGCGTGTCGAGATCGTTCCGCACATGCTGAGCAGGGCGAGTGCGGAGTCGATCGGGCGTGGCGCAACCCTGGCGCTGCGTTGCACGATGTGCCACGGCGCCCGCGGCTTGAGTCAGGCAGACACCCCCAATCTCGCCGGCCAGTATCCGATCGCGATCTACAAGGAACTCGTCGATTTCAAAACCGCCGCACGCGCCAGTGCCGTCATGGCTCCGCTGGTGGCCGATCTCAGCGACGCAAATATGCGCGATCTCGCCGCGTATTATGCCTATTTGCCGCGCGTTTCAGGCAATCCCTCGATGAGCGACGGTGCGCCGCGCATCGTCGCGAGTGGCGCGCCGTTGCGCGGGATCGCCCCCTGCGGCGCCTGCCACGGCGACCTCGCCAGCAAGCCGGGCGCGGCGTGGCTCGCGGGCCAGCCTTTGGTCTATTTGCGCGCGCAACTCGGGGCGTTCGCGTCCGGCGCCCGGCACAACGACATCGGCGAGCAAATGCGCAATGTCGCGCGCGCGATGACAGCGGCGGAAATCAATGCCGCCAGCCGGTATTATGCGGATCGCCCGTAAAGCAGATGGGCGCGCCCACCGGTAGGTCCCGTGCGCAGCAACTGCCCGCCGTGATGCTAACGGGGTCGCCGCAACATTTTTCAAAACTGCACGGTGAGCGACTTGCGGCAGGAACGGCGCGCGAACATCCCGTAGCGGCCGGGAGCTGGTGCCGGGACTGCTGTCGTTCCAAATGTAATCGCCGGTGAGCGCTTCGAGATTTCCAGCCAACACTCCTGTAAGATCATCTTCATCGATGCAGTCATAATGTATTTTTTTCACGTATCTCTTCGAACGCCGCGATCTGCGGCTTGGCTGCGTCATCCTCGAAGTCCAAGCGATCGCCAATATTTCTATATTAATCGCCTGTGCTAATGGAGACGCCTGCCTTCACACGTTATCCTGAATACAGCCGGTGTTGACTGCTCGCCGCACGCCTAGATTTTGCGTTTTAAAGTCGAATCCGCTCGACCTCGTCCCGGGTGAGGGATTCCTTCGCGCGATCGTATAACTTGGTCGTGCGTGGGCTCTCATGCGCTGCCATTTCCTGGGCGTGCTCGAGCGCGCCGCCGCTGGCGAGGTAGACGGTGATTCCGGTGGCGCGGTGGCGCGGGACGTGTGGCAGCCGATCGGCGACGCGTTGCCGGGCCGCGGCCGCCCGCCGTCGGATCATCCGGCAAGCGGCCGACTGGGTCATCGGGTTGTCGGACAGCACTTTGCCGTTGTGTCCTCGCGCCGTGCGGAACAGCCAGCCCTTAGGTCGTCGGCGATGCCCGCCGTGTCGATATAGGCGCGCGGCGCCCCGGCGAGCGCGTGATTTCGGGGTTTTCGGCACCCGGTTCGGGTTTGGCATCGCTGCCGAGCGGTAAGTAATGGCGGGTAGCTTCGCGCCCTTTTGGGGGTGTGGGGCATGCCGAGACCGAGGGTGGCGATGCGGCGGATCAAGGAAGTGCGGCGGCTTAAGCGGGGGTTGGGTTTGAACGACGCGGCGGTGTCGCGGGTCGCGCGGTCGAGGGTGAAGGAATATCTCGACCGTGCGGCAGCGGCGCGGTTGAGCTGGGAGACGGCGACGGGGGCTGAGCGAGGAAGAGCTAGTCCGTCGTCTGTTCGCAGTCGGTGACCGGCGCGATATCATCGTCCGCTGCCGGACTTGGAGGCGATCCAGAAGGACCTGTGCGGCCGCGGCGTGACGCTGCGGCTGCTGTGGCTGGAATGGAGGGCTACCGCTATACCCAGTTTTGCGAGCATTTCCATGCCTGGCAGCGGCGCTCGCGGCCGCCGACAATGCGGCAGGTGCGATATGTCAACATCGCGCCACTTCGCCTGCTTATCGCATCAGTCATATGCCACCCGCCGTGCATTAGTTGCAGACTGGTTCGGATTGGAAGGAAGCGTCGCTGGAGATCGATTTCGGTCCGCCGGTTCTATCCGGGTTTGTCGCCCCGGATCACGGATTTGGCAGCTTCGACAACGTGTTCCGCGGTGAAGCCCAGCTCACGCATCACGATCTCACCGGGCGCCGACGCACCGAAGCGATTCAGCCCGATGATTGCGCCGTCGAGCCCCACGTAGCGCTCCCATCCGAGCGTGGAGCCTGCCTCGATGCTGACTCGCGCCTTGACGCCGGGAGGAAGGACCGTGTCCCTGTAGGATTGCGGTTGCGACTGAAACAAATCCCACGACGGCATCGAGACGACCCGGCTTGCAATTCCTTCCCGCGTCAGTTGGTTGTGCGCATCTAGCGCCACCGACACTTCGGAGCCGGTAGCGATCAGGATAACGGTCGGCGAACCCGTAGCGCAGTCGCTGAGGACATACGCTCCTTTCGCCACTCCCGAAGCCGGCGCCAGCGTTGAGCGGTCGAGAGTAGGTAACCTCTGGCGCGTAAGCACAAGTCCTACCGGTCCCGAGGTGTGCGCAACCGCGATCTTCCACGCCTCCACGGTCTCGTTGGCGTCCGCCGGGCGCAGCAGCGTCAGATCAGGAAGCGCGCGCAGGCTTGCCAGTTGTTCCACCGGCTGATGCGTAGGTCCGTCCTCGCCCAATCCGATGCTGTCGTGGGTCCATACATAGATGACGTGGGCCTTGCTCAAGGCCGCCAGTCTGATGCTTGGCCGCATGTAGTCGGAAAACGTAAAGAAGGTGGCGGCAAAGGGCAGGACGCCGCCATGCAGGGCCAGGCCCGTGGCAATCCCGGCCATCGCGTGCTCGCGAATACCGAAATGAATATTCCGCCCGGCATATCCCTTCGGACCGCCTACCAGTCCCTGGGTCGGCGGCGCACCCTCGGGAGGCTTGAACAGCGGACTCTCGAAGTCGCCGAGTCCCTTGAGCGCGGTGCGCGTGGACGGATCGAGGTCGCCCGAACCGCCAATCAGGTTGGGTAAGACATCGGCCAGCGCGGCGATGGCTTGCTGTCCGGCGTCGCGGGTCGCCATCGCGCCGTCCGCCGGCGTGAAGTGGGGAAGTCCCGCTTCCCATCCTTTCGGCAGTTCACCGGTGAGCACCTGCCGAAACTTCCCGGCTGCCTCCGGATCGACAGCGCCCAAGGCGTCCACTCGTCGATTCCATTGCGTCTCCAACTCGCGCCCTTGCTCGACCGCCTTGCGAAACTGGGCCAAGGCTTCATCGGGGATGTAGAAAACCTTGTCTTCAGGCCATCCCAGCGCGCGTTTGGTTAACCGCACCTCCTCGACGCCCAAGGGCTCGCCGTGCGCCTGAAAAGTGTCATGCTTATTCGGACTGCCATAGCCGATATGCGTGCGCGCCACGATCAGCGACGGCCGGTCATCGATCGCCTTTGCCTTGGTTAGGGCAGCATCGACCGCGGCTGTATCCTCTCCGTCGATATGCTCCACATGCCAGCCATAGGCCTGGAAGCGCGCGCCGACATCTTCGGTGAAAGTTACATCGGCGCTGGCCGAAAGCGTTATCTGGTTGGCGTCGTAGAGCACGATTAATCGTCCGAGCCGAAACTGACCCGCTATCGAGGCGGCCTCCGCCGCGACACCTTCCATCATGTCGCCGTCACTAGCGATCACATAGGTGTAGTGGTTCACCACTTCATGGCCCGACCGATTGAAGGTGGCGGCCAGCCAACGCTCCGCGATTGCGAATCCCACCGCGTTGCCAACACCTTGACCCAACGGGCCCGTCGTAACTTCCGCACCTGGCGCCACGCCATACTCGGGGTGCCCCGGGGTACGGCTGTCCCATTGGCGAAATTGCTGTATATCAGCCATCGTAAGGTCGTAACCGGTGAGGAACAGCAGGCTGTAGAGCAGCATGCTGCCATGCCCGGCGGACAGTACAAAACGATCGCGATCGGGCCATTTGGGGTTGGTGGGACTGTGCCGCAGATGGCGCGTCCACAAGACGTACGCCATCGGCGCCGCGCCCAACGGCATCCCCGGATGCCCCGAGTTCGCTTTCTGGACTGCGTCGATCGACAGCGTCCGGATGGTGTTGATACAAAGCTCGTCGATTGGCTGAAACGTCGTACTCATGGCTCCTCCGGACTGCCCCCAACCTTAAAGCGAATGAATATTTGCAACGAGAGCAGAACCCCACTCTACCCTCCCCCTTTCTGTGTAGGGAAGAGGGCAAGGATTGGTTTGTGATTTTAACACCAATTTCTTGGCTTTGGTGAGAGCCAGCGGGAGCGACGTGACCGGCCCCATGGATCGGGTGGGCGACGGCAAGCGAAGCCCTGCAGGTCCTTGACGGGCTGCTCTATCACCAGAGCGACATCGAATTCCGCCGCCACCACAGCGACGGCGGCGGTGACGCCGAGCATGTTTTTGCTCTTCTCGCCTTGCTCGGCTTCCTGTTCGCGCCGTGAACCCCGGATTTGAAGAGCCGGCGGCTCTATAGCTTCGCCAAGTCATCGGCAGCTCCGCACGAGAGAGCGGTGAATGGCCACCCTTATGCCGGCCAGGCTTCAGCGTATCGGCTCGACCCATTGAGCACGCGAAGGCCCTGGCTCAAACGGATCGCCGAAGTATTGGGTCTCGCGGGCCACCTTCCCGTCTCTGAACTCCATGATGCTCACCGTGTATGACGGCCGTGCATCGTAGGCGATGACGAGTTCGGTGATCCAGAGGTCGGCAGCGCCGAGTATCCGCCGCACCGTGAAACGCTTTCTGCTCGGCTGAACAAAGCGAGACGCCTGAATGTTGCGCCGGCCGCGGATGCGCTCGCCCGATTGCGGGTACTCGAGCACCGCATCCTCTCGGTAAATGTCGTGCTCCGCCTCAAAGTCGTTGGCGTCGGAGGCAGCCCAGTGACGATCCAGGGCCGCTCTGGTGTCGTGGTCTTCCATCTCGATCTTCCCTCCCTGACGCTGCGTCAACTTCAAAGACGGCACTCCCGAGGCGACAGCAATTCCTGAGGCACCCCTCGCTATCGGGCAGCCCGTCGACGGTGAAATTCTCTCCGAAATTGCCCATGGCTGAAAATCGCTTCAACCGATCTCCATGCTCAGCGCCGGCACCCTTGCGCCGCAGGCTTCAGCCTACGGGGCGTTGTAGCCGCCATCGGCCGAGATCGGTTGAAGCGCACGGAAGCACCTGCCTATTTTGTCGAGGACTAGCCCGGCTCAACCCACGGATTTGAGGTCACCCAAGATAGTCGGCAGCAGCTCGCTGACCGTCGGATGAATGTGCATCGCGCGCTGCATGACCGTGTAAGGGGCCTTGGCATACATCAGATCGAGGATCGCGTGGACAGCCTCGTCGCATCCTGTACCGAGCAATGAGGCGCCGAGGATCTCTTCGCTGTCGCCATCGACGAGAATGCGCATAAAGCCTTGCGTCTCGCCCTTTTCGACGGCGCGCGCAACGCGGGTCATCGGCCGCTCGCCGGCCAACACCCGCCGACCACTGTTGCGTGCCTCGGCCAAACTCATGCCGACCCGGCCCAATGGCGGGTCGATGTAAAGGGCATAGGCGGTGACACGCTCGCTGACTCGGCGCGGATCGTGGTCGAGCAAATTCGCCGCGACGATCTCGAAATCGTTGTACGCGGTGTGGGTGAAGGCGCCTTTGCCGTTGCAGTCGCCGAGCGCCCAGATGCCCGGCGCAGTGGTTTGCAATTGGTCGTCGACGACGATGCAGCCACGCTCGTCGCAGCGCACCCCGGCTTTGTCGAGATCCAGATCGTCGGTATTCGGCCGCCGACCGACCGCCAGCAGCAGATGCGAGCCAGCGACTTCGGGGGCACCGGCGGTGCAATCGACCTTGGCGACGATCTCGTCGCCGCGTTTCGCGAGGCTGATGCATTCGGCATTCAACCTGACTTCGATGCCCTCGCGCTCGACGATGTCCTTGATCGCCGCCGACACGTCCTCGTCCTCATGGCGAACGAGCCGCGGCGCCATTTCGATGATCGTCACCCGGCTGCCGAGGCGGCGGTACATTTGGCCGAATTCGAGGCCGATATAGCTGCCGCCGACAATGATGAGGTGGTGCGGCAGAAAATCGACGTCCATCATCGACGAATTCGTCAGGTAGGGCACTTCCTTTATGCCGGGCATTGGCGGCACCAACGCCCGGCCGCCGACATTGATGAAGATCCGTCCGGCGCGCAGCCGCTCGCCGGCAATTTCCACCGCTTGCGGCGACGCGAACCGGGCGTGGCCGCGGTGGAGCGTGAGGTTTGCGGCGCTTTCGAGGGCGGAAGTCAGCCCGTTTCGTGACGCCGCCACAATCGCATCCGCGCGCGCTTTAACCCGCCGCATGTCGATGCCGACATCACCCCCGATCACCACACCATATTCGGCGGCGCGCCGCGCGATCCGGGCGGCATAGGCGCTCGCTACCAAGGCCTTGGTCGGAGTGCAGCCGGTATTGACGCAAGTGCCACCGACGAGATGTCGCTCGACGACGGCCACCTTCATCCCGGCGCCGGCTAGGCGGAATGCCAAAGAGGGTCCGGCCTGGCCGGTGCCGATGATGATCGCGTCGAAGTCGGGCATGACAAGCCTCTCCAGCAGTCGGAGGCGACATTATAATAACCAGTTGCTGATATCGGTTTATGTACCTGCCCGGCATGAGGGGCCGCCTCAACCGCGTCAAACATCGAGATACTCTGCCGGACGCATGATGCGCACGCCGCGCCAAGGGTCGAGAACGAGCAGGTCATCGTCACTGCTGACGATCGTCTCGGATCCGGCCGCGAGTGAGAGCTTCGAGATACTTATTGTCCTTTGGATCACGACAATCGGTGACCCGCTCGGCCGGCTCAAACCAGACGGCAGCATGGCGCAGTATTTCCAGGACCCGCTCACGCCGTGCAAGCGGGATTGCACGCGCAAACCTAGGACGGTGCAGAACCCCGGAAATCTCGCCATCGACCGCGGCCGAGAGCGCGAACACATCGACTTCCTCGGCACGCACCAGCGCGCGTTCCGGAACGCTGTCCGCCTTGAGCGCCGCACTTACGAGGGTTGAGGCGTCGAAGATGATCAACCGCTGCTGGGGTCGCGACGTTCTGCGTTGTACGCCACGAGCTCGGCATCAATGTCCGCATCGCTGAGGCCGACCGCCCTCGCTTCGGCCTTCAGTTCCGCGATCGCCTGGGCAAGCGGGCTCGGACCGGCGCGCGGCCTCAGCACGCGGCTAACCAGGCGACCGACCGCCTGACGGTTGCGCGCATCGGCGAGCGCCGCGGCGGCCTCAGGCTCGACCGGGATGGTCACATCAACCGTTTTGTCCATTCGGACCTCCTCCGATGAGGATAGCAGCAGCGTTGGCCGCTTGCACGAGGGGACATCCATCGAGGCCGATATAGCTGCCGCCGACAATGACGAGGTGGTGCGGCAGAAAATCGACGTCCATCATCGACGAATTCGTCAGGTAGGGCACTTCCTTTATGCCGGGCATTGGCGGCATCAACGCCCGGCCGCCGACATTGATGAAGATCCGTCCAGCGCGCAGCCGCTCGCCGGCAATTTCCACCGCTTGCGGCGACGCGAACCGGGCGTGATCGCGTCGAAGTCGGGCATGACAACCCTCTCCAGGAGTCGGAAGCGACATTATAATAACCAGTTGTTTATGTCGTTCACGTACCGGCCGGGCGCGAGGGCCGCTCCAACCGCGTCAAAGATCGAGAGCAATGTCACCTTGGGGCTGGCTGCAGCAGATCAACAGATTGCCCTCGGCCGGCGGTTCGACGGGGTCCGGCCGGTAGATGACGGAGCCGGAAATCAGCCCCGTCTCGCAGTTATGACAAACTCCGGTGCGGCACGACCAGCGCACCGGTACATCGCACGCCTCGGCTAGTTCGAGCAGGCTGTGGAACGCGGAACCCCAGTGGACGGCGAGATTGCTGCGGGTAAAGGATATAAGCGGCCCGACCTCCGCGGCTTCCCCCGGCGGATGCGGCGGCAGCCGCGGGACCGCGGCGATGCCCGGCGTCTTCGACTGGCCCGACCCGAAATTCTCGGTGTGCAGGCGGTCACGGGCGACCCCCCAGCCGGCAAGGCCGTCGACGAGACCGCTCATAAACGCGGCTGGACCGCAGATGTAGAAGTCCGCATCAGGCGTCACGCCGATTTCCTCGAACACCTGCACCCCCACGCGACCCGACCTGTCGAAATCGACAGTCGGCCGATCGGTTGGCTTTGGCGCACTGTAACGAATGTGGCTGCGGCTTCCGGGCAAGGTTTTGAGGAGCTCGCGCACCTCCGCCGCGAATGGATGCTCGCTGCCGTTGCGGGCACCGTGAATCCACCAAATCTGTCTCCGAGTTTGCTCGGCGGCCAGTGCGTGCAGCATGGCGAGGACCGGGGTGGCGCCGATGCCGGCGCTGACAAGGACCACGGGACGCTCGCCCTGACGCAACGTAAAGCTGCCGCGCGGGGCGCTCACGTCGAGCATATCGCCTGCCTGGACCTGCGTATCGATGTAAGCCCCGGCGGTGCCATGCGGCTCGCGCTTGATGCTGATGCGATAGCGATCCTCGCTCGGCGCGCCCGACAGCGAGTAGCTGCGTAGGAGAGTGCTCCCCTCGGGCCCTGGCCTCAGCCGCAAGACGATAAACTGCCCCGCCGGGGCGGCTGTCAGCGGCTCACCGTCGGCCGGCTCCAGGACGAGCGAAGTGACATTGCTGCTCTCGGGCAGCTTGCGCGACACCCGCAACGAGCGGAAGCCTTGCCACGCGGGGGGCGGGCCCATCGGTGGGCCAAGCCCGGGGTTGCCTGTTGCTCTGTTGCCTTTCCGTTCCCGGTCGAGCAGCGCCTCTAACGAGCTTCGCCAACCGGCGCTCAATGCCGGGATGCGCAACGCTCGTTCCAGCCCGCTCGCCGGATGACCCGGCAAATATAACAGCGCATTGATCTCGGCGACGGTCACCTGCTCGGGACCCGCCTTGACCTTCATGATTTCGTCGCCGTCGCCGACTTCGCCTTCCTCCAGGACCCGCAAATAGAAGCCGGGCCTGCCGTGTGAGACGAGCAGTGCCGCCATCTGCGGCTCGTTCATGCGGATGCCGACCCGATAGCAGGTGACGCGCGGCTGCGTCACTTCGAACAGCGCATCGCCGATCCGGTAATGATCGCCAATGCACACTTCGGTATCCGCCAGTCCCTCGACCGTGAAATTCTCTCCGAACTGGCCATAGGTAAAGTCGTTTCGAGCGAGCTGGTTTTGCCAATAACGATAAGATTCGATCTGGTAGACAAAGACTGCCCGGTGTTCGCCGCCATGCCCCGCCAAATCTCCTTGGCCGTCGCCATCGACGTTGAGCCGTCGTGTCATCCGTCGGCCCTGAACCGGCGTTTTCCAGACGGCGGTGTGGACGGTTTTCCCTTGCCACTCGATGTCGCGTGGCAGACCCACATTTACTGAGAGCAACCGCGCCATCGCTTTGATCTCCGCGCAAGAAAGGCCCAAGAGTAAGCACATTTCGGCCGGCGCCGATAATCCTGCCTTTGATCGAGCGTCTCAAATCGAGAGCACGAAACTCAGGCCGAGATGGGGCGCAGCGCCGAGTACCCAGTCGAGGCGCCGATGACAGCGGCCACACCCAATCTGCTGCGGTTTTTAGTAGGAGTTCTGGCAGCTCCGGAAATTGAGGAAGAGTATCGGTGATGTCGAACCACGGCGCCTTGCTGGCGACAAAGCAGTGGAGCGTCGGCCTTACGTTCGGGTCGTCGTCGAGTATGCCCAGCGGGACCCCAAACTCGGGGTGGCTCGATTTGTTGATGATCGGCGAGCCGCAGGCGCCGCAAAACCCCCGGTAAAAGCCGGGCGACGATTGGTAGAAGCGCACGAGCTCCTCGCCTTGCAGCCATTTGAAGTCCTCGATGCGGACGCGGGCGCGGCTGCGAAATGCGGCGCCGTGCTGCTTTCGGCATTTCGAGCAGTGGCAATTCAACACCCGCATCAGTGGCCCGATAATCTCGAACTTGACGCCGCCGCACAGGCAGGTTCCTCGCACATTCGCCATCGTCGCGCCTCTTTTCCCCGATCCTCCGCAGCTCGAGCGGTAGGCGTTAAATCTCAGTATGACGCGGTTCATTCCGACCACGATCGACGAAATGCGCTTTGTAATCGCGGCCCTCCGGGCCGAGGATCCGGTCGGGCTGGTGAGTGCGACAATCAGGGCAGCGCGCGGCCAAAATCGAGTTGGCGAGCGTCCGTTTTTGGCGCGTCTTGAAGGTTTGCCCCGCGTCCCGGCCAGGGTCTCCTATCTGATGACCTAGCGGTCGCTCAGCCCTGGAGGCGGGAACGGTCTTCGTGTTAAGGCTTTTCGGACGCCTGCCAGGCTCGGGCGCTATGGGAGCACTCGGAGGCAGGCGTCCGAAATGTACCCGATAGACCGCCGTTCAACGCCCAGGACCACCCTTTTGCGGCGTTTCGCGAACAGTAATTGCGTATCGCATCTGTTGCGCACAGTTACGGGCAGAGGGCCGACTGATGCGCGGCGGTTACAGACCGCTTGGGCAGCGACGCGGTCACCACTGGCTTTCGGGCTTCGTTTATGGGTTTCGGTCTGTCTTTCGCTTTACGTCGCGTTCTGGCTCGAGCTCGACAATCCGTACTGGGCCGGAACGACCGCGGCTCTGGTTTGCCAGCCCCATCTTGGCGCCTCGTTGCGCAAGGGCTGGTATCGTATGATAGGGACGACAATAGGCGGAATAGCCATCGTGGTGCTGACCGCGTGTTTCCCGCAGGACCGCATCGCCTTTCTCGGGGGCCTGGCTTTGTGGGGCGCGGCGTGCGCTCTTGTCGCCACAATACTGCGCAATTTCTTAGCCCATGCGGCGCAACTCGCCGGGATTACGGCAGCAATTATCGCGGGCAACGAGCTCGGAGCGACCGGAGGCGTGAACGGCGAAGCTTTTACGTTGGCAGTGACCCGCTGCACTGAGATTTGCATCGGTATTGTTTGCGCCGGTATCGTCCTCGCGGGAACCGATTTCGGCAGCGCAACCCGCCGGTTGGCCACCCGGATCGCAGGCATCGCGACGGAGATCGCAGGTCGGTTCGCGGTTACCTTGGCCCCGGCTGAACCTCAACTTTTGCAGGCGCAGCCGATACGGCAAGAGCTAACCCGGCGTGTTTGCGAGCTCGGTTCGACCGTTGAAGAGGCGATCGGAGAATCTTCTCAACTACGTCAAAATTCGCCGGTATTACAGGCGGCGGTGGACGGTTTGCTCAAGGCGCTGGCCGGCTGGCGCATAATTGCGGTTCACCTTGTCCAGGTGCCGCATGACCAAGCTCGACAACAGGCGGCGATCGTGTCGCAAGCCGTACCGAACGAGCTGAGGCCTGGGTTCGGAAGCGTAGACCCCGCGGGGCGGCTCGCGGGGTGGCTCACCAACCCCGTCGGTCTTCGTCGTATTCATGAGCAAGGTGTCGCAGCGGTGAATGCCCTACCGGCGGACACACCGTCGCTGCGGTTGCTTGCCGATCAGACGGCTGAAGTGCTGGCGGGTGTCTCGTGCGCGCTCAACGGGCTGGCGCTCCTCGTTGGGGATTTTGCGCGGCCGGTTCCGCGCCGTGTGGGTATTCGGCTGCATGTGCCGGACTGGCTCCCCCCGCTGATCGACGCAGCGCGCGTCTCGGTTGCGATTGGTGCCGTCGAGCTGTTCTGGATCGTCACCGCATGGCCGAATGGTGCCTTCGCCATAACCTTCGCGGCGATCGGCACGATTCTGTTCGCACCGCGAGGCGACCAGGCCTATCTGGGAGCCATGAGTTTCGCGATAGGCACCTTTCTCACAGGGGCTCTCGCGGCGATCATCGGCTTCGCGTTACTGCCGACGTTGACCACCTTCGTCGGTTTTAGCCTCGCGATCGGCCTTGTTCTGGTGCCCGCTGGCGCCGGGGCCGCCCAGTCGTGGCAGACGCCAATGTTCACCGCTATAGCAGCGTTCTTTTGTTTTCTCCTCGCGCCGACAAACCGAATGAGTTACGATACTGTGGAATTCTATAATGCGTCAGCGGCGGCGGTCGCAGGATTGGGTAGCGCGGCGCTGTCGTTTCGCTTGCTGCCGCCCTTGCCTCCGGCATCGCGGGCCCGTCGGCTTCTCAGTCTCACTTTATGGGATCTCCGGCGCCTCGCGACGGGCAAAATTCGCCAGGGATCGGAGGGCTGGGAGGATCGCGTCTATAGCCGCCTCTCCGTCCTGCCGGACTCGTCGGCGCCGCTACAGCGCTCACAGCTCCTAGCGGCGCTGTCGGTCGGTTGCGAGATCATCCGCCTGCGCAACATCTGTCGCCGCCTCGATCTTGGCTCAGGTCTTGACGAAGCGCTCGGAGCTTTGGCGGGGGGCAACAGCGCAGCGGCGGTTGCCGAACTTGCCAATCTTGACGACGCGCTCGCGGCACGACCGGGCACGGCTATTCTGCGGGCGCGTGCCGGGCTGCTCGCGATCTCGGAGGCGCTTACGGAACACGCCGCGTATTTCGACGCCGTAGCCCCCGGATAACGAAATTCGCGACCTTATTCCACCGGCCCTATGACGGCTTTAGGTGCGAACCTTCCCCGGTCCTCGCTAATCCTTTGATGATCGACGCCTACCTGGCTGGCGTTCTCGGCAACGGCAAGCCTTACCCCGACGGCATGAAGGCCAGAGAGTTACGCTTGTCCGCGCCGCCCCGAGTTCGGTGGGCCTGATTATTTCGCCTTCTTGTTCAGCGTATCGATCAGAAGCTTGGCAGCCGGGCCCGACGAGGCCGGGTTCTGGCCGGTGATCAGCTGGCCGTCGGCGACCGTGTGAACGCCCCAGTTCTTGACCTTGGAAAAGGTGGCGCCGAGGCTCATCAGTTCGTCCTCGACAAGGAAGGGCACCACCTTCGTCAATCCTACCTCTTCTTCCTCGCCGTTGGTGAAGCCGGTCACGGTCTTGCCCTCGACGAGCGGCTTGCCGTCTGGGGTCTTGACATGGCGAAGTGCACCGGAAGAGTGGCAGACCAACGCGAAGGTCTTGCCGGCGGCCAGGAATGATTCCACCAGCTTGATCGAGTTCTCGTCTTCGGCGAGATCCCACATCGGCCCATGACCACCGGGGTAGAAGACGGTATCATAGTCTTCCTGCTTGATGCTATCGAGGCGCACCGTCTTGGCGAGCTGGGCGTTGGCGTCGGCATCCTTCTCGAACCGACGGGTGATGTCTGTCTGGAAGCTCGGCTCGTTGCTTTTGGGATCGAGCGGCGGGCGCCCTCCCTTGGGCGATGCGAGCGCGATTTGGGCGCCGGCATCCTTGAAGACATAGTAAGGCGCCGCCAGTTCCTCCAGCCAGAAGCCGGTCTTTCGCCCCGTGTTGCCAAGCTGGTCGTGGGAGGTAAGAACCATCAGGATCTTCATAATGCGCTCCGTTCCTTGGTCGTTGAAGAGTGGTGGCTATCCATATCACGGTTCGATCGGGAGCGCGGTCTGCGCCTCCCCGCCTGGCTTAGCTAGCCAGCCAGGCGCCGCTCCGACCAGACCTAGCGGCGCGTCGGTCGGCGAGACGGATGATGCCAAGCTCGCATTTGCCGATCCGGCGGCGCTTGCCGCCCTCAGTGACGAGGACCCGCCGGTCGAGCGCCTCGGCCAACAGCGTCTTCCAGTTCCGCGCACCGCGCGGCCGGCCGCCCGGGATTGCGCGCTGGCCCGGTTTGAAGCGCGTCGGCAACGGCGGCTCGCCGTAGCCGACTGCATCGGAGGGGTCAGTGCCCAGCGATCCGGTCCTGAATGATTTGATTGCTGAACGCTCCGATTGCTGCAACAAACCGTAGCAAGTTTGCGCTTGCTTATCAGGATAATAATTGCTATGATGTGTATGGCTGGCGATGGAGTTGGTCATCGAGGTGCGGGTTGCGGTTTCCCGTTCGTTTCCCGTGAGCAGAATTTCCGTTCCCGACACGCCGCAACGCGGTTCCCGTTGCGCGGCCTCGATCTGCCAATAATTATTAATATAATCAATTCGTTAAGGGGGGATTGCCCCGGTGATTTTCCGGTATTTTTCCGGTTGTTGCGGGAATAGGGGATGGTATCTGTGCGGTCGCGCGACAGGCGACGGCGACCAGATGAGACGGATTGGACGGTTTCGAGCCAGCCCGGGCGCGGCATCCGAAAGCGGACCACCGTTGCAGATCCTGCCAAGCCGCGCGCTACCCAGCCGTGCAGCGCGGCCGGTGAATTTTGCGCCGGAAAAGTAGCTAGCGCCGATCTAATTGCCGCTTTGGGTCGAGTTGAGCCGCTCAGCTGAACCTGGCCGGATGCCCGATCGCGCCACTCGAGAACAGCCGTCTCGGTGACGCCGGCCCATTCTTCGAGGAGAAGTACAAGCGGGCGTGATAAACGCGCGGCAGGGAACGCAACTACTCACTCGGGAGCAGAGTGAGCGCCTTTCTCAGCTACCGAACGTTTCATACAGAGGGCTACGAACACGAGCACAAACGTCAACACCGCAAACATCCAAAAGCAATCGAAGAAGGCAAGCGCGGATGCTTGCTGCTGGCGCAGATTTTCGAGTTCTTGCAAACCGAGCTGCTGCGCTGCGACCGGATCGGCGATCTCTTGGGAGAAGAACGCCTGAGCGTGCTTGACGAAGGAGTTCGCGGCCGCGTTGAAGGGGTCGAGGTATTCACCGAGGCGCAGACCGTGGAATTGTTCGCGCCGCTCCTGGAAGGTCTGGGCTACCGAGGTCCCGACGCTGCCCCCCTCGTTGCGCAGCAGACTCAACAAGCCGACCGCCGACCCGCGCAATTCCAACGGTGTATAGAGGTAAGCCGCGACATTTACGGGCGCAAAACATACCGACAATCCCAGGACCACCAGTACCCGGGGCCAGATGAGCTGGCCGGGGCTGACGTCCAAGTTCAGCTGTGACATCCAGTAGTTGCCTGCCGTCATGACCAACAGCCCGGCAACGATCAACCACCGCGCATCCGTCCTCCGGCCGAGCAAGCGGCCGACGACGGGCATCGCCAGAACCGCAAAGACCCCGGCCGGCGACATAACCAGCCCGGCACGAAGCGCATCATACCCGAAGAGGGACTGAAGCAGGCCGGGCAACGACGTGCTGGCGCCGTAGAGTGCCAAATAAGCGCAAAAGATGATGATGCAGCATCCGGCAAAATTGCGCTCGCGCAACGGCCGGAAATTGACCACCGGGTTACGATGACGCAACTCCCAAAATATGAGCGTAATTAAACCTACAGTAAAGAAAGTCGCTAATGTCTGCACGCGCCAGAAGGGATCGCCGAACCAGTCCCATTCCTGGCCCTTGCTCAGCATCACTTCCCAGCTGACCATAGCGATGACCAGCAGGGACAAGCCGATCGAATCGAAATGGAATGGCTTTTTCTTCAACTCCGCGCGTTGTGCGGTCAGGTAAGCCGGGTCGCGCAGCAGCGCGTAACAACCGACAAACGCCAGGAGACCGACTGGCACGTTGATCAGAAAGACCCAGCGCCATGAGTAGGTGTCGGTCAGCCAGCCGCCCAGGGTCGGACCGACGACCGGCGCGATCAGGGCAGCGAAGCCGAACAGCGTCATCGCCACGCCCTGCTTTTCAACCGGGAAGGCGTCCAACAGCACGCCCTGACTGCTGGGTTGCAAACCGCCGCCCGCCAGACCCTGGATCACCCGGAACAGGATCAGCTGACCGAGAGTCCCGGCCAATCCGCACAGCGCGGAAGCGATCGTAAATATGGCAATCGAGAGTAGAAAGTAGTTGCGGCGACCGAGATGCGCGCTCAGCCACCCGGTGATCGGCAGGATGATGGCGTTGGCTGCGAGATAGCTGGTGAGAACCCACTCGCCGTCATCGACGGTCGCCGACAGCCCGCCCGCGATATAGCGCAGTGCCACCACCGCGATCGTCGTGTCGAGCACCTCCATGAAGGTCGGCACCACGACGACGGCAGCCACTAACCAGGGGTTTCCCGTCGCAGCGGATTTCGGGGCCGAAAGTGCCGCGACTGTCATTTGTCGGCGCCGGGCAAACCCCGAGGCGAACCGATCGCTTGTGTTTGAGGCAGAGCGGTTTGCAGAAACTTCCCGGCATCGGGCCCGGCAGGCGGCTTGTTGAGGTACACGTAGGGGACAACGGACGCACCGATGAACAAGGTCTCTTGGTCCGGGTCGTATCCTTCGAGATCGATCCGGACCGGCAGCCGCTGGACCACTTTGACGAAGTTCCCGGTCGCATTCTCCGGCGGCAACAACGCCAACGTCGATCCGGTCCCCATCGTAAAGCCGGAGACGCGACCCTTGAAGACGTGCCGGCTGCCGTACATGTCGACATAGAGATCAACGGGCTGGCCGATACGGATGTCGTCCAGTTGAGTCTCCTTGAAATTCGCATCGACCCAGATCTCGCGCAGCGAGCGGATTGCCATCAAATTCTGCCCGATTTGAACGTAATCGCCCGGATTGACGTTGCGGCGGGTGACGACGCCGTCGATCTTCGCGACGATGTCGCAATAACGCAGACTCAGTTCGGCCTGAGTGAGCTCGCGTTTGGCGGATTCGAGCTTGGCCTCGGCCTGTTTGACGGCCGGAGCCTCGGCCTCAAGCCGAGCAAATGTGCGGTCTATGTCGCCCTGTTTTTCGAATTGCTCGAGCATCTGCTGCGGGCTCTGGTCAAAGGAATGAATGACACCAAGCTGCGCCGCACTCTCAATCAGGTCCGCCTGCGCCACGAGGACGGAGGAAAAAGTCTGATCGAGATCCGGCGGGACCTGGTCAAGACCGTTGCCGCCATCGGGTTGCGCTGGCAGTCCCAGAGAGGCCCGAACCTGGTAAACTTCGGCCAGCAATTCGGTGACTTGTGCGGCGGCGGTAGATAAGGCTCTTTGCGCCCGATCGAACTCCTGACGGCTCTCGGCCGGAGTCCCCAGCAAGCGCTGCGCCCGATAGAAGTCGGCTTGTGCGAGCGTCAAGTCGGCCTTGCTCTTGGCGAGAGCGGCTACCCGAGCATGCAGAAGCGCGATTTTGTTGTCGACATCCTGTAAGGCGTTCTGCAATCCCCAGCGCCGGGCCCGCGCTCGTGCTTCGATATCCCGCACCGTGGCTTTGGCCGCGCGCAGGTTCGCGGCTGCGGTATCGACGGCCGCTCGTTTCACAGCAACCGCGTCCTGAAACGGCTCCTTGTCGAGTTCGGCGAGAAGCTCGCCTTTGCGCACACGGTTATTGTCGTCCACCAGCACCCGGGAGATCTGGCCGGCGACCCGCGGCGCGACGAACGTCACATGACCGTTGACGTAGGCGTCGTCCGTCGAAACGGTGTTGAGGGATGAGAGGATCCAGGGGATGCCGAATATGCAGACGGCCGCCAGAACTAGGACGCCGAGCGCGCCTATCAGCACCCGTCGTCGCCGCGACAGCCGATGATCCGGCGGTGGGATAGGCGATGCTTTGACGCCGTGCTCGACCGGATCGCCTACGCCTGTCGAGCGGGCATCGATCTGACCCGATTCGTCCCCGTTCGCACCCTGATTCTCGGTCATCTCAACGGGCATGGCACCAGCAAGGTAATTAAGCCGATATTCCCCCGATCCCGGGGAGGTGGTTGGGGCGATGTCCACCTCACACTGCACTCTCGACGCCAATTCCTTCCCCAACGGTCTGCCGATGGGTGTCGAAAGCTTTGTCGGCGCTGCGCGGCGGCGCATTGCCGGCACGACTTCGGCCGAATTGCTTAAGCTCAGGCTCGGCGTTTCTTCAGTATCGGCGAAGTCGCGATCTCAACCCTTCAGCCTCTCGGTGCGCACCCGCATTTTGAGCTGATGTGCGGGCGCGCTCAGAGGATGTGAAAGATTAGCAAAATGGCTGGATGGGCGCACTGCGTCTCCTGAGGCAGCCGCCGCCTGGCGGCGGCGTCTCGAAAGGGCGAGACAGCCGCTTCGCGGCTTCCTCAGGATGAGGAGAGTTCTTAATTATATCAATAGGTACCTCATGCTGGAGAGCGCCGTCAGGCGCATCTCGAAGCACGCACGATCGTGGTCCAGCAGGATGCCTGTGCCGAAGGCCAATTCTTTCACAGTCTCTCAGTCGAGCATCGAGCCAATACCTTCCTACGGGTCACACGACCTTTTCGAATTTCTGCAGTGAGCGGAGGTTCGCCGGGTGCGGCTGCCCCGGAAAGATCTGTGGCCAGGCGGTCCAGGAAACCTCGCCGACATAGATGTCGCCGCGTGAATCGACGGCAAGCCCGTGCGGTGCGAGGAACCGGCCGAGCTCGGTGCCGGCCGGTGTATCGCCGAAGCGGCCGATCAACTTGCCTTCGTGGTCGACGATGCTGACGCGCGGGCCGAGGTTGGGGATGTCGCGGCTGACCGCGGCGGCCGGGCCGACTTCGCCGATATAGCAGATCGGCCGGTGCCCATGGGGCATGTACATGCCGCACGGCCGGTGCAGGTTGTTCCACTGCGTTTCGTAGCGGCCGTCGCGGTCGAACACCTGGACGCGGTGGTTCTCGCGGTCGGCGACATAGACCCAGCCGTCGGCGTCGGTGCAGATGTTGTGCACGATGTTGAACTCGCCGGGGCCGGTTCCGGGTTCGCCCCAGGACAACAACAGCTTGCCGTCCGGCGAATATTTGTGCACCCGGGCATTGCCGTAGCCGTCCGAGACATAAATGTCGCCGTTCGGCGACAAGGCCGTGTGGGTGCAGCGGTGGAACGGCTCGCCGCTCATATAGGGTGCCGGCGTGCCGGGAACGCCGAGTTCGAGCAGCACCCGGCCGTCGAGCGTGACCCTCCGCACGAAATGGCCGGCGTCGTCGGTCAGGAACATCGTGTCGTCCGGCGCCATATGGACGCCGTGCGCCCGGGGATATTCGCCTTCGCCCCAGGAGTGCCGGAAATTGCCGACGCGGTCGAACACGATCATCGGGTGCTCGCCGCGGTTGAAGACGTAGACATTGTCGTTGCGGTCGACGCCGACGCCGCCAACCTCCTTGAACGACCAGCCTTCAGGCAGTTTTGCCCAATCGGCGTTGACGCGATATTGGAACTGGCCGCTGCCGACGATCATCGCGCTTTCCTCCCGATAGGCTGGCGCATCCGGGCAGGAAGGATCACGGGTCCTCGCGGCAAAGGCAATCGGGTTCGCCGGATTGTCGAGCCGCGGCCTTGCCGATAGGCTGCACGCAAATCAGGGAAAGGAGGAACGACGATGCCGTACGGTGGCAACGACTGGCTGGCTCTGACCCGGGAAGCGACCCTGGAGCCCGACATACCGATCTGCGATCCGCATCATCACTTCTGGGATTTTCGCCTCGAGCGTATCCCCTATCAGCGGTATCTTCTGCACGAGCTCGCTGCCGATGTGGATTGCGGCCATAACCTGCGTTCGACCGTGTTCATCGAGGCGCGGTCGATGTACCGGCCCGATGGACCGGTTGAGCTGCGCCCGGTCGGCGAGGTCGAATTCGTGCAGGGCCTCGCCGCTGCCGCCGCCACCGGGCTCTATGGGCCGTGCCGCGCCGCCGCCGGCATCGTCGGCCATGCCGACCTGAAACTCGGCGACCGCGTCGAGCCGGTGTTGCAGGCGCTGCAGGCCGCCAGCCCCAACCGGTTCCGCGGCATCCGGCATACGGTGACCTGGGACCGGCATCCGGAAATCGGCAACCGGGAAAAGGAGGGGGTGCTTGCCACGCCGGAATATCGGGCCGGCGCTCGCGTGCTGGCGCGCATGGGCCTGTCGTTGGACACCGGGGTCTGCTTTCCGCAACTGCCGGAACTCGCGGATTTCGCCAAGGCCGTTCCCGAGTTGACGATCGTCCTCAACCATCTCGGTGGCTTGCAGCGGGTCGGTCCCTACGGCAACCGCGCAGACGAGGTGATGGCAACCTGGCGGCGCGGGCTGGCCGCGGTCGCCGAGTGCCGCAACGTCAACCTCAAGCTCGGCGGCATCGGCATGCCGCGGCTCGGCTTCGATTGGCATGCGCGCGAGACGCCGATCGGTTCCGAGGAACTCGCGGCCGCGATGGCGCCGATCATGAACACCTGCATCGATGCGTTCGGCCCCGAGCGCTGCATGTTCGAAAGCAACTTTCCGGTCGACAAGGTGTCGTTTTCGCACCACGTCTTCTTCAATGCGTGCAAGCGGTTGTCGCGAAGCTATTCGGCCATGGAGCGCGCGGCGCTGTTCCACGACACGGCGGCTCGCGCCTACCGATTGGCCGACGCTTGAGACGCCGGTCGGGAGCGGGGCGGCCCTACTCCTTCCCGACCCGACGGATTTTGGCGGGCGGTCGATCCGCTTGCGATTGACGTTACTCCGGGGATGTAGAACATTCGCGGACACGCCCGTCTTCATGCAGCGGCCCAGTGTCGGCCGACTGCGCGTCACATTTGAAGAGGCCCGATCATGCCGCTTGATGTCGCTGTCCATCCGCAGACCGTCACCTCGACCTTGCATTATCTGCAGCGCGGCAGCGAAAAGCCGGCGCGCTATGTCGGTGACCCGCCGCCCGGCGCGCCGGTGTGGAACGGAATCGATGATCCGCGCGAAATGCGGATCGAGGATGCGCGCGGCCGCGAGGCCGAGTTCACGCTCGACCGCAACGGCTTTGCGCTGATCAAGGCGGCGACCGCGGTCGCCGACTTCTATTCACCCGACGAGATCAAGCGCGTCTACTACCCGGAAGTTGAGGGGCTGCTGCGCGAGAGGTTGGGCGCCAGCCGCGTCTTCGTCTTCGACCATAATGTACGCAACGCCGGGCGGCCCGACGCGAGCCAGCCGGTCCGCCGGGTTCACAACGATCACACCGTGAATTCGGCGCCGCGCCGGGTGCGCGATCAGCTCGGCGCCGATGCGCCGGATCTCCTGAAGCACCGCTTCGGCATCGTCAATGTGTGGCGCCCGATCCGCGGACCGGTGCAGGATTCGCCGTTGGCATTGTGCGACGCGCGCAGCTTTACCGACGACGATCTGATCGCCACCGATCTCGTCTATCCGCACGTGCGCGGCGAAACCTCGTCGGTCGCGTACAACCCGGCGCACCGCTGGTATTATTTTTCGCAGATGCAGCCCGACGAGGTCGTGCTGATCCGGGTGCATGACAGCGCCGATGACGGCCGCGCGAGGCTGTCTTTCCACACCTCGTTCGCCAACCCGCTGGCCCTCGGGGCGCCGCCGCGCGAGAGCATCGAGGTGCGGGCGCTGGTCTTCTTCCCGCCCGGGGCCTGATCCTACTCGGCCACCGGCCGCTGCGCGTCGCCGGCCTGCCGACGGCGCGCAGCGGCCGGGTGCGAGGCCGGCAGCCGGGCGCGGCCGAACAGCTTCGCGCGCAGCGTGCCGGGCGAGTATCCGCGCTTATAGACGCCGCGCTCCTGGAGGATCGGCACGACGAGATCGATGAAGTCGCGCAGGCTCTCGGGCGTGACGATGCGGCTGAGGTTGAAGCCGTCGACCCCGGTCTCGTCGACCCAGGCGATCAGTTCGTCGGCCACCTCCTCGGCGGCGCCGACGATCGGCGGCATGCGGCTTCCCAGCCCCATCTGTCCGATGATCCGGCGCAAGGTCCACGGCTCGACGCTCGATTTCGTGATCGCCTCGACCGCCGAATTCATCGCGTCGGTTTTGACGTAACGGATCGGCTCGTCCATCGCGTAGCGCGACAGGTCGATGCCCATCGAGCTCGAAAAATGCGCGAGCGCCCCGGCGACGCTCGCATGTGCGTGATATTCTGCATATTTTTCTTCGGCCTCGGCGCGCGTGCGGCCGACCACGACGGCGCGCAGCAGAAAAATCAGCATGTCGCGCGGATTCCGCCCATGCGCCTCGGCCCGGGTCCGAATGTCGGCGACGATGCCGCGAGTGATCCGCTTGTCCGGCCCGTTGATGAAGATGCATTCGGCATGCGTCGCCGCGAATTCGCGTCCGCGGGCCGACGACCCGGCCTGGTACAGCACCGGCGTTCGCTGCGGCGACGGTTCGGCCAGATGGATCGCGTCGACCCGATAGTGTCGACCGGCATATTGCGCGCGGTGGATCTTGGCCGGGTCGGCATAGACGCGGTTCTGCTTGTCGCGCAGCACGGCTTCGTCTTCCCAGCTTGCCTCCCACAGCCGATAGACGACTTCCATGTATTCATCCGCCACGTCGTAGCGGTGGTCATGATCGAACTGCGCCGGCAGTCCCATGCCGCGCGCCGCGCTGTCGAGATAGCCGGTGACGATGTTCCAACCGATCCGGCCGCGTGTTAGGTGGTCGAGCGTCGACAGCCGCCGGGCGAACAGATAGGGCGGCTCATAGGTCAGATTGGCCGTCACGCCGAAGCCGATATGCGTCGTCACCGCCGCCATCGCCGGCACCACCAGCAGCGGATCGTTGACCGGGATCTGGACCGCATTGACGATCGACGGCTCCGGCCCCTGTTCATAGACGTCGTAGACGCCGACAATGTCGGCGAGGAAGATCCCGTCGAACAAGCCGCGTTCCGCGAGCCGCGCCAGATCCTGCCAGTATTCCAAGGTGTTGTAGTCGCCCGAGCGATCGCGCGGATGGGTCCACATGCCGTGCTGGATGTGACCGACGCAATTCATGTCGAAGGCGTTGAGCCGGATCTCTTTTGTCACGTCGTCGCTTTCCTTGCCTCGGCCCGCTCGGGACCTTACACCACCTGCTTTGCACCGCTGTCCGAGGCGCGCTGGATCGCGTCGAGCAGGCGATGGCGGGTGACGGCGGCGCCAAAGCTGGGGCTCGCCGGGCCGCCGTCGCGGATGCTTTCACCGAGCCGGCGATAGAGCTGAGCGACATTGTAGCGCAAGTCGCCGGGCACCCCCTCGGGCACCCAGCGGTAGTTCGGCGGGATCGGCAGGCGGGCGAGCTCGGCGTCGCCGCCGCGCGCCCCGTTCACGATCAGCTCCTGGCGCTGCATCGAGGCCCGCGAGGTGGCGCTAAGCTGCAAATCGCCGGCGTCGCCGTGGATCTCGAACAGAAACGCCGTGCCGCTCGCCATGCCGCCGCGCACCTGGAACGAGACGACGGCGCCGTCTCCGACGATGCCGTTGACGACGAGCTGATCCGGTGCGGTCTTCGCCACGATCTCGCCGGTATCGGCGAGCGCGATCCGGTCGCGCTGGCTGACGACAAAGGCGGAGAGTTCGCGGAATTCGCCGAGGCAATGACACAGCGTATCGATCGTATGGCCGCCCGTGATCGTCAAGAGATTGGCGCCGTTGCGCCGATCGGCCTGGTAGGCGCGCTCGATCGCGGCACCCCAGCCCGGTCCGCAGGCGATCATCGTCGCCGTCAGCACGCGGCCGACATAGCCGTCGGCAACGAGATCCTTCGCGTAATTGATCGCCGGCGACATCTGGCCCTGCAGCCCGACGGCATGGCGGACGCCCTTGCGCGCGGCCGCCTCGAGCAGCTCTACGGCCTCGCCGGTGTCGCGGCCGAGCGGCCATTCACAATAGACATGCTTGCCGGCGTCGACCGCGGCCATGACCGCAGGGTGGTGGTCCGGCACCTTGACGCTGACCGTGACGAGGTCGACTTCGGGATGCCGGGCGAGCGAAGCGGCGTCGGCGAAGGCGAGCGGAATGCCGTAATGCCGCGCCGCCGCGTCGGCCGATTCCTGGCGGGTCGTGCAAAGGGCGCTGATCCCGAACTCGGGCAACGCCTGCAAAGCCGGGATGTGGGCTATCGAGGCAAACCCGCGGCTCGGACTGACCCCGACGATCCCGACCCGGATCTTGTTGCTCACCGCCATCGATGCCTCTCTCTCTTCCTCTCTGCCGTATTCCGCTCCTTACCCTCCCGCTGCCGCCGGTCCCTCCCTCTCCCCGCTCGCGACCGCTCGCGGGGAGAGGGCCGGGGTGAGGGGCCGCGGGGGTGCGCCTATTTCTGCTTCGCGACGACGCGGGTTCGCAGCGACCCAATTGCCGGAGATCGCATCTCGACGGCGTCGCCGGGCTTCAGAAAGCGCTCCGGCGCCGAGCTGTTGTCCGGCAGCAATTCGCTCGAAATCGGCAGCGGTCCCCGCCGCCGTGCCGCCGCTGATTACATCTCCAGCATAAAGCGTGAAGTCGCGTGACAGATATTCGAGATATTCGCCAAAGCCGAAGACCATGTCGCGTGTGTTGAACCGCTGGCGGCACTCGCCGTTTACCAGGGTCTCCATGTCGATGTTGGTCGGGTCTGCCTCGCCCACGGAGATGCACGGGCCCATCGAGCACGACGTGTCGAAGTTCTTGGGGAAGTTGAAATTCAGCGGTCCGCCCGGCGCTTCCCGCGGCGCCCGGATGCTCCAATCGGCGAGCATCGTGACGCCCCAGACAAAGTCCTGCAATTGCGCTTGCCGCAAATCGGCGCCGGTTTTGCCGAGGATGATTGCAATCTCGCCCTCGTAGTCGAGCCGATTGCAGCGCTCGGGATAGACGAGTTCCCCATCGGGACCGACGATCTCGCGCCCGAGCTTCCAGAATCCCCAGAAACCGGCATTGCGGATTTCTTGGCGGGCATCGCCCTCGTAGGCTCTGCCGCGCATCTTTGCCGCCATGGCCGCGGCGTGATCAGCGAAGTTGCCGCCGGCACAGGCGATGCGGCCGTTATTGGGGCGCGGTGCGTAGAGGCGCGTTTCGGCTGCGGCAGACACCAGTCTCTCGCCCTTTACGCCCAGCCTGTCCTGCGCCCGACCGAAAAGGTGATCGAGCGCCGTTTGCGCCGCGTCGAGTGCGCGCCGGCCGCCATCGATCAGCCGGGCGAGATCCGATGCGACGACGACCTCCGCCATCTCCGACGGCGCGGGCTCGTTTGTCCGCTCGCGCAGATATTTCGCATAGGCATTCGACAGGTCGACGACGTTGCCGTCGTGCAGAACGCCGGTTCGCTTGCGGGGGCCGAAGACGACGATTTTCATGGGAAGCCTGCCTCAGGGTGGTCGCACACTCTACCATTTTAACCACCTCAAGGAGATCCCGCGTTTGCCGGCAGCGCCGGCTTTTGTACGCGGGTGGTGCGAGCTCAATGCGATAGCCGTTGTCGACTGACGTTTCGTGGGGGGCTGGACGCCCGCCTCTTCGGGCGAGCCCTTTGCATCGGGATAACCTCAACCGGCGCTCGCTACCGGTCACGACCGCGGTTAGGCTGTCCTGTCGACAACGAGTGCGGGCGGCTCGACCATGCCTCGTCCTGATGCGCCGCGCGTCGCGATCCTCGGCTTTTCGGTCGAGTGCAACAAGTTCGCGCCGATCGCGACGCGCGAGGATTTCCTCGCCGCCACCTATCTCGAGGGCGAGGCGATCCTCGCCGAAGCCCGCGCGCCGACGCCGCATATGCTGGCCGAGACGCCGGGCTTCGTCGCCGCGATGGATGCCTCGGGCAGATGGGATCCGATCGGCATCGCGCTGGCGATGAGCGAGCCGAACGGCCCGGTCGAGCATGGCTTCTTCGTCGAACTGCTCGACACGATCGCGCGTCGGCTGAAAGCGGCCTTGCCGGTCGACGCGGTCTATATCTGCGCGCACGGCGCCGGGCTGACGACCGAGGAGGACGATCCCGACGGCGCGCTGTTCGCGCTGGTGCGGGGAATCGTCGGGCCGGCCGTGCCGATCGCTGCGACGCTCGACCTGCATGCCAATGTCTCGGAGCGGATGGTGCGCTCGATTGACGCTTTTATCGGCTACCGCACGAACCCGCACCTCGACATGCGCGAGCGCGGCGGCGAGGCGGCGGCAGCGATCCGCGAGATGCTGGACGGAGTGCGACCGCAGGCGGCGCTTGTCCGCCTGCCGATCGTGCCGCCGACCGTCACCTTGCTGACGGCCGCCGGCCCCTACGCCGAAATGATCGATCTTGGCCAGCGGCGGATGACGCCCGAGATCATGAACGTCTCGGTGATGGGCGGCTTCGCCTTCTCCGACAGCGCCAAGAGCGGCCTCAGCGTCATTGTGACCGCGCGCCGCGACCAGCGCGCCGCCGGCGCGCTCGCCCGCGAAATCGCCGAATACGGCTGGGCCAACCGGGCACGCTTTTATCCGCGCCTCACCTCGCTCGACGAAGCCGTGCAGCGCGCGCTGGCGGTCGGCGATGATCGCTCATTGCCGGCGCTCGCCTTTGCCGATGTCGCCGACAATCCGGGCGGCGGCGGCCGCGGCAACACCGTCTTTCTGCTGCGCGCCTTCCACGATGCGGGCGTGGCCGGCGCCTTGCTCGGCGTCTTTTATGACCCGCCGCTCGCCGCCGGGGCGCATCGGCTCGGCGTCGGTGCCGATTTCGCGGCGCAGTTCAATCGCGCGGAGCGGACCAAATTCTCCGAGCCGTGGCGTGCTCCGGCGGAGGTCGCGGCGCTGAGCGACGGCGATTGCGTCGGGCGTCGCGGCATCTATGCCGGCAGGCGATTGGCGCTCGGACCATGCGCGGCGCTCCGCGTCGGCGGCGTCACGGTCGTCGTCGTGTCGCACCGCGTGCAATGCGCCGACCCCGTATTCTTCGAAATGATGGGCCTCGACATCGGCTCGGCCCGCTCGGTCGTGGTCAAGTCGCGCGGCCATTTTCGCGGCGGGTTCGATGAGTTCTTCGCCCCCGAGCAGATTGTCGAGGTCGATCTTCCCGGCCTCACTTCGCCGGTCCTCAGTCGCTTCGACTGGCAGCGGCTGCCGCGGCCGGTGGTCCCGCTCGACGACCACGTCGAATGGCGGCCGCCCGACCCTTAGCTGACTGTGCCCGCGAGAAAAAGGGGTAGGGCTCCTTGGGTGATTGCGCACGAGCGTGGCCAACGCGCCGCTGCGAGCAACAGGCGCCAGCGGGGTCGGCGTTCAGGCCTCGGTTAACGGTGCTGCGTCACCGCATCGACCAGCGCCGGCTTGCCGTTCTTGACCTGCATGATCGCGCGCTCGAGCGCGGGCTGCAGATCGTCAGCATTCTCGATGGGGCCTTCGGCCCACCAGCCCATCGAGCGGGCGAGGCCGGCGAAGTCGGGCGCCGGTCCGAACAGATCCATGCCGATATGGGCGCGGCCGATATCCGTGCCGCGGGTTCGCGCAATCGTGAGCTGATGGTTCCAGTCGTTGTAATAGGCGCGGTTGTTGTACATAACGATGAGCAGCGGTATCTGGTATTTCGCGGCGATCCACAGCGCGCCGGCGTCGTACATCAAGTCGCCGTCGGGCTGCAGGTCGACGACCAGCCGACCGGTGCCTTTGTTGGCGAGCGCGACGCCGAGCGAGGTGCCGATCTGGTTCGGGTGCCGAGCTCGCGCCCGGCGTGGCGGTAGTGTCGATCGAAGTCCCACAGCTTTCGTTCTGCACGGCGATTTTTTCACGGTTGCAGAGCAGTATCGGCGGTTCGCCTTCGCCGTGATTGACCAGCAAATCGTGCAGGCCGCGGTAACTCGCTCCCGGATTGAGCGCGACGTAGGGAAAGCCGTAACGCTTGATCAGATCGACGATGATATCGGATTGCCAGCGCCGATATGATTTGCGGGTTCGGTCCGCGCTGTCCGCCGCCATCGAATTTCCCCATGCCTGATGGAGATCGCATCCCGATCATTGTAGCTTCGGCGGAGCCGGCGGGAACAACTTCGGACGCGACGGGAGGCGGCCGATGAAGAACAGCGCACGGAAGATCCGTACTGGTCATGTCGGGCGGCTGCCCGCGCCGCCGGGCTTCGAGAAGACAGACCAGCGCTAAAATCGGCCGGGCATGGCATTGCCGAGGTAGCGGGAGGAAGCGACAGATGACCAGAAAGATCGCGCTCGAAGAGCATTTCCTCGTTGAGGGGTTTGCCTATGTGGGACGCACCGAGGGCAGCGGGCCGGCGGCAGCGTTCCGCCGCCAGGTGGCCGAGCGGCTCCCGGATATCGACGCGCTGCGCCTCGACGCGATGGACAAGGCCGGTATCGACATCGCAGTGCTGTCGCTTTTTCAGCCGGGCATCCAGGGCGAGCGCGACACGGCGACGGCAATCCGTAAAGCGAAATCGGTCAACGACACGCTGGCCGAGCGGGTCGCGAGGCATTCCACACGCTTCCGCGGTTTTGCCGCGGTGCCGATGCAGGATCCGCGGGAAGCCGGCGACGAGCTCGAGCGCGCGGTGCAGCAGCTCGGGTTCAAGGGCGCGCTCGTCAACGGCCACACCCAGGGTGTCTATCTCGACGACGCGCGGTGCCTGCCGTTCTGGGAGCGCGTCGCGGGGCTCGACGTGCCGATCTACCTCCATCCGGCGAACCCGATGACCATCCCGGCGGCGTTCGAAGGCTATCCCGGCCTCGCGCAGGCGATCTTCGGCTGGGCGGCGGAAACCGGCGGTCATGCGCTGCGGCTCGTACTCTGTGGGCTTTTCGACCGCTTCCCGTCACTCACGGTCATCCTTGGCCATATGGGCGAGGCGCTGCCCTTTTACCTCTGGCGGATCGACAGTCGCTTCAAGATCACCGAGCCGAAGGTGTCGCTCCGCCAGATGCCGTCCGAGTACATTCGCCGAAACATCGTCGTCACCACCGCCGGCGCCTTCTCAGCCGAGCCGCTCCGCTGCGCGATCGACGCGATGGGCCTCGAACGCGTGCTTTTCTCGGTCGACTACCCGCTCGAAGACAGCGACGAGGCGGCTCGGTTCATCGAGACCGCGCCCTTGAGCCACGCCGAGCGCGAGGCAGTATGCTTCCGCAATGCGGAGCGCGTGCTGAGGCTCTGACGAGCGATTGCCTCCCGCGACTGCTGCTCAGGCCGGCGGGCCATTCGCATAGGGCTTCAATGCGGTGTAGATGAAACCATTCGCCGGGGTCGGGATGGCGTGGCGGCGGCCGAGGTCGACGACCTTGCCAGCAAACCATGGCAGCTCGAGTCGATTGCCGCGCGCGAGGTCGTGGCCCATCGAGGTCATGTGGTGGTCCGGCATCGCCCACATCGTCGCGAGCGCCCTGTCGACGCAGTCGGGGGGCAAGTCGACCCCCTCCGCCAGGCCGACTGCGACGGTCTCGCGCAGTGCCGCCACGAACAACGTGACGAGATCGCGGTCGCCGCGCCATTTGCCGAGCGGCAGCCGTGTCAACGCGTTGAGGTCGGCGAGCGGCACCAAAAGGATGAATTTTTCCCAGATCGGCACCCGGACATCGGCGCTCAGCACGCCCTCGAACCCGGCCGCGGTGCAGAGTTCGCCGAGCCGTGGCCCGCGCTCGCGGTTGCCGCCGTCGAGTTCGCCAAAGGTCATGCGCTGATAGGCGCCGGTCTGGCGGACGACGCCGGGTGCGACGATCGAGCCGGTGACGAAGGCGGAGCCGCCCATCAGCGGCTCCGGCCCGAGGATGGCGGCAAGGCGCTCGGCGGCGTCGACGCCGTTCTGCAACGGGATCACCGCGGTGTCGGGCCCGACGATCGGGCGGAGCCGCCCGCCGGCGCTTTCGACATCCCATAATTTGACGCAGAACAGTACGTAATCGACGATGCCGATGCTTGTCGGGTCATCGGTCGCCGACGCCGGCCGAATCTCGGTTTCGCCGCGGTCGCCTTCGATCCGCAGGCCATCCGCGCGCATCGCCGCGAGATGGACGCCGCGCGCGACGAAGACGACGTCGATGCCGGCCTTGGCGAAGGCGGCGCCGTAAATCGCGCCGATGCCGCCGGCGCCGACGACCGCGATGCGCATCGATCTCTCCCGAGAAGCCGAGCGGGGTTCGTCCCGATCGCCAGCATTCTAGTCGTGATCTGCAGCGACGCGCGAGGTCGGCGATGCCCCAAAGGACGGCGGGGCCGTGGGTCAAAATGACCCACTACCCGGCTTTGGCATTCCTTGATTTCCGGCCGGCAACCAGCCTAGATTGACGCAAATTTGACACAGGTCCACCGCGCTGCGGGGACGCGGCTCGTTCAAGCCAGGCAAACGCCAGAACCTTGTGAGGATAATCATGAACCTCGAGTTCGTCGGCCGGCAACGCTGGACGCCAAAACGAAAAGCAACGCTCCTTGCGATGATCGAAGCCGGCGAAGTGGAGCCGGAACGATTGGCGCTTCTCGGTCTGTCGCAGGAGGAACTGAAATCCTGGCGGCGCGATTTTTCTAATTACGGCGTCAGCGGTCTCCACGTCTATTCGCTGCACTACCATCATCCGGATCGGCGAAGGATGGGCACGGCCCGACGCGATCGGTCGGAAAGGCCGTAGCCCCGACTGTTGCCGCCGCCACATCACTCCGGAGGAACAGCTGCGTCGGTTCCGCGCGCGGCTAACCGATCCGCTAAGACGCTGAGATTTTCGCAACCGCGGTCGCTGGAACGATTACGAGGCGGCGATCGAGGACATGGTCGAGACGACCTCGACCAAACGCGCCTCCTGGCACCCGTGCCGCCGGCCAACAACAAACCGTTCGGCAGGCTGGCCGCGTTCGGGATCATCGCCGAACAGCTGTCGAAAGGCGTCGGTTTGGAACCGCGCCCGCTCGCTCCCGAAGTGGCGTCGGCCGCCGAGAAACTGCTCGGCATCAGGCTGCCGACCGGCAATGATCGCGGGCATTGATCCGGCATTCAGCAGGCAATCCCGACACGGGGGCATGACAATCCTCCCAGCAACGGAGCGTGACCGCTCGTTTGCTGCTAGTCTTTTACCCAAGTTACGCGACGGGGAGCGAACATGTCCTGGAGACGTATCGGCGTAGCAATCGCCGTCGTCGTGGCCGTCCTGATCGTGACAGCAGCCGCAAGCGGCTGGGTCGTCGACTGGGCTTGGTTCTCGACGATCGGGTATGTCGGCGTCTTCTGGACGGTTTTCGCGACGCAAGCCGTTCTGTTCACGGCGGTTTTCGCTTTATCGAGCTTTCTCATCTGGGTGAACGGAGCCCTCGCCCTGCGGTTTGCGGCGCGGCGACGATTTCGGCTGCCGGCCGCGCTCGACCCAGGCTTTGCGCGGGTTCGGGCGTCGCCCGGGTCGCCGACCGAGTTGTTTGCTCCCGCCTTGCCCGCCTCGCCCGCCTTGTCCGTCTTGCCGTGGCGATTGCTCATCCTGGCCGCCGCCCTCGCCGTCGGACTGCTGATCGCGATCGGCGAGACCGGCAAATGGGACCTTGTCCTCCGCTTCATGCATCAGGTGCCGTACGGCCGGAACGACCCGTTGTTTGACAAGGACATCGGCTTCTACCTCTTTTCGTTGCCGGTCTACATCGCGCTCAAGAATTGGTTGCTGCTGCTCCTGTTCTTCAGCGCGCTGCTGGCCGGAGCGGTGTATTTCCTGCACGGCGAAATTAATCTCGAGCGGCGCCCGTGGCGCGTCTCGTCCGCTGCCTTCGCCCACGGTTCGGCGCTGTTGGGTCTCTTTTTTGCAGTGAAGGCCTGGTCCTATGCGCTCGACCGCTTCCTCCTCTTGTATGACGACAACGGCGTCGTCATCGGGGCCGGCTATAGCGACGTCCATCTCGAGCTGCCGATGCTCTGGCTGCTCATCTGTGTCGCCGCCGCCGCTGCCATTCTCGTCTGGGCCAATCTGCGGTTGCGCAGCTACCGGCTGGTCATCGCTGCGCCTCTGCTCGTCTTCGGCAGCGCGTTCGTTTTCACCGCGCTGTTTCCCGGGCTGTTCGAACGCTTTTACGTGGAGCCGAGCGAGCTGCAGCTCGAGGCGCCGTATATCAAGCGCAACATCGCCCTCACCCGGGAGGCCTACAATCTTCGGCAGATTGCGGTGCAGCCGTTTCCGGCCGAACAGGGGTTGAGCTTCCAGTCGCTGCAGAACAACCGCGGCACCATCGACAACATCAGGTTGTGGGACTGGGCACCGCTGATGGACACATACGCGCAGCTGCAGGAGATCCGCACCTACTACAAGTTCCTCGATGTCGGCGTCGATCGCTACCACACCGACGGCTCATATCAGCAGGTGACGCTCGCCGCCCGCGAACTGATGCCGTCGCTGCTGTCGGCCAACGCCCAGACCTGGGTCAACCTGCACCTGCTGTTCACCCACGGCAACGGCGTCGTAATGTCGCCGGTAACCCGGAAGTCCGCGGAAGGCCTGCCGATATTCTATCTGAAGGACATCCCGCCGGTCGCCGCCGGCGGTCCCGCTATAACCGAGCCGCGCATCTATTTCGGCGAGGGCACCGACGACTACGTGATCGTCAAGGGCAGCACGCCGGAATTCGATTACCCCAAGGGAAAGGACAACGTCTATGCGGCCTACGACGGCAAGGACGGCATTCCGATCGGCGGCATCGGCTGGAAGACGCTGTTCGCCTGGTATTTCGGCGACGTAAACATCCTGCTGAGCCGCTACCTGACCGGCGAAAGCAGGATCCTGATCCATCGCAACATCCAGGACCGGGTGCGGATGATCGTGCCGTTCCTGGAGCTCGATCGCGACCCCTATATCGTGATCAGCGACGGGCGGCTCTATTGGCTGCAGGACGCCTATACGACGAGCCGCTGGTTCCCCTACGCCCAGCCGCAATCCGACGGGGACGCCAACTACATCCGCAATTCGGTCAAGGTGGTCATCGACGCCTATAACGGGACCGTCGCCTTCTATGTGGTCGATCCCGCCGATCCGGTGCTCGCCACCTATCGGCGTATCTTTCCGACGCTGTTCAAATCCTTCGCGGCGATGCCGCCGGATTTGCAAAGGCACATCCGTTATCCGGAGGACCTGTTCCGCATCCAGGCGCAGCAATACCGCTCCTACCACATGGTGGCGCCCGAAGTATTCTATAACCGCGAGGATCTCTGGCAGTTTCCGCGCGAGCCGGCCACCGACGACGTCGATGCGCGCAGCACCGCCAGGATGTCGCCCTACTACATCATGATGCGCCTGCCCGGTGATCCACACGCCGAATTCTTCCTCATGCTGCCGATGGTGCCAAGCCAGCGGGAGAACATGATCGCCTGGCTGGCGGCGCGCTGCGATCCGCCGGATTACGGCAAGCTCATCGTCTACGAGTTTCCCAAGGAAAAACTCGTCTACGGGCCGTTCCAGATCGAGGCGCGGATCAACCAGAACACCGAGATCTCGCAGCAGATCTCGCTGTGGAACCAGATGGGCTCGCGCGTCATTCGCGGCAACCTGTTGGTCGTGCCGATCGACAACTCGATCCTCTATGTGACGCCGCTCTACCTGCGCGCCCAATCGGGCCAGTTGCCGGAATTGAAGCGGGTGATCGCGGCTTATGGCGACCGGGTGGTCATGGAGAACACCCTGCCTGCGGCCTTGGCCGCGCTGTTCAAGGAAACCACGCCGGTTGCCCCGCTGCCGGCCGCCGCCGCGGCGCCGGCCGCGGGCGGCCCCGCAGACGCGCGGGCCCGTGCCGCACTCGGCCATTACGATCGGGCGATCGATCACCTGAAGGCGGGCGACTGGGCCGGCTTTGGCGCCGAACTCGACGCGCTGCGGCCGCTGCTCGAAGAGCTCGGTCGGCCGCCGGCTGCGCGTTAGTTCCCAGGGGGTACGACGATGACGTGGAGGTAATCGACCGCCGCTCCAAGGCGCGCTTCGATCGTTGCCGTTCCGGGACGTAATGCCACAATTGAAACCACCGATGGGTCGTAACCATAGGCGTTGGTCTGCAGGTCCACGACCGGCGCGCCGGTACTCCGAACCACGCTGTAGTGTACAACTCTCGCATCCAAGTTCACCGGGTTCGGACGTGCGGTTCCGGACAGGCCGATTCGTTCCGGGGTGCTCGCGTAGATTGCCCTCGGGTGTAGCGCATAGGCATTCAGACGCGATTGAGCCTACCGGGGATTTACGAGCCGCGCGTCCCGAACGCTGCTCAATTCTCAAACGAACTCGCCGACCAGCGATGAAGTGCACGGCTGATCGTTTTGGTATTGAGGCATTATCTGGCTTATGCTCCGGTGTCTTGCCCGATGCTAAGGATGCGAGCGACGGTGCTCAGCACCGCGGCCGTGGCGAAAGGCTTGCGCAGAAACGCGGCGTAGCCGGAGCATTTTTTGGCGATCACGTCCTCCGCGAGCGAACTTATCATGATGACCGGGATGTGCCGGTGCGCCGGGTCTGCCGCCATAGCGCTCAGCATTTCAGCGCCCCCGAGTATCGGCATCATGAAATCCAGCAGGACCAGGTCCGCTGTTTCCTCTGTCAACCTCGCCAGGCCCTGCTTGCCGTTGCACGCGGTGAGAACCCGATGACCCTCGTCGGTGAGGATGGTCTCCAATACGTCGACAATACTTAATTCATCGTCGACCACGAGCACGATTGGCATGATTACTTCCCAGGGGAGCACAGAGATGCTTCGTTCGTGGCCGATGCTTTCGTTATTAGTTGAGGGAATCCGCTCAGGATCGCCTCGGCGCTGTCGAACGTCTGGGCGAGTTCGAGCCCGCCAGCCGTGATGCGGAACTCCCGCAACGATAAGTCAAAGTCGCTGTCCCGCATCTTGACGACGGAAATCAGCCGCCGAAGTTGCGACCTCAGCTCGACGTACCGCAGCAAGATCAAGTTTTCGGCGATTGTCGATAGGCCGATTGTTGGCCCCTCGATCGCTCCGCCAATCAGGTATCGTGTTTCTGCCGTGTAGAACGTGGTCGCGTTGAGCGCGCGCAGTTCGTTCGCCAGCGCTGTCACGAAACGGCCGATCCGATGCGGTCCGTCCGCGGCGATCTCCTCGAGCCCGAGAAGACCATCGATCACGAGCCGCTTTACGCGCCGACGCCGCACCGCCTCGATGAGGCGATTGCCGAGCGCGTCCAGGATGTCCTCGGTCGGTGGATGCCAGAGAATCTCCAAATGGCCGTGCTCGATGAGGCCGTCGAGCTTGATCCCGATGTCGGCTGCCTTGACCCGCAGGCGTTGCGGCATCTCGTAAAAACCGAAAAGAAGACCAGGCTGCTGGGCCGAGGATTGCGATAGGAAATGCAGGCCGAGGCTCGTCTTTCCCGAACCCGTGGCGCCGAGCACGAGGGTTGTGGTGCCGCGCGGGATACCGCCCCCAGTCATCGTGTCGAGCCAGCTGATGCCGGTGGCGCAGCGCTCAGCGGGCCACTCGTCATCGGCCGAGGGACGGGCGAGCAGCGCTTCGATACGGGGATAGACGACGATGCCCCGATCCGTGATCCGGAACGGGTGCCGACCGCGCAGTGCGTCGCTGCCGCGGAGCTCGCGCACCTCAAGCGCGCGCTCGGGTCGTGGCCCGAACAGCACATCGTGAAGCTCGATCAGCCCGTCGGCCATCGTGTGCTCGGGGTGGTACGCTTTGCGACGACCATTTGTCAGAAGTAACGCCGTGCAACCTTCCATGGCCATCTGGGCCTGAAGCACACGGATGAACTTCTTGAAATCCCGCTGCGATGCGCTCCACTCCTCGGTCGCAATGAGACCGTCGAGGACGAGCAGCGTCGCCTCGTGCGTCCGGATTTCGTGCCGCAATAAATTGATAAACGCCTTAGGGCCATCTTCCTCGAGGACGCGGCAGCCATTTATATAGTAAAGACCATCGGGAATGCAGGTCAGGTCAAAGAACGACATTGTCTGCATGTGCTGCATCATCCGGTCGTGCGTTTCCGCCAGAAGAGTGACGTAGATCGCATGATGTCCAGCGGCGACATGATTGAAGCAGAACTGGTTGCCGAGGATGGTCTTGCCCGTCCCCGGCTCGCCTTGCACGATGTAAATGCCTGCTTTAAAAAAACCTCCGCCCAAAATGGTGTCGAGGCCGGGGATGCCTGTAGGCACGCGCCCGAAGGGTGTCCGCCCGTCGGCAGCGGTTGGATTGGCGGCCATGACGGCTTCTCACGTCGGCGAAAGCGGAAGGGCCACGGTGAATGTCGATCCTTCGGCCGGGCGACTGGTCACCTGGATTTCGCCATGCATAGCATCGACAAGCTGGCGCACCACCCAGAGGCCAATGCCGAAGCCGCCCGGCTCACGCCGGGTGACCGCTCGCTCGAAGGCGTCGAAGATACGCGCCTGGTCTTCTTCCGAAATGCCGATCCCCTGATCCCGGACAGTCAATTGCGCCTTGGCACCGCAACGAGCCAACATGATTTCGATCGGTCTGCCGTCGCCATACTTGACCGCATTCGAAAGCAGGTTATCGGCGATCTGATCGACAGCCAGCTGATCGAGGAGTCCCGATACGTCGTCTTCGATGCTCGGCTTTAGGCAGCAACCAGAGCGTTCGGCACCCGCCCGATGCCGCTGCACGGCTTGTCGCATCGTCCCGGAGAGGTCCACGATCGAAAGTTCAGTTCGCAGCTTTCCTGCGGCAATGCGCGAGACGTCCAGAAGCGTGGTCGCTCGCTTGATGTACTCGGCGATCAGACCGGCCAAACGCTCCAGCGCGACGATGATCGCCTCGGGGCACTCACCTCCGGGGCGCCGGCCGACCGACAACATATTTTCGGCGTACCCAAGAATCGGCATCATCGGGTTGCGCAACTCGTGGGCTGCGATCGCTATGAATTCGTCGCGCGCGCGCACCGCTCCCATCAGTTCCGCGACAAGACCTGCGTTCGGGCTCACCGGCGCTATAGAAGGGTGACTATGCGTCGAGCCGTTCTTCAGTTTGACCGGAAGATCGATGGGCTGGCGACGACCGACGCCGACGGCTCGGGCATCGGCCGGATAGCCATCGTGCAACACGGTCCCCGTGCCATTGCGCGGTCGCATCGCTCCTCTCCCAATAAGCGTTAACGACTTCTCAAGAGGCTGTCGCAGGACGCGTCAAAAAAACGTCCACCTATGTCAAACCTTGGGGTGAGCAACGCAGGATGGGATCAATTTATCGGTGACTGACCGGACGATGCGGCGACCTACGTTTGTAGATGGCGCAGCCTGGGCGCAAGGTCTCTTATTGCGCCGGTTGGCCCAGACAATGGGCCGGGACCCATTTGCCGTTAGCGTAATCGGCGGCAACCCAGGGCGTTCCCGGCGGGCACCCCTGCGCTGTCGTCGGGACGCACCCCGCCAGAGCCGCGAAGCCGATAAGACAGGCGAACATCATCGTGACAAAACGCATGTCCATTCCTTTTGACGGATGCTGTCGCTTTGAGGGTACACCGTGCTGCGTGATCAACCCGCCGAATTGCTCGACCAACTCGATTGTCTGCTCACGCTCGCGGCGTTGACCGTCCTGGATCGCCTCGCCCCGATGGCCCAAATCCGACCGCTCGCGCGATCAGGGAAGAAGGTGAGCGATTCGCCAAGGGCGTTCCCGTGGCTCGACGGACCTCACCGATGCCGAGGCCGCTATAAGGTTCGTTCGAAGATGCACCGGTGCCAGCCTCTTCGCACAGCGTCTTGTCCGCGTGGGGAGCCGATGGCGGGGTGAGACTGAAATCCCCTCGATTGCGCTCGTTGTGTTCGGGATTGCCGCCATCGCCCATGCGGTTTGAGAGGCTTTGAGATGGGCCGCGGCGGGACGCGGATCGACGATCTCCGCTGGGGATTGAACCGCCGTCGAGTGGTGTTCGGCATTCGTAAAAAGCTCTCGAGGGTCCGGTTCTCGTCGGCAGAGTGCGCGCATGCGCTCGCCGTGATCCCTTGTGCTGATCAGCCGCGACCGCCGGCCTCATCGAGCGCATCTCACGCATCACGATCTGGCTCGACCGCGGAATCACCCGGGGTCCCCGGCCGGCACAGGCGGTCCCCCCGCGATAAACCGACCGGATATCCGTTCGGGAATCGGCAGAGCCGAAGACGACCGAGCAGCAGATCCGCGATCGCGAATACCCGCGCAGAGAGGTGATCGTCTTAACCGTCGGCACTGGCGCGGTGAGGGTGACGATCGCCGCGGCTGCTACTGGCGTACCCGTGGATCTCGAAGCTACTCCGCCGCCAGCCCCACCCGTGCCTCCTCCTCCAATAACCGTTCGACCGTACGCCGCATGTGCAGGCGAGCGGCATCCGTCGCAATGTCCACCAGTGCGGTCTCGCCCAGCTCCATCAGGCGGAGCTGCTGACCCTCGACCACGGTCTTGTCCTCCAGGAACGCGGCGGCGACCTGGGCGAAGAACTGCTCCGTCGCCGCCGGCTCATCCTGCCGAAATCCGTTTGCGGCCGACCAGAAGTAGAAGCAGGAGGTGTCGGTCTCCGGGGTCAGCCCATGAAACAGCCGGAACTGCAGGGGGCTGCCTCTGGTGTCGCGTTCGCGGTAGGCGCCCGCCTCGGCCGCACCAGTCCATTGCAGCACCGAGCCAGGGGCGATGAACTCGAAGCGCTGGCAACGGTCGATGCGGCCCTGAAACCCCGCCGCCATTACGTAGGTTGGCGGTGGCACGGAATTCAGCATCCAGCGCGTGAATTTCAGGCCGAGGGGCGTGCGCTCGGTCTGCATCTTTGCCTCGAGATGTTGGGCCGGATTGCCGCCGATGGTGGTGGTGTGGACATAGCCGAGATGTGTCAAGTCCATCAAGTTATCCACCATCAGCATGGCAGCGGCCTTGATGGGATACACCGTGTGTTTGTGCGGCCAGTTCTTCGTATCGCTGTGGTAAGGCCAAGGAACGATGGTGGACACATCGGCCTTGGCCGGGTCGCCCATCCAGATCCACACGAACGCGTCCTGCTCCACCACTGGGAAGCTGCGGACGCGGGTACGCTCGAGGATGCGCGTCTGGCCGGGGACGCGGACGCAGGCGCCGGAACGGTCGAAGATCAGGCCGTGATAGCCGCATTGCAGGCCTTCCTCGACGACCGTTCCCATGTGCAGCGGCGCGCCGCGGTGGCAGCACATGTCGAGCAACGCCGCGATGTGGTTTTGCCGGTCGCGGTAGAGGACGATGGGCTCGTCACAGATGCGCCGGGCGAGCGGGATCTCGCCGATCTCATCGGCCCAGGCGGCGACGTACCAGGCGTTGCGGATGAACATCGTGGTTTCCTCCAGCGGCGTTTTCGCCAGCGGACGAGAGTGCACCGAAGGTTTCAACTCGAAGCGTGTTCCCTCGGTACGCCGCTGCGGGCCGATACGCTTCGGGGTTGCCAGTCCGTTGTTTGTCTCGGCAACACCGTACCCGGCGGCTGCGTCGATGTCACCGACAAGCGATGCTGAAGCGGTTCTTGCGGGCTCGATCCGTTCGATTACCTCGCCGTGCCGGTTGCCAACCCCCTACTCAACAAAACCGAAAGTCGAGCTCACCGACGACGAGGCACGGTCGGCCTTCGAGGGGCGGTTCTCGGGGCAGTTCAATGCGGTCCGCGGCTTCGGCTCGATCACGCTCATCTCCGGACTCGCCGGGCAGCGGGCGAGCCCGAGACGAGGCATCTACGTCGGCGTGGTCGGTGGGATCCGGGCTTTGCCACTGCACTCGTGCCTACGCCGATCTACCTGCGTATATTGGACATATGTTGGACATCCGGACATCAACGCTGCGGGAGGCACTCAAGTTTTTGATTTTTATTGGCGCGTCGGCGCCGACGACGATGAGCACTATTTCTACGCCATGGCCCTCGATCATCCGGGCTTTGCCATGACGGGGAACCGGCCATCGAATGGCGCGGCGTGCTGCCGGATAGATCTGGCGTGCCGGTGCCGATGATGATGAGCACTATGTCTACGCCATAGCCCTACAAACCGCTGTCCGGCCCTTCCCCGTCACCACAGCCGAGCGACGCCATAGGCGTCAAAGATCTGCTCGTTGGAGATGAACACGAGGCGGTCCACCAACGCCTGTGCAATCAGCATCCGATCGAAGGGATCGCGATGCGGTCCGGGCAGAGTACCCCCGGCCTGTCCGTGCAGAACGCTGATCGGCAATCTGATGAAGTTCTGATCGGCGATCGTGGCGTCGAGATCGGCGACAATGGCGGCAACGCCGGGGAGCCTGCCGAGGCGGTGCTTTGTCGTAATTTCCCAAGCCGAGGCCGCGCTGACGAAAACGTCATTGTTTTCGTCGGCGATCGCCGTCTGTGCCGCGACGGAGAGTGCCTCGTCCCCCGCGAGCCACCAGAGAAATGCGTGCGTGTCGAGCAGCAGGCGCACACCGTTACTCCCAAGCCGCCAATTCGTCCTCGGGCAAGGGCTGGAAAAATTCAGGGCCGACGCTGACGGTTCCGCGCAGCGTGCCGAACCTCCGTCCTCCCGGCGGCGAGCGGAATGGCACGAGCTTGGCGATCGGGTCCCTACCGCGGGCCAGCACAATTTCCTCCCCGGCTTCGACGCGGGCGAGAAGTCGCGACAAAGTGGTCTTTGCCGCGTGTATCGTTACGATTTCCATAGATGCTTCCTAGCTAATATGATTAGCTTAGCTAGGAAGTATCTGGGTTGTCAATATTCTCCACGACGACCTCGATCGAAGGGGTTATCCGGATCGTGGGACACAGCTGTCGCAGCATCGGTCGTGATCGGATGTGGTGGCGCGTTCTGGCATAGGATGGCATGCGGGGGCCGACGATGATGAGCACTATGTCTACGCCAGAGCCCCATGATCAGGCTGCGCATGCAGCAGTCTATGCCGCCCAAGCACGATGCCCCGACGAGCGAGGGCGGCGACCGGGCGAGGAAGAGATCGCCATGATCGATCCCGAAATGCGGCGGATCGAGAGCGCGATGCGCCCGCTGTCGCCGCAGCACACGACGCTGCCGCATACGATATCGGGCGTGAATACAGCACGCCTTGGAGGCACGGCCATGACCGCTGGCGCGCGGGCGTCCGCCAGCCGAACGTCCCGCATCATCATCGCGGCGACAATGATCGCGCTATCTCTTGCGGCACAGCACGCGGCAATTGCCGGCAGCGTTGCCGCTTCCCCGGCGCTGCAGCCGCCGGCCCGCAACCCGCAGCTCCTGACCCTCAAGGAGCGTCTTGGCGAAAAGTGGACGGACGAGCAGCGCGTCGACAACTGCAATGTGCCGCTCGACAAGCGTGGGCCCAAGCCCCGACCAGACGCTTGCCCTAACCCCCTTAGTCGATAGATCTCGCGAGTATCTTTGCGGCGCACCCCGCCCGAGAGAGCCCGGCTTCAACCGTGCTTTTCTGTCGGCGCCTAAGTGGTGCATTCTTTTGATTTTGATTCCTCGGCGAGACGGCGACCAGCCCGATTCGGCCATTGCCGGCTCGCAAAGGTCGAAGCGCTCATCCTTGCCTCAGTACACTAAAAGTCTCGCGGAAGGCAGCTCGCTTATCGGCGAAGAACATCACTCCAAATTGGCAGATGACACAGTTGAATTCGTGTTCACCAAAGGGCGGCGCCAGTGCATCGGCCTGTTGCCAATGCACCCGGCACATCCCTGGATGCGATCGCGCGCGGTCGAGCATCGGCAGGTTGAGATCGGTGGCCGTGATGGTCACCGCCTCCGGCAGTGCATGCACAAGGGCGCGGGTAACCGTACCCGTTCCCGCCGCGATTTCCAGCACGTTTTCGACAGTCATACCTTTCAGCCGCTCAGCAAGAATCCGCGCATACGGCGCGAACAGCACCGGAACCAGGAGTCGGTCATAAAACTCCGGATACGACCCGACGAAAAGCCGCATAGGTCCCGACATTGCTCCTCCTTCGCCGTTGCCAAGGATCACCGGCGGGTCGCTGCGTCTCATTCGCGCCGCCCGCGCCTGACCTTGGTCGCATCATAGGCCTTGAGTGGCGGCGGTAGCTCGGACCGGGGCTTCGGCGGATCGAGCTTCGCCGAGATTGCCTTTAGGGGCGCGAGGGCCGGCGACGGCGCATAGCGGCTTTCGTCGATCGAGCGCCAAAGAAGCCGGGCAAGGGCGGCAGCCTTGGCGTCGGTCAGGTCAAGATACATGGTGCCATGATAATGGTGCTTGCATGCTCCGTAGTCTTTGCGCTGAGTTGCTCGACCGAACCGATCAATTGCTCGCGCTGGCGCGGCTGACAGTTCTCGATTGGCCGGCCCCGTTGCCGGGAACCTCCATTGCTCGCGCTATCGGGGATGAGGGGAGCGGATACGGAAGGCCTTCCCATTTTTTGATGAGCGGTCGAAGAGAGGCCGGATGTGAGCGCACCCAGGCAAAACCGATGCGCAGCTTGAGAAGTTTCACGACGCTTGCTCTCTTCGCCGCGCTGTGCGCCTGCGCGCCACAGGCACGGACCGACAGGGTCGCGATCCCGAAAATCCCACCGGGCATGGCGCGCGTTTGGTTCTACCGGGAAGACCTTCCTTATAGCGGCTTCGATCGGCCCTACGTAAAGATGACCGCGGCAGTCGTCGGGATTTCCGAACTCGGCGGTGCCTTCTATCGCGATGTCGCGCCGGGAAAGTATTACGTGACGGTCAACTCCTACCGTCACTTCATCAATCAGTTTCCGAGTGTCGATCTGTTACCGGGAGAAACGGCGTATTTTCAGATCTTCGAAGTGGGAGCCGGCGCCGGAGCATGGAAGAACTATGCACGCCCGTCATACTTCGTGTGGCTGATGCCGGCTACAGTCGGCGGCGCCGCGGTCGCGCGCAGCCTGTTCTACGCCGGCGGCGACTGAGATCAGTTCCGACGACAAGCTGCCCGCCTGCAGGATCTGATGCTCGACCGCGCCGACACCGAGGGACGGCAGGTGTGGCGACCCATCAGGCAGGCGATCGAGGCACTGCAAGCGGCGCCCGAAGGTGAACCGAACTGAGGCAGTGGGTTCGGTAAGGGTTCTTAGGCGTTTCTTAGGCGCGATTCCCGCCGACTATCACCGGTTCATGCCTGACCGGAAAGGACACCGACCGGGCGATGAAGCACTTGGCGTGCGCTGCGTGGTGGAGGCGCTCGGCGAGGTCGGGATCGCTCTCTGGACTGATCGTCACCCGCGGCCGTAGCACGACGCTCGCGAATTGACCCGCGCCGTCGTCCTCCTCGACCATGACCCCAAGGGCGCGGTCCTCGTATTCCATCACGACAACCCCGGCTTCGGCGCAGAGATGCAGGTACCATAGCTGGTGGCAGGCCGAGAGGCTGGCGACCAGCAACTCCTCGGGATTCCAACGCGCGGCGTCGCCCCGGAACGCCGGATCCGAAGAGCCCAGGATCGTCGGCTTCTCGGGCGTGCGGATCTCCCAATCCCGCGCATAGGCGCTGTAGGTGCTGGTGCCCGACTCGCGATTGCCGGTCCAGACCAACTCGACCTCATAGCGGTGGTTTCGAGGCATGGAGGGCACCGTGTTGGGTTGTCCGCGACCTACCTTATCAACTGGTGCTACCGCGAAACGCGGAGGCCTTCCAGCTCTTGCCGGGCGAGCGCGGCCGGCAACAGTTCGAGCTTCCAGACCGGTCCCTCCCGGTTGGCCGCCGCCTCCTGCTACTCGAACGCGACCTCCAGCACCCCGCCGGCCGGACCGCCGAAGAAGCCGGCCGCGAACCCGCGGTCGCCCGCCATCCGCGTCTTGTCGGACGCTTCCCAATCGACCCCGCGCCCGGCTGCAAGCTGAAAGGGCGGATGGTCACATCGCTCCGGCTGCCGATCGAGACCGTGTGCTCGCCGGGCCGGCCATCGACACCGTTCTTGAGGCGGCCGACGGCGTAGCCGTCGATCGCGAGCGCAGGCGACGGCCGGCGCCTGGGCGAGATAAAGGACATAGGGGGCAAGACGTAGATCCGCCCCCAGCCTGGAGCTATGGGATGCGGCGGCAGCGCCCATTGCCGGCCGGTAGCGTTGTCGACGCAAGCGGCAAGACCGGCGGCCAGGAGCGGGACGAGAAACCCTTGGTTCATCGGGGGCGCTGTGCCGAATTTTTCTGGGAAAGTTGGTCGGGCACGCGTTTTCCCGCCCGGGCGCGGGACCCGCTGCTCGAGACGATTGCGGGACTGCTCTATCGGGACGCGCATACGTCCGCTGTCGATCGCCTGTTGGGCCCGTTGGGCTTTTGTTTGGGCTTGGTGCAGGGCGAGCACGAGTTGATGTTCTCTCGGGTCGCAGCGGAGGGAACGCGGGCGCGGGACAGGCCTGGGAAGGTCCGCGATCTGATCGAGCGCGCTCGGCCTAGTCCTGCGGGTTTGCCGACGCGTACGTTTGTAGTACGGGTTCGAGGGCATAGTGGCCCGGGGCGCCGAGGGCGTAGCGCAGGTGTTCGCGCGCCGCGCAAAGAGCTGCATATTCGTCGGGTGAGCCCAACTTCCCCTGCGGCCTGTTGATGGTCGGGCGATGTTTGTCATCGGCGACCCCCCGGCCCGAGGTGCGTGAAAGTCGGATATGCCGTTTTTTTGTTGGTACAAGCCGGATTTTCGGCCAGCACGAATTACTATCTGTTTGATTTATGGCGTGCCGGGGCCGACGATGATGAGCACTACGTCTACGCCATAGCCCTATGAGATGATGGTCGGCATTCCTGTCACCCAATCGGGAATTCGGGTTCGGCACGTATCCACTCTGACCTCGATGCTTGCTTTTCACCGCATGGAGGTGCGATTGCCGCCATCGATGTCGTACAGCGGCGGAATCTGCATCGTTCCGGTTACCGGATTGGATCGGGCCGCTATCCTGCGGGCGCAGGCCACGGCTCCTAACACCCCTTCCGCGACGCTTTGGCAATCGACCATGAGTTCGCCATCGGTGTGCCCGAATCGCAAAGTGGCCTCCGGCGCGCCCAAAGCTACGGCGGACATTAATACGCTGGCGATTGTACGCCAGCCAAGCGGCAAGCATTCGCGCGGCTTCGGGCCGTCATCGGGGGAGTTTCCGTCTTCCGGCAGACAGCGGCGGTACTCCTTCGTGCCGCCGACATCCTCAGCAAGAGTTCGCAGCATTCGGCCTCTGACCATTAGTACCCCTGGGCGACCAGTCTCTTCGCAGACGTGACGCGAGAGGCGGCACGCGAAGTCGATCGCTCCAGAGCACCAATCACAGCGACCATCTGTGTAAATTTTTAGACCCGCCATTTTTTGTTTCACCTGCACGATCTCGATCGAAGGGTGCCCGGTTTTGCGACCATGGACGCTTATCGCATCACACAGCCCATCCAGGAGCGCATACCATCCGTCCGAGCATTCGATGCCGCGGCCCATGCCACTTTCCGTCGCCGGCAAATCTTTCTGGCGAAATAATGACGGATAGGTAGCGTAGAGTACATCTCTCCAGAGACTTTCTCACGGATATCCTCCGATCGAGTATTTACAGTCGGCAACGCTGATTTCGGCCGCGCGGCCACTGCTCATACTCGGTCGACACGATACATCCGGGATAGCCCAGGACCGCAAGTCGGGCCGTGCCGAGCCCCTGCCACTCCTGCCACCGCTCGTAATGACCAGCGGCATGGGTGATACAATCACCATAGGCCTCCGCCTTTTCCAGCGTGGAGCGGTCGATGACAACGACACCATCCACCCGCCAGAAGATTCCGACGGAAGGGGAGGTTGGGGCGAGCGCCGCTTTGGGTGCGACCACGATCGTCAGGGGATTACCATCGTTTCCGCGTCCACAAGGCGGCGGACGACGCCGAAACCGTGAGATTCTTCGTCCCATTTCACTCCGTGGACCGGCACCACAAACTTCGGTCGAACGGATGCAGCGAAGGCACGCAAATCGGTGGGGGAGGCGTGACCGCTTGTATGGATATAAGCGATTTCCGCGCCCGCCGCTTTGCACCACTCAAGGGCCTCCGAGTGATATGGTTCCGACAGGTAGCCGCGCCACATCGAGAAGTTAAACGCATCCTCGGCAGTCGGCATCACGCCCGCGCTCTGATAGTCGCGGATCAATCCACGACGCAGCATTACAACATGACGGCTCCCTTCCAGCCGCTTTGCCGAGGTGCGTTGGGCACCATCCGTTCGACGAAATCCTCGCGGCCCTGGCTCCTGTAATTACTCCGAAGACCTCTCGTCACGACGACTTTCAGATTCGGGAAACCCGCACGCGGCAGGCCCGTTCCCTCAGAAATGCGATCGAGGACATCGGCAGTGTACAGGTCGATCGCCAGGGTCCGGCCGGTACGTTTAGCGGCCCGATAGATGGTCACGGTCCGGTCGATGTTCTGGCCCGACCATGCTACGAATACACGTCCTCGGGTGCGTTCGAAGAGTTCAACGAAGTCGCCCTCAAGCTCGCTTTCCGACTTTACCGGCTTGTCCGATCCGAGGTTTGTTCCCTCCGTCAGAAGCACGTCGATGTCCGACGGCGGATGAGCCATCATCCGATCAACAAGCGCGGATTTGCGACCGTGGCGACGAAAGTCGCCGGTATAAAGCAGCCGCTTCCCCCCGCCTTCGACCAGCAGCATGTACGCGTCAAAAGCGGAGTGGTCGGTGAGAATCGGCGTGATGGTAAACGGCCCTACCGCGAACGGTCCCGAGCGGCTGTCCCACGTCTCGAACGCCCGGGACAACGACCGGCGCGTAACGTCACCGGTGACTGCGATCAGTTTCGCCGAACCCGCCCCTGTCCATATGGGCCACGCGGCCGGAAGCTCCTCAACAAGCCCCCAATGGTCCTGGTGGGGGTGGCTGATTAGGACGGTCGCCGGTCGGCTTCGATCAAGCGATGCAGGCAGCAGGCCGGTTGCGCCATCCGGCGCATCGAGAGGGCGCCCTGCGTCAAGTATGATCCGGGCGCCCTGCGGGTGCGTGATCTCAATGCAGCTTCCGCCGATTTGCTGGGTCCGCGATGGACGGTAAGAGTAAGGCTCATAGGTGCAACTCAAGCGCCATGTCACTCACGCCGCTTACCATCTGGACGTGAATTTTATTGGGTGCGTCGCGCAACTTTTGTAAATGCCCGTTCTGAGTGAAGGGGGCGTTTTCGGTTCGATTGTCAATCAGAAGGCGAGGTTCGTCATCGATAAGAAGCGGCGGCACGTCTGCTGCCGCGGCAGCGACAATGCCCGGCCCAAGCTCTTCGATTCCGGGATTCACGCGCTTTGCCAGTTCGCGGAATGCCACCAGCAGGCGGCAGGCGTTCTGATAGGCGCAAGCGACCAATTCGCGGTGATTGGCGTGATATAGCCAGGTTGTGTATTGCGCGAGTTGATCAACGACTTTGGGGGAAATGTCGTCGCCCCGGCAGCGGGCGCGAGCGTCGTCAACGAGCTTCGCCTCCCAGAACACGATCCGCCAGCGGTCATCGCCGGCCGGTTCAAGCGCAACGAGGTCCATTCGAGGCGCTATCCGCTCCTTCGGATCGAGCGAGTAGGCAGGTAGCGCCATTTCGAGGTCAATCGTGTCGGGGTTGCGCGCGACGATCAAGTCAACGAACCGCTTCTCTTTGCCCACATACTTGTTGGCATTGGCAATCCAGCGGTGCAGGTCGGCAAGGCCCCCGTACTCTCGACGCCCGCTCGTCTCCTTGTCCGAGAATCCCGCCGACGTCAGGGTGACGTAGGATTGACCGCTGCCCTTGTCACCGTGGATATATTTGTTGTGAATACGGGCTTGGAGTCCGCCACCGCTACCGAAGCTAATTTTTGCGACGGACTGGCCACCCCGGTAGAGGTTCAGATACCCGCTGCGGATGGCAAGCCGAAGGCGCTTGGGATCCTCCTCCAGCATCTCGCCGTTTGAGACGAGTTTGTGTGCTTCGTGCATATCCCGGTGAAGCGTATCCCCCGCCGGTCTCCAGTGGAGAAGCATGTCTGTAACGAATCAGAGTTTGCGCGCCCGTGACGGGCGCGCAGGCTCGGTTGAAGGAACGCGTCTGACTGGATGGACTCGGAGGGTAGTGGGACGGGCCTATGGGGATTTCTACCGTGGCAGGTGGTCGGAGACGCGGTAGGAAGAAGCGGCCGGTGGGTTGAAAGGTTGCGCGGGCCTGATGATGGCTCGCTGATGCAAGCCGATTGGCTGCTGCGGTCGCTGCCGTGGGGCGATTTCCGATGATTCTGGGGTGGCGGCGGGCGAGCGCCGACGCTCCCGCGATGGAACGGTGGAGCGACAGCATGGGGTCGGCGGTGTGGGCGTCGGCAGCATGCTGGTGGTCACGGGCCTTGCGGCCGGGCGGGCGACAGCCGGCGCAGCAGTGTCAGATGGCCGGTCTCGCAATGCGGGCAACGGCGCGGCGATGGCGGGGCCTGGGGGTCGGCGTCAGGCTCGGATGCGGCGGGATCGGCCTGTGGGTTGGCGGGTTGCGCCAGCAGGAGAACATTCCTCAGGTTGCGCAGCGGTTCGCGGCGCGAGGCATGCCACAGGCCGTAATAGCGGACCTTGTGGAAGCCGGCCGGCAGGACGTGCTGGAGGAAACGCCGCATGAACTCGTGGCCGGCCACAGTTTCCTTGCGCTGGCGGTCGGCGGTGCGGTCCTTGTAGCGGTAGGTCACGGTCGCGTCGTCGACGGCCAGGATGCGGTTGTTGGTGATGGCGATGCGGAAGGCGTAGCGGGCGAGATAGTCGAGTGCCGCCTGCTGTCCCTCGCCCCATGGCGTGATGTGAACGACCCAGGGGATTTGCCAGACATGGGGCGGCAGGTCGGCGTCCGGACAGAGCCTGGCGAAGGCGTCGCGGAAGCGGGCGCGGGCAAGGGTAGCAAGCGCCGTCTTCGGGAACAGAAACGTCTTGCCGGCGGGATGCCAAGCGGCACCGTCCTCGGACAATCCGCCGCCGGTGACGAGGCAGTGAACGTGCGGATGGAAGATAAGCCGTTGCGTCCAGGTGTGCAGAACGGCAAGCACGCCAACGGTGCCGCCGACCCAGCGCGGATCGCGGGCCAACACGATGATCGCCTCGGCGGCGGCCTTGATCAGCGCGCCATAGCCGTCGATCTGATGCCGGCGCAGCACGGCCCGCAGTTCCTCGGGCACGGTGACGGTGACGTGGAAATAGGGAACCGGTAACATCTCCTCCCGACGCTGTTCGAGCCAAGCCTGCGTCTGCTCGGCGTGACACTTCGGGCAGGCGCGGTTGCGGCAGGAGTGAAAGACGTGCAGCAGGGCGCCGCAGTGATTGCAGCACCACTGTTGTCCGCCGAGCGCTTCGGTCCGGCAAGCGATGATGTCGGCAACGGCGCGACGATGCGATGGCAGCATCGCCGCGCCATGAGCCTCCAGATAGCTGCCCCCGAAACGGCGGAACGCGTCCGCCACTTCGGGCATGCGTCAGAAGCCGCTCATCACCTTGTCGAGCAGCTTGCGTAAAGACACCCGCGTCGGTTCCGTCAGGTGCGTGTAAATCGTCGTCGTGGCGATGTTCTCGTGGCCGAGAAACGCCTGGACGACGCGGGTGTCGACCCGCTTCTCGAAGAGCCTGGTCGCATAGGCGTGACGCAGCGTATGTGGCGTCGCGCGGCGACCGCCGGGGAGATTGGCCGCCTTGACGGCCTCGGCGAAGGTGCGGGTCAGGACATGGGTGGCGACGGGACCGGTTCGCCAGCCATTGGGGAAGAGCCAGCGCCGATCCCGGTGGTCCTTGGCCTGCCACATCCGCCGCAGGCCTTCGTGCACCTCCTTGGGCACCGGCACGACCCGTTCCTTGTTGCCCTTGCCGACGACGCGCAGGACGCCGCTGGTTTTGTCGATGGCGGTGACGGGAAGAGCAGCGGCCTCGCTGATCCGCAGGCCGCAGCCATAGATCAGGCTGAAACAGCCGCGGTGTATCGGATTGCGGACCGCGGCGAGAATGCGCCGAACTTCGGCGTGGGAAAGCGTCTGCGGCAGCCGCCTCTGCTTGGGGAGCCGGATCTTTTTTTAAACAGCCCCCAGTCCTGGCCTAGCGTGTTCCGGTAGAAGAACTGGATGCCGTAATGGCTGGTCTTGAAGCTGCCGCGCGCATTCCGCTCACGAACATCCAGCAGATATCGCCGCACCTCTTCCTCGGCCAGCAGCGCCGGCGACCGATGGTAATGCTTCGCCAGAGACCTGACCGCCTGGAGATAGATCTCCTGGGTCGTGGCCGCCAAGCCGGCCAGCTTCATGTCCTCGATCATGCGAACACGTAACGGTGACATCGTCTTTCCTTCGTCATCGAAGACGGGACCATCCCGCCTCGACGCAGACGATAGCTTCACCAGCGACCCTCAGGCGACGCCGAGCCCCCCTACGGCGAAGCCGTTCCGTTCAACCAAGGGTTTTCCCCGAGAACCCGATCGCTGATCAACTCGATGGAGAAGGTGCGTGCAAACGTCGACATGGCTGCTCCCGGTACAGAATTCTTTATTCTCCTGAGGGCGGGATAAATTTACACCTGGGGTCAAGAAAGTGCGGGTGTGGCTACGAGGCAACACCCGAACAATGGCACGCCGAGCGCACGTCCCCGGCGATTGAGCGGCGCATAGTCGGCCCTTCCGTCGTCATCGAACGGATATTCATGCCGCACGCTGAGGCCGTCGGTTCGACGCCATTCAATGTCTCTCAAAACCCGATCGATCTTGATCCGGGTTGAGGCTTCGTTCGTCACTTCGTTATCACCCTGTGACCGGCCAATCTGTCTTTCCTCGGCATCCGGGTGAACAGTCAGCCACTCGTACTCCTGCACCGCGATGACCACCACCACGCCACGCCCGTGCTTCTCGATAAGCACCCGCTCTGCACGCGCGGTGTCGATCATCAGCCCGAAATCGTTCCTCGCCTCGCGCGCCGACATGGTTTTCATGGCCGAAACCTGTGGTGATCATTTGCGCCAGTGAGGGCATAATAGCTCGTTTTATCAAGCTGTTTCGGTTGGAGTCAGGAGGGGAACAGCATGCAAATGTAGGGAAGACCGACGGACGGCAAGATAAAAGCGTCGCGGTCGGTGGTCGCTTTTTTGCTAGTCTGATCAATGGATTATGGTGTTCTCAGTCAGACGGGCCTGCTGGCGCATTTTGAGAATTCACCAACGATATCAATGCCATTTGCGCCATCCATCATTGCTTTCTGGCGGTTCGTTGTCGGTGAAGGCTGGACGGCAAGGGAAAAGCTTGGCTGTCCGGGGCGCGTATATGATTGGGATAGTTGAGGTTTTCAGCGAGCTGGCAAGGAGGCCCTGCCAGCCGCTTTTCTCAAAACGCTCGCGATTTCAACGAACAAAGCGCCATCCGCCCCCCGGCTGGTCATTTTGATTGATCGAGTTACTTCAATCTGATAACTCTCTGTCGTGACGGAGCCGCGCGACCCGACCCTCGATGTGCTGCTGGACCTCGACGGACAGGTGCTCGTCGTGGACCCGGAGGGCGGCCACTGGGTCCGCTTCGTGGTGACGCGGGTACCGGTGTCGCCGGAGAAGCCGCACGGGTTGGATTACTCGCTCACGCTGCACGGGCCGGATGGCGAACGGCTGGTCGGCTTTGACAACGCCCATCCAGTGGCGCGGCAGAGGCGCGGCGAGCCGCAGGACCATCGCCACCGGCTGCGGACGATCCGGCCTTACGAGTACCAGGACGCGGCAACCTTGCTCGCCGATTTCTGGACGATGGTGGACGCGGTGTTGCGAGAGAGGGGAGTGATCCCATGACGACGTTGAAGGTGGGTATCGCCAGCTACGAGGACATGAAGGCCCGCACCATGGCGGTGGCGCGCGGCGAGCAGCGCATCGCGCCAGAGGAACCGAAGGTCTGGTTCACCTCAACAGAGTCCTTTGCCAAGGTACTGTCAGCGGGCAATCGTGACCTGTTGCGGGTGATCGTGGAGCAGGCGCCCGGCTCGCTCGACGAACTGGCGCGGATCACTGGCAAGGCCAAGTCGAACCTGTCGCGCACGCTGAAGACGATGGCCGGCTACGGCCTGGTCCGCCTGGAACGGGGCGAGCGGGGCCGGATCACGCCCAAGGTCACACATGACCGGGTGGAACTCGACCTGCCGCTCACCTGGTCTCGGAAGGCGAGCTGAGCCATGACCGCTTGGCGGCCAGAGGGCCGGACCGTCGCCAGGCCGTCAAGGCTGGCGCATTCCGCGCCACCGCTGCGCGGCTACGGCCTTGACTGCCTGTTGCCGGACCGGCAAGTGGCCCGCAAGCGATCACGGTTCGAAATGAGCCTAACCGCTCCCTTCCTCACGGTCTTGCCGGGAGGGAAAAAGGCGCCGCCGGATAGACATGGGTCGTTCGCCTGGAAGTCGCCCGGCCCGATGCTGCCGAGATGTCCCGACCACGCGTCACCCTCGGCATCTTGCCCGACGATATCTACATCCAGACCGAGCCTTGGCCTCGCATCGGCCGGCCACCGAAGCACGATCTCTCGGCCTGGACCGTCACGGACGATTGGCCCGAGCGCGTTCCGGTTACGCAGGCCGAGGTGGACGTGTTCGAGGCGTGGTTCGGCGACCTCTTCGACGAATTGTTCGGGTCCGGCCGATAATCTGAGCGGAGTTTTGCTATGACCGTGCCGCTACGCGCCGCCCTCTACCTGCGCGTCTCGACGGCGCGGCAGGCCGAGCACGACATCTCCATCCCCGACCAGCGCCGCCAGGGCGAAGCCTACTGCGCCGCGCGGGGCCACCAGCTCGTCGAGACCTTTGTCGAGCCGGGTTCGACCGCAACGAACGACCGCCGGCCCGAATTCCAACGGATGATTAAATCCGGGTCGGCCAAGCCTGCTCCGTTCGACATCGTGCTTGTTCATTCGTTCAGCCGATTCTTCCGCGACCATTTCGAACTCGAGTTCTATGTCCGCAAGCTCGCCAAGAACGGCATCAAGCTGGTCTCGATTACACAGGAAATTGGCGACGACCCGATGCACATCATGATGCGCCAGATGATGGCGCTGTTCGACGAGCACCAGTCCAAGGAGAACGGCAAGCACACACTCAGGGCGATGAAAGAGAACGCCCGCCAAGGCTTCTGGAACGGCTCCCGTCCGCCGATCGGCTATCGTATCGTCGCGGCCGAGCAGCGCGGGGCGAAGGTCAAGAAGAAGCTCGAACTAGACCCGCTGCACGCCGACACGGTGCGGCTGATCTATCGGCTCGCCCTGGAAGGGGACGGCACGTCTGGCCCCATGGGTGTCAAGAACATCACGACCTATCTCAACGCCCGCCGCATCTTCACCCGTGACGGCGGGCGCTGGGGCATCGGGCAGTTGCATCGCGTGCTGACCCGAACGACCTATATCGGCCATCACGAGTTCAACAAGAGCAGCCCCAAGAGCGGGCAGAAGCCGGCTGGCGAAGTCGTGACGGCCGAGGTGCCGCCGCTGATCGACCAGGCGACCTTCGATGCGGTGCAGGCGCATCTGCGCGCCCGTAACCCGAAGGTCACGCCGGCGCGCGTCGTCAGCGGCCCAACCCTCCTTACCGGCATCTGTTTCTGCGCCGCTTGCGGCGGCGCCATGACGCTCAGGACCGGGAAGGGTGGGCGCTACCGCTACTACACCTGCTCAATCAACGCGCGGCAGGGCGAGACAGGCTGCAAGGGTCGTTCGATCCCGATGGAGAAGCTGGACGACCTGGTTGCCGGCCATATCGAAGACAGGCTGCTTCAGCCGGAACGGCTCGAAGAGGTGCTGGCTTCGGTGCTCGATCGCCGGCAGGAGCGAGCCGAGCGCCGCCGCGAGCATATCGCCGAACTGAACAAGCGGGCTGTGGAGGCTGATTTGCGGCTCAAGCGGCTCTATGACGCCATCGAGAGCGGTGTGGCCGAACTGGACGACCCGGCGCTCAAGGATCGCATCGCCGGCCTCAAATCCGTCCGCGACCAAGCGCGGGCTGACGCGGAGCGCACGGCCGCTGCCCTCGATGGCGCTGGGCAACAGACCATCACGCCGGTCATGGTGCGGAAGTTCGCTGCCACGGCCCGAGAGCGGATGCGGATTGCCGGCGGCGGCTACCGTCGCGATCACCTACGCGCGCTCGCCCAGCGCGTCGAGGTCGCGGACGGCGAGGTCCGTATCATCGGATCGAAGAGCAATCTACTGCACACGCTTGCGGCAGCATCCGGCACACGGCCGGCCGCGCTTGGCGTTCGCAGTTCCGTTCCGAACTGGCGTCCCCTACCGGATTCGAACCGGTGTTGCCGCCGTGAG
>CAWBQT010000004.1:0-113338 GCA_963790875.1 uncultured Alphaproteobacteria bacterium
CACGAGCCGCAACTCCTGGGCGCGGCGAAACGACCTGCCCTTTGCGGTCGTGTCCAAAAAGAAGACATTCAGCTTCGCTGCCCCATCCGCGAGCACGGCCGCGTGCCCGTTGCCGACCCGCACCATCAAGGTGGGCTTGCCGTTATGCGTCGCCACCACCGGGTTGGCGGCGAAGACCAGCCGCGGCCGCGGCCGCGAAAAGCGGACGAAGGTAAGCCCGGTCAGGATGGCGGTGAAGGCGAGCCCGCACGGGATCTCGGTCGCCGCGACCACACGGCCGTATGCCGTCGCCGGATACATCTCGCCATAGCCGACCGTCGACGCCGTCTCGATGCTGAAGAAATAGGCGTCCGCGAAGCTATGCGGCCGAGTATGCGCCACCGATCCGGGAACCAGCCAAAAGAGGGTGGCGAAGACGACATTCACTGCGAGATAGAGTGCGACTAAGGCCGCAAGGAATTGCGGCCAAGTCAGGGTGACGGCGAGACGGTAGGGATCGCGCAGGTCGAAGCGCGAAACGCCCTTCTTCTCGAACTCATAGGAGCCGAGGCGAACCCGCGCTGCTTTGGCAGTCTTGCCCTCGTGCGGCGGAATCACCAGCGTCGTCATTTAAATCACCTCGCAGTTGCGTCGCGCTCGCTATGGCTGGATATATTGATACGAGACCACACCGACACACTGCACGTCCCAAAGGTGGATCGCTGGCTGGCCTCGCAGGGAAGCGAGCGGCTGCTATGGGTCGACAGCGGCGACAAGCCATGTGCGAGCGTCTCTATGGCGACCCCCGAATTTGGCTGAGCAAAAACACCGGTCTTGCGATGCCTGCCCTTGAGATCGTCGCACGGAACCGAGCCCACTTCAGCCAAAAGCCGAGGCGCCTTGCGTTCCCGATCTGGTCCGACTTGTCGGGCTATCCTGCCCGTTTTATGGCGTCACCCTTTCGGCGCATCATCGTCGTGGACGCGCTCCGGCGAAGGGCCCTTCACGATCCGTTGCAGCTCTCGATCGTTGTGCGTTGCAAGCCGATAGTTCGTTGCGTTCAGGACCTACGCCCTGAAGCCGCCTCAGGCCAGCCGAGGCGCCGTCAGCCGATCGGCCGGCGGTCTTCGATGAGCCTGCCGTCCTCCGGCAGGCTGCCGGGTGCGACGCAGGTCACGGCACCGCGCAATTTGGTCACGGCCTGCACCGTCGCGGCAACGGCGCTGGCCTCACCGGGGGCGGCGGTCTCGATCATCAAGGTCATGACATCCGTGTATGCCGGCCGCTCGATGACGAGGCGGGCGCGGCGGACGGCAGGATGCCGCCCGACGATCTCGCCGATCTGCACCGGGTGAACGAACATGCCGCGGACCTTGGCCGACTGGTCGGCACGGCCGAGCCAGCCTTTGATCCGCTGGTTGGTGCGGCCGCACGGGCTCGGTTCGACGAGCATCACCGACAGATCCCCGGTGGCAAAGCGGATCAGCGGATACTCCGGCGTCAATGTCGTGACGACGACCTCGCCGATCTGACCCGGGACGACCGGCGTGCCGCTGCCCGGCTCGACCAGCTCGAGGATGATTCCTTCGTCGATGACCATGCCGTCGCAAAGCCGGCCATCGGCCGCTATGGTCTCATAGGCGATGAGGCCGAGATCGGCGGTGCCGTAGCATTGCAACGCCTTGATCCCGCGATCGCTGAACGCGCTGCGCAGCGCGGCGGGAAAAGCTTCGGCGCCGACGAGCGCCTTCTGCAGCGAGCCGATGTCGCTGCCCGTTTCGGCCGCGCGGTCGAGCAGGATCTTCAGAAAAGAGGGCGTCCCGACATAAGCCACCGGCCGAAGATCGGCGATGGTCTTGAGCTGCTGTTCGGTCTGACCGGTGCCGGCCGGTATTACCGGGCAGCCGAGCGCCAGTGCGGCACTTTCGAGCATCGCCCCGGCCGGGGTCAGGTGGTACGAAAAGCTGTTGTGGATCAGGTCTCCGGCGCGGAAGCCGGCGGCATAAAGCGCCCTCGCCATGCGAAAGAAATCGGGCCGGCGCGGCTCCAGCTCGTAGATCGGACCGGGTGAGACGAAGACACGGGCTGCGGCGCCGATCGGCACGGTCGTGAAGCCGCCGAAAGGCGGATTCCGTCGCTGCAGCTCGATCAATTCCGATTTGCGGGTCAGCGGCAGCTGGGCCAGCGCTGCGCGACCGGTGATCTCTTCCGGGCGAATTTGCGCGAGCCGCTCGCCATAGGCGGGCGCGTAGCGCTGCGCCGCCGCAACAATTCCGGGCAGCGCCGCCATCAACGCCGCTTCGCGCTCCGTTGGATCGCGGATTTCGTCAGGATGGTAGACGGATCGTTCCATCGAGGCTCTCCTTGCCGCCGCCTTGCCGCCGCCTCCTGGGCGCTGCGATGCTCGCCGGCGGTCCCATTATGCGGCGCAGCGCCGAAGCGCTGAAGCGCACGCCGCGCGGCTTCCGGTTCCCTCGCCAGGACGCGCATGCCGCGCCGACCCGGTATTCGTCTTCGTCCTCCGCCGGCTTGCGGCGCCGCACCGCCGCGCCTACATAGGCGCTCTTGGCTCGATTATCAATTATGGAATGGAACATGTCAATATCACAACTAAGTTCCCTGCCACTTCCCTGCCGGACCCCACGGCAGGGAAAAAACTTCCCTGCCGGCTCGGCCAAAAATGACGCAAGCTGTTGATATAAAGCAACTCCCGGTTGCTGGCGGTGATTTTTTCCCTGCGATTGGCCTGCGGCAGGGAAAAATGGCGCTCCGGCGGAAACGGCCGGCCTGGTGGATTTGCGCCGGCTCCGCCGGCTCGTCGCGATCCGAACGAGCCGCAGCGATCAGCCGTTAACCAACGGCGCTTGTTGTGTCGCGTCCGCGTCCGCCGCATCATGCCGGCCGGTCATGACGAGGGCACATAACCGCCCACAGGGTAGGACGCCGAACATTATGCCTGCCGCCGCGGCGCTGCCGACAGAGGACGCCGGCAACTCGGTCCAGCTCGCCGTCGAGGCCGTTTCGAAGCGCTTTGGCGGTGTGCGCGCGGTCGAGGACGTGACGATTGCGGTGCGCCGGGGCGAGATCGCCTCGATCATCGGTCCGAACGGCGCCGGCAAGACGTCGCTGCTCAACATGATCAGCGGCTTCTACAAGCCCGACACCGGCGCCATCGCGTTCGAGGGTCATGACATCACCCGCTTGCGCCCGGCCGAGATCGCGGCACTTGGCATCGCCCGCACCTTCCAGAACATCGCGCTGTTCGGCGGCATGACGGTGCTCGACAACATCATGCTGGGCCGCCACGTGCGGATGCGCTCGGGCATCCTCGCGTCTGTCGTCTATTGGGGCCTGGCGCAAAAGGAAGAGGTGGCGCATCGCGCGCGCGCCGAGGAGCTGATCGACTTTCTCGACCTGCAGGACCTGCGCAAGCTGCCGACGAGCGGGCTCGCCTATGGCTTGAGAAAACGCGTCGAGCTGGCGCGGGCGCTGGCGCTCGACCCCAAGCTCCTGTTGCTGGACGAGCCGATGGGTGGCATGAACCAGGAAGAAAAGCAGGACATGGCCCGCTACGTCATCGACGTGAACGAACGGGGCACGACGATTATTCTGATCGAGCATGACATGGCGGTGGTTATGGACATTTCCGACCGGGTCGCGGTGCTCGACCGCGGCCGCAAGATTGCCGAGGGGACGCCGGCCGAAGTGCAGCGCGACCCGGACGTGATCCGCGCCTATCTCGGTACCGGCGAGCGCAGCGGGAGGGAGCGCGCGTCATGAGCGGCCGATCAACTCTGCCGCAGCTGCTGCGCCGGCACGCCGAGCGGACGCCGGATCGCGCTGCTATGCGGGAGAAGGATCGCGGCATCTGGCAGCCCTACACCTGGCAGCGTTACTGGGACGAAACCCGCGACTTTGCGCAGGGCCTCGCCGCCGCCGGGTTCGCCGCCGGCGACAAGCTCGCGGTCATCGGCGAGAACCGGCCGCGGCTCTATTTCGCGCAGCTCGCCGCGATGAGCCTCGGCGGCGTCGCCGTGCCGGCCTATCAGGACGCGATCGCCAGCGAGCTCGCCTATGTGCTCGACCATGCCGAGGTCTCGGTCATCGTCGCCGAGGACCAGGAGCAGGTCGACAAGATCTTGTCGCTGAAGGACAGCCTGCCGCACCTGAAGCGGCTCGTCTATGACGATCCGCGCGGCCTGCAGAATTACGGCGAGCCGCTGTTGCAGTCGTTCGCGGCCGTGCAGGCAGCGGGGCGCGCGTTCGGCGCCGTGCACGGGGGGTATGTCGAGGCGGCGGTCGCGGCCGGCGCCGCCGACGATCTGGCGTTGTTCTCCTACACCTCGGGCACGACCTCGCGGCCGAAGGGCGCCATGCTGTCGCACGCCAACCTGTTGATCCCGGGCGAGAGCTTCGCGGCGTTGGAGGCGCTGCGCGCGAGCGACGAGCACATCTCCTATCTGCCGATGGCGTGGGTCGGCAACTCGCTGTTCTCGCTGGCGCTGCATATGCTGGTCGGCTTTACGATCAATTTCCCCGAGAAGCCGGAGACACTGCAGCGCGACACCCGCGAACTCGGTCCGACGATCGCGTTGGCACCGCCGCGCCTCTGGGAGAATGCGCTCGCCCGCATCCTCGTCATGGCCGCCGACGCCAGCCCGCTGAAGCGCCGCGTCTTCGACTTTTTTCGCGGCGTCGCCGAACGCGCCGAGGGCTGCACCGCCGCCGGCCGGCCGATGTCGGCCGCGCTACGCCTGTTGCGGGCGTGCGGCGAATTTCTCGTCTACGCTCCGGTGCGCGACCAGCTCGGGCTCGCGCGCGCCCGCGTCGCCTATACCGGCGGCGCCGCGCTCGGCGCCGATACCTTCCGCTTCTTTCGCGCGATCGGCATCAATCTGAAACAGGTGTATGGCGCGACCGAACTCTCCGGACTGTGCGCGGTGCAGCCGGACGGCGAGGCCGATCCCGATACGGTCGGGCGGATGATCCCCGGCGCCGAGCTGCGCGTCGACGATACCGGAGAAGTGCTGGTCCGCTGCGGCGGCGTGTTTGGCGGCTATTACAAACAGCCCGAAACAACGCGCGAGGCGCTGACCGATGACGGCTGGCTCAAGACCGGCGATGCCGGGTTCGTCGACCCGCGCGGCCATCTCGTCATCGTCGACCGCGCGCGCGATGTCGGCAAGCTCGCCGACGGCACGGCGCTGGCGCCGCAGTTCCTCGAAAACAAGCTGAAGTTCAGCCCCTATATCGGCGAGGCGGTGGTGTTCGGCGATGCCCGGCCGTACGTCTCTGCCATCATCGCGATCGACGCCGCGACGGTCGGCAATTGGGCCGACCGGTGCCGCCTCGCCTACACTTCCTTCCAGGACCTGTGCGCCCGCCCCGAGGTGCGCGAACTGGTCCGCGCCGAGATCGAGCGCTGCAATACCGCTTTGCCGGCCGCGATCCGGGTGCGCCGCTTCGTTGTGCTTAACAAGGAATTCGACGCCGACGACGACGAGATCACCCGTACCCGCAAGGTCCGCCGCCGCTTCATCGCCGAGAAATATGCGGCGATCGTCGAGGCGTTTTACGGCGGTGCCAGTCACGTCGAGGTCAGTGCCGCGATCACCTACGAGGATGGGCGCAAGGCAGTATTGCGCTCGACGATCGCGATCGGCGACCTCGAGGCTGCGCCGGAGGAGCCGGCCCGCGAGGCGGCCTATGCTTGAGCTGGTGTCTGACCTCCCGTGGCGCTTCATCGCGATCCTGACCGCGAACGGCGTCCTCGTCGGCTCGATGTACGCCCTAGTCGCACTCGGTTTCGTCCTGATCTACAAGGCGACCGACGCGATCAACTTTGCCCAGGGCGAATTCGTCATGTTCGCCGGCTTTCTCGCCGCGGCGGCGATCGGGATGGCCGGGCTGCCGTGGTGGGTCGCGATCCTGTTGGCGGTCGCCGGCATGATCGCCTTCGCGTTCGGTCTCGAACGCGTCGTGCTGCGGCCGCTGATCGGGCGTCCGGTGATCGCCGTGATCATGGCGACGCTCGGCCTCGGCTTCGTGCTGCGCGGCGCCGTCACATTGCTGTTCGGCACCGGCATCCAGACTATCCCGCTGCCGATCAGCAACGCGCCGGTGCGGATCGGACCGCTGATCCTGCCGCCGGTCGAAATCGTCGGCGCCGGCGTCAGCCTCGCGTTCCTCGCCGGCTTTGCGTGGTTTTTTCTGCACAGCCGGGTCGGCGTCGCGATGCGTGCGGTGGCCGACAGCCAGCAGGTGGCGATGGCGATGGGCATCAATGTGCGACGCTATTTCGCGCTGGCCTGGGCGCTCGGCGGCGTCGTCTCGGCCCTCGGCGGGGTGCTGTGGGGCGCGATGCTGGCGGTCGACAACCAATTGGCGCTGCTCGGCCTCAAGGTCTTCCCAGTGGTGATCCTCGGCGGTCTCGATTCGATCCTCGGCGCCGTCGTCGGCGGGCTGATCGTCGGCGTCGTCGAAAACCTGTCGGCCGGCTTTCTCGATCCGGTCGTCGGCGGCGGCACCAAGGATTTCATTCCGTATCTGTTGATGATCGCCGTGCTGATGGTCCGCCCCGAAGGGATTTTCGGCCGGCGACGCATCGAACGCGTGTAACGACGGCAGCGGCGGCATCGCGACGATGTTTCACAGCGAGACCGGGGTCTTCAAGACCGGCTACGCCGCCGATATGGGGCTCTATCCGCTGCCGGTCGCGCGCTGGACCGTGGCGGCGTTCGCGCTTCTCTTTGTGTTGGTCGTGCCGCTCGTATGTTCCGCCTATCTGATCACGCTCGCCAACCTCGTATTGATCGCTGTCGTCGGGGCGCTCGGTCTCAACATTCTCGTCGGCTATACCGGGCAGATTTCGGTTGGCCACGGCGCCTTCATGTCGGTCGGCGCCTATACGGCCGCCAACTTGATCACCCGGCTCGGCCTGCCGTTCTGGGTGGCGGTTCCGGCCGGCGGTTTGATGGCGGCGCTGATCGGCGCTGTCGTCGGCATTCCGTCGTTGCGCGTCAAAGGGATTTACCTCGCGATCGCGACCTTGGCAGCGCAGTTCATCATCGAGTGGACGATCAATCACGTGACCTGGATCTCCGGCGGCATCGACGCGTCGATCCAGGTGCCGCCGCCGAGCCTGTTCGGGCTGAAGCTGGAAAGCCAGCTGCAGCTTTATTTCTTCTTGCTGTTTTTTGCCGCGCTGGCGATCGTCGCGACCCTCAATCTGGTGCGCAGCCGCATCGGCCGCGCCTTCATCGCCATCCGCGACCAGGACATCGCCGCCGAGATCATCGGTATCGACATCTTCCGCTACAAGCTCTACGCATTCGCGGTCTCGTCGTTCTACGCCGGGGTCACCGGGGTTCTTTACACCTACTATCTCGGCATCGCCAATTACGAGCAGTTCCAGATCGACGTCTCAATCGACTATTTGGCGATGATCATCATCGGCGGGCTCGGCTCGGTGCTCGGTTCGATCTTTGGCGCAATCTTCATCACCCTGCTGCCGATCGCAACGCGCGTGCTGCTTGATCAGTTCGGCGAGATCCTGTTTTCTCGGGCGCAAATCGAGAATTTGATCCCGGATTTGCGCCTGGTACTGTTCGGAGGCTTGATCATTTTCTTTCTGGTCGTTGAGCCGGAGGGCCTCAACCGGCTGTGGCGCAATATCCGAAACTATTTCCGGATGTGGCCATTTTCCTATTGAGGCAGCTCAAAGAGAAGGGAGGAGATAGCTATGACAAGCCTATCGCCGAGGCTAATCGGGCTCGCCGCCGCGGTGGCCGCGGGCCTCGTCTATGCCGCCACCGCGCAGGCGGGCGACAAGACGATCACGATCGGCGTCCAGTGCGACCGCACCGGCCCGACGCAGATCGTCGGCACAGCGCTGTGCCCGGGCATCCACGACTATATTGCCCTCGTCAATTCGCAAGGCGGGATCGACGGCTGGAAGATCAACGATCCCGAGATCGACCACGAATACAAAGTGCCGCTCGGCATGGAAGCGTATGAGCGCTTCAAGGAGGAAGGCGCCGTCGGCATGATGATCTACGGCACGCCGCAGACGCAGGCCGTCAATCAGAAGCTCGAACAGGACAAGATCCCAGGCACCTCGCCCGGTTTCGGCATCGCCGCCGCCGCCGCCGGCAAGTATTACCAATATCTGTTCCCGATCGCGGCCACCTATTGGTCGCAAGGTGCGGCGGCAGTCCAGTTCGCGAAGGAGCAGCTCGGCGGCAGCCTCAAGGGCAAGAAGATCGCCTTCCTCTTTTACGACAACCCAGCCGGGCGCGAGCCGCTGCCGGTCCTGAAGCAACTCGCGAAGGATGAAGGGTTTGAACTGAGAGAGTATGCCGTGCCGCCGCCCGGTGTCGATGTCAGCGCCCAGGTGCTCGACATCAGTCAGAACTACCGCCCCGACTTCGTGATCGACCATCTCTTCGGCAAGTCGCCGGCACTGGCGATCAAGGGGTTGAAGGAGAACGGCTATCCGCTGAACAAGGTGGTTGCCTTCGTATGGGCCTCGGGCGAGGCCGACATCAAGGCGGCCGGCGGCTGGCCGGAGGCGCAGGGCTACAACACGATGCAGTTCGCCGCTGCCGGTGACAATTATCCGGTCATCCACCAGATCGAGGCGATGTACCAGAAAGAAGGCAAGGAGCCGCCCGCTGCGATCCAAAGCACGGTCTATTACAATCGCGGCGTCCTGATCGGCGCGGTCTGGGCCGCCGCGATCAGGAATGCGCTGAGCTTGACGCATGGCAACGCGCCGACCGGCACCGATGTCAAGAACGGCTTCGAGATGATCCGCGACTTCAAGCTCGGGGGTCTGGTGCCGCCGCTGACGATCACCCCGGACGACCATGAAGGCGGCGGTTGGGTGCAGATCTTCCAGGTCTCGGGCGACGGCTTTAAGAAGATGACGCCGTGGTTCCGCGCCTATCGCAGCATGATCACGGCGATGGCCGACAAGACGGCACAAGAGCTAGCCGCCAAGTAGTAGTGCGCAAGGAGTGGCGAACCGATGCTGGCGCTCAACAACATCGAAGTCGTCTATGACGGCGTGATCCTGGTGCTGAAGGGCGTCTCGCTGAACGCCGAGGAGGGGCATATCACGACCCTCCTCGGCGCCAACGGCGCTGGCAAGACGACGACCTTGAAGGCGATTTCCGGGCTATTGCGCACCGAGCGCGGCGAGGTGACCAAGGGCAGCGTCGAATTCGGCGGCGAACGGCTCGACCGCCTCTTGCCCTACGACGTCGTCAAGCGCGGCGTCGTGCAGGTGTTCGAGGGCAGGCGTGTCTTCGAGAACCTGACGGTCGAAGAAAACCTCGTTGCCGGCGCCCACAGCCAGCGCGACTTCGCCAAGGTGCGGACCGGCATCGAGCGGGTTTATGCGAGCTTCCCGGTGTTGAAGGAGCGCCGCCAGCAGAGTGCCGGATATCTTTCCGGCGGCGAGCAGCAGATGCTGGTGATCGGCCGCGCCCTGATGTCCGATCCCAAGCTGATCCTCCTGGATGAGCCCTCGCTCGGCCTTGCGCCGATGCTGGTCGAAGAGATTTTCGGCGTCATCCGCCGCCTGAAGGACGAACAGGGGCTGACCGTGCTCCTCGTCGAGCAGAACGCGGCGCTGGCGCTCGAGGTCGCCGACCGCGGCTATGTCATGGAAAACGGCCGCATCGTGCTCGACGGCCCGGCCGACGCCTTGCGCCGCAACTCCGACATCAAGGAGTTCTATCTCGGGCTCAACGAGTCGGGGGCGCGCAAGTCGTATCACGACGCCAAGCATTACAAGCGCCGCAAACGCTGGCTGGCATAGCCGGGCCGGTAAGGGCCGTATCAGGTTGACCCCTCACCCCACCCCTTACCCCGGTCCACCCCGGTAAGGGCCAGCTTCTGAGACACGGAGAAGAGGCGATGGCGGATCCCGCGGTGCGGCGTATCCATACCTATTGCGGGTTGTGCATCGCCCGCTGCGGCGCGGTCGCGGTGGTCGAGGACGGCCGCTTCACCCGCCTCGAACCCGACCCCACGCACCCGACCGGTCAGGCGCTCTGCGCCAAGGGGCGCGCCGCACCGGAGCTCGTCTATCACGCTGAGCGCCTGACGCGTCCGCTGCGCCGCACCCGACCGAAGGGCGACCCCGATCCGGGCTGGGAGCCGATCGGCTGGGACGAGGCGCTGAACCTGACCGCCGCGGCGATGCGCCGGGTCGCCGAGCGGCATGGGCCGGCCTCGGTCGCCTTCACCGTCGCTTCGCCGTCGACGACGACGATCGGCGATTCGACCGGCTTCATCCAGCGGCTGGCGAACGCCTTCGGCACGCCGAATGCCAACATCACGCTCGACATCTGCGGCTGGGGCCGAACTTTCGCCACCCGTTACACCTATGGCGTCGGCAGCCTGGGCGGCAGCAGCGGCGGCGCCATGCCCGATATCGAGAACAGCGGCGTCTTAATCCTGTGGGGCTACAACCCGAGCTTCACCCGTCTGACGCATGCGACCGCCGTCATCGAGGCGCTGCAGCGCGGCATGCGGCTGATCGTCGTCGACCCGCGCCATGTCGGGCTTGCCGGTAAGGCCGATCTCTGGCTTCGAGTGCGGCCCGGCAGCGACGGCGCGCTCGCGCTCGGCATCGCCGGCGTGATGATCGAGCGCGGCTGGTACGACCGCGACTTCATCCGCGATTGGAGCAACGGGCCGCATTTGGTGCGCGCCGACACCGGCCGCCTGTTGACCGAGCGCGACCTGACGCCGGGCGGCGATGCGCGCCGGCTGCTCGCCTGGGACGGCGCGGCGGCGCGGCTCGTGCCCTACGACGCCGCGACCGGGGTTTACGCCGGCTACAGCGCGAACCTCGCGCTCGACGGCGAATATCGTGTCGCAACGGCAAATGGCGAGGTGGTCTGCCACCCGGCCTTCGAGCTTTACCGGAGGCTTTGCCGGCAATACCCGCCGGAGGCGGTTGAGGCGATCTCTTGGATCCCGCGCGCCCAGGTCGAGGAAGCGGCGCGGCTGATCTGGCAGGCGCGGCCGGCCTCCTATTACGCCTGGAGCGGGCATGAGCAGCACGCCAATGTCACGCAGACGGCGCGCGCGATGTCGCTGTTGTATGCGCTGACCGGCTCTTTCGACCAGCGCGGCGGCAATGTGCTGTTCGCGGCGCCGCCGGCGGCGCCGATCGCCGGCCAGGAACTGCCGGAGGCGCAGCACATGGCCCCGACCCTGGGGCTCGCCGAGCGGCCGCTCGGGCCGGCGCGCTGGGGCTACGTCACGACCCGCGATCTCTATCGGGCCATCGTCGAGCGGCAGCCCTATCCGATCCGCGCGGTAATCGGCTTCGGCGCCAACATGCTCTTGGCCCATGCCGATAGCGCGCGCGGGCGCGCGGCGCTCGAGGAATTGGAGTTCTATGCCCACGCCGATCTGTTCATGACCCCGACCGCCGAAATGGCCGATGTGGTGCTGCCGGTCGCCTCGGCTTTCGAACGCGAGGGGCTGAAACTCGGCTTCGAGGTCAGCAGAGAGGCGCAGTCCCATATCCAGCTTCGCCCGGCGGTCGTGCCGCCGCCCGGTGAAGCGCGCCCGGACACCGGCATCGTCTTCGATCTCGCCCTCCGCCTTGGTCTCGGCGAGCAGTTCTGGAATGGCGACATCGATGCCGCCTACCGACATCAGCTCGCCCCGACCGGCGTCACACCGGAAGAGTTGCGCGCCATACCTGGTGGCGTGCGCCTGAAGTTGGCGACGCGCCTCGCCAAGCACGCCGAAGCGGAGGCAAACGGCGCGCCCAAGGGCTTCGCGACGCCGTCGCGCAAGGTCGAGCTCTATTCGGAAACCTTCCTCGAGCACGGCTACGCACCGCTGCCCGAATTCGTCGAGCCGCAAATCGGCCCGGTGGCGCGGCCCGATCTGGCGGCCCGCTTCCCGCTCGTCTTGACGAGCGCCAAATCGACGCTGTTCTGCCAGACGCAATATCGGGCATTGCCCAGCCTGCGCCGGCGCGCCCTCGGCCCGGACGTGGAGCTGCATCCCGCCGCGGCGGCGACGCGCGGCATCGAAAACGGCGATTGGGTCGCGATCGAGACGCCGAACGGCAGCGTGCGTGCCCGCGCCCGGTTCAACGACAACCTCGACCCGCGCGTCGTCGTCGGGCAGCACGGCTGGTGGCAGCCCTGCGCGGCAATCGGCGCGCCCGGCTATGACGCGTTCGCACCGGACGGCGCCAACTACAACCTGCTGATCGGCAGCACGGCGCTCGATCCGGTCAGCGGCACCGCCTCGCACCGCGCCTCTCTGTGCGAAATCCGGCCGGCCGCCTGAACATCGTGCGGCCGACATCCACCGTTATCAAACTAGGCTCCGCTGCCGAGTACTTCGGCTGGCCCGCCCCACGCCTCTCACGGGACATCCCGTTGCGCCTGCGCGGCGACCGTCGCCGCCGGGTCCTCGTGCCTCGGACGATCCGCGGCCGTCAGCTGATGCAAGGCCCGTACAGCCGGCGTCGCATGCACCCAGCGCGCCCGCTCAAGCCAAAGCGCGGCGCTGACGGAGTCTCCCTGGACCAGCGCGCGCAGCGCGGCTATCGCCAACGCCTGCCCACGCCGCTCCACCGCCTGCGCCTTGTTCAGATCGGCACGACATCGCCGACAAGTCGTCGCACCATTTAGGCTCGCGCGACAGATCGGGCAGGCGTCCATCGCCGGTTACGTTTCGAGATAGAACAGCAGGTCGGCCAACTGACCCCGCGCCTGATCGAGCGCCGCGGCATCGTCCGCCGCCTGGGCGTCGCGGATTGCTTCTATCAGATCGATCAGCTCCTTGCGGTCCTCGTCGCCGATGTCGTCCAGCTTGGCGCGCGCCTTTTCGAGCAACGCGACAATCTCCGCACCGTCCGCCCCAGCGTCGCCGTCCAGCGCCGTCTCGGCTCCGGTTTCGCCGAACAGTGCGCCGATCCGCTCCTTGGCCTGCTGCAATTCCGCCGGCTCGTAGCGTGCCACCGCCTGGTCGATGCTGATCCGCCGCTCCAGGCCCGTGCGCTTCTCGCGCGCCGCGACGTGCAGGATGCCGTCGCGATCGAGCGCCAGGTCCAGAACCACCTCGTTGCCGGCCGGCGCCTTGCTCAGACCTTCGACGCGGAACTCGCCGATTTGAATGTTCTTCAGTGCATCGGCGTTCTCGCCCTGGTAGATACGCACGTCGACCCGAGTCTGGTGGTCCGCGATGGTGTAGAACACCTCGCTCTTGCGTACCGGGATCGGCGTGTTGCGCGGGATGATCGGCACATAGCGATAGGGGTAGATATCGCCCTCGAATTCGTCCAGCGCGCTGGTGCCGAACGTGTATGGCGTCACATCGACCAGCACGGCGGAAACCTCAGCCCCGGCAATCGCCGCACCCTGGATTGCCGCGCCCAGCGCCACGCACAGATCGGCATCGACCTCGCCGCGCGGTTCATGACCGAACACCTCAACCAGACGGCGCCGGATCATCGGCGTGCGCGTGGCGCCGCCGACCAGCAGGATCTTCTCCACCTGCGAGGCCGTGAGGTCGGCGGAGCGCAGCGCGGTATGGATCGCCTGCAGGGTCTCCTCGACATATGGCGCGATCATCGCTTCGTACGCGTCGCGCGCCAGTTCCATCGACAGGTGAACCGGCTTGCCCTCGACCTCGGTCAGGTACTCTTCCTCGATGCGGGCGAACGGGTGATCGGACAGGTGCTTCTTCGCCGCCTCGGCGGCACGCAGGATGCGCGCCATCGCGCGCGGCTGGTCGGACACATCGACCGCTTGGCCGATCTTCAAATGCTCCAACACGTGCGCGACGATCTTCTGGTCGAAATCGTCGCCGCCGAGGTGGTTGTTGCCGTGGCTGGAGATGACCTCGACCACACCTTCCTCGATCCGCACCACCGAGACGTCGAACGTGCCGCCGCCCAGGTCATAGACCAGGATCCGCTTGCCTTCGTGCTGACCGGCCTCATAGACCAGCGCTGCGGCGGTCGGTTCGTTGATGATGCGCACAACCTCCAGCCCGGCGATCTCACCCGCCTCGCGCGTCGCCTGCCGCTGGGTGTCGGAGAAATACGCCGGCACCGTGATCACCGCCTTGCGCACCGCGTGGCCTAGCTGGGCTTCGGCGACCTCCTTCAAGCGTTTCAGGATTATCGCCGAGATCTCCTGCGGCGTGTATTCGCGTCCTGCCATGCGCACCGTCGCCGCATGGCCCATGCGCCGCTTGATCGAACGCACCGTTCGATCGGGATACAGCAGCCATTGGTTGCGGGCCTCTTCGCCGACCAGAAGCTCGCCGGCCTCGCTCAGGCCCACCACCGACGGCAGGATCTGGCGCCCCAGCTCATCGGCGAGGATCTCCGGCCGGCCGTCGCGGTACAGCGCGATCTCGGAATTGGTAGTCCCGAGGTCGATGCCGACGATCTCTTCGATCATGGTTCGTCGTCTCCTTCGCCGGCCTTGTTGACGATCACCTCGGCGATGCGCAGCAGTTCATCATCCCACAGGTAGCCGGCACGCACCTCGTCCACCACGACGCCGGGCGCGACACTCGCGTCCTGCCTGGTGCCGACCGCATGGGCCAGGCGCGGATCGAAGCGCCGCCCAACCAGTTCGATCCGCGACACGCGGCGCTCGGCCAGCTTCCGGTCCAACCGACGCACCGTGATGCCGATGCCCTCGCGCCAATGTTTCGGCTCCGCGCGTGGCTTCCGCCAGCGGTCCAGCCAGCGTGACGCCGGCGCGGCAGGCGCCCGCAGCGCTGCGTCCAGCCGGTCGCGCAGATCGAGCAGATCGAGCAGCAGGGGGCGCAACAGCTCCTGGCCGCGTTTCCGGGCCTCTGCCTGGAGGCGCTTCAGCTCCTGCTCCAGCGTGGCATGGCTGGACTGCAAGGTGCCGAACACGGTGCGGAACTGGTCCAACGCTTCCTTCACCAGGCGGGATTCGGTGCGTACCTCGTTGCGGACCGCGGCAAGCTCGACGAAGACCGTGAACAAGTCGGCCTCCGCGCTGCCGGGATCGGGCGCCGAGATCGGCATACCATCGATGCCCTCGAGATACTGGCGAAGCTGGTCCAGCAGGCTTTCCTTGACGGCGTCGTCCACTGCGGTTCCTTCAGTGATCCGCCCGTTGCAGTCCGTCTAGCAGCAGCGCCGTCAGCGCGGCCGGTGACGGGCGGCGCCGCCCGCCGTCTGGCACAGCAAGGCAGTGCAGCTTTAGCCGGGACAGCGCTGCGGTGCTGGTACGCAGCAGGCTTCGTTCCAGGCGTTCGCGCCGGCCGCTGACCGCTTCGTAGGCACGCCGCAGCGCCTGGAAGCGCTCGGGCTCCCGATCCGGCGGATAGGTACGCACCAAGGCCAAGTAGCGGCGCTTGATAGCGTTGTCGTCGGCAGTCTCGTCCAGGCCGAGCACGGCGAACGGGTCATCGCTCATGTCGCCGCCCATCGGGCATGCCCCCTTGGGCTGTCGGTTCTCATTGCCGCCGCGTGGCCTGCGGACGGTTGCCCAGCGCCTGCGCAATCAAAGCGGCGCAGAACCGCGTTAGCTGCTCCTCCGACATGATGTCCCCTATCGGCGAATCGGTCATCGCTGCGGCCAGCATGTCGATGGCAAGGTCGCGGCCGAGTTCGTTCACCATTGCGCGGACCTCCCTCGGTGCCAGGATTGTCTTGCTGTCGCCGATCTTTGCCATCATTCGCGCCATCTCTGCTTCGCTCAACGGCTCCGACGGCGCGCTGGGCTTCGAACTGGCGCGCATGCCGCGGGTCGCCTCGGGTCCGAACAAAAACCTCTGTATCCGGTTAAACAGGTGGAAGTCGTGCTGCTTGCCCGCCTGTTCCAGCAGCGCGAGCAGCTCGCTCTCCTGCACCGAGGTCAGGCGATGACGGTCGCCCTCGGCGCGTGCCAGGATCTGGTAGAAGCGAGCGGCGTGATCGCCGACCTGGCGCCGCAGCGCATCGCTGGCATAGCGATGCAGCGCCCGGAATTCGTGCAGATGGGCGAGCAATTCGGCGATGGCCTGGAACTCCGGCGACGACCAGGCGATGCGGCTGCCCCGTTGCAGGAACGGTTCGATGCGGCGCATGGCTGGGGCGATTGCCCGCCGGCTGCCGCGAATTTCCTTCTGGCCGAGCAAGCCAACCAGCGCCAGGACCGCTGGTCGGTCGGGTTCACTTTTCTGTGCGGCCTCCAGTTCGTGCTCGTACGGTTGCAGGCGCTTTTCTGGCCAGCCCATCAGGCTGGCTTCGAGTGCGGCGTGGAACCACCCGACGGCACCGCCGCCTGCCTCCTGCACGGCCGCGCGCAGCATATCTGGCGCGGCGTTGCCCGGGGGCGCCGTTATCGCCGCCAGCGCCCGGCCGATCCGCAGTGCTGCGCTTGGCGCGTCCGGTCGCTCCCATTCCGCCGCCTCGGCCATCGCCTTCATGGCCAAGTCGGCGCGGCCGGACCGCATCTGCTTGCGCGCATGGGCAAGCTGTAGCTCGATCATGCGCTGGCGCACCGGCAGGTTGATCGGATCCACCGTCAGCACCTGCCGGGCGAAACCGGCCGCCTTCTTGTAGGCGTTGCGCGCCACGGCCGCATCGACCGCGTGCTGCAGCACCGCGACGGTACTGGGGAACCGCCGTGCCGCCGCCTCCGCCGCGCGGTACCAGTCCCTCGGATTGTCATCGGTCCGGTAACGATCGAGCAGGGCGAGCGTGGCGGGCAGGCATTCCGGATCGGCCTCGATGCTGAGTTCGAAGTAGTGGCCGACCGGGTCCCTGTCGGCCGGAACATTCGGATCGTCCCAGATATCGGTATGCGTTCGCGCCAGCTCGGCCAGGTGTCGCAACACCACCGCCTGCGCCAGATGTGCCTCCGGCGCCGCCTCCTCCGCCAGAGCCTGAATGACGGCGTGCCAGTGATGCGGCACGTTGTCCCAGTCATTCTTCGCCTCGGCGGCCAGTGCCAGGATGCGATAGCGTTCGAGCACCGAGAGCCGCCCGAACCGCTGCTCGAATTGCGGTATGTGCTCCGGGATCGCCGGCAGCAGATTGAAGCAGGTGGCGCGGAGGTCTGCCGCCGGCAGAGGCAGGCCGCGTCGAACGAGCACGCCAAGCAGGGCTGCCGGGCCGCGCCGTTCGCCGTCCTGGATCTGATTCATTAGTACCGTCGCGTCCCTTGGAAGGCCGCGGGCCTCGGCGACGAATTGTTGTTGCGCGGGCCGCAGCGAGCTCCAGCGATCGAGCAAGTCCTGGTCCTCCGCCAGCGCCGCCTCGGCGGCGTCGCGGGCGCCGGCGAATGCCGACTTGTCAGGCACCATGGCCAGCAGGGCACGGGCCTTCGCCACGGCATCCGGCGCCGTGATCAGGCTTTTCAGGATCAGCCGCACCGCTCCGAAGGGCGAGCGCAACCCTATGCCGCCGAGCAAACGGTCGATTTCGTTCGCTGGGCTACCCTGGAGCCATGCCTGGATCGCGGCCCGCGCGGCGCGGGTCTGCTCCGCCCAGATCGCTCCACCGAGCGCACTGGCTTCCGACGCTGTAGGGGCGGGCAAAGCGAGCGACAGCGCCGCCGCAAATTCGGTGCAACGCGCAGCGTCGGGCGCGGGCAGCCGTGCCTTGCTGGCGAATGCCGTCCTCAACGCCTTCAGGGCATGGCCCTGACGGATCATGCAGGACAAATAGAGCAACGGCTCGCGAATCGTTCCATCGGCCGCGAGCGTGTTCTCCAGGACGATAGCGGCCTCCTTGAACATGCCCTTCTCGGCCAGGACGCGGGCGCGGCCGGCATAGGCGTCGCCGAGGCGGAGCGTCCATTCGGGCCGCGGATCCTGCCGAACCAACTGCTTGAAGATATCCGTCGCGTCCCTGAATCGGCCCAGGCGCAGAGCCTCGGCGCCGCGCTCGCCCAGGGCGTCCGACGAGAGGGAGAACACGGGGCGGCGAACTGCAGATTTCTTCATGGCAGATCCCGGTTTGCCCGAGCTGGACGCCTGGCCGTGGCAGTCACCGTCCGACCTTCGTCGCGCCCGGCGTAGGAACTCTGGAGCCGGCACAGATGCGATCGCGCGTCTCGGCGGAAGACCACGCCGAAGCCTACCCTAGGAGTTTAGCGCGCCGAATGTCGTCGCGGCAGCCGCTCATCCACCGAGGGCGGCAGCAGCAACCGCGTCTGCCGATCCACCGCACGAAATTGCTCATTCCACACCGCCTCTGGTGCATAGACTAATCAGTCCTACCACATTATGCGCTCGACTCCACCTAGTGCGACATGCCGCCAGCTACTTTCCTCATACGTATCCCCTGGCAACTCCGCTGCGCCTCATCCGGTTGCCGCCGCCTGTCATCGCGGGACTTCACAGATTTCAGTCTGTTATGGAAGGACCCTCGCGATCATCGAATGCTTTTGCTACGGGACAGCTCTGATATCATGCCCATAAGCACGGGGCTCGTTCATGGAACGCCGCAGATTCGGCAATACTGATCTCTGGGTCTCGACGATCGGTCTCGGTTGTTACGGCATGTCGGGCGCCTATGGGCCGGCCGACGACGCCAAATCAATCGCCACTATTCGCCGTGCGCTCGATCTCGGAGTTAACCTGCTCGACACCTCGGCCAGCTATGGCAAAGGCCACAATCATCGTTTGATCGGCGAAGCGATCCGCGACCGCCGGGATGACGTGGTTATTCATTCGAAGAGCGGCAGCCCACGCGACGGCGGCGCGGACGCCGTGCGCGGCGGCGGCGATCCGCGTTATCTGCGGCAAACCTGCGAGCAAAGCTTGAAAAACCTCGGTATCGACACGCTTGACGTGTTTTGCATGTCGCGCGTCGATCCGAACGTGCCGATCGAGGAAAGCATCGGGGGAATGGCCGACCTCGTCCGGGAGGGAAAGACACGTTTCATTTCGCTCTCGGAGTGCTCGGCCGAATCGCTGAGGCGTGGCAGTGCGGTGCATCCGCTCGTTTCGCTGCAGATGGAATATTCGTTGTTCTCGCGTGATGCCGAGGGGCAGGGTCAAATCGACGCCTGCCGGGAACTCGGCGCGGCGATGATGGCCTATGCCGTCCTTGGGCGCGGGATGCTGAGCGCCGAGCTTCCCAAGCTGGAGGAATTCGCCGGCGACGACATTCGCGCAGGGTTGCCGCGCTTTTCCGCCGCCCATGCCGAAAAAAACCTGCGGCTGCGCGCGGCGCTCGAGGTCACCGCGCGCGACAAAGGCGCCACACTCGCCCAGCTCTCGATCGCTTGGCCGATGGCCCAGGGCTCGTTCAGGGGAGCCTGCATCGTTCCGATAGCAGGCGCGAAATCGCGCAAGCACCTCGAGGAGAATGTGCGCGCCGCCGAAATCGTGCTGGCGGCGGACGATCTCGCGGCGATCGACCGGATCGTACCGCCCGGCGCCGCTTCCGGCACTCGCTATCCGTCAGGACAGATGCACCGACTGAACCTATGAGCGACGGCGCCGGCGCAGATCCCTCCGTCGGCGTGCTTTCAGTCCCTCCGTCGCACCCTCTCCCCGTTCGCGCGGGCGAAGCCGGGGTGAGGGCGGGGTGAGGGTAGCCGCGCGAGAACTCCCGTATGCCGGAGAGCGGCCTATCACCTTCCTCTGTTGCGTCTCTGGGGCAACCGTCGTCGCTGACTTCGGCCTCGCGCCGGCGCCGCGCGTCGGCTAGAGTGACTGTGCGCACCGCCGGCGGCGCAATCGGGTTTGGCGGCTTGGGCGACGGCGGGCGGGTGCCTCGGTTTTCGGTTTCAATACCTTCGAAAAAAGGAGGTGCGTGATGGAGCGACCGCGGATGCAGCAACCGATGCCCGAAGACAGGAGCGGCTGGCACCAGATCGAGGCCGGGCCATGTCTTGAGGTTCTGTTCCATCCCGACCGGCGGCTGGCCGGCCGTGAGCCGGACCAAATCCAGCGGCCATCGATCGTGGTTGCCGTGGCCGGCAAGCGAGAGCAGGCGCTGCGCTTCGACCCCTTCAGCATGGGTGCCCATTACCACATCCGGCCGGGCCTCGCCGGGCAGATCCCGCTGCCCGTGGCCGAGGGGCAAGCGCCGCTCGATGCCACGCTGGCTTTCTTCGAAAAGCCGCTTCGGTTCCGCGGTCTTCTAGCGCTGGCCGAGGAAGATGCGGTGGCGTCGCAGTTGCGCGACGAGGAGCTGAAGAACGCGGCCAGCCAGATACGCGCTCTCAGCGCCGCTCTACACCAGGCTGCAGCCGCCTGATCGGCACAAACCGCGGCGCGCGCTGGGCGACTGTCTCGGATCGGCGCGCTGAACGGCAGCTTCACTGCGCTCGGCGTTGCCGTCATCGGCCTGCTGATCGCTGTCTTGGTCGGCTCGGTCATCGTCTATCGCGACCGGGGTCCGGACGCGATACGGGTAACCTCTGCCGAGCGATAATTCATTGATCCCAATCGGCGACCGCCGGTTAGCGCCGTGGAGGCGATGACCCCAGGTCGCTCGCCGGCGCATCATTCACGTTGGCAAACGAATTTCGGCTGACCATATCCGTCGGCGCTCATGCGAGGCGAAGAATAAGGGATGATCGACCGGCGCGAAGCGAGCCGAGCTCTCGCCAAGTCCATCGCCTACAAGCAATGCGGCAAGGACCGGGAAGCCGAGCTATGGGCGCGCCGGCTGGTCGAAATCCTCGAATGCGCCTCGATCTTGCGGCCCGAGCGCCAAACTCGCGCTGTGCCGGGCGCCGCCAACCGGTTTGACTTCGTCGGAAAATCGGGTCCAGCTGTCGCCTGAATAAAGCGATGGGGGAACGTGATGGCCTTGGTCGGCCTCGAGGTCAAGACACGACAGGCGCTCGCCGGCGGGCGTGATTTTGGTTCCGTCGGGCGTTACATGCAGCTCGACGGCCTGGCGCATTTCGCGGTCGATCCGTCCCATCCGCTCAACAGCTGCATCACAGATATCGATCTCGCGCCGCGCGTCGGCGACGGGCTGGTGCATTTCTCCGCCGATATCCGCATCCTGACACCCGAAGACCCGCGGCGCGGCCGTCATCTTCTGCTGTTTGACGTGCCGAACCGCGGCAACCGCTTGGCGCTGGCAACGTTCAATCGCGTGCCGCGGCCGATCAACCCGGCTGCGCCGACCGATGCCGGCGACGGTTTCCTGATGCGCCGCGGCTACACGGTCGTATGGTGCGGCTGGCAGCACGACGTGCCCACCGTCGACGGGCTGATGCGGATCGTGCTTCCCGAGGCCCGGCAGGACGGCGTTCCGGTCGCCGGCAGGCTAATGGTCGGCTTTCAACCGAATGCTCCGGCCCGAGTGCAGCTGCTCTCCGACCGCGGGCACCGCCCCTACGCGAGCAACAACCTCGACGACCCGGACGCCGTTCTCCTGGTGCGCGACGGCGCTGAAGCGCCGCCGCGGGTGGTTCCGCGGCAGGAATGGTCATTCGCCCGACTGGACGCCGGCCGGCCCGTTCCCGACGCCGAACATGTCTATCTCGCGGCAGGGTTCGTGCCGGGCAAGATTTATCATGTGATCTACGCGTCGACCGGCGCCCAGGTGATCGGGCTCGGCTTGTTGGCGGCGCGCGACGCCGTCGCCTTTCTGCGGCGCGGCAGCGCCAACGACGGCAACCCTTGTGCCGGCGACATCCGGCATGCCTATGCCTTCGGGGCGTCGCAAAGCGGGCGCTATCTGCGGCAGTTTCTCTACCTCGGGCTCAACGAGGACGAGGACGAGCGCATCGTCTTCGACGGCGTTCTCGTCCACATCGCCGGCGGCAAGCGCGGCGGCGATTTCAACCAGCGCTTCGGACAACCCTCCGCCTCGCTGCATCCGTCGATGAGCAACATTTTTCCGTTCATCGACCGGCGAAGCACGGATCCGGTCACCGGGCGCAGCGACGGGTTGCTCGACCGGCTCGAGGCACGGCACCGGGTGCCAAAAACCTTCTTCAGCAACTCGTCAACCGAGTATTGGCGGGGCGACGCCTGCCTGATCCACACCGACGCCGACGGCACAGAGGACGTTTCGCCCGGCGCGGCCGTTCGCCTTTACCACTTCGCCGGAACGCAGCATTCCGCCGGCGGCTTGCCGCTGACCGACACCAATCCGGTCGACGGCGCGCGCGGCCAGCAGGCGCTCAACTCGGTCGACTACAACCCGCTGCTGCGTGCGGGCGCTGGTGCGGCTCGACCGATGGGTGAGCGCCGGCGAAGACCCGCCGCCGAGCCGGCATCCGCGTCTTGCAGACGGCACGGCCGTGATGCCCGAAGGGCTGAGGGGCTTGTTCGCCTCGCTCCCGGGGGTCGCCTTTCCGGCGCAGCTGCCACCAGTGATCCGTCTCGATTTCGGTCCCGCCGCCGCCAACGGCGTGGCAACGAGCCTCCCGCCGGCCGAGGGCGAGCCCTATCCGCATTTCGTGCCGGCGGTCGATCGGGACGGCAACGAAAAGAGCGGCGTCCGCCTCCCCGACCTGACGGTGCCGCTGGCGACCTATACGGGTTGGAATCTGCGCCATCCGCAGATCGGAGCTGCGGACAGACTGCTGAGCCTGCTCGGGTCGACGATCCCGTTTCCGGCCACTCCGGAAGAAGGCTCGCGGCGCGGCGATCCGCGCCGATCGATCGCGGAGCGCTATCCGAGCCGGGAAAGATACCTCGAACAAGTCCGGCACGAAGCGCTGCGCCTGATCGACGAAGGCTATCTCCTCTCTGAGGATCTGGAGCTCGTGGTCGGTCAGGCGTCGCAGCGCTATGCCCTTCTCGCCGCGGCGGGGATCCCGGCCGCCGTCGCCGAGTAACCGGCGGCCGTCCGTCGCCGCGGAGAAGACGGCGAGGATCTACTCGGTGACCGACGCTCGCCGGCAATCACCCGCGTTCGACCAAGCGGATGTCGGGCTTGCGGTGCGGCCGAAGAATATCGGCGCGCCGGTCAGGCGGATCGAGGATCCGCGGTTGCTCGCCGGCCTCGGCGCGTTCACCGATGATTGCATCGTCCCGGGCGCGCTGCACGTCGCGTTCCGGCGCAGCGATCACGCTCATGCTCGTATCTCGCGCATCAGCACCGCCGCGGCGGCGGCGATGCCCGGCATTTTCGCAATCTGCACCGCACGAGATCTGCAAGATCTGGTCGAGCCGGTGCGTGCGCCGTCGCGGATGGCGAAATATCACGCAACGCCGCTTTATCCGTTGGCACGCGACAAGGTGCGTTATGTCGGCGAACCGCTCGCGGCGGTTTTGGCCGAGAGCCGTGAGCTCGCCGAAGACGCCCTCGAGCGGATCGAGATTGCCTACGAACCGCTCGGCATTGTTGTCGATCCCGAAGCGGCTGTCGGCGAGGGTGGGCCGCTGCTGCACGAGGAGGCGGCAACAAACGTCCTGGCCGAGCGGGAGTTCGTGCGCGGCGATGCCGCGACGGCGTTGGCGGCGGCATCGCTGCGGGTCGGCGGACGTTTCCGATTTCACCGCAAGGCGCCGGTCGCCCTCGAAAACCGCGCCTGCATCGCGGAATACGACCGGGGGCGTCGTTCGCTGACCCTGACCGCGTCGACGCAAATCCCGGGTATCCTTCGCGACCTTCTCGCCGATCTTCTCGCCCTGCCGGGACACAGCGTCCGGGTCGCGGCGCTCGATGTCGGCGGCGGCTTCGGCGGTAAGGCCTCCCTCTACTCGGAGGAGATCGTCCTCTCGGTGCTCGCTCGCCATTTCGGTCGGGCGGTGCGCTGGACCGGCGAGCGGCGTGAGGATCTGCTCTCGACCACCCACGCCTTTGACGAAATCGTCGACGCGGAACTCGCCTTGGACGAAGCCGGCCATATCCTCGCGCTGGCAGCCGACGTCGTCGGCGACATCGGCGCCCATTCGATCTATCCCTGGACTGCCGCATTGGAACCGATCCAGGTCGGCAGCTTCCTGCCCGGCCCCTACCGCGTCCCGGCCTACCGCGGGCGAGTCCGGGCGGTGGCGACGTGCAAAACCCCGACCGGACCCTATCGCGGCGTCGGACGGCCGATCTCGACCTTCGTCATGGAGCGGCTGATCGACATGGCGGCACGGCGGCTGGCGATCGATCCGGCCGAGCTGCGCCTGCGCAATCTGATCCGGACCGATGAATTCCCCTACCGGGTGGCGTCCGGCATCATCTGGGACCGCTCCGGTTTTGTCGAAAGCATCGAGCGCGCCTGCGCGGCGATCGACTACGCGGCGTTGCGCGAACGGCAGGCGAAGGCCCGCGCCGAGGGACGAATGGTCGGCATCGGCATCGCCACTTATGCGGAACTGACCGGCATCGGTTCGCGCATCTCGGCGGCGCCGGGAATGCCGATCAATACCGGGACAGAGTCGGCCACGATCCGCCTCGATTTCGACCGGTGCGGTCACCGGCAGCTTTGGGATTGCCTCGCATGGCCAGGAACTCGAGACCACGCTGGCGCAGGTGATTGCCGACGAACTCGGCGCCCGTCTCGAAGACGTCCGGATCTTGCACGGCGACACCGCGATCGTCGCGCACGGCACCGGGACCTATGCGAGCCGCTCCGCGGTGCTGGCCGGCGGCGCCGCGACGCTCGCGGCGCGCGCACTCAAGGAAAAACTGATCCGCGCGGCTTCGCACCTGCTCGAAGCGGCCGTCGAGGACATCAGGGCGGCGGACGGGCGGGTTTTTGTCGGCGGAACCGACCGCTCGCTGAGCTTCCGCGATATCGCGAAGGCGGTCTATTCGGAAATCGGCCGCCTGCCGCCGCAGGCGCGCGAAGAACTGGAGGTTGCCAGAGTTTACGACCCGTATCTCGGCACGACGACTTCGGCGACGCACATCGTGGCGCTCGAGATCGACCCGGAGACATATAGAGTGACACTCGACCGCTACGTCGTCGCCGAGGATTGCGGGCGCATCATCAACCCGATGATCGTCGACGGCCAGGTGCATGGGGCGGTCGTTCAGGGCATCGGGGCGGCCCTCTCCGAGGAGGTGATCTATGACGGGGCCGGTCAGCCGCTGACCGCCAGCCTAGCCGATTACGGCATTCCGGTCGCGAGCGAGGTACCGCCGATCACGACCGTGCATCTCGAAGGCGCATCCCCCGCGACGCTCGGCGGTTTCCGCGGAATGGGCGAAGGCGGAACGATCGGCGCTCCGGCGGCCATTGCCAACGCGATCGCCGATGCGCTCGCCCCGCTCGGCGGCGAAATCTTCGAGTTGCCGATGACCCCCGAACGGCTGTTCCGCCTGGCCGCAAAGCTCAAGGCATCAGTCTGATGCGGATTGGCCGAGAAGCCTCCGAGCTTCCCTGGTCGATGGGAATATACCGGGAAAAAATCCCGATCAGGCTCGGCTCGGTGTAAAACATGATATGTTTATCAACAGCTTGCGAAGTAAATTCCCTCGCAGGGCAACAGGGAAATAAATTCGCCCCAACACGGAATCAAATCGGCCGAACAGGGAAGCCGGGGAATTGCCGACCCGCTTTGCCGCACACCGCTTTAAGCGGCGAAACGGCGAAGAATATCTGAGAGCGATTATCGCAATTTCATAGCAGAACGATCGTGATTTGTCAATGGGCACGGTCGGCCGCCGCCCTGCGAGCCTTGGAGCCGCGAGGCGCCGGTCGCCCGTACGAAAATCCGAGTTTTGCGCCGGCTAAGCTGGTCTGCCAGACTCGCGGAAGATCAAACATCCCGACTAAGGCGGCGTCAGCAGCTTCCCGAGCTGCTCCAGCAACTCGCCGTAGCGGGCGAAGTTTCCCGTCGCATATTGCCGCTGCATTTCCTCAAACAGGGCGCGGGCGCGGTCGAGTTTCTCAGCCCCGCTCGCGTGAGCCGCAGAAACCGTCGATTCGGCCGGCGCGCCGACGAGCAATTCCTCGGCCGATTTGAGGCTGCCCGCCCACTCGATCTTGCGGTCGTCCGGTAACAGCTGCGCCAGGACGATGCGCGCGAGGGTCGGGATCTTTGTCATTTCGGCTTCGATATAGATCGGCTCGATCGCGATCAGCTGATTGCCGTTGAGCGTCAGCACGAAGAGGTTACCCCGGATGAACTCGTGATCCGTGCTGGTCCCACAAGGTCAGGTCGCCGGAAAAGCGGCTGTCGGAGTTGATCCGCGACTCGACTTGCGCCGGGCCGTCGATAAAGGTGCCCTTCGGAAAGCGAAACGCGACCGTTTTGCCGTAATTCTCGCCGTCCGAAAGGCCGGCAAGCCATCCGGCCATCTGATTTTTTCCCGCCACCGACAATGGCAGCATCAAGAGGAATTCCGGCCGTGCGGCATTCGGCAGCTGGGCCATCACGTAATAGGGCTTCATCTCGATCTCTTGATCGCGATACAGCTCGTGCGGTACCTCCCACCGATCCTCGCGGTTGTAGAAGGTCGTCGGATCGGTCATGTGGTAGGTGCCGTAGATCTCCGCCTGCACGGTGAACAAATCCTCGGGATAGCGAATGTGGCGTCGGAGATTGGGCGGCATCTCGCTCTGATCCTTGAAGAAACCGGGCAGCATCCGGCGGTACGCCGTGATGATCGGGTCATGGCGGTCGAACACGTACAATGTCACCGAGCCGTTATAGGCGTCGACGACCGCCTTGACCGAGTTCCGCAGGTAATTCCGTCCGCGAAGCCACGACAGCGAGCCGTCATAGACGGCGCTGTAAGGATAGGTCGCGGCACTGGTGTAGGCGTCGACGATGTAGGAATAATGGTCGCCATCGGCGACGATGTACGGATCACGATCAAAAGTGAGAAACGGCGCCAGTCTTTGGACGCGCTCGACGATCTGCCGCCGCAGCAGCACCCGGCTGTCGGGCAGAAAATAGCGGGAAACGAACAGCCGTAGCAGGTCGCAGTCGCATTCATGAGCGACGACGAGCTTGCGCCAGAAGCCGGAAAGCAAGATGCCGCCCTTCCCACTGTAGAAGGTCTCGGCATTCGCCTGGCCTTGCGGAAAGTCGAACTCCTTTTCCGAAGTGTGGACATAGACCCGGTCCCAGGTCAGGGAGCCGTAGTAGATCTCGCCATGCGTCACCGCGAGATCGCCCTTGGCTCTGATCGGAATGTCCTGCACCCAGAGGACGGAATTGCCCCGGCTGTCGGTTTCGTTCGTCGGCACGGCGACGACGCCATAGCCATGGGTGTATTTGAGCGCGAGATTGACCCAGACCTGTGCCGGAGCCGGGAGTTTCTCGAGGTCGAGTTCGCGGGCGGTGATCATTACCTGCCGTTCGGCGCCGTCGATCGCGTAGCGATCGATGTCAACGCCGGCAAAGCGGTAATAGGGCCGGAGCCCCTGGATCTGCTGCAGTTGCGGTTCGAGCGCCCGCCAATCCCAAATGCGGGCATCCTGCAATGTCGGCCCGTTCTTTTCGAGATCGACGCCGGTGAGCGGCACCGGGGAGACAACGAATTGTCGCTCGTCGATCGATGGTCGGTCGAGCTTATAGGCCGCTCGCGTGCCATCGATGCCCCTGACCAGATAAGGCCGCTCGAGAGTGATCTGATTTGGGCCGACATAGATCTCCTCGACAATTGGCGGAACGATGACCGCTGCGAGGTAGAGGACGGCAAAGATCCCGATGGGCAGCAGCGCCAGCGAGGGCGTTCTCAGCAGCCGGCCGCGCAGCCGCGGCAGGCCGACCGCCACGAGCAACAGCAGAGCGGCAACCAACCAGCAGGTCATGATCACGTCATAGGCCGGGATCCAGAGATAGACATCGGCATAGGAACCGCCGGCGACGACCTCGGAATGGCCGTCGACGATCAGGTGATACCGGCCGAGAAAGCGGGCAGCACCCATCGCCAGGCAGAAAAGCATGGCCAGCGCCAGACCCTGGCACAGCCAATCGTCCCAGACCCGTTCTTCTTGCGCCGGCGGCGCGGGATCTTCGGCCGCTACGAGACGCAGCAGTCGCCGATGCTTGCGGCCGAGGCGGAAGCCCGGCCGATCCCACGGGCGTCCCGATCTTGGATAGCAGGCGAGACCGACCAACGCCCAAATCGCCGTGGTAACGACGAGCACGGTGACCGAGATTGCGACCAGGCCGTCGTACCACGGCAAGGCCAGCAAATAAAAAGACAGGTCCTCGCCAAAGACGGGATCGCGGCTGCCGCTCGCGGCGGCGCCGAGAAAACCCATCAACGGTATCCAACCGCTCGTTGCGCCGAGGCCAACGAGGACAGCGAAAATGAAAGCGGCGAACCACGGCGCGCTACGCGGCACCGCAGGCAACGGCCGGCACAATCGATGCAAATTGTATCCGACGAACAGGCCTGCGAGCAGCAAGAATGCCAAGAAAATCAGCATGCGAAGCCCGAGCGCAAACCAGTAGCGATGAAGTTGTCCGAGTTCGCTGAACCAATAATTCTGCAGCGAGACGGTCAATGCCGTTTCGAAAAAGATGATGGCAAGCGCGGCAACCGCGATGTAGCCGAAGTCGCGATAAAGGCGGTGCAGGAAGGCGAGCGGCGGGTCCCCGGCCCGACGGCGCAAGAATGTCCGTACGAGCGGCAGCGCAGCGACGAAAATCAGGATGATATAGAGGGTGACGAACATCGTAATGCCCTCGCAAAAATACGATAACGCGATCGCCCGGTCACGGTCGTCGACCCGGCTCAGCGCACCGGCCACTACCGCTGATATTCACCGGGCATGAGCGCGCGAATGACGCGGGCGTCGCGGCTCGCACGCGTCGGAGCAGCGCATGTTTGCGCTCGATCGGGCTGGGATTTGACATGTTGTCGAGCTCGGTCTGGTCCATGACCATCTTTGCGCATATCGGGAATTGACGACGCAGCCGACGCTCTGGTTACTTTGGGGCTGGATCGATGCAGTGGGCTCAGAAAGCGAAATTTTATTCTGAACTGCTCGCTCGGCTCGCGACAGCCGGCAATGACTTGCCGGCGATCATGATTACCTGGCACCGCGATGTGCCGGCGGCGCGCGGACGAAATCGAGCGAGACGCAGCGCCTCTTCAAGAACCGTCTCAACCAACCCAGTAGACGATCGGTAGCCCACCAGACCCGCGTGAGATCGCTGCAGCGGCGCCTGGTTTGCGGGTCGGCATTCCGATTTTCCCCGACAGAAATTGATCCAGATCATGCGCGTTCGACAGCCTTCGACCATAAAGTAAGCAACCGCGCAGAGCCCGATCAACGCTTCAGCCGGGTGGATGGCCATGCGAAAGAGTCGGATATCGTGCGGCACCAGGACCCGCTGACCCTGCCGCCCGAGACGACGGTCAAGGAGGCTTGCCGCTCCATGAGCGACCGGCGCGTCGGCGCCGTGCTGGTGACCGAGGGCGACCGCTGCCTGCTCGGGATTTTCACCGGTCGTGACGCGGTTCGCCGGGTGCTCGCCGAAGGAAAAAGCGCAGCGAGGACTCCGTTATCCGCGGTCATGACCCGCGATCCGACGACGATGCCCCCGGGAAAGACGGCGATCGAGGCGTTGCGGCCGGTGGAGGACGGCCGTTATCGTCACCCGCCGATCGTCGATGACGGCAAGCTCATCGGCGTGGTTTCGCGCTATGATTTCAGCGGCCTTGAACTCGACCGCCTTGACGAAGAGATCGGCCTTTGGGAGCGGATTTGACTGCTTCTGGGGTCGGCCGACGGGCATTGTTCGGAGACGCCGATCGCCAGTCCTCAGGAAGACAAGCCGATGAAATACGCCGATCGCCGCGATGCCGGACGCCGCCTCGCCGCGGCGCTGGCTCATCTGAAAGATCGCCGGCCGGTGGTTTTGGCCTTGCCGCGCGGCGGCGTCGCGGTCGGATTCGAGATTGCCAAGGCACTCGGCGCGCCACTTGATATCGTGCTCGTGCGCAAGATCGGGGTGCCCTGGCAACCCGAGCTTGCGCTCGGCGCCGTCACCGACGGAGACGCCCCCGACACCTTTATCGACTGGGATCTCGCGACGCGTTTGGACATCCGCGAGGGCTACATCGAAAGCGAGACCGAGCAGCAGCTCCAGGAGGTCGAGCGGCGGCGGAACGTCTATTGCGCCGGCCGGCCGCCGGTCGAGATTGCGGGACGGACCGCGATCATCGTCGACGACGGCATCGCCACCGGTGCGACGATGCGGGTGGCCCTGCGCGCGGTGCGCCGGCGCGGCCTGGCGCGATTGGTCCTGGCCGTGCCGGTGGCGCCGCCGGATACACCCGACGCATTCCGTGATGAAGCCGACGAGATCATCTGCCTCGAGATGCCGCCGGCATTCGGCGCGATCGGCTTCTACTACCGCGATTTTCACCAGATGACCGATGCGGAGGTGACGGATCTTCTGGCCCGCGCTTCGGCCTAGCCGCCCGAGCAGCGCGGCGGACAGGGCCGATGGCGGGGACGAATGCTAGACCAGCCGAAGTGACTGTGGAGGCGAATTCAACGCAAGCGCCACCGGGACGGCAACCGGCAGCAGACGGCCGTCTACCTGATGCTTTCGATCTCTCTCGGTTCGTAGAATAGCGGGGCGGCGGCGCCGGATGGCACTTCGATGCCGGAGATATTTCTGTCGTATACGCCGCCAAGCCAGATAAAGGGGCGCCTATCCGGAATGACATAGTTGAATGCGACATGGTTGAGCGTCAGACCATCCACATAGCGTGCGAACAACCCCTGCGCCGGCAGCCGTTGCCCGAGCAATCCCGTCTCGGGATAGAGGCGATCCCTCTCGGGCGGGATGATTTGTATCTCTGTGGTATCGCCACCGCCCATCTGCAGCAGATAGGCGTCGTCGAGGCTGAAGCCGTTGATCGGATGTTCGGGCAGACCGCTGATTATCATCGGCTCGTCGTTATCGTATCCATAGCATCGCAAACCGCGGATACTGATGTCCTCGATCGCGCCCACCGGAACTCCCGGCGGGCCGCGCAGCCTATCGCCGAGCCATACGAACACCGGCGCGTTGTGAATGTTGCGCCCAGTGAGCCCGCGGACCGAGACGCCCGCCATTTTTCCGCCGTCGACCGTCGCCAGCAGGAGGCCCATGCCGTCATCGACATGGCAGTCCTCAAAGAGGATGTCCTCGAACGCCCCGTTCAATTCGGTGCCGAGCTTGAAGCGTCCTTTCCTTCCCAGTCCAGGGGCGAGCGGCTTTCTGCTGCCGTCGCGCAGCGTACCGACTTCAAAGCCTCCGAAGATCGTACAGCGGCGCACGCGGATGCGTTTGCTGCCGCGCGCTGCGCCGAGCGCCAGCGAGGCTTTGATGCAGATGCCGTCATCAAACGGCGCATTTATCGAGCAATCCTCCACCTCCGCTCCCCAGCAGGAATCGAGGTCGATGCCGTCACGCGCGGCATCAACCAGGAGCCTGCGGATTTTCAGATTGTCTACGCCGGTCGCGAGGATCGCAAAATGGCCGGTGCCGTCGAGCGAGAAATCCTCCAGGGTTATGTCGCGGCAATTCTTCAGCGAGATGATTTTGTCGGCCACCCCGGGCTTCAGCGCCGACAATGTCCCATCGGCCGTCGGCCACTCCTGTCGGCTCAAGCCCATTCCGCTGATGCGGCCCGGCCCGGAGATCGCGACATTGCGAACGCCGACGCCGCAGATCAGGCTGTTGTGCCAGTGGCCATGGCCGAAATCCTGGTATTTGTCGTGCTCGTTCTTCTCGGCTGCATCGTAGTCGCCGGAGGGCGCCGCCTTGATCACCGCCTCCCGGGCCAGCCAGAGATCGACATTATCCTTCAAATGAATAGTATAGCGACAAGGATAAATGCCGGGTGGGAAATATAGGGTACCGCCGGCGGCCGTTGTCTGTTTGATCAGCCGGTTTATCGCCAGCGCGTCGTCGGTGATGCCGTTGCCGACGACGCCGCGCAGTCTCGCGTCTATGGCGTTCGGCGGAGGTTGTAAATCGGCGCGGCGGAGTCCCGCGCCTCCCAGCATCAGCCCAACGGCCGCCTGCAACAAGCACCGTCGATCGACGGGGATCGGCATGAAGCCCGAGTTCGCAAGTGTCGGGCTTGGAAACGTCGTCAAGGGTCGCTCCCCGACCAGCCTCGCGTTGGTTGCGGCGACGCAAACAGGCAACGCGCACTGCGACTGGGACCGCCCGACCGAAGTTCTCGCGCCTGTTCGCTGGCGGACCGGGCTCGCCGACGGTTGGCTGGGACCGGCGAGCCCGGCAACTCCGCCACGCCAATTTCGTACAACTCCTTCATCAGATTGTCACGCAGATCAACTTCGTAGGACATGACGGTCGCCATGTCCGCTTCGGGCGTATTGTTCGCGGCGGCCTCCCGGGCATCAGGGACGGGAAGCGACAGGTCAGCCCCGTTCCGGGAGCGTTGCGGTTGCAGTCTGCACGAATTAGAAACGGAATTTCGATGTTCATGACCCGCAAGGACTTCCCGCGCGGCAGAACCGCAGCCCAGCTTTGGACGGTGCCCGCGACCCGCCGGTATGCCGTCGAGCCGCCGGTCAGGCACGCCCGATGAGCTGGACCGCCAGCCTGCCGATGTACAATCTGTCAGAGATGCGGGCGGTCAACGCCCGGTTCTGGGAGGCGCTGCGCGGGCTTCTGCTTGAAGCCGGGCTGAGCGACCTTCCGCTGGAACTCAGCTTCGAGCGGGCGCCAGTCCCCGACCGGATCGGACCCGAAGTGTTGTTTTCGCAGACCTGCGGCTATCCGCTCGAAACGATCTTCCGCGGCAGCGCCATCCGGCTCGGCACTCCCTGCTACGGCGCGCCCGGTTGCGACGGTCCGATCCATTGCGGCCTGTTCGTCGTGCCGGCCGCCGCAAAGGCCCGGGAATTGCGCGACCTCGAGGACGGCGTGTTCCTGTTGAACCACCGCCATTCGAATTCGGGGATGAACCTGCCTCGGCGCAGCCTCGCCGAGATTGCCGGCGGCCGTCGGTTCTTTGCCCGCGTCATCGAAACCGGCAGCCAGCCGGGCAATCTCGACCGGATCGCCCGCGGCAAGGCCGACGCAACCGCGGTCGACTGCGTCACCTATGCATTCTGGCGCCGCTATCGCGCTGACGCCGCCCGCCATGTCCGCATCCTGGCGCGGACCCCGCCGAGCCCGGCAATTCCGTTCGTGACGTCTGTCGCGACGCCGGCGCCAACGGTCGAGGCGCTGCGGGCGGCGCTGCGGATGATCGCGAGCGAGGCGCGCCACAGGGCGTTGCGCAGCGATCTGTTGCTCGACGATGTCCGCGACCTGCCCGATGCCGCCTATCGCGGGTTGTTGGACTATGAGCGCGAAGCGGCCGAACTCGGCTATCCCGAATTGTTGTGACGGAGGCGTAAAGCTGATGGACAGATTGGAAACGATGACATTGGCGCAGAGGCTCGCCGGCCGCGTCGCCCGTTTTGCCGACCGCCGCGAGGACTGGACCGTGTTCGGCTTCGAGACCGCGCTCGACCCGCGCTATGCCCGGGCGCAGCGCCGCTATCTCGGCGCCAGCGGTTCCACCGACCATGCCGATCTGCGCGGCGCGATCCCGGCGACCGCGTTTACGATGTCGATCCAGACGATGCCGCCGGGCAACCGCATTCCGATCCACTGCCACGAGACCGAAGAGGTCTTTTTCATCCTCGACGGCGAGTGTCTGGTGCGTTGCTGGGAAGGCGCCGCAAGTTTTGACGTCCGGCTCGGGCGCTGGGATCTCGTCGCCCTGCCGCCCTTCCTGCAGCACGAGGTGTTCAACACCGGCCCGGGCGAATGCCAGCTGCAGACCATGCTCGCCAAGGCGCAGCCTTTGCGTCCACAATACGCCGATCCGGAATTGCTCGAACTGCAGGCGAGCGTGGCATGAGCACGACCAGGCTGGAAATCGCCGATCTCACTCCTGAAGCCTTTGCGCCGTTCGGCACCATCGGCATGCCGCAGGGCGACGGTGCGCACGGCGCGGGCGATGTCGCGCTCGATCTGTCGCAAGGCCGGCCGCGCTTCTACATCATGCGTCTCGAAGGGCGCGGCCTCAGCTTCGACCGGATGGCGCGGCATGACCGCGTCACCCAATGCCTCGGCACGACCGACGGGCGGCCCTGGCTGATCGCGGTGGCGCCGGCCGGCGTCATGGCGCCGACCGTCGCCGACATCCGCGCCTTTCGCATCCCGGCCGACCAGTTCATCGCACTGGCGCACGGGACCTGGCACGCCGGTCCCTATTTCAGCGAGGCGCGTCGCGACTTCTACAATCTTCGAGCTCGCCGACACCAACAAGGCGGATTTCACGGTCTGCCAACTGCCGGCGCCGCTCGCCTTCGCGGCATGACCGAGGGCCGCGGCTTTATCCGGAATTTGTCGGCGCCGCCGGAGATCGCGGCGCCGGCAACGGAAGCCGCGAATGCCGCCACACTCGAGGCGGGCGTGCCGCCGCCGCGCGGCATCGCAGCGCCGCCGGCGGTGCGCCCGCTCGCCCGACGCTCCAATCTCAGGGGTGCCCTGCAATTCGCCGCACATGCCGGGTGCATGGCGGCGACGGCGCTCCTCGTGTGGCTGGCCCGCCCTTTTTGGTACCTCTTGATCCCGGCAATGGCGCTCTACGGCGTCACGATCGTCACGATGTTTGCGCCGATGCATGAATGCGTGCACCGGACCGCCTTTGCGTCGCGCATCGCCAATGATTTTGTCGGTTGGATCGCCGGCGTATTGAGCTTTTACAATTCAACCTTCTACCGTCACTACCACGCCTGGCATCACCGTTACACGCAAGACCCGGCGCGCGACCCGGAATTGATGTATCCGAAGGCGCGCAGCCTGCCGGAATATCTGAGAGAGATCACCGGCATCAATTTCTGGCTGCGTCGCGCCATCGATTATCCGTCGCTCGCTCTCGGCCGCAGCCGCGGCCTGCCCTTTGTTCCGCAGAGTGCGCGGCGCCGGATTGCGCTGTCGATGTCGATGCAGTTGCTGGTCTACGCGGCGGGAGTGGCGTCGCTGGCGCTCGCCTCCCGCGCCGTCCTTTATTACTGGTTCCTTCCGGCGATCCTGGCTCAACCCTTGCTGCGCGCCGTGCTGATCGTCGAGCACACCGGCTGCAACCACGACCGCAACGGCCTGACCAACACGCGCACGACCCTGACCGTGTTCCCGATCCGCCTCTTGATGTGGAACATGCCATTCCACGCTGAGCACCACTTGTACCCGGCGGTGCCGTTTCACCAACTGCCGGCGCTGCATCGGCTGGTCCGCGACAAGCTGGCGAATGTCGCGCCGAGCTACCGGGCGGCGAACCGGGCCGTCATCCAATCCATCTGACGCTGGGGCAATGACCGACAATCCGATCGCCTGCGCCAACCATGTCATCGTGCCGGCCACGCCAGCGACCGTGCATTGGGGTTATTTCAGCCGCTCGCTGCCGCCGGTCGTCACGATCGAGCCGGGCGATTTCGTCACGATCGAGACCTTGACGCATCACGCCTATGACGATCATGCCCGCATGATCGCCGGCGACTCCGGCGCCGAGAGCGTTTTTCATTGGACGAAGGAGAGAAAAAATGTCGACCGGCGCGGTGCCGGACCGGTCGACGCCCCGACCCGCGAGCGCGGCGCGGGCGAAGGCTTGGGCGTCCATATCTGCACCGGCCCGGTGCAGGTCAGCGGGGCCGAGCCGGGCGATGTGCTCGAAGTGCGGATTGTCGATGTGCGGCCGCGCTCTTGCCGCAATCCCGCGTTCGCCGGCCGCGCGTTCGGCAGCAACGCCGCCGCGTCGTGGGGCTTCCACTACAACGATCTCTTGACCGAACCGAAGCCGCGCGAGGTCGTCACGATCTACGAGATCGACGCGACAGCCGGCGGCAACTGGGCGCGCGCCGTCTACAATTACCGCTGGGTGCCGCAGACCGACCCGTTCGGAGTGGTTCATTCGCGGATCGATTATCCCGGCGTGCCGGTGGACCATGCTCTGGTCGCCGAAAATCACGCCATCCTCAAAGGCGTGCGCATCCCGATCAGACCTCATTTCGGGGTGATCGCCGTCGCGCCGAAAGAGGCGGAGCAGGTCACTTCGACCCCGCCCGGTTATTTCGGCGGCAATGTCGACGATTGGCGGATCGGCAAGGGGGCGGTGATGTATTACCCGGTCGCAGTGCCGGGAGCGCTGCTCTCGGTCGGCGATCCGCATGCGAGCCAAGGCGATTCCGAGCTGTGCGGCACCGCGATCGAATGCTCGCTGACCGGCACCTTCCAGCTGTTGCTGCACAAGCGCGACCGGTTAACCGGCGGCCCGCTCGCCGATCTGCACTATCCGCTGCTCGAGACCAGCGACGAATGGGTCGTGCACGGCTTCAGTTTCGCCAACTACCTGGCCGAACTCGGCGACGGGGCTCAGACCGAGATCTTCGGCAAATCTTCGCTCGACCTCGCAATGCGCGACGCCTTTCGCAAGATGCGCCACTTCCTGATGGCGGCGAAAGGGCTGTCCGAGGACGAGGCCATCTCGCTGATGTCGGTCGCGGTCGATTTTGGCGTGACTCAGGTGGTCGACGGCAACTGGGGCATCCATGCAATCCTGAAGAAGGCGATCTTCGCCGGCTGAAGAATTCGCTAGCGAAGATGACGGAGACCGCTGATGCCGGGCAAGCCTTTTCACCTCGGATGGTTCCTGCAAGGATCTAGCGCACATGCCTGGGGCGAGCGCTGGACCGGCCATATCGGCGCGACCTGGATGGTCCCCGAACTGTTCGTCGATGTGGCGCGCGCATTGGAGCGGGCCTGCTTCGATTATGTGCTGCTCGAAAACTCGTCCTATGTCGGCGAGAGCTGGGCCGGATCGACCGAGATCTACCTGAAGCACGGCATCGCCGTGCCGCGTCAGGACCCCTCGGTCGTGGCCAGTCTGATGGTGGCCGCGACCTCGCGCATCGGCATCGTACCGACCTTTGGCACATTTGCTTATCCGCCCTACCTCTTGGCGCGGCTGATGGCGACCCTCGACCAGGTTTCGGCGGGGCGCGCCGGGTGGAACGTGGTGACCGGAAGCTCCGACTACGCCGCGATGAATTTCGGCATGCCGGGCATGCCGGAGCACGATCTGCGCTATGACATGGCCGACGAATACATGGACGTCGTCGGCCGGTTATGGGGTTCGTGGGAGCCGGGGGCAGTCATTGCCGATGCGGAGAGCGGCGTCCTCGTCGACCACACCAAGGTGCATGCCGTCAATTTCACCGGACGCTGGTACAAGACCCGCGGTCCGCTGAATTCCGGGCCCTGCGTGCAGCAGCGGCCGGTCATCGCCCAGGCGGGCGGCTCGCCGCGGGGTCGCGCCTTTGCCGCCCGCCACGCCGACACGATCGTCGCCCATCCAAAGGGCGTCGCCGCGATGAAGTCCTACCGTGACGATGTCCGCGCCCGCATGTCGGTTGCGGGACGCGACCCCGGCAGCTGCAAGGTGCTGTTTCTGGTGGCGCCGATCCTCGGCGAGACCGAGAACGAGGCGCAGGAACGCAAGCGGATGCGGGCCGCCCGCGCGGCCGAGCAGATCGAGCAGCGCCTGGCGTTTTTCGGCAAGCTCACGAATATCGATTTTTCGGTGTTCGATCTCGACCAGCCGCTCTCCGGCGTGCGGCTCGCGACCAACGGCCATCAGCTCAACCTCGAGCAATTCCTGGCCATGGCAGGAAACCGCAGCTTGCGCGAGGTCATGGCCGATTACGGAGCCACCGGGCTTTCGGTCGAACTCGTCGGGACCCCGGACAGGGTCGCGGCCCGCATGGGCGAGGTCATAGAGGAGGTCGGCGGCGACGGCTATCTATTCTCGCTGCCGAACCTCAACCGCCGCACCCTCGCCGAGATCGAGGACGGCCTCGTCCCGGCCTTGCAGCGCCGCGGCCTGTCGCGCAAGTCCTACGCCTACCCGCAGTTCCGCGACAACCTCCTCGAATTCTGAGGGTCGACGATGGCTGAAATTCCCCGGCTGTTGATGCTGATCGGCGCCGCCACGCCGCCCGGACGGCTCGCCGCGGCGGTCGGCGCGGCCGCCGAGGCGGTGCGCAATGTCGTGCGGGATGTCGAGGTCGAGGTCATGAACCTCGCCGAAACGGCGATCGACATCTGCGACGGGCGGCCGCTCGAAGCCTACGGTGCAACAACCCGTGAGGCCGTCGATCGGATCGCCGCAGCGGCAGCGGTGCTGATCGCGGCCCCGGTCTACCGGGCGAGCTTCCCCGGCGTCCTGAAGAACCTCTTGGACATCGCGCCGGTCGGAGCCTTGCAGGGCAAGCCGGTCGGCATCGTCGCCATGGGCGGCTCGGCGCACCATTATCTCGCGGTCGATACGCAACTGCGCCAGGTGCTGGGCTGGTTTGGGGCATTGGTCGCACCGACCGCCGTCTACCTCACCGGCGCCGATTTCCGCGACGGCCAGTTGGCTTCGGAGACCGCGCGCGCCGATCTGATCGCCCTGACCGAGACGTTGCTCATCTTGCTCCGGCGCCTCGACCCCTCGGCACTCGGCCCGATCCCGCTCGCCGGAAAATTCACTTGAGACAGGGACCGACGACTTCGCTGGTGGCGACCCGGGACGCGCCGATTGAGGTTTGGGATGTGTGGCGGACCGAGCGGATTGCCGGAGCCTTCCTGTCGCGAAATGCCCGCCTGCGGCGCGCGCCGGAAAAATCAAGCGATCAGGATCAAACGATTGATATTCCGCGATTCCACTTGTGAAGAACAGCGGCCGGCAAATCATCTCTTTGCGCGGATACCGGCATAACAACACAGCCTTTCAGCGGGTGATCCTCCCCCGAGGAAGCTCCGCGCGCCGAGAAGTGTGGTCAATTAGCTCCAAAATCAACGATGCCATAAGGACAATTATATAGCAGGACAATCCTATTTTGTCAATGCCGGCTTTGTCAATGCCGGCTGGCTCGCGTTGGTCCGGCGCAGCGCGGGCATTCTGGCACGCAAGTTGCGTCCCCAGCTCACAAGGCCGAATGGGGAGGATGCGTCATGCTCAGACGATCGCTGCTGCAGGGTGGCGGCGCTTTCGCCGCCGTCGGATTGCTGTCGATCCGCGCGGCACGCGCCGATACGCTCGACGAGGTCAAGAGACGCGGGCTCGTCGTCGGAATGGAAGCCGCCTATGTGCCGTACGAGTTCGTCAAGGACGGCAAGATTATCGGCTATGACCCCGACATCATCGCGATCATGGTCAAGAATCTCGGAGTCAAGGCGCAACTGATCGATACGGCGTGGAACGGAATCATCCCGGCGCTCTATGCCGGGAAGTTCGACTGCATCATCTCGGCCATGACGATCACCGCCGAGCGGGCGCAGAAGGTGCTGTTCTCGATGCCCTACGCCGACGCCATCAACGTGATCCTGCTGCGCGCCGACAAGTCGCGGATCAAGACCGCGTCGGATCTTTCCGGCAAGACGATCGGCGTTCAGCTGGGCAGCGCAGCGGCCGGGATCATCAAGGTATACGAGGCGAAGCTGAAGGCCGGGGGGAAACCCGGTTACGCCGAGGTCAAGCAATACGAGCACTATCCCGAGGCCTACCAGGACCTGCTCAACGGGCGTACCGATGCGGTCGTCAATTCGAAATCGACGATGATGGTGATGATGCGCGACGTCCCCCGCAAGTTCAAATTGCTGAACGGCATCACCGACATTACCGCCTATTTCGGCATGGCCTTCCGCAAGGACGACACGAGGTTGCGCGACTTTGTCAATTCAGAGCTCGCGCAGTTGAAAAAGGACGGCAGGTTGGCCGAATTGCAGCGGAAGTGGTTCGGCGGGACGATGGCGACGCCGAACACGGTCCCCGCCAAGCTCCCCTGACGCAGCCCGCAGGAATGGCCGATGGGCGGCTTCGATTGGGGTGCCGTCTGGTACGCCGTCCCCTACATGCTGCAAGGGGCGCTCGTCACGCTCGAAATCTCGGTGTGCGCGATGGCGCTGGCAACGCTCGTCGGCCTCGTGATGGGCCTCGTCAGCGTCTCGCGGCTCGGCGTGTTGAAGGGGTTGGTCCGGGCCTACGTCTATTTCGTGCGTGGTACGCCGGCGCTGGTGCAGATATTTCTCGTCTATTTCGCGTTGCCGCGAATCGGCCTCGAACTGTCCGCCTTCACCAGCGGCGTCGTCGCGCTCGCCTTCAACTCCGCCGGGTTCGTGGCCGAAATCGTCCGCGCCGGCCTCCAGTCGATCGATCCGGGACAGAGTGAGGCGGCGCTGTCGATCGGCATGACCGACCGGCAGTCGATCCTCTATATTCTGTTGCCGCAGTCCCTGCGCCGCATCACCCCGCCGCTCACCAACGAGGCAATTACGCTCGTCAAGACCTCCTCGCTGTTGTCGGTGATCTCGATCAGCGAGCTGACGCGCTCCGCTCAGGTCATAGTCGCCGAACGCTTCGTTCCGTTCGAGCTGTACGCCGCGCTGGCCGTCTACTACCTGGTGATGATCTCGGCGCTGTCGTGGTGTTCCGAATACCTCGAAGAGGCGGTTTGCATGAGCGCGCCGCCATTGTTGAGCATTCATGGATTGTCGAAGCTCTTCGGCGAGGTCGCGGTCGTCGACCGCATCGACATCGAGGTCGCGCAGAGCGAGATCGTGATCATCGTCGGACCGAGCGGAGCCGGGAAATCGACACTGTTGCGCTGCGTAAACCGGATCGAGGTTCCGTCGAGCGGGGAGGTCGTCGTCGACGGCGTCAACATGGCAGGTAATAGCCGGAACGGCAGGCCGCGGCCCGACTCGCCGGCCGTGACGGCGCGCAAGCGCCGGCGCATCGGCATGGTGTTCCAGCGGTTCAACCTGTTCGCGCACCTGACGGCACTCGACAACGTCGCGATCGGGCCGCGCCGCGTCCTGGGCGTCCCGCTGTCCGAAGCGCGTGCGCTGGCCGCGGCGCAACTCGCACGGGTCAAATTGTCGGACCACGTCTCGAAGCGCCCGGCGCAATTGTCCGGCGGCCAACAGCAGCGCGTGGCGATCGCCCGAGCGATGGCGATGCGCCCGGTGCTGATGCTGTTCGACGAGCCGACCTCGGCGCTCGATCCCGAACTCGTCGGCGAGGTGCTCGAGGTGATCCAGTCGCTGGCCGAGGACGGCATGACGATGCTCGTCGTCACCCACGAGATGCAGTTTGCCCGAGAGGTCGGCACGCGGGTGCTGTTCATGGATCACGGCCGCATCCTCGAAGACGGCGCGCCGAGGGTCTTCTTCGCCAACCCGCAGCACGCGCGGGCAAAGGAGTTTCTGCGCCGGGTGCGCGCCGCCGCCACAGCTTAGCCTAAGCGCCGCACTCGCAATGCAGCAGCGGATGCCAATAAGTTATCATCAGTCACTGGCGTGATAGAGACCGATGATGGCGGAATGCCCCCGGCTTTCGCCGGGATTTTCATATTCCTACTGTTCGATCGGCGCTCGGAAGCGCCAGTTCGCGGCGCATTGCGCCATTGGGCATCGCGTCGAGATGGCAGGCGATGGCGTGGGACGCGCTCAGCGCTCGCAACGGCGGCGGCACATTATCGCAGATCGGGCCGAGCTTATGCGGACATCGTTTTGCAAAGACACAGCCGGCATTTGTCGTGGCAGTCGTTTCGCCACGCTCGGCTTCCGTCGCAGGCTCGTCGGCAGCCGAGGCGAGCAGCATCCGGGTATAGGGGTGGTAGGGCGGCGCCAGAACTTCGGCAGCGCTGCCGATCTCGCAGATCCGGCCCCGATACATCACGGCGACACGGTCGGACAGCTGGGCCACCACCGCAAGATCATGCGAGATGAACAGATAGGAGAGGCCGAACGCGTCGCGCAGATCGGCCAGGAGATTGACGATCGTCGCCTGCACCGACACGTCGAGCGCCGAGACCGGCTCGTCGCAGACGATGAACCGCGGCTCGGTGGCGAGGGCTCGCGCGATCGCGACACGCTGCCGCTCGCCGCCGCTCAGCTGATGCGGGTAGCGCTTCCGATAGATGCCCGGCAGCCGCACCATCTCCAACAGGGTCTCGACGCGCCGCGGCCGTTCACGCGGCTCGGCCAGGCTGAACAGCGCGAGCGGCCGCTCGAGCGCCTCGCCGACCGACAGCCGAGGATTGAGCGACGAGCCGACATTCTGGAAAACGATCTGCGCCTGCCGGCGAAACGGACCCAGGGCTTGCGCTGGCAGGAAGGCCAGATCGGCGCCGTCGAACTCGACCCTGCCGTCGTTCTGCCGCAAAAGCTGCAACAGGAGGCGGCCGAGGGTCGACTTGCCGCAGCCGCTCTCGCCGACGAGACCCAGGACTTCGCCGGCCGAGATCGAGAACGAGACGTTGTCGACGGCCGGCACGCCCGGCGGCCGCGACAAAACCGGCCGGCCGCCGGCAACCGACAGCCGCCAGCCCGTCAATCCGGCGCTTGCGTTGAAGGTCTTTTTGAGACCGGTCACATTGACCAGCGCCGCGCCGGCCCGGAACGCCTCCGTCTCGGCGGCGGCCGGCGCCGCCTGCCGTGGCCAGCGCCCCAACGACGCGGCCTTCCAGCACCGCACCTGGTGACCTTCGGGCCCGACCGTCATCGGCTGAGAGTCAGCGCTGCAGCGCGGCTCGCGGAACGGGCAGCGCGGCGCGAACACGCAGCCCAACTCCGGCGCCGGGACCGTTGGCATCTGACCGGCGATCGCAGCAAGACGGCCGCCGCGCGAGGCGGCCGCGAGCGGTGGGCGCGAGGCGAGCAATCCCTTGCTGTAGGGATGGCTCGGGCGCCCCAGCACGCTCTCAGCCTCGCCGAACTCGACCAGTTGGCTCGCATACATCACCGCGACGTCGTCGCAGAGCCGACGGACGAGGCCGAGATTGTGGCTGATGAACAACAGGCCGACGCCCTTATCGCGCCGGAGACGCGACAACAGGCGCAAAATCTGCGCCTCGACCGTAACGTCGAGCGCCGTTGTCGGTTCGTCGAGGATCAAGAGCGAAGGTCCGCAGGCCAGTGCCGCAGCAATCAGCGCGCGCTGCTTCATCCCGCCGGAGAGCTGATGGGGAAAGGCGCGCGCGACCTCGGCCGCGCGATCGATCCCCATCTCGCGCAGCGCGATCTCGGCGCGGCCGAGCGCCTCGGGCAGCGGCAGGCCGAGATGCGTTACCATCGGTTCGGCGATTTGCCGGCCAATGCGGAGCGAAGGGTTGAGCGCGGTGAACGGATCCTGGAACACCGCGCCGATCCGCCGCCCGAGGATCCGCCGGCGCTGCGCCGGGGCGAGTGAAGCGAGATCCTGGCCTTCGAACCGGACCGCGCCGGTGATTTCGGCCCCGGGATCGAGGCAACCGAGGACGGCACCGGCGATGCTGCTCTTGCCTGACCCCAACTCGCCGACGATCGCGAGCGAGCCGCCGACCTCGAGCGCGAGGCTGACGTCGCGCACGGCCGTGATCGGCCGGCCGTCTTCGCGGTAGCGGATCGTCAGGTCGCGGATCTCGAGCAGCGGCTCGGCCGGCAGCGGCGGCACGCTCATCGCCGCCCGAGGAGCCGCGGGTCGAGCACTTCGCGCAATCCGTCGCCGACGAGGCTGATGGCGATGACCGTGATGCCGAGTGCCACTCCCGGCGCCAGCGAGATCCACGGCGCCATATCGACAAAGGCGCGGCCGTTGGCGATCATCAGGCCCCAGTCGGCGGCAGGCGGCTGCACGCCAAAGCCGAGAAAGCTCAGCACCGCGCCGAACAGCACGGCGAAGACGACGCGCAGGCTCGCCTCCACCATCAGCACCGGCCAGACATTCGGCAGCAGCTCCCGCATCAGCATGTAGCCGAGCCGCTCGCCGCGGGCCCGCGCCGCCTCGATGAACTCGCCGCTCATCAGGTCGAGGGCGACGCTGCGCGTGACGCGCGTGATCGGCGCCACTGCCAGAATGCCGATCGCGATCGCCGTCTTCACCAGGCCGGGCGGCGTGACCGCGATGATCAGCAGCACCAGCAGAATCGGCGGAAACGCCATCATCACGTCGAGCGTGCGCATGATCAGTCCGTCGGTCGCGCCGCGCCGATAGCCGGCGAGGAGCCCCAGCGGCACGCCGACCCCCATGCTGATCAGCGTGGCGCTGACGCCGAGCGCCAGCGACAGTTGCGATCCGTCCAACACACGACTGAACACGTCGCGACCGAATTCGTCGGTACCAGCAAGGTAATGCAGGCTCGGCGGCGAGAACCGGTCGCTGATATGCATCTCGTCATAGGGATAAGGCGCAATCCATTGCGCGGTCGCGGCGACGATGAGCAGGACGAGAACCAGCCCCCCGCCGACGACGAGCGACACTGGCAACCGAGGGCGGCGGCGGAAGAGCGGCGCGACAAGCGGCGATGGGGCCAGCTCAGTCAACGGCGCCGCCATAGCGGATGCGCGGGTTCACCGCCGCATAGAGCAGGTCGGCGGCGAAGTTCGCGAGGCAGAAGACCCCGGTCAGGACGAGGATCGCCGCCTGCATCAACGGCAGGTCCTGGCGCTCGAGCGCCTGGACCAGCATCCGGCCGAGCCCCGGATAGGCGAAGACCGTCTCGACCGCGACGATGCCGCCGATCAGGAAGCCGAAATCCTGCGCCAGCACCGTGATCGACGGCATCAGAGCATTGCGCAGCGCATGGCGGAAAATGACGAGCCGCTCCGGCAAGCCGCGCACGCGCGCCACCTTCACATACATGCTTTCCAGCGCCTCGACCATGCTCGAGCGCGTCAACCGGGTAACGTGGGCGAGAAAGGCGAGCGTCAGGGTCGCGACCGGCAGCACGAGGTGCGCAATGAAGCGGCCGAGCCCATCCGAAAGATCGGCATAGCCGGCCGAAGGCAGCAGGCGAAACGTGCCGCAGAACAATAGAATGAGCACCAGACCCCAGTAAAACTCCGGCAACGCGATGCCGCAATACGTGAAGATCGAGGCGGCATGGTCGGGCCAGCGGCCGCGCCACACCGCCGCGATCACGCCCAGCGAGAGGCCGAGGACCGCGACTACGACCAAAGACGCCAGCGCGAGGATGGCCGAACGGCCGAAGGCGTCCCACAGCATCGGCGCGACGGGCCGCTCCATCTCCAGCGATTGACCCATGTCGCCATGCAGCATCGCCCTTGCCCAGTGCCAGTACTGCACCGGCAGCGGCAAATCGAGGCCGAGCTTATGCTCGAGCGCCGCCAGGGTTTCGGGGGTCGAATACTGGCCGAGGATCACGGCGGCGGTGTTGGCCGGGAGCGCGTGGGTGGCGAGGAAAACCAGGACCGACATCGCCACCATGATCAGAACGACGCTGCCCAGCCGTTGCACGACATAGGCCCCCATCGCCGGCTGGCCGCTCAGGCGGTCAGTGCCGCCTTGCTGATATCGACCAAAATCAGTGGCGAGAGTGCTACGTTGCGCGCCTTGTTGCTGACGCCGCAGGCGAAGTTTCGAACGTAGACGACGGCGCCCGGCGGGTTGTCGAGCACCAGTTCCTGAAAGCCGCCGTATAGTGCCTTCTGTTTTGCCGTGTCGGTCGTGGCGCGGGCGGCGTCGAGGACTTTGTCGACCGCGGGATTATTGTAATGCCACAGCGTGTTGTTCCATGACCCGTGGCTGTCGTACCAGGGATAGACCATCAGATCGGGCGTCGGCCGGCCGTAGAAGCCGTCGACGGAAAACCGCACCTTGCCCTCCATCTCGGCGAAGAACTTGTCGGGCGGCACGATGCGCAGCGCGACTTCGATCCCGGCTTTCTTCGCGGATTCGCGAAACGCAGTGGCGATCCGCTCGGCCGGCGGGTTCGACCCCGGCACATACATTTCGAGCGGGAAGCCCTGCGCGATCCCAGCCTCGGCCAACAGCTTCTTCGCACCCTCGATGTCGGCGCCGCCGATCTTGATATCCTTGCGGAAATAGGGGTGGCTCGGCGGGATCGGCGTCAAGGCCGGCGTCGCGTGGCCGAACATCGCAATGTCGGTGAGGGCCGGCTTGTCGACCAGCTTGAAGAAGGCTTGACGTACCCGGAGGTCATCGAACGGTTTCATCTGGCAATTCCAGACGATGCCCTGCCATCGTCCGGATTTGACCTCCTCGACATGCGCGACCGAACTCGCTTTCAGATTGTCGGCCTGTTCGGGCGGCAGATCGAAGACGACATCGACAGCGCCGCTTTCGAGCGCCGTGACGGCGGTGGTGAATTCCGGGATGATGCGCAGGATCGCACGATCGAGGGTCGGCACGTCCGGCAGGAAATAGTCGGGATTGCGCTCGACGACCAGCTGGTCGCCCGGCTTATATTCGACGAAGCGGAAGGGTCCGGTGCCGATCGGGTGGGTGGCCAGCCTGTCGACCGTGCTTTCGGTGACGATCATCGCTTGGTAGCCGGCCGTCGCAGCAGGCAGATCGGCATAGGGGACCGCCAGCGTGAACCTGACCGTCAGCGGGTCGACTGCTTCGATATTGGTCACGATGCTGAAATTGACGCGCAGAACCGAGCCTACTTCCTTGTCGAGGATCCGCTTGTAGGTGAAGAGCACGTCTTTCGCATCGAACGGCTTGCCGTTGTGAAACTTCACGCCCGGCCGCAGGTGGAAGGTCCAGGTCTTGAGATCGGCGCTCGCCTCCCAGCGCATCGCCAAGTCTGGCTGGACCTGGTATTGCGGGTCGAGCGTTGTCAACCGGTTATAGCAATAATAGGCGGTATTGTAATCAACACCGCCCACCCGCATCTTCTGCGGATCGAGCGTTGCCGGCGGCACGGCAAAAGCCATGTGGAGCACCCGTTCGTCGGCCGCCCGCGCCGGTCGGATCAGCGCCGGCAAGACCGCGGCGCCCGCGATCTTCAGCGCGCTGCGGCGAGTGATCCGCGGTTCGAACGACGGGTCGAGCATCGGAGCCACCCCTGAGATTTTTCACTGTTTACGGAGCAATTTCCATGCCAGCGGGCGGTTGCCCGTCCTTCCGGACCGGTCGGCTCGGGCGAGGCAATCTGCGAAGCTTGGCTCGTTTACCCGCTGACCGGCGAGGGGCGCGCCGGGACGGCATGGCGCGCGCGCAGCAGGAACAGCGAGATGAAGGCGGCGAGGCAAAGCCCAGCCGACAAGCCGACGGCCTCGATCCCCAGCCGGTCGAGCAGCAAGCCGAACAGAAACGGCGCTGCCGATTGGAGCACCCGGGCTGGTGCGGAAAGCAATCCACTACGCAGCCCGTACCCTCGGGGCCCGAACAATGCCAATGGCAAGGTGCCCTTGGCGATCGTGATCATGCCGTTGCCGGCGCCGTGGAGCAGTGCGAAGGCGATCGCTCCGGGAGCACCGAACACGACGAGCAACGCCGCGCCGATCGGGTGCAGCACCGCGGCGATCCGCGCCGACGAGACCGGGTGGAACGCTCGCAACACCCCGAACTCGACGATGCGGGCGACGACTTGGGCCGGGCCGACCAGCGCCGCAGCGGCTATTGCTGCGGGGGCCGACGCACCCGCCGCCTGCAGCAAGCCCGGTAGATGCGCCGCCATGGCGCCCTGCACGAACCAGGTGGCGGCGAAGAAGAAGGCGAGGATCGGCATCGCCCCGCGCGGCGGCTCTGCCGCCGGTAATTCACTGGCACCCTGCGGCGGCGCGGCCGCGGCGCCGCGGCGCGGGATCGCCAGCCAGTTCAAAGGGGCGGCCAACAGCAGGTTCAGTCCGGCCCAGACCAGGCAGGCGGCCCGCCAGCCCAATTCATGCAGCAAGACCGCGCTCAGCGGCCAGCCGATCGTGCTGGCAAACCCGGCAATCAGGGTGATCCCGGTGATCGAACCGCGAGCGTCGCGGCCATAGAGAGAGGACAGGGCAGCAAAGGCCAAGTCGTAAAGACCCATGCCGATGCCGACCCCGAGCACCATCCAAGCCATGACGAGCCCGGCAAGGCCATGCGCGGCGGCAAGGGTCATCAAGCCGGCGGCGATGACCAGGTTCGAGGCAGCCAGGAGGCCGCGCCCGCCATGGCGATCGATCAGCCGCCCGACTGATGGGCCGACCCCGGCCGAGAGCAGCAGCGCTCCCGAAAACAGGCCAAAGAACACGCTGGTCGGCAGATGCAGCGCACCGGCAATCGGCGCGCCGAGTATTGCCGGCAGGTAGTAGCTCGACGCCCAGGCGATCGTCTGGGTAACGCCAAGCGCGGCGACTACGGTGACGCGGCCGGTCACCGGCGGCGCCTCAGGCCGGCGCCGGCGCCGAGAGTCCGCTGCATCAGCAGACCGAACCGGCGTCCGAATTGGCAGCCGCGCCGGCGCCGAGCCCGCGGGTCAGCCGCCAGGCGAGCGGCAGCGTCAGCAACACGACTGCGGCGACGAGCAGCAGCGTCCGGGTAAGGCCGATCGCGTCGCCGAACATGCCGCATAAAGCGGGGGACAATGCCCCGCCGCCGACCGTGCCGGTGTAAAAGACGCCAAAAGCGCTCTCCCGGCGGTCGGCCGCCACGAGATCGGGCACGGTGCCGTAGAGGACGGACGACGTGCCGTTGAGCGCAACCCCGAGGATCGGCATCAGCGCCAACGCCGCACCGAGCGGCAACGGAAGGAGCGACAGGATACCCGCTGCCGTGGCTGCTTCGGTCATGACGACCGTCGGCAATACCCCGAGCCGCGCGCCGAGAAAACCACAGACGAGCTTGCCCGCTGCGCCGCCGGCAAAAAGCAACGTCAATGCGACGCCAATTTCCGGGACCCCGGCGCCTTTTGCCCGCAACAGAAACGGTAGAAATGTCAGGAAGCCCATTCGCGTCGCGCTGTCGATAACGCCGATCGTCAGCAGCAGAGGAAAGCCGTTGCGCAGCAGGCTGGCGCGGTCGCCGGGTTTCCGGGCGTCGGGCCGAACGCGGGCATCCACTGCCTTCACTGGCGGCGCCGCTCGCAGCACCAGGACTATGGCGCCGGCCCCCAATAGGCCGATTATTCCAATGACCGACGCGGCCGAGCGCCAGGAGATTACCGCGATCAGAAGGGCGGTCATCGAAGGCAGTGCCATTTTGCCGAGGTCGCCGGCGAAATTGTAGGTGCCGAGCGCACCGCGCGAGTGCCGGCCCTCATAAGCTGCGGCGACGAGGCTCGAGGCAATCGGATGCTGGGTGCTCGAACCTATCCCTCCAAGGACGAGGGCGACAGCGAGCATCACGACGCTCCAGCTTGCTCCTAGCAACAAATAGGCAGCGGCGGCGACGGCTGTGCCGGCGGCGAGCATCCCCGCTCCACCCGTCCACTGCGCCGCCTTGGCTGAAGGGACCTGCAACGCCGCCATGACGCCGGCGTAAAGCCCGCGCAACATGCCGACCGCGGCATAGCTCAACGCGAACTGCGCCTGCCACAGCGGCAGCAGGACGTAAAGCGCGTCGGTGAAGCCATCGTGCAGCGCGTGGGCGCCGCAGGCGACCCAGAGCACGCGCGCTCTGGTTCGGGCAGGCTCGGTGGCGGTTGGGAGAGCGGTGATGGTCATGACACGGCACCATCTCGGCGAGGACAAAAAGCGCCGAAGGATCAGGCGCCTCGAAGCGCCATTTGGCGTGATGACGGTTTGATGACAACCGACTTGTTCTGACAACCGGTGTGAGGAAAACTCACAGAATGGTTCGGCCTCGCCTGCCGCCGATGAACGCGATCAAAGCCTTCGAGGCTGCTGCGCGGCTCGGCAGCTTCACGCGTGCGGCGCAAGAGCTCAACGTCACGCACGGCGCCGTCAGCCGACAGATACGCCTGCTCGAAGATTGGCTCGGCGCCCGGTTGTTTTTGCGCACGAGCCGGAACGCCGTGCCGACGCGGGCCGGGGCGGATCTGCTCGCCGAGGTCGGCCCGGCACTCGACCGGTTGGCGGCTGCTTCGCTGCGCGTGCAGAACGGCGCGCCAGCCCGTGGCGTGCTTCACGTATCGGCGCTGCCGACCTTTGCGATGCGCTGGCTCATTCCCAGGCTCCCGGAGTTCCAGCGGGACCACCCCGGCTTGGAATTGCGGATCGTCACGGCGAGCGCGCCAGCCGAGCAATTCCGCATGGACGTCGATGCCGTGATTTCGGGTCCGTCGTGGCAACCCGGTTGGGTTGGAACCAATTTTCTCGGCGAAGCGCGCCTGCCGGTGCTGAGCCCCAGGCTGATGAAAGAGTGCCCGCTTCGGATACCGAGAGATCTCGAGCATCACACGCTACTTCACGCCGCGACATTGCGCGAGGCGTGGTCCCGATGGCTGACCGCCGCCGGCATTCCCGATCTGAAGCCGGCGCGCGACCAGGTGTTCGAACACTTCTATTTTGCGATCCAGGCGGCAATCGAAGGGCTTGGGGTGGTCATGGGCCCCTTGGCGCTGATCGCCGACGAGTTGCGCGCGGGGCGGCTCCTGGTGCCAATCGAGGAACCGGCAACGCGGACGCGCGGCTATTTCTTCTACGTGCCGGAATTGAGCGGCGATCGCCCCGCGATTGCCGCTCTGCGGCAATGGCTCGTTGGCGCCGGCGGTTTGGCCGAGGCCGAATTCCCGATACATCTCTCGGCAAACCGGTCCTGACAAGCCCTCGGTCCCGGCGATTTCTTACGAGAGGCAAGCTGCCAGTGACCGGAAACGGCAAAAGGGTCGAACGCCGCCGGTCTGCTCGGCAAAAACGAACCGAGAGACTTGCTCCGGATTCCGCCTTCTCGCATTGTCTTTGGCAGCACAAGTTGGAATGGTGTGATGGGACCGATATTCAGCCCTGATCGACGGTCAACCGTTGCCGCGGGGTGTCTGGGCGCGGCTCCGCCGCCGGCCCATCGGCGCTGCCACCATCCGGATTTCGACAAGAAGGGCCTGGAGGGCTGGAGGGCGGTCCACCGTGAGGCGACATTGCCGCAAACCGCCTGGCAGGCCGAGCGGGAATGGGCGAAACGGATGGGTCTTGCCGCCGCAGAGAGCATCGAAGACAGGGGCATCCCGACCTTCGCGCGCGGCGAGCTACCGCATTACGCCGGGATAAATACCTTCCTCAAGGCGCCCTATGTCGAGGATGTGCACGACGTCGGCAAGTTTGACGCGGCGATCCTCGGCGTACCCTTCGACGGAGGCACCACCTATCGGCCGGGCGCGCGTTTCGGGCCGCAAGGCATCCGCCGCATCTCGGCCCTCTACACGCCCTACAACTTCGAGATCGGGGTTGATCTGCGCGAGCAGATGACGCTGTGCGACCTCGGCGATGTCTTCACGATCCCCGCCAATCTCGAGAAAACCTTCGATCAGATCAGCCGGGCCGTCGCCCACGTATTCTCTCAGGGGGCGTTGCCGATAATCCTTGGCGGCGATCACTCGATCGGCTTTCCGACAATGCGCGGGATCGCGCAATGCACCTCGCGACGCATTGGCATCATTCATTTCGATCGCCACGCGGACATTCAGGAGAAAGACCTCGACGAGCGGATGCACACGACGCCGTGGTTCCATGCGACCAACTTGCCGAATGTCCCGGCCAGCAATCTGGTCCAGATCGGCATCGGCGGTTGGCAAGTGCCGCGGGAAGCGGTAGCGGTCGCGCGCGCACGCGACACCACGATCATCACGATGTCCGATGTCGAGAAGCTCGGCATCGACAGGGTCGCCGAGATCGCGCTGGAGATCGCCTGGAAGGACGCCGATGCGGTCTATCTGAGCTTCGATATCGATTCGGTCGATTGCGGCTTTGTCCCGGGGACCGGATGGCCGGAACCGGGAGGCTTCCTGCCGCGCGAGGCGCTGGGCCTGGTCGGAAGGGTGGCCAAGGAAGGGCTTTGCGGCATGGAGATCGTCGAGGTCTCGCCGCCCTACGACAGTTCGGACATCACCGCCCTCTTCGCGACCCGCGTCATCGTCGACGCGCTCGGCGCTCTCGTCGCGAGCGGCAAGCTCGGCGCGCACAAGCCCGTCATCGACAAACCGGTCAGCTTCTGAAATGCGATCCGAACGGCGTCTCCCGGCCGGATCGGAAGAGCATGGTCGCGCCGACCCACGAGATGAAGCGGCGACGCCGGCCGGTCGCCCGGGTCACAACGCCGTTCTTCGGGCGGTTAACCAATGGCAGGACCCGAAAACGGCCGAAATGCCCGAACCGCAGCCGGCCGAACATGACCTCGACCTCGTAGAACGGGAATTCTGCCGCTCGGCTCTGACGTCCACCGACCCGACGAGCCTGCTGCGGCTCGCCCGGATCCCGTTCGTCGCCGATCTCGGCGACGGGAAGTTGATGCGGCTCCTGTCGATCAGCATTGCCGACGAGATCGAGGTCGGCGCCATCTCCCCCGGTTTCGAGGGTGCCGGCGTCGTGTATCACCCAGTGCCGGCATCCCGCGTGAAACACTCGCCAGATTTGCGGTTCATCTACCACACCCCGGATGGGATCCGAGCCTTCCGCTATGCCGAGATACGCAATTTGCCCGACCTCGCTTGAGAGCCGTGAAAGAATTGGCCTTGGTCCCGGGCATCCTGCTGCACCACGACCGTGCGTGCTTCGAGATGCGCCTGTCGGCGCTCTTCGTCATGAGATAAGTCATTGATATAATGAAGAACAATCTTCATCTGAGGAAGCCGCGGAGCGGCCGTCTCGCGCTTCGAGACGCAGCCGCCAAGCGGCGGCTGCCTCAGGAGACGCAGCGCACCAATCCAGCCATTTTTCTAATCTTTCACAACCTGAGGGCGAATCAAAGGTAATCGATCGAAATACATTCACACGCTGCCATGAAAAATAAGATGTCATGCTCGTGCCTTGTAGCCGAGGCGATTGAGGCGGCGAACGGCCCGCGTGCCTACAGCCTTCGCCGCATTTTCATCGATCGTGGTGCGCGGCCGGCCGCGCTGGTTGTCTCTCAGCCAATTCCGCGAACCGGTCTGTCGGCAGCCGTTACCGTGGTGCGCTGGGCTGTCGGCGTGGCAACCGTGCCTTGATCTCCCAGTATCGGTCCGGCGACCTGACGATAAGTGGCGAGCGGGGCGGAAATATAAACGACGTGAAGATCACCCTCCCAGGCCATCGTAAAAGAACGCACCTGCTGAGACGCCGGGTCGATCACCACGGTGCCCCAAGGATTAGGCGGAAGCCGGTTCAATTCCAATACGATAAGGTCGGAATTCGGCGAAAGCATCACGACTTCGCCACAACCCAGATCGTAGGTAGCGCCGTATTCCTGGGGCGGCAGCAGGTTCCAGCCCTTGGTTTCCAGTTCGCTCACGAACGCCTCGACGCCGGAAAGATTATGTCTGTTTGCGGCAGCCGATTCCATCGCACACTCCTTTCAATTCGTTCAGGCTGAAAGAAAGTGCTGCAAGGAAAACCATTTGCGCAACTGGCACGCTGCGAGACATCGCACCGCGTCGGCAAGACCCCTGCTGGAGTACCACAGTCAACGCTTACTAAAGCTTACATAATTCCTTGAAACATTATTTCTTGAATGATAACGAGGACGTTTATCCTGGCGCCTCAGATTATCGATTTTAACTTGGAGCGCATGCATCCGGACCCAATCTTCGGCCCGTCTTGCCTCGTCCTGCTGCACGAATAGGTCTATCAACCGATCCTGTATATCGACTAGGAGAGCATGATCTTCAGAGGTAAGCATGATTCCACCCGCGTTGTTCCGATGGATTCAACGAAGCGGGAGGTCGGTCGTTCCGGGTCGCTCGATCTGCGACGGCCGCGGCGCTCGCATCTCGCCCTGGTCAAGGTAGGCGGAGAATGGCTTGGCGCATCCTGTGACAATAATAGGGCCTTCTGACCGCGGTTCGATCTCGAGACTGGAACAATCGTGACCAGCCGGTGTTGTCGTGGTGATGCGATGAGGAGTTCGCCCACCACGCAGGAGGCAAATCGTGAGAAACGATCATAGTGTTGCGTTGACACGCAAAGACGGTTCCGTACAGTATTTTCATCTCTACGGTCGCCCAGCGCCGCACGATGGAGATATCGTTACTCTGCCGATCGACGGACGTTTGATTAAGGCACGGATAACGGGAACAAACGGGGATGGTGCATTTAGGTCGGAAATGATGGCCCAGGCAGTTGACCAGGTCGGCGCTCGCGAAATTTGATTTGCTAGCTGTTCGCGAGCTTCGGTAGATCAATTCAGAGGCGACCTAGCGGCCATTTCTCGGCGCGGTCGTAAGTGTCCGTGCGGGGTCGACCCCGCGCGTGGCGGCCGCGGATCGGCAGTTTAATCTCGGGCTAATTCGGCATCGAGCTTGGCCCCAACCAGCACGATGACGAACGACACCCACATCCAGGTCATGAAGCCGAAGATCGCGCCAAGCGACCCATAGGTCTTGTTGTAGCTGCCGAAATTCGCGACATACCAGGAGAAAAGGGCAGACGCGGCGAGCCAGGCGAGGGTGGCAAAGGCGCTGCCCCAGGTGATCCAACGCCACGGCAGGCCGCGGCTCGGACCGTATCGGTAGATGACGGAGAGCGCTATCGCGACCAGCAGCAACATAATTGGCCAACCGAGCATATTCAGCAGCACGGCCGTGTCGCCCGGATCCGGGACATGGTTGAGGACCAGCGGCAGCGCGATCAGCATGGCGAGCAACATTAAGACAATAACAACAGCCCCGGCCGTAAACGCCAAGGTAGTGGCATAATATTCGATCAGGCTACGCTCCTCCTCCTGTTCGTGGACCGCGGTGAGGCCCTGGAAGAGCGCCGAGATGCCGGCATTGGCGCTCCACATTCCAACCATCAGGCTGACGGCGAAACCGAAGCCGAGCGCTGCCTTGTCCTGCTGGGCGAGACGGGTCAGCTGCTCGCGCAGCACGTCGATGCCGCCGCCGGCGATCACGCCCGACAGGGTGTCGAGATGCGCGGCGATGCTGTTCGGGTCGGCGAACAGGCCATAGATCGAAACGATGGCGCCGATGCCCGGGAATAATGCGAGGACCGCGTAGAAAGTGACGCCCGCAGCGACCAACAGGATCCGGTCGTCTGAAATTCCGCGATAGACCCGAAAGAGGACGTCCTGCCATCTCCGCCGGGATGGCGGCAACGCTGACCGCCGCCGGCCTACGCGCGTGAGATCGGCTGGTGCGCGGTTTCCTCTCGCCGGGACCGGCGAAGCCGGCTGCTGCCACCCGAGAGCACTCGCAACGATCAGGACAATGCTCAACAGAACGACCCACGGGGGCGAGCGCCCCGACGGTGCGTCAAATGAATGTACCGCACCGACCGGCCTCATTTCGTCGTTCATGGCCGTCTCCTCGCGGGTCGGTGCGTCTGCGTCTTCTGACGGGAGCCGACACCGACACCGGACCGCTATAGCGAGAAACCACGGAGCGTTGGAACGGGTTCCAACAGCCGCACGGTCGGCCAAGCGTCTGGGTCCGATATGGCTGCCGCCAGCGCTCAGTATTGGAATTGGTACTCGACCCCGAGGCTGGTGCCGGCGGATTGAGCCGGGGTGGCACCCGGCGCCGTATTGGTGCCGTTGCCTACCGTTCCGACCACCTTGAGCCCTTTCTTGACGTCGATCTCGACCTTGACCTGACTGCTGTTGCCGCCGGCGCCCTGCTGCGCGCCGATATAGACGCCGCGCGCGACGTAGCGGCCGGCCTGCAGGGCCGCACTGCCATTGGCCCCGGTGCCGACCCCCAGTTGCTCCAGGCCGAGCCCCTGGCGCACCCCTCCGAACATATCGCCCCCCGATGTGGCGCCGGTGAGCTCGGCGAGCGAACTCGCGACCTCGGCCAGCTCCAGCGGGCTCGGCGACGAGCCGCTGGTGCCGAACAGCAGTTGCGCCAGCACCTGGTCCTGCGGCATTTCGGGCGTACTCGTCAACGTGATCTTGGGATGGCTGGCCGTACCGGTGATGATCAGCGACGCGGTCATCGTGCTCGAGGCAGCGGTCGCAACGAAATCGAGGCTCGGATCGGTCATGCTGCCGCCGTTGAACCCGATCTCTCCCTTGTCGAAGTTCAGGGTCTGCCCGGCGAGGTTGAGATTGCCGCGGACCATCTGGAAACTGCCGAGCGGCTGCAGCGCCGCGGTATTGCCGGAGATTGCGACAGAGCCGGCAAGCTCGGCGAAGAGCCCGCGGCCGCGCAGCACGATATGACGACCAACGACGGTAAGGCCGAGCCCGATCGCCGGCGGCGGTGCCGCTGGCGGGGGCGCGGGCTGCCCGGCAATACGAACATCAAGGACCGGCACCTGGACTGGCATGCGCTTTGGGATCCCGATCTCGGCGTGCAGCACGTCGATTTTGCCACCAAGGGTGAGTTTTCCGATGGCCTCGCCGGCGACGCGCATATCGGCATTCAAATCTGCCGTCAGCAGGTCGCTCGCCAGCGGGCGCGCATTCTTTGCGGTGATCTGCAGATTGAGCGGCAGCCCTGGTGCCGACAAGTCGATCGAGCCGCCGACCCCGATCGTCCCCGGTCCGGCCCGCCCCTGCAGTTGCGTCAACCGCAGCGTGTCGCCGCTGGCTTCGACAAGCCCGGTAATGTCGGTGATGTGCATGCCCAGCGGAAAGTCCTCGATCACTGCATTCGCCAGCTTCGCCGTGCCGCTCGTCCGCGGCGCGCGCAAGGTTCCGGCGACCCGGGCGTCGAGCGTGATCTGCCCGGCCGCGCGTCGCCCGTTCGCCGTCAGTAACGGGTTCAGCATCGTGAGGTCGAGAGCGCCGACGGCGTGAAGATCGATCGGCGCGGCGGGAGCCGTCGCCACCTGCCCGCTGACCGACAAGCTCGCCTTCGGTCCGGCGGTCAATCGGGCGTCGAGGCGCCCGCCGAGGCCGGCGAGGTCGGCCGATGCGGTGATGTTGGCGGCCGGCAACGCTTGCCCCGGGCCGCTGCGCAGGCGCAGCCCTGTGGCCGCCAGCTCGATCCTCCCTGCCGGGCGCTCCGGCGTACCGGTGAGCTTGGCGTCGCCGTGCAAGACCCCGTCGACGGCAAGCCCCGGCATAAAGACAGCGGCCAGATCAGCCGACAGGTTGCGGATTGCCACGGTCAGATCGAGCCTCGGCGACACCCGACCGTCAGCCTCGATCACCCCTTGACCAAGCCCGAGGCGCAGATGGTCGAGAGCGATGCCATTGCCAAACCCGACGCGAGCCGGTCCCAGCAAACGCAGATCTAGGCCCTTCCAGGTCGCTGCCAAAGTCGATAGCGCGGCCACGCGCGTCACCGCGTTGACCGTTCCGGTAGTGGCCAGCCCGGCGGAGCCGCTCCCCGGTCCGCGGATTTCGGTGGCCAGCCTCAGCCCGATGGCGTCTTCCGGGCCGACGAGCTCGATCCGGGCCGCGGTCGCGACACCGCTTGCCAGCTTGCCGCCGGCCACAATGCGCGAGTTCAGCCGCGGATGGGTCAGCGGATCGACGATCATCGCGGTCATCTCGACATGGCCCGCCGATGCGGCGCCGCGCAACCCGAGGTCGCGCAGCTCGAGATGCAGATCCGCTCGCCGATGCCCGCCGGCTTCGTCGGTAACCACACCGGCGGTGAGTGTCCCGCGAATCGGTTGGCCGATCAGCGCCCGCAGATCGTCGAGGCGTGTCATGCGCAATTCGAGCCGTCCCAGCGGGAAGCGCGCACCGGCCGCCAAGGCGAACGCGCCTTGCGCATGGGCGCTCTTCCAGTCGGCACGCTCGATCGTGACGTTCAGCGCGCCATCGCCGGCGCGGGTTGCGTCGAGCGCCAATTCGAGCGGCGACCCTACGAGCACACCCTGGGCGGTGGCGTGGCCCGCCGGTTTGCCGGGGAGGCCCTGAAGTTGCACCGTTGCGCTGATCGGACCCGCCGGCTTCCCGATCGGCCCGAGCGTCCCCGAAAGATCTGCCGCGGCGGATAGATTGTCGGTCGGTCCGCTCACCCGGCCGCGCGCGTCGATCGCGCCGACCAAGGTCGGCAGCGCGCTCGTCAGATCGGACAGAGCGAGCCGCCAATCGACCGCCAGCTTGTCGCCGCCGAGGCTGCCCGCAGCCGAAGCATTGATCTTGCGACCGTCGATTTCCAGCCGTGAGATCGTCACCTTCGATCCGGTCGCCGCGGCCGACAAAGTAAGATGGGCCGAGTCGCCGATCAGCGCCGGTACCGGCGCCATCCCGCCGGTAATGCCAACGGTCCCGTTGGCGTCGAGCCGCGTCGTCCCGCCCTGCATCGCCGCAGCCAGGTCGAGAACCGCATGGCCTTGCAGATCGAGCCCGGCCAGCCGCCGCCAGCGGCGCCAGGTTCGGCAAATCGAGATTGAGCTCGCCCTGCAGTCTGCCGGAAGTGGTCGCATGGCCCTCGGCCGTGATCAGCGGATGCGCCAAGGAAAAGCGGATCGGGCGGTCCGGCTGGTCCAAGCGCATCGCCGCCGCGACTTCGACCGGCGCCGCCGCCAGCAGCAGGGGCTGCGGCCCCGGCAGGTGGATCCCGGTTAGCGTTGCCTGCAGCCGCACCGCACCGGAATTGCCGGCTGCCTTGGCAGAGATCTGCGCGACAGCCGCACCGGCCGCTTTCAGCGCGTCGACATCGAGCGTGCCCGAAACCGCCGGCCGGGTGAATGGCCCGTCGATCTTGGCCTCGAGTGCCACCGACTGCCATGAGACGTCGGGCCGCGGCGTCATCGCCGGCGCGCTGGCGGTGAGGTTGAGATCGGCCGCCTGATGATCGAGATCGACGGTGCCCCATGCCGTCGCGCGCAACGCGCCTGCGGCCAACGCCAGCCGCACCGCGCCGGCCGAGCGCGGTCCTTCGAGTGCCGCGTCGACCGATAGCGGGCCGAGATCGGGCAGTCCGGCGATCTTGGAACTCAAGCCGTGCGACGGCTCCCGCCCGGTCAGCCGGATGCGCACAGCGGTCGGATCGATGTGTGCGTCGAGACGGTAGCTGCCGGCGGCATCGAGCCCCTGCGCGGCCAGCGTGATGTGCCCTTCTCCGGTTGCGGTGACCACCGCCGACCCGTCCAGAGCCAGTGATGCGGCGGTTCCGGTTAGCGCCGCGGCGATGTCGAGGCGGGCGACATGGAGCGCGTCGATAGAGAGCGCCAATCGCGCGCCCGACGAGTTGCTTCCCGAACTTACCGGTCGGCGTCGGACGGCGATTTTCGTCGCCGCGATACGGTGGATCGCGATGTCGCCACCGACGAGCCGCAGTGGCGACCAGTCGAGATCGAGATCGTCGATCGTCACCCAGACACCGTCCTTGTCGTGGAGGCGCAGCCGTGCGGCGCGAAGCCGGTCGGGAAACCGGCCCGAAAGCCGATCGATCGAAACGAGCCCGCCGGTCAATCGCGGAGCGAGCCGAGCGATCAGCGCCTGTCCGGGCGCGGTGTTGCCGCCGGCGAGGACGACGAGGACGAGCAGCGCCGGCAGTGCTGCCAGAATGGCAACGCTCCAGCCGATCAATTTCAGAATGCGCCGCATCAGAAGGCCTGTCCGATGCCGATATAGATTTGGAAGCTGCCGCCGTTGGGGATCCTGGTCAGCGGCACGGCAACATCGAGCCGGAGGGGCCCGAACGAGGTGTAGTAGCGAAAGCCGATGCCGGTCCCAAACCTCACCCCGTCGGCGAAAGGCGAGCCGCTGGCCGAAGCCTGGCCGCCGTCGAGAAATGCGACAAACCCGTAATTGGCCAAGATGCGCTGGCGGAACTCGACGCTGCCGGCAACGACCGAGGTTCCGCCCTCGGGTGTGCCGTCGGGAAATTGCGGACCGACCGATTGATAGGCATAGCCGCGTATCGTGCCGCTGCCGCCGGCATAGAAACGCTGGTCGGGCGGCAGCTCGAACTGGCTCGCACCTTGCGCCGTCCCGGCCAATCCGCGCAACGCGATGACGCTGCGCCCGGGATTGTTCCACAAGTTCGAGAGGTCGAGATAGGTCGATCCCGAAAGCTGCATCAGGACAAAAGTGGCATGCGAGCCGCCGAACGACTGGGTCGGCGTCGCCGTCGCCGTGGCGCGAAATCCGGTGGTCGGATCCAACAGGTTATTGGTGCTGTCGTATTTCACGACGATCGGCAGCCCGACGAGGGTGTAGTCACGGGTTACCCCTTCCTGCCCGATCCTTTCGACTTCCCCGGAAATGCCGATCGAGGCGCTCCAGTGGGTCAGAAATGTACGCTTCAGTAGGAGATCCGCGGAGACCCCTTGCTGGTTATAGGCGATGAGGTTCTGCTTCACCGCCCCGAGATCGGCCTGCAACGATTGGTTGCGATCGAGAAAATCGGGTTTGATGAACTGTGCGCTGGCATTGTAGGCGAGCCCGTGCTCGACCGTGCCGCCGGCCTCGATGCCGCCCGTCAGGTTTAGCTGCTCGGCGTTGCCGAACAGATTGCGATCGGACCAGGTTGTCGTCAGACCGGCACCAAGATCGGTCGAATAAGCCGCGCCAAAAGTGACGGCATGCGCCGGTCCTTCGACGACGTCGAATTCGATCGGGATCCGGCCGTCGGCGTCGAGTCTATCGGAGGGCTTCACCAGTACCGAGCTGAAGACGCCAAGCGAGGCAAGGTCTGCCCGCGCCTTCTCCACCGCCTTAGGATTGAATTGCTCGCCGGAATGGATCAGCAACCGCTTGTCGATAAAGCTCTGGTTGACGGTGTGCAGACCCTTTACCGAGATCTTGCCGAAATCGACCCGCGGCCCTGTCGTCACCCGATAGGTCACATCGAGACTGTCGGCGGCCGGATCCTCGATCACCGCCGGCGCCGATACCTTGGCGAGCGCGTAGCCCTCCTCGCGCAGCGCGTCGAAGAGGCGCGTCTCTGCGGCCAGCACGTCCTGGGCGCGGGCCGGTGCACCCGGCGCCAAGCCGAGTTGCGCCCGCGCCTTTGTCGGCAGCGTGCCCTCGATATCGACCTTGCGGATATGAAACAGCGGACCCGGTTTTGGCGAGACCACGACCGTCACGGGCGGCTTCGGCGGCGCGCGGCTCAAGAGATCGGGGAGCTGGCTGTCCTGCAGCCCGTGACCGGCAATCGTGATGTCGACGCTGCCTTTGTAATAGCCAAAACTGTGCAACGCTGCGACGAACCGGCCGGCGTCGTCGCGCGCCCGCTCGATCAAGGCAAAAGGCCCGGCCGCCACGCTTTCGCGCAGGCTCACCAAGTTCGAAGAATCGTGCAGCGCTTGATCAAGCGCGTCATCGCCGGTCTTACCCAGATTGACGACATAGGGTTGCGGATCCGCGGCGCGCGACTGCTGCGGGGCAAGTGAGAGAGCCGCCACGGCGTATATTGCAGCCGCGCGACGGCCGACGCGATGGCGGCACCGGTGCGGCGTCATCGAATGGGCGACTGTGCTGGCAGGTGCGGGTTTCCCATTCGGTCAGAACTTAACAGCTTTTTTGGGCTCTTCGCTCCATGACGGCGGCCCCCCTCAGCTGAATCAGCCGGGCCGTCGCGCATCTGTGTTTATAAGGGTGGACGTCGTCACGCCTCCCCAGCGAACGCGGGCACCCATCCTCCCGCCGCACGGGCAGTCATCATTTTCTTCCCCGGAGCAGCCGCAAGGACAGCCGTCCGTGGTCGCTATGTCAATATTGTGGCCGGTTCAGAACTCGCGCAGAGTCTTGCGTAGTGTCGGCTGCGTGTAGGCCTCGCGCACCAGGCCGCGGCGCTGCAACGCCGGCACCAGACCCTCGCAGACCTCGTTGACGAAGCGGCGGCCGACCCGCTGGAACGGCGTGCTGATCAGGAAGCCGTCGCCGCCGATCTCGGCCATCGCCTCTCCCATCTGGTCGGCGACCTCGTCGGGCGTGCCGATCAGGTCGAGGCCATTGTCGAAACGCTCGGAGGCCAGCTGCCGCAAGGTCTTGCCGCTGCCCCATTGGGCAAACCGGTCGAGCGAACCCTGCTCGCCATTCGTCGTGATGCGCGGCAGCGGCTCGTCGAGCGGAAATCTCGAAAAATCGATGTCGGTGATCTGGCCGAGCGAAGCCAATGCCGCCTGAATGAAACCGTCGGAGCCGACGAGGCGTCGGTATTTCGCCCGCGCCTCGTCGGCGGTCTCGCCAAGAAACGGGTAGACGAGGTAGAGGACCTTGATGTCGTCAGGGTTGCGGCCGAAGCGGACCGCATGGCCGCGGACGTCGTCGCGATAGGCCTTCATGCCGGCGACCCCGTTCGCCGAGGCGATGATCGAGTTGGCGTGTTTGGCGGCAAAGGCGCGGCCGCGCGGGGAGCCGCCGGCCTGGACGAAAGTCGGCCGGCCCTGCGGCGACGGCGCCGTGTTGAGCGGACCGCGGCATTTGAAGAACTCGCCGGCGAATTCGATCGGCCGCACCTTGCGCCAATCGGCGTACACCCCGCGTTCGCGGTCCATCACGACTGCATCCGGCTCCCACGAATCGAACAGTCGATACACGAGCTCCATGTATTCGTCGGCCATCGCGTAGCGCAGTTCGCGCGGCGGCAGTTTCTCGAGACCGAAATTCTGCGCCGCCGCGTCCTCGCCCGAGGTGACGATGTTCCAGCCGAAGCGGCCGCCCGAGATGTGGTCGATCGTCACCGCCGCCCGCGCCAGCATGAAGGGCGGCCAGGCCAGCGTCGACATCGTCGCGACGATCCCGAGCTTTGACGTGGCGGCGGCGATCATCGCCGCCAGCGGCACCGGATCGTGCTTGGGCACCTGCAGCGCCTGGCTCAGCGAGATCTCGGCCGTGCCGCCCCAGGCTTCCGACACCATCAGCGTGTCTTCAAGGATCATATAGTCGAAACACGCCCGCTCCATCGCCTGGGCAAACTCGACGAAGAACTTCCCGTCCCACGGCGAGCCGCCATGGGAAAAGGTCGCGTTCCAATCGCCGGCGGTAAAATTGGTGAACCAGGCAAGATGAAACCGCTGCTTCACGCCACCCTCCTTTGTTATGCGGCGTGACGCACGCCGCTGCGGCAACGCATCAGCGGCAGGATGCGGGTGCCGAACTGTTCCATGCCGACGACGAAGTCGTCGAAGGTCAGCATGACCCCGCGCACCCCCGGCACCTCCGAGAGTTCGTCGAGCATTTGCGCGACCGCGGCGTAGGAGCCGACGAACACGCCCTGATTGGTCGGCAGCTTGTCGACGCCGAGCGTCCGCCGCCGGTTCGGCGCCGAATAGGGATCGGTGCTCGGGTCGTCCTCGGCCTGGGCGTCGCGCCAGGCCAATGCGTCGAGGTCGGTGCCGGCCTTGTAATGCTCCCATTTGGCGATCGCCGCGGCATCGGTCTCGTCGGCGATGATCATCTGCAGGATCAGCGCAGCGCAGTCGCGGCCGCTCTCCGCCGTCGCCCGCAGCAGGCGGGCGACGCTCGGCGCCACTCGGGTCGGCTGGTTGACCCCGCCGCCGCCGCAGAAATTGTAGTCGGCATAGTGCGCGGCAAAGCGGGTGCCGGCATCGCTCTGCGCGGCGCAGATGATCGGTATTCTGGCCGTCGGCAGCGGCAGGCAACGGCAATCGTCCATTTGGAAGAAGTCGCCGCGCCGATCCGAGCGCCCAGTCTCCCACAATTCGTGCATGATCGTGACGTATTCGGCACAGTAATCGTAGCGGCGGCGATAATGTTCGGCTCCGGGCCAGATCCCCATTTGCGTGTATTCTCGGCGCTGCCAGCCCGAGATGATGTTGACGCCGAAGCGGCCATGCGAAATCGAATCGATCGTCACCGCCATGCGGGCGGCGATCGGCGGCGGCATGGTCAATACGGCGCAAGTGGCAAACAGCTGGATGCGGCTGGTGACGGCCGCGAGCCCGGCCATCAGCGTGAAAGATTCGAGATTGTAATCCCAGAACCGAGACGGGCCGCCGAAGCCGTGCAATTTGATCATCGACAGCGCAAAATCGAAGCCGAAGCGCTCGGCCTTTTGCACGACTTCCCTGTTCAGATCGAAACTCGGCATGTACTGGGGGGAGGTGGTCGAGATCAGCCACCCGTTGTTGCCAATTGGAATAAAGACGCCCAACTGCACGGATCGGCCCCCGCCTCTCGGTTGAACGGCCGCGGCGCTCGGCCCCCGGCCTTCTCGGTATCAACCCAGTGCAAACGCGATGCCAAAGAAATAAGCTTGAAACAGCCGCGGGCGCCGTGCCTTGGTGACCGTCACCGAGTGATGCCACCAGATCAACGCCGGGATCTCGTTCGCCGCCTGCCATACCGGTGTCGCGGCCTGCCACAAGACCGACGGGGGTAATCGTCGCTCAGCGGGCGACGGTCGTAGCCTGCTCCGCCCGCGCCAGGAGCGCCGAATGGTAATGATCGAGCAGCTGCTGCTCACCGCGCCGCCGAGGCTCCGGGTCTTTCGGCACATCGCATGTTCTACGACACCGTCAAGGCCCGTGATCTGCCAGCTTGCGCGAGAGCTTTTTCAGGCGCTGCAACAGAAGGGTGAACTGGCAGCGTTATAGAAAGACCACGGGCCGAAATCGGTTGAGGAAGTGGCGTTGATCACCTGGATGGAATTCTGCGACTTCGCCGACTATTGGGCGGCTTACGCCTGGGCAACCGGCGGCTATCTGCAGCGGCTTTCCAAAAGCAACTCGGTGCGTTTGACCGAACGCGTTCGCGCGGCCGATCTCGCTTTTGCCGCCGACGGGCCTCGGGCCCTCACCGCCACGGCCTGGGCTGTCCGCGGCCTGCGGTGCCGACCAATGTTCCGCCTGTCGGTCCTCTTTGCCGGCGCCGCCGCCATCGTTGCCGCTTGCGGTCCGCAACAGGCCGCACACGTCGACGCGGCGCCGCATGCAGGTTTCGCGGTCTCCTACATGCCGGGGTCACGGGACACTGCGGGCCGCTTTATGGGCGGCACCGAGATGCGCGTCCTCGCCGCGCATGCCGGCAGGCTTTACGCCGGTAACGGCTACTGGGAGGACCGGCCGGGAGCCGAAGGCTTGCAGGGCGCCGAGATCCTGGTGCTCGACGGGCCGGGCATGGGCTGGCGGGTCGACCACGCCTTCGACGAGCGGATGCCGAGCGGTCGCCCGCGCGAGCTCGCCGTCTCGGCTCTCGAAGAGGTCACTTTCGCGACCGACGGCGCCGATGCGCGGCTGCCGGCGCCGGTATCGATGCTGCTCGCGGCGAACTGGGACCTCGGCGGCACGTCGCAAGTGTTCACCCGCGACGACGCGACCGGCGCCTGGTCTGCCGCGACCCTCTCGCAGGACCGACCGATCCCGGGTTTCCTGCCGCAGATCCGCAGCCTTGGCATGCATCGCGACCGGGTGACCGGCATCGACCGCATCTTTGCCGGGCAGGATCCGCGCGGCGTCTTCAGCGGCACCTACGATCCGGCGGTCGCTGGCCGTATCCGCTGGGGCAGCACGCCTGAGCTCGATCTGTCGGGTGTCTCGTCGGCAGGAATATCCGGCCGCAACGGCTATCTGCGCATCAGCAGCTTTGCCGAATGCAACGGCCGCCTCTACGCCGCGATCGGGCAGCACATCTACGAGCGGATCGACGGGGTGACGCCAAGCTGGCGGCTCGTCTACACGAACCCCGATCCTGGCCACTCGGAGACCGGGCTGCGCGGGCTGACGGCAATCCCAGCGCCCTCCGGCTCTGGTGAGGTTTTGCTCGCCGCGGTCGAAGGCAGCGCGGCGCGGATCCTGCGCGTCGATCCGCGCGACGGCAGTGCGGTGAGCGAACTCGATCTTCCGGATTTTCTCCGCCGGGGCTGGGGGATGCCGGCGAGCTATGTCATCGCCGCCTACAACGACATGGCGAGGGCGCGCGATCCAGGTGGCGGCGCGGCGTTGCTGATCGGGATCGAAGCCTTCATCCCGCTGCCGGCGCCGGTCGCTGCCGGCCACGATGTCGTCGATGTCGGCTATGGGCAGGTCGAAGCCGGCGGCTGGTATCTGGTGCGGCACGCGACCGGGCAATACGACCTTCGCCAGGTCGGCGCGTCGTCCGGTCGCGCCCTGGTGTCGATCCGGACGATCCGGGTCTCACCCTTTCCGCAGGAACCGGATGCGGTCTATTTCGCGGGCTACGATGCGAACAAGGCGCCGGCGCACGACACCGCCTGGATCATGCGCTCTACGGAGGTAGCGGCGTTCGGCGCGGCGCACTGATGATGAAAATCTGACCGCCCGCTCCCACGTCATTAACCGCTGCTGATATGATTTTTCGGCCAACCATATCGGCACAAAGAGCGTCAACCGCCGTGAAAAAGGGAGGATTTGCGATGCCCGACCTCGGATTGACCCATGTCGCGCTGAGTGTGCACGATCTCGATGCGAGCATTGGGTTTTACGAGAAGTACGCGCGCATGGCCGTCGTGCATCGGCGGGCCCGCGAGGGCGTCCGCTCGGCCTGGCTCACCGACCACACCCGACCCTTCGTCATTGTGCTGGTCGAATCCGTGGCGCAGCACGATCCGCCGCTCGGGCCGTTCGGGCATCTCGGCGTTGCCTGCGCGAGCCGCGAGGAGATCGACCGGCTCCATGCCGAAGCCTGTCGCGAGGGCCGGCCGACACGCGCTCCGATCGATGCCGGCGACCCGGTCGGCTATGTCGCGCGCATCGCCGATCCCGACGGCCATTCGCTTGAGCTTTCCTACGGCCAGGAGGTCGGGCTCGCGGTCGAGGGCGCGACCAAAGGTTGATCCAGCTCGATAGCCAACCACCAAACGCCGCCGCTTGGAGGTCGGTGTCGGCACGCCCAGCCGCTGCCCACCAACTGGCCCCTTTGGGTCAAGGCTTGATGAAAGCGCCGATCGCCGGTCGCGCCGTTGGGGCGACGACGCCGGATCGGCCTCAGGGCGCCGCCAGCCGCTTGAAGCCGTCAGCGCTCCAGTCTTCGCTGCCGACGCCGTGGTGGACGAAGAAGAGGCCGCCTGGATCGTATTTCCGCTTGACGGCCAATAGCTTTGCGTAGTTCGGGCCCCAGTAGGCGCGCTGCCATTCGGGTTCGAAAAAGCTGCTTTCCGCGACATAGGCGCCCGCGTCCGGCGCCGCCTTCCGCAGTTCGGCGGCTGCGGCGCCGATCGCCGCAGCCTGCTTTCGCCCGGCGTCGAGATCGGGTTCGTGGCCGGGAAGACCGGGGAAGGCCGGTGGTTCGCCGCCGCCGATCATCGCCAGGACGAAAGCGTCGAGAACGGCGGGGTTCGTCGCCGTGTCGCGGACGGCGGCTGCTGCCTCCTCGGACGCTCCGGCCAGCCCCTTCTGGAAATGCAACGCGACCGCCCGGTGCCGGGTCGCGGCGAACAGCGCATCGGCGAGCCGCTCCCGCCCATCGGGCCGCAACAGCGAACGCGGCAGCCACAGCAATTCCACCCCGTAGAGAAACCCGCTCCTCTCGCCCGCCCAATACAGGTTTTGGGCCGGGGCGCCGGGTCGGTCGTCGACAAGGCCGTCATTGCGCGCCCGCATATGGGCCGGATCCCACAGCTGTCGCGCCGGGATCGCGACAATCCGCGGCGCGATCGTGAAGTTGAGGTCCGACCCGGCGGCGGCCACCATGCCGAGAAAAGGCTGCCACACCGCCTGCGCCTGTTGCCGGTCGAGGGCTTGAAACGACATCTCGACGACGAGAGCATTGTCGCGCCGCATTGTGACGATGTCTCCCCAATGGGGGTTCAGCAGGCTCTCGGCGTAAAAGGCGAGGAATTGCCCGATCAGCCGGCGGAACGCGGCGTCGGACGTCGCACGGATGATCGTGAACACCGATCCGAAAAATTGCGGAAGCTCGCGCGTGCGCAATGTCAGCCGGGTCACGACGCCGAAGCTGCCGCCGCCACCGCCCTTCAGCGCCCAGAACAAATCTGCATTGGTGCAGGCATTGGCAATGCGCACCGCCCCGTCGGCGGTGACGATTTCGGCCTCCAGCAGGTTGGCGGCGGCGGTCCCGTAATTCTTCGAGAAGCTGCCGAACCCGCCGACCTGCACAAAGCCGCCGACGCCGATGGTCAGGCAGCCGCCACCCTGGACGTAGCGGCCGCCCTGCGTCGTCACCGCGTTGTAGAGATGCATCCAGATCGCCCCTGGTCCAACCGTGACGGCCGGCTGCGCCGGCTGCACTCCGGCGCAGCCCTGCGGCACGAACCCGTCGTGCAGCCCGATGCCGTCCATGTGCCGGGTCCAAATCATTAGCGAATCCGGTGCGCTGGAGGTCCCGAGATAGCTGTGCCCGACGCCCTTGACGACGAGCCGCAGATTGTGCACGCGCGCGAAGTTGACGGCGGCCGCGACGTCGCCGGCGGTTTTTGCGACGACGGCGTAGACGCTCGGCTGCGAGGTCCAGGCATCGAGCCAGCCGGCGGTCTGCGTCAACCCGACCTCATCGGCGACCCAATAGGGGTTGCGCAGCCCGGCGAAGACGTCGTCGCAAGACAGGCCGGCGGGGTCATCGCGACAAGAGCGCAACGGCGACCGGACCTCGATCAGGCGGCCGCCGACATCGCTTTTGAGCCGCTCCCAGTTCGCTTTCGCAGGCCACGCCGGGTCCCCGGGCCGGACCCGCGACAATGGCGGCTTGGCCGCCATGTCTTCGGCGGAGCCCGCGGAGAAGGACTGCGGCGCAAGGCTCGGCAGCAAGGCCGACGCCGCTGCCGATTTGATGAGGCGTCGGCGGTTCATCGCCCCCCCCTTGGAAACAGCGAGTACGCCCTCGATAGATATTCTACGCGGGGCGGGCCAAAGCTGGTCATAGAATGCCAAGCCCGAGGTCAGCTCCCGCCGCTCTCGAAAAGTTTCGACAAACAAGCGAGGGATGACGATCCGGTCGGCATCGCCGAGCCACAATCGACGAACCGGAATGGCAGTCGCATCAATGCGGCGAATTATCGTCATGGGCCCGCCGGGCAGCGGCAAGTCCACGTTGGCGCGACGGCTCGGCCGGCATCACGACCTCCCTGTATTACTAACCTGTAGAATCGAAAGATTGTCCTTCGAGGCGGACACGCACCGCGCCGCAGCTTCGCATAAAACCCGCAGTCCTCCTCCCGATTTCCGAATGCCCGAAGACGGGCTAAGCTCGCCGCCAGCGGTGCTCGCGAGAGCTGGGGTGCGATGCTGAAGCCGGTATCATGGCTCGCGCGACGCTCCGCCAGCGCCGGGAACAACCCGTAAATCGGCGCCGGGACCCAGGATGCTGGCGCCGAGCGCGCCGTATAATGGCTGAATTCGCCGGCAAGGGACGACGCCTATGACCCGCGATGCGAGCGCGGCAGCACTGGCACTGCACAGGTTCGGCTTAGGGCCGCGCGCCGGCACGATCGAGCAGTTCGCCTCCGATCCTCGGGGCGCGCTCGTGGCCGATCTCAACCGACCGGGTGCCGGGTTGGTCGTCGCTGCCGACCTGTCGAGCAGCGGCGCCGAGAACCGCGCTGTATTCGAATTCTACGCCGCGCGCAATGCGCGGGAAAAGCTCGCTCGCCGGCGGCGGGAAACCGCGCAAAAACTCGCCGAAAACGTCAGCATGGAGAGCGAGACGGCGGTGCCGCCCAAGGCGGCCCCCGCGTCGCCGGAGCAGCCCGCCCAGGTGCCGCTGCCGCGCCAGCTCTTCCTCGACGAGGCGAAGGCGCGGTTCGACACCGCGATAACGGCGGAACTTGGCTTCGTCGAGCGGCTGGTGTGGTTCTGGTCCAACCATTTCTGCGTCAACGCGGACGCCACGGTGATGGCCGGCGGCTACGAGCGAGAGGCGATCCGGCCGAACGTCCTCGGCCGTTTTGCCGACCTGCTGCAGGCCGCCGAAAGCCATCCGGCAATGCTGCTTTATCTCGACAACGCGATCTCCATCGGTCCCGATTCGGTCGCCGGCATCAACCGCGACAAAGGCCTCAACGAGAACTTTGCGCGCGAGGTCCTCGAATTGCACACCCTCGGTGTGCGCACGGTATACGCGCAGTCCGACGTCACGAATTTCGCCAAGGTCCTGACCGGCTGGACGATCCGGCAAACCGTGTCGGACCCGGATCACGGTGGAGAGTTCCTATTCCTGGGCCGCGCCCACGAGCCGGGGCCGGAGAGGGTGATCGGGAAGGATTACGCGGTAACCGGGATCGAGCAGGGACGAGCGGTACTTGCCGACCTCGCGCGCCATCCGGCGACGGCGCGGCACATCGCAACGAAGCTCGCCCGCCACTTCGTCGCCGACGAGCCGCCGCCTTCTCTGGTCGATCGGCTGGCGACCCGATTCCTCGACACGGACGGCGACCTGAAGGAGGTAACGCGCGCGCTCGTCGCCGCGCCCGAAGCCTGGGCGCCGGCGCAGATCAAAATCAAGCACCCGGCCGAGTGGATCGTTGCCGCCCTGCGCGCGACCGGGCAGCCGGGCGACATCCGCCGCATCCTCGGCGCATTGGGCCTGCTTGGCGAGCCACTGTGGCGACCGCCTGCGCCGAAAGGCTTTCCCGACGACAACGCAGCGTGGCTCGGCGGCGTGGCGGAGCGCCTCGACATCGCCAACGCCTATGCGCAGCGGGTCGCCGATCGGCTCGATCCGAAAGCGATCGCCGAGGCGACCATCGGCCCGATCGCCTCGGCCGAGACCCGCAGCGCGATCGATCACGCTGAGAGCAAGCCGCAGGCGCTGACGATGTTGTTGATGGCTCCCGAATTCTTGCGGAGGTGATCGTGCCGGCACCCCTCCTCGCGCCGACCCGGCGTACCCTGATGCTCGGCTCTGGCACGCTGTTCGCGTGGGCCCAGCTGCCGCGCGCCGCTCGCGCCGCGGGTCGTGACCCGCGCCTCCTCGCGATCGTGCTGCGCGGCGCTGTCGACGGCCTCGCGGTCGTCGCGCCGATCGGTGACCCCGATTGGCGCAAATTGCGCGGCGACGAGCGCCTGGCGCTCGACGGCCAGCCTGCGGCGTTGCCGCTCGATGGCTTCTTCGCGCTCAATCCAGCGATGCCGAACCTCTACCGCCTCTACCAGGCTGGCCAGGCCCTCTTCGTGCACGCGGTGGCGACACCCTATCGTGAGCGCTCGCATTTCGACGGCCAGGACGTGCTCGAAAGCGGCTTCGCTAGGCCGGGTGCAAGCGATACGGGCTGGCTCAATCGCGCGGTCTCCACGCTGGCCCCGAGCGGGTCCACTGCGGCGCGCGGCCGGCCGGCGCTCGCGATCGGGCCGATCACACCGCTGGTGATGCGCGGCCCGGCGCCGGTGCTGTCGTGGGAGCCGCCGCGGCTGCCGCCGGCCAGCGGCGAAACGGTGATGCGGCTGCTCGACCTTTATCGCCACGCCGACCCGACTTTCGCCGCCGCGCTCGAGGAGCGCATCAGGACCGCGGAGATCGCCCATGCGGCCGGCATGGACGCAAATCCGACCGATGGGACTCCGGCCGTGCAGACCGGCGGCATCGCCCAGGTGCGCGCCTATTTTGCCGACGCCGCCGGAGGGGCGGCGAAATTCCTGGCGCAGTCGCACGGCCCGCGCGTCGGCGCATTGGCCTTTGATGGCTGGGACACGCATGTCAACGAAGGCGCCGTGAATGGCCGGCTCGCCGAACTTCTCGGTGGGCTGGACGGCGCAATCGCCGCGATCGAAAGCAACCTCGACAATGCGTGGAGCGACACCGTCGTCGCGTTCGTCTCCGAGTTTGGCCGCACCGCGCACATCAACGGCAACGACGGTACCGATCACGGTACCGCGACCGTGGCCCTCTTCGTCGGCGGCGCGCTGAAGGGCAGCCGCGTGATCGCCGAGTGGCCAGGCCTCAAGGACTCCGATCTCCGGGACGAACGCGACCTGAAGCCGACCACCGACCTGCGCTCCGTCTTGAAAGGTTTGCTGCGCGACCACTTGAACGTCGACGAGCGTCATCTCGAGGCGACGGTCTTCCCCGACAGTGCCGCCGCCCGACCCACCGAGGGCCTGCTCGCCTGAATGGTCGTAGCGCGGGGTATCAGCACGAAAGGACCGGCTGCAACTAATCACGCCGCCCTACCGCCCGGTGAAGCCCTTCGCGGCCCGTCGACAACATCGAGCGCCCTTGACCCCGAGCTAACTGCTCAAACCGACCGTATTCTGCCACCTCGATCGGCACTGGCTACGGTTACCTTTAGTCGACATCCCTTCCCGGTCGTGGGCTCACCCCTGACGAGAACAGTGGGGCGCCCGCCGGATCGTCGGTGTATCTGCTGCCAGGTTCATATTTCGCGCCCGGGACGGCGGGCAGTTTATCTCCGTCATTCCGTCTGATGACCTCGCACCTCGGGCAGCCGTGACAACTCCGTCCTGGTATCTTCGGTGATCCTGTCGGCCCAATGTTGCTGCGCCGGATCGTCCCGCGAATTGGCGAAGGCCAGCCCGACGATCAAAATCGCCCGCGGCTCAGCAGCGCTTCGCCAGCGCTTGTTCCAGTCCGCGGCGAGAATTCCCGCGACGACAACCACGAGGATAGCGAACGCACCGTAAAGTCCCTGTCGCCGCCATGGGCCGGGGGCCTGCCGGCGCATCGAAACAGCGGGTTCGGGCGGGTCGGCGCGGGTGACCGCACCGACGAAACGGTAGCCGCGCCCCGGCACCGTCTGAATGCAGTTGTTCGCGTCGAGGATCCGGCGCAGCGCCGAGATCTGGGTCGGCAGGTTGCAGGCTTCGACCGTCGTCCCGGTCCACACGGCAGCCATGATCTCGTCGCGCGAGACGACCTCGCCGTGCCGTTCGACCAGCACTTGGAGCAGATCGAGGGCACGCGAGCCCATCGCCACCGGCGCGAGAGCCCCGTCCGCGTTAACCCGGAAAAGGCCACCGCGGCCCGGATCGAACCGGAATTCCGCGAAGAGAAAAGCGCCCGTCCCCGTGCCAGAGCCCATTCCTTCGTCTCCCCGGCCGTGCCGCCATCGCTACCGCTTGAGCCCGCGCATTTCAAAGGGATTCAGAAGAATCCATTTCGCTTTATGGCCTCCGCGCTGTTGCCTCCCGCCAGTGCGGAGGGTCGAGATGCGCGCATACGCCGGGATTGTCCTGTTGATCTGTCTCCTGTGGAACACCGTCGTCCGCGCCGAAGACATTTCGGTGCCTGTGGAGTATCACGGGCGGCAAATCCGGCTCGCGGGCCAGTTTCAAAAGCCGGCCGGCCAAGGGCCGTTTCCGGCGGTGATCGCGCTGCACGATTGCGGCGGCTACTACAATTTGTCCTCGCCGATGGGTACTTGGCTCGATCTCCTGTGGCAGCGAGGCTACGCAACCTTGCGCCTCGACAGCTTCACGGCGCGGGGCTATTCGACTGATATCTGTGGCGACACGAAACTGGTTTCAGGTGCCGACCGCGGGCTGGACGCGCTTGCGGCTGCCTACGTTCTCGCCGGGCGGTCTGATGTCAGGCCCGATCGGATCGCGGTAATCGGCTGGTCGCATGGTGCCGGCGGAGCGATATATGTCGCCAGGGACCATCAGCAGGCGCGACCATGGCGCGCGAAATTGGCCGAGCGAGGCGGCAAGCTCGTCGCCAGCATCGCCCTCTACGGCGGCTGCTCGGTTACTCGCGCCTATCCCGTTATCGTGCCGCTCCTGGTTCTGGCAGGTGCCAAAGACGATTGGGTCCCTGCCGGCACGTGCCCCGCTCTCGCCAAGCTGCAGCCGACACCTCTCCTGACCGTTCACATCTACCCCAACGCCTACCATGCGTTCGACTTTGAAGCGGCTCCGCGCTACTACCTCGGCCACATGCTGGGATATGATGCGCAAGCGACGGCGGATGCCCACAGCAGGGTGGTTGAATTCCTGGCCCGTTTCCTGCGTTGACCGACTTAGGGACACAATGCCGGGTAACGCGGCGTAGGATCGATTGTTGACCTCGGCGACCAGCCCTGCATGTGGTCGCCCTTGAGCGCCGCTCTCTGACTTCCCAACCTTAAAGCTCTGCACGGTTCATCCGGCCGGCAAGACGGTCCAGTCCAACGACTCCCGGGAATAGGCACCGCGGCACCGAACCACCCCACATGTCTCGATGCCGGGTAGGAGCGAGCCGAGTATCTCGACGGCAACAGCTCCTCATTCCGTGGGGACTCGGATCATACGTTCCGGCGATTCTTCAATGAAGATACCGGTACAGAAAAGCCTGCACCCGAGCATGCGCATTCGCGGTCGCCGCCGCGTCGTAAGCCAGCCAATGGCCGAGTTTATAATGGGCGCGGCCGTTCAGGTCGAAGGCGTGATAGGCGCCGGGATAGACCTTTACCGTAATCGGCGCTCCCGGATTGGCGTCTTTGAGCGAGACGCAGCGCGCCGCCGGGGTCCAGTCGTCGCTGCCCCCGGCCAGGGCCAGCAGCGGAACGACGACAGGATTGTGGTAGGGGTCCGTGCCGCAGCCGGGATACACCCCGACGCTCGCTGCGAGCTTGCCGCCGCGCGCTGCAAGCTGCGTCCGCAGCGGGCGCAGCTCGGGATAATCTCTCGCGACATAGACCGCCGTGCCGCCACCGTGCGAGAAGCCGATAGCCGCGATATGGTCGGGAAGGACATCCGGCCGTCCTGCCAACAAATAGGCGGCCTTCAGCACGTCGCCTGCCCGCTCGGCGGCGGTCACGGCGTTTGTCGCGCACACCTCGCTGTAGCCGCGCGCCGTGAAGCTGTCGAATTTGAAAGTCGCGTAGCCCTGCTGCTGAAGAAACGAGATCCATCCGGGCAACGAGCCGCTGTCCATGTTGGCGTAGTAGCCGGAGCAGCTGTGCAGCCCGATGACAACCGGAAACGGACCCGGCCCGTCGGGCTTGTCGAACCAGCCAGTGAGCTCGATCCGGCGGCCCTGGTAATCGACCGGCACCATGATCTGCTAAGAGGCAGCCGCCGCACCGCACAAGAATATCAGCAGGAGTGCTGCCGGAAGTGTGAAGATAATCTTCATGAATTCCTTCGACGAAACCAAGGCCGGCGATAGATCACCCGGAGGTGTCCGAGCGTCGGATGAACACCCGTCTCGCCCCGCCGCAAGCCGAAGCGCCCGTAGAACCAGCATGCACGGGCATTGTCAACAACAGGGCGAAGCCATATGCCCGCGGGCATCCGGCGCCTGGCAAAGTCGAGCAATGGTCGGCCTACTCCCTGTCCTCCGCTCCCTGAACGCTCAAGCCGAGTTCGACGGCATGATTGACGCGGCGTCCGCTGCCGCGTCGATCGATTGCCAGCCGGCTTGCAGAAGTTTTTGGCTCGCCGCGTCGAAGGCAAACCAGTTTCCGCCGTTTGTACGAGGCTGGTCGTAGCGCCTGCCGATCTGGACGCCGGCGAGGCGGCAATAAAGCAGCGTCCCGGTACCGCCGTGCCCGACAATGGCGACGTCGCCACGGTTAGCGGGTCGGGACACGACCTGCTCGACTGCGCGAACGATCCGCGCCTGGGCATCGCTCGCAGGCTCCCAACCTCGGACGCTCGTATCCGGCTGCGCGAAAAACGCGTCGACGGTTGCCTCGAACTCCTTGTTTTCGAGGAAGCCCGTCGCCGACCGATCGTTCTCGCCAAGGTCGGTTACGACGCTGTATCCGTTCAATCCGAGTGCCTCGGCGAGGATCGATGCCGCATCGCGCGCCTTGCGCTCATTGCTGGAAAAGACACCGCGGACGCGCCTCACCCACCGGAGAGACGCCATCGCGCGCATGCGTGCTTGGCCGCGCTCGTTGAGCGGCCAATCGTGAACCGGCACGTGCGGATCAATCAGGACATCCGGATGAGTGATGAAAAAGACCGTCGGCATTGCGTGTCTTCTTGTTTGCGCGCGTCGCGCGCCTGCGTCCAGTGTCAGGCGACGATTTACTCCTCGCCCTGTGACCTCAAATCGGGAACACGGTCGTTTTCGGCTGTTGCGCGCGACCCAGATCTGCTCCTTGCCATAGGCGGGCGGCGAGCCCAGAAAATCGCTGAACTCGGCCTCGACCGCAAACCCGGCGAGTTGCAGCAGGTGTCGCATCTCCCAGCGGAAGCTCCAGCGTGTCGACAGCTCCAGCGCTTCCTCCTCCGCGATCGTGCCATCTGGCGCGAAGGTGCGGTAGCGCCACAGGTCGCGGCGGGTCTGGTTGACGTGATCGAAGAGCGCCGTCTCCAAAAACCGCCTCGACGGAAGCGGTCGGACGCCAGAGTTGCGCCCTGCCGGTAGATGCCGGAGACATGCTCCCCTCATAGGCGAGGATCTCGTCGGCCAGCCAAATGGATGAATAATGTGCGCTAATAAGGCATCTATGAGGCCATGCGCGTTGAAGGACGTCCTGTCGGTGCATCCGGCAGGCACCACAGGAGATAACCCGCGAGGCCGCGATGGGTTGGTGCATACAACCGCCGCGCGATCGGCCACGATCGACGATGCGACCCTGCTTGCCGACTGGCTGTTGGCCTTCCACCGGGAAGCAGTCCCACTGGATTCGGTTCCATTCCGAGAGGACCGCGAGCGCGCCGCCGGTGAAGATCGATTTCTGTTCGGATCGACCAGTGCCGGCCGGTCTCGATGGCAGGGATCTTAACGCGCCTGAGCAACTTTGCTGCGATCGCGGGCGTCTACACTCCGCCCGAACTGCGAGGGCGCGGCTATGCCGGATCGGTCACCGCCGCGATCGGTTCCGCCGATTTCGGCAGTGAAGCCGCGGCGGTTCTCATCCGCGACATGCGCCGGTCAAGCGGCACGCAACCGACGGCCAAAATCCAATCAGCTTCTGCGCGCCTGCGATCCGGCTTCGGTTACGATCAGGTCCATTGGAATGTCGAACGGCCGCGGGTCGACCGTCTCCAGCAACTGAAGCGCGAACCCGACGCCGACGGCGAGCGGGCGTGGTTTCAACGCCTGCGAGCGTGCGATCGAATAGCCGCCATAGCCGAGCCGATAACCGGCGCGGTCGAAGCCAACAAATGGTGCCAGAACCGTCGTCGGCAGCACGACGTCGCGCTTTCGGGGACCGGGATATCCCACACCCCGTGGACGAGGCTTTCGCCAGGGCGCCATCGGCGGTACTCGAGCGGTCCGCGCCGGTCGACGACCACCGGCAACCGCCCGGCGGCGACCAGGCTCTCGACCAGCGGACGTGGGTCGAAATTCGGCACAAAACGGCCAATAGACGCCGAGTATTCCGGGGCGCTGCTCGAGCAACGATCGCAGGCCGATCATGATCCTCTCACCCCAGTCTTGTCGGACCGCCGGCGCCAACCCGATGCGCCAGGCCAGCAGACGCGAGCGCTCCTGCTTTCGCCAAGCCTCGACCTCGGTCGGGTCCATGATGCGTTCCCGAGAATGATCATTCGGACGGCACGATCCCGACGCCGGCCGCGAGAGCGATGTTCGCTTCGTCGTAGGGTCGCTGCCGTCTTGCGCGCCGGAATACATGAAGCGGCCCGGGCGCCAAGCCTATACCGAAACGGGGCAAGGACGGCGGGACTTCTCACACCCAAATGCGGCCTGCAAATGCGGCCTGCGGGATGGGCGGCTCGGAAGTGCCTTTGCCACCGCCAATGGACGCGCCGGCGGCACGCCGATAACACATCCTGTGCCGGCGGCGAATTCAAGGGCGGGTCGTGGAGTGCGGCATCTTTCACGAGTTTCTGACGACGCAGAGCGGCTCGCAGGCCGAGGCGTTTGCGCAATCCTTTGCGCAGATCGAGGCGGCCGAACGCTGGGGGCTCGACGTCGTTTGGCTAGCCGAGATCAGCATGAATCCGACCCGCTCGCTGCTGTCGGCGCCGCTCACCGAGGCGAGCGCGGTCGCGGCGCGGACGCACCGCATCAAGATCGGCACGGCGGTCCAGATCTTGCCGCTCGGCCTCCCGCTGCGCCTTGCCGAAGAAACCGCGACAATCGACCAGATCAGCTGCGGCCGGCTGATCTTCGGGGTCGGCCGCAGCGCCTTTCCGCGCGCCTACGACGCCTATGGCATCCCCTACGAGGAAAGCCAGGATCGCTTAGCCGAAAGCCTCGACATCATCAAGAAGGCCTGGATGGAGCCGAATGCCTCTTATCGCGGCCGCTATCACCGCTTCGACAATTTCACGCTGGTGCCGCGCCCGTTGCAGCAACCGCATCCGGAAATCCGCATTGCCGCAAGCCAGCACGACACCTACGGCGCGACCGGCGAACTCGGCTATCCGCTGTTCTCGGCGGTGCGCGCGAGCCCGCTTTCCGAGCTGGCCTACCACACCCGCGCCTATCGCGACGCCTGGCAAGCGGCCGGGCACCGGGCAAGCCGCGTGCCTTCCTGCAGGTGCCGGTTTACGTCGCGGCGACGCGCGAGGCGGCCCTCGAGGACGCGCGCGACGGTATCATGCGCTTCTCGACCTACCGCGCCGACCTGATCCGCGGTCCGATGAGCTACGAGATGGTGCTGCGCGAGAAGTGCATCGCCGGGACGCCGGATATGGTCACGGCGCGCCTGCGCGAAATCGCCGACGAAGCGGGGCTCGATGGCGTCTCGGCCGAGATCAACCCCGGCAGCATGCTGAACCACGAGCAGGTGCTGAGCTCACTGCGGCTCTACATCCAGGAGGTCATTACGCGTTTCAAGTAACGGCCCGCGGGTCGACCACCGGCACCGGCCTCCTCTATTCCGCGGCTTGCCGCGCCAGCGGCGCGGCGCTGCGATCGCCGGCCGGCAGATCGAACAGGCCGGCCGGAAGCCGATCGAGATAGGCGAGCGCCTCGGCGGTCGACACGACGTCGGCGTATTTCGCGTGCATATCGCACAAGCTGACGGCGTGGCTCGCCTGGCTGCGGTCGAAACAGCCCTCCGCGGCCAGCACAACCCGATAGTTGAGGCTGAACGCATCGACGACGGTGGCGCGGACGCAGCCGGATGTCGTCGTTCCGACGACGATCACGCCGTCGCATCGCAGCAAGGTCAGATAGGCGGCGAGGTTGGTGCCGAAAAAGCCGGAGGGCTTTTGCTTGCGAACCACGATATCCTTCGGGCCCGGCGCGATCAGTGCAACAATCTCGTTGCCGTCGACATCGTCAGCGGTGGTGCCGTCCGGCTCGTTGCCGCGGCTGCTCTTCCAGCGCCAGCTGCCGGCGTCCCAATTGTCGGCGCGCCGGTCGCCGGTCGTGTAGATGACCGGCACGCCCCTCGCATGCGCCCGCTCGAGCAGCCGCTTGATGTAATCGAGCGCGATCCAGGCATCCTCGCCGCAGGAGGTGCGCCAGCGCTTGATCGATTCGAGGATCGGCTCGGGGCGCTCGCCGCAGAAAGCCCAGTTCACGTCGATGACCAGCAAGGCCGGCCTCGTGCCGAAGCCGGCGCGCGCCCCAAACCCACCCGCGGCGAACACCGCCTTGTCGCGATCAGTCAGAAACCTGTTCCAGATCGGCTCGTTCATCGGCTTTGCTCCTGGTTCCACCCCAGTATGCGGAGCATGGCAGTTAGAGCAAGGCGCCGGCTTCGCCGATAACATTCGGGGTAAAGCAGGGTTTTGGCCGGCGGGCGGGGCGATGGAGATCGTCACACCGGAAGCATTCGAAATCCGGCTTGCCGCACTCGCCGCAGAGGCGCCCGGCGAATGCGAGGGGGTGTTTGGCCCGGGATCGTTGCGCTGGCGGATCGATCGCGAAGGCGCGCTCTTTCTCGGCGCCGGCCGCGCCTTGCTGCTGCAGCTCGCCCACCCTTGGGTAGCTGCTGCGGTCGCCCAGCATTCCCGCGCGCTCGACGATCCGATCGTGCGCTTTCACGGCACCTTCGCAATCGTCTACGCGATGGTTTTCGGACGGCGCAGCGAGGCGCTCGCCCGCGGCGCGCGCGCTGCATCGCCGCCACGCCGCGATCCGTGGTCGCCTGGGCGAGGCATCTGCGAGCCATCCGGCCTCGCTGCCTTATGCGGCGAACGATCGGGAGGCCCTCCGATGGGTGCATGCGACGCTCGTCGACACCGCCCTCAAGGCGTACGCGCTCGTGTGGCCGCTGACCCGCGACGAACGCGACGGCTATTACGCCGAAAGCCGCCGGTTCGCCGGTTTCTTCGGCCTCGGGATCGACGATGTGCCAGCCGATTTCGTCACCTTCGCTGCCTATTGCGATGCGATGGTGCGAGGCGGTCCGCTCGCCGTGGGGCCGCAAGCGCAAAATATCGCGACCCAATTGCTGGTCGCCGGTGGTCATCGGATCCCGGTTCCGACCTGGTATCTGGCGTTGACCGCGGCACTCCTGCCGACCCCTCTTGTCGAGGCCTATCGTCTGCCGTCTGGCGCCCGTGAAAAGCTGCTCGCCGGACGCGCTGTCGATCGCATCCGGCGGATTTATCCTCGCCTCCCGGCGCGGCTGCGCTTCGTCGGTCCCTACCACGAGGCCTGCGAACGGCTGCACGGGCGCCGCCCGAGGCGCCTGACTCGGATCGCCAACCGCTTCTGGATCGGCCGCTCCTCGATCACGAGCCGCGATTGACCCGCCGCCGCAGTCTTTTGCCGGCAGACCGATGGTGGGCAAGTCAACAAGATCACACCCAGCGATGCAACGCCGAACGCGTGGGCGGTGAGGTGGGTTTTCGCTCCGGAATCCCAGCCCTCTCCCTCGCAAACGGGCGAGAAGGAGAATTGCCGAGGCTTTCAGAGAAGGTGATGGCGGCGCAAGTCGTCGGGAGTGCCTGCGTAGACGCCCGGGACCAGTTCAGCGTCGACCAGTCCTCGATCAGGTCGGACCTTCGAAATAGTATGCTAGCGCGAACAACGCGTAGACGCCAATCAGAAGCAGTCCTTCGAACCAGGTGGTCTCGCCGTCCGCGGCGATCAGCCGAACGATGAACGCGGCGGCGCCGATCGCAAACAGGTTGAGCGGACTGGCAAAGACAAGGTTCATCGGATAACCGATGATCCATGAAGCCAGCACCAATACGGGGGCGACGACGAGAGCAATCTGGATCGCCGATCCGACGCACATGCTGAAGACGATGTCCATGTGGTCCCGGCGTGCGAACACGACGGCAGCGAAGAGATCGCTCGCGGTGCCGACCAGTGCCAGCACGACAACGCCCATGAACACCGGGGTCAGCCCGAGTTGCTTCGCGGTAGCCGCGAGCGCGGCGGCGGCGAGCTCGGCCTCGATAGCAATCACGGCGGTGCTGACCAGCAAGACGAGGAGTGACCGCACCAAGCTCCATTCGGACGCGCCGCGCGGCGCGTCGCCCGCGAACATGTCGCGGTGCGTGATGAGGGTGTAGACCAGATTGGCTACATAGAGCAGCAGCAGAACAAGCGAAACGCCGAGGCTCAACCGTTCGTCGATCAGCGAGATATTGTCGCTTGGCGAGGTCGTTCGCTCAGTGAAGTCGAATACCGCGGGCAACAGCAGCGCGATCAACACCAGAAACAACAATGTCGACAACAGACCGACGCTCGCTTGGTTGAAGGTTTGTCGCGCCCGCCCGATACCGCCCACCAAGGCCGAGATGCCGAGAAACAGCAAGGTCGTGCCGATGATCGAGCCCGTGATCTGCGCCTGGACGACGCGGGTCTGTGCCCGCGAGAGGATAAAGAGGGCGAGAACCAGTTCCGCGGTATTGCCGAAGCTGACATTGATCAGACCACCGACCGCGCTGCCAGCGCGATCGGCAAGCTGTTCGGTAGCGCGCCGAAGCCAATCGGCGAGCACTGCGATGCTGACAATGCTGGTCAGGAAGACCCAGCTTGGTGCCGCGTCGACGCCGTAGCGCAGGGCAAGTGATACCGGAACAAACAGCAGCAGTCCGTAGGAGAGCGCGGCGCCCATAGTCGGCACCATAAGCCGTAAATAATCGGGAACCGCCAGGGTCGACAGCGCGCACGCGCGCAGCATCGGCGGGCGATATCGCGTGCGCTCCACGTCGAGCGGGGCCGCTCGCAAGGCGCTTGAGACGATCCCACGCTCGGTCTGCACCGGCTCATACCCGTGGCGTAGGGCGTCGCCCCTGCGGGGGTCCGCGCCGCCAGTCACCCCCTGCAGCACAACCGGGTCATGCGAGGACTGCTGAGCGGGCGGACCGTTGCGGACGGATTCGGCGCGTGGTGAGCGACCAACGGGATAATAAGAAGTGGTTGGCGATCGGCGCGGAGGACAACCGTGAACCCACCGTCTGAGCCTCGGGTTGAAGCGGCAGCAACCGCCCTCGCGCGTCGCGTGACATGGCGACTGCTGGCTTTGACTGTCGGCCCCGCGCTCGTCGTGATGTTCGCCGACACCGAAGCGGGCAGCGTCATTGCCGCCGCGCAAAGTGGCGCCGAATGGGGCTATCGGCTGGTGCTGCCGCAATTCGTGCTCACCCCGGCGCTTTTCATGGCGCAAGAGCTGGCCGGCCGGCTCGGTCTGAGCACCCGGCGAGGGCTCGCCGAACTGGTCCTGATACGCTTCGGCCGCCTGCCCGCGGCAATATTGCTGGCCACCCTGGCGGCGAGTTGCACCGGCGGGCTGGTGACCGAACTGAGCGGCATCGCCGGTGTTGGCGAGCTGTTCCATATCCCGGTCTGGCAGTCCAGCGCCGTCGCGGCGGCGGGCTTGCTGGCCGTGGTGTGGACCGGTACCTACCGCTCGGTGGAGCTGGTGGCGATCGCCGTGGGTCTGTGCGAGCTGGCCTTTATCGTCCTGGCCTGGCTCGCTCATCCTTCCACCAGCGAGATGCTGGCGCAATTTACCCAGGTGCCGCTTGGCGATCGCGGCTATCTCTATCTGTTAGCCGCCAACCTCGGCACCTGCGTCATTCCGTGGGCGGCGTTCTACCAGCAGTCGGCTAGCATCGATAAAGGGCTGACGCCGGCCAATCTCTCCGCCATGCGCGTGGAGACGCTGGCCGGGGCGATCTTCTGCCAGACTGTCACCGCCGCAGTGGTGGTAGCCGCCGCGGCAGCCTTCGGACATGGCGCGGCTGCCGGACAGCAGCTCGACAAGGTCGGCGACATCGCCGACGCCTTCACCGCCGCACTCGGGCCGGTGGCGGGTCGGGTGGTGTTCGACGTCGGCCTCAGCGGCGGGGCGCTCGTCGCCGCGATCGTCGTCTGCCTGACCGCCGCCTGGGCCTTCGGCGAGGTGCTTGGACGACGGCACTCGCTCAGCGAAAGCCCGGCCCGGGCGCCGTGGTTCTACGGCGCCTTCACGCTTGTGCTGGTGGCCGGCGCGGTACTGGTCGGCTCCGGCGTCAATCTGGTGCGGCTCGCGGTCGCTGCGGGCGTGCTGAATGCACTGCTGCTGCCGATAGTGCTGTGGTTTCTATGGAGAGTGGCGCGCCGTGAACTCCCCGACGATGTGCGGTTGCGCGGCCCCTACGCCGTAGCGGTCGCCGTGGTGCTGAGCCTTACCGCCGGCCTCGGTCTCTACGCCGGCGTCGTGGGATCATTGTGATCCGCCTCGCACGGTATTTGGGTTAGTGAATCTGGGGCCGGGCGAGCCGCACCGGGGCGGAGATCTTCCCGCGAAATCGCTCAGCTTCTGTCGTACTCGTCGTGGCGGCGCCACCAGACGCCGGTCTCGTTGCGCCCCTTGGGGGCGCGGTCGAGCCACTGGTACATGCCCCAGAGGCCGTCCAGTCCGCGCGCATAGGTGGAGTAGGTGTGGTAGACGACGCCGTCCTCGAGCAAGAACGCGCTCATCCCCGGCCTATCGCGCGAGTAGGTGGGCGCGTCGGTTCCGCAGTCTGCCGCGAACCGGGCGACGGGTGCCGGGACCGGGGTCGCGTCCATCGCGTGGCCGCGGCGCCGGTAATTGTATTCGACGACCCCCTCGCGCTGTTGCTCCTCGGTGAACGAGACGTTGAAGTCGAAGTTGAAGTCGCCGCCGAGCGAGGACGCCCAAGGGAAGGTCCACCCCAGCCGCCGCTTGTACGCCTGCAGTTTCGCGAGCGGCGCCCGCGAGACCGCCCAGAGCATCACGTCATGGTTGGCCAGATGAACCACGAACCCGTCGAAACCGTCTGCGATCATCGAGCAGGACGGACAGCCCGCCGTGTAGTCGGGCCCGAACATGAAGTGGTAGACGAGGAGCTGCGAGCGTCCTCGGAAGAGGTCCGGCAACGAGGCGCCCCCCTCGTCGGTCTCGAACCGGTAGTCCTTGTCGATCTGAACCCACGGCAGTTCCTGCCGCTGCCGCGCCAGCTCGTCGCCGCGCCGCGTGAATTCCTTCTCCGCATCGAGCAGCTCGAGCCGCGCTGCGAGCCATTCTTCACGTGTCCCGGTCTTGTGTCCCGTCATCATTCCGCTCCGTTGAGGATTTGGTGGTCGAGAGATAGGTAGGACCGGGCTCTCGGACGGTGGGAGTGACAAGTGTGGCAGGATTCCAATGGACTCGCTGATCACCACCGCGGCGCGTGCGGTTGCGGCTGATGATCCCCTCGGCCCATCGTGCTGCCGGCGACGAGCGGCTCACGCATCCGGCAGGGTGAAGACGGTGCAGGGCGCCGCGATGCCGCGCAGCACGTGTTCGCCCAGCGCCACCAGCGGCGTGCTGGTCTCGGCGGCGACCGCGCCCGAGATCAACACCGACCGGCCGAGCGGCCGGCACAGCCCCTCCAGCCGGCTGACCAGGTTGACCGCCGGGCCGATGGCGGTGAAATCCAGCCGGTTGACCGCGCCGATATTGCCCCACAGCATTTCGCCGACATGCAGCGCCGCGCCGAAGGGCAGCGGCGGCAGCCCTTGCGCCTGCCGCACCGCATCTAGATGGGCCATGCCGGCGCGGGCGGCGACGACGGCGCGCAGTGCCGCCTCACAGGCTTCAGCCGGCGCGCCGGTGACCGGGAAAATCGCCAGCACGCCGTCGCCGATGAACTTCAGCACCTCGCCCCCGAAGGCGTGCACTGCCCCGGCGACCCGGTCGAACCAGGCGTCGAGGGCGGCAATCATCGCCGTGGGCTCCGTCGCCTCGGAGAGCGCGGTAAAGTCGCGCAGATCAGCGCAGAGCAGCGCTGCGCGGATGGTCTCTCCGGCGCCGCGGCGCAGCGCGCCGGCCTGCACCCGGGCAGCACCGCGTCGGCCGAGATAGGCCTCGAGCAGCGCGGCCAGCGCCGCTCGCGCGGCCAGGGCGGCTAGCGGTGCCGCGACGAAGCGCGCGGCCTGGCGCAGCCGGCCGGCTTCGGCGGGGTCGAACGGCCGGGTCCCGGCCCAGCCGAGCACCGGACTGTCCGGCCCTGGACTGTTCAACCCTGTGCCGACCATATTCTCCAGCATCGAGCCAAGCCCGGCCAGCCAGTCGCGCCCAGCGTGGCTGAGCGGACCGCCGGCGAAGCCTAGCGCCTCGATCACCGCCCCGGTCTCCGCTCGCCAAAGCCAGGTGCGGCGGGCGATGATCGGATGCGGCACCGCGAGCGTCAGGGCGCCGCCGGCCAGCGGCAGGCCGTCGGCCAGCAGCCGGCGGCCGAGCTCGGCCAGGAACCGGTCAGGGCCGGGCGAGGCGTGGGCCTCGTCCACCAACCAGGCGAGAGGTGCTGAGAGATCCACGCCGCGATCATGCGACCACGGCCCCTAGCCTGTCATCCGCGCCGCGGCGATGTGCCGCCGGCCCGGCCGATCAATCCTGGTCCCCCGGCTCCCACACGTCCCATCCTCGACGAGGCCGCCCTCAAGCGCGGCGATGTCGAACGCGGCAGGCAGTCACTCCCCGCCAGCTCGGCTGAGCCGCGAATCCGGGCCCGGGTCGCGCCCGGCTGCAACCTCGGCCAGCCGGCCCAGGTAATGCGCCCAGCCTTCCGCGTGGCCGGCGCATTGCTCGGCATCAGGCAGACCGGTGTGGGTCAGACGCAGCAGCGTTCCGTCCGGCTGCTCGACCAGGTCGATTTCGATCAGGCTCGACCCCGGCGGCACTACCTCGCTGCCGTCCCAACCAAAGCTGTAGGCCAGGCGGTGCACCGGCACCACCTCGCGGAACGAGCCGCGGGCGACGCGAGCCCCGGTGACATTGACAAGATAGAGCCCACCGGGCTGCGGCTCGACCTGCGCCTCCGTTCCCATCCAGCCCAGGATCTTCTCCGGATCGGTCAGGAGCGCGAACACCGCGGCTGGCGGCGCCGGGATGTGCGTCTCGCGGCGGACGACGAGGGCCTCTTGCATCAGTCTTCTCCATGGTTGCGACAGTTGGAGCAATTGCGAACTAGGGCGCCTTCCGGCTCTCCTTCGTCGTTCGCTCCGTTCTCGATACGACGTGCTTACCGCCGGGATATCGACAACTGTGGCGGAATTCCGATGGAACCGCTGATCACGGCCGCGGCGCGTGCGGCTCGCGGGAGTGATCTCCTCGGCGCACTGAACCGGGTCGCCTTGCGCAACGATACGGCGAACGCCGGATCAAGACCGGCGGGCACCGTTTCGCCGGCTCAAGATCAGCTTCAGCCAAGGCGCCGAATGGAAAGCGCTGATCAGCAAATACATCGGAAACATTCCGCTCAGCGGTGACGCATCTCGCATGGGCGAGCAGAGCATACCCGGCGCGCCGCCACCAAGGACACCCGTATAAAGCGCCATGATTGCGAAAGGTCGGCGCCGCCGCGCGGCACAGCCAGTCGGCTGCCTTGATGTATGTATCGGGCGCGCTCATCCTACTCCGCCTACCATGCGTAGCCACGGCAGCTCCTGGCGCCGCCGCCGGTTCGTCAATGCGCCGCGTACGAGCAGCTGCAGCCAAGCCGCGAGCCACCCTTCGCGCATTCCGGTCTTGTGCTGCGTCATAGTTCTGGCTCCGTTCCAAGAGCGACCTATCGGTTGATCGTGAGATAGACTGGGACCGGGCATCGAGCGGTGAGAGTGACAAGTGTGGCGGGATTCTGATGGACTCGCTGATTTCGGCCGCGGCGCGTGCGCTGGCCGCGGGTGATCCGCTCGGCGCACTGAACAGGGTCGCGTTGCGGGCCGACCCGCCTGCACTCGCTCTTCGCGGCATCGCGATGGCGCAGCTCGGCGATCTCGTTCGAGCGAAGGCTCTGCTGCGAAGTGCGGTGCGCGGTTTCGGTCCGAAAGAGGCGGTGGCCCGCGCGAGGTGCGTCGTCGCCGAGGCCGAGATCGCGCTCGTCTCGCGCGACCTCAGCTGGCCGGCGAAGGTGCTCGACGCAGCACGGACGACGCTCGAGGCACACGGCGACCGCCTGAATGCTGCGCATGCGCGGCATCTCGAAGTCCGGCGGCTGCTCCTGATCGGCCGCCTCGAGGAGGCCGAGGATGCACTCGCCGAGCTCGACCCAACGCCCTTCCCACCCGCGTTGCAGGCCGCCCACGAGCTGGTCGTTGCCGGGATCGCGATGCGACGCCTGCGGACAAAGACGGCGCGTGCGGCGCTCGCTCGGGCCGAGCGCGCCGCGGGCGACGCAGATATCCCGGCGCTGACGGCGGAGGTTGCGAGCGCCTCCCTCGTCCTCTACACGCCCGCGGCGCGCCTGATTGCGCGTGGCGACGAGCGTCTCCTCCTGCTCGAGGATGTCGAGGCGCTACTGGCGTCGAAGGCGCTCGTCGTCGACGCGTGCCGTTATGTCGTACGCGACGCCCGCGCGGCGGTCTCGCTCGCCAGGCGTCCGGTGTTGTTCTTGCTCGCACGCGCGCTGGGCGAGGCGTGGCCGGGAGACGTTCCGAGGGACACGCTCGTCACGCGGGCATTCCGAGCAAAACACGCCAATGAATCGCATCGCGCCCGGTTGCGCGTCGAGATCGGACGGCTCCGCACGGCGCTGCGGACGCTGGCCGGCGTGAGCGCGACGAAGCGAGGGTTCGCGCTGATGCCGCTCCGCCCGGGTGAGGTCGTCGTGCTGGCGCGGCCCGTCGAAGAGCAGAATGCGATGGTGCTCGCCTTCCTCGCCGACGGTGAGTCCTGGTCGAGCTCGTCCCTGGCGCTGGCGCTTGGCGCCAGTCAGCGCACCGCCCAGCGGGCCCTCGACTTGCTTGCGGCAGCAGGCAAGGTGCAACCGTTTGGTCGCGGGCGAGCGCGTCGTTGGATGACGCGGCCCGTGCCGGGATTCACGACGACCTTGTTACTCCCCGCTCCCTTGCCGGGCGACTAGGATCGAAGCATGAAACGATCTCCAGCCGAAATCCTGCGTGAGTATGGACCCTTTCCGGGTGTCGACCACGTGCATGGGGTTACGTTTGACGGTCAGCGCATCTGGTTTGCTGCCGGAAACAAGCTGAACGCGTTTGCTCCGGCAAGCGGGAAGCTGCTGCGCTCGATCGATGTCGCCGCGCATGCAGGAACGGCCTTCGACGGCCAACACCTGTTTCAGCTCGCCGAGGATCGCATAGAGAAGATCGATCCTCAGACCGGCCATGTGCTGGCGACGATCCCCGCGCCCGGCGGCGGCGGTGACTCGGGGCTCGCTTGGGCCGAAGGGACGCTCTGGGTGGGGCAGTATCGGGAGCGGAAAATCCATCAAGTCGATCCGCAAACCGGGGCGATTCTTCGCACTATCGAGTCCGATCGCTTCGTCACCGGGGTCACCTGGGTCGACGGCGAGCTCTGGCACGCCACCTGGGAAGGTGACGAGAGCGATTTGCGGCGAGTCGACCCGCAAACGGGAGAGGTCCTGGAGAGGCTCGAGATGCCGCCTGGAGTGCGCGTGTCCGGGCTCGAGTCGGATGGCGGCGATCAGTTCTTCTGCGGCGGCGGCAGCAGCGGGAAGTTGAGAACCGTCCGCCGGCCGAGACGAGACTCCGCGGCCGGGAGCGCCCCGCGATCCCCGTCGACTCCACGAAAAAGTAGTCGACGCGGCCCGCGCGGATGAGGTTCGCCAAAGCCTCGCGCAAGGATCCTGTCGATCTTTTGGTTCCCTCGTTCTTGCCAGCTCGAGCTGGACCCGGGCGAATTTCAAAACGTGAATCGAGAACGGTAGTCTTGCGGGGTGACGGCCAGCAGGCGCAGGAAGCTGCGGCGCATCGTTTCCTCCGAGCCGAAGCCGCAGCGCTGCGCGATCCGCTTGACCGGCGCGCGCGATTCTGAAAGCAGGCGTCGCGCCGCTTCCACTCTCAGCCGCTCAATGGCTCGGGCCGGCGTTTGCCCCGTCGCCTCCGCATAGTGGCGGCTGAAACTGCGCTCGCTCATGGCCGCCTGATCGGCCAGAACCGAAAGCGAAAGATCGTCCGCCAGATGGCCGTTGATCCAGTCGTGAAGCGCGTCGAACCGGTCGTCGGCCGCTTGCAACGCCAAGGTGGCGCTGAATTGCGCCTGTCCGCCGGGACGCTTCAAGAAAACGACGAGATAGCGGGCGACGGCCAGCGACATGGAACGGCCGAGATCTTCTTCCACGAGTGCCAACGCCAGATCGATCCCGGCCGTCACCCCGGCCGAAGTCCAGACCGAACCGTCGCACACGAAGATCGGATCGGGCTCGACATGCACGGCGGGAAAGCGCTGCGCCAACTTGGTGCAGTACATGCCAGTGGGTCGCTGCGCGGCGACCATCCAGGAGGCCCGCAGCCGCAAGCAAGAATGCGCCGGTGCGCACGAAGACCGCCGCCCCAGCGTGGCTGCTGGCGATGTGGAAAGAAATCGACGACAAGACCTTCGGCAAGGGCTTCGATTGCTTCGCAGAGGATGCAGTTTGCAACCTCGGTGTTGCCGACTGGCACGGACGCGAGGCGATCCGCGATAATCTGCGTCAGTTTATCGACAAAGGCTTTACCGCGCATCACGATGTCGTGGAGTACTGGGACAGCCCCTTGCTGAAGGTGTTTCATGGCAAGGTTGGCATGAAATTTGATGATCCGAACATCGAGCCCGTGCGACCTACAATGACGCATTTCTTTTATATGGACGAAAAGGATCCCGCTAAGGTCAAGCACTGGATCGGCTCGGTAGGTCCGACCGGTTTTTAGGTCTACTTCTGCTCGTACTTGATCTCGCCGGCACCTTCGCATTCGCAATCAGCGGAGCGATGGCGGGGGTGCCGCGTCGGCTCGATCTGTTCGGCATTCTGGTCCTCTCCTTTGTGGCCGGAAACGCCGGTGGGGTTATCCGCGACCTCCTGATCGGATCGGTTCCGCCGCGGCGATCAGCGATTGGCGATATTTGGCGGTTTCGCTGCTTCCCGGCGCGATCATTTTCCATTGGTATTCTGCAGTCGACCGTTTGCGCAGCCCCGTGCTCATTTTCGACGCCGCGGGGCTAGCGCTCTTTGTTGTTTCAGGCGCACAGAAGGCGCTTGCGTTCGGGCTGAACCCCGGCATGGCGGCACTGCTCGGGATGCTGACCGGCGTGGGCGGCGGCATGATGCGCGACCTCCTCCTAGCCGAAATTATCCTGCGGGCCGACCTTTACGCGGTCGCTGGGTTGGCCGGCGCCGCGGTAGTGGTGATTGGGACCTTGCTGCACCTTTCCCCGACCGCAACAACGATCATTGGTGCGCTTCTTTGCTTTGGGCTAAGTCTGATGGCCATTCATCGTGATTGGCATCTACCGATCGCAAGGTGGCATGAGCGGTCGTCCAGCCAGAAACACGGCCCGGACGATGAGGCGATGTAATGATGCCATGGAAGTATCTTCCGGACCAATGGTGGAGAATTCCGATGAGTGAGCGCCGGATTGAATCTGGTATGGGGATTGATGCGCCTCCGCACCGGGTGTCGATGCTCTTGATGGAGTTCGTAGGATGAGCTTGGAGCCCGTTTATCAAATCCATCTCAGGAAATCTGACGCAAGGCGCTCGGCTATCGAGGATGCCCCCGTCGGACGAGCTCGTCGCCGAGCAGTTGCCTCCGCCAGGTCGCGGCCTGGATCATCCTTGCCGGACCGCGCGTGCCGTCACGCCGCGAGATGCGGTCGCCAATCCTACAGCGGGTATTTGATCAGTTTTTGGAAAACGAGGGGTGCCCGTGCCTGGATGAGGCGCCCGCCTTCTGCGATCTTGCCGACTTCGATCACTGCAAAGCCAAGGGTTTCCGCGAGAGTTCGCGACAGTCGCGCTCGCATCCTCATGATCGCTCGAGACGAACACGACTCTTCGACCGACATCGTCGGGCAATAGGCCGGCAAGAACCTTGAACGGCAGTTGATTGAATTCCTTGACCAGCTTCGCACCTGGAACACGCTCGGCGTTAACCTCGGATGTGAGCCGTCCTTGGTATTCGGCCTGCTGCACCTCCGGCGGCAGCACGAAGCCGTTCGTCACGTCGATGATGATTTTGCCTGACCAGTCGTGCAGCAGCGCGGCGACATCCTTGAAAGCGAGCGCTCCGACCGCTACGAGGATGACATCGGCTTTGACGGCTTCCGCGGCCGTGGTGGGCGAGACGCCCGGCCCGATTTCTGCGGCGGGTTCGGCGAGCGTTTCGGGACCGCGCGAGTTGGCCATGAGGACGGAAATGTCTTTGGCGGCGAAGAAGCGGGCGAGCGTCGTGCCCGCCAGCCCCGCGCCTATGATGGCGTACGTCATGTTGAACTCCTTATCGATCATTGCAGGGATTTCAGTCCGCGACCGCGACGAATGCCGCACTCATCTGCGCCGCGATCTCGGAAGGTGGCGTCGGCCCTGGACGACCAGTGCTGTGTGCTCGGATGACCTTCGTCAGACGTTGCTGACGCCGCCGTCGACGACCATGTCGGAGCCCGTCATAAACGAACTCTCATCCGAAGCGAGGAAGAGGGCGGTGTTGGCGAGCTCCTCGGGCTGTGCGAGCCTCCGCATGGGCGTGCAGTTGGCATAGCCCTCACTAATCGCGATGGCTTCCTCGTGTGTGGTCGCCTGCGACTCGAGCATCGGCCTATCGACGACGCCCGGGCTCAGCGTGTTCGCGCGGATGCCGCTGTCCTTGAACTCGGCCGCCCAAGTCCGAAAGTACGAACCTGGGGCCGCCTTGGTGGCAGCGCAGGTCGAGTGGTTCGCCAGGCCCATGTAGTGCATGGCCGAGGCCACGAGGATGAGCGATCCTCCGCTACCCATCATCGGCAGCAACTTCTGCACCAGGAACAGAGGTGCCTTGGCGTTCAGGCTGAACGTGCGATCGTAGTGGTCTTCCGTGATTTCAGGCAGCGGTACCTGCTCGACCAGCCCGGCGTTGGACACGACTACGTCAACCTTGCCCTTCGCGCTCCGGACGGCGTCGACGACGCGGTCGAGGTCCTCAAGCTTGGTCGCGTCCGCCTGGATGGTCGTGACGTTGGCGCCGATGAGCTTCACGGCTTCGTCGAGCGCTTCCCGGCGCCGACCGAAGATAAACACGTGCGCAGTCCGGGGACGGTGTTGACGCTGAAAATGGGTGAGGCTGCGGCAGGCGTTCAGTGCGGAAGTTTGCACATCGGTGGTGCGAAATCGAACCAGACGAGCCAATGACACCAGCCACGGCATGCGGTGCCCGCCGTTCGTAAGTATGGAAGTGAGCGGCGCTCCCAGCTGCCGGAGTTACCGATTCAATCTAAGGACGAGACGCTATTCGATCGCATTGGACACGGGTGTTGGGACGCGTACCGCGCGGTGCGGGATTGCACCATGATCGATTGGGATGACGTTCGCTATTTTCTTGCCGTCGCGCGTAGCGGCTCGGTCCGAGCCGCCGCCGAGCGCCTTGGGGTGAACCACTCCACCGTGCTGCGGCGCATTGCCCAGCTGGAGGAGCACCTCGGGGCGCAGATGTTCGAAAAGCTGCCCTCGGGCTATCGTCTGACGAATGCGGGCGAGGAGGTCCTCCAGTTCGCGGAGCAGATGGAGGCGTCGTCGAACCGGCTGGAGACGCGCGTCTCCGGGCGCGACCAGAGCGTACGCGGGCTTTTGCGGGTGACACTGGCGCCGACCCTCGCGACACACCTGCTCATGCCCGACTTCGCCGACTTTGCGCGACTTCACCGCGAGATCGAGATGGAGATATTGTCCATCGACGAGCCGGTGAACCTGACCAACCGAGAGGCCGACGTCGCTATCCGGGTCGTCTACGAACGCAGCGCCCTGCCGCTCAATCTTCACGGCCTGAAGGGACCGGAACTGTTCGGCGGTGTCTACATGTCCCGCGACCTGCTTGCCGCGTGGCGCGCCTATGCGCCCGATCGCATCCGTTGGTTCGTCATCAGCAAGCACGGCATCCCGGACTGGGCGCAGGAGGGTGAGGTTCGCACTAGGGAGGTTCCATTCAGGACCTCGGACGCCGAGGCGCAGATCGTCGCGGTGCGGCAGGGGCTCGGGATGACGACACTGCCTTGCTTCATCGGAGATGCCGATCCGTCGCTAGTGGGAGTGCCGGGCACCGCCCTGCATCAGCACGGCACGCTCTGGCTCCTCACGCACGGCGAAACGCGCAAGACGAAGCGCGTACGGCTGTTCATGGAGTTCGCATCCCGCAAGCTCGTCTCATACGTGCTGCTTCTCGCGGGACTCGCCTCTTCCCACGGCTGACGAGCGACAGGTCGCCGACGACGCTTGCTGTAACGCCAGTACCGCAATCGAATGGTTTGCGGTTGAAGAGTTATGCGAGAACTATCGACGCCCATCTTTGGAAGAACATCGCAACTGGTACGCTGCTCTACCCATTCTACTCCACAGTACTCCCCTTCACTCCACTCGATCGTTTTGAGTTATCCTAACGCATTGACTTAGCGGCGCAAATGTTTTTCGGTATGGTCGAGTACCGACTGCCCGATCCGTCTGAATTTTCTGCTCTTGATTTACAAGGCGAATTTCGGCGATTCGCAATATGCTCGACTTCAACGACTATCGAGATCAATCGATCGATTTTCAGCATCCGCCACCCGTTCAGCGGCGTAAAAACACCGTCAGCGCGACTCCGCTACGCCTTGGTTGAGCCTCTCAGCGGTGGTGTGATCTCGCAGGCCGTCGGAGTAAATGATCTGCGCGATCCACCCGACGCCGGCACCTGCGATCACTGCCGCCCGTTTGTGCGCCGGGACTGACACCGAGCCGCGGGATTGCTCACGCCGGGCCGGCCGCCGCAACCGCGATCGGGTTCGTCCAGCGCAGCGCGTCGCGCTCGGGCCGGATCAGCGCCATGCCGATCAGGCCGCCTACAAGCATGACGCCGCCGCAGATCATGAAGCCCGTGTTGAAGCCGTTGAGCGGTGTTCTTGCCGCCTCGACAACGCTGCCCATGACGTAGGGGGCGAGAAGCCCTGCCAAGGCGCTAACAGCAGTGCCGATAGCGAGCAGAGTACCGCGCTGAGCGATCGGCACGATTTCGCTAACGACCGCATTAGCGATCACGAAGATGACCGAAGGCAGCGCCACCCCGATTGTTGTCAGGGTGATCTTCGCGGAAACGCCCGGTGCATAGGGCATGATCGTCAGCGCGGCACCGCCGAACGCGACGCAGGCGCCGCCAAAGACCCCGCGCGCCATCCGGCTCGATACCCCGCGGGCGAGCAGGCGCTGTGAAAACCAGCCGGCTGAGATTACCAGGATCACGCTGGTGCCCGCCGGAAGCGCACCCAATAGGCCGACCGAGCCTTGCGTGAAACCGAGCCCCTTGATCAGAAACGCACCCTGCCAGGAGAGCGCTTGCGATAACCCCCACTGGGCGCCGAAACTGGCGCACCAACTAGCAATGACCGTCGAGCTGAGCAATAGCTGTCGGTAGGCAATTCTGTTGGGGGCTCGCATCGCACGCGTCGTTCCGGAAGAGGTAAGTGGGCCCTCGCGGCCAAGCGCCAGCCATACCGCGCTCCAGGCGAGGCCCGTGATGCCCAGCACGCCGAACGCCCAGTGCCAGGAATGGTGGACGATGATCCAGTTGAGCAGCGGCAATGTCACCATGATCCCAATACCGGCACCTTGCACAATCATCGCGGTCGGTAATGTGCGCAGCTCATCGGGGAACCATTTGTAGGTCGAGTGCAGCGCCACCGGAAAGGCCGGTCCCTCGCCAGCCCCGAGAGCGACGCGGCAGGCAACGGCGGTCGCAAACCCGGCCGTCCCGAACATCGGGAATTGAGTCAGTGCCCAGACGAGGCCCATGATAAGCAACACCCAGCGCGTCTGCATCCGATTGACGATAAAGCCTGTAACAATGGCGGAGAACGAGAACAACAGAAAGAAACTCGACCCGATCAGCCCGAACTCGCGCGGACTGAGTTGCAGTTCCTGGATCATCGGCACGGCAGCGATCCCAATCACTGCCTTGTCGGCGAAGTTGATCAACATGAACAGGAACAGCAAGGCCACGATTACCCAAGCACCCTTGGGTGTACTGGTCCCGTGCATTTTGACGGCGTCGTCACGCCGAGCTGACGTCCCGTGGTTTCGGGCGCTTGGGGTGTGAGAAGTCGGGACATTCATGGCGTGCTCCGCGCATACTGTGATAGTCGATCCGAACTACCCGGCGATGCGCCGCCTGTCGCAACGACGGCTAACAAGCGTCGCTGGCCGTGGAATTCCGGCGCATGACGGCGGCCCGGCGGCGCCGGCGTAGTTGGCCCAGCGACAGCGCGTGCAGCAAGATCGAGCCAGGCACCACGAAAGCAGGCGTCAGCACATTCGGATAAGCGATAGCCGCGCTCCAGGCGAAAGCGAACCAAAGCGTCTATGGAATCGTGATCGACAGCCACGTTGTGCGACGCTGATCCCACGTCAGGTCGGTGCTCTCGAGGCCGAGCCACAAACCGACCCCGATGAGCCCATACGTCATCAGCCGGACGAACGTGGTCGGAACGCCGCTGGCCGAGATCATCGGTTGCCGGTAGATCAGCAGCGTCCACAGCAGCATGAGCGGCACGGTCCAAAGCAGGCTGCGCCCGGCGGGGTGGAACGATACCTGCGGGAACAGCGACGCCGGTCATCAGCGGTTCCATCTAAACCCTTGGATCAGGTACTGATCGACGTGGCCTCAAACGCCGCGGTCAGAATTCCGAGACGGCCTTCCATCAGATTTCGTCCCAGGTTGGTGGCAAGCCGCGCGAAGTCCGGCCCCATCACCACACCGAGATTTGGCGAAGGCGGCGGCCCGGACTCGCGCATCCGCGCGAACCAGGCTTTGGCCGCCTCGGTGTCGTCCTGCCATGTCAGCGTGCGGAAACCGGCCGGCTCGATCGCCGCGCGTGTTGCGGCGGCTGTTAGGAGAAAGCTAGTCGCCGGCGTTCGCGCCCAAGGGACGGGATAGTGCGGTTCGCCGTCGTTCAGCACGACGTCGAAGATTGCAAACATGCCGGCCGACTTCAGCACGCGGCGGATCTCGCGATAAAGCCCCGTCCGGTCGGAGATGTTCATCGCCACATGCTGCAGCAACAGGACGTCGAAACGGCCGGCGTCAAACGGAAGCTCGAGCGCGCTCGCGGTCTCAAACGACACCTGTCCGCTCTGTCCCGTCCGCTCGGTCAGATAGCGGGCGGCATCGACGAATGGCTCGCTGAGGTCGACGCCGGTAACTTGGCAGCCACAGGTCGCGGCCAAAAAGCGCGCCGGCCCGCCGACGCCTGAGCCGACGTCCAAAACCGACATGCCAGCAGTGATGCCGGCCAACTTGCCAAGCTCAGCGGTAGCGGCGAGACCGCGGGTGTGAAACTGGTCGAGGGGGGCCAGTTGCTGCGGCGTGAGTTGCTGATCTTCCGGTCCAAGGGTAGCTAGCGCCGTCTTCAGCCGCTCGGTCAGGCCGGTCGCGCGATAGTGGTCGCGCACGCCATCAAGAACACCGATCATTGTGGCATTCCTCTAGATCAGCACTGCCCGCAGCAGCGTGAGCGGGGCGATCCAAAGCAGGCTACGCCAAGCGGGGCGCGGCGGAACGATACAAGCGCGAATAGCGGCGGCGGTCATCATCGGGTCTCCATGTGAGTCCAGGTCTTCGTGGGGCGGGATCGTGTGCGTAAACGCCGCCCCCGCCACGCTTCATGTCTCGCTGCCCTACCTTTGAAATAGTTGCCTGGGCAGTTGTTTGCATCGCTGATTTGTTCACATATCCTGTTCGAAAATAAACAGGAGCTGCGATGGCTTGGCAGTGGGATGACGTGCGCTTCTTCCTGGCCTTAGCGCGCGCTGGCAGCTTGTCAGGGGCCGCTCGTGCCTTGGGCGTCGGTCATGTGACGGTTGGGCGGCGGATTATGCTGCTCGAGAAGCGGCTCGGCGTAACCCTGCTGAACCGGACCCCGGATGGCTTTGCCACCACGTCGGCCGGACAGGCGATCCTACGCGAATGTGTGGCGATGGAGAGCGCCGCGATGGATCTTGAGCGCATTGTCGCGGGACGCGACTCCCTCATCGCTGGCTCGGTTCGAGTGACTACGACCGAGGCGCTCGCCTATCAGCTAGTAGTGCCTGCAATTGCCGCGCTGCACGAGACCCACCCGGAGCTTCGGGTCGATCTGATCACCGGCGTTCGCTCGCTCGACATCGCGCGCCGCGAGGCTGACCTTGCGGTTAGATTTGCGCAACCCTCGGCTTCGGACCTCGTCTGTCGCAAACTGGGCGAAGTTGGCTTCTCGCTCTACGCATCCAAGCGCTATCTGGCGAGCACAGGCATCCCGAAGCGAGGCCAGGGATTGGCGGGTTTCGACCTGATCACTTTCACAGGTGCGCCCGCGGCAACAAGCCCTTTTTTCATGGGCGAATCGCTCGAAGGTGCGCGGGTCGCGTTTCGCTGCGACAATCCGCTCATCCAGGTTCGAGTCGCGGCGAGCAATGTGGGCATCGTCGAAGCCGCGTGCTTTCTTGGCGATTACTCACCCGATCTAGTCCGTGTTTGGCCCGACGAAGCGCCGGCTCGACGCGCAGCGTGGCTGATCATGCATCAGGACATGCGGCGCGCCGCGCGTATCAAAGCTATCTCGAGCGTGATTACCGAAGCATTCCGCCGCCAGCGAAGAATTTTGGAGCAAGGCATCGCGGCGGGATAAGCATGCGCTCACTCGCTTGTACGAGAGTACGAGGGAGCGAGTCCGCCGATTTTTACACCGGGCTACGCCACGGCCCTCTGCTACCGAGATAGCGCTTTCCTTTCGCGCGGGCTTGGCTCACAGTTCAGATGAAGCGACGAGAAAAGGAGCAGGCCCTGGATGGACATTAAGAGGCGCTGGCGATAAGGCAGCATAGCGTGTCATTTCGACGGAAGTGCGCGAAGCATCCTTCGCCTGATCCCTTCATTACCACTCGATTGTTCCCAGTCATGGTATCGCGCTGATCTTCCGATAGCCGCGGCGGCGGAATCGTTCTCCAGCCCGAAGTGGTGGATGTCTTCCGACGGGCGGAGGTCGATCTCCGAGCTGTCGAGCTTCGAGTACGGTCCGTGTATCGTACTGTCTTACGGCCCGACGGTTCGGATCCAGTCCAAACACTTCGCCCCCCAAACTCAGACGTCCTGGTCGCTCACATATACGACCCTGAAGGCTGCATTCGGCGATGCGGTATCACCACGGAAAGGTCGAGGCACATCGACCAGGATGCTGAAGCCGGTACGGTCACAGCCTTCTTCGAGGACGGCTCCAACGCGGCTGGCGATCTGCTGGTCGGCGCGGACGGCAGCAATTCGACGGTACGCGCGCAGTTCTGGCCGGACATGCGGCCAAGCTGGGCCGGCTATCTCGCTTGGCGCGGGCTCGTTACCGAAGACGACATGCCGGCCGCAGCGCGCGAGATGTTGCTCGGCGATTTCGGCTTCGCCAACAACAAGCATTCCCACATCCTGGGTTATCTGGTCCCGGCGAGCATAACGACCTCCGCCCGGGCCACCGGCTCTACAACTGGGTCTGGTACCGCGTCGCGGATGAACGCCTGCTGATCGAAATCATGACCGATCGCAATGGTCATGCGCGCGGCTACGCGGTTCCCGAAGGCTTGCTGGCCGACAAATGGATCGCACATCTTGACCATGACGCGGAGACGCTGCTTCCGTGCCGTTCCGCCAAGTGGTCGAGGCGACGGCGCAGCCCTTCGCCCAGGCAATTCGCGACCTCGCTTCGGATCATGGCGGTCGGCCGTGTTGTCATCATCGGCGATGCCGCCATCCCGCGGCCCCAGACCGCAGCGAGCACCTCGAAGGCATCAGCAAACGCTCTCGCTCTGGCCGAAGCACTGCAAGCGTCTCCAAACGACATTGCAGCCACGCTTGCCCGCTGGCAGCCGGAGCAGGTCGCGCTCGGCAAGTACCTGCGCCAGCAAGGATCACAGACCGGCGACTATCTGCTGCTCAACAGGCTGCCGGCCGCGAGGGTCTGGTGAACACTATTCTCGCGTTCATAAGACTATCGAGGACGATTGATCAACTCCGCTTTGCTGTTCTATCCCACGCCATCCTTGACCCGCCCTTTTGTAAGACCCCTCACTCCCACTCGATTGTCACAAGCCATGGTAATGCGTTGATGTGGCGACACAAATTCTTTCGGTGCACGGTGAAGCACCGTCTCCCCAATCCGTCAGAAATTCGGGCTCTTGATTTCAAAGACGGATTCCGGCGACCCGCAATCGCGTCGGTTTCACCAACTATCGATATCAATTGAGCGATTTTTCTCTGACGGCCGCCGACCGCACCGAACGGGCAGTTCCAAAAAAGACCGTCACGCACGGCGGTCGGCAAAGCGGGCAACGCGGTCGGCCAGTCTTGTGCGAAGCGCGGAGCGGGGATCATGTCCATCTAGTACAGAGATTCCAAAATATCAATATGTTGCAGTTCAGTTTGGCCATTGGGCGCAAGATCTGGTATAAGAAGCGGGGATTTGGGTCGGGGGATCCATGGCGGCAGCGCGTCGAGTGATTGCGTTGGTCAGTGATGCGGCGCAGCGCAAGCAGCTGCAGGAGATCTCACGGTCGCGCACGGAGCCGGCGAGCCGGGTTGAACGGGCGCGGATCATTCTGGGTTATCTGGAGGACCCATCGGCCTATGGCGTGGCGCGGGCGATCGGGGTGACGCATCAGACAGTGACGCGCTGCCTTGAACGAGCGGCGGAACTGGGGGTGATCGAGGCGTTGGACGATCGGCAGCGTGCTGGCCGCGATCCGACCATCACCGCGGAGGCGAAAACCTGGCTGGTGGCGCTGGCCTGCCGGAAGGCCAAGGAATTGGGCTATCCGCATGAGTTGTGGACGACGCGGCTGCTGGCCAAGCATGCCCGGGATTACGGCCCCGCGGCCGGACACCCCAGCCTGGCCAAGCTGGCGCAAGGAACGGTCTGCAAAATCCTGGCGGACCAGGAGGTCAAACCGCATAAGGTGCGCTACTACCTGGAAAAGCGCGATCCCGAGTTCGAGCCCAAGATGGCGGAAATCCTCTGCGTTTATCAGCAGGTTGCGCTGCTGCGCGAGCACGGGCAGAGGGCCGTGAGCGCCGGAGAGGGAATGGAGGCGAGCCTGGCCATCATCTCCTATGACGAGAAGCCAGGCATTCAAGCGATCGCCACAACCCTGCCCCGGCGCAGGCCGGGGGCGCCGGATCGCCCGCCGCGGCCCGGCACCAGCCCAACGGTGATGCGCGATCACGAATATAAGCGGCACGGCACCCTGACCCTGATGGCCGGCATCGATCTGCTGACCGGGCAGTTCCACGCCTTGGTCAGAGAGCGCCATCGCAGCCGGGAATTCATCGAGTTCCTCAAGCTCCTCGACGCCGCCTATCCGGCCGACACGGCGATCGAGATCGTCCTCGACAACCATTCGGCGCACGTCTCGCGCGAAACCACAGCCTGGCTCGCGACACAGCCCATCGGGCGCTTCACCTTTACGTTCACGCCGACCCACGGTTCCTGGCTCAATCTGATCGAAGGCTTCTTCTCCAAGACGGCGCGCTCGGTCCTCCGCCATATCCGGGTTTCCTCGAAACACGAACTCAAGCAGCGCCTGATGGACTTCATCAATGACGTCAATCGAGAGCCGATCGTCCATAGGTGGAGCTATAAAATCAATGACGCAGCCTGAGGCGCATAGGTGCGGTAATTCGGAAACGCGATACTAGTCCTTCGGTTCAGAGCAGCTCTGGATAGCCCAGTGCGGTGGCTTCCTTCTCATAATCGAGCAGCCCGCTATAGGAGTTGTCGGGCACATCTTCGATGCCGACAATCATCAACTCCGAGCGCGCCGCGGCATAGCGCGGCCTGGTCGCAACGCTGCGGAGCGCGGCGCACAGGATTCGCACAATCGGCGACGGGGTCGCAATCGAGGTGACGAATGGAATTGACGGGCTCGACGGCGTCTCGCCGAGGACGCGCACACCTGCCGCCGCCTCCGGTCGGTAGTGCCGCCAGAAGGCATAGGTCACGCAGTCGATCGACGCCACGTCACCGTCACCGCGCAGCAGCCGCTCAAGGCTCGCCGGATGGCCGCCGGTCTCGATCACTTGGCGGAAGAACGGCTTCCCGCCGGCGATCTCGGCGAGTGCGCGGCGCGGCAAATTCATGCCCGAATTCGACAGAGGGCTATTCAGCAGGAAGACGCCGCCGCGGAGGTCATCGAGGCGCTGCGCGGGGGCGTGCGCCCGAACGAGAAAGAACGCGCGGTGCGTCGCGCCGGCGCAGCCCGGCACGTCATAGACCGGTGCGCCGAGCCGCAGGGCCTGGCCCCTGAACACGGTTTCGAGCGGATAACCGCAAGTCTGCGAGAACAACATTTCCGCTTCAAGGCACGCCGGCACAGGACCGCGCTCGAAGCGCAAGTTCTCGGGCACGTCGCTACACCCGGCTTCGAGCAGCAGGCCGCGCAACGCCTCCCAGAACTGCGCATTCGCCGACCGCATCTCCGGGAAATTGTACATCGGCAGGCTCGCGAACGGTGTCATGCCAGGCTGCCCTCAAATCACGCCGTGCGTCGGCAGATGGTCTGCCTGCGATGCGCCCCGGCCCTGCGCCATCCCGCAACATGTCTCGGCCAGCTCGATATTACCGGTGCGACACATGCAGGACGACACGATCGGAACGTCCGCCTTCTGCAGCGCCGCCGAGAGCCTCAGCCGCAGAGCAGGAAGCTCCCGGGTCTCTCTGCGCCGGTCAAGGCATTCGACGAGGCCGTGCAGGGCCCAAACATTGTCGGGGTGCTGCGTGCATCGCTGAACCCGGCCGCTCAGCCCCAGATCGTCGCGATACACCTCCTCCGCTTCCGCCACATGGCCCTGCTCCAGCAGCAGCGCCGCGAGGGCGTGCCGCGGCGGATGCATCCACGCCCATGGCTCGGTATAGGATAGATTGTCGTCGCGCCGGACGGCCTCCCGCAGATGCTCGTAGGCCAGGTCGTGGCCACCTCGGTGATACTCGAATTCACCATCCAGCATTTTTTCACCCACCGCGAGCATGGCGTGTACCGGATTGCTGAGGAAGCGGCGGCCGGGCGGAATCCGCTCGAGGCTTTCGTGGAACAAGAGCCGTTCCCGCTCGGCTTCAGCGATGTTCTTCAGCGTGGCGTGTGCGACACCGCGCGCATAATGCTGCATCGCGGTCGACACGAGGAACAGCTGCGGGTCGTCCGGCAAAGGTTCGTCGATGATCTGCTGCCAGCGCCCGAACCGCACCAGAACGTGCATTTTCATGTTGTAGTAGCCTTCCGTCATCGTCGCGAGCTTCGGGCGGTCGCGCACGGTGAGAACGTCGCGGGTGATGATGCGCTGCATCTTTTCCGCCGCGGCCAACGCTGGCCGGTATTGACCAAGGAACATGCAGGTGAACATCAGCAGGTGGATGTTGTGGCACCGGGCGGTGACATAAAAGTTTACTGGTGATCCGGTATAGTTGGCGTAGGCATCGTCTGCCGTGATGGCCCTGTCACTGGCGACCCGCGCCTTCTCGTATTCCCCGCACAAGACGTAGATGTGGGCTGGCATGTGGTTCATGTGCCCCGCATCGGGGCAGAGTGTCGCGAGCGTGTCGGCGGCGGCCATGGCACGCTCGGGCTCGTGCGACATCTCGAGCGAGTGTATCAACATGTGGGCTATCGCCGGATTCTGCGGCTGCCTCGCCACTTTGGCCGACGCGATCGATCTTTCGCAGACCGCAATCGCCTCGACCACGTCCGAGCCGCGGGCCGGCCGCCCGGTTTTGACATCCCACAGTCGCCGCGGCGTACGGGTAATCAGCGCTTCGGCAAACAGCGCCGCGACGTCATCGTCATCGGGATAGTCATAGTGTACGCGCCGCATTTCGGCCGCGTAATCGTCGTCCCAGCGATCGTATTCCTCGGGCGAAACCGGATGCGGCTTCTGAAAGCGGCTGGCGAGCGCCTCAGCCAACCGGTTTTCGAGCGCGGTGGCGCGCGTTGCCAGCGCGCGCGCCCGGCCGATGTGATCATGGGCAAGGCTGATCGCCGCGGCAGCTTCCCCCTCGCCGAGTTCCCGCCATGCAAGGTTGTAGAACGGGCTCAGAGCATAGGCGACACCCCAATGCGCCATAACGCATCCGGAATCGGCCTCGAGTGCCTTCTGAAAGCATTTGACCCCTTCTTCATGGTTGAAGCCAAAGCTCCAATTCAGTCCGAGATCGAACCAGCGCTGTGCCTCGGTCGAACGGGCGGAAATCTGTCGGGTGTGACGCCCGAGGTCGAAGTACTTCATGTCTCCCCCGTCAACCGGCACGCTTGTCGCCCCCATGCTCTCCCGACGAGACCGGTGCAAGCAACGGCCCATCTGAGCGGGTCTGGATCGTATACGAAGGCCGTGCCGCCCGGCGATCTGCTTGACCCGTGAATTCTGAAGAACGCATGGGTGCCGCAGCCACCCGTGCCGAGCGCGCGAACGCCGCCGATCATCGCATCGACCACGGCCGGATGTGGGCTCATACCAAGCTTTAACGACTATCGCGGTCGTCTCGGGTATTCTCGTCCGCGACCGCCTTGGCCGCTTTCGGCCAAGGCGAGACGCCGGATCTCCCCATCCGTCTCGGCGGGAGGCGAAGGCGACTGCCCGACTGAAACGCCAAGGTACGACACACGCTCTTGCCCGAATTTCCGGACATCACGCTTTACATCGAGCATCTTCGTTCCCGCATCTCGAACGAGCCGCTGGAAGAGGTGCGGCTCGCGAGTCCATTCTTCCTGCGCTCTGTCGATGTACCGATCGGCGCCGCGAAGGGGAAGCGGGTTGTCGAGCTTCGCCGTCTCGGCAAGCGGATCATCTTCGCGCTTGAGGATGATCTCTTTCTCGTTCTTCATTTGATGATCGCGGGGCGGCTTCGTTGGCGACCGCGCGGCACGAAACCCATCGGGAAGATCGCTCTCGCAACGTTCGACTTCCCAAAGGGCACGCTGCTCGTCACGGAGGCGAGTTCGAAGAAGCGGGCGTCGCTCCACTTGGTTCGTGGCGAGGACGGCCTCCTCGCCCACGATCCGGGCGGTCTGGAAGTTCTCGACGCCGATATCGAGAGCTTTCGCGACGCACTCGTCCGCGAGAGCCATACCGTCAAGCGGGCGCTCACCGATCCATCCCTCTTCAGCAGCATCGGCAATGCGTACTCCGACGAGATCCTCCACGCCGCGCGGCTTTCGCCCGTGAAGCTCACGCGAAGCCTCACGGATGAGGAGGTGCAGCGGCTATTCGACGCGACACTGCGAACGCTGCTCGAATGGGCCGAGCGTCTTCGGCGCGAAACCGGCGAACGCTTCCCCGAGAAAGTGACCGCCTTTCACGAAGGCATGGCGGTCCACGGACGGTACGGAAAGCCGTGCCCTGCTTGTGGGGCGCCGATCGCGCGGATCATCTACGCGGACAACGAGACGAACTACTGTGCACGATGTCAGACCGGCGGGCGCCTCCTCGCCGACCGCGCACTGTCGCGCCTGATGCTCGAAGACTGGCCGCGCACGATCGAGGAGATGGAAGAGCGGCGCCGCCGCTGAGCCGGCGGCAAGGTCGTGATTCGTAAATTCCTCTAAGGTCTTGCTTCCGCCGTGCGCCAGCACAGGCTCTGGAGACTTGTCCGCCAATCCAGTGTGGTGCTTATAATGATCTGATATTGCCAAAGTTTAGTCGGGTACTTTCGAATCCAGCGACTGGATACGGCCTTTTAAGGCAAGTGCCCTGACCTGTGTAGTTGCGATGCTTCCTTTGAATGCGGCCTTGACACAGTAGTTGCGGCCGCCACGCCCGATTACGCACTCGCCGGCGGGCGTGCCGACGAGTAGGCCAGCGCGGCGCAGGCATCATGTCGCCAGCACGAAATGAGGTGATCATTGACCATACCCGTGGCCTGGCAAAAAGCATAGACGATCGTCGGGCCACAGAATTTGAAGCCGAGTTGCTTGAGCCCTTTAGACAACGCCACCGATTTTTCTGATTGCGCAGGAATCTGCTCCCTCGAATGAAAGTCGTTCTGCTGCGGCCGTCCATCGAAGAACTTCCATAAAAAGTTTGCAAAACCTTCCCGCGCCTCGATCTCCAGCCAGACCCGTGCGGATACCACCGTCCCCTCGATCTTGGCGCGGTTGCGGATGATGCCGGGGTTGTCCATCAGCGCGGCAATCTCTTTAGCGTCGAAGCGGGCGATCTTCTCGGGATCGAAATTGGCGAAGGCGGTGCGGAAGGCCTCGCGCTTGCGCAGGATCGTGATCCACGAAAGGCCGGCCTGGAACCCATCGAGGATCAGTTTCTCGAATAGCGCGCGACTATCAAACTCCGGCACACCCCATTCCTCGTCGTGGTAGGCGACATAGAGCGGGTCTGTGCCTGGCCAAGGGCAGCGCGTCAGGCCGTCGGGATTAGCGGAGGAAGGGGTATCGGCACACATCGATCGAGCTTAGCGCGTGACGATCCTGGACCGAAAGACTTTGCCGTCCTGGGCGGGCTTCGCCCGGCCACCGCGGCTAATGCGCTGGTGCGGCTCTTGTTAACCTTCATCCGAGCGGACAGGCGATGTTCCGCCTCACTGCTCCCCGCCCCGAGACGGAGGCTGTTTGCCGTCAAGCGGGCGACTGCTTCCGGAGCACCTTGCCGTGGGTGTCGGCGGCGAACCTCCCTTGGCCTAGCCGACAACGGCCATTCGGCGCCGGCCACGGGACCTGCCGGCGACGACCGGCGGCAGTGGGTCTGGGACACACGTCCTGCCGGCATGTCCACTTGTGCTCACCGATCGCTCGGCGCTGACCGCAGGACGTGACTACGGCGTATTGCCGGGCCGCACGTGGCGCCTGGCGGACCTCGGCGCGAAGCACTCGATGCTCCTGGCAGGTCTCGGCTCGGACAACATGCCATCCCATCTGGTCCGGCATGATATCACGCAAGGACGATTGAAAGTCATTCGACCAGTAGATTTCGACCCGCGAGTCGTCCAGTTCGGAATGACACGCTCACCTGTCACTGAAAGCCCCGAGGGGTCTAATAGGGCGCTGGCGGCGTCCAGTCCGATACCGACTTCGAGAGCTTATGTCCCACATGAACCAACTGGGGCGCGATGCGCCCACCCGCCGCGTGAACCTCGTCCGCCACCTTCTTCCAGCCGGCGAGTGCCGCCTTGCCATGAACGTGCGGCATATTAGTCCCCCACCGGCTTCGCCGACCCGCAAGAGATGAAACCACCAATCTCGTCGTAGGGCGCAAAAGCGGAGCGCATTGCGCCATCTGCGGCGCCTCGGGCCGATCGGCGGAATGCGCGCTGCGCGCTGTTCCGCCCTACCCCGGTTTGTTTCTTGTTCTAGGCTCGTTGACTGCGGCCCGGCGGCCTACGCCGGTCCCCCTCCGTGATGATGAGACCGACGCCATTCTCCGTGCGGCGGCGATAGTAGGCGGCGACCTCGGCGGTCGGCACGCCGCCTGGAGAGAAGGATCGCGAGAGGCAGCGGACCAGAGGGCGTCGATCCAGGCGGTCACCGCGAGGTTTCACGTTGTCCTGAGGACAACACCACGTCGGACCACGCCTCTAGAGCGTTGCGGTTCCTCGGGGCAGGCTGTCAGACGTTGCTGATGCCGCCGTCGACGACCATGTCGGAGCCCGTCATAAACGAGCTCTCGTTCGAGGCGAGGAAGAGGGCCGTCGCAGCCAGCTTCTCGGGATGCGCGAGTCTCAGCATTGGAGTGTCGGCGGTGTAGCCCTGACGGATCGCGGCGGCCCCCTCGGGCGTGGTTGCTTGGAATCGAGCATCGGCGTGTCAACGACGCCCGGGCTCAACGTGTTCGTGCGGATGCCGTTGTCCTTGAACTCGGCCACCCAAGTCCTGGCGAACCACTCGACCTACGCCGCCTTGGTGGCGGCGTAGGTCGAGTGGTTCGCCAGGCCCATGTAGCGCATGGCCGAGGCCACGAGGATGATCGAATCCCCGCCACCCATCATCGGCAGCATCTTCTGCACGAGGAACAAGGGCGCCCTGGCGTTCAAGGCGAACGTGAGGTCGAAGTGGTGCGGCGTGATTTCGGTCAGCGACACCTGCTCGACCAGGGCGGCGTTGGTCGTCAAGCTTGGACACATCCGCCTGCATGGCGGTGACGTTGGCGCCGATGAGTTGCACCGCCTCGTCGAGCGCGGCTTGGCGCCGGCCGAAGATCAACACGTGCGCGCCCTCCTTCACGAACCGCTGCGCGATGGCGAGCCCGATGCCGCTCGTACCGCCGCTGATGACTGCGACCTTGCCTTCAAGTTTTCCGCTAATGATGACCGGCCTCCAATTGTGTTTGCCGGGCATCGATTTGAGTCTTGATTTACTTTCTTACAGTACTTGCCTTTTAGGCCGTCACCACATAAAGCCCAGACATTACAGCTGTGGACTGGAGCCGCCCTCGCCGTGATCGGCTGAAAGTGGAAATCGCTGGTCCTCTTTCACCTGTCGGGCGGTCCGCGCAGGTTCGGCGAGCCCCGGAAGCTCGTTGTTGGCATCAGCGAGAAGATGCTGATTCAGAACCTCAAGGAGATGGAGCTTGACGGCATCGCCAGCCGCACGGACTTCCACGAGGTGCCGCCGCGCGTCGAATACACTCTGACCGAATTCGGAGTGGAGCTTGCCGAGGTGGTGCTGCGCCCCTTATGCGATTGGGGCTCGAAACACCTGAACCTCATCGTAGGTTTGCCGACCCAGATGGTCGCGTGATTACCGGTCTGATCGGGGATCGGACGCTGCGATTGGTTCGAGGAGGATCGCTCGATTTCTATCGTCTGCTTTTGACAGCCTTCAATTCGCTCCGACGTCCCCAACTATCCTGTCCTGCCCCACTGTACTATCCCTCATTCCCACTCGATTATTTTCAGTCATGATAACGCGTTGATCTACCAACGCAAACTTTTTTAGCCCACTGTCGAGAACCAACTCCCTGATCCGTCAGAAATTTTCGCTCTTGAATTCAAAGGCAAATTTCGCAGATTTGGAATTTGCTCGGTTTCAGCGACTATCGCCAGCGATTGGTCGATTTTTCTCTTCCGGCCGCCGGGTGATCAATAAGCAGCGACTCCGAAAAAGACCGTCACGAGGAACCTACCACAGGAGCGCGTGACCACTACACCGTCTGACCGCCGTCGATAACCTGACGTGCCCGACGACGAAGGCAGCCGCGTCGGTGCACAACGGCAGCGGCTACTCCTCGCCCATCCGGCCGACCGGCTCCTGTGCGATCACCCGCTTGTGTCCTTCGGGGGTGCCCCACCGGGGCGACGTGTCGTCAGGCGGGCAGACGCATCGACGCATCTGCTTGCATGCTGTTGTCGAACAGCTCTGCGGGAGCGAACCGTCGCAGCATGCTGATCTGCCGCGCCCACGATCAACCGTCCTCTGGCGCCCCGGGCGATATACGACCTCAGCAATTTTCCGGCCGCTCGAGGCGGCTTGGCCTTTCAGTTCGCCAGGCGCATTGTCCTATACCCGGGGCATAAGGAGTGGCGCAAATGGGCAAGTCTATTTCCGGCACCGAACCCGGCCACCGGCAGTTGAACGGGCCTCAAACATCGGGGCGCGACTACCGTAACCTCTCAAAACCTCAATGCGAGATAACCCGCGAAGACGATGTGGCTGTGCCGATGCGCGATGGCGTACTGCTCCTCGCAGACGTGTTCCGTCCGACGGCGCCGGGCCGCTATCCGGTGCTAATCGCGGCGTCGCCGTATCCGCGTCAAATACAGGACCTAGGCGCGCCGATGGGCTTTATCGAAGCTGGCGCCAGCGACTTCTTCGTGCCGCGCGGGTATGTCCATGTCATCGCAAACCTCCGCGGCACCAGCGGTTCGGGAGGGACCTTCGGCTTCTTTGACGGCCAAGAGCGGAAGGACATGTACGATCTGGTGGAATGGGCGGCGGATCAGCCTTGGTCAGATGGCAATGTCGGCATGGTAGGCATCAGCTATTTCGCCATGACCCAGTTGGAGGCCGCGGTTGAGCGTCCGCCACACCTCAAGGCGATCATGCCCGTGGCAGGCACGTTCGACCTGTATGACTCGGCCACGCACCATGGCCTTGTGAGCACGTCCTTCGTCACGCCATTTCTTTCGATGATCGGGATGACCTCGGGCCATACCAACAAACTGTGGCGGAGCAAGTTGCTCGACGCCGTGCGCACTATTTTGCGGACACCTGCTATTCACCGGAAGTTTGCCACCTTCAATGGCGAGGCGGCGATGACGGGGTTGAAAATTCTTCTCAAGCTTCATCACGACCCGCATCCTTGGGACGACCTGTGGCGCGCCATCGTCGTGGAACATCCATTGCGCGACGCATGGTGGGACGATCGCAACATCTTGCCTCTGCTGGACCAGGTGGAGGTACCGGTCTATCTCGGCTGCGACTGGCAGAACGTGCCATTGCATCTTCCATCCACCTTTCCGGCATTCCAGAGACTCACCAACAGCAAGCACGTTCAGGCCGCCATGTTGGGCGAGCATGGTCTGGCGTGGCCGTGGGAAAGCTTACATATCGAGGCATTGGCGTGGTTCGACCACTGGCTCAAGGGACAGGACACCGGCATCCTGACGGGACCGCGTTTTCGTTACATTCTTCCAGGCGCCGAAGGCTGGCGCGCCGCTGATGCATGGCCACTGCCGGGCGTGGCGCATCAATCGTTCGCGCTTCGAACTGATGGAATGCTGAGCAATCAAGAGGGCGAAAGCGGCTCGCGGACATTGATGGTGCTAGGCGCCGGGCTAAATCGCGCGAAGCCGAGCGAGACCGACCCACCTTCAAGCCTGTCGTGGGATAGCGAACCCCTGACGCACGATCTCGACATGATCGGCGACATTGAAGTGCAGCTCGACGCCATTTGCACAGCGTCAGACACAGCGTGGATCGTCTTCCTTCAGGATGTCGACGCCACAGAAACCGTCACCGATGTTACGGCGGGCTACCTCAGAGCCGGGCTGCGCGAAGTCGACGAAGCGGCCAGCCGTCCCGGTGCCCCGGACCTACCATGCCGGACCTTTCAGTCGGTGCCGATCGGCGAGCTCGTGCACTACCGAATCCCATTGGTGGCCAACGCCCGGCGCTTTAAGGCGGGACACCGCGTGCGGTTGTTCGTCACCAGCGACGACCAGGACGTCAATACGCCTGCGATGCTGACGTTCCGTCATGCAAGCGTCGGTACCAGTAGCCTGAACGTCGTCAACTCGTCATCACGACTAATGCTTCCCGTTATGCCCGCAGAAATGAATGAACAACCGGCTCGTTCGCTTATGTCCGGTTCTGGGCACTTTGGAGAAGAAGAACCTAAGATAGAAGCCTCGGTTCACTCGCGTTAATCGGTGTCGATTGGTCGATTGTCGATGTCTTCCGCAAGAGCGGCGTCACTAACACGGACCGGAAAAAAGACCGTCAGCCGCTAGTTTCGCAGCCCGGAGAGCCAATCGGTGACCCGCGCGATCGTTTGTCTTTCCTGAGGTGCCTGCATGGAAAAGCCTTCGACGAACCGCGCCCGCGGCGCGTGCGAGCGAAGAACCGTTAGGCTGCTTCCGAGACCGTAGCCGTCGTGTGTGATGAACGGAACGACGGTCTTTCCCGAAAGATCGCACATGGAGAGAAACGACCGGATGACTGGAGGCGCTGTCTCGCCCCAGATGGGGAACCCCAGAAACAGCGTGCTTATATCGGCCATCCCGGCAAACCTGCGTCTTCAGCGGCGGCTCATAGCCGTTGTCGCGTTCCTGACGGGCCTGCTCGACGGTTTCGAAATAGTCCTCTGGATACGCCTTGGCGGGCTCAATCTCGAATAGGTCGGCGCCACGCACACGATGAATTTATGCCGCGATGACCCGGGTGTTTCCGCTACGGGAAAAATACGCGACCAGAGTTTTGCCAGCGGGGCGGCGACCTGCTTCCGCCGCATCGGCAAATACACTTGAGCCGGACCTCAGTGGCAGTACCAGCGAGTTCATTAGAAGTGCCCTCCGGGTCGGCGCTGCAGAAAACGCCATCGATGCGCGCTCCAGCCGATCATCGACCGGTCATGTTGAGCGCCGCTTCCGGTAGGCGTTCGCCGATGATCTCGATTTCCGAAAGTCCCTTGGCAATCTCGCGCAGATCCGCGGCCGGCAGCACCAGAACGGCAGCACCCAGATTCTCTTCCAGGCGGTGAAGCTTCGTTGTGCCGGGAATGGGCACAATCCAAGGCTTCTGCGCGAGGAGCCAAGCCAGAGCGACGCGGGCGGGTGTCGTGCCCTTGTTTGCCGCGATGCCTTTGACGAGATCGACCAACGCAGCGTTCGCCTTCCTCGCTTCTGGCGAGAACCGCGGGACACTGTTGCGGAAATCGGTTGGATCGAACCTGGTGTCCTCATCGATCTTGCCGGTAAGAAAGCCCGCGCCAAGCGGACTGAATGGCACAAAGCCGATGCCCATTTCCTCCAGCGCCGGCAAAAGCTCCTTTTCGGGACCGCGCCAGAACAGCGAATATTCGCTCTGGACCGCCGCCAAGGGCTGCACTGCATGCGCACGGCGGATCGTCTGCACGCCAGCTTCGGACAGGCCGAAGTGCTTCACTTTTCCAACGGCGATCAGCTTTTTGACCACGCCCGCAACATCCTCGATCGGCACGTTCGGATCGACACGATGCTGATAGAACAGATCGATCCGGTCGGTCCGGAGGCGCTTCAGGCAGGCATCAGCCACCGCTTTAACATGCTCGGGGCGGCTGTTGGTCCCGCCGCGCCGTTCGCCGGTCGCGAGATCGATGTCGAAACCGAACTTCGTGGCGATCACGACCTGATCGCGGATCGGCTCAAGCGCCTCTCCGACCAGTACCTCATTGAGGAATGGACCGTAGGACTCCGCAGTGTCGAACAGCGTGACGCCACGCTCATGGGCAGCACGAATGAGTTTGATCTCTCTTGCTTGTCGGCGGGGGGTCCGTAGAGCGCACTCATGCTCATGCAACCGAGGCCGAGCGCGGACACTTCGAGTGTCCCAAGCTTGCGTATCTGCATTTTCAGTCTCCTGTGTGCCCGACGCGTTCAACGTCCCACGCGGGTCCGCAAGGGCGTGCTCGATCTTGTCGAGGTCGGCGCGGGCCAATGAAATAGACGCGGCGCCGATGTTTTCCTCCAGCCGATGCAGCTTGGTAGTTCCCGAGATCGGTGCGATCTGAGGTGGACCCCGAAGGCGAGACAACCGGAGCCGCTTGTTAAGGTGTAGCCCCGCCGATCTCGATGTCGGCTCCGATCGCGGTAAACGCGACGGCTGGTTCGAGCAGTTTACTGTTCACTGCATCGATATCCAATCCTTTGTTGGTTGCGATGCCTGTGGGTATGTGGGCGAAGGCGAGCATTTCCCCGCTTGCCGAGCTTGCTCGGGATGCGGGGGAAGCGGAGCCGGTCGGCAAAGCCGATCGTCCATATATCCACAGGCCTTCTTCGTAAATCTGCCGCGGCGTACGATAGCCGAGGCTCTGGTGTTGGCGCTCGTCGTTGTAAAAGCGGAGCCAAGTGCCAATCTCGGCCCTTGCCTCGGCGACATTCGCATAGGCGTTGAGGTAGACCTCCTCGTATTTCAGGCTGCGCCACAGCCGCTCGACGAAGATGTTGTCCATGCAGCGCCCCTTGCCGTCCATGCTGATCGTCACCCCGTGCCGCTGCAGAGTGCCGGTGAAGTCTTCGCTGGTGAACTGGCTTCCCTGGTCGGTATTGAAGATCTCGGGCCGACCGTAGCGGGAAAGCGCTTCCTCGAGCGCTTCGACACAGAAATCGGCGCCGAGCGTGTTCGACAACCGCCACGTCAGCACGGCGCGGCTCGCCCAGTCCATGATCACGACCAGGTAGAGGAAGCCCTTGGCCATCGGGATATAGGTAACGTCGGAACACCAGACCTGGTTGGCCCGCTCGATCGCCAGCCTGCCGAGCAGGTACGGGTAGACCTTGTGCGCCGCGGCCGGCTTGCTCGTGTTCGGGCGCTGATAAATCGCAACCAGCCCCAGCAGCCGCATCAGCCGCTGCACCCGCTTGCGATTGACGACGTGGCCCTGGGTCGCCAGCCATGCCGCCATTCGGCGCGAGCCGTAATAGGGTCGAGCCAGATACTGCCGGTCGATCAGCGCCATGATCGCCAGATCCTCGGCGCTGACCTCGGCCGGCTGCCGGTAAACCGCCGCCCGTGGCACCGCCAGCAAGCGGCATTGCTGCGATACCGGCAGCGTTGGGTTCTCGCGATCGACCCCCGGCCTTCGCCGGGGCAGGCTTGCACGTCGTTCCGCCCGGCTCATTTGCCGAGCTTTCGTGCCAAAAAATCGTTTTCTACCTTCAGCTGGCCGATCTGCCGGTAAAGAACATCGACCTGCGCTTCGCTCGCCGTTCCCTCCGCGACGCCGCTGCTCCCCGCGAAAACACCCGCCGCCCCGTCCAACAGCTGCTTCTTCCAGTTGTAGATCTGGTTCGGGTGGACCCCGAACTCGCTCGCCAGCTCGGCGATCGTCCGATCACCCCTGATCGCCGCCAGCGCCACCTTCGCCTTGAACCCCGCGTTGTGCTTCTTCCGTGTGCCCTTCATGTCCTGCTCCCGCGCCATCGGCGCTTTCTAGGGGCAGGGCGCTACCTTAGCCAACTGTCTCAATTTCGGGGTCCAG
>CAWBQT010000005.1:0-56441 GCA_963790875.1 uncultured Alphaproteobacteria bacterium
CCAAGCAAATCAGCAAGATAGACCCATCGATTGCTGCCGTTGCTCGTAGCGCGGGCGGTCTACTTCCGGATTTGTCCCTAGGGTGTCCCTAGTGCACTCGAGAACGGCGCCGCAGATCGTATTATGCTCGCATATGCCCGGCACCCCAATCAAGCACGCCCGCAAGGGGGGCATCCGCCTCGCCGACGGCACGGTCATCGCCTTCCCGAAGCTGACGCACCCGCGCGCCAGCCTCTCTCATGCGCAGTGGCGCGCCTTGTCGCCCATGGAGAGGATCGAGCGGCAACTTGGCCTCAACCTCGACCAGATGGTCGAGATCATGTTCCGGCCTTGGGAGGAATGCGATGCGGCGTGGATGGCCATCAAGACGCGGGTCCCGTGCGTCACCCTGGCGATCGGCGCTAGAATGATCCTCGCGGGCCGACGGCCCACTTGATTGCGAGGCTGCCCCCCCGGCGGGCCCCGGCGAGATGACGCGTCGCCCGACTTCGAGAAGGCTTCGCCCCCGTAAGCTCGGTCCGCCCGGCTGACGCGCCGGCCTGTGCGGGGAAAACCGGGCCGGCCGACAGGGTGGCCTCGAAAAATTGGAGATCGACTGCAAGCTCTGCGCCTGCGCCACGTCGGAGGCAAAGCTGCGGTAGGCCGCGTTCAGGCCGCGTTCAGGGAAGATCGGGCCCGTGAGGCAGGAGCGCAAAAAAATTTGGCGCCCGCTCGGAAACCGCGCCCAATTTTCAGATTTGCAGGCCGTGGTCGCCTCTTCGCTCGCGACACTCTCGCGGCTGGGTCCGCTATCAAATCCACTCGCATGGTGCGAGAGAGCCAGCCGAGGGACGACAGAGCTTAGCAACACTATGTGAGCGATCGTGATGCTCGACCTTTTACCGATGACGAAACGGCCTCCTTCCGGTGCGCGATTGATGAAGACCGCTGCCCCCGCTCTCGCCACGGCCCGCGCCATTGAAGGCGATCCTGGCGAAGCTCGAGCCGCCCGAACACCGACCAGAACCCCTGCCGCCGCTGAAAGCCAGGATCGCGGCCTCGCCAACGGAGGCCGGCCCTTCGGGCTGTTGACGTTGCAGAGCCGGAACAAACATGATCTACTTTTGTGGAAAGGGAGCACGTTATCCGGGAGGAAACCAAATGCAAAACTGGCTGAGAGGGGCGGCATACGCGGTCGCGTGTTTGGTAATGGGCGTTGGGGCGGGGAGTGCGTTTGCCGCCGAAATCGTCCAGCCTGAAGTAGGCTCAACGCCCGTCGTTAACGCGTGTGTTGAAGTGTTCAACAGCGCAACAGCCAACAACACGCCAGTATTGGCCTCCAATTGCGGCGATGGGTTTCCCTCCTATTGGCACTGGGCTCCGAACGTCATCGAAGGCATCGGTAGTGCCAATGGCGTCACCACCTGTCTAAGAGCGAAACTCAATGGATCAGTTGTTTTGCGCGTCTGCGACCCTCTCTCCCCAGCACCTGGCGAGGCTTGGTATTTCGTTTACGGTGAGGTGAGAGTGCTCACCGGTCCTCTTGCCGGGAGGTGCCTCGATAGTCGGGGATTTTATGGTACGACGACAACCGCTCAACTGGTCGTCGATAGTTGTACGGGCGGCGCCACCCAGCAATGGGACATACGTTAGCATTCTTAAAACTCTGTCACGACACGACAGTTCTGGACCCCGATTAACCGGCCTTGCCCGTCAACACGTGCTCGGCCTCCTCCGGGGGGTCGGTCGGGCTTGGCAAATCAAGTAATCCGGCTTTCAGGCGCACAGCCTTGGCTTGGCGAGGGTTGCGCCCTGGGCTTATCCCTGCCGTTGAATGATCTGACGTTCAATCATCGTCCGGCGGGAGGGGCGGCCGATGATCGTTGATAAAAGAACTCGGCGGCTGCGGTGCGCGGATCGGCTCGAACGGGCGCGGGGCTGCGTTGAAGTCGAAGAAATCCGCAAGGTCGTCCGCCCTCGCATCGGCGAAATTTCCGGGTGGAATCCGGCCCAGCCCGAACACTTTTTCGACGAAGCGCAAGGTGCTCCCGAAGTCATGGCGGGGCCGTGATATGTAGCCGGCCGGCGTGTAGGGCGAGACCACCAGAAGCGGCACCCGAAAGCCGAGTTCGTAATAGCCGAATGGCCGTCCGATCGGCGACGGCGGTGCGACATGGTCGTACCAGCCTCCCCAATCGTCCCAGGTGATCAGGATGGCGGTGCTTTCCCAGTAGGGACTGCCGCCGACGGCATTGACGATAGCGGCGACCCAGGAAGGCCCTGTGCCCTCATCCTGCTTGCCGGGATGGTCGGAGTAGCGGTCGTCAGGAATCACCCAGCTGACTGCCCGAAGGTCGCGTTCGGTGATATCCGATAGCACCCGTGGCGGTCGCATGACGATCGAGCCATTGGTCCAGTTTGGACCCTCGCAATTCCCATGTGACGGTTGGCAAATGTGTCGAATTGCATTTGGAGCCGTCCAGATCGAGACTGCGATTCCGGCGGGTGCGTAGTAGCGCCAGGGGATCGGCGGCGAGTGCCGAGAAAGAAGATCGGGCAAGGTCTGATGCTCGAAGCAAGGGAACACGTAGCCTCGTTCCAGGCCGTCCGGCTCGATTACTGCAACCCGCTGGTCTGCCGGCGCGGCACAGCCCGCACCCTCTTGCGAATACAGCATGTTCTCCGCGGCAAAACGCGCGCTGGTCGGGGTAAGTTGCGAGGTACCCGCAAACAGGAACTGGTGTGCCGGGAAGCTCGGCCCCTCGTTCGTTTGGAACATCCGGTTGGCGAAACCATATAGTTGGGCGATTTCCAAATATGGCTTCACATCGGCAGCCTCGACGTAGCGGAACTGCGGAAGAGGAGGACATGCACCGTTAGCCTTCGTAGAGTTGCACGGGATCAGATCCGCGCCATCCATGCGACCATCGTCGTACATCAACACGAAAGAATCATGTGAGTGATCAAGGCCGTAGGTGTGCCCCAACGGGATCGGGGTCAGCGGCACGGCCTTCTCCTTCGAAGTCAGTCCGCTGCTCGCTAGGTCCGCCCCTGGCAACTGCGCTCTAAAGGCCCCGAAGAGGTTGTCGGGGGTCCGATTCTCCTGTACCACGATGATGACGTGCTAAATCGGCGTGATCGGCTGCGCAGCGTTTGATGGAAAGGGGTTCGTCAGCAGCCAAGCGATGATGGCGAGGATGCTGAGGAAGCCGTCGCAACGACGCCGTTCCTTTGGCTTCCGCCCGATGGGCTTGCGCAGCTTCACGCCGGCTACATCCATGCGGTGATCTTCGGCTCCGAGGAGCGGCAACCCCTTATGGACGACGTCGCGAGCTGGCACTTCCCGCGGCCTGAGCGGATGGCTACGGCTCACGGCGGTTCGGGCGGGTGCTTCGCTCATTGGCTCTCTGATCTGGCGCTCAATTTCGTCGAGCGCTCGTTGGCGGCCTTCCTCCTGGTGGGCGCGCAGATCGCTCTCGTCGACCTTCACCTGGGCGCGTTTCCTGTCAGCGCGCGGAGCTTCTCGGGATGCGCCTTCTTCTCCCAGCTTTGCGCATCGGATCTCGGCATCGCCGGCGTCGAGCGCGCTAGATCGAGCTTTCGGCCGCCTTCCCCCGCCTTTTCGCTGGAGAGCGCAAAGTGGTAGGGAACTCACGGCGACCAAGCTGTGCCTTGAGACGCGCGGCGGTTTTCAATCATGATACAGTCCAGAAAAAGGGAGGTTGCATCCACTCAATTGCATAATGAAATTGACGATGAGTGTCCCTGTTTTTAGATGATATTTTTCCGAATACCCGTAAAAACGAGCGCGTATGGTCGTCCATGCACATTGGTTGCCATGAGAATGCCAGACGACGGAGTCCGAAATCGAAGAGTTATGATGCCAACAAATACAGTACCCGCTTCCACTGCATCTTTGATTTGGTTTATCGTCAGGATTATATCACCGGTGATGCTCTTTTCATAAAATACGGGATTCGACCTATCGGTTTCGCTTATACAATAATTGCCACTTGATTCAGGTTTCATCACCCCAATGAACATAACGTCTTTTGGAGTAACGGCAGCCATCACCGGTTCAATCAATGCCAGTGTAATCGCTGCGCCCGCCAGAACGTGCCTGAACATAGGTGCCTCTCATTCTTGGTATTGTCGAAGGTGTCAATTCATTAACCAATGTCGGCAGCGAGCCGATTATGGGTGTTTCCCAATATGCCATGAAGACGGCGCGGTTCTCGTCAACCGCGATGCCGGCGTCTGACCCGAATTGCAGGGCCTGGCCGAGCGCCATCTCGGCAAAGCCCAGCTCGTGCGCCGTTTCGATAAAGCTGACGACTTGCTCGTAGGTCATGACCGCCGTGCGCGGCGCGGCGGTTTTGAACCGCATATCGGTCAAGACCTCCTTGAGCCGCTTGCAATCGGCGAATTCTTCGGCTGCGCCGTAGCCGAGGACGATCCGCGCCAGTACGCTGAATTGCGCGAGATCACTCATCGGCCGACCCCAACCGGCGCGGCCGGCGCTGGTAGCGCTTGCCGCTGGGGACGCGGCGCGATCCCAGGAGCCGCAGCGCGCGGCCGATCGGGTTGGGACGCGCGACATGGCCCTTCTTGCGCCAGCGCCGGGTCTTGATCGTGCTCATTCGCTCTGGTCAGTGCCCGACATGCAGGAGCACGCCGAGGATCGCGATGGTCAGCGCGGCGTTGATGCCGACCGCCGACATCAGCACGGTCAGCTTGCCCTCGATCCGCGCAATATCGGCCTTGGTCGCGACATCGGCGCCGAGCGCGCTATTGAGAGCCTCGGCGGTCGCGTCCGCCGCCTCTTGCGTGAAGCCGCCCTTGTCGCGCAACGCGCGGGCCAGCTTCAAGGTGTCGATGATCGCCATCCTCATTCCTCGCGCGGCTCCATGCCGCCATCGACATTTCGAGATCGTCCCACACTCCGGGCCAGATGTCCTCGTCAAGCTGGAATTCGTGGTGCAGCGCGTCGAGGCTGGCGAGCCCGCGACCTGCATGCCCTCGGGCAAGGTTATATCGAAGGGCGCCGGCACCGACTGCCTCGGGCTGATCTACGTGATTAAAATTTTTTCGGATTCCTCATTTCTCCCCCTGCGCTATCCGACCTGCCCCGGTTAACGTTAACCGCCGAAAAGGGGGAGAAAATTCCTTGGCAAATCAAACTCTTATGTTTCGACTCAAAATCTGTTGTCCGAAAGGATTTGGAGGTTCAAGTCCTCTCGCCCGCACCAACCAAATCAATGATTTAAGAATAGATAGCCCGCTCTGCATCTGCAGACCCTGGACTGTGCAACCATACTGCAACCGTCCGGACGGAAATCTCGTCGCCGCGCTGGCGGGCAACTCCGGGCGAAGAGCCAAGTTCGACCGAGAGACACGACCGGCCGCTTCGCGGTCCTCCCTCACCTATGTGCGAGCTTGATCGAGGCCCGCGTCGTCCAAAGTCAACCGGCGCCAGCGGCAACGCACTCGTCCGCCGTCGTGCCGAGCCGACCCGTAGCGGATCAAGAGCGCCGCTCCGTCCCGCTGACGACCATATCGATTTGCCTGCTGCCGCAGCCGGAGCACACAAGCCCCTCGCGCCACCCCGGAACACCCATCTCGGCGCCGTACCGCTCGGCCATCTCGGCAGGGTCGGGCTCGACCTGACGGCCGCACCCTCGACACCAACCGATCAACCGGACCCCGGCCTTGGGGCGTTCCGGAGCGTCATCGGCGGGCCGCTGCACCTCATCGCCGGCGCCGCCTGACCCTCGCGCATCCGGGGCTAGTCTTACTGAGTCACAAAATCATCTATGCTGTATTGTTATAGGTTGGCGGAGCGAGATATGGTATATACGCCCAGTTCTTGACCGGTTGGGGGACCGGAATGGAAGGCACCGAGTATGAGGGGAGTGAAGCACGATTTGCGGCCTATGTCGAGACCCTTGGTCAGGTACTTGGCCATGCCGACCGGCAGGAACCGATGCGCGATTATTGCTTGGGGTTGATGATGCCGCTGGCCCGGAAGAGCGTGGAGCCGCTGGCGGCAGTGACGGCTCCGGCGGCGGTTGCCGCGAAGCATCAGTCCTTGCTTCATTTTGTCGGCAACGCGCCATGGTCGGACGCGGCGATGCTGGCGAAGGTAGGCGAGCTGGTGATGCCGGCGATCCAGCGCAGCGGGCCGGTCGAGGCGTGGATCATCGACGACACGGGGTTTCCCAAGAAGGGACAGCACTCGGTCGGGGTGGCGCGGCAATATTGCGGCCAACTCGGCAAGCAGGACAACTGCCAGGTCGCGGTTAGCTTGTCTCTGGCTAACCACGATGCCAGCCTGCCGGTCGCTTATCGGCTCTATCTGCCGGAGGAATGGGCTCAGGACCAAGCGTGTCGAGACAGGGCCAAGGTGCCGGCGACGGTTGCTTTCCAAACCAAGCCCGAGATTGCCTTGGGGCAGATCAAAGCGGCTCGGACGGCGGGGCTGCCCGAGGGTGTGGTGCTGATGGATGCCGGCTACGGCAACGACACCGGGCTGCGAACCGAGATCACCGCGCTCGGCTTGCGCTACGTGGCGGGTATCGGTCCCAATACCTCGGTCTGGCCGCCGGGCGTTGAGCCTTTGCGACCGCAACGTGGCCGCGGGAGCGGTCGACCACCCAAGTTGCTGCGCCGCGATGACGAGCACCAGCCGGTCTCGGTAAAGGCGCTCGCTCTCGTCCTGCCGGCAGAAGCGTGGCAAACCATTACCTGGCGTGAGGGCAGCGCCGATTGGCTCACTTCACGCTTCGCACGGCAGAGGGTGCGCCCAGCGCATCGCGATACCAAGCTGAGCGAGCCGCGCCCCGAAGAGTGGCTGCTGATCGAGTGGCCGCAAGGCGAAGCCGAGCCGACGAAATATTGGTTTGCCACCTTGCCTGAAGATGTCGCCTTTGATCAGCTGGTCGACATCGCCAAACTGCGCTGGCGGATCGAGCGCGATTATCAGGAGCTCAAACAGGAGCTTGGCTTTGGCGATTACGAAGGGCGCGGGTGGCGCGGCTCCCACCATCACGCGACACTCTGTATCGCCGCATACGGCTTCTTGATCGCCGAACGCGGCGCCCTTCCCCCCTCAGGATCGACTTCCGCCACGCTCTTGTCGGGATCTGGCCTTCCCCAGGGTTACCGAACCAGAGGCGCCGCCGATCCGACCCGAACGACACGTGCCAAACTCGATCGCAACGCTGCGGCGCCGGCTCATCGTCGCGCTCGCCAGGACACTCCCGAGATGCCCTTGCTGCAATGAGCCGATCCGAAAAATACGAAGAATCCCAGATTATTGACGCAGTAAGACTAGGGGGCCGGCCAGGACACCGAGACGAACAAGTTCAGCTGCAATATGATTTCGGGCGAAGAGATTTTTTACGCGACGCTGATCGCCGAGGACGCGAGGCAGGCCAAGGAAATGGCCGTCACCGAAACCAAGAAGGGCCGGCCGCGCGAGTCGAACGTCGCCGTCATCGAGAAGGACGTGCCCGGCCCTGCCCGCTTCCTTGGCACAGGCGTGCAGGAGGCGTGAGACGGCCGTCAAATTCGAGCACGATCCTGCCGAGATGGGTGCACGCTCGCGGCGCCGAGACGGCCTTTCCTGAGTGGCGCGAGCGGCCAGTGTGTTCGGGCTGCAGCAGCCGTCAGGTTGATTCGTGGTCACCGGAACGGAGCGCCGGTAGGCGGTGATGACCGCCTCACCAAGCCGCGAGCGCGGGCCAGGTCCGATTGCGTCAGCATCTCGACGCCGCCGAGCACTGATCCCGGATCAGTTCGGCGATGCCGCGGGCCATCCTCTCGACAGCATCCTGCCAGATACGCCGCTCTGCCGGTGATAGGTGTTCCGGCGCGGCGACGGTGAGGCGCTCGGCCAGCTCGGCGAGTAGCTCGCGCTCCATATCGAAGCGTCGGCCGAGATCGAGCGGGTTCTGACCGCGACGCCCAAAGGCCAGCGCGTCGCGGATCGCGCCGTACATGGCGTGCTCGATCCGGCGCTCGGCCTCGCGGCGGGCTCTCTCCTCGGGGTTGAACGGCGGACGGCCGAGGCGTGTCGGTACGGTCATGATGTCGTAGATGATGGTAGGTCTTCGGTGGGCGCGGTATCCCCGGCGAGATTGACGATCCGACGATCTGGCGCGCGCCCGAAGAAAGCCGTAAGCCTTTTACTGCCGAAAACATGGCGGGGTTATCGAACTCGCCGGGCCACAGGAGCCTCTGTCCGGCTTGCGCCATTTCGGGAAGCTGATCGCGACCCGAGACCGGCTCTATGTCGGCGCCGACGCAGGGCTTTACGCGTTTTCGTTCTGATGCCTTGCCGGCAGACGACGCCTCACCTTCTTGTGCACAACGGCCGCGAGGTTTTCGGCTAGGCCCGATAGGCGCGCCCGTCCATAGCTGCGATAAGGCAGATGCAACTTCCAATCGGGCCATGGGTCCGCCGCCTGCTCCTGTCGCTCGTCGCGCTCTCCTGGGCGGATGCCTGTGTCGCGCAGTCGGTGCTGACCTATCACCATGACCCCGCGCGCAGCGGCAATTACGTCGTGCCGGCGCTGAGCTGGGCGCGGGCTCGTGGTCTCAGCCTCGACACCGGGTTTGCGCCGCGTTTCTCGGGCCAGCTCTATGGCCAGCCGCTCTTTTGGCAGCCGCCGGGAACGCCGGGGATGCTGATCGTCGCCACCGAGAGCGACACCGTCGCGGTAATCGACGCCGCCACCGGCAACACTGTCTGGACGCGCACCATCGGCACCCCGGTGCCGCTCAAGGACTTCGCCTGCGGCAACATCAACCCGTTGGGTATCACCGGCACGCCGGTTATCGATGCCGGTTCGGGGACGCTTTATCTCGATGCGATGGCGGCCGAGCCCGCCGGGCCGCGGCATCTCGTCTTCGCGCTGTCGCTCGCGGACGGTTCGACATTGCCGGGCTGGCCGGTCGATGTCGAGGCGGCGCTTGCGGCGCGCGGCGTCGCCTTCAACGCGCCGGACCAGAACCAGCGCGGCGCACTCGCCATCCTCGGCGGTCGGGTCTTTGTCCCCTATGGCGGCCACGGGCACGATTGCGGCTATTACCACGGCTGGGTCGTCGGTTTCGGCCTCGACAATCCCAATGACATCGTCGCCTGGAGTACCACCGCCTGGAAGGGTGGCATCTGGGCGCCGGGCGGCATCGCCGTCGATGGAGCTTCGCTCTTCGTCGCGACCGGCAACACCCATGACGCCGTCCGCTGGGGCGGCGGCGAAGCTGTGTTTCGGCTGCGCCCCGACCTGGTGCCGAGTGCCAGCACTCGCGACTTCTTTGCCGCCGCCGATTGGCGCGCCCTCGACGCCGTGGACGGGGATCTCGGGGGCACCAACCCGCTGCCGTTGGACCTGCCGAGCGCCGGCGGCAGGCAGCGCGTTGTCCTGGCGCTCGGCAAGGATGCGCATGCATATCTGCTTGATCGCGACAATCTCGGCGGCATCGGCGGGCAGCTCGACAGGCAACTCATCGCGAGGACGGGGATCATCACCGCCCCGGCGACGTGGCCCGCGGCCGATGCGCGCATGGTCGCCTTCCGCGGCCTCGGCTCCGACTGTCCGGCCGGCCCGAGCGAGGCGCTGACCGTCCTCAGGATCACCGCCGGCACGCCGCCCGGCCTCGCCACGGGTTGGTGCGGCGGGTTCCGCGGCGGCGGCGAACCGATCGTCACCACGACCGACGGGCATTCGAACCCGATCGTCTGGATCCTCGGCGCTGAAGGCGACCGCCGGTTGCACGGCTTTCGCGCCGACGACGGCGCAGTGCTGTTCGCCGGGCCGCAGGAACCGCTTGTCGGGCTGCGCCATTTCCAGACGCTGATCGCGACCGGCAGCCGGCTCTATGTCGGCGCCGACGGCCGGCTCTACGCGTTTTCGTTCTGAACCGGGGCTGCCCGCTTGGCGGACCGCGAAACACCGGGCCGGCGCTGCTCCATGAATTTCATCGCCGCCTCCACCTGGGTCGTCATTTCTGCGATTGCGGCGATGGGGCGGAGCGATCGGCCAGTTTGATATCCGGTCGGCAAGCTGACGCCGGCAATTTGAACACTTTCGTGATTGGATGGTGTGGAAAAGAGAGCGGCGCATTCGGGGATAGCGCTTCGCTCTTACCGGCTGTGGAAGGTGATCACGCTCTGGGCCGGAAGAGCATACTTGAAGCTTTCGTTGTGAACCGACACTGTCGGCACATCCCGCAGGCGCTGCGTCGCCGAGGTGATCGTGGGCGTTACGCGCGAGGGGCTCACGCCGCTGAAGGTAAATGTTTGGCTGATGCGCGAGGTGTTCTGGTTTGTGGCAACGATCGCGAAGGCGCCGCTCGCGCTGTCCTTGTATGCCGATACGGTCACGCCGGTTTGAGGAGCGTGAGTCGCTGCGATGCGGACCCAGCCCGGCCGCACGTACTTGGCGTAGTTGCCGATGACGTAGGCGCGGATCGAGATTTCTCCTGATTGTTTAATCAGGTATCCGTTGCTGCCGTCGCCGTAGACAAGCCACCAGTAGTTCCAGGCATTCTCCCCCGCTACCGCGATGCTGTAGTCGATGATGTTTGCCCACATCATGGCGTCGTTGATGCCGGGGCACCAGTCTCCTTTGGTGCAGCCGGGAGCGTTGGGCCCGGCCTGGCTAAAGCCGGCAATCTCGGTTTGCCAAAAGTGTTGAATGCGATAGATGTTCGCGGCTGAATATGAACCAAAATAGCCGTGAAAATCATTCACTCCGACATAGGCGGCGCATACCGGGTCGTGCATGCACGTCCCTGCGTAAGTCGCCATGTGTGAAAAAGACCCCGTCTCAGGCATGGCGATCATCGTAGAGGATTGTCCATTGGCCTTCAGCGTCGGGCCGAGATAGTCCTTGATGAACGTGTCGAAGAGCGATGCCGGCCATTGCGAAGAACCGTAGGGCGCGCAGACGTCCGGTTCGTTTTGCGGAGAAATCGCATAGAGCGTGATGCTGTAGTATTGCTTTAGGCTCGCGATGTAATTGCTCAGATACGTGGCGAAGGCTTGGTAGTCTGTGGAGCTGAGCGTGGCATGGCCGGTATCCCGGCAGTTCTTGCTTCCGTTTGTGCTGTAGGCGGCCGAGGGATCCCAACTGGTCGCCCAGACCCTGCAGCCGTTCGCGACGCAGGCTTGCATGTCTGCGACGTTGCTGCCGTTCTGGGCGCATGCCCGGCTTATGCCGATGCAGGAGCCGTCGTCAGGCGTGCCAACTCGCAGGAGCGAGTAGCCGAGCGTTTTAAAGATGAGTGTGTGGTACGGGTTTACGATGCTGCCCAAGGCCGCATCCGAGCCGCCGAACCCGTCAATCCTTTGGTAGGCTGTGTCCCAGGCGATGGTCGCCACCGGGCCGGAAGGAACTCTCGGAGCTGCGTGGCCGCCGGGGGCCGGGCTGGCCGCTGTCGACGACGGCGCCGCGGCGGGGCTCGCCGCTGCCGTTCCCCAAGACTGCACGCCGCGATGTCCCGGGCAGGCGCCGGTCCGCTTCGTGCCGCTGAACGTCGCGCCATCCTTGCAGGTAGCGGTGATCGTGTTCGCGGTCTGCGCGTGGCTCCCGCCGATCGGCACCACGAGACCCAGGATCAGGACCGCGGAAAGTAGAAGGTTCCTCATCGTTGGCTCCCCTGGTCGATAGGCTTACCGGAGGCTTGCCGTCGCTCGGTTCCCGAGACCGCGAAATCGACCTGCCGGCCGCCGGAGCACGGAGCACACAAGCCGCTCGCGCCAATCACGAACGGCCATCTGGGCGCCGTATCTCGCAGCCATCTCGCCGGGGTTGGGCTCGACCTGACGACCGCACGCTCGACACCATGCGGTCAGCCGGACACCGGCGGTTTTCGTCATCGGTAAGGTCGAGCGTCATGATTGCGTGATAGGGTGCGGCTATGCTCCACCGCCTCGCCTATGTGGCGCTCGACCGGGCCGACTACCTGCTCACGCTCGCGCGGTTGACCATCCTCGATAGGCTTGCCGGGCAGCTACCCGAAACTCCGACCGATCGCGCCATCCGAGAAGAAGGCGAGCGAATACGCAAGGCGTTTCCGGAAATCGATTTCGACCATCCGAACCCTAACCGCCGAGGATGATCTTCGACCTCGACATCTGGCGAGCGGGCCAAAGAAGTCTCACATGGGCTTACCACTGTGCGGTGGCATCATGACCGTCGCCCGGGTATCCCGTCGTGCACGCTGTGATGCAGGGCAATGCCTGTAAATCGTGGGACGCCGAGACCCGTTGCAACATCGCGGGTCGCTGTGCCGGCGTCCACGAGATTTCGCGCCGCTTCATGTTTTTCCGGCGTCAGCAGTTTCGGCCTTCGGCCGCGTTGATCCGCAGCCTGGAGGCCGGCGCGGGTTCGCTCTCGCAATATGGAACGCTCGAATTCCGCGAGGCTGGCGAACAGATGGTATGTCAACCGCCTTCCAGCTTGCGAACGAAACTTGAAGCAGCGCATCCTTTGCAACAACAGGGACGGAGGGTGTCATGTTGGGTGAAAAAATAGGTACATTCCAAGGGAAGATCACCGGGCAACGAGTTCTTCCATCCGAGGGACCGCCGAAGTTTGAGACAACGGTGGAGGCGAGCCGCACGATCCTCGGCGTTGCTGCACGCGTCATCGCGACGTATTGGTCGGTCATGTTGCCGGATGGTTCGCTTTACGGAGAAACATCTGGGCCGTGTCCCACCATCACACAAGACGGAGACGTGGGATGTTACAGAGGGTCGGGTGCGGGCCGGATTACTGGGCAAGGCTCTGCTGTGAGCTTCCGCGGGGCCATCTACTATCAGGGAGCTTCCGGGAAGTTGGCTCCCCTCAACGGTCTTGCTCTTGTCCACGAATGGGATGTGGACGAGCACGGAAACGGGCAATTTAGTCTTTGGGAATGGAAGTAGGGGGCCTGACGGCTAAAACCGAAGCCGCATAGTCCCCATGGGAGATGAATTGAGCGGTCACTCCTCCGGCATCCCGGCCTTGCGCAGGCCGACGAAATAAGTGGCTTCGTACAAGGCGCGGATCTTCGGCACCCCGAAATTTCCCACGGCCCGCAAGCGGGTAATGCTCGAATAGCGATCATCGGCGCTCAACCTTCGTGCTTCGGCAAGCTCCGCGGCGGCGCGTTCGGTCTCGCCCTTCAGGCCATAGGCAGAGGCGAAAACCGCGTGGATCGGCGGGTGCGCCGGATTGGCGCTGCGTGCCTTTTCAAGCCAGCCGATCGCCTCGTCTATGCGCGATTGCAGCAGGCGAGCCCGAGCGATGTCGAAATAGAAGTTAGCCACGAACGGATCACGAGGGCTCAGGCGGATCGCTTGCTCCTGAAGCCGGACCAACTCTTCAATCGACCCGGTGAAGAACTTGCACTGGCCGAGAGCGTGTAGTGACCGGACCGAGTTGCGATCGGACGCGATCACTGCCTCGTATTCGGGAATGGCCTCCTCGTATCGGCCTTGGACACGCAGGATTTGCCCTCTCCCGTAGTGCACAGACGGGCTGCCCGGCGACGCAGCCAAAGCTTGCCCGGCCAAGGTTTCTGCGCGTTTGATATCGGCAGCGCGCGAGTCGGTCATCTGATCCATCACGCGGGACAGGAGCACGGTCGCCAGCCGACTTTTTATCTCGGCAGAACCAGGATCGAGCGTCAATGCGCGCTCGAACAAGCCAATTGCCTTTGTGTACCGGTCGCGCGATGGCCGCTGCATCAGCGCCGCGCGCCCCTGGAGAAAATATTCGAGCGTTCCGGGATGGTCGGTCGGCCGCGCTGCCTCCGCTGCAGTCAGTTGGAGGTTGAGTGTGACCGCGATCCGGCTCGTAATCTCGTCTTGCAGGGCGAACAGATCGCTTGCGTCGCCGGCGAACCGCTCTGCCCACAGATGCTTGTCGGTTTCGGCATCGATCAACTGGGCGTTGACGCGGACCCGGTTTTCCCGACCGCTGGACGCTTCCTCCCAGCACATAACGCACAGACAGCTCGCGGCCGATCTGCTTCGTGTCGATCGACTTGTCCCGGTAGGTGAACGCGGTGTTGCGCGAGATCACGAACATGTCCGCAATTCGTGACAGATCGGTCGTCAGATCCTCGGTGATTGCGTCGGCAATATATTGCTGCTCCCGGTCGTCACTGAGGTTGGCGAAGGGCAGCACGACGATCGACAGGCGTGGCGGGATTGCCGGCGGCACGGCGGGCTTGGCGGGCGGCGCGCTAGCTTCCGGCAGATCGGCGATGGTTTCGGGGCGCAGGGCATAGACCCGCACCGGCCGCGCGATGTTCTTGACGCTCTGTTCGCCCTTTTCCTCGAACCGGTAGGGCAGCTTGTCGCGGATTTGCTCGCTCACCGTTCGTGAGATGCAAATTCCGCCCGGCTCGGCAAGCGCTTCGAGGCGCGTCGCGACATTCACGCCGTCGCCGAAGATATCGTGCTCCTCGACAATAATATCGCCGAGGTTGACGCCGATGCGAAACCGTATACGCCGTTCCTCGGCAACCGTGCGCTCGCGATCGATCATCCCGCGCTGCACCTCGGCGGCGCAGCGCACCGCATCGATGACGCTCGGAAATTCCGCCAACAGGCCGTCGCCGGTGTTCTTTACGGTACGACCTCTGTGCTCCCTGATCTTCGGATCGACCAGTTGCGCGAGGTGCGCCTCGACTCGCTCGTGCGTACCTTCCTCATCCGCTCCCATCAGGCGTGAATAGGCTGCCACATCAGCAGCAAGGATCGCGGTCAGACGGCGCGTCGAGGCCATGGCTCAACTAGCCCACCTGCTTCGAGGGCTTGTTATGCACTCTTATACAGCATAGCTCGCGCGCGGCGCGATGGTGCCGAGGTCGGATCTTTGAAATCGAATCTTTGGGCGTGCCGTCCGGCTGGAGAGGCGGCCCTCTCGGGTAGGTACCCGGACGATCGTGCCAGTCGTCCCGACGGGAGAACATCAAGAATTTCGCAGCGGCGGGAAGGGGCCGGCCGCGCGGTTTTCCGAATCCCCGGTTCGATCACATCTTCAAGTTGTAGCAACTCAATGAGTGCCCCGAGGCTTCCAGTTCCGGTGCATGCTGCGCCCGGCGCGGGTCTTCACGAAACCTTGCAAACGCCGGAGCCGAGGGAAAGCACACTACATCAATCTCGACTAACCCGTCCCCGCTACGCAGTCTCTGCTGCAAAACGCCGCCATGTTCCGCCAGCAGCGGCAGCACGTGGCTTTCATACGTCTCGAATGTCGAAATGCCCTCGGGCGGGTACACGCGCGATCAGCACGTGACATTGGACGGCGGCACGGCTCTTTCCTCCTTCGATCCAGAGACAGCGCAGCCCTTTGGGTGCGTGAGGCCCCATTATGCCGAGCGATGCGCGAGCCGAGCCTAATGGTAGCACGGCCTTATGCGGAGTGGGGCGGGATCGGCGGTGGACGCGGATTCTGATTTATCTGGTGACCGTGTAGAGGCTTAGCCCGTTGTCCCAGGTAGGCCCGTATATGGTATTCCGGGCTCGCGCCCGCCCCATTTAAGCACCGTGCTGGGGTTCGTCTCGCGCAGCAGCCGGCGAGCTATTAGGACGTCATCGGCCCTGACAGCCCGCGCAGCGGAGCCACCACGGCGCGAGCCACGGCGCGACCATTGCGGCATTGGGCTTCACCGGTCGCGAACCTGCCTTGCATTGATCCAGGAAAGAGTAGCGCCGAGAGCGCAGTCAGGCTTCGTCGAGCTTGAACCATGCTGCAACCAAGCGAGCGGAACTCGTCCCGCCTGGGAGAGGCGCAGCGAAGCGCCTCGTCCCGAGCATGACCGAAGAAATCGACAAAGGTGAGGATCAGTCGGGCGCCGACATTCGGAACGCCTTCCGCACTGCCTGCGGCGTCGGTAGAGCCGTGATCGCGTAAGGGTTGAGCCCAGCAGCGGACGCATCCTTCGCTTGCAGCTCCAGTGTTCCGGACGATGTCCCATCGGTAGTCCAAAGTTGCGGGTTCCCGCTTTCATCGCGGCCGTTGAACAGGGCATGATTTCCGAGGACGTAGAAGTTCTGTGGATTCAACCCCTTTCGATAGGCGCCGGCGACCTTGAGCTGGCTGGTTCCGGCGGACGTCCCGTCCGTCACCCAAAGATTGACGTTGCCGCCAGCATTACGACCGGCAAAAAGCGCCGTCTTCCCGAGGACGGTGAATGCGGCGCTAAAGGAAGCCCCGCCACACGAGCAGAATAATCCGGATTGGTCGGCACCCGGCGCGGTCAGCTCCTGTGTCCCCGCCGACGTCCCGTCCGTAATCCAAGGATTGAGACTGCCAGCGGCGTCGAACCCCTCGAAAAGGACCTTGCTGCCGAAAACGGCGAGATCGCCGTCCTCTGCCGGCATTAGGCCCTCGCTGTTCGCGCCGGTGACATCAAGCTCGCTCGTGCCGGCGGATGTTCCGTTGGTAGTCCAAAGTTCGCGGCGGCCGGAACCGTCGACCCCGTTGAACAGGGCGTTGCCGCCAAGGACAACGAAATCCGGATATGTCTCGAGCAGGCCGTCGGAAAATGCGTCGGCTACGTTCAGCTGTGTGGTACCGGCGGCGGTTCCGTCCGTAATCCAGAGATTATTGCCGCCGCTTGCCGAGCGTCCGGCGAGCAAGGCCGTGTTGCCGAGCACGGTAATATCCTGGGCGACCAGGCCGGCTTGATACTCCCCGAGCGCCTGCAACTCGCGGGTGCCGGCCGCCGTCCCGTCGGTGACCCAAAGATTCCACTGGTAGCTGGCATCCGCCCCGAGGAAGAGTACTTTGCTCCCGAGGACTGTGAAATCAGGCGAGACGCTGCCGAGATCGAATATGCCGGACGAGTAGGCTCCGGAAACGGTGACCTCTTTGGTGCCCGCCACGGTGCCGTCCGTCACGAAAAGTGAAGGTCCCCCTGCAAACACGGCCTTGGCCCCCAGCACCGTGATATTCGAGGGCGAAACATTCCGCGCTAATGGTGTCGTTCCGGCAGAGGTCCCGTCCGTCACCCATAGATCGTTCCTGGCCGTTGCATCGTACCCGGCGAACACGACCTTGCCGTTGAGGACGGTGAAATCGGGATTGGCCATTTCTGCGAAAAGCCCGTTGGTCTCGCCGCCCGAAACCTCGAGCTCCCGCGTCCCGCTCGAGGTTCCGTCGGTGATCCAGAGGTTTGGGTAGCCGTTGACGTCATAGCCCGCGAACAGCGCCTGCGGTGCCGATTTTGCGGGCGCCCCCTGTCCGACCCATGCTTCTGCGGCCGGCGCGAAGGAAGCCGCAACTATGTTCAACCCGATCCCGCAGGTTGCCGCGGTCACGATCGTGCGCCGCTTGATCAAACCGCCTAAGGTCATTGGGAACCCTCCCCTCGTTGCACACGAAACGGGTTCCCTTTGGCCAACATTAATCTTAACAATGAACTAATACGGGCCGATCAGGTGACGTCTTGACGTTTTCTTGCACCGCAAGCGGCTTGACCCTATTCGCCGGCCAGCTGCGCGGCGGCGGGCTTTAGCGCCGGCTCGGGCGTGTGTGCCGTTGCGACCCGGGAGCGCGATATGTCGGACCTCTATTCCTCCGAGCAGCAGATCAGGGCCAGCAGCATGAAAAGCGCGGCGCGCGCCTTGCGTCGGTCGATCATATTGCTCCTCGATCGATCGAGGAGTTGTTGACCGCAACGGGGATTTGGCAGTGCGGGAACAACGAAGCCGCTTCGCCGATTTGCGAGCCGCCGGCGCCGTTGCGATCATGCTGGGGCTCTGCGGCTGCGTCGTGCCGCCGGCGGCGCCGACGATCCCGGTGGTTGCCGGGCCGGGCAAGAGTTCGGCAGCGTTCAACTCCGACCAGGCCCTCTGCCGGCAATATGCCTATTCGCAGACGGCGCCGGCCGCGGCGGCCTTCAACAACCAGGCGGTCGGAACCGCGCTGTTTACGACAGCGCTCGGCGCCGCGATTGGCGGGGCGGCCGCCGCCGGCAGCGGGGCGGCGATCGGCGCCGGTTCGGGTGCCGCCTTCGGCGCGGTCGGCAATGCCGGCTTAGCCACCGGCTGGGCGCAGCCGTCGCTGCAGCAGCACTATGATGCGCTCTATGCCTCCTGCATGGTGGGCCATGGCAACCGGGTGTCGTACATCGTGCCGGCCGGCACGCCGCCTTATGGCGGCCCGCCGCCGATCTATGGGCCGCCGCCCGGCTATTACGGGACGCCGCCGCCCTACTGATCCGGTGGCCCCGCCTGACGGCATTTTCCTATGGCTTCTACGCGGCTGCCGCGTAGACCAGCCGCGCCGCCGCGATGTCCTCGATGGCGATCCCAACCGACTTGAACACTGTCGTGCGCCCCGCCACCGGCTTCGGCACTGACCCGGCGAATATCTCTCCGGCCTCTGCATGGATCGGCGCCTTTGAAAGGATCACGTCCCCCAACTCCTGGAGCACCGCTTCGCGCAAGTCGACGACCAGCACGCCGGAAGTCATGACGTCGTCGTCGAGTTCCCGCCAGGTCGGGCGCGGCGCCCCGACCGCATTCACATGTGCGCCCGGCTTCAGCCACGCGCCGCGCAGGATCGGCTCCCGGGCGCTTGTCGCCGTCACGACGACGTCCGCATCGCGCACCGCCGATTCCGCGTCCGCCGCCGCCCGGGCGCCCCCCTCCTCGGCAAAACGGCCGGCATGCGCCGGGGTTCGGCTCCACACCCGGATCTCGGCAAAATCGCGGACGCGCCGCAGCGCTTGCAAATGGGCGCCGGCTTGCACGCCGCTGCCCAAGAGTGCCAAGACGCGGCTCTGCGGCGCGGCCAGATGCTTCGTCACCGCCGCCGAGACCGCGGCGGTTCGCATCTCGGTGATCAGCCGGCCATCCATGACCGCCAGCGGCTCGCCGGTGTCGGTACGGAACAGCAGGATCATCGCAAGGTGGGTCGGAACTTGGGTGCCGGCGTTGCCGGGGTAAAAGCTCACGAGCTTCACACCCATCGCATCCTCGGCGATCGCCGGCATGATCCCGAGATAGCGTTTGCCCTCCTCGATCGTCAGCATGTTGCGCACCGGCTGAACCACCCGGCCGGAAGAGAAGGCGGCGAGGGCCTCTTCCATTGCCGCGATCAGCGGCTCCCAGCAGAGCACCGCCCGCACGCTTGCCTCATCGAGATACTTCACGATCGCTCTCCCGAAGCGGCCTACCGAGCCCCGTGTTCACCATCGTAGGTCCTGTTGGGTTCAACCGGATCGAAGTATTCGCCGGGCGTCGTTTTCTCGTCTTGGCAAGCGAGGATCGAGTTCTTGCGGCTACCAGGAACGCTGTCGGCCATCTTCGTCGCCGCCTGGCTTGCCGGCTGCACCTCCGTGCCGCCGGCCGCGGCCGATTGCGGCTCTGATGCGCTGGCCGGCCGATAGGTTGTCGCGCTCGTCGGCGGAACGGATGCGCCCGGGGTCGACTGCTCCGTCGCGCGGCCGATCGCCGTCTCGCCGGTCGGCGAGGCGGCGCTGCGGGACGAAACCGTTGTGTCGTCGTCGTTTGATCTGCTGCCCCGGCTTTTCGTGCCGAACGGCTGAGGTATCGCCCTCCGGCGCGATCGGCGACCCAATCAGCGTTATCGCGCTTCAGGCCGTGGCGCCTAGTTAAGCCCTCTAGCCGTCCTCTAGCCGAGATGGGCCCGGACAAAGGCGCCGCCTTTGGCGATCGCGCGGCGGCCGGCGTCGAGTTCGGGGTGGAACAAGTGCCAGACGTGGATCATCTCCGGCCAGATTTCGAGGTCGACGCCGACATCGGCCGCCCCGGCAATCTTGGCGAGCCTCAGCGCGTCGTCGAGCAGCGTCTCGGCCGCTCCGACCTGGATCAAGAGCGGCGCGAGGCCGGAGAGATCGGCATGGATCGGCGCCGCCAACGGCGAGCGCGGTTCGGCGCCGCCGAGGTAGAGTTTCGCCATGTCGAGGAGGCCGGCCCGTTGCACGGTCGGATCGGCCTCCGCCCTGCTCGTCATCGTCTCGCCCACCGCCTCCATATCGACCCAGGGCGATATGCACCAGCCGCAGGCCGGTTGCGGCAGCCCGGCGTCGCGGATTGCCAGCATCGCCGCGACGACGAGGCCGCCGCCGGCGCTGTCGCCGGCGATCGCCACCCGCGGGGCTTTGACGCCGCGCCCCAACAAGAACCGGTAGCCGGCAACAGCATCCTCGACGGCGGCCGGGAACGGGTGTTCGGGAGCCAGGCGATAATCGAGGGCAAATCCGGCGATCCCGGCGGCACGGCCGGCTTCGGCGACGAGATGCCGGTGGCTGTCGAGCGAACCGATCACATAGCCGCCGCCGTGCAGATAGAGGAGCGCCGCGTCGCGCGCGTCTTTTGGCGTCACGGTCCATTCGGCGGCGACCCCGTTCGCCGTCGCCGGCTCGACCGCGACGTCGGCGGCGAGCCCGTAGGCCAGCCCGCGCGCGTCGATGTCCTTGCGGCGCTGGCGATAATCGTCCGAACGCGGGCGGCTCGCCAATTTGCTGCGCAACGCGCGTATCTGCGGATCGCTCATGGGTTCGGCCTCCGTTGCCGCTCTCAAGCCTTCCGGCGCTGGCGGGAAGCGATATTGACGACCGGCGCGGCCGCCGCCGCCTTCTTGCGGCCGCGCGACGCGACAGCCGCATCCGGCTCGGCCGCGGCAGCGGGCGTCTCCGCCTGCCGGCCACCAGCGACCGGCAGCAGCAGCGCCGCCTGGCGCCGGTCGGGCGTCGTCTTCGCGCCGCGCTTGGCTTTGCTCGCAGCCGCCGGCGCCGGTCCTGCCTCCTCGGCCAGACTGCGCTTCAACGCCTCCATCAGATTGATGACCTTCGGCGGTTCTTCGACGGCGCGCGGCGCCGCCGCCAGCCCCTTGGTCTTGGCGTCGACGAGTTCATGCAACGCGTCCTGATAGCGGTCGCGGAATTCCGACGGCTCGAACGCGCCGGCGCGGCGCTCGATGATCGTCTCGGCGATCGCCACCATGTCGGGGTCGGCCTCGCCCTTGGTCTTGGCGCCGAATTCGGCCGGCCGGACCTCGTCGCCGGCGCGCAGGGTCGACATCACGAGGCCGCCGTCGCGCGGCTCGACCAAGACCAGCCTTTCGCGGCTCGAAATCGTCACCCGGCCGAGCCCGACCTTGTTCTTGTGCGCCATCGCCTCGCCGATGACGCGGAACGTCTCGGCCGCCAATTCGCCGTCCGGATAGACGTAATAGGGCGTGTCGAGATAGAGCGGATCGACTGCGTCGCGGTCGACAAAACGGTCGAGATCGATGATCTTTGACGACTCGATCTGAATGTCCTTCAGTTCGTCGTCGCTCAACGTGACATAGCGGCCGCGCTCGTATTCGTAACCCTTGACGATCTGATCGCGGTCGAGCGGCTCGCCGGTCTTCGAGTTCGACGAGCTGTTGCGCGACGCGGTTGCCGGTTGCCGCGTTGAGCTGATTGAGGCGAATGCGCTTCGCCTCGGTGGTCGCCGGCACCAGGGCAACCGGGCAGGTGACGAGCGACAGCCGCAGAAATCCGTTCCAGCTGGCCCGAGGCATGAGCCCTCCTCTGCCGCATGACGTTTGGGAGACGAACGAAGCCACAAGCCGCCGCGTTCCGCAACCCGAACCGTCAGCGCCGCGTCACGCGCCGGGCGAAAGCGCAGAAAATCGTCCGTTTCCATCAGATCCCGATGCGCCGGCGGACGGCCGCGCCGAGCGATTGGCGCAGCTTGCCGATCTCGGCCCACGGATCGAGGTCGAGCGCGCGCATCCGCTCGGGCAGCGTGGCGACCGTGAAGGCCTCGGGGCGCTGGCCCGCTTCGACCTCTTGCCAGGCGAGCGGCGTCGAGACCGGCGCTCCGGGACGCGCCCGCGGCGAATAGGCGCCGACGGCGGTAGCCCCCCGGCCATTGCGCAGGTAGTCGATATAGATGCGTCCCTGCCGGGCCCGCAGCGCCTGATTTGCCGTGAACCGATCGGGCGTCAATTCGACGAGACGTTCGGCCACCCATCGGCTGAACGTCTTGATCGCCTCCCAGCCGAGCTTTGGCGTCAGCGGCACGACGACATGCAGCCCCTTGCTGCCGGTCGTCTTGACGAAGCTTGCGAGGCCGATCCCGGAAAGCGCATCGCGCACGGCGAGGGCCGCCTCGGTCACGCGCGACCACGGCAGGCCGGCGTCGGGATCGAGATCGAAGGTGACGCGATCCGGCGTCTCGACGTCGTCGATCGTCGCACCCCAGGGGTGGATCTCGAGCACATCCATCTGCGCCAGCGCGACGAGGCCGGCGAGGTCCTCGACGACCGGAGCCGATTTGACGCCGTCTTCGCCGGCGATCGCGACGTGCTTCAGCACATCCGGGGCGCCTGGACCCAGATGCTTTTGATAAAAACTCTTCTTGCCCGCACCGCCGGGGCTGCGCACCAGGGTCAGCGGCCGGTGCGCGAGCTGCGGCACGGCCCAATCGCCGATCGCGGCGTAGTACTGCGCGAGATCGAGCTTGGTCAGCGCCGCGTCGGCGAACAACACGCGCTCGGGGTGGGTGAGCCGGACGCCGGCGAAGCTGAGGCTGCCGTCGCGCGCCCGCTCGCCGACGACGGGTGGAGCGGGGGCTGAGGCGGGCCGGGCTGTGCTCGCGCGCTCATCGGCGGTCACCACCGTCGGCACCTTTGGGTCATAGACGACCTCCTTCGAATCCTTGTCCTCGCGCAGCCCGACAAACGACGCGTGCCGCAAGATCCGGTCGGCGGTCCAGCCGGCAAAGCGGATTTCGGCGACCAGCGACGGTTCGACCCAATGGATGCCCTTGCGCGGCGCCTCTTTCGGCAAGGCGACGGTCGGGGCGCGGCGGGCGAGCGCGTCGAGCCGGCGACGCAGATCGTCGAGCCGCGTCATGCTGAAACCGGTGCCGACGCGGCCGGCATAGTGCAGGGCCTGCGACGGATCGTAGTAGCCGAGGAGCAGCGCGCCAAAACCGCTGCGGCCGCCCTCGGGATCGGTAAAGGCGACGACGACGAACTCTTCCCGGTTGGCGCATTTGACCTTGCGCCAGCTCGCATTGCGCCCGGCATGGCAAGGCGCGTCACGGCGCTTCGAGACAATGCCTTCGAGGCCGAATTTGCAGGCTTGGCGCAACATGGCCGGACCTTGCCCGACCTGATGGTCGCTGTAGCGCAGCATGCCTTGCCCGGTGCGCGGCACGATCGCGGCGAGTGCGTTCTTGCGGTCTTCGAGACCGGCGCCGCACAGATCCCAGCCGTCGCAATAAAGGAGATCGAAGGCAAAGAAGCTCAGCCGGCCGGTGTGTTCGGTGGAAAGCGCCTCCTGCAGACCGGAAAAGCTCGTGGTGCCGTCGGCCGCGAGATCGACGACCTCGCCGTCGATCAGCGCCGTCTCGACCGGCAGTCCGGCGAATTGGCCCGCGAGTTCGGGGAATTTCCGGGTCCAGTCGAGGCCGCTGCGCGTCGTCAGCCGGACCTTGCCGCCGGCGATATGGGCGATCAGCCGATAGCCGTCATATTTGATTTCGTGCAACCAGTCGCCGCCGTCCGGCGCCGTCTGCGCCAGGACCGCGAGCTGCGGCTTGACGCCATTGGGCATTGGCGCCTTGCGCGCGCCGGGAATATGCGGGGCGCCGGCGCTTTTCGCGGGCGGCCGCAGCGCCGGCTCGGCCGCGGCCGCCGCCGGGTCCGAGTGCCAGACCCGGTCGCGATCGGCGGCGATGCCGTCCAGCAAGCGGCCGCTCGCGACGCTGAACGGCTGCTCGGCAATGACGCCATCGCCGCTCCCCGGCGCCGCCGCCTCGTCGCGTTCCTTGACGAGGAGCCAATTGCGCTGCTTCTCGTCCTGTTTTTTGCGGCCGCGCAGCCGCACCAGCATCCAGTTGCCGTGCAGTTTTTCGCCATAAAGCGCGAATTTGAGCTTGCCGTCGCGACAGGCCGCCGCCGGGTCGGGATCGGCCGGGACCCAGCTGCCGCGATCCCACAGCATGACCGTCCCGCCGCCATATTCGCCTTTCGGGATGACGCCCTCGAAACCGCCATATTCGATCGGATGGTCTTCGACCTCGACGGCCAGCCGCTTTTCGGCCGGGTCGAGGCTCGGTCCTTTCGGCACCGCCCAGCTCTTCAGCACGCCGTCGAGTTCGAGACGAAAATCGTAATGCAGCTGGCGCGCCGCGTGCTTCTGGACGACGAATGAAAGCGGCGCTGCCGCGCGCGGCGTTTTCGCCGGCGTCCCGCCGGCCGGCTCCGCGGTTTTGCGAAAGTCGCGTTTCCTGCGGTATTCTTCGAGCGCCATATCGCCGAGCGTCCGTCAGTTCGGAAAGTTTCGCAGCACCTGGCGTCTCAAAAACCCGACAGGCGATTTGCGTACAACCCCAGCAATACCAGAACGGTTCCTGCCGCCATCAGGCCGACGGCAAGAAGCGTGCCGGCCCGCGCCATCCGGCGCAAGGTCAGCCCGAGCCCCATCACGATGAAGCCGACAACGCTTAAAATATTCATACCGAACACGCTTTCCCTGAGCAGCGCTCCCATGATCTCCTCCGCGGCCGGCGAGCGTGTTCGGGCGGACCGAGCCGCCTTTTTCCCGAACATATCGGGTTCGCGGCCGGCGGCAAATCGGCCGCCGACCGGGGCCGCCGGTTGCCGCGCGCCTACGTCGCCGGCGCGATGCCTCGGGCGGGTTCGGCGGCTTGACTTGCTTCTCGGTGGCGGCATACCGTTTGCAGGCAGCGGGCGTGCCCGACCAGGGCGGCGACACCCGGCGGCAACGGAGGAGGACTGCAATGGCGGCGTATAAGGTGATCTCGGCGGATTCCCACATCGTCGAGCCGCCGGATATGTACACGAGCCGGATCGAGCCCAAATTCCGCGACCGCGCGCCGCGGATGGAACGGCGTAAGACCCCGACCGGCCGCGAATACGACGCCTGGGTGCTCGAGGGGGCGCAAGTCGGCACGCTCGGTGCCGTCATGCAGGCCGGCCAGCGCTTCGAGGATCCGTCGCAGATCGATTTTCTCGGCCTCTGGGAGGACGTTCGCAAGGGCGCCTACGACGCGCATTCGATGATCAGCGAAAACGAAGAGGATGGCGTTTGGGGCTCCTGCTTGCAGCCGAGCCAGGGTCTTTTCTGGTATCGCGTGCCAGACAGCGAGCTGTTGAGCGAGGTGTGCCGCGTCTACAACGACTGGATTACGGATTTCTGCAAGCCCTATCCGGAGCGGCTGAAGGGCATCGCAATGCTCAATGTCGACGATGTCGACGAGGCCTGCCAGGAGCTCGAGCGCAGCAAGAAGATGGGGCTCGTCGGCGCGTTCATTCCGGTCTCGCCGCTGCCGGACCGGCCCTATCGCCATCCGATCTACGACCGGCTGTGGTGGACGGCGCAGGATCTCGACATCCCGCTGTTGCTGCATATCGCGACGCCGCGCGCCGGCGTTCCCGGCAACGAGTTCACGGTCAACCCGAGCGACATGACCGGCGCCGGCCGCTCGACGACCGATTATTGGGTGCGCTATTCGCTCGGTGCCATGGTGTTTGCCGGGGTGTTCGACCGCTACCCGCGGCTCAAAGTCGGCTCGGTCGAGCATGAAACGATGTGGATCCCGCATTGGCTGCAGCAGATGGACTTCACCTATCGCGAGCGGCCGGTGTTCACCAAGGGCTGGAAATCGCGCGAGGGGATGCTGCCGAGCGAGTATTGGCGGCGCAATATGTTCGTCGAGTTCATGGAGGACGATCTCGGCGTGCAGATCCGCGACCGGATCGGCGTCGACAACATGCTGTGGGGCAGCGATTTCCCGCATGCGGAATCGACCTGGCCGCAGTCGAAGCAGTTTCTCGACCGCATCTTTGCCGGCGTCCCCGAAGAGGATCGCCGCAAGATCACGGCCGACAACGCCTGCAAGCTGTTCGGCTTCCGCCCGAACTAGCCGCCGCCCGCGCCGAAGCCCCTCACCCCAGCCCTCTCCCCGCGAGCGGGGAGAGGGAGGGACCCGCGATAGCGGGAGGGTGAGGGGCTGCGCGTGGGCCCGTCTATCGCGTTCATGCCAGACGATTTTGTCGCCGTAGCAAGAACCGGCGATCTGCCGCCCGGCCAGATGAAATGGGTCGCGGTCGACCGCGAGCGCGTCGTGCTCGCCAATATCGACGGCCAGTTTTGCGCGCTGCGCGACGTCTGCGGCCACAAACACGCGCCGTTGTCGCGCGGCAGGCTCGTCGGCCACTTGATCGAATGTCCGCTGCATTTCGCCCAGTTCGATATGCGCAGCGGCAAGCTCGTCAGCGGCCCGGTCTCGGCCGACATCAGGGTCTACGAAGTACGGGTCGACGGCGACACCGTCTGCGTCAAGCGATAGAGGGGGCCGGTCGCCGGCCAAGGGAGTGAGCGGCCTGACATTGCGGCGCAGGCTCAGCCAGCGCTGGGTCGAACTCGCCGGGGCGAACCTGCCGATTTTTCTGCCCGCGGATCTTCCTCCCGTCGCCATCCTTGGTTGGAAAGAAGCGCTGCGCAGCTATGCGCGCCATTGGACCCCCGTGCATCTCGATTTTATCGTGGGCGATCTCGATCACACCGTGCGACGGCTCGTCGCGAAGGGTGGCTCGCTCGACCGCGACGTTCAGGTCGAGGAATACGGCCGCCTCGCCAACATGGCCGATCCCTTCGGCAACGGTTTCGATTTGATCGAATTCTCCGGTGCCGGCTATGACATCCTCTCGCAGTGACGGCGAGGGGTATGCGATGACAACGGCGTTGATCGAAGACCGGTTCGCGATCAACGACCTCTTCGTGCGTTATGCGACCGCGCTCGATGCCGGCGATGTCGAGACGATCGTCGGCTGCTTTACCGAGGATGCCGCGCTCGAAAGCCCGGTCGTCGGTGCTTTTTCGGGGCACCCGGCGATCCGCGCATTTGCCCGCCGCTTTGCTCGTTTCCGCGAAGATGGCGCGCAATTGCGGCATGTGATCTCCAACCTTGCCGTCACGATCGACGGCGAGCGGGCGAGAGCCACCTGTTATCTGCTTAACCTGATGACGCGAAACGGCCGAAGCGAGCTGTTGGCGCCCGGCCGCTACGAGTGCGATCTCGTCAAGATCGACGGCGAATGGCTGTTCCAGCGCCGGCTCGTGATCCTCGACCATCCGATCACTCTCGAAGGGATCTGAGCTGGGTCGGCTTTCGGCAAAAAAAGGCGGCACCGGCACGCCGGTTTTGTGACAGACTTGCGGTGACCCGCTTGCGGGGCGCCGCGACGCGTCGCGGCGAAAGCCGAGACGGAGAAACGCATGCAGCTGATGTATTTCACCGAACAGCCGATGTCGGCCTATCCGGCCGAAATCGGGCTCGAATTCGGCGCCACGGCGCTGATGTTCTCCAACAAATACTTCGACCCCGTCGCCGGCAGCCGGCTCTACAACGAATATCTCGAACATTACATCTACGCCGAGGAGATGGGCATCGACGGCATCATGCTGAACGAGCACCACAATGCGCCGTTCTGCATGCAGGCGAAATGCAACATCTTTGCCGCGATCCTCGCCGCCGTGACGAAAAAGGCGAAGATCATCCTCCTCGGCAACCCGCTGCCGCTGGCCGACAACCCGGTGCGCCTCGCCGAGGAATTGTCGATGATCGACATGATCTCGCAGGGGCGGCTGGTCTCGGGCTTTGTCCGCGGCGGCGGTCAGGAGCAGCTCGCCGCCGGCGTCAGCCCCGCCTACAACCGCGAGCGCTTTCAGGAGGCGCATGACCTGATCGTCGCGGCATGGACGCGCGAGGGCCCGTTCCGCTGGGAAGGCACGCATTACCAGCACCGCGTCGTCAACCCTTGGGCGGTGCCGCTGCAGAAGCCGCATCCACGTGTGTGGATCCCGGGGGTCATCAGCCCCGAAACGATCGTCTGGGCGGCGCAGCAGGGCTACCCCTATGTCGCGCTCAACACGCCGATCGAGCGAACGAAGCAGATCTGGCAGATTTACGACAAGATCGCGCTCGATGCCGGCTTTACCCCGGGTCCCGACTATCACGGGATGCTGAAGCAGATCCATGTCGCCGAGACCGAGGAGAAGGCGCTGGCGAATGCCGCCCAATTCCGGTGGATGCAGGGCGAATTCACCGGTCTGGCGCATCCGGTGTGGAGCACGCCTGCGGGTTACGGCAGTCCGGAAAACCGCCGCGCCTTCGTCGAGTGGGCCTCCGGCCGGGCGATAAGCCCCCGTTTCCGCCCAGGGCTGGAGAAGCAGCTCGAAGACTTGATGATCATCGCCGGCACGCCCAAGCAGGTGATCGCCAAGTTGCGCATCCTCCTCGAGGAGACGAGGCCCGGCATTCTCGGCATCTGGGGCAATGACGGCAACGTGACGCATGAGGATGCCAAGACCTGCATCCGCCTCCTGGGGCAGGAGGTGTTTCCGGCGCTGCGCGAAATGGCCAAGGAGCTCGATCTCAAGAGCCCGTTCGAAACGAACCAGCCGGTCAGCATCGACTATATGAAGGACCGCAAGGAAGCGCTGCGCGCCGCCGCCGAATAGCCCGAACGGCCGGCGACCTCCGGGCCGCAGCAATGGGCTGCGGCCCGGCACCGTTTCGCGGCGTATCGTCGTTGTTAATCAATCAGACGGTACAACCCCACAATTTCGCGCTGAACCAACGAAACGGGCGAATTGAGCCTTTCAACGTCGACTTCTACACGCCGCATGGCATTCGATGAAACGATTAATAGATGTCTGAGTTCGTGCCAGCGTCTTTCGCGTCTAATTGAGGATGCCGTCCGGCGGTTGCGCTTCCCCGGTTCGTCTTCCGTGGGCAGGCTATTTCTCACGCTCGTGACCGGCCGGCGCTACGTTGTACGAGTTCGATCCGGCGGAAATCGCGTGCCTGGTTCGGATGCGGGAATCGGTCCCTATCCTGTGGGAAAAGCGACACCACGCCGAGGAGCTGATGAGCGGAGCTGAGCCCGAAGCCGCCTTGAGTTCCAGCGGGATCGCGCCCGCCGGATACGGCACCATCGCCAGGCGCCGGTTTCCGGATTTCTTAGGTATCGGAGCGCAGAAGGCGGCGACGACTTGGTTGTATCAGAATCTCCGCCGGCATCCCGCCATCTGGTTACCGCCGATAAAAGAACTCCATTATTTTAACGATTTATACATCGCGGCCGATAGAAGGTGGACCGGGAGGCACCGACGCGACCGCGGTACCCAAATCCTGCGCTGGCACCTCGAACACGTCCCACGAGAGTCGTGGAATTATCGCTTGATCGCGCGGATCGCCGACATCATCGACGGCGATATCTCCGATGACTGGTATGGGGCCATTTTCGGTCTCGCAAGCCCGAACCAGATCTGTGGTGAAATCACACCATCATACGCCTTACTCCCTTCCACAGGCATCGAACACATCCTGAAACTGGCGCCGAATCTCAGGATTCTCTATTCGCTGCGAGATCCAATCGAGCGCAACTGGTCGCAAATCCGGATGATCGCGCGCAACCATCCCAAGGCCGATTTGCGGCGAATCGCCCGCTATCAGGGCGTAGAGGGGCATGCGAACTACCCGGCGGTCCTCGCGCGTTGGAGCGCGCATTTACCGAATTCCCAAATCCTAGTCGTCTTTACCGACGATATCATAGAGTGGCCTGAAACGACAATAAAGAGAGTTTGCGAACATTTCAATGTTGATTTCTCGGTAAAATATTTTCCAGAACCAAATAAAAAAGTGCATGTTGGCGAGACCATGGAAATCCCGCATGACATCTATGACCTGTTGAAGGCACAGCTGCGTCCGATATACGAGCAGATGGTCGATCTTTATCCAGATGTCGGGCAACGATGGATGGCCAGGCATTATTGACCGTAACGGAGGGGTCGTTCGGTTGGTTTCGGCTGGAACAGACCGCCCGCTTTCTGGATTTGGGTTGGAGCTCGGCAAGCTTCGAGTTGCCGATCGGGATCCAAAGTTGGCGCCGAGGCTGGCGGCAACGCTGAAGCCCGCAGATGGCCAGCAAACTTCATCAAATCGCGTCAACTTACTTGACACAAAATCCGTCGTCATCGTAAACGGAACGCTGTCTGGACCTCGTAGGATGCCGTGACGTGCCCGAGATTGATGATCTGGCAGCGTTCCTCGTGCTGACAAACCGGATTGCGACGCGTCTGCAGGGGACGGCCGCCATTTCACAGTCGGGAGTGGCGCTGGCCGATTGGCTTTTGCTCTATGCCATCAGGGATGCGAGCATGGCCTCTTTGGCCGAGGTGGCTCGCAAGATCGGCGTAAGCCGGCAGCGCGTACACCAGCAGGCTTCCGACCTGGAAGCCGCGGGGCTGGTCACGGTTGCGGCAAACGAAGTCGGGAAGGGCCGACGGCTGTCTCTCTCGCCGCGGGGCCTGGAGTTGCTTGGGACGGTCCACGACCAAATGCAAAAAGCCCTGGCGTCGTGCGGTGGATCGCTGGCCACGCAGATCCGCAATGCCCGGCGGAGCGCGGCGAGGTTGGCAAAAGGGTACGCTTCAGCCGGCGCAGCTGAAGCTGGGGGTGGCGCGGATCCGACAATCTCGTAACCCCGGAAAGGCGACGGCTCGCGCCACCTTTCGGCCTCGGCTCGTGCGCTACCGGAGCACCAGCTAGTCGATTCTCGGGCGGGCGACTGCGTGCCGCCTGCCGCCCGTATCTTCCGTTTGAAATATCGCCGCCTTAGAGGTCCCAGATGGGGTCTGCGATCTTCTGGACCCAGACCAACCAATCCTTATGAAGAACCTTGATCTTCGGCGCATAGATCGACAGGAAGGCGTCGATCGCCTCTTTTGGCGCGCCTTCCTGATTCCACTCGGGATCATCCCACATATAGTCGTCACTTTCCATGATGCCGCCGATCTTGAGAAGACGGAAACTATGAACCATGTCTTCAAGCACATTCATCGTCCAGTGCGAGCCGTCGATGATCGCAAAGTCATAGGCATTGAAGGGAAGCGTGCGCAAAATATCGGCCGATCTCCCTAGGTGAAATTTCACTCTATGCTGATGGCCGCTGGCGATGAGGTTAGCCTTCAACCTCGGTTGTTCCCAGACGTCGATGGTGTCGATGAAGGAATCTTCATGTGTCGCGATGTTATCGAGAAGCCAAGTAGTCGAACCGCCTTCGAACGATCCGATCTCCAGTAATCTGCACGGCTTGTCCTTAAATTTTGCTAGATATTTTTTATAAAGTGGAACATTGTGTCCAAAGTAATCGGCTGATAAATCGTATTTATTCGACATTACCGGGGTATCAGGCGAAGTTTTTCTTTTTGGTTTTGATCTCGGCTTCTTTGCCACCACCATGGCCACGCCTCCTTATCCCGGATGCTCGCTTTGGCTCCCGACGAACCCGAATTTTAACGACCTTCTGGATTGGCTGAAAGGTGTGATTCAACTTGCTGCCCCGAATTTGCTCTCGCATGGCTTCAAGGAAGAACGTCGCTCGCCGAGGGCAATGCCTCGACATCTCGCCCGCGCCCGGCCCCAGGAGCCGGCCCTTGCAGCGCAGTCGCGAGGGGTTTCGCAGACCGCCAGGTGACTGTTGTGCTCGCGGCTTGGATCAACTGCCTTTCGCTTCAGCGACGGTCAGCGTCCTACGAACGACCGGGTTTGCAACTTAACAAGATGATCGATGGTCAAGGACGAATGGCGGCCAGGGGGCAGCAAGAACCGTTCCCAGCGCGAAGGACGAGCCTCGGCTTTGGGTCGACACCAGGCGTTCGTTCCCGGCGGACGGTGAGCCGCTGTTCGGCCGCGGCGCTGTTGATCTCGTGCTCGATCGCGGAGATCTCGTCGATGCCGCCATCGCGGAGCTTCGAATGTACAACTCGATGCCGGCCAAATGCGAAACCATATCGATGCCAAAGAGAGGGTCCGATGCCGATCCCTGCGATGTTGACCCGTTGTCTTTGTCGAGCCGCGGCGCTGAGCATGCTGGCTGTTTTCCTCGTCGGCACCTATTTGTCGCCGGCCGGCGCCGCGCCGGGCGGTCCGCCGCCGGGATATGCCCGCATCTGGCTCTATCGCTACGACGAGCCTTATGTGAGCTTGGCGACGCCTTACGTTCGCTTCAACGGTCAGATCGTTGCCATTTCCGAGCCGGGCGGGGCGTTTTACCGCGACGTCGCGCCCGGCGAATATGACGTCTCCGTCGATTCGGAGGGGCGCGACGTCAATCAGTTCGCCCGCGTGGGCGTCGTTGCCGGCCAGCAAATCTATATCGAGGTCCAGGCCTCGCGGTACTGGGATTGCGCGGGCGGCGGCGAACAAGGCGGCGGTGGCTGGTGTCGCCCCACCTTCTATACCCGTCTGCAACCCCCACAAGTCGCGGCCGAAGCGATAACGCAAATCCCTCTCTACGGCCGTCGTTGACGAAATGCGGCACGGGCATCTTCCTCAGCCGGGCACCGGTGCGTCCGGATATACCAATCCGTCTCGGTGAAGGTCGGTTACTAGCCCTTTGGGTCTTTTGCTTTCGGAATAGTGCAGCGTTTCCGGACCCCTCACCGGCCCGGTCCAAGACCGCCACAGACAGCAAATCCTGAAAATCACATGCGGTTTCCGAGCCGGCACCGATTTTTCATGCTCGCGCTCCATCGGCCCGTTTCTCCCCGAACGCGATCACGCGACCGCGGGCGGCGGTTCCGCTCGGCGGTCACGTCGCTCGACACCATGGCCGACACCCCCGCCGGCGCCGCGCCGCAGGGGGACCGATGGGCGGCTTTCTCTGGGACAGGTTTTCTTGCCGGCGATACAGATGCGCGTCCGACGGCTCGCCTGAGGCCCGTGCGAGGTCTCGCTGCGACACTCGCCGGGTGCGCGATGTGTCAGAGAAAGGCTGCCGATGGCGGGGCTGTCAGAACGCGAATTGCCCGATGGTGTGACCCTGGCGTGACCCCGACCGTCGGCCTCAATCGCCGTACACAGTGTAAGTCATTGATCATGTTGGCGTCCCCGACAGGACTCGAACCTGCGACCCACAGTTTAGGAAACTGTTGCTCTATCCGCCTGAGCTACGGGGACACTCGTTGTAGATCAATGAGTTAATGTAACAGTCTCGACTGCCAACGCTGACCTAGCACACAAGTAGCACACATCGGGCACCTGTTTCGGCCATTCTAGCCCTGGCTCTGGCATGCCGCCAGCCCTTGAAACGGTGCCGTTCAACGGGTCGGTCGAGCCTATTTTCCCGCCGATGGGGTTGCCGGCGCGCTAGTCTCGACCCTCCCTGATGGCGCCGTAACCGGCATCGCCGACGCGAACCACGGGTCTGGCTCGCCCCCGATGGCAGAAGACCGGGGGTGCGGGGGTGCCCGCGCCTGCCCGCACGCCCGCGCGCATCTCACTGCACCTTGGACTGCGCCGGGAATGGTTTGCAACACTCTGAAGTTGTAAATGAGATTGACAATCAGTTGCATCTGTGATAGGGTCGGAATATGGATTTGAGAACGATTACCGCCCCGATTGCAGGCCGCCTGCTCAACCTGCCGCCGCATCAAGTGGCCGAGTACCTGGCAGCACGCGGGATCATGCCCGTGACCAGCATTCGGCCGCGCTGGTGGCTGTCCGACCTGCGAAGGGTTCGCAGCATCACCGAGGACCAATTGGCCATCGCCCAAGCGATGCACCGGCCCCGGTTGGAAGAGCTTCGCCGATCGAACGCCCGGCGTCGACTGCAAGTCGAGGCTGAAACCTTGAACGGCACGTTAAAGGCCGAAGCGGGAGCTTCACCCCGTCGACGCCAACAAGGACAAACAGCATGACCACAAGCGATGATCTGCGCCAACAGGTCGACACCCTCGAAGCGAACCTACCTGGCCTGCAATCCATCCTCGCCGAAGCGTCTCTGAACGCCGCTAGCGACCCGGACAACCCCGACGCTCAATCGGCTGTCGACCATGCCGGCACGGCCCTACGCGCCGCGGAAGAGCGTCTGCGTGGCCTGAAGGGCGCCGTCGACCTGGCCGAGCGCCAGGAAGCCGAACAAGCCGAAGCGGAAGCCGAGGCTGGCCGGCAGGCCGAACGAGATGCGCTCGTGGCTGAGCAAGAGGCCATCGAAGATCGGCAACTCAAAATCAACGGCGCCATCGAAGAGATAGAAACCGAGCTTGGCGCGGCGATGGTGGATCTTGCCGCCGCTCAACAGCGAGTTGCCGGATTGCGCGCTACCCTGGCTCAGCACCGGAGCAACTTCGACGTGCTAGAGGCCGAATGGATCACGCTCGATGACATGATCGAGGCCATGCCGGTGACCGCCGAGGAAGTGCGCGCCAAAGCCGACGCCGAGGCTGCGGAAGCACAGGCAGCCGCCGACGAAGAGGAAGCTGCCGAACAGGCCAGGATCGCTGGCGAAGAGGTTATCGAAGCCGTGCCACGGGGGGGTGAGCTATGGCAGATGCCCGACGTTGGCGGCAAGCGACAGCCGGCGCGCGTAAAGACTGGCAAGAGTGGGGTGCGCATGCCGCGGCGAGACATTCCTGCATGGCAGGCTGAACAAACCAAATTGGCCGCTATGGCTGAAGGAATTTTGTGATGCCCCACCCCGACAACACCGACCCAGCCGCGGCGGCGAGCGAGTTTCTGGTAGAGCTGCGCAACCGGGTTGCCATGGGTGAGAGTGCTTATGGCGACCCTAAGGGACCGAGAGCCCTGGCGAAGCTCGCCATGCTCGACGCCCAAATCGCGTTTCGCCGGGAGCAAGGCCTAGCCCCGCCGGCACCGCCGCCGCCCGAGCAAGCCGTCCGCGAACAGCATCTGAACGCGGCCTTCCCCGGCGGCGAACCGGGCCCGCTGCCTGAGCATATCGCCGAGCATCACCTGAAGCGTCTCGAAGCGATTGCTCAGCTTGGCGATGAGGCCATGCGAGCTCGGGCCGACGCCACTGCAGCCGACCTAGCCGAACGCACATCGCCGACATCGGATCTGCACAGCCGGTTCGATCGCGCCGCTGGGAAATTCCCGGTTGGCTCGGAAGTCGCCAAAGGTCTGTTCGCCGAGGCACTGCCGGTGCTGCGGGACTTGGTCAAAGACGATCCGGCTAGCAGCCTGTCGGACTTAGGTGGAAGCCGACCCAGAATGTGGTAGGTTTGAGTGGGGGATGTGTACTAGGGGCGGGTGGGGGATGAGCAATTTTCGCCAGGTGGATCGGCAGACGGGGTTTCTGTTGCCACCCTCGGTGGACGAGTGGCTGCCGCAACGACATTTGGCGCGCTTTGTGGTGGAAGTGATTGACGGTCTGGATCTGCACGAGCTGAGCGGCAGCTATCGCGGGTCGGGCTCGGCGTCGTACCACCCAGCGATGCTGCTGGGGCTGTTGGTTTACGGCTATGCGACGGGGGTGTTTTCGAGCCGAAAGCTGGAGCAGGCGACGTACAATTCGGTGGCGTTTCGCTTCATCGCGGCAAACGACCACCCGGACCACGACACGATCGCGACGTTCCGGCGGCGGTTTTTGCCGGAGATCGAGGGGCTGTTCGTCAGGGTGTTGTTGTTGGCCCGCGAGATGGGGGTTCTCGGTCTGGGCACGGTGGCGTTGGACGGGACCAAGATCCACGCCAATGCGAGCCGGCATAGCGCGCTCTCTTATGAGCATGCTGGGAAGCTGGAGGCGCAGCTGAAGGCCGAGGTGGGAGAGCTGATGGCCAAGGCCGAGGCGGCCGATACGGCGGATCTTCCTAAGCCTGCCCCGGCGAAGGCCGGGGGGATGTCGATCCCCGAGGAGTTGGAGCGACGCGAAGTACGACTGCAGAAGCTGGCCGAGGCGCGCAGCAAAATCGAGGCGCGTGCCAGCGAGCGCTTGGCCCGTGAGCAGGCGGAGTATGAGGCCAAAGTCGCGGCGCGCGAGGCCAAGGCCAGGGCGAGCGGCAGGAAGCCTGGCGGCAGGCCGCCGGCGCCGCCGGCTGCGGGGCCCGGCCCCACTGATCAGATCAATCTGACCGACGAGGACTCGCGGATCATGCCGGTGGCGGGCGGCGGGTTCGAGCAATGCTACAACGCGCAAGCCGTAGTGACGGCAGACAGCCTGTTGGTGGTCGCCAGCGATGTCGTACAAGCCGCGAACGACAAGCAGCAACTCGCGCCGATGCTGGGCAAGCTGGCGGCTTTGCCGGCGGATCTCGGCAGGGCGCAAACGATGCTCGGCGACAATGGCTATTGCAGCGCCGCCAATGTGACAGCCTGCACCGCGGCAGGGATCGAGCCGCTGCTGGCGCTCGGCCGTGCGCCACATAACCCACCCTTGGCCGAGCGCTTTGCTCCGGCACCGCCCGCACCGCAGGACCCGACGCCGCTCGAAGCGATGGCGCACCGCTTGGCGACACCCGAAGGCAAGAAGCTCTACGGCCGGCGCAAGTGCACCCCGGAGCCAGTCTTCGGCATAATCAAGTCGGTTCTGGGCTTTCGCCAATTCCTGCTGCGCGGGCTCGATAAAGTCCGCGGCGAGTGGAGCCTGGTCACCATGGCCTGGAACATCAAGCGGATCTTCGCCCTCGCCGCCCGGTAAAGGAGCATCAGAAGAGTATATCTCAACCAAAGCGAGATATCGGTCGGAACCCTTGACCAAGTCTCCAACCCGTCAGCATCCCGACGACGGTTGACGCAATGCAAAGCCGCGTTCCATCCCTCGATAGTTAAATCCAGTCCGACAGGCTGCTAGGATCAAAAAACTCGAGAATGCCTTGATGGCCGATCGCCGGACCCTTGAGCTATTCGCGGCGCATGCGCGGGTCCGCGCCAGCTATGCCGAGCGCAAGCGGGAGTTTGGCCTGTCATGACCACGTCGCCGCTACCGGATATCGCCGCCGAGATCACGTCAGCGTCGGCGGGACCCTACACGCTCGACGGTGGCGTCTATGCTGCCAGCTACGCCAGCGGCGCATGGAACAGCGCGACCGTCACGCTCGAAGCGTTGGCCTATGACGGGGCGACCTACGTCCCGGTGGCCACGGCATGGTATGCTAACGGCTGGGCTGGCCCGCTCTACCTGCCGCCTGGCCAATACAAGCTGGCGCTATCGGGCAGCCCAACCGATCCGATCTATGTCGCCGTGGCGCCGGTGCCGATGGGGTCGGCACAATGATGGGCACGATCACCCAGATTGAGCGCGAATTCCGCGCCGCGGTGGCCCGGTTGAAAGACCAGCCGACTTTGACGCGCGGCCAATACAACGTGCTATTACGGAAACTCGAAGCCGAGCGCTTTACGAAGCTCGAAGTCCATTGGAAGTCAAGGGAGCCGGTTACTACCGCCAAGTAAGATGGGCAGGTTTATCCTTGAAAACCATCAGGCCATGCCGATCCTTCACGGATATGAAAGGCTAATGCGGGACCTGTTTGGTTACGCCGACCCGCCCCGCCCTGAGCGCATGGAAGACCGAGGACTGCCGTCGAAGCACCAGCGTCGCCGAAGGAAAAAGTCGTGGATGCGGAAACAATTCTGACGCGGATTACGCGATCCACGACGCGGAAACCCCGCTACGACCTTATAGGGTGAAACCGTGGCACGGCCTTGTAAGCGTCCGCCCGGAAACGGCCAAGCGGTGGCTTGGCGACCAACTGCCACGACGGCCGGAGCTGCCCGCGGTATTCGCCGCCAAGATGCGAGATGGTCGATGGGAGCCGGACCGCGGGCCAAATGACGATGCGATATCCTTAGATCGGCGCACCGGCCAAGCGACCAACGGTATCCACAGATTGACCGCCATCAGCATGTTTGACCGGCAGGTGGTCTGCTATGTGCTCGTTGGCAGCCCTTTTTTCAGTTAAGTCCACCGCTGTCCGTTTGCCAAAGGCTTATTCCACATTTGTTCTTGACAAATGCAACCATTCCGGGTAGGGTCATGATTGTCCGGTAGCCGTGGGAAGCGCCGGCATCAACCCTGACTTTGACCCGACCTCATCCCCTGGCAGCAAGCGGCACCGCTCCCGCACTTCCCTGAACCACGTGTCAACGCGAGCGCTGACACCAGGGAAAGTATGTCTACTATGACCACCACAAATGATGTTGTCGCTCTACCTGTGCGCGCCTTCATGGCCCGCTATGGCGTCAGTCGTTCCTATACCTACGAGCTGATGGGCTCGAACGCGATCCGTGCCGTGAAGGCCGGCAATAAAACTCTGATCGATGCGGCATCGGCCGCCGAATGGTACGCCGGGTTGAAATCGGCCACGATCACGGCGCCGACGTGGAAACACAAATCGGCAGCCTGACAGGCACAATCTGGCCCCCGCGTCGAGCCATCCTCCTGGCGTTAACATTCATCACGAATTGTGTACGATTGTTGTGGATGTTACAAAGGATCGGCCGAAACCGACGATGTGAATGGCCCTTACATATAACTGACTGGCGGGTCAGATATTTTGCGATTGATTATCATCCGCAATCGCAGTATTGTCACCATTGAGCTTTATATCAACTCGCCGAGCCCGCAAGGATACCTCGTCGGGGAAGTCGGCTAGGACACGTGGCGATGACGAGCGCCACCCCTCTAGCAACAGCCGCGTTGTCACTCAAGAACAACCGGGCAACCGTCGTTATTGTCTGAATGCTTTGCTATGAGGTTATCAAATGTTCGACCATACACCGTTGTTGGTGGACATCACTAACATCGAGAAACGCCGCCCCCGCTTCCTTGAGCGGGTCGATAAAGCCATTCAAGCATTCTATGAGACGCGCCGTCTTCGTGAGTTGATCAATCGGCTGCCGGCGAAGGATCAAGTGTCGGCAACCTACGCGCTCAATCAACTCGACAAGTATCTGAGCGAAGCCTTCGATGAATGGTTTTATTCCATGGCAACAGAGCACATCGAGCGGGAGAAGGTCCCGTATGGACACTGAAAATGGAAACCCCGGCTGACGAGGCCGGGGTTTGCCTGAGCTTTACAAGACGCTAGGGGACGCAACCCAATCAACGCAATAGGTGACGATATGAACATACTCGCGAACCACGAAAAAGTCAAGGATGAATTGCTGATCCGTAATGGTTACGAGCCCATAGCGACGAGCGGCAAACGCCCTGTCGGCGACGGCTGGCAGAAGCGGCCGAACACCATCGAAGCGATTGCTGGCGAGCGAACCACGCACCCGACCGCGACGAATACGGGTCTACGAACGGGTCGGCTCGTTGGGGCCGACATCGACCTACACGACCCTGCCGTCGCCGATGGGATCGAGAGCGAGATCATCACATGGCTTTGCCTTGATGATGCGCTCGCCACCTGGCCAATGCGTCGGGTCGGGTCGAAGGGCTGCATGCTGGCCTTCCGCAATGAGACGCCTATCGGCAAGATCACAGTCAGCGGCGCCTCGCGCAGCGGAGACAAGCCCGAGCGGATCGAGTTCCTCGGCGCCGGGCAGCAGTTCGTCGCCTTCGGCATCCACCCGGACACCGGCAAGCCTTACCGTTGGGATTGGGACACAGACCCGACGATGTTTCCCATCGGAGCGCTGCCCGAGGTGACCCCGGCACAACTGCGGGATTGTGCCCAGCGGGTCGCTCAGAGGCTCACCGAGCTAGGCTACAGCGACGTGAAGGTGTCTGACCCCGGCGACCCGGAACGCGCGTCACAGCGAGCGCAGAAGCGACGCGACGAGAAGATCCCGGTGCCGGTCGACTACCTGAGCCGCATGCTCGCCCATATCGACCCCAGCTGCGGCCGCAACGAATGGATAGGCGTCATCGGCGCTATTCAGGCCACGCAGCTCGAAGGCGTCGACCCAGACGAAATGGACGGGGAGTTGCTCGATATCTCCGTGACATGGTCTGCCGGCGAATATGGGGCCAGCGGCACGCCAGGGAACTATGCGGGGCCGGAGGATGTAGAGGCCACATTCTGGTCACTCGACCCAATGAAGCCCGGCGGGTCGACGTTCGGCAGCCTGTATCACCAGGCCAGGGAAAATGGGTGGACAGAAGCGCCACCGGCTCTACCGCCCGAAGAGGAATTTGCCGAAGCGCTCACAAACCGAAAGGCCGAAGAGGCAAAGGCTGACGCCAAGCCGAAGCGCTCGATCCTGCGCCAAGGCGTCGCCGCCGAGATTGAGGCAATAGATTGGATCTGGGACGGATGGTTGGCGCGCCGGAAACTGCATCTTATCGCCGGCGACAAGGGCGCGGGCAAGTCGACGCTGACCTTCACGATGGCCGCAGCGACCTCGGCCGGCGGACAATGGCCGGATGGGACGGCTGCGGTGCAAGGCTCGGTGCTTATCTGGTCATCGGAAGACGATTGGAGGGATACGATCCTGCCGCGGCTTGATCTCGCCGGCGCCGACCTGTCTCGCTGCTACCACGTGGCCGGGGACGACGATCGTCCGTTCGACCCGGCAACAGATATGCCAGCCCTGTTGGAAGCCGCCCGCGATCTGCCCGACCTGGCGCTACTGATCGTCGACCCCGTGGTGTGCGCGGTCGCTGGCGATAGCCACAAGAACGCCGAGACGCGCCGAGGATTGCAGCCCCTATTGACCTTCGCCACCCGTGCCAATGCGGCCGTGCTTGGGATCACCCATTTCACCAAGGGCACCGAAGGGCAGAACCCTACCAATCGCGTCACTGGCTCGCTTGCCTTCGCCGCCATCGCCCGCATTGTGATGGTCGCAAAGGGGCCGGACGATGGCACACCGGGCGTCCTAACGCGGGCCGCATCGAATATTGGCCGTAAGGGCGATGGCTTCGAATACGGGCTCATGCAGGAAGCGCTGCCGGACCGGGACTTCGGCAACCAACGGGTGCAATGGGGCAATGCCGTGACAGGATCCGCGGCGGACCTACTCGGCGACGGGAAGGATGGCGTGACCAAGCCCGACGAAGCGAAGCGGTTTCTCGATCGGTTGCTCGCCGACGGGGCGCAGCTCGTGACAGAGATCAAGTCCGCGGCCGACGCGCACGGCATATCCTGGCGCACAATCGAGCGCGCAAAAGCCGCGATGCCCTACATTCGCGCCGTCAAAGATCAGATCCTCTCCGGCGAAAAAGCCTTCTGGCGATGGGTGGACACCCGACGGGGCGACGAGGGGAAGACCGCCAACCCAACCTAAGATATGGGAAGGCCGCGAACGCCTTGTCGGTCATCAGAAGTTGAATATCCCGGTTTTTTCAAGACCGCCAAAGGCCTTTTGAACATCGAGGGTTTCTGCGGATCTAAGAAAGACCGCCAACCAAAACTTTTGGCGGTGTTGGCATATTACAGGTAGAATATCCTCGAAGAAGCGAAGTCAAGACCGCCAAATGGCGGTGTGGTAGGAACCCCTCGGTGCGACTAACCGAAAACGCGCGTTGCGAACCGTTCTCAACTGACCGCGAGTTGGTCGGATATGAATGTTCTCCCTACCGCGTGGCGTCGATCTTCGATCGAGGCTTGAGCAGCGCTCAACCCAGCCTAACGACGGAGGGAGCCGACCTTATGATCCAAATGAGTATATCCCTATCATGGCAGGTACGCCCGCTGCCGCTGGCTGCCTAACGCCAACCAAAGGGTGGCAGCCACCTTGCCCGCAGCGTGGGAAGGAAGCGGCCCCGTCGCGCCCAGGGCCGCCCCCGCTTACGATCGTACCGTAAGGCGTTTCCTCCATCCCACGATCTAAGCCGTGGGTTGAGGCAGAATGTCGCAGACCGCCAAGCCCCGTCAACAAGAATGGTGAAAAAATTATGACAGCATTGGGCCGGCGTCGGTCATGCAGCAGCCCGGAGCGCGAACCGGCCCGACCGGCGCATTGCTACGCTGGCAATATATGCCCGATCGCTCCGGCCGCGCATGGGATTGGCTTGCGCATGCTTGCCGCCAACGTGCTTGATCGCTTCTGCCATGCGTAGGATTGGCTGGTCTTCGACCTTCTGTTCTCGGTGGGGCTGGCATCGTCGATCTGCTGGCGACGCCGAGGGAGACCCCTGTTAGCCGGGCGATTGTGTCTTGCTGATTGACGCTGCTCCGGCTCTTCCGATAAATGACTGTCCGAACTGTAGTAGTAGCTGATCGATGGTTGATATCCGCATACGCAAGAATGAACGATGTGTGATCGGTTTGCCCGCGTGCGATTATGTCTTCTCTTCCACTCGGAGCTGTTTCATCGCCTATGGGTTCTCCACGTGCGCTGGAGCGGGATGTTCTTAAGGGCGTTTTGGAAGAACGCGGAATAGAAGCTGTCGAAGCAGGTAGCCAAATTGAACCTGGGAAGTTTGCGTTTTGCACGAAAATTTGTTCCAAAATCATTGTATCCCAATTCTCCATTGTTTTACTTAATAACGATGCCATCGGTCCCAACGCCAATGTTAGTATCGAATATGGCCTCATGCTTGGGCATAACAAATATGTCATTCCATTTCAGCGCGAGGCAGAGACCTTACCTTTCAATGTTGCTGGTCTAGACACAGTCAAATACAATCAAGGTAATTTCCGTCGACTTGCGATTGAGGCAATAGAGCAGGCCATAAGAGAGACATCACAAAACAAACCTGCTTCAAATTTTGACCGAATTCTTGAAACTTTTTTAATTATAAAAAACGTTACGATAGTAAATCTGCAAAGAAGTCCGGGGGAGCAACAAATATTCGACCTAGGAAACCCTTTTGGGTTCAATTTGGTAATATCGTTTGACGGATTGAACTATATATATTTAGGAATTTTCGGTGCACTTCGGACGTCTGCTGTAATCTGGCGCCTGAGTAAATTTAGTGAGTTGCTCAACGCCCGTGTTAATTCAATCGCCACTCGATTAGAATTTGGAATAACAGACGATAGAGGTGCAAAAATGGTTGATTTCTTTCGAACGCGCGTTAGCGTTTGGCTGATTGTCGCCGAAGCTACAGACAAAGACGATATTAACGTATGGTTGGAAAAACAAAAGGTACAATTTCCCGTTGAAATTTACACTCAGAAAGAGGTTGGCGATCTGGTATCGCAGCTTCCATCTTAACAACAAAGGCGGTTTCAACGCCATACCTAATTTCGGTCAGTCATCGGCGAGCTGCTGTACTTCAATGCTCTTCAGCCCTTGGTCGGCAATCTCCCTCTTCCAAAGAGATAGCTTCGTTTCGAGCGATATCGGTGAATCGCAGCCACAGCGAAAAGCACGCTCCATAGGAAGACGCGGGGCTGTATCTTTAACGACTTTATCCGCGTCGCCGACGCCTGACCCTTTGCGCATCGTACGCCTTTAGCGGCGGCGGAAGCTCGGGCCAAGGTTTCGGTGGTTCGATCTTCGCCCGGCTCGCCTTTAGCGGTGCAAGCCGCGGCGATAGCGGATAGCGATCATCGTCGATGGTGCGCCGCAGAAGGCGCGCGAGGGCGGCCGTCTCGTCGTCGGTAAGGTCAAGGTTCATAATCACGTGATATAGTGCTTCGATGCTGCGCCGTCTCTGCGCCGAATTGCTCGACCGCACGACTACCTGCGAACGTTGACGTTGCCGACCGAATTTGATTGGCTCACCGGGCCGCCGCCCGAAACCCCGACCGATCGCGCCATCCGAGAAGAGTGCGAGCGAATACGGAAGGCATTCCCATTCCTCAACGAGCGCCGCCAGCGCAGATGACCCCCCGCGTGATCGTTTGCGTAGCTCACCAGATTGCCAATCCCCGAAATTCACCGCTCGCCAGCCCAGCCCGACGGCAGCTCACGGCTGCAGAACCGGCATACCGCGGCGGCCGGCAGGATTGGCTCAGCGCAGAAGGGACAGGGGCGCCGTGGTTCTGTGGGGGCTGACGACGGCGCTGGGGTGGCGACCGCAACCTTCGGCGCCTCGGCAAGCGCCCAGATCAGCGCTGCAACCCAGCCGAGTAGCGTCCACCCGAGAAGCAAATTCAGAACGAAGAGCGCGGTCAGATTGTTATGCTGGCGCTTGCGAGCGAGCCATGCCGGAAGGAAGTAGAGCCAAAGCAAAAGTACCAGTAACGCGACGCCGATGATCAACTCTCCCGGTGAGTTTGATGTTTGGCCCATCTATCGCTCCCACGTCGATGTCGGCCGTTATGCTCTCTCGCGTCGCTGGGCCGTCTCGGCCTCATCAAGGTCGAGTATCATCCCCGGAGGCTCACCCCTACAATAGTCCTGCTTGCTGCGCTTTGTTTATCAAATATGAAACAAAAGCAGCGCACGAGCCTAGCATATAAAGGGCGTCAAATTCATCGACTTGTGCTACTGGTTCGTCCAAGAGCGCGTGCCGTATACCGTCCTCATCGTTGGTAAATCCGTACAGGTTATTGAACCCGACACGAAGCGCCGGATGTATTCTAACCGATTTCTCTAGCTTAGACAGCGCTGGTGGGAGCGTGTTCGCCCTCGGTTCCAGGACACGGGCAACCCCCTCAACGGCATGGATGCTGTCGCGAATGCTTGGGCCGTAGTTGCCTGCGGTCAACTGTGAACCGGCCTCGCGCAAATGCGCTCGCGCGCCGTGAAACTCGGATGCGGCGAGATCGGCGAACGCGCGTGCCAGGTTTTTTGCCTCTGCATCCGAACCGACCGGGATAATCGTACTCCCGTCAAACACTGCGTAGGCCGCTCGACTTTCTCGGAGGACGTCCGCTAGCTGATCAGCTAGACCGGCCGGGCAGTTTGGGTCACGAAGCACCCATTGCACAAGGCCAAAGACCTCAAGATATGTCCCGTACAGAATTGTATTCTTCGTGACATGAACGCGCTGATAAAATTCAAACTCATCTGCGGGCTGAAATTGTCGACGAACATATTCATTATATAGTATGCTATGCCACGGGTTAACAGGTATCATGGTTGTGCCAGACGCGTCGTCCCTTCTAGCTGCCCCATCATGGGTAACTCTTCTATGGAACAACTCCCAAAGTCGGGCTCTCAGTTCGCGAGATATCTCTTTCAACCGTAGTTGCGTCGGCAGCTGTGCCACCCCCTCTGCTTGCTCAAAAGTCAGCCGCCTCCTGTCCTCGAATGCGTTTGCCATCTGGCTATGTTCACCCCTTCACCTCGAACCGTAAGCCCTCGATCATACCGGAACGATGCCGGAACACCAGCGTACCGGTGCTACCTAAAAATGCTACTCAAACAACGCGATACGGGGCGATATGAGAACAAACAGTGCGCCATGAAAAGGCGCCTAACCCACTGATCTTGTGACACAATCGGAACGACATGACAGGGGAAGGCATGGCCGAGGAAGGATTGCAGAACCAGGCGACCTTGCATCGCGGACGGACCGTCACGCCCGCGGACGCTCAGGCCCCACGACGAAGCGGCACGACCTGCCCGCCCTTTGACGTCGACATCATGCCGGCGATCTTCGACGCGGTAGCTTCGGCCGCAGCCTTGACCGGATCGGACGCAAGGTGCGCATAGCGCTGGGTGGTGGCCTGCTGCGTATGGCCTAGCATCTTGCCGATGATGGGGAGCCCCAGCCCGCTTGACGCGGCTACGCTGGCGAAGGCGTGCCGCAGGTCATGAATGCGAACGTCGTCGAGCCCGGCCGCATGGCGGATCACGCGCCACGGTATCTCGATCCAACTTGTCGCGTGAGGCTCGCCTGGCTTGCGCTCATTTCCGCCAAGCACGAATGGCACGCCGTCGACCCGCGGTAGCTCGGCGAGAACGGTGAGCGCCGGCCCCCCGAGATGGATGGTCTTGCCGCCGTGGCGATCGGTCTTATGGTCGAGCAAGCGCGCTTCGCGCTTTTCCATGTCTACCTCGTCCCAACGCAGGTTGAGGATTTCGCCGAGCCGAGCGCCGGTGAAGATCAGCAACCGGATCGCTGCGATGTGCATCGCGACCGCATGGCCTGCCAGTGCCTCGCCGAGCCGCGCCATCTCGTCGGCCGACAGGAACCGCTCGCGCCGCTTCTCAGGGTTCCGCTCGATCTTGCGGCAAGGGTTGGCCGCACCGTCCGGCAGCAGCCCGACCGCTTCGCACCAGTTCCAAAGTGCTTTCATCGTCGCTAGCGTGCGATTGGCTTCGGTAGGTGTCTTGCGCATCCCGTGATGCATCGCGGCCATGTCGCCCTTGGTCACGCCCGCCAGCGGCTTCATGCCCAACCGCGGCAACACATGGCGCTCGATCAGGCGGCGAGCTTCCTTCGCGGTCGACGCCTTCCGCTTTTCTGCCATATGTTCCGAAAGCCATCTCTCGGCTGCCTCGCCTAGCGTCGCCGGTGCGGCAACCGGCTCGCCGGGGTCTTTCCCCTCGGCAACGGCAGACAGCGCGCCCAGGGCAGCCCTACGCGCGTCGGCGACCGACAGCGGCGATTGCCACCGGCCCAGCGTCAGCCACCGGCTCCGGCCGGCGAGCCTGTATCGAACGCCAAACATGATGGCTTCGCCGGTCTGCCGGCGAGCGCAAAAGCCCTTCAGTTTGTCGTCGTAGATGATGGTCCCCGGCGCCATGCCGGCGAGGGTCTTTTCGGTGATCGCAGCCATGTCCTTTGCCCTTCCCGGCCCGGAGCTAGCACACAGCTAGCACACATTCCGCTGAAATCCGGGGGTGTCCACCGGTGACCGATGTTAAGGATTTCCGCGGGCTTGAGGACAATTGTAGACGAGCTTGGACGCGCTCGCAAGCGTTTAGGAAACTGTTGCTCTATCCGCCTGAGCTACGGGGACGAGACGAGATAAGGATAGTTCGTCACGTGGCATTTCGCCAGTGGCCCTGCTGCCTGGTGACGCCCCGATCGCGAGCCGGCATGGTTGCAAAGCTTGATGCGGTCCCGTTAGGCTCTGGATGATGCCGCGGCCGCGCGATCGCATGAGCAAAAAATCCTTCGTCGTCGCGATCGACGGGCCGGCGGCCTCCGGCAAGGGCACCCTGGCCCGGCGTCTCGCCGGCCGTTTCGGCCTTGCCCACCTCGATACCGGCCGGCTCTACCGGGCGACGGCGTTCCTGGCGATCGGCGAATGCGGCGATCCGGCCGACCCGGCGGCGGCAGAACGGGCGGCGTGGCGCGTCGAGGCGGACCTCTTGTCCGATCCACGCCTCGGCAGCGAGGCGATTGGGGCGGCTGCCTCGGTGGTCGCGGCGATCCCGGCGGTGCGGGACGCCTTGCTCGCCTTTCAGCGGACTTTCGCGGCGCATCCGCCGCCGCCGTCGAAGGGTGCGGTGCTCGACGGTCGGGACATCGGGTCGGTCGTCTGTCCGACTGCGGCCGTCAAGCTCTTCGTTACCGCCGCGCCGGCGACGCGCGCCCGCCGCCGGCTCGAAGAGTTGCAGCAGGCGGGCCGACCGGCTATATACGAAAACGTCTTGCAAGATCTGATGAAACGCGACGCGCGCGACACAGAGCGCCGAATTGCACCGCTCGCGGCATCGCCCGAAGCCATAGTCATAGACACGACGACGCTCGACGGCGATGCGGTTTTCGAGCAAGCGAAGGCACTCGTCGCGCGCATCCTCGAGGAGAAGAGATGGCTGTTGTAGAACTGCAACCGAGAGAGGCGCCGGCAAAGGAGAGCTTTGCGGCGCTTCTTGATAAATCGCTGGGCATGGGCAACGGTCTCGAAGGCACCGTCGTCAAAGGGCGCGTCATCGCCCTCGAGAACGATACCGCGCTGATCGATGTCGGCCTCAAATCGGAAGGCCGAGTGCCGCTGAAGGAGTTCGCCGCCGCCAGCGGCGAGCCCGAGCTGCATGTCGGCGATACCGTCGAGGTCTTCCTCGAACGGATGGAGGACAAGAACGGCGAAGCCCAGCTGTCGCGGGAAAAGGCGCGGCGCGAGGAGGCTTGGACCCTGCTCGAGAAAAGCTTTCAGGTGAACGAGCGCGTGAGCGGGGTGATCTTCGGCCGGGTCAAGGGCGGCTTTACCGTCGATCTGAACGGCGCCGTCGCCTTTCTGCCCGGCAGCCAGGTCGATATCAGGCCGGTGCGCGATATCACGCCGCTGTTGGGGTCGCCGCAGCCCTTCCAGATCCTGAAGATGGACCGCTCGCGCGGCAACATCGTCGTGTCGCGTCGTGCCGTGCTCGAGGAGAGCCGCGCCGAGCAACGCTCGGAGCTGGTGGCGAGCCTCAAGGAGGGCCAGGTCCTCAACGGCGTCGTCAAGAACATCACCGATTACGGCGCCTTCGTCGATCTCGGCGGGGTCGACGGGCTCTTGCACGTGACCGACATCGCCTGGCGCCGCATCAATCATCCGTCGGAAGCACTCAACATCGGCCAGACGGTCAAGGTTCAGGTCATCCGCTTCAATCCCGAGACCCAGCGCATCTCGCTGGGCATGAAGCAGCTCGAAGCCGATCCGTGGGAGGGCGTCGAGCTGAAATACCCGGCCGCCGCCAAGTTCCGCGGTCGCGTCACCAACATCACCGACTACGGTGCCTTTGTTGAGCTGGAGCCGGGGGTCGAGGGGCTCGTGCACGTTTCCGAGATGAGCTGGACCAAGAAGAACGTGCATCCCGGCAAGATCGTGTCGACCAGCCAGGAGGTCGAGGTCATGGTGCTCGACGTCGATCCGCAAAAGCGGCGGATCAGCCTCGGGCTCAAGCAAACCTTGGCCAATCCGTGGGACGCCTTCGCCGAGGAGCACCCGGTCGGCAGCGAAATCGAGGGCGAAGTTCGCAACATCACCGAGTTCGGCCTGTTTATCGGCCTGCCCGGCGACATCGACGGCATGGTCCATTTGTCGGATGTCGATTGGAACCGTTCGGGCGAAGATGCGATCGACAGCTACCACAAAGGCGAGACGGTGCGCGTCAAGGTGCTCGACATCGATATCGAGAAGGAACGCATCAGCCTGGGCATCAAGCAGCTCGAAGCCGATCCGTTCGAGGCCGGATTGGCCAGGCTGAGAAAGGGCGAGGTCGTCACCGGAACCGTCGCCGGGATTACCGAAGGCGGGGTCGAGGTCAATGTCGGCGACGGGCTCCTCGGTTTCATCCGCAAATCCGAATTGTCGCGCGACCGCAGCGAGCAGCGGCCCGACCGGTTCGCCGTCGGCGAAAAGCTCGACGCGAAGGTCACGGCGCTCGATCGCGCCACGCGCCGCGTTACGCTGTCGATCAAGGCGCGCGAAATGGACGAGGAAAAGCGCGCCATGGCCGAATTCGGCTCGTCTGATTCGGGCGCCAGCCTCGGCGACATTCTTGGCGCCGCGATCAGCCGCGCCCGTCGCCAGGATGCCGATCGGCAAGCGGAGGGCGAGGAAAAGAGCTAAATCGCAAGCCTCGCCGTCGCCCTTTTGGACGAGCGGCAGGGTCGATGCGGCGCCTCGGCCGCCTCGCCTTGACGCTCGGCGGCGGCTTTGGCAGGCTTTCGAGCAGCAATTTGCGCGGGGAGCGACGCCGCGATGACAAAATCGGAGCTCGTACAAAAGCTCGCCGAATCCAACCCCCATCTCTACCAGCGCGACGTTGAGGGCATCGTCACCGCGATTTTCGACGAGATTACCGCCGCCCTGGCGCGCGGCGACCGGGTCGAATTGCGCGGCTTCGGGGCGTTTTCGGTCAAGCGTCGAGATGCTCGCATTGGGCGCAACCCCCGAACCGGCGGCAGCGTCCGCGTTGCCGAGAAACACATCCCGTTCTTCAAAACCGGCAAGCAGTTGCGCGACCGCTTGAACCAGAACGCGCCCGGCGGGTGAGCGGGCCGCGTTGCCGGCGGGATCCGGCGGATGCGGATCGTCTATTGGGCAGGCATCTTGGCCGCGGCGGTGCTGTGCGTCGCCTTCGCGATCTCCAATCGCCCGGTCGTCACGCTGGCGCTACAGCCGCTGCCGTTTGTCGTCGCGATGCCGCTCTACTTGCTGGTCTTCGCCGCCCTCCTCTTCGGCTTCGTTGGCGGCGCGATCGCGGCCTGGATAGCCGGGCGGCATCGGCGGCGCACGTTGCGTCAATGCCGGCGTCGCATCGGGGCCCTCGAAACCGAACTTGCGGCGCTGCGGCCGCCGCCCGGCGGTCGAGATCCCTTGGCGAGATCCGTTGGCGAGATCCGCGCCGGCGCGCAGCTGAGCGCGCGCTCCCTCGATCGGGGCGGGCCGGGGCGGGGGTGATGCGCGCCAAGCGGACAGAGGGGATCGGTGAGGCCCGTCGACTAGGTCGGAAACGCGTTGGCCTCCAAACTCCGACGCAATTGCGATAAAGCTTTGACCGTGGCGGACTGATCGGGTTCAGTGTGTCGGCAAGTTCGACAACCTGACGGATCTTCGCCGATGGACCTGCCTGCGAGCGTCGTCGCCCTTAGGGATCAGCTCAGCCGCGACGGTGATTTTGCGCCCGACCCGGAGCTGCTTCACAGCCCGGATGTGCTCGCCGTCGAGCGTCAACGGATCTTCGTCCAGCCCTCGATCGCGATCGACCATGCGTCGCGCCTCGCCGGGGACGGCCGATATTTCCGCTTCGACCCGGCCGGTCGCTCGATCCTCGTGACCCGCGACGCCGAAGGCGGCCTGCACGCGCTGCGCAATCTCTGCCTGCATGCCGGCTATCCGATCTGCGATGGCGAAGAGGGCCCGGCCGAGCGGCTCGTCTGCCCGTATCACGGCTGGGAATACACGCTCGACGGCCGGCTCGTAGAGCCCGACTTGTCCGGGCGGATCGACCCGGCGCGGCTGCAGCTGGCGCGCTATGCTGTGAATGTGCGGGACGGCTTGCTCTTTGTCGACCTCTCCGGGGTGCCGGGGTCCTTTCCCGAGGCCGACGGGCCGCTGCCGAGCTGGCTCGCCGATGCGACCGTCTGTCGCCGGCAGCGCTGGTCCACGAGCTGGAACTGGAAGTTCGCGTTGCAATTCCTGAAGTCCTCGCCGCAGCTCTTCTGCGACGATGTTGAGGCGGCCGACGGCTGGCGGGTCTTTGGGCCGCTCAGCCTGATGCTGCTGCGGCCGGACCGGGCGGCATTGCTGCACGTCATTCCGAAATTCGCCGGGCAGACGGATCTTCAGCTCGTGGAATTGGCCGCCCCCGACGCCCCCCGGTCGCGGCCGGCGAGGACAGGGTCGCCGAAGGCCTGCGCCGCGCCGCCGCGGACGATCCGCCGGCGCGCCTCGATCGGGCCTTTTTCGGTTGGTACTGGTCGCTGATGTCGGCCGCCTGAACATCGGCCCGAGGTTTTGCCGAAAATGCAAATTCGCGTCGTGGCGGAAGGGTTGGCCTTTCCCGAAGGACCGGTGGCGCTCGCCGACGGTTCGGTTCTGATTGTCGAAATCGCCGACGGCAACCTCACTCGGATCGAGCCCGACGGGTCCATGAAGACGGTGGCCCGGCCCGGCGGCGGACCCAACGGCGCCGCCATCGGGTCGGACGGCAAGTGCTACATTTGCAACAATGGCGGGTTCAGCTGGCATGTCGAGGGCGGCCACCGGCGCCCGCTCATGCAGGCAGACGATTACGCCGGCGGTCGCATCGAACGGATCGATCTGGCGACGGGGGCCATCGAGTGTTTGTATCGCGCCGCCGGCGACGTGCCGCTGAAAGGGCCGAACGATCTCGTCTTCGACCGCCATGGCGGGTTCTATTTCAGCGATCTCGGCAAGGTCCGGGCGCGTGAGATGGATCGCGGCGCGGTTTACTACGCGATGGCCGACGGCTCCGCGATCCGCGAGGTGGCCTTTCCGATGGTGACGCCAAACGGCATCGGTCTCTCACCTGATGGAAACACGTTGTATGTTGCCGAAACCGAGCCGGCGCGGCTATGGGCCTTTGACATCGTTGCGCCGGGGGTGGTGTCGAAGCAACCCTGGCCGTCGCCGCATGGCGGGCGCCTCGTGGCCGGGCTCGGCGGCTATCAGCGCTTCGACTCGCTGGCCGTCGATGCCGAGGGGCGGATCTGCGTCGCCACGCTGGTGAATGGCGGGATCACGATCATCGCGCCCAATGGCCGGCACATCGAGCACTATCCGATGCCCGATCCGCTGACCACCAACATCTGCTTTGGCGGCCCGGATCTCAAAACCGCGTTCATCACTTTGTCGTGGACGGGGCGTCTCGTCGCCGTCGCTTGGCCGACCGCCGGCCTCAGGCTCAATCAGCCGGTGTCAGACCGGACCAGATTTGATGCGCACGCGGATGCGGGACCCACGGACGATCGCCGCGGCTTTCGTTGACGCTCTCGACCGCGACGCTCTTCGGATCGAGCCACAGCGCCACGGCCCCGCGCCGCCATGAATCGATCCGATCGATGACCGGGATCGTCGAGCGGCAGCGGAACCCCGCCGGGACCTGGGCGACGATCGCGTCGTAGGCGCCGCAATCGAGCGGCAGCGCCTCTCCGCCGGTGACGATCGCGACGCGTCGCCCGCGCGCATCGTAGCGGCATAAGTCACCGGCGCAATCGAGTCCTGCCGGATCCGTCGTCGCTGTCGTCGGCCATGGCGACAGCGCTTCTCCGGTGTCCTCGGCGAGGAAGGACGCGGCGATCTGTTCGCCATGTCCGGACAGCGCGACGTAATGTCCATCGGCAGCGCGCACGGCGACAAAGCGGCCGATGTCGGCGATCACGACATCCGGCGGCCGGGTCAACGCCATGCTGGCGAGCCCGGCGACGACGGCAACCGCACCCCAGCGCCGCCAGGCACCGCGCCACAGACAGAGCCACAGGCCGCCGAGCGCGACGGTGACGAGCCCTGCCGACGGCAACCGCGGCATCGCCCAGACATCGCCCGGCAGAGCCGACACCGCTCCGGCGACGCGGATCGTCAGGTCGATCCCCCAACCCATCGGCACGAGCGCGAAGCGCTCGAGGCCGAACGGCATCAGCAGGCAGGTGGCCACCCCCCAAGGCAAGGTCCACAGGGCGCTCAGCGGCACTGCCACGACATTGGCGAGCGGCGAGTACAGGGCAAGCCGATGGAAGTGGTAGATCGAAAACGGCAAGGTGCCGATCGTCGCGACGATCGTGGTGACGACGACCGCGCCGCCATAGCCGAGCACTCGCCCGAGCAACGACGGGCGGTGCAGCATCCTCGCGAGCCGCACACCAAAAGTCTCGTAGACTGCGATCAGCGCCACGACCGCACCGAACGACATCTGAAAGCTGACGCCGACGAGGCTTGGCGGGTCGATCGCCAGCACGACGGCCGCGGCGATCGCACAGACCCGCATCGAGATCCGCAGACGATCCATAAGAATGGCGAGAAAGACGAGCCCATTCATCATGAAGGCGCGTTCGGTCGGGATCGCCGCGCCGGAGATCAGCAGATAGCCGGTCAGAACGGCGAGAGCGGCCGCCGCCGCGATCTTCTTGATCGGATAGCGCAATGCCAGAGGCGGGATCAGCGCGAGGCCGCCGCGTACCGTGAAGAAGACGAAGGCGGCGACGAGGCCGAGATGCAGCCCGGCGATCGCGAGGAGGTGCGACAGGCCGGAATTACGAAAAGCTTCCTTGACCTGTTCGCTGACCTCGCCGCGCTTGCCGGTGATCAGTGCGGCGGCGACACCGCCGGTCGAGCCGGGAAGGACCGATGTGATCCGCCGGCTCATTTCGGTGCGCAGCGAGCGCAGTCCCTGGCGCCAGCCGCCCGCCGTTTCGCCTGCCGGTAGGGCTCCCCTGCGGGCGCCGCCATAGCTGTAGCCAACCGCGCCGATCTGCGCGAAATAGGCGTCGCGCTGCAGATCGTAGCTGCCGGTTAGGATCGGGCCCGGCACCGGGTAGAGTACCGCCTTCATCTCGACCCGGTCGCCGGGGGCAAGTTCGTCGCTCGAGAGCGGAACATGCAGCCGCAGGCGCGGCGGCGGCGTTCCCTGGCCGAGTCCGGGCAGCGAGTCGGGGGCGACGACCAGCCGCCAGCCATTCGCCAGTTCGTCGACGTCGACGACCCGCCCGCTGACGTCGACGGGCCCGAGGCGGCGCTGCAGCATCGGTGTGCGGCAATCGCCCGCCGTCTCGGCGGCAAGCGTGAAGCCGGCGGCGAACAGGGCGAGAGCAAGGGCCGCCTCGCCGAGCGGCGGGCGCTGGCGCAATGCGTAGGCGAGAGCGCCGATGACGACCGCCGTGAGCATGCCGAGCCAGAGCGGCGGCTCGATCGTCAACACGAAATAGACCCCGATGCCGGCGCCGAAAAACACCGGCATCCACAACAGCCGCCGTTCCGCCTCGGCGGCAAGGCGGGTGGCGAGGGCGGGGAACAGTCCGGCGCCCCACCACGGCGCTGACTTCGAGCTCCCCGCCCGCCGCCGCATCCGCCATGAGCCGCCCCGCCGCTCGCGTGCGCCGAGATTAGCCGAGCGACAGGGCGCCCGAGCAACGCAGTTTCATTTTTGACACGGCGTTGACGATCGGAGCCAAAGGCGCTTCAGATCTCGCCCTCCTGCCGTAGCAAGCGCATGCTGTCGCGAAAAGCACGGATCGTGTCGTCGAGTTCAGGAGCTTCGTGGGTCGCCGAGACAAGGCCGCCGGGACTGCCGCTGAGATCAACGCCGTTCACCATCATCGCCAGACGAAGCTTGTCGACGAGGCCGGTCTGGCGTTTGCCGGCGAGGCTTTCGGTCGGCTGTGCGTGCGGATCGAAACGCGTCGGCGTGATCGCCTCACGCTCGGGATTGGTGAAAATGTGGAACATCGAAAACGTACCATAGGCGGCCCAGGGGATTTTTTCCTCTTCGAATACCTCGTTGACGCGGCGACGCAAGCTTTCGGCGAAGCGGTTGGCGCGGGCACAAGCGTCCGTCGTGCCGACGATCTCGAGGGCCGCAACGCCGGCGGCGGCCGACAGCGGGTTGGCGTTGAAGGTGCCGGGGTGGTTGATCTTTTCGCGGTCCGCGGAGCGCATGACCTGAAAATCCAAGAGATCGAGGATGTCCTTGCGGCCGGCGACGGCGCCGCCGGGGAGGCCGCCCGCCATGATCTTGGCGAAGGTCGTCAGGTCGGGGGTGATGCCGTATTCGGCCTGGGCCCCGCCCGGTGCGACGCGAAAGCCGGTCACGACCTCGTCGAAGATCAACAGCACGCCGTGCTGTCGCGTCAGGTCGCGCAGCCTTTGCAAGAACAGAGGATCGATCGGTAATCGCGCGCCATGCGCGCCGGTCGGCTCGAGGATTGCCGCGGCGATGTCGTCGTGCCGTTCGAGAAGCCGGGCGAGGCCCGCCGCATCGTTTTGCTCGGCCAGGAGGACATTGCCGGCGACGTCGGCCAGCACGCCGGTTGTCGGGGTACCGTCGAAATGGCTGGCAAAGCCCGAGGTCATGTGGTCATGCCAGCCGTGGAAGTGATGCTTGAAGCGGATGATCTTCGACTTGCCGCTGAAGGCGCGGGCGAGCCGCAGCGCCATCAGCGTCGCTTCCGTGCCGGATGAGGTGAAACGCACCCGCTCGGCGCTTGGGACGAGTTGCATGATCCACTCGGCCCAGGCGATCTCGCGCTCGTGTGAGGCACCGAAATGGGTGCCTCGCTCGATCTGCTCGTGCACCGCCGTGACGACCTTCGGATGGCAGTGGCCGAGGAGGAGCGCCCCGTGACCGCCGAAGTAATCGACATAACCGTTGCCGTCGACGTCCCATTTCCGCGGTCCTTTGGCGCGGTCGATGTAGAGGCCGTAGGGCTCGAGATAGCGGCTGTCGTGGGTGATCCCGCTCGGGAACAGGCGGGCGGCCTTGGCCGAGGCCGCCGCCGAACCCGGGGTTGCGGCGCGGTAGGCGGCGATGATCGGGGAATTTGTCGTCGGACTGTCGGGCATCGGCTGGTTCCTCGATCGGCGGCGGTCCAACTGCTGTTGTAGGCGTTGCCGCGACCGCGGCCAAGTACCCTGCACGCCCGGCGCGCGGTTTGTGCCGCCGCGGTTTTCGCAGCCATTCGCGGTCGACTATGCCCCGGTTTCGCTGTTTGTCGGAGCCCGGCTCATGACCAATGCGGGCCCATTTCTTCCCAGGCTCTGAGCAGCCTTTTCGTGGACGGCGCGCCACGATAAGGTTGCGCCCATGGCGATCCTTCAACCCACGGTGGGGCATGGTTGCGCGCGTTCGGACGGTGGCCTTCCACGGCGTCGAGGTGATCGAGGTCGAGACCCAGGTGACGATCGCCTCGGGACTGCCCGCCTTCACCGTCGTTGGGCTCCCCGACAAGGCGGTCGCCGAATCGCGCGAGCGAGTGCGCGCCGCCCTCGGCGCCATCGGTCTCGCGCTGCCGTCGAGACGCATCACGGTCAATCTGGCGCCGGCCGACGTCGTGAAGGAGGGCAGCCATTTCGACCTGCCGATTGCGCTTGCTCTCTTGGTCGCGATGGAGGTCCTGCCGGCCGAGGAACTGGGCGGCTATACCGCACTCGGCGAATTGTCGCTCGACGGCAGCATAACGAGCGTCGCCGGCGTCTTGCTCGCCGGCTTGACCGCCGCCGCGCGTGAGGGCGGCATCATCTGCCCGCTCGCCTGTGGCGGCGAGGCGGCCTGGGCCGGTCCCCTCGAGATCATCGCCGCACCGAGTTTATTGGCGATCGTTAACCATTTCAAGGGGAGCCAACTGTTGCCGCCGCCCGAGCCGCGGCTCGCCGCCACGCGCGCCGCCGGGCTCGACCTCAAGGACGTCAAGGGTCAGGAAAGTGCCAAGCGGGCCCTCGAAATCGCCGCGGCCGGCGGCCACAATCTCTTAATG
>CAWBQT010000006.1:0-909933 GCA_963790875.1 uncultured Alphaproteobacteria bacterium
GCTAGGCGAAGGCGACCCCGCGGCACGGCTGCGATCGGGGCTTCGAGCTGCTGCTCGGTGGCGCGCAGTTCGGCTCGCATGCCCCGCCGGACGCCTGCCTGATCTCGGTCATAGGATCAGGGAGCCGCGTCGACCGCGATCCAACTCCCTGATCGAAATGGCTCCCCGGGCCGGACTCGAACCAGCGACAAGGCGGTTAACAGCCGCCTGCTCTACCAACTGAGCTACCGGGGATTAGAGGGTTCAAGTGCGGTTTGAAATGGCCACCTCGATGGACAACTCATTTGGTGTCGGTCACGCCCGCCGACACTCGGGTAACTGCATCGACCGACGATATTCGTTCCCTGTCTGCCCCGCCAGCACTCGGGATGGTTGGCGATCGACGCGAATACGGTCAGGTTGCCGCTGGTGCTATGCTGCCTGCTGCTCCGCCCTGGAGGCCGGAAGCGGAATCGAACCGCTGTACGAGGATTTGCAGTCTGGGCGGGCGGCCATCCCGAAACGTCCCAAGTAGGCCATCCGCCAGGGATTGCAAGCCCTTAGCGGAGCAGTCCCCGCGCACCGGCTTCCCGAAATCTCCCGCCTTTTCCCGGCGTGATTACACAGGAATTGCACCGGCGGCGCAAGAGCGGCATGGTCGCCCTTCACAGGCGGCGCGCGCCATGCGCAGAGCCGCCCTGCGTCGGCTAGGCATATCGATGATAGGGGCAGGGATATGGCAGGCGAACCCGTAGTGCATATCGGTGAGAATTCACCGGAACACGTGGCTCTTCAGCTTGTGCGCTACATAGCCAATATTGAGGGAAAACATTTCAACGATAAAGGCACCATGGACAGAGAATGGCTTCTTGATACGTACGCTCAATGTTTGGAGACAATACGAAACCCATCCGGTAGGACTGGCTCTGCTTTATTATCCCGCACTTAAATTTCATCTCCAACGGATCGCTGACAGGCGTTCTGGCGCACGCGTCGTCACAAAAAGAGCCCCGCTCCGGCGGGGCTCTCTCTGCTTTCAGTCCCATCCGAAGCGGCGATCGAGGGCCGCCCGGATATCGTCGACCGGAATGCTGTCGATAATCATGGCCTCGGCGAGCTGGCGCACCAGTTCATCAGCTATCGTTTCGCCGATGTGCTCGGCTTGGCCGATCATGTTCTGCCACTCTTCCCTCAGCGCCGCTTCGTGTCTGATTCGCCCCCAGCCGGCCGCGGGATGGGCGTGGGCGGCGAGTTCCGCACTTCGCGCCTGCGACGCGGCTATCTGAACCTCTCTCTCGACTCTCTTCAACTTCCGGCGATGACGCTTTTGCCGCTCGGCAGCCGTCATCGCGCCCCTCTTCAAAATCGTCGGCCTTCCCATTTGGTGAGCTAGTTTCGTGACAAGCCGGTGTCACGATATGGGGATATGGGGGCAACGAAAAAGCCCGGCCTCGCGCCATTGTGATCGCGGCGTCCGCGGCCAGCGATCGGCACGCGAGCCATGTCGGCAGCGCGGAGCGGGTCGAGATGGGCGGCCCGGAATTGCGCCCGGAAGCGCTCGCCGGCCTGGCGCATCTCCGCAGTGATCGCCCCGTGCTGGTCGAGCGCGCCGAGAATATCTATGGCCCGCCACGGTCGCGACGGTGCGCCCGTTGCGTCGGCAAATGGCGCCGGAACCTCGGCGATGGCGCTATGCTGCGCACGCTCGGGCGTCGGCGGAACGATATCAGGCGCCATCGAAGTCCGCCGAAGTGCTTTGCGTGCCACGACGCCCCCGCAGATTGCCGCGGCTTCGTATTTACACGGGATGCGCTGCGAATCCGACCCGCGAATTGCCGTCGTCGAATTGAGTAGTTTCCGAGTCTGTCGGATGTTCGCCCGGAGGCATTATTACCAAGCATGGCAGGAGCACTCTTCGTTGGCGTAGGGGCCGAGCCAACGGCGAGCGGGGCTCGGACGTTCGAAATTTGGATCGTCGCCACGGATGACCCCGCAGCGGCAGAGAAAACCGTCAGGGAAGTGGTGCCGCCCGGACGCAGCGTTGAAGCAATTCAAGACCTGCCGTCTGAGGAAACAATCAAGAGGCTGGCACTTCCGCCTGGCGAAGCATGGCTCCTATGAACGGCGAATGCTCAAATCGCCATCGATCACCTTGAGCCGGGCCCGCGCCTGCTCGCCCGCGACCGGCAGGTTGAACGCCTGGCGCATCCAGCTCGGCGACGAAGGTGCGCGCCGTGCGGCGGCCTTCCTGTTTCTCGACATCCGCATCCGGGCCGAGCGGCGCTGCGGACAGCTGCTCGGCGAAATGGAAAAAGCCAAGAGCGCACCGGCACCGGGCAACCCAACATACTGTGCCGATCGCACGGCACGGCGGGTCCAAAACTCTCGCCGGTCTAGGCGTTTCGCGAGACCAATCCTCGCGCTGGCAGAACCGCGGCGCGGTCAGCTCCTCCTCCCGTCCCGGGCAAGAGGCCGAGATCATCCCCCGCCGGCGTGTCTGGCGTCCTCCCGGTCTCGCTGATTTTGCAGCTGGTTCTCCTGCTGCAATACGGCGTGGAAGCACGCTTCGGCTGCCGCCGGATCGCCCGGGTATTCCTTTCGGCATTTCTCCTGTATCAACTCGCACCCGCCCTGCGCCACCAATGCCCCGACCGTCAGCAACACTGCAATGCGCCTTCGCACACTGGACGGCCGCAGCTTCGGACCTTCGCAATAGTGTTGCCGCAGAGCGACGAAGACGGACTTTTCCGGTATTATGTAGCAAGCGCCACTACAGGGCAATAGCGCCCGGCCGGACCCAAGGCCACCATACCCAAGCTCCTACACTTGCTTGGGTGACGTTATGGTTGATCCGCCTTTCTCTCCGACCGCCGTCAATGCTTTGCGCAACAAGCGCGCCGACATCGCCGGCCAGATCGAGATGCACAACCGCGAGATCGATCGGCTCCGGTCGGAGCTAGTGCATCTAGACGCCACGCTGCGGCTATTTGATCCCTACGCGCTACCCGAGGAGATCGCCCCAAAGCATCGGTGGCCGCGCCGGACTGACTACTTCGCCAAGGGCTGAGCTGACGCGCCTTACCTACGAGGCGATGCGCGACAATGGCACGACCTCGGCTGGCGAGTTGGGTGCGGCTGCGATGGCATCGCGGAACATCCCGGAGAGCGACAACCAGGTGAGGCGTGACTTCGTGGCGCGCTTCCTCAACACACTGCACGACCTCTTGCGCCGCGGCATGGTCGAGAAGATCGGCCGCGGCCGGGGTGTGCGCTGGAAGCTGGCTGAGCGGGAGCCGAACCTGATCTAAGGCCGAATTGGACGGGTCAGACGCCGGGTGGATCGGCCGGAAGGCAATAGTTTAGGAAGATGTCTCAAAACCTCCGGGTCGCGCGTTTTGAAATAATGCTCAGAATGCTTTGGCAGCCATACGGTATCGACGAATTCTATGTATAATGGTAGCATAGCGTGAGGATATTGCCGGGCAGGGAATTCAGCCTGCGCGGTCTTGTGCATGTATATTGAATAATTGTCACAGACTTCTGGGTGTTTTTCATTTAGCCACAGCGAAAAGGTTCTCCCGACACTGACATCGGGCCGAAGCTCGAACTCCATTCGCTGCGACATCCGCCATGACATGGCCAACCTGTTCGAGCCTGCCCCATAGCCGTATTGCGAGTTCGGAGATGATCGAAAAATGCCCCTCGTCGACTCGATCCCAATTATCGTTGTAGCGTCGGATAAAGCGGGGTGTGCGACCATATGCGCCAGTCCGCCTGATCGACGGCAAAACCTCTGCGGTAACCCACTTCTTGAAGCGAGCCGCTTCGGGACGGCGGCTTTGAAAGATCAGGGCATATAAGCCAGCTTCGCTAACAATCGTAAAAGACTGCTTTCGCCCCCGTTTATCGACGCCCTCGGTACTGCCGAGGTCGTCTCGATCCAGGCGCGAGTAGGCATCAGAAGGATTTTTTATGTCGAGAGCATTGCACACGTCGATGCCGTAGAACCATACTTCGCCGTCGATTTCGAGTGTCCGAAATTCGCGGCGCCCGTCGTATTGGAAAACAAGGCTGTATTGCATGTGCGCAACTCCTTGCGGCGAAACCCTGGGTGGTGGCAGGGAGCCGCAGAAAATGCGGGTCGCGCTTGACGGGCCTGCGAAACTGTGCGACAAGCACAGTGTTGCATTTTTGCAGTTACCGCCCGCGACCACGCGGGTTAAACGACTTAGCCGGGGTTCGCCCCGGCTTTTTTTCCGCGCACTCATATAGAGTAAAATTCGCGCGACGGCAACCTCGTTCCCCGTTTAGCCCACCCATGCTCGCTGCCAATATCCGCAGAAATCAACGCTCAGCCGTGCTGCCAACGCCAGAGTGACGAGCCTATCAACCTGGAAGCCGTTCGGGTCTTTCCGGTGATCCTCGCGCCACGCGGCTTCCTGGGCGAACCGGATCAGGTACGGGCCGGCGATATGATGATGGTGGCCGATCTCGCCCCGCTGCATCCGCGAGAAGAACAATTCGGCGTTGTTCGTGTAGACTTCGCCCGGCAGCCTGTAGGCTTCCTGATGGTTGATCCGGTGAAGCTCATAACGGGCGTGCAGCTCGTTCCACGACCCGGCTTCGTCGGCATATAGCTCGGTCCCGCGTGGCACCTGACGGCGGATGAACGAGAGCGCATCGGCTTCGCTGCGGAACACGCCAGGGAGCGTCTTGCCGTCCGGGCCGCGCTCGCGGATCGCGACCACGACCTTGCGCTTGCCGGACTGGTTCTGCCGCAGGCGACGATCCCGGCGGTTCTCGCGGCGGTTGGCGGGCTTCACGTAGCCGCCAAAATAGCCGCCGTCAACCTCGGCCCGCTTGCCGGCGCCGCCGATGGCGCTCTTACGCACCTCGGTTGACATGGCCTCGCGGATCTTGTGCGCCAGGACGAAAGCCGTCTTGTACTGCGTCCCGAGATCGCGGGAGAGCGCGAGCATGCTCTTGCCTTTGACCTCGTTCGCGAAGATCGCGATGGCCATCAGGTACGACCGCAGCGGCATCTTGTGGAAGGCAAAGAGCGTGCCGGACGTGACGCTGAAATCCTTCCGGCAGGCTTTGCAGCGCCACCGGGGCGCGCCGTTCGGGCGCCGGCAGGCATAGACCGTCAGATGCGGACAGTATGCGTCGCCGTGGTTGTCCGACCACCGGAGCCGAACAAAGACCCGCTCAGCTTCCTCGTCCGACATGCGCGCGACGGACGCTAGCGAGAGCGTCCTTGCGGCTGCGGTGAGGAGGAAGTGAGCTGGCATCTATCGCATTCGGTATCTGTCTACCGAATAAGATATGATTTTGTGCCTTGCCTGTCAACGAAAATCTCCCATTTTTGATATCTGAGTGTCGATTGTGGGAGCGACGGCATGGTCACGGAGAAGGAACGGGAATGGGCGCATCGGGCGCGTCGGTTTCTCCGAGCCGAGATAAAGCGGGCGGAGATTGGTTATGCCGAGCTAGCAGAACGCCTCAAGGAACATGGCTTAGAGGAAACGGAAGCTTCGATTGCCAATAAACTAAGCCGAGGGACATTTGCCGCAATATTTTTAATTGTGGTTATGAAAGCGATCGGGCGTGACAATGTCAATGTTTCCGATATCTGAATATCTAAATGATAACATAAGTTATCTTGTTGGGGTTATAGGTACTCTACTTATTGGCTTAGTATGGTATTATACCATTAAGAAAATATACCGCGCCAAGGCCCAACACGGCCGCAGCCGAAACATATATAAGAATGCTCTTATGTCTGTCTTTCGTGCGCAGCGAGATGGTGCACTCTACAGCCTTCTTGAAAAAGATAGCGGAGAAAACGGCGAAAACGAAGAAGAAGAAAACGAAGACGAGATTGTGTCCCTTACTCATGCTCTCGTCATTTGGACCGGCGTTCTCGCTACCGCTACCATCATTGCTGTGGGCGTCGCGTGGCTCACTCTCTCCGCTATACGTGGTCAATTGGACGAAATGCAGACCACGACTGAGATTCAGAAAACGGAACTCGCCGCTGAAATCAGCGACCAAATATCTGGCATACCACAAGGCCCCTGGTGGATAATCGGCGTTCAATTGGTTAATACAGGGAAAACCGATGCCGTCGATTTGTCCGCATGGAATATTATACACATTTTCCGAAACCCACGCGGATTGACTCGCAGGGATTCGCGCGGATACAATTTCGTGGACGCGCCCGACAAGGGAAAATGGGCATATCGTAAAACTGCCCTTATACCGAACAATCCGCCCGCTATATTCGAAACGTATCCCCTTACTGCACAAGACGGATGGGACGCCATCTATAATAAGGCATTCCCCGCAGAATGGGGATATGTGGAATACAAGGACATCTTTGGCACTTACTATACCTTGCGATGGTGCGTGCACTTCTCGTTCACTCGTATAGGCAAGAACATCGCGATGAATTTGCCCGGCATCCTTCTGCCAGAATGCCAAGTAAGAACCAGAAGCCCCCCCAAGCAACGTCAATAACAAAATTGCACAACTTCCCAGTTTACGCACGCTACAACGCGACAAAGTCCGCAAAAGGTCCCGCAGGTGTTTTAGATGGCGACGAGAGCTGCGCCACCGAACATTGAATTCGTGGCGCATGCTACATAATACCGGACTTTTCTGGTCGCATCATGGCGCCGCCGATTGACCTCGTGGCAAGCTATAATAGCCGTGCTCGGCGCGGCTAGGCTGGTCACCGAAAGCCGGGGCCTTGCCCTGGTTGCCGCGCCCCTCACGCAGGGAGGGGCGCGAATTGCGTCGTCGGAATGAGTAGTTTCCAGAGTCTGTCGGATGCGCGCCGGAGGCGTTATTGACAGGATGCCTATGCCGTCCCCCCGACGCATGTGGCATCACTGACCCGGCGCTCCCGTCCCCTGGCTGCGCCGGGTCGGTCCCCCTTTTCAGCCCTCTGCGGCACCCCCCGGCAATCACCGTGAGCCGCCCCGCGGCCCGCGCGCGAAGATTGGCAGACGCAAAGCCAGCGCCATCAGTTCGGTTGACGCGCTTTGGGGCAGGCTGGCTTTACCGTCGCTCTGTCCCGCTGACCACGAAATCGACCCGCCGGCTACCGCAACCGGAACATACAAGGCGCGCGTGCCAATCGGGAACGGTCGTTTCTGCTCCATAGCGCGCGGTCAGTTCGGCCGGGTCGGGCTCGACCCGATGGCCGCAGTCGCGGCACCACACGATAAGCCGCACCTTGGCCGACGCGGCGTTGCCGAGCGTCATAGGCGGCCCGCTGTAGGAATTCATCCGCGGCGCCGACGTCTGCTCGCTCTCGGCGCATCGTAGGCTTTGAGCGGCGGCGGAAGTTCGGGCCGAGGTACCGGCGGTTCGATCTTCGCCAGGATCGCCTTTAGCGGTGCTAGCAGCCTGTCGGACTGGATTTAACTATCGAGGGATGGAACGCGGCTTTGCATTGCGTCAACCGTCGTCGGGATGCTGACGGGTTGGAGACTTGGTCAAGGGTTCCGACCGATATCTCGCTTTGGTTGAGATATACTCTTCTGATGCTCCTTTACCGGGCGGCGAGGGCGAAGATCCGCTTGATGTTCCAGGCCATGGTGACCAGGCTCCACTCGCCGCGGACTTTATCGAGCCCGCGCAGCAGGAATTGGCGAAAGCCCAGAACCGACTTGATTATGCCGAAGACTGGCTCCGGGGTGCACTTGCGCCGGCCGTAGAGCTTCTTGCCTTCGGGTGTCGCCAAGCGGTGCGCCATCGCTTCGAGCGGCGTCGGGTCCTGCGGTGCGGGCGGTGCCGGAGCAAAGCGCTCGGCCAAGGGTGGGTTATGTGGCGCACGGCCGAGCGCCAGCAGCGGCTCGATCCCTGCCGCGGTGCAGGCTGTCACATTGGCGGCGCTGCAATAGCCATTGTCGCCGAGCATCGTTTGCGCCCTGCCGAGATCCGCCGGCAAAGCCGCCAGCTTGCCCAGCATCGGCGCGAGTTGCTGCTTGTCGTTCGCGGCTTGTACGACATCGCTGGCGACCACCAACAGGCTGTCTGCCGTCACTACGGCTTGCGCGTTGTAGCATTGCTCGAACCCGCCGCCCGCCACCGGCATGATCCGCGAGTCCTCGTCGGTCAGATTGATCTGATCGGTGGGGCCGGGCCCCGCAGCCGGCGGCGCCGGCGGCCTGCCGCCAGGCTTCCTGCCGCTCGCCCTGGCCTTGGCCTCGCGCGCCGCGACTTTGGCCTCATACTCCGCCTGCTCACGGGCCAAGCGCTCGCTGGCACGCGCCTCGATTTTGCTGCGCGCCTCGGCCAGCTTCTGCAGTCGTACTTCGCGTCGCTCCAACTCCTCGGGGATCGACATCCCCCCGGCCTTCGCCGGGGCAGGCTTAGGAAGATCCGCCGTATCGGCCGCCTCGGCCTTGGCCATCAGCTCTCCCACCTCGGCCTTCAGCTGCGCCTCCAGCTTCCCAGCATGCTCATAAGAGAGCGCGCTATGCCGGCTCGCATTGGCGTGGATCTTGGTCCCGTCCAACGCCACCGTGCCCAGACCGAGAACCCCCATCTCGCGGGCCAACAACAACACCCTGACGAACAGCCCCTCGATCTCCGGCAAAAACCGCCGCCGGAACGTCGCGATCGTGTCGTGGTCCGGGTGGTCGTTTGCCGCGATGAAGCGAAACGCCACCAAATCGTACGTCGCCTGCTCCAGCTTTCGGCTCGAAAACACCCCCGTCGCATAGCCGTAAACCAACAGCCCCAGCAGCATCGCTGGGTGGTACGACGCCGAGCCCGACCCGCGATAGCTGCCGCTCAGCTCGTGCAGATCCAGACCGTCAATCACTTCCACCACAAAGCGCGCCAAATGTCGTTGCGGCAGCCACTCGTCCACCGAGGGTGGCAACAGAAACCCCGTCTGCCGATCCACCTGGCGAAAATTGCTCATCCCCCACCCGCCCCTAGTACACATCCCCCACTCAAACCTACCACATTCTGGGTCGGCTTCCACCTAAGTCCGACAGGCTGCTAGCCGCGGCGACAGCGGTAGCGATCGCTATCGATCGTGTCGCGGAGAAGCCGGGTAAGCGCGGCCGTCTCGGCGTCGGTTAGGTCAAGGTTCATGATCCCGTGATATGGTGCTCCGCCGTCTCGCCTATGTGGCGCTCTACCGGGCAGACTACTTGTGGACGCTGGCTCGGTTGACCGTCCTCGATTGGCTTGCCGGGCCGCCGCCAGAGACCCCAACCGATAAAGCGATCCGGGAGCGGGGCGAGCGGCTGCGCACGGCGTTCCCTTGGCTCGACGAGCGCCGGCGGCGATGATTGCCGAACTCGACATTTGGCGCGCGGCTAACCTGATTATTCGGAAGCACGGCGCCGACGCCGAGCTTGAAGCGGCGAAGCGCGCAGAGCTGATGGTCAACCGATCGCCTTGCGCGAGCGCGAAGGCTGCGACCACCTTCAAACGACGAGGCGCCCGCATCAAGCCGCGCTGAGATGCGCATGGCCAGGTAGATCGCGGCCAGGAAGAAGGCCAGATCCGCACAAGAGAGCAAGGGCGAAGAAGTGTCCAAAGCGCTGACACTTCTTTTGAAGGTCTCGGAATTGATCGCCGCCGACTTTCGGAATGGCGCGAGGTGCGCGATGTGGGCGAACCAGCCGTCGAGGCCCGGAGGCGCCAGAAAAACGATCATTCGCCGCGCCTCACAGGGAATGATCCGGCCTCGCTCGGAGTCTCCCAGCCAGCCCTTTCCGAATGACGGAACAACGAGCGTAGCAGATCGGTTCACGGAATATGGGTCCGCGTTTCCGATGCGGCCGAGAGGGTGCAATGATCGCCGCCTTCTTCTATTGGTCCGGCGTGGTCGCATGGATCGGCGTCATCGCGCTGGTGCCACTGGCTATCTATGTTGAGATTGAGTCGCGCCGGCCCGTACCGAAGTGGCCGAGATGGGGCACAGATGCGCGGCGACAATGGGCGGGAGTGCCGAACACGCCAACAGAACATGATGAGCCGGCTGGGCCGAGCGCTTCCAGCGCGGCCTAATCTAAGAGCGCGCGCTCAGCACTCCGCCGAAGCCGCATTGAGCCGACAGCGCGAAAATCGAAGGAGCGGCCAGCGTCGAAGGGGCGCGTTCACAATGCAAAAACAAAACGTTAGCTCTTATCCAACAGCCTGATTCACGACGGCAAATTTACCTTTTGAAGCATGCCGCTTGGCATTACCCGATACAAAAACGGTTTTCTCTGTTCAGAGACAATCGAGAGTATGCGGGGATATGATTTGAAGAAAAAATGTACCTTATCGAAGGTGCGCGAATTAGCGCCCGGCAAATAAAAACATCCTACGTTATGTTGTTTAATTGCATACGCTTCCACGGCAATAGAATGGAATTTTTGGTCGTGGCTAAACGCAACCCATCCTCTTCTGCCACAAATTTCTAACCACGCATCGTCAGGCATACTTTGCGGAAAATTGTTCTTTTTACTGTGGTGATACTCAACGGAAAATGGCGGGTTCATTATGGCAAGCGCCTCTGGAAGACGCTTACCGAAGTTTCTATCAAAGTAAAAGACTAATGAATCCACCGTTGAAGCTTGTCGTCTTCTACTCCCTCGAACGACAAAGCATCAATGACCTCCTCTTTGCCGATACCGAAATCATCCGCTATTTCATCTGGTAATTCCCCAGCTGTCCAGCGACCTTTTATAGCCCAGGTCGGAATACCCTCTACCATTGGAGCGCCAAATGAATAACGCGGGTCAATAGCTACCCTCGAACGAAGACCCGCTACATGCCAACGGATTACGATTTCCTCCCGTTCATATTCAAACTCCTGTAATTCTCCGATGAAAGATTCCCACGCAAGCTGGCCTTGCTGGTCTGGTCTAAGCAAAATCTCGCGCCCGCGTTTAATTCCAACGATTTCTGCGTAATTCATAAATAGACGTCTACCATCCGTCTTGAAACGATATTCAGCGAAGGGAAACTCGCTCTTTAATGTGCTACCAACATATTCGCGGGCGTCACGTATTCTCTTCAATGATACGCCTTGATGGCGCATTTTGGCGACTACCGCCATTTCGATCAACTGCATATATGACAGCGCCTCGCGCGGATCACGAGGCACAAGAAGTGCGCCTGCTGCGCCTTTCTGCCAATAAATTACAGTCTGGGGCGAGACTTTTGCGTAGCGTGCCGCCTCACGAACTTGGTAATGAGGCACGTTAACACGTCGGCGCCAATCGTTGGGTTGACGTCGTCTCAAGATCCTCATTCTTCCGTCGCCGAGCTGCTGCCTCGTGCGCATTCGCCCTACGCGCACAGTTTAGCCTCTATCGGCGTCATTCTGGAACCCGAAATTGAACGCCAGCTGAACGGCTCGCGGTACTCCGCGAACGGCAGCGGCTCAGGCGGCTCCGGCTTCGCCTTCTTTGGGCAACGGCCACCCAATGGGGTCAACGCACAGTGTTTTTCAAAACAGGCCAAGGGGTTGCGCCACTTCGCTATGCTCATTGCTGCGGATAACGAAGGGCGACTGGCCCCCACCGGCTAACAAGCCGGCGGCGGCGTAAAAAACGATCGCCATTCTGACCACGGGGCAGCGGGGCGACAGCCGGGTAGCGGTTCCCACCTGCCGGTCGCCGGGTTGATCCATCGCCATCGCCCATCAAAGAAGGTCGCGCAGTCACGGCTGGCATCGAGGAGGGCATCATGGTCGACCGGCTGATTACCGTGATAACCCCAATCCTCCAGCTCTTCGGCAACGAAGCTGCGATACCCGGACGAAATCACGCCGGGGCGTGACGGCAAATAGATGTATTGGAACCAGAATAGCCCGCCGATCGGGATGGCGCCGACGATCCCGAGCGTGATCCACCGGGTCAGCTTCTCTCGCCAGGTTGGCTTCGGAAGCGGGTATGCTTCTTCAAGCATCGCTCGCATCTCACGAAGCGCCTGTTCATCGCGCTCAGCCAGCGAGGGCTCGCGCGGACGTTCTTCCGATATTTTCCGTCGCACCCGGCAGATTTCACGAAGCCTATCATCCGGGGCGCTGAACCATGCGCCGGCGCGCGGCAAGGCAGAGGCGTTCATCGTCAGGGCAGCGGCGTCGCTCGAGGAGTGGCGCGGCCACCCGCTGCTGCGACAGCGCATCCGCGTCGCCGAGACCAAGCGCCGCGCGGCCGTCATCTCGTCGTGGATCGCCGGCGTGGGCGGCGCGATAAGATCCGCCATTACTGGCTGCTACCGCCCTGTTCTCCCCCGCCCGCGCTCGGCAACCGGGGGCGATCGCCAGGCGTCACTGACTGCCGTCCCCGTCTTCGTGTTCGATCACCAGCGGCGGCGGCGCCTCTAGCTGTGAGAGGTCGATCCCCAACCTAGCCGCAGCCGCCCGAGCCCGCTCCATCAAATCCCCGTCCACGTGAACAATGGTCAATTCGCTGCGATGCACCGGGGAAATCCCGCTCATCGCTGCGCCGGCAAGCGCCGCCTTCAACCCCTGCGGATGCTGCGGGTCGGTCCCGATCGCAATGATGGTCGCGAGAAATCCCGGCAGCGCCAGCCCCAAACGGCGCCGCCCTTCCTCAAGGATCGCCTCTGAGATCATCGGATTGTGTCTCAGACGGTGAGCGTTGGACCCGAATCCCGCTGTGCTCCCGGCCGCCCTGATCCCGGTAGCCGGCAGCCCGGCACGCTTCGACGAACCCCTTCTCGTCGCCGAGCTTCCCCGCGGTCACGAGGTAGTCGCAAACCGCTCGCTGCCTTGGATTGTTTTTGGGCGATCGGGCGTGCCCTGGTCCTCGCGTCGCGGTCGAGACTGGGCGTGGGCGTGCAATGCGGCAGGAATTAAATGATTAACTCAGGTAGCGCGCGGTGGGCGTTCTATTATCCCTCTTAGCCGCCGTTGACGGCGTTCCTGATCGCTGATCGCTTTCCTGATTCCATACACCGCGCCGCCGACAGGTGATGAGCACCATGCCGGCCCCGCGCGGCTCCACCAGCACCTGGCGCTCGCGCCGGGCCATCGTCATCCGGCCGATGCCGGCGACGCCCGCCTCGGCCATCGCCGCACCGATCACGCGGAAGGCTTCGGCCGCGATCTCGCCGTCCGGGTGAACGTAGTAAGGCGCGTTGAAATAGACCGGGTCCACCTCGTCCCGGGCGACAAAGCTCGTAAGATCGATCGTATGGGAGCTTTCGAGATCGAGCGCCTTGAGCTCCTCCGGCGAGAGCGTCACGAACTGGCCGCGGTCGAACTCATAACCCTTGCCCACATCGTGGCGCTCGAGCAGCTCGCCCGTGTCGCGATCGATGCGATGCGGGCCGCCGGCCCGATCGCCTCGGATTCCTCGGCGCGTGCTGCCGGCGGTCGGCGCGGGGTTAAACCCTCCCGAGGCGCCGTTTGCGGAAAGGGACGGCCGGGCTCGACCGCGCCCACGGAGCGCGATAGCGAACGCTCGTCATTGTCTTCTTCCTCCTCGAAGGTCGGGCTCGGCCTCGCGGCGCGCGCGCCGCCGGGACGAAATAGACCGGACAGGTGACGAGCGAGAGGCGGAGAAAGCCCTTCCATGTGGCTCGCGGCATCGTTCTGCTCCCGCGCATTGCATCGGCGCCATTGAGTCAACGCCGGGCAACCCCTTTTGCGCCCGCTGCTTGGCGCTTGGCTGGGACCCGCGGTGTCAAGGCCAGCGGCGTCCGGAGGCTGAGGGCTGCATCGAGGGCGGGCAGCTTCCTGACAGCCTGATCGAGCAGGATCGGGTGCGGCGGCCCATGGTCGGCTGGTCTGCGTGCCAAGCCGCCTCCGATTGCGCCTTGCTTTGTGGGGCCGCCGTTGTTCAAGAGGAGAGGAGCCCGATCTCGGCATGGGAAGGCTAAATCTGGAGTGATCCGATCCTTGGGCGGTCACTTGAAAGTAGTGGCTCAGTCACCATATCTGCTCTGCACGGCCCCCATCTGGGGGCAGTGCAGCAAAAGACTGGCACCGTCCTTGTGGAGGTGCCGAACCGATGTTGCTCATTGGAGAACATGGTCATGAATGGTTTGGATTTCTCGCCGCTGTTCCGTTCGACGATCGGCTTCGATCGCATGCTTCGCCTGGTCGATGCGGCCACTCGCGTCGACAGCACTTCCCTCGGCTACCCGCCTTACGACATCGAGAAGACCGGTGACGATGCCTATCGGCTGACGATGGCCGTCGCGGGTTTCTCGCCAAGCGAGCTTGACGTTACCGTCCAGCAGAACACGCTCGTCGTGTCGGGCAAGTCGCAGAAGGACGAGGAGCAGAAGAACGGCAACGGCTATCTGCACCGCGGCATCGCGCGGCGCGCCTTCGAGCGGCGCTTCAGCCTCGCCGATCATATGAAGGTGACCGGCTCGCATCTCGACAACGGCCTGCTCCATGTCGAGCTGGTGCACGAGGTGCCCGAGGCGTCCAAGCCGCGCACGATCGCGATCGGCACCGGTCCGGTGCCGCCGCAGGTGACGGAGCAAAAAGCGGCCGCCTAACCGGCCGATAGAAGGCACTGTGCGAACGCCCCCATCCGGGGGCGTTCTGCTTTTAGCGGCCCGGATTCTCGTCGACGGGGAGCGGTTCGGAGGCATCGCGCCGAAGCTCGGCGAGGCGCGCACGAATTGCCGCAAAATCGTCGGCGGCGCGCGGCCGGATCGCAGCTTGCCGGCCCGGCCGCGGTGATGGAGAAGCGTCCGCGGCGGGCCGATCATCCCGTGCCGGCGCGCACGCAGAGCGGCTCTTTGTCTGCGTCGCGCTCGGCTGTCGCAGGCTCGGCTCCCGCAGCCCGAAGCCGCGGTCTCCGGCGCGGCAGCCGGTTGCCGTCTCGCGCATCGGGCTTCGGAGCGGCGCCGAAACCGGCCCGGCAGCTCGCCGGCCGGGGTTATTCCCCGCCGCGTTGCGCAGAAGAAGCGAGGTCTCGAGCAAGCGGTCGGCCGCAACGGCGATCGCATCCCGCAGCCTATCGGGATCGGTCTCCCCGTCGGCACTGGTCAGCGAATCAAGATATTCGAGCAGAGCGCGCCGCGCCGCCTCCAGCAGGTCGAAATCCAGGCTCGGCCGGCAACGGCCGGGCCGATACTGCTTCCCCTGCCGGTTTGTGCCGGAGCGGATCTGCCGCAAGAGCGACCGCTTCGCGATCCGCATCTTCCACGAGATGGGCGAGTTTCTCGGCCATTCTGCTGTAAAGCGCGGGTTCGGCGCCGTGCTCGACCGCCCATTCCGCGGCCTCGATGGCGTCGACCGCCTTCGCCGCGGCTGCTTCCCCGGATTCGAGCTGAAGGATCGCCGCTTCGACCGCCAGCGCGGCGCAATAGCCGGTTGCCTCGGAGAAACCCTGAAGCGCGGCCGTAAACGCGGCGCCGCGGAGGGTGCGTACGGCATCGCCGGCGGCATCGGGGCAGAACAGCTTTGCGTGTCGAACGCGCCCAAGAATGGCGGCGCACGCGTCGATGGGGGCCTTGATGACCGGCTGGTCAAGATCGGGCAGGCCGCTTCCGGTCACCAGCCAGTAAAGAAACCGCCACGGCACGTCCGTCAGGTCGTTGCCTCGGCTAAGCGCGGCGCGCACCCGGGCGCACCACGGCTCCCCTTTTTCGGGAGGCAGGCCCAGTAATAGCCGGTCCGCGATACGCGCCAATATGATCGGAATTGGCTGTGAAGCCATGTCCCGGACCCCCATGGAAGCGCAACGAATCAGTATCGCGCTCGCGGGGGCGCATCCGGTATCCCTTGTTCGCCGAAGTCGAGCTGCAGAGGGGCGCTGAGGCAGCATAACTCCTCGGGACGGACGCGCGTAGGACGCGGCCCGAGCGCAGCGCGGGAGACGCCCGGGCCTTTCCGCACGACCACCGAAAATTCTTTCGCTGCCGGGCGTGACGTTACGATGCCCGCTTTCAGGATTGTCCATGCCCATCAAAGAAAGCATCCGGGCGATTCAAACGTGCCTTTTAGGCAATAGCCCTCACCCTGCATTGAAAAACAGAGGGATGGATCATCAGATCATTAGTCTGAGGATGCGAAAAGTCGGCAATTGGGGGTATTTTTGCTCAGCGCTCTTGATCCTATTCACGCCAGGGAACACGGACGCGTCTCTACGTCGGAGACTCTGCGTTATAAAAATCGGCGCGCATCGCACGTGGCCGATCGCCAGGTGCCAGATCATATAGAACGACCATGGACAAGAAATTGGTGCATGCCCGCCAGCTCTGCCTGGATCAGGCCCAGGGTTTTGTTGAGGCGGCCGAGCGCCTCGACGACGGACACTACCCCCACATCGTGTATCATCTGAGCTTGCTCGCCCTTGAGGAAGTCGGCAAGGCAAGCATGCTCGGCGCGCGAATGATCAATCACCCGAGCCTCGACGGGAGCTGGATCGAGCGCTCGCTAGACAACCATCGCCGCAAGCTGCAATGGGCCGTTTGGTCGCCGCTGGTGCGTATCGACCCGGCCGATTTCGAGGCGGCGCGCCAATTCGCCGAGCGCGCACACACCATGCGGTTGGCCTCCCTTTACGTCGATGCGAACGCGGATCTGACCGACCTTCCGCCCAAGGAGCAGGTGCGGCCGGACGATGCGGAGCAGGCACTGTCCCCGGCCCGTGCGCGGCTCGGCTATGAGCGGGACCGCGGGACGCCAATCGGCGAGATGGACGATCTTACTGCTTGGTTTCTTGACGCGATGGCCGATCCTGAACGGTCGCGTCTCTTGTTGAGCAGGCCCTTCATCGCACAGTTCGAAGCGATGATGGGCGATGTGCGTGCATGGGTCGGATGGGCGCAGGGCGAAGTCGCGCGCCTCGATCGGGAGAGTCACTCATTATTGGAGGCAGAGTTGGCACGGCCGGGGGCGCCCAAGGGATCGGCCAAACCGCGTTGGCGGGCGAATGCGGTCGTTTATACCCCATCGCACTCCCTTCGACCGAAGGTGCTGGCCCGCTGGAACGATCAGATCGAGGCAGTCCAACTCCTCTGGTCGGGCAAGAAGGACCAGTTGCGCCTCCAGATTACGCTGCATGACAATGAGCCGTTGCCGTCCCTGACCGGGAGGTTGATTACGCTCGCCAAGCTGGTGGTTGCCTGTCTCAATATTGGCAGTATTGGTTATTTCTGGTTCGAGCCGCCCGGCTTCGAAAAGAAAATGTTGAAGGAGGTCCGTGACCTCGAACTCAAGCGCCCCATGGAGATGGAAGGCGGAGAAAGCTTCTGGGGCACCGGCCGGGCGGTCGCGCTGTCGGATCAACATATCGATTACGCCATGCACTGCATGATGGCCTTCGCACCGTTGCCGGAGGCGCAGGCGGAGCCGATCTTCAGACCTTATCTCGACGGGCTCGCGATGATCGCCAAATCAGACATCTTCTACAGCTTCGACGAGTTGGCGCGGCGCGCCTTCGTCGCCAGCCTGGCTGGAGCGCTGAATCGTTACGGTGGCTGGAGCGGCAAATCCGAGGATTTTGAGGCCCGCTATCACGAGGGGTTCGCGCCCTTCATGCCTGATCGCGATGATCGCGATCGCATGTTCAGGGCGCTGACACCTGGCGGGGATCCGGACGAGACGCCGCTCGTCAATTTGCGGTCGGCCAAGCAGCTTGCGGACCTCTATCTCATTCACACGGCCCGGCGAACCTGGCGCACAATCCTCGATCGGAGCGCGTCGACCGGCGACCCGCACGTGATTGGCGGCGGCGGTTGATCTTTCCGGATTGGCACATCGCCCATGCGCTACGCCTCCCGCTACAGCGGGCGCCGGAATAGGATTTCACGGTCGCGGCGGCCTGCTGGCGAATTCTGTCGCATAGAGGTTTCCGAGAGGCTCGATCTCCTGCACCTCAATGTGCAAGCAGTCCCCCTGTCTGCGGCGTTCGGGTGACAGCGGGCGTTCTGTCACGAGACGGGTTCTTATCGTCGGGCTTGTCCCGTCACACGTCGCTTCGGCTTCAAGAACGGCACGGTACTTCACATTGAAAGATTCCCCGCTCGATATCCAGATCGGTCGAGCGCACGGACTTGACCTCGATGGCGAGTTGTTCATCCGGGCAGCCGCACAACACGTCGATTTCATCACCGCTTTTCAGCAATCTTTCCGCCTCCGCTGCGCAGCCCACCGGCGCGCCGAACCGTTCGGGGTGCGCCTGTACAAAAAATTTAAGCCGGCGGTGCTCGTCGCTTTCGGGCGGTCCTCCGTAACCGCGCCGAAGAGCGTCGCCCTTGGGCTCTCCTTCGTCGGTTTCGGTGCAAATCGCGCCCAGCCGGTCCAAAGTTGCGTTGAACCTCCCATCACCATTGTGCTTGCGTAGGCAGGCACGGCAGGCATCGAAGTCGAGCTTGTAAACCGCATTTTCAGCGCCGGGGCCCTGTAACGGTCCCGACACGTACGAGCAGCGATGCAACCCGGGGCTGAGGAGTTGACTGAGCACTCCGCTTTCAGGCCCGACCGCATAGGTCGCGTTGTCGGGACCGGGGATCCGTCCTGATCCGCGGATGAAGGTTCCGTCCGGTTGGATGTCGCAGTATGTCAGAATCACGGCAATGCCGGCAGCCGTGCGAGGGGTATTTTCGTCGCCGGATACGAGGGAAACCTCAGAGAGGCCGGCGAGCCGGCCTCTGGCTTTGAGTGGCAGGCTTTTGTCCTGGTAGAAGGGAGCGACCGCAGCTTCGAGAGCCTGCCGCTTCAAGGTTCTGCGTCCGGTTCATGCTCGACAGCTTTTCGGTCAACGGGCGTCGTTGCGCAATTGCGCGGCCGTGATCGCCGCAGGCGCAAGGCGCGCATCCCCGGCCCGCCGCTTCGGGCTTATCGTCGCCGGCTTGAACCGCAACGTATTGGCGCAGAGGTCGAGTTTGTCGCACCATTCGAGATTGCGCTCGCCCTCGCCCATGTCGGCGCGCCGGTGATCTTGGTTAATTTGTACGAAAAATGATCGGTCGGCTCTCGCAGCAGTTGACCTTGGATATCATCCAAATTATATCCAGTTTTTACGCCCAATTTATCCGCGATACGGAGGGAAAAGATGCCAGACAATGTCGAGCGGTTGGCCATCCAACCCACTACCCCGAAAGCCGATCGGCGGTCAAAATTCGTCGAATTAGCGCAAAATCGCACGAAGAACGCCATAAAGGCAATTCGGGTAATCGCCAAATTAGGAAATAAAACCGCCTACGAATTCGACGAGGCCGATGTAAACAAAATCGCCAAGGCACTGACTCGAGAGGTGGAAGTGATGAAGAGTCGCATGACGTCCAAGAGTGGGAAAGAAGCGGTCGATTTCACGCTCTGAGTTCCTTAAGTATTTCTATTACTAACAGGTGAGAGCTGATGCCATGAACAATGGCCAGATCAGGGATCTTTGCGTTGGCCTGCTGAACGCCGAGACCGAGGATGAGGTCATCGCGCTCCTGCGGGAGGCGGGTTACTGGGAAGATTCGACGGTCTGGCGCCATTACGGCGACGTCGAAAACAATTGGGGCCAAGGCGGCAATCAGCAGAGCCTCGCCGAGGCGGCACTGGTGGAGAAGATTGTCAACGCCGTGGACGCACGGCTCATCAATGCATGCCTGGAGCGCGGGATCGATCCAAAGGGGTCGGACGCACCTCAGAGCATCCGCGCGGCGGTCTCCCGGTTCTTCGAGGGAGGCAGCGGCGACAGGATCTCGATCGGCGGCTTTGTCGAGGAGTGGCCGGCAGCGAGGATCCGGGAGATCGCGCAAGGCATCACGCTCTGCGGTACGGGTACGAAGCCGATCCTGAACCTGACTATCAGCGACTGCGGTGAGGGCCAAACCCCGCGTAAGCTGCCGACGACCATCATGTCGCTCAACAAAAGCAATAAGATGTACATCCCCTTCGTGCAGGGGCAGTTCAATCAAGGGGGCACCGGCGCGCTGCGTTTTTGCGGGAAGAATAACCTTCAGCTCGTAATCAGCCGGCGGAATCCAAAGCTTCTTGGTCCGGACCCGGACGAGGATGATTCCCACTGGGGCTTTACCGTGGTTCGCCGCGAGCGGCCCGCGGGCGGCCGGCGAAATTCGATATACACGTATCTGGCTCCCGTTGGCGTGGGTTCTGCCCACGCGGAACGCAAAGGGGAGATATTGTCGTTCTCGGCGCCTTCGCTGAACATTTATCCTGACAAGGACAGCCCCTACGGTCGAGAAGCGACCTTTGGATCAGTGATTAAGCTGTTCGACTACAAATATCTGGGGGAGCGGTCGAATATAATTCGCGGCCGAAGCATCCTTAGTCGGCTCGATTTGCTGTTGCCAGAGATTGCCTTGCCGATCAGGGTCTATGAGTTCCGCAAGCGCGAGAAGGGAGGATATCTTGAGCCTGGCAGCCGCGAGACGACCCTCAGCGGACTGCGCCGCCGGCTCGGCCATACCCCAAACGTAGAAACGGGGTTCCCCATCACAATACCTTTCTCACCCGCCGGCGAGCAGCTTTATGCGACCGTCTACGCCTTCAAGCCTGCCGGCACAGCGCGCGATGAGGAAGAGGCTGACGATGTCGAGTCAAACGCGAAGACGAGGCTTGGAGGCCTTACGCGGTATCGCAAGCGCGAGGGCGTCCTGTTCGTGCGTAACGGCCAGACGCAGGGTACTTTGCCAAAAGATTTCTTTCGCCGGGACTCGATGAAACTGAAGACCCTAACCGAGGATCTCCTCGTCTTTGTCGAATGTGATCAGATGAATGACGATGTTCGCGAAGACCTATTCATGCCGTCTCGCGACCGCCTTACCGATAATGACTTCAAGGCAGAACTCATCGAGGGGTTAGAGCAGGCATTGCGGGGCGACGACACCTTGCGAAAGCTGCGCAATCAGCGCCAGTTAGAGCGCATGTCGGACAGGATGAAGGACGATCAACCGCTGGCTGATGTCCTGCAACATCTCATTCGAACCTCGCCCAATCTGACCGCCCTGTTGCAGCTTGGGCAACGGATTACGGCGCCGTTCAACACCAACCCGGCTGCAACGCAAGAGGAGAAGCCTTTCAAGGGCGAGGTCTTTCCGAGCTTCTTCAAGATCAAGAATGTTCCTTACGGGGAGGTGCACAAACGAGACTGCCCGATCAACTATCGTATGCGGTTGTCGTTCGAGACCGACGCCCGCGACGATTATTTCGCTCGGCGTATCGAGGGAGGAAAATTCTCATTAAAATGGGTCGACGAGGCAGGCGCGGAGCACAAGGTTTCGACTGTAGGACCCAATCTCCGGCACGGCGCCGCCAGCGTGATGGTGACGTTGCCGGACGGCGTGGAAGTCGGAAAAGTTGTCGATCTCGTCGCGCGCACGGAAGACACGCGTAACAAGTTTGAAAACCGAATCGACGTCACGATCAGGCCGCCTGCGGAGCACCGCGAGGGCGGCAGCAGGGTAAGAAAGGATCGGAAGGCGCCCGACAAAATCTCGGAAAAGGACCGAGAAAAACCACGCGAGCTTGCTACGCCGAAGATCGTACCGGTCTATAGAGACGGCTGGGCCGAACAAAAGCCGGCGTTTGACGAGTACACCGGAATGCGAATGGACGTGGAGTACGACGGGGATGAAAACGAGATTCCCGTCTTTCAGATCAACATGGACAACACGCCCCTACTCAACGAGATCAAGCAGCGACGCCTGGACGATACGTCGGCCCGTAACCAGTTCATGTACGGGAACGTGTTGGTTGGCCTGTCGATGCTCCTGCAGGATAAGGACAAGAACGACGTCCCGGACGATGCGTCGCAGCTCAAGGTCGAGGACCGGATCGAGATGACGTGCCGGGGGCTCGCGCCCTTCATGCTGTCGTTGACGTCACTCGGACTTGAAGGATCTGTCGAGCGCCGATCCGTTCGATGGCCTGGAAAGCGCGACAGGGTGAGTATCCTGTTTTTTGATGGATGAGCACGACCTCTCGGCTGCCAGGTGTCTCGCCTCGTTGGTCCGAGTACCAGCGTCGATTCGGGACTGAGCGCCATAGCCTCCCATCGGCTTCGCCCTGCAGCGTCGGCAGGAATACCTCTGACAGACCAGCTTCCTCCATCGTTTCGAGGTAGCGGGCAAGCTGCCACGACGGGTTTGCAAACGCTACCATTTGCACGATGGTCGTGTGGTGGTCGGCAAGCGCTGCGATCGATGACATCGTGGCGCGGATGTTATCGAAATAGGTCTTCAGTTTCGGATATTTCCTGTCGCCCATTGTGTAGTAGCTACTGCCTGCCCCATCCAGTTTGTCGGCGATAAGGAAGGGGATTGGCGCTTCCTTGCGGCCGTCGACTTGCCAGCGATGGTAGAGGACGTGAACCCCGGGGTATGGGGGCGAGGTGAGAATCAGTTTGGGCGGCACGCAATCCATCAGCCGGGGGTCCTCCGCAAGCCCTGCTGCCGAACGGTTCAGAACGCGCACCGTAGGAACGCGGGGGTAACGGGCAACCACGGCTCGAAGCTGACGGGCGCCGGCGAGCATTTCGGTCGCGGTTTCGGTAAGCATGTTCCGGAATTCTTCGATCGTCGGCAGCTTGCTGCGGCCATCTAAGGCCCATTGGCCGGTCCGCAAGACAGCGCAACGGCCGAAGGCTTCGAGACGATCCGAGCGAAGTCGTGTCGCGCTGGCGACGGCTTGCTCGATCGCCTTTCGCAGGCGCCAGCGAGAAGGATGGTCGAGATGCTTGTAATAGCCGAGTTCGCCGTAGCCCGCGAAGTACTTGGATCTTTTGTGCATATGGACGGCTTTAGCAGCTCGAATGACCCATGCGGAGAGCCGCTCAAGCTCGGCCTCCTCGAAGATGGTTGTTTTTACGGTTGCGACGAACTCGGCCAGCGGACTGATGTCGATGCCAATCGCGTCGCGCCCGAGAGCTAGGGCCTCTACGAGAGTCGTGCCTCCCCCAACGTGATTGTCAAACACCAGGTCGCCCGGCCGCGTGAATATCTCAATGGCCGCCCGGGCAAATGATGGGCTGAAACGAGCGGGGTACTTATAGAAACTGTGGGTGAGCCCGCGCACCGGTTCGCGGTCGCGCGCTCCGGCGACGAATGTCGCTTGCGCATCATCAGGTAGGTGAAGCAATCGCGTGGAGGCCAATTCAGGCATGGTGCTATTCGCCTTTGCTCCTGGTGGCCCTCTGATGAGAAGCGAGCCACGCCAAGATCGCTTCCTCGGTGATCTCGTATGCGGTTTTATCCGCATCCAGCGCGGCCTTCTTCAGCTCTTTGATGATTTCCGGGCGGAGATAGACGAGGAGAGACTTGCGGCCATCCGGCCGGACCCGCTGGCTGGCGACTGACCTGGAAGTTCTAAGCATGATAGCTGGATATTGAGATAGCTAGCTGTTCAGAAAGCTAACTATCACGTGGACCTCGATCGGTTCACCGGAAAAATTGCATGACCCTGTTATGCTCGACAGCGTTGCGGCCGAAGGTGTCGCTGAGAGGGCGTTTCGACGCGCTTTCGATGACATGCTGAAAGGGATTCGGCATGCGAATGGGCAAGTTGCGTGTCGGATCTGCCACGTCGACCCCGAGCGGGTCGATGATGAACATCTTGAGGCCCCTGGGAGCGGCGTCCAGCAGCGCGGTATTAATGTGCGGATCGTTGAAGCCGTATCCGATGACCATGAGCCGCGTGGCGCCCATGGCGAGATACCGCTGGAACTGAGCGAAGTACCATTTCAGCACTTGGTGCGACTGAATGGTGAGGCTTTTGCTGCCGCCGATTACCATCAAGTCGTTGCCGGTTCCGTCGTCCCACCGATAAGACCCGTGAACCTTGAAATACGGCTGGAAGCGATCCGGAACGGTAAACTCGCCGGGAGGCAGCGGCGTCCATGTCGACCTGGCAATGTCATAGGGGTGGAGCGCTGATTGATCCCGCTTCTCCTTCATGCCGGGAATGAAGCATCCCAAGAGCCGCCGACTTGTCTCAAGCGAAACATCGAAGGCCTGCGCGTTGAGATAGTAGCGCTCGAAAAGCAGATCTTGGTTGAGGGTGAAGATGGCATCGAACTTGGCCAAGACGTGACTGAGCATGCGATGGCGCTCATTCTGGAATTCCCAGGACCGAAGAGTCGCAAAGCCGCGGTCCATATCGCCAAATATCTCGTTTATTGCCGCCTGAAATCGCTGAAGTCGCGCAAGGTTTTGGGAGTTCGGCGATCGGAGGTAATCGCTTTGAACCTGCGACAGCGTGTTCTCGAAGCCCCCGGCGTTCCGGTCGTTCCACAATTGTTGCTTCAGAAATGGATCGCTCGCGATCTCCGGCCGCTGCACGAGCCAGTCGAACACGTCGCTGGCTAGCGGCCCGCCCCAATTGCTACTGAAGCCCGCGCCAAGCAGCAGGATGTAAGTCATCGATAGTCTACTTTGAACGTCGGACTATCTTCCGGCCGGGTCTTGCGGTGATCGTAGAGTTGGGTGGTGGCGATGTTGGCATGGCCGAGCCAGTCCTTCACCTTGGCGATGTCGGCGTCATTATCGAGCGCGTTGGCAGCGGCCGTCGCGCGCAGCGCATGGGCACGAATTTTTGAGGCGGAGCTCCCCGGAATATTTTTGCACCAGCTTGTAGATCATATCGGGCGTCAGCGGCTTCTCAAGAAGGCTAGTGCGGTTGTTGCGGATTGGGCGGAACAGCGCACCGTTGTCGTCCGCGCCGTGGCCGGCGGCCTCGAGGTAATCGTGGATGAGCTGGTTCGTTGCGGGATGGAGCTCCACATACCGCGTCTTGTCGCCTTTGCCGGAGACGTTGAGATAAGGGACACCGCGCCGCGTGTGCCGGGAATCCTTGACCTTGAGCTTGCACAGCTCCTCGCGGCGTAGCGCATGGAAAAGTAAGGTCGATAGGATGGCACGATCGCGCTTGTGCTTGACGGTGTCCTCGTCGGCCGCGGCAAGCAAGGCGCACGCCTGATGATCGCCGAGCGCCGGCGTCTTGCCTTCGCCGCTTTCGGCCCGCGGCCGCTTGACGCCTTTGACCGGGTTGTGGGTGACGGCGTTATTGTCGCAGAGATATTCGAACAGCGACGACAGCGCCGCCAGGCGGTGCCGGATCGTGCAGCCGGCCGGATTCTTTTTCTGGCCGACGCGGCCGATGTCCCGGCGCTCCAGGTCTTTGCGCCATTCGATTAGGTGCGCCCGGGTGACCATGCGGAATTCCTCGGCCCGGACGATGCCGGTGAAGCGCATGAAATCCGCGATGGCGTTTCGGTAGACACGCTCCGTGCCGGCATTTTTCAGATTTCGGAACCACTCGACCTCGGGCGGCACGTCTGCGAGGCGCCGGAACTCGGCGGCGGTCAGGCGGCGGTCGCCCGGGGTGATTTCGGTCGGGAGCTGGGGATCGGTCGCGGGGTCGGGCATGGTCCATTCTATTATTGAAAAAATCTGTTATCACAGAATAGCCATTTCTTAAATATCAATAGGATAGCCTTCCTGTTGCCCGAAGAGATCGACACGAATTTGTGGGAACGCCAGCGCAGTTTCCACTCAGATTGGAATTAGTCTGCCACCGGCTGTGCGACCCGCCCGGGATGAAACGGGGGCGAAGTCGATAGTAATATGGCACGGTGCCGCGAGAACAGAAGCTTTTTGGGCCGATACGCGCGAGCCGAACGACGTCGCGCGGAAGTCACTGTGTCATTCGAATCGTTCTCGGACGGGAAAGCGGACCGGCGCTCGCCCCGATAATTTTCAAATAACACAGGGACGACCTCAGTAGCCAGCATCGGTCATCCCGGTCAAATGGGCCAACTCTGGTAATTTGAGCTGCTAGCGACATCTCCTGGATGCGCGTTGCCGAGGGTAAGAAAGATCCTCGTAGACGGGATGACGCCCGGAATGTCGTTGAAACCTTGAGCGATGATTTTCCGCCTGAGCCACCGTTCAGCTCTCTCTCTCGTCTGAAACATTTGTCTGGTTGAAGCGCTGTCAGTCGACTTGATACCCGCTACAGTCCGAATGGCATATTCTGCCACCAACCCAGGTCCCATTTCGAACAGCCTATATATTGGTATTCGCAGGAGCACCGTTGGTCATTGCGTTCCTCCGATCTGTTGTTAGCGACTGGACGTCGTCTGAGACTGCTCACCTCTCCCGAAGGTGGATCACGTTGCTAAGCAGTATTCTCAACAGTTCATCCAAAACATATCGGAGAATCTCGGCTGGGTTTCTGCCGATGTGGAAGGAAGCATGTAAGGACGGCGCATGATGGGATGGCTCGGCGCGCCGCCGACCAAGAATGCGCCGCCGACCGAACCGGCGCTCACGCTGATCAATCCCTGGATGATCCAGTGCTTCTACGGCAAAGACGAAAGCGACAGCCTGTGCCCGTCGCTGGCTTCGAAGTACGACGTGACCGTGATCGAAATCGAGGGCGGCCACCATTTTAACGGCGATTACGACCCGCCCGCCCGACGGCTTCCGCCGCGCCGGGTGAGTAGCCCAGCTTTTGGCCGCCCGCCAAACCACTGACAGCGGGAGGGCTCTGCCCCGCTGCAGCGAGGGGTACTATCACGGATCGAGCTCTCACAAGAGAACTTCCATGGCAAGCCGCTCAATCCCGATCCCGTCACCTGCTGCCGATCCGACCGACGACGACATCCGCCGTATAGGGCTGGCCTTTTTGTCCGTCCTGGCCCTGGTCGTCGGCATCGTGACCGGATTCGGCGCGGTTGGGTTCCGCGACCTGATCGGCCTGATCCACAATGGCTTGTTCCTCGGCCAGCTCGCGGTGCGCTACGACGCAAATCTGTTCACGCCGCCGAGCCCCTGGGGCGCATTCGTCATCCTGGTACCGGTGATCGGCGCTCTGGCGGTGACCTTCCTCGTTTCGACTTTCGCACCCGAGGCCCGCGGCCACGGTGTACCTGAGGTCATGGACGCGATCTATTACAAGGGAGGGGTGATCCGGCCGGTCGTCGCAGTCGTCAAGTCGCTGGCCTCGGCGATCGCCATCGGCAGCGGTGCGGCGGTCGGGCGCGAGGGCCCGATCATCCAGATCGGCTCGGCCCTCGGCTCGACCCTGGGTCAGATCGTGCGAATGCCGCCCGGGGAGCGGATCATCCTCGTCGCCGCCGGTGCCGGCGCCGGCATCGCGGCGACCTTCAACACCCCGATCGGCGGCGTCATGTTCGCGATCGAGCTGATGATGCCCGAGGTCAGCGTCCGCACCTTCCTGCCGGTAGCGCTGGCGACCGGCACCGCGACTTTCGTCGGGCGGTTCTTCTTCGGGCCGCAACCTGCCTTCGCGGTCCCGCATCTGGCGCCGATCAGCGTCGATGTCACCTCTGCCATCGTTCTCTGCCTTTACGCAGTGCTCGGGGCCGTCACCGGCGTCGCGGCGGCCGGATTTGTCCGCGGTCTACATCTTTTGGAAGACCTCTTCGACAAGATCAGGGAGCGCTATACGCGCCATGTGCTGGGCATGCTGCTGGTCGGCCTCTTGATCTACGCGTTGCAGCAGCGCTTTGGCCACTACTACGTCGAAGGCGTCGGATACGCGACGGTGCAGGCGATATTGGTAGGCCAATTAGCCGCGTCTGGACTGCTCCTGCTGCTGTTCTTCTGCAAGCTGCTCGCGACTTCGCTCAGTCTCGGGTCCGGTTCTTCGGGCGGTATCTTCTCGCCGTCGCTGTTCATGGGCGCCACGATCGGCGGCGCATTCGCCGCCATGCTCTCAGCGCTCCATGTGCCATTCGCCATCGATATCCCGTCCTTCGCCATGGTCGGCATGGGGGCGATGGTCGGCGGTGGCACCGGGGCGGTGATGACCGCCGTGACGATGATCTTCGAAATGACGCGCGACTACGGCATCGTCCTGCCGATGATCCTTGCGGTTGCGCTCAGCGTCGGTGTGCGGCGCTTGCTGTCGCGCGAGAATATCTACACCCTGAAGCTGGCCCGGCGCGGGCACGCCGTGCCGAAGGCGTTGCACGCGAACATGTTCCTGGTCCGCCGCGCCAACGAGGTGATGGACACCGACGTGGTGCTGGCCTCGGCCGAGATCAGCTTCGACACCTTCCTCACCGAGCCCGAGCACCATGGCCGTTTACGCCATGTCGCAGTTTTCGAAGGCAATCGCATCATCGGCGTGCTCCGCGTCAACACGGCGCTGCGGCGTGCGTCGGAGGGAGCGCAATCCACCGTCAAGCTGGGTGACATCGCCAGCCGTAATTTCACGATCGTGCGCGAAGACGACATCGTCTTCGATGTGATCCGGCGGATCTGGAGGCGGCAGGCGGTGATGGCGCTCGTCGTGCGCGGCCGCGGCGTGCCGCGACCGGCGGACGTGGCCGGCGTTATCACCAAGGAACACGTCGCCGACTCTGTTGCCAGCAGCATCAAGGTGTATCCCACGTGAGGGCGCGGAATCGATTACCAAGTGAATAAAGGGGTAGGATGGCTCCGCAGTGGCTGACCGACGTGCTGAATTGCCGGGGCCCGAGAAACCCGCCGCATTATACAGAGCGCCGGCACCGCCACGGGCTCCGCTCTCGATATCCAACAAGAGCTAGGCGCGTTGCGGGACTTTTCCCCCAAGACCTCCCGGATCAGTGTGCTCGGGATCATCCCGATGGCCAGCGCGACCGCCGAATCTGCCACGCGCTGTGGTCGGATGGTGACCCCGATGAGTGGCTGCTCTACCACCGCTATAAACAAATCGAGGGCATGGCCCAACGCGCACCGCCGCCGATGAACACATGACGTGTCTTTCTGAAATGGAGTCTTCAATCTATCTATCCCGGGAGGGCTCAAGATGAGCGGAATAAGGCAGCGTATACAGATGAGTCCAATAAACCAAGTGGAAATGGGGAGAGGAACTGCCATTGTGTATGGGGAGGATTCCTACGGAAATCCCATGACGGTTTCATTCAATGTAAGCGATGTTCCATCTCTCGCGCCACGACTCCTTTGTGTTGCTGCCGCGGTGGCATCACCTAGCCCGCCAGCAGCCGGGACTAAAGTCGGGCAATGCCATCTACCTGTAATGGCGTGGCGTACTGAAACATCCACAGTTAATAGCAAGCCGGTTCTAATACTCGAAGTGGCTGGTGGGTCAACGCTCGCATTTCAATTTCCGTCGCAAGGCGCTGTAGCTTGCGGGCAAGCTCTCGAAAAAATAGGACAAGCTAGCAGCTTGCCGGCAAATCAGAAGTCTAATTGAAAGTCCGCGAGGAGACTGGGCTTTCCGGGAGGTTGATACGGCCTCATGGACGTTTCTGTACTCGAATGGTGCAAGCTTTTCGGTTCCGACCAGGAATCCAACCAACCGAGGCATTGGAAAAATGTCTTTTCCGATTACAATTGATTTCCAGGCCGGTCTTTTTCAGCGCTTGCAAAATTGATCAAGAGACGTGGGATGCGTACTGGGTACGCATGAAGACTTACCGGGATGGCCAGGTCGCTCATTACGACTTCAGCGCAGAGCCAAAGATACCATACTATCCGGTGCTCTATCTCGCGCTTGAACTTAGCTATCTTTATTACCGTCGCACAATCATGCTCAACGGTAATTGGGTATTTGCACAATATCCCGACGCTCTATACTAAACAATATTGTGCGGATTTCTCCACATTTGTTAATGAGATCGGCACGAAAGCGCTAGCCGCAACGGCAGGAATAAAAAGAGAGAGTCCGGTAAAGGTCTAGGATTTTCGCCGACGACCGCCACGCGGCGGCGTACGGCGGACCGTCGCCAGCGTATCCCGCGCGGCGGCTCGCAACGCCGGGTCATGCGCCCCGAATTTCTCCACCCGCGACGGGGTGCGACCGGCGGCAAGCGCGCGGTCGAACACGGCGTCGGCCGATTGGATGCGCTGCTCGGCTTCTAGCAGTTTGAGAAAATCCATCGTGCTCAATTCGGTACCGGTTCACCTGACTGTGCCCGATAGCTTTTGGGGCGCAGTCGGAGCCGTGGTTTCCAGTTCTCCGGTTGACGGTCGCTCGGCTACACAATCAGCTGCTGCGGGCCGCTGTGTCCGCGCCGCGATCGGCGGATGCGGGTTCGACGCGGGCCAAATGTGCTGCGGTGTTGATGATGCCAATATGTGAGAAGGCTTGGGGGAAATTGCCTAAAAAGCGCTTCGCCCGAGGATCATATTCTTCGGCGAGGAGGCCTAGATCGTTGCGCAGGGCCAACAGGCGCTCGAACAATGCAACCGCATCTGCTTGGCGACCGATCAGCGCAAGGCTGTTAGCGAGCCAACACGTGCAAACAAGGAAGGCGCCTTCGCCGGCGGGCAAGCCATCGGTGACGGAGTGGGTTGGATAGCGCATGACTAGGCCGTCGACGACTAGCTCGCGCTCGATCGCCTCGATCGTGCCGACGACCCGTGAGTCCTGCGGCGGCAGGAAGCCGAGCTGGGGTATCAGCAAGAGCGACGCATCGACATCGGTACTGCCGTAATACTGCATGAAGCTGTTGCGCTTGGGATCATAACCCTTGGCAATCACCTCCTCACAAATACGGCCGCGCAATTCTTGCCAGCGCGTCCGTGGGCCCTTGAACCCGTACTGATCGATCGATTTGACGGCGCGGTCGAAGGCGACCCACGCCATGATCTTGGAGAACGTGAAATGCTGCGGCTCGCCGCGGCTTTCCCAGAGGCCCTGATCGGGCTTGCCCCAGATATGTTCGAGAAAGTAGAGCAGCTCGGTTTGCAAACTCCAGGCGTCAACATTTGCTTCAAGCCCGAAACGATTGCAGGCAAACAGGGTATCCATAAGCTCGCCAAAGACGTCGATCTGTAGTTGCTGAAAGGCGGCGTTGCCAATTCGGACCGGAGAGCTTCCGCTGTAGCCAGGGAGCCAATCGAGTTCGAGCTCGGTCAACCGGCGCTCGCCGGCGATGCCGTACATGATCTGCAATTCGGCGGGATGCCCAGCGACGGAGCGCAGTAGCCATTCACGCCATGCGCGAGCCTCGTTGCGATAGCCGGCCGTCATCAGGGCGTAAAGCGCCAATGTCGCATCGCGCAGCCAGCAGTATCGATAGTCCCAATTGCGGACGCCGCCGATCCGTTCCGGTAGTGATGTCGTCGGAGCCGCGACAATGCCTCCGGTAGGATCATAGGTCAGCATCTTCAATGTGATCAGAGAGCGGATGATTGCGCCGCGCCATTGGCCGCCGAGCACGCAATGGGCTGACCAATCGTGCCACCAATTCTCGGCCGATTGCAGAGCGTCGATCGGATCGGGATAAGCAAAGGTCTTCCGGTGCGAAGGGTACCAGCTCATCGTGAACGGCACGATCTCGCCCGCGCTGATCTCGAATTCGCCGATCGTGGTCAGCTCAGGCGTTCCGCGCAACGGCACCGGCGAGCTGAGCTGGACCGCATGAGGCCCGGAGATGGCATTCAGCCCTCCGAAACGCCTTCGGACCCAGGGGACGCTGCGCCCGTAATCGAAGCGCAGAATGATTTCGGTGTGCATGCGCACGCGCCCGGTATCGCCGCGAACGAGGCGGATCATATTGATCTGCCCGTCCACCTCGGGCGCCGGCATGAAATCGATGATGGTAACGCTACCGCCGTCGGTCTCGAACCGGGTTTCGAGAATGCCGGTTTCACCGCGATAACAACGCGAGCTTCTGCTCGTCGGTTCGACCGGCGCGATCAGCCAACGGCCGTTCTCCGGGCCGCCGAGCAAGGCAGCAAACACCGCCGCGCCATCGAAGCGCGGAAGACAAAGCCAATCGATCGACCCGTCGCGCCCCACGAGGGCTGCCGTGTGGCTGTTGCCGATGATCCCGTAATCTTCGATCGCAGCGTTCATCAGGGTGCATTCTCCGTCGTCGACGAAACATTTTTACGCGCACGGATCTCGACGATCTCGATCCCCGCACAGTCCGACCAACTGATAAGGGCCATGAGACCCCGACGTATTCTACTGGTTTCGCAGCCGAAGAATCGTGCTCCGAAGTCGAAACCGTTGATCGTCCAAACCTGATTATCGAGAGAGATATGAGTAGTTTCCGAGCCTTCCATGACTGGATTGGGGCCGGTATTCTAGGATTGTAACGATCAGAGGCACGCCATGTTGTCCTCCTCGCTCATGTTTGTCATCCCGGTAGTGCTGATCGTAGCCTTCGGTCTGATCACCGCTAGCGTAAAGATTCTTCGCCAATATGAACGAGCTGTAGTCTTTACTCTGGGAAGATTTCAAGGGGTGAAGGGGCCAGGCCTGGTGCTGCTGATCCCCTTCTTCCAGGAAATGGTGCGGGTGGATTTGCGCATCCAGGTCATCGAGATACCGACCCAGGACGTGATCTCGCACGACAATGTCTCGATGAAGGTCGACGCGGTGCTCTACTTCAACGTGGTCGATCCCGAGCGGGCCATCATCCAGGTTCAGCACTACCTTCCGGCGACCGTCATGCTCGCGCAGACGACGCTGCGCGCAGTGCTGGGGCAGCATGAGCTCGACGAAATGCTGTCCGAACGCAAAAAGCTCAGTGCCGACGTCCAGAGTATCCTCGACACCCAGACCGAAACCTGGGGGATCAAGGTGAGCAACGTCGAGATCAGAACCGTCGAGCTCACCGACAACATGGTGCGTGCGATCGCCAAACAGGCGGAGGCGGAACGCGACCGGCGCGCCAAGGTCATCCACGCGGAAGCCGAGTTCCAGGCCTCGCAAACCCTGGTAAACGCCGCCAAGATCCTCTCGACAGTGCCGGCCGCCATGCAGTTGCGCTACCTGCAAACGTTGACCGAGATCGGCGCCGAACAAAATTCCACGGTCGTCTTTCCGATGCCGATCGACATCATCAAGCCGTTCCTCGAACTTTTTGATAAAGCCGGCAAGCCGGCGAGCGCGAACGGTGACGCTCGGGTTTCGCCTATGAAGGAAACCCCGTTGGGGGTGTGAGGAAGGCACCGCTCACCAAGAGCGTCATGGAGGCCGCGCCGCTGGTGGAACCAATTCGCGACCCCCGGCCATTTCGATCAGGAGAGCGGGAAGGTGGACGCCTACTGGAGGACGCATCTCACGACCAATGGCACCATCAGAACCAACGGCTGATCCAGTCTTCCTACCCGCGTCTGCAGAACGGTTGACGGTAAGAGGAGCGCGAAATGTTGTGGCATGCGTCAGCAATCAATGGTTACGCCATTGAGGCAAGCGATGGTGATATTGGTACCGTCAGCGACTTCCTGTTCGATGACGCCAGTTGGCTGGTGCGTTGGCTGGTGGTCGATACTGGAAATTGGCTATCCGGTCGCAAGGTCCTTTTGCCTCCGTCCGTTTTAGGGCGGCTCTATGCGACGGACAGGGTATTCGCGGTTCAATTGACCATGCAGCAGGTCAAGGACAGCCCGGAAATCAGCACCGATCGGCCGGTGTCGCGGCAGATGGAGAGCAACGTCTACGATTACTACGGCTGGAGCCCGTATTGGGGCACCGGCTTTTACATGGGCGGCTTCGGCTATGTGCCTGGCGCGGGGACGGCTTCGCCTTACCTAGGAGCGCGGCGCCGTGAGCAGGAGATCGCCGAAGCCCAGGCAGACCGCGCCGATGTGCATCTGCGCAGCGTCGAAGTGGTCACCGGGTATCATATCCATGCCAGCGACGGCGAGATTGGCCACGTCGAGGATTTCCTTATCGAAGATGCCGATTGGAGCATCCATTACCTCGTCGTCGACACGAAGAACTGGTGGCCGGGAAAGAAGATCTTGGTCTCGTCACGATCGGCAGGAGAGATCGATTGGATGGATCGGCTGGTGAACCTTGATGTCGACCGTCAAAAGGTTAAAGACAGCCCGGCATACGATCCCACGATCACGATCGATCGGGCCTACGACGAAAAGCTCCTGACCTATTACGGCATCAAGTTTGCAGCCGCGTGATCCGCACGGACGCCCGTTATGCGGCCTTTGATCGCTGGGAACTGGAAGATGCACGGGCTGGCGCCCCAGCTTTGCGAAATCGAAGCAATTGCCGCCTCTGTGAAAGTCGCGCCGCCATTCGCGGACATTCTGATCTGCCCGCCCGCGACGCTGATCGCGCGGGCGGTGCAGACCGCCGGCGGCCGGATCGCCATCGGTGGGGAGGATTGCAGCGCGGAAATCGCCGGTGCGTTCACCGGTGACATCAGCGCCGAAATGCTGAAAGATGCAGGCGCCTCCGCGGTCATCGTCGGACATTCAGAACGCCGTCAACATCATGGCGAAACCGACACCATCGTGGCGGCGAAGGCAAGGGCCGCGCGGCGCGCGGGACTTCTGGCGATCATCTGCATCGGCGAGACGAAATCGCAGCGGCTGGACGGCAAGGCATTGTCCGTATGCGGCGATCAGATCGCCGGCAGCGTCCCCGACGGCATGACCGCGTCCGCCGTCACGATCGGCTACGAGCCGCTGTGGGCGATTGGCTCCGGGCATATGCCGACCTCCGAGGAGATCGCGGAGATGCATGCGTATATCCGCCAGTGCCTTGCGGTGCGCCTGGGTACGGAAGGCAAAGAGGTGCGCATCCTCTATGGCGGTTCGGTCAAACCGTCCAACGCACGCGACATCCTGGCGTTGCCCGAAGTCGGCGGCGCACTGGTCGGTGGCGCAAGCTTGAAGGCCGCGGATTTCGAAGGAATCTTCAGGGCTGTTTCGGCGAAGCCTGACCACGAGGATCACCGAAAACCAAAATAGCGCGCCGCGGCATGTCGTACGCGCCGACGCGCGGAAACCTTACGCCGGTTGTTATCAGTTTGGTGGCCATGAGGAAAAGGCCGCCGCCAGAGAGGGTAGACGCTCGTGACCACACCCCATTCGGACGCGCTGGTGATCTTCGGGGTGACCGGCGATCTCGCTCACAAGATGATCTTCCCGGCGCTCTACGCTATGGCCAAGCGAGGTACCCTGAGTGTCCCCGTTCTTGGCGTCGCCCTCCCGAAATGGAGTATGGAGCGCCTGCACGAACGGGTGGAAGACGGCATAAAGCGATCGGGCGGGATCGATAACCGGCGTGCATTCGACCATCTTCTGTCCCAGCTCAGCTATGTGAACGGGGACTACAATGACGAGGGCACGTTCGCGGCGATAAAGAAGGCGCTGGGCAGCGCCAAGCGTCCGGCGCACTACCTCGCGATCCCGCCCTCGCTCTTCGAGACGGTGATCAAAGGGCTCGGCACCTCGAAATTGGCCGAGCAGGCGCGCGTCATTGTCGAAAAGCCGTTCGGGCGCGACCTGGCCTCCGCCCGCAAGCTCAATCACGTGGCGCAGACGGTATTCCCGGGGGACGCGATCTTCCGCATCGATCACTTCCTCGGGAAAGAGGCTATCATGAATATCCTCTATTTCCGCTTCGCCAATTCATTCTTGGAGCCGATCTGGAACCGCAACCACGTGGCCAGCGTACGGGTAACCCTATCCGAAGATTTCGGCGTCGAAGACCGCGGCGCGTTTTACGAAACCGCCGGCTGTCTGCGCGACGTGATCCAGAACCACCTCTTCCAAATCGTCGCGCTGCTTGCCATGGAGCCGCCCGCCGGCCGGGACTTTGGCGCCGTCCACAACGAGAAAGCCAAGGTCTTCCAGGCCATGCGCCCGCTGACGCCAGACAATTTGGTACGCGGCCAGTACACCGGTTACCGGAATGAACCTGGTGTGGCCAAGGACTCCGACGTCGAGACTTTCTGCGCACTGCGGCTTTTTATCAACTCGTGGCGCTGGGAGGGGGTGCCGTTCTATCTGCGCTCCGGCAAATACCTAGCTGAAACGATGACCGAGGTCCTGGTGGAATTGAAGCCGCCGCCGCAGCGGCTGTTCGCCGAACTCGGCGCCGACGACCGGCCGGGCCAACTATCTGCGTTTCCGGATCTCGCCGGTTTCCGCCATCGCCTTGGCCGCTCGCGTCAAGCGCGCCGGGAACGAGTTCGTCGGCGATCAGCGAGAGCTCTATCTGCTCGAAGAGCAGCCGGACGAGGAAACGCCCTACGAGCTGCTGTTGGGCGACGCGATGGCCGGTGACGGAGCGCTCTTCACCCGCGAGGATGCGGTTGAAGCCGCCTGGGCGGCGGTTGATCCCGTTCTTGAGAAACACCATGAGGTTCGCCGCTACCATCGCCGCAGTTGGGGCCCGAAGGAGGCTGACGCAATCATCGCTGCCGACGGCGGTTGGCATAATCCCGGTCCCAAAGAAACATCTGGAGCATGATGTTCTTTCTGCCGATTAAGCTGGACGGGCGGGGGTTGCAAAATGAACGAAGGAGCCAGGCATGAAGTCAGCCGGCTCCCGCGTCCTGACGATCAATGGCGGCTCGTCCAGCATCAAGTTCGCGCTGTTCGAAGTCGGTGCGGCGCTCCGACAAATTCTGGGTGGCGAACTTGAGAGGATCGGGCGGCCGGAGGCCACCTTGAGGGTGAAGGGCTCGAACCTGGCGGACAATTTTTCGCGGCCGGTGACGGCGGCGGATCATACGGCGGCAGTCGGCGTCCTGATGGAGTGGATCGAAGAACACAGCGGGCGTGACACATTGGCCGCGGTGGGGCACCGCGTGGTGCATGGCGGCCCGAAATATAGCAAACCGCAGCAAGTCACCGCGGAAATGGTCGAGGAGCTGCACCGGTTCAGTCCCTTCGATCCGGAGCATCTGCCGCTCGAAGATCGAGCTGATAGAGGCGTTCCGCCAACGCCGTCCTGAATTGCCGCAGGTGGCATGCTTCGATACCGCGTTTCACCGCACCATGCCGCGGGTCGCCACACTGCTGCCGATTCCGCGCCGCTACGAGGCGCAGGGCGTTCGCCGTTATGGCTTCCACGGTTTGTCGTATGAATTCCTCATGGAGGAACTCGCACGCCTCGCCGACCCGGCGGCGACGAAGGGCCGCGTGATCCTTGCCCATCTCGGCAACGGCGCGAGCCTGGCCGCGGTGCGCGACGGCAAGAGCATCGATACCAGCATGGGCTTCACCCCGACGGCGGGATTGGTGATGAGCGGCCGCTCCGGCGATTTGGATCCGGGGCTGGTCTCCTACCTGGCGCGCACCGAGCAAATGAGCGCGGCCCAATTTCAGAAAATGGTCAACCATAAGTCGGGGCTGCTCGGCGTGTCGGAGACCAGTTCCGACATGCGCGACCTGCTCGAGCGCGAGACGCAGGACGTTCGGGCGGGCGAAGCGGTCGCGCTGTTTTGCTACCAAGCCAAGAAATGGATCGGCGCATTCGCGGCGGCGCTGGGCGGACTGGACACGCTGGTTTTCGCCGGCGGCATCGGCGAGAACGCGCCGCCCGTGCGGGAGCGGATCTGCGACGGACTCGGTTTTCTGGGCATCGAACTCGACCGCGAGCGCAATGCGAAGAATGCGCCGCTGGTTTCGTCGGACACCGTTCGCGTCAAGGTGCGGGTCATCCGCACCGATGAGGAGCTGATGATCGCGAGGTCGGTCGCCCACCTGCTCGTGCATTCGTCACGCCCCGAGCGCCGGCGGGATGAGTAGTTTCCGAGTCTCCCTTCGGCGACCTAGAAATCGCTAAGGTCCGGTCGGGCGATGCTTGCCTGATCAGGCCGGTCGGCTCGATCAGCAATGCTTTTTTTATCGCCGCGCTCGCGTCATCGCTTGTGCCAATCGGCGAGGCTCGAAGAGCCGGCCTTGGAGCTCCCACCCAGCACATTGGCAGCGCAACCGGCTGAGTAGCACACCACCAGGAGTCACGAGAATGGACGCCGTCATTTCAGCCCGAGAGCCTCAAAACCGAAGCGATCACAATCGGTCTCTCGACAGGCAGGCGACACTCGGGTCCGACGAGTTGCGCCGGATGAACGCCTATTGGCGCGCCGCCAATTACCTGTCGGTGGGGCAAATTTATCTCTACGACAATCCGCTGCTGAAGGAGCCGCTGAAGCTGTCACACGTGAAGCCGCTGGTGGTCGGCCATTGGGGCACGACGCCAGGTCAGAACTTCATCTACGTTCACTTGAATCGGGTCATCAAAAAGTATGACGTGGACATGTTTTATATCGCCGGCCCCGGTCATGGCGGCCCGGCGATCGTGGGCAACGTCTACCTCGAAGGCACCTGGAGCGAGATCTATCCGAACATCTCCCAGGACGAAGCCGGGCTCAAGAAGCTGTTCATGCAGTTCTCGTTTCCCGGCGGGATTTCCAGCCATGTCGCGCCGACGACCCCCGGGTCGATCCACGAGGGCGGCGAGTTGGGGTATTCGCTCAGCCATGCCTTTGGCGCGGCGTTCGACAATCCCGAGCTGATCGTCGCCTGCGTCATCGGCGACGGCGAAGCCGAAACCGGGCCTCTGGCGACCGCGTGGCAGTCCAACAAGCTCCTCAACCCGATCAGCGATGGCGCCGTGCTGCCGATCCTGCACCTCAATGGCTACAAGATCAGCAACCCGACCGTCCTAGCCCGCATCGAGCACGAGGAATTGGAGCAGTTTCTGCGCGGCTGCGGCTGGACGCCCTACTTCGTCGAAGGCGACGAGCCGGCAGAGATGCATCAACTGATGGCCGCAACCCTGGAGGAGGCCATCGGGGACATAAGGCAAATCCAAAAGAATGCGCGGAGCAAGGATGCCGCCATCCGTCCGCGCTGGCCGATGATCGTCCTCAGATCACCCAAGGGCTGGACCGGGCCGAAAGAAGTCGATGGCCTGCCGGTTGAGGGCACCTTCCGGGCTCACCAGGTGCCGCTGCTCGTGGATGCTGGGCACCCCGAACACGTCCAGCAGCTCGAAAGCTGGATGAAAAGCTACAGAGCCGAGGAGCTGTTCGATGAACAGGGCCGGCTGATGCCGGAATTGGCCGAGTTGGCGCCGAAGGGCGACCGTCGGATGGGCGCCAACCCCCACACCAACGGCGGCCTCCTACTGCGCGACCTGAAAATGCCCGACTTCCATGCGCACGCGGTGAGCGTGCCGTCACCCGGCGCCGTTGACGGTCAGGATACGCTGGTGCTGGGCAAGTTCCTGCGCGATGTGGTCGCGCTGAACCACGACCAGCGTAATTTCCGGATCTTCGGTCCCGATGAGACGCTGTCGAATCTGCTGGGCGCGGTTTTCGAGGTCACTAACCGTCAGTGGGACGCCCGCGGGGTGAAGAATGACGAGTTCCTTGCCCCCGCGGGTCGGGTCTTGGATTCGATGCTCAGCGAGCACCAGTGCGAGGGCTGGCTCGAAGGCTACCTGCTGACCGGGCGGCACGGGCTGTTCAACAGCTACGAGGCTTTCATCCGCATCGTCAACTCGATGTTCAGCCAGCACGCCAAGTGGCTGAAGGTAACGTCGGAACTGCCGTGGCGCCGCAAGATCGCCTCGCTGAACTATCTGCTTGCCTCCCATGTCTGGCAGCAGGATCACAACGGCTTCACCCACCAGGACCCCGGATTCATCGACCACGTCATCAACAAAAAAGCCGACATCGTGCGCGTCTACCTGCCGCCCGATGCCAATTGCTTGCTGTCGGTCTTTGATCACTGCCTGCGCAGCCGGCATTACGTCAACGTCGTGGTCGCCGGCAAGCACGCGTTGCCCCAATGGCTGACCATGGATGCCGCGGCCGTGCACTGCACGGAAGGCATCGGCATCTGGCAATGGGCCAGCAACGACCAAAACGCCGAGCCGGACGTGGTGATGGCCTGCTGCGGCGACACTCCGACCCTGGAGATCCTGGCCGCGGTTTCGATCCTTCGCGAGCACCTGCCCGATTTGAAGATCCGGGTGATCAATGTCGTCGATCTGATGAAGCTGCAGTCCGCCAGCGAGCATCCGCACGGGCTTAGCGAGACCGACTACGATTCTCTCTTCACCAAGGACAAGCACATCATCTTCGGCTTCCACGGATACAGCTCGGTGGTTCACCGGCTGACCTACCGCCGCTCCAACCGCAACCTTCACGTCCGCGGCTACAAGGAAGAGGGCACGATCACGACCGCCTTCGACATGCGGGTGCAGAACGACCTCGACCGCTTCCACCTGGTGCAGGACGTCGTCGACCGGCTGCCGCATCTGGGCACTAAGGGCGCCTACCTGAAGCAGATGGTCCAGGACAAGCTGATCGAGCATAAACACTACATCGACAAGCACGGCCAGGACCTGCCGGAAATCCAGAACTGGAAGTGGGGCATCCCTACGTGACGGCGCAAGACCTCATCGGCATGGCCAGGGCATTGGTCGCCGATGACAAGGGCCTGCTGGCGATGGATGAACGCACGCCTACCTGCAACAGACGGTTTGCCGCGCTGGAGATTCCCCAGACAACGGAAGCAAGACGCGCCTATCGGGAACTTATCGTCATCACGCCCGGTCTCGGCGAGAGCATCGCCGACGTAATTCTCTACGACGACGGGCCGATCCCGCGGCCGTTCCGGGGATCGCGTTCCTCTCGGGCGGCCAATCCGGCGAGCTGGCTGCGGCGCGGTTGAACGCGATGAATGTCAGGTTCAAGTCGCGACTGCGTTGGGCGGTGGCGTCTTCGTTTGCGCGCGCCATCCAGCAACCGGCGTCGGAGATCTGGCGGGGCGAAGGGGCGCACGTCGCGGCGGCGCAGCGAGCCCTCTATCACCGCGCCGCCTGCAATCGGGCGGCCCGGCGGGGCGAATATGCCGCTGCGATGGAAGCCCCCTGAGCACGACCACGCGCATCCCGCACCACTCGAAACCTGCGGCACAGCGAAGTCAGAAGGAATGGCCATGACGGAACTCAAGGCGGACCATTCCAAGGTCCCCGGATCGAAGCCAGAAGCCAAAGCCGCGCCGAAGGCTGAGACCAAAGGCGCGCCCAAGCCGGGATCAAAGCCTGATGCGCCGGACGATTTGAAAACCCTGCCGCTGGCGGAGGTCGAGAAGAAATTGGGGTCGTCGCCCGATGGGCTCAGCCAGGACGAGGCAAAAAAGCGGCTCGCCCAATACGGGCCGAACGAGCTGGTCGAAAAGAAGACCAATTTATTCCTGAAATTCCTCTCCTATTTCTGGGGTCCGATCCCGTGGATGATCGAGGCGGCGGTGGTCTTGTCGGGCATCGTCCGGCATTGGCCAGATTTTTTCATCATCCTGGTTCTGCTTGTTTCAAACGCCGTGGTCGGGTTCTGGGAGGAGCGCCAGGCCGGCAACGCCATCGATGCCCTCAAGGCAAATCTGGCGATCAAGGCGCGGGTGAAGCGGGACGGGAAGTGGGTCACCCCGGCAGCGCGCGAATTGGTGCCGGGCGACGTCATCCGGATGCGCCTGGGCGACATCGTGCCGGCGGACGCGCGCCTCTTGGACGGCGACCCGGTGGCGGTGGATCAATCCGCGCTGACCGGCGAGTCGCTGCCCGCCGAGCGCAAATCAGGCGATGCGGTGTTTTCCGGTTCGATCATACGCCGCGGCGAGATCGGCGCCCTGGTCTATGCCACCGGTGAAAACACCTATTTCGGCAAGACCGCGGAGCTGGTCCAGGACGCGGTGACCGTCAGCCATTTTCAAAAGGCGGTGCTGAAGATCGGCAATTACCTGATCATGCTCGCGGTGGCCATGGTCGCGGTGATCATCGCCGTCGCGATCTTCCGCGGCGACCCGATCCTGACGACGCTGCAGTTCGCGCTGGTGCTGACCGTCGCCGCGATCCCGGTGGCGATGCCGACCGTGCTGTCGGTGACGATGGCAGTCGGCGCACGGCTGATGGCCAAGAAAAAGGCGATTGTTAGCCGGCTGGTGGCGATCGAGGAATTGTCGGGCGTGGACGTGCTGTGCGCCGACAAGACCGGGACCCTCACCCAGAACAAGCTGACCTTGGGCGATCCGTTCAGCGTCAACAAGATCACCGCAGAGCAGGTGATCCTCGCCGGCGCGCTAGCCTCGCGGGCAGACAATGACGACACCATCGACCTGGCGGTCCTGCACGGTCTTAAAGACAAGGCGGTGCTACAGACTTACGACGTGGTTCATTTCCAGCCATTCGACCCGGTGCACAAGCGCACCGAGGCCGCGGTCAAGGGGCCGGACGGCAAGGCGTTCAAGGTAACCAAGGGCGCGCCGCAGGTGGTCCTGGCGCTGGCGGCCAATGCCAATGAGGTAAAGCCGGCGGTCGACAAGGCGGTCGACGAATTCGCGGCGCGCGGCTTCCGCTCCCTGGGAGTGGCGCGGGCCGAGGGCGAGGGCAAGTGGCAGTTTCTCGGTGTGCTGCCGCTGTTCGATCCGCCCCGCGAGGACGCCAGGGAAACCGTCGCAACCGCTCTCAAGATGGGCGTCAAGATCAAGATGGTGACCGGCGATGCCCTGGCCATCGCCAAGGAAACCGCCAAAAAACTGGACATGGGCACCAACATCCTCGATGCCCGCAGCCTCGGCGACTCGAAAAAGAAGAGACCGCGGCGATCGCCGAGTCGATCGAACAGGCCGACGGCTTCGCGCAGGTGTTCCCCGAGCACAAGTACCACATCGTCGATGTCCTGCAGCAACGCGGCCATATCGTCGGCATGACCGGCGATGGGGTGAATGACGCGCCGGCGCTGAAGAAGGCCGATTGCGGCATCGCCGTTTCGGGCGCGACCGACGCGGCGCGCGCCGCGGCCTCGATCGTGCTGACGACCCCCGGCCTCTCGGTGATCATCGACGCGATCAAGGAGAGTCGCCGCATCTTCCAGCGGATGAACAGCTACGCGATCTACCGCATCGCCGAGACGCTGCGCGTGCTGTTGTTCATGACGGCGGCAATCCTGATCTTCAATTTCTACCCGCTGACGGCGGTGATGATCGTGATGCTGGCACTGCTCAACGACGGCGCCATCCTGTCGATCGCCTACGACAACGTTCATTACAAGGATCAGCCTGAGGCGTGGAACATGCGCCTGGTGCTAGGGATTGCCTCGGTGCTCGGCGTCATCGGGCCGATCGCCTCGTTTGGCCTGTTCTTCCTCGGCGACCGAGTCTTTCACCTCGACCACAAGCATCTCCAGCCGATGATGTATCTGATGCTGTCCGTCGCCGGGCACATGACCATCTTTCTCGCGCGCACCCGCGGCCCGTTCTGGTCGATCCGCCCGGCGCGGATTTTGTGGATGGCAACGGGCGGCACCCAGATCCTGGCGACGTTCATCGCGGTTTATGGGTTTCTCATGCCGCCCCTCGGCTGGGGCTGGGCCGCCTTCGTCTGGGGATACGCGCTAATATGGGCGCTCCTGAGCGACCGGGTGAAACTGCTCGCGTATCGGATTTTCGATCCCGTAACGGCCGAGCCAAATCCCGAAGCCAAAGCCGAGCCTCAGTCCGAAGCCAAGGTAGATTTCGGGACCCGGATCGAAACCGCACTCGGCGATTTCGTCCAGGGTGCCGGACATGTCGTGACAGAAGCTGCCGACCACGCCAAGACGTATGTCGGGGCCGCGAAAGCGCCAGAAGCCAAAACCGAGCCGCGGCCTGCAGCGAAGGCGGCGACCAAGCCTGAAACAGACGCCAGGCCTCAGCCTGAGGCGGAGGTCGAGCTCAAGCCCGAAGCCAAAGCCGCGCCCAAGCCTCAGGCCAAGGCCGAGTACGAAGAGCACGCCGGCGGCGCGACCCTACTCAACAGGACGCTCGGCGACCTCCTCGTGGCCGGCCTCGTCAAAGACCCGGAGGATGCCGGGCGGATCATCGCCGCGGCTATCACGCAGACTGCGGCGCCCAGCGCGGCCGCACACCCGCCCGATTTCAAGGCCAAGACCCCGCCCGATGTGACGCCGCAGGCCGCCAAGTGATCCTCAAGACATCGAACTGCCGGGCCGTCGCTATAATGGAACTAGCTCGAGGCATGTGGTCAGCATTGCTGAAAGGATCGAAATGAAAATCAATACAAACGATTTCCGTGTCGGGGAAGGTGACAAGGTCAGCCTCAAGAAATGGCCGACGATCGTCGACCCCGTGTACAGGTCGAAGAAGCAATATAAAAAGCTGCTGGAAGACCATGTCGCGCAACTGAGCGCGATGCAGCAGCTCCACTACGCGTCCGATCGCCATGCCGTCCTCTTGATCTTTCAGGCGATGGACGCGGCGGGCAAGGACGGGGCCATCCGGCACGTGATGTCCGGGGTCAACCCGCAAGGCTGTCAGGTCTTCAGCTTCAAGCATCCCAGCCGCATCGAGCTGCAGCACGATTTTCTCTGGCGCACCACCCGCGATCTGCCGGAGCGCGGCCGGATCGGCATCTTCAACCGATCCTATTACGAGGAGGTGCTGATCGCCCGCGTACATCCCGAAATTCTCCGCAGCGAAGCAATCCCGGACGCCCCGCACCATGACAAGAAGGTCTGGCACGACCGCTATCGTTCGATCGTCGATTTGGAAAAACACCTCCACTCCAACGGTACCCGGATCGTTAAGTTCTACCTTCATCTTTCGAAGGAGGAACAGCGGCAGCGATTTCTGGCGCGTATCGACGAGCCGGAAAAGAATTGGAAATTCAGCCTTGCCGACATCGAGGAGCGGAAATTCTGGAGGGATTACCGACTGGCGTATGAGGAATGCCTCGGCGCGACCAGCACCAAGGATGCATCCTGGTATGTCGTTCCGGCGGACGACAAGGAGAACGCCCGGCTGATCGTCTCGCAGGTTGTCATCGATGCGTTCGATAGCCTAAACATGGCCTATCCCAAAACGACCGCAGAGCGCCACGCGGAGCTGCTGTCGATCCGCGAGCAGCTGGCGAATTGAGATGTACACCAACATCCTGATCCCGACGGACGGATCGGAACTCGCTGGGAAGGCGGTCCGGCACGGCATCGGCTTGGCCAATCGGATCGGTGCAAAGGTCACTGCGCTGATTGTCTTGCCACCGTTTCATACGTTCACGACCGACACGCAGATGATCGAGGACACGCGGGCCCAGTACAAAACGCGCATCCTGCAGCACGTCGACGAAACTCTTGCGGCTGTCACCGACGCAGCGCGAGCGGCGGACATCGCCTGCGAAATCGTTCATATCGAGCATGAGAGCCCCTACCGGGCGATCATCGATACTGCGGACGCGAAAGGCTGCGACCTGATCGTCATGGCTTCGCACGGCCGCCGGGGCATTGCCGCAATCGTCCTCGGTAGCGAAACGGTAAAGGTTCTCACACACTGCAAGATTCCGGTCTTGGTTCATCGATGACACGGGGGGCAGTGCGAAGCGGCAAGCTGGTGATCGCCGAGGGCGGTGGCCCGACCGCGGTGATCAATCAATCGCTGGCCGGTGCCGTGCTCGAAGCGCGGCTCTTTCCTCAGATCGAGCGGATCTATGGCGCGCGCTACGGGGTACGCGGCATTGTGAACGAGGATTTTGTCGACCTTTCAGCCGAAACGCACGCAAACCTCGAAGCGGTCGCCGCCACCCCGTCCTCGGCCCTGGGCTCGACGCGCGACAAGCCCGATCTTGCCTATTGTCGGAACATCCTCGCATCGCTGAAGGCTCACGGCGCCGCTTGGTTCCTCTATATCGGCGGCAACGATACGGCCGAAACCGTGCGCATCGTCAGCGAGGAGGCCGCGAAGGAAAGCTATGACCTGCGGTCCATCCACATTCCCAAGACCATCGACAACGATCTGACGGAAAACGATCATGCGCCGGGCTTTCCCTCGGCGGCGCGCTTCGTGGCCCAGGCATTTATGGGGGCCGACCTCGACAATCGCTCGCTGCCGGGCGTTTACGTCGCGGTAGTGATGGGACGCAATGCCGGGTTCCTGACCGCCGCATCTTCCGCCGCGCGGACGGTCGAGGGTGACGGTCCGCATCTGATCTATTTGCCTGAACGCGTCTTCGACAAAAGCAAATTCCTGTCCGAGGTCAAATCGGTCCATGAAAGGCTCGGGCGCTGCGTCATCGCGGTGTCCGAAGGAATCCACGATACCGACGGCACGCCGCTCTCGGTCAAGCTCGGCGAGACGGTCGAGAAAGATGCGCACGGCAACGTCCAGCTGTCCGGTACCGGCGCGCTCGCCGATCTTCTGTGCGAGGAGATTAAATTCAAGCTCGGCATCAAGCGCGTGCGCGGCGATACGTTCGGCTATGTCCAGCGCTCGTTCGCCGGCTGCGCCTCGGACGTGGATCGGAGGGAGGCGCGCGAAGTCGGCGAATTTGCCGTCAAGCAGGCGATCTGGGGGAAGGGGGACGGCTCGGTGGCGATCCGGCGGATCGGCCATTATGCCGTCGACTACTCCCTGGTGAAGCTGGCCACGGTTGCCGGCAAGACCAAAGTCATGGCGGATGCGTTCATCGCACCCTCGGGCAGCGACGTCACTCCCGCCTTCCAAGAATATCTGCGGCCGTTGCTGGGCAGCGACCTGCCGCAGCCCGCCCGCCTGCGCGGCGGCGCCATTGCCAAGGTGCTGAAGCGGTAGGAGGCGACATTATCAATGATGGAGCGCGGAGCTGCTGACCTTTACCGACCAACGCCCGCTGAAGGCTAGCCGGCGCGAGCGCGAGGCGATGGACCACTTCGCCGGGTACAGAAAATAGATCGCCGCGCGCCACGGTATCTGTGCAGGCGGGGTTATCGCCGACCGCTGCAGCCAAACAGGTCGGTTTGGAGCGTTCAACCGTTTATCGGGAACTCGGCCGTGCAGGCATCGAACGCGCCTCAAATTTTTCTACCTGAGGAACGAAAACCGATGCTCGGCAGAGGGATGGCCCGCTTCAATCGCCAGGTCCTGAACCGCCTGACGCGCCCACTCGCACGTCACCTCCCCGGGTTCGGTGTGATAATTCATCGTGGTCGGAGGACTAACCGCCTCTACAAGACCCCCGTGAATGTGTTCCGTCACGATGGCGACTACGTAGTCGCGCTGACCTACGGGCCTGAGTCCGGCTGGGTTAAGAATGTGCTCGCCGCCAGCGGTTGCGAACTGATTACCCGCGGCTGCTGCATCCCGCTTGTCGCACCCCATATCGAGCACGACGAGAGCCGACGCCTTGTCCCGGCTGTCATTCGGCCGATGTTACGTCTTCTGCGTGTTGCGGATTTCCTATACTTGGGCTCATGTCGGCGGACGTGACTGGGCCGGCCGGGAACCAAGAGGCGCCTCTCCCAATCTGCGTTACTTGCGGCAAGCCGGCGGATGCCGATGTTCACGGAATCCCTTAACGTTATTTAGATAGCAACCGACACTATGCCCTCTACCAGAAAGCTCAACGCCGGCGACCAGACATAGCGGGTCACCTCGTGACGAAAATCCCGCGCGTGTGCAGATGACCGCTGGCGACGAGCGCCACCCAGTAGCGCCGCACCATTTGATAACGAGGTGCCAGAGGCGTCCAAACCACGCGATCCGCAGGGAAGGGCAAAGCCCGACCCCTGCCGCTAACTCCCCCATCCGAAACCCGTCCTCGCGCTTCTACAGCTTTTGCGCGATCTCTCAGATATCGACCTCGGCGCCGAGTTCGATGACGCGGTCCGGAGGGATCCGGAAGAACTGGGTCGACCGCGTCGCGAGCCGCGTGAGGACGATGTATAGCCGCTCGCGCCAGCGGGCCATCCCGGCCCGTGGTGTCGATTTGACGTTGGCGCGTCCGACGAAGAAGGAGATTTTGTCGAGATCGAGCTCGAGCCCCGGGATTTCCGCCCGGCAGAGTTCGCGCGGTACGTTCGGCGTCTGGGCGAACCCGAAATGCGCGTCGATCTGCCAAAAGCCGCCGCCGAGCTCACGCGCCGTGATCCGGTCGGGACCCGCGACCCGCGGAATATTGTCGGTCGCAACGCGGACGAGCAGCACAGTCCGGTGCAGCACCTTGTTGTGCTTGAGGTTCAGCTGCAAGGCCGGGGGCACGTGCTCGGTATGGGTGCTGAGAAAGACCGCGGTGCCGGAGACCCGGGCCTCCGGCGCCTCCTCGCAGGTGGCCAGAAACGCAGCCAGCGGCATCGTTTCTTGCTCCAGCTGCGCCAGAACCAGCCGCCGGCCTGTACGCCAGGTGGTCATGATCGTGAACATGACGATCCCGATCATCAATGGGAACCAGCCGCCGGTCGGGATCTTCAACGAATTCGAGCCGAACAATGCCAGGTCCACGATCATGATCGGCACCAGCACGGCGGCGATCGTCGGCCATCGCCACCCCCAGACACTGCGCATGACGGCTCCGATGAGCACTGTAGTGAGGGTCATCGTTCCGGTGACCGCAAAGCCGTAAGCCGAGGCGAGGGCACTCGAACTCCTGAACCCCAGAACCAGCCCGAGCACCGCCACCAGCAGCAGCCAGTTGATCTGCGAGATATAGATCTGACCGCGCGCTTGCGGCGAGGTTTGGTAGATATCGAGTTGCGGCATCAGGCCCAGCTGGATCGCCTGGCGCGACAGCGAGAAGGCGCCGGAGATCACCGCCTGCGAGGCAATGACGGTCGCTGCAGTCGATAGCAGCACCAGTGGGAGCAGTCCCCAATGCGGCACCATGCGAAAGAACGGGTTCTCAAGCGCTGTCTTGTCGCCGAGGATCAACGCCCCCTGCCCAAAATAATTGAGGACAAGGGCGGGCAGCACCAGAGCGAACCATGCGAGCCTGATCGGGAACCGCCCGAAATGGCCCATATCGGCGTAAAGCGCCTCGCCGCCGGTGATCGCGAGTGACACGGCGCCGAGCACGAGGAAGCCGGTCAGCGGCGAGGCGCTGAAGATCCTGGCGGCGTGCACGGGGTTGAGCGCCGCGAGCACGCGCGGGTGCCCAGCGATCTGGATTGACCCGTCGACCGCGATCACCGCGAACCACGCCAGCATGACCGGGCCGAAGAACCGGCCGACACTCTCAGTGCCGCGCTTTTGAAAGACGAACAGCAGCACCAGCACGACAATCGTGAGCGGCACTACGAACCGGCTCAACGCCGGGGTCCCGACGCCGATTCCTTCGATCGCGCTCAGCACGGAAATTGCCGGCGTGATCATGCTGTCGCCGTAAAACAGGGCGGCGCCGCCGATGGCGAGCAGAACGAGAATGGTGCGCGCGCGAGGGCTTCGCGCCGCCTCTTGGGTCAGCGCCAGCAAGGCCAGGATCCCGCCCTCACCCTGGTTATCCGCGCGCATGATCAACAGAACGTATTTGACGGCCACGACCAGGATCAGCGCCCACACGATCAGCGACAACACGCCGAGCACGTTTCCCGGCGCGAATGCCAGTCCGCGCTCGGGGTTGAAGCACTCCCGAAAGGTGTAGACCGGGCTCGTCCCGATATCGCCGAACACGACCCCGAGCGCCGCAACAGAGAGCCCGGCGAGACCCGTCGGGGCCGGCGACCCCTCCTGATCTTCGGCGGCGGTCGGCGCCGCGTGCCCTGCCGGGATTCCCTCGGTCGAAGACGTGGCACTGCCGGCTCGGTCCGCCATGTTCGGTTCCCCCCTCCAATTCTCTTACGGTCCGCGATCGTCTGTCCCGCGCCGTTCGGAGCGCGCTACATGATCGGCAGCTGACCGCCAAGCGCAGCCGCCGTTGCACGATCCGCGGCCCCAATTTGCGCGCATCCGGGCCTGGGCGAAATACGGAATGATCCTGGTTGGGTTGCGCGGGTTTAAGGGGGTTCCCCGTCGGTAAAACCGAACGCATTTCTTGGTAAGCACTGCGAGCCGCGCGCTCAGTCCGCAAAGGACAGCACTCCGCGACTTCATGGCGCTGCAGAGCACCCTCAGCAACAATCCTCGGGCATCGTGCTGAATTTCAGCCGCCCCTACTTACCGGGCGATTGGACCAGCATCGTTACTTGGCGACCCTCAGCGGGTTGCGAAGAGATCATCGCCTATGCACTAGATAGGCGATTGCATAGCCGACAGTGCCGACGTAGAGAGTGCTGGAATTGCTCCAGCTTGAGCCGCTGCCGGTGATGGTTGCGGTGCCCCTGGAACTCGTGGTGACATTTTCGAGAAATCCGCCCACGATCGCTGATCGTGCCGCCGCTCTCGATGTTGAGGGTGCCGGTGCCACTTTGACCCGCGACAAAGTTGGCGGAATTGGTCCAGGCCGACCCGGCGCCGCTTACCGACATCAAAGACTACGAGCGCAATTTCCTCATCGCATCAGTATTATCGTTTGTCTCCTACTGTCCGCGATGCGATAGCGGTCGATATGGCGCCGGCGCCGCGCGTTTGAGATGAGAATTGGCCAAGTTGGTGACTTAGCGGACGAGGCGCACGCCCGTCACCAAGCCACCGAACCCGTCTGCCAATGCGGCGGTACAGGGGCTATTCCACCTCGGGTCGGAGACCTAGCTTCAAGTCGAAAGGGCTACAAAACTACAAAACAATGCGCTCGACCTGATCAAGCGTGACCTGATCGTTGCGTCGGTCGTAGAGCTTGGTTGTGCGCGAGCTTTCGTGCGCCGCCATCTGCTGCGCGTATTCGAGCAAGCCGCCGTTGAGCAGATAGACCGTGATCCCGGTAGCCCGGAAGGTGTGACAGCCGAGCCGGGTGATGATGCCGGCTTTCAGTGCGCGGCGAACAATCATCCGCCGCGCGTCCTGCCGGGTCATCCGGTCGCCGGTCAGGTGCTTGCGGCCGCGGCCGCCGAGGGTGCGGAAGAGGGGAGCGGCCTTCTCCGCGGCGATGCCGGCCGCCTTCACATATTCGTCGATGTAGCCCTCGAGCCTCGAGCAGGTGGTGCGCCGGCATCTCGTGCTGCTTGCCGCCTTTCTCGTGCAGGCGCACCCTCGACCTTCATGCCGACGACTGCGCCCACCCGCGCGAAACCGCGAAACTGTAGATCATGACGCCAATCAGCGCGCGATCGTGCAGGCCCACCAGAGTCGAGGCGCCGATGCTTTCGAGCAGACGCCGGGCCTGCTCCTCGGTCAGCACCGGCGTCTTCTCGCGTTTAACAACATGCTTAGGGCCCCGGACGGCATGCGCCGGATTCACCGCAAGGCATGCGGATCGCAGCAAGGTGCTGCTTCACGGTCGGCTTGGCGGCTGTCTCCTGCAGCGCCTCGACGTAGGCGGCGACGTGGATCGGCTTGTTGGCGGCAAAAAATTCCAAGAACCGACGGGCCGCATGGTCGCCGGCATTGGCGATCATCGCCGGCACAGCCACGGCACCGCGCATGGTCGCCGTCCTGGCCGGCGCCGCGGTTTCGACCACGGCCGGCACGTTGCGCCGCTCCGCGCTCACGACGACACCTTATAGGTCGTCCTTTCTGACGGTCCGGTTGAGGTGCCGAGCTGTCATTTTCCAAAGTCGGCTTCAGCAAAATTTCAAACTCGACTTCAGCGGATCAGTCGCGTGCGGTGTTCGCATTCGGCGGAGTAGCTTCTCGCCGTCTGGCCGGAGAAGGCCGCTCGGATCGACATGGCGATAGAGCGTCTGGCGAGTGATACCCAGCTCGGCGCACAGTTCGCTCACCTTGGACCGGGCTTGCCCATCGCGGCTTTGCGCGAGCCGTAGCTTGGCCGGCGTCATCTTGAATGGGCGGCGTCGTTCGGACCGCGAGACGTTGATGACTAGATGAAGGAATGCCGCCGATGAAGATTTTCATTAGTTGGTCGGGTCTTCGGAGCAAAATTCTCGCTATTACACTTCACAAATGGCTTCCGCTTGTGCTTCCAAATACAATCCTTTATATATCCAGCGACGATATCCTCACCGGGCCCGTTGGCTTCGCAGCATTTCATCAGAGTTAGAAGCAAGTAATTTCGGGATTATTTGTTTGACGCCCGAAAATCTAAGGGAGCCATGGATTAATTTTGAGGCAGGCGCGCTATCCGCTATCCAAGGCTGTCGATGTATCGCTCGTGGTACCCATGTTGTTTGATTTACAACTGAGCGACATCAGAGCTCCTCTAGATCAGTTCCAAGCCGCGGTGTTTGATAGGGACGGTGTGTATACTCTCTTGCGCAGTATTAATAAACTTTCTGGCACGAAAGCCCGGACGGACAGAGATTTGGAGGTAACATTTACTGCTCTTTGGCCGCAATTAGAAAATGCCATCAGGAGCATAGAACCAAATATCAGAGTAGTGAAGATTGCAGAGACCTTTGGGATAGCCAACGCTCAAGGTCAGAAATACATCTATCTGCTTAAATGTTTTGTCGAACTACAAAATGCTACGGTGAGCTGTATCGATGTACAGCTTTCTGGCTTCATTCCAGAGATTGTGACCTTGAAACAGTTTGTCTCTGGTGTTCTAACGGTAAACCTAGGCGGCTACCACCCGAGACCCAATGGTGTTGACCGTATTGCGGTGCTCCCCGGGCAATTGTTTCGCGTTTGGATTGGTGTGGATGAGACGAAATTCGCGGTTGATTAGCTAAAGGCATTAAGGGGTAGAATCGGAACATTAGTGTTTTTAATCAATGGGGACGTGTTGCACGTAAGAATATGAAGGGCGCTTGTCATTTTGATCGATAATTGGCGCGGTTTTTCATCGGTATCTGGCGCGCCGTCGGCGGAGGATCAGGGGCCTCGCGAGGCTGTCCGTCAACGGTCGATGAGCGGTCACCTCCAAATGTCCAAATGTCCGGTTGTCCCTGGGTAACGAGGTAACGACGCTAAACCGGACAGAGTGATTGCCGGACGCGAAGGCGGACCCTTGCGCTCGCCCATCTCGGGGAACCTCGAGAGACTCCGCCACTTACCGCTCAAAATCGCTGCCAGTTAATTTTGAAAATGACAGATAAGCCCCTCCCTTGCCTTATGATCCGGTCTCGGCACCGTCGGTGAAGCAGCAGCTCGCCGCGATCCGCATGCTGTTCGACTGGCTGGTGACCGGCCAGGTCGTGCCGACCAACCCGGCGGCGCCGGTGCGCGGGCCCAAGCATGTCGTCAAGACAGGCAAGACGCCGGTGCTCGAAGGCGGCGAATGGCGCAAATTGCTGGCCTCGATCCCGTCGACGACGTTGCGCGACCTGCGCGACCGGGCATTGATCGCCACCCTCACTTACAGCTTTTCGGGAAACGATGTGGTGTCAGTCGTGCGCTAGGACCGGCTGAGCGTCGCCGGTATGCAGAGGCGACCGGCGACCTCCCGTCGAGGCCGACGACGATCGGTGCACGGCAGCACCACCCGATGCCGGCGCAGGTTGCACCCGACGATCCGCCGTTCTGAGCGCATCGGCCCCTATTTCGGCCGGCGGGCTTCGGTCTCGCATGACCGATGGTCAAATCACGATCCGCTCGACCTCATCGAGGCTGACCTCGTCGCGCCGGCGGTCGTAGAGCTGGTCGTACGCGTCGAGGCATGGTTCGCCATCGCCGCCGCCTTTTCGAGCGTGCCGCCGTTCTTGAGATAGGCTGTGATCCCGGTTGCCCGGAAGCTGTGGTTGCCGAGCCTCGTCGCGATCCCGGCCGCCGCAGCACGCCGGCGGATCATCGCATAGGCGTTCGCCTGGGGCAGCCCGGTGCGCGTGAGCTTGGCAGTACCGCGCCCGATCGTGCGGAACAGCGGCCCCTTGGGGTCGTCGCGCAGGCCTGCGCCGTTGAGATAGGCGACGAGATAATCATCAAGGTTGTGGTGGCACGGCATCGCGTGCCGCTTGCCGCCCTTCTCGCGCAGCCGCACCCACAGCCGGCGGTTCTGCGCGTAGACATCCTCGACCGCCATGCCGAGCGCCGCGCCGATGCGGGCGAAAGAATAGACCATCAGACCGATCAAGGCGCGGTCGTGGAGCCCCACGACCTTGCCGGTGTCGATGCTATCGAGCAGCGCCCGCGCCTCGGCGGGATCGAGCACCGGCGTTTGTCCGCAGGTGACGACGTTGCGCGGGCCCCGCACCGAGCCGGCCGGGTTGGACCGGCACGAGCTGGCCGGTCACCAGCCAATCGAACAGATGACGGATCGCGGCCAACCGTTGCTTGACGCTGGGCGCGGCGAAACCTGTGAGTGCTGACCTCGATCCAGGTCGCGACATGCACAAGCCCCTCAAGCGAGCGTGATCGCCTTTGTTTCTGCTGCCCGGCGGCGATCGATGGCGCCGCCATCAGCGCACCACGCCGGAAATTCATCTGCCGCACTGGCATAGGCCGGCGCGTGTGCGCGTTACGGATATTGGCAGCGAATAACGAGGTGCGGCGCGGCGCGTTCGCCGACGGCGGCGGAGACCGCTAATACGAGAAGCAGCCGGGCGGAGATGCGACACCGCCCGGCCGATGCACGGTCCTACTGACGCGGGGGCGTAGTGGAGCCGGCACCCGAGCCTAACTGGCCGCCTTGGACCGGTGAGGTCGACGACCCGGCGCTCGTATCCGGATTTACCAGCTGGTAGCTCTCCGCCTGCTGGAGTTGGTCTTTCGTCATGTTCAGGGTCAGGCGGTTGTTGTCGCTCTTGATGTCGCTCAGCCGGACGGCGACGTCCTTGCCGCCCATCCCGAGAAAGGTGCCGACATCGACGACGACTGACGCAACCCGTCCATCCCGGTCGAGGATCACGTCCTGGACCGTGCCGACGTCGACGTTTTGAATGGAGTAGACGCTGCTCCCGATCATCTTGCTGGCGCGAATCTGATCGGGCTGAATGACGCCGCTATAGGCGAGCGGCGCAGCGGCGATGAGCAGAGCCGCGACCGCAGCGGTCATGTTGAGTTTGTACAAGCGATCCTCCAATTGTGAGATACGTCCTTGTCCCAAGAACGCAATGGTTCCGGTTTCTCATTCCGGAAAATAAATTAAAGGGTCTTAGGTCGGTGAAGCAAGATTCGGAATCTACTCAGGAAGGCCTGTAGCTCGTGCATCTGAGTCCCGATCTTCAAGAAGATTTGTTAGAAGCTCGCGTGTTCCGGCCCGGGTAAGGTCGTAGCGGGCCGCCGTGGATATACCTGCCAACCCTGCCGCGCTGGTTGACGGACGAGCCATCAAATCATTCTCCGCTGCCGCCGAACGCGCCGGCCGCGCGGCGAAGATCGCGGTCAGGGGGCGATGGCGACACAGACCCGCGCCTGCAGTTGCCGCGGGTCCCGGACCAGTCGGCCAGTGTCCGCAACAACCCCGACCGCCCGCGGGGCGTGTGTCCATCGCGCCCGCGGCGGGCAATTTTCGCGGCGCCTCCGAGAGCTCCGGCCGGGTGCAAGGGGCGACCTCTCACGCCCTGCGCTTGGCCGTCGAGCCTGCGACTGGCTGCTGCCGCAATGAGCCGGGCCGAGCGCGACAAGGACGACCGCCGGGGGCGCGAGATCGTCGCCGTGCACGCTGGGATCGAGCACCAAGGCCGAGCGCGTGCCGGTGCTGCATCGCCGGCCGACGAAATCACCCTCCTTCACGCATGGCGAGTTGACGTTGCGGATCTTCGACGCGATGCGGACTAGCGGCACGGGAAAATCCGCTATTCGGGCGCGAATTGGACCGTTGCGAAAATCGCTTGACTTATGGGGTTATATGATGATATATACGTAACAACCATGTGGCGCCGTCCCGTCCATCTGCGATGGCAAACTGAGTTGCCGTGACGAATTAGCGACGGCACACTTCTTGCGCGCTATACCGCGGTACCGAAACTGAGGTATAGCGCCTTGCGATCGATTCAGGATTTCTCCACAATTTGCGGTCATGGGAGTGACGCTGGTCACGCTGTTCCGGTCCGGTAACAGCCAACATTCGCGATTGACCGATGTGCGCACGGCGCATGATCCTGCCCCTCCTCCTGGAACTCCGCCCTCCGCTCCCGATGTTGATGCCTATGTGGAGGCCGTGTCTGGCGACATCTGGGTTTCATCGGCGACCGGCGCCGCCGCGTCGGCGATGGATGGGAAAGATCCTGGTTGGCGGAAACCGTGGTGCTTACCCGCAGGAGCTACCTACCCAGATACGCTGCAGCTTTGGCAATAATCCGCAAGGGCATTGGACGTTTGCGCCAGCCTATGACATGTCCCTTGCTGATTTCAAAGCCGAGCTGGCGAAAGTTGCGGCATGGCAAAAATTGTTTCCTTGAGCGGCGGAGAACGCGGTAATGCTGCTCTTAACTTGGAAGACGCGTCAACTGATCGATTCAGCCGTGAAGGAATTGGCTGATGACACACAGCGTTCCATCGTTCCATCTGGCAAGAGTGGGTAAAAGACAATCCACAATTGCGACTACCTGGCGGCATCATTGACGATCAGCACGGCCCCCCTCCTCGCGATGTCGTTTTCGTGATGCTTTCTGTGTTGGACCGGCTAGAAGCGGCGAAAAAGCATCGGCTTGGCGCCTATGGTATATCTGAAGACGAAATCTCTGATCTAGAGAGCGATCTAACGTACATTGCGGGGTTATCCCGTGATTTACGACAAATTCCTGTTCAATAATCGCCAGCGCAACGCGCGCCCGCGGCCAATCTTCTCGACCTTGCCCTTGCGCTGCCAAAGGGCTCGATCCCGAGCACGACAAGCCGACCCGGACGGACTTCGTGCGCCGGGGCGCGCTGGCGATCGGCGACATGCTTTGTCTCGCATCGCCTAGGCGGCGATCTCGAAGCTGGTCACGTAACCGCGCGCGTCCATCTCTTAGTAACCGTGCTCACGTCGCCCAGGTCAGCACGAACCATCGGCTCGGCTCGATCGCATTTCAAGAACAAGGCGTCGGCCATCGCCGAGCCCAGCGGTCGAGTGTCGCGAACCCCTCCCCGTCGGCTCCGTTGCCCTGATAGCGGCTCGCCCCCCTGAGCGGCACGCGCTCGGCCTTGATGCCAATATCGTCGAGCACCGCGGTTTGCGCGGCGATCGCCGGGCGCAACACCTCGAATTCCTCGATGTCGCAGGCCTTGAGGATCAGCGCCGCGCGCTTCCCCCGAGCCTCACGCGTCCACCACGCGGCATGCCCGGCCGACGGTTTGAGCCCGAAGCACACTCGCCGAGTTCGATGCCCGCGGCCGCGCCAAGCTCATATGCGGCGATACCGGCGGCGAAGCGCTGGCCGAGCGTCGCACCACCGTCCGGCAGGGCGGCGATCAGCGCCACTACGCCGCGCAGCAGCGCGATCCCTTTCTCCGGAGCGTCGGCTTCGTCGAGCGGATCCTCGCTCGCGTGCGCGCGCGACCCTCATTCGGGCGCTGGGTTCTTTGATCCGTAGTTGACGACGAGCCTCGGCGCCGGCGGCGTCGCGTAGCGGCCGGTAGCGGCGGCGACCGCCCTATCAGCCGCCTCCTCTTTCTTGCCGGTCTCATGGACGCGCCGGTGGACATAAGGCGCCGCGGCAATCGCCATGTGGTCGCGGCGCCTCGCGCTCGCCGCGGGATCGTTCATCACCGCGAGCATGTAGCCGAGCGGGTCTTTCGTCTTTTGGCCCGGCTCCGGCGCCGCCGCCGCTCCCCACCCTTCGGCCTTCGCGTGCTTGCGGACTGCGGCGTCCGACACTCCCCATTGCCGACCGAGGCCGCGCGCCGAAGCGCCAGCCTCAAAGGCGGCGCGGACCAACGCCCAATCGGATTTCGTCTTCTGGCTCATGGGTTCGCGCGAACTCCTCTTCGAACTCCCTGAAAACATAGGCGCCCGTCGGCCTAAAAGCTGGACGGTCTTGGGGTTTTTGAGCCAAATCTTGAATTCCGCGAAAATCTCTGATCGGTGAAAAAATTCTCCGCGAATGAGCACAATGCGGTAGCTCCCTCGCCGCGTCGGCCGAAGCTTGACCCTCACCCGTATTGGTTGCATTGACAGGCCGCTGCGCTCGCGATCGGGGAACCGGACCGGGGCGCGGGGATCAGCACCGCTTCGGCAATCGGTGCCATCCCGCCGCGGCACCGCCGAGGTGGTGGTGTTCGCCGATGGGAGGGAGCGAGCCGGACGGGCAGAGTTTGAAACCGTGCGGCGCCGCACGGGTTCTCTCCTGGGGTCGCACCCACAAGAAGTCGTCGCCGGTCTCGCGGAGATCGCTCATAGCGGCGATGGGTGCGCCCAGTCCGGCACCGCCGCAGCGCACCCCCGGCACCGCCGCGAGCCGCCGAACACGGCGCCGAACACGCCCACCGAACATGTTCGAACACGTGTTCGGTCGTAGATAACATCTACGAACATACGAACATCTCCCTATAGGGATGTTCGGTGTTCGGATGTTCGGACCCGGCGATTGGGTCTGTCGCCCATCAGCGGACAATCCACACCCAAAGATCCCATTTCGCGACGTTTCCGGCCTTGACCAGCTTCGCGGCGGCCCGCTTGAAGGCTATCCGCGTGGCATCGGGGGCGCCTTCGGAAATGCACCCTTTTTCGCAATAGCTTCGCCACAGACCTTCGGTCACACACGGGGTCTGCGGCGGGATGTGTGCGCTCGCGGGCGGGATCGTCCCATCTCGGGCGATAGCGTCCTGCAGAAGCTCGAAGGCGCGGTCTTTCGCCTCCCGCTTGGTTCGAAGCTGCGCGCCGCGTTCGGATGCCCATTGGTCATTGGCCAAGGTGATGACGGCCGGTTCGAAGTCCGGCCGATTGTCCGGATTGCGCTCGCGCGCTTTGGTGAATTTCAGGCTGAACGCGATGTCGGCTCCGGGGCGCTCGATCTCCTCCATCAGGCCGACGGTGTCGAGCTGCCATTCCCGCGTTTTCGTGCCGTATCCGTGGCTCTCGTCGTGTCCGGTGTGGTGCGCCCAGACTTGGCCGATACTGCGTCGGGTGAGATCGCGGACCCATGGCAGGATCTGTTGCCAAGGCTCTTCCTCGCGCATGTCGCCGATCAGCAGCGCCTGCACGTTGTCGAAGATCAGCAGGTCGACCCCGCCAATGCCATCGATGATGACGTCAACGAATTTCTGCCCGGCTTCGCTGTTCAGCGGATCAAGGTCCGGATAATCCTCCCGGTTCAGAAAAAAGAAGCCAGGCGGCATCCCGCCATTGCGGCGCGCGGCGTCGATAAGCCGTTTCCTGGCCAGCCTGCGGCTCATCTCGCCGTCCAGATAGAGCACGCGTCGAGCAGCGCCGCAGCCAGCCCAATGTAGGAATCCGCGTCCATCGGCAATGGCCAAGCCAGCAGCCATAAGCACATTGGTCTTGCCGAGGCCGGTCGGACCTATGATCTCCACGCGTGCCGTGGTCGACAAGAGCTCGCCAAGCAGAAAATCAGGCTCGGAAATTTCGCGAGCGAGCCACCGCAATCCCGGCAAAAGGCCGATGTCGATCGAAGGCGTCTCGTGCTCTTGGGCCGGTGCCTCGACCAGTCGCTCGACCAGTCGCTCGAGCTCGTCAGCAGTGCCGCCTCGGGCGAGCCAATCGCTCACGTCACCTTTGTCCGGCAGCCCGGGCAGCTTCGAAGAATGCGGACGGTCGCGGCAATGCCTTTGAGCTGCGCTGCTACGTCGCGCGCGTGCGCCCGGCCAGTCTCGTCATTGTCGGGGATGATCACAACCTGGCGGCCGGCGAGCCAGTGCGAGATCTCCCTTTTCCATTTCCGGGCCCCGCCGTGGTTGCAGGTTGAGAGGATCCCGACCTCGAAAAGGTTGTCGACGTCCTTTTCGCCCTCGACGACGAATACTGTCGCCATTGGGTCCGCCAATAGCTCGGGCAGCCGATACGGCAACGGCTCGATACCGTCCAAGTCCTTTATGAAGCCATCCGGCGCACCATTGGGGCGCCGCTGGAAAAACTTCTTCGGATTCAGGCGAACCGATTGATACCGCAGCCTGCCGTGCTCATCGCGATAGGAATAGGCGGCGACAATGCGCGACGTGCCATCAGCCGGCTTCCCCCACAAACCGCGGGCGCGAAGCGCAGCGAGGACGTTTTCCTGTTCGCAGCCGGCGCGGCAGACAACCAGTAGCTTGCCGTTCTTTTGGGCAATCGAGAGGCTTGGGTCGCGGTCGTCATGCGCCGGGCATAGGCATCGCCAGCTGGCGCCATCGCGCTTGGCGCCACCGAGCGATTGAGCCAACGCCGCCGCAGTCAGTTCGGCCATGTTATCTTGAACAACACGACGCGAACCAGGACGGTCCGGTCCGATGGGAAGACGAGGCGCGGCGTGGGCAGTAGCGGGAGCCTGTCGGCGCCAGTAACGGTAAGCCAAGCCGGATCGACCCCGGCGAATCGCTCGATGCGCGTGGTCGCCCGGTCGTCATTATCAAGGCTACCAGCGACAACCAGCCACTCGATCACTTCGACGATGACCCGCTTAGCTTCGGGTTTCGCAAAATTGTCAGAATTGCCCGCCGGCGTCGCTGCTTGCGAGCCTCGCGCTCTCTCAGTGCTGCGAGATCCGCATCACCTGCCATTTGGCCGCCTCATCCGCCGAGCGGCATTCTCGTTTTGGCTCCGGAGGGCCGCGGCCCGCTTACACCGCCTCGCTGATGAAGCGATCCAATTCGCTGCGGTAATAGAACACCCTGCCTTGGATTTTGACTGGCCGCGGCCCCTTTCCTCGCATCTGCAAATTCGCCAGGGTCTTGGATGCGAGGCCGAGATAGCGGGCCGCATCATCGCGTGTCATTCGGCCGTCCGGAAGCACGCGAACACGCACCTGGTCGATAACCGGAACCGCTTCATCCATCTCGCGTCGCCCAAGATTTGTCTTCGGTAGCAAAGCCGATTAAACCGACACAAGCACCGTCGTCAAGATTTGTCTTGACCAGCGAAGCCTATCGCGCCACCGTCCTTCCTCGGGAAGCCACGGGCAGCATGGGGAAACGGTAGATGGCCAAAGGAACCGAGCCGCGCCCCGGCCCTCGGCCGCGAGGACCGTTCGAGGACAAACGGCGCACGCTCACCACGCGAATCACCGACGGCACGAGAGATCGGCTCGATACGGCTGCCGCAGCCGCCGGCCGCTCGCTCAGCCAGGAAATCGAGATGCGTCTCGAACAGTCGTTCCGAGACGAAGACCGGGCCGTCCTCTTCAGCGAAGCGTTTTATGGGCCGCAGCTCGCCGGAATTCTTCAGCTTATAGGCGCAGTGACCCGAAACGTAGTGGCGCAATCGCAGTGGTTAGAAGATCCAGGCGCGTTTTCTACGGTGTTGACAGCCATTGAAGAAACATTGTCTGCGATTCGACCAGCCGGAGATGATCTGAAGCGCCAAGACGTCAACCTGACTAGAGAAATTTCACGCCATTGGCTTTTGCAGATCGCAGCAAAACATGCGCCCGACGATCGCAATTATCTTGCTCGGTGGGGCAGGTCAGTGCGGGCAGGGCTCGGCGAGCCGGCGGCGGCGCGCATTGCGAAGTGGCTGGGCAATGGTGATGTGGTCGTCGCTCGGGGAGGCGAACAATGAGCCGCTTCAGCAAGCTTGACCGCGGCAAAATCCGCGGTCTGAAGCCCGGCCAAAAGCTCGCCGAGCATGGAATTACCGTCGAGCGCCGTGCCGATGGTGATCTTCGCTACAGCGTCAACGTCATGGTCGACGGCCGCCGCATCCATCGGGTCGTCGGGGTCGAGTTCGAAGGCGTCACGCGCACACAGGCAGAAGAGTTTATCGAGCGGGTGCGGACTGATGCCCGCGCGGGCCGGCTGTCGCTGCCAAAGGGCCGCAAGCTCGCTCGCACTTTCGGCGGGGCTGCGGCCGACTATCTCGACCGGCTGAAGCAGGACGGCGGCAAAAACATCAAGATCAAAGAGCGGCAGATCCGCATGTACCTGCGGCCTTTCTTCGGCGCCGCCCGGCTCGACGCTATAGCCGCGCTCGATATCGAGCGCTACCGGCGCCAGCGCCGCAGCGCCAAGCCAAAACCTGCGGAAGCCACCATCAACCGCGAGCTGGCGACGCTGTCGCACATCTTCTCTAAAGCGGTCGAATGGGGCTGGCTCGACCGCGTGCCGGTCAGGGCGAAGAAAGCCAAGGAGAGTGACGGCCGGATCATTGCTCTTGCCGCCGACGACTGCGACGCCTTGATGACCGCGGCGATCGCCGGCGCCGACCCCGATTTGTGGCTGTTCGTCGCCTTCGGGCTCAATACGGCGATGCGGCACAGCGAGATCCTCGCTGCGCGCTGGGATCAACTCGACCTCGAAGCGCCGACGGCTTTTCATTCCAGACGCGAAGGCTGGCCAGCGCTCTCAACCGTTGACCGCGGAACTGGTGGAGATCCTGCGCGGCGAGCGCGAGGGCCGCGATGACCGGGAGGGTTGGATCTTCCCATCGCCGCATTCCGACACTGCGACCGGGCATCGTGCACGGATGGATCGGCCGTTCGCCGATGCGGTCGAGCGCGCCGGGCTCGACCCCGAGACAGTGACGCCGCACGTGATGCGGCATACCGCAATCACCCGTCTGGTCGAGGCGGGCGTCGACCTCCCCACGGTGCAGCGGATCAGCGGCCATAAGACGATCGCGATGGTGCTTCGCTACGCGCATGTGCACGACCCGCACATAGACGAAGCGATCCGCGCGCTCGGGCGAACATCGCCGGAACAGGCCGGGAATGCACCGGGAAGCTCGGCTACACAGGAATTACACAGACAGCCGAAAACCGCGGCGCATCGAACGGCGGCAAAACGGCCTAAATTACGCGTTGTTTGAGTGGGTTATCGCCCTGGAGGCCGGAAGCGGAATTCGAACCGCTGTACGAGGATTTGCAGTCCTCTGCATAACCACTCTGCCATCCGGCCGGCGGCCGTATATAGGAGTGCGCCGGGCCGGGGGTCAAGCAAGCAAGCAAGCAAGCAAGCCCGCGCCCGGCTGTTGCCCCGGTTTGCGCCACCCCATATAGTCAACAGTTTAGAACTGAGCGAGAGTAGAGCGATGGCGCGCGTTACCGTCGAAGATTGTGTCGTCAAGGTGCCGAACCGTTTCGAGCTGGTGCTGCTCGCCGCGCAGCGGGCGCGCGAGATCACCTCGGGCGCACCGTTGACGCTCGATCGCGACGACGACAAGAACCCCGTCGTCGCCTTGCGCGAGATTGCCGACGAAACGGTCGGACTGGTCCAGCTGAAAGATTCGGTCGTGCGCGGCATGCAGAAGCACGTCGAGATCGACGAGCCCGAAGAAACCCATGAGCTCGAAGTCGATCCGTTGACCTTCGGGGTCGCCGCGCCGATCGCGTCCTTCGATGGCGAGGAGGAGGCAGAGGACGCCGAGCTGGCCGCCGACGAGGACGGCCTCGAGGCGGACGGGGCGGAAGCGCTCGACGACGATATCGCCGACGCGCTTGCCGAAGAAATCTTGACCGGCGAGGACGACGTCGATCTTGCCGACACCCCCGAACCTGATCTCGCCAACGAGTTCGACGAGGAGGTCTGAACGCAGGCGATGGCGCGGCCCCGGCCGGCGGGTGGCGCACCGGCAACTCTGTGCACGCGACCGCGCGGCTGCGGCGCGATGCTGGGCTGCCGATCATGATGCGGCAGTTCGAGCTCGTCGAGCTTGTCAGATCCTACGATCCGAACGCCGACGAAGATGCGCTCAACCGCGCCTATGTCTATTCAATGAAGGCGCACGGCGCGCAGCTGCGCGAATCGGGCGACCCCTACTTTTCGCACCCGGTCGAAGTCGCCGGCCTCCTCGCGCAGATGAAACTCGACGGAGCTTCGATCGCGACCGGTCTCCTGCACGACACGGTCGAAGACACGTTAGCAACCCTAGACGACATCGAGCGGCTGTTCGGTCGCGAAATCGCGCGGCTGGTCGACGGCGTCACCAAGCTGTCGCGCCTCGAATTGCAATCGGACCAGACGAAACAGGCTGAGAATTTTCGCAAGCTCGTCCTCGCGATGTCCGAGGACATCCGGGTGCTACTCGTCAAGCTTGCCGACCGTCTGCACAATATGCAGACCCTCCGGTTTGTCCGAAGCGATGAAAAGCGGCGGCGGATTGCGCGCGAGACGATGGAAATTTACGCGCCGCTCGCCGAGCGGATCGGCATGCAGCGGATGAAGGATCAGCTGGAAGACTTGGCCTTTGCCGAGCTCTACCCCGAGGCGCGCGCCGGCATCCAGGCCCGCCTCGATTTCCTGCGCGATGCGGGCGCGGCGATGGCGCCGCGCATCGAGGCCGAACTCGCGGCGAAGCTCGATGAAGGCGGCATTGCCGACGCCACCGTCTCCGGCCGCGAGAAATCGCCCTATTCGATCTGGCACAAGATGCAGAGCAAGAGCGTCGCCTTCGAGCAGCTCTCGGACGTCATGGCCTTCCGCATCCTGGTGAACGAGCCGACCGATTGCTATCACGCGCTCGGCATCATGCACTCGGCATATCATGTGGTTCCAGGGCGGTTCAAAGACTATATCTCGACCCCGAAGCCGAACAACTACCGCTCGCTGCACACCGGGCTGATCGGTCCGGAAAAGCAGCGGATCGAAGTGCAGATCCGCACCCGCGAGATGCATGAGGTGGCCGAACTCGGCGTCGCCGCGCATTGGAGCTACAAGCAGGGCGCCGGCACGACCGAAGGGCCGCAATATCGCTGGCTGCGCGAGCTGTTGGAGATTCTCAACGCCTCGAACCCGGAGGAGTTTCTCGAGCACACGAAGCTCGAAATGTTTCAGGACCAGGTTTTTGCTTTCACCCCGAAAGGCGATCTGATCGTCCTGCCGCGCGGCGCGACCGCCGTCGATTTTGCCTATGCGGTTCATTCGCAAATCGGCGACACCTGCGTCGGGGCGAAGATCAACGGCCGGCTCGTCCCGTTGCGCTCGGCACTCGGGAATGGCGACCAGGTCGAAATCATCACTTCGAAGGCCCAGCATCCGTCGCCGACCTGGGAACGCTTCGTCGTCACCGGCAAGGCGCGCGCTCGCATCCGCCGCTTCATCCGCACGCAGCAGCGTACCCAATATCTCGATCTCGGCCGCGCCATCGTGCAGAAGGCGTTCCGCCAGGACGGCCAAGATTTTGCCGAGCGGGCGCTTGAACCGGTGTTGAAAAACTTCAATTGCCCGACTGTCGAGGACCTCTATGTCGCGGTCGGACAAGGCCTCGCCACCGGCAGGGCCGTGGTCAACGCGGCGTTCCCGCAGCCCGAAGCCAAATCGAAGATTGTTTCGTTGGCGCGGGCGCGGCGAAAGGCCGGAAAGAATGACACGGCGGTGGCGATCCGCGGCCTGATCCCCGGAATGGCGTTGCATTTCGCCGGCTGCTGCCACCCGTTGCCGGGCGACCGCATCGTAGGCATCGTCACGACCGGCAAGGGGGTGACGATCCACACGATCGACTGCGAAACCCTGGAAAACTTCGCCGAAACGCCGGAGCGCTGGCTCGATGTCGCATGGAGCAGCAACGACGCCGAAGCAATCCATGTCGGCCGGCTAAACGTGACGATCGCCAACGAGCCCGGCAACCTTGGCAGCCTGACGACGGTTATCGGCAAGCAGGGCGGCAATATCAACAATCTGAAGATCACGAACCGCTCGTCGGATTTCTTCGAGATCATGCTCGACATCGAAGTGGCCGACGTGAAGCACCTGACGACGATCGTCGCCGCCTTGCGCGCCAACCCGGTCATCAACTCGGTCGAGCGCGCCCGCGGCTGATGCGATGATCCTCGGCCTCGGCAGCGACCTGATCGACATCCGCCGCATCGAGCAGACGATCGAACGCTTCGGCGACCGCTTTCTCGACCGGATCTTTACCGCTGCCGAGCGTCGCAAATGCGAGCGCCGCGCCGACCGCGCGGCTAGCTATGCCCGGCGCTTCGCCGCCAAAGAGGCTTGTTCCAAGGCGCTCGGTACCGGCTTTCGCGACGGCGTGTTCTGGCGCGATCTCGGGGTTGTCAACCTGCCGACGGGGCAACCCGCGATGCGGCTGACCGGCGGCGCCTTACGGCGCCTCATGCAAATGACCCCGCACGGCATGACACCGCGGCTCGACGTGAGCCTAACCGACGAACCGCCGATGGCGCAGGCCGTCGTCATCATCACCGCGGTGCCGGCTGCGACCGGTTGAAATATTCGACAAGACGCGGCGGCGCCCTTGACTCGCGACGCGACGCTTGGCCTGATCCGGCGCTACCCGAGCCCGCAAGGCACTGCATGCGATCCAAATCCGCGCCAAAGTTCGTTACCAGAAAGAAATCTTCCGGCGGGATCGTCGAGACCGCCAAGACTATCGTTTATGCGGTGCTGATCGCACTGGTCGTCCGCACCGTCGCCTACGAGCCGTTCAACATTCCATCGGGATCGATGATTCCGACCTTGCTGGTCGGCGATTATTTGTTCGTCTCGAAATTTTCCTACGGTTACAGCCGGTTCTCTCTACCCTTTGGGCTGCCGCTGTTTTCCGGCCGAATCCTGTTCCGCCCGCCGCGGCGCGGCGACGTCGTCGTCTTCAAGCTGCCGACGGACAATTCGACCGACTATATAAAGCGGGTGATCGGCTTGCCGAGCGACAGCATCCAAATGAAATCGGGTCAGCTTTACATCAATGGTATAGAAGTGCCGCGCGAACGCATCGAGGATTATCTCTATCCTGAAGGAGACGGCACGATTGTCCCGGTACGTCAGTATCTCGAAACTCTGCCAAACGGCGTCAAGCATCGCATTATTACCCTAGATCAAAATGGCCCGTTGGATAATACGCAGGTATATCACGTGCCGCCCGGCGATTATTTCATGATGGGGGATAATCGCGATAATTCCGAGGACAGCCGAGTGCTGTCGGCGGTCGGCTATGTACCGGCGGAAAACCTTGTCGGTAAGGCGCAATTCATCTTCTTTTCGACGAACGGGTCGGCGCCCATCTGGGCGTTCTGGCAATGGCCTTTCGCGATCCGCTATGGCCGACTGTTCCACGGCATCAATTGACGTGACGGCTTCGGCCGCTGGCGAGCTGGCGCGCCGCATCGGCTACGAATTTGGCCGGCCAGGGCTGCTCGACGAAGCCTTGACCCATCCGAGCGCGCTGACACCCGAGCGCCGCCGCGGCGAGCGCCGACGACCCGTCGGACGCAGCTACGAGCGGCTCGAATTTCTGGGCGATCGCGTGCTCGGCGTCGTGGTTGCCGACCTGTTGTGGCACCGCTTCGAGAACGAGCCGGAAGGCCTGCTGACGCGCCGGATTGCGGAACTCGTGCGCCGGGAGACCTTGGCACGGATCGCCGACCGGCTGGGATTGGGGCCTCATCTGAAATTGTCACCCGCCGAGGCGACCGCCGGCGCCGCCGCCAACCCGGGAATCCTGGCGGATGCTTTGGAGGCGCTGATCGCCGCCATCTACCTCGATGGCGGCTTTGCCGCAGCGGCAGGCTTCGTGCGCCGCTGGTGGCAGCCGCTGATCGCCGCGATGGACCAGCCGCCACGCGACCCGAAAACGACGTTACAAGAATGGGCGCAAGGGCGCGGCCTGCCGCTGCCGGGTTACGCGCTGGTCGCGACGAGCGGTCCGCACCACGCTCAGCGGTTTACGGTGACGGTCAGCGTGGCTGGCGCCGAACCGGCCAGTGCCACGGCATCATCGAAGCGCGCCGCCGAGGCTCAGGCGGCGGCGCTGCTGCTCGATCGCCTGGCAACGTCCTGACCAAGACGCGGCGCGCGGTCACCCTTCCGCACGGGCGCGCTGCCGCCGCCGCTTGGCCCTGAGCTTGGCCTTGCGCCGGTTGCTGCGTTCGCCGGTGCGGGGTCTGCGAATTTGGGCTCGTTTCATGGCGCGCTCCGAAGGGGATCATGCCTCGATCAGGGTGAGCGGCCGCTCGTCGTCAACTCAGGAGGCGGCCGGCGATGCGGTCGACTTACTTGTGTACGCGCGGAACCTTGGCGCAAAGGAAGTCGACGGCGCGTGCCTCGTCGGCCACGGTGAGAAGTCGGCACAGAACTGGGGCGAGTGACCGGATTCGAACCGGCGACATCCAGATCCACAATCTGGCGCTCTAACCAACTGAGCTACACCCGCCGCCTGGGCTCCAGGTAGCGGTTTGCGGCCGGACCGTCAAGCTTGGGCATCATCGCCGCGCTGCCTACATTTCGGGGATGCGGGTTTCGACAAAAGGCTGGCGACAAGCGGCGCTGCTGACGCCGCGGCAGATGGCTGAAGCGGACGCGTCGACGATCGCCTCCGGCATCGCCGGCAGCGTGTTGATGGAAAATGCCGGGCGGGCGGTTGCCGACGCGGTCGCGCGGCGCTGGACGCCGCGCCCGCTCGCCGTCCTCTGCGGCCCCGGCAACAATGGCGGCGACGGCTTTGTCGCGGCACGGCTTTTGGCCGAGCGCGGTTGGCCGGTGCGACTGGCGCTGCTCGGCGAGCCCGGCCGGCTGCGCGGCGACGCGGCGACCGCCGCGGCGCGCTGGCCGGGTCCCGTCGAGCCGCTGACGCCCGCGGCGCTCGACGACGCCGGTCTCGCCATTGATGCGATCTTCGGCGCCGGGCTGGTACGGCCGGTCGCAGGTGCGGCGGCCGCGGTCGTTGCCGCATTCGCCGAGCGCCGGTTGCCGGTTGTCGCGGTTGACGTGCCGAGCGGCATCGATGGAGAGAGCGGTGAGGTCCGCGGCATCGCGCCGTGCGCGGCGGTGACCGTCACTTTCTTCCGCAAGAAGCCTGGCCATCTGCTGCTGCCGGGACGCAGCCATTGCGGCGAAATCGTTCTGGTGTCGATCGGCATCGTCGATGCGGTCCTCAAACGGGTGATGCCAGACACGGCCGAGGTCGAGCCCGACTGGTGGTTGTCGGCTTATCCCCGGCCGCGGCCTGAGGACCACAAATACCGCCGCGGCCACGCGCTCGTCGCCGGCGGCGCGGTGATGACCGGCGCGGCACGGCTGGCGGCGCGCGCCGCCGCCCGGCTCGGCGCCGGACTCGTCACCGTAGCGGCGCCGGCCGCCGTATTCCCGATCTATGCCGCGGCGCTGACCGGGGTCATCGTCCAGCCGCTGGGCGGGATCGAGGATTTTCGCGAGCTGCTCGCCGACGATCGGCGCAATGCGGCGCTGATCGGGCCGGGGGCCGGGGTCGGGCCAGAAACCCGTGATAAGACCCTGGCGATTCTGGCGGCGGCAAAGCATGCCGTGATCGACGCCGATGCGCTGACTGCGTTCTCGGACGATCCGCGGACGCTGTTTGGGGCGATCCGTTCGCCGGTGGTGATCACCCCGCATGAGGGCGAGTTTGCACGCCTCTTCAAGACGACCGGTAGCAAGCCCGAGCGGGCCCGACAGGCGGCGCGAGAAAGCGGTGCCGTCGTGCTGTTGAAGGGGGCGGATACCGTCGTCGCGGCGCCCGACGGCCGGGTTGCGATCAATGCGAACGCGCCGCCGGATCTGGCGACCGCGGGAAGCGGCGACGTCCTCGCCGGCATGGTTCTGGGCCTCCTCGCCCAGGGAATGGAGCCATTCGCTGCCGCCGCCGCTGCCGTCTGGCTGCACGGCGATACCGCCCAGCGGATCGGCCCCGGTCTCGTTGCCGAAGATCTCGTCGAGACGCTGCCGAAGGCGCTCCGCGAGCTGTGGCTGCCGCCGCGATTCGGCACTTTTCGGGATTGACTGGGGCGCAACGGCGCGTCTCTCTCAGCCGCCGTCACTGCCGCCCGAGCCGCCATGACCGATCGCGCTCCAGCCGGGTTTTTCGAAGGCGTTTTTGATCGCACCCTGACCAACCTGCGCAGCGCATGGCGCGACATCGCCCTATCGGCGCGCGGTGTCCTGACCCGCGGGCCGCGGGCGGAGCTCGCCGCCGACGATGCCCAGCTCCGCCAGCAGATGTTGCAATGCCTGGACGGGCGCGGCGGTGAAGTCACGGCACGGGTCCGCGCGGCAGAGCTCGGTCGCGCCTACCTGTCGCTCAACGCGCGCGGGCGCGAGCGCTTCTGGCAGATCTTGGCCGGTGAGTTCGATGTCGATCATGCCGAGGTCGAACGCTGTTGTGCGGGTTTGGCGGCAGCCTCGGGGCCGGTCGAACGCGCCGCCGCCGAGCGGGCGTTGCGAATAGCGCTCGAACCGCCACGCATCACCCTGATGCGGCAATTCAACGCGCTGCCCGAAGGCGTCAAGTTTCTCGTCGATCGCCGCGCCGAGCTGGTGGATTTCGGCGCCCAGGATCCGCTGCTGTGCGGTCTCGAAGAGGAACTGAAGCGCCTGCTCGCCAATTGGTTCGATATCGGCTTTCTCGAACTGAAGCGGATCACCTGGGAGTCGTCCGCGTCCTTGCTCGAAAAGCTGATGGTCTACGAGGCGGTGCACGAGATCCGCGGTTGGACCGATCTCAAAAACCGGCTCGAAGCCGACCGCCGCTGCTTTGCCTTTTTTCACCCGCGCATGCCGGACGAGCCGCTGATTTTTGTCGAGGTCGCGCTGGTCGACGGCATGGCCGGCGACATTCACGCGCTGCTCGACGAGGCGGCGCCGATCGGTGATCCGCGGGCCGCCGACACCGCGATCTTCTATTCGATTTCGAATTGTCAGCGCGGGCTTGCCGGGATCAGCTTTGGCGACTTTCTGATCAAGCGGGTCGTCGACGCATTGGCCGGCGAACTGCCGCGGCTCAAGGTTTTTGCGACATTGTCGCCGGTGCCGGGCTTCCGAGCCTGGCTCGAGCAGCAGACGCCGCCGCCGCGCGGCCTGTTGCTCCCGGGCGAGCGGGCGACGATCGAGGCGCTCGACGCCGGCGACGGCGGGTCAGGCTTTTTGGCGCTGCTCAACCGCCCGGGTTGGCATGAGAATTCTGCTGTTGCCGCGGCGCTGCGCGATCCGTTGCTGCGCCTTTGCGCCCGCTATCTGCTGCATGAGCGCAGGGCCGCGGGCCGCGCCCAGGACCCGGTCGCGCATTTCCACCTCAGCAACGGCGCGCGCGTCGAGCGGCTGAATTGGCTTGGCGACGTCTCGGCCAAAGGACTACGGCAATCTGCCGGGATCATGGTCAACTATCTCTACCGCTTGGCTGATATCGAAGCCAATCACGAAGCCTACCGCGGCGAGGGGCGGGTCGCCGCCTCGGCGTCGATCCGCAGCTTGGCGCGGGCCGGCTGAATGCCCGATTTTGATCGCTTCGCGGCAGCGGACCAACTGGAGTCATCCGAGCGGCACGATCGATCGGCTGGGTCGCGGCGCTCGCAACATGTTATGAACGCGGCCGGCGCCGGGTCGGAGAGAGCATCGGCGACGGCGGCGGGCGTGGCGGAATTGGCAGACGCACTGGATTTAGGTTCCAGCGATGCAAATCGTGGGGGTTCAAATCCCCCCGCCCGCACCATGATATCGCAGGCGCGTCAATTGATAGGACGACGAGGTACGGCAAAATGCAGCACAAAGGCGTCGTTCCATGCAAGTGACCGAGACCAGCACTGATGGGCTGAAGCGCGAATACCGGATCGTCGTTCCGAATGACGAGGTCGAGAGCCAAATCAACAGCCGCCTCGACGAACTCGGCCGGACCATTCGCCTGCCGGGTTTTCGCCCTGGCAAGGTCCCGGTGCAGCTGCTGCGCCGCCGCTACGGCCCGTCGGTGCGCAGCGAGGTGCTGGAGAGCGCGGTCCAGGACAGCACCGCTGAGGCCATTCGCGAGCGCAACCTCCGCCCGGCATTGCCGCCCAAAGTGGATATCGTGTCGTCAGCCGAGGGTGCCGACCTCGAGTACCGGGTGTCGATCGAGCTGTTGCCGGAAATTCCCGAGCCGAGCTTTTCCGACATCGGCGTCGAGCGGCTGGTTGTCGAAATCCCGGATGAAGATACCGATCGGGCTATTGAACGAATTGCCGAGCAACACCGCAATTCCGAAGTGGTGGAACGGCCCGCCGAAACCGGGGATATCCTGGTCGTCGACATCGACGGGCGCACCGAGGACCGGGAAATTCCGGGGGCGAGCGGCAAGGATCGGCAGATCACGCTCGGCTCGGGCAATTTCCTTCCCGGCTTCGAAGAACAGCTGATCGGTGCCGCCGCCGGCGAGCACCGTACTGTCCGGGTGAACTTCCCCGAGGACTACGGCGCCACCGACCTAGCCGGCAAAGCGGCGATCTTTACCCTCGACGTCAAGGAGGTGCGGCAGCGCGCGCCGCTAGTCGTCGATGACGAACTCGGCCGGGCGGTCGGGCTCGAGAGCCTTGCCGAACTGCGCCAAGAGGTGCAGCAGAGGCTGCAGCGGGACTATGCCGCCGCGGCGCGCCTGCGGCTGAAGCGGGCCTTGCTCGACAAACTCGCTGAACGCTACGACTTCCCCCTCCCGCCCGGCATGGTGGATCTGGAGTTCGAAACTATCTGGGCGCGGCACCGCGCCGGTATGGCCGAGGCCGCGACGACAGCCGACGGCGCTGCGACAAGCGAAACCGGGGGTGAGGCCGCGCCGGCTTCCGTCGCCGCCGAAGCCGATGCCGCTGATGCGGCGTTGAAGACCGAATACCGCGGGCTCGCCGAGCGCCGCGTGCGGCTCGGCCTGCTGCTCGCCGAGGTAGGACGCAGCAACAACATCACCGTGACGCAGGAGGAGCTAAACCAGGCGATCATTCGGGACGCCCGCCAGTACCCCGGGCGCGAGCGCCAAGTCCTCGACTTCTATCGCCGGCGCCCGGAAGCCGTCGCGCGATTGCGCGCCCCGATCTTTGAAGACAAGGTTATCGACTTCATTCTCGAACTGGCAAAACCCGGGGAACGCCGGGTGTCGCCGCGGGAGCTGATGGCGATGACCGAGCCCGAGGAACCCGCGCCCGAGCGGCTCGATCTGGCGGCGGAAAATACCACCCCAGCCGAGCCGGCGAATTGATTTATCCTGGAAGCGACGCCGCACGCCTGCATCATCCCCGAGGAGGTCGCCATGTCCGATCATTTCGAGCAGTATATGAACAATCTCGTGCCGATGGTGGTCGAGCAGACCAACCGTGGCGAGCGGGCCTATGACATCTATTCACGCCTGCTCAAGGAAAGGATCATCTTTCTCGTCGGACCGATCCACGATGCCGTCGCCAGCCTGGTCTGCGCGCAGCTGCTGTTCCTTGAGGCGGAAAATCCGAACAAGGACATCAATTTCTACATAAATTCGCCGGGCGGAGTGGTGACATCGAGCCTCGCGATGTACGACACGATGCAGTACATCCGCGCGCCTGTCGCGACCGTTTGCATCGGCCAAGCCGCTTCGGCGGGCTCGCTGCTGCTGGCGGCCGGAGCGCCGGGCAAGCGCTTTTCGCTGCCGAATTCCCGGATTATGATCCATCAGCCTTCCGGCGGCGCCCAAGGCCAGGCGACCGACATCGAGATCCAGGCGCGCGAGATCCTGGCGCTGCGTGCGCGGCTCAACGAGATCTACGTCAAACACACCGGCCAGCCGCTCAGCGCGATCCAGAACGCGCTCGAACGCGACAAATTTCTGTCGCCGATCGAAGCGAAGGAGTTCGGCCTGATCGACGAAGTGGTCGAGAACCGGCCGGGCCGCGACGAGCCGGAAAAGGGGTTCAGATAGAAGGCGCTCCCGCCCCAGACGGCGTCAGCCGGCCGGCAGCGTATGATTAAGCAGTTGTTGATCCGCCGTGAGCACCTATACTCCACGGCGGTTACGGGGTTGTGTGCGGCGCGCCGCGTGCGCACCTGAGAGCAGAAGGGACGAGGCCGGAGAGGCTGGGCTGCTACTCCGGCGGCGACGGAGCGACGATGACCAAGTCCAGCGGCGGCAACTCGAAAAACACGCTCTATTGCTCGTTTTGCGGCAAGAGCCAGCACGAGGTCCGGAAGCTGATCGCCGGCCCGACCGTCTTCATTTGCGATGAATGTGTCGAGCTCTGCATGGACATCATCCGTGAAGAGCACAAGACCACCTTGGTGAAGTCGCGCGATGGGGTTCCAGGCCCGCGCGACATCTGCAAAGTGCTCGACGATTATGTGATCGGGCAGGATCATGCAAAGCATGTCTTGTCAGTCGCCGTGCATAATCACTACAAGCGTCTGGCGCACGGCACCAAAGCCAACGACGTCGAGCTGGCGAAGTCGAACATCCTGTTAGTCGGTCCGACCGGCTCGGGCAAGACGCTGCTTGCTCAGACCTTGGCGCGCATCATTGACGTACCGTTCACGATGGCCGACGCTACCACCTTGACCGAAGCGGGCTATGTGGGCGAAGACGTCGAGAACATCATCCTCAAACTGTTGCAGGCCGCAGATTATAATGTCGAGCGGGCGCAGCGCGGCATCGTCTACATCGACGAGGTCGATAAGATCTCGCGCAAATCCGATAATCCCTCGATCACCCGCGACGTCTCGGGCGAAGGCGTCCAGCAGGCGCTGCTGAAGATCATGGAAGGAACCATCGCCTCGGTGCCGCCGCAGGGGGGCCGCAAGCACCCGCAACAGGAATTTCTGCAGGTCGATACGACCAACATCCTGTTCGTCTGCGGCGGCGCCTTCTCAGGATTGGAAAAGATCATCGCGCAGCGGCGGCAGGGAACATCGATCGGCTTTGGCGCCGAGGTGCGCGGTCCCGACGAGCGAAAGACCGGCGAAATTCTGCACGACCTCGAGCCCGAAGACTTGTTGAAGTTCGGGTTGATCCCGGAATTCGTCGGACGCCTGCCGGTCGTTGCGACGCTTGAAGACCTCGACGAGGCGGCGCTCGTCGACATCCTGACGAAGCCGAAAAACGCGCTCGTCAAGCAGTACCAGCGGCTGTTCGAGATGGAGGACGTTCGCCTCGATTTCAGCGACGAGGCGCTGAAGGCGATCGCCCGAAAGGCGATCTTGCGCAAGACCGGAGCCCGCGGGCTGCGCTCGATCATGGAGGCGATCCTGCTGGAGTCGATGTTCGAGTTGCCGAGCCTTGTCGGCGTCAGCGAGATCGTGGTCAATGGTGAGGTGGTCGAGGGCAGGGCGCAGCCGCTGCAAATCTATTCCGACCGTCGCGGCGATGTCGGCACCGGAGCTTGACCGCGGCAGCGGGCCGCAGATCCGGGGCAAGGGGCCGCTTGACTGCCGGCGAAACCGGGCCAACCTAAAGATGGCATGGCCGTGCGCTGCCCGTGGTTCAACCAAGGGCGGTCTCTGGTAAGAAAAAGAGGGATCATGTTGGAAAACGTGCGCGGTGCGCTTTATCCCGTCCTGCCTCTTCGCGACATCGTCGTATTCCCGCATATGATCGTGCCCCTTTTCGTCGGGCGCGAGAAATCGGTGCGGGCGCTCGAGGATGTGATGAAGGACGACAAGCAGATCCTGCTCGTCGCCCAGCGGAACGCGGCACAGGACGACCCGTCCACCTCGGACATCTTCACCGTCGGCACGATCGGCACGGTGCTCCAGTTGCTGAAGCTGCCCGATGGCACGGTCAAGGTGTTGGTCGAGGGTGGTCAGCGCGCGCGGATTGCCCGCTTTGTCGACAACGACCAGTTCTTTCAGGCTTATGCCGAGCCGATCGTCGAAAAAAAGGCCGGTCAGCAGGAAATGGCGGCTTTGGCCCGCACCGTGATCGGGCAATTCGAGCAATATATCAAGCTCAACAAGAAGATCCCGCCGGAGGTCTTGGTGTCGATCAACCAGATCGACGATCCGGCAAAACTCGCCGACACGGTTGCGGCGCATCTGACGCTGAAGATTCCGGAAAAGCAGGAGCTACTCGAGTGCGAGGCAGTGTCGGAACGCCTGGAGAAGGTGTTCGGCCATATGGAGGGCGAGATCGGCGTCCTCCAGGTCGAAAAACGCATCCGCAACCGCGTCAAGCGGCAGATGGAGAAGACTCAGCGCGAATATTACCTGAATGAACAGCTGAAGGCCATTCAGAAGGAACTCGGGGAGGGTGAAGACGGCAAAGACGACATGGCCGAACTCGAGGACCGGATCAATAAGACGCGGTTTTCGAAAGAGGCGCGCGACAAGGCGCTCGCCGAGCTGAAGAAGCTGCGCAGCATGAGCCCGATGTCGGCCGAAGCGACGGTGGTGCGCAACTATCTCGATTGGCTGCTGTCGGTCCCCTGGCACAGCCGTACCCGCATCAAGCGCGACATCAAAGGCGCCGAGAAGGTACTCGAGGCGGACCATTTCGGGCTCGAAAAGGTCAAGGAGCAAATCCTCGAATACCTCGCCGTACAGCAGCGCATGAAGAAGATGAAAGGGCCGATTCTTTGTCTCGTCGGTGCACCCGGGGTTGGCAAGACCTCGCTCGGCAAGTCGGTGGCCCGCGCCACCGGCCGCAATTTCGTGCGGATGTCGCTGGGCGGCGTGCGCGACGAGGCGGAGATTCGCGGCCATCGCCGGACCTATATCGGCTCGATGCCTGGCAAAATTCTGCAGGGCATGAAAAAGGCCAAATCTTCGAACCCGTTGTTCTTGCTCGACGAAGTCGACAAGCTCGGGGCCGATTGGCGCGGCGATCCGTCCTCGGCGCTGCTTGAAGTGCTCGATCCGGAGCAGAACGGGACATTCAACGATCACTATCTCGAAGTCGATTACGATCTGTCGGATGTGATGTTCGTGACCACCGCGAATACGCTGCGCATCCCGCAGCCGCTGCTCGACCGGATGGAGGTCATTCGCATCCCCGGCTATACCGAGGATGAAAAGGTCGAGATCGCCCGTCGACATTTGATCCCGAAGCAAATAGCCGCACACGGCATCCGCAAGAGCGAGTGGAGCATCAGCGACGACGCGGTACGCGATCTGATCCGCTACTACACGCGAGAAGCTGGGGTGCGCAACCTGGAGCGGGAACTCGCCAACCTGACGCGCAAAGCGATCAAAGACATCCTGATGAAGAAGCACGAGCGGGTGGCCGTCACCCGCCGCAATGTGGAAAAATATGCCGGGGTGCGGCGGTTCCGCTTTGGCGAGGCGGAGAGCGAGGACCTTGTCGGGGTCACGACCGGGCTCGCTTGGACCGAGGTGGGCGGCGAGTTGCTAACGATCGAAGCGGTGACCCTGCCCGGCAAGGGCCGGGTCACGGCGACCGGCAAGCTCGGCGATGTCATGAAGGAATCGGTCCAGGCGGCGGAGAGCTTCGTCAAGTCGCGCAGCTACGCTTTCGGCATCAAGCCGGCGGTTTTCGAAAGGCGCGACATCCACGTCCACGTTCCGGAAGGGGCGACGCCGAAAGACGGACCCTCGGCCGGCGTCGCAATGGTCACCTCGATCGTCTCCGTGCTGACCGGGATTCCGGTCAAGAGCGACATCGCGATGACCGGTGAGATCACGTTGCGCGGCCGGGTCTTGCCGATCGGCGGCGTCAAGGAAAAGCTGCTTGCGGCCTTGCGCGGCGGGTTGAAGACCGTGCTGATCCCGAACGAGAACGAGAAGGATCTCGCCGAGATTCCGGACAACGTCAAGAAGGGGCTGAAGATCATCCCGGTACGGACGGTCGACGATCTGCTCGGTTGCGCGCTGGCGTCGCCGCTCGAGCCGCTGGCTTGGCCGGAGGACAGCGACACCCCGGCAGTAGTTCCGCCCGTTGGTGAGGAACGTGCGGCTCTGCTAACGCATTGAGCGAAACGGGCGGCGTCGCCCGCGTCCCTGTTTACTGCGATGCAGCATGCAAATTGCCCCAGTAATGCCCTAAAGCCGGGCGCTCTCGGGTACTCTCGCGGTTGACCGCAAGACGGCAGCATACTAAACTTCGCCGCGAGTAGACCGGAACGAAACATCCCGCAGACAGGCGCAGGGGGCAGCCCGTGAACAGGAACGAACTCGTCGACGCGGTCGCCAGCAAGACCGAATTACGCAAATCGGAGGCGAGCAGGGCGGTCGATGCTGTGTTCGAATCGATCGGTGAAGCCTTGAAGGACGGAGACGAGGTTCGGCTCGTCGGGTTTGGCACGTTTTCGGTGTCGTCGCGGGCCGCGTCCGAAGGGCGCAACCCGCGCACCGGCGAGAAGATCAAGATCGCCGCGTCGAAGCAGGCCAAGTTCAAGCCCGGCAAGGGGCTGCGCGATTCGCTGAACTGAGGTTTGGGCGCCCGAGCAAAGCTGCAAGGCGGCGCACCCGTACGAGTTGGGCGATTAGCTCAGCTGGCAGAGCATCTCGTTTACACCGAGGGGGCCGGGGGTTCGAATCCCTCATCGCCCACCACAATATCGAGAGGCCGCTTCGGCAGGGCGAAGCGGCACCTTACCCAGGCATCCGCAGGTCTCGCGAAAAAGTTTACCGTCATCGGGCCGCGTCCTGCCAACGCGCAATCGCGGTCGTGGCGATCGGTGGGCGGCAGGCGCTTACCGGGGAACGCGACATCGAGCACGAGGAACCCTCGCGTGCCGGCGAGACGCTCATCGAGCGTGATCAGTTGGAGCGAGGCCAGACGGTGTTCCACGGCAACCAAGGCGGCCGCGAGCTAGAGCGCATCGGCGGCCCGCAACCGGTGGGACGCGAAGAAACCGCGTCGCGGTCTCGCGGACGACACCGTTCGACTTGACCTCGTGCCAGCAGTCGGCGAGTTGCTTCAGCCGGTCGAACGCGCGCAGGGCCGCCTCCAAATCGAGCGCCGTGGCGCGTTCGAGGCAGGCCGCCAAGGCGCATTCGACCTCCGATCCCCACCATACCAGCATCTCGGAATCGCCGGCCGCGAGGCTTTGCAAGCGTTTTGTCGCAAATTCGGGGACCAACTGCGGAACGAGCGCCGAGGCATCCCAAAATTTCATCTTCCTCCCTGCCGCTCCTCACGCAGTGCGTCGATCGCCAAGGCGCCCGCCCCGGTGCGCGCCAGTTCGTCGCTGAGCAGCGTTTGCGGCGGCGCGCCGCAGCGCGGCCGCACGAGACCGTAGCGCACAAGCCGCGACAATCTCCCGTCTTCGCCGCCCTCGGGGCCGGCTGCTATCACCTCCAGCCGTACGAGGGGACGACCGGTTATGGGAAACGACGCAACAGCCGAAAACGACGCAACAGCCGAACGAGGGATTGCCTGGTAGTGCGGTCACGCCTCTGTGGCGTCGACAGAGTGCTCTCCACCTCCGGCCCGTGCGCTTGACACCAGCCGGAGGGCTGGGTAGGACTAACGGCCCGCTCGGGGAACGGGGGCGTAGCTCAGTTGGTCAGAGCGCCGGCCTGTCACGCCGGAGGTCGCGGGTTCGAGCCCCGTCGCTCCCGCCACAAAGCGCGCATCACCGATCCGTTGTTGCAGTGCAAATAGGACGCACACCGCGGTTTTCCTTTTGGACGGTCCGCCCTATATCTATCGGCGCCGGCGGGACAGCCGCCCGCGGCGCCAGAGCAACCAAACGAGACGCCGACCGGAACTCTTCATGGAAAGCTTGCTGCACGACTATTTCCCGATCCTCGTCTTCCTCGCGATCGCAGCCGGACTGGCCGTGGCGATGGTCGCAGCGTCTTTCGCCGTCGCCTGGCAGCGACCCGACAGCGAAAAGCTGTCACCCTATGAATGCGGGTTCGAGCCGTTCGCGGATGCGCGCATCCGCTTCGACGTCCGCTATTATCTCGTTGCCATTCTATTCATCATCTTCGATCTTGAAGTCGCGTTTCTGTTCCCCTGGGCGGTCTCGCTCGGCGACATCGGCATGTTCGGCTTCTGGTCGATGGTCGTGTTTCTCGGCGTCCTGACCGTTGGGTTCATCTACGAGTGGAACAAGGGGGCGTTGGAATGGGAATGACCGAGGCGGACGCGTCTCCGATCCCCGCCGGACGCGAACCGGATCTGCTTCTCAAGGCGGCAACCGAAGAAGTCCAGGACAAGGGGTTCCTAGTCGCCAAGCTCGACGATCTCGTCAACTGGGCGCGCTGCGGTTCGCTGTGGCCGATGACCTTCGGCCTCGCCTGCTGCGCCGTCGAAATGATGCATACGGGGGCGAGCCGTTACGATCTCGACCGGTTCGGGGTGGTATTTCGCGCGAGCCCACGGCAAGCCGATGTCATGATCGTTGCCGGCACCTTGTGCAACAAGATGGCTCCGGCATTGCGCAAGGTTTACGATCAGATGGCCGAACCGCGCTGGGTCATTTCGATGGGTTCGTGCGCCAACGGCGGCGGCTACTATCATTATTCCTATTCGGTGGTGCGCGGCTGCGACCGGATCGTGCCGGTCGATGTTTACGTCCCAGGCTGTCCACCGACTGCCGAGGCGCTGCTCTACGGCATCTTGCTGTTGCAGAAGAAGATCAAGCGGACCAGCCACTTTGCCCGTTGACCCGGCCATCCCGGCAAAATTGACATCCCTTGCCGAACACGTAGCGGCAGAATTGCCCGGGGTCGTGACGGAGAGCACGATGCAGCATGGTGAGCTGAGCCTCCGGGTCGAGCGCGACGCGCTGCCGCGCATTTTGGGCTTTCTGCGCGACGACCCACAATGCCATTTCGCTGTGCTCTGCGATATTTGCGGCGTTGACCACCCCGACCGACCGCTGCGTTTCGAGGTCGTCTACCATCTGCTGAGCCTCGTCCACAATATGCGCGTCCGCGTCAAGGTCGCGACCAACGAGGATCATCCTGTGCCGTCGGCCGTCGGCCTGTTCAGCAGCGCCTGCTGGTGGGAGCGCGAGGCCTGGGACCTGTTCGGGATCTATTTCGCCGACAATCCGGATCTGCGCCGGATCCTGACCGATTACGGGTTCGATGGCCATCCCCTGCGCAAAGACTTTCCACTGACCGGATACGTCGAGATGCGCTACGACGAGGAACAAAAGCGCGTCGTCTACGAGCCGGTGCGGCTGCCGCAGGAGTTTCGCAGCTTCGATTTTCTGTCGCCGTGGGAGGGGATGGACAAGCTGCTGCCGGGCGACGAGAAGGCCGGACCGGGGCCCGAGCCCCCTGAACCGGGCGCCGCATGAGCGAATTGCCTCCGGCGCCGGCGAGCGAGCTCGAAGGCGAGCCGCGCATCCGCAATTTCATGATGAATTTCGGGCCGCAGCATCCCGCGGCACACGGCGTCATGCGGCTCATTCTTGAAATGGACGGGGAGATCATCGAGCGCGTCGATCCGCATATTGGCCTCTTGCACCGCGGCACCGAAAAACTGATCGAGCACAAGACCTATTTGCAGGCGATCCCGTATTTCGATCGGCTCGATTACGTCTCGCCGATGTCGCAAGAGCATGCCTTTGCCCTCGCCGTCGAGAAGCTGATGGGGATCACGCCGCCGCCAAGAGCCCAATATATTCGTGTTCTGTTCGCAGAGATCACGCGGGTGCTCAATCATCTCTTGACCGTGTGCGCATTCGGGCTCGATGTCGGTGCCATTACGCCGTTCCTTTGGGGATTTGAGGAACGCGAACGGCTGATGGAGTTTTACGAGCGCGTCTCGGGCGCGCGGTTGCACGCCAATTATTTCCGGCCGGGCGGGGTCCATCTCGATTTGCCCGAGGGCCTCGCCGACGATATCCACGCCTTTTGTCAGACTTTCCCAAAGACGATCGACGACATCGAGGGCTTGTTGACAGAGAACCGCATCTTCAAGGAGCGCACCGTCGACATCGGCGTTGCCAGCGCTGAGGAGGCGGCTGATTGGGGTTTTTCCGGACCAATGCTCCGCGGTTCGGGAGTGGCCTGGGACTTGCGGCGCGCGCAACCCTACGACGCCTATGATCAGATCGAGTTCGACGTCCCGATCGGCAAGAACGGCGATTGCTACGATCGTTATCTGGTGCGGATCGAGGAAATGCGCCAATCGGTGCGAATCATCGAACAGGCGCTAGCGAAGATGCCGGCGGGACCCGTCAAGATCGACGACCGCAAGGTGGCGCCGCCGCCGCGGGCCGAGATGAAACGGTCGATGGAAGCGCTAATTCACCACTTCAAACTCTACACCGAGGGCTACCACGTGCCGGCCGGCGAGACCTATACGGCGGTCGAGGCGCCAAAAGGGGAGTTCGGCGTTTATCTTGTTGCCGACGGGACCAACCGGCCCTACCGCTGCAAGATCCGGGCGCCCGGCTTTGCCTTTTTGCAGGCCGCCGATTTCATGGCGCGCGGCCATATGCTTGCCGATATCGTCGCGATCATCGGCTCGATGGACATCGTCTTTGGCGAGATCGACCGATGAATGCGTCGACCGAGGCGGCCGCGTTCGAGCGGCCGGAGGCGTTCGAATTCACTCCCGAAAATCTGGAAAAGGCCCGCGCGCACATCGCCAAATACCCCGAGGGACGGCAGGCGAGCGCGGTCTTGCCGCTCTTGGACTTGGCACAACGCCAGCATGGCGGCTGGCTGCCGCGGGCGGCGATGGATCGTGTCGCTCAGCTGCTCGATATGGCGCCAATCCGGGTCTACGAGGTCGCGAGCTTCTACACGATGTTCAACCCGCGTCCGGTAGGGCGCTATCTGTTGCAGGCTTGCACGACAACTCCCTGCTGGCTGTGCGGTTCGGATGCGGTCGTCGCGGCTTGCGAGCGCGAGCTCGGCATCGGCGTCGGCGGCAGCACCGCCGACGGTCTCTTCACGCTGGTCGAAGTCGAATGTCTCGGCGCCTGCGTCAACGCGCCGATCCTGCAGGTCAATGATGACTTCTACGAGGATCTCGACGGCCCGGCCACCGAGCGGCTGATCGCAGCGCTGCGTTCCGGCTCGCCACCGCCGCCCGGCTCGGTGATCGGCCGCCGCAGCTCGGAGCCGGTCGGCGGCCGAACTACGCTCACCGAGACCGCCGTCAACCGCGGATGAAGGGAAACGGATGCTCGCCGATCGGGATCGCATCTTCACCAACCTCTATGGGCAGGACGATTGGCGGCTCGCCGGCGCCAGGGGGCGCGGCGACTGGGACGGCACAAAGGAGCTGATCCACAAGGGCCGCGACTGGATCGTCAACGAAATCAAGGAATCGGGGCTGCGCGGTCGCGGCGGCGCCGGCTTTCCGACCGGCCTCAAATGGTCGTTCATGCCGAAAGAGAGCGATCGGCCGAGCTATCTCGTCGTCAACGCCGACGAGAGCGAACCGGGCACCTGCAAGGACCGTGATATCCTGCGCCACGACCCACAGAAACTCGTCGAAGGCTGTCTCCTGGCCTCGGCCGGCATGGGCGCGCATCATTGCTACATCTATATCCGAGGCGAGTTCTACAACGAGGCGCAGCGGCTGCAGGCGGCGATCGACGAGGCCTATGAAGCCGGGCTTGTCGGACCGAACGCCTGCGGCGCCGGCTATGATTTCGAGCTCTACCTGCATCGTGGCGCCGGCGCCTACATCTGCGGCGAGGAGACGGGTCTGCTCGAAAGCCTCGAAGGCCGCAAGGGGCAGCCGCGCTTGAAGCCTCCATTTCCGGCGGCGGTCGGGCTCTACGGCTGTCCGAGCACGGTCAACAATGTCGAGACGATCGCGGTGGTACCGACGATCTTGCGCCGCGGGGCGGTGTGGTTTGCCGGGATCGGCCGGCCGCGCAACACCGGCACCAAGATCTATTGCCTTTCCGGCCACGTAAATACGCCGTGCAACGTCGAGGAGGCGATGAGCATTCCGCTCAAGGAGCTGGTCGAGCGCTATGGCGGCGGCGTGCGCGGCGGTTGGGATAATTTGCTCGCAATCATTCCGGGCGGCTCCTCGGTGCCAGTTCTGCCGAAATCGATTTGCGACACCGTGCTGATGGATTTCGACAGCCTGCAGGCGGTCAAGAGCGCGCTTGGTACCGCGGCCGTCATCGTCATGGACAAATCGACCGACATCGTGAAGGCGATCGCCCGGTTGGCGAAATTCTACAAACACGAGAGCTGTGGCCAATGCACGCCGTGCCGCGAGGGTCTCGGCTGGGTGTGGCGGGTCATGGAGCGCATGGTCGAGGGCCAGGCAACGGTGGGGGAGATCGACACGCTGCTCGACGTTTCCTACGAGATCGAGGGGCACACGATCTGCGCACTCGCCGACGGCGCCGCCTGGCCGGTGCAAGGGCTGATCCGGCATTTCCGCCCGGAGATGGAGCGGCGCATCGCGGACTACCGTGCCGCCGCCGGGCACGAGCGGAGGGCCGCCTGACGATGCCGAAGCTGACGATCGACGGCAGTGAGATCGAGGTTCCGGCCGGCGCGACGATCCTGCAAGCCTGCGAGCAGGCCGGGGTCGAGGTCGCGCATTTCTGTTACCACGAGCGGCTGGCGATCGCCGGTAACTGCCGCATGTGTCTCGTCGAGGTAGAGAAATCGCCAAAGCCGATCGCCTCTTGCGCGATGCCTGTCGGCGAGGGCATGGTGGTTCACACCAAGTCGCCAAAGGCGGTAAAGGCACAGAACGGGGTCATGGAGTTTCTGCTGATCAATCACCCGCTCGATTGCCCGATCTGCGATCAGGGCGGCGAATGCGATTTGCAGGACCAGGCGATGGCCTACGGCTTCGATCGTAGCCGGTTCGTCGAGAACAAACGCGCCGTGCCGGACAAGGATTTCGGCCCGCTGGTCAAGACCCACATGACGCGCTGCATCCATTGCACGCGGTGCATCCGCTTTCTGACCGAAATCGCCGGCGTCGAAGAGTTGGGCGCGACCGGTCGCGGCGAGGACATGGAGATCGGCACCTATATCGAACGGGCGCTGACCTCCGAGCTGTCCGGCAACATTATCGATCTGTGCCCGGTTGGGGCGTTGACCTCGAAGCCCTACGCATTCGTGGCGCGGCCGTGGGAATTGACCAAGACCGAATTGATTGATGCCCTCGATGCGGTCGGCAGCAACATCCGGATCGACGCCCGCGACGGGCAGGTGTTGCGCGTGTTGCCGCGTCTGAACGAAGACATTAACGAGGAATGGATTTCCGACAAGACCCGCTTTGCCGTCGACGGGCTGCGCCGCGCCCGGCTTGACCGGCCCTATATCGGCCGGACCCACAAGCGCGCTGCCGATTGGCTCGAGGCGTTCGAGCTCGTCGCCGACCGCCTGCGCGCCACACCGGGCGAACGGATCGCCGCGATCGCTGGCGACCTAGTCGACGCCGAAGCGATGTTCGCGTTGAAGCAGTTGCTGGCGGGGCTGGGTGCCACCAGCATCGACTGCCGGCAGGACGGGGCGAAGCTCGATCCGCGGTGCCGTCCCGGTTATTTGTTCAACACGAGGATAGCTGGGATCGAACAAGCCGATTGCTGCCTCTTGATCGGCACCAATCCGCGCTTCGAGGCACCGCTCGTCAATGCCCGGCTGCGCAAGCGGTATCTACTTGGCGGCTTCGCCGTGGCGGCGATCGGCCCGGCTCTCGACCTGACCTTTCCGGTCGAGATGCTGGGCGAGGGCGGCAAGACGCTAGCAGCGCTCGCTGGCGGCGGCCCTCCTTGGGCGGAGCGACTGCGCGCCGCGAAGCGTCCGATGCTGGTGCTCGGGCAGGGCGCGCTGACGCGCCCCGACGGCGCGCAGATCCTGGCGATGGCGCGGATGATCGCCGAAGGATGTGGGCTCGTCCGCGAGGATTGGAACGGGTTCAACGTCCTGCATAGCGCCGCCGCCCGAGTCGGCGGCCTCGACCTCGGATTTGTACCGGCGCCGGGCGGACGCGACACGGCCGGCATCCTTGCCGGTTGCAGATCCGGCGAGATCGACATTCTCTATCTGCTCGGCGCCGACGAAATCGAACCGAGCCAGCTGGGCAGCACCTTCGTGATCTATCAGGGTCACCACGGCGATCGCGGCGCGCTGCGTGCCGATGTGATCCTGCCGGGGGCCGCTTATACCGAGAAGGACGGCACCTACGTCAACACCGAAGGGCGCGTGCAACGGGCGCAGCGCGCGATATTCCCGCCGGGTGAGGCGCGCGAGGACTGGAAGATCCTGCGCGCCCTGTCCGGCACTCTCGGTCGGCCGCTGCCGTTCGATTCGCTCGCGGAATTGCGCCGCCGCCTCAGCCGGTCGCATCCGGTTTTTGCCGAGCCGGATCGGATCGTGCCGGGATCATGGGCGCCTTTTGGCGAGAGCGGGCCGGTCGCGGCAACGCCTTTTGTCTATCCGATCGCCGACTTCTATCGCACTGATCCGATCAGCAGGGCCAGTGTGACGATGGCCGAATGCAGCGCGGTGATCGCGGCAGAGCGTCGCCGAGCGGTGCGAACGGGCACCCATGGCTAGTTTCTGGAGCGGCTATCTCGGACTGACGATCATCACGGTCGGCGAGGTGCTGGCGGTTATCGTGCCGCTACTGCTCGCCGTCGCCTATCTGACCTATGCCGAGCGCAAGGTCTTGGCGTTCTCCCAGCTGCGCAAAGGACCGAACGTCGTCGGCCCGTTCGGACTGTGGCAGCCTTTCGCCGACGGGCTGAAGCTGCTGCTCAAGGAGACCGTGGTGCCGAGCGGCGCGAACCGCGCGGTGTTCATCGTCGCACCGATCGTGAGCTTCGCCCTGAGCCTTGCCGCCTGGGCGGTGATACCGTTTGGCCGCGGTGTCGTCGTCTCCGACATCAATGTCGGGATTCTTTATATCTTCGCGATCAGCTCGCTCGGCGTTTACGGGATCATTCTTGCCGGCTGGGCGTCGAATTCCCGCTATGCGTTTCTTGGGGCGCTACGCTCGGCGGCGCAGATGGTATCATACGAAGTCGCGATCGGCTTCGTTCTCGTTACTGTGCTGTTGTGTGTCGGCTCGCTAAATCTAAGTAAGGTCGTCGAGGCACAACGGCATGTGTGGTTCGCCATTCCGCTGTTGCCGATGTTTGTGATCTTCTTCATATCCGGTCTCGCCGAAACGAACCGGGCACCATTCGACCTCGTCGAGGGGGAAACCGAGATCGTTGCCGGCTATTTCGTCGAATATTCGTCGATGAGTTTTGCGCTGTTTTACCTCGGTGAATACGCCAACATGATCCTGATCAGCGCGATGACGAGCGTGCTGTTTCTGGGCGGCTGGCTCGCGCCGATCGGAGTTCCGCCCTTCACCTGGGTGCCTGGACCGATCTGGTTCGCGCTCAAGATCGCCTTTGTGCTGTTCTGCTTTCTCTGGGTTAGGGCGACCTTTCCGCGCTTTCGCTATGATCAACTGATGCGGCTCGGGTGGAAGGTATTCCTGCCGTTTTCGTTGATCTGGCTGGTATTGACGGCAGGCGTCCTGACCGCGACGGGATGGCTGCCCGGGCGCTGACCGGCCGGCAAGCAAGAGATGGACGACCATGGCATTCCTCGACCGCGGTGCCCGCAGCCTGCTTCTGACCGAGCTGTTATCGGGGTTGGGACTGACGCTGCGCTACATGTTCAAGCGCCCGGTCACCGTGAATTACCCGTACGAGAAGGGGCCGCTCAGCAGCCGGTTTCGCGGCGAGCATGTGCTGCGCCGCTATCCGAACGGCGAAGAGCGCTGCATCGCGTGCAAATTATGCGAAGCGATCTGCCCGGCCCTGGCGATCACAATCGAGGCGGAGCCGCGCGCCGACGGCAGCCGGCGGACGACCCGTTACGACATCGATATGACGAAATGCATTTATTGCGGCTATTGCCAGGAGGCTTGCCCGGTCGACGCGATCGTCGAAGGACCAAATTTCGAGTTCGCGACCGAAACCCGCGAGGAACTTTTCTACGACAAGGAGAAACTGCTGGCGAACGGCGACCGCTGGGAGGCAGAGATCGCCAAGAACCTGGCGATCGATGCGCCGTACCGGTGAGCATTGGCTTTGTGCAAGTCGCCAGGCCGGTGATCGGCTTCTCCTCGGACTCGGGGCCATGATCCTGCAGGCGATCCTGTTCTACGTCTTTGCCGTGCTGACCGTGGCGTGCGGGGCCTTGGTCGTCTCAGCCCGCAACCCGGTGCATTCGGTTCTGTTTCTGATCCTCGCCTTCTTCAACACCGCCGGTTTGTTTCTCCTGATTGGCGCCGAGTTTTTGGCGATGATCCTCGTGATCGTCTATGTCGGCGCCGTCGCCGTGCTGTTCCTGTTCGTCGTGATGATGCTCGACATCGATTTCGACCAGCTGCGCAGCGGCTTCGTGCGCTATCTGCCGGTCGGCGCAGCAGTCGGGATGGTGCTGTTGGCGGAATTGATCCTGACCGTCGCCGGCTGGACGGTCGACTCCGTCGGACCGCATCCGAGCCTGGCGCCGGCCATGTCGGCGGGTGGTCCAGCCCTCAGCAACACGAGGGCGCTCGGTGACATCCTCTACACGCGCTACCTCTTCGCCTTCCAGGTTGCCGGATTGATCCTGCTCGTGGCGATGATCGGGGCGATCGTGCTGACGCTGCGCCGGCGCGCCGACGTCCGCAAGCAGTCGATTGCCGCCCAGCTCGCCCGGACGCGCGGCGAGTCGGTCGAGGTCGTCAAGGTTCCGGTCGGCGGAGCCGCTGGCTGATGACGATCGGCCTCGCGCATTATCTGACCGTCGCGGCGATCCTGTTCACGCTCGGGATCTTCGGTATTTTTCTCAACCGCAAGAACGTCATCATCATTCTGATGTCGATTGAGCTGATGCTGCTCGCGGTCAACATCAACTTCGTGGCGTTTTCGGTGGCGTCGAACGACATGGTCGGTCAGGCCTTTGCCATGTTCGTGCTGACCGTGGCGGCGGCGGAGGCGGCGATCGGGCTGGCTATCCTCGTCGTCTATTTTCGCAACCGCGGGACGATCCGGGTCGAGGACATTAATATGATGAAAGGCTAGGGGTGGCTGTCGCGGTCGTGTTCCTGCCGCTGTTCGCGGCGATCGTCGCTGGCTTCTTTGGCCGCGCGATCGGCGACCGCGGCGCCCAGCTGGTGACCTGCGGTGCGTTGCTGCTGGCGGCGGCGCTCGGCATTCTGCTGTTTCGCGACATCCTCGCCGCAAGTGGACCGCGAATAATCCCGATCGCGAGCTGGATCGTCGCCGGCGGCGTCGATGTGAATTGGGTGATCCGGCTCGATACATTGAGCGGCGTCATGATCCTCGTCGTGACCATCGTGTCGTCGATGGTGCACGTCTATTCGATCGGCTACATGGCCGAGGATCCCTCGATCCCGCGCTTCATGGCCTATTTGAGCCTGTTCACCTTCGCCATGCTGTCGCTCGTCACCGCCGACAATTTCGTTCAGCTTTTCTTCGGCTGGGAAGGCGTCGGCCTGATGTCCTACCTGCTGGTCGGCTTCTGGTACGATCGTCCGGCCGCCAATGCCGCCGCGATCAAGGCGTTTCTCGTCAACCGCATCGGCGATTTCGGCTTCTCGCTCGGCATTTTCGCGGTATTCGTGATCTTCGGTACGCTCGATTTCGGCGCGGTCTTCGAGAAGGCACCGAGCCTCGTCGGCAGCAGGACGGATTTCCTCGGCTGGCATGTCAACTCGCTGGCCCTCGCCTTGATCTTGTTGTTCATCGGCGCGATGGGGAAATCGGCGCAGATCCCGCTGCACACCTGGCTGCCCGATGCGATGGAAGGGCCGACGCCGGTCTCGGCCTTGATCCATGCGGCAACGATGGTGACGGCCGGCGTGTTCATGGTGGCGCGGCTGTCGCCGCTGTTCGAATACGCGCCGACGGCGCTCGCCGTCGTCGGCATCATCGGCGCCACGACGGCAATCTTCGCCGCCAGCATCGGCATGGTGCAGAACGACATCAAGAGGGTCGTCGCCTATTCGACCTGCAGCCAGCTCGGCTACATGTTCGCCGCCGCCGGCGTGTCGGCCTTTGCCGCGTCGATCTTCCACCTCTTCACGCATGCCTTTTTCAAGGGGCTTCTCTTCCTGTGCTGCGGCTCGGTCATCCACGCAATGGGCGGCGAGCAGGATATGCGCCGGATGGGCGGGCTGTGGCGCAAGACGCCCTGGACCTACGCGACGATGTGGGTCGGGGCCTTGTCGCTGAGCGGCATCCCGTTCTTTTCCGGCTATTTTTCCAAGGACACGATTCTCGACGCGGCCTGGGCATCCGGCACCGCTGTCGGCCGCTACGGCTGGTGCCTCGGCACGGCGGCGGCGTTCATGACCGCCTTTTACATCGCCCGCGTGATGTTCATGACCTTTCACGGCGAGCCGCGCGCCGACGATGAGACGATGCACCACGCGCATGAAAGTCCGTGGGTGATGCGAGTCCCGCTCCTCGTTTTGGCGGTCGGTGCCGCGCTGTTCGGTTATCTTGGCTACGATTATTTCGTCGGCGACGGCCGCGTCGCGTTCTGGAAGACCGCGATCTTTGTGCTGCCGAAGTACAATTCGCTGGCGGCAGCAGACCGGATCCCGTCGATCGTCCGCTACCTGCCGTTGCTCTTCGGGCTCGGCGGCTTGGCGACCGCCTATCTCTTTTACATTGCGGATCCGCGAATTCCGGTACGGCTGGCGGCGCGCTACCGTTCGCTTTATCTGTTCTTGCTGAACAAATGGTATTTCGACGAACTCTATGATTGGATGTTTGTGCGCCCGTCGTTTCTGCTCGGCGACGGTTTGTGGAAATCGGGGGATGGTACCGTCATCGATGGGCTTGGCCCCAACGGGGTGGCCGCGCTGACCCGCGATTTGGCACGACAGGCGAGCCGCTTGCAGACCGGCTATCTCTATCACTACGCCTTCGCGATGATGATCGGCCTCGTCGCGCTCGTCACCTGGTATCTCCTCTTACCGCACTGACCAGGCGACAGCCGCCGTGAACCATTGGCCGCTTCTCTCGCTCGTCACCTTCCTGCCGCTCGTCGGCGTCGTCTTCATCCTGATGGCGCGCGGTAAAGAGGCGCTGGTCGCGCGCAATGCGCGAAACATCGCGTTGTGGGTTTCGCTGATCGATTTTACCCTGTCGCTGTTGCTGTGGATCGAATTCGATCCCAATACGTCGCAATTCCAATTCGTCGAGCAGACCAGCTGGGTCACGCTCGGTGGCTTCAAGTTCGGCTATCATATGGGAATCGATGGCATCTCGCTGTTTTTTATATTGCTTACGACGTTGTTGACATTGCTGTCGGTCGTCTCGGCCTGGGTCGTGATCCAATTCCGGGTCAAGGAATTCATGGTCGCATTCCTTGTCCTCGAGACGCTGATGGTCGGCATCTTCTGTGCACTGGATTTTGTACTGTTCTATGTTTTCTTTGAAGGCGTGCTGATACCGATGTTCCTGATCATCGGCGTTTGGGGCGGCTCCAATCGCATCTATTCCGCCTTCAAATTCTTTCTTTATACGCTGCTCGGCTCGGTCTTGATGCTGCTCGCCGTCATCGCGGTGTATTACCGGACGGGGACAACCGATATCGTCTACGCGCTGCACCACAGCGAATTGTTCTCGCCGATCTTGCAGCGATGGTTATGGCTCGCTTTTTTTGCGTCGTTTGCGGTCAAGGTGCCGATGTGGCCGGTGCACACTTGGCTCCCTGACGCGCATGTCGAGGCGCCGACCGCCGGCTCGGTCATTCTCGCCGGCATTCTGTTGAAGCTCGGCGGCTATGGCTTCCTGCGCTTCTCGCTGCCGATGTTTCCGCTGGCCTCGCATTTCTTCACGCCGTTGATCTTTGTGTTGAGCGTGGTTGCGGTGATCTACACGTCGCTCGTGGCGCTGGCGCAAACCGACATGAAGAAACTGGTCGCCTATTCGTCGATCGCGCATATGGGCTTTGTGACGATGGGCACCTTTGCGATGACGAGCGAGGCGGTGCAGGGCGCGGTCATCCAGATGCTGAGCCACGGCCTCGTGTCGGCCGCGCTGTTTCTCTGCGTCGGCGTCCTCTACGATCGGATGCATACCCATGAGATCGCCCGCTTCGGCGGGCTCGTCCAGCGCATGCCGTCCTACGCGTTCTTTTTTATGGTGTTCTCGCTGGGGGCGGTCGGCCTGCCCGGCACTAGCGGCTTCGTCGGCGAGTTCCTGATCCTGCTCGGGACCTTCAGGGTCAGCACGCTCGAAGCTACGCTCGCCGCCACGGCGCTGTTCCTCGCTCCGGCCTACATGCTCTATCTCTACCGTCGGGTGATTTTCGGGACGATCACCCGCGCCGATCTGCGCAACATCCTCGACCTCAGCCCGCGCGAGAAGGCCATCTTTGCGCCGCTGATGCTGCTGGTTCTGTGGATGGGCTTCTATCCGAATTCGTTTCTCCGGCCGATCCAGGCCTCGGTCGATCATCTGGTCAGCCAGGTGCAGGCCGCCAACGGCGCCGCGAGCATTCGCGCCGCGAGCCTGCCCTGACGGCCGACAAGCATGAGCGCTGCCGCTTTCCCCGGCCTCTCGCCGGCCCTTCCGGAGGTGTTGCTCGCCGCCGCGGCGATGATCTTGCTAGTGGTCGGCGTGCTGCGCGGCGAAGGATCGACCCGGCTCGTCTCCTGGCTGGCGATCCTGGCGCTGCTCTTGGTTCTCGCGGTCGCGCAACTCGATGGCGGCGAGCGCCGGATCGGCTTCTATGGCATGTTCGTCGCCGACGCCTTCGGTCTCTTCATGAAGACCCTGGTACTCGCCGGTTCCGCGGCCGCGATCCTGCTGGCGATGCGTTATAACGAGGAGCAGGGGATCGACCGTTTCGAATTTCCGGTCTTGGTGATGTTGGCCACCAGCGGAATGATGGTGATGATCTCGGCCAACGACCTGATCACCCTTTATGTCGGTCTAGAATTACAGAACTTGTCGCTCTATGTCGTTGCCAGCTTCAATCGGGATTCGACACGTTCGAGCGAAGCTGGGCTCAAATACTTCGTTCTTGGCGGATTGTCCTCGGGTATGCTGCTGTACGGCATATCGTTGGTCTACGGCTTTGGCGGCACAACCGCCTTTCTCGAGATTGGCAAGCTGGTCGCGAGCGGCACGCCGACCGTTACGGGCATATTGATCGGGCTGGTCTTTATCGTCGTCGGTCTCGCCTTCAAGATCTCGGCGGTGCCGTTCCACATGTGGACGCCGGACGTCTACGAGGGAGCGCCGACGCCGGTCAGCGCGTTCTTTGCCGTCGCGCCCAAAATGGCGGCGTTCGCGCTCTTGATCCGCTTCATGATCACGCCTTTCGGGCCGTTGGTCGGCGAATGGCGTCAGATTGTGGTGTTCCTGTCGATCGCTTCGATGGTGCTCGGCGCCGTCGCCGCCGTCGCCCAGCGCAATATCAAGCGGCTGATGGCCTACAGCTCGATCGGCCATGTCGGCTATGCGCTGATCGGGCTGGCGGCCGGTACCGCCAATGGAATCCGCGGCGTGCTGGTTTACCTGGCGATTTACCTGTTCATGAATGTCGGCGCCTGGGCGGTGGTTTTGTGCATGCGGCGGCAGGGTCGCATGCTCGAAGAAATCGCCGATCTCGCTGGCCTGTCACGCTCGCAGCCCGGCCTCGCCGCGGCATTGGCGATCTTCATGTTCGCGCAGAGCGGCATTCCGCCCACCGCGGGCTTTTTCGCCAAACTCTACGTGTTCCTGGCGGCGATCGATGCGAAGCTCGTCGGGCTTGCGGTCATCGGTGTCGTGACCAGCGTCGTATCGGCGTTCTATTACCTCCGCGTCGTCAGGGTCATGTATTTCGACGAACCGGCCGGGGCTTTCGATCAACCGCTTTCCGTCGAGATGCAAGGCGTGCTGCTGGTTACCGCAGCCGTCACCCTGTTGTTCTTTCTCGTGCCCGGGCCGATCGTCGGAGCCGCCGAAGCGGCGGCAGCAGCGCTATTCCCATCGTGATCTGCTCGCCGCCACGCCTGCCGGCCGACTACCGACTGGTTCCCTATGATACGGTTGGCAGCACTAACGACGAGGCCAAGCGGTTGGCCCGAGCCGGCGCCGCGCCGGGCACCGTGGTGTGGGCCTTGCAGCAGACTGCCGGGCGAGGCCGCCGCGGCCGTCGCTGGATATCGCCGCGCGGCAACCTCTACGCTTCGTTCGTCCTGCGCCCCGACTGTGCCCCGAGGCGCGCGTCGCAGCTCGGGTTCGTCGCGGGATTGGCGGTCGGCGATGCGCTGCGGGAGGTCGTGCCCGATCCTGCGAAGATTGCCTACAAATGGCCGAACGACATATTGATCGACGGTCGGAAGATTGCCGGGTTGTTGATCGAATCCGAGATCGGCGAGGATGGGGTTCTCTCCGTTCTTGTCGTCGGCATCGGCATCAATCTCGCCTCGGCCCCCTGCGGCACCGAGTTTCCGGCCACATTCGTCGCGGCCCTGGGTTGCGAAGGATCAACGCCGGACAGGATGCTGGAGGTGCTTGCCAACCATCTCGACGGCTGGCTGCGCCGTTGGCGTGCCGCAGGATTTGCGGTGATCCGCGACGCCTGGCTGGCCGCGGCAGCATCGCTTGGGCTGCCGATCCAGGTGCGGTTGGACGACGCCGAGTTGCACGGCCGCTTTCGCGACATCGATGGAGAGGGCAGGTTGCTGCTCGAAACCGCAGACGGGATGCGGCGCATCTCGGCCGGCGAAGTCTTCCCGGCCCTGGGCTGACGAGGCTGCCATGCTGCTCGCCATCGATTCCGGCAATACCAACGCCGTGTTTGCGGTCTACGACGGCGACAACTTGCGCGCCTCGTGGCGGGTGTCGACCAACGCGCGGCGCACTGCCGACGAATATGCGGTGTGGCTGACACAGCTCCTGGCTCTCGCCGGGCTCACGCGCACCGATGTCGACGCAACCATCGTCGCGAACGTCGTCCCCGAGGCGCGGTTCAACCTGCTCGCACTCTGCCGAGGCTATCTGAACAGCGAACCGCTTGTCGTCGGCACGGCGGGATGCCGCCTCGGGATCGGGATCGACGTCGATATGCCCGCAGAACACGTCGGCGCCGACCGGGTCGCCAACGCCATCGCAGCGCAGGACCGCTACCAGCCCCCGCTGATGGTCGTCGATTTCGGCACAACGACGAATTTCGACATCGTCGACAAGAACGGCAATTTCTGCGGCGGGATCATTGCGCCCGGTCCCAATTTATCGCTCCAAGCGCTGGAGATGGCGGCGGCACAACTGCCGCATGTCGCGATCGAACGGCCGCCCAAGGTGGTCGGGCGCAACACCTTGACCGCGATGCAATCGGGGGTGTTTTGGGGCTATGTCGGTCTGATCGAGGGGTTGGTACGGCGGGTTCGCGCCGAACGCGGCGAGGTGATGGGGGTAGTCGGCACCGGCGGTCTCGCCCCTCTTTTCGCCGGCGCCACCGACACGATCGAGAAGGTCGATCCAGATCTGACCATGTGGGGGTTGCGGTTGATCTACCGTCACAACACAAATCGATGATCGGGACACCGCCCGATCGGCCCGCCGATCGCGACCGCGACGCGCTCTATTTCGTGTCGCTGGGCGGCGCTGGCGAGATCGGCATGAACCTCAATCTCTATGGTTACGCCGGCGATTGGCTGATCGTTGATTGCGGCGTCACCTTCGGCGACGATTCGCAGCCGGGAGTGGACGTCGTCATGCCCGATCCGGCGTTTATCGTCGAACGCCGCGACCGGCTCAGCGGCATCCTGGCGACGCACGCCCACGAAGACCACATCGGCGCGATCCCCTATCTGTGGACGCAATTGCGCTGTCCGCTCTGGGCGACGCCGTTCACCGCCGCGCTGTTGCGGGCAAAGCTCGCCGAGGCGGGGCTGCTAGAGCGGGTCAAGATCAATGTCGTGCCGATGTCCGGCCGCTTCGCGATCGGACCGTTCGACCTCGAGCTGATCACCCTGACCCATTCGATCCCCGAGCCCAACGGAGTAGTGCTGCGCACCCCGGTCGGCACGGTGTTTCACACCGGAGACTGGAAGTTCGACCCCGATCCGCTGATCGGCCAGACGAGCGACACGAAAGCCCTACGCCGGCTCGGCGAAGAGGGCGTACTCGCCATGATCTGCGATTCGACGAACGCGCTGAGGCCGGGCCGCTCGGGATCGGAAGCCCAGTTGCGCGAGTCGCTGATCGATATCGTCGGGCGCTACGATGCGCGCGTTGCCGTCGCCTGCTTTGCGTCGAACGTCGCGCGTCTCGAGACGATTGCCTGTGCCGCGGCCGCGCATGGCCGCGAGGCGGCACTGGTCGGAAGATCGTTGCGGCGGATCGACCAAGTCGCCCGCGAGACCGGGTATCTGCGCGACCTGCCGCGGTTCCTGACCGAGGAGGAAGCTGGCTACGTTCCGCGCGACAGGATTTTGCTGATCTGCACCGGCAGCCAAGGCGAGCCGCGGGCGGCCCTCGCCCGCATCGCGCGGGGAGACCATCCATATGTCGTGCTCGAAGATGGCGATGCCGTCATTTTCTCGTCGCGGATCATTCCCGGCAACGAAAAGACCATCGGACGGCTGCAGAACGCCCTTGCTCGGCTCGGCGTCGAGATCGTTACCGAGATGGATGAATTCGTGCACGTCTCCGGTCATCCCGCCCGCGACGAACTGGTGAGCATGTACCAACTTGTCCAGCCGCGGATCGCGATCCCGGTTCACGGCGAGGTGCGGCACTTGATCGCCCATGCCCGGCTCGCCGCGGAGTGCCAGGTGCATCAGCCCCTTGTCATCGGCAACGGCGACGTGGTTCGATTAGCATCGGGCAGTGCCGCGATCGTCGACGAAGCGCCTGTCGGGCGATTGACGAGCGACGGAAAGACTCTGTTGCCGCTCGATGGTGCGGCGTTAAAGGACCGGCGTCGCGCCGGCATGCATGGCAGCGTCCTCGCGACCCTGGTTCTCGATCGCCGCGGCAATCTCGCCGCCCCGCCTGCGATCAGCGTGATCGGCGTCAGCGAAGGCGCCGCGGCAGAGGCGGCCGCGCCCGCGCTGCGGAACGCCGTCGAACGCCTGATCCTCGACATGCCGACCGGACAGCGTGATGATGACGAGACGGTCCGTGAAGCCATGCAGCGCCTCTTGCGTCGGGCGATCAACGAACGCTTCGGCAAGCGGCCGCTGATCGAGGTTCATCTGATTCGTCTTAAAGGCGAGAAACGATGATCGAAAAGCTCAACCACGTCGCGATCGTCGTGCCCGACCTCGCCGCAGCGAGTGCGGTCTACCGGCAGGTTCTCGGCGCCAGAACTTCCGAACCGCAGCCCTTGCCGCAGCACGGCGTCACGGTCGTCTTTGTCGAATTGCCGAACACGCGGATCGAGCTCCTCGAACCGCTCGGCGACGAGTTGCCGGTGCGTCGCTTTCTCGACCGCAACCCGGCGGGCGGCATGCATCACGTCTGTTACGAGGTCGACGATATCGCCGCTGCGCGCGATCGCCTTTGTGCCGCCGGCGCCCGCGTACTTGGCGACGGCGAACCGCGGATTGGCGCCCATGACAAGCCGGTGCTGTTTCTACATCCGAAGGATTTCTGCGGTACCCTGATCGAACTTGAGCAAGCGTAGCCAAATCGATCCCGGCGTCCGAACCTTTGGAAACCCTGAATGAGTGCCGCCTATTGCCGCCTCGCCCCCGGCTACCCGGTGCATGCCGACTATCATGATACCGAATGCGGTTTCCCCTCGAACGAAGAGTGCGTGCTGTTCGAGCGCTTGGTGCTGGAAATCAATCAGGCGGGGTTGTCCTGGCTGACCATTCTCAACAAGCGCGCCCATTTTCGCGCCGCCTATGCCGGGTTCGATGTCGATCGCGTGGCCGACTTCGGTCCCGACGACATCGCGCGCCTGCTCGCCGATCCCGGCATCATCCGCAACCGGCTCAAGATCGACGCGGCTGTCGAAAACGCACGCCGCATCCAGCAGCTGCGCCAATCTCACGGGTCGTTCGCCGATCGGCTCGAGGCGCACCACCCGCGACCGATCGAGGCGTGGACGCAACTCTTCCGGCGTACCTTTCGTTTCACCGGTGGGCAGATCGTAAACGAGTTCCTGCTGAGTCTCGGCTATTTGCCCGGGGCGCACGAGCCCGATTGTCCGGCCTATGCGCGGATCGTCGACTTGTCGCCGCCCTGGGCTGCAGCACGACGAGTGGCGGGTGCCGGAGCAATTTGACCCCGATTGGGAGGTTTGCTAGATAGGGTAGCGCCGCGCGGCGCCCCGCTCGCAGGGATTGCGTGTTCATTTTCGGCAAATGTATCGGGCGAATTGCGGGGGAGGGGAGCCGGTGACGCTGCGGCAGAAATATCTGAAGGTTCTTTCGGCGCTCTTGCCCGCCGGGGCGGTCGGTGCTGCGCTTCTTCTGGGTTCGGCGGGATCGGCGACGGCAAAGCAGGAGCCGGTCCGGCTGCAACCGCAAACCGGGGACGAGGCGCGGGTCTCGGATCGGCTCGCCGCTATCCGCGGGGCCGTATCGGAAATCGCCGGCAGCCATCATGCAGCGGCCAGGGACGGGTCGCAGCTCGCCTGGTGGGGAAATTGGCGGAACAGCGGTGGCGGCTACGGCGTTTGGCGCAATGGTGGATGGCGCAACGCCGGCTGGCTCAATGGCGGCTGGCGCAACGGTGGTGCTGCCTGGCGCAATGGCGGCTGGCCGAATTTCTGGCGGAATTGGTGAACGGATCCAACCGGCACGCGTTGGCGCCGGTACCGAAGGTTGCCATGGGGATGCGCGCAAGCGCCCTGTCGTATGATGTTCACAAGATTGAAGTTTATTGAACAGCCTCGTCCCTGGTTTGCCTGGTGGTCGATAAGGGAGTGACGCCGATGTCGCTGCGGACCAAATACCGGAAAATTCTCTCCGGGATCGTGCCCGCCGGAGCAGTGGGCGCGTCCTTGTTGTTGGGGTCGGCCGTGGCGGGCCAGGCCAGCGAAGAGCCGGCAAACTTGCAGCCGCAGGCTTACCAGCCGACCGGGGTGGCCGAGCGGCTCGCCGCCGTTCGCCAGGCGGTCTCCGACGTTGCACGAAGTGAATTGGCAAAGCGTGCCGACCCGGACATGCGGCTTGCCTGGGGCAACTGGTGGCGGAATTGGGGGTGGGGTTGGGGCGTGCGACCGTGGGGTTGGGGCTGGCCGAACTGGAACAATTGGCACAATTGGCGCAATTGGCGCAATGGGTGGGGCAACTGGTGAGCCTGCAGGCGACCGGCTAGACGCGGCGCGCGCCCGCGTGCCGACGCTCGACCTGCTGGTGATCCAGCCGACGCCGTTCTGCAACATCGATTGCAAATATTGCTACCTGCCGAACCGGAATTCGAAGGCAGTGGTCTCGCAGGAAACGCTGCGCAACCTGTTTTCGCAGGTTTTCGCATCAGGCTGGGCCGCAAACGGCCTTTCCGTTGTGTGGCACGCTGGCGAACCGATGGTCCTGCCGCTCGATTTCTACCGGGATGCATTCGCCTTGATCGAGCGGCTGCGGCCCGAGGGTTTGCCTGTCATCCATTCCTTTCAGACGAATGGAACCTTGATCGACAAAGCCTGGTGCACGTTTTTTCTCGAGGCCGAAGTCAATCTTGGCGTGAGCGTTGACGGCCCCAAGCATTTTCATGACCGCAACCGCCTGACCCGCTCTGGCCGCGGCAGCTTCGACAAGACGATCGCCGGCATCCGGCTCCTCAACCGTCATCGGGTCCCCTTCCATGTGATCTCGGTGCTGTCGACAGCGAGCCTGGCGGCGCCGCGCGAGATGTTCGATTTCTACCTGGCTGAGGGCATCGAACAGGTGTGTTTCAATGTCGAGGAGTTGGAGGGCGGCCACGTCTCGCAGTCCTTCGACGACGCCGGCGTCGAGCACGCGTATTACGACTTCCTGCGCGAGTTTTGGCGATTGTCGGCCGCGGTGCCGCAGCGGATCACCTTTGTTCGAGAGATCGAACACGCGGTCCAGCAGGTCATCCGGCCCGAGGGGGTGCTGTTCCGCAACCAGCTGATCGAGCCGTTTGCCATTACCAGCATGGACTGGTCCGGCAATATTTCCACGTTTTCGCCGGAATTGCTCGGCTTGAAGAGCCAGGAATATGGCGACTTCCTGCTCGGCAACATCAATCATGAATCGCTTGTGGAAATGCCAAAAAAATCAAATTTCTTGAAAATGCTCGCTGATATCGAGGCCGGCGTGGCAATGTGCCGCGAGATTTGCGAATATTTCTCGATATGCGGCGGCGGCGAGCCAGTCAACAAGCTTTCCGAGAACGGCAGCTTCGTCAGTACCGAAACGACCTATTGTCGCATGACCAAGATGCGGGCGACCGATCTCGTGCTCGACTGCCTCGATCGGGTGCCGGCCGCCGATTTCGACCCGGAGGCAATGCTGCGCCGGCTGATGCCGCAACCGGATCCGGGTGACGACTTCGGCTCGCAAGGACGATCAATGTCGAACCGGAGGACAGCATGAACCAGAAAATCCGCGCCTTGCGCGTGCTCGCCGCGGTCGCCTTGCTGCCGCTCGTCGCCGCCGGGTTCGCTCTCGCGCAAGGTGCCGGCGGCCCCACGCCGACGAGTTCGGGCGGCTCGCCGCCCTATCAGGTCGCGACCCCGGGGGAAAACGAAACCGGCTCCGCGACGACCGAGGTCTCGCCGCAAACCGAGCTCCCGGTGCTCTATGTGACGAGCCTCGAGATCCTTCGTACCGCGATCGAGCCGGAGATCGATATCGTCCGGGTCACCGGATTTGTCGGATCGCAAGGCTGGGGCGACCCGGAATTGGTGCCGACCACGGTCGGCAAACCGCTGGACGGCATCCTCGATCTGCAGCTGATCGCGACGATGCCTAACGAATTGCAGGAAGCCACCGGCTTCATGCCGGTCGGGGCGGTGTTCGAGATGGAGCAGGGACACGCGTTCAAAGGCGTGCGCGTCCGCGCTTCGGAAAATGCGCTCGAGGTCGATACCATCCCCGGACGCGTCGAGACGACGATCAAGCTCAACGATTGCAAGGATTGCGTCGGCAAGAAATTCGCAGAGCGCAGCAAGGCAGCACCCGTCACGCCGGGTGTGGTCCGCGAAGAGGACCTGCCGAAAACATTGCGCGTGATCCCCTGGAATCACGGGATCCGCGGCATCACGCACGACCCGAACCGGTTGGACCTGCTGCTGAGCAAAGACGACACGATCATCGCGGCGTATTGGGAGTAACCGCGAGACGGGCGGTCCCGATGCGCGCTGCGATTAGGCGCCGCGGCGGGTGGCTGCTGTTTCTGGCGGCGGCGCTGATCGGCATCGGCGCCGCCAATCGTGCCGTCGCTGGGTCGCCGGTTGCCGGCGGCGGTGTCCTCGATCGGATCGCGCTCGCGGTCGATGGCGTCGAATTCGAGCGACGACACCGATCCGCTGATGTGGCGTGCCGATCCTAACGGGCCGCAGGGGCCGATGCAGGTTTCGGCTGCCGCGGCGACCGATGCCGGCGGCGGCGATCGCTTCGACACGATCGAGAATCACGCACTCGGCCGCGCCTATTTGTCCGGCCTCTATCGCCGTTACCGCAACTGGCCGGACGCAGTCGCCGCCTATAATTGGGGACCCGGCAACATGGACGCCTGGATCGGTCGCGGGCGTTCGGCGTTGGCTATGCCGGCGACGGTGGCAATCTACCGCGCCCGCGTCATCACGACGGCGCTCTATGGCCCAGCGGGCCTCGGCGTACCGCGGTTTGGGGCCGGGCGTCGGCAGCCGCGCCGGTCGCTAGCCGATCTCCGTCATCCAAGCCGGGCAAGCATTGCCGTTGAGCAGCTTTATGGCGCCATCTTGCAACTCGGCGCGCTCGAACCGCATTGAGCCGGCGCGCGCCGAACCACGGACTGCGGCGTTGTCTGCTCCAGCCGGTTATGGGGCCGTGAAACTCGCCGTCGCCGCGATGCTTGTTTCGAACGTCCCTCCTGCACCGGAAACCTGCCGCTCCGGCGCTCACCGAAGCCCGGCTTTCCCAACCGCAAAAATTATTCTTAGTACTCTCGCCGTTCGCGGCGGGGTCCGCGGTTCCACAAATACGGACATCCGTTTTCCCTTAACTATATTACACGGTTGCGAAATATCCGATTTAGTATAAAACGCTTTTGTTCTTCGGGGCTCGCGAACTGATTAGGAAAAGTGGGGTGAAACCAAATCAATCTGCATTCGCGGACGCGATTTTGAGCGCAGCCTTGGCCCTTGCGGCGAGTTGGTTAATTTTGCCCGTGGTGCCGTCAACGGCAAAGGCGGCGTCCGGTTTGACCCGTCAGTACGATACGCTGCGCATCGGCTGGAACAACCGGGAACCAACGCTGACACCGAGCAATGTCGCAAGCTTGCAATTCGAATTGTTGCATCAGGTGTTGCTCGACAACTCGAATATCGATGCTCAGCCGCTTTTCGTCCCCGGAGTGACGATCAATGGTCAAACCTATAACGTCATCTACGTCGCCAGCCAGAACAGTTGGGTTTATGCGATCGACGCGGCAACCGGCAATATCTTGCTGAGCCAAAACCTCGGTACGCCGGTGCCGCTATCGCAGTTACTGGCCAATTGCGACAACAACGGGGCCGTCGTCGGCATAAATTCGACACCGGTCATCGATCCGGCGACGTCGACCATGTACGTCATGGCATTTACCGACGTGAACAACGCGACGCCGACATGGATATTGCACGCGCTCGATCTCGGCACCCTGAACGACGACGTGACACCGGTCGTTGTCCAGGCTTTGGCCCTGTTGTGGGACGGCTCCTCCTACAGCTTCAATGCGACGGTCAGCCGTCAGCGCGCCGCGCTCCTCGAAGCCAACGGCAACATCTACGCCGGATTTGGCAGCTTCTGCGATGCAGCTGTAGGTGGTCTGCGCGCATTCGTGCTGGGCTGGCAGGCGGGGACGCTGACGCCATTGCCGGCGAACCAGCTCAATAACAAGAAGGCCCATTCCGCCGACGATTTCTATTTGACCGATGTCTGGACGTCGGGCGCCGGCATCGCGGCCAACGAATACGGGCGGCTTTTTTCGTGACCGGGGATTCCGATCCGAGCGGCACATCCTACGCGCCGAAGGTCAACCCATCGGAGAGCGCCTTCACAATGGCGCCGGATTTCACCAAGGTCGAAGGCTTTTTCACCCCGTCCGACCCGAATTATGGCATGAAGGTACTCGATCAGATTGACTCCGATTTCGGCTCCGGCGGGGTTCTGTTGCTGCCCGACCAACCGGGAAGCTCGACGCGGCTTGCGGTCGCCGCGGGCAAGGCGGGTCTGTGTATCTGCTCGATGCCCACAACCTCTTCGTATGTAAGGTGGATATCAGGCTCGCCGGCCCGCGGGTTGGGTCGATAATTCATAGGGGTCAGCAGAACCTGCGCGGAGAATGAAACGGTACCAACTGGACGGTGATAACGTCGCGGAGGCATCAGGGCGGCGGCGGACAATAGACACGATATGATGGACCTGATCTATCTCAATGGGCGCTTTGCTTCGCAGCCGGTAACCGGCGTGCAGCGTTTTGCGGTCGAGATGACCGCCTCGCTCGCCCGTCTATGCGCTTCCGAGGCCGGGGACGCGCTCATTGTGCTGGTCCCGCCGACGGCGATGCCGAATGCGAGCCTCGGGCCGGTGCGCGTCCGACAGGTTGGGCGCGGTCATGGGCACCTCTGGGAGCAGTTCGAGCTTCCGTTTCACGCGGCGGACGGGCTGCTCGTCAATCTCGCCAATGCGGCACCCCTCCTGGCGCGCCGACAGGTCGTGGTGCTCCACGATGCCGGAGTCTTCGCAAACGGGGCTGCCTATTCGACGCTCTACCGGTTCTGGTATCGCAACCTCGGCCGGGCTCTGAGCCACTCCCACGCCCGGTTTGTGACGGTTTCGGCGTTCTCTCAGGGTGAGCTCGTCGAATACCTGGGCATCGCGAAGGAGGCGATCGCAGTGATTTACGAAGGCGCCGACCATCTACTGCGCGTGCCCGCCGACGGATCTGTTCTGACCCGGCACGGCCTTCTATCGGGCCGTTATGTTATGGCTGTGGGCAGCCTCGTTGCCCACAAGAACCTCGCATCCCTCGTCAATATGGCCTCGGCCTTGCCGGCGGCTGGTATCGAGCTTGTGCTCGTGGGCGGCATGGATAGGGCGGTCTACGGTAAGGACGTCACCTTGCCGCGACCCGCCAAGGTGCTCGGGCGGGTTACCGACTCTGAGCTGCGCGCCTTGTACGAGCAGGCCGCCTGCCTGGTCTTCCCGTCAAGGTATGAGGGGTTTGGGCTCCCCCCGGTCGAGGCAATGGCCTGCGGCTGCCCGGTTGTCGTTTCCACTGCGCCCGCTCTCGCCGAGAGCTGCGGCGACGCGGCGCTCTATTGCGATCCAAACGATCGTGCCGGCATCGCGGCGACTGTTTGCCGTATAATCGCCGAGCCGACACTCGCTGCGGAGATGCGCCGTCGGGGCCGAGCGCATGTGCGCTCCCTCACTTGGGACAACGCGGCGCGGGCGTTTCTGCGTCTACTGGGGCCCGCTTGTGCCCAAGCGAATGCGGCATGAAAGTCGCGATCGTCCATGAATGGCTTGAGACCTATGCCGGCTCGGAGCGCGTCGTCGAGGAACTCATCGCCTGCTTTCCTTCAGCGGATTTTTTCGCAGTCGTGGATTTCCTGCCGGAGGAAGCGCGCGGCTTTCTCGGCGGCCGACGAGTGAGGACGTCGTTCATTCAGCAATTGCCTTTTGCACGGCGGCATTTCCGCCATTACCTGGTCTTGATGCCGCTCGCGATCGAGCAACTTGACATGACCGCATATGATCTCGTGATCTCGAGCAGCCATGCCGTGGCGAAGGGCGTCATCACCGGCCCGGACCAGCTCCATATCAGCTATGTCCATTCACCGATGCGCTATGCCTGGGATTTGCAGCACCAATATCTGCGCCAGAGCGGCCTTGACCGCGGCGTTAAGGGCGCGCTTATCCGCGTTGTCCTCCACCAGATGCGGCAATGGGACGTGCGCAGCGCAAACGGTGTTGACGTCTTTCTCGCCAATTCCGCCCATGTGGGTCGGCGCATCGGCAAGGCCTATCGCCGCGACGCGGTAGTGGTACCTCCGCCGGTCGACATCGCGAGTTTCACACTCCACGCTGAGAAGGAGGATTTCTACCTCGTTGCATCACGTTTCGCTCCCTATAAGCGAATTGATTTGCTGGTCGAAGCCTTTGTAGCGATGCCGGAAGCGCGCCTCGTCGTGGTCGGAGACGGCAATGAGGCGGCGGGCATACATCACGCGGCGCGCGGGGCCGCGAACATCGAATTCAGGGGCCACGTGACGCGGCCAGAGCTTGTCAGCCTGATGCAAAGGGCGCGAGCCTTCCTCTTCGCGGGGGAGGAGGATTTCGGCATCGTCATGGTTGAGGCGCAGGCCTGCGGTACACCGGTGATCGCCTATGGCCGCGGCGGCGCGCGCGACATCGTGATCGATGTCGACGCCGCAGCGCCGACCGGCCTCCTCTTCGAGCCGCAAAGCGCCGAGGCCGTCCGGCTCGCCGTCCGCCGCTTCGAGGTCGAATGCCACCGAATCGAGCCCGAGGCCTGCCGCATCAATGCCCTCCGCTTTGGCCGAGAGAAGTTTCGCGAAAGAATCCAGGCGCTGGTCGAGGACCTGATGACCCGGCGCCATGCCGGTCAACGTTGCGCCGGCCGGCAGTTCCCGAGCGGGTAAAACCATGAGCCGCGATCTGCGCGTCAGCATAATCATCGTGAATTACAACTACGGCCGTTTCCTCGGCGCGGCCATCGATAGCGCGCTACGGCAGAGCTGGAATAACGTCGAGGTTCTTGTCGTCGACGACGGGTCGACCGACAATTCCGCCGAGGTCATCGCCCGCTATGGCGACCGCATTAAACCTTATTGCAAGGAAAATGGCGGCCAATCCTCAGTGTACAGCGACGGCTTCGCCCGCGCGACCGGTCGGCTTGCAATATTCCTGGACGCGGACGATGTGCTCTATCCAGATTGGGCCGCGACCTCCGCTGCCTATTGGCGCCCCGGCGTCTCGAAAATCCAGGGCCGCATGGATACGGTGGATGCCGAGGGGCGCGACCTCAACCTGGCGTTTCCGTATTATGCGCCTGACCTATCGCCGGCCGAGATCAAGCGTCGATGCCTGACCTTCGGGTTTTACCCGTGGGTGGTGGCGAGCGGAAACGCCTTCGATAGGGATTTCCTCGCGCGGACCCTGCCGGTTCCGGATTTGTTTCGGAACATCGCCGACGGCTATTTGAGCAAACTCGCGCCCCTCTATGGAGAGGTCGTGACAATCCAGAAGATTGCAGGTGCCTATCGCATACATGGCGGCAATGTCTGGGCACAGTCGGACGCCGTCGGCTCGAAATACGCGCTGGCGACGCGATACGAACTCGACATGAGCCGGGTCTTCGTGAACGTAGCGGCCTCGCTTGGCTACCGGGTCGACCAGCGGCTTCTGCAACTCAACAAGAGCTACCTCGAACCCAGGCTGCTTTCGCGCCGCTTCGCGCCCGATCTTCACCCCGTTCCGGGGGAATCGATCTGGAATATCGTCGCGCTCGGCATAGAGAGCGCCTGGATTTCTCCCGAACTGACCCGGTTAGGCCGGGTTCTTTGGGGCATATGGTTCGTGATCATCGGCGTCCTTCCCTTACCCATCCTACGTTATCTCCTTCGCCAGTTCCGGATGCAGAGTTTCAGGACGAACCTCGCGCGTAAGCTCGTAGCTTGGAGCCGAGCCCCACCTACGGGCGCCACAAGGCAGCGACCCGAGGCGACGATCACGGTCAGACCGCAACGTGTCTCTATCGTCATAATCAACTATAATTACGGACGTTTCCTCCGAGAAGCGATCGAGAGCGCGCTCGGTCAAACTTGGCGGGATGTCGAAGTTGTAGTCGTAGACGATGGCTCGACCGATAATTCACGCGCCATAATCGAGGCCTTCTTCGATCGAATCCGGGCGGTGTTCAAACCGAACGGTGGCCATACGTCGGCTCTCAACGAGGGGTTCGCTGCCAGCAACGGCAAGATCGTGATCTTCCTCGATGCCGACGATCGCCTTCATTCGCGCTGCGTCGAAACCGTTCTGACCGCGTGGCGGCAGGGCGTCGCCAAGATCCAATATCGCCTCAATACAATCGATCGTGCCGGATGTAATCTTGGTATGCCATTTCCTCATTACGGACGAAAGCTGCGGAGCGATCCTGAAGAGGCAGGACGACAAATGGTAGGTGTCGGCAGCTATTCCTATCCAGTGTCGAGCGGGAATGCCTTTTCATCGAGCTTTCTGGCGCGCATATTACCCATCGACGCGATATTTCGCCGCGCTCCGGACGGATTACTCAACCGCCTCGCTCCTCTTAGCGGGTCGGTTATCACGCTCCCAGATATATTGGGCGACTATCGCGTGCACGGCGCAAATGTCCTGGCCCAGGAGCGGCTCGACCCGACGAAATTCGCGACGAACATTAAATACGAGATCGAGCGCGAGGGGTACTTTCGTGACCAGGCCTGCGCCCTGGGCTGCGTCATCTCTCCCAAGATCCTACTCAGAAACAAATCCTATCTTGAGACCCGGCTCCTGTCGCTGCGTCTCACCCCCAATACTCACCCGGTGCCGTCCGATAGGGCCTTACATCTCGCCTGGCTTGGCATCAGGAGCGCATTTGTAGCGCCTGACCTGAGGAATTTCGGCAAGCTCATATGGTCCCTCTGGTTTCTGTGGCTCGGAATTTTGCCCAGCGGCATCGTTGGCCTGCTTGCACGAAATCTGCGCCTGCAGTCACGACGCGTGCCGATCGCGAAGGTGCTGATATCGCTGGCGCAACTTTCGGTGCTCCTCGCCCTTCCTTTCGACCAGAAATAGCGTGAACCCGATGGAGACGACACGCGCTCCCCGCGATATGATACCTGAATCGGGGCTCGCATGACCCTCAGATGACCAAAGACCGCGAGGCTACTCTCGCACTCTCGCGCGTCATCGGATCGCAAATTCACAACTTGGGGTTCGATCGGATCAATCAAGATCTGCTGGGGAAACCACTCGACACGTCAAACATTGAAATCCTTCGTGATCCTGCCTTTCAGGCGTCGATTCACGAAGTGCAGTCGCTTACCATACTTGATACCGAGCGGCTGGCCAACCTTTGGCAGCTCTGCCGAATGAGCAATCCTGATGGGGCAATAATCGAGCTTGGCACATACAAAAGTGGTTGTGCTATCCACCTCTCGAATAGTTGTCCAGGACGCCGAATTTATGTATGTGACACCTTCGAATGTTTTGGAAACCTTAAAATAGACATGAAATTAGACCGGCTATTTAATGTTGAGCAATTCACTGATACATCACTAGAAAGTGTAAAAATAAACTGGAACCAAAGGAATAGAGACGTGGTTTTCATCAAAGGATATTTTCCTGAAAGCGCAACCGGACATAACATACAAAAGATCTCATTCCTGCATCTGGATCTCGATCTTTACGAATTTACATTAAAAGCATTACGCTTTTTGAAAGATGAATTTCTAGATAGGTCAATAATAATACTTGATGACTATCTGCGGGGAGCAGACGGCGTGATGCAAGCAGTCACGGAATTTGAAGAAGCCTGCCCGGAGTGGCGGTGCTTTCCAATTTTTCCGGGACAAGGCATGATGCTCAATAAGAGCTGGTTTGGATGCGGCCCTTACTCCAAATAATGCAATCGTTTGACTTAGCGGCAAGAGCGGGCGTATGGTCACAGCAGCCCGAGCATTCGAATTCGGGATGTATTGGTGGTAGAAGCGGAGTGCACCAATCGCGCCCTCACCTTTTCTGTTGGGCCGGAAACTTGGGTAGTATCCCTATCCAAGCCACCGCTTCGCTAAATGTTCTGGTCCGAAGCCTCGACCTTGGTGTCCGAATCTTAATCGGATAGGTTGAGTGAAGGGCACGCAAGACGCCTTATGAGGAGCTGTACGGAGGCGATATAGACCCAGGTTTGGGCGCTGGCGATGCAGGCTTCGAAGTCTTTGGCGAGGCGACGATTGCGATTGAGCCAGGCGAGGGTGCGTTCGACGACCCAGCGGCGCGGCAGGACCTCGAAGCCGACAGCGTCGGCCGTGCGCTTGACGATCTCGATGCTCCATTGGCCGAATTTGGGGAGTGCCTCCAAAAGCTTGTCACCGGAATAGGCGCTGTCGGCGAAGAGGTGGCGCAGCCACGGGAAGAGGTCGTGAATGGCGTCGATGACGAGCGGCGCGCCATCGCGGTCTTGCACATCAGCCGGGTGGATCGCGGCACCGACTAGCAAGCCGATGGTGTCGGTCACGATAGTAAGCATGCGGTGAGCGCCGCAGGGAGCGACTTGGACGATGTGAGCTGCGGCTGTGCGTTCTCGGCAGTATATCGGCGGTGGTGACCTCCGAGATCAGGCCGCTTGACGATGTAGCGCCGGGCGCGGCTGCCAGTTCCATGGCAGCAGCGCGTCGAGCTTGCGGGCCGGATGCTCGGCGATCCGGGCCAGGACATCGGCCAGCCAGGCCTGCGGATCGACGTTGTTCATTTTGGCAGTGACGATGAGGCTGTACATCGCCGCGGCGCGCTGCCCGCCGCGGTCGGAACCGGCGAACAGCCATGATTTTCTGCCGAGGGCGATGCCGCGCAGTGCGCGCTCGGCGGCGTTGTTCGAGAGGCAGATGCGGCCCCCGGCCTTCGCCGGGGCAGGCTTGTCGAGAAAGCGCGTGAAGGCCGGCCAGCGCTTGAGCATGTAGTCCATCGCCTTGGCGACATCGTTGCCGCGCGACAGTTTGGGCCGTTGCTCGCGCATCCACTTTTCCAGATCAGTGACCAATGGCGCGCTCCGTTCCTGCCGAACGGCGCGCCGCTGTTCGGCGCTTTGGCCATTGATCGAGCGCTCGATCTCGAACAGGGCGTCGATGCGCCGGACCATCTCCAATGCCAGCGGCGAGATCACGGCAGTCTTGCCTTGCGCTTTGCGCCGGGCGTTGGCGGCGATGTCGACCATGACGAAGAAGGGCCTACGAGCATGGACCCAGCATGCCGCCTCGACGAGCGGGCCCGGCTTGCGCTCGGCTTCGTACAGCTTGTTGTAGCCGGCGAAGGCGTCCGCCTGGAGGATGCCGGCATAGTCGGCGAGATGCGCCTGGGCGTGCGCGCCGGCCCGATCGCGCGAGTAGTAGAACATCGCCGCCGGCGGATCCGGCCCGGCGAACGGCCGATCGTCGCGCACATACACCCAACATCGCCCGGTATGGGTCTTGCCCTTGGCGAGCACCGGCACCGTCGTGTCGTCGCCATGTAATCGCTCCGCGGCGAAGACATGCGCCTCGATTCGGTCGATGAGCGGGGCCAGTACCGCGCAACAGCCGCCGACCTGGTCGGCCAGCGTCGACAGGCTGAGCGGGACGCCCTCCCGGGTATAGCGTTCCGCCTGACGGTTGAGCGGCTGATGCTGGCCGAACTTCTCGAACAGGATCATCGCCAACAGGCTGGGCCCGGCCCAACCCCGCGGCAGCACATGAAACGGCGCCGGCGTCTGGCTGATCTTCTCGCAATCGCGGCAGCTGAACTTCTCGCGGACATGCTGGATCACTTTCCACTGCCGCGGGATCACCTCCAGCGTCTCGGTGATGTCCTCGCCGAGCTTGCGCAGCCGGGCGCTGCCGCAGCACGGGCATGCCGTCGGCCCCGGCTCGACCACCCGCTCGCGCGGCAGATGGGCGGGAAAAGGCTGGCGCGCCGGGCATTTGCGGTTGAAGCCCGCCACCTTCGTCGTTTTTGCGGCGGCCTGCTCGGCGGCAATCTCATCCTCGCTGGCGGAGCTCTCGAGTTCCGCGAAGGCCAGCTCCATCTGCTCGATGAGCCGGATGCTGCGTTCCGAGCGCTGGCCGTAGAGCTGGTGCGTCAGCTTGGCGATCTGCAGTTGCTGATGGGCGATCAGCGCCGCATCGTCGGAGGCCTTGGCTTTCGCCACTGCCAGCTCCGCCTCGGTCCGCAGACGCTTCTCGCATTCCGCGAGCAGGGCCGCTCGCAATGCGGCGATGTCGTTGGGGAGGGTCTCGGGCGTCGTCACGAGCCCGATTATCGCATGCCGTCAACCGCACTGCGCGCCTCAACCATAGGGTGAGTCAAAAGGTCGCACCCAATCTGTTGCGCGACAATCAGGATGAGAATGGTTCTGCGCCGAACGGCACAGACGGTGGACCCTGCTCGCTCAGTCGCGGCCAAAGCCGCGCGGCGGATCGAGCTCGGCGAGTTCGCCGAGCTCGATCTCGACGATCGCTTGCAGCGGCCTCCCCGGTCGCGGTCTCGCGCAAAGGCTCCGGTAATGCCTCGAACCATTGTGTGTATTCGTCCTGCAAGGCGACGAGTTCGGCAACCGCATCACGCCAGCGCTGCGGGCGCGAGCGGCGATCGGCCGGCCGCCGCCAGCGGATCATCGGGGCACCAGCGTGACGCGCGCGCCAGCGGGCTTGCCGCTCGGCGCCGGTCAACGCTTGCCGGCCTTGCGGCGGACGTCCTCGGGACATGGCGAAGCTCCTTGTCTTCCATCACGTAACGGTGATCGGCTCAGCCGGCGACCTGCGGCCGCCAGGTGTGAACCGGGTTGCGCCAGTCGATGCCGTCGAGCATGTAGGCCAGCTGCGCCGCGCTGATCGCCACCACCCCCCCCGGCCTTCGCCGGGGCAGGCTTTGCCGGCGACGGCCAGACGAAGCGGCCCCGCTCCAGCCGCTTGGCATAGAGCGACAGGCCGATGCCGTCATGCCAAAGCACCTTGATCAGGTGACCGCTCTTGCCCCGGAACACGTAAAGATCGCCGACATAAGGATCGCGGCCCAGTGCCTGCTGCACCTGCAGCGCCAATCCATTCATGCCCTTGCGCATGTCCGTGCGGCCGACCGCCAACCACACGCGCACCCCGGAAGGAACCGGGATCATCGCCGCACCAGCGCCTGCACCACCGCCGCAGCCAGCCCGGGCGGCGTCGACGGCGGAATGCGTAAGCAAGCTACCCCGCTGAACTCGATCTCGATCGCCTCACTGCCGCGCGATGCAATGCCTGGCGCGCAATCCGTATCCGCCGTCACCACGACGGCAGCAAAACCGGCACCACCGCTGCGCAGTTCCCGGCGCCAGCGATAGATCTGACCGGGACGAACATCCGCCCGGCGCGCCGCCTCGGCAACGACCGCGCCCGGCGCAAATGCCGCCGCTACCACCGCCCGCTTCTGCTCCTCGCTCCAGCGTCGCCGCCGCTCCGGGCCGCTGAACAACTCGAACTTCGCCATCGCACCGTCTCTTGCATCGGTGCAAGCACCGTCGCTTGCGCTGGTGCCTACCCAGCCCGATCAGCTGCGAGACAGCAAGGCGGCCTTCCGCGGAGGGTTACTCACGATATGCCGCTTGCGGCCTTTGATCTTCTTGGCCGCATCGTAGCCGCGCGGCCCGCCGCTCTCGGTCGTCTTCACCGATTGGCTATCGATCACGCCGGCCCCCGTTTTTCAACGGGGCAGGCTTGGGCTCGCTTCTCGACCGGCCGCTTCCCGCGCTTGTAGCAATAATTCAAAATTGATCTTCTCGAACAGCCCATTATCTCGCCAATCATAAAAGTAACCTTGAACGGTGGTGAATGGTGGAAAGTCCTTCGGCAACATGCGCCCCTGACAACCGGTTCGCGCGATATACAGAATACCGTCGAGGACAGCGCGCAAATCGGTCTCGCGCGGCCGCCCCAGAGGTTTGACCGCCGGCATAAAGGGTTCGATTAGGGCCCATTCGGCATCGGTCAGGTCGCTTGCATCACGCTGCCCGGCACGCTCATACTTTGGTCGAGTGATTTTGGTCCACACGTTGTGCCTCGTTGATTGTTCGCCACAACCCTCGTACCACAACAGGCTGAAATAAACTCAATTAATTTTCGGTCGAGCTCTAAAGATGGCATAGCCCCAGTTGGTCGCTTCCTCCCGTCAGACCCCGTTATTTCGTTAATTCTGCCAAAATCCCCACCCGGCAACTTCTCAACTGCCGGATTAGGTTCAACTACCCGTAGTGAAGACCTTTCGACCTCAGCCGTTGCTCCGCAACGGCCAGCATGCCAAAAACGCTCCCGATCTGCGAAGACCGGCTAATGCTGTTGGATATGGCACTGGGGTATCGGAAAAGACCGCTACGATAACTATCGCGATCAACGCGGTAACGACGTCTCTTCAAGTGGCAGACATCCGCGATATGGCCTTGAAGCTCTGCCTGTGGCTGCAGACGGTCGCTCCCATCAGTAGCGTCACGACGGTCTCCGTGGTTACCACCGCTGCAGCGGCGCCGACGGCACCGAAAAAATGGGTGAGCGGAAACAGCAAGACCATGTTTATTGTGCCCGCGAGAATGACGATCCTCGATACCTCCCGCTTCATCCCCATCGGGAGCATCATCTGGACGGCAAGAACGTTGCTCAATCCAACAAGAAAGGGCAGGGCCGCCAGCCACCGACATACGAGGATCGCTTTCTCGAAGCCGTGGCCCAGGAGCAGCAAGGTCAAAGGCTTGGCTGTGAGAAAGAGGGCCAAGCTGGTGAAGAAAGTGAACCCACCTTGACAGGCCAGTAAGACCAGCATTAGGCGGACAGCCTTGGCGGGCGACTGCGACATCAGGTTGTTGATCCGCGGATAAAACGCCGTGGACACCGGGCTTATTAAACCCTGGACGGCTAGACGTAGCCGGTCCGCGCCAAAAAAGAGCCCAGCCTGGGTTGGACCGGCCATTAATCCGAGTACGACAAGGTTGCTCTGAGTGTAGAGGCCGATCGCGGCCTTGGAGAGAAACAAATGCCCGCCGGAACTTATCTGATGGAACCCGCCCGAGAGCCGAATCCGCACAGGCGCAAGCGGTACAGCGCGCCTAGCGAGGACGACAGAGGCAACAGCGGGTACGAAGAAAGAGGCGCCCTGAATCAAGGTGGCAATCTTCGTGTCGCTGGGCGAATGGACAAACGCTAATAACAGTGGTACAGAACCTAGACGCCCGATCAGCATGGCTGTCGCAAACCCCACGAACCGTTCAATGCCTTGCAAAAACCAGTCCACTGAGAAGACACTGGCCACGATCGGAAGTAGCGACAGCGCCAAAACATCTTCAAAATGCCTCAGCTGAGGGACCAGGGCGATCATCGCGAGGAACGCGATTAAGCATATCACCGCCAAAACGGTTTTGGCGGTGATTGTGTCCCAGAAAATTCTTCTGAGCATGATCGGATAGTCGGCCGTGCGGGCCGCCTGCTGTGTGGCGCTAAGACTGAAGCCCCAGTCGATCACTAGGGTCAGGTACCCCACGATGTTGGTAGCCATGCCCAGAACGCCATATTGCTCCACCCCCAGAACCCGGGTGAGGTATGGAACCGTAATCAGTGGAACAACGTAGAGGCCTCCTTGCGAGATAAACAATGCGGCGATACTCTTGATGATCCCCGCATGGTCGCTCAAAATCAGCCTATACCTTCGCCAAGGGTGTTTGACGGTCATAAGTCGATCTAGATACCGGGATATTGGGAAACCCGATCCCGAATTTTCCAAGCGGCCTTCCACGCAAAACCGGCGAAACGCCGGATCAGTCTGCGTCGCTCCTTCGAGTACAATACAATGGGAAGATGGCCCATCAAGAGGAAAAACGCGAAGCGACGCTCGCTACCATTTGCACAGACGACATTCCCCCCCTTTGTGATCGCCTTGTGCGTCGCGATCACTGGCTCTTCTCCGACGCCCATGATCTGGCAAAATTCCCGTAGCTCGTCCCACGGAGAAATACCGCGCTCGCGCAGCAACGTGTAGTTCGGACCGCCCACTGGGCGCGCGTGGTGTACCGTCACATCGTCAATAATCGCTATTCCATTCGCGGGATCGTTTGATATCTGTGACCAAATATGATCTAAACCCCAACCGCTCATCGTATTGTTAAATATAGGCAACGCTTTTAAAAGCATTTCCGCGGAGACACACGGCGCCATGATCTCTACGAAATTCGTAAAACGAATACTTGTGCGTATATTGCGTAACGTGACCAGGTGGCTATAATAACTGTTCCATGACAACGCTGGCTGAGCCACCTCCAATGAATATGTCGCACAAATATTGAATAGGCGATTGATATCCGCCTTCGAAACCATTAAGTCGTCATCAGGAAGCCAAACATATTTGCGCCCACGAAGAATTTCCGGGTGAGCGCTAATGAGGTCGTATAATGCGGGCCATTTTGGTCCCTTGCTGTCAATGCGGGAGATACCCGCAGCTTGATAACGATCAGGATCATCGCCGAAGTAACTAACCACAATGTCCCAATTACGTTCCTCCGGGCCCTCCAGCCACGCGAGGTGCAGTGAGCTATCACCGGAGCGCACAATTACAAGATTCTCCGAGGCGGTCATGGCTAAACCTCTTTTTCCTTTGTAATCATCGGGACGAGCTCAGCTCCGAAGGCCTTTAGGGCCGCCCCAATCGCTTGATGCATATCCAGGTACCGGTAAGTGCCCAGGCGACCGTCAAAAATCACTCGAACCGTATCAGCCGCACGGCCAGCATACAGATCGTAGATTCTCTTATCCTCTGATGTGTTGATCGGATAGTACGGCTCATCATCTCCGTTCGCAAATCGCGAGAATTCCCTCATTATTAATGTTTGCTTTTTCGTGTAGCGTCGTTCGGGATGAAGATGTCGGAACTCATGAATACGAGTAAAAGAGATGTTGATGTCTGGGTAATTCACTACCGCAGCGCCTTGGTAATCTTCTACCGAACGCCTCTCAATTTCAAAATCAAGAGTGCGCCAAGCGAGGCGTCCGAAACAATATTCGAAATATCTGTCAATTGGTCCAGTATACACAACAAATGCCATGGGGTTCAGAGCCGCCCGCACGGCAAAGTAATCGCATTTGGTTAGAACGTCAATGAGGGGATTTGAGAAAATCCGGGCGAATATCCTGTGGTATCCGTCAAGTGGCAATCCTTCGTGTAAATCATTAAAATAAAAATCATTAAAATTATAACGAACCGGCAGTCTGGCTAGTAATGAAGCGGGCAATAGCTTGGGATCAGTCTCCCACTGTTTGGCAGTATATCCTTCAATGAAGGCTTCATATTAGCTCGCGCCCTACTAATGATAATACCTTTTCTTTGAATTTGTTCGGAGAATGATGTGGTTCTTCTATTATCTTTGTTGCGAGAAAAGCCTTCGCCTGATCCGGGGAGAAATTGCGCCCAAAAAAAGTGTTTATCGTCATTAGGTTTATGGGCATGGTGTATGTGCGGCCCTTGTGCCTTGCCAGAACTCGATGTCTGTAATTTGAGAATCTGCAAAAGCGGTTGATCCAACTCCAGACTTCCTCGTTAGAAGTATGGAAGAGGTGGAACCCATATTGGTGATATTCGATTCCCGTCTCCGGATCGTCTTTCGAAAACGAATTCCCGCCAACGTGATCGCGGCGCTCCAAAACAACGACACGCTCACGTAGAACCGTGGAAATGCGCTCGGCGATCGTCGCGCCAAAAAAACCACTGCCGACTACGACGAAGCGGTATCCACGCAGATCGCTTACCGTCGGCATATATATCCTCGTGTCGATCCAGCTTACCGCAAACGTCGCGGAAAATGTCAGATGGCCCGATATTATATACGAATTTCTGGTCGAGCCAAGGCACTACTGCATGATGATAGGATAAGCTCAGCAAGACAACAGAGGTGGACCGCGCAGGCGAGACAGCCGGAGCGGCTTGTTAAGGTATAGCCCCGCCGATCTCGATGTCGGCTCCGATCGCGATTTGTGCGACGGCTGGTACGACGAGTCTACTTCTTAAATCATCGATATCAAATCCTTCGTCGGTTGCGGTGCCTGTGGGTATGTGGGCGAAGGCGACATAGGCGTTAAAATAAGCGGGCAGCAGCGGGCTGAGCCAAGGCGATGAGGCGCTTTCGGCGGGACGGTTTGAGCCAATCGCGCGCGTCGCGCTGCGTGACAAGCTGCATCGGTCCGACCCCAAGAATGGTACAGCGCAGCGCCCAGAGCGCCATGCGGAATAATGACCACGGGCTATCGGGTGTGGCCGATCGCGTATCCCCAGGGGGAAAGCGACCCTTCTGGGTCAAGGAGTTTCTGGGGTGGCGTTGGACGGGACCAAGATCCACGCCAATGCGAGCCGGCATAGCGCGCTCTCTTATGAGCATGCTGGGAAGCTGGAGGCGCAGCTGAAGGCCGAGGTGGGAGAGCTGATGGCCAAGGCCGAGGCGGCCGATACGGCGGATCTTCCTAAGCCTGCCCCGGCGAAGGCCGGGGGATGTCGATCCCCGAGGAGTTGGAGCGACGCGAAGTACGACTGCAGAAGCTGGCCGAGGCGCGCAGCAAAATCGAGGCGCGTGCCAGCGAGCGCTTGGCCCGTGAGCAGGCGGAGTATGAGGCCAAGTCGCGGCGCGCGAGGCCAAGGCCAGGGCGAGCGGCAGGAAGCCTGGCGGCAGGCCGCCGGCGCCGCCGGCTGCGGGGCCCGGCCCCACCGATCAGATCAATCTGACCGACGAGGACTCGCGGATCATGCCGGTGGCGGGCGGCGGGTTCGAGCAATGCTACAACGCGCAAGCCGTAGTGACGGCAGACAGCCTGTTGGTGGTCGCCAGCGATGTCGTACAAGCCGCGAACGACAAGCAGCAACTCGCGCCGATGCTGGGCAAGCTGGCGGCTTTGCCGGCGGATCTCGGCAGGGCGCAAACGATGCTCGGCGACAATGGCTATTGCAGCGCCGCCAATGTGACAGCCTGCACCGCGGCAGGGATCGAGCCGCTGCTGGCGCTCGGCCGTGCGCCACATAACCCACCCTTGGCCGAGCGCTTTGCTCCGGCACCGCCCGCACCGCAGGACCCGACGCCGCTCGAAGCGATGGCGCACCGCTTGGCGACACCCGAAGGCAAGAAGCTCTACGGCCGGCGCAAGTGCACCCCGGAGCCAGTCTTCGGCATAATCAAGTCGGTTCTGGGCTTTCGCCAATTCCTGCTGCGCGGGCTCGATAAAGTCCGCGGCGAGTGGAGCCTGGTCACCATGGCCTGGAACATCAAGCGGATCTTCGCCCTCGCCGCCCGGTAAAGGAGCATCAGAAGAGTATATCTCAACCAAAGCGAGATATCGGTCGGAACCCTTGACCAAGTCTCCAACCCGTCAGCATCCCGACGACGGTTGACGCAATGCAAAGCCGCGTCATTCGATAGTTAAATCAGCGAAGCGCTAGGGCGGCGACCAGAAACCGGGCAAGCATCCAAGATCGCGCGGTCGGCCCTCGCCGCGATGGCAAGCTATCCAGGTGGAGCAACGATTTGAGACGTTTGAAAAGCAGTTCGATTTGCCAACGCAAGCGCTAGAGTTCGAGGACCTCGACGCTGCTCAAGCGCTCGGCTGGCGCGGTCGTAAGGAGCCAAATGATCTGACCGGTTCGGGTGCGGGCGGCAACGACACGCACCGCTATCCAATCCTTGGCCTTGGCCAGCGGCCATGTCTGGCTGCGCGAGCGCTTATCTGGGGGGATGGAAGAATCAATTTCCATTCGTGATCCCCTAAGGCCGGAATCTCTCCGGTCTTGCTTTGAAGATCGATCGGGCGGCGCTCCGCGCCACACAAGCCCAGCGTCTGCGGATTGAACGATTGAACCGGACCAGGACCTCGGCCTGGGGGCCGTGAACCCAGGCAGCGCCCCGCGCGGTCCCATAAGCGCGGTCACCCAACACCACCTCGCCGCCGGTAAAGCGTTGCCGATCGAGCCGTTCCCCGCCATGCACGTCCGTCAACTCGACGGCCCGCAAACGACCTGATGCAGCATCGATTTGCACATGCGCGCGCCACTCCGCTCCGTTCGACCCCGGTCCGTTGATCACGGTAGCATCGACGATGCGAAGCTCCAGGCCAGCAACTTGGCCAACCATCCTTCGGCCTCACGAAGCCGGTAGAACAGGCCCGGCCCGGTGATTTGCGCCACCGCCATCGCCTGCGCCCAAGCTGCCACGTCCTTCAATGACAAATCCGAGACCGCATAGGCCAATGCCAAGTGGAGCAACGATGCCGCATTCGGGATCTCGCGCCGACGCACCAGCGCGTGCATCACCAGCGCCCGCTCCTCCAGGTCCGGCGGCAGCAACGTCAGGATATACGGCCATTCCGCGTCGCCGTAAATCGGTGGCATATCCATGACACCGCCATATCCTATATCCACCGCCGCTATTCAACTCTTATTTTAACGCCTATGTGGCGAAGGCGAGCCTTTCCCCGCTTGCCAAGCTTGCTCGGGATGCGGGGGAAGCGGAGCCGGTCGGCAAAGCCGATCGTCCACATATCCACAGACCTAGTTCGTAAATCTACCGCGACGTACGGTAGCCGAGGCTCTGATGTTGGCGCTCCTCGTTGTAGAAAGTGAGCCAGGCGCCGATAGCGGTCTTCGCGGCGACTGTGGCGTAGGCGTTGAGGTAGACCTCCTCGTATTTGAGGCTGCGCCACAGCCGCTCGACGAAGATGTTGTCCATGCAGCGGCCCTTGCCGTCCATGCTGATCGTGATCTCGTGCTGCTTCAGGGTGCCGGTGAAGTCATCGCTGGTGAATTGACTTCCCTGGTCGGTATTGAAGATCTCGGGCCGACCGTAGCGGGAAAGCGCTTCCTCGAGCGCTTCGACACAAAAATCGGCGCCGAGCGTGTTCGACAACCGCCATGTCAGCACGGCGCGGCTTGCCCAGTCCATGATCACGACCAGGTAGAGGAAGCCCTTGGCCATCGGGATATAAGTAACGTCGGAACACCAGACCTGGTTGGCCCGCTCGATCGCCAGCCCGCCAAGCAGATAGGGGTAGACCTTGTGCGCCGCCGCCGGCTTGCTCGTGTTCGGGCGCTGGTAGATCGCCACCAGGCCCAGCAGCCGCATCAGTCGCTGCACCCGCTTGCGGTTGACGATGTGGCCCTGGGTCGCCAGCCATGCCGCCATCCGGCGCGAGCCGTAATAGGGTCGAGCCAGATACTGTCGGTCGATCTGCGCCATGATCGCCAGATCCTCGGCGCTGACCTCGGCTGGCTGCCGGTAAACCGCCGCCCGTGGCACCGCCAGCAAGCGGCATTGCTGCGATACCGGCAGCGTTGGGTTCTCGCTATCGACCCCCGGCCTTCGCCGGGGCAGGCTTGCACGTCGTTCCGCCCGGCTCATTTGCCGAGCTTTCGTGCCAGAAAATCGTTTTCTACCTTCAACTGACCGATCTGCCGGTACAAAAGATCTACCGGCGCCTCGCTCGCCGCTCCCTCTGCCGCGGTGCTGCTCCCCTGGAAAACACCCGCCGCGCCGTCCAGCAGCTGCTTCTTCCAGTTGTAGATCTGGTTTGGATGGACCCCGAACTCGCTCGCCAGCTCGGCGATCGTCCGATCACCCCTGATCGCCGCCAGCGCCACCTTCGCCTTGAACCCCGCGTTGTGCTACTTCCGTGTGCCCTTCATGTCCTCCTCCCGCGCCATCGGCGCTTTCTAGGGGCAGGGCTCCACCTTAGCCAACTGTCTCATTTTCGGGGTCCAGCTCACACATCACGCCATCGGGCGAGGGACCACAGGCCGCGCTCGCCGATCTCGCCCGCTACGGCTTCCGCATCGCCATCACCAACAATCGCATCCTAGCCGTCGACGACGCGACCGTGACCTAAGGACCGCGCTGCCGCCCGCCAGTGCAAGGAGATCGTGGACAAGTTCATCCGCCGCTTCCTTCAGCACGTCCTGCCGGCCGGCTTCCACAAAGTCCGTTATTACGGCCTGTGCCATGCCTCGCGCCGCAAACCGCTGCGCAACCTGGGGAACCTTCTCCTGCTGGCGCAACCCGCCAGCCCACCGGCCGAACCCGCCGGCCCCGCCGGCCCCGAGAGCCTGACGCCGATCCCCAGGCCCCGCCATCGCCGCGTCGTTGCCCGCATTGCGAGACCGGCCATCTGATGCTGCTGCGCCGGCTGTCGCCCGCCCGGCCGCAAGGCCCGTGACGATTACCATGCTGCCAACGCCCACAGCCTCGATCCCTTTCCGCCGTTCCGCCGTTCCGTCGCCGGATCCTCGGCGTTCGCCCGCCGCCACCACACAATCATCGAAAATCGCCCCACTGCAGCGACTGCACCAGCCAATCGGCCGGCACCACCAAGCGACCATCACCCGCACTCTTCCCGTCACCCTCCCGACCGCCCGTTTCTACGCCTCTCCAGCCACTCGCCGCGGTAGAAACCTCCCATAGGCCGATCCCTTCCACTCCTCCGAGTGCGCCCGCTCAGACGCGTTGAGTCAACCGAGTCTGCGCGGCCGTCAAAGGCGCGCAAACTCCGCTTCGTTTTTTACAATTAGTTAATTAAACCAATTTCTTTTCTCTTCTTAATTTGATTGCTTTTTAAATTATCACAGGGCAATCGCGCAAGCAGGCCCGCACTCCACGCCCGACAGTTGAACGGAACGGCTTAGCCTAAGGGGTCGCGGCGTCGGTTAGGGTCGCTGGTGAAGCTATCGTCTGCGTCGAGACGGGATGGTCCCGTGTTCGATGACGAAGGGCAGATGATGTCACGTGTTCGCATGATCGAGGACATGAAGCTGGCCGGCTTGGCGGCCACGACCCAGGAGGTCTACCTCCAGGCGCTCAGGTCTCTCGCAAAGCATTACATCGGTCGCCGGAGCTGCTGGCCGAGGAAGAGGTGCGGCGATATCTGCTGGAAGTTCGTGAGCGGAATGCGCGCGGCAACTTCAGGACCAGCCGTCACGCTGTCCCAGGCCGCGAGATCGTTCACATTGAAGGCGATCGTCTTCGCCGTCGGAATTGCCGCCAAACGGTGCGAGATTTCGGCGCCGGAATAACTGCTGCTCGCCAGCACCCACGCGCCGGCGAGCGCGATCAGGAGCTCGCCGTCGGCCCGAAGACTGAGTTTCCAGCTGTTTTTCGGAACGGCGGCGCGCCGGACCGAATTGGGGTCGGCGAAGCCTCGATCGGTGGCGGCCATCAATTATTTGGTTCCTTTTGTGCCTGCCGTCAGGCGGCTCGGGCAGCGGAAAACTCATGCGTCCTGAACGACGATACGGGTCGGTGCGGCGATCGTCCTGCATCGGCAGCCACCCTACCGGCAAGCCGCCGGTCAAAGCTCCGTCCGACGGGGAATTCGTCGTTCGAAGGAGCCTTGGGCTGCTGAAGCGCTGCTCCCCGTCGAAAGAATCAAACTCGCCGGCTGCGGCCAGCAGAGCTGGCGGGTCGATGATTTCGAGAGCCTGATTGGCAAATCTAACGATCTTTTACTCACGAAGAACTTGCAGAGTGCGGCTGACGTGAACGTCAGTTAGCCCAAGCGCTTGGCCGATATGGCCTTGGCTCAACGGCAGGTGGAGCGTCTCGCCCGGGTTATCGGGCAGGTTCCCTCGAAGCCTGACGTAGATCTCAAGCAGGAGATGGGCGATCCGTTCCGTGGCGCCCCGCAATCCGAGGTTAGCCAAATGATCGTGGGCGCGCGCCCCATCCGACGCGATTTGCCGGCAGAGCAGGACGGCGAGACGCGGGTTGGTCTCGACAATCGTGTCGAGCTGGTGACGGGGGAAAGCAAACCCCCGGGCTGTCGAAAGACAACGCGCGGAATGATACATCAGGCAGTTCTGTGTCGATTGAAGCCCGAGGACGGCACCCGGGAGCGCGAAATCGAGGATCTGGCAGGAACTATCGTCGAGCAGCATGGAAAGAGCGATCCAGCCGCTCAGAACGACAAAATACGTGGAACAGACGTCACCCTGCCGATAGATCGGTCCCGGCCGGGACGACCCGAGCGCCGGCCTCCAGATCGGTGATGGCATGGAGTTCTTTTCTGATCGGCATTCTCTCGTCTCCCGAGCGTCGCTGGTGAACCCCTATGTCGAGCGCGAGTTCCGTGTTCAGCGAGCCCGATGCGCGCCGTTGCGCCGCCTCAAGGAGGCAGGCGAAATCGTCACCATGTCCACTGCGGCGACCCAGGCAGTTGACCCGGATCGGACCGGCTGCCGGGGCAGCACCAGCGTAGTTAGGACTCTAGCAAAAATAACTTAAACACTTCATGTGGTGTCTGGAAGCCCGCGATAGCGCAATCGGTAGTTCCACTCGCCATGAAACTCGTCGCGCTCGATCGCCAGTTCGGCAAGCTCTTCGTCGGACACCTTGATGCCGGCTTGGTAGGTATTCTCGTCCAATTGCGACCGGATATGGAGGCCTGGGTCGGTCGTTGTGCTGCCGATCAAATTGACGACGACTTCGCGGCTGATCAACGGTCGGCCGCGCCAGTTGTTGGTGATGTGACAGAACATGCGGTGCTCAATCTTGTTCCACTTGCTGGTTCCTGGCGGCAAGTGACAAACCTGGATGATCAAGTTCAGTTGGTCGGCCAGCTTTTGTAATTGCAGACGCCACAAGCGTACCCGATATCCGTTGCTGCCGCCGCAATCGGCGGTGATGAGCAGTCGGGGCGCCTTCGGATAGCGGGGGTGACCCATTTCTTTCCACCAGCGGCGAATGCTTTCGACGGCGAATTCGGCGGTGTCGTGATCGATGCCGACGCTCACCCAACCTTGATTGGCGGCGACATCGTAGACGCCGTACGGCGCCACCTTGCCGAGTTCCGGATCGATGAAATCATGGACGCGAACTGGCTCGGGATCGCCGGTTGGCCGCCATTCCCGACCGCCGTTCTTGAAGTCGCCGACCAGCTCTTTTTTCTTGGTGTCGACGGAAATCACTGGATTGCCGGCCGCCTGGTACTGCGCAACCGTGCTGGCGATGTGCTGGAATTGGGCATCCCGGTCAGGATGTTGGCCGCCTTCTCGCGTTTTACGCGTCGACTGCAAGCTGTAGTCGAGTTGCGCCAGAAGGTCACAAACACTCCGTTGGCTGACCTCGTGACCCTGTTCGGCCAATTCCTGCGCAAGTCGCGGCGTGCTCTTGCACGTCCACCGCAGCGGCGACTGCGGATCGCCGCGCGCCGTGGGCTCGACCAGCGCATCAAAGATCTCGCAGAAGGGTCGAATCCTTGTCCGTCAGCTTCTTTCGTCCGCCGCCTTTGGCGCGAATACGGCGCTTGCCGGCCGCATCAACCGCCAAAGAGGATATCGATACCGGGGATGGCTTCCTCCATCCCAGCTCTTCCAAACCGGCATAGATGGTGGTGCGTGACATCCCGATCGCTTTCGCCACCGTGCTCACGCCGCCACGGCCAAGGGTGCGCACCTCGGTCGCCGCCCACAGACGCAGCGTTGCCTCGTCCAGCCGATCCGCCAGCGCTCGATACTTGCCCGCAATTATCTCGCTATCCGCCATACCCAGAGGGTGGCAGACTCACCCATATTGTTCAAGTTATTTTGCTAGGATCCTTAGTCCTCCACCGGCTTTCGTCGAGCCGCAGAAGATGAAACGGGGACGAAGCTGGGATAGGTTACGGCGCCGTCGGCACAGAGGTCGAGCTTTCCTTGGTGCGAACAAGCCCGTGTTCTAGTCGGACCCGGAACCCTTGAGTACCCCAGATTGTCGCCACGGGCTGGCAACGGCCCCGGAGCACGCTTGTTAGATTCTAGCCGTGAGAATCGTAGACAAAAAGAGTTGAACAATCGGGACGGGGAGGTCAGGCGGCAAGCAGATCGACGATTTGTTGAATGGCTTTATCGGCGCGGTGGTAGGCGGCTTCGAGTTTGCTGGGCGGCTGGTGATGGATGTCCGGGCAGTGGTGGAAGCGGCTGTTGGCGAGCGGCCCGCAGAGTCGTTTGTGGAAGAACAAAAAGAGCAGCGCAACCTGGACACCTTTCGGGGCGAGGCGGTAGGCGTAACGAGATGCATCACGCTGGAGCAGTGCGTGGCCCTTGAGCCTGCGCAGGTCGTAGCGCAGTTGGTTCAGGCGATAGGTGCTGTCGGAGAGGTGAAAGGTGGTGAGGACGGCATGATGGATCTGCTTGGCTGTCCAGCCGCCGACATGACCGCCGCCATGTAAGAGAACCTCGAGAAGGCGGATGATGCGGGGATCGTAAATCTTGATGCCCGGGTAGCGAACCGCGCCAACGGTGATCGGCAGGGCGAGACGCTGCAGCAGCGGGAAGTCGACGTGGACGTTAAGCCATTGCGCTTGGAACCCGGCGAAGCGGCCGGTGATGGTTTGGAAGCGCTCGCGGACGGCATCGAGATGGTCCAGTCCCTTTTTGAGGCGAAAGTCGGCAAGGTTGTTGGAGACCAGTTCGTTGCGCAGGAAGGTAGAGAACTTTTCATACTGCTTGAGGAAGGCGTTCTTGAAGTAGGCGCGGAAGACGTGATGGCCATGCTCGATGCGATCGATGACCGTGGCGAGCTTGCCGCGCATCTTGCGGTTCAGCCGTGTGCCGAAGATTTCGGCGATCTTGTCGGCGGTCAGCCGCCACAGGCCGAGCTCGCAGCTGCGCTCGAATAGCTTGTGGATGGGAAAGTTGCGCTTGAAGATGAAGTTGCGGCAATACTCGATCTGGGCGATCGCGTAAAACCGTGACAGGTTGAGCCGCTGGCGCTCCTTGGCGGAGAACTTAGGGCCCAGGACGAAGGTCCAGTAATCGAGCTGTTTGCGGATGATTTGCGGGCTCAGCCGGTCGGCGGCGGCTTGCAGCGCCGCAACATCGTCGACCGCGAGGAAGGCGTTGTCGTGTTTGCGGAAGCCGATCTGCGCCCGCTTCAGCTCCTGCTCGAGGAAGCTGTGGCCATTGAGATAGTAGGTGGTCTGGAACGGGAAGAACGAGGCCACGCGCATCACCATCGGGCCAAGGGTTTCATCACGGATATAGAAGTAGTAGTGCGTGAAGCGGCTGCGCTGGTGCGCCAGGATCCGGTAGTTTGGATCCTGGGTCGGATATTTCGGCACGGTGACGCGAAAGGTGGCTCCCTGCTCCATGCTCTTGAAGATGAAGTAGACGCCGTAGGCGTCGGCCCTTGCCATGCGGCGTTGCCAGGGCAGGACATGGTCTTCCTTGCGCACCCCCTTCTCGGCCCATTCGATCGGCAGGCGATGATTGCGGGCGAAGGCTTCCACCCAGGTCTGGTAGTCGGCGGTGCGTTGGCTCAGGACCTCCTTGTCGACCGCCGGGACGCCGACGACCCCGGCCTTCCGAGGCTGTAACCCAATCCCGGCGAAAATTCGAATTCGAGCGGTGATCTCTAGGTTTTGTCCGGCGTGTGCGGTATAAGGCTATTAGTGGGGGTAGCGGGGGGCCGCTGAGCGATGGCGTGCGGGTGATCGGCCCGGATCGGGCTCAGTTGCGCTGGGACATGGTCGACCTGGATAGCCAGTTGCCGGATGACCATCGGGCGCGGCTGGTTTGGGCGTTTGTCGAAGGCCTGGATCTGAGCGAGTTTTACGAGCGGATCAAGGCGCGTGATGCAGTAGCCGGACGGCCGGCCACCGATCCGCGGGTGGTACTGGCGGTCTGGCTGTACGCGACATTGGAGGGGATCGGTTCGGCGCGGGCGATCGACCGCTTGTGTCAGCAGCACGCGGCCTATCGCTGGCTGTGCGGCGGTGCGCCGATCAACCACGATCTGCTGGCCGAGTTTCGGCGCGAGAATGCGGCGTTGTTGGATCGCCTGCTGACCCAGAGCGTGACCGGGCTGATCGCCGAAAAACTGGTCACCCTGGAAGAGCTGGCGATTAAGCCTGCCCCGGCGAAAGCCGGGGGGACCAAGGTTCGGGCCCACGCCGGCCGGGGCTCGCTGAGCAAGAGCAAACGGCTGGAGAGCATCGAGAAGGCGGTGGCCGAACGCGTGGCGGAGCTGAAGAGCGAGCTCGACACGGATCCCGCGGAGCCAGAGCGGCGGTGCAAGCGGCGCGCCTTGCAAGCCGCGGAGGAGCGGGCTCGGCGGGTCAAGCAGGCGCAGCAGAAGCTGGCGGAGTTGGAGCAGGAGAAGGCCGAACGGGCGAAGACACATCCTACGGAAGAAGCCAAGAAGGGCGAACCCAAAGTCTCGGTCAGCGACCCCGAGGCCCGCTTGATGCGGCTTCCCGACGGCGCCGCCGCGCCCGCCTGGAATGTGCAGGTCGCGACCGCCAATGGCTTTATTGTGGAGATTGATCCGACCGATCGACGCCAGGACAGCGGCGCCGCGCCGGGACTGGTGGAAAAGGTTGCCGAGCGCTGTGGCCGCGCGCCGCAACGGTTGCTGGCCGATACCACGGCGATGACCCGGGACGACATCGTCAAACTGACCGAGCGGCATCCCGATCTGACGGTCTATAGCCCGCCGCCGGCGGAACGCCCGAATGTCACCGCCAAGACGCTGTGCTCGCGGCGCTGGAGACGGCGCCACGAGCCGCCGGCGGTCATGGCATGGCGAGCGCGAATGGCGAGCGAAGAAGGCCAAGAGGTCTACCGCCGACGCAAGCTGACCGAACGGGCGCATGGCATCATCAAAACCCGCGGAATGACCCGGTTCCTGGTGCATGGGCGCGAGAAAGTCCGTTCCGTCTGCCTGTTGCAGGCACTCGCCCTTAACCTATCCTGGGCCAATACGTTGCGCCGCCGTATTGCCGCGGCGGCAGCAATGGCGATACCGGCGGCCGCATGACCACAGCAGGCCCGAGCAGCGCCCTGCGCGCGGACATTCACGGCGCCATGGCCCAACCCGCCGGGCAAACGTCTCCAAACTACCATACTTGAAGTTGAGTTTCGACCAGCAGCACACGCCTCTCAAAAAAGCGGGATTGGGTTACAGCCTCCTTCGCCGGGGCAGGCGTAATGCGGTGATCGACGACATCGATCAGGAGGTCGACGCTCACATCGAGCCCTTTCGCACCGCGATCCAACTGTTGATTACCATTCCCGGCGTCAGCGACTTGAGCGCCTGCGTCATTCTCGCCGAAATCGGCCACGATATGGATCGCTTCCCGACCGCCGGACACCTGGTCTCCTGGGCCGGACTGTGCCCGAGGAATGATGAGAGTGCCGGCAAGCGCCGGTCCAACCGAATGCGCAAAGGTGCGCCTTGGCTCAAGACCACCCTCGTGCAATGTGCCAGGGCCGCCGCCCGCAAGAAGGCCAGCTATTTCCAGGCGCAATATCATCGCCTGCGGGCGCGCCGCGGCGACAAGAAGGCGATTGGTGCCGTCGCCGCTTCGATCCTGACGACCGCCTATCATATGTTGAAGACTGGAGCCCCCTACGAGGACCTTGGCCCCGATCACTTCGACAAACGCGGCAAAGGCAAGTATGTCCACCGCCTTATCAACCGCCTCCACAACCTCGGATTCGCCGTCGAAATCACCCCAGTGGAGGCAGCCGCCTGATGTCAGTAAAACCTCCAACCCTCATACTGGACCCGGCGCTCGAAGTCATCGGCCGCCAGACGGCGGCCCGGCCGGCGCGGTCCCGCCGGCCGGTTTCGTTCTAGAATGCGTCTCCCCAAGGTTCGAGTGCGCCTGGGAGGTTTCGGCAGAAGCTTGGGCCGCGCTGCCCCGGCGACACCCGGATCGGCAGCCGCTTAGGTCTCTGCTCCGACGGAGTGACCAAATTCCTAGCTCCGTTTTTCCCAGGCTCCAGCCGACACGGCCGATCGTCATCAAGACGCCGCCCACCTCTCGGTTGGGCAGCCGACATCCTGGCCAACAAGGAGACCGCGGCATGAGCCGCCGCCTTCGCCGAGTCGTCGCCGCCTTCGTCTTGCTCGCAGTGCCGGTCGCGGCAGGTGCGCGCCGACTGGATCGCGATCACTCTCGTCTGCCTGCCTGCGCGACGGCGGCGAGCCCCGGGCGGGGCATCTACGCTGGCGTGCTCGGCGGGATCGAGCGCATGGTGAAGTGGTGAAGAGCTTCGCCGCCGAGCTCCTGCCGGTCAGGTTCAATGGGTGTGCGCCGGCGCTGTCGACATCGAGTTTTGGCGAACCGATTGCGCGAGGCCGAGAGACTGGCGATGTTCGAACGCATCGGCGCCCGCCTGCCGGTCGGCCAAGTCGGGAAACCCGAGGATCTCGCCAATGCCTATCTCTATCTCTATCTGACGAAGACCGGCTTCAGCACCGGCGAGACCATCGTCCCCCGCCGCGCGAGCTGCAGGCACCGCCCTGGCCCGGTCGGCCGGCGGTGCGGCATGTCGGAGGAAGATCGCCTAGCCGAGGAGTGTCCAAACACCTCTCCAGCTCATCCAGCCCCATCTACCATCTAATCTAATTGTGGGTTACCTTGTAGGGTAAGATGGCGATCTGAAACATTAATCTATTGAAATATCTACCTGATAGATCTATAAGTGGCGGATGGGGTGGGATTCGAACCCACGGGTGACTCGCGCCACCGCCGGTTTTCAAGACCGGTGCCTTAAACCACTCGGCCACCCATCCTGGGCTTTGATTGCAATCGTTCTCACATAGAGCGTGACGTAGCAAAGAGAAGTCGTTTCCAAATTTTTCTCCAGCCGATCAGACACCGCAAATCTTCGGAGCCTGAGTCAGGCGGCGCACCGCCGGTGTGATGTCAAACCAAGCGGCATACCGCCATCTCGGAGGAAAGGCGCCGGCACCGGGTAGAAGGTGAATGCGACAGCACCACGCGCCGAGCATCGGCGGCAGCCTCATTCGCGTTATATAACGGAGCGTCGCCACAGCCTGCCAAGGTCAACGCGCGATGGACAAGAAGACCCACATCAATTTCTGGTACGTGATCGCCGCGATCCTCGGCATGCTCTGGATTCAGAGCCTCTATCTCGAAAGCACGCAACCCACCGAAATCCCGTACAGCCGGTTTCAGGCATTGCTGAACGAAGACAAGATCGCCCAAGTCGAGATACAGCAAGATTACATCAAGGGCACGCTGAAGAAGGCGGAGCCGGATGGCCTCAAGGATTTCATTACCACGCGGGTTGCTCCCGATCTGGCGAAGAGCCTCGACAAGCACGGCGTCGTATACAGTGGCGTGGTCGCGAACCACGTGATCCGCGATCTCCTGTCGTGGATCCTGCCGGCGATCATTTTCGTCGGGATCTGGATGTTTGCGATCCGCCGCATGGGGCAGGGCGGGCTCGGCGGCATGATGACGATCGGCAAGAGTCGCGCCAAGATCTATGTGGAGAAGGAGACGAAGGTCACCTTCGCCGACGTCGCCGGGGTCGACGAAGCCAAGGAGGAACTGGTCGAGATCGTCAACTTCCTCAAAGATCCGACGACCTACGGGCGGCTCGGCGGCCGGCCGCCAAAGGGCGTCCTGCTCGTCGGCCCGCCGGGAACCGGCAAGACGCTGCTCGCCCGGGCCGTGGCCGGGGAAGCCGGCGTGCCGTTTTTCTCGATCTCCGGTTCGGAGTTCGTCGAGATGTTCGTCGGCGTCGGCGCGGCGCGCGTGCGCGACCTGTTCGAGCAGGCGCGGCAGCACGCCCCGGCAATCATCTTCATCGACGAACTCGACGCGCTCGGTCGCGCCCGCGGTCCGTTCGCGAGCGGTGGCCAGGACGAGAAAGACCAGACGCTGAACCAGCTGTTGGCAGAATTGGACGGGTTCGACCCGACGAGCGGCCTTGTCCTTCTCGCCGCCACCAACCGCCCGGAGGTGCTCGATCCGGCGCTACTGCGGGCCGGCCGCTTCGACCGCCAAATCCTGGTCGACCGGCCGGACCGCACGGGCCGCGAGCAGATCCTCGCCGTGCATCTGAAAAAGGCGAAGCTCGCGCCAGATGTGACGTCCGAGGAAATCGCTTCGCTGACGCCGGGCTTCACCGGGGCCGATCTCGCCAATCTCGTCAACGAAGCGACGCTGCTCGCCACGCGGCGCAACGCCGACGCCGTCTCGATGGCCGATTTCACCAACGCCATCGAACGCATCGTTGCCGGACTCGAAAAGCGCAACCGGTTGCTGAACCCGCTCGAACGGCGGGTCGTCGCCTATCACGAACTCGGCCATGCAATGGTGGCGCTGGCCTTGCCCGGCACCGAAACCGTACACAAGGTATCGATCATCCCGCACGGCGTCGGCGCGCTCGGCTATACGATACAGCGGCCGACCGAGGACCGCTATCTGATGACCCGCGGCGAGCTCGAGTACAAGATGGCCGGGCTCCTGGGCGGCCGCGCCTCGGAGCAGCTCGTCTTCGGCGAAATCTCGACCGGTGCCGCCGACGACATCGCGAAGGCCACCGACATCGCCCGCGCCATGGTGCTGCGCTACGGCATGAGCGAGGCGCTCGGCAACGTCGCCTATGACCGCGACCGCTAACCGTTCCTGCAGCCGAACTTTCCGGTCCCGCAAGAGCGCGGTTACGGCGAGGCAACCGCGCATGCCGTCGATCGGGCCGTTCGGGAACTCGTCGAGCGGGCCTTCGCGCACGCCTCGACTGTGTTGCAGCGCAATCGCGCGCTGCTCGACCGCACCGCGGCGGCGTTGCTCGCGACCGAAACCATGAGCGAGCCGGAGATCGCGCGCCTCAAAGAGGAAATCGTCGCACCGCCGGCATTGCCGGCGCCCGGCATTGGCGTGGCCCGGACCGCGCCGCCGGAGCCTGCGATGACGCCGCAGCCTCAGACGCTGTAATACATCTGGTATTCCATCACCCCTATTATTTCAATGGCTTATGAGCCATTTGTTAGACCCGCGTTAAACTCCTGAACGCTTTTTGTACTCAGCGAGGCGGGTGATCGCAATCTGCGCGAGGTCCCGGTTGCGCGGCAGGTAAGTTTCGAGCACCCGCTGCGTCGCCTCGATCGAATGGCCGCTGACGCTGGCGATCTGCGGGACCGTCGCGCCCGCCTCGGCCATCCGGATCATCGCGGTGCGGCGAAGGTCCCTCGCCTGGGCGTCGATCGCGGCCCGCTCGGCGACGCGCCGGAAGCGCTCATTGAAGCGAAGATACGGCACCGGCCGGCCGCGGTAGGAGATGATGGTAAGGCTCGCGTCCGACCGCGGGAGCGCGTCGAGATGCGCCCGCAAGACCGGGTGCACCGGGATGTCGAGCAGCGCGCCGGTCTTCTGCTGGCGCAGCCGGATAGCTGAGCCTGAGTATTGCGGCCACGTCATCCGCAGGACGTCGCTCGGCCGCTGCGCCGTGAATTGCAGCAGCAGGAACGCGGTCCTCATGTGCGGATCCGCGTCAGTGACAGCGTCGAGCCAGCGTGCGATCTCGCCGTCGGTCCAAATCCGGTCGCGCGGTGCCGTCGTCTTCAGCCGCAGACCGGCGGTCTCGTCGCTGGCAACGACACCGTGATATCGAGCCAGCTTAAAGAGATTCTTCAGCACGGCGGCGGCCTGCCGGCGTTGGTGGGCTTTCGGGTAGCTCTCGATGAAGTCCACCACCGCGCGCCGAGTGAACGACGCGAACGGCAGCGCCGGCCCGAGCGCTTCGATGTCCCGCAGGAACCGCACGTAGTATTTGACGGTACCGGTCGCCAGGCCACGGAACTCGTCGCTCGATCTATAGCGGGCGATCACCCAGCCGATCGCGCCGCGATCGAGCTCGGCGGTGGGTACGTTATCCGCAGCGGCGTTGAGCCGCTCGGCGATTGCCATCCGCTCGATTGGATCGTCGGGCAGCCGTGTCAGCTGGTGACCGCGGCGCTGCCAATACCAGCGCTCGCGCCCTCGCTTATCGACGCGTCGCGTGACGTAGCGGAGCCTGACGAGCACGGATCGCCTCCAATAGGGCTTCTTCTGGTGTTTGTTCAGTCGTGGCCGGGAGCAGGCCGGCGAGGCCGTCGAGCCAATGGTCGAGGACCCGGCGATCATAGATGACGCGGCCGCCGATCCGCATCGGCGCAGGCCCATGCTGCGCCAAGGTCGTCTTCGACACGCCGAGATATTCGGCCGCCTCGTCGACGGAGAGCCCGCGCTTCGGGAGGTTAGGCGGAAGCGTCACGGCGTAGCGCCGGCTTCTTCGAACTTTTCGAAGATCATCGCCTGAACATCTCTGGCAATCTGTTGCAACAAATCGTGATTGAGCGCCGCGGCGACACTTAATCCGGGCTCGACCGCGGCGTCGCCGGCAAACTCGCTGCACATAAGCGCGGCATGGGCGCCCCGGTATCGGATCATCGCGCGATCGGCCGTCCATGAAACCGTGATTTCCTGCACCGCCGCGGCTTTTCCTGTGGTCGCCAACAGCGTTGCGAATGCATCAAGAAACGACTTGCAGTGTGTAAACGGGCATCTCTCGTCCGGTAATGGTTTGGCCGAGGCAATCGCGCGGACGCGATCCGATTCGCTCAGCCGATCGGTAGCGAGAACGGACAGAACGAGAAGCGCCACCGCCGGAGCTGTCGCCCGGACTCCACTGCCGGGTCCCCTGCCAGCTTCTGCGGCAAGCAAGCCCTCCCGAACAAGCGCGCGCTGGCGCTCATAGAGCGCTGCCGGGGTCATCCCCAACAGCCGACTCAGGGGCGGTATGTAACCTTTCAGAGAAGCGCTCATCGGTACTGCGCAGCATATCCCGCATAAAAGGTGGGTGTCCACCACTTTTCGCTTGCGAGTCCTATTTGGCGCGGGGTAAATGAAATGGTGGTGATTTCACACCTTTCCCCGCACGCGGAGGACACTAAGCGTTATGAAGGCTGACGATGGCGCGGAAGGAACACCTGTACGCCGAACCTACTCAGTCGACGAGGCAGCCCAGTTGCTCGGGGTTTCCCGAACCGCGGCGTTCGGTGCCGTGCGGCGAGGCGAAATCCCAGGCATTCGGGTGGGCAAGCGCCGGCTCGTCTTAAGAGAGGCGCTCGACCGAATGCTCGCGGGCGAGGTCGCGTGATATGCAGCCGAACCCCGAGCCAGGCGGGCGCCGCGACCGGAAATGAGCCGCAAAGATTGCGACCCCGGCGCGCGGTTGGGCGCATCCGGGGCCGGCGACGATATCGCTGAGCGGCGACCTCGTACCGATAGCATCGGAGCCGCCTCGCCACAAGCCGCGAGGCGGCTATGTTAGCCGCCCTCGCCAGCGGCAACCTGATCGCGGATCCTCAACGCCGCAGCGGCGCCAAGGGCGCTTTCGCGACCGCTCTTATGCGCGTCGCTACGAGCGACGGCTCGCAGCTTGTTTCGGCGATTGCTTTCGGCGACGCGGCTGAGCAGCTGCTCGCCCTGACGAAAGGCGCTGCCGTCGCCATCTCAGGCCGCGCAAACATCAACACCTGGACGGACCGCTCCGGCGCCGAGAAAAACGGGCTTGGCATCGTCGTCGACCAGATCGCGACTATCCGGCCGCGGCGCCGTCCCGATGCGGCGCCCAACCACGCGCCCTATGCAGCGCAGCGGCGGCCGGCGGCAAAGCCATCGGAGTTGACGATGGCGAACGATCCGGTCGACGACCTGTGGCCGGGTTGATGGCATATGCCAAACAAGCTCGCGGTCACGTTCTTCGACGACTTCCAGGCCGGACGAAAACGAGAGCAGCGCCTCACGCTTGACCAGCTTGCAGAAGCGATCCGCACTACTTCAGCGCCAGCGAAAGCAGCGCTTCCGTGGCTCAAGCTTGCGCGATTCGGCAACAGAGCAACAGCTAAGGGCAGCCTGCGGCACGACGCCAACGTTATCGCTATCACGGGCGCCGAAGCTGACTACGACGGCGAGACGGTTAGCTTCGACGATGCTGTCGAGATCGTCGAGAAAAGCGGGCTCAGAGCCATCATCTACACCTCTCCGTCGCATACGCCCGAACGCCCGCGTTGGCGCATCCTATGCCCAACCTCAATCGAGCTGCCGCCTCTGGAGCGCGTGGGGCTCCTCAATCGGCTCAATGGCCTTTTCCGCGGCATATTCGCAACCGAAAGCTGGACCCTCAGCCAGTCCTATTACTTCGGCTGCGTCGACTGTAATCCCGCGCATCAAGTCGAATTCGTCGACGGCGAACCGGTTGACCAGCTCCACGATCTCGACCTGATCGCCATAGGAAAACCGAATGGCGCAGTGGCAAACGGCGCGAGCCACGGACTTACCCCGCTGCCGCTCGACGAGGCAGCGATCGAGGAAGCGATCAGGACCGGTGAGGCTTACCACGTCGCTGCTGTACGCCTCCTCGGCAAGTGGGCGCAGCGGGGCATCCCGTTTCTTGATGCGCAAAGCAAGCTTTGTGCGCTGTTCGATGACGTATTTCCCCCCGATCGCGACGACCGCTGGGAGGCGCGCCGGTGCGACGTCCCGCGACTCGTCATGGATATCTATGGCAAGGAAGCCGGCAAGCGCGACGACCCTGACGAGGCCGCGAAAACGCAAGGGTCCGTCCTGCTCAATTCTGGAAAGGGCTTCGCCTTGGAGAAAATTGAATGGCTTTGGCCGGGCTGGCTGGCCGCCGGAAAGCTGCATCTGCTCGCCGGCGCGAAGGCAACCGGAAAGTCGACGATCGCCTTCGACCTGTCGGCGCGGCTGACGACGGGCGGCCCGTGGCCTGATGGCGCAGCCGCGCGGTGCGGCGACGTCATCGTATGGAGCGGCGAGGACGGCATCGAGGATACGATCCTGCCGCGCTTCGTCTGCGCAGGCGGCGCCCTTGAGCGCGTCTACCCGATCAAGCACGTCCTCGACGGCGGCGGCCGACGGCCGTTCGATCCCGCAACCGACATCCCCGCGCTGATCGAGGCAGCCGCACGGCTTCCTGACCTTCGTTTCGTCATCATCGACCCCATTGTCCTTGTTCTGCCGACAGGCGCCGACAGTCACAAGAACACGGAGACCCGGCGCGGGCTCCAACCGCTCGTCGAATTCGCCGAGCAAAAGCGCGTCGCGCTCCTCGGCATTACTCATTTCACCAAGGGAACCGCCGACCGCGACCCAATAGAGCGCGTCACAGGGTCGCTTGCATTCGGGGCGCTTCCGCGGATCGTTTGGGGAGCCTCGGCAGACGAAGACGGACTGCAGCGCCGATTGGTTAGGATCGCATCGAACATCGGACCCAGCGGTGGCGGCATCGAATACACGCTGCACCAAGAACCGCTGATCGAACATGACATCTCAGCCCAGCGCGTCGCTTGGGGCGCAAAACTCGTCGGCGCGCCGCGTGACCTGCTCGACCACAAGAAGCAGAGCGCCAAAGCAGATGCCAGCGGCTTTCTGCGCGAAATCCTCGCCGACGGTGGCATGCCCCAACGTGAGGTCAAAGCTGCCGCCGAAGCCTATGGTCACGCGTGGGCAACGGTTCGCCGCGCGCAAGGTGAGCTCGGCATCAAGCCAGTCAAGAACGGCAAAACATGGTGTTGGGAGCTGCCGGTCAACCCTGAGCATCTTCGCCCCAATTGGGCCGACCGATGAGCATCTTCCCGACCCCGCCCAAGGCAAAATCAAGGTGCTCAACCGCGCTCAAGTTGCTCAGCGGCGAATGGCTAAAAATGGCGGATTTCTGCGGTTTTCGGGCCAAGGTGCGCAAAGGTGCTCTACCACAACATTTGAGCATCTTCACACCTTCCTGACACCTCGGCCACGAAAGAAGATGCCAAGGTGCTCAAGAAGTTGTCCGTCGCGCGCGAGAGAGAGACGTGTGCTCTTGGCAGCTTGTGGTAACTTACCACCAGGTCCGCGCGCGCGCACCGCGCGACGTGGCTTCGGTGCCAGCCTCTTACGGCCGAACCCAACGGATTCGGGCGGGGTTTCCCGTCACGCCGGGCGGTGCCGGACTGGGCGCACCCATCGCCGCTTGGGCGATCTCCGCGAGACCGGCGACTTCCCCTTATGGGGTTGCGACCACGACAGAACCGTGCGGCGCCGCACGTTTTCCAACCGCGCTACCGTCCGGCTCGCTCCCTCCCATCGGCGAACACCCACCACAGCTCGGCGGTTGCCTCAGCGGGGATGGCACCGATTGCTTGGCGGTGCTGATCCGACCGCGTCCGGCTCCGGATGGCCGATCGCGTGCGCAGCGGCTTGGCAATGCAACCATACCGGGTATGGGGTCCAGCATCGCCGACGCGCCGGTGGAGCAACCGCCAATTGTTTCATCCGTGGAACACACACGCGCGCCGAGAATTTTCGGCGATGCCCAGCAAAGCCGCCAATAAACAACGATGTTTCTCCGCGACTTAGCGAGGTTTCGATTGTGCCGATGAAAAATGCTGGAAAATGCCCGAGAAATCCCCCGCGCCGGGGCCGTCCAACAAGGGCCGAGGTGGCGCAGCGGGCGCTGCGGGCCCTTGCTGACCTCAATCCGCGGGCGATCCTGGCCGAGATCGCGGCCGACAAGAAGGCGCCGGCGACGGCGCGGGTCGCGGCGGCGAGGGCGCTCATCGCTGCCGAACTCAAACCCACCGCAGCCGCTCGCGACGACGAATTGCACGAGCGCGTGGCCGCGAGGGCGGTCGAACTGCTTGCAATTCCACGGAGGCTGAATTGAGCGACGACAAAATTCCGATTATCGACATGCACCGCGGCGTCGGCGTCCACGACAGCCAGCCGCCGGAACGAATCTCGCGCGTTGTCAAGCCCGAAATCGACCTCGTGCTCGACCGGTTGACTGATATTCAAGAGCTTTATCGGATTCGCGGCGGACGCGACACGCTCGCCCGAGTCGCGGCTGCTCGCGGCGGCCAAAATCGAGGCTGAATTCGCCCTTGCGATCGAGGAACGCCGGGCGCGGCCGACGGACGTCACGCTCGAAAAGGTGCGGGCCGTCGTCGCCGGCCTGAATTCTCAGACCTGGCGGTCGCCGACGCATTACTGCTCGATCTTCGACCGGGCCCCACCTGGCAAGCCGAAGCCGGCGCCACGCGAGGTGCCGCTCCCTCGTGCATAATCGCGCCTCGGCGGTGGCAGCGGCGCCCATGGACGAGCGGCAATCGCTCGACGGTTCGACTGGAATCTGCGTTATTGCGCGCAATAGTGCAGCTGCTCGCCGAGCGACAGGACGGCGGCGGGACCGCCGGCCAGAATTTCATCGCTGCTGTTACCGCGTATGAGCACGGCGCCGCCAGCGGTGCTCAACTTGATGCGTGTCTAGGCCTGCTTCCGGCGCCAGGTCATGCCGCATGGTGGACGATAGAGACGCGAAAAAAACGCGCCGCGTTGATTGTCGAGCTGGACAAGTCGATGTTCTCGGGCGAGCGGCCGCGCCAGCACCCGCGGGCGCTGAAAATCGCGCAGCGGCTACGTCGATATCAGGCGGACATCTGGCCGAGAGAACGCGGGCTGCCGGTCCCGCCTGCCGACCCCGTGCGGCGCTTGATGTGGGGGGTGTTAAGGCTGGGCGATGCTCCGGCGTGGCGCACCGTCGAACGCCGCCTAGCCGAAGCTGGGGCGATTTTGCCAAATGCTGTGCCTATTCCAGGCAAAGCAGGCAAGCGACAATCTCCGAATGTTGACGGCGATGAAGAAAACACCCGCGGCTCCCGAGCCGGAAATCCGGCCAATCGCGGAGGATGCCCGCTATAATGAGGCCATTGAAAAGCTCGCGGCGCTCGAGGCGCGGCTCGAGCAAACGCGTGCACGCCGGCGTCGCGCCCAGGCCCGAAATCGTGGGGAGAAGACGCAGCGTTCGGTGATCGATCGTGCGAGCGATCTCCTCAGTGGCGGGCGTGTTCCGGCGGGCAATGCCGTTGCCGAGATGGAGGCCTGCGACATTGAGGAATTCGAGGTATTGCGCCCAGCTATTGCCGCGCAAACCGCGGTCGTCGACGAGATTCGCGGCGATCTCGATCTCGTGGCGTGCAACGCGATGCGTGCGCAAAACGACGCGGCGTTGCGTGCTTTGCTGACGGCCGTCGAGAACGCTTACGCGGCGATTGCCGCGTCGGCAGCTATCGGCAACCTGCTCCGCTCCAAGGGATATCGGCCGCTGGCCGACGTCTTGCCGGCGATTTACCCGCCGGCCATTGTAGCGCTTGGCGATCCCGACAATGTCGGGCGATCGCAGGCTGCGTTGTTCAAGGAAACCCTTCGAAAACACGGGATTATCCGATGATCCACCGGAAACATCGCGGAGGCGCCTCATGGGCTCGCTGATCCAACTCCGATCGCGTCTCGACGCCATTGGCAATTCGCTGGCGGAATTCGATGCGTCGACCCAGGAAACCATCCAGCGGTACACCGCCGCGACATTCGAGGATGACTTCATCGGGCCGTCGCACGCGGCCGGCATCCCGACCGTCATCACTTTGGGCTATCCGTGGATCCAGAAGATCGTCGGAGCGGCGCCGCCGACGGTCGGTGTCGTCGCCAATGCGTCCGGCGGGATCATGCAGATCGCGCTGACGGCGGCGTCGCAAAAGCAGGACGCCGACCTTTATTGCGGCGACGTGCTGAATTGGGACGCGACGAAGAGCGCCACCTTCGAGACCCGGCTGGCGATGAGCGTATTGCCGACGACGCTCGTCGAGGTGGTGTTCGGGTTGCGGAGCGCCTGGATCGATGGTCCGGACAACGCGACGGCCTACATCGATTTCCAGATGCTGGCCTCCGGGCTCGTCAACTGCCGCGCGCTCGACGGCGTAACGTCGGCGCAGTCGGTCTCGTCGGGCGTGACCCTCGTCGCGAGCGCCTATCACAATTTCCGCTTCGACGCAGCTGACCCGACCAACGTCGGTTTCTACATCGACGGTGTCAAAGTGAGTCCGGTGCCACCGACCGCGCCGATCACCTTTGCCGCGACTGGCGCGACCGCGATCCTGCAGCCCTATTTCTCCTGCTACAAGGCGTCGGGCACCGGCGTCGGCACCATGCTGATCGATTCCGTGCAGTGTGGCGTCAATAGGTCATAGCGCCATGTCCACCGCCGAAACGCTTCAAGCCTGGCGCGAGGAAATCGGCGGCGAGCTCGCCGACTGCGAATCCTCGCTGGCCGAGGCCATTAAGGCGGTCCCGGTGGCGGAGCGCGCTGCGGCTGCGGCTGCGGCTGCCTGGCAGGATCTCCGCAACCGCATCGGCGCAAAGCTGCGAAAGAACGAGGCTGTGGCGGGCGCGGTGGTGATGCGGCTGGCCGAGGTAGAGAAGCGGGAGAAAGACGAGGCCGCCGGCGCCCTTATTCGCGCGAAGCAGAACGTTGAAATCCTCAGCGAGCGGGCGGCACTGCTGCGCCAGGCACTCGATCAGATCGATCGGGCCATTGCGCCAGCGATTGACCGTTGTCGCGTTGCCTGCTCGCGCCGCCACCGCGCCGCTACCAAACGGCGCGCGTTCGGGGCTCGACGATGACGTGATCGAATTTCCGCTCCGGCTTGCGGCTGCCGAGCGATGACCGTCCTTTCATCCGACGATTTTCGCGCCGCGCTGCGCCAGGGGCAGCGCCCCGAGGGCGCGGTTCGGAGACTTGCCGTCGCCGAGGCGTTTTCGATCGACGATCAAGAACGAACCATCACCCTTTGCTTTTCGGATAATTCGGTCGACAGGATGGGAGATTCAATAGCGGTCGATGGCTGGGAGTTGGCCGCCTACAAGCGCAATCCTGTAGTGTTGTATGCGCACGATGCTTCATCGCCGCCAATAGGCCGAGCATCGAATTCTACGAGTGCAAGGCAATCGGCTGTTGGGCGACGTCGAATTCGCCAGCGCCGCCGTCTACCCGTACGCCGACCAGATTTATCGCTTGTTGCGGGCTCGGTTCCTCAATGCCTGCAGTGTCGGCTTTCAGCCGCTCAAATGGTCCTTTTCCCGCGACCCGGACCGTCCCTACGGGATAGACTTTGAAAAAAATTCGCTTCTTGAGGTTTCTATTGTGGCGATCCCGGCCAATGAAAACGCATTGGTCGACGGACGAGCCATCAAATCCCCCCCCGAACGCGCCGGTCGCGCGGCGACAATCGAACAGTTGGGCCGCACTGTGGCGCAGGCAGACTCTGGCGAGCTAATGCCGCCAGGTTTCTGCGGGATCTGGCACGATTTCCGGAAAGAGCAGCAGCGCCGCGAGGTTCAGTGCCGGGCCAAACGGATGCTGCGGTTGCTGTTGAAGGTGCGACCGGAGTTGGAGCGGGAGCGAGTTGTTTTCTGTGAACGCCTCGCGGAGCTGCGCGTTCTCGCCGGAGTGTGAAATGGCTCCGAGATCCTCCCGCGCTTGCTGCTGCCGCGCCCAAATGCCGCCTCGCCTCGGTCAGGGGGCGATGGCGACGAAGACCCGCCTGCTGCTGTTGCCGCGGGTCCGGACCAGTCGGCTAGTGTCCGCAATAACCCCGACAGCCGGCGGGGCGTGTGTCCATCGCGCCCGCGGCCGGCAAATCCTCTTAAAAAGGGAGCAGTAGATTCCAAACTTAAGCATCGGCGTCACGGTAGACACCAGCGGCATCTCCTCGGATTTGCCAAAGTCCGCGCCGGGATTCAGGAGTTCTCGTCCAGCATCAACAGCAGCTTTGCGGGCGCGGCCGAGGCCATAAAGGCGCCGCTCGATGGCCTGGCGATGCTGCACTCGTCGCTGCGCGAGACGGCCGAGATCGCGGGCGCCGCCTTCGCGATCGACAAGGTCAAGGAATTCGCCGTCTCGATGGCCGAGATGGGCGAGAAGGCGCTCAACACGAGCTTCGCGCTCAACATCACGATCAAGCAGCTGGCCGAGCTGCAGGGCGTCTTCACGCTCGCCGGCGGCAATGCAGATGACGCGCAGCGCACCTTTGAGCGGCTCGGCGTCTCGGTGCAAGATGCGCTGACAAACAGGAATGGTCAGGCCGCCCACAGTTTTCAAAATCTCGGGATCAGCCTCGATCAAGTAAAGGCGCACGCGAACGATTTCGTGGGGCTGCTGAAGCTACTAATCATTGCTATTTCAACAGCCATCGAAAGAAACCAAGCTCTCGCTGATGCGCATCGTGTTGCCGGCCGAGGGCTTGATACGCTCATCCCGGTGATCCGCCAGGGCATCTCGGGGTATGACGAGCTAGCCGCGAAGAGCGAGGACTATAAGCGAGCTATGGCGGCTGCGACGCCGGTTGAAGACCAAGAGGCGAAACTGCTGAACGAGCTCACCCTTCAGACCCATATCCTCGCGCACGATGGTTTCATGGCGCTTGCGCCGATCATCTTGTCCGTTACCAACCTGCTTAGGGGCCTCACAAAAGAACTGGACGAGACAATCCAGAGCACCGAGACAGACATTCAAAACATAATGAGGCTCGGCGACGCATTTCAGAATTTCCTCAGCAAGATGACTGGAGGGCTCATCCCGAAAGCAGAGCCCGAAACCACGCTTCCCGATGTCGACGTGACCGCCGATCGGAATGAAGGAACCGCAGGGCCCGGCGGTCACGCCAAGGGCCAAGCCTCCGAAGTCCAAGTCTGGCGCGAGCAGCTGCAGCAGAAGCTCGAAGCCGAGCGCAATTTCTTCAAGGACTCGACGGCCGAGGAGCTTGCCTTCTGGCAGTCGAAGATCGGGCTGACGCGCGCCGGCTCGAAAGAGCAGGCCGAGGTCGCGAATACGATCTACGGCCTCGAAAAGCGCATGGCGCTGCAGGGGCTCGCCGACGCGAGGGCGGCCGAGAGCCAGCAAGAGACGCTCGACCGGGAATATCTGGCTCGGTTCGAAGCGAACATGAAGCTGATGGTCGCCTCGAAGCAGGTCACGCTCAAGCAGGCGCTGGGCTTCGACATCCAATATACGAAACAGATCGAGGAGGAGGAGGCGAAGCGCCTGCAAGCGCTGATCGCCGATGATCGGCTGAGCCTTTCCGAGAAAGCGGCGTATCAGGAAAAGCTCATCGAGCTTGAGACGACGACCGGCACCAAGATCGTCGAGATGCAGACCCAGGCGGCCGATCAGACGAACCGCGCCTGGACGGATGCGCTGAAGCAGGTTTCGGACCAGATGGCGACGTTCGCGACGGACGTCATCGACCGAACGGAGTCGATCTCGAAGGCCTTCGACCAGATGATCCGCAAGATCATCGATGACATCCTGAAGGCGAATATTCAGAATCTGTTCGAGAGCGCCTTCGGCCTCGGTGGCGGTGGCGCTGGGGGCGGTGGAACGGGCGGCGGCGCGGGTGGCGCTGGACTCGGCATCCTCGGCACGCTGGGCGGTGGGCTGCTGAAGGACGCCTTCGGCGCCGCGATCGGCAATCCGTTCTCAGGTTCCTCCGGCGGGCTGCTCGGCGGCTCGATCGCCAATTCCGGGATCGGTGCCATGTTCAGCGGTCTCTTCGGTGGCGGCGCTGGCGCCGGGGTTGGCATCGACGCCGCCGATGTTGCCTCGATGTGGGGCGGCGGCGGTGCCGACGCCGTGGCAGCCGGCATGGCCGGCACGGCGGGCGCTGGCGGCATCACAAGCATGCTTCCCATGCTTGCCAGCGCGGCTGCGAGCGCGGCTGGCGGTTGGGTGGTTCCGGCGTTCGATAATGGCGGCATCCTCTCCGTGCTTCATCAGAACGAGATGGTGCTGCCGAGTCACCTGTCGACCTTCGTGCAGAACGCAGCGGCCAACGCCAGCGGCGGCGGCGGCCCGCCGATGAATATCACCGTGCAGGCGCTCGACGGCGCCTCAGCGCACAAGGTGCTGATGGCGAATGCGCCCTCGATCATGGCGGCTTTCAACCGGGCCGCGCGAAATGGCGTGCGCCCGAGGATATCGGACTGATGCCCGACGACCTCGGCCCGGTCGTCACCGGAGTCTTCGACGTCATGCTCGCCCTCACCCTGGCGCTCGAGCGCAAGGGCTACCTGGTGCGCGAGGAGATCGCCGCTGTGCTGACTACGGTCAAAGAGCAGATCGAGGCGCAGGAGGGCGGCCCGACCATGCGCACCCGCCTTGCCGAGTGGCTGCTGCCGGTGTTCAAGGCTCCGGTCGCGGGCGAGCAGGCGCGGGCCCGGCTCACGGTGATCAATGGGGGCGGCAATGGATGAAGGTCGACGCGATGAGCTGGCAGAGTGGGCCGCGGCGACCAAAAAAATATTTGGTGTCCCTGTACGGTTTCGAAAGAATTATCGCATGTCCGATCGAGGGCTTGAGATAATTCGGGTCGAATATTACGTCACCGTTGTCGACCGCGACTCCGCAAGGGAGGCAGCCTCTTAAGCATAGCCGCATCCAGATGCATGCAATCGAGCGCAGTCGGCGCCGGCGAGCGGTTTCTGAATTGGCACTTTAGAGCGAATTCGTCCAAGTCCCCGTCAATCTCGGCCTTATCGAGGTCGACGGTAAACTGAAAGCCACATTCCCCGCACGTCAGGATCTCGGTCATTTTGCCCTCCTTGCGGGCACCCTGCATGAAGGGCGCGGCAACCGGGGCAAGGACACCCGGCTTTCGGCGGCCAACCTAGCCGCGCCAAGGCGGGATTGTAGGACCTGCCGGGTAGAATTCGCAGCGAATCGCGTGTAATACGGCGCCGGGGCAATCTGCGCGGGGGCGGCGTGGCATGCGAAAAGCACTTCGTCGTCAGCGGACTTCGATGGCGCCTCACATCGTGCCGCCGACGCCCGAGCGCGCGCAGCATGGCGCCATCGCCGAGGTTCCAGCACCATTTGCCGACGCAGCGGGCGCACCGTCGGCGCCATGGCGCGCGATAGATATCCTCGCCGCGCTCGACAGGCGCGAGGCAATCACTGCCGGAGATGCGCCAGGCCGGCGAGCGCTTCCGGGCGCAATTCCGGGCCGCCCATCTCGACCCGCTCCGCGCTGCGGATATGGCTCGCGTGCCTATCGCTCGCAGCGGGGGCCGCGATCACAATGGCGCCGGCGAAAATGCGCGCGCTTCGGTCTGGAACGCCGTGCTGGCCCTCGGCGGCCAGGCGTCGCCGTCGGGATCATGCTTGTGGCACGTCATCGGCTGGGAAATGTCGCTAACGCGCTGGGCATTGGAGGTTAGCTGGGGGCGACGCCGTCCTATCGGACCGCAGGAGGCAACCGGCGTGCTGATCGGCGCGCTGGGTACGCTGGCGGGCTTGACGGCCATGGCGCCGCGCGGCACCATAGTGACCGGCGCTAGAAACGCCTCTGGCCGGATCCGCCCGGTTATTGGCGGCGTATTCATGCCCGTGACTCCGGGCCGCCCTATGCCGGGAGTGCGGCGAAATACGATACCGAGAGATCGGCACGAATAAGCCCGCCCGTGCAGACGGGTTTCTAGCTCCCGGCGCCAGCCCGATCGCTGGCGATCTCGAGGAGCGTCGCGAAATGCCTTCCATCATTTACGACTTCGCCGGAATCCGACCGCGCACCGATGACGCGCCGCAAGGCGACCTCGCCGAGCTGATCGCCGAGGAGCAGCGGGTGAGAGAGCCGGGGATACAAGCGCGAGAGAAGGCCGACGGGCTTCTCTTCGCCTGGCGCGATGCCAACCCTGGTCTCGACGAGAGGAGCGCCGGCGGAGATCGCCGGTCTTTATGCCGAGGCGGAGATCGCTGAGGAGGCCGCGGACGCGCACCTCGATCGCATCTTGGGTTGGATACCCGACAACCTCGCCGATGCGATCCGCCTGCTCGAACTCGGATACGTCCGCGACTTGGACAGTCATGTTCCGGAGAACGTCCTCGCGGGCCTGCGGATCATCGTCGGCGCGGCGGCGATGCCGCCTCGCGGCCGAGCCGGTCACTCGGCGATCGCCGCATCCTCGGGTTGTTCCGCGAGTGGCAGGCCGCGTGCGATGCCGTCCCAGATGATTGCGATGATCCGGCCTTCGTGGCCGCGCTCGCTCGCCTTCCGTGTGATCGAAAAGGCCATTGCCGACACGCCGGCCGATGGGGTGATTGGGCTCGCGGTCAAATTCTGCCTTGGCCTCTGGAAGGACGGTACCTCGTTCGGCGAGATCACCCGGTCAACGCTGCGTGACGCCGCCCGCTTCGTGCCCGAACTGGCGCCACTCTGCACGCAGGTCCTCGAAGAGGACGAGTAGCGGCAAAGGATCGCGATCGGCTGAGCTGATCGGCCGACAAGCGACCCGAGAGAGCCCCGCTCCGGCGGGGCTTTTTTTCGTTAGACTCGGCCTGTCATGGCCTAGGATTTTTGCGGCCTTCAGCGAGATTCCAAGCGGCCTTAATTGTCTAACGCGAATCGCCTAATCGTATGACATTGCTTCATTTTTACCTCAGACGCTGTAATACATCTGGAACTCGATCGGGTGGGGGGTGTGTTCGAGCGCGTACACTTCCTCCCATTTGAGTTCGATATAGGATTCGATCTGATCGCGGTTGAACACGTCGCCCTTCAGCAAGAAGGCGTGGTCGGCATGCAGATTCTCGATCGCCTCGCGCAATGAGCCGCAGACGGTCGGAATGTCCTTCAGTTCTTCGGGCGGCAGGTCGTACAGGTTCTTGTCCACCGGGTCGCCCGGATGGATGCGGTTCTGGATGCCGTCGAGACCGGCCATCAGCATCGCCGCGAAGCCGAGATAGACATTGGCGGCCGGGTCGGGATAGCGCACCTCGACGCGCTTGCCCTTCGGGCTCGCCGAATACGGGATGCGGCACGAGGCCGAACGGTTGCGCGACGAATAGGCGAGCAGCACCGGCGCCTCGAAACCGGGGATCAGCCGCTTATAGCTGTTCGTCGTCGGATTGGTGAAGGCGTTGATCGCCTTGGCGTGCTTGATGATGCCGCCGATGTAGTAGAGCGCCGTCTCCGACAGATCGGCGTAGAGATTGCCGGCGAAGAGCGGCCGCTCGCCTTTCCACACCGACTGGTGGACGTGCATGCCCGAGCCGTTGTCGCCCTTGACCGGCTTTGGCATGAAGGTGACGGTCTTGCCGTATTGGTTGGCGACGTTCTGCGCGACATATTTGTAGATCTGCATGTTGTCGGCGGTGCGGACCAGAGTATCGAACTCGGCACCGAGCTCGGCCTGGCTCGGCGCTACCTCATGATGGTGCTTCTCGACGCGCAGGCCCATATCGTTCATCACCGACAGCATCTCGGCCCGGATGTCGCTCTGGCTGTCGACCGGCGGCACCGGGAAATAGCCGCCCTTGACCGGCGGCCGGTGACCCGTATTCCCGTCCTCGAATTTCTTGGCGCTGACATAGGGGCCTTCTTCGCTGTCGATCTCGTACATTGCCCCGTTCATCGTGCTCGCATAGCGCACGTCGTCGAAGATGAAGAACTCGGCCTCGGGGCCGAAATACGCCTTGTCGCCAATGCCGGACTGGATCAGGTACTGCTCGGCCTTCTTCGCGGTCGAGCGCGGGTCGCGGCCGTAGGGTTGGCCCGTCAGCGGTTCGTGCACATCGCAAAAGATGATCAGCGAAGTCTGCGCCGCGAACGGGTCGATGACCGCGGTCGCGCAATCGGGCTGCAGCCTCATGTCGCTGTCGTTGATCGCCTTCCACCCGGCGATCGACGAGCCGTCGAACATGACTCCCTCGGTCAGGAAGTCCTCGGTGATCGTGCGCACGTGATGCGCCAAATGCTGCCATTTGCCGCGCGGGTCGGTAAAGCGGAAGTCGACGTATTTGACTTCACGCTCCTTGATCAGTTCGAGGACTTTTTCGACATCAGACATCGTAAGGTTCCGTGTTGTGGTTGACGATAGAGAATTGACGGTCGATGCGCACGTTAGCCAAGTTGGCCGGCGGCGCGGAGACGACAAATCTCGGCTGCCGACGGCCATTACCATATCGTTGCGTCGCAGCCTGTCGGCCGCGACGTTGCTACGAATTATATCCGCTTCCGCCCTCGGCGCCGCAGCGTCAACCCGCGGCGTCCCATCCTCTATACGTCATAATAGAGGAAGAATTCATAAGGGTGCGGCCGCAGGCGCATTTCGTCGATCTCGCGCGCCCGCTTGTAGCTCAAATGGGTCTCGACCACATCCGGTGTGAATACGTCGCCTTTCAACAGGAAGGCATGGTCGTGTTCGAGTGCGCTCAGCGATTCTTCGAGCGAGCCCGGCGCCGACGGGACTTTCGCGAGTTCCTCCGGCGGCAGGTCGTAGAGGTTCTTGTCTATCGGATCACCCGGATCGAGGCGGTTCTGTATCCCGTCGATGCCGGCCATCAGCATCGCCGAAAACGCCAAATACGGATTGCATGAGGGGTCAGGACAGCGGAACTCGACCCGCTTTGCCTTCGGGCTCGGACTATACATCGGTATGCGACAGGCAGCCGAGCGGTTGCGCTGCGAGTAGCCGAGATTGACCGGAGCCTCGAAGCCCGGCACCAGGCGCCGGTAGGAATTGACCGTTGGCGCGCAGATCGCCAGCAGCGCCGGCGCATGCTTCAACAGGCCGGCGATATAGGAGCGCATCACCTCGCTCGTCCCCGCATAACCGTCGCCGGCGAACAACGGCCGCTCACCCTGCCAGATGCTCGAATGGACGTGCATGCCCGAACCGTTGTCGCCGAACAGCGGCTTCGGCATGAAGGTCGCAGTCATGCCGCGTCGGCGCGCGACGTTCTTCACCACATATTTATAAATCATGACGTTGTCGGCCATGCGCGTCAGCGACGCGAAGCGCATGTCGATCTCGCCCTGCCCGCCGGTCGCGACTTCATGGTGGTGGGCCTCGATCGCGATCCCGATCAATTCAAGCAAAGTCACCATCTCGCTCCGTGCATCCTGCAAGGTGTCGGCGGGCGGCACCGGGAAGTAGCCTTCCTTCGGACGCAGGATATGACCGAGACCGAGGCCGCCGCGGGTCGCCGCGCTCCAGTTCGATTCGACCGAGTCGATCTCGTAGAAGCCATAATTGGTCGATTGGTCGTAGCGCACTTGATTAAAGACGAAGTGTTCGAGTTCCGGTCCGAAATAGGCCGTATCGCCAATCCGTGTCCCCTTCAGGTAGGTCTCCGCCTTCAACGCGATGTTGCGCGGATCGCGCGAGTAGCTTTGACCGGTAACCGGATCGCGGATCGTGCAGATCAGCGCCAGGGTCGACGTCTCGGTAAAAGGATCGAGAAAGGCGGTCGCCGGGTCGGGAATCACCAGCATGTCGCTTTCCTGGATCTCCTGGAAGCCGCGGATCGACGAGCCGTCGAAGCCGACCCCATCCTCGAAGGCGTCGACGTCGAGAGCGCTCGGGGGCACGGAAAAATGCTGCCAGGTGCCGGGCAGATCGGTAAACCGCAGATCGACCATCGCGATCTTGTCGTCCTTGATCGCCCGGACGACATCCTCGGGGGTCTTCAGATCATAGGGCATGAGCGCTCCCCATCACTTTGGCTCGTACCGCACAAGCAAGAGTTCGGGCCGAGACGTCGCGCCGCGGCGCCGAGCTTTTCACAGCTCCGCCCGGCCGTCAGCCGTGCCCTGTCACAACTCGAATTTCACCGGGAAGTCGGCGCGAACCGCATGCGTCTCGTCAGATGGCGTCGCCGCCGCGCTCGCCGGTGCGGATCCGCACCGCTTCGTCGATCGAGGTCACGAAAATCTTGCCGTCGCCGATGCGCCCCGTATGAGCCGCCTGTTGAATCGCCTCGACCGCCCGCTCAACGAGGTTATCCTCCATGACGATCTCAAGTTTGACTTTGGGCAAAAAGTCGACGACATATTCGGCCCCACGATAGAGTTCCGTATGCCCTTTCTGGCGGCCGAATCCTTTGGCTTCAGTGACCGTGATACCTCTGATTCCGACCTCGTGCAGCGCTTCCTTGACTTCGTCGAGCTTGAACGGTTTGATGATTGCCTCGACTTTTTTCATCGTTTTCTCGATCTCTCCACGCGAGTGCCCGCCCTCGCCCACAGAGACAGCATAACTCGTGCCAGCTAGATCGGGCGATCGGCAAAATCGCAACGGCGTCGCCGCGCCCGATAACGAAGCGCAGATCCCGAGCGAGTGCCTATAATTTAAGCAATCAGTGACCGCAACGGGTTTCAGGCGAAACCGGGCAGCCGGCCCAGCAGCTCACGCATGCGCCCGATCGCTTCGCCGAGCGCCGCCAGGCTGGTGGCGTAGGAGATGCGCAAATATCCTCCGCCGAATTCACCGAAGCTGGTGCCGGCGATGGTCGCGACCCCGGCTTCTTCGAGTAGCCGGGTTTGTAGCGTCCGCGCATCAAGGCCGGTGTCGGTGACATTGGGAAAGGCGTAGAAGGCGCCACCCGGTCGAGCGCAGCGCAGCCCCGGCAGGCGGCTGAGCTCGGCGACGATCATCTGGCGACGTTCGGCAAAGGCAGCAACCATCCGCTGAACCGGTTCGCGGGGGCCGGTCAATGCCGCGAGGCCGGCAAACTGAGCGGCGGCATTGACGCAAGAGTGACAATTGATCGCCATTTTCTGCGCCGGTTCGATCAGCGCCTCCGGCCACAAGCCATAGCCCAGCCGCCAGCCGGTCATCGCATAGGTCTTGCTCCAACCGTCGAGCAGGATGAGGCGGTCGCGGAGCGATGGGTAGGCAAGCAGGCTCGCGTGTTCGACGCCGTCATAGAGGATCTCGCCATAGATTTCGTCGCTCAGCACCGCAACTTGCGGATGCCGTTCGAGCCCGGCGACGAGGCGATCGAGCTCGACGCGCGGCACCACGCCGCCGGTCGGATTGGCCGGGCTGTTGACGATAAGCAGGCGGGTTCGCGGCGTGATCTTGCTCAGCACCTCGTCGGCGCTGAACGAAAAGCCGGCGTTTTCATAGAGCGGCACCGGCACCGGCTTGGCACCCGAGAAGCGGATCACGCTCTCATAGATCGGGAAGCCCGGGTTCGGGTAGAGAATCTCGACGCCGGGCTCGCCGAACATCAGGATTGCAAAGAACATCGTCACCTTGCCGCCCGGCACGACGAGGACCAATTCAGGCGACATCTCGACGCCATGGCGGCGATAGAGATCGCCGGCCACGGCCCGGCGCAATTCAGGGAGGCCGTTCGCCGGCGTGTAGCCGTGATGACCGTCGGCCAATGCCTTGCGGCCGGCTTCGACAATGTGCTCCGGGGTTAGAAAATCGGGCTGGCCGATCCCGAGATTGATGATTGAGCGGCCTTGCGCCGACAGCCGTTGGGCATGCGCCAGCACCTCAAACGCCGTCTCGGTGCCAAGGACGCTCATCCGCGCGGCCAAATGCAGCATGGCGTTTCCTCCTGACTGCTACGCGTAGCCGCGAATTCAACGCCGGCGAGTGCCTTTCGCGAGCTCCCGCGGCGTATCGACGCCGATCATTGTCGTTCGTATTTGACGACGCGCCGCACCCGACCCCATTCGCCCGGCTGGACGACGTAAAGGTCCTTGCGGGAGTCGACCCAGATGCCATGGCACGAGCGGTGGATCGGGCCGCCCCAGCGGGTCAGCCTCTCGCCATCGAGAGTGAGGACGCTGACCATGCCGCCGTTGTGCTCGGGGATGTAGACGATGTCCTCGTCGTCGACATAAAAGAATGCCGGGCCGATCAGCTCGGTCGGCCAGACGCTCAGCAACTTGCCCTGCTGGTCGAAGACCTGGACCCGGTCGTTCTCGCGATCGGCAACGAGAAGGCGCCCGCGCCGGTCGACCCACACGCCGTGCGGCAGGTTGAATTGGCCCGGCGCCTTTCCAGGCTCGCCCCAGGAGAACAGATATTCGCCGTCGGGCGAGAACTTGTGCACGCGGGCATTGCCATAGCCATCGCTCATGAACATCTCGCCGCTCGGCGCGAAGGCGATGTCGGTCGGGAGGTTGAATGGGCCGCCGCCACGCGTGACCTGCTTCCAAGCCGAGGACGCAAATTCATCGGCCGGCACCCCGGTATCCGAGCGCCGGCCCTTGACGCCGATCGTCTGCAGCAGCCGCCCATCGCTGGTGAACTTCATGAACTGGCCATGGTATTCATCGGTCAGCCAGACATTGTCGTCCTCGACAATCCGGATCGCATGCGGGAACGAAAACATCCCGCCGCCCCAAGACGACAGAAAATTGCCGTCCCGATCGAATATGACGATCGGGTGTTCGGCATTGCGATTGAAGCAGTAGACGCGGTCCTGTGAATCGACCGATACGGCACAGGCCCTGATTTCGATCGAGGCGGGCGGACGCGCCCAATCCTCGCGTACCCGATAAGTGTATCTGCCGCTGCCGACGACCGGTTCCATGGTTTTCGCTCCCCGTCCCGCTCTACGCTAACGAACTGCTGGCCATTATAGCGGCGGCGGACCGAAACCGCTTGGGCAAAACCCGAAGACAGCAATGCAGCCATTGACGCGCTGGGGTTGCCCGTCATACGGCAAGCTGCACAGGCCGCGCATCGACAGGCGGCGAGCGGGAGTGGAGGGCATAAATGACCTACGAACACATCCTCGTCGATATTGAAGATGGCGTCGGGATCGTAACCCTGAACCGTCCCGATAAGTTGAACGCAATGAACCGGCGATTATCGAGCGAATTGCACGACGCGGTGAACCGATTGGAAACCGACGACGCGGCTGGCTGTATCGTCGTCACCGGCGCCGGCGAGCGTGCATTTTCGGCCGGCGGCGATATCCATGAACAGCGCGAGGACGATCGCCGCTATACGGGCGCCGAATTGGATGCCCGTCGCGGTCGCGGCAGCTACGAGATCGCCGCCTGCGCCAAGCCGACGATCGGCATGATCAACGGCCTCGCTTATGGCGGGGCGGCGGTGCTCGCTTCGTCGCTCGACATGCGGGTCGGCTGCGAGGACACCCGGTTTCGTTTTCTCGCGGCGGCCTATGGCCGGATCAACAGCACCTGGACGCTGCCGAACCAGGTTGGCTGGCCGATCGCCAAGGAATTGCTGTTCACGGCGCGCATCGTCGAGGCCAACGAGGCCCGCAGCATCGGCCTCTTGAATCACCTTGTGCCGCGGCAGGAGTTGCGCGCCAAAACGATGGAGCTGGCGCGGCTGATCGCCGGCAACAATCGGCGGGCGGTGATGGGGGTCAAGGCGCTGCTGCTCAAGCATATGGGTCGGAACCTCGAACAGCAATGGACCGAGGAGCGCGACTACACGACCCATGTCGTCCGCGGCGCCCGGGCCGAGGAAGCCTTCCCCGAATTCATCGCTCGCCATGGACGTCCACTCGATTGAGCGAAACTCGGGGCGGACGCCGGGGCCGCCCACCGACGCGTTTGGAGGGCCGCGAGTTTGCTCCGGCTGTTGGTGCTGTTCGCTGCCTTCGCTTCTACGGGCAAATCAGACTGTGCGGTCTCCGTCAGGCCGTTGCGCCCAGCCCCGCGAGCAGCGGGCGGAACTCGGCCAGAATGTCGAGATAGATCTGACGTTTGAAAGGGGCGGCAAGACGCGGCAGATCCGCGACCGGCACCCACTTCCACGCGTCGAATTCCGGCTCTCCTGCGGCAAGATTGACCTCGCCGTCGCTGCCGGTGAACCGCATCAGGAACCACTTCTGCCGCTGGCCGCGCCAGCGGCCCTGCCACGCGCGCGCCAGCAGTTCTTCCGGTAGGTCATAGCGCAGCCAGCCCCCGCTCTCGGCGAGGATCTCAGCGCGCTCGATGCCGGTCTCCTCGGCCAGTTCGCGCACGGCCGCGGCCCTCGGCTCCTCGCCATGATCGATGCCGCCCTGCGGCATTTGCCAAGCCTCGCAGGGCAGATCGAGGCGGCGTGCGACGAAAACCTCGCCCACAGGGTTGAGCAGCATGATTCCGACGCCCGGGCGGTATTCCCCACCGCCGGCCGGCGGCTCGTTCCCTGTCATCGTCCGGTTCCTTCGCTGGCGTCCGGCCAGCACGTGCGGACTTCGTGCTGCACGACTCATCCCCACATGTCGCCCGGTGCGGCGCTCGGCGTCGTCCTTTCGCGCCGGCGTCGACGACCGATGCCGGCAATCCGCGCGTGGCGGCGGTGCTCAGCCTCCGGCGAGAGCGATCGCTTCGTCGAAAGCGCGCAGCACAGCGGCGTGAGAGGATCGGTCGTTCATCGCCTCAACGTTGGTAAAGCCGCGCGATCTTGCGATTTTGATCAGCAGCCCGTGCGCCGACCACGCCAGGCTCGGATCATCGAGCCGGCTCGCTGCGGCGCGCAGGGCGCCGACCGCGCAGCGCCGGCCACGAAACGAGCGATAGATACGCTGCGTCCAATGGCGCGGATCGGCGATCAAGTCCTTGGCGTCGCGCAGCAGTTGGACGACCGCTGCATCCCGATCGGTGGGCGCCGGCGCGCGCAACACGACCGGCATGATCTTCCGGTCCTCCGGCCGAAAGCGGGCCTTGAGCCACAGCCGAAAGCCGTGCTTGCTCCATAGCGGGAAGATGCCCGTGTCGAGCGCCGGCGGCGCGCGGAAGTCGGTACCATCGAACGGCATAGTTGTCTCCTATCCCTCCGTTGCCCCCGCACCCTGTTGCGGGCCTGCCGCAAAACAGTTCGCCATGACTTGTCAATCGCCGCGCTGCAGCACGCTTTGGTGCCTCGCCCGGCGACAATCGGGCCGGTTTGCCTCGGAGGCGGTCGGCGACAAACCGCCTCGGCGATGGGTCCGGCCGACTGAGCCCACCGCATCCTGCTACGGTGCCGGAGCCGGCGGCTACAAACGGGTAGCTGCCGAGCTCCAATCGTGTTGGGGAGTGTTGCGCTGGGTTTTTCGTGAGTCAACATCGAACGCGGCCGCCGGCGGCCACCCTCATCGGGACGCGGGGCGGGTTCATGCCCTGGAAAACAGCGCAAACGCAGCTTCGTCTCACCTTGTCGCGCGTCCCGCTACCACAGCGGATAGATGGTTTTGCCGTCGCGCTCGACCGGGCGCTGGCGCGATTTGCAAACACGGCTCACGAGACCCGTTGCGACGACCGCCAACACTAGGCCCGCGGCGATCCACCATTCCATGCTTCATCCTTTCCGTGCCGAGGCCGCGCGCGCGACATAAGGCAACATCGCCTCGGCTACGGCGGCGTTGCCGGCTTCCGAAAGATGGTAGAGGTCAATGTAGACGGGGTCGGCCCGATCGTCGAACAGGGCCGAGAGATCGACAGCGTCGGCGGCATCGACTAGGTCCGGGGCGCCGCGGCGCTCGGCGACGATCGCCTTATACAAGGCGCGCCGCGCCGCCGGATCCTGCGTGTAGTCCTTCTCCCAGCGCTCTTCGTCGGCCGTTTTGGCCCGCTTGGTCGTGATGACCGGCTGCCAGAAGAAGATCGGGCAGAAGCCGAACTGCGCCGCGAGCAGCCTCACCAGCCGAAGGTTCGCGGTGTAGGTCTCGAGTACGTTGCGGGCAAGGCGCGGCATGTCGACCCGGGACAGGTCGACATCTGCCGCTGGCATCGGCCCGTGCAGGCCGAGGCCGGTCACCCGGCGGAGCCGGCGCAGCGTGCGTGGCATCAGGACGACGAGCGCCGCCGCGGCGAGATCGCGGCGACGGTCGACATGCAGAAGGTTGAACTCGGCCCGACGCCGCTCTTCGTTGAAGAGCCCGCCGGCCCGTCCGGTCTGCTCGGCGCAGGCCATTTCGTTGACGCCGTCGTAAAATACCGCGATGTCGATGCGTTCGCCGACCTTCAGCAGCTGCTGCAAGGTAATGACCGCCTGCGTCGTGTTGTGCCCGAGCTGACCGTAATTGGTCACCGCGGCGCGATGGCCAAGCTCGCCGAGGCGCTGGGCCAGCAGCGCCGGAATCGTGTGGTCGTCGCGGGCGCCCATGCCCATCATCGTCGAGCCGCCAAAGCAGAGGATGCGGATCGTCCCTGGAGCGGCGGCATCTTCGCCGGGCGTCGGCCGCAATCCGCGCTCGTCTATCGTCACGTAAGCGCCGCGGAACGGGCGCTGCCACCATTCAACATAGGGCCGCCAATCAACCCGAACCGCACGCCGGAACTCGTCGAAATAAGCGACCGCCCAATCGGCATCGGCATAGGCGTCGGAGAGCGCCGAGCGCTCGGGCCGCGTCGGCCGGCGATAGCGCAGCCGGCGGCTGAGGCGCCGCCAAGCATCAATGCCGATCTCGTTTGCCAATACGGCGACGAGCAGCAGTCCGACGACGTGCCACAGCGCGAGAATGAACCGAATCGCCTCCCGCCACATGCCGCCACGCTAGCAAAAAGTCCGTGCTGCCACGCGAAGGGAGGGGATGGTGCGGCCTATGTTCGGCGATCGGCCCGCTTCCTCCCTGCGGATTTTTCGGCACCACACCGTTCCTCTCCTCTCGCGACCACAGCGATGCGCGTCCGGTATGGAGCCGCGCGCTCCCGAAGTTGCGCTACCTCGGCGGACGAGGACCGTCAAGCGAAGTGCATCCCGATGTTCGCGCCCGGCATTGGCATCTCGCCTTCGGTCGACGAAATGGGGGATGATCAGGAAAGACCATCGAGGGGGAGCGACCGACGATGAACGCGATCGACGAAACCCATGACATCCGACGCCAAAGCTGGGTGGCCTCGGCGAACGGGCATGGCGAATTCCCGATCCAAAACCTGCCGTTCGGCATCTTCAGCCCGGCCGGCGGCGGGCCGCGCGGCGGTGTCGCGATCGGCGATATGGTGTTCGACCTCAAGGCGGCTCTCGCCGCCGGGTTGTTTTCCGGCGCCGCCGCGATTGCCGCCGAAGCCGCCGCAGGACCGGTTCTCAACCCGATGATGGCATTGGACCCCGTGCCGCGCCGGGCGCTGCGCCGGCGGCTTTCGGCGCTGCTCGCCGCCGATGCGGCGGAGCAGCCGCCGATCGAGGGGATGGCGGGCCTCCTGCACGACATGTCGGCGGGAAGGATGGAGCTGCCGGCAGCGATCGGCAATTTCACCGATTTCTTCGCCGGCATCCATCACGCCCGCAACGGCGGCATGCGACGCGACCCGAACAATCCGCTCAACCCGAACTACAAATTTGTCCCGGTCGCCTACCATAGCCGGGCGTCGTCGGTCCGGCCGTCGGGAGTGCCGATCCGCCGCCCGGCGGGCCAGCGCAAGGCGCCGGACGAGGTGGCGCCGGGCTTCGGCCCGTCGCTAAAGCTCGATTACGAACTCGAACTCGCGGTTTGGATCGGACCCGGCAACGCCCAGGGCGAGCCGATCCCGATCGCTCGCGCGGCCGAGCGCATATTCGGGCTCGGGCTCGTCAACGACTGGTCGGCGCGCGACGTGCAGGGCTGGGAATCACAACCGCTCGGGCCGTTCCTCGGCAAGAATTTCGGCTCGACGGTGTCACCCTGGGTGGTGACGAGCGAGGCGCTCGCACCATTTTGCGTCGCCCAGCCGACCAGGCCTGACGGCGACCCGCAGCCGCTGCCCTATCTGTGGGACGAGGCCGATCAGCGCACGGGCGCCTATGACATCGATCTCGAAGCCTTCCTGTCGACCGACGGGTTGCGCGCCAAAGGATTGCCGCCGCACCGCATGTCGGCGAGCAATACACAGGATCTTTATTGGACGCTGGCGCAGCTCGTCACGCATCACACTTGCGGCGGCTGCAATCTCCTGCCGGGCGATCTCTTCGGCACAGGAACGATCTCCGGGCCCACTCTCGAAGGTTACGGCAGCCTTATGGAACTGAGCGCCGACGGGACGCGGCGAACGACGCTCGCCTCGGGCGAAACCCGCACCTTCCTCGAAAACGGCGACGAGGTGATCTTCCGCGCGCGTTGCCATCGCCCGGGCTTCGTCTCGATCGGCTTTGGCGAGTGTCGAGCGCGCATCATGGCTTGACGCTGCGAATGGTCGCCAGCACCGGTATGGCGAGCCGCAACTCGGCTCCCTCGGCGAGCCGCGTCATGGCGAGATTGGTGCCGACCCGAACGGCGGCTCCGACATCGGGACCGTCGACCGCGAGGACGGCGTCGCGCAACTCCCTTTCACCGACATGGGCTATCAGCACCGGGTCAGAAGATGCCCGACGCGCTCGGCTGGAAGAAGTTCGGTGTCGATAGCTACTCGCCGGAAATTCTGGGGACGAACCGGTCAACCGATTGATATAGACGGACAAATCCGGATCTTCGAGATCGGCGTCGAGCTTGTCAAGCAAGTGGGATGCCCTCCGCGCCCGACGACGTGAAATGGCTCAGTACCGTCGTCAAGGTCCGGCGTCATTTTGAAAACGCTCTACGAGAGATTTTACGTCTGATCGTAGGTCTTGCCGCTGGGGTCGGAGATTCCGGCGTCAAGGTCGCCTCGCGGTCGTTCCAGTCGGTACGCGGGATATGTCGTTATCCACGGTCAGCAATCGGTGAGCCAACTAGCCACATGGTTGATGCGGACAAAACGCAGCCCGACACAATTGAAAAACTCGGCCGAATGCTCCAGATAACTCCTCATTTCATTAACTTATTGCCAGATCTACACTTGGCAGACAATAAGTATATTGAGATATTCCTTGTATATTGCGGCTGTGACAATAAGGCGCAATTCGCCGCTCGCACCATCGCCGCGCCGTTGGCGCAATCCCGCGCAGGGGACCCGGCCCGGTCAGTTCTCGGCGACCAAGGGCGCAGCGGGCGGCGCGCGCCCCGACAGGAGATCGTCGAAATAGGCGATGGTGCGCGCCAGACCGTCGCGCAACGCCGTGCTCGGCTGCCATCCCAGCAGCGATTGCGCCTGCGCTATATCGGGGCATCGCTGGATCGGGTCGTCGATCGGCAGCGGGCCCCGCGCGATCGGCGAACGCGAACCGGTCAGCGCGACGACGATCTCGGCGAGTTCGGCAACCGATGTTTCCACCGGATTGCCGAGATTGAGCGGCCCGGTGATGTCGTCATCCGCTGCCATCAAGGCAAGAAATCCGCCGATCAGGTCGTCGACATAACAGAAGGCACGCGTCTGCGCGCCATCGCCGTAGAGCGTGATCGGCGCATTGGTGAGCGCCTGCACGATGAAATTGGAAACGACGCGCCCGTCGTTCGGATGCATACGCGGCCCGTAAGTATTGAAGATGCGCGCCACGCGGATCCGCAGATGATGCTGCCGGAAATAGTCGAAGAACAGGGTTTCGGCGCAGCGCTTGCCTTCGTCATAGCAGGCGCGCGGTCCGATCGAATTGACGTTGCCGCGATAGAACTCGGGCTGCGGATGCAGCGTCGGGTCGCCATAGACCTCGGACGTCGACGCCTGGAAAATCTTGGCCTTCACCCGCTTCGCCAGACCCAGCATGTTGATAGCACCGATCACGCTGGTCTTGGTCGTCTGGACCGGGTCGAACTGATAGTGAATCGGCGACGCCGGACAAGCAAGGTTGTAGATTTCGTCGACTTCGACAAAGAGCGGGTGCGTGACGTCGTGCCGCATCGCCTCGAAGTGCGGCTGGCGTAAGAGGTGAGCGATGTTGTCTTTGCGGCCAGTGAAGTAATTGTCGACGCACAACACGTCGTTTCCGCCGCCGACGAGGCGCTCGCACAAATGCGATCCGAGAAACCCAGCGCCGCCGGTGACGAGGATGCGCTTGGCTACGATGTTGTTCATCCGATCCGATCCGTTCCGTTCCGCGTCAGGCGAGGGCCCGCAAGCCGGACCGAAGCATTCTTGGCCGACGGCCGATGCTGACATAGGAGAGGCCGGCGGTAGCCATCTCATCAGGCGTGTAAACATTTCGTAAATCGATCACGAGTGGTGTGGCGAGCAGAGTTCTGACGCGGGCGAGATCGAGCGCGCGAAAGGCGTTCCACTCGGTGAGGATGACGAGCGCATCGGCCGATGCCATCGTCTCATAGGCGTCGCTGCAATAGACGAGTTCGGGCAGCAGCGCTTCGGCTTCGGTCATACCTTCCGGATCGTAGGCGCGGATCGCCGCACCGGCGGCGATCAAGGCCGGCAGGATCGATAGGCTCGGGCTGTCGCGCATGTCGTCGGTATTCGGCTTGAATGTCAGGCCGAGTACCGCGAGCCTCTTGCCTGCGACGTTGCCGCCGCAAGCGGCGACGATCCGCTCGGCCATGCGGCGCTTGCGGGCGTCATTGACCCGAACCACCGCCTCGACAATCGCCAACTCGGCCTCCGCTTCGCGCGCGGTACGGACCAGCGCCCGGCAGTCCTTCGGAAAGCACGAGCCGCCAAAGCCCGGACCAGCATGCAGGAACTTGCCGCCGATTCGCCCATCGAGGCCGATCCCCTTGGCCACGTCCTGGACATCGGCACCCACCCTTTCGCACAGATCGGCGATCTCGTTGATGAAGGTGATCTTGGCGGCGAGAAAAGCGTTGGCCGCGTATTTGATAAGCTCGGCGGTCTCGATGTCAGTGAACAGCATCGGCGTCTCGAGCAGGAAGAGCGGTCGGTAGAGGGCCCGCATGACGGCCTTTGCGCGCTCGCTGTCGCAGCCGATCACGACCCGGTCCGGCCGCATGAAATCCGTGATCGCCGATCCCTCGCGGAGAAATTCCGGGTTGGCCGCGACGTCGAACTCACCCCGTGGCCGGGTGCGGCGCAGGAGTTCGGCAACTTTCCGGCCGGTGCCCACCGGTACCGTCGATTTCGTCACCACGACGGTATATTCCCCGAGCTTGGCGCCGATCTCCTCGGCTGCGCGAAAGACATAAGAGAGATCGGCATGCCCATCGCCGCGTCGCGACGGCGTGCCGACGGCGATGAACACTGCATCGGCGCCGGCCACTGCTGGGCCGAGATCGGTCGTGAACAAGAGCCTGCCGGCCGCCGCGTTCTTGGCCACGAGCGCGTCGAGCCCCGGTTCGAAGATCGGCACCTCGTTGCGTTGGAGCCGCGCGATCTTGCCGGCATCCTCGTCAACGCAGGTTACGGTTACGCCGAATTCCGAAAAGCACGCCCCCGAGACCAGACCCACATAACCCGTCCCGATCACCGCGATGCGCATGCCGTCTGACCTCCGTGCGAATGCCGCAAAAACGCCGCCTGTGCGGGTCTATTCCAACGCATGCACCGGCGGTATGTCGATGTGGCCTAAAACCGCAACCGAGCGAAAAACCTGTGCGCGGGCCATGCCCTGCTCTTGCTCAAGTCGCCTCGTGCAGGCGGGCCAAGATGGCGTCCAGAACGGCGTTGTTCGAACTCGGCCTCGACTTGCAACGCATCGGTTAACCATCGGTTTCACCCGACATTGAAAGCCCCATCGTAAAGCAGGCGAAAATTCACCGCGCGACGTTGGGTTTCGGCCGCGGACTCAGCTATCAAAGAGGCTACACTTTTCTGATGAGATGCACAAGCCAGCCAAAGTCGGAATAAATGCCTGGCACTTCACATCGGATATGCCGGCCCGTCCCAGTATTAAGTTAAGGTAAAGCTATTAACTAGCTTAACTAACGGGCTGCTGGCTCTGGTGTCACAGCTTCAACTCGCGCGGTGACGCCAGGCGTCTGCCATCTGGGCCGCCCCCACATCCCGGGCACACCTCGTCCTCGCCTTGGCGCACTCGATATCGGCGGATCCGGTTTGACTACACGCAGGCTTTGGCGCTCCCGGTGGTGCTGTTATATCCGCCGCGCCCTTCGCGGCTTCGAATGGGCACGCTTCGGCGCCGCTCCCGCGAAACGGCGCCCGATCGTACACAGAGTGGGCTCGCATCCCGGCTAGCTATTACCTACTTTCCGGCGCAAAATATCGGATCTTCTTGGGTGGCCCGCCGCATATGACAGAGGCGGTCCTCCCGGTGACGGACGGCGCGTCGGCAGCCGAGATTCGCCGCCCGGCAGGCGAACGACGTCTCGCGGCCTGTCGGCTCGCAAGGCGGTGGCCGGCCCGGCCGTGCCCATTGACAAATCACGATCGTTCTGCTATGAAATTGCCATAATCGCGCTTAAAGTATTCTTCGCCGCTCAAACCGGCGGGCGGCGGGACGGGGTCCGGCAATTCCCGGCTTTCCCTGTTCGACCGATTTAATTCCGTGCTCGGGCGGATTTATTTCCCTGTTGCCCTACTAGGGAAATTTCTTCGCAAGTTTTTGATAAAGATATAAATTTTTCGCGTTAAGCCGAGCTTCAAAACGATTTTTCCCGGCATATTCCCATTGACCAGGGAAGCTCGAAGGCTTCTGTGAAGTTCTGCGCAACCGATCCTCTTTCGAAACCGGAGACCGGTCAGGCGCGCGTCGCAAGAGCGGTCCGGCTGCGGGCCGGCCGGCGGGGTGGCAGTTGCGGCCCACCGTCGGGCGCTTGCCTCGGATCGGAAACAATTTGCCCGTTGGTGAAGAACGTCTCAATCAGTTGCGAATCGGCTGTTTCAGCTGATTTAATTCCCAGTTATGCCGATTTAATTCCCAGTTATGTCGAATTTTTGTTCGCTCGGCGCCACGGGAATTTGCCGTATAAGCTGTTGAATTTGCTTGCGTGCCCGAGGGCGGATCGAAAAATTCCCAGTATTTTCCCATCGAACTGGGAAATCTTAACGGATCCTGCGCTGCGCGTGACCGCCTGCCGGCACGGACGAGGCGCGATAGGACGCGGGACAGCTTTCGGGGAAGCGGGGAAGCAATGTGTGTGTCTGAAGATGACCGAGCAATCGAGCCCGGCCCGGCGGGGCATCCGAAAGCAGGACGCCCGAGCGCGTCGACGCAGAGTTTCAGCTCGGCCGCCGAATTTTGCGCCAGAAAGTAGCTAGGTAGACAACTGACCTCGCCGCGGCCCGCGCGCCGGCGCCGTTATGGCTGCCGGTCGCGGTTACCGCCTCGGACACCCTCGCCATGCACATATGGGCGCCGGCGCTCGTCGGCGCCGACTTGGCGCGATGATCCTCTTTCTATCGGCGTGGGCGCCGCATCGCCGGTCGCGATCACTCGCGCGATCGGCATTGATCCACCGATGATCGGCGCCGCTTCGGGCCTCTACGGCTTCGTGCAGATGGCGAACGGTGCCTTCTGCACAGTGGCGGTCGGGCTCGTGCCGGCCAATCCGGTGCTCGCCGCCGCGAGTGTGGTGTGCACCGGCCTGCTGCTCGGACAGGGCTTCTTTCTGCTGACGGCGCGCGCCTGACGCGGGCCGCGCGCCGGTTCAAGTCAGTTCGAAGTAGCGGCGCTCGGCCGCGGCCACGGCGCGCATGCCGCTGCCGGCCATCAGCATCTCGATCGTATAGGCGCCGATGGCGCCAATCGTGCACAAGACGGCGAGGCCGAAAGTGGTGAACAACACCGATGCGACGGTCGCCTCCTTCAGGGCGCCGACGAAGAGGGTCAGAACCGAAATGCAGGTCGCCGCCCCGCCGATCGCCGCCAGCACCACCGCCGCATCGAGCACCAGAGACCGGCGCCGCAAATGTGCCAGCCGCTCGTTCACCGCCGCCGGGTCGTCCTTCTGACCGCTTTCCGCAACCTTGGTGATCAGATCGGCGACCCGCGCCAGGCGGGTCGAAAACACGTTCATCAGGGTGGCGATGCCCGAGAGCAGGAAAACCGGCGTCAACGCTACCTGGATGACGTGCGCGACGAGATCGAGGGTCGAGTTCGGATTGGCGAGAAAGCCAGGCATCACGGCCGCGCGCGCTGATTGCAGGGAGGGTAAACAGCCGGCCGCTCAGGCGCCGGCGACGGTCAAATCGTCAACGCGCAGGGTCGGAGCATCGGCGCCGGTCCGGAATTCGAGATCGTCGGCGGCGACGAGGCGCATAAACATGTCCTTCAAATTGCCGGCGACCGTCATCTCGCCGACCGGAAAGACGATCTCGCCATGGTCGATCCAGAAGCCCGCAGCACCGCGGCTGTAGTCGCCGGTGACACCGTTGACGCCCATGCCCATCATCTCGGTCACATAGAAGCCGCTCACGATGTCCGACATCAGCGCCTGCGGGCTCGCCGCCCCCGGCTCGATCCACACATTGGTGGCGGCCGGTGACGGCGGCGAAGCGGTGCCGCGCGCCGCATGCCCGGTCGTCTCCAGGCCCAATTGGCGGGCCGAGCGCAGATCGAGCAGCCAGGTCATGAGCACGCCGCGGTCGACGAGAGCGCGCTGGCGATTGGCGACGCCTTCGCCGTCGAACGGCTTGGAACGCAGGCCGCGGGCGCGGTGCGGCTCGTCGATGATCGCGATCTCCGGCGAAAAGATTTGCTGGCCGAGCCGATCCTTCAGAAAGCTAGTCCCGCGCGCGATCGACGGCCCCGAGATGGCGCCCAAAAGATGTGATATGAAACCGCGCGCGACGCGCGGATCGAACACGACCGGGCAGCGGCAGGTCGGCATCTTTCTGGCGCCGAGACGCTTGACGGCGCGTTCGCCAGCGCGCTGGCCGATCGCCGTCGCATCACGCAGATCGGCGGCATGGATCGCGTTGGCAAAATCATAGTCGCGCTCCATCGCGGTGCCGGTACCGGCAATGACCGAGGCGCTGACGCCATGGCGTGAACCGGCGTAGGCGCCGGCGAAGCCGTTCGAGGCGACGAGCGCCACCCGCGAGCGGCCCCAGCCGGCCTCCGCTCCTTCGGAATTGGTCACGCCTTCGACCGCGAGTGCCGCGTCCTCGACGGCGCGGGCGCGCTCGATCAGCTCTTCGGCGGCCGGTTCGACAGGATCGAGCATGTCGAGCGACGGCCACTCGCGAACGATCTGCTCCGGCTCGGCGATGCCGCAGAACGGATCCTCGGGCACCGTCCGAGCCATCGCGACGGAGCGCTCGACAAGTTCGGCCAATGCCTGCGGCGACCAGTCGGTCGACGAGACGACCGCCTGCTGCCGACCTACAAAAACCCTGAGACCAAGATCGTGACCTTCCGACCGTTCGAGCTTTTCGGTCTTGCCGAGCCGCCGGCCATGCGACAGCGAGACGCCTTCGAACAGCACTGCGTCGGCCGCGTCGGCCCCGGCCCGGCGCGCCCTGCCAATCAGATCCTGCAACAGATCAAGCCCATTTCCCAAATCGTCGGTCATCGAATCTCCATGACAGAAAAACTTGAACGCGGAGAACGCGAAAGGACGCTAAGGATCTTGGCGTCCTCTGCGCACCCTTGGCGCCCTTTGCGTTGCAGTGTTCATTCGTTATTTCCAGATTGGCTTGCCCGAACCGGGTAACCCATAGCTGGCCCATTTCGCCGTGACCTCGCCGACGACCGCCTCGACCATGCGGATCGGCCGACCCCAAGCGCGCCGGGTCTCGGGCGGCAACTTGCCGGTCGCATCGAGGCCGATCTTGCCGCCGAGCCCCGCTTCGGGCGACGCGAAATCGAGATAGTCGATCGGCGCGTTGTCGACGAGGGTCACGTCGCGCACCGGGTCCATCCGCGTCGAAACGGCCCACATGACATCCTTCCAATCGCGCGCGTCGATGTCGTCGTCGATGACGATGACGATTTTCGTGTACATGAATTGGCTTAGGAACGACCAAATTCCCATCATCACCCGCTTGGCGTGACCCGGATAGGCCTTTCTGATCGACACGACCGCGATGCGGTAGGAGCAGCCCTCGGGCGGCAGCCAGAAATCGACGATCTCGGGAAACTGCTGCTGCAACAGCGGGATGAACACCTCGTTCAAGGCCTCGCCGAGGATCGAGGGTTCGTCGGGCGGACGACCGGTGAAGGTCGAGAGATAGATCGGGCTCCGCCGCATCGTGATCGCCGACAGTCGGAACACCGGAAACGGCTCGACGGCGTTGAAATAGCCAGTGTGGTCGCCGTAGGGACCTTCCTCGCCGAATTCGCCGAGTGCCACATGCCCTTCAAGCACGATCTCGGCCTGCGCCGGCACTTTGAGCGGCACGGTCTTGCACTCCACGAGTTCGACCTTGCGGCCGCGCAGGAGCCCGGCGAACTGGTATTCCGACAGCGTGTCGGGGACCGGCGTCACCGCCGCGAGGATCGTCCCGGGATCGGCGCCGATCACCGCCGCCGCCGGCAGCGGCGCTCGCTTTTCGGCGGCCCAGCGACGGTGATGCTGCGCGCCGCCCCGATGCGCGAGCCATCGCATCAGGGTCGTGTCGCGCCCGGTCACCTGCATGCGGTAGATGCCGAGGTTGAAACCGTCTTCGCGGCGCTCGCCCGGTCCTTTCGTGACGACGAGCGGCCAGGTGATCAGCGGCGCCGGTTCGCCCGGCCAGCAGGTCTGTACCGGCAAGGCGCCGAGGTCGATCTCAGCGCCGCGCAGCACGATCTCCTGGCAGGGTGCCGCCCCCACGATGCGCGGACGCATCGCCATGACCGTGCGCAGCAGTGGCAACAGCTCGAATGCTTCGCGCCAGCCGCCCGGCGGTTCGGGCTGTTTCAGGAATGCGAGGGTCCGCCCGATCTCCCGCAAATCCGTGAGCTCGCGATCCATGCCCCAGGCGACCCGCTCGATCGTGCCGAACAGATTGACCAGCACCGGCATCGGATAGCTGACGCCGGCGGCGTTGACGACATTGTCGAATAGCACGGCGGGCCCGCGCTCGGCCAGGAGGCGCGTCTGGATCTCGGTCATTTCGAGATAGGGCGAGACCGGCGCTTTGACCCGCGCCAACCGGCCGCTGTTTTCGAGGCGATCGATGAAATCGCGCAGGCTCGCATAGGGCATGGGGCGTTATATGGGAAGTACCCGGCGGCGCAGCGAGCGCCCGCTCCCGCGCTCACGCAAACGGCGATTGCGCGTGTGGTAGAATGCGACATGCGACCCGTTGTTGATCCGATCCTCAAACGCCTTCGGGCCACGCTCGACGAATTCCTACGGCGCGCGTCTCGAGCGCGTCGTCGTGTCTACGGCTCGCGGGCGCGGCGATCCCCGCCCTGATTCCGACCACGATGTCTCGGTCTTTCTTCGCCGCACGCCCGACCGCATCACCGAATTGTAGCGACTCATTGATATCAGTACTGCGATTCTGGAAGACGCCAGCGAATTCATCGGCGCGATGGCCGGGTGTTCCTTGGACGCACCTACACTCTCAAAGCGATTGCCGATTACGAGACCGGCCCAGATTCCCACGTCTCAGCCGAAAGCGCGCGTGACGCAATCGAGACGGCACAGCTATTCATCGAATGCGTGATCGGTCTTATCTCGGCGTAGAAGGGCGAGTTCGTTTTCGCCGACCGCCTCGTTATTCTGTCGACATGTGAGGCCGATCCCGAACAGCCAGGCTTAAATCGAGCGGGAGATGGAGAGGCAAGGCCAAAGTTAAAGTTAAAGAAGGCCAAGCGGAAGACAGCACAGCATTCAGTGCGCAAGCCGCAAAAGCGGAGCGCATTGCGCCGACTCCTGCGCCATCGGGCAGATCGGGCCGAATGTACGTTCGCGCTGTTCCTCTGAAGATAACACTGCCCGGATAGCGCGACGCACACCCGCTCAACCGGCCAGCACTTCCCAGACGACACCGTCGCGACAATCGCGATCTTCGAGTTCGCGGCTCGTCGGCACCAGATAGCGGCCCCGCTCGCGCAGACCCGACGCCGGCAGATAGGCCCGGCCCGGATCGCCGATCAGGACAAGGGCGCCGCGCCGCCCCAATGTCCGCAGCCACGGCACGACGCGATCCGCCATGGCCCGCTCGTAGCACACATCCCCGGCCGTCACGACCGCCCAGCGCGGATCAACCCCGTCGACGAGGTCGGCCGTCGCCACTTCGACCTCGGCGTCGTTCAGCGCGGCGTTGGCGGCGATCACGGCGGCGGCAAAAGGGTCGATCTCGGCGGCGACAACGTGATTCGCCCCGGCCTTGGCGGCGGCAATCGCGACGAGGCCGGAACCGGCGCCAAAATCCAACAGCCCGCGACCTTTGACAAGGCTGGGGTTATCGAGCACGTAGCGGGCCAAGGCCTGACCGCCGGCCCAGGCAAAGGCCCAGAAAGGCGGCGGTAGCCCGTTGCAGGCCAGCGTCTCCTCGGTTGCCTCCCAGATCGGGGTGATTTCGCTGGCGAGATGGAGCCGGATCTCGGGGACCAGCGCCGGCGCCGCAACCGCGGTATTGCGGCGGATGAAGAGGGTCGGGTCCAAAGGGGGATCAGGACAGGTGCCCGCCCATGATGCTGGCGAGCAGCAGCCAGCCAATGAGGCGGTTCGAACGGAACTTCGCCAGGCAATCGGCGGGATCGTCAATATTGACGCGCGCCGCCTGCCACGAGAGTTGCGCCGCCGCCAGCGCGAGCCCGACCCAGAACACCGGGGCGAGCCCGGCCGCAGCGCCGGCCGCGCCCCAGAACAGCAGGGTCCCAGCATAGAACGCAAACAGCCACGGCCGAGTGCGGCGGCCGAGCGCCAGGGCCGAGGATTTGACACCGATGCGGCGGTCGTCTTCCTTGTCCTGATGCGCGTAGATCGTATCGTAGCCGATCGTCCACAACACGCCGCCGAGATAGAGGAGCACAGGCGAAACCGCGAGCCGGCCCGTCACCGCTGTCCAGCCGACGAGCGCCCCCCAATTGAAATTGAGGCCGAGAAAGATCTGCGGCCAATAGGTGATCCGCTTCATGAACGGATAGCTGCCGATCAGCCCGAGCACGGCCAGTCCGAAGACGATCGTGGTTCAATTCAGGCTGAAGAGTACGGCCGCGCCGACCACCGATTGCAACAGCAGAAAAGCCACCGCCCGCGGCATAGTGACCGCACCGCTCGGCAAAGGCCGCAATCGGGTGCGCGCCACATTTGCGTCGTAATGCCGGTCGGCGATGTCGTTAAGCGTGCAGCCGGCGCCGCGCATGACGAGCGCACCGACCGCGAACAGCGCCACCAGAACGGGATCGGGCCAGCGCCGCGCCGCCAGCGCAATTCCCCACCAGCCCGGGAACAAGAGGAGCCATGTGCCGATCGGCCGATCGAGCCGGGCGAGGCGGGCATAGGGGCGCAGCCCTTTCGGCAGACAGCGTTCGACCCAGTCGCCTTGGTGGATATCGCTCGCATCGCCGCTGGCCGAGGGCTTCCCCTGGCCCTCCCGCTGCGCGGGCCCCTCCCACTCCCTCCCCGCGCCTGATGGGCCTGACCCGGGGATCGCGGGCAGAGGGCCAGGGCGAGGGGTGGACTGGGCGAGATCAGATGAACGACCGCTCATATCCGCTTTCGAAGATTGATTGCTGGTCCAGGACGCTGTTAATCGCACCCTATCCTCCCCTGGACTCCTTCGGAAGATTTACATTCGGCGCGCCGATCGCCTCTGTTGGGGCAGGAAGATGACAGGGCGCCAGCTTCATTCGGTTAGACAACCGCGCCTCGAAACGCGTCGCGCAGGGGCTCGGAGCGGTTAGCGAGCGCAGCTTCGAGTTGTGCGGCTCCGCTTATGAATATTGGGTGCACTACCGGGCCGGGGGAAACTCGACTTCATAGCCTTCCCACGGCGCGGCCTCACGGTGCGCTCCGGCAATTCCAAACCGGATCGGCAGCGCCTAATTTAGCCGGTCCACAAACCGTCTCGAGGAGCGCGGAATGAGCGGGCGGCGCGTTCCGCGCCTCTGGGTCGCTGGCGATCTTGCAGGCGGTGTCGCCGTCGAACTCTCCGCCGGCCGGACGCACCATCTGCGTGCGGTGCTGCGGCTCGACCCGGGCGCTCCGGTGATGGCATTCAACGCGCGTGACGGCGAGTGGTTGTGTCGGATCGCCGTGATCGGCGACCGCCGCACCGTGCTGCGGGTCGAACGGTCAATCCGGCCGGCCGAATCCGAACCCGATCTCTGGCTCCTGTTCGCGCCGATCAAGCGGGCGCGGCTCGACTGGCTCGTCGAGAAGGCTACCGAACTCGGCGCGGCGGCGCTGCTGCCGGTATGGACTCGGCATACGCAAGTGGAGCGGCTCAACCTCGATCGCCTGCATACGCACGCGGTCGCCGCGGCCGAGCAGTCGGAGCGGCTCTCGGTGCCGGAACTGCACACGCCGCAGCCGCTCGCCGCGGTCTTAGGCGGTTGGCCGGCGGAGCGGCGCCTCATCGTCTGCGATGAGACCGGCGCCGGCGAACCGGTCGGCAGCGCGATGGCTCGGCTCGGCTGTGGACCAACGGCGCTGCTAACCGGTCCCGAGGGCGGGTTCGGCGAGACGGAGCTTGATTCTCTGGGGAAACTCTCTTTTGTTACCCGTGTCGGGCTCGGGCCGAGGGTGTTGCGCGCCGATACCGCGGCCATCGCGGCTTTGTCGGTGTTTCAGGCGATCGCCGGCGACTGGCGTCGCACCCGTCTGCCTTGACCGGCCCGTCAATAGTGCTGCGCGATCGGCGCAGCTGGTGTGTTGCCGCCCGCATTCTGCTGGAGTTTCGCCGCGCATGACGACCACGCCGAGCACGCCCGGAGAACTCGTCACCGACAAGCGACAGTTCGTCGAATATCTCGAAGCGGGATGCAAGCCGCCCGCCGCCTGGCGGGTCGGCACCGAGCACGAGAAATTCGTATTCCGTCGCTCCGACCTGCGCCGCGTGCCCTATGAGGGTCCCGACGGCATCGCCGCGCTGCTGCACGAAATGACGCGCTTCGGCTGGAAGCCGGTCACCGAAAGCGGCAACACGATCGCGCTGTCAAATGATGCGCGATGTTCGATCACGCTCGAACCCGGCGGCCAGTTCGAACTGAGCGGTGCGCCGCTGGAAACCCTGCATCAGACCTGCGACGAGGTGCACGAACATCTGCGCCAGGTGCGCGAAGTCTGCGAAAATCTGGGGCTCGGCATGCTCGGGCTCGGCTTCGACCCGAAATGGCGCCGCGAGGACATCTCGTGGATGCCCAAGGCGCGTTACCGCATCATGCGCGACTATATGCCAAAGAAAGGCAACCTCGGCCTCGATATGATGCTGCGTACCTGCACCGTGCAGGCAAACCTCGACTATTTGTCCGAGGCCGACATGGTGAAGAAATTTCGCGTCGGCCTCGCCCTGCAGCCGGTTGCGGTGGCGCTCTTCGCCAACTCGCCTTTTGTCGAGGGCAACCCGTCGGGAATGCTGAGCCGGCGCAGCTTCGTGTGGACCGACACCGACCCCGACCGCTGCGGCACTCTGCCGTTCGTCTTCGAGCCCGGTTTCGGTTTCGAGCGCTATGTCGACTACATGCTCGACGTACCGATGTATTTCGTCTACCGCGACGGCCGCTATATCGATGCGAGCGGGCAATCGTTTCGCGATTTTCAGGTCGGTCGACTTCCGGCCCTGCCCGGCGAGATCCCGCGTCTGGGGGACTGGACCGACCATCTGACGACCGCCTTTCCCGAGGTCCGGCTTAAGACCTTTCTTGAAATGCGCGGCGCCGATGGCGGCCCGTGGCGGCAGCTCTGCGCATTGCCGGCCCTGTGGGTTGGGCTTTTTTACGACGCGACGGCGCTCGACGCCGCGGCCGACCTCATTGCAGATTGGACCGCTGCCGACCACGAAGCAATGCGCCGCGACGTGCCTCGGCTCGCATTGGCGGCGCCGTTGCGTACCCGCACTCTGCGCGACGTGGCGCTCGAAATGCTTGAGATCGCACGCGGAGGACTGCACCGCCGGGCGCGGCGCAGCACCTTTGGCGAGGACGAGACCCATTTCCTCGATCCGCTCTTCGCGATCGCTCATTCCGGCCGCACTCCGGCCGAAGACCTGCTCGACGATTTCCGTACCCGTTGGGGCGGCGTGATCGATCCGGTCTATACCGACTACGCCTATTAATGGGGTTCTTGGCCGTCATTGGCGAGCGTAGTAAAGCAATCTGACCCTATATCGGCCAAACATTTACCAAAGTTCGCCACCATATCTTGATTATAAGCGTCTAAAAATAGGCAAATTAGGCAATTATCCTTTCCGGTTTGACGATCTCCTGACCCAGCCTATTATGGGACGGGGACTATCTTAGGGGATTCCGATAATGCGTTGTTGGCCGGCACCGGTAATCGTTACGGTTTTGTTTGCTCAGTACGTCGGCGCCTCAGCAGCGCTGGCGCAGCGGTCGGTGTTGGACCGGGTTGTCTCCGCCGTCGACGGAGCGGAATCGAGCCACGGCGAAGATCTGGCGATGTGGCGTCCCAACTCCTCCGGTCCGCAGGGACCGATGCAGGTCAGCGCCGCGGCGGCAACCGATGTCGGCGGCGGCGACCGTTTCAATTCAGCGGAAAATCGCGCCATCGGGCGCGCCTACCTCGACCAGCTCTACCGCCGCTACGATAACTGGCCCGATGCGATCGCCGCCTACAATTGGGGCATCGGCAGGGTAAATGCCTGGCTCGATGCGGGGCGGCCGGCAAACAAGCTGGCAAAGGAGGTGGCGGCCTATACCGAGCGGGTCCTGCGCGACAGCGGTCTTTGCGCTGCGGCAAAAGGGTCGTCGGCACCAGGGCGCGTCGCCAGGTCCCGGTTCGCGGCTCGCCCGGCGCATAAGGGACTGGGACCGGCGCATGCGGCAAGTGATCTCCTCAGCCCCAACGCTTGCGCCGCACTCGCCGCCGGCCGCGGCGCCATCGCAAGAGCAAGATGGCGGAGCGAGAATCGGCTCCTCGTCGGGCTGTTGCCGGACGGGTTCTACCGCCAACTCGAAGATGCGATAAACCAGACCGCGCAAGACTTGCAGACAGTGGAGCAGCAATAGCGCCGGAGCAGCCGCCGCCGTTCTCTCGAGTCAGTCCTTCGTCCTTGTCGCAAGACGCCGATCGCCACTAAAGTTCCGGCCTAATTTGAAGGAGGAGCGGAATGCCCGAAGCAACCGCCGGCCGAACGGATATCTTCGAGATCATGCATACGATGCGGGCGATGCGGCGGCTGAAGCCCGATCCGGTGCCTGACGGGTTGATCCGCAAGATCCTGTTGGCCGGCCAAGCCGCGGCCAGTGGCGGCAACACGCAGCGTTGGCGCTTTCTGGTTCTGAAAGACCCGGCGATCAAGAAGGCGGTGCAAGTCTTCTACAAGAAGGCCTTCGACGAGGTGGTCGGGCCGCGCTATGCGACGAGCCCGCCGCCGCCCGGCTCGGATCCGGCGCGCTACAAACGCCAGCATGCGGCCGTCGAATACCTTACTGACCATTACCACGAAGCGCCGGTGTGGATCGTCGCCTGCCTCGAAGACGGGCCCGATCCGGGACGCTCGGCCGGATCGTCGATCTATCCCGCGGTCGAAAACATGATGCTTGCGGCGCGCGCGCTCGGCCTCGGCTCGGTCTTGACGACGCGGCATATCAACTACGAAAAAGAAGTCGACGCGGCGATGGGCATCCCGCCCGGGTTCCATTCCTATGCGATCCTTCCGATCGGCTATCCGATGGGGAGGTTCGGTCCGGTCGGTCGCGGTCCGCTTTCCGAGGTCGTCTATCTCGACGGCTGGGGCAAGCCCTACCCCGGCATCTGACAGCGCTAAAAACGGGAGGAGATCATGCCGAAAATAGCCCCGGTCACCGGCAAGGCCGATGTCCGGCCCCAGTATCACGGCGTCGTCGACGACGTCGTCAAAGTGTTCGGCGGCGTCCGCGGGCCGTTCAGCATTATGCTGCACAGCCCGAAGCTGGCTGAACGAGTGTTGCCGCTCGTCACGTTTTTCCGCGAGGACAGCGTTGTCGAACCGCGGCTGCGCTCGCTCGCCATCCTCGCCGCGGTGCGCGAACGCGAGGCCGCCTATGTCTGGGCCGCGCAGGTCGGCGCAGCGCGGCGCGCCGGCGTGCCGGAAACGACGATCGATCTGTTGCGCGCCAAGGCCGAGCCTGCAGCACTGCCGGCGGACGAACGCGACATCATCCGCTATACGCGACAGCTGATGCGCAACAACCGCACTGATCAGGCGCTCGTTGACGCGCTGAAGGACCGGCACGGCGTCGAATGGCTCGTCGAACTGACCGGAGCGGCCAATTATTTTTCGTTCCTGTCGGGCATGGTCAACGCCTTTGACGTGCCGCCGCCGCCCGACGGGGACAAATTGCCCGGCTGACGCCGATCGCAGAGACGCGGCTAGCTACGCTCCCGATGGCCCCCGGGGGCCCGTCGTGAGCGGGGCAGGGCTGATCGTCGCGGCGCCGGCCTCGGGCAGCGGCAAGACCCTCGTTACGGCAGGCCTGCTGCGCTGCCTCTCGCGCCGCGGTTTGCGGGTCGCGGCGGCGAAAGCCGGACCGGACTTCATAGATCCGACGTTCCACGCCCTGGCTAGCGGCATCGCTTGCCGGAATCTCGATGTTTGGGCGATGCAACCGGCGACTTTGGCGGCGACGGTCGCCCGGCTCGAAAGCGATGGCGAGATCGTGCTGTGCGAAGGGGTCATGGGCCTCTTCGACGGAACCGGGCCCGATGGCGAAGCGGGTTCGACTGCCGAGCTGGCGCTGGCCACCGGTTGGCCGGTTGTGCTCGTCGTCGATGCGCACGGGCAGGGCGCTTCGGTGGCCGCGCTGCTGCGCGGTTTCGCCGGCCACCGGCCGGGTGTGGCGCCGGCTGGGGTCGTCTTCAACCGTGTCTCGGGCGCGCGTCACGGGAGGCTTCTCGAAGGCGCCGCGATGCGGTACTTGCCCGGCGTCAAGCTGCTCGGGTCATTGCCGGCGGATCCGGCCTTGGCGCTGCCGGCGCGCCACCTCGGCCTCGTGCCGGCGCCGGAAAGCGATGCCGCAGACGCAGTCCTCGACCGCGCCGCAGCAGCGATCGGCGCCGCCCTCGACATCGACGGGTTGACGGAATTGGCACGACCCTCGCGGCTTTGCGGCGGCAAGGGGGCGCCGGGTGTTCCACCGTTTGGTCGGCATGTCGCGGTGGCCCGTGACAACGCGTTTTGCTTTTCCTACCCCACACTTCTTGCCAGCTGGCAGGGGGCCGGCACTGCCGTCACCTTTTTTTCCCCGCTTGCCGGAGAAGCGCCCGCGCCGGAAGCGGATTCGGTCTATCTCCCGGGCGGCTATCCGGAGTTGTGGGCAGGCAGGCTGGCCGGCAGCGGGGCGTTTTTTGCCGGGCTGCGCCGGGCTGTTGCGGATGGAAAACCGGTCTACGGCGAATGCGGCGGCTATATGGCTCTCGGCGAGGCGCTGATCGACGCCGCGGGACAACGCCATCGGATGGCAGGCCTGTTGCCGGTCGTCACCAGCTTCGCCGACCGCCGCCTGTCGATCGGCTATCGCCAAGCTGCGCTCGTCGCCGACGGGCCGCTCGGCGGCGCCGGCGCATGCTTTCGCGGCCACGAATTTCATTACGCGACGGTGGTCCGCGAGGAGACGGCCGATCCGCTATGGGTGGCGACTGACGCGGCCGGCGTCGACATCGGCGCGAGCGGCCTGCGCCGTGGTATGGCATTCGGCTCGTTCCTGCACCTGATCGATCGGTCGAGCCCCGTCGCGTAGCGTGCGGATACGCAAGAGCCCTGGCCGCTCCGAAATCTCTGAAACAGCAAATGCGGGAGGGCGCGTAGCGCCGCTCGGCGGCGGCAGCGGAGCCACCGCGTGGACCGTCCCAGCCAGCTGCAGCGGCGGTGGGCTTGGACGCAGAGGAGTGGTTTCGCGGCTGGCCGTCCACTCAACGCACGCGGATCAGGACCTTGCCCTGATAGAGAACCGGGCCCGTCGGGAGGCCGGTCGTCGAGCCGCCCGGCGGTTCGAGGCTGACCGCCAGGACGCCGTCCGGCGGCGGCAATAGCGCCGCGGAGAGGACGACCGCGCTGCCGGCGGCCTGTTGCAACAGGCCGATCGGCCGCGGCGGCCCGCCGGCGATGCTCCAGAGTTCGAAAGCGTGCGGCGCCGGCACGCGCCGCGGCGTCACCGCGGAAATACTGACCTCGCCCGATTGCGGGCCGGTTACCGCTATCCAGCCGGGTTCGCCGCCATGCCCGGAGAGTACTGCGACCACGGTCGGCGCCGGTGCCCGACCGGCAAAGATCGCGAGGTAGAGCACGAGTGCGGCGGCTGCGGCGCTGGCGGCTAGTGCCAGGCCGCGCCAGAAGGCGAGCGCGCCGAACCATCCGGCGGCCGGTGACGGCGCCGGGGCCGTCGCGACGGCCCCGGCAATGCGTCTTTCGATAGCCTGCCAGACTTGTTCCGGCGGGGCTTCGGCCGGAGTCGTGTCGTCGAGCGGCAGGAAGCGGCGGGCCCAGTCGCCGACCAGCCGCGCCAGTGCCGGATCCGCCGCCATCAACCCTTGGAACCGCTGTCGCGCCCGCCGCGGCATCGTCCCGAGGACATACTCGCTGGCGAGCCGCTCGCGCAGTTCCGGGTCGTCGTACCTCATTGGTCGAGGCACCGCTGCAGGCGCTCGAGGCTGCGCCGCAGCCAGCTTTTGATCGTCCCGATCGGCACCGCGAAGCGCAGCGCCAGCTCCTCGCGCGTCAGTCCAAAGCAATAGGCGAGGATGACGGCGCGGCGCGGCAGTTCGTCGAGCTCGTCGAGACAGGCCTGCAAGGCGCGCAACTCGACGCGACTGTCGGCGCGATCGGCTGCAACCAGCGTTGGGAGCGCCGCTTCCGGGTCGCTCTGGCCCTCCGGACGCGCGGCGCGGCGGCGCAACTGGTCGATTGCGCAATGCCGCACGATCGTCACCATCCAGCCCATCGCTGAGCCACGAGCCGGGTCGAAATCGCCGGCTCGTTCCCAGATCACGACAAAACTCTCCTGCAACACTTCCTCGGCCGCGTCTCTACTTCTCGTTATTCGTAGGGCGATGCCAAAGAGTTTCGCCGAGGTTTGCACGTAAAGCGCGGCGAAGGCGGCGCGATCACGGCGTGCGGTTCGGCGCAGCTGCTGTTCGAGCGGCAGGACATCCGGGCCGGGGGCTGATTTCACCGGGATTCCCGCAGTGGTAGAGCGCGGTAAAGCTGGCCGCCAGGACCGCCCGCCGCAGCGCGGCCGCCTATGACAGCTGGTGCGGCAGGGCGGCGATGGCGGCGTCGATCAAAGCGGCGCCGCGCGGCTCGTCGAGCTCGGCAGCGATAACCCGGCGCGCCGCGGCGACCGCGATATCAACGGCGAAGGCGCGGATCTCGGCGAGCGCTTTCTGTTCCTCCTGAGCGATCCGCTCCGCGGCGAGCTGTCGGCGGCGCTGCAAGGTTCGTTCGAGGTCGAGGGCCGATTGGCGGGCGATCCGCTGGGCCTCGGCCGTGGCGTGTGCAACGATTTCCTCGGCCTCGGCCACACCTCGGCGCTCCTGCTGGCGATAGGCGGCGAGCGCCGCTTCGGCCTCGTCGCGTAACCGGCGCGCCGTCTCGAGCTCCCCGCGAATCCGCTCGGCCCGGGCGTCGAGCCCGCCGATCAGCAGCCGCTTTGCCGGCTTCCATACGAGCGCCAAAAAAATCAATACGGCGACGAGCACCCAAAATTCTGGCTCCGCGAAGAAGTGCATCATCGCCTCGCCCGCTCGCCCCCCATCCGGTCAAGCACCGCACTGACCGCCGTTTCAACCTGCTCGGGATCGGCCGGCAGTCCGGTCAGCTTGACCGTCGCCAAGGATGCGATCTCGACCGCAACGCTGCGGATATCCGAGAGTGCACGTTCTTTCGCCGTCGCGATCCTGCGCTCCGCCTCATGGATGTCCTGCGCCAGGGAGACGGCGAGTTGCCGCTGCCGTTCAGCGGCCTCGACGGCAAGCCGCTCGGCGGTCTCCTTAATCGCAGCCTGCGCCTCGGCCCGCGCTGTCGCTAGGGTTTTCTGATAGACGGCAACGACCGCCTCCGCCTCGGTCTTCATCTCTGCGGCGCGGGCGAGGTCGTCGTCGAGCCGAACGCGGCGCGCATCGAGCGCCCGGCGGACGCGCGGCAACCCCACTAGCGCCATCAGCAGCAGCAACGTAACAAACGTGACCGCCAGCCAGAACAGCTGTGGCACGAAGGTCGTGACATCGAGCTGCGGCATCGGTGCCGTCCCCGTCCGTCACTTCCCGCCCGCTAGAGCACGAACAGCAACAGCAGCGAAACGATCAACGCGTAGAATGCCACCGCCTCGGTTAGCGCAAAGCCGAGCATGCCGATGCCGAACACCTGGTCGCGCGCGGCCGGGTTGCGCGCGATCGAGGTGACAAGCGCGCTGAACACATTGCCGATGCCGACGCCGACGCCGGCGAGCGCGATCGCGGCGAGGCCGGCGCCGATCATTTTGGCGGAGGTAGGATCCATAATGTCGTCCTTTGTCCTTTCCGGGGGGCAAATTTCGGGGGCGCCGATCCAAGCCGCGCGGCGCGCGTCCGATCAGTGCAGGTGAATCGCGTCGCTTAGATAGAGACAGGTAAGGATCGCGAAAACATAGGCCTGCAACAGGTTGATCACGACCTCGAGGGCGATCAGCGCAACATTAAAGGACAAGGGCAGGAAGCCGAACAGCCCGAGCGCCACGGTAAAACCGGCGAAGACGGCAAGCATCGTGTGCCCGGCAAGCATGTTGGCGAAGAGCCGCAGGCTGAGGCTTACTGGCCGCGTCAGATAAGAGATAATCTCAATCGGCACGAGGAGCGGCGCCATCACGAGCGGAGCGCCCGGCGGAAAGAAGAAGGTGAAAAAGCGGACGCCATGGCGCAGGAGGGCGACCACGGTCACGAACAGGAACACGAATAGGGCGAGCGCGAAGGTGACCACGATCTGACCGGTGAACGTGAAGCTGTACGGGACCAGACCGAGCAAGTTGCCGAACAGAATAAAAATGAAGATCGAGAAGACCAGCGGGAAAAACTGCCGGCCTTCCTCACCGACATTGTCGCGCATCATGCCGGCGACGAATTCGTAGAGCAGTTCGGCAACCGATTGCAGCCGTCTGGGCACCAGCGCGGCACGCGCCGTCGCGCCGACCAGGAGCAGTGTCGCGAGCGCCACTGCGATCGTCATCAACAGAGCCGCGTTCGTATAGGAGATGTCGAGCCGGCCGAGGTGGATAGGGATGATCCGCTCGATCGTGAATTGCTCGAGTGGTGAAGGAGCCACCGCCACCATACTATCCGCTCCGCATCCGGCCCGCCGCTACCTAGTCCGGCTTTGACCGGTCGCCGTTGCCGGACGGCGGCGGCGCACCGCCAAATATCACACCTTTCGCGGCGCGGAAGACGTTGAGCATGCCCGCCGCCGAGCCGAGAAAGAAGAAGACGATCAACCCCCAAGGCCGAGTGCCTAAGGTGCGGTCGAACACCCACCCTAACGCGAGCCCGACGCACAGGGCCGCGACCAGCTCGGTCGCCACCCGAAACCCGAAGCCCAGCGCCCCCGGCGGCGGTGCCGTCCGGCCATTCGCCCCGTGCCGGAGCCGTTTGCGGCGCGCCTGGTCTATCTCCGCCCCAAGCCGTGCCAACGGATCCGGCGGCGGATCCTCGCACCATTCAGGCAAGCGCAGCCATCCAACACCAGTCCCGGTCAGCATCCGGCCGAAACGCGGCGCACCATAATCAGGCGCCTGAAAGCTGTCAACGAGCCTAGCCGGCGAGGTCAGGCGGTTCGACGCAGCTGGGCGGCGGTGAGATCGACCGAAACGAGCCGCGAGATGCCCGGTTCGGTCATCGTCACCCCGTAGAGCCGGTCGGCCTGCGCCATCGTGATGCGGTGATGCGTAACCAATAGAAAGCGGGTGCCGGTCTTCTCGGCCAGCCCGGCGACAACACGGCACAGCCGCCCGACATTCGCGTCGTCGAGCGGAGCGTCGACCTCGTCGAGCACGCAAATCGGGGCTGGCCTGGTCACGAACACCGCGAAGATGAGAGCGAGCGCCGTCAAGGCCTGTTCGCCACCCGACAGCAGCAACAAGTTCTGAAGCCGCTTGCCAGTCGGGCTCGCCATGATTTCCAGCCCGGCGCTGAGCGCATCGCCGCCCTCGGTCAATTCGAGCCGCGCGTGGCCGCCGCCGAAGAGGTGACCGAACAATTCCGCGAAATGCCGGCCGACCTGCTCGAAGGCCTCCTTCAGCCGCTGCTGGGCCTCGTGATCAAGCGTGGCGATGCCGCGGCGCAACTTGGCGACCGCTTCGGCCACATCGGCGCGCTCGCGCTGCATGACCTCGAACTCGAGCACTGATCTCGGCGGCTTCGTTCTCAGCCAACAGATTGACCGGCCCGATTGCGTCGCGCTCGCGCGACAACCGATCGCGCCGTCTTGCGATCTCGCCGGGATCTTGCGCATCGGCGGTGCGGCTAGCGGGTCCGGCGAGGGTCTCCGGGTCGCCGAGCCGTTCGGAGATCTCGCGGTCGAGCCGCGCCAGCGCTTCGTTCGCAGCGTCGCGCAAGACTTCGAGCCGAGCCCGGCGCTCTCGTGCCGTGGCCAAGTCCTGGTCAGCGGCCTGCGAATTCTGCACCGCCTCGCGCAATTGCACCTCGCCGCGAGCCAGGGCGTCGGCCGCGCGTCGCGCGGCAACCGCGGCCTTGGCGATGCAGGTGCCGAGCGCGTCGGTCTGGGCGGCGATCCTCGCCGGCAGACCGGTGAGAGCATCGATTTCCCACTGTTGTTCGGTGCGCCTCTGCTGCAGCGCGAGCCGATGTGCGCTGGCCGCTTCGACCCGTTTGCGCCAGGAGCGCTCTTCGAGGTCGAGCGCGGCCAGCCGCTCACGGCGAGCATCCGCCACCTGACTCAGCCGGTCGAGCGTACCGCGCACCTCGGCCTCGTGGCGGCGAGCGTCGGTTGCGGCAGCACGTGCCTTTTCCAATGTCGTCCGCAACAACGCGGGCGCAGGCAGCGATGCGAGGTCCCGCTCGTTCTCCTCGGCCACCGCTTCTGTCTCGGCGAGGTCGGCGGCCAGCCTGGTTGCCGCGTCTTCGAGCGCCGCAAGCCGGCTCTCGGCGGCGAGCGCGCGGCGGACGAGCGCCGCCTCCGCGGTGCGGGCAGCGGCAAGTGCAGCCTCGACCTCGCGGTGTCGCCCTTGCGCCGAACGCAGGGCGGCAACTGCCTGATCTCGGTCAGCTCGGGCGGCGGCGACAGCCGTCTCGGCCGCGCCCTGTTCGAAGTCGCTCTGGGCGATCTCGCCGAGCCGGATCGTCAATCGCTGCTGCAGCTCGAGATGCCGCGCCGCGGCAGAGCGTGCTGGAGCGTTCCGGGTGAACCCGTCCCAGCGCCATAGCCGCCCCTCGCGGTCGACTAGCCGCTGGCCCGGTAGCAACTCGGGCTGCAGCCTGCGGCCGGTCGCTTCGTCCTTGACCCAGCCGGACTGCGCGAGGCGGCGGCCAAGAGCGGATGGGGCTGTCACCGCTGCAGTCAGCGGGCAGGCGTCCTTCGGCAGCGGCACCGCACCAGCGACGGCCGGCAGGTCGATCCAACAGCATGCGGCATCGGTCGTGGGGCCGAGCGGCGCCGCCAGGTCGTCGTCGAACAACGCACCCGCTGCCGCCTCGAAACCTGCGACCACTCGCAACGAGGCCAGTATCGGTGCCGCAGTGGAAGTCCCAGGCGTTGGTGCGAGCACTGCCTTCAGCGCTTCGGCCTCGGCTGTGAGCCGAGCGTGCCGTGCCGCGGTCTGCTGTTGCAGATCGAGCGCCGCTGATTCGAGCTCTTGGCACAGGGCGACAGCGCGCTCAGCGCTTTCGACCGCGGCGCCGGCCTCCTCGACTCGGGACTCGGCCGCGGCGACCGCCGCTGCCGCGGCGCTCCCCGACGCTCGGGGCACAGCGTCGACGGCCAGAGCGGTCCGCTGGCGCGCCATGTCGGTGCGGCGTGTCTCCAGGTCTGCCCTGCGCCCGGCGAGATCCCGGCATCGCCGCTCGGCGGCGGTTCGCCGTGCCGCGGCTTGCGCGTCGGCTTCGGCGGCCCGCTGCCATTCCGATTCGGTGGCGACAAGCGCTTCGGACATCGCAGCCAGCCGCAATGCGGCAGCCTCCCGATCGGAATCCTGCACGGCGGCTCCGGCGAGCGCATCACGTTCCGCCAACAGCCGAGCCAGCGCCGACTGCGCATCGGCCAGCTGCCCGTCCTCACTTTCGAGATCGGCGGCGAGCTGGACCTGTCGACGCTCCGTGTCACCGCGGACGGCGACTACCCGCTGCAATTCGCGTTCGAGTTCGGCTCGCGCCTCTACCAGCCGCTGCAACTCGCCGGCCGTAGTCGTCTCGGCGAGCCGCAGCGCCGGAAGCTGCGCCTCGACCTCGGCGCGCTGGTGTTGTGCGGCGGCGGCCTCTTCGGCGAGCGCCGCAACAGCGGCTTCAATCGCCGCGAAGTCGGTCTCGGCGCGCACAGCCTCGGCCTCGCCTTCCCGCCGGCGGGCGCGGAACAGCAGCACCTCATGGCGCCGGATCTCCTCGGCAAGCCGGCGATAGCGCTGCGCCTGCCGCGCCTGCCGCTTTACCGTTTCGAGCTGGGCGAGCAAGCCCGCGACGACATCGTCAAGTCGCACAAGATTGACCTCGGCCGCGGTAAGCCGCGACAATGCTTCGCGCCGGCGCAGCGGATGACCGGCCGTGCCCGCCGCCTCTTCGAGCAGCAGGCGCCGCTCAGCGGGCTTCGCCTCGATCAGCGCGCCGACGCGTCCCTGGCCGATCACCGTGCTGAAATGTCCGCCGGTCGCCGCATCGGCGAACAGCAATTGCACGTCGCGCCCACGTACTTCGCGTCCGTTGATCCGAAACACCGATCCGGCGCCGCGCTCGACGCGGCGCACGACCTCGATCTCGTCGCGGTCATTGAACGCGCGGGGTGCGGTCCGCGCGCTGTTGTCCAGAGTCAGCGCCACTTCGGCAATGTTGCGGGCCGGCCGACGCGCAGATCCGGCAAAGATCAGATCGTCCATCTCGCCGCCGCGCAAGTGTCGCGCCGAGCTTTCGCCCATCACCCAGCGCAGCGCCTCGGCAAGGTTCGACTTGCCGCAGCCATTGGGCCCGACGATGCCGGTCAGACCGGATTTTACCTCCAGCTCAACGACATCGACAAAGGATTTGAAACCGACAAGGCGAAGCCGCTCTACCTGCATCGGGTTACCGGACAGCGGTTCACGATTTCGACGCAAGACTCGACAGGATTTTGTCGAACGCTGCCACCGTCGGTTCACCGGCAAATTTGGTGCCGTTGATGAAGAAGGTCGGCGTGGCGTCGACGTCGAGATCCTTCGACGCCACCAAACGTTCCTGCAATATCTGGTTTTCGAGCGCGCTGTTCTTGAGGCAGGCGTCGAACTCGCTCTTGCTCATGCCGCCGAGGGCGGCGAGGCGGGCGAGGGCAGCCTTGTAGTCGTCCGCCAGCACCCATTTCTCCTGGTCGGCAAAAAACGTCTCCGCAAAGGCATAGAACCGGTCCGGCGGCGCGCAACGCTGAACCATCGCCGCCTGCAGCGCCAGCTTGTCGAGCGGAAAGTCGCGCAACACCAGTTTCGCCTTGCCGGTATCGATCCACTCTTTTTTCAGCTCGGGCAGGACGTCCTTGGCGAAATGGGCGCAATGCGGGCAGCTCATCGATGCGTATTCGACGATCGTGATCGGCGCATTGCGGTTGCCGAGCACCCGGTCGTCCTTGTTGATCTGCAGTAGCGCCACCGGCGCGTCAGCGAGGACTACCTGGGCCGGGGCCGCCGGCGCGGGCCCAGGCGACGCGGCGACGAGGCCGGCAATCGCCAGCCCCAAGAACCAGACCTTATGCATATTATGATCCCTCGCCACAATATATTGATGCTAGCGGGTTCCGGCGTCGGGTGCAATCCCCGGCGCCGAAGGCTGGCTCGCGAGAACCGCCCGGCCGAGCCCGGCAAGTGCGGTCCGTAGTTCGGGATCGTCAATATCGGCAAGGGTTCGCTCGAGCGCCGACGCCTCGTCCGCGGTCGATAGGCGGAGCGGCGGAACGGCAGGAGCCGGAAGGGGTGGCAGCGCCTGCACAAGGGAGAGGCGGGTGATGACGGCACTGCCGAGAAACGAATTGATTCGCTCGATCAAGAGCGGCCCGCGGTGCTGCAGTTCGAGCGCCGCGCTTGGCACGACATGAAGCTTCAGGGCGCCGTCGCGGCCGAGCGTCGCGGGCCAAGCAAAGGCAGCCCAATCGGTGCCGGCAACCGCCGCCGGCCATGCCGCCTTGAGCCGGACGAGGTAGCCACCGCCGCGTTTTTTGATGATCGGCGCCGCCAGCTTGGCGACGGGGATGCCAACCGCGCGGAACCCGCCGGCGCGTGGCTCGCCCGCCGGCGCGGCAGCCGCTAGGCTATGGCGAAGATCCGCCATGTCCATGCCGACGACGATCCGCCCTCATTCCTCGCCGCCCCAGCGCCCCGACCCGGCATCGCTGCTTGCCTGGTACGATCGCGAGCGCCGCGAACTGCTGTGGCGAGCGCCTCCCGGGCGGCGCCCTGATCCCTACCACGTCTGGCTCAGCGAGATCATGCTGCAGCAGACGACGGTAGCGACTGTCGGCCCCTATTTCGGCCAATTCGTGGCGCGCTGGCCCGATATTCCGACGCTCGCCGCAGCCGAGCTCGACGAGGTGCTGCAGCTCTGGCAGGGGCTCGGTTACTACGCTCGAGCCCGCAACCTTCATGCTTGCGCCCGAGTCGTGGCAGAGCAACACGGCGGCACTTTCCCCGACGAGCTGGCAGCATTGCGGGCCTTGCCAGGAATCGGCGCCTATACCGCCGCGGCAATTGCGGCGATCGCCTTCGACCGTCAGGTGGCCGCGGTTGACGGCAACGTCGAGCGGGTCGTCGCCCGGCTCTACGCGATCGAAACACCGATGCCGACGGCCAAGCCGCGGCTCGCGGCGCTGGCGGCGGCCCTGGTGCCAACGCATCGTGCCGGCGATTTCGCCCAGGCGATGATGGATCTCGGCGCCACGCTGTGCACGCCGCGTCGTCCGCGCTGCGTGCTCTGCCCTTGGCGGTCTTGCTGCGCGGCTCTCGCCTCGGGCCGCATCGATGCGGTGCCGGTGCGAGCGGAACAGCCGGAAAGACCGCAACGCTCCGGCATCGCGTTCTGGCTCACTCGCCCGGATGGCGAGGTGCTGCTGCGCCGCCGCCCGGAGCAGGGCCTCCTGGGCGGGATGATCGAGATCCCGTCGACTACTTGGCGCACGGCGCCTTGGACCTTCGAGGAAGCGCTGCCAGCGGCGCCGGCGCAAGCCGAATGGCGGCTGCTGCCCGGCGTAGTGCGCCATGGCTTCACCCATTTCCGGCTCGAACTCGCGGTCGCTGCGGCGACCGCGGCGAGCCCCGTCGAAGGGCTGTGGAGTGCGGTCGACCGGCTTGGCGAGTACGCGCTGCCGACCCTGATGAAAAAGGTTGTTCGGCACGCGGTCTCGGCATTCGGCTATGAGAGCACGGCGAAGAGCGGCAAATCGTCGCCGGCGGCAAGACGCACCGGCGCAAAGGAGCGGCGGTGATGCGGGGTCGGCCCGAGCCGGCGGAGCGCGGAACCGTGCTCCGCGGTCGCGTATCCGACGTTGGTTTCCCAGCCGTAGCCCGGGTAGCGCGGGGCCAGTGCCCGCATGATCCGATCCCGCGTCACCTTGGCGACGACCGAAGCGGCGGCGATTGAAAAGCTCTGCGCATCGCCCTTGACGATCGTTCGAACGGCGCAACCGATCGGCGGCGCGATGCCGCCGTCGACGAGCGCAATATCAGGGTCAACCGAGAGCGCGGCGACGGCGCGCGCCATTGCCAAGAGCGAGGCACGCAGAATGTTGAGCCGGTCGATCTCGTTGACACTCGCCGCGCCGACCCCGATACGGGCGACCCCGCGTCGGGCGCAACTCCGTAACGCGCGGTAACAGCTGTCGCGCCGATCCACGGGGAGAATCTTCAAATCGTCGAGTTCCTCGCGCAGCAGTTTCGGGAAGCGGCGCGGCTCCAGAATAACCGCGGCGGCGACGACCGGGCCGGCGAGCGGCCCGCGCCCTGCCTCGTCAATGCCGCAGACGATACCTCGGCAACGCCGCTCGATGGCAAAATCCGGCATTGGTGCCCCCCTGCGCCGGCCTATGCCATGGACGCGAACTCCCGGCAAGGGTGCAACGGATCGAGATGGCGCGCCGCCGCGAGATCGCTATCCTGACGCGATGCGCGGCTTTCAATCGACCCGTTTGCGGAACTCGGCAGGGCCATTTCGCCTGGCCGCCACGACGATCCTAGCCGTGTCGGTCATTCTGCCGCCGTTCGCCACACTCCCCGCCGCCGCCTTCGACCTCTTTGCGACGCATGAGGTAACGGCGCAATTCGCCACGACCGACGGCAAGCCGATGGCCGATGCCGAGGTCAGCGTCTTCGCACCAGGCGAACGGACGACTCCGGTCGAGACCGGCCGCACCGACGCGGCCGGCAAATTCGTGTTCGACGCAGACCGAGACGGGATATGGAGCGCCGAAGCTCGAACCCCAAACGAGGTCGCACGCGTTATGATCCGCGTCGGCGGCGGGCCGCCGCACGGCCAACTGAGCCCGTTTCTCGTGATTGGCGCACTTGGTTTGCTGCTCGTCGCCGCCTTCTGGTATCGGCTGCGGCGGATTCGGCCGCGTCCGCCGAAGACTTAGTGTCGGGCTAACTGCGGGCAATCAAGGTTCCGATCAGATCGGCCGGCCAGGCGAGGCTCAAGGGTGCGCTCGACAGCGCTTCGATAAAGGCCGGATCCCCCGGCGCCGGTGGCACGGCAACCATGTGATGGCTGAAATGCGCCAGCACGCCAGCAACGTAGAACCCAGCGAGCCACTTCCAGCCGTGACGCTGGGATCGCCTTCGGGTTTGCTTCGCGGCGGCGAAGGAAAACACGCGGCGTCCGAATTTTGGCAAGCCCGGCGGGCCGATCATGGTTTCACCCCGGCACTGGCGATGGTGCGCGAAAACCGGCCGCGACACACCGAGATCGGGAGGCAGGTCTTGCGGAGCGCCGCGGCGGCTCGATGATAGCCGCCTTCGACTGCGCCGTCACCGCCCTGCGTCGCTTCCATCCGGTTTCGGCGGCCGCGAGGCTTGCGCAATTCGCCGCAGATAGGCGAGGCACTCGGCGTGGCCGGCGACGAAATCGCCCTCCTCCCACCAATTCCTGACCACATTCAGCAGCTGGCCAACGCGTTCCCCGGGCGCGATGCCGAGTGCCGTTACGTCGCGGCCATTAAGCGAAAAGACCGGCCGCGTCCAGCCTTGCGCGAGGGTCAGCAACTCGGCGAGCCGACCGCCCGTCATCTGCCGGTCGGCCGCGAGCAAGAGCGTGAGGTCGCGATAATCATCCGCACCGAGTCGATAGAGGGCGAAACGTTGAGCCTTCGCATCACCTGTCGGATCGAGCGGCCAGGGTGGGGCGAGACGCTGCAACCGGCGGTACCAGGCGTTGGTGAAGCGCAGGCGTTTGGCCAGCGCCATCGCACCAGCGCTGTCGACCTCGACAAGAGCAGCGAGGCGCAGCAGCGCGTCGGACTTCGGCTCGACCGCGATCATCTGCCGCAGACGATCCAGCCGCCGGGCCTCGGGCAGCAAAACTGCCAGCACGCCATCCTGCTGCATCATCTGCAACGCCGCCGATGGGTTCCGGCTCGCGAGCAACCGCATCAGCTCCTGCGTCACACGCTCGGCCGACAGGTCCCGCAGCAGAAGGGCGGCGGCGCGGCAGGCCGCGCGCGCCGCGGCATCGCCGTCGCCCTCGCCAAAGCACGCCTCGAAGCGGTAATAACGCAACAGCCGCAGTACGTCCTCGGCGATGCGTGTTGCGGGATCGCCGACAAAGCGGACTCGCCGGGCCGCGAGATCGGCGAGACCGCCGACCGGATCGTGGAGCGTGCCGCCGGGATCGAGATAAATCGCGTTGATCGTAAAGTCGCGCCGCGCCGCATCGCTTTTCCAATCGGCGTCGAAGACGACGCGGGCCTGACGGCCGTAAGTCTCCACGTCGCGGCGCAAGGTCGTTATCTCGAAATGCCGCGGCGGGACGACCGCCGTTACCGTACCGTGTGCGAGACCGGTCGGCACCGCCCTGATTCCGGCGCGCTGCAACAGTTCCATGACTCGATCCGGCGACGCCGGAGTGGCAATGTCGATGTCGGTGGGTGTCCGTGGGGCAGGAGCCGGGTCCAGACCCTGGTCAAAGTCGGCGCGAGGGTCACCGAGTAGCGCATCGCGCACTGCGCCGCCGACAAACCAGGCTTCGGCGCCGCCCGCCGCGAAGGCTGCGAGGACTGCCTGCGTTGCCGGCTCAGCCATCCATGGCGGTGCGATTCGCGACCGCACCGCACTGCCGAACGGCGGGGGTGAGTACGGCGAGTTCCGCTCGGTCATCGCGACGCAGGCTCGATATGGCCCGGAAGGATCCGACCGTTTTGCCAGCGCGGCGGGACATAGACGCCGTGCTGCATCGTGCCGAAGCCGACCGTGACGACAACGAGGACAATCGCGAGCAGTGCCGCACCGGCGCCGGCAAGCCAGACCCAGGGTACCGCCGCCCAAAATGCGGTGCCACCATCGCGCGGCGATCCAATGAGGCCGATCCATGCGAGATAGAGCACGGTCGGAACCAAGAGGGGCAGAACAATGGTGAGGCAGACCCTGAACATGGCCTCCTCAGTCGGCGAGAACCTCGGCGAGATTGACCAGCATTCCTGCGGTCGCGCCCCAGATATTGCGGCCCTCGAAGGGGAGCACGAAAAACACCCGCTTACGGTGTTCGAACGTTCGCTCGATACGACGGTGGTTGGCCGGATCGAGGACGAAGTCGAGCGGCACTTCGAATGCCTCGGCGACTTCGAAAGGATCGAGGGTCAGCGTGAAGGGAACCCGAACTAAGCCGACCAGCGGGGTGATCTCGAACCCCGTCCCCGTGACGTAGGTATCGAGGCGTCCGATCAAGGTCACATGGTCGCGGGGCAGCCCGACCTCTTCTTCGGTTTCGCGCAACGCCGCGGCACTCGCATCCCGATCGGCGGCTTCGATGCGGCCGCCGGGAAAGGCGATCTGCCCGGCATGCGCCGAGAGATGCGTCGTGCGCTGCGTCAGCAGCACCGTCATCCCGGCGGGGCGGTCGATCAGCGGCACCAGCACCGCCGCCGGCCGCAATTCGGAGTTTGGCGGCGTCATGCCGGGATTGAGGTCATGGTCGCCACGCAGCGCGCTTCTTATCGCCGCCGCCTCGACCGGGTCGGCAGTTCCACCGTAGCCGCGCCGACCCGGTTCAGTGGATCGGGCAAGACGCGCGACGAGCCCTTCCCGCGTCACCAATTTCCGCTCCTGCACGTTGCCCCATCACTCCCAATCCGGCCCGGGCTCGCCGAGGCGGAAAAACACGCCATTGCTCCATACGCCGAACACTCGCGCGCCGGCGATACGCTCCTCGGTGCCGCGTGCGACAAGGTCGTAAAATACCGCGCGGGACAACCGCGCCTCGATACCGTCGCGCACGAGAATATAGGGAATCGTCTCGCCGCTCTCAGGGGTCTCGATCCGCAGCGGATGGTCCGGCCCGGCCGTCACAATCTCGTCCAGATTGGTTACAAGAATCAGGCGCTGCTGGCGACCGCAACCGATCGCCGTCAAGCTCACCGCGAGGAACGGGACATCGTCGACCTCGATGCGGCCGCGCTCGGCTGGCGTTACGAGCCAGTATCGGCCATCGGCCTCGCGGCGGAGGACCGACGCAAACAGTTTGACGAGCGGCAGCCGGTCGATCGCCGAGCCGCGGTAGTACCAGGTGCCGTTGCGCGCGATCCTGATCGCGAATTCACCGTGGTCAACGACCCGCGTCGCGCCCGCCAGCGGCGACGGGATGGTTGAGGTTTTGCCCGCAGCGGCGTTTTCTTTCACATCCGCCGCCGCAGAGTTTTCAGAGGGGCCGTAGCGCTTGCCATCTTCTGCACCTACCGACGCCTCCGCGGACGACCTCGTCGCCGAGGTCGAGGCTCTGGGCCGCACCCTCGAACTTGTCCGCCGGCGCATCGGCGAAGTCATCTTTGGTCAGCGCGAGGTTGTCGAGCAAGCCTTGATCGCCCTCCTATGTGGCGGCCATACCCTTTTGATCGGCGTCCCCGGCCTGGCGAAGACCCAACTCGTCGAAACCCTCGGCACAATGCTCGGACTCGACGAAAAACGCATCCAATGTACGCCCGATCTGATGCCGGCCGATATTCTCGGTTCCGAGGTCCTCGAGGAAAGCGAGAGCGGCCGGCGTTCATTTCGCTTCATTCGGGGTCCGGTGTTCTGCCAGCTGTTGATGGCCGACGAGATCAATCGAGCAAGCCCGCGCACGCAGTCGGCGCTGCTCCAGGCGATGCAGGAGGGCCGCGTCTCGATCGCCGGCCAATATCACGCTCTGCCGCTCCCATTTCATGTGCTCGCAACGCAAAATCCGCTCGAACAGGAGGGCACCTACCCGCTGCCCGAAGCCCAGCTCGACCGTTTTCTGCTACAGATCGATGTCGATTATCCCGATCGCGAGGCGGAGCGGCAAATGCTGCTGGCGACGACCGGAACCGTCGAGGACGGCCCGGCCCCGGCAATGCGCGACGTCCAAGTCTTGGCTGCGCAGCGTCTGGTGCGCCGTATTCCGGTCGGCGAAAGCGTGATCGAAGCAATTCTGTCGCTGGTGCGATCGGCGCGACCCGACGATGCCGCAGCGCCAGAAGTGCGGCGCTTCGTCTCGTGGGGTCCCGGGCCCCGCGCCAGCCAAGCGCTGATGTTGGCATGCCGGGCGCGGGCGCTGATCGACGGCCGGTTCAGCCCGTCGATCGACGATCTCGTCGCGCTGGCGCCGCCCGTGTTGCGCCATCGCATGGCGGTCAGTTTTGCCGGCCGCGCCGAGGGCATCACGGTGGCAAGGATCATCGAGCAGATTTTGGCGCCCTACCGGTGATCGCCGCGCCGCACGGAAGCTTCGCTACCGGCCGACAGCCCGCCTCTCTGCCGCTGCGCGAACGCGCCGAGGAGGCCGCCTCGCGCCTGCCGCCGCTGCTGATCGCAGCCGAACGCGTGGCGGTGACGGTGGCACAAGGCGTTCACGGGCGCCGTCGCGTCGGTCAGGGTGAGACTTTCTGGCAGTTTCGGCAGTACCAGGCCGGGGACGCGGCGGCAGCCATCGACTGGCGCGAAAGCGCAAAGTCGCAACGCCTCTATATCCGCGAGACCGAATGGGAAGCCGCGCAAAGCGTGTGGCTATGGCGCGACGCCTCGCTCTCGATGGACTACAGTTCGGCCGCCTATCTTCCCGACGCCCGATGGCCGAGCAAGCGCGACCGGGCCGAACTGCTGTTGGTCGCGCTGGCGAGCTTGCTGGTGCGTGGCGGCGAGCGATTGAGCCTGGTCGGCAGCGGCATTGCGCCGATGCGCGGCCGGCTCGCACTGTCGCGGCTCGCTGAACTGATCGGCCCCAACTCGGCGCTGACACCTAGTTTGCCTGCTGTCGAACCGCTGCCGCGTGCGGCCCAACTCGTGCTGTTCGGCGATTTTCTGGCACCGCTTGATACGGTCAACGCGGCACTCGCCCGATTTGCCGCGGGCGGACTTGCGGGACATGTCCTCCAGATCATCGATCCGGCCGAAGAAGATCTGCCATTCGATGGCCGGATCCGGTTCGCCGGGGTCGAGGAGCGCGACGAGGTCGTCATAAGCCGCGTCGAAAGCATCCGGAGCGATTATGCCGAGCGGTTTCGCCGGCACCGCGAGGGGCTCGCCGCGATTGTGGCAAATCTCGGCTGGACCTTCGGCTCGCATCGTACCGACCGGCCTCCCGAACTCGCTCTGTTGGCGCTTTACGGCGCGCTTTCGGCCGGACGCCGCGGGTAAGGAAACTCGAATGGCGCTCAGGGGATCGGTCGAGATACCCGGTTTTGGCACCGATTTACCGGGGAGCTTGGAGGACGCTCATTGTGGCGACCTCGTCCTCTCACCGCTCCGCAGTGAGCCCCTGCCTCTCCCCCCTGAACGGCGGAGAGGGGCTCATGACGGGCACCGGTCCTGATTCGTGTTGGCGCTCGGCTCGCTCGCCTTTGCCTCGCCCTGGCTCCTCGGCGCCTTGGCCGCGCTGCCGGTGATCTGGTGGCTATTGCGTATCACCCGGCCGGCCGCACGCCGCATCCCGTTTCCTGCGATCCGGCTGCTGCTGGGTCTGATACCGCGCGACGAGACGCCGGCACGGACGCCGCTGTGGCTCATCTTCCTGCGCATGGTATTGGCCGCGCTGGTGATTGTCGCGGTCGCCCATCCGCTGATCAACCCGCAAGCGCGCCTCGCCGGAGGCGGGCCGATCGTCTTGATCGTCGATAGCGGCTGGGCCGCTGCCGCCGATTGGCGGGCCCGGCGGACGGCGCTCGACGGCCTTCTCGCCGAGGCCGAACGCGAGGGCCGACGGGTGATTTTGGCCGCCGCCGCACCCGCCGCCGGAGACGTCGCATCGGCGCCACTCGCATCGGTGCGCGCCGCCGACGCTGCGGCCGCGATCGCGGCGTTGCAGCCCGAGCCCTGGCCCGATGATCGGCAGGCGCTCCTCGCCCGCCTCGATGAACTCAGATTGCCGCATCAAATCCTGCCGGTGTGGCTCAGCGACGGCATCGCCGATCGCGGGAGCACAAGGCTCGCCGATTGGCTCGCCGACAGCGGGCCCCTGCTTTATCTCACCGCGGGTCCGGATGAGACACCGCTGCTGCTCGCCGCCGACAATCCGGCCGGACGCGAACTCGATGTGGTGCTGCGGGCCGTACCGGCGCCGGTACCGCGCCGCTACGAGATTCGGGCGAGTGGCGAGGACGGGCGGTTATTGGCGCGGCAAGCGGCTGTGCTCGCCGCGGGAAGCAGTGCCGTTGCGGTGCGATTGCCGATGCCCACCGAGCTCAGAAACGAAGTGACCGAGATCGCGGTGGAAGGCGTGCAATCGGCCGGGAGCGTTCTGCTGGCCGACGAGCGATGGCGCCGTCGGCCGGTCGGCATCGCCGCGGCGGCCGGATCCGGAGGAGAACCGCTGCTTAGCGACACCTATTACCTCGAAAAGGCTTTGGCTCCGTTTGCCGAAATCAGACGCGGAGCCGTGGCCGATCTGCTGCGGCGGCAGTTGGCCGTGCTGATCATGCCGGATACCGGGCCCAACTCGCCCGCCGCGGAGGCAGAGATCGGCAAATGGGTCGAGAGCGGAGGCCTATTGTTGCGCTTCGCTGGGCCGCGCTTGGCCGAGCAGGGCGACACGCTGTTGCCAGTGCGGCTGCGGCGCGGCGGCCGCACGATCGGCGGTGCGCTGTCTTGGGAACGGCCGGCGCGGCTCGCCCCGTTTGCCATCGACAGCCCGTTTGCCGGGCTGGTCGTACCGAGCGACGTTATGGTCTCGCGCCAAGTGCTGGCCGAGCCCGATCTCGACCTCGCGGCCAGAACATGGGCGCGTCTCGCCGACGGTACGCCGCTTGTCACCGCGGCAAAACGCGGTCACGGCTGGATCGTGCTGGTGCATACGACGGCTAATGACGATTGGTCGAACCTCGCTCTCTCCGGATTGTTTGTCGAAATGCTGCGGCGGATCGTGGCAATGAGCCAGGGTGTTACGGCGAATGACGAAGGCGAACTGGGGGCGCTCGAGACCCTCGACGGCTTCGGCCAGTTGCAGCACGCGCCGCCGACCGCGCGCCCGATCTCGGAGAAGGAGATAGCCGCCGGCAGGGTCTCACCGATCCATCCGCCCGGCTTCTACGGCAGAACCGACGCCCGGAAAGCGCTCAATCTGTCGACCGGCGCGACCAGGTTGGAGCCGATCGAAAATCTGCCCGCCGGTACGCGGCGCGAGACATTCGGGCAAAGCCACGAGGTTGACCTGCGGCCGCCGTTATTGACCGCGGCCCTGCTGCTGGCGCTCGTCGATCTGGCGATCGCGTTCGCATTGCGCGGGTTGTTGCGCCGTCGCGCCACACGGCAGGTCACCGCGTTGCTGCTCGCGGCGTTCTGTTTTCCTGCCGCGACGCACGCCGACGACGCCTTTGCCGTGCAGGCGACAGCCAAGTTTCGCCTGGCCTACGTCCGTACGGGAGACGACACGGTCGACGCCACTAGCCGGGCCGGGCTGGTCGGTTTGAGCGACGCGCTCGATCGGCGCACCGCGGTCGAACCCGGCAACCCGATAGGGGTAGATATCGAAGCCGATGAGCTGGTCTTCTTCCCGTTGCTCTATTGGCCGGTGACCGTCGGGGAGCCGCTGCCATCGCCACAGGCGGTCGGCAAAATCAATCGTTATCTCGAAACCGGCGGGACGATCCTGTTCGACACGCGCGACGGCGACGAAGGAGAGACGGGCCCGCTCGGCGGAACAGCGGTCGCGACAGAAGAGCTGCGGCGGCTTACCGTGGGGATCAAGATGCCGCCCTTGGTACCGATCCCGCCCAATCATGTGTTGACCAAGTCGTTTTACCTGCTGCACGAGTTTCCTGGCCGCTGGAACGTCGGCGCGTTGTGGGTCGAACCGGCTGACGATCACGTCAATGACGGGGTCTCGAGCGTCATCGTCGGCGCCAATGATTGGGCCGCGGCCTGGGCGATCGACGAGCAAGATCGGCCGCTTTTCGCCGTGGTCCCGGGCGGTGAAGTGCAGCGCGAAATGGCGCTGCGCTTCGGCATCAATCTCGTCATGTATGTGCTGACCGGAAACTACAAAGCCGACCAGGTGCACGTTCCGGCGATTTTGGAACGGCTCGGCCAGTGAACGGCAGCGGCTTTGTTCTCGCCGCTGCGCCGATGCTGTCGTGGTCGGAAATCGCGGTTCTTGGCGCGATCGGCGCGCTCATTCTCGGGTTTGGGATCTGGCGCCGGGCGCGTGGCCTCGCCTGGCGGGCGATTGCGATCGCGGTCCTATTGACGGCCCTCGTCAACCCGTCGCTGATCGAAGAACAGCGCGCGGCACAGCGCGACGTCGCGGTGATCGTCGTTGACGAATCGCCGAGCCAGAACATCGGCGACCGACGGCAAGCAACCGAAAGGGCGCTGGCGGTCATCGAACGGCGCTTGGCGCGCGAGCCGGATCTCGATGTCAAGGTGGTCCGAGCGGGACGGCCGCGACTGGGCAATGGTGACGAGGGGACCCGGCTCTTCGCCGCGCTGAACCAGGCGATGTCGCAGGTGCCCCGGCAGCGGCTCGCCGGTGCCGTGATGATCACCGACGGCGAGGTGCACGACGTGCCGCGGGGCAATGCGAAGCAACTGGCCGAAGCCGTCGGCGCCCCGCTCCACGTGCTGCTGTCGGGACAACCCGGCGAACGCGATCGCCGCCTCGTCGTCGTTCGCGCGCCGCGCTTCGGCCTCGTCGACAACTCGGCCCCGCTTACGATCCGGGTCGAGGATCTGCCCGAAACCGCGGCGGAAAAAGCGGGCGAAGACACGACTAAGGCTTTGGTGACATGGCGCAAGGACGGCGGCAAACCGGGGCAGATCTCCGTACCCGTCGGCCGCGATGTCTCGTTTTCGGTGGCGATCGATCACGGCGGACCCAACGTCGTCGAACTCGCGACGGCGTCCGGGCCGCATCCGCTCACTCTTGTCAACAAGCGTGCCGTCGTCGTCGTCAATGGGGTCCGCGACCATCTGCGGGTATTGCTGGTATCGGGCGAGCCACACGCCGGCGAGCGCGTGTGGCGCAACCTCCTCAAATCTGATCCTTCGGTCGATCTCGTGCATTTCACAATCCTGCGACCGCCGGAAAAGCAAGATGGCACCCCGATCAAGGAATTGTCACTGATCGCCTTTCCGATCCGTGAATTGTTCGATACCAAGGTCGACGATTTCGACCTGATAATCTTTGACCGCTATAATCGGCGTGGAGTGATTCCCGAGGCATATCTAGATAATATCGTGCGTTATGTGCGGAACGGAGGCGCCTTGCTCGACGCCGAAGGTCCAAGTTCGGAGAATTCGCTGAGCCTCGACAGCACGCCGCTCGCGCAGATATTGCCGGCCGTGCCCACCGCAGAGGTCTACAATGAGGGCTTCAAACCGCAGCTCACGGCACTGGGCCGGCGGGATCCGGTCACCGAGGGGTTGCCCGGAGCAGGGCCGCTGAATGGTGAGCCAAGCTGGGGCCGTTGGTTTCGCCAGATCGATGCCCGGGTCCGCGGTGGCGTGACGCTGATGACCGGCGATCGCGGCGACCCGTTGCTGGTGCTGGACCGGGCTGGCAAGGGCCGGGTGGCGCAGCTCCTCTCCGACCAGATGTGGTTTTGGGCACGCGGCTTCGAAGGCGGCGGTCCGCAAGCCGAACTTTTGCGCCGGCTCGCGTACTGGCTGATGAAAGAGCCCGATCTCGAGGAGAACGATCTGCGCGCCATGATTGACGGCGACCGCCTCGTCGTCATTCGTCAATCGCTCGAACCGGATGAACAGCCGGTCACCGTGACCGCGCCCGATGGCGTGCAGAAACAGCTGGAGTTGCGCCCACAGAGCGGCGGCCGCAGCAGCGGCAGCGTGGCGATCTCGCAGATGGGGCTGTACCGGGTGACCGAGGGCAGCCGCACTGCGCTCGCCGCGGCTGGGCCGCTCAACCCGATCGAATTTGCCGATGTCCGGACCACGCCCGACAAGCTGGCGCCGGTCGTCCAGGCGACCGGCGGCGGCATCTTCTGGGTCGGCTCCGGCAAGATCCCCGAGGTTCGCCGCGTCGAGCCTGGGCGAAACGCGGCCGGCCCGAACTGGATGGGTTTTCGCGAGAATGGCGAGTATACCGTAACGGGGTTCAGCGAAATGCCGCTGCTGCCGGGAGCGGCGGCGCTGCTGCTGATCGTCGGCGGGCTGCTCGCGGCCTGGCGGCGCGAAGGCAGCTGAGCCCGGTCGAAATCGCTGCCGGCGGCGGATTTCCGTGGGAAGGTTTTTTGCTCCGCTCCATCCGGACGGCTTCAAATTCGTCGCAGCAGGCGTGGCAATCAGCCTGCTGCTGTTCCTCATGTGGCGCCCCTCTGGTTGGCTCGGGGTGGTGGCCACATTCTGGATTGCCTATTTCTTTCGCGATCCGTGGCGAGTTACGCCGCGCCGCGAGGGCCTTTTGATCAGCCCGGCTGATGGGATCGTCATGTCGGTGGCGCCGGTGCCACCGCCCCCAGAGCTGGCTATGGGGGAAGATCCGGTTGTGCGCGTCGGGATCTTTCTCAATATCTTTGATGTCCACGTGACGCGCGCGCCAATTGGCGGCCGGGTTGCGTTAGTGCGCTATTCCAAGGGACGGTTCATCAATGCGAGCCGCGACGAGGCGAGCCTGGAAAACGAACGAATGGCGATCCGAATTGCGCCGCCAGTGGGTCCGGAGATCGTCTTCGTGCAGGTCGCCGGGCTGCTCGCCCGGCGCATCGTTTGCGACCTGGCCCTGGGGCAGGAAGTCGCGGCCGGCCAGCGGGTGGGCATTATCCGTTTCGGCTCGCGAGTCGATGTCTATTGTCCACCTCCCTACGTGCCGCTGGTAATCGCTGGGCAGCGCATGATCGGCGGCGAAACTGTGATCGCCGATCGTCTGGCGCAGGAGTTGCCGCGCGAAGGGGTTACGCAATGAGCGCCGAGCGGGGCATCGCGCGCTGCACGGAGGGGAGGACGCGGCCATGAGCACCCGTTCGACCCGGCGGCGTTCGCGGATCAGAGTGCGGCGCCTTTCCGGGCTGTCGATCAACCGGATGGTCCCGAACATCCTCACTTTGCTCGCGCTCTGCGCCGGCATGACGGCGATCCGTTTTGCGGTGAACGCGAATTTCGTCGGCTCGGTTTACGCGATCATCGCCGCCGGCATCTTCGATGGCCTCGACGGCCGCGTTGCGCGGCTCCTCAAATCGACATCGAGCTTTGGCGCGGAGCTGGACAGCCTGTCGGATTTTGTCAGCTTCGGCGTGGCACCGGCGGCGGTGCTTTATCTCTGGACAATGTCGGCGCTGCACGCCGCCGGCTGGGCGATCGTACTGTTCTTCGCTGTTTGCTGTGCGCTGCGCCTCGCCCGCTTCAATACCCAGGCGCATGCCGACCCGCCTGCCTACCCGGCACCATTCTTTACCGGCGTGCCGGCGCCGGCCGGCGCCGGCCTGGTGATGGTCCCGATGTTCCTCAGCTTCGAATGGGGAGACTGGCTGTTCCGTTCGCCCTATCTGAATGCGGTGACCGTGTCGGGAGTGGCGCTCCTGATGGTCAGCCGGGTTCCGACCGTGTCGCTGAAACGGATCCGCATCCCGCACGACTTGGTTGTTCCGACCTTGCTCGCGGTCGGCGTTCTGACGGCGTTTTTTACCACCGCGCCCTGGCCGACCTTGACCCTCGTCGGCATCGTCTATGTCAGCTCGATCCCGCTGACGGTGCGCGCCTATCACCGATTGCGCCAGGCCGCCGAGTCGCGCGCCAACGGCCCAAGCAAGGCTCCAGCGCTGGTCCCGCCCGATGTTGCGGCCGAGCCGCTGGCCGAAGACAGCGCGCGGGCCGACGAATTGCGGCAGTGAGAGGTCAGCTTGCCTTCCCGAGCGCCGATGGCTGGGTTTGACAACTGACCCGAGCCTGCGACCGGCAGGTAGACGCGACTACGGACGGCAGGACCGTGTCGCAGGTCTATTTCCGCGAGGCGCACGCGGCAGTCGCCAAATGATCGTGTCCCGCCAAGAAGTCTGAGCACCGTTTCGCGGCAGCTCAGCCCGGCGCGCCATTTGCCTCGGCGGTGCGGATGGCGCGCCAGACCCGTTCCGGCGTCGCCGGCATTTCGATATGGCGCACCCCAAACTCGGCGAGCGCGTCAACGATCGCGTTGACGACGACGGCGAGCGCCGGCGTTGTGCCGCCTTCGCCGCCAGAGCGCACGCCGAGCCGGTTGGTCGGCGACGGCACCTCGCTGAGTGCGGTCGCGAGCGGCGGCAGGGTATCGGCGCGCGGCATCGCATAATCCATGAAGCTCCCGGTCAAGAGCTGCCCGGTCGCGGCATCGTAATGGCAGTCCTCGAAGAGCGCCTGGCCACTCCCTGAGCGATGCCGCCATGCGTCTGCCCGTGCAGGATCAGCGGGTTGACGGCGCGACCGACATCGTCGATCGCCGTATAGCCGACAATCTCGACGGATCCGGTCTCCGGATCGACCTCGACCTCGCAGACCTGCGTTCCGTAAGGGAAACTCGCGACCGCCAGGGTCTGGTCGGAGATCCCGGCGAGCGGACCACGCAGTTCCGGCGGCAAATCCTCACGGGTGCCTGCCGCCGCGGCGACATCGAAGATGCCAATCTCGCGATCGGTGCCGGCGATCCGGTACCGGCCATTCGCGAATTCGATGTCGGCCTCGCTCGTTTCGAACAAAAAAGCGGCAATCTTGCCGCCCCTGGCGATGATGTCATCGGTCGCCTGACCGATGATCGCGGTCGCGAGCTTCATCGAGCGGCCGGAGTGCGAGCCGCCGCCCGCCTGGACGCGCAGCGTGTCGTGCGCGACATATTTGATGGTCTCGAACGGCACGCCGAGCCATTCGGTCACGAGCTGCGCGAAGCTCGTCTCATGGCCCTGACCCGACGACATCGTGCCCATGACCAGCTCGACCCGGCCTTCGGGCAGCACGGTGATCTCGGTTCGCTCGCGCGGCGCGCCCGAGGTGATCTCGACATAATTGGCGAGGCCGATGCCGCGCCGTTTGCCGCGCCGCCGCGCCGCGGCGCGGCGCGGCGCGAAGCCTGGCCAATCGGCGAGCGCCAGCGCCCGATCCATCGCTTCGGCGTACCGGCCGCTGTCGTAGGTGAGGCCCAGCGGATTGGCAAAGGGCTGCGCCTCGGGTGGCACCATGTTGCGGCGGCGCAGTGCCGCCGGATCGAGCCCGAGCCGATCGGCCGCGAGGTCGATCAGGCGCTCGATGACGAAAATCACTTCGGGTCGGCCAGCGCTGCGATAAGGCGTCGTCGGCATCGTATTGGTGACCGCGGCGCGGCCGCGGAAATGGGCGGCTCCGATGCGGTAGACGCCGGAGATCAGGCCGAGCCCCTTTTGCAACGAAACGAACGAGGTTGACTGGGCGCCGAGGTTGCTGAGGTTCGTGCCCCGGACGGCGATGAAGTTGCCGTTCGCGTCCAGGGCAAGCTCGGCCTCGACCGTCAGGTCGCGACCCTGGTAATCGCTGAGAAACGCCTCGCCGCGATCGCAGGTCCATTTGACCGGCCGGCCGACCCGGCGCGCCGCCCAAGCGAGGAGCGCGTATTCGGGATAGAAGAAATTGCGCGTGCCGAAATTGCCTCCCATGTCCCGACAAACGACGCGAACCTGCTCCGCGGCGACGCCGAGCATTTGCGCAAGATCGAGTCGCAGCTTGGCGACGCCGCGGCCGCTGCCGGAATAGAGCGTGTAATTGCCGGTCGCCGCATGGTACTCGGCGATGGTCGTCCGCGGCTCCATCGGCACGCCCGTGACGCGCTGGATGCGGGTCTCGAGGCGCACGACATGCGCCGCGAACTCAAATGCGGCCGCCGTGGCGGCCGCATCGCCGGCCTCGATCTCGAGGCAGAGATTGCCCGGCGCCTCGTCCCACAAGGAAGGCGCGCCGGCCTTGACCGCATCCGTCGCAAGCGACACCGCGGGCAGCACCCGATAATCGACTTCGACGAGCGCCGCCGCGTCCTTCGCCGCATCGATGGTTTCGGCAACGACGATCGCGACGGCCTCGCCGACGACGCGCACCACGTCAGCGGCGAGCGGATCGTGGCGGGTTGCGATCGGCGCGCCGCCGAGGACCCGCACCGCGAGATCGGGCGGCCCCATCAGACCGGCATTGTGTGGGATCGGCCCAAGCCCGTCGGCGCGGTAGTCGGCGCCGGTCAGAACCGTGAGCGCGTCCGGTGCCGCCAACGCCGCCCGCTTGTCGATCGACGCGGTGCGCGCATGGGCGTGCGGCGAACGCAGGATCACCGCACGCGCCAAACCGGGAGGCGCCAGATCGTCGACAAAACAGCCGCGCCCGGTCAAGAGACGGAAATCTTCCTTGCGCCGGACCGGCTGACCGATCCCGTTCGCCACTCTGCCCGGTGTCGTCATGCGCGGCGCGCGCCACTTGTCGCGGTCATTGCGCCGCCATCCGCCGTCCGAATTTCAGCATCGATGGCAGCCCGGTTGAGGTCGGCCTGTTGGGTGACACAATCCGCTGCAACATTCCACCAATCAAAGTAGTTTCGCGGTTGGCATCGTCTTCGAGCCCGTGCCTTGCGCCTTCAAGGTCGCCCCGAGTTCGGCACCGCCACCGAGCCCGGCATCGCACTGCCAGTTCGCCCTTCACAGAGAAAGCGGCAAGCTCCGCCGGACGGCCTCAGGCCTGGCGCTGCGCGTTGCGTCTAGCAAGGCGTCGCCGGTATCTCTGGCTTCACAACCAAAAATTGTGCCAATTGCTGAGGCTCGCTGCATCTGCAGCAACTCTACAGCAAACTTTCCCGCCTTGGTTGAACTGCCAGCTGATGACGCCTGCCAGTTTTGGCCGCCGCGCGATTGCCGTTGCCTTCTCATTATAGCAATATATAACACTCCTGCTGGATTAGCAACACCGATTTCGATCGGAGGCTTTTCGGGCACGATAATAGCGCATCGCCACGCAGACGATGTGAGTGTACCCCGGCGCCCACTCTTCGCCTGCCTCGCCCGGGCCTTCAGCCCATGGGGAAGAGGACCGTAGACCGGGGAATGACGTGCGCACCTACGGAGAGAACTCCTGCGTCGCGAAAACGCGGCATGAGCCATTCGGAGCCAGTCGCCGACCCTGTGTTTTGCGGCTCCTTTTCCGCGCACGCCTTGTTTGGGGTAGGCTTTGTCCCACGACCTGCGGCTTTGCAAGTCGGGAGGGAATCAGAGAATCAGATGACGCTCTCAGCCATCTCTCACTACTGCGGCGGCGCATCGACGAAGTGGCGCCCTTGGCCCAAACCTTGAAAGCTATCTATTTCAAATACGGGGTCGGCTATCGGCTCAGTCGCTTTCAAACCGGTCCGAACGAGGGCGACTGGTTCGTGATTGTCACCTACGCCGATGCGACGGCCTACGAGAAGGCGCAGGCGCTTTTTGCCCAGGACCCAGAATTGCAGCAGGTCTTCATCGAGATTGCAAAGTTCGCCAAGAGGATGAGCCGCGAAATGGTGATCGATCTCGATCTTTGAAACAGTTGGGTTCGCAGCGCTGGCTCCCTTGGCCTCCTGAGCCTGTTCGGCGCGTCAAGGAGATCGTGGACGCCAAGGCGCAGTTTCGATCCTTGGCGGAACCGTGGGCCGACACCGGCACCAGCACCGGGCGCTTGATGATTGCTGTTCTCGGCGGCCTCGCGGACGTGGAGCGCGATTTGATCCGCACCCGCACCGCCGAGGGCCGCAGCCGGGCGCGGAAGCGCGGCCAGCATATGGGCCGTCCCCGGAAATTGACGGCCGCGCAGCAGGCCGAGGCCCGCCGACGCCGGGCCGAGGGTGCCACCCTCGCCGAGCTCGCCTGCAGCTACCGCGTGGGGAAAAGCACGATTTCACGGCTCAAATGAAAAGCAAAGAAGTAGGTTTTGCCACAAATTTAGCGTTCTTACATGATACCGGGAGGAACCGATGCTCGTGACGCCGCTCGAAACCGCAACGCTGTCGCCCGGCATCCGGTCCCGTTTCGTCCGCGGCGTCAATGGCCTCGACATCCATATTCTCGAGGCGGGCTATGCCCCAGCGGGCCGGCCATTGGTGCTGTTGCTGCACGGCTTTCCCGAGATCGCCTATTCCTGGCGTAAGGTCATGCCGGCGCTGGCCGAGGCCGGGTTTCATGCGGTCGCACCCGACCAGCGCGGCTATGGCCGCACTACCGGCTGGAGCCCCGATTTCGATACCGATCTGCGGCCGTGGCGCACGCTCAACGCCGTGCGCGACGCGCTCGGCCTCGTGGCGGCGTTGGGGCACCGTTCGATCCACGCCGTCGTCGGCAACGATTTCGGCGCCGGGATCGCCGCGTGGTGTGCGCTGGTTCGGCCCGACGTGTTCCGGTCGCTGGCGCTGATGACGCCGTTTGGCGGACCGTCCGACCTGCCGTTCGCCACCGACGGGAAGGAGCCAGCGCCGCCCGCGACGCCGACGATCCACGAGGCGCTGGCGGCGCTGCCCAGACCGCGCAAGCATTACCAGTGGTACTACGCGACGCGGCCGGCCAATGCCCAGATCATGCATTGCCGACAGGGCGTGCACAATTTCCTGCGCGCCTACTACCACCAGAAGAGCGCCGACTGGAAAGGCAACAAGCCGCATCGGCTCGCCGGCTGGACCGCCGAAGAACTGGCGAAGATGCCAACCTACTATATCATGGACCTGTTCGACGACATGCCGGCGGCGGTCGGCAAGGAGATGCCGTCGGCGGCGGAGATCGCCGCCAACCAATGGCTGACCGAGGCGGAGCTGGCGGTCTACGCCGGTGAGTGGCAGCGCACGGGGTTTCAGGGCGGGCTGAACTGGTACCGCTCGCGGACATCCGGCACGTTTGAGGGCGAATTGCAGCTATTTGCCGGGCGCACGATCGACGTGCCATCGATCTTCATCGGCGGCATGAGCGACTGGGGTATCTACCAGACGCCGGGCGCTTTCGAACGCACGCAGGAGGTCTGCACCCGCATGGTCAGCTGTCAGCTGCTCGACGGCGCCGGGCACTGGGTGCAGCAGGAGCAGGCGGAGCAAGTCATCCCGCTGCTGCTCGATTTCCTGCGCCAGCAGGCGGCGGCTTAAAACTGGGCTTAGCTATAGCTAGCTCAGCTAGCCGGCCCCACGCCAAAGTGTGCGTGGGTCCTCTCTACGTGATAATAGATTTGATCGAGAACAGAGGAACAGAGGGCGGTGGGGCAGGGATCACACCAAGCGCCAGGGGAAAGTTCGCGTCGTCGCCTAAGCGCCGTTAGCGGTCATCGCTGCGGCTCGGAATTTGGACACGTCGGCGGCGTGGGCCGTGCGCGCGCTGAACCCGGCTGAGCGCCTGCCGCCTACAATGCGTCGAGCGCCGCGCTGAACGCGTCTATTGTTTTTTCGACCGGACGGTAGAGAATTGTCTCATTCGTATGCAGCGCGAATTCGGCGCCGCTGGCCGACACCTTAGATGCCGCGCGGATTGCGATGCCGCGGTCGACGAGCTTCTCGGGTAGGGCTGCAGCCCCACCGCCGCTGACCCCCAACGGCGTCACATTGGTCGCTAGTCCCGTGCAATCGATCGATATCCGCTTGTGGTCGTGCAATGCCGCGAACAATGCCTTGGCCACTTCGACGGCGCGACCGAACCGATCGCTGAACCCGTCGAGGTAGTGCAGCGCCACTGCCGCGTCAGGCCAGGCGCGCGGTAAGCTGCCGCCAAACATGCGGCGCTGATGGTAAAGCCCGTCGAGCAGGTTGCGCGGCCCGGCGAGGATCGCGCCGTTCGCCGCGTTGAGGTATTTCCACAGTGAGACATACACCGTGTCGAACAGCGCCGCCGTCGCCGCCGGCGCGATCCCTGTGTAAGCCGCTTCTAGCAGTAGCCGCGCGCCATCGAGATGCAGCCCGATCCCGCGCTCACGGGCGAAACCAGAAATTGCCGCCAGCTCCTTCGGGTCAAACGCTTGCCCCGCCACCCGCCGCACCGGCGTTTCGATCGAGATCACGCCGACCGGAACGGCGACGCGCATCTCCGGTGCGCCGGCGACAGCCGTCTGGATTTCGGCCAAGCTGACCGTCGCGCGGCCGGGCGCGAGCGGCACAAGCGTGAGGCCGCTCAGCGTCTGCGCGCAATCACCCTCGTCGTTCCACAAATGGCTTTCTGCCTGAACCAGCACGCGCCTTCCGGTGCGTGCCAGGAGCCGCACCGCAAGATGGTTGGCTAGGGTCCCGGTCGGTAGAAAGACGGCAGCTTCCTTGCCGAGCAGCGTCGCCATCTTTGCTTCGAGTTCGGCGACCACACCGCCGCACGAGTAGTCATCAGTGCGAATTCCGCGAGTCGCAACGACTTCGCCGAGCAACCGCGCATATTCACCGGGCGATAATCCCAGCCCATCCGAGCGGAACTGCACCAATCTCTCAACGCCCATGGGCACGGAAAGTACCTTGGTAATGCCTATAATCGCGACAACATTCTTCGCCACCTACTGAAATTCGTGAACGCCCGTCCGCACTTGAAAGACCTCAGCGGGCGGAAACGAATGAAGCAAGGTCCCGGCCCGGGTGCACAGCTGACCGTGCCTGTCGGCTGACGGTAAATCAACCGCATGGCGTCAGGCTTACCTTCCGCGCCAAGCGCTGCGAGCGTTCAGCCAAAGGTCCGCCGCGGGGGCAATGGGTTGCCGGCCCGCGTGCTCTATGCACATCTCGGCGGCGCGCCAGCGTTGAATGGCTATGGTTACGCGTTTCGAAACGGATGAGGGGGGCGGGTGGTGAACGACGCCCCTTGCGGTCCCTTCCCTGGGCGGGGCCGCGATCGAGATTTCATCGTCAGCTGAAGGCCAACCTTCCGGTTCCGGAACACCCTGGAATCGTGGAAGTCAGCCACGGCCCATGGTGTAGAATTCAGCGTTGGGGCGCATGGCAGTCACGTTCGCCATGCGGTTCGACAGCCCGAAAAAAGCGGCAATCCCGGCGATATCCCAGGAGTCCTCCTCGTTGAAGCCATGGGACTTCAGCACATCGAAATCGGCCTCGCCCACTGTCTCGGCGGAGCGGGAGACCTTGAGCGCGAAGTCGAGCATCGCCTTCTGGCGCTCTGTGATATCGGCTTTTCGGTAGTTGATTGCCACCTGGTCAGCAACCAGGGGGTCCTTTGCCCGGATACGCAGGATCGCGCCGTGGGCGATGACGCAGTATTGGCACTGGTTTGCGTTTGAGGTCGCGACAACGATCATCTCCCGCTCCGCCTTTGTCAGATTTCCCGACTTCTCCATCAGCGCGGCGTGGTAGGCGAAGAAGGCACGGAACTCGTCCGGCCGGTGGGCGAGCACGAGAAAGACGTTCGGGATAAAGCCTGACTTCTCCTGCACGGCAAGGATCCGGGTTTTGATGTCGTCGGGCATGTCGGCAAGATCCGGGACAGGGAAGCGGGGTCACGACCCTGGCGTCCTTTTGGGATTGCGTGGCGCAAATTGGCATAATGATCCGTTCGGGCGCGATGCTGTTGCCATATCGCGTACCGTAGGGACGCAGGCGTCAGATCGAACCTGAAAACAAGGGTCCGCCATGAACCAGCGCAAGATGCGGATCGGCATGTCGATCCGAGGCCACGGTTACCACCCGGCCGCGTGGCGCCATCCGCAAGTGGCGGCCGATTGTACGCTGCAGGTCGAGCACTACGTGCGCAGCGCACAGACTGCCGAGCGCGGCAAGCTCGACATGATATTTTTCGCCGATGGCGCCGGCATTCGTCAGGGCGACAATCCGCCCGGCTCGCTGGCCCGGACGGGCCGAGACATGATCGAGCTGGAACCAACCATGCTGCTGCCGGCGCTGGCCATGGTCACCAGCCATATCGGTCTGGTGACGACGGCATCCACCACCTACAACGAGCCCTACAATCTGGCGCGCAGGTTCGCCACCCTTGATCTGATCAGCAAGGGGCGCGCCGGCTGGAACGTGGTCGCGTCATGGTCCGAGCACGAAGCCCAGAATTTCGGGCTGGAAACGACGCTGGACTATCAAACGCGTTACGCGCGTTCGGCCGAATTCGTCGAAGTGGTCAAGGGCCTGTGGGATGGTTGGGATGACGGCGCTCTGCTGCTCGACAAGGCGAGCGGCCGTTATTTCGATGAAGCGAAGATGCATGTGCTCCATCATCTTGGGCGGTTCTTCAAGGTGCGCGGGCCCCTGAGCGTGGCCTGCATGCCGCAGGGCCATCCCGTGATCGTACAGGCTGGCGCCTCCGAGCAAGGCCGCGAACTGGGCGCGGCGACCGCCGATGTGATTTACGCCATCAACGGCTCGCTCGAGGCCGCGCGGGCGTACTACACCGATGTGAAAGGGCGGATGTCGAAATACGGCCGCGAGCCGGATGATCTTAAGGTCCTGCCGGCGTTCTGTCCGGTTGTGGGCGGCACGCGCGCCGAAGCACAGGCGAAGTTCGACGAGTTGCAGGAGTTGGTCGACCCGCTGGCCGGTCTTGGTTCTCTCTACGGCTCGTTTGGCGATCTTTCCGGTTATCCGCTCGACGGTCCGGTGCCGGACGATGCGATCGGTCAGCTGGGTGTCCGCAGTATCAGCGCACAACTCAGAGAGCGGGTGAAACAGGAGAGGCCGACTATTCGCGAATTATACCTGCGTTCCGGCATCACCGGCTCAGCCAGGATTGGCACACCCGCTGAAATCGCCGACGTCATGCAGGAGTGGTTCGAGAACGGCGCCTGTGACGGCTTCAACATTACGCCGACGCACCTGCCGGGCGGGTGCGAGGACTTTGTGGGATTGGTCGTGCCCGAGTTGCAGCGTCGCGGTCTGTTCCGTGCCGGATATGAGGGCAAGACACTGCGCGAAAATCTCGGGCTCAAACGTCCGGTAAGCCGCTATGCCGCCGCAGGCTCCGATCGCAAGTTGGACACGGCCCAATAGGCGCGGATCGGGCGAGGAGCCATTCCTTCCAATGTATCGAAAGGGGTCCGGCGGTTGCGCCTGCCGCGCCTTCGGGTCATCCCGTTCAATTCGCCGATCGGGGAGGCGCAAGATAGCCAGGGATCCCGCGTCCACGCGCAGGCAGACTCCGCACATTGAACTGGTTTTGCGGCGCCCAGAGCTCCGGGGAGGCCCAGATTACCGTCCGTGAAACACAGGTTTCCGCTTTTCAACGAAGGACCGTGTCGCTTCCTTGAAATCTTCGCTGTTCTTCGCCTCCCGCTGCATCGCATCCATGCGTACCTCGTCCCTCTGCGAGCGTTCCAGGCCGAGTTGGTTGATGAAGAACTTTGACGCGCGGATCGACAACGGAGCGTTCGCCGCAAGAGTTTGCGCGTAGGCGACCGTTACGTCTTCCAGCTCCTCCGCGCCGACCACGCGATTCACCAGGCCGATGCGCAGCGCTTCATCCGATTGCAGCCGCCGCGCCGAGAACATGATGTCCTTGGCGACGCTCGGCCCGACCAAATCAACCAGCGACTTCAGCCCGTCCAGCCCATACGCGGCGCCGCGCACCGCCGCCGGAATGCCGAACTGTGCGTCCGACGACGCGAAGCGCAAATCGGCGTTCAGCGCCATGCCAAGTCCGCCCCCGAGGCAATAGCCGTAAATCATCGCGATCAGCGGCTTTTCCAGATCGAGCAGCTTGTGGCGCAACTCAGCACTCGTCTCCCGTGCCAGCCGAGTGGTTTCGGCGTTGGCGCGCGTCTTCTCGAAACTTTTGATATCAGCACCTGAAATAAACGCTTTCCGACCGGCACCTCGCATCACCACGACCTTGATCGCGGGGTCGGCGGCATAGTCCTCGATCACGCCCAACGCGTCTTCGTACATACCCGGCGAGAGAGCGTTGAGCTTGCTCGGATTGTCCCAGATCAGCCAGCCGATGGGACCTTTCGCATCCGCGCCGATCAATCCGGATGTCAGCTTCATTTTGATACAGCCTTCCGCTGGTGATCACCGGGTGACGCCCTTTAACCCCGGCGACCATGTAGCCCGATCTGCCGTCAGCTATCAACGTTAAGCCACCGCGCGATTTTTCGTGGTGCCACGGCCATCAGACAGATCCGGTCGAAAGATTGCTAGCGTAGGGTAGGTCAAGTGAATTGCGTCAACGATTCGATGAAGAGGCACGCCAATGACTAGCCGTGAGGATTTGCGCCGCGACGGCGCGGGCCTGCGCAACCGGCTGTTCGGCCCCGAGGCAGGGACGCACTTCGTGTGCCGAACTACACCGAGTTGCGCGCCGAACTGGCGTTCGGCGTCGTGTGGAACCGTCCCGGCCTCGCGCTGCCAGACCGGATGATCGCCGCACTGGCCGCGTTGTGCTCGGTTCAGCGGCTCAACCTACGCAGACCGACATCGAGACCAGCGGGACGGGAAATTTGCACGGCCAGTCGGCCCGGCCGGCGACCACAAAGGGCATGGCGGCGCCAAGTTTCATCTCGACTTTCCTCTCGGCGGTCGGCCGACCTCTGGTAAGCATGCGGTGAGCGGCGCAGGTCGAGCTATTCGGTCGAGTTGAGCTCGGGCGATGCGTTCCCGGCGGCACGTCTGTCAGCGATGACCTGTTTCAAGTATTCGATGCCGTCCCGAGTGAAGGCGTCATGGCGTCCTCGCCGAGGCCATAGACGTAGAGGCACCCATCTTCGGGGAACATGTCGATCGACAGATCGTGCAGGCAGTCTTCGTCCTCGCCGAGGAGGTCGGCGACGTAGGCGATCGTGAAGACGGCGCTGATGGCGGCCACAGGTCAGGCCGCCAGCCGGCGCAGTGGCGAGCAGGGCTGCCAGTTCCATGGCAGCAGTTCGTCGAGCTTACGAGCCGGATGTTCGGCGATGCGGGCGAGGACGTCGGCGAGCCAGGCTTGCGGATCGACGTCATTCATCTTGGCGGTGACAATCAGGCTGTACATTACTGCGGCGCGCTGCCCGCCGCGATCGGAACCGGCGAACAGCCATGATTTTCTGCCCAGCGCAATGCCGCGCAGGGCGCGCTCGGCGGCGTTGTTGGACATGCAGATGCGGCCGTCTTCGAGGAAGCGGGTGAAGGCCGGCCAGCGCTTGAGCATGTAGTCCATTGCCTTGGCGACATCGTTGCCGCGTGACAGCTTGGGCCGTTGCTCACGCATCCACTGTTCCAGGTCGGCGACCAATGGGGCGCTCAGTTCCTGTCGGCTGGCCCGGCGCTGTTCGGCATTTTGGCCATTGATCGCACGCTCGATGTCGAACAGCGCGTCGATGCGGCGGACCATCTCCAGCGCCAGCGGCGAGATCACGGCGGTCTTGCCCTGCGCCTTGCGGCGCGCGTTGGCGGCGATGTCGGCCATGACGAAGAACGGCCGGCGGGCATGCACCCAGCACGCCGCCTCGATGAGCGGGCCCGGCTGGCGGTCGGCTTCGTACAGTTTGTTGTAGCCGGCGAAAGCGTCTGCCTGGAGGATTCCGGCATAGTCGGCGAGATGCGCCTGGGCGTGTACACCGCTCCGATCGCGCGAGTAATAGAACATCGCCGCCGGCGGATCCGGCCCGCCGAACGGGCGGTCGTCGCGCACATATACCCAACATCGCCCGGTGTGGGTCTTGCCCTTGGCGAGGACCGGCACGGTCGTGTCGTCGCCATGCAAACGTTCCGCGGCGAAGACATGCGCCTCGATTCGGCTGATGAGCGGGGCCAGTACGGCACAGCAGCCACCGACCTGGTCGGCCAGGGTCGACAGGCTGAGCGGCACGCCCTCCCGGGTATAGCGTTCGGCCTGGCGGTTGAGCGGCTGGTGCTGCCCGAACTTCTCGAACAGGATCATCGCCAACAGGCTGGGCCCGGCCCAACCCCGCGGAAGCACATGAAACGGCGCCGGCGCCTGGCTGATCTTCTCGCAGTCGCGACAGCTGAACTTCTCGCGGACATGCTGGATCACTTTCCACTGCCGCGGGATCACTTCCAGCGTCTCGGTGATGTCTTCGCCGAGTTTGCGCAGCCGCGCGCTGCCGCAGCACGGGCATTCCGTCGGCGCCGGTTCGACCACCCGCTCGCGCGGCAGGTCCGCCGGGAAGGGTTGGCGCGCCGGGCGCTTGCGGTTAAAGCCCGCTACCTTTGTGGTCTTGGCGACGGCCTGCTCGGCGGCAATCTCATCCTCGCTGGCGGAGCTCTTCGAGTTCCGCGAAGGCCAGCTCCATCTGCTCGATGAGCCGGATGCTGCGTTCCGAGCGCTGGCCATAGAGCTGGTGCGTCAGCTTGGCGATCTGCAATCGCTGATGGGCGATCAGCGCCTCGTCGTCGGAGGCCTTGGCCTTGGCAACCGCGAGTTCCGCCTCGATCCGCGTCGCCCTGGCCGCTTCCTCCAGGCACTTCTCGCGCGCCGCCGACAACGCCGCCCGCAATGCGGCAATGTCGTCGGGCAGGGTCTCGGGCGTCGTCACGAGAACCGATTATCACATGCTGGCAGCCGTCCTTGCGTTATCAACTATAGGGTGAGTCAAAATGTCGCACCCAATCTATTGCGCGATTGAGGCGCGACAATCAAGATGAGAATGGTGCGGCGCAGAAGGCATGGTCGACGGTTTGCGACGGTGGGGCCAGGGCGCGTGGTACTCGTTCAGTCGCGGCCGAAGCCGCGCGGCGGATCGAGGTCGGCGAGCTCGCCGAAATCGAACTCGACAATCGCTTGCAGGGCCTCGCCGGTCGCGGTCTCGCGCAACGGTTCCGGTAATGCCTCGAACCATTGCGTGTACTCGTTCTGCAAGGCGACAAGCTCGGCAACGGCATCACGCCAGCGCTGCGGGCGCGAGCGCCAGTCGGCCGGGCGGCGCCAGCGGCTGACCGGGGCGCCGGCATGACGGACCCGCCATCGGGCTTGCCGCTCGGCTCCGGTAAGCGCTAGCTGGCCGTGCGGCGGGCGTCCTTGGAGCATTGCCAAGCCTCGTTGTCTTTCGTCACGTAACGGAGATCGGCTCAGCCGGCGACCTGCGGCCGCCAGGTGTGAACCGGGTTGCGCCAATCGATGCCGTCGAGCATGTAGGCCAGCTGCGGCGCGCTGATCGCCACCACGCCATCCGCCGGCGACGGCCAGATGAAGCGGCCCCGCTCCAACCGCTTGGCGTAGAGCGACATGCCGATGCCGTCATGCCACAGCACCTTGATCAGGTGACCGCTCTTGCCCCGGAACACGTAAAGATCGCCGGCGTGCGGGTCGCGCTTCAGCCGCTCCTGTACCTGCAGCGCCAGGCTGTTCATGCCGCGCCGCATGTCGGTGTGGCCGGTGGCGAGCCACACGCGCACCCCCGAGGGAACCGGGATCATCACCGCACCAGCGCCTGCACCACCGCCGCGGCCAGCCCGGGCGGCGTCGACGGCGGGATGCGCAAGCAAGCTACCCCGCTGAACTGGATCTCGATCGCCTCACTGCGCACCGCAATGCCTGGCCCGCAATCCGCATCCGCCGTCACCATCACGGCAGCAAAACCGGCACTACAGCTGCGCAGTTCCTGGCGCCAGCGATAGATCTGACCGGGACGAACATCCGCCCGGCGTGCCACCTCGGCAACGATCGCGCCCGGCGCAAACGCCGCCGCAACCACCGCCCGCTTCTGTTCCTCGCTCCAGCGTCGCCGCCGCTCCGGGGCGTTGAATAACTCGAACCTCGCCATCGCACCGTCTCTTGCACCAGTGCAAGCACCGCCGCTTGCACTGGCGCCTACCCAGCCCGATCAGCTGAGAGACAGCAAGGCGGCCTTCCGCGAAGGGTTACGACCTCTGCCCGGTCGCGCTTTATTATTGAAAACAGATTTTACCAAAATAGAGGGGAGGGCAGGGACCATCCCAAGCTGCTGGAGAGAATCGCGGCGTCGCCTAGGCGCCGAAAGCCGTCCTTCAAGCCAATCCCCGGGTCCGAGCGGCATCGGTGCGACCTTGTGAGGGATGGGCGTTAGGGCGGTGGGTCTGCTACGCGCAAGCTCGCCGTCGCTTTCGCTCCTGAGCGAGATCAATCGGAGTGGGTCGGACCTGGGTAGCTGGGAAAGGCCGCACGATCGTCGGAGGAGATAGCGAGGCCGGTCATTCAGGCAGATCCGCTCGCCGGCAGACAGGCGAACGCGTCTTAACTCGTCGGAAGCAATCGATCTTAAGAAGAATTCACCTTAGCGCGGGGAAAGAGGGCCTGCGCCTCAGCAAGTTCGGGGAATTGTTGGGTGGGCGGGAAGCCTTCGGCCGCCGGCGCCAGGACGGCGAGCGCCTCGACGTCGCGACCGGCCGCGCGATACAGCTTCGCAAGAGCCAGCGCGGCGCGCAGTTCGAAGCTGCGGGCCTTTTGCGACTGCGCGATCCTGACCGCGGTCTGCAAAGCCTGCTCGGCCGCTACGGTATTGGTCGGGTCGCGCTTCAGCAGGATCTCGGCGCGAATGCGGTGCATTTCGACTTCGTACCAGCGCCCCTCGGTGCGCTGCAGCGCGGCGAGCGCATCGTCCAGGCGCCCGAGCCCGGCATCAGCCTCTCCTGCGCCCGCTTCCGCTTCGGCCAGGGCCGCTTCGAAACTGGGCAAGAGCCAAATCCCGCCTTGCTCCCGATTGATGGCGATGCCGCGCTGCATCCAGGCAAGTCTTGAGACTTCGGCACCGTCGGACCGCTTTGCCCAACCCTGAAAAAATAGCGCCGTACCGGCCCAGAGGGCTGAGAGATCGTATCGAGACACGATATCGGCCAACGCTTGGCTGTAAGCCGCGACTGCTTCGGGGTTGTACCGAAAAACCCCCAGCAACGCTGCGTGAAAGAGCGCATATGCCATCGTCGGAGCATGCGCTGCCGACTCGGCATCGGTGAGAGCATCGTCGGCAAGGCGCAAAGCCTCGCCGATTCGGCCGAGAACCCACAATGTGATGGCGTCCCAAATCTCCGCTGCGACGCGGGGATCCGGGCCGAATCGGTTGGCGAAATCGCTATGCCGCGCCTGGTCGTAGAGCTCGAGGGCATTCAGATAATGGTCATGAGCGTCGGCAAAGTCGCCGAAATAAAAGTAGGTGGTCCCGGAAATGCGGTGGGCGATCACAGCCTCGGGGCAGTTCGGCCGGGCCGCGGCTTCCTGCAAGAAAAGCCCCGCCGTTTCGCGCATCGGAGTGGGTTCGCAGCGCGTAAGTTGCCCGATCCAAAGTCCGTAGTAGGCGGAGAACCGTTCCGAGGCGTCTTCCACCCGGCTCGCCAGTTCGCGCGCGCGCGCAAAGGCGGCGGTCGTTTCCGGCGCATGATATCCCTTGGCCCAGATCAGCGCATTGCCGAGGCTGATCTGTAAATGCAGCCGGTCGATGCCCGTCGCGGCGGTTAGCGCCGTCGCGGAGGGTTTGTCGGCCAATGCGATCGCCTTACGGAGATGGGCGGCTGCCTCCTTGAACGCCGAGCGGCAGAGCGCCTGGTCGCCGGCCTTCCCCCACCATTCGATTGCCGGCTCGTCGAGCCCGGCCTCGGCGTAATGCTGCGCGAACAGCTCGGGTTGGCTATCGATCAGCTCCGGCGAATGGGTTTCGAGCGCTTCGGCGATCTGCGCGTGCAACTGCTGTCGGGTATTGCGCAGCAGGCTGCCGTGCGCCGCGTCCTGCACCAGGGCGTGCTTGAAGGTGTAGACGGCGTCCGGCGGCGCGCCGCGCTGGAAAACCAGCTCGGAGCCGACGAGCTGGGCGAGAGCGGCTTGCAGCTCGTCACCGGGCAGACCTGCGACAGCACGTAAAAGCGCGTACGAGAACTGGCGTCCGATCGCCGCGCCGATCTGCGCCACCTGCCGCACTGGCGCCAGGCGGTCGAGTCGTTCCATCAGCGAGTCGTGCAGTGTCGTTGGGATCGCGAACGGCGGTAGCGCGTGGTCGAGCACATAGCGGTCCGCTGCTTCGCGCAATACGCCGCTTTCCAGAACGCTCTTAGTCAATTCCTCAACGAACAGCGGCACGCCGTCGGTGCGCTCGGCGATCTGGGCGACAACGTCGTCGGGCAATGCTTTGCCGCCGGCGATATGTGCGATCAAAGCCGTCCTGTCGCGCCGGTCAAGGCGATTCAGCGCCAGCATTGTCACCCGAGGCTGGCCGATCCAGGGTAGCTGGAACTCCCGGCGGAGCGTCACGATCAACAGCATCGGCAGGCTAGGGACACGGTCGACTATGATGTCGAGCAGCTCGCGCGAGGTCGGGTCGATCCAATGTGCGTCCTCGAAGACGACAACAACCGGCTGGCGGAGCGCCAAGCCTTCGATCTGCCGGATCAGCGCCTCCAGCGTCCTTTCCTTCTTGCGTTGCGGGCTGAGGTTCGGCAGCGGATGGCGCTCGGACGCCGATAACGACAGCAGATCGGCAAGGAGCGCCACATCTTCGTCGGGCGGTGCGGCGCGGGCGAGCACGGCTTCGAGCTTCTCCAGCCTGGCCGCGGGCATGTCGTCGCGGGCGAACCCCGCCGCATGGCCGAGCTGGTCGATGAAAGGGAACAGCGCGCTATCCTGATGATAGGGCGAGCAGAAATAGCGCAGGCGCCGATGCGGCTCGGCCTGGAGCTGCTCCTCCAATGCAGCGATGAGGCGCGACTTGCCGATGCCCGGTTCGCCGGAGACCAACACGATCTGGCCTTCTCCCGCCCTGGCGCGCGCCCAGCGCCGGAACATCAGGTCGATCTCCTCGTCGCGGCCGACCAAGGGGCTCAGCGCCGGCCCGCGTAACGCCTCGAACCGGCTTACGACGACACTCTCTCGCAGCACCTGCCAGTTGCGGATCGGCTCGGCGCCGCCGGCGGTTTCGATCGCCGCAAGTTCGCGGTAATCGAATAGATTGCCGATCAGGCGCCGGGTCGACGGCTCGATCACCACCGTGTCGGCCTGGGCCGATAGCGATAGCCGGGCGGCGAGGTTCGGCGCGTCACCGACGAGGCTTTCGCCCCGAGCCGCTCCGACCCCAACCGGATCGCCGACGATGACCATGCCGGTCGCGATGCCGACCCGGCAGCGAACCGGTGCGTCCGCATCGGGTCGCAGGGCCCTGACCGCCGCGCACAATTCAAGGCCCGCGCGGACCGCCTGTTCGGCATCGTGCTCGTGCGCCTCGGGGTAGCCGAATAGGACGAGCGCGCTATTTCCGAGATCCCTGTACGCAACCCCTTGGTGGCGCTCGGCCGCCTCTGATACGCAGCATTGAAAACCGCCGACTGCCTCGCGCAGTTCTTCTAGATCCGCACCATCGCCCCCCGGTGCGGCGCCGACCAGTTCGCAGCACAGCGCTGTGATCTGGCGGCGTTCGGCTTCCAGATGATGCATCGATCGGGGATCGCGCGGGAGGTCGACTACCGGCGGCGCCGCTACGCTGTCATTGTCTGCACCGGCCGCCAGCCGCAAGCCCGAGAGGTATAGCTCCCGCTGCTCGGCATTGCGGAACCAGGCAGCACCCCCCCATACCTCGCCGTTGATCCGCCGCAGCCGGGCGACGATGGCGCGCGCCTCGCCGAGACGTGCCATATGTGCATAGCAGGCGGCCAGATACCGATACGGGGCCGGGAAGCTCGGATCCTCCTGGATTGCCAGGAGCAGTTTCGGTACGGCCTCATCAAACCGCCGAGCCAGGAAATGCGCCTGGCCGATCAAGGAAAGCGACGTGCCGACGCGGGCGCGAGGGCTGAGCCGCAATGCGGTCTCGGCATGCTCGATCGCAGGGTCGGGATGGCCCGCAAAAAGCCGGAGAATGCCGCCGACGTGCCAACCGCGCGCGAAATTCGGGTTCAGGGCGAGGGCGCGGTCGACCAACCCTATCATTGCGTCGATGTCCTCGCCGAAATAGGAGAGGGCGAGGGCGGCATTGACAATGACCTCCGGATCGTCGCCGGCGACCTTCAAGGCTCGCTGCGCGAAATCGAAGCCCTTTCGGCTGTCCCCCTCGGGGTCGACGTCAGACCCGTCGACGCAGAGCCGATAACAGCACATCGCGGCCCAGGCGAGCGCCGGCCCATAGTGTGGATCGCACGCGATCGCCTGCTCCAGTAGACCCAGCGCTTCCGGGATTTGCCGTGCCGACGACCAGACCAGCGCATGAGCGCGTAAATAGAGATCGTAAGCGGCAACGTCGGTTGTCGGGCGACCGGTCGACCGTGCAGTTTCCACCTCCTGCAAGGCGGGCCCGATGACGCCGGCGACGCTCGAAGCGACCTTGTCCTGAAGGTCGAAGACATCTTCGAGCGACCCGTCGAAACGATCGGCCCACAGATGCGCCCCGGTGCCCGCGTCAATCAGCTGACAGGTGATGCGGACCCGATTGCCGCTTTTGCGCACCGAGCCTTCGAGCAGATAGCGCACACCGAGCTCGCGACCGACGCGCTTCACATCAACGTTCTGGCCCTTGTAGGTAAAGCTCGAATTGCGGGCGGTGACCGACAGCCAGCGGATGCGGGCGAGGGCGGTGGTGATCTCCTCGACCATGCCGTCGGCGAAATATTCCTGCTCGGAATCGCCGCTGAGATTGAGAAACGGCAGCACCGCCAGCGACGGCTCGTCCGCAACCGGCATGGTTCGTGCGGGAGCAGATTTGTCGGCGACCGACGGTTCCGGCGGACGGAGTAGCCGATAGCCCCGCCTCGGGATGGTTACGATCCAGGTTTCGCCTTTGCCGTCTGCATCAAGCACCTTGCGCAAGGATGAGATTTGGAAGTGGAGGTTGTTCTCCTCGACAATCGCCCGCGGCCAAACCTGCGCCATCAGCTCGTCCTTGGTGACGAGCCCGCCCCTGGCCGACGCCAATACGCAGAGGATGTCGAGCGCCCGCCGGCCGAGCCGTATCGGGCTGTTGTCGCGGCGCAGCTCGCGCCGAGCGAGATCGAGCCGGAATGGGCCGAAGCTGATCTCTCCGTCGACCATCGCTAGGTGTCACTCAGAACGATCTCAGAACAACTAAGATTTCTGAGCCGAAGACCTTAGACCGAGCCGTCGCCTACCGTCCATGCCGTATCGGCAGGGCTCTGGCTTGTCGCCGGCGCCTGCCGGGCGAGGCCGCGCAAGGGTGATCCCCCCGCGGCGGCGAGGAAGGAGGAAATGTCGATGCCAAGCCCAACGACCTTAAGGGTTGCGAACGAGACCCAACGCAACGCTGCAATTCAGGCGGTCGGTGCGAGCGCTGCCGGTCTGGGCGGCAGGCTGCGCGCTGCCGCCTGGGCGGCAGCGGCCGCTGCCGGGACCATGCTGGCCCTGATGGCGGCCAGCGCTCCCGCGGCTTACGCCGCCGGCGGGTCCGCACCCGCCGCCCCGTCGTCACGCAGCGCCACGCTGCCCGCGGCCGAGAACATGGCGAAAGGAGCGCAGGCCCCCTGCAACACTCTTCCGGCCTCGGGCCCGACCTGGATGCACGACATCGCCCTCTGCCTGGCGTCCCGCAAGCTGAGCGAGATCGTGATCCCCGGGTCGCACGACAGCGCCACCTTCGGCTTCCGCCCAGGGCAGGGCTTAGATATAGCAACCACCCAGGACGAGGATCTCCCCCAACAGCTGAACGACGGCATGCGGAGTTTCGACGTCCGGGTGGAGTTCCACAACGGAGACAACGGCGTCGGCTTTTACGCGCACCACGGTTCAGGGTTTACCGATCAAATCTCCCCCTGGCTGACTTTGCAGATCATGTTCAATAGCATATCGCAGTGGGCGCACACGCCCGGCCACGAGCAAGAGATCATCCAGCTGAACCTCTCCATGGACCCCCATCCCGATGGCGCCGACTGCCATTTGTTCGGGCAGCAGATGGGACAGGCCCTGCTGACCCCCGACCAAATCAACCATGCGTTCGGCACCACCGATCTCGGCCAGGTGACCCTTGGGCAGCTGTGGTCACTGCCCAACACCGGTGCGGCGCGCGTGATCATCAACAATATCCCGTGCCTGGAGGCAGCTTATGGGACAAACCTCTCCCAATGGGGTGCCGATGGGGGGGGCTACTACGCCGACCAGTGCACCGCGTTCGGGATTCAAAACCCACCGGGTAATCAGGTCGTCGGCATCGTCAAACCGGTCTTGGCGGCAGCGGAACACCGGTTCACCATCGGAAGCGGCCCCCCCAATTCTCTCCCCACCCCGTTTGGTCCGCCCAACGTTGGTGGTCTGTACGAGCTCGACATTCAAGGGACCCCCGAGGCCGGGTTGCCCATCGGGCCCTCGGTGCCGTCTTGCCTGGTAACCCCCCTATCCATGCTGCCCGACGAGAGGGCGGTCCTTTCCGCGCTCTTCGCTGACCCGGGGGTTGCGGCTGGACACTACCTGAACGTCGTCCACGCAGACTTCGTCGAGCAAACCGACCTTTTCAAGGATGCCATGGCCTGGAACGAGGAACCGCTCGTGCCGGCCTCCCCAGCGATCACTTATCTTGGCGGGGGCGCCGGTTACTTCACCGTGGAATTCTTCGACAAGAGCTACGGGACCGACCCGATCGCCTATTACACGGTGACCGCAACCGACTATAACAACCCCGCGAGCAGCCGGACCGTGTCGGGTTTCGGCTCCCCGATCACGATGAGGGGGCTGATCAACGGCGACACGTACTATGTCGCGGTAACCGCGACCAATCGCAACGGAACCAGTGCGCCGTCCGCCTTTGGAGCGGTCACTGTGGGGGAGCCGCCAAAGTTTGTCAGCGGGCCGGCGGCAAACGGGGTCGTCGGCAAGCCCTACAGTTCAGGATTTGCCTTCACCGGGGCGCCATCGCCGATCGTCAGGCTAGTCTACGGCAGCGCGCCCCCGCCCGGCCTGACCCTGGACTCCAATGGGAGTGGGAACCTGACCGGCACCCCCAAGACGGCCGGAAGCTACACTTTCACCGTGAAAGCCTGGAGCCCCCTGGTGAATCAATACCCCAGAGCGACCGCCACGATCACCATCTCCGGCGGCATGAACGCCAAGATCACCAACTGATCGGCAAAGAGCGGCGACGCTTGCGCCGCGCGCCGGGTGACGCCGGCGCGCGGCTCGCGTTCAACACGCTGTTTTCGGTCGGTACCGGCGGCGGATTCGCCGATCCGAGCGGATCGCTCCCCTCGCCGTAATGCCCTGGAAGCGGGGGCTGCGATCGCTACGACGTCAACATCAGCTCAGCCGGGTCTCCACGGCCGGGGCGGTGGTGTTCCTCGAGGAGGCGGTCACGGCCGCAGACGGGGCGACGATCAAGCGGTGCCCGGGCTCCCCAAGAGCACGGCCAGCTTCGTGCTGCCGTAGTCGGAGGCGACACCGAAGTTCAGCGGGCCGGCGGCGGACGGGATGGTTGGCAGCCCCCACTCCTCGGGGTTTGCCTTCCACCGAAGCGCCGCCTCCGATCGTCACGCTGGTCTCCGCGACGTCCCGCCGTCCTAGCCCCGCAGAGCGGTGGGAACCTGACCGGCACCCCCACCAAGGCCGGAAGCTACGTGTTCACCGTGCAGGCCAGAAACCCGCTGGTGGATCAGTTCCCTTATCCCCCGAGGCCCAGAGCGACCGCCACGATCACAATCTCCGGCGGCGTGAACGCCGAGATCACCGGTACGTCCGAGCCGCCGCACTTCGACCTCTATCACCAGCAACTCGACCATCGGGAAGGACTCCGCCGCGATCTCGAACTTCATGTAAAGCCGTTAGCTCACCAAGCCCTCGACGCCGACAAAGCAGCCATAGAGCTAGGGCAATCTATTCTAAAAACAAGAACGTTCTTAAATGGTGGCGCACTCGTTGCCATTCCAGCGGTTGTTACATTATTTGGGATCGATGCAAAAGCAGTCATGCGTAATTTATTGGTCGCAGCCGGTGTATTTGTTCTCGGGCTACTATTTTCGTGGTTATCGGGCATTTTCGGATTTTTCACACTGTCCCGTAGAGCAGATCGAGACTTTGATATGGCTGAAGTCACGAAAGCTACTATATACAAAATGTATTATCCTGATGAACCACAAACTCTGCGAATTGATCAGGTGTCAAGACGCGCAAACCGTCGCCATCGCGCTTTTGTTTTTTATCGCACGCTTGCCGTACTGTTGTCGTTCTTGTCACTGGCGGTTTGTTGCCGGAACCGCGTTGGGCGGATTAACAATACTACACGCGCCACCCATACTGCACGCGCCGCCCCACTGATTTTCCAGATGACGCGTTATACGCCAAGTTCTTGTAAGCGCAATATAGAGATGACACCCCTGTGCAAAGTAGAGGTGACACTCCGCCGGGTTCTGGGGTCCCGGAGGGTGCGCCGTGGCGGTGGTGTCGATGAGCAAGCAGGAGTTCAGCCGGCTTGAGGTTCTGTTGCGGGTTCAGTCCGGTGGACTGCGTGTCGCAGACGCGTGCGAACTGATCGGCTTGCAGCGGCGTCAGGTGTTTCGTCTGCTGCATGGCCTCAAGCAGGATGGCGCCGCGAGCCTGCTTTCCAAGCACCGCGGCAAACCGAGCAATCATCGGCTACCTGCCGCGGTTCGCACCCTGGCACTGTCGATCGTGCGCGAGCGATACGCGGACTTCGGTCCGACCCTGGCGGCGGAGAAGCTGGCCGAGCATCACGGTTGTACGGTGTCGCATGAGACGTTGCGCGGTTGGATGATCGCGGCTGGGCTGTGGCAGGACCGTCGGCATCGCCTTCCCTCGCCGCATCAGCCGCGCCGGCGGCGCGATTGCCTGGGCGAACTGGTGCAGATCGACGGCTCGGAGCACGCCTGGTTCGAGGACCGCGCTCCGCCGTGCACGCTGCTTGGTTTCATCGATGATGCGACGAGCCGGCTGCAGCAACTGCGGTTCGTCGCCTCGGAATCGGCGTTCGATTACTTCCGCACGACACGCGCCTATCTGGAGGAGCACGGCAAACCGGTTGCTTTCTACAGCGACAAGCACGGGATCTTTCGGGTGAACAGCAAGGACGCCGTCGGCGGCGAGGGTGTGACCCAGTTCGGCCGCGCGCTGTTGGCGCTGAACATCGACATGATCTGCGCCAACAGCCCGCAGGCGAAGGGACGCGTCGAACGTGCGTTCGGCACATTGCAGGACCGTATGGTCAAGGAATTGCGGCTGGCGGGGGTGTCGTCGATGGCGGCGGCGAACGCCTGGCTGCCGGGGTTCATCACCGCCCACAACGCGCGCTTTGGCCGCGACCCGGCGAACGAGAAGGACCTGCATCGGCCGCTGACACAATCGGATGATCTGGACGAGATCCTGGCCTGGCGAGAGGAACGCACGGTGACGCGCAACCTGACCCTGCACTACGACCGGATGATGCTGCTCCTCGACCCGACGCCACTGGCCCGCGGGTTGGTGCGCAAGAAGGTGGAGGTGGTGAACTATCCGGACCGGCGGTTCGCAGTTCAGTTCAACGGGACGGCGCTCGGTTTCAAGGTGTTCGACAAGATCCAGACAGTGCAGCCCGGCGCGATCGTCGACAACAAGCGGCTGTCGGCCGTGCTCGAGCAGGTGAAGGCGCAGCAGGCCGCCTATCCGGCGCATCGGCAGCGCGGGCATGTTGCACGGCAGCGGCCGCCGAACAACCTCGAGGCGCCGGGTCTGCCGTCGAAGGGGCGGGCATCGCGCCACGCCGCTGTCGCGGCTCCGGTCTGAGGCGGCGGACCGGGGTGAAGGGTTGACTGCCGCAGCCGTCCCCATGAAATTCGTTACGTAACGGAAAACCGTGACGCCAAAAACACCAAGGCGGCGACGCGCAAGCGGTCCACCGCTGTCAATGTTATCCAGCCGACAGCCGGCGGCGATGCCGACGCTGTCGAGGTCGCCTGCTGGATCTTTCTACGAGCCGAGCGCGCTGACGCCCGCTCGGTAGACAGCGGGTGCGGCTGCGAGCTCGGTGCATCGGACGTCGGTCGGGCGCTGCGCTACGCCGGGGGCTCCGCACCCGCCCGCCGCCCGAACCCGACGACAGCAGGGTGTCATTTCTACTTTGCGCGCCCGGTGACATTTCTATCTTGCAGCGACAGTTCTATTTATAGTCGTATAGAGCGCTCCGGCAAGAGCCGCGCGCGCAGCCGCTTTTCTCCTATCTTCTGCCGTCGCCGACGGTAACATTGCCGCTCCGATGAGGCGCTTCCCGAGCCGAGCCATCGCGAGGCGGCACCCGGCTTCGGTTACGTTTCGCCGTCGTCGGTGCCGCTCTGCAGGACGAACAGGATGAGCGAGAATCGACGACCCGAAGACGATCCCGACTTCGACGGCAAGGTGGCGATCGTCACCGGCGGCGGCGCCCCAGATTCCGGCATCGGCAACGGTCGGGCGGCGGCCTTGCTGTTGGCCCGCTCGGGCGCCAAGGTGCTGGTCGTCGACATCGAGCGTAGGGCGGCCGAAGAGACCGTGGCGATGATCGAGGCCGAAGGGGGCACTGCGCTACCCTTCATCGCCGATGTCGCTGACGAACCCCGGTGCAAGGCATTGGTCGAGGCGGCCGTCAGGGAGTTCGGGCGGCTCGACCTGCTCGACAACAATGTCGGCATCGGCGGGCGCGGCAGCGTCGTCGACACGCCGGTCGAGCTGTGGCGCCGGATCATGCAGGTCAATGTCGACAGCATGTTCTTTGTCTCGCGCCACGCGATCCCTGCGATGATCGAAACGGCGGGCGGCGGGGCGATCGTCAACGTATCGTCGATCTCGGCATTGCGGCCGCGCGGCCTGACCGCGTATTCGACCTCGAAGGGTGCCGTCATCGCGCTGACCCGGGCGATGGCAGTCGATCACGGGCCGCAGAATATTCGGGTGAATTGCGTCGCGCCCGGACCGATCTACACGCCGCGCATGTATGTTGGACAGATGACCCCGGCCGGCCGTGAGGCGCGCCGCAAGGCCTCGGTGCTGGGCCTGGAAGGGCTCGGCTGGGATATCGGCCACGCCGTGCGTTTCTTGCTGTCGGCGCAGGCCCGCTACATCACAGGGCAAACGCTGGTCGTCGACGGCGGTGCGAGCCTTGTCGGGCCGGCCCGCGCACCCGGTAGTTGACGACAGCCGTCAGAGAGGAGGAACGGCATGGCCGACACCCGCCTGTTCGATCCCGCACTTTTCCAGGATGCGGCGATCGACCCCGAGACGAGAACGTTGAACGCGCAGCTGATCGAGTTCTTGGCCGGCCAGCCCGATTGGTGGGTTGTCGGCGCTGCGGCGATGCGGGCCGCACGGCGGCGCGGCGAGGGACCGTTCCCGGCGCCGGTCATGTCGAGCCGTGCGCGGTGGCTGACGATCATCGGCAAGGACGGCAACGAAATCCCGCTTCGCGTCATCGCACCGGCGCAGCCGCGCGGCATCTATCTGCATCTGCACGGCGGCGGCTGGGTGCTGGGCGGCGCCGACATGCAGGACCCGATGCTCGAGCAGATCGCCGAAAAGACCGGTCAGGCCGTCGTCGCGCCCGAATACCGCCTGGCGCCGGAACATCCCTATCCTGCCGGCCCGGACGATTGCGAGACGGCCGCCCTGTGGCTCGTGCAAAACGGCAGGAAAGAATTCGCCACCGAGGTTCTGACGGTCGGCGGCGAGTCGGCCGGCGGCCATCTGACCGCGGTCACCGTTCTGCGCATGCGCGACCGCCACGGATATAGCGGGTTTCGCGGCGCCAACATCGTCTACGGGGCGTTCGATCTCGCGATGACGCCGAGCCAGCGTCAATTCGGCAATACCCGGCTCGTGCTGCGCACCATCGACATGCAGCAGTTCTACAATGCGTTTCTGCCGACGATCACGGAACGGCGCGCCCCGGACATCTCGCCGCTCTACGCCGATCTGAAGAATTTGTGCCCGGCATTGTTCAGCGTTGGCACCCGGGACGCGCTCTTGGACGATAACTTGTTCATGCATGCGCGCTGGGTCGCGGCCGGCAATGCGGCTGAGCTCGCCGTCTATCCCGGCGGCGCGCACGGCTTTACGCTGTTCCCGAACGACCTGTCGAAACAAGCGACGGCCCGGATGGACGCCTTCCTGAACCGCGTTCTCGGTTGACTATCCTGCTGCGGCGGCGGCCGCAAGGATTGCACGCGGGCTATCCTGCCAGAGGCAGTCGACACGCGCGAAGCCGGCCGCGCGCAAGGCCTCGCCCTGCGCCGCGACGCCGCCGATCAGGTCGAACAAGTCATAGTCGAGAAAAAGAGCGCCGGGCTTCAGCACCCGCGTGATGCCGGAATAGCATTGGGCGATCAAATCGAGATCGCGCAGATTGTGGATCGCGATCGCCGAGACGGCGAGATCGAATGGTCCGCCGACGGCACCGGTCCAGCCGGGATCGCGCAAATCGCCGACTGCATAGAAGACCCGGTCGCCATGTCGCGCGAGCCGCCGACGAGCCGCGTCGAGCATCGGCTGCGAATAATCCTGCAATGTCACCCGGGCTTGCGGAAAGAACTCCAGCACCTCCTCGGTGACGACGCCATAGCCGCCGCCAACGTCGAGCACGGCAATCGCGGCGTCGCGGGCAATGGGTGCGGCGCCGAGCATCTCGCGCAGCCTTGGCCGGCGCTCGGCGTCCCGCGTGATGTCGCGCGCAATCCATTCGTCGACATAGGATTGCGAATGCCAATCATGCCGGTCGATTGGTCTGTCTTCAGTCAAGGATGACAATTTTAATCCTCCCGTCCACCCGCGATCCATCCGGTGCGATTATGTCACCAAGGCAGGGGTCAGTGCGACGGCGGCCTCGGCTGTCAGCAGCAGGAATGTGAAGCTTTCCTGCAGGTAGAGGCGCACGACGCTGTCGCTGTGGCTCAGATAGCCGATCGAGAAATCCTGTCCGAGATGCAGCGCGAAATCGCCGCCGCGCGTGGTCAGCACGAAGGCGCCGGGGATCGCCGGGGCCCAGATGATGTCGGTCTCGACAAGCCGATGGATGTGCTGCAGCACCGGATAGCCGTAATCTCGCGCCTCACTGACCGCGGTGTACGCATCGGCGCCGAGCAACACCGAATAGGGGCCGTTGACGCCGACGAGACGCAGCTGGCTCAACGCCTGGGAGATCGCGTCGGGGTAGTTGCGGACATCGGCCGGCAGAGTCATGACCGGGTTGCTGGTTCCCTGGTGGATGCCTTCGATGGCCCCCGCGGCATAGCCTTCGAAAATCGCGCCGTCCTCGGCAAAGGCGATGGTCTTTGCCGCATCCTTTGCCGGCTGCCAGTCGGAATCGTCGGCGCCGCGCTCGACATCGTCGATCATCTGGCGATCGAGTTCGAACGGCACGCGCAGTTCTACCAGCGCCTTGACCTGGCGCCGGCGGGCGAGGATGCCGTCGCTCGGCGCTGCGATTTGGCGCAGATGGCCGGTGCCGACGGCCGACAGGGCGGTGCCCGCCGGACCCTGCACGTCGACGACGCGGCGCCCGGCGAGATATCGCTTCAGGGTGCGCGACGCCTCTTCCTCGATCTGCGCCCAGGCCATATCGGAGATCGGGGCAAGCTCGCGGTGCAGATTATTCATGCCGGGGGTCTCCTTTGAGGGAACCGATGCCGAGCGAGCCGTCGCCCGCCGACGTCATGGGTCGCGCCGGGTCGGAGGCAATTTCGGCCTGCGCCGCAGGCGCGTCGCCGGGCGCCACATTGTCGAGAAACGTCGCCGACGGCACAAAAAACAAGGTCCCGGTGACGGCGCGGCTGAAATCGAGGATCCGATCGTAATTGCCGGGCGGGCGGCCGATGAACATGTTTTCCAGCATCCGCTCGATCGTGCGCGGTGACCGGCTGTAGGCGATGTAATAGGTGCCGTATTCTCCATCGCCGGCGCGGCCGAACGCCATATTGGCGCGCAGTATCTTGATCTCCTCTCCGTCCTCGACGATCTTATTCAGTTCGTTATGTGCCCAGCTCGGCTTGACCGCGGCGTCGAGCTCGATGTCGGAAAGCTTGCGGCGGCCGATGATGCGCTCCTGGGTCTCGGTCGGCAGCGCATTCCAGCCGGCAAGATCGTGCAGATACTTCTGCACGACGACATAGCTGCCGCCGGCAAAAGCCTTGTCCTCACGGCCGATCAAAGTCGCGTCGAGCGCCTCCTGGCCGGCCGGGTTCTCGGTACCGTCGACAAAGCCCAACAGATCGCGCTGGTCGAAATAGCCGAAGCCCTGCACCTCATCGGCCGGCGACACCGCAGAGCCGAAACGCGCCATGATCTGCCCCGCCAGCTCGAAGCAAAGGTCGATGCGCTGGGCGCGGATGTGGAACAGGAGATCGCCCGGAGTCGCGACCGCATGGCGGGCACCGGCGCGGATCTCGTGAAACGGGTGCAGCTCGGCCGGCTTTGGTGCGTCGAACAGCCGATCCCAGAGGTCGGAGCCGATGCCCAGCGTGCACGCGAGGCGGCCTTCGAGATCGCGAAACCCGACGGCCCGGACAAGATTGGCGAGTTCGGGACAGAGCGCGCGCACCGCTGCAAGGTGCTCGGCGCCCTCGTTCACGGTCACCACCAGAAAGATCGCGGCACGCGTCAACGGTTCGGCCACCGGCTGCGGATCGGCGCCGGGCGTTGTTGTCACGAATCGGGCTCCATCGGATGATGCCGGCCGCGAGCCGCCCGGCGCGGCAAGTACGCAATGCCCCCGCCGCCAGCCGACGATGCGGCAGAACGTCCCGACGCGCAAGACCGAGCCTACCCTCAACTCGCCCCTTCGTTCGTCGCTGCACCGCTATCGCACAGTGCAGGCCGGACGCGTAACGGGGTATGCTGAGCCTGATCCGAGGCGCACGGCGATCGAGGCGGGGAGCGGCGATGGTTCGATTCTCGACGATCTGCCGCTACTGCTTTCGCGACGGCGTATCGAGGCGATCGGCCTTATCCTTGGTGGTCGGAACGATCCTCAATTTGATCAACCAGGGAGATGCGCTGCTCGCCGGACGCCCCTTGAGCCCGGGCAAACTTCCGTTGACCTATCTCCTGCCATACTGCGTTGCGACCTGCGGTGCCGTTTCCTATCGGCTCTCGTCGGGCAAGCCTGCAGATTGACGTGGCAGCGCCTGCCGCGTCCACCGCCGGACCCCCGGTCATTTTCTGGATCGATCATCCGACCGCGACCCGGGTCGGCGCGTCCAATCCGCGGCGATGCCTGCCAGTATGATCGCATGCCGGCTATGATCGAAGTTTGTGACCTGGTGAAAGAATTCGGCGCCTTTACGGCCGTCGACCATGTCTCGTTCAGTGTCCCCGAAGGAGAGATCCGCGCCTTTCTGGGCCCGAACGGCGCCGGCAAGACCACGACGATCAAGATCCTGACCACCGTGCTGGCCCCGACTTCGGGCCGGATCTGGATCGCCGGTCACAACCCGGCGCACGACCGGACGCTCGTCCGTCGCGCCTTTGGCATCGTTTTCCAGGACCCGAGCCTCGACGACGAGCTCACCGCCTTTGAGAACATGCAGCTGCACGGCGTGCTCTATGGCCTGCCGAAGAAGGCGCTACGGGAAGGAGTGGCGAGCCTGCTCGGCCTGGTCGGTCTGTGGCCGAGGCGCGACGACTACGTCAAGACATTCTCGGGCGGGATGAAGCGCCGGCTCGAAGATCGCGCGCGCCCTCCTGCATCAGCCGCGCCTCCTCTTTCTCGACGAGCCGACGCAGGGGCTCGACCCACAGACGCGAGGTCTCGTCTGGGAATTCGTGCGCGGCCTGTCGGCCGAGCGCAACGTCACCGTGTTCTTCACGACCCACGCGATGGAGGAGGCCGAGCGCGTCGCCGATAAGATCACGGTGATCGATCACGGCCGGATCGTTGCCGAAGGCGCCGCGGCCGAGCTCAAGGCACAGACGGGGAGCGGGACGCTCGAAGAGGCGTTCATCGCGCTCACTGGCAGGGACATCCGTGAGGAGGAGGCGAATCCAGCCGACCGGATGCGGCTGTTGCGCCGCGCCTGGCGAGGCCGCTGATGCGAGCGGTGTGGATCCTATGGCTGCGCCAGCTCAGGCGCTATGCCCGCTCGCCGGCGCGCGTCGTCGGTTCGCTCGGCCAGCCGCTCCTCTTCCTGTTCGCGCTCGGTTTCGGCTTTGGCCCGATCTTCGCCCGCGCCGGCCACGGCGATTACCTGGCTTTCGTGGCCCCCGGCATCATCGCGATGGGGATCATCTTCAATGCCGTGTTCGGCGGCATCGAAATTATCTGGGACCGGCAATTCGGCTTTCTCAAAGAGACGCTGGTCGCACCGGTGCCACGGCTGCTGATCGTCCTGGGTCGCACGCTCGGCGGGGCCACGACGGCGTTTCTGCAAGGCGTCATCGTCCTTGCGATCTGCCTCCTCGCCGGTCTGCCGATCCGGCAGCCGCTGTTGCTGCCGATCGTCCTCCTATTCATGTTCCTGATTGCCCTCCTGTTCGCCGCGATCGGCACCGTGATCGGCTCGCTGTTGCGCGACATGCAGGGCTTTCCGCTGATCATGAATTTCCTGGTGATGCCGCTTTTCTTCTTCTCGAACGCGCTGTTCCCGGTCGGCGGCCTGCCGGCGCCGCTTGCACTCGCGACGCGGCTCAACCCGTTGAGTTATGGTGTCGCCGGCATGCGAGCCGCCCTCGACGGCCCGGTTTCCCCGGACATGCTGGCTGACCTCTTGGTGCTCGGCGCAGGGGCGCTCGTCCTGGTCACGATCGCCAGCTTCCTGTTCTCGCGCATCGAGGCATAGACCGGGACAATCTCTTCGGCCGACAAAAAAATCGCCCCCTTCCTCCGATTGTCTGGGGGAAGAGGGCGACCGATCGTGAAGCGATCGGAGGGCGGACCTTCGCGCCGCCGCGCTCGGGCGCTACGCGGCGTGCAAGAGTTCGAGATACTCCTCGTAGATCGTCATGTTCTTGCCGAAGGAGATCGCCGCAGCCTGGGCGCCGCAAACCAGGTGCATCCAGCGCCAGGGCTCGCGCGTCGCGCGGTATTCTTCGACGACCGACTGATGGTGCTTGAAGGCGTGCATCTCGGTGAAATTGTCGTGGCACACGATCTCGGCAAGCCGGGTGATGAAAGCTTCCGGATCGTAGCCGAGCTTCACATATTGCGTGGCTAGGTTCACCGTCTCCTTGACCTCCGGCACCGCCCGCATCATCCCAAGATTGGTGACTTTGGACCAGTCGGTCGGCGGCTGGTTGTAGATGCTCTTGGTGATGGCATCGAGCAGCTCGTCCTGGGTCCGCGGCGGCAGGGCGGCGACCGCGGCCATATCGGGCTGCGGATACGGTTCCATGCGGTTCGCAGTCGAGCGGATCTCCGGCCCCGACTGCCAAGTCAACAACAGCAGCAGCTTGTTTCGGATGCTGATCCCGTCGAGCCGCAGCAGGTAGCGCCGCAGATTGATGCTCGTATGCAGGTGGACATCCATCGGATTCCCGCCGAGCGAGCGCAGGAAGAGACCGGCAGCCCCGATCGACAGGGCTTCGCCGGCACCCTCGAGCGAAAGTCCGCCGGCTAAGGCCTTGGCCATCAGCACCGGAATATCGACAAAGACATCGACTGCCGCGATCGCCTCGCCGAGTTCGCCGATCGCCGCCGTCTCATCCTCGCCGCTGCGCTGACGCAGGATGCGCTTCAACAGCTGATGCTCCTCGATCAACGCCTCGATCTGCGGCAGCGGCGACGGCATCGGGTTGTTAGGAGCGACTGGGGAGCGGGTCACAAAGCGCACGACCGGCCGCATGAACACCGGCAGATATGCCGGGTCGAGAACGCCTTCGTGCAGGGCGCGCCATACGGTGCCGGGGAACATGAAATAGTGGTCGTCGTGGAAATTCTTCGGAATGGCCACGCTCAGCAACAGATCGAAGGCCTCGATCTGCGGTGCATGTTCCCACAACCACACGTAAAGGTGGTCCGCCTTGTTCCACTCGCCGCGACCGACCGCGGTCAGGAACGCGGCCTTGGTCGCTTCGACCCCGCCGGCATCCTCGGGCTCGAACTCGAAGAGGCTGTACGGCCCCATCGCCGGGTGGTTGATGTGCTTGTTGGTCAGCGCCACGTGCTGGAGCACCGGCAGAAAACGCTGCTCACCATCGAGGCGCTCGACCGTCTTCGAGATCGCGTAGAGGCCCGCCAGGGGGTGCAGCGGGCCGCCGTGATGCCCCGGCGGCATTTCGGTCGAGCGCGTCACCGCGAGGGCCGAGGCCGTCAGCACCGTCTGCGTCGGTGTTCCGGCGCGCAGCTTCTCCAACGTGCGATCCACGATCTCGGCGGGGGGCGTGTCCTCGATGAACTGGACCAGCGGTTCGATAGCGTCCGAGTACTGGATACGTCTGGGCGTCGGCATCACGTTTCTCCTTCGATGGTTTACGACCGTGTCTGTTGTGCTGGGCTCGTTCTTGTGCCTCTCATCTCAGCGGCACCGGACGGTCGGCGCTGCGCGGTAGCGCGCCGCTCCTCCGGACCGGGCAATTCACAGCGTCCGGCAAAATCGTCCTACGCGATTTGTCGGGTGTCAACGCCGCATCATGCATGCCCGATGCCCGCAATTAGGCGCCACAGCGGCAGCGGATCCGGGCGCGTGCGACGGGGGGAAAAAACGCGGCTGCCGACGGGAAAAAAGCGGGTTTGCGAATACCCGGTTTCGACCCTGCTACGGATTTGCCGCGGCCGCTCGGTCTCGGCGTGTGGGCTTGGCATAAGTTCCTTCGGCTCGCAGGATTACGCGGCGAATTTTCGCTCTTGTCTGCGTCTCGCGAGCGGGCGGCTTCTGCGGCGTTGGCGGAAGCGCGCGCGGCTCCTTGCGCAGCACGGCGATCTTTTTGATCGGCCGCGCCACCCGGCATGAGCCTTTCGTTATCAATAACGCAGGCGAGGAGTCTCCGCTCGCCGGTAATACTGAGTGCTGAACCGACCGCGTCGCCCGCCACTGGGGACTATCGGCCGCTCCGACGATCATAGCTCGCTCGCTTTGCGGGTTGTGCTAGGCTCGCCAGGCTCCATCGTGCCGTCCGAGGAAACGCCCGGTGCCGCATTCTTCCGAAGATCCGCCAAGCGAGGGGATCGGTCTCGATCCGTCGGCCTCGCCACCTGTGGAACCGGCCGAGGGCGCGCTGACGAGACCGCTGCCGGAGACGCCGACGCCGAGCAGGCGCCGACGCCGGCGACGGCGAGCGCCGCGCCCGGTCGCGGACAATTCGGTGGCCGGCGACGGCTCGGCAGCCGCGACCGATCCGGCCGCGGCGAATGCACCGGCCGGAAACGCGCCGTCCGGCGGAGCCGACCGCCGACCCCGCCGTCGGCGTCGGCCGCGTGTTCCAAGCGGCCGACCCGCTCCAGCGCCCGGACAAGCCGCCGGCGAAGGGACCGCGGCGATCGGCGATGCCGCGCCGCCCGACGATGCCGGCGCGCCGTCGGCGGGGGCCGCCGATAGCGAGCCGAATGCCGCCGTTCGCCGCGACATTTTGCACCTGTCGGCGCACCGCCGGCGCCCGCGGTCGCCGCGCCCGCCGGCCCTCGAACCGGCCGCCGCGGGGCAGATTCCGGCGGCTCGACCGGACCAAGCCGAACCAACGTCGCCGCCCCGCGGTTACTTGCGGCGCCGGCGCCCGCCCAGCGGGATGTCGCGACCCGGGGCAGCCGGAACGACTGACCGGCGCCGCTCGATCGCGACCGGCGAAGGTGCGACACCGGGTGTTCCCGGAGCACGGCCGAACCCTTGGCGGCGACGCCGCCGGGAGGCCCCCCGCGCGGGCAAAGCGGGGCCGTCGCAGACTTTACCTTCCTTTGAAGCCCCCGCACGCCAGCACGGCGGCGGCCGGACAGCGCCCGGCGGGTCGTACGAGACGCCCGGCGCGCGACCGCGGGATCGCGATCGCAGGGAATCGGATCCTCGTGCCATGCGCAGCAACCGCGCGCGTTCCGCGGGATCTGTGGACGGACGGCGCGGGCGCGGCCGAGACGGGCTGCCGCCTAGGCCCGAACCGAAGCTCTATGTGCTCGAATTTGTCGTCGATCGCGGCTTCGAAGATCTCGCCGCCGAGGGCGATGCGGATGCCGGCCGGCGCGTCCACTGGACTATCGTCAAGCGCTCGGTCGCCGATCAGAAGAGCGGCAAGGCGATGTCGGCAACCTATGTCCTGCAACGCGATGGCGTCGATACCGAATACCCCAACCTCGGCGCCGCCCGCGCCGCCGCGAACAAGACGATCGTGCACCCTGAAAAACTGACCTTATCGAAGGCCGAGCACGCCGCGGCGCGGAAGCAATAACCACAACCGCCGCCCCGGGTTATCTCGCCCTAAACGGCCCTAAACGGCAGTCCTCCCCTTTGAGGGGCTGATCTTTACCCAGAGGTTCCCAGAGGTCTGCTTTGAACAGTCACGGGCCGGTCTTTCAGAAGTGCCCTGCGCCCTTACGGAGGCCCTAAAACCTTTGTCATACCGGCGAAAGCCGGTATCCAGGGCAGAAATGGATCCCGGCATCCGCCGGGATGACGCAGAAAAAGAGCGCGACGAACTTTGACGAGTTCTGGGTACAGAGCGAACGACTGTGTCCAGAGGCACTTGTGGGCAATGATCAGCTTGAGGGGGAGGACTGCAAGGACAGCGCCAGCCGTTGCATCGAGGGGCGTGCGGGTCTTCTCGGGATTTTCTACGTACTGCGCGCTCGGGACGGAAATCGTTGTGCGACGACAACAGGTAGAAGCGATTCGGGTGCTCCTGCCGCCCGACCTGCTCCCTGCGAACAGCGGACGATCTCGATGATCGCAAAAGTACCACAGGTTGCTCGCCGCATCGAGCACGGAGCCTCGCACGTATCTGCGGCCGAAGCCGCGTGCGAAGAGCGCTTGGTGCGGCATTCGGCCGGGTGCTCGGCTCGCTGCCGCTCGCAGTCGCGACGCCGAATCGGGATTTCCTATCTTGGCGCGGCTTACAGGTATCGGCAGCGCAGTTCGATCGTCGCCGGTGGCGCATATTCGCAGAGCGTCGTGATGCCGCGGCTCAGCACGCAGTTTTGAGTCGCCGGGGTAGCCCACGGTTGTGGGATAACGCGACGACCGAACACCGCACAGCCAAGCGCTGCGCAACGCGGCAGAGAGAATATTCCGTGTCGATCAGAAATAACGTTCCGGGACGCGGATGATGTCGTCCGGCTGGATCGACGCCATTACCCCGGCCTTGCCGTCCTTGCCGTCGCGCGTGATGATCACGAAGTTCTGGTTCGCCCGATAGGTGAAACCGTGGGCGTCAGCCACCGCGCTGAGGACCCGCATGCCGGTCGCGTAGGGGTAGGCACCGGGACTGGCAACCTCGCCGAGGATGTAGAACGGCCGATAGGTGGTGACCTCGACGCTGACGAAGGGCTTCGTGATATAGCGGCCGGCGCGCAGCATTTCGGCGATGTTTTGCGCCAGCGCCTCGGAGGTGAGGCCGGCCGCCGGCAGCTTGCCGATCATCAGCATGCGGATCGTGCCGTCGTCCTGGACAATGTATCGACCGTTCAGTTCTGTGGCGCCGAGCACCTTGATATCGAGGGTGTCGCCGGGCCCCAAATGGTAGGACGAGAGGTCTTGCACCGGAGCCACCGGAGGCAGATCGCTGCCCGGTGTGCAGCCGACCAGAGGCAGCAAGATCGTCAACACTGCCAGGACAACGCGGGAGCAAGGCTTCATGTTCATGATCGGGCTCCTGTCGAGACACGGGCTCGGGTGCGCGGATCATAGCACGATGCGCGCGCTACGCGATCAAGAGGGCGGTCCGCAAAACGAGGCCCGCCTCGTCCGCAGCTGCCGGTCGACGAGCCGACGTATTGCCATTTCGCTAGGTATCGGGGTCAGTTCTGCGGGAACAGGCGTTCTTCGACCAGACCGCAGATGATGTGCGCGGCCATGATATGGATCTGCTGGATGAGCGGCGTCGAACCCGACGGCGCTTGCAGGCAAAGATCGCAACGCGATCGCATTTCGCCGCCGCTGTTGCCGGTGAGGCCAATGACGACGAGGCGACGCTCGCGGGCGGCATCGATCGCTCGCAAGATATTGGCCGACCGTCCCGAGGTAGAAATCGCAATGAACACGTCTCCGGGACAGCCGAGACCGATGATTTGGCGCGCGAACACGTTCTCAAAGCCGTAATCGTTGCCGATCGCCGTCAGCACCGACGTATCGGTCGTCAGCGCCAGCGCCGCGACCGGCATGCGGTCGTAATTGAGCCGCGAGAGCATCTCGCCGGCGATATGTTGTGCATCGGCGGCGCTCCCCCCATTCCCTGCGAGAAGAACCTTGCCGCCGCTGCGGAGCGTGTTCACGACAGCTGCCGCGATCTGTTCGACCGTCTGGGCAAAGCCGGGATCCTCGATCGCTGCCTGGATCGTATCGCGCGATCTGACCAGGTATGCGACGATCTTGCTCATGGTGGAACCTGCCCTCTCTCACAGCCCGGATTTGCGAATGTGACCGGCCGGGCGCCGTCGCACACAGCGTTCAACGTTTCGACAACAAGTAGGCGGAACCTGCCACAGTGCGGGTTTTGCACAGTTCGTCGTCTCGATCGGAGATGTTGATGAGGGGTCGACGGGCACGCTCGGCGGTTTCGCCCGGACTTTGGTCGCGACGCTCCCAGCCGCAGATGCGCGCAGCGAGCGATCGGTCAGCAGACCGTCGATCAAGCGAGACGGTTATTCTAAAGCACCGCGTGTCGCGGCATGGGCGCCCCGAGCCGCTCGGCTGTCGTCGCCGGCAAGAGGCCATTCGAGCGAGACGCCATGTGTGCCGGGGCTTCGCGCGAAGCCCCGATCGGGCCAAACAACCTGCGCCTACCAGCCCCGTTATTACCTGATCAGCGCTCGGCAACGTCTTCGTGATGCCGAAGCCGGTCGCGCGCCTTGGAACCCTTTAATAAAGCGTTGGCTTTCTGCAGAAAGTCAAGTTGGGTTCGTAAATACCGGGGGGCGATCTCGAGCACGCGCTGGATAACGCCCTCGTGCTTGTCGACCTTGTCTTCGAGAGCACGAATGCGCCCGTCAATGTCGGAGAGGGCCTCGCCGTCGGCGTCGAGCGCGGCAGCGGGCGGCGCGGCGACCGCCGCCAGTTCCTCGCGCAGGTCATCGGCGACTTTTTCGACGTCGCTCTCTGACAATGTGTGCAGCTGTCCAAGGAACCCGTAAAGAAGGAGCCTCGAGCATAGGGCATTGATCCGGCGAGGCACGCCTTCAGTGTACCGATGGACGAGCGGGAAGGAAGCCTCGGTAAAGCGCGGATCGCCCTTCCATTCTGCGCAGCGCAGACGATGCTCGATATAAGCCCTGGTGTCGGCTTCACTCAGTGGACTCAGATGATAAGCCGCAGTGATGCGCTGACGTAGCTGTTCGAGTGCCGGGCTGCCGAGGAGCGTTCGGAACTGGGACTGCGCGAGCAAGAAGCTCTGCAACGCCATCGTGCTGTCGACGGTGATGTTCGACAGCATGCGAAGCTCTTCGAGAGCCTCGAAGGACAAATTCTGCGCCTCGTCAACGATCAGCAAGGCGCGCTTCCCCTCGCGGTATTGGGCAATGACGAAGTCGTTGATGCGTTGAAGCAGCGCCCCCTTCGTTATTCCCTCCCTGGCGATGCCGAACCCGGCGGCCACGAGATGGAGAAGATCGTCGCCCCCGAGTTGCGAGGTTACGATTTTTGCCGTGACGAAGCTGCTCTCGTTGATTGTCGCCAGCAAGTTGTCAACCAGGATCGTTTTTCCGGCACCGACCTCACCGGTAATGACGATGAATCCCTCGGCGTGATGCAGACCGTAGACCAGGTAAGCCATCGCCTGCCGATGCACGGAGCTTTCGAAGAAAAAACGGGCGTCGGGGGTTAGTTGAAACGGCCGTGCGGCGAGCCCGTAGAATTCGGCGTACATCTCTCAAAACGTCCCGGTCAGCACGCGAGGAGTCCCGGCGGAATATCTTAGATTAGCCGGCCAAGGAGACACGACCACTCGGCAGGACCCACGGGGACCTTGCCCCCGCTTATAGGACCGCAGCCGCGGAAAAGCTAGGGCTCGAGACGAGCCTGCGCCGCGGCTTTCTCCGTGCTTGTAGCCATGTAGACCGGGGTAGATCGCTTGTGTATCGCGACCACGACATCGCGGCCGACCCTGAACTCGCGCAGGGTGTGGGCGACTCGGCCGGCACGCCGGTCGACTTACCTATAAAAGCCGTACCGCTCGCGCAGACGATGTCCGTTGCTCCCGGCGTTTTGGTTACTTGAGCATCGAACAGTTTGGTGACGGTAGCTTCTGCTTCGACCTCGACCAGCCGCATGCTCGGCGCCCTCTGCGCCGTCGCATTGGGCTCTTCCGACGGCGACCCAGCCCTGTTCGCAACGGGGTTCGTCCAGACTGAAGTACAGACGCGAAGATTTAGGATCCGGTGTCATCAAGGGTCATCCAAACTGCCGTCCGACGCGCGGCGTCTGGCACTGTGGCAAGGCGCGGCCCATCTGGCATCGACAGACGTTAACACCTGTGCTGCCTGAACACCTGTGCTGCCTGACTTTGACAGAGCCAAGAAGATACGCGATTGTCTGACCAAATTAAATCGGATTTATAGTTTACAAATGGGTAATAGACGAAATTTGTGCCTGCAGTCGCCTGTGCAATCTTTCAGGGTAACGTGCAGAGTCGCTTCGGCACCTGGGTCGCGATGGCAGAAATTGCCTGCTGCGGATCTTGAGCGACCGCGGCAGCTCCCTCGGTCAAAGTTTGATCAATGTGATTAGAGAAATAAGCGGGAAGCTTGGATTGTCCCGCTAACCCGCTCCGTGCGCAGCAAACACGCCGGCGGGTCCAGGGGCAGATGCCCTTTTGTCAGGTGGGAAGGCGCGGCGGGTGAGAGCGCTCGCCAACGGGAATTTTAGAGGTTTCTGTGGGCAGTCGCGCGGTAAGACCCTCGCGGGGGACCGCTTTCGCTTCTCGATTGGGATCGCGCCAGCCCTAGGCGACCGGGACCGCTCCCGTCTGGCGAATTTTTGAAAAGTGGCTAAGCTCTGCTTGAGTTGGGGAAATGGGTGAATGTGGCGGGTTCTTCGCCCTCCGGCGGAAGTCGGGAGGTATTCCCCGATGGAGAGGGGCTTACGCCGGTATGACGCGGGCGTTGGGGCCGCGGGCTATTGGTTTGCGCCGCGGCAGGGGTTGCGGCGAAGGTCCGGCACCGCGCGACGGCCAAGAAGCGCGGCGGGGGCTTCGCCCTTGCCGGGGTGCCGCCGCCGGAGTAGATGACCGGTAGAAGAGGGAGGGCCCGGGCATGGCGGGAGAATCGGCGCATTTCGGCTTGCGTGAGCGGCCGCCGACACCGGCGACCAGACCGTTCGAGCTGCCGCCGCGGCTGCGGCCGATGCTCGATCGGGCCCATGCCGGCCTCGCCGAGCCGTTCCGCGGGGTCGCCTTCGGCGAGATCGCGCCCGGACAATTCACTGTCGAACAGACCGGCGTGTCGCTCGATACCCTCGTCGAAGCTGCCCGCTCCTTTCTGGCGGCGCTGGCGCCGGCCCAGCGCCGGACCGCATCGTTTGCGATCGACGACGAGGCGTGGCGGCAATGGTCGAACATCCATCCGTGGCTGATGCGCCATGGCGTCTGCCTCGCCGATCTCGGGCGCGATCAGCGCGCCGCAGCACTGGTGCTGCTGCGCGAGAGCTTGAGCAGCGCCGGCTACGAAACCGCTCGCGATGTCATGCGGCTCAACGAGCACGCGCTCGAAATCACCGGCAAGCCCGAAGAATATGGCGAATGGTTCTATTGGGTCAGCGTCTTCGGTACGCCCGGGCCGGGCGAGCCCTGGGGCTGGCAGATCGACGGCCATCACCTCAACCTCAACTGCTTCGTGCTCGACGATCAGCTGGTGCTGACCCCGTGCTTCATGGGCTCGGAGCCGGTGTTGGCGCGGTTCGGCAAATATCGGGGGACGCGCGTCTTCGCCTCCGAGGAAGAAGCCGGCTACGCGCTGATGCGGTCGCTGTCGGCCGAAGCGCGGCAGCGCGCGACGATCGGCACCGATCTTCCTTCGGAACTCCTGACCGCCGCGTTCAACGACAATCGGCGGATCGAGCCGGCGGGGATCCGCTATGGCGACCTCGCGCCGGAGGGCCGCGAGCGATTTGAAGCGCTGCTTGCAACCTATATTGGACGCATTCGGCCGGGGCATGCCGAGATTCGCTGGGCCGAGGCGAAGCGCCATCTGGACGAGACGCGTTTCGCCTGGATCGGCGATTTCGACGATGCGAGCCCCTTCTACTACCGCATTCAGAGCCCCGTGATTATGGTCGAGTTCGATCACCAGTCGGGCATTGTCTACGACAACGATCGGCCGTCGCGCGACCATATCCACACCGTGGTCCGCACGCCCAACGGCAACGATTACGGCAAGGACCTGCTGCGCCGCCACTATGCTCGGCACGACCATTCGCACTCCTCGGTGGCGCACCGCCACCACGCGGCTTGAGGCTCGGCCAAGAGGGTCGGGGTATTGCGTACCGAACTGCCGCTCGGCGCAGAAAGTGAACGAAGGTGGGGAGGGAAGCCAACAACCTTTACGTGTGCTTAGGGTTACGCTAAGTCGGGCAGGGTACCGATACAACACGATGACGACCCCGATCTCCGCTGACTCGCCTGCAGAGATGGAGCGCCGGCTCCGCGAGACGGACTGGTCGACGACACCGCTTGGCAGCCGGGAAACTTGGCCGCAAAGTCTGAAGCTCGCCGTTGCGATGGTCCTCGCTTCGGGGTTCCCGATGTCGATCCGCTGGGGTCCCAAGCTCGTTTTCCTCTACAACGACGCCTATCGTCCGATCCTCGGCGACAAGCATCCGGGCGCCTTCGGCCGGCCGCTGCGCGAGGTTTGGGCCGAGGTCTATCCCGAGCTCGGGAGGTTGTCGGGGGCGATCTTGCGTCGCGAGCGGGCCGCGTTTTTCGCCGTCGATCACCCATGGGCCGTTCGCCGCCAGGGTGAGCTGCTGGAAGACGCGCGGTTCACCCTCAGCTACAGCCCGATCCCCGACGAGACCGCGCCGAACGGCATCGGCGGCGTGCTCACGACCTGCATCGAAACGACGGAGCGCGTCCGCAAAGAGGCGACGCTGCAGGTTCTGAACGACCGGCTCGAAGCGGAAATTGCCGAACGCGTCCGGGAGCGCGACCGCATCTGGCAGGTCTCGGAAGATCTCCTCGGCGTTTCCAACTTCGACGGCTATTTCACCAGCGTCAATCCGGCCTGGACGAGGTTGCTTGGCTGGAGCGAAGACGAGATCAAGCGGATGCACGTCAGCGAGTTGCGGCATCCCGACGATGCGCCGTTCGCGATTGCCGGCCGCCGGCGGCTCGCCGACGGCGTGCCGACGGTGCGCCTGGAGAACCGCTTTCGGCACAAGGATGGCTCGTGGCGGTGGCTCTACTGGACTTTGACGGCCGAGAACGGCCTCATCTATGTGATCGGCCGCCATATCACGACCGAGAAGGTGGCGGCTGAAGCCCTGCGCGAAAGCGAAAGGCAGCTGCGGCTCTTCACCGACGCGGTCACCGATTACGCCTTGATCAGACTGGACCCGCAGGGGCTCGTCTCGGGCTGGAACCCGGGCGCGCAACGTATCAAGGGCTATGCCGAAGACGAGATCGTCGGCCGGCATTTTTCATGTTTCTACACGCTCGCCGATCGGACGGCGGGCGCTCCGGAAAAATCGCTGACGACGGCGAGGTTATCGGGGGCTCTTACCACCGAGGGCTGGCGGGTCCGAAAGGACGGGTCGATATTGTTTGCCAGCGTCGTGATGCACGCGATCCGCGATGAAGAAGGCAAGCTCGTCGGGTTCGCCAAGATCACTCGCGACATCAGCGAGCGCCGCGCGGCGGAAAGAAAATTGCGGCTCGCCGAGGAACAGCTTGCCCAGTCGCAAAAGATGGAAGCGCTCGGCCAGCTGACGGGCGGCATCGCGCACGACTTCAACAACATGATCATGGTCGTCAGCGGCAACGCGCAGCTGCTGAAGCTGCGGCTCGCCGATGCGACGGCGCTGCGCTCGGTCGAGGCCATCGAGGCGGCCGCGGCGCGCGGCGAAAACTTGACCCGGCAGCTGCTCGGCTTCTCGCGCCGGCAGCCGTTGAACCCGAGCGTCATCGACCTGCGTCGGCAGCTGGCCGCCGGCCGCGATCTTCTGGCGAGTTCGGTCCGCGGCAATATTGAGCTGGCAATCGACGTCAGTCGCGGCATCTGGCCGGTATCGGTCGATGTTCACGAGCTGGAGCTCGCCCTGATCAACCTCGTGGTGAATGCCCGCGATGCGATGCCGGAGGGCGGCACAGTCAGGATCACGGCCAGGAATGTCGAGCTGCAGCCGCACGATACGCCGGAACACCTCGCCGGAGAATTCGTCGCCTTGATCGTCGCCGACCCCGGGTGCGGCATCGAACCCGACATCCTGCCAAAGGTGTTCGAGCCGTTTTTCACGACGAAGCGGATCGACAAAGGGACCGGGCTCGGTCTGTCGCAAGTTTATGGCTTGGCCCGCCAGTCGGGCGGCACGGCGACGATCTCTAGCCGGATCGGTGCGGGTACCGAGGTGACGATCTACCTGCCGCGCAGCCGTCGGCCCTTGAGCCGACAACCGATCGTCGATCCCGGGGCGCCGCGCGGCCACGAGACCGTGCTGGTGGTCGAGGACAATCCTGGCGTCGAAGAGGTCGCCGGGCTCCTCCTGGACCAGCTCGGCTACCGTGCCTTACATGTCCAATCGGCCGCCGCGGCTCTCGATCTGCTCGCCTCGGGAGAGGTGATCGACCTGGTGTTCACCGACGTCGTCATGCCCGGCGAACTCGACGGCCTGGGGTTGGCGCAGCGCATCAAGCAGCAATACCCGGAGGTAGCCGTGCTATTGACGAGCGGCTATGCCAAGGCCTGGCACACGCTCGAAGCCGGGTTGCCCATCCTGCGCAAGCCATACAAGCTGCAGAGCTTGGCCCGGGCCATTCGCGAGGCGCTCGACACGCAGCCCACGGCGCTGTCGAGCTGACGGTCGGCAGGCGTCGGGTCACGCCCAGGCGTCGAGGCCGACGAGGCTGCGCGCATAGGCGTGGGCTTCGAACGGGCGCAGATCCTCGACGGCCTCGCCGATGCCGATCGCATGGATCGGGATGCCGTATTTCTCGGCGAGCGACACGAGGACGCCGCCCTTCGCGGTGCCGTCGAGCTTGGTCATAACGATGCCGGTGACGCCGACCATCTGGCGAAAGATCTCGGCCTGGGCATGGGCGTTCTGGCCGGTCGTCGCGTCAAGCACGAGCAGGACCGAATGCGGCGCCTGCGGATCGACCTTTTTCACGACGCGTACGATCTTTTGCAATTCGCCCATCAGATGGGCCTTGTTGTGCAGGCGTCCCGCCGTGTCGATCAGCAGCACATCTCGGTTTTCGGCGCGCGCCTGCACCAGCGCGTCATAGGCGAGCCCGGCTGCGTCAGCCCCCTCCGGGCGCGTCACGACCGGGCAGCCGGTGCGCTCGCCCCAGATCTGCAGCTGCTCGACCGCCGCGGCGCGGAAGGTGTCGCCGGCGGCGAGCACGACCGCGAGGCCGGCGTCGCGATACTGCTTGGCGAGCTTGGCGATCGTCGTCGTCTTGCCGCTGCCGTTGACGCCGACGACGAGAATCACGAACGGCCGCCGCTCGCGATCGACCCGCAACGGCCGCGTCACGGGTTCGACCAGCCGGACGACCTCGCCGGCAAGTGCCGCGCGGATCTCTTCGGGGGTCACATCTTGGTTGAAGCGGCTACGGCGCAGCGCCTGGGTCACTTCGCCGGCGACGCTGACACCCATGTCACTGGCGATCAACAGCTCCTCGAGTTCGAGGAGAGCCTCGTCGTCAAGCCGTCGGCGGTTGAAGATGGCGTTGATGCCTTCGGTCAGCCGCGCCGAGCTGCGCGCCATGCCGGCGCGCAGCCGGCTGAACCAGTTGCGGCCCTCGCGCGCCTCACCGGCGGCGATTTCCGAGGCGGCAGCCGGCGCCGTCGGCTCGGGCGTCGTGTCGGCCGGTGCCGCCGCCTCTTCGGTCGCCGAGATCGATAGATCGCCGGCTTCCGACGGTGCCTCGGCAGGCAGGATTTCTTCCGGCAGGTTTTCTTCCGGCGCCGGACCGGCCGGCAGGTGCCGTCGCCAGAGCCTCACGGCATTGGCACTCCGACGAGGCGGCGGCCGGTGCTGGCAACGAGGCGCATCCGTCGGATCGAGCCGGGCGCTGCCGGCGTGGCGAACTCGACCTGCGCGTAGTACGGAGCACGCCCCATTCCCGGGCCTTCGACCAATATTTCGGTTTTGCTGCCCACGCGTGCCGCGAGATCGGCGGCAAGCGCCGCGGCGCCGGCGGCGCGCAGCCGCGCCGCGCGCTGCTTGACGATGCCGGCGGGCAGCTGCGGCATGCGGGAGGCCGGGGTCCCGGCGCGTGCGCTGTACGGAAAGACGTGCAGAAAAGCGAGGCCGCACTCTGCGACGAGGTCGAGGCTGCGCCTGAACATGTCCTCGCTTTCGGTCGGAAAGCCGGCGATCAGATCGGCGCCGAGCGCCGCTTCCGGGCGCAACCCCCGGGCCTTTCGGACGACGGCGATCGCATCGTCCCGCGAATGCCGGCGCCGCATGCGCTTGAGGATCAAGTCGTCGCCCGCCTGGAGCGACAGATGCAGGTGCGGCATCAGCCGCTCTTCTTCGGCCAGTACCCGCCACAGCTCGGCATCGATCTCGGCTGGGTCGAGCGATGAAAGGCGCAGGCGCGGCAGCTCTGGGACCGCCGCCAGCAGTTGCCGCGTCATCTGCCCGAGGCTCGGCCGCCCTGGAAGGTCGATGCCATACGCGGTCAGATCGACGCCGGTCAGGACGATCTCGCGATAACCGGCGGCGACCAGCCGGCGAGCCTCTTCGAGAATGATCTCGCCCGGTATCGATCGGCTCGCGCCTCGCGCAAACGGGATGATGCAAAAGGTGCAGCGGTGATCGCAGCCCTGTTGCGCCTGCAGGAAGGTACGACACCGGCCGGCGCGCTCATCCTCGCTCTCCCCACTCCGCGCGAGTCTCTGCCCCTCACCCTCCCGCTGCGCGGGTCCCTCCCTCTCCCCGCTCGTGGGGAGAGGGCTGGGGTGAGGGGCCTCACTGGGGCGGGGATTATCGTGGGTCGGAGGGTCGAGGCGATAGCTCTCCGGCTGCAGCTTTGCTGTGTTGCCAAGCACGCAATCGACCTCGGGCAACGCCGCGTAGCGTTCGGGCGCGAGTTCAGCGGCGCAGCCGGTCACGATGATCCGCGCCTGCGGATGGCGGCGACGGGCGCGGCGGATCGCCTGGCGCGCCTGCCGCTCGGCCTCGGCAGTGACGGCGCAGGTGTTGACTATGACCGCGCCCGCCAGTCCGGCCGCGGCGGCGGCATGCCGGATCGCCTCGGATTCGAACGCGTTCAGCCGGCAGCCGAAGGTGATGATCTCGTTGTCGGACAAGGGCTCGGGCATCGGGCGGTCAGCCGGCCTGCAGGAGAGCTGGGTCGAAACTGCCCTCGAAGCTCAATGCCGCGGGTCCGGTCATGATCACATGCCCATCCTCTCGCCAGTCAATGTCGAGGCAGCCGCCATCGAGCTCGACGACGCCGCGGCGCTCCGAGAGGTCGCGCCGATGGGCCGCAACGAGCGCGGCGCAGGCGCCACTCCCGCAGGCGCGGGTGATCCCGGCGCCACGCTCCCAGACCCGCAGCCGGATATGATCGCGGTCGCAGAGGCTCGCGACGCCGATATTGGCGCGTTGCGGGAACAGCGGATTGCGTTCGAGGAGCGGGCCGAACACCGCGAGGTCGACGCTTTCCGCGTCGTCGACAAAGAAGGTCGCGTGCGGATTGCCGATATTGGTGCAGACCGGTGTATCGAGCGGTCCGCAATGGATTGCCACATTCCCGGTATCCATCGCCCGGGCGAGCGGGATCTCGTGCCATTGGGTGCGCGGCGCGCCCATATCGATTGCGATCCGACCGTCCGGTAGCGCTTCCGCGGCGAGCAATCCGCCGGTCGTCTCGAGCCGCAACCGCGTATCGCCGGTCTCGCGCAGCAACAGCCAAGCGACGCAACGCGCCGCATTGCCGCAAGCCTCGGCCTCGCTGCCGTCGGGGTTGCGGATGCGCATTGTCGCAGACGCCGCCGAATTGGACGGCTGTTCGAGCAGGATCACCTGGTCGCAGCCGATGCCGGTGTGCCGGTCGGCGAGCGCGCGCGCCGCCGCCGCGCCGAACACCAAATCCCGGCGGCGAGCGTCGAGCACGACAAAGTCGTTGCCAAGACCGTGCATCTTCAGGAACGGGATCCGGCCCATGCGCCCGCTTATATGGCGCGGCGGCCGGCCCTGTCCAACGTCGCCAAGGGTGCCGGGCTTGTGCGGTCGGAGCCGATCAGGGAAAATCGCGGCACGCAGCGACAACGGGAGGCGGTGATGCGCAGGGTCGGCAGAAATTCCTTCACCGAGGTCTATTTCGCGGGCTGCAATCCGAGCTTTGTCGAAACTACCGACGGCTATGTGATGATCGACTCGCCGCAACAGCCGATTGACGCGGTGCGCTGGCGCGAGCAGCTGGAGGACAAGGCGCCGATCCGCTACCTCATCAATACCGAGCCGCATGGCGACCACATCTCGGGCAACGCCTATTTCACGAACACGCAAGTCGTCGGGCAGGTCAAGTTGCAGGAATGCTTCGAGCGCTATCTTTATGCCTTCGGCACCCTCGAGGAAAAACGCGAGCGCTTCAAGGAGAGCGATCCGGACAGCGTATGGCTTGTCGGCCATCCCGACTACCCGGCCGCGAACCCGCCGACCCTGACCTTCGACGACACGCTGACCCTCCATCTCGGCAATCACACCTTCAACATTCTTCATATGCCGGGGCACACGGCACCGCAGACCTCGGTGCATGTGCCGGAGGAGGGGGTCGTGTTCACCGGGGACAATGTCTTTCACAAATGCCGCAGCTGGCTGCAGGAATGCGACCCCTGGGAATGGCTCGCGGCGCTCGACAGCATCACCGCACTCGATGTCGAGACGATCGTGCCGGGGCATGGCGAGCCCTGCACCAAGGCCTACCTGAAAGAGCAGGGACAGATCGTCCAGAACTGGGTCGGCTATGTTGAACGCCTGGTCGAGCGTGGCATCAGCGCCGATGCTGCGCTGAAAGGGTCGATCGACGTGACGCAGCAGGATCCCTATCCGATCGGCCAGCGCCTCTTCATGCACAATGAGCGGCTAACCGGCATGATCATCCGGAATCTGCACCAGCGGATTCTCGACAAGAAGGCCCAGGCGGGCACGGCGTAGGCCGCTGCTTTTAGTGGTATCGAGAAGCGCCCGCGTCGCGGGATCGCCGTGCTACTTTCCCGTCAAGTGCGTCAGCCGTTGGGGAACGGGTGCAAGATCCGCTCCAGTAACCGGTGGAAGGTGGCACTGGGTGGGCTGAGCGTTGCGCCGCCTGCCGTCGCTCGGCGCCGCCAGGATCGCTTTTCGCTGATCGAGTGCGCCGCGGCCGGTTCCGCGTCGAGATATTCGAGCCGTTCGGTTGCCTCGGCGGCGCCCAGTGCACGGGCGCGGCGGTACCAGTAGCGCGCCGCTTCCGGATCGGCGTGTACCGAGCGCAGCCGGCGTTCCGTTAGAAATGTCGGGTCGAAGGTTTCGCCGATCCGAACGGCCGCCTCTGCGGCGCCGGCATCGACGGCTCGCTCATAATAGAATTGGGCGACGGCTACGTCGCCATTGGCAAAGTTCGCGTTGCCTTGCGCCAGGGCGAACCTGGCAGCGGCTTGCGCTTGATTCGCTGTCGGGGCCGGCGCCACTGCCCCGCCGGGCGACCCGGAGGTGGAGAATCGGGACGGCGCCTTTGCCGCAACGCCAGCCGGCTTAGGCGTCGCCGGGACGCGGGGCGATCCCGATGCCTGAACTGTCGACGCGATCCGCAGCGCGGCAGGCGACGGTGCTCTCGCGGCTCCTCCCGCTGCTGCCGGTGCCGGCGCTGGCTGGGCCGCGGCCCCGCTCGCCGCGCGCGGATGTTCGGTGGCCCTCGGCTGCGGCAGCAGGACAAAGCCGGCGACGAACAGGCCACCCGTCGACACGGCGGCGACGACCCCAATCACGATCAGAAACAGCAGGCTGCGAAACTCGACCTTGGCCCGCCGCCGCGTGTCGATTTGCTCCGACAGATCAGCGGCCGCCCATTCGTCGCCCAAAAGTGACCCAAACATTCGCGCGGCCATCTCGCCACAACCTCGCTCTCGGCTGGCCCGGCGTACGGCTCGAGCGCCGCGCCACTGCCAGCTCGCTGCCGGAGGATTCCGCCAACATGTCGATAATGAAGCTTCGGCCGCCGAATGGAGTCATCCGTCGGGGTATCCCCCCAGTTCCGTATCCCGGTGAACCCTCGCGCCGTCAACACCGGGATCGTCAGTTTGCGTTCAGTCCTTTTTTTGACCCAGCGGCTGAGAGCGCCTGACCCGGGCGTTTCCAAACCGGCCCGCGGGTCGCGTGCGCCCGCCGCGGCCTGCCGAGCGTGCTGGCTTCCTTCGCCCCGTCAGGCGGCGACGCCAGGTGCCCGAGGCTGAACCCGAGTCCTTGCGCGCCGCGCGGCAAGCTATGCTTGAGGCGTTCAGGCACCCGTCGCGATGGCGGCGCCGGCTTGCGCGGCGCTGCGGTGGTATTCGGGCACTAGGCGTTCAAGCAGCTGGAGCACTCGCTCGCTCCGCCGCGCCCGGCTATGCTCCTCGAGTTCGTCGATTGAACGCGCCAGCATCGGGTAATCGGCGGTACGCGGCGCGGCGAGGCGGATCGCCGGGTTGCCGGTCGGCATCACTGCCTCGGCCGCGTGAAACAGCTCCTCGTGCAGCTTTTCGCCCGGTCGCAACCCAACGAACTCGATTTTGACGTCGCGGTCCGGGCGCAACCCGGCGAGGCGGATCATCTGCTCAGCGAGATCGACGATCTTGACCGGTTCGCCCATGTCTAGGACGTAGATCTTGCCGCGGACGCCGGACTTGTCCGCAGCCGGCGACAGCGCCGCGGCCTGCAGCACCAGTTCGACCGCCTCGCGCACCGTCATGAAGAATCGCGAGACCTCGGGATCGGTGACGGTCAGCGGGCCACCGGCGGCGAGCTGGCGGGCGAACAGAGGCACCACCGACCCGGTCGAGCCGAGGACGTTGCCGAAGCGGACCGTGACGAAGCGCGTGCCCGGCCCGAGCGGGCCGTGCCGCCGCGCCTCGTAAAGGTCGAGCGCTTGGCAGAAGCTCTCGGCGAGGCGCTTCGTCGCCCCCATCACGCTTGTCGGGTTCACCGCCTTGTCGGTCGAGATCATCACGACCAGCGACACGCCGTGGGCGCGCGCCGCCTCGGCGACGTTGCGGCTGCCGACGACATTGGTCAGCGCTCCTTCGATCGGGTTCGCTTCGACCATCGGCAGATGTTTCAGCGCCGCCGCATGGAACACGATCTCGGGCTGCTCGGCGGCTAGGAGCTCGTCGATCTGCCCGCGTTCGCGCACGTCGCGCAGCCGCGGCGTCCCTACGATCCCGGAGAAGCGCTCGCGCAATTCCAGATCGATCGAATAGAGCGAGAACTCGCCATGATCGACGAGCGTCAGCCGGTCCGGCGCGAGGGCGGCGATCTGCCGGGCGAGTTCGGCGCCGATCGTGCCGCCGGCGCCGGTGACGAGGACGCGGCGCCCCCGCACCAACCGCGCCAACCCGTCGCGATCAAGGACCGCCTGCGGGCGACCGAGCAGATCTTCGAGAGCGATCGGTTCGGCGGCGAAGGCGGGATTGTCGAGACGGTGCTGAAAATCGGTGAGCCGAGGCAAGCGTGCCAATGGGATCGCCAGCGCGTCGGCCCGGTCGAGCAGAGATCGCACCTGCGCGCCGGGCAGGTTTTGCCCGGTGATCAGCAGCTTTTCAGGGCGCTTGCCGCGGCGGTCGAGTCGGGCGATCACGGTTTCCAGCCGGTCGATCGTGCCGAGGATCGGGACGCCGTAGATCTCCCGGCCGACGCGCGACGGGGTATCGGCGAGAACCCCGACGACGCGATAGGCGGCGCGTGGGTCCCGCGTCATCTCGCGGATGAAGGTGTCGGCTCCCTCTCTGGCGCTGATCAGCAGAACTGGGATGCTGCGATGCTTGGCGCGCTCGAAGACATGGTCGAGACCGCGGTCCTTAAATAGCCGATAGGCGAGGCGCGGCATGCCCAGCAACGCGATCAACACGAACCAATCGATCAGGAGTGTCGAACGCGGCAGCGCCTCGAGCCGGGTCAAAATGAACATGACCGGCAAGAAGATCAGAACGATCAGGCTCACCGCGCGCGCGATGTTGAACAGGTCCGGCAGCGAGGCGAAGCGCCAGATGCCGCGGTAGAGGCCGGTCGGCAGAAACACCACCGCCGCGATCAGCGTGAAGCTGGCGACGTAGATCGCCGTCAGGCGCGGCTGGTAATCGAGGATGCCGCCGCCAATCCGCAGATACATAGCGGCGGCAAACGACACCGCCGCCATGCTCGTGTCGTGGAGAAAGGCGAGGGCCGCGCGCCGATTTTCGGGAAAAATCGTCACCTTGCCCCTATAGCAGGATTCGCCGCCGGAGCGAAACGCGCCGAGCCGCCGAAGACAGAACCGCCGAAGAGATGCCGTTCTGTTCCGGCGGCGCCGCCGAACCATTACAATCGGGCATGCGCAGCGAGCGCCTCTATCGGCTGCTTCAGCCCGACACCGCCGGCCCGGCGGCCCGGACTCTTCGCGCCCTGCATCACGCCATGATCGCAACCGGCGTCGCGATCATGCTCGCCGACAGCGTGGCATCCTGGCGGCAGGCTTATGCGAGAGTGCTTGATGGCGGCTTCCAGGCCGCTTGCGTCTTTTTCTTTGTCGAATACGGGCTGCGTCTCGTCGCCGCGTCCGGCGCTCCCGGCGCCGCGCAGCGCGGCGGGTGGCGGCCGCGGCTGAGCTGGGCCTTGTCGCCCGGCGGCATCGTCGACTTTCTCGGGGTCCTGCCAAGCGTGCTCGATCTCGCCTTTAACCCATCCGCCGCCAGCCTGCTCGGCTTCGTGTGGGTGTTCAAGCTGGTACGCTATGCGCGCGGTCTTGCGAGCCTCGGGCGGGTGATCAGCCATGCTCGGCAGGCGCTGCTCGCGGTATTGCTCGTTTTCAGCATCGTCCTCTTGATAGCGGCGAGCCTTGCCTATCTGCTCGAGCGCAACGTGCAGCCCGAGATGTTCGGCTCGGTGCCGCGGGCCTTGTGGTGGGCGATCGTGACGCTGACGACGACCGGCTACGGCGACGTTATCCCGGTGACCGCGACGGGGCGGGTGCTGAGCGGCTTTGTGATGGTCGCCGGCGTGCTGGTCTTTGCCTTATGGGCCGGCATTCTGGCGACCGGTTTTACCGAGGAGACGCGGCGCCGGGAATTCCTGCGGACCTGGGACCTCGTCGCGCAGGTGCCGTTTTTTCGCGACATCGGCACCGCGGTCATCGCCGAGGTGACGCGCCTGCTGCGACCCCACGAGTATCCGGCGGGGGCCGTAATCATGCGCCGGGGCGAGCGCGGCGACTGCATGTATTTCATCGCGCAGGGCGAAGTCGAGGTCCGGGTCGGCGCGCAGCCCGTGCGTCTCGGCAGCGGCGCCTTTTTCGGCGAGGTGGCGTTGTTGACCGGCGAACCGCGCAACGCCTCTGTCGTCGCGACCCGCCGCTGTACGCTGCTCGCCCTCGACATCGTCGACTTTCGCGGTCTGCTCGACCGCCAGCCCGATCTGGCGCGAATCATCGGCGAAGCGGCGGGTCGCCGTCCCGGCGCCGGTCGCACGGGGCGGCGCGGCGCGCCGACGGCAGTCCAGCTTCCATCGTAACCGGCCCGGTTGCCGATAAATTCGCCGGGCTCACACGGAAGATGCGGTAATGAAGCGAAGATTGGCGCTCGATCGGCTGAATGCGGCGCACGCCGATGAGTTCGCGGCGGCGCTCGCGAACGTGGTCGAACATTCGCCATGGTGCGCGGCACGGCCAACCGGCGTGCCGGCAGAGGGAACAAGGCGAAGCCGACGATCGAGCACCCTATCCCCATTACCCGACGACCCGGAAATCCACGAGATGACGACCGCTCACCGACCGGCCCAGGCTGCGATGACAGCACGGCTATGAAGCCGGCGCCCTTCGACTATTACCTGCCGGCGACTATCGACGAAGCACTCACCCTCAAGGCGCGGTTGGGCGGCGAGGCGCGCTTCCTCGCCGGCGGCCAGAGCCTGGTGCCCGCAATGAATTTCCGCCTCGCCCAGCCGAGAGCCCTGATCGATCTCAACGGCCTGACCATGCTGGCCGGAATAGACGAAGAGTTGGATGGGGGGCTGCGACTCGGCGCCCTCGTCCGCCACCGCGATCTCGAACGCCGGCCCGAGGTGGCGCGTCGCCATCCACTGTTGCGCGAGGCCGCGGCGCAGGTGGCCCATCCACAGATCCGCAATCGCGGCACGATTGGCGGAAGCCTCGCCCATGCCGAGCCGGCGGCGGAATTGCCTTCGGTGATGGTCGCGCTGGGCGCGCGGATGCACGCCAGCTCGATCAGCGGTAAGCGCTGGATCAGTGCCGCCGATTTCTTCACCGGCACCCTTTCGACGGCGTTGCGCGAAGACGAGCTTCTGGTCGAGATCTCGATCCCGGCGCTCCCCGCACGCACCGGCACTTCTTTCCTCGAGATGGCGCGGCGACGCGGCGATTTCGCCCTGATGGGCGTGGCGGCGACGCTCACCGTCGACCCCGCAGGGCGCTGCGTCGCGGCAAGACTGGTCTATTGCAACGCCGACGACCGGCCGTTCGACGCGAAAGAAGCAGCGGCGGCACTGATCGGCGAGCGGATCGTCGCGCCGGCGATCGAGGCGGCGGCGGAGGCGGCAGCACGCGTGGTGCGGCCGGCCGGCGGCATCCACGCCAGCGCCGCGTTCCAGCGTCACCTCGCGGGCGCCCTGACTCGCCGGGCGGTAGCGCGAGCCGGCGAACGGGCGACCGGATGAGCGCCGCGCACCGACAGGTGACGGTCACCGTCAACGGCGTACGTCACCACCGGCGGGTCGAGGCCCGACTGCTGCTCGTGGATTTTCTGCGTCACGAGCTGGCTCTGAGCGGCACCCACGTCGGCTGCGAACACGGCGTCTGCGGCGCCTGCACCGTGCTCTATGACCGGCTGCCGGCACGCTCCTGCCTGCTCTTCGCGCCGCAGGCGGACGGCCACGAGATCGTGACGGTCGAGGGCCTGGCGCCCGAGGGCGGCGGGTTGCATCCGCTCCAGGAGGCATTTGCCGCCACCCATGCCCTGCAATGCGGCTTCTGCACGCCTGGCGTCCTGATCACGATGGCGGCGTTCCTGGCCGAAACGCCGGAGCCGGACGAGGCGGCGGTCCGCGAGGCGCTGTCGGGCAATCTGTGCCGCTGCACCGGCTACCAGCACATTGTCGACGGCGTCCTTCTCGCCGCGCGGCGCATGGCCGGGAGGCGATGACGACCCGTTATCTCGGCGCGCCGATCGCGCGCAACGAGGACCGCCGCCTGCTCACCGGCCGGGCGCTGTTCGTCGACGATGTCGAGCGGCCGGGAATGCTGCACGTCGCCTTTCTGCGCAGCCCGCACGCGCATGCGAGGCTGGGCATGGTCGATCTGTCGCGCGTCCGGGCGCGGCCCGGCGTGGTCGCCGCCTACGCTGCCGACGATCTCGGCGACTACTGGAAACCGGGCCCGCTCTTGGTGCCGCCGCCGCCAATCGAAGGCGCGATCTTCAACGAGCGCACTCAGGTGCCGCTGGCGCGCGGCAAAGTTCGCCACGTCGGCGAGCCGGTGGCCGTGGTGGTCGCCGAGAGCCGCTACATCGCCGACGACGCACTGGCCGACATCGCCGTCGAATACCAGCTGCTGCCGGCGGTGACCGACCTCGAGCGCGCGCTAGCTCCCGGCTCTGCACAGGTCCATGACGACGTCCCCGGCAACGTCGCCGCCCGTGTCCACCAAAGAAAGGGCGACTACGACGCCGCCCGACGGGCCGCCGCGCTGGTGCTGCGCCGCCGCTTCCGCTACGACCGCGGCTGCTCGTCGTCGATCGAGACGCGCGGCGTCGTCGCCGACTGGGACGCCAAGGCCGAGCGGCTGACGGTCTGGGACACCACCCAGGCGCCGGTGGTGGTCCGCAATGGCCTTGCCGCCATGCTGGGGTTGTCCGAACGCCAAGTGCGGGTGGTGGCGCCGTTCATCGGCGGCGGCTTCGGCCCCAAGATCATGATGTTCTACCCCGAGGAGGTGCTGCTGCCCTGGCTCTCGATCAAACTGGAGCGGCCGGTCAAATGGATCGAGGATCGCGCCGAGCACTTCCTCGCCACGACGCAGGAGCGCTTGCAAATCCACGACGCAGAGATCGCGCTCCGCGGTGACGGCCGCATCCTGGGGATCAGGGACGAGTTCCTGCATGACGGCGGGGCCTACGATCCCTACGGGCTGACCGTGCCGCTCAACAGCCAGTGCACGCTGCTCGGCCCCTACGTCGTGCCCGCCTATGACAGCCGATTCACCGCGGTATTCACCACGCTGCCCATCGTCTCGCCCTATCGCGGCGCCGGCCGTCAGCATGGGGTGTTCGTCATCGAGAGGCTGCTGGATATCGCTGCGCGTGAACTTGGGCTCGATCGCGCTGAGATCCGCAGGCGCAACTTCATTGCACCCGACGCGTTCCCCTACGATAACCATATCATTTACCAGGATTTCGCGCCGCTGCATTACGACAGCGGCGACTACGGTCCGGTGCTCGACAAGGCGCTGGACGCGATCGGCTATCGCGCGTTCATCGCTGAGGAGCAGCGGCGGCTGCGGGCTGCGGGAAGGCGGGTCGGCATCGGGGTGGTGTGCTATGTCGAAGGCACCGGCATCGGCCCCTATGAGGGCGCCAGAATCCAGGTCCAGAATAGCGGCAGGGTGCTGCTCGCAACCGGCATCGGCACGCAGGGCCAGGGCCATTTCACCAGCTTCGCCCAGATCGCCGCTGACGAGATCGGCGTCGCGGTCTCCGACATCGACGTGGTGACCGGCGACACCGACCAGTTCCATTGGGGCGTCGGCACCTTCGCCAGCCGTGGCGCGGTAGTGGCCGGCAACGCGATCCATGCCGCAGCGAAGCAGGCGCGCGCCAAGATCCTGCGGACCGCGGCCGAGCATTTCGAGTGCGCCGAGGCAGATCTGTTGCTGGCGGACAGGCAAGTCGCGATCCAGGGGGTGCCCCGTCGCACGATCGCCCTCGCGGCGCTTGCGGCGCTGGCCAACCCGCTGCGTGGCGCGGTCCAGCCGGGGACCGAGCCGGGGCTGGAGGCGACCGCCTATTTCGGTCCGGCCAAAGGCGCCACCGCGGCGGGAGCGCACGCGATGATCGTCGAGATCGATCCGGCGACCATGGAGCTGCGCATCCTGAAATACGTCGTGGTGCATGATTGCGGCACGGTGATCAATCCTCTGATCGTCGCCGGCCAAATCCAGGGCGGCATCGCCCAAGGGATCGGCAACGCCTTTTACGAGCGGCTGGTGTTCGACGAACAGGGTCAGCTCGTTAACGGCACCCTCGCCGATTATTTGCTGCCGACCGCGCTCGACGTGCCGCGGATCGAAATCCTCCACCACGTCACGCCCTCGCCCTACAACGAGCTGGGCGTCAAAGGGGTAGGCGAGGCCGGCGCGATTCCCGTGGGCGCGCTGTTCGCCCAGGCGATTGAGGTTGCCCTAGAGCTGCCGGCGCGCGGCATCGAGATCCTCGAGATACCGCTCGACCCCAGCCGCCTGTGGGAGATTTCGAGATGAGCAAGCCGGTCTACCTGGCGTGGGTTGCCGACGGCTCGGGTAATAGAGGCGATAGCCGAAGTACGGAGGGCACCGATCGTCGAGCACATGTTCGAGACGGCCGTTGGCGAGATGGGGTTGCGCCACGTTCTCCGGCACATATGCCAAACCGAAGCCGGCCGCGACCCCCGCTATGCGGGGCGCGGTCGTGGCCACATGCAAGGCCGGCCCGATAATAATCCGGTGGTTCTTCGGCATGGCCTGTGCGCTTGCTCGGGATCGGGCCGCTGTTGGTTAGCGGCGGGTCGATCGCGGCGCCGCCACCAGCGGCTCGTAATAGTTCGCGGGAAAGCCGGCGGCGGCGCGCGCTTCGCGGTTGAAGGGCGGCTTCAGTTCGCCCTTGAAGCAGCGCCGAACGGCGTCGCGAAAGGCGGCCTCAGCAACGAGGCCGCGCGCCCGGCAGAGCCGCATGAACCAGCGGACGCCGACCGCGACATGGCCGATCTCATCGCCGAGGATAAGACGCAGGATTTCGGCGCTCTGCTGGTCGCCGGCCCGTTCCAGCCGCACCGCCATCTGCGGCGTCACGTCGAGACCGCGCGCTTCGAGCACGAGCGGTACGACGGCGAGCCGCGCGAGCAGATCGTCGGCGGTCGCCGCGGCCGCTTCCCACAAACCGTCATGCGCCGGCAAATCGCCGTAGGCTGCCCCGAGATCGGCGAGCCGCGCGGCCAACAGCTCGAAGTGCCGCGCCTCCTCCTCGGCGACGCCGGTCCAGTCGTCGAAAAACCCGCGCGGTACCGCTTCGCCGCGGAACCGGGCGACGATGTCCCAGGCGAGGTCGATGGCGTTCAGCTCGATATGCGCGAGCGCGTGCAGGAGGGCGATCCGCCCGGCCGGAGAGCCGAAATTGCGCCGCCGCGGCATCATTCTCGGCGGGCATAACAACGGTCGTTCGGGTCGGGCCGGACGGGGCGGCGGCTCGCTGTCGCCGACCTCGATCGCGCCGGTTTTCCAGACCTCGTAGAGGGCGCGAACTCAGCGCGACTTTTGCCTCTGGGTCGGCAGCGCGCAGCACCGCGGCGGCACCGCCGGTCAGGCTGTCTGCGTTCAGAGGGCGCTCGCCGCCTTCAGAACCTCCGCGACATGGCCCGGAACCCGCACTTTGCGCCAGATGCCGCGAATGATCCCGTTTCCGTCGATGAGAAAGGTGCTGCGGTCGATCCCCATATATTTCCGCCCGTACATGCTCTTTTCGACCCAGGCGCCGTAATTCTCGCAGACCTCGCCGCCCGTATCGGAAGCCAACACGAAGGGCAGATTGTGCTTTTTCTTGAACCTGTCGTGCGAGGCGATCGAATCCTTCGAGATGCCGATGACGACGGCACCCGTCTTACCATAGTCTGGGAAGGAGTCGCGAAAGCCGCAGGCTTCGGCGGTACAGCCCGAGGTGTCGTCCTTCGGATAGAAATAGAGCACGACTTTGCGGCCCTCGAGCTGCGAGAGGGTGATCTCGCCGTTGCCGTCGGTCGGCAATCTGAAATTGGGCGCCTTGGCGCCGAGTTCGACACTCATCGCGGACAGTCTCCTGTAGTCTTTGCCGCCCGTCGAACCGCGCGCCGGGCCGGCTCTTCGATCAGCCGCTGATACCAGCCGAAAACCCGGCCGGCGGCGGCAGTGATATCCGTGTCGAGGCGGGCGAAGTCAACAGCCCCGGCGCAACGCGCGAGGCTGGCGGCGTCGGCCGCCGGCAGCTCGTCAGTCGCGAAAGCACGGTCGCCAAGGAGGGTCAACAGCGCCTGCACGTGGCGGAATAGGGTCACCGCTCGGCCGAGCTCGCGCTCCGCCGGCGCCGGCAGCACGCCGGCGGCGCCGAGCGTCGAGAGCGCCTCGGCGGTGTCTCGGCAGAGAAGCTGTGGCGCCGCCGCGGCCTCGCGCAACATCAGGTATTGGACGATGAATTCGAGATCGATTAGCCCACCGCGCCGGTGCTTCAGATCCCAGCGCGCCGGGCGCGGGTTCTCGTCGGCGATGCGGCGCCGCATCTCGGCGACGGCGATGACCAGGCGATCGGGATCGCGCGGCGCCGCCAGTACCTGTGCAATAACCTCTGCAATGCGCCGGCGCAGCGCCGCGTCGCCGGCCACCGGGCGCGCCCGGGTCAAGGCCATATGCTCCCATGTCCAGGCCGATTCGCTCTGATACCGGGCAAAGCTGGCGAGGCTCGACGCGATCGGTCCCGAGGCGCCGCTCGGCCGCAGCCGCATGTCGACCTCGTAGAGCCGTCCTTCGCCGGTCGGCGCCGTGATGGTGCCGATCAACCGCTGGCTCAACCGGGCGTAATAGGCGCCCGTCGCGATTGGGCGTTCGCCGTCCGAGATCTCGCTGCCGGGCGGCGCATCGTAGATCAGGATCAGATCGAGGTCGGAGGCTAGGGTCATCTCGCGGCTGCCGAGGCGCCCCATCCCGATCACCGCATAGCTGCCCCCGGTCACCCGCCCGTGCCGCGCGGCAAAACCCGCTTCAACCGTCGGCATCAGCCGGTCGAGCGCTGCCTCGGCGATGTCGGCGAGTGCCATTCCGGCCGAATTGCCGTCGACAGCGCGGCCCAGCAGCTGAACCGCGACCTGAAACCGCTTTTCGCCGGCCCAGCGCCGCAACGCATCGAGCGCGTCGGCGAAATCGCCGGTCCCGGAGAGCACCCGATCGACCTCGGCCGCGAACCCGGCGAGGTTCGGCAGCGGCGCAAAGAAGCCTTCGGCCAGAGCCGAATCCAGCAGTCCGGGGCGCTGTGCCAACTGCTCTCCAAGATACGGCGCCCCATCCATCACATCAGCGACCAGCCGCAGCAACCCGGGGTTCGCGTAAAACAGGGACAACAGCTGCACCCCTGCCGGCAGTCGCGAAAGGAACCGATCGAACCGTTTGAGCGCTGCATCGGGATGCGGCGTGGCGCCGAAGATGCGCAGCAGCTCCGGCACCAGTTCGGTTAGGATTTCCCGCGCCCGCTGGCTTCGCGTGGCGCGCAGCCGGCCGTGGTGCCAGCCGCGGACCAGCGCCGATACGCCGGCCGGTTCGGCAAAGCCGAGCTCGCCGAGCGTCCGCAATGTGTCGCGGTCGTCCTCCGCGCCGGTGAAGACGAGATTGCCGGGCCCGGCGAGGCTTGGCGCCGGCTCGAACAATTCGGCGTAGCGTCGCTCGACCGAGCCGAGGCAGGCGAGGAGATCGGCGACGAAAGGGTCGGCGCGCGGATAGCCGAGAAAGACTGCAATCCGTTCGATACCATCGTCGTCCGGGGGCAGCGTATGCGTCTGCGCATCGTCGACCATCTGCAGGCGATGTTCGAGGCGGCGCAAAAACCGATAATTGGCGGTCAGTTCCGTCGCCACGAACTGATCGATTCGGCCGGCCGCGGCAAGGTGGCGCAGCGCCTCGCAGGTCGATCTGACCCGCAAGTCGCGCATCCGCCCGCCCCAGATCAGCTGCTGGGTCTGGGCAAAGAACTCGATCTCGCGGATGCCGCCGCGCCCAGTCTTGACATTGTGACCCCGGACCGCACTGCGGGCACCGCCGCGAAAAGCATCGATCTGCCGCTTGATCGAATGGATGTCCTGAATCGCCGCGAAATCCAGGTGTTTTCGCCAGATGAACGGCCGCAATTCGGCAAGAAAACGGTCGGCGGCGACGCGGTCTCCGGCCACCGGACGGGCCTTGATCAGCGCCGCCCGCTCCCAGTTCTGGCCGACGCTCTCGTAATAGGCGAGGGCTGCCCTGACCGACATCGCGAGCGGCGTCGCCGCGGGGTCGGGGCGCAGCCGCAAGTCCGTGCGGAACACATGGCCGTCGCCGGTGCGCTGTTCGAGCAGCCGCACGAGATCGCCGGTCAGCCTAACGAAAAAGGCCTCCCTGCCGGCGCGCGCCGTGACCCGCATTTCCCCTGTGTCATAAAGAACGATCAGGTCGATATCGCTCGAATAGTTGAGCTCGCAACCGCCGAGCTTGCCCATGCCGAGAACGATGAGCCCACTCGCGCGCTCCGGATCCTCGGGGGCGGCCGGCTCGATCGCACGTGCCGCCGCAGCGGTGCGCAGCAAATGGCGCAGGGCGGCGCCTATGGCCGCCTCGGCAAACCGGCTCAGCGCCGCGGTTTGCCGTTCGAGCGACCAGCAGCCGGTGAATTCGCAGACCGCGGCCGTCAAGGCGACGCGGCGTCTGGCGATCCGCAGGCGTCGCATCAAAGCCGCCGTGTCCTCCCCGGAATCCTCGTGCGCCTCTACGCCGGCGAGGATCCCGGCAAATACTTGCTCGATGTCCTCCTCGACGAGGCGCGCCAGGAAGCTCCATTCCCTGACCGCGACGCCGCTGAGAAACGGGCTGTTGCCGAAAATCGCCGCCAGCAGGCGGCGACCGGCTGGGGTTGCGCTCCAGGCCTGCGCGCGGGCCGCAACCGGGTCGGCAGCCGCTTCGGCGAGCGCTTCCTCCCAAGCGGCGCACCCGAGCGCGAGGCGACGCGCGTCGCCGGATTGCGGCAATACAGCGCCGTCGGTCGATAAGGTGGACAGCAGATTCATCCGGTGTTGCCGATTTGCTCGATGCCGCACTCTACCGGCAAAAAGCCGTCATCGACGGCAAGAGATCGTGCCTGCTTCAAGACGCGCCTGCGGTCGCCTGAGCATCAGGTAAGCTTTTGATCGCAAGAAAATAGACCCTAATCGTTCCCGCGAGAGGGGAGCCCTTTCGGCACTTGCGTGTGCCCGCCGGGTCGCGCATGCCGGGTCGCGCATGCCGGGTCGCGCATCCGAGATGTGCCAGGGGACCCGCGACAGTTTTCGCAAGCGGCTGCGCCCTGCGAAGAAAGGCGAAGAGGCAGAGCCAAGCACCCGACTTGACGGCAGGCATTCGGCGGAGCAGAGAAACCCAAATGCAGCCAATCACGGTCACAGCCCACGCATACGCCATTGCCGATCGGAGCCGGCGAACGGCCGTGGTTCCGTCGAATCCATTATACTTAATGACGGCTGGCGGATCTTGCGCAACGGCACTTGCGGCATAACACTATGATCCCCCGCGATGACCGCGCTCCGCCGCTCGCCGACGACATCGAGGGTTCCGTAAGAGGCCTCGCCCCGATGCCGATCGCCGCCGCAAAACCGGGTATTGTCCGAGCCGCATCTCAGCCGGCGATCATCGACGCACCGGTCAGCGAAGAGGAAGTCGGCGACTTCCGGGCGACTGTCCTCGCCAAGTTGACCCTGGCCATCGGCAAGGACAATGCTACCGCAACCGATCGAGACTGGTTCCTCGCCACAGCGCTGGCGTTGCGCGACCGCGTCATCCACCGCTGGCTCGCCGCCGATCGCGCGAGCCAGGCGAAAGGCAAGAAGCGGGTCTATTACCTGTCTCTCGAATTCCTGATCGGACGCCTTTTCACCGACGTCGTCGAGAATTTGCGCTTGGGCGATGTCGTGCGCATCGCGCTCGGCGATATCGGGATCGATGTCGAACGGATGCGCGCTGTCGAACCGGATGCAGCCCTCGGCAATGGCGGGCTCGGGCGTCTTGCGGCTTGCTTGATGGACAGCATGGCGGCGCTCGGGATTGCCGCCTGCGGTTACGGAATCCGCTATGACCACGGACTGTTCCGGCAGGTCATCCAGGATGGTTGGCAGCAGGAATACCCCGAGCAGTGGCTGTCCTTCGGCAACCCGTGGGAATTCGAGCGGCCGGAGGTGTGCTACGACGTCCAGTATGGCGGCCGGGTCGAGTGCGTCAACGCGCCCGCCGGTCGGTCGCGTTTCGTATGGCAGCCGGAAGAGACGATTCAGGCGGTTGCTTACGACATTCCGATCGTCGGATGGCGCGGCCGGCACGTCAATCTGCTCAGGTTGTGGTCGGCCCGCGCCGTCGACCCGCTGCGCCTCGACATCTTCAACCGCGGCGATCACGTCGGCGCGCTCTCCGAGCAATCGCGTGCCGAGGCGATCTCGAAGATCCTCTACCCGAGCGATGACATGCCTTCGGGACGCGAATTGCGGCTGCGACAGGAATATTTTTTTGTTTCGGCCTCGGTCCAGGACCTCGTCAAGTCCCATGTACGCACCTACGGCAGCGTCTATACGCTGCCGGAGCGGGCGGCAATCCAGCTCAACGATACCCATCCAAGCATTGCCGTCGCGGAACTGATGCGGGTCCTCGTCGACCTGCAAAAGATTGCCTGGGCCGAGGCCTGGAAAATCACCCAGTCGGTCTTCTGCTACACCAATCATTCGCTGTTGCCCGAAGCGATCGAAAGCTGGCCGGTGGCGTTGCTGGCGCGCCTGCTGCCGCGCCATCTGGACATCATTCAACGGCTCAACGCCGAGCACCTCGAAACCGCACGGCAGCGTGGCGTGGCCGGGGGTGAGCGGCTTGCCGCAGTGTCGCTGATCGATGAAAAGGATGGGGGCAGGGTCAGGATGGGACACCTTGCCTTCCTCGGCTCGCATCGGGTCAACGGGGTCTCGGCACTGCACACCGAGCTGATGCGCCGCACCGTCTTCGACGCGTTCCACGCACTCTATCCGGATCGCATCGTCAACGAGACCAACGGCATCTCGTTCCGGCGCTGGCTGCACCAGGCGAACGCCCGCCTGACCCGGTTGCTGTGCGAGATCTGCGGCGAGGCCATCCTCGACGAACCCGCGGCGCTCGAGCAACTCGTCGAGCGCGCCGACGATGCCCCGTTGCATCAGCGCATCGCCGCGGTCAAGCAAAGCAACAAGCGGCTGTTGTCCCGGCTGGTCCGCGAGCGGCTCGGGCTGCGCCTTGATCCGGCCGCGCTCTTCGATATCCACATCAAGCGGATCCACGAATATAAGCGGCAGCTGTTAAACCTCCTGGAGACGGTCGCGCGTTACCAGGCAATCCGCGCCGATCCCAATCGCGACTGGGTGCCGCGCGTCAAAATCCTCGCCGGCAAGGCGGCGCCGAGCTATTGGCAGGCCAAGCTGATCGTCAAATTGGCCAATGATGTAGCCGCCGTGATCAATCATGATACGGCGGTTGACGACCGGCTGAAACTGGTCTTTCTGCCGAACTACAATGTGAGCCTCGCCGAAGCGCTGATCCCGGCCGCCGATCTGTCCGAGCAGATTTCGACCGCCGGCACCGAGGCGTCCGGCACCGGTAACATGAAGCTGGCGCTGAACGGCGCGTTGACGATCGGCACGCTAGATGGCGCCAATATCGAGATTTGCGATCGCGTCGGCAGCGACAACATGTTCATCTTCGGGCTGCGCGCGGAAGAGGTGGCGGAGCGCATCCGAGGCGGCCTCGACGCATCGGACATCATCGACCAATCGCCCGATCTCGCCGCCGTCCTCGACGCCGTGGAAGGGGGCCTCTTTTCGCCCGTCGACCGGCATCGCTTCGACCCCTTGACCGAGCGCGTGAAACACGGCGACCCATATATGGTCGCCGCCGATTTCGCCGCCTATCGAGCGGCGCAGCAACGGGTTGATGCGCTGTGGCAGTCACCGGGGGCGTGGAATCGGGCGGTCATCCACAATATCGCCGGGATGAGCTGGTTCTCCTCCGACCGCACGATAAAAGGCTACGCCCAAGACATCTGGGATATTCCGATCTGACCCGACCCGATCCGAGAGTGAGGGCGGCAAGCGCCGTCGCCGGCCGTAAGAAAGAGGAGGAGCGGGGTTACCGCCCGGTGGCAGTCCCGGTGGCGGCGACGCCCATCAATGCCCCGATACGATCGGGTGCGGCGAGCAAGTCGCGGCTCGGGCCGGCAAAGACGATCGCGCCGCGATCGAGGACGATTGCCTCCTCGGCGAATTCCAATGCCAGCCGCACATGCTGCTCGACCAGCAGCAGGGCGAGCCCGTCCTCGCGTTTCAAGCGGCCGAGTGCCGCCAACAGCGTGTCGACGACGACCGGCGCTAGTCCTTCGAACGGCTCGTCCATCAGCAATAGCGACGGGTTGCCCATCAATGCACGGCCGATCGCCAGCATCTGCTGCTCGCCGCCCGAGAGATGATTGCCGCGGTTGCGCCGGCGCTCGGCGAGCGATGGAAAGAGGTCGTAGACGCGGGCCAGCGACCACGCCCCGGGCCGCGTCGCGACGCCGAGGTTCTCCTCGACCGTCAAGGATGAAAAGATCTCGCGCTCCTGCGGCACGAGGCCGATGCCGAGCCGTGCCCGGCGATAGGGCGCCAGCGCCGTCACGTCGCGTCCGGCGAAGCGGATGTTGCCGGCATGCAACGCCGTGTGGCCCATGATCGTCGCCAAGAGGGTGGTCTTGCCGACCCCGTTGCGGCCGAGCACGGTCAACCTACCGCCCGGCGGCAGTGTCAGCGAAACCCGTTCGATGACGACCGTTTCGCCATAGCCAGCCCCGACGTTATCGAGCCAAAGGCCGCCGCTCACCGCCGGCTCGGGTTGCTACGCTCGCCGAGATAGACCTGACGCACCTCCGGGTCGGCGGCGATGTCCCGGGGCGGGCCTTCGACGAGAATGCGGCCCTCGACCATGACCGTGATGCGGCGCGCCAACCGGAACACCAAATCCATGTCGTGGTCGATCAGCAGCACCGCGATATCGGCAGGCAGCCGCTCGACAACGCCGGCGACGAGATGCGTCTCGCTCGACGGCACGCCCGCCGCGGGCTCGTCGAGCAGCAAGACCTTCGGCGCCAGCCCGAGTGCTATGGCGATCTCGACAAGCCGCTGGCGACCATAGGCTAAGGTGTTGACCGGGCGCAGCGCATCCTCGGCGAGGCCGAGCGTTTCGAGCAGTGCGAAGGCCTCGTCGATCACGTCGCGGCGCCGGCCGGACGCCCGACGCAGATCGCCGGCGACGCCCTCCCGTTCGGCGACTGCCAAGGTCACGTTTTCGAGCGTGCACAGCCGGCGGAACAGCGCCGTGATCTGGAATGTGCGAGCGAGGCCGCGCTTGACGCGCGCCGCCTGCGGCAGCGCCGTCACGTCGCCACCGTCGATCAGGATTCTCCCGGCGCTCGGCGTCAGGGCCCCGGTCACCAGGTTGACGAAGCTCGTCTTGCCGGCACCGTTGGGACCAATCAGGGCGTGCCGGGCGCCGCGTTCAAGTCGGAAGTCGATCGCGTTCGCGACCCGGAGCGCGCCGAAGCTCTTCGTCAGGGCGCGGGTCTCGAGCGCCGGATCCGGCCTCGTGCCGGTCATCGCCGTAGGCGATCGACGAGACCGAGGACGCCGCCGCGGGCAAACACGACGACGAGCACCATCAACAGACCGATCCAGAAATACCAGTAGACCGGCTCGATTTCGGAAAACTGGTCCTGCGCGATCATGTACAGCGGCACCCCGATGAAGGCGCCGTAAAGCCGCCCGCAGCCGCCGAGAATCAGCATGATCAACGCCGCGCCCGAGCGGTCGAGGCTCAGGACGCCAAGGCCGACGAATTGCGTCGTCTGGGCGATCAAGGCCCCGGCGGTGCCGGCAAAGGCCGCCGATATCGTATAGACGATCAGGCGGCGACGCATGATCGGCGCGCCGATCGCGTGCATGCGCAAGACATTCTCGCGGATGCCGGTCAGGGACCGGCCGAACGGCGAGTGCACAAGCCGCCGCGCCAGCCACCAGCCCAGAAACAGCACGACGAGGCAATAGAGATAGGCGGTGCGGCCGTACAGGTCGAACGGCAGGACGCCGAAGATCGGCCACATCTGCATGCCCTGCAGTCCGTCGTCGCCACCGGTGATCGCCGAGGCCTTGTTGGCCGCCTCGTGCAGCAAGGTCGCGACGACGAGGGTCTGCATCAGCAACGTCAGGCCGCTCGTGCGCAGGACGATGAGCCCGGAAACAAACCCGACCAGGGCGGCGGCCGCGGCGCCAGCGACGAGCCCGCTGATCGGTTCGCCCCAGCCATGCGCGGCGAGGATGCCGGCGGCATAGGCGCCGGTCCCGAAGAACGCCGCCTGGCCCAGTGTAACGATGCCGGCGTAGCCGAGCACCAGATCTGTCGACAGCGCGAAGAGGATGGTTGCCAGGATCTGCGATCCGAGCGGCAGATAGGTCGGCAACAGCGCGTAGACCGCCAGCGCCAATGCCCAGGGCAGCGCCTCCAGCGGGTAATAGCGGTGGCGTCGGGCGAATGCATCGATCGCACCGCCGACAGCCCCGCTCAAGCGCGACCGATCAAGCCTCTCGGTCGCCATAGCAGGATCGCCATTGTCAGGGCATAGATGAAGAACGCGCCGAATTGCGGCAACAGGTACTCGAAAAACGTGTCGCTGATGCCGACGACCAGCGCGGCGACAAATGGGCCGCGAATGCTGCCGAGCCCGCCGACCGCTACCACGATCAGGAAGAAAACCAGATTGTCGAGCGCGTAACTCGGGTCGATCGCCAAGATCTCGGCGCCAAGCGCGCCGCCGAGCCCGGCCAGACCGCTGCCCAGTGCGAAGGTCAGCGTGAACAGGCGCGAGGTATTGATGCCGACCGATTGCGCCATGCGCAAATTGTCGACCGCGGCGCGAATCTGCACGCCAAAGCGAGTGCGCTCGATCCCCAGCCATAAGAGCGTCACCAGCGCTGCGCCGCAGACGATCAAAAAGGCGCGGTAGCGCGGAAAGCTTCGGAAGCCGAGATCGACCTGCCCCGACAACCAATGCGGCGGTTGCATCGGCTGCGCCAGCGGCCCCCAGAAATACGTGGCCGCGGCCATCGACATGAAAATGAGGCCCATCGTCAACAAGACCTGGTCGAGCTCGTCGCCACCATAGAGGCGGCGGTAGAGCCGCTCGACGACGACGCTGACCAGAGCGGTCGACAGCACTGCCGCCGGGAGCGCCGCCGCAAACGGCACTCCATGCCGGCTCAGCAAGCTGGTCAGGACATAGCCGCCCAGCATCGCGAAGACGCCGTGCGCCAGGTTGACGAACCCCATCAATCCCATCGTCACCGACAGGCCGACCGAGATCAGGTACAGCACCATCGCGAACGCGATGCCGTGGAACAGGATGCTCGTGGCGGCGGCGAATGTGGTGCTCATCGCCCGCGCCTGTGAATGTATTGAGCCCTCACGGTTTCTTTCACTTCCTTGTGGGCCAGCTGCCCACGAGCTCGTCCCGTGGGCAAAGCCCGGGCCCATCCTTTCGCCGCACGAGCAGTCATCGCATCGTCAAACATCGGATTACTGGAGAAGTCCAAAGCACAGGGGATCGGTGAAACAGCGACTACTTGATCGGATTCAGCTCCTTCCATGGGTCCTTGACATGCGGGATCGTCGCGATTTCGACGTTGGCGAGCTTACCGCCGTCCACCTTCTCGACCTTTCGGATATAGATGTTCTGGATCACGTCGCGGGTCGCCGGGTCGATCATGATCGGACCGCGCGGGCTGTCGGGGTCCTTCCACCCCTTGAAGAAGGCCATTGCCTGGTCGGCCGTGAACGTCCCGTTGGTCGACTTGATCAGGGCGAAGATCGCGTCCATCCCGTCCCAGGCATCGACCGCCAGGAAATCCGGGATCGCGCTGTCGCCGTAGAGGCGCCGCCAAGCGGCGAGGAATGCCGCGTTCGCCGGCCGTTGGCCGGCGGTCGAGTAGGTTCCCGCGGTATAGATGCCGAGCGGCGTGTCTCCCATATTCGGCAATGCCTCGTCGGGCAGCAGGTCCTGAGCCGAGGTGATGTTGATGCCCGCCTCGCGCAGGCCAAGATCCTTCACCGCCTTGATGATCGCGGTCGCCTGCGGGTCGGCCGGCACCCACAGGAAGGCGACGTCGGGCTTGGCGTCCTTAATGCGCTGCATGAACGGAATGAAATCGGGGTTGGCCGGTGGCATGCGCACGCTGCCGACGATCTTGCCCCCGCCCTCGGTGAAGCCCTTGGTAAAGGCGGCTTCCGAATCATGGCCGGGGATAAAGTCGCTCACCGCGGTATAGCCCGTCTTCCAGCCCTGTTCGGCAGCCCATTTGCCGATCGGATAGCACTGCTGCCACAGCGTGAAGGACAGCCGCGCGACATAGGGCGAGATGCGCGGGATTTGCACGCCCGCCGAGGCGATGTCGAGCAGCATCGGCACCTTCGCCTGGGCGGTCAGCGGCGCGATCGCCGCCGCAACCGGCGACAGGATGACACCGGTCAACAGCTGGACATGGTCGCGCGCGATCAGTTCCTGCGCCAGCCGCTTGCCGACTTCCGGGTTGGATGTGTCGTCGCGCTTGATGATCTCGATTTTGACGCCGGGCCGCAAGTCGCTCGCGTGCTCCTTGAGGTAGAGGTCGAACCCCTTCTGCCCCTCGTCGCCGGCCTGTGCGACAAAGCCCGTATAGCTGTTGATGAGGCCGATCTTGACGACGGTCTGGGCCACCGCCGGTTGCAGCAACAACGCCGCCACGCCCAACAACGGCGCCACGCTCACCAGCGTTTTCTTCAACATCGCGGGTCCCCATGTTCCGACCGCGCTTGCGCGGCGCCGCCCGGTATGGCAGAGCGCTTTAGCTTATGGAAGGGTTTCCCGGCCGCAAACGGCCGGCATTGGCTTCGCATCACCCTCGATGGAACGGAACTGCTGCACCGCGAGCGCAATTGGGCGTCCGGTTTGTGTCCTCCCATTCATGGCGAGTGCGGACTCCCGCCGGCCGATGGCGCGCACGAACTGATCGAGAGCGGCGTTGAGGCTGGTAGAGGCGACCGGGTAGCGAACGCTCCTGTCGAGGAAGGACGGCGTCACCCGGCTCAAGCTACGGGGCGCAGAGCCGGTCGACGAGTTTCAGGAAGATCAGGCAGACCGAATTTACCGCAGCCGGCGTCCGGCAGCCGGCAGCGGCGCGAGAGCGGCAACTTCTGGAAAAGGCGCGTTTGTCAGACGGTGTGAGAGTCGGTTTGGCGACCCGCTGGAGGCGCCCACGATCGATAAACTCTCCAAGGTCACTGGCGCTGGATGAGGGCCGGGCTTTGTGCCAGTCGCGATGCGGCCATGCCGCTGGCGGTTCTGCCGCCTGATCGGGTCGGCCTTAGGGCTCGCGGATGCTCTCGTCGAAGCCGCGTTCGATGGGATAGAGGAAATACGAGATAACGGTGCGCGAGCCGACCTCTACCTCTCCGGTCACCGTCATCCCGGGGATGAGCCGGGCCAGCCGGGTGACGCCCTGGACCTGCCGGCCCCCGGCCGCCGACAGCTACCCGATCGCGGCCAACCGGCCAAAGTCTCGCCCGGCGTCCCGGCGACGACGCCCCCCGAGCCACGACCTCATCATCCGCTAAACAGCGTCCTTCGGGGCGTCAAAAAGAGCCAAGGTTTTGACTACAACCTCGAGGCCGGTTCACACTGGATACCTGCCGTGCTTGGGGATCGCTGTAGTCGCAAGCTGGAAAGCATTTGTGGTACAACAGGCAGTGAAAATTCTTTTCATAGATCCCATGGGGTTCGCTTACGACGCGCATACGCCGTGCGTTAGTCCGCTCGGAGGATCGCAATCGGCGCTGGTGTATCTTGCGATCGAGCTCGCTCGCCAGGGAGTTGAAGTCGTAGTCGTCAATGGAATTGGAACCCCCGTGATATCCGAGGGGGTCCAGTTTACCCATCTACCGTGCAGTGCTGATTTCATGAATGATTTTGATGCGATCGTTTTGGCTGCGGCGGCGCGCGGCCATATGGTCCGGATGGCGGGCGCGCGGGTGCCGATGATCTTGTGGTGCCACCACGCCGCCGACCAGATGGCGGTGCGTGAACTTCAGTCTCCCGATGAGAGGGCCGCCTATCAAGGGTACGCTATGGTATCCGAGTGGCAGGCAAACGGATACGCGGCGGCCTTCGGAATTCCCAGGGCCAACATACGGATCATGCGCAATGCAATCTCTCCTTTTTTTGTCAATCTGCCCATCCGCGAACCGTGGTATAAACGAGGCGCCCCACCGGTGCTTGTCTATACAAGCACGCCATTCCGGGGCCTTGATGTTCTCCTGACGGCGTTTCCCCTGATCCGGGCGAAACTAACCGGCGTCCGGTTGCGGATTTATTCGAGCATGGGGATTTACGGTGTACCAGAAGCGGACGACGAGTTTCGCATACTGTACGAGCTAGCAAAATGCCTACCGGACGTCGAGTATGTCGGAGCGCTACCTCAGAAGCAGCTCGCCGAGGCGATGATGCAGGCCGACATCTTCGCCTATCCCTCCACCTTCGCGGAAACATCTTGTATCTCGTGCATGGAAGCGATGGCAGCGGGAACCTTCATGGTGACCACATCGCTTGGAGCGCTTCCTGAAACGGCGGCGGGCTTTGCGGTTATGCTCGAGGATAAGCGCCTAGAGCATCCCTCATTCCTCGCGACCGAATACGCGCACACCCTTGTGAGTGCGGTTGCAAATCTCGATCCGCAGGAAACTGCGCGAAGGCGGATTGAGCAAATACAATACGCCAGCGAGCACTATACCTGGGCAAGGCGAGCCAGCGAATGGATTGCCTGGCTGACAGGACTAACTGCCCGGGCTGGGGCCGTATAGCCTTGCCTGCTTCACCCCCGATACACCGGTGTTATTGATCTCATTCGCGTGCTCGTAAGTGCCATTGCTCGATACAGCAAAGCAAGTCCCGGCTGTATGTGCCGCGATGGCAATGCGACACCTTAAGTAGTCGCATTGCCCAATTGGCTCGTCGGCAGATCTCCGCCGCCTGCGAAACCGTTCTCTGATTGGCAGGAGGACCTGATAAATCTCGCGACACTTCGGAACTTGCGTCTCAATGGTTACGCGCCTTCGACATTGTTGGATGTCGGCGCGCATGTCGGCACTTTCACGCGCGCTTTCCTCAAGGAATTTAGGCAATGCAAGGCAACGCTCATCGAGCCCAACCCGCATTGCCATGCGAAACTAGCGGCGCTTCCTTACGAAATGATTCCGTTGGCTGCCTCCGACAAAGACGGGACAGCCGAACTTCATCTGACCAGGGAATGGCTGGATTCGACGGGCGCGTCCCTCTACCGGGAGAATACGCCGTTTTTCCGCGACGAGGTGCTGATGAAAGAGCCGGTGATGACCGCGCGCCTTGATCGTATTTTTGCTGGCCGCAAATTCGATTTCATCAAAATCGATGTACAGGGCGCGGAACTTGATGTTCTCAACGGCGGGGCCGACCTCATCCGACAGGCCGATTACGTGCTGATCGAGGTCCCCATACGCGAATACAACGAAGGGGCGGCACCTGTCGAACAGCTTTTCGAAAAGCTTCGCGAGCTTGGCTTCCGCTGCGCCGATTTGACCGAATTTCATCGGCTGAAAGGCATCATGAACGGCGACCTCCTCCAGATCGACGTTTTGTTCGAGCGCAACGTGGCGCGCGCCACCCAGAATTGCAGCTATACCCCACTCTTTGACCGTGCGGAGGTGCTGGCATTCAGAGGGCGCAAAAGGCCGCTTGCCGCGATTTTTCGGTGCTCGATGTCGGCGCGTCCCTCAATCCGTGGACAGCCGAAGTGGTCGATGCGACGTTCGATCTCAATCCCTGCTCCGCCGCGCCGGTTCATTTTTGCGGCAGCATCAACCACCCCGAAAGTTGGGACGAGCTCGTTAGCTACGTCGCCAAGCACGGTAAATTCGCCTACAGCATCTGCTCGCACACGCTCAAAGACGTTGCCTATCCGGCGCTGGCGCTCGATATGCTGCCGCGCGTGGCCGAGGCGGGGTATATCTCAATGCCTTCGCAATTCCTCGAACTCAGCCGCTGCGAAGGTCCCTATCGCGGTTTCATTCATCATCGTTGGATATTCTGCCTGGAGAGGCAGCGACCTGGTTCTGGTGCCGAAAATCCCAGTGGTAGATTTTCTGGACATCCCCGACGAGGCCGCCTGGCGTCAAGATCATGACCGCATGGAGCTTCAGATCTACTGGCGCAAGGGCCTGCGCTATACCGTCCTCAACAACGATTTCCTCGGCCCCACCGCAGGAGCTGTAATCGATATGTACAAAGAAATCTTGACGAAAGAAACGGCTTGAACTGGTGCAGAAGTCGGATTTTCCGCACTCTATTTTGCGAAACCGCGCCGCGCACACCGGATTTGACAAAAAACCGGGTGGGGATCGTCACGGCTCGCGGATGCTTTCGTCGAAGCCGCGCTCGATCGGATAGAGAAAATACGAGATGACACTGCGCGCGCCGACTTTGACCTCGGCCGCAACCGTCATCCCGGGGATTAGTCTCGCTCCAGGCGGCAGCCGTTGCAGCCTCGCGCTATCGAAGGTCACCTCACAACGATGAAAGATGCCGGCGGCACCGCCAGCTGCCACCGGGATTGCGCCCTCGGCACCACTCGGTGTTTCCGAATTTTGCTCATCGCCCGCAGGCGCCCGTGCAGGAGACCATGCCGCTGATAGGGAAAGGCATCGACTTTGACCGCCACCGCGTCCCCGACCGCGAGGTAACCGACATCGGCCGAGCGGATCATCACCTCAGCAATCAGCGGCGTCGTGGTGGAAACCAGTGTGACCAGCGCCTCCGCCGGGTGCAGCACGGACCCGACCGACCGCTTGGCGATATCAAGCACTACACCGTCTTCCGGGGCCGTCAACACGACAAGATCGTTGACGCGCCGCGCCTTCGTCAGGCTGTCCGACAGCTTGGCGGCGTCGGCGCGGGCGGTCGCTAGCTCGTCGAGCAGCTGGCGTCGCCAATCGTCGACAAACACCTGTTGCGCGGCTTCGGTCGACCGCAACATGTGGCGCAGCTCCGTAAGATGATTGGCCATGTCCTGATAGTCGCGCTGCGCCTGCAGGCGCGCTGCCTCGGCATCGAGAAGCGTCAAGCGCGACCCCACCCGTTGCTGCCATAGCTCCGCGCGCATCGCCTCGATCTGTTTTGCGACAGCGAGCTGTTGCATCGCCGATTGCAGGTTCTGCGTCGTCGTTTGGATCGCCTCCCTGTAGCGCTGCAGATCTTCGGCAAACTCGCGCAATCTGGCGGCGTATTGCGCCTGGCGCTGGCGGTAGAGATCGAGCTGCAGCCGCTCGTCCGGCTGCCTCCCGTCGCCACTGTACGGGACTTCATCGAGCTCGGCTTCGAGCCGTTCGAGGCGGGCATGCAGACCAGCCTCCTGCTTCGCGAGCGACACCTTGTCGGCCTGCGTGAAGGTCGGGTCGAGGGTGGCCAACACCTCGCCCCTGTGCACCACTTCGCCGACCTTGACCCGAATCTCTCTGACGATCGAGAGCTCCAGCGGCTGCACCGCAATCAGCGGAGCGTCGGTCGCGAGCCGCCCGCTGGCGGGAACGATGATGTCTATCTTGAGCAGCGACGCGGCAATGATCAGCGACAGGAGCAAAACCGCCAAGATGTAATGGGTGCTGCGCAGGTGCCGCGGCGGCGGTTCAGTCAGGATGTCATCGAGGGTCGGCGGCACGTCCGGCGCGGCCGCGGGGACTGCGATCGCGCCACGCGGCAGCCACGCGAGGCGGGCCCCGAGCGCTGGCAAGAGGCGAAGAGCCGGAAGGAGAGGCTTGCTCACGTCAAATGTCGGGTCTGCTGCTGCCATAGGCTGCGATAGCTCTCGCAGCGCCCCAGCAGCACGGCATGAGGCGCGTAGTCGAGTACGCGCCCTTGCTCCAGAACCAGGATGCGGTCGGCGTGAACCAGCGAGGTCAGGCGATGCGACACGATCAAGAGCGTGCGGCCGCTGGCAATCGCGGCGAGATTACCTTCGATGATCGCCTCGCTTTCGGGATCGAGCGCACTCGTCGCCTCGTCGAAAACCAGGAGCGGCGGACGGACCAGAAGCGCGCGGGCGATGGCCAGGCGTTGCCGCTGACCGCCCGAGAAGTTGGCGCCGTTCTCCTCGACCAACGTCTCGTATGACATCGGCAGGCAGTCGATGAACTCATCAGCGCCGGCAATGCGGGCCGCCTCGACAATCTCACCGAGCGACGCATGGGGCTGCGCCGCCGCGATGTTGTCGCGGACGGTGCCGCGGAACATGAAATTCTCCTGCAGCACGACACCGATATTGCGGCGCAGATGCACGAGGTCGATGTGGCGGAGATCGATGCCGTCCAGCCGGACGACGCCCTCCTGCACCGCATAGATGCCCTGGACTAGCCGCGTCAACGTTGTCTTGCCCGAGCCAGAGCGGCCGACGATGCCGATCACTTCCCCTGCTTCCACAGTGAAAGACAGGCGGTCGAGCACCGGATAGCCGTTCGGCTGGTAGCGGAAGCTCACCTGCTCGAAGGCGAGAGAACCGCGAAGCGCCGGGGCCATTGCCGACCGGCCCGGCTCGCGCTCCGGCGGATGCTCCATGACGCTGCCCAGCATCCGCACCGACAGCGCTGTCTCCTGGTATTGGTTGATCAGGCCGACGATCTGCACGAGCGGCCCAGTAACCCGCCCCGAGACCATGTTGAAGGCCACCAATGCGCCGAGCGTCAGCGCCCCGTCGAAGACTTCGGTCACGCCGAGCCCGAGGACCGCGATCTGCATGAATTTGTCCAGGCACTGCGTGATCACCCCGGCCTGTGCCAATATGCGGCCGACGATTGCGCGACGCCGCACCCCCAGGGCGACCTTGGCGTCCCACAGCGATTGCCGCGTGTCTTCGAGCGCCAGCGACTTGACGGTGCGCATGCCGTGAATTGTCTCGACGAGATGCGCCTGTCGCGCGGCTTCGGCCTGATAGAGCTGTTCGAGCCGACGGCGGAAAGTCGGCACCATGATGCCGATGACCGCCGCGATCAACAGCGTAAAGAACAGCACGACGAGCGTGAGCCTGACGCTGTAGAAGAGCAGCATCGTCAGCATAAGCGGCAGTGCGGTGGCATCGAGCATGGTGCCGAACAGGCGGCCGGTGAGAAATCCGCGAATTGTGTCGGTCTGCTGCAGATGGCGCACCAGCACCCCGACGGTCGTGCTCTCGAAGAACGGCATCGGCAGCTTTAGGAGGTGGCGAAAGGTGCGCGAGCCGAGGTTCGCATCGATCTTGTTGGTGATCAGCACCATCAGGTACTGGCGGACATAGCTGAACGCTCCGTCGAACAAGGTCAGCAACGCGAAGATCAGCATCAGCGCCGCCAGCGTATTGTAGCTGCGATGCGTGATCACCTTGTCAATGAGCAGCTGGAACATCAACGGCGTCGAGAACGCGATCACGTTGTTCATCGTCGCGGCCACCGCCACGTCGCGCAGAAAACGCCGATGCCGCAGGATTTCCGGGATGAACCAGCGCAAGCCGAAGCGCTGCGGCTCATCGGTCTGCCGATCGACCCGGCTGCAGACGATGAGGCAGCCCGCACAGTCGGCGAGGAAGCGGTCGCGTGGGACGAGGCTGACGCCGTTCTGTTCGACGAGCGGGTCGAGCACGGCGGCGGCCGGGCCATCCGGTCCGTCGACCGTGTCCAGAACGATGACCCAATGCCTGCCGGTCTGCATCGACATGACCGGATAGGCATGACTGAGGCCGGTCAATGTCTGCCATTTGCTGCCGCGCAGCAGCCTGCCGCGCAACCCGACCCTGCGCATGATGCGCAGAATGGAGCCGGGCGTGTCGCTTTCGGTGAACTCGGCAAAATCTTCCGGCTTGAGCTGTACGCCCTTGTGCAATGCCACGACGAACAGACAGCGCAGCGCGGTGTGGTGAGGCGAGAGCTGGAAGCTGGTCGGGCCGTCCACGGGCAGAAACACCCTTGCTGAGGCGGGCACGGCTATCGGTCGGAGCGGCCGGTCACGCGGCCTTTTCGACTAGCACGCCAAGGATACCGAAAGGTTGACGACTTCACCCTTTTGCCGCGCCCGGTGTGCGGCCTCAGTCGCCGCGGTGCAAGAGATAAGACCAATAGGTATCGGGTCCGCAGGGCGCAGTGAAGTTGAAGGCGATGCTGCGCGTCACGACAAGGCCGGCGCGGGAAAACAGGCTGCACCAAGCCGAGGCGGGAAGCACGCCGTAATGGTTCGGGTTGCGCTCGATGATGCGCCGAGGTGTCCGGGGCGGGCACCTCGATGTAGACGAGCCCGTTCGGTCGCGTCACACGCCGGTATTCGGAGAGCGTGAAGGCCGGTGCGACGCTGTGCTCCAATACATGACGACACCAGAGAAGGTCGAATTCCCCGTCGTTGAAATCCATGAAGTTCTGATCCATGGGATGGACATCGAGACCTCTCGCTCGGCAGGTCAGGAGATCGCCGCCGAGTGTGATGCCGACCGCCCGAAGCCCAAGCCTTTGAAATATGTCGAGGGCGATCCCCTGGCCACAGCCGACATCGAGCACCCGCTGATCCCTGCCCATGAGACCGTCATTGTACAGACCCATAATTACCGACCGCGTGATCGTCAAATGCGGTTCGGAGGGCACTTCCGGTAGATTTCACCCTCACAGTCGTTAAAAAAGCTGTCCAATCTCGCGTAATCGCGCATGCCTCGGACTCCGCTCCGAATGGTGGTTTCAGACGCCGCAGTCGAAGACCGGGTCAGAGCGCTTACTGAGCAGCGGCGCCGAGCACAGCAGGGCGTATCGCGGCGGCTCGGTGCCGCTCGGCGAGGGCGCTGAGATCCGCGGCAACACGTTGCATCGGGGTGCTCCAGTCCTGACCAGGCCGCTCTTGCCGATAGAGCCGCAGGCTCGGATACCACGGGCTGTCGGTACGTTGGAGCTGCCACACGAAGTGCGGCGCGAACGGGATGATACCCCAAACCGGCACGCCCAAGGCGCCGGCGAGATGGAGCGGCGCGGTGCAGGAGGAGATGACGAGGTCGAGGCCCGCCATGATCGCTGCAGTATCCGCAAAACTCGCAATCTCCGGACCGAGGTCGAGAAAATTCGGCGGGGGCGGATGAGCGATCAGGTCTTGCCGCCCCGATCCGAGCTGGAGCCCGACAAATTGAACATTCGGCACCTCGAAAAGCGGCGCCATGGCGGCAAAGCGGGGTGATCGCAACCTGTCTCCACGCTGCGCGGGATTGCCAGCCCAGACCATTCCGACTCGCAATCCCCAGCCGCCGATGCGGTCGCGCCAGCGGGACACTTCTATTTGATCGGCGGCAAGATAGGGCATTTCGGCGGGAATGGTGTCGAGCGTCGTGCCAAACCGCGCCGGGAGGTTCAGCAGCGCGCAATGAACGTCGAAGGGCGGCAGTGGCTGCTGGTCGAGCGGAACCACGGTGATGCCATCCAGCCCGCGCAGGAGCTGTGTCAAAGGCGAGTGCGCCGCGAGGATGACGGCCGCGCCGTGCCGACGCAGCAACGGCAGATAGCGCACGAATTGGATCGCGTCGCCGAATCCCTGCTCGGCATAGACAAGGATCGTTTTGCCGGCGAGCGATTCGCCGCCCCAGGCGGCTTGCGCGAACGACCCGTAGAGGGTTTCCAGCCAGCCATATTCCTTGAGCTTCCAGCGCCATTCATACTCGGCCCAGCCGGCGTCGTACCGGCCCTGCAGGAGGAGGATCTGGGCGAGGCAGAAATGCGCTTCCGGAAAATCGGGGCTCGCCGCAATGGCCTGGCGGTAAGCCTCCTCTGCTTCGCCGAGCCGGTTGAGCGCCTTGCAGGCGGCACCGAGGTTGCAGTAGCCGAAGACCATCCCCGGATTGACGGCAATTGCCTGCCGGCTCGCCTCGATGGCAGCCTCGGGTTCGTCAAGATCGAGCAACGCCGCGCTGAGATTCACATATGCTTGGTCATAGTCGGGCTGGATAGCGAGCGCCCGGCGGCAGGCAACGGCCGCCTCGGCGAATTTGCCCTGTTCTCTCAGTGCCGCGCCTATATTAAGGTGAGCCATCGCGAAATCGGGTTGCAGCGCGATCGCATCACGGTAGATGGCGATGGCCTCGTCAAGGCGCCCAAGCTCCTGAAGCGCAGTGCCCAGATTGGAATAGGCGCCCGCGAAATCCGGCCGCAGCGTGATCGCGTTGCGGTAGGCCAGTGCGGCATCCGCGAAATTGCCGCGTGCTTGCAGCAATATGCCGAGGTTGTAGCTCGCGTCGGCATGCTGCGGGCTCAAGGTCAGGATCGCGCGGTAGAGGGTCTCGGCTGCCGCCGTCTCTTGCCCCTGGTGACGGCGCACCGCTTCGGCGAAGATCTGTGCCGAAAGTAACAATTCGGTGCTCGGCACGGGAGGCCCTCCTGGTTCCGCGCCGCTCACGACCGGCTCCCCGGCCGTTTTGCGTGATCGCGTGTCATCGGCAGAATGGGGCGAGGACGTCATGGTATCGCCGGACATATTCGCTCCAGGTCCATCGAGCCATTGCGGCAGCACCTGCCGCACCACGGCGGCGCGCTTCTTCGCGGTCAGCCCAGGCCCTCTCCAGCGTCTCGACGATCTCGTCCACGTCGCTCTCGCCCCACCCTTCGGTTCCAGAGTCTGGAATTGGCACCGGCGCCTGCCGCGTCAGCGCATAGGGGGCGCCGGTCGCGAGGAGATCCTTATGACCGGTGTTGTCGGAAACAATCGTCGGGATCCCGCAAGCCATGCACTCCATCGCCACGAGATTGGTGCCCCCTTCGCAGCGATTGGGAAAGACAGCGACATCGATCTCGCGCAGCACCGGCGCCATCAGATGATTCGGCACGCGACCGACATCGATGAACTGGTCTTCGCCAAGGCCGTTGGCCGCAACCCAGGCGGAGACATCGGCCTTTCCTTCGCCATCCAAAGAGATCGGCGCCAGGACGGGATCATGATTGAGGGTCGCGGCTACTCGTGGCCAGGGCGAGTGCCATGCCGTCACCAGAACCGCCTCGCGATGGCGTGCTGCGAAAGCGCGGAACGCCATAAGCACCAGATCCTGACCCTTCCGAAATTCGAGTTTACCGCCGCTGAACACGGCAAAGCGTTCGGCAAGCGCCCCTGATGCCGGTGCCGGATGGAAAACCGAGGGCTCGATCCCCTGCATTACCGTAGCGACATGGGCGAACCCGGCGCTGCGCAGCCTCTCCGCATTCCAGGTCGAACCGGCAATCATCACCGCGTATTGATCCGTTGCGGTCGCCGCATGCGGCAAATCGGTATCCTCGAAGAAAATCACGGCACCAGTCGTGTGACCCATCAGGCCACCATCACGCGGCCTGGTCGTACCATTGAGTCCGTTGCCAAGCGAATGGAGGACGATCCCGGCAAAACGTCCTGTCTTCGCGATCGGTTCGGGCCAGCGGGCGCGCAGATCGCTGTTTTCGGTCAGCATAGGCATCAGCCGCCGCAGCGCGAGCGGATCCATGCCGGCAAGGCTGTCGAGATCGATTGTGCCGCCGCAATAGGCGGGGGCACCGGTCACGGACTGCCAATACCGCAACAGGTTGAGGCCAATAATGCCCCACCCGTAGAGGGTCGACACGCCCCACTGGAACAAGAGAGGTTGCTGCATCGCCTCGCGCAATCCGACCGGCGGCACACCGCATGCCGCCGATCGAGACGCTAGTGAATTCTGGTTAACAGAAGGTTGCGGCCACGGATCGCAGAACAGCCGCGGCGCGATCACGGGATTTGCGCGCAAAAATTTCACGGGAGCGTCCGCAGATCGCGGGCAGGGTCATTCACTTTTGCTCAACACATCGATGGCAAGTTACCGAACCGAACAGTGATGGGGCTGAGCGGCGTCCTTCGGGCTGCTGCGGGATCCGCAATGCGCCACTCTTTGAGAGATCCTGTCCTTAGAGCCAATTACCCGGCCCTTATTAACGCTTGAGCAAAGCGGCCGCACCTCGCAACGGTATATTTGATGCCATCGATCATCACCGGTCTGAACACAACACAGATCGCGGGGCTCTCGACCACGACCATCGCGGGTCTGTTGACAACCGATATCGCGGCGTTCACCACGACACAGATTGCAGCACTTACGACAACGCAGATCCCTGCCTTCACGACAACCGATGTGCAGGCCTTCAGCACCACGCAGATACCGGGCTTCACCTCTAGCGCGATCGGCGCTTTGACGACGACACAAGTTGATGCGCTGGCCTCCACGCAACTGGGCGCGCTGACAACAACCGAGCTAGGCGGCCTGACCACCACCGATCGGGGCGCTGAGCACCACCCAGCTCGCCGGGCTCACCACCACCCAGCTCGGCGCGCTCAGCACCACCCAGCTCGGCGCTCTCACCTCCACCGAGCTCGGCGCCCTCTCCACCACCCAGGTCCGCGGCTTCAACACCACCGAACTGGCGGCGCTGACCACCACCCAGCTCGGCGGCCTCGCCGACACCCAGCTCAACGCCCTCAGCACCACCCAGCTCGGCGGCCTGACCACCACCGAACTGGCGGCGCTGACCACCACCCAGCTCGGCGGCCTCGCCAGCACCCAGCTCGGCGCCCTCAACACCACCCAGATCGGCGGCCTGACCACCACCGAACTCGCGGCCCTGGCCAACACCCAGATCGGCGGCCTCAACAGCACCGAGATCGCGGCGCTGACCACGACCCAGCTCGCCGGCCTCGCCAACACCCAGCTCGGCGCCTTCAGCACCGCCCAGATCGGCGGCCTGACCAGCACCGAAGTCGCGGCGCTCTCCACCACCCAGCTCGGCGGCCTCGCCAGCACCCAGCTCGGCGCCCTCAACACCACCCAGCTCGGCGCCCTCAGCACCACCGAACTCGCGGCCCTGGCCAACACCCAGATCGCCGGCCTCAACAGCACCCAGATCGGCGCCCTCAGCACCACCCAGCTCGCCGGCCTGACCACCACCGAGCTCGGCGCCTTCAGCACCGCCCAGATCGGCGGCCTCAACACCACCGAGCTTGCGGCGCTCTCCACCACCCAGCTCGGCGGTCTCGCCAGCACCCAGCTCGGCGCCCTCAACACCACCCAGCTCGCCGGCCTGACCACCACCGAGCTCGCCGCGCTGGCCACCACCCAGCTCGGCGGCCTGACCACCACCCAGCTCGGCGCGCTCAGCACCACCCAGCTCGGCGCTCTGACCTCCACCGAGCTCGGCGCGCTGACCACCACCCAGGTCCGCGGCTTCACCACCACCGAACTCGGCGGCGCTGACCACGACCCAGCTCGGCGGTCTGGCCGCCACCCAGCTCGGCGCCCTCAGCACCACCCAGATCGGCGGCCTGACCACCACCGAACTGGCGGCGCTGACCACGACCCAGCTCGGCGGCCTCGCCAGCACCGAGCTCGGCGCCCTCAGCACCACCCAGCTCGGCGGCCTGACCACCACCGAACTCGCGGCCCTGGCCACCACCCAGATCGCTGGCCTCGACAGCACCGAGATCGCGGCGCTGACCACGACCCAGCTCGCCGGCCTGACCACCACCCAGCTCGGGGCCTCAGCACCACCCAGATCGGCGGCCTGAACACCACCGAAGTGGCGGCGCTCTCCACCACCCAGCTCGGCGGCCTGCCAGCACCCAGCTCGGCGCGCTCAACACCACCCAGCTCGGCGGGCTGACCACCACCGAGCTCGGGGCGCTGACCACCACCCAGATCGGCGGGCTCAACGGCACCCAGAACGGCGCCTTGACCACCACCCAGCTCGCCGGCCTGACCACCACCGAACTCGCCGCCTTCAGCACCGCCCAGATCGGCGGGCTGACCACCACCGAACTGGCGGCGCTGACCACGACCCAGCTCGGCGGTCTGAGCGCGACCCAGTTCGGGGCGCTCAACACGACGCAACTCGGCGGCCTGACCACCACCGAGCTCGGGGCGCTGACCACGACCCAGATCGGCGGGCTCAATGCCACCGAACTCGGCGCGCTCAGCACCACCCAACTCGGCGGCCTGACCACCACCGAGCTCGGGGTGCTGACGACCACCCAGGCCCGGGGCTTGACCACCACCGAACTCGGGGCGCTGACGACGACCCAGCTGGGCGGCCTGACCGCGACCCAGCTCGGGGCGCTCAGCACCACGCAGATCGGCGGGCTGACCACCACCGAACTGGCGGCGCTGACGACGACCCAGCTCGGCGGCCTGACGGCGACCGAACTCGGGGCGCTCAGCACCACCCAGCTCGGCGGGCTGACCACCACCGAACTCGCCGCCCTCAGCACCACCCAGGTGGGTGGGCTGACCGCGACCGAACTCGGGGCGCTGACGACGACCCAGCTGGGCGGTCTGACCACCACCGAGCTCGGGGCGCTGAGCACCACCCAGGTGGGCGGGCTCAATACCACCGAACTGGCGGCGCTGAGCACCACCCAGCTCGGCGGGCTGAATACCACCGAGTTGCGCGGGCTCAGTACAACCCAGATCGGGGGCCTTACCACTACCGAGCTGACGGCGTTGACCACGACGCAGATCGGCGGACTCAGCGGGACCAACCTGGAGCGCTGAGCACCACCCAGCTCGGCGCCCTGACCACAACCAGATCGCCGCGCTCACCACCAGCCAGATTGGCGGGCTGACGACGACCGAGATCGGCGCCTTGACAACCACCCAGATCGGCGGGCTCAGCACGACCGGGATCGCCTCCATGAGCGTTGCCGACGCACAGGCGCTGAGCACGACCGAGATCGGCGCTATGACGTCGACTCAGGGCCTTGCCTTCACGTCGACGCAAATCCACGGAATGTCGGGCCCACAGGTCTCTGAGCTGTTCCTGGTTACCGGCTAGGCTCGGCAGGTCGTGGGCGGCGACCCGACGCGCCGATCGTCGCCCTTTTTCGCGTTGCATCGGCCACGGCAATGTCATGATGAGGTCGGCGTGAGGGTCGCTGATCTCGGACGACGGCGAGGCAGAAGATCGCCTCTTTGCCGATGCGATCGCTCGCATCGCGGCTGGCAAGATGGAGGTTGCGCCGCTCATTCACGACGCGACTCGACTTCAGGCGGCCGGACGGCAGGCACAGTCGGTCGAGCTCTACAAGCGCTGGATCGCGCTCAATTCAGACCATTCGGTATTGCATGCCGTGTATTTCAACTATGCGGTCGCATTGGGCGAGATCGACGATCTCGCCGGCGCTGCCGTGGCATTGCGCGAAGCGATCCGATTGAAGCCAGACTTCTTCCCCCTTACGTCAATCTCGGTGTCGCCTTCGAGCGTCTTGGGTACAAGGATCGCGCGGTCCGCGAATGGCATGGGTTGGTCGATCGGCTGCCGATCGTCGACTGGCGACGCGATCGTGCACAAGGTGATGGCTCTGAAACAGATCGGGCGGCTGCTCGAGACTCTTCAGCGGGATCACGAGGCAGAAGAGATCCTGACACAGTGCCTCGACGTCGACCCGGAGCAGCCCGAGGTTATCGAGCATCTGATCTCGCTGCGCCAACAGCAGTGCAAATGGCCGGTAATCCGCGCGAGCGGTCGCGTCGACCGGCAGAAAATGCTCAGGGCCATCGCCCCGCTTTCGCTGGCTTGCTACGCCGACGACCCGATGTTGCAACTGACGACGGCCACCGAATTCAATAAAAAGGTTGCCGCTGTCCCGGCAAGGCCCGATCCCGCCCGTGCCCGCAGACTGGCGGGCGCCCGGACCTCCGGCCGTTTGCGTATCGGCTATATTTCGTCTGACTTCCGCGCCCATGCCGTCGGCTTCGCGATGACCGATGTTCTCGAGCTGCACAATCGCCGGCAGTTCGAAATATTCGCCTATTATGGCGGAATTCCGCAGGCGGACGCGACGCAGGCACGCCTCAAGACCGCGGCCGAGCATTGGACCGACGTCAGCCTCCTCGACCAGCAGGAGACCTGCGAGCGGATAGAGGCCGACGACATCGATATTCTGGTCGATCTCAACGGTTATACCAAGGATGCCCGGACGCGAGTTTTCGCCGAGCGCCCGGCCCGCATCGCGGTGAATTGGTTCGGTTACCCCGGCACCATGGGCAGTCCTTATCACCATTATATTATCGCCGACTCCTATATCGTGCCGCCGGAAAACGAGATCTACTATTCGGAAAAGGTCGTGCGGCTGCCGTGCTATCAACCGAACGATCGTCACCGTGTCGTAGCGGACGAGCGACCTGCCCGACAGGATGTCGGCCTGCCCGAAACAGGCATGGTCTATTGCTGCCTCAATGGCATGCAAAAGGTGACGCCGCGCACCTTCCAGCGCTGGATGCTTGTCCTGCAACATGTGACGGACAGCGTGCTGTGGCTGCTGAAGGGCGGGGACGAGACCAATGCTCGTGTGAGGCTGCTTGCGGCGCACCTTGGTGTAGCGCCGGAACGAGTGATATTCGCCGAGCGTATGGCCAATCCGCAGCATCTTGCGCGCTATCCGCTCGCGGATCTGTTTCTCGATACCCTGCCCTACGGGGCTCACACCTCGGCCTCGGATGCGCTATGGATGGGCGTTCCGGTGCTGACCTTGTCCGGCCGGAGCTTTGCGGCGCGCGTCTGCGGTAGCGTGGTGCGCGCCGCCGGCTTGCCCGAATTGGTCTGCGACAGCCCGGCAGATTACGTAGCGCGCGCGATCGAACTCGGGCGTCAGCCGAGCCGACTAGCCGAACTCAAAGAGCGCCTGATAGCCGGCCGAACCACCTGCCTGCTATTCGATGCGCCGCTGCTGGTGCGTCACCTTGAGGAACTCTATCGCGGCATGTGGGAGGATTTCCGACGCGGACAGCTCCCGATCCCGGACCTGCGCAACCTCGACATCTATCGGGAGGTCGGTCTGGCGCAGGATTGCGAGGCCGCCGAACTGCTCGATGACAACGCCTATCGCGCGCTCTATCGGGATCCGATCGCGGAACGGCACCGACTTTATCCGGTCTCCCCCGATGCCAGGATGTGGCCGGTGCCCGCGCCGACCGGCCGGCCGCTTCAATACCGTCCGTGTGACGATTTCGACGATCTTGATCGGGGGCAGCTGGCCGGGTACTTCGAGCACGAGCGGTTACAGCGTGAAGACCATGGCTCTTGATGGCATCGTTGACGCTGGTGACGGAGTTTGAAGTTGCGCCGGCATTGGTGCCCGTTGTTAATGGCGCACGCTAAAGGCGGCCGACCAGGGTTTTCGGAATGCGAGGGGCAATAGACCTTCCCGTGGACCGCTTTGCGCCAGGGCGAGCAGATCGGCGACGATGGCGGGGCTGACGGCATCACCGAGGCCCGGCCTCGATCCCGGTTCGGGCGGTCGACGTGGCGCTTGCGCGGCCGATCGGCTATTTTCCGGGAGCCTCAATCCTATATCCGAGCCGTGCCAGCCGTCATCGCTGAACCCGATTTTACCCTCGGCATCGAGGAGGAATATTTCCTCGTCGACCGAGCGACGCGCGACGTTGTCGAAGACCCGCCGCCCGCCATGCTCGCCGAGTGCGAGGCAATACTCGCCGGTCAGGTCAGCCCGGAATTCCTGCGCTCGCAAATCGAAGTAGGGACGAGGGTTTGCACCAGCCTCGCCGAGGCGCGCGCCGATCTGGCGCGCCTGCGCCGAAGCGTCGGCGAGGTTGCGGCACGGCACGGTATGGCCCCGATCGCCGCCGCCACTCATCCCTTCGCCCGCTGGGACGCGCAGAAGACCACTTTGCGTCGCCGCTACGCGGATCTCGAAGACGATCTGCAAGGTGTCGGGCGGCGCCTCGCAATCTGCGGATTGCATGTCCATGTCGGCATTCCGGACGACGAGTTGCGCATCGATCTGTTGAACCAAGCCTGCTATTTCTTGCCGCATCTCCTCGCCCTGTCGACCTCCTCGCCGTTTTGGCACGGCGAGGACACCGGACTAAAATCCTATCGTCTTGCCGTGTTCGATGAATTGCCTCGCACCGGCATGCCGGAACGGTTCGATAGCTGGGGCGAATACCGACGTCACGTCAATATCCTCGTCGCCGCCGGGCTCATCGAGGACGCGACCAAATTATGGTGGGATCTGCGGCCGAGCGAGCGCTTCCCTACGCTCGAATTGCGCATCACCGACAGCTGCACGACTCTCGACGACGCGTTGTCGATCGCCGCTCTCTTCCGTTGCCTGTTGCGCATGCTGTGGCGGCTTAAGCGCGAGAACCAGCGCTGGCGGCTCTACGCCCGCATGCTGATCGAGGAAAACCGCTGGCGGGCGCAACGCTATGGCATCGATCGCGGGCTCGTCGATTTCGGCCGTGGTGCAATCTTTCCGTATGCGGCGCTGCTCGACGAGATCCTGGCGCTCGTCGATGCCGACGCGCGCCATTTCGGCTGCTCCGACGAGGTCGACCATGCGCGCCGAATTCTCGCGCGCGGCACCAGCGCGCACCGCCAACGAGCGGCCTCGGAGGCAGCACTCGCCGCTGGCGCGACCCGCGCCGAAGCCCTCGCCTCGGTCGTCGACTGGCTTATCGAGGAGACCAGACGAGGGCTGTGATGAGGCCGGAAGATCCGGACTGCTCGAAGGCTGGCAAAATCCCGCTGCCGCGCCAAAATAAGAATTCGATCGAACAGCGGAGACCTCGATGGACGACAAGACCCGCACGGAACTCGAAGCCGCGACCTTCCGCCGGCTCGTCGCGCATCTGCGCGAGCGCACCGATGTGCAGAACATCGACCTGATGAACCTCGCCGGCTTCTGTCGAAACTGCTTGTCCAAATGGTACCGCGCCGAGGCCGAGGGGCGCGGCTTGGCGCTCTCCGACCCAGAATCGCGCGAGATAGTCTACGGCATGCCCTATGACGATTGGCGCAAGCAATACCAGAAGGAAGCCACCCCCGAGCAGAAGGCCGCGTTCGCCGCCCAACAGCGTTGATCGTGCCGCGGGACACGGCTATCGTCGGCGCCATGCCGCGGGGGCGGCTTTGTGGGGAAAGGGTATCATGCCGGATCTCGGGGGGATTGGCGGCGAGCAGCTGAAATCCTTTATCGAGCGCATCGAGCGACTCGAAGAGGAAAAGCGCGCGCTCGCCGAAGACATCAAGGAGGTCTATGCCGAGGCGCGCGGCGGTGGCTTCGAACCAAAAATCATGCGGCAGATCGTTCGCCTCCGTAGGCGCGACCAGAACGATCTTGACGAGGAAGAAAGCCTGATCGAACTCTACAAACGGGCGATCGGCATGCTGCCGGCAGGAGCGGAGGAAGCTCGGGCCGCAGAGTGATCTCTAGCGCTAGTCTCTGAGCCGCTCGCGGGCTTTCTTGCCTTCGAGGGGGGCATGCCCAATTTGTGCGCAATGCTTCAGGGTCGTTGTGCCGTTCCTCGCGCTGATTCTCGACAATGTCGTCGCAAAGCGGCGACGAAGGCGTCGGCTTCGGTCACGGACATGTCGAATCGGCAGACAAACCTGGCGAGGTCCGCGCTACGGCGGTAGAACTGGAACCCGTCGGCTTCGAGCGCGTCCATTGCGGCGCCGGACAATTCGAGAAAGATCTCGTTGGCGTCGACCGGCGCGACGAGCCGTAGACCGGGTATCGCCGGCAATCGCCCGGCGATGCGTGCGGCGATCGCATTCGATGCTCGTGCCAGGTCGAGCCACCGGCCGTTCTCGACATAGGCCAAAAGCTGCGCTGAGGCGAACCGCATCTTTGACCAGACCTGACCGGCGCGGCGCAGCTGCACTGAGAGCCCATCCACAAGTTCGGGCGCGAAGATGACGATCGCGTCGCACAACGCACCGCCGTTCTTGGTGGCACCGAACGAAATGATGTCGACCCCGGCGCGCCAGGTGGCGTCCGCCGGATGGCAACCTAGCTTCGCCACGGCATTGGCAAACCGCGCGCCGTCCATGTGGATTTTGAGACCGTGCGCCTTCGCGACCGCGGCGACCGCGCGGATCTCGTCGATCGCATACACGGCACCGAGATCGCTCGCCTGGGTCAGATTGACGACCGTCGGCTGACCGCGGTGGATGTGCCCGCGGCCGAGCATGGCGAGCGCCTCGGCAAGGTTGCCGGCGTCGATCTTGCCGTGCGCGCCGGCGACCGGCACGAGCTTAATCCCGCCGCCGAAAAATCCGGCGGCGTTGGCCTCCGACGTGTTGATATGCGCCGCCGCACTACAAAAGACGAGGCCCCAGGAGGGGCCGAGCGCCGCCAAGGCCAGGGCGTTCGCGGCCGTACCGGTCGCGACCGGAAAGACCCGCACCGTGGTCTCGAACAGATCGGAAAACCGACCCTGCAAGGCGGTGGTCCAATCGTCGGCACCGTATCCCAAGGCGGTGCCGCGATTGGCTGCGATCAATGCCTCGAGAATTTCGGGGGCAGCGGGGCCGGTATTGTCGCTACGGAAGTCGATCATCGCGCGGACCCATTCTTGCGGCTGGCCTGCTGCGGCCAGAGGTGCAGCGCAACCAGGCGGTGCAGCCATGCTGGCTCGGGGAGGACGGGGGTGCGCAAATGCAACACGACAAAATGGCGCAGGCGCGCCGCCTGCAGATAGAGTCGCGAGCGGATGGCCGAAAGATGGACGGCTTTGACCCAGGTGGCACGCTTCGTCACGACCTGCGGGACAGGCGATGCCCGGGCAATCAGAAGGACGGGCAGCGTCGGCGGTGTCGGCGGTCCAATCCGCGGTGATCCCATCACGACTGGCACGTTGCGCAAGCGCTCCTTCGGTAGATCGAGGAGTGCCTTCGCTACCGGTAGCCCGCCGACAAACACCGGCCGCGGCACTACGCTTGCCGACAGGCGGTTGGCGAAAGGCCAATCCACGACCTCGACTGGCGACCGCCCGTCCGACCGCGGCCGAATGCCGCCAGGGTCGCCCAGCTCAGCGCAATTCACAGCCCGGATATACCCGAGGTCCTGCGTGTAGCTTGGCCAATAGGCCTCGCCCGGTGCGAGCGGAAACCAGCCGATCGCTGGTCCGCTGCCACCGGCATAGCTTATTCCGATGCCGGGGGTGCCGAGAAAGGCAACTGCGGCCGGCATATAGATCGGATACGTCGCGAGATTGCCCGGGACCCACGCCCAACCCTGCCCGAGGACTGCCCAGCGCCCGTAATGAAACGGCGCAAACCCCCAAGGCTGGTCGTCGATCCAGGTCCAGCCCCAAGGAGCGAACCAGCGCCAATGACCGTCTCGGTAGGGCATCCAATCGGCGGGCAGCGCGTACGGCAGCCAGACTTCGCCGTAGGCGCCCGTGCGGACCCAACGGCCAGCTCCAGCGAGCGCGGCGAACCCGGTCATATCGGGGGAGACAAGAAAGGGTGGGGTGAGACCTACCATGTCGTTGGCCTGCGAGCGCCACCACGCGGTAAATGCATCCGCCTCGGCGCGCGTGATGGTCGCCGAGATCGGCGCATCAGCCGATAGCTTCATTGACTCGCCGGGGCCGAGACAGATTTCCGCTCCGCCCACATATATCCGCACGCTTCCGGCGAACGCGGCGATGGACTGCCCCCCATCGACGCTGTCGACATCGATATCGTAACTGCCCGGTTCCCGCAGCCATGCCTCGCCCTGCGGTAGATCGACCTCGACATCGGCTGCGTCGCGGCGACGCAAGGTCAGGCCAATTTCTCCCTGCGCCAGATGGATTGCGATGTTTCGAGCGTCGAGCCCAGCGACCGCCACCTTGGTGTCCTCTGCCAAAGCAACCAAATCGGCCCCGATCTCGACCACGGCCCGCGCTCGCGCGCCGGTGTCTATGGCGCTACCGGCCGCGACCGGGTCGTTCACTTCAGCATCGGACAGGCCGGTCGTGCCAACCGGCCGTAACGTAACCTTGCCCAAGACGACGGCGAGGCGCCCGACGCGGCCCTCGGGCGGCGTCGGAACCGACACGGGATGGGCCGGTTGCGGGTCCGCAGCGGCGCCCCTGGGTGCCGATATGAGAGCAGCCGCGAGAAGGAGGCCGAGCGGAAAGCAACTCATTGCTCCGATCATTCTCGATGCTGTCGGCGACAGGGTCATGCAGATCGAACTCGCCGGGAATCGACAAACTCGGCAATCTGAATTGCCCCGTTTGCTCGACGATGAGGCCGGAGAATGATCGATTTGCCGGACAATGTCGCGATCGTGGCGCTCGGCCGGTCGGCGGCGCCGCTCGGCCGGCGCTTGCGTTCGACCCTACAAGGTTCCGAATTGCATGGGCCGCGCGCGGATCCGGCGGATTGGGACGTGCGCTTCGACCGCGCGGTGCCCCACATCGCCCAGCTTTTCGCCGCCGGACGGCCACTCATCGGGCTTTGCGCCAGCGGCATTCTTATCCGCGCAATCGCCCCGCTACTCGCGGCAAAAGGCGACGAACCGGCGGTCGTCGCGGTCGCCGAGGACGGCTCGACGGCAGTCCCGCTTGTCGGCGGCCACAGGGGCGCAAATGCGCTCGCGCGCGCTGCGGCCCGGCTGACCAAGGGGTTTGCCGCCGTCACGAACGCGGGCGATCTGCGGCTCGCTCTGGCGCTCGACGAGCCGCCGCCCGGCTGGCGCATCGCCAACCCCGAGAAAGCGAAGCCCCTGATGGCCGCGCTGCTGCGCGGTACGCCGGTAACGCTGGTCGAAGAGGTCGCCGGGGCGGATTGGCTACACGCTGCCAGCGTCCGGTGGGCCGACACCGCAAGCGAGCAGGTCGTCGTAACCGACCGTGCAACTCCGCCGGACACCGTGGCGCTCGTCTTTCATCCGCCGGTGCTGGCACTCGGCATCGGCTGCGAGCTCGGCGCCTCATCGGGCGAAATCGCCGATCTCGCCCTTGCGACGTTGGCCGAGGCAGAGCTCGCGCCGGCAGCGGTTGCCGTGGTGGTTTCGATCGAACTGAAGATCGGGGAACCCGGCATCCATGCTTTGGCGGCGCGGTTCGACGTGCCGGCGCGTTTCTTCTCAGCTGCGCGGCTCTTGGCCGAGACCGAGCGTTTGACCGAGCGTTCGGCGGCGGTGTTTCGTGCCACCGGCTGCTGGGGGGTCGCCGAAGGGGCGGCGCTCGCTGCGGCTGGCGCCGCCGGCAGCCTCGTCGTGGCGAAGCGCAAATCGCGCCATGCCACCTGCGCGGTGGCGCGTGCATGTGCGCCGATCCACGCCGCTGGAATCGGCCGCGGCCGTGGCCGGCTCGCCGTCCTTGGCATCGGGCCCGGCGATCCGGCTTGGCGGACACCAGAGGCGAGCGCGGCATTGGCGGAGGCGACCGACATCGTCGGTTACGGTCTTTATCTGGATCTACTTGGTCGTGTCTGCGCCGGCAAGAACTGCCATACGAGCCCGCTCGGCGACGAACAGGGTCGCGTGCGCGTGGCGTTCGATCTCGCGGCCGAAGGCCGAAGCGTTGCGCTGGTCTCGTCCGGCGATGCCGGGATCTATGGCTTGGCGCCGCTCGTTTTCGAATTGCTCGACCGCCACGGGCCGCCAGACTGGCGCATGGTCGAGATTGTCGTTTGCCCGGGCATCTCGGCCCTGCAGGCAGCCGGGGCGCTCGCCGGGGCGCCGCTTGGCCATGATTTCTGCACGATTTCACTCTCTGATCTTTTGACCCCTTGGGAGACCATCCGCTCGAGGCTCGAGGCCGCAGCGCTCGCCGATTTCGTCGTGGCCCTCTTCAACCCGCGCTCGGCGCGGCGCCAGGCGCAGCTCGCCGAGGCAGCGGCCATCCTGTTGCGCCACCGTCCGCCGGACACTCCGGTCTTCGTCGGCCGCAACCTCGGCCGTCCCGGCGAGGCGCACCGGGTGGTGGCATTGTCGGAATTGGCCGGTGCTGCGGTCGACATGCTGAGCCTCGTCATCGTCGGCAGCCGCAGGAACTCGTCTCGTGGATGCCGGACGGCTCTTTCTTTATACGCCGCGTGGCTACTTCGATGATGATCTTGCTAACCAAAGCTCTCGCGGTCCCCCAAATGCCTCGTAATGACGGTCTGCAAGGGAGCAAATTACGCCGCGCCGACTGGAGCTTCGAGAGCGACGAGCCCAACAGCTCGCGCCCGGCGACGCCAAAGTCGGGCATCGCTCTTTTGCGGCGAGTGCAGACCACCCGATGCGTCGGCCGGGTGCTCTGGGTTCGAGCCGAGAGCGTTGTTAGAGGCGCGTCACGCTGTCGCGCGGTGGTTTTTGCGGCACGCTTGACGATCCTGAAGGTCCTACCCTTGCGAATATGAGGCCAACATCCCATTTCCGGAAGCACCGGAAGCTTGAATCGCCTTGTGCGTGCATCGTCCGTCGGCCGGATCCGCAAATCAACACGGAGCTCGGTTTCGGCAGGCGGAATAGGGGGTCAAAGCCGCCGAAATCGCGGCAAGACCCGCTTTGATGTGCACGCAAGGGCAGGGATACGGGTGACGAGCATGGCGAAGCCGAAACGAGGACGGTCGACCGCGACAATCGACGATCACGTTGGGGGACGGATCCGGGAGCGTCGGATCATGCTGGGACTGACCCAGCAGCAGCTGGCCGAGATGATCGGGGTAACTTATCAGCAGGCGCACAAATACGAACGCGGCATCAATCGTGTCTCTGCCGGGCGGCTGTTTGAAATCGCCCGCGCGCTGAGCGCGCCGATCAGCTATTTTTACGAAGGGATCGGCCAAGAAGGGCCGCGCCAGATCACCCCGCACCAAAGAATGCTGCTCGAGATCGCTCGCAATTTCGCCGAGATCAGGAACGAGCGGCATCAGGAAGCGGTGAGCCAGCTGGCGCGCGCCTTGGCGAGCCGCTGACGGCTTGGGGCAGTCAGCCCGCCGGCAGCGGGAATTCTTCGAGGTACGGACGATATTCCTCCTCGACGTCTACCTGCATCGCGGCGAGGAGGCGTATCAAGCCGTTGTAGAAAGCTATCGTCACGACGAGATCGGTTAGCCGCTCGTTATCAAGGGCACGGCGCAGTTCGGCAAAGGTTGCGTCCGATAAGCCTAAATCGAGCGTCATCTCGCGGGCGGCGCGTAACACCGCTTTGGCGACAGGGTCGAGCGCCGTCGGCTGTCCGTCGGTTTCAGCCGCGACCGCGCGGATCTCGTCATCCGCGACACCGACCTCTCGACCAATCCTGACATGATGTGAAAATTCCCAGGCGGAACGTGTCAGATAGCCGACTTGCAGGATCGCAAGCTCGCGTAGTCGGGGATCGAGGCGGCTGCCGTCACGGATAAACCGCGCGAGCGTGTTTAGGCTGCGGGCGGCCCGCGGACTGTGCGCCAGGATGCGATAAAGGTTCAGGTTCCGCGCGAGCAAATCCTGGTGTTCGGGCAATAGATCAGATTTGTCTAGGTACGGCAGGCGCGCCATCGCCGTTGCTCCGTGCGGCTCGCGTTCGGTCTTTATAGCATAAGGGCCACAGGTAAAGGCAGAGCGACCCAGCAAAAGATGCGGTCGCGGCCGATGATGCGGATTTACCATTGACAAATCCGCATTGATATGATAATATAACTATATAATAGCAATATGAGTCGGCGGATCGAGCCGCATCCCGGCCCGGTTTGAAGTCGCGGCCGCTGCCGGCGGCTGCGGGCCGGTCCGCTCCACGCCAAGACAGTCCATTACACCCGAAAGCCAAATCGTCCGAGCAACCCACAGCGCGCCCGCTTTCTGTCGCGCCTGCGTCCGAAGAAGGGAGATCTCGCAATGCCGTTAAACGTCGAGGAGTCGATGGTCGTGCAACTGGCTATCGAAGGCTATGTCGCGTCCCTCGCCGAAGCCGGCGTAACTTTGCGCGTTAGACGGAATTTCGAGACTTATGCTGCAATTCGACTTGCCAATGGTACCATGCACTTGAATCAGGCGTTCGACCCGCGGCATGCCCGCTTCGGGCACGATGATTTTTGGCTGCTGGCCCTCGACAGGCGCGGCGAGGCGATCGCGACCTATTGCGTTCGCCGCTTCGTCGCCGACGATTTTTACGATTTGATCCGCTCGCAAGCGCTCTGGTTCGACAACCGACCGCGGCTCCCTGACCCGCGTTTCGTGGTCGACTGCGCGATTCCGTCCTTCGGCGGCGAGGTCGTCTATGAGGGAGGAAACTGGGTCCGCGAGGACTATCGCGGCCGATCCAAACAACCGCGGCTAAGCCATGCTATCTCACGCATCGCCCGTGCGATCGCTCTGCGCAACCGCCCCTTCGGCTACACTACCGCCATGATACTCAACGACCCCCGCGACCCCCCCGAGGTGACGAGCCGCAAGGCGGTCTCGCTCGGCATCGAGGCCTGCGGGTTTGCTGGCGTGCACCGGTTTGTCAACGGCTGGTTCCCGCCCGAGGGTCGGGACGCTATCGTCTATCTATGCTATTCGACAAGGGCAGAGGCGCTGGCCTCGCTGGCGCCGCCGTTACGGCAGAACTCTCGGACAAAAGATCTATGGCCTTTTGAGTTCTGGCAAGAGCCGCTCGTTGAACAGGACGAGGAGTCGATCAACGCGTTGCCCGTCAGCGGCCAGCGGCAGCAGGAGCCGAGCGTAGGAGTACGCTAGCCCGCTCGCGGCGTGATGGATTAGCTGATAGGTCGGCACCCCGGTGCTGACGACCTCCCAGTAATCTTCGATCGCATCATCGCGCATCAGGCCAGGCGGCATCTGGGCGAGGGTTTGATCCGTATGGCTGGATTTAAAAGAGCTCGCCGCGCCCCACAGGCGAAATCGATAGCCCGTTGGATCCGCGTCGCGGGTCTCGACAATGTGCGCCCGACCGCGCGCGATGTTCGACGCCTCCAACGGATCGAGTGATTCGCTAGCCGGCAAACGCCACCCCGCGCGGGCACCGCGCCAGATGTCTAGGAGCCGCGCGAGCCACTCGTCTTCCGGCGAGATCGCGTCGAGTGGCAGGCACAATCGCCTCGACGAGTCGCCGGCCAGTTTTCTGACCGCTAGCCGGTCGATGCGCCACAAGGGAACGTTATGTCCCTTCTTCTTGGCTGGCCGGTGCGAGTCCGGGTTGCGGTCGTGCCGACTTCGAGGTTGCCGCAGGCGGAGCCTGGGCCGAAGCGGTCAAATTGTAACAGGCCTCGGCCGCCGCCTCCAAACGCCTTAGCCCCTCGCTGAGGTTGTAGAATATCTCATACCGATCAGGACTGCCCGGCGTGCCGGGGCAAGCCAGGATCAGACGTTTCGGGGCCCTTCCGGCAATCTCATAAAAGGCGGCGATTGCCGCCAGATGATGCACCGTGCTCGGGTCGAATTTGACCACCAGAGCATCGCGGATCGGTGCGACATAGACATAACCGCGATGCCGCACGGCATGGGCGATGACATCGAAATCACCGGTCGGGCAGCGCAATAGCCGCGCCAGCGACAACGGATGTGGCGGCCACGCCCTACCCGTGTCGTCGAGAATAACGCCGGCCTTTTCCAAACCCGTCGTCGTCAACTTTTCGAGCTCCCACCCGCTTTTGGGGCGGCCAGCCGGGATCCACCCGCTTTGCTTCAAATGCTCCAGATCCTCTTCGGCACAGGCCACCACCCTTCAATATCTGCATAGGTGATGCGCGCGTCAAAATCCGAGCTGCGATGTCATCTTTTGGCAATGCTCCTTTGAAGACTGGACTTGCTTTAGATTAAACCCAGCGCCGCGTTTGGTGCGCGTCCAAAAAAGGTCAATTTAGTCTATTAGGATGCGGCGTTCTGGACCTGGCGGACAGCCGTACGCCGGCGAGTCAGATCTGCCATATGTCGCCGAAGTCGAAATTTACCCCCGGCGAATTTTCACCGATCCGGATCACCGTCTTGCTGACAAAGCGATAGGGCGGCACCGGCAGATTGTATGGCGCCGGAACCCCGCTGAAGACGCGCGCCGCGAGATCGTATTTGGAGCCATGGCAAGGGCAGAAATAGCCTCCTGGCCAATTCGCACCAAGGGCGCCGCCGGCCTGCGGCTCGAAGCGTGGAATACAGCCGAGATGGGTACAGATGCCGACGACCACAAGAAATTCCGGATCGATCGAGCGGTGCCAGTTTTGCGCGTAGGGCGGTTGCTGAAAAGCGGACGAGTTCGGATCACTAAGCAGGCTCGTATCTTGCGGTTGCCGCAGCATCTTCGAGTTCGGCGGCCGTGCGCCTGACGACGAACACCGGGCGGCTACGCCAGGCGACGATCTTTTGCTCACCCGGCTGGATTTGCGCCAGATCGAAATCGATCGGTGCGCCGGCGGCGATCACGTCGGCGGCCGGCGTCAGCGAATCGATCAGCGGCACGAGCGTGGCCGCCGTTGCGACGCCGCCGAGCGCACCTGCGAGCAGGAGGAGAAAATCGCGTCTGGGTTCGCCTTCTGCTACCGCCTCCTCGACTTCGGTGCCGATGCTCATTTCGCCAATCTGCCCTTTCCGATTAAGGGTGCGAGGCGAGGTCGCTTCGTCCTCGCGCCCACATTCGAGTCCCGGAGTTTCGCCCAAACACGAACCGCGCGGATACCGTTCCGTCAGGCCGAGACTATCGTCGATGGCAGCCGGGTCAAACCCCAAACCGGGGGACCGCTGCCGCGGGGCTGGCATACCGTTCGACCTGGTGACCGTTGCAAACCGTCAAACGACCAATCTATACGCCGGTAATATCAGTGTAGTGTAAGTATGTCTGGAACGCAGTACCGCGTTCCCCTAGAAGATCGTGCTCTTTACGCTCCGGCGACATTACGCCGCAGCCAGAACATTGCTGCCGTCAGCGACGGTAGCGGAGCTATGCTGACGTGGCTGCACCGACCGCGGCGACGCCGGTAAAGAGCTGTTCGACGGAAGTGCGGGCGAGGCCGCGCGTGACGAAGACGAGCCGCGTGCGCCGGTCCTTGTCGGGCCACTCCTCCAACTCGACCGGCGGATGGGCAACGTGCTGTACGAAGTGGACGACGACCGGCCCCGCACATCCCTCGATCGCGACCAGCCCCTTGACGCGCAACAAATCGGGCCCACGCAACCCGGCCAGCACGGCCATTGTCTGGCGGAAAGCGGGCCAGGAGAGCGGCTCCTCAAAGATCAGAGAAAAGCTAAGCAGCCCGTGCGTGTGCTCGGCCTCGCCAAGGTCGAAGCGGCGTGTGGACACCGGTGCTTCGTCAAGCAGAAAACCTGGGTCGACCACACCATGGGTGGCGAACTCGATTGGTGCCGGAGCCGATGCGGCCAGCCGCGCACAAAGCCGCGACGTGCTGTCGGCGCCGACAAGGTCGGTCTTGCTGAGAATGATGCGGTCGGCGAGCGCCACCTGCTTGCGCGCCTCGGGCATGGCTTCGAGATTGCCGATGCCGTTGGGCGCGTCGACGACGGCGACTAGCGCCTGCATGTGGAATTCGCGCCCGAGCGCCCGGTCGGTGGCGAAGGTTTGAAGAATTGGACCAGGATCGGCGAGCCCCGAGGTTTCGATCACGACGCGCGCAAAGCTCGGCACCGCGCCGCGCGCCCGGTCGGCAAACAGGGTGCGCAAGCTCTCTTGAAGGTCGGTACGGACATTGCAGCACATGCAGCCGTTGCCGAGCAGCACCGTCGTATCGCTGCTCGACCGCAACAGGCCGTCGTCGATGCCGATCTCGCCGTATTCGTTGACGATGATTGCGGTGTTCGCTCCCTCGGGCCGGGCAAGCAAAGCGCGGATCAGGGTGGTCTTACCGGAACCGAGAAACCCGGTCACCGCAACGACCGGCAGGCGTGCACCACGCGGCCGCCGCTGACGCCGCCCGAAGCGGGCCGCCTCGGCGCCGCCAAACAAAAGCTCAGCGGCGATCCCGCTCACCACCCACCGCCCGCGCCGTCGATGTCAGATCCACGCCTCATTAGCCTTCGCTCAGAAATCCATCTCGAGCGTGTACAACCCTCCGACATGGCGATCGACGGTATAGACGACCTGGCGTTCGTCGACGAACACGTCGTTGATCTGGATGGCACCCGACGGCGCAGCGGCGGGCGGCTCCGGCACGAAATAGCCGACCTCGGCCGGCTGGAACGGGTTTGAGGTGTCGTAGGCGCGCAAGCCCCCGTTGAAGAAAGTGGCGAGCACGATGCGGTCGGATTTCCAGGCATGCGGCTTCGGCAGGTTTTCGTAGAGATTGTGGGCGCCGTAGCGGGCGCCCGGCCGCATGAAATGATCGAGCGGCGGCAACGGGCAGGTCGAAATCGGCACCGGGTTCGTCTCGGTCCGTCCGTCGACGATCCAGACGAGCTTTGGCCAGTCGGCGCCTTCGGTGCGGGTACACTCGTCGCTGACGATCAATAGGCCGCGCTCGAAAAACGGCACGACGGTATGGGTGAAGCCGAAATAGGGCGGGTGGTAGTCCCAGCGCGCGATCATTTTCGGATGCGCCTTGTCCGCTATGTCGAGGATCACGAGCCCGCCGTCGATATAGCCGAGATAGGCGCGGTCGGGCCGTTCGGGATAGACGTTGGTGTTGTGTGGGCGAAAGCCGGTGTCGGCGCCGGCTGGGTGGCGCATCGGCGGCGGCTCGCTGTCGCCAACGCGGGTGCCGGGCAGCCACCAACGGCCAACCTCAACCGGCTTTGTCGGGTTCTTGACGTCGATGATCCGGTAGAACTGATCGTCGTTCGGGTGCGAGGGCGTAAAATCGGGCGCGCCGGAACTCATGTGGATGTACTCGCCGTCGGCGAACCACAGCTGGTGGACGCCGCGCGAGGTCGGGCCCGAGCAGTCGAAGAAAGTGATCGAGCGCGGGTCTTCCGGCACCGAGATGTCGAACAGCTCGAAACCGGCGGGCTGCAGACCCGGCGCTTTCGTCTGGTAGGCGACGGCGAGGATGTCGCCGACCGTCTCCAGCGAATTCGAGCGCATATGCGATTGCGGCAGGTCGCGGCGGGCCACGATCTTCGGTGTGCGCGGATCGCTGACGTCGACCGCAGTGAAATTTTTCGGCGCGCTCTCATGGGCGAGCCACAGAATGCGGCGGCCGTCTTTGGCGATCTGGATCGACATCCCTTCGCCGATCCCGCCGAAGCCATCGAGTTCGTGATGCGCCAGCTGGCGGAAATTCCAGATTGCCGTCTCGGGCATTTGTCCTCCCTCCTGGAGTAGGGTTTTGTCGGCGATCGACGCGGCTGCCCGTCATGGGCGAGAACCACGCGCTTCACACCCGCCTTTCGTTCCGGCGAAGGCCGGAACCGATTTTTGCGATGGATACCGGCTTTCGCCGGTATGACGGGGCGGCGGGTGCGCGTCGTCGGGTGCTGTCCGCCAGTTCATCACTTCCTATTGAGCCCTGGGCTTTAAGACAGCACCACGGCAGCAGATTTCGCCCGATTTTGCCAGCGGATTCGCCGCGATATTCGAAGACCGTGCACGGCGCTGCATGCCCTTTACCGCCCCGCTGCGATCTGCCAGCATTGCTGAACCGCATGGGAACGGGAGGACGCAATGCGCAAATTCATCATCGAACGCGAATTGCCGGCGATCGGCAGCGCCGAGCGACAGGCGTTGCGCGAGGCGGCGCAGAAATCGAACGCGGTCCTCAAAGAACTCGGCCCCGACATCCAATGGGTCGAGAGCTATGTCGCCGGCGACAAGACGTTTTGCGTCTATCTCGCCACGGACGAGGCGATCATTCAGGAACATTCGCGCAAAAGCGGCTTCCCGGCCAACAAGGTGACCGAAATCCGCCGGATGATCGACCCGACAACTGCGACCGAGGCCTGATCCCGCAGCTCTCCGCCCCGCCGCGGCCGGCCTTTCAGCCAGCACCGACGCCCCCTACCTACCCCGCGAGCGGTCGCGAGCGGGGGAGGGAGCGCGCATGGCGCCCGGGTGGGTTCGCCGATCCTCTGCTCCGGCAAGCGGGGAGGAAATTTCCTGTGATTGTTCATTCGGCGCGCGAAACTGCATGAATGCGTCGCGCGGCTGGGATTGGGGCGCCGGACGCAAGACAGTTATTCAACCCTAGGGCGAGACTTTGCTGTAAATTCGCTGCAGATGCAGCATACGGCAATTCGCCGGTTCAATTGTTGATTGCGGGGCGTAGCGACCCCCGGGAGCGCAATCGACATTTGGTCGAGGCAGTACCGCGACCGCCGGCCCTCTCGACGGAGAGGGCCGGCGCTTAAATCGTTGCTGGGCGGCGCCGCCAATTACTGGTGCAGCTGGTAGAGCCTGGTCACGTTCTCGCTGGTGATCTTGCGCCGTACGCTCGGCGAGATCCCGGTCATGTTCCGATCGAGCGTGGCGCGCGAGCCAGGCCAGATGCAATCGGGGTGCGGATAGTCGGCGCCCCAGATGATGTTGTCCTCGCCAATCAACGGAATGATCGGTTCGAGGAACTGATCCTGCTGATAGGTGACGTAGCCCTGGCGTCGGAAATAATCGCTCGGCTTCAGCTTGAAATTGAGGCCCTTCGCCCGATCGGCATATTCGGTGTCGAGTCGATCGAACACATAAGGTAGCCAAGTCACCCCGGATTCGCCAAGTACGAAGTTGAAATCGGGGTATTTCTCGCAGGCGCCAGAGGCGAGCAGAGAGACCAGCACTTCCATCGTGTCAAGCTGGAACAAGGCCGATCGCACGAGGCGCCACTGCGTGAAATACTTGCGCTCCTGTTCGGGGTTGTCGGGCGCCCGCAACGCCTTGAAGCCGGTCGAGTGGAACGAGATCGGGAAGCGGCACTCGGCCGCCGCCTCCCATAGCGGGAACCAAAGATCAGTATAGAGTGGCGGGGTCATCCGCTTGAAGGCGAGATCGCCGCCGCGCAGACCGAGCTTGGCGCAGCGCCGAACCTCGGCCGCGGCCTCGACCGGATCGGTGTTGGGGATGATCGCCAAGGGATAGACGCGGTTCGGATCGGCGCGCTTGGCAAAATCGGCGACCCAGTCGTTGTAGGTCTTGTCGGCCCAGGCGCGCAGCGGCGCGTCGGCAATTAGGTCATTGATCATCAAGCAGCCATAGATGATCTCGGCATCCTGGCCGTCGCGGTCGAGATCGGCGAGCCGCAATTCCGGCGTCGTCGGCCGCGGCTTGGCGCCGGGCTTGGAACTCCACTCGAAACCGAGATCCTTCATCTCGTCGATATGGCCGAACATCCCCTTTTGGTACGGCAGGAACCCCGGGCCGACGCCGTTCCACATACCCTTGTCCTGCGCCTCGACGAACCAGTGCAGCCCGTCTTCCATCTCCTCGACGCGCGGCGTCACGAGCTTCCATTTGTTCGGCGCTTCCGAAGACCAAAGATCGGGAGGCAGATAGGTCAGATCGATGTGGTTGTCGCCGGAAATCAACTTGTCTGGCATGACGGGCTCCTGCTGCTCGTCCGCAGTGATGTTCGGACGACGCTTCTCAATGGCGCATCGTACGTGCGCGCCGCAGTCTCGGCTACAGATATGCAGGAATTTTCTTGCCGGCTGGGTTGTGCATCGCGCATGACTGATATCCGCTCGCCCGCCGCAATGGCGACGACTTATGATGTCGCCGGACAACGCATGGCAGCGGGAGGAGCCCCATGGCAGTGCAGCTCGGCAGCGGCCGGTTCGCGTTCGAGGTCCGCGCGGATTGGGCGAAAGTCCCGGACGAAATCGTGTTGGGCGACGTCGCCGCGGTCGGCGTCGACCGGCAGGACCGGGTCTACGCCTTCAACCGCGGCGAGCATCCGGTCGCGGTGTTTGACGCCGAAGGAAATTTGCTGCGCACCTGGGGCGAAGGCGTCTTCACCCGGCCGCACGGCGTCCATATGGCGCCGGACGACACGATCTGGTTGACGGATGACGGCGACCATACCGTGCGGCACTGCACGCTCGACGGCAAGGTGCTGATCACCCTGGGCGTTCCCGGCGAACCCAAGCCCTATATGAGCGGCGAGCCGTTCCACCGATGCACGCATACAGCGCTGTCGCCGAGGGGCGAGATCTTCGTCTCGGACGGTTATGGCAACGCCCGCATTCACAAATACACGCCGGACGGCAAATTGTTGATGTCGTGGGGCGAGCCCGGCACCGATCCCGGCCAATTCAACGTGCCGCACAACATCTGCTGCGATCCCGACGGCTGGGTCTATGTCGCCGACCGCGAAAATCACCGGGTGCAGATCTTCGACGGCAACGGCAAGTTCGAGACACAATGGAACAACCTGCACAGGCCGAACGGCATGTGCATGGCAAGAGGCCGCTATCCGCTCGTCTATATCGGCGAAGGCGGCCCCTCCGGCGACATCAACCGCGACTGGCCGAACATCGGGCCGCGGGTCAGCGTCCACACGCATAAAGGCGAGGTGCTGGCTCGGCTCGGCAAGATGCATGCGGGGCTCGAGCCCGGGCATTTCACGTCGCCGCACGGCATCGCCGTCGACCAGCACGGCAGCATCTTCGTCGGCGAGCTGTCCGGCCGGACGTGGCCGCGATTTTCGAAGGACCCGCCGCCGAAACGGATCCGGGTCCTCCACAAACTCGAAAAAATCGTCCAGTGACGGCGTTGCTCAGAGTGCGGGGCGGAAGAAAAGCGCCAGGAAAAGCGCCATCCACCCCGGCGGTGCGGCAGGGCGGCCCGCCCGGTTGACCCGGCGACCGTGCGTCATGCTCGCGACGGCCGCAGCGAGAGCCGGAGGCGGCCCAGCCGCGCGACGAGGAAGCCGACGACGGCGAGGTTGCCGAGGTTGAACAGCGCGCCGGCGGCGAAGGCCGGTGCGTAAAAGCCGAAATAGTCGTAGAGCGCACCGGCGAACCAGCTGCCGAACGCCATCCCCGACATCCCGGTGAACAGCATCGCCGGCACCCGCCACGACGCCTCAGATGACCGGAACAACTCGCGGATCGCCACGACGTAGGCCGGGATGATGCCGCTGAACCCGAGCCCGTAAGCGACCGAGACGGCAAACAGCCCGGCCTCGCTCGTGGTCACCGAAAAGGCGGCGATCGCCAACGCCTGACAGGCCGACCCGGCGAGCACGGTCAAGAGGCCACCGACACGATCGGCGAGCCAGCCCCAAAAAACCCGGCTGACAAAGGCGCAGCCGAGCAGCACCGACAGCATCGCCGCACCTTGTGCCGGCCGGATGCCGAGGTCGCTGCAGACGGCAACGAGGTGGCTCGACGGCATCGCCATCGGCACGCAGCATAAGAAGGCCGCGGCGCAGATCAGCGCCTGCACCGCATTCGGCGACAGCCGCATCGTCCGCACGCCGCGGAAGGCGCGTGCGGGCGAGCCGGTCGCCTGACCCGGCTGCGGCGGCGGCGGCAGCAGCAGCGCCATCGGGACGATCAACGCGGCGATGGCGGCAAAGCTCAGCATCGTCCCGCGCCAGCCGAGCCGGGCCAGTTCGTGCTGAAAGACGGTCGGCCAGATTATCCCGGCGACATATTGCCCGGACGAGATCAGGGCCAGCGCCGTGCCGCGCCGCCGGTCGAACCAGCGGCTGACATAGATCAACAGCGGTGGGTAGAGGGCGCCGCCGCCGAGGAAGCCGATCAGCAGCGCATGCCCGAGATAGAGTGCCCAGACCTGCCCGAGCGCGGAGACGGCGAGGCCGAGCGCCGTCATCGCAGCGCCGAACACGACCGTCCGGCGGACCCCCATCCGGTCCGCCACCCACCCCATCAGAATGCCGCCGGTTCCGCTGCCGACCCAGACCAGCGCGGCAGCCAGCGCGACGGCCGACCGGTCGGCGCCGAGCGCCGTGGTGATCGGTTTGAGCCCGACCACGACGACCAATGGCGCGCCGTAGGAAACCGATAGGATGGCCAAAGCGAGCCCTGCCGCCGCCCATGACGACCGGCCCTCGATGCTGTCGGCGAACCGGGCGCCTTGCGCCGCGACCGCGGCCCGCCGCCTGCCCATCCCAGCCAAATCGGCCATGTCCTACGATCCCGCCGCGCCGCAGTCTCGGGCCACTCTACCAAGACCGGCGAAATTATGAGCAAGATCGTCGCCGAAGATCTCTGTGGCCGAGGAGGCCTGCGATGCCGGTACTCTACGAAAAACGCGGCCGTGTCGGCTGGCTGATCCTTAGCCGACCCGAGGCGCGCAACTGCTGGGGTGAAGATTTCAACGAGGAACTCGCGAGGCGCTGCGCCGAAATGGCGGAGGATCGCGAGGTTCGGGTTGCGGTGCTGACCGGCGACGAGGCGGGCGGCGCGTTCTCGGCCGGCGCCAATCTGAAGGACACACGCACCCACCGCGAGACCTCGATGGCCGCGTTCATCGAGGGTTTGACGAAGCGCCGGCGTACTGCTGGCCAAGTGCTGAGCGAGTTTCCCAAACCGGTCGTCGCCGCGGTGAACGGTGTCGCCGTCGGCATCGGCTGCATCGTCACTTATTGCTGCGATCTGATCATCGCCTCGGATCGCGCCGAATGGCGTCTGCCGCAGGTGGCGCTCGGAATTTTGCCGAATCACGGCGGCATCGTTCGCCTGGCGCAATGGGTCGGCAAGGGTCAGGCAATGAAGGTCGCGATGGGCTATCCGATGACAGCCGAAGAGGCCTTCCGGTTCGGCTTGGCGCAGTGGCTGGTGCCGCATGCCGAGTTTCCTGCCCAGACTACCGCGATCGCCGAGCGCCTGGCGGAATTGCCGCCGCTCGCGGCAAGGCTTGCCAAGGAATCGTTGAACCGCGGCCTCGACATGCCGAATATCGGCGATGCCGCCTATGTCGATCTCTACCGGTTCATGGCGCTATCGATGACCGAGGACGCCAAGGAAAGCCACGCTGCGTGGCGAGAACGCCGGCGACCGAAAGTGCAAGGCGCGTGATCCAGCTGGCAATCGCTCCGGGCTGCGGCTAAAGTCAGGCCGGCGCATCAGCGAGACAAAGCGAGGAAACGCCAATGGTCACTTTTACTTACGATCACGTCCACCTGCGCAGTCCGAATGCTGACGAAACGGCGCGGTGGTATGAAAGAATGTTCGGCGCCGAAGTGATCCGCTCGATACAGTCCGACGGCCGCCCACGCATCGACCTGAACCTGGGTGGTGTTGCTGTGTTCATTGCCCAAGTTCCGGCCGAGCAGGCGATCGCAGCGCCGCCGGAGCCGCCCTATCTCGGGCTCGAACACCTTGGTTTGCGAGTCAAAGGCATCGACGCGGCTGTCGCCGAACTGAAAGAGAAGGGCTGTGAGTTCACGGTCGAGCCGAAGACCATCCGGCCGGGCGTCCGCATCGCGTTCCTGCGCGGCCCGCAAAACGTGCATATCGAATTGCTGGACAGAGACGTCGCCTGAGCCTTTTCGCAAGTCTCGCGGACGGCGCGGCTTAATGGTTGCGCCGCCGTCCGCGCCGGCGGCGTTCGGGCCGACGCACAACCTTGCCGGCAGTTTGGACCCTTGAGGGGGAACGCCGAGATGAGGCATGCTACCGCCGCAGCGTTGCAGAGCCTGTCGGAGCTTCTCGATCAGATCAGGATAAAGGACGGAATCCGAGAAAAGAAACTCGGGGTCTTTTATAGAAAAGCGAAGGCATTTCTCCACTTTCATGAGGATCCGGCGGGTCTTTTTGCCGATCTCGGCGACGGGACCGGTTTCGATCGTTATCCAGTAAGTACCGAGAAGGAAAGGGGGGCGCTGCTGTCGGCGATCGATCGAGCCTTGAACAGCGGCGACTAGCATGTATTTTCCGACGCAAAAATACGGATCTGGCTTGCCGACCTGAATGGCGGTCGATTGCATCCGGATGACGCGGGAGATCACCTACCGTAGGCATAAGCATTGGGCGTTGAGCCTCGCCCTTTGATCTTTGACGTGGTTGTTCCCGAGGTAAGGCTGCGTTCCTGCCATTTGCGGCAGCAGTAGTCGACAGCGCCGGCGCGTGAATTTGGCCGAGCCTCAGGCCTCGGATGCGCGCTTGATAGCATAAGGCTCCCGGATGGGTTTGTCCAAACTCAATATGTAAATGTGATCCTCCGAGTACCCGGATCGTAGCAAAGGCTTGACCCCTTGGGGCTCAGATCCGGTCATGGTTAACTTAACGATGAATATGACGAAATTAACTACAAATATTCGCTAAGATTTTATTGTTGAGTGCTATTGGAACAAATGAGGAGAAAAGCTCAGCCGATCGAGGTTGATTTGCCGAAAGACGCGCTCGCTCGTGACGATGACAAGAGACCTGCTCGGTCGCTGCTCTTTAGCCGTGGATAGAGGCGTTCGACAGGGGTCAGGCCGAGAATATGCGGAACAGAACCTGTCGCGCCACCCATTGAAATGTGGCGCATGATGGTAATAGAGCTGCCGCCTGTCGGCATTCACCGCTGGACGATCCGCCGCAAGGCTGCCGTCGTTTCCGCAGTCGCGGCCGGCGAGATCGCGCGCGAAGAGGTCTGTCACCGCTATCAGATATCCGAGGAAGAATTGCTTTCCTGGCAACGGGCTTACGAGAGCTACGGACTGCCGGGCCTGCGCTCGACCCGCTTGCAGCAATACCGGCGCGCCGCGCCGGTCCGAGGGCCGGGCCGGCGGCGCTGACGGCGCTCAACCGCCGGTTTGCGGCTTCTGGTGAAGCGGCGCGCCGATGCACGAGCTTTGCGCGGAATAGATTGGGGCGCTTTCTTCGGAACCAGAGCTTCGACGGAACTTCACCTTGGCGAAGGTTCGTGCCCCGTCACGCAAGGCGATGCCGGCAACGACAACGAATAGAACGAGGGAAATCGCGGCTCCCACCGGCAGGTGCCAATGTTCGGCTAACGCGCGCGGGTTTAGGGAGAGAGCGGAGAGGCCGGCGAGCGTCCACCCTCTCCACTTGCGAAGCCGGATTTCGCCACCGCGTAGCAGCCAGAGCGCCGTGATCGACGCAAGCATCAGGTCGTAGACGATGGCTAGGGGTACGGCGACGAGAGTCGCCGCTGCCAGGACCGACGCCCGGATCGGGAGTGCATCGGCGCGATGCCACACCACGGCAACGAGCACGGCGGCCGATATCGCGGCGATGGCCTGCACCGCATAAGCGACGGCCGGTCCACCGCCGAGCAGCAAGACGGCCCCGAAGGGAGTGACGAAACCGCCGAGCGCGATCCGCCCTGATTCGTACACGCCAGGCGAGGCTGCCGCGGCGATCAAAAAGGCGTCCCAAGTCGGCCGGCCAAACAGGAACAGCGATACCGAGGAAAGCAGGGCGGCCGACGTGAATGTCGCGGCAAATGCCCGCCAATGCCGGCCGGCGATCAGCGCCACCGGCACGAGAAGCGCAAAATGCGGCTTGTAGCACAGTCCGCCGAAGAGCATGCCGGCGACCGCCGGCCTACGATCGATGAATAGCGTCGCCGCTCCGAATAATGCAGCGGTCAGGAATGCATTTTGTCCCATGCCGATCGTCCAAAATACCGGCGGGAAGGCGAGCACCGGGATGAGAAAGGCGCCGCCTTTCTTGTCAAAGATATGTTTTGCAACCAATAAATAGAGAGCGAGCGTCGTGGCTTCGAACACAACGAATGCAAGAAGATAAGGAAGACGCGCCAGGGCGGCACAGATAATCAGAAAAATGGGCGGGTAATAGAAGAAATTGTAAGGGACTCCTTGCTTCGCCGCTTGCTGCTCGGCGGCATAATGGGCTTGTCTGTCATATGCGAGTTGCGGCGCACCGGCATCGGCCAGCTTCCCGGCAGCGAAAAAGCTGACGAAATCGGTCGTCGTCGGCCGGGATAGCGGGACGATCAGGCCGTATGTGCCGGCGACGATGACCAGAAATATCGCGATCTCGGCTGCGAGCAAAATTGCACAGCAAGAGATGATGCATCGCCGGATCAGCGGACGCCCTCGGAAGACCGCCGCGCCAGGTCTTGGCTGGACCATGTCGGGCGGATTTCCGTATTCCGGAACCGACGGCAGAATTTCGGCGAGGCGGCGAGTCGCGACAATTCTCGAACCTAGAATCTAGAGATCGCTGGTGACGGAACTGATCATGCCGCTCACGGATGTCCCGATGCCGTTAACCAGCGCCGCTACCGCGATCACGATGATGCAGGCGATCAAGGCATATTCAATGGCCGTCACACCCGCATTGTCGGCCGCACATTTGGCGAAAGGTGCCACCAAGTGAAGCCGTGCACGACGCCCGAGCATGCCGGCGCCTGCCATCAGCCTGCCGAAGGGATGAGCACGGGCTGAATCTGCTTCTGGCATTGCCGAAAATGCCGGTCGTCCCGCAACTGGCCCGGACACGGCCATTTGCTCCTCTCGCCGCCTGACTGCGCTTTTGACCTGAAAGTCGCAGCATCAATTCGATCATCATGCGATCGACGTGATTGCTTTTTACGCTGGACTTATATACTCGCGGCGATGGTAGTGAAAAGTGTGCTCAAAGTCGTGCCGAGCGTGGTCACCGCACCGATGATAACCACCGCAATCAACGCCGCGATCAGCCCATATTCGATCGCCGTGACGCCAGCTTCGTCCTTGAATAGGCTTGCAAACACCGAACGCATATGAAGCTCCAGCGAGTTCTTCGCTAGCCTGCGTTTGATCCCTTTCAAAAGTGTTAAGCAGAGTGAAAAGAGCCATTGTTGGTTTATAGTCCGCCGGCCTGAGCTACGCGGCGGGCCGGCGTCAGCCCGACCCGGAGCCGCGACGCAGCACGTCGAGACGCAGCGGCAATGGACTGCCGAGCCAAAGGGCGTAACGGGTGTGGTCGGCTACCGCATCTGCGGTCGTCGGGTGGACGAGAACGTCGAGCCCGTCGCGGTTCAACATCAGCCACGGCACCAGCCGCGGAAACTCCTCGATCGCAAATGCGACCTGATACATCGAAATGGGGTGCGGACCGACCGGCTCGTCATGCCAGCTGCCGAGCCGCGCGGCGAACCGTTCCCCGATCCCGATGCGCAGCCTTTCCGCCTGCGTCCGGGTCGCCGGGTTGTAATAGATATGCGCGTGATAGCCACGGACTTGGTCGGGTTCCACATAGGCGTCAGCCATGATTGCCTCCCTCTTCGTTTGGCGTTGTCGATGCGCCCGGACCAAGGGCGCGCTGCATCAGGACCACGTCGACCCAGCGACCGAATTTGGCGCCGACCGCCGGCAGCATGCCGATCCAGGAAAAACCGAGCGCCCGATGCAGACCAATAGACGGCCACTGGTCGCTGCCGCCAATGACGGCAATCATCTGCCGGTAACCGAGAATAGTGCAGCGCTCAACGAGCGCTCCGAGCAATGCTCGACCAATCCCGCGGCCGACTTCCACTCGATCGATATAGATTGAATCTTCGACCGTAAAACGATAGGCCGAGCGCGTACGATAGAGGCTGGCATAACAATAACCGAGGACACAGCCGGATTGTTCAGCGACGAGGTGAGGCAGGCCGTGCGAGAGAATGTCATGGCGGCGTTGCGCCATCTCGTCGATTGTCGGTGGGATTTCTTCGAACGAGGCAACCCCGTGTAACACGTGGTGGCCGTAGATCGCGGTGATCGCCGCGAGGTCGCCCCCTTCGCTGGGTCGGATCGAGACGCCGCCGATCATACGGTTCGGGCCGTCGCGGCAGGGCCTAAATGACCCGCATCGGAGCGCCGTCGAGAAAGGCCACGACGTTCTCGACGATCTGGGGATAGGAGCTGCGATAATTCTCCTCGGTCACATAGCCGATGTGTGGGGTCAGGATCACATGCGGCGCCGTCCGCAACGGATGGTCGATCGGCAACGGCTCTTGGTCGTAGACGTCAAACCCGGCATAGGCGAGACGTCCCTCTTTGAGCGCGACGATGATGGCCTCGGTGTCGCAGATCGGCCCCCGCGAGGTGTTGACGAGGATCGCGCTTGGCTTCATCAGCCCGATTTCGCGGGCCCCGACGAGGCCGCGGGTGCGCGGGCTCAGGACCAGATGCACGGAAAGGATGTCGGAGTCGCGGAACAACTCGTCTTTCTCGACCCGCTCAACGTCTTGCGCCGCCGCCCGCTCGGTGGTCAGGTTCTGGCTCCAGGCGATCGCCTTCATGCCGAAGGCGAGACCGACGCGGGCGACCGCGCTGCCGAGGCGCCCGAGGCCCAGCAGGCCGAGCGTTTTGCCGGCGACGCGGTGGCCAATTCGCGTCTGCCATCCGCCCTGTCGCATGAACTGGTGATCCTCGGCTATGCGGCGGGCGGCGCCGAGGATCAGCCCCCAAGCCAGCTCGGCGGTGTCCTCGTTGCCGCCGCCGGGACCGCCGGTGCCGCATACGGTGACGCTACGATCCTTCAGCGCCGCCATATCGAACGAGGCATTGCGCATTCCGGTCGTGATCAGCAGTTTCATCTTGGGCAGGCGATCGACGACGGATCTTGAAAAGGGTGTGCGCTCGCGCATCGCCGCGACCAGTTCGGAATCAGCGAGCGCGCGCGCCACTGCGTCCTCGTCGGAAAAGGGGTATCGCTCGACGGCGATCTCGACCCCGCGGTTCCTTACTGCCGACCAATCCGCCATGTCGAGCGCCACGCCCTGGTAATCGTCGAGGATGCTGAGCCGCATTGTGCCTTCCTCCCTTTCGCTCGGGCCGGCCGCCGGCTCAGCCCATCGCCTTCCTCAAATTCGTGTCGAGCTTGTCAAGGAACTGGTTGGTGGTCAGCCACGGATGGTCGGCGCGGATCAGGATTGCGAGGTCGCGCGTCATGTCGCCGCCTTCGACGGTGTCGATGCAGACGCGTTCCAGATCCTCCGCGAAACGGATGACATCGGGCGTGTCGTCGAAAGTGCCGCGATAACGCAGCCCCCGTGTCCAAGCGAAGATCGAGGCGATCGGGTTGGTCGAGGTCTCCCGCCCTTGCTGGTGCTGTCGATAGTGGCGGGTGACCGTCCCGTGAGCGGCCTCGGTCTCCACTGTCTTCCCATCGGGGGTCAGCAGCACCGAGGTCATCATACCGAGCGAACCGAACCCCTGGGCCAGAGTGTCGGACTGCACATCTCCGTCATAATTCTTGCAGGCCCAAACGAAACCGCCGTTCCATTTCAGCGCCAGCGCAACCATGTCGTCGATCAGCCGGTGCTCATAGGTCAAATTCTTTGCCTTGTATTGAGCGGCGAATTCGTTGTCGAATACCTCCTGGAACAAATCCTTGAAGCGTCCATCATAAGCCTTGAGGATCGTGTTTTTGGTCGAAAGATAGACCGGCCAGCCGCGCTGCAGTCCATAGTTGAACGAGGATCGGGCGAAGCCCTTGATCAACTCGTCGAGGTTGTACATGCCCATTGCGACGCCGCCGCCGGGGAAATCGAACACTTTGCGTGTGATTGGTTCGCCGCCTTTTGGGGTAAAGGTCATCGTCAGGATGCCAGCCCCCGGAACAACAAAATCGGTCGCGGCATACTGATCGGCGTAGGCGTGGCGGCCAATCACGATCGGCTGGGTCCAGTTCGGCACCAGGCGCGGAACGTTTTGACAGACGATAGGCTCGCGGAAGATCGTTCCGCCGATGATGTTCCGCAGGGTGCCGTTGGGCGACCGATACATGCGCTTCAGGTGGAATTCCTTGACACGCGCCTCGTCAGGCGTAATCCCGGCGCATTTGATGCCGACGCCATATTTCTTGATTGCTTCGGCGGCTTCGACGGTGATCTCGTCGTTGGTCTCGTCGCGTTTCTCGATACCGAGATCGTAATATTTAAGATCGACGTCGAGATACGGCAGGATCAGCTTGTTCTTGATGAAGCTCCACATGATTCGCGCCATCTCGTCGCCGTCGAGTTCGACGACGGGCTGCGCTACGTTGATCCTGGCCATTGCTATGATCCTCGCGCGTCGGTCGGGCGAAGCGAAAAGGAAAGCTGCGCCCCGTGCGACGGACGATAATGTCGGGGACGAAGCGAGGCAAGCCGCCGCAGCACCCGTCGACCGCGGCGGGCGATGTGGGCGGGCTCGTCGCTCACAGCATGTCGGTGGCGACGGACGTCGGAGACGCCGCCTCCCGGGCCAGCGCCCCCAGCAACCCTGCGACGCTTGGAACGGCGTGCACCATCCCAAGCGTCGACGGACGCGCGAAGCCGGTTTCGACGATGTGGTCGAGCAACACGCGCAACGGCGCCCAATAGCCCTCGATATCGACCAGAAAGATCGGCTTCGCGTGGAGGTCAAGCTGCCGCCAGCTGAGGATTTCGAACATCTCGTCGAGTGTGCCGATGCCGCCCGGTAACACCGCGAAAGCATCGGCCCGTTCGGCCATCAGCCGCTTGCGCTCGTGCATGCCGGCGGCGACGACCAGTTCGCTCACGCCGGGATGGGCGAGTTCGGCGGCCTGCAGTCGTGCCGGAATGATACCGGTCACTCGGCCCCCCGCAGCGATTGCTGCGTCGGCGAGCAACCCCATCAAGCCGACCCGACCGCCGCCGAACACGGTTTCGATCCCAGCCGCGGCGAGGCCGGTGCCGAGTGCCACCGCGGCCTCCCGGTATGGAGACGCGACCGCCCCGGAAGAGCCGCAATAAACGCAGAGTGCGCTAATGTTTAGCATCGTTCCTCGCGCGATCTCCAACGACCGGGCATTCCGCAGATCGCCGCCGGTCGCGGTCAAGCGTAAATCGGTAACCGCGGGGTTCCTCTGTCGATCGGCCTCGTCCTCGTCGGCTTACGGTGCCGCCAGCCCAACTCTGATGCCTTCCTTAGCGTCGTGAGAATGTCCGTTGGGCGTAAAGCTCGGGCGGCAATTGCGGGGCCGAACGGTTGCGGGCATGCAGATAGGACTGCCAGAAAAGGCATGCGGCGACCGAACGCCATGGCCGCCACTGCTCCCCTAGCCGGCGCAGCTCGGCCTCTGTCGGCCGGGCGGCGAGCCCGAGGCATTCGCTGGCCGCGATTTGCAATCCGAGGTCGCCGGCGGGCCAGATGTCGGGCCGTCCCAGGGCGAAGATCAGATATATCTCGGCGCTCCATCGGCCAATGCCCCTCAGCGAAAGGAGCGCGGCCTGCGCAATCTCGTCACTCGCCGCGGCGAGGGCGCTGAAGTCGAACCGCCCGTCGGCCGTCTTGGCGGCAAGATCACGGGCATAGCTGATCTTCTGCCGGCTGAAACCGCAACTTCGCAGGGTCGCGTCGTCGAGTGAGAGGAACGCGCTAGGCCGGAGCGGGCGGCACAACTCGCTGAGCCTCCGGTGCATCGCCGCCGCTGCGTCGATCGACACCTGCTGTTCGAGGATAATATGCAGTAGAGTCGCGAACCCGTTGCGACGGCGGCGGAAGCGCGCCAGGCCCGCGCTTTCCAGGATCGCGGCGAAGACCGGCTCGGCGGCCAGTGCGGCTATCCCCTTGTCGAGATCTTCCGGCGCGTATTCGCTCATCTGCTGCATCTCGCGCGCCGCGCGTCCACGCGCCGCGACCTCATCCCCATGGGCCGCGCGGCCCGCGATAGGGTTGGCCGGCGGGCGGAACCGAGCCGCGGTGAAAGGTCCGTCGGCCGGCGAAAGCCGTCGGGCGGACCGCGGCAAAGCTGCGGCCGCGCGGCGGCCGCAACAGCGCCACCCCAGGCGGGCGCAACAACGTTACCAGAAGGAGGCCGCCAGCAAAGCCGCCAATGTGGGCCCAGAACGCCACCCCCGGGCTACCGGGTTGGCGCATCATGCCGCTCGCAAGCTGCATCGCAAACCACAAACCAAGCATAATCCAGGCCGGAACAGAAATGATGCGAAAGAAGATGACGATCCACAAAAAGACATGCACGTTCGACCATGGGTAGAGCAACAAATAGGCGCCGAGCACGCCTGCAATGGCACCGCTCGCCCCGACCATCGGAATGTGCGAAGTCGGGCTCGACAGCGCCTGGGCCAGCGCGGCGGCGATGCCACAACCGAAATAGAGCAGCAAGTATCGGCCACGGCCGAGCGCATCCTCGACATTGTTACCAAATATCCAGAGAAACACCATGTTGCCGATCAGGTGAAACCAGCTGGCATGCAGGAACATGCTGGTAAGAAGCGTCGCCCAAGGCGGTATCACCCGCAGCGCGGGGATCAGATGAGCCGAGTCGAACAGCACTGCCGGGATCATGCCATACCGGTAGAAAACTTCGTGTTGATCGTGCCCTGCTTCCCACAAGAACGCGCCGCTGCACAAGCCTATCAGGAAACAAGTGGCAACCGGCGCGCGTTCGGTCGGGTTGTCGTCGTAAAGCGGCAGCGCAAAGATCACGCCGGCGGTCCGAGGACCCGTCAAGCCGCCGCGCGCGACGGAATGGGGCGGGCTGTCAGGAGCCGACTAGGCCGAGCTGCGGGCTCGACGGCTCGGCAAAATTGCGCTTCGGGATGCGCCCGGCGAGCCGCGCCAATCGCCCGGCCTCGACCGCGGACTTCATCGCCGCCGCCATGAGCACGGGATCGTGTGACTTGGCGATCGCGGTATCGACCATCACGGCGTCACAGCCGAGTTCCATGGCGAGGGCCGCGTCCGAAGCGGTACCGATGCCGGCATCGAGCACGACCGGCACCGGACTGCGCGAACAGATCAGCGCAATCGCGGCAGGGTTGGCAATACCTCTGCCGGAACCGATCAGCGAGCCCAGCGGCATCACTGCCGCGCAACCGACATCGGCAAGCTTCTGGCAGGCGACCGGGTCTTCGTTGCAATACGGCAATACCGTGAACCCGTCGCGCACCAGTTCGTCGGCCGCATGCACGAGCTGCTCGACATCGGGATAGAGCAGGTCGCGGTCGCCGATCAGTTCGAGCTTGATCCAGCTGGTGTCGAGCGACTCGCGGGCGAGTTGAGCGGTCAAGATGGCGTCGCGCGCGGTGACGCAACCGGCAGTGTTGGGCAGGATACGGTAGCGGTCGCCAAGCAGATCGACCAGGCTTTCGGCATAGCCTTCGAGGCTGATGCGGCGGATCGACATGGTGACCATCGCCGGGTCGCTTGCCGCCATCGCGTCAAGCATCACCTGCTGGTTTGGATAGCGCGCGCTGCCGACGAAGAGCCGTGACTTGAGCGAGGTTCCGGCGATCTCGAAGACATCGGTCATGACCACATCCCTATGCGAATTTTCTTAGCCGCCCTGCAGCGGACGCACGATCTCGACTGCGTCGCCGGCGCTGAGCGCAGTCTCTTGCCACAGGGCGCGGCGCACAACCGCGCCGTTGACGGCGACGGCTATAAAGCGTTGCTTCAGACCGACGCCCCGGTCGGTGAGGAGCTCGGCCAAGGTCAACGCCGCGATCTCCTCTTCGACGCCGTTGATCCGCAGTCTCGTCATGACCGCAGCGCCCGTTCTACCGCGATCGACCGGCCGGCCGGCGGCGATTTGGCAAAGCGCTCGGGGGAAAACGGGCGCAAGGCGTCGGGCAGGCGGCCGGTCAGAACATAGGCGCTGATCCCTTGCGCTGTGACGGGGGTCAAGAGAATGCCGTTCCGGTGGTGGCCGGTAGCGACGACGAGCCCATCGATGCCGGACGCCCCCAGGATCGGCGCGTCGTCGCGCGAGCCGGGGCGGAAGCCGACCCAGGTCTCGACGATCGGCAATTCTTCGATCGCGGGCACAGCGCGCCAGGCACCCTCGAGCAAGCTCAAGATGCCGCCCGCGGTCAGCGCCGCGTCGAAACCGCGCTCTTCGACCGTCGCGCCGATAATCAGCCGACCGTCGCGCCGCGGGACAAGGTAACCGTTCGGCAGCCATACGACATGCCGGATCAGCGGGGCTGCCCTCTCCATCTGCAGCGCCAACATTTGGCCCTTAATCGGGCGGACCGGCGGCACGAAGGCTGTCGGAACGCCACCAATTTGTCGCGACCAAGCGCCGGCGGCGAGGACGACGACCTCGGCCGGGTCGCGACCTTGTTCCGTTACGACGCCGACAACGCGTCCGCCGGCCATCTCGATCTCTCTTACCGGACAGTGCTCGTGAAGTACCACCCCGCTGTTGCGGCAGGCAGCAATGAGGGCTCGGCCAAGGCAACGGTTTTCGACCTGGTGATCGTTCGGGCTCCACACTGCGGCGGCGATGCCCGGCTTCAGATGCGGCTCGCGGCGGCGCGCCTCGCCTGCTGACAGCCATGCGAGTTCAAGGCCGAGGCGTTTTTGGAACTCGAAGGAATGCCGCAATGTCGCGGCGTCATCGCGGTTGAGTGCGACAACCAACGTGCCCTCGTCGCGGTACTCCACGGAAATCCCGGTTGCGGCTTCGAGTTCGCGCGAAAAATCTGGCCACAGGCGTTGGCTTTCGAGCGTCAGCGCCAGCAGCCGTTCTTCGCCTGGTTCGGTTTCGACCGCGGCGGCGAGCATGCCGGCCGCCGCCCAGCTCGCCCCGCGCGCTGCCTTTCCGCGGTCGTAAACAGTCACCCGGCAGCCTGACTCTGCGAGCCGCCAAGCGATGCTCAGCCCGATGACGCCAGCGCCGATGACGATGGTTTTGGGACGAAGCGGCGATGCGAAGCGGGTTACGATGATGGACTCCCTTCGCCGGGTGCACCCGACCAGGTTCAGTGGGTATGATCTCAGCCGAGCCAGCCGCATCCGATCCTATGGGCGGCCGCCCCGGCACCCCAGCCTTCTAACAATTTGATCGAGGACGTTGCGTTTGCAAGAGGTTTCTCCGAGCCAAACAGGTTGCCCAACTCCGCGAACGGGACGCTCTCGAAGGCCATGACAGAACGCGACATTGCGCTAAAATGCAGCGGTGTCGCGTCGGTTGCAGCCCGCACGGAGGTTGCCGGCTCGAGAGGAGCAGCTGGATGAACAAGGTCTATTCCGACGCGACCGCAGCGCTTGCCGACCTTCTGCACGATGGCATGACGATCATGGCAGGCGGGTTCGGCTTGTGCGGCATTCCCGAAACCCTGATAAGTGCGATCCGGGATGCCGGCGTCGAGGGCCTGACGGTGATCTCGAACAACGCCGGGATCGATGGCGCTGGTCTCAGTCTCCTTCTCGAAACCCGGCAGATCCGCAAGATGGTCTCGTCCTATGTCGGCGAAAACAAGCTGTTCGAAGAGTTGTATTTAAAAGGTGAGCTGGAGCTCGAGTTCAATCCGCAGGGCACGCTGGCCGAGCGCATACGTGCCGGCGGCGCCGGCATACCGGCTTTTTTCACCAAGACCGGCGTTGGCACCTCGATCGCGGAGGGCAAGGAAACGCGCGAGTTCGACGGTGAATGCTATATGATGGAGCGCGGCCTCGTCGCCGATCTCGCGATCGTTCATGCCTTGAAAGGGGACCGCGAAGGCAATCTCGTCTATCGCAAAACGGCGCGCAATTTCAATCCGGTGATGGCGACGGCGGGGCGGGTGACGGTCGCCGAGGTCGAAAAATTAGTCGAGCCCGGTGAGATCGATCCCGACCACATCCATACCCCGGGAATTTTCGTCAAGCGTATTCTGCCGCTGGCATCTTTCGCGAAGCGGATCGAGCAGCGCACCGTGCGCAGGCGCGCAGCGTAACGAAAGGGACGTCTCATGCCTTGGTCACGCGACGACATGGCGCGCCGCGCCGCCGCCGAGCTGCGAGACGGCTTCTATGTCAATCTCGGTATCGGGATTCCAACCCTGGTTTCAAACTTCATCCCCGCCGGGGTCACGGTTCAACTGCAGAGCGAGAACGGTATGCTCGGCATGGGGCCGTTCCCGTTCGAAGGCGAAGAAGACCCGGACCTGATCAACGCCGGTAAGCAGACGATCACCGAGTTGCCGACGACCAGCTATTTCGACAGCGCGCAATCCTTCGGCATGATTCGCGGCGGCCACATCGATTTGTCCATCCTGGGTGCGATGCAGGTCGCTGAGAACGGCGATCTTGCTAACTGGATGATCCCAGGCCGAATGGTCAAGGGCATGGGCGGCGCGATGGACCTCGTCGCCGGGGTGAAAAGGGTGGTCGTGCTGATGGAGCACACTGCCCGCGGCGAGCCGAAGTTGCTGCATCGCTGCACACTGCCGCTGACCGGTCAGGGCGTCGTCAGCCTCGTCATTACCGAACTGGGCGTCTTTGCGATCGATCGCACCGGGATGGCTTTGACCGAGCTCGCGCCGGGCGTCTCGATCGACGAGGTGCGCGGCAGGACGGAGGCCTCGTTCAGGGTGCATCCCGCCGTCGCCTGAGCAAACTGCTCGACCACCGGCCCCACTTGGCGCCCCCGACGGTCCGGCCGCAGCAATTCGTCGAGTGTCAGGAAATGCACCGCGATCCGACTGCGAATCGGCGTGCGTAGCCGCGGCATCCCGCCCGCAGGCTTCCGGTGCCACCACCATCTCGGGAAGGGCGGAAAACAGCGAAGTTCGCCGAACCCTGCCGCCCGGCGGCGCGTCACACCCCGCCGGCAGGACCAAAGATTTCACATGCTCTGTTTGGTGCAACGCGGTGAGGGCGAACCCCGCGATGCTGCCGATGGCTGGTCTTTGCGGCTTCCAATCGCGCCCGTTCCGCGAGCGCGAGCTTCGGCAAATCGCCGCCCTTCGCGACCGACTTCGCAGACCGCGGGGGCCTGTACCGCTGAAGCAGTCCGCAAATAGGCCGACTCTCGTCCGGTGCGGCAGAACGCCGCGGGAACGGCCGCAATGCGGTCCAAGAGCGCATTCAACCTCGGCCGTAAGGTTCGATTAACCTACATTTTTATTGGGCTTTCCCGCGACAACATATATAATGAGAAACGATGGGAGAATCGGCACAAGATGTGGTCGGTTCAACACGGAGTTCGACGGGTCGAGGGCGGCTCAAAAGAGCGCTGGCCGCATCGTGCCAATTGTGAGGTAGATCGCACTCCGGCCACAATGGGTTGGCATACTGATTGCGTTCGTCAATTGGCCAACCATGAGCGGGGGCGGTCCTGATCTGGGGGAGATTGCGGGCACGCCCCGAAAGCCGCTTCCCCACAGCGTGGGCGGGGCTGCCGGGGTGGACGGTTTCACGAGGTCGAATTTCGGCGACGTTTTCCCGGCCGGTTCGTTCGTTGGGTGCAGGCATCAATTGAGGTGCGAGATGCGATTTGACGACGGGATTTTCGGACTTTACTCACGGTTGTACGACAATCGCCGCGAGGTCGAGTTCTCGCTCGATGAATATCTCGGCAAATGCGCCGATGATCCTGCCTACTATGCGGGTGCGGCCGAACGGATGCTGAGGGCGATCGGCGAGCCGGTCATGGTCGATACGAGCCAGGACGGCCGCCTCGGACGCATCTTCATGAACCGCACGATCAAGGTCTATCCGGAGTTCGCGGATTTCTTTGGGATGGAAGAGACGATCGAGCGCATTGTCGGTTTCTTCCGGCACGCAGCGCAGGGGCTCGAGGAGCGCAAGCAGATCCTCTATCTGCTGGGCCCGGTCGGCGGCGGCAAATCCTCCCTCGCCGAGCGGCTGAAGCAACTGATGGAAAAGGAGCCGATCTTTGCTCTCAAGGCTGGCAAAGAGGTCAGCCCGGTGTTTGAAAGCCCGCTCGGGCTGTTCGACCCAGTGATATTCGGCGAAGAAATCGAAAAGCAGTATGGCATCCCCGCCCGACGTCTTACAGGCACGCTCTCGCCGTGGGCGGTCAAACGGCTCGAGGAATTTGGCGGCGACATCTCGCGCTTCAGCGTCGTCCGCCTGCAGCCATCGCGGTTGAAGCAGATCTGCATTGCCAAAACCGAACCCGGCGACGAGAATAATCAGGATGTATCGAGCCTGGTCGGCAAGGTCGATATCCGTAAGCTCGAATTTTATAGTCAAAACGATCCCGATGCCTATTCCTATTCGGGCGGGCTCAACCGAACGACGCAGGGACTGCTCGAATTCGTCGAGATGTTCAAAGCGCCGATCAAGATGCTCCATCCTTTGCTGACCTCGACCCAAGAAGGGAACTACGTCGGCTCCGAAAACATCGGCGGGATTCCGTATCAGGGCATCGTCCTGGCGCATTCGAACGAGGCAGAATGGCAGACCTTTAAGAACAACAAGAACAACGAGGCATTCATCGACCGAATTTCCGTGATCAAGGTGCCTTACTGCCTGCGCGCTACCGAGGAGCGCAAAATATATGAAAAATTATTGCAAAATAGTGAACTGTCAGGTGCGCCTTGTGCGCCGTCTACCTTGGACATATTGGCACGATTTAGTGTGCTGTCACGGTTGAAGCCGCACGAGAATTCTAACTTGTACTCAAAAATGCGGGTATATGATGGGGAAACCCTAAAGGACACCGATCCGCGGGCGAAGTCAGGCCAGGAATATCGGGATGCCGCGGGTGTCGATGAGGGTATGGACGGCATCTCGACGCGCTTTTCGTTCAAAGTGTTGTCGAGTACCTTTAACTTTGATACTCAGGAAGTGGCGGCCGATCCAGTGCATCTGATGTACGTCCTTGAACAAGCAATTTGGCGCGAGCAGTTTCCTGAGGATGCAGAGAAGAAATATCTGAACTTCATCAAGGCGGAGCTGGCGCCGCGTTATGCGGAATTCATCGGCCATGAGATCCAAAAGGCTTACCTCGAATCCTATTCAGATTACGGGCAGAACCTGTTCGATCGTTACGTCGCTTACGCGGATGCGTGGATCGAAGACCAGGATTACAAGGATCCTGACACGGGCCAGCTGATGAATCGTGAGTTGTTAAACCAGGAGCTGTCAAAGATCGAAAAGCCGGCCGGAATTGCCAATCCGAAGGATTTTCGCAACGAAGTCGTCAAATTCGCGTTGCGGGCGCGAGCGGGCAATGCCGGCCGGAACCCTGCTTGGACCTCATATGAGAAGTTGCGCGAGGTCATCGAGCGGCGCATGTTCTCGCAGGTGGAAGATCTGTTGCCGGTGATCAGCTTCGGCTCCAAAAAGGACTCGGAAACCGAGAAGAAGCACGCGGATTTCCTCGAACGAATGGTGGCCCGGGGCTACACCGAGCGGCAGGTTCGGCGTCTCGTCGAGTGGTATATGCGGGTGAACAAGGCGGGGTAGACCGCCTCGGGCCCCGGTTGGAGAAACCGGATGAACATCGTCGATCGCCGACCCAACCCGAAGGGCAAGAGCCTAGACAATCGGCAGCGCTTTTTGTCGCGCGCCCGCGCCGAGGTGAAATCGGCCGTGCAGAACGCGCTGCGTAAACGAAAGGTCGCCGATGTCGAGCACGGCGAGAAGGTGGCGATCCCGATGCGCGGGATCACCGAGCCGAGTTTTCGCCATAGCCGCCGCACGGGACGGAACGAGCATGTCGTTCCGGGGAACAAAGAGTATGTCAGAGGTGACGAGATCCCACGGCCGACCGGCGGTGACGGGCGGGGTGGGTCGCAGGGCAGCCCCGATGGTTCGGGCGAGGACGCCTTCGAATTCACGCTATCGAAGGAGGAGTTCCTCGACATGTTTTTCGAGGACCTTCGAGTTGCCCGATCTCGTCAAAAAGAGCCTCAAAGAGACTTTTGCGGTCGATCTGCAACGCGCCGGTTACACGGTTAGCGGCAACCCGGCCAATCTCAGCATCCGCCGGACGATGCGCAACAGCCTCGCGCGGCGGATTTCGCTGCACCGGCCCAAGCAGCATGAGATCGAGGCGCTGCGCGAGGCGTTGGAGCGCGCACGCGCACGCGGCGCCGAGGAGGAGGCGGCACGGCTCTTCCGTGAACTTGATCGGCTTGAATACCGCAGTAAAATAATTCCCTATATTGACCCGGTTGATGTTCGCTATAATCGCTTCGAGCGCGTCCCTCGGCCCAACACCGAGGCGGTAATGTTTTGCCTGATGGATGTGTCAGGCTCGATGACCGAGGCGATGAAGGATCTCGCCAAGCGCTTTTTCATGTTGCTGCACGTGTTTCTGATACGCCGCTACCGGCACGTCGATGTGGTGTTTATTCGCCATACGAGCACGGCAGAGGAGGTTGACGAGGATACATTTTTCTACAGTCGGGAGACTGGCGGCACAGTGGTTTCCACCGCGCTTGAAAAAATGCTGGAAATTGCCCGCGCCCGCTATCCGACCGACCGATGGAACATCTACGCCGCGCAGGCCTCGGACGGCGACAATTATGGCGCCGACAGCGGACGATGTGTCGCGCTGCTGGGTGGGGAGGTGCTGCCACTCTGCCAATACTTCGCGTATGTCGAAGTCGGGGACGGTATGAGCGGCAGCCTGACCGGCTTGGCGCGCGACAGCGACCTTTGGCGTGCGTATAGTGAAGTGGCGCCGGCCCATCCACACTTCGCGATGCGGCGGGTCGGCGACCCATCCCAGATCTTCTCGGTGTTTCATGAGTTGTTTGCAAAAGGGGGCGTCCGTGCATAACAACCGCTTGCTGCCGGCGACGCGGCTGGAGGCCCAGACCCCGCTCTTCTCCGGACCGAACTGGGATTATGGGGCGTTGCGCCGCGTCTATGATGCGATCGAGCGCATTGCCCTCGACGATCTCGGCCTCGATGTCTACCCGGTACAAGTCGAGGTTATTACTTCGGAGCAGATGCTCGACGCCTATGCGTCGGTCGGGCTGCCGTTGATGTACCATCACTGGAGTTTCGGCAAGCGCTTTGCCTTCCACGAGACCCTTTACCGCCGAGGTCTGCAAGGTCTCGCCTATGAAATCGTCATCAACTCTAACCCATGTATATGTTACATAATGGAAGAAAACTCCATGACCATGCAGACGTTGGTCATGGCTCACGCTGCTTTTGGCCATAATCATTTCTTCAAGAATAATTATTTGTTTCGGCAGTGGACAGATGCCAATGGGATCCTCGACTACCTAAGCTTCGCTCGCGACTACGTAGCGAAATGTGAAGAACGGCACGGGATCGAGGCGGTCGAGCGAGTGCTTGATGCTGCCCACGCGCTTAACGACCACGGGGTCAATCGTTATGCGCACCGGACCAAACTCAACCTTGCGGAGGAGCAGCGACGGGCCGAGGAGTGGCGAGCGCATTCGGAGGCAACATACAACGATTTATGGCGTACGGTGCCCGGCGCAGGGCGGAGCAAGGAAGACGCCAACGCAGCAGAAGCGCGACTCCAAGAAATAAAGAAGGAGCTCGGTCTACCAGAGGAAAATTTGCTCTATTTCATCGAGAAACGCGCACCGCGTCTTGATGATTGGCAGCGTGAACTGGTCAGGATAGTGCGTCTTGTCGCTCAGTACTTCTACCCACAAAAACAGACTCAGATGATGAACGAAGGTTGTGCGACCTTCGTCCACTACGAGATTATGCGACGGCTTTATGATAAAGGCCTGATTACGGAAGGAGCGATGCTGGAGTTCCTGCACTCGCATTCGAGCGTGGTGTTCCAGCCGAATTTTGACGACGAACGGTTCTCGGGAATGAACCCGTACGCCCTGGGCTTCGCGATGATGAGCGACATTCGGCGCATCTGCGAGGAACCGACCGCCGAGGATCGGGAGTGGTTCCCGGGTATCGCGGGCACTGGAGACGGCTATAGCGTGTTGCGTGATGCCTGGGCGAACTACCGAGACGAAAGTTTCATCTTGCAGTATATGAGCCCAGCCATTATTCGACAATTGCGTTTGTTTCAGGTGTCGGACGACAGCACCAAGCCGGCGCTCAAGGTTGAGGCAATTCATGATGATGTCGGCTATCGCAAGATTCGGGGCGCGATGGCCCGTCAGTATGATCTGTCCCGGCGGGAGCCCGACATCCAGGTGATCGATGTCGATCTTAGAGGCGATCGCTGCCTAATTCTTGCGCATTATGTGCATAATGGCGTGCTGCTCGCGGAAAAGAGCTGCCGCGCTGTTCTGCGACACGTGGCGGCGCTGTGGGGCTATTCGGTCAAGCTGCTCGAGATCGATGCGTCCTCCGACAAAACGCTAAAAACTTATGAGGCAGCACCCCCCAACTGAGCGGCGCGCCAAGCGGGTTCGGGCTTCCCGGCGCAATGGTCGTCCTCGGTATCGAGACGAGTTGCGACGAGACTGCTGCCGCCGTCGTCGCGTCGACGACGGCGGGTCCGCTGATCCGCTCAAATCTGGTTCACACCCAGTCGGACGAACATGCTCTTTATGGTGGCGTCGTCCCGGAAATCGCCGCGCGCGCGCATTTGAACCGTCTTGAAGCGCTCGTGTTCGGCGCTGTGGACAAAGCAGGGGTGGCATTTTCGCAATTTGACGGCGTCGCTGCCTCCGCGGGTCCCGGATTGATCGGCGGCCTGATCGTCGGCACGATGATGGCAAAAGGGATTGCCTGGGCTGTCGGCAAGCCGTTTCTCGCGATAAACCACCTCGAGGGCCACGCCTTGACCGCGCGCCTGACGGACGGTGTGGATTTCCCGTTCTTGCTGTTGCTGGTATCCGGCGGGCATTGTCAGTTGCTCGCCTGCCTCGGCATCGGAAACTACACGAGACTTGGCACGACGTTAGATGACGCGGCGGGCGAAGCGCTCGATAAGGCAGCGAAATTGATCGGGCTCGGTTATCCCGGGGGCCCCGCAATCGAGCATGCCGCCCTCGAAGGCGATCCACATCGCTTTGCGCTGCCACGCCCGTTGGTCGGTCGACCGGGCTGCGACTTTTCGTTTTCCGGACTGAAAACATCGGTGCGTCGAATTGTAGGCGACCGTGACAGATTGACACCGCAAGAGCGGGCGGATCTTGCCGCTTCAATCGAGTTGGCCGTTTGCGAGGCACTATGCGACCGCACGGCTAACGCCATCGCTTGGTTTCGGAGGCATCATCCTGGCGGCAGATGCCTCGTGGCGGCAGGGGGCGTCGCGGCCAATCGGTCACTGCGCGAGCGTTTGGAAGGGCTTGCCGCCGCGTCCGGGCTCGAATTTTGCGCGCCCCCGCCGGCGCTCTGCACCGATAACGCAGTGATGATCGCCTGGGCAGGGCTCGAGCGGCTCCGGCTCGGTCTGGTCGATGGTCTCGATGCGGCACCGCGGCCGCGTTGGCCGCTCGACGCCGAAATGCTGCCGCAGATAGGGCCCGGGTTCCGCGGATGACTGCGGTTCGCGCCAGTCGATGAGACGGCTGGCGATCATCGGTGGTGGGGCCTGGGGAACGGCGCTCGCGATTGTTGCGCGCCGCGCCGGCTCCAAACCGGTTGTCTGGGCACGCGAACTCGAACGCGGTCGCGGCGATTAATGACCGGCACGAAAATCCGTCTTTTCTCCCGGGTGTTACTCTCGACCCTGGCATCGTCGCCACGACAGAATTCAGCACCGCGATCGCCGATGCGGAGGCGGTGCTCCTGGCGGTGCCGGCACAGATCCTGCGCGGCGTGCTCGAAACTCATCGTCACTTCTTTCGCCCGGGATTGCCCCTCCTGCATTGTGCCAAGGGGATCGAATCGAACTCGCTGGCGATGATGTCGGAAGTCGGCGACGAGATCCTTCCCGGATCCCCGTTTGCGGTTCTATCTGGGCCGTCTTTCGCCGCGGAGGTGGCGCGCGACCTGCCAACAGCAGTCGCGATTGCCGGGCAGGATGTCGCGCTGGCGCGCGCCTTCGTAGCCGCTCTGGGCGGGCTACGCTTTCGGCCTTACCTGTCGCCGGATCCTACGGGCGCGCAGATCGGCGGCGCGGTCAAGAACGTAATCGCGATCGCCTCCGGGATAATTTTTGGGTGCGGGCTCGGCGAGAATGCGAGAGCGGGGCTCATCACCCGCGGCCTTGCCGAAATGGCCCGCCTCGGGATGGCCATGGGTGCTCGCGCCGAGACGTTCCAAGGGCTTTCTGGGTTCGGCGATCTCGTCCTCACCTGCACGGCCACTCAATCCCGGAACCAAAGGCTCGGTTTGGCGCTCGGTCGAGGACAATCCCTCGCCTCCGCAATCTCCGGTCGCGGCGTAGTCGTCGAAGGGATCGCAACCGCCGCGGCCGTCGCTCGCTTGGCGGGGCGGCTCGACATCGAGATGCCGATCAGCCACGCTGTCGCGGCGGTATTGCACGACGGTGTGTCGATCGAGGCGATGATTGAGAGACTGTTGCAGCGGCCGTATCGCAGCGAATAGGCGGTGCCTGTTGTGAGTCCGTACCCGGCGCGGAAAAATCCTTTTCGGGACCGGCGGAAAGCCAATATCATCTGTGGCGAGCGGCGTCATCGGCTCGGATCGATATGAGCGACATCAGGAAGCATGGCGAGGATGGGCCGGGGACCGGCGTCGTCGTCAAGGCAAAGCCGAAGACCAAGAAACCTTCCATGTACAAGGTTTTGATGTTGAACGACGATTACACGCCGATGGAGTTCGTCGTACATATTCTCGAACGATTTTTCAGCAAGAGCCGGCAGGAGGCAACCCGCATCATGCTGCACGTGCATCGTCGCGGCGTCGGAATTTGCGGCGTTTACACCTACGAGGTTGCGGAAACCAAGGTGACCCAGGTGATGGACTTTGCCCGGCAGCATCAGCACCCGCTGCAGTGCACTTTGGAGAAAGACTAGCCTCGGACGGAGCCGGAGGTCGGCAAGGAAGGAAGGGCGAGTGTGCTGTCACGCAATCTCGAAAAGTCCCTGCATCGCGCGCTGAACTACGCCAACGAGCGGCGGCACGAATATGCCACGCTCGAGCATTTGCTGCTGGCGTTGACCGAGGATCAGGATTCGGTTGCCGTCCTGCGCGCCTGTAACGTCGATGTCGACCGGCTCCGCCGCGAGGTCCTCAACTACGTGGACAACGATCTAGCTAACCTCGTCGCGACGCACAAGGACGACGCCAAGCCGACGGCGAGCTTCCAGCGTGTGTTGCAGCGCGCGGCAATTCACGTGCAGTCCTCAGGTCGAGAGGAGGTGACCGGCGCCAACGTGCTCGTTGCGATGTTCGCCGAACGCGAGAGCCATGCGGTCTATTTTCTGCAGGAGCAGGACATGACCCGGTTCGATGCAGTCAACTATATCTCGCATGGCATTGCCAAGGCCCCAGGACGCTCCGAGACCCGACGTGTTCAGGGCGCCGAAGAGGACGAGCGCGGCGAAAAATCGCAAAAGCGCGGGCACGACGCACTCGACGCGTATTGCGTCAACCTTAACAAAAAGGCGAAAGGCGGCAAGATCGATCCGCTGATCGGGCGCGAGGCGGAAGTTGAGCGGACCATTCAAATTCTTTGCCGGCGGGCCAAGAACAACCCGCTCTATGTTGGCGATCCGGGGGTGGGAAAGACGGCGATTGCCGAGGGTCTCGCCCGCCGCATCGTTCAGCACGAAGTCCCCGAAGTGCTGTTGAACGCGACGATTTATGCGCTCGACATGGGCGCGTTGCTGGCCGGCACGCGCTATCGCGGCGATTTTGAGGAGCGGCTTAAGGCAGTATTGTCTGAACTCGAGGCCATGCCAGGCGCCATCCTGTTTATCGATGAGATCCATACCGTGATCGGGGCCGGGGCGACGAGCGGTGGGGCGATGGATGCCTCGAATTTATTGAAGCCAGCCCTTGCCGGAGGCGTGATCCGTTGTATCGGCTCGACCACCTATAAGGAATATAGGAATTATTTCGAGAAAGACAGGGCACTCGTCCGCCGTTTTCAAAAGATCGATGTCAACGAGCCTACGGTCGAAGATACAGTAAAAATTCTACGTGGCCTGAAGCCCTATTACGAACGGCATCACAAGGTTCGGTACACGGCGGAGGCGCTGCGTGCCGCGGTCGAGTTGTCGAGCCGCTATATCGGCGATCGTAAGCTGCCCGACAAGGCGATCGATGTGATCGACGAGACTGGCGCCGCGCAGATGCTCGTCCCTGAGAGCCGTCGGCGCAAGACCATTACCGCGCGCGAGGTCGAGGCGGTGATTGCAACGATGGCGCGCATCCCGCCAAAAAGCGTGTCGACCGACGATCGCGAGATCTTGAAGAACTTGGATCGTGATCTAAAAACGATGGTGTTCGGTCAGGATAGTGCGATCGAGGCGTTGGTTTCGGCGATCAAACTGGCACGCGCAGGGTTGCGCGATCCAGAGAAGCCGATCGGATCCTATTTGTTCTCTGGTCCGACCGGGGTTGGCAAGACCGAGGTGGCGCGGCAGCTCGCCCGTACCCTCGGTATCGAGATCACTCGGTTCGATATGTCCGAATATATGGAACGGCATACGGTATCACGGCTGATCGGAGCGCCGCCGGGTTATGTCGGGTTCGATCAGGGCGGACTGTTGACCGATGCGATTGACCAGCATCCGCACAGCGTGTTGTTGCTGGACGAGATCGAAAAGGCGCATCCCGACCTGTTCAACATTCTCCTCCAGGTGATGGACTACGGGAAGCTAACCGACCATAACGGCAAGACCGTCGATTTCCGCAATGTCATCCTAATCATGACGACGAATGCAGGGGCCTCGGACCTCGCGAAGCCGGCGATCGGCTTCGGTAGCGGGGTTCGCGAGGGCGACGATCACGAGGCAATCAATCGCATGTTCACGCCCGAGTTTCGCAATCGGCTCGACGCGACGATATCTTTCGCCTCGTTGTCACTCGAGACCATCGGGCGGGTCGTCGACAAGTTCGTGCTGCAGTTGGAAGAGCAACTCGCCGACCGCAATGTCACGATCGAACTCGACGCGAGCGCCCGGTCCTGGCTTGGCGAGAAGGGCTATGACCCACTGTTTGGCGCCCGTCCGCTCGCCCGCGTCATCCAGGAGCACATCAAGAAACCACTCGCCGACGAGCTATTGTTCGGGCGACTGGCAAAAGGCGGCATCGTTCGGGTGAGTAAACGACTCGACGGCGACAAGCTTGCCTTCACCTTCGAGGAAGCTCCCAGCCTCCCGGCAGCGCCAAAGGAGCCAGAGCTGGTAGAGTGAGGGCGTTTCCCCCGTTTTGCCCTCAAGCTTTGCGAGGGCGCGGGATTTCTTCATGACGAAACGGCGACAGTTCGGCGAGCCGCTCGATCTTGTGCTCGACCATGCCGCGCTCGCGTTCGAGGAAATGCGCGACGGCGCGGCGAAAGTTCGGATCGGGGATCCAATGCGCGCTATAAGTCGGCACCGGCAAATAGCCGCGCTGCAATTTGTGCGGACCCTGTGCCCCCGCCTCGACGCGCTTCAACCCATGCGCAATGGCAAACTCGATCGCCTGGTAATAACAGCATTCGAAATGGAGGAACTTATAATCGCCATAGCTTCCCCAATTGCGGCCGTAGATGGTGTCGATCCCTAACAGGTTCAAGGCACCGGCAACGTATTTGTTACCGCGGCGTGCCATGACTAGCACAATCTTCTCCGGCATTCTTTCGCCAATCAGGTAGAAGAATCTGCGGCTGAGATAAGCCGATCCCCATTTGCGGTCCGAAGTCGCGAGATAGAATTCGTAGAAAGCATCCCAGTGTTGCGTCTTCAGGTTGTTGCCGGTCAAGACGTCGATTTCGAGATCTTCTGCCAGCGCTTCCCGGCGTTCCTTTTTCACTGCCTTGCGTTTTCGCGAATTGAGCGCGACAAGGTAATCATCAAAGTCGCGATAGCCGTCGTTGGTCCAGTGAAATTGCTGCCCGGTCCGTTGCAGGAAGCCAGCTTCGCTCAACGCCTCAGCATCAGCGGATTCCGGAAAGTTGACGTGCAACGACGAGATTCGTCGTCGGGCCGCGAGCTCCAGCATCGCAGCGATCAACTGAGCGCGCGTCTCGGCTGGCGCCTGCGGATGCATCAGGAGGCGCGGTCCCGGTACTGGCGTGAACGGGACGGCGCTGAGGAGCTTTGGATAATACCGACCGCCCGCGCGCTCATAGGCGTCGGCCCAACCATAGTCGAAAATGTATTCACCGTAAGAATGCGCCTTAGCATAGAGCGGGACGACGCCCAGGATCGTGCCCCCGTGCGTGGTCATCGACAGGTGCTGCGGCGTCCAGCCGGTTCGCGCCGCCACCGAGCCGCTTTCTTCGAGCGCGTTCAGAAAGACATACGAGATGCTCGGGTTCAAGCCCCCGGCGCAGACATCCCATTGCGCGGCAGGGATCTCGGCGATCGCCGAATGCACCCGGACCGTGACCGGGCTGCCGGTGCCGTTCACTGCCGACTCGCGTTCGGTACGAGGGAAAAATAAGCTATAACATCTTCATCCATGCCTGCTGCCCTGCGTTCGAGCTGGAAATCTCCGTCACATCCAGAATAGGGGCTGCAAGTCCGCTGTCCAGCGCCGTGAAACCGCCGCAATCATTGGGTAAACGCCCCCACGAAAATGCGTTGGCTTCACCTCGTTTCGGCGGCACTTGCAGCGGTCTTGGTGCTCCGCGTTGCGGCACTGTGCGAAACGCTTGGCGACCCGAAAGTCGGCTTCAGTGCCGAACGAGTGTTGGTCTTTGATGGGCAGCGCTATGTCGGGCGAATGTGGAGCATGCCGGGCGAGCAGCGACACGAGCAGGTTCTGCCGGCGGTGAGCCCGATCTTCATCCTGCGTGCCGACAGTGCGATCGGCGATGTCGTGCTCCCGAGCCTGCACACAGTGGTCCAATTCGCGTTGCCGCGCGTGCTGGCAGCCTTGAGTGAGCCCGGTCTGTTGGGGCGGCCCGCGGGTGAAGAGGTGATCAACGGGATTTCGACCACCAAATTTGTGGTCGACAAGACCATCCCGGGAGGGCGTCTGAACGGCGGCCTCTGGCTTAGCCGCGATGGCATACCGATGCGCTGTGACGGCCGCTTTACCGGCAAGAACGGCACGGTCTCGACAGTCCACTGGGAATTGCGACACGTCAGGATCGGCAGCCAGGAGGCAACGCTGTTCGAGATCCCGCCTGGTTATACGAAAATGCCGCCGGAAGCCGCCGCCACCTTGCTCGGCTTGCACTTCGCACGGCATTCGGCCCAATAAAGCGGCCCCGCCCGCGTGCTGCGAAGCCCGCGACCGCCGAATTTCTCGTACGATCGCACGCTGCTGGCGCAGGCGTCTCAATATGGGCTGCTGCTCGGCGCGGCCGGCTGAGCTGAGGCGCCCGAGCGCATTTCCTGCACCGCCGCTTGGCCGCCCATGGTCAGGAAGCGGGTATCGCCGCCGACCGTCACGAACATGAAGCCCATCTCGATCATTTTCTTCGCATAGGCCGGGGCGCCGCAGTGAATGCCCGGCTTGACGCCGTGCCGCTTGCAGTGGTCCAGCACCTTGTTCAGCGCGCCCATCATCCACTCGTCGGGCTTATCGCCACCCGGCGGGTAGCCATAGGAGATCGACAGGTCCGAAGGACCGATATACACCGCGTCGAGGCCCTTCACGGATACGATTTCGTCGAGGTTGTCGATCGCTTCCGCGGTTTCGATCATGCCGAAAGCGACGACGATGTCGTTCGCCTTGGCATGATAATCGGCGCCGCCATAGAGCGCGGCACGGATCGGCCCCGAGCTGCGGTAACCGAGCGGCGCATAGCGCATCGAGCCGACGAACCTCTCTGCCTCGGCGCGGTTGTTGATCATAGGACAGACTATGCCGTAAGCGCCGGCGTCGAGCGCTTTTTGGATATGAGCTGGGTCGTTCCACGGCACGCGCACCAGCGGAACCGTCGCGGTCGTCGAGATCGCCTGCAGCATAGTAACCATCGTCTGATAGTCGATCATGCCATGCTGCATGTCGACAACCAGCGAATCCCATCCGGCATGCGCCATGACCTCGGCAGAGAAGCTGCTCGGGACGCCGCACCAGCTGTTGATGACCGGTTTGCCCGCCTGCCATAACTCTCGTACGCGGTTCGCGCGCGCCATCCGACTCTCCCGACCGTGGGTTCCAAGGCTCCAATCCGGCCAGCTAAACGCGCCCCTGTCAAGCATCGGGGCCAACCCGGCAATTGCTCTCTCTCATGCCGCAAGTCGCACCGCCGGGCCGGCCCCGGCCCGTGTCAGCAGAGGGCAGAGACGGACCGACGGGCGGTCCGGCAAGCCCGCCGGCGCCGGCGCGAGACCGCGCCACCAAGGGTGACCGAAAATTTACGGGTGCGGCTGGTCGGTGCCGCACGGATTCGAACATGCCTGCGGGGTCGTTGCCTGGGCGTTGGGTGCGGTCTCCCCCGGCTCTCGGTACCGCCAGGCGACGATATAGCGACCGATGGAGAACTCCGCCGACGGCCGGCCCAGAGCAGCCAGCGAGCGGCGATAGGCTTCCAGCGGCTGCATTTCCTCCTGTCCGGTCCGCCCATAGATCGCCCACAGATTGTGGCCAGTCGCCGGTTGGATCGCCTCTGGGAATTGCCAGGTCAATTTGACTTGACGGTCGGTGAGGTGCGCGCGGGCGGCAAAGACAGAAAGGACGTAATATGAATAGTAATTGTTGACCAGAACAACGTCGCCCGGTTGCGCTTTACTCGCCAACCTTGCAGCCAGCAGGTCCCAGCGCGGTTTCGTTTCGTAATTGTAATAAGGTGCCAGATTGACGAAGCACGCTAGGCCTATCATACCCGCCAGAGCGGTGAAGCGGCTGCCCGAGAGCTGACCGAGACCTGCCCCCGCCAAGACGAAGAACGGGCCGGCCCCCCACGCAAAATAACGCGGTACCAATACCGGTACGAGCAGCGACAAAAGCAACATGCCGAGCGGCAATAAAAGCGCTGCCGAGCCGAGCGCCGCGAGCACGGTCGGTTCACGGCGGAGCCGCCAGGCGCCGATCGCTACGAGCAGTAAGACGGAGAGGGATAGTGCCGGAAGCGCAGCCGGGGCCAGATCAAGGGTGATGAAGCTTGAGATGCGCAACAAATATACCGGCGCGATGATCCCCCAAATCGTATCAGGCGTCGCCGACGGCGCCCAACCGGCGCCGTCGAAGACCCCGCCCCTGCTGCCGACATAGACGGCGACAAACATCGGAAGCCAGATCGCCAGGATGAACAGCTGGGCCATGCCCCAATTGCGCAGAAAGGCGCCCCTTGCGTTGCCGGCATACCGGACGATCGCAAGAGCACCCAGATTTGACGCAATCAGCCACGGTACAGCAACATTGAGCACGGCGAGCGCTCCCGCTGTACCCAGACTATAGGCGAGCCAAGCGGTACGTGCTGCGCCGTCGCGGCCGAACGGCAGCGCCGCCAAGGCAGGCTGTTGGGCCAATCGCACTAGGCCCAACAGTGCGGTCAGGATCAGGCAGGACACCAATGTATAGGAACGGGCCTCCTGTCCTAGCTGCACCTCGAATGGCGAAAATGCCATGACGAGCCCGGCTATCGCCCCGCTACGGGGGCCCGCCGCCCTGCCGCCGATCGCGCACACCAGCGAGGCCCCGACTGCGCCGAACACAGCCGAGGGCAACCGCAGCAACCATTGCGAAGTGCCGACCCGGGTGACCAGCCATAGCAGCAAGAAATAAGTTGGGTAGTGGTTTTGATGCAGCGAGTTGGCGATCAAGTGAGGCACCGTGGCGGTAGCCCGATGCAGGCTCGTTATCTCGTCCATCCAGAACGGCTTATCGCCGAGACCGTAAAGGCGGAGCGACAAAGCCAGCCCCCCGACGGCGGCAAGCAGGGCATGTGGGGAGAAGCCGTTCGTCGGGAGATCCAGGAAGCGCAATTTAAGCGGAACGCGATATCGCATCGCCTCAAGAGACTTCCAGTTGCGGCGTAGAGTGGCGCGCCGATTTAGCGCATGCGGTAGATTAGGGAAGAAACGGCCGCGGCATCCCCTTATTCCGCACGTGACGCGGCCCAACGCTGGAAGCTCACCGAGCGTCGGTGCCCGATCAGCGCAAGCGGCACCAGACCGGCGCCGATGTCGGGACGAACGCGTCAGGCGGTTCACAGAGGCCTTCCGCTCGCATGGCGAGCGGTTCCCGGGCGATCTCGCTCGAGTTAGCTACTTATCCAGGACTTCCGTATTCACGACATTTTCTCGAATGGGCTTGCCGTCGAGCACGCTCAGGACGTTCTGCACAGCGGCGATGCCCATGCGGTCGACAGCTTCGCGCGTAACCCCGGCGACATGCGGCGCGGCAACAAAGTTCGACAGGGTCAGCAACGGGTTGTCCTGCGGCGTCGGCTCCTCGACAAAGACATCGAGGGCAGCGCCGGCGATCCGATTGGTCTTCAGGGCCTCGTAGAGCGCATTCTCGTCGATGATGCCGCCGCGCGCCGTGTTGACGATAAAGGCACTCCGCTTCATGTGCCGCAGCCGGGCAGCATCGAACAACCCCACGGTCTCCGGCGTTTTGGGGCAATGGATCGTAATGAAATCGGCACGCGCCACCGCGGCGTCGAGGTCGCCGACCGGTTCGTAGCCCATCCCGCGGATCGTTTCCGAATAGATGTACGGGTCGTAGACGAGGACATTCGTCTCCATCGCGGCGAAGCGCTTGGCGGAGCGGGTGCCGATCTTGCCGAAGCCGATGATCAGCACGGTCTTGCCATACAAATCGACCGGCATTTCCTTGTAGCGGTCGTGCCAGCGGCCCTCTCTGACCAGCGCGTCCATCGCGGCACCGCGACGAGCCAGCGCCATGATCAGGAACATGCCGGCTTCCGCGACGCTGATCGAATTCGCGGTGCCGCCGATCATCAGCGGGACCTTGCGTCGGGTCAGCGCCGGAACGTCGACTGCGTCATAACCGACGCCTATTCGCGAGACGACTTCAAGGCCGGGCGCGGCGTCGAGCTCCGGGTCGGAAAACGGCTGCACGCCAAGCGCCACCCCGGCGACATCCTCGAGGAGCCGATGCAATTCGGCTTTTGTCACGTTGGGCGCGAAAGGCACGCCCTCAACATCCTCCCGTGCCTCGACCAGCGCCCATCCAGCCTTCGCCATCGTCGTTGGCAACAGCAGTTTCTTCCGGTTAGCGCCGGTCGCCGGTCCCCTATCGCTTGCGTTCACCCGCTTTCTCCCCGGGACGGTCACGTCTTGCACGCAAACGTACATGGCGGTTGCCGCTCGTGCTAGCGTCACCGCAAGATGCGTTTGCCGAAGAGGAGCATCCGATGCCGACCTGCTTCCTGATGCTGCCACCGCAGACGTCGAAGACCCGTGAATGGGCCGCTCGTCTCGGCACGGAACTGCCGGCGCTCGAAATCGTCGTCGCCGACGACCGGGTAGGGGCCGAGCGGGCAATCGCTGCCGCCGATGCGGCCTTCGGCACGATTCCGCCCGACCTGCTGCGCCAAACCCGCCATTTGCGCTGGCTGCAGGCGCCCCAGGCGGCGCCGCCCGCGGGGTACTACTACCCCGAGCTGATCGCGCATCCGGTTGCGATCACCAACTTTCGCGAGATCTACAACGACCATATCGGTGCGCATGTGATGGCCTTTGTGCTCGCCTTCGCACGCGGCTTGCAGCGCTACATCCCGCAACAGTTGCGCCGCGAGTGGAAGAGACCGGCGCAGAATGAGGGGGTCGTTCACCTGCCGGAGGCAACGGCCCTTGTCGTTGGCGTCGGCGGCATCGGCAGCGAGGTCGCACGGCTCTGCGCCGCTTTCGGTATGCGGGTGATCGGCGTTGACGAGCGGCGGCGCGATGCGCCGCCCGGAGTGGCCGCGCTGCATCGCGCCGACGAACTGGACGCGCTTTTGCCGCAAGCCGATTTCGTGATCCTGACCGTGCCGCATACCCCTGAGACCGAGGGCTTCATGAACCGGGAACGATTTCGGGAGATGAAGAAGACAGCGTTCTTCATCAATATAGGGCGTGGGATGACAACCCGGCTCGACGATCTCGCCGCGGCCCTCGAGGCGGGCGAGATCGCCGGCGCTGGGCTCGATGTGTTTGAACAGGAGCCGTTGCCCGAAGATCACAAATTGTGGACCCAGCCAGGTGTGATCCTGACCCCTCACATCGCGGGCTACGGCCCCTATCTCGACGAACGCCGCTACGCGATTATCCTGGATAATTGCCGCCGCTTCCTGGCCGGCCGACCCTTGCGCAACCTCGTCGACAAAACCCGCTGGTTCTGAGGTTTTTGCGGCCAAGGACCGGCAAGGATCTTAGGATCGTTGACGGCGCCGCCCGGGAAGCCCAATTCTCTGTTCGGTCTGCGCGCCGCCCATAACCGGACGCGGTCGGGCATATCGGCAAAGGAGTGCGTTGATGAGCGTAGCGGCAATGAATTATTTTACAGTCTTGAGCGACGATCTCGAAGCCACCCGACATTTTTATTGCGACCTGTTCGGCTTCAAGGTCGGCTGGCGGCCACCGTTCCAATTCCCGGGCTGGTGGCTCTATGCCGACAGCGACGATCGGGCGATTTTGCACGTTATCCACCAAGACCCTCTGCCCAAAGAGCGCGCCGGCGTCCTTGACCACATGGCGTTCACAGCCAAGGACTTACCTGGGGTCGTCGCGACATTGCAGCAGGAGAGCATCGCCTACGAGCTGCGCCGTCTGCCGGGGGGCGGTATCTGGCAGCTGTTTTTCTACGACCCGCATGGCGCGAAGGTCGAATTCGATTTCGACAAGGATGAGCCGGCGCCGGCAGACCGCGCTGCGGTTTGAAGTCCCGATCGCGATTAACGGTTAGCCCGCTCGGGCGCCGAGCGCGGCGAGGCGCCGCTGCGCGTCCAGCGCGTCCGGCGATCCCGCGGCTGCCGGTTTTAGGCGAAAGTCAAAGCATGTGGCGCAATAGGGTGGCAGGATGCCCAGGCGCGCCGCTTCAGCGTCCACAACGTCGCGCACCAGGAAGTCAAAGATCAGCGAATCCTTGATTGCGAACACCGCGTCGCGCGCGAAATATTCATCGCGGCTATCGAAGATGTGCGTTGTCGCCGGCTCGTAGCGGTCGGCCGAGGCGACGAAATGGATGTGCGCGCGGCGGGCGCCATGGGTGGCGGTGCGTGGTGCGCAGCTCCGCACCGTGCTGCCGCGGACCGGGCCCATCGCCTCGCAGTTTGGAGACGGCAATGATCGAGCAACACCGGAACGAACTCGGCCAGCCGATCGGTGCGCCTCTGCCGGGCTGGCAGCCGCGGCCCGTGCCGCCTCGGAACGCGATCGAAGGGCATTTCTGTCGGGTCGAACCGCTCGATTGCAATCGTCATGCGGCCGATTTGTTTGCCGCCAACAGCGCGGATGCCGAGGGGCGCAATTGGACCTATCTTCCGCATGGTCCCTATGCCGCGTTCGAGCCTTACCGCGCCTCGCTGGTCGCGGCGCTGCACCGCGAAAGGGCGTTGCCGCATGCGATTATCGATCGCAAAAGCGGTCGTGCCGTCGGCGTTGCCAGCTATCTGGCGATCGATTTGCAGGTTGGGACGATCGAGGTCGGATCCATCAACTATAGCCCTCGGCTCCAGAGGAAACCGGCGGCAACCGAGGCGATGTACCTGATGATGCGCCGCGTCTTCGACGAGCTCGGCTACCGTCGCTACGAATGGAAGTGCGACAGCCTCAATGCGCCGTCGCGCGCTGCCGCGCAGCGGCTCGGGTTTCGCTATGAAGGGCTTTTCCGCCAGGCGATGGTGTACAAAGGGCGCAATCGTGACACGGCTTGGTTCTCAGTGATCGACAAGCAGTGGCCGGCGCTGCGGACAGCGTTCGAACGCTGGCTCGATCTATCGAATTTCGACGCCGAAGGACGCCAGCGGGCTGGGCTGGCAAGCTTTCGAACGTCGCCGAGTGCCGACTGATCCGATCTCCGCCTTTCCGGATTTCGGCACGGTCGCGGCAAGACGGGGAGGGTGGCCAAGGCGGGCGCCAACGCTATCAAATAGCGAGCTTCGCGACGGTAGCGGGTCCCAAATTGTTGCGCGCCGCGACCGGAAGGGACTAAGACCCTGCCGGAATTGAAAGAAGGAGAAGCGGCGTGGCGCGCGGCGAAGACCAACACAGAAACCCGAAATCGAACATCGAAATTGCCCAGCAGGCGGCGATGCGTCCGATCACCGAGATTGCCGGGGAGAAGCTCGGCATCCCGGCGGAAGCGGTCGAGCCCTACGGCAAAACCAAGGCAAAAATCGCCCTCGACTACATCCGCTCGCTGCCGGATCGTCCGGGCGCCAAGCTGATTCTCGTCACGGCGATCACCCCGACTCCGGCCGGCGAGGGCAAGACGACGACAACGGTCGGGCTCGGCGACGCCCTCAACCTGATCGGCAAGAAGGCGATCCTGTGTCTGCGTGAGGCGAGCCTCGGCCCGTGCTTTGGCGTCAAAGGCGGTGCCGCCGGCGGCGGCTACGCCCAGGCCCTGCCCATGGAGGACATCAACCTCCATTTCACCGGCGATATTCACGCGATCGGCGCCGCCAACAACCTCCTTGCCGCGATGGTCGACAACCACGTCTATTACGGGCTCGAACCGCGGATCGATCCGCGCCGGGTCACTTGGCGTCGGGCAATCGACATGAACGACCGGGCGTTGCGTTCGCTCGTCTCTTCGCTCGGCGGCGTCGCCAACGGGTTTCCCCGCGAGGACGGGTTCGACATTACCGCCGCCTCGCAGGTCATGGCGACGTTCTGTCTGGCGACCAGCCTGCAGGATTTGCAGCGCCGACTCGGCAATATCGTCGTGGGCCAGACCCGCGAGCGCAAGCCAGTTACCGCCAGCGATGTCAAGGCGGCAGGGTCGATGACCGCGCTGTTGAGGGATTCTCTGGCCCCCAACCTGGTCCAGACGATCGAGCACAATCCGGTCTTCATCCACGGCGGACCGTTCGCCAACATCGCGCATGGCTGCAATTCGGTCATTGCCACGACGTCGGCCCTCAAGCTCTGCGATTACGTGGTCACCGAAGCCGGCTTCGGCGCCGACCTCGGGGCCGAGAAGTTTTTCGACATCAAATGCCGCAAGGCCGGGCTATCGCCCGACGCCGCCGTCGTCGTCGCGACGGTCCGGGCGCTTAAGATGCATGGCGGGTTGGCGCGGGACGCGCTGCGCGAGGAAAACGTCGCGGCGCTCGAAAAAGGCTTTGCCAACTTAGCGCGTCATCTTGCCAATATCCGGCAGTTCGGCGTGCCGGCGGTCGTGTCGGTCAACCGCTTCAGCGCCGACACGCCGCGCGAACACGCCAAGCTGCAGGAGCTGTGCGCCGCCGAAGGCGTCAAGGCGATCATCGCCGATCACTGGGCGCAGGGCAGCGCGGGTGCGGCCGAGTTGGCCCATACCGTCGTCGATCTGGCAGAGAACGGCGAGGCCGAATTTCGCTATCTCTATCCGGACGAGATGCCGCTCCTGGAGAAGGTCCGCACCATCGCCCAGCGGATCTACGGCGCCCGCGACATCGAGGCGGACAAATCGATCGAGGATCAGTTCGCGCAATTGCAGGACCAGGGCTACGGCCATTTCCCGGTCTGCATCGCCAAGACGCAATTCAGCTTTACGACCGATCCCAATATCAAGGGCGCGCCGAGCGGTCATGTTGTCGGCGTGCGCGAGGTACGACTGTCGGCCGGCGCCGAGTTCGTCGTCGCCATCTGCGGCGACATCATGACCCTGCCGGGCCTGCCGCGCGTGCCGGCCGCGAACGCGATCGCAGTCGACGCCGAGGGGCGTATCACCGGCCTGTTCTGAGGTGGCGGCGGCCGAGGTCATATTCCGGCATCGGCTCCGAGCCTGCCGGTCGCGGGTGCCCTCAACCGACGGCGATGCCCCTGACGATCGCGAGCGCGGCCAGGCCGACGACGACCGCGAGGATCGGCAGCAGGATCTCGACGGTCGCGAGGTTGGCCTCGACCAGCCCGGCCGCCGTCGCGAGTTCGCCGCGCGCCCAATCGCGAAAGGAACGCGGCGCCGCGGCGCCCTCAGCCACCAGACCCGGGCGCCGCCGGCGAATGTGCGCAACGACGACGAGCAGGACGACGACAACCGTAACGAAAGCGGTCAGTACCGCCAGTTCCAAGCGGCTGTAGCCCTTGCCGGCTAAGCCCCAGGCGGCGAGCACGAACCCCAGAGCGAGGAGGGTCATCGTCTTGTAAATCAACGGATGCAGCCGGGCCGAGCGCGGCCGGTCGGGCTGAGCGGCCGGACTGGCCAACCGTTCCGGCTCGGTCTCTGGGATGTGGTATCGCGCCGCCATGCCGACCCAGTCGGTGCACGGCGTTGTTCGCGTGCCGCTTGTAGCCGCTTCAGTCGCCGAGGAAGCGCCGGACGAGCGCCACGAAGTCCGCCGGCTTCTCCATTTCCGGCATGTGGCCGCAATCGGGGATCGTGGCGAGGTGCGCCTGCGGGATCGCGCGCTCGTAGAGCTCGCCGCAGTTGACGGGCGTGATCGCGTCTTCGCGTCCCCAGACAAGCAGGGTCGGTGTGCGCACGCCCGGCAACAGATGGCGCAAAGTCAGGCTGTGCATGTAGGGCTTCCAGGCAACGCGGCAGGTCATCTCGCGATGCTGCTCGATCACATCGGCTTCCTCTGGCGTCAATGTCCTGCCCCACCAATGCCTGAATTCTTCCGATTCGTCGGGCCGGTGAAATGCTCGACGAAGCCCTACGATGCCGGAGTTGAGAAAATAGTCGAAGATTTCACCCTGTTCGGGCTTGAGACCCATCGCCCCGACCAGCACCATCTTGCGGAAGAATTGCGGTGCCACGGTCGCAATCTCGGCGGCGATCCAGCCGCCAAGCGAGGAGCCGACCACGTTCATTGGCATCGGAAGTTCGAGATCGCGGGCGAACCACGTCATCCAGGCGGCGAGATCGTGCACCCCCATGATCCAGTCCGGCCTCGACGACGCCCCATAGCCGGGCAGCGACGGCACGATCACATCGTAATGTTCGGCGAGACGGGCAAAGCTGTCGAGCCAGCCGGGCACGCCCAGTTCGCCATGAATGATAAGCAGCGGGGCGCCGGCGCCTTCGCGCCGCAGCGCGATAGTGATCCCCGCCGCCTCGACCAGGCGAAGCGCCGCATTGTTCAATTCGGCCAAGGCGTCGGCTCCCTTCCGGTGACGAGCGCCGATTGGTGCTCGCGCAGCGCCGGAATAACCTCCCGGCCGAGCAATTCGATGCCCCGCATCGTCGCGTCGTGCGGCTTCTTGCCCTCGCGCGCCCAGAAGGTCAGGTAGCCCGGGTCGGTCCGGTCGATGATGTGCTTGAATTTCTGGATGATCGTTTTCGGGCCGCCGGTGACGATGAGCCCCGCCCGGACGGCGTCGGCGTAGCTCCCTTCGGAGGCGCTGCGCTCCCGCGCCATGTTGCCGGTCTTCGCCTGTTTCGACATGTAGCCCGGCGGTGCCATCCATTCTGGATGCGGTCCGCCGCTCGTCACCCCCGCGGAGCCGGTTCCGGCGGTCAGCGCCGATGCCGCGACACCGCCGCGGCGACCAATAACCGACGAGCCGCCGTAATGATGGCGCCCCATCTCGTAGGCTCCCTCGTCGGTGTCGAGCACGCAGGTATGGATCAGATAGCCGAGATGCTGCGGCCCGGGCACCCAGCCGCCCTCTCGCGCAACCGCGTGGTAGAGCTCGCGGCATGAGGCCGTCGCCTCGAGCGCGCTGCCGAGGACGAGATAGGTGATGCGTTGCTGCGCCGCCCAGCGGATCGTCTCCGGGCTCAAGATCCCGGCCGCCCAGATCGGCGGGTGCGGCTTTTGCAACGGCAGCTGCCACGGATTGACGACGCGCAAGTGATAATGCTTGCCCTCCCAGCGGAACGGGCCGGGCACGGTCCAGGTCTTCTTGATCAGCGCGAACGCCTCCTCGAAACGCTCGCGGTTGTAGGCGGGATTGGCGTTGGTCGAGAGCTGCTCGATACCGGTGCCGCGCACGAAACCCGAGATGATCCGGCCGCCCGAGATCAGATCGAGCATCGCGATCTCTTCGGCGACGCGCACCGGATTGTCATGGATCGGCAGCGGATTGCCGATCAGCGCGATCTTGCCCTTGATGCGCTGACTGATCACCGCCGCCGAAAGGTTGACGCTCTCCTGCATCGACAGGACGTTGTTGTGGTGTTCGTTGCACACCGATCCGTCGAAGCCGGTCTCGGACGCGTATTCATGCTCGCGCAGGAACATTTGCCAGAGATCGCGCGCCTTTTCCGCATCGAAGATGCTGTTGGGCAGCAGCAGCGCCGTATAGCCGTATTGCTCGGCGATCTCGGGCGGATAGGCATTGTAGCCCATTTCCGAGAAAAAGAAGAATTGGCGCGTCATCGAGCGGTTCCTCTACAAGCTCCTTCACACCCCGTGATACTCGGCCGCTATGCTCTTGTTAGTGTAGTCGGTCAGCAGCGATGTTGCGATGATCCCGACTACAGCACAGGCGAGGATGTAGAAGGCGATCGGCAAGCTCGCATGGAAGGCGGCGACCAGCGCCGTCGCAATGAACGGCGACGGGCCGCCGGCGATCACCGAGGCGAGCTGGTAGCCGAGCGAGGTGCCGCTGTAGCGCAGCCGCGGGGTGAAGGATTCGGCGATCAGCGCCGCCTCGGGGCCGTACATCGTCATGATCGGCAGCCCCGACAGCGCGATCGCGAGAAACATCAACGCCGGCACCTTCGTATCGAGCAGCGCGAAGAAGACAAAGCCGAAAACCGCGACAAAGATGCAGCCGATGATATACATGCGCTTTCGGCCGATGCGGTCCGACAGATGCCCGGCGACCGTGACCCAGAGAAACGCCAGCACGGATCCGGCGAGCACGCCAATCAATAGGAAGTTTCGCGAGGCGCCGAGGACCGCCGTTCCATAGGTGAAGACAAAAGCGCCAAAGATATAACCCGGCGCCTGCTCCGGCAGCCGCAGCAACGCCGTCAGGGCGACTTGTTTGGGCTGGCGTTTGAGGACTTCGAGCACCGGGACGCGCTCGACGCGTTCCTCGTCGATCACCTTCTGGAAGACCGGAGTCTCGAGAATGCCGAGCCGGATCCACAGCCCGACCGCGACCATGACGATGCTGATCAGGAACGGGATGCGCCAGCCCCAGGTAAGGAACTGGTCGCCGGAAAGCCAGCTGAAGACCAGCACAGCGAGATTGGCCAGGAAGAACCCGGCCGGCGCGCCGAATTGCGGCCAGGCGGAGATGAAGCCCCGATGCTTGTCGGTTCGCGCCCATTCCATCGCCAACAGCACCGAGCCGCCCCATTCGCCGCCGACCCCAATCCCTTGGATCAGGCGGATCACCGTCAGCAGAACGGCGCCCCAGATGCCGATACTGGCGTAGGTCGGGACGAGACCCACGGCAACGGTGGCAAGGCCGGTGATCACCAACGTGATGATCAGCGTCGCCTTGCGGCCGATGCGGTCGCCCCAATGGCCGAAGATCGCCGCGCCGATCGGCCGGCCGACAAAGCCGATGAAAAACACCGCAAACGCCTGCAGCACGCCGATCAATGGCACGGAATGCGGAAAGAACAGCTTGCCGAAGACCAGCGCCGTCACCTGGCCGTACAGCAGAAAGTCGTACCATTCGATCGTCGTGCCGACCGTGCTGGCGAGCAGGGCGCGGCGCAATTGAGCGCGATGCTCGCTCTCCGAAAGCCCGCTCACATGGGTAATCTCGGCTGTCGTCATCTCTTGTTTTCCTCCTTATCGATCGGGCGGTTGCCGGCGCCCGATGTCGTTTATCGCTCGGCCGAGCCAAAGATCGGCGTCGTTCGCTGCTGCTAGGCGAAGTCCTTTATCGTCATGCTTTTCTCCCCGGGAGAAAAAGTCGGGACGGATGACGCTACCGCGTGACCGCCGCCTCCGGCCTGAGGGCGGCGTGGATTTCGGCTTCGCTCGGCCACCAATCGGGACGCTCGATCTCGGTGACGCGGTCGCGAATGATCTGGCGCGGCGCCTGCACCTTGTAGAGACGGCGCGCGTTGCCGCCGAGAAACTTCGCCTGGTCTTCGATCGGCAGGCCGTGCTTCTGCATCGTCTCGATGGCCCGCCAGGCATCGTCGCCGTCATGGTGATAGACGTCGGACGACCAGGCGAGGATGTCGCCGTAGAACTCCGGCAGCCGCGCCGGCGGCGCCTCGTCGCCTTCGAAGCCGGTCATGCAATGCTCGGCGAAGGCTTCGCTCGGCAGGCATTTCAACGGCGGCAACCGGCGTTCGTTGCGATAGAGGCGGTAGGCCTTGTCGCACTCGTCGATGAGAAAGCTGAGCCAGGTCGACGACGCTTCGAACACGGCCGCGTTGATCTTCGGGTGCCGGTCGAAGAAGCCGGACATCAGCACGAGGCTCACCCAGAGCGCCGCCTCGGCCTGGAAATTCTGCACGTTTGACAGGAAGGAATGCGGCAAGCCGGCGGTCGCGATCGTCCGGCGGATCAGTTCGGCGCCCGAATATTGCTCGCTATAGCCGGAAGGCTTCAGCGTGCCGAAGGCCGGGAACGGGTGCATGCCGTACACCATGCCGGTCTCTTCGAGTGCGTCCCATACCGGTTCGTATTTCGGTTGCAGCGGGTAATTGCCGAACGCATCCATCGGCCGGACGAGCGCCACCCGGCAACCTTGCGCCGCGACCCGGCGGATTTCCGCGATCGCGTAGTCGGCGTGCTGCATCGGAATGAGGGCGGCGAAATAGAGGCGCTCCGGGTCGGCGAGCGTGTATTCGTAGGCCCATTCATTGTAGGCGCGGCAGAAGGCCTTGGCGCCGAGCGCGTTTTCGAGCCAGGGGTAGATGTCGATCTCGGTCGGTATGATCATGACCTGATCGATGCCCTGAATGTCCATGTCGGCAAGCCGCGGCTTCGGCTCGTAGGATCCGGCATGGTCGAGATAGGCGACCTGCTCTTGGGTTAGCGCCGTCTTGGGGTTCAGGTTGCGCACATTGAGGGCCCGCTGGATGTCGTGCTTGACGCCCGGGCCGGCATTGGTGATGACCCGCATCGTGCCGGGGATGCCGCCCTTCCGCGGCGAGCCGAGGCCGATGCCGGCGCGGCCGTTGACGACGAGGAGGCGGCTCTCGGCGTCCCACCAGATCGTCTGCTTCAGCGCGTCGAGTTCGTCCTTCGTGAGGAACTCATGGGCGCGCTCCCAGATCAGAGGCGGCTCGGTGACATGGGCGTCGCAATCGAAGGTCGCGAAATCCTTGCGCATCGGTGCGAATTTTTGAACCGGCATGCAGTGCCTCCTCTCCGGCTAGTCTTCGAGCCAGCCCGGCGGCTTGGTGACGCAGCCGTGCCGGGCGAAGACCGCGTCGATCTCGGCCAAATCGGCGCTCGAAATCGCCCAGCCAAGGGCGCCGAGGTTCTCGGTCACCTCTTGCGGCGTGCGGAACCCGACGAGTGCCGTGCCGACGGCCGGGTTGCTCAGCGTCCAGCGCAACGCGAATTGCGGCAGGGTCTTGTTGTATTTCGCCGCGATCCGCTGCAACTCCTCGACCGCGGCGAGGTTGCGCGGGAAGTATTCGGGGCCGAACAGCGTGCGGAACAGGTTGATGTTGCCGAGCATGCCGCCTTTCGAGCGCCAGTCGCTCTCCTCGAACCGCATGCCGGCGTGAAAGCTGCCGGTCAGCATGCCGTAGGCGAGCGAGCCGTAGGCCATGACGCCGATCCGATGCGTCCGGCAATAGGGAAAGATTTCGGCCTGCATGCGCCGGTCGAACAGGTTCCAGCCATACTGCACGACATCGATCGGGCGCAGCCGCGCCGCAGCCTCGATCTGCGCCAGGCGGAAGTTCGACACCCCGACATAGCGCGCCTTGCCCTGCCGAACGATGTCGTCGAGCGCCTGCATCGTCTCGTCGAGCGGCGTCGCCGGGTCGGGCCAATGCACCAGATAGACATCGACATGATCGGTGCCGAGCCGCCGCAGGCTCTTCTCGATCGATGAGAGGACGCGGCCGCGGCTCGCATCGCGCCGGTTCGGCATCTCGTCATAACCGACGCCGAATTTGGTGACGACCGCGACATCGCGGCGGCGATTGCCGAGCGCCTCTCTCAGCGCCTCTTCCGACACCCCCATGCCGTAGGCCTCGGCGGTGTCGAAACAGGTGATGCCGCTGTCGATCGCTTGGCCCACGGCGCGGCGAAACTGGCTCGCGTCGATCCGGCCGTAGGTGCCGCCGATCTCCCAGCAGCCGAAGCCGATCGCCGAGGTCTTCAGATCGGTCCTGCCGAATTGCCGGTATTCCATGCGCTTCCTCCTCGCTGCGGCGGCGCCGCACAGGCCCGCGAAAGGCCGCGTTTATCGTTGTTCTGAGGGAATTTCGCGCCATTTTTGTGGCCGCAACGCCGCCATTTCATCCGTATGATATTGATTTATATAGACCTTTTGTTGGCACCTGGACGCCGTCGACGGGTTTGCTGAGGGTACGTTCGGGGAGGCTGAGGGAATTTTGTGCACGGGGCCGGTTCTTGCGATGATAGCAATTCATAGCACATTGCCGCCGGATTAGCAACACCGGCGACCGTGGCTACTCCGCAGCCGCCTGCGCGACCGGATGGAACGGCGCCGGCGCCGCCCTCTCGCTGCGCTGCATCGGCTGCGGCCACCATCTGTCCTCCCATTGCGCATGCACCCCTTTCAGCCGCGGCATGACCTTCTCGGCGAAGAGGCGCGTGTTGTATGCGGCCAGCTCCTTGTTCATGTTGCCGAACTGCAACAACATCATCAGGTGGCCGACATTGAGGTTGGTCGCCACTTCGCTCAGCTGCTCGACGACCTCGTCGGGCGAGCCGACGATGACATAACCCTTGTCGACGATCGCATCCATCTCGCGGGCGAGCATCTGGAACTTCGTCTCGTAGCGGGTGACGTCGCGGCTGGCATCGGCCGCCTGCGAGACCATGCCCTTGATGCCGCGGCGCTGGGTTTCCTCGGTCGCGTAGCCCGGCGGGCCGGCAAAGCGCGGGTCGATATGCAGGCAGCGCCCGTAGAAATATTCGGCGGGCTCGGCGTACAGTTCCATCGCCTGCGCGCGGCTCTCGGCGACGCCGACGAATTGCAGAAAGCCGGCGCGGTACGGGTTGCGGTCCTTGCCGAGCTTTTTCATCTCGTCCCAGAACCCGGTCATCGTCGCCTGTCCAGCTTTGTAGCCGTAGTAGGACAGGTAGCAATAGACGTAGTCCATCTCAGCGCACCATTGCCAGGTCTCGACCGAGCCGCCGCCCGGGATCCAGATCGGCGGGTGCGGCTTCTGCACCGGCCGCGGCCAGATGTTGACGTAGCGCTGCTGGTTGAAGCGGCCGTTCCAGGCAAATGTGTCGACCTCGGTCCACGCCTTGACGACGAGGTCGTGCGCCTCGTGGTAGCGCTCGCGCAGCAGCGACGGGTTCTGGCCGTAGGCGTAACAGGTGTCCATCGGCGAGCCGACCGGAAAGCCGGCGATCAGCCGCCCGCCGGAGATGCAGTCGATCATCGCGAATTCCTCGGCGACCCGCGTCGGCGGGTTGTAGAGCGCCAACGAGTTGCCGAGGATGCACAACGCCGTGTCGGTCGTGCGCCGGGCCAGCGCCGAGGCCACCAGATTCGGCGACGGCATCAGCCCGTAGCCGTTCGAATGGTGCTCGTTGACGCAGACCGCGTCGAAACCGCATTCGGCGGCGAATTCGAGCTCGTCGATGAAATCGTTGTACATGTGATGCGCCCGCCGCGGGTCGAACAGCGAGGAGTGGATGTCGACCCAGACCGACGGGTTCTTGTCCCGGAAATCGTCGGGAAGCTCGGTGTACGGCATCAGGTGAAACCACATCAGCTTCATCGCGCTGCTCCGCAATCGACGCGCCGGCCCGCCAGCAAAGTCCCAACCAAGACCAAAAGAACCAACCAACCGTTTGGTGTGTAACGCTAGGCGCCACGCCCGGCCTTGTCAACGCGCAGAGCGCGCGGGCGGCCCCTCACGCTCCCACAGGCGGACGCAGGCGCGCGCCGAGACGGCTCTTCCCAACCGGGGAGAAGGCCGGGGTGAGGGGCCCTCAGCGAGGGCTCGTGGGATTCCGCCTCGCCTTCGGCGACAATGGCGCCAGAACGGAGGATCCGCATGCCGACCATCAACCGTGACGGCGTCGAGATATACTACGAAAGCCACGGGGCCGGCCCGCCGGTTCTGCTGTCGCATGGCTATGCCGCGACCTGCCGGATGTGGGACGGGGAGATAGCGGCTTTCCACGACCGTCACCGAATCATCGTCTGGGACATGCGCGGCCACGGCAACTCCGGTGATCCGGCTGATGCCGAGGCCTATTCGCAGCCGCTGTCGGTCGCCGACATGGCGGCGGTGCTCGATGCCTGTGATGTCAGGCACGCCGTGATCGGCGGGCTGTCGCTGGGCGGGGTCATGTCGCTCGCTTTCCACCTCGCCCATCCGCAGCGGGTAGCGGCGCTGATTTTGTGCGACACCGGGCCCGGGTTTCGCAATCCCGAGGCCCGCGCCGCCTGGAACGAGCGCGCCCTCGGGCGGGCCCGCGCGCTCGACGAAAGGGGGCCCGCGGCGCTCTCCGGCGGCGGCGAAACGCGCCTCGGCCGGCACCGTTCGGCGCGCGGCCTCGCTGGGGCCGCGCGCGCGGCATGCTGGCGCAGTTCGACAGCAGCCTGATCGACTCGCTGCCGACGATCCGCGTGCCGACATTGCTGCTGGTCGGCAGCGAGGACAAGAACTTTCTCGCTGCGACCGACTACATGGCAGCCAAGATCCCGGGTGCCCGGAAGGTCGTGGTCCCCGGCGCCGGACACGCCGCCAATCTCGACGCCCCGGCCGCCTTCGACCGGGCGATGCAGGAATTCCTCGCCGCGCTGTCGCTCTGAAACCAGGAGTGTCACCTCCCTCTCCCCGCTTGCGGCTGTGGGGTTCACGCGTCGCACGGCCGACGAAAGCCATCGGGACGTTCCCCCGTCCGACGACAACGCCCCCCGCCCCCTCGATGAGGGCCGGGGTGAGGGTGATGCTGCCGCAGAATGCTGGCAATCCGCGCAGTGACAAGCCGCGGCGCGTTTCTCGCCGTCGTTGCCTGCGACAGGCGCGGCGGTGGTCACCCCCTCCCAATCCCTCCCCCATCAAGGGCCCATCAAGGGGGAGGGTTTTTCGACGCGACGGGCTCGTCCTCGTAACCCATTCATGAGCCGTTGGAAATTGTGTGAACCCCGTAGCCGCAAGCGGGGAGGCCGGGTGAGGGGCAACCCACCGCGCCACAAGGATCACCGCGTTGCGGGGTAGGGGCCAAAGGCGCACGGGGCGGGCCCGGCGGCGTGGTAGTTCCGTTCCGCTCGGCAGCAGCCGAAGCGATGTGGGCCCGGTTCGCGTCGCTATGGAAGAGCGTAAATCCGAACTCGACCAGCTACGATTTCATGCAGGAGCCGCTGCTCTCCGGCGATATCTGGATCGCCTGGGATCACGTTGCCCGCGTGTTCGACGCGCTGCGCCGCAAGCCGGACGAATTCGTCGCCTTCCCGGCCCCTGCCGGGCCCAAGGGGCGGGGCTACATGCCGGTGCTGGCTGGCCTCAGGCTATTGAGGGGTGCGCCCGACATGAGCGGGGCGCTGGCGCTGATCGACTACCTGACGCAACCCCGGACGCAGATCGTCGCCGCCCGCACGGTCGGCTTTTTTCCCGTGGTGAAAACGGCGCTGCCCCGCAGCGCCGAACCCGGCTTGAAGATGGCCGCCGCAGCGATCGAAACGATGCAGTCGGCGAAGGATGCGCTGCCGGCGCTGCTGCCGGCCGGCCTCGGTGAGCGCGGCGGCGCATTCGATAAGGTTTTCATGGAGACGTTCCAGCGGATCGTGCTGCGTGGCGAGAACCCGCGCGCGGTGCTCGACCGCGAAGCAGCGACGCTGCAGCGCCTGATGACCGAGGCGGCGGCGCCATGCTGGCAGCCCGACCCGCCCAGTACCGGCGCGTGCCAGGTCCAATAGCAGGCGGCTCGCGGCCGGCACGAAGAGCGGGCAGGCCTGGCCGGCAGCCGACGGGCATCCTTATGCAACCGCTTCGACCAGCTCATAAACGCGCGTTTCCCGCGTCATCCCTTTGGCGATCACCGAGCCGATGGCGTTGAAACGAAAGCCGCGCTCGGCCCGCTCTCGGACGGCGTCGCTGACGAGGATCGTGGTCCCGTACTCCTTGTTCAACCCTTCGAGGCGAGCCGCCAGGTTCACACTGTCGCCCAACGCGGTATATTCCATGCGCTCCGCCGAACCGACATTTCCGACGACGGCTTCGCCGGAATGGATGCCGAGACGAATGCGGAAAGGCGGCAGTCCTTCGGCGGCAAACCGGGTGTTGAGGGCGTCGCTCGCCGCCTTGGCCGCAAGGGCGGCACGGCAGGCCCGCTCGACATGATCGGACTGCGCGTGGGGGAGCGTTCCAAAACACCATCACCGAATCCCCGAGACACTTGTCCACGGTCCCGCCCTCGGCGAGAAACGCTTCCGTCAGCGCCCCGAAATGACGCGAGGTCTGGTGCATCAGGCTGTCGGGATCGGCTGCTTCGGCAATGCCGGTAAAATTCGCGACGTGGGTAAAGAGGATGGTGACCTCCTGTCTCACCCCGCCAAGCTCTGTCGAGATCGAGCCGTCGATGATCCCCCTGACGATGTCTTTTGGGACAAAGGGGGCTAACGACCAGATCGTGCGCTGGGCGATCGCCATCGTGCCGCCGAGCTCGTGAATCTCTGCCACACGGGAAGTGACCGGTACATCGTCCGGCGCCGCCAACATCCGCAGCCGGGCGGCTTGGGCGGTGATCCGCTTCAGCGAGCCCGACATCCGGCTGCCGAAGATCCAGACCACTGGTATGAAGCAGAGGCGCGCTATCAGCGCAATAATTATACCACGGATCCGCAAGGTTCGCACTTTTTTGACGAAATCACCTTCCGACGCGAGCAGCAGGGAGTAGCCGCTGAATTCGTCTCTCTGAGAAAATTTCTAAAGGAGAAACAGGTAATTTCGCCCGCCGTCATCGCGGATGCTTCCTTCATAGCGGTCGTTGCCATCCCATCTCCGCATGATCGCGCCGACCGGGCCGCTGTGGATTTCCCCAATGTCGGGGAGTTGCGGGTGAGAGGGATGCCCTCGCGACGGCCACGAGCCGGGCAAAGTCGGGATAGGCCAGGAGCACCCCGAACGAGTCGAAGATGATCGCCGTTCCGTGCTTCCCCGGGCGCTGCGCATAGACGAACTCGCTGAAGTTGTCGAGCTTGAGGTCGGCCGCGATGACGCCGCGCACCTGCCCCCGCAGCGGCGCGCTCAGCGTGATCATCGGGGTGCCGATGCTGTACGAAGCGTATGGGGACGAAACGAGAGCCCGATCCGCCTCGATCGTATCGCGATACCACGGCCGGCTTCGCGCGTCATAGCCATAGTCCTGCAGGTCGAGCCGCTCGATCGCTTTGCCCGCTTCGTCTTCGAAGATCCGCCGCATCGGAAGTGCTCCAGCCGAGGTCGGGCGGATCAAATTGGCATCGTAGACGGCGGCCGGGGGTGCCTTTAGTTGCCGGCGCTCCGCCGGTCCGAGGACGTCGAGCCGCCGGACTTGCAGCCAGCAGCCGTTGTCGTAGCCGACATAGAGGCTATCCGTTTGCGGCAACAGGTGCAGCCCTTCTTTGAAGAGTGCAATCGCGCCATCACGGTCGATCCTCTCGTCCGAGTCAGCGAGAAAGGGATCCGTCGATAGCACCCGAACGACGGAGCTCAGCTCGGATACCTCGGCCTCGAGGCGGTTCAAGGTATTGGTGCTGGCCGCATCCATGGCGGCAGACGCCGCCGCCCTCGCCGCCGCGTGAAAGGTCGCGATCTGGATCAATATCAGACATGCGGCGAGCCCGGTGACGAACGCCATCACCGCGGCCGTAATGGCGATTCTGAACGTCAACATGCAATTTCGTTCGCTCTCCCGTCATGGCATCGGGATCCGACGGCGCATTCGGCGCCCAAAATCAAGTTGCCTCGTTCGTAAAAGATCGGGGAATGCAACTCGGGCTCGCCAATCACGCTCCGATCTCCTTGAAGGCGAAGAACGGGGATTGCCACGAACGTACGACTTGCTGGTATGGGCTTCCGATCCGATGCTCGGCAAGGTGGACAGGATAGCAGCCTTAAACAGCGTGCCCAATGGTTGTCGACGTCGTTCTCGAGGGCGGCAAGGCCCTGGGTGTCTGTCGCCGGCCGGCTCTTCAGCACGAAGCGGTAACATATAATTCTTACGGTTCGGAAGAGCTGACCGGTATCATCGAAGATCGCGGTGCCCAGAACGTCGGAAGCTAGGCGAGGCTGCGGTCGCGCGCCTGATGGCCCGACGTCGCCACGGGTTAGGGGTCGCCACGGGTTAGGGGTGGTTGCTATGCCGGCCAGCGCCGTTCTGAGCTTTACCGACCCCGACGCCTATCATGCGGCTCTCCGCGACGTGCAGGCGGACGGCGTCGTCACCGCCCGCGGCAGCTTTCGAGCCGAGTTGACGCGCATCGACCTCGATCGGCTGTCGGTGCATCGCGCCGAGGAGACCCTGCCTCGGGTCGTAAACTCGGCGGTAGACCCGAAGCTGTACAGCATCATCTTCGCCACAGATCCAAGTCAATCGCCCGTACATATCAGCGGCCTCGAACTGTCGCCGGCGGAGGTGATCGTCCACCGCGTCGGTTCGGTAGGCCACAACCGGTCGGCGGCGGCCTGTCGATGGGGCTTCATGTCGCTGCCGCACGCGGACCTTGCCGCCGCCGGACAAACCATAATCGGTCGCGATTTGACCGCGCCGCCGTTCACACATCGTATCCGGCCCCCGGCACCTCCGCTGCTGCGGCTTTTGAACCTGCACGAGGCGGCCGGCCATCTCGCCAAGACCGCCCCCGACATCCTTGCGAAACCCGAGGTGGCCCGAGCAATCGAGCAAGGCCTGGTGCACGCGATGGTGTCGTGTGTCGGCGGCGCGATTGCTGCCGAGACCCGCAATGCCCATCGCCGCCACGCGGCGGTGATGCGGCGACTGGAAGGGGTGCTGGAGGCCAACCTCGATCGCACCCTCTATCTGGTGGAACTCTGCGCGGCGACGGGGGTGTCGGACCGCACGCTCCGCGCGTGCTGCCAGGAACATCTGGGCATGAGCCCGACGCATTATTTATGGCTGCGCCGCATGCACCTGGCTCGCCGCGCGTTGCGCAAAGCCGATGCGGCGGTGGTGACCGTAACGCAGATCGCGACGGATTACGGCTTCTGGGAATTGGGTCGCTTCTCGGTGGCGTATCGGTCGCTGTTCGGGGAGTCGCCTTCTGCATCGCTGCGTCGGCCGCCCGTGGACCCGGTACCGCAAAAAAACCTCGGCTCGCCTTGGCAACTTCCGGAATCTGCATAGGCAGCGACGACCCGGCCCACCTAGCCTGCGCTCCGGCGACACTCCCGGTATGCATCGTGGTCGTTTGCACCACGGTTTTGGTCCGGAAGCCATGCAGAGGGGCAGATGCCGGGCAGCGGCACGGGCACCTTCATCGACCCCGACGAGTACCAAGAGGGCCTGCGGCAGGCGCAGATCGATCTCGTCGTTACGGCAAACGGCGCGTTCACGGCGCGCCTGACCTGGGCGACTCTTCATCATCTCCGCCTGTTGCGCGGCGAGGAGGACCTGCCGCGCATCGCCTATGTCTCGCTGCGATCTGCGCTCATCTTTGTCGGCTTTGCCGCACGAGCGAGCCCGCCGATCCATTGGGGCGGCGCCGAATTGCGGTCGTCGGAGATCATTTTCCACGGTCGCGGCGCCCGGTTTCATCAGCGCACGACAGGCCCTTCGAGCTGGTGCCTGGTAGGGCTTTCGCAGGAGGATCTTGGAAGATTCGGCGGCGCTCTTTTCGGAAAGGCATTCTCTCCGCCCAATGTGGGCGGGATCCTGCGGCCCGCTGCGCGCACCGCGGCAAAGCTGCGACGTTTCCACGCGCAAGCCTGTCGCCTTGCCGAGACGCGGTCCCGGGTGTTGGCGCACCCCGAGGTCGCGCGCGCGATCGAACAAGGCCTGATCCATGCGCTAGTCACCTGTCTGAACAGTGCCGACCGCCGGGAGGACAATGTCGCCAGGCGGCATCACGCTGCGATCATGGTCCGCTTCGAGGAGGTACTCGCGGAACATCCCGGCCGGCCGTTGCCGATGGTGGAGTTGTGCGCGCAGATCGGCGTGTCGGACCGGACCCTGCGATCGAGCTGCACCGAGTTTCTGGGTATCAGCCCCAGCCAGTATGTGCTCCTGCGGCGCCTGAAGCAGGTGCGGGCGGCGCTTCGGGATGCCGACTCGACCACGGCGAGCGTCGCCGAAATCGCCCATAGCTGCGGCTTCACCGAGCTGGGGCGGTTTGCCGGAGCGTACCGGAGGGCGTACGGCGAGTCGCCTTCGACTACCCTTCGGCGCCTGGCGGCATCGAGACTTCTCGGTGTGAAATTTTCCGACTCTGCATAGTCAGCCGAAAAACCGCGGGTCTAGGGTCGCGGTCCGGGCGCGCCTTGCCCGTCCAGGATGAACCGCTGGGAGAGAACCATGAAGATCAGTTTGGCCGCCGCTGCCGGGGTTGTCCCGTTGACCGCACTGCTATTGGGAGCGTGCGTGTCGCAGAGCACCTACGACGCACAGACGGCAGAGCTGCAGCAGGCGCAGGCGCAAATTCAGCAGCTACAGCAACAGCTCGCGGCATCGAAGGCCGAGCAGGATTTCGTCGAAGCCTCCGACCTCTTGTTTCCATCGGGCGGCTATCGGCTCACCCCGGCCGGGGAGAACGAACTCGCCACCAACATCGTGCCGAAACTGCGTAATCTGCAGAACGCCAAGGTCGTCGTCTATGGCTATACCGACAACACGCCGGTCGGGCCCGGCCTGAAGGCGCAAGGCATCCCCGACAATCTGGTGCTGTCGACGCGGCGCGCCGCGGCGGTCGCGACCTTCCTGATCGCGCAGGGGGTCAACTCCGAGATCACCTCGGCCAAAGGGTTTGGCGACACCCATCCGGTGGCGCCCAACGACACGCCCGAAGACCGCGCGAAGAACCGCCGCATCGTCGTCACCGTACAGGGCCCCGGCGCCACCGGCGCTTGACCACGATCCAATGCCAGATCTGCCGATGCCCCGGCGATCAAATCGTCGGCGCGTCCATGCAGCGGCGGCCCGATGCAGGCGGCAAGAGGATGGAGGGGATGACATGAACGTACTGGGCACAGCAACCACTCGCGTGTTTGCCGCATTCATCGGAGGCTTGCTGATGGCAGGCGTTTCGGCGGCTTCGGCGCGAAGCCTCGCACCCAGCGAAGCCAAGGCGATCGCAGAGGACGCCTACATTTACGGCTATTCGCTGGTTACGACCGAGGTCACGCGCGTGCAGATGACCAATGTCGCCGACATTCAGGCGGATCTGCATGCCCCGATGGGCGAGTTCTCCAATGTCAAACGCTACCCGCCCGCCGACTACCGCGGTGTGTCGGCGCCCAATGCCGACACGCTCTACTCGCTGGCCTGGCTCGACCTGTCCGAACCCCAGGTGTTCAGCCATCCGGACATGGGCAAGCCCTTCTACCTGTTCGAGATGACAGATCTGTGGATGACGGATTTCGACGCGCCCGGTACCCGCGCAACGGGCGAGAAGGCCGCGACCTACCTGATCACCGGCCCCGGCTGGAGCGGCACGGTGCCGGCCGGCATGCAGCAGATCAAATCGGCGACGCGCTACATGGTGATCCTCGGCCGTACCTATGCCGACGGCACCGCGCGCGACTACAAGACCGTCAATGCGCTGCAGGCGCAGTACAAAATTGTTCCGTTGAGCGTCTATGGCAAACCTTATGCCTATCGGGCGCCGCCGGTAAATCCGAACCCGGGCCTCAGCATGACCGAAGCCCCGCAGACGGTGATCCTCGGCATGGAAACCTCGACCTACTTCAACCTGATGGCAAAGCTGATCGGCGGCGCCGCCCCGCCGGCGCCGGAAGACGCGCCGATGTTGGCGCGCATGGCCAAGATCGGCCTCGTCCCGGGCCAGCCCTTCGACATCGCCAAGCTCGCTCCGGCCGTGCAGGCGGCGCTGAAAGATCTCCCCAAGACCGCTCTGCAGCAAATTGAAGCCAACAAGGACTCGCTGGGGAAAATGGTGAACGGCTGGGTCGTCACCACGGGGCTCGGGATCTACGGGACGAACTACATGAAGCGAGCCGTGGTGGCCGCCTATGGCTGGCCGGCAAACCGCCAGGAGGACGCCGTCTATCCCTACACCGAAGTCGACAGTACGGGCCAGAAGCTGTCGGGTGCCAACAAGTACACATTGACTTTCGCCAAAGGCGAGACGCCGCCGGTCGACGGCTTCTGGTCGATCACGATGTACGAGATCGACAAGGGCTGGTGGTTCGTTCCGAACGCGCTGAACAAGTTCACGGTCAGCCCGCGCAATCACCCGAAATACAATGCTGATGGTTCGCTGACCCTGTATTTCCAGAATGCGTCTCCGGGCAAGGGCAAGCAAGCCAACTGGCTGCCGGCGCCGACAGGCGACTTCATCCCGATGCTGCGGATGTATTGGCCGAGGGAGCACTCGCCCTCGATCCTCGATGGCTCGTGGACGCCGCCGCCGGTCGCTCTCGCCAAATGACGTTCGTCGGTCCCAAGGGCCGGCGAACCGGTTCAGTGCAACCCAGGCAGGGAGAGCTTGCCATGATGACAACACGACGCGCCGTCCTCGCGGGGGGCGGCCTTCTCACTTCGGCATCCTTCTTGGGCAATATCCCGATCGCCGCCGCCCAGCCGATCGAGGCAGGCCCGGCACCCGAGACGGCTGCAGGCCCACTCGAGACCGCGATCGAGGCCTATGTCTACGGCTATCCGCTGGTCACCATGGAGATGACGCGGCGGGTGCTGACGAACGCCGCGCAGCCTGTGGGGCTGCACGCCCCGATGGGGCAGTTTGCCAATGCCCGCGAATATCCGACGGCGGCATTCAAGGATGTCACCGCGCCGAACGCGGACACGCTCTATTCCGTCGCCTTTCTCGATCTCTCGCAGGGGCCGTGGATCCTGGAGCTCCCCGACGAGCACGGACGCTACTACCTGATGCCGATGCTGGAGGGTTGGACGAACATCTTTGCCGATCCCGGCACGCGCACCACCGGGACCGGCGCCGGCGAGTTCGCGATCGTCGGCCCCGGCTGGCGCGGCGAGCTCCCGCCCGGCGCCGAGGAGCTTCGGTCGGCCACCAACATGGTCTGGGTTCTCGGGCGCACCTACTGCACCGGCACGCCCGAGGATTACGCGGCCGTGCACGCGCTCCAGGACCAATACAAGCTCGTGCCGCTCAGCGCCTACGGCAAACCATACAGGCCGCCCCCCGGGACGGTCGATTCCGCGATCGACATGAAGACCCCAGTCCGCGAGCAGGTCGAGCGGATGGACGCGGTCAGTTTCTTCAAGCTCTTCGCCAAGCTGATGAAGCAGAACCCGCCCTATGCCGAGGATGCGCCGATCCTCGCACGGCTGGCGCGCATCGGCCTCGTGCCCGGGCAGGATTTTGATTCCTCGAAGCTCGCCTCCATCGCCAACGTCCAGAATGTGCCGAAGCTCGGCGTCGAGCGCATCGTCGCGCATTTCCCAGAGGGTGGGCCCAATCTGAACGGCTGGGTGTTCTTCAAGCCGGGCGGACGCTACGGCACGGACCACGTCCAGCGCGCGCTGGTCACCCGATTTGGCCTCGGATGCAATCTCACAGAGGACGCTGTCTATCCAAGCACGACAGCAGACAGCACCGGGCAGAAGCTGGACGGCGCCAACAAATACGTCGTTCGCTTCCCGAAGGGCCAGATGCCGCCGGCGCGCGGCTTCTGGTCGCTGACGATGTACGACGCGGACTGGTTCTTTGTCGCCCACACGCTCAATCGCTATACGCTCAGTCAGCGCAATGCCCTGAAGTCCGGTCCCGACGGCTCGGTGGATCTTTACATCCAGGCGGCCAATCCCGGCGGGGACAAGGAATCGAATTGGCTACCGGCGCCGCACCCTTCAACCTGATGCTGCGCCTGTACTGGCCAAAGGAGCATCCGCCCTCGCTGCTCGACGGTACCTGGGAGCCGCCGCCCGTCGAGCGCGTCACGTAACGGGTGACCTCCAGGGCAACAATCGATCACGTACAGCAGGAACTAACCTCATGGCCAAGAGCGTGACGATCGAACCAGCCCCGACAGCCGAAGCGTTGCGTCTGGAAGAGGCGCGCGAGCACGGGGTGCTGTGGCGGCAATGGGGGCCGTATCTCAGCGAGCGCCAATGGGGCACTGTGCGCGAGGACTACAGCGAAGACGGCAATGCGTGGGACTATTTCACGCACGACCAGGCCCGCTCGCGCGCCTATCACTGGGGCGAGGACGGCATCGCCGGCATCGCGACGACAAGCAGCGGCTGTGCTTTTCCCTCGCCTTGTGGAACGGCAAGGACCCGATCCTCAAAGAGCGGATCTACGGCCTGACCAATAGCGAGGCTAATCACGGCGAGGACGTCAAAGAATATTATTTCTATCTCGACAGCGCGCCGACCCACTCCTACATGAAATACCTCTATAAATATCCGCAGAGAGAATTCCCTTACTCGGATCTGATAGAGACCAATCGACATCGCAGCCGCAACGATCCCGAATACGAATTGCTCGACACCGGCATCTTCAACGAGGACCGGTATTTCGACGTGTTCGTCGAATACGCGAAGGCCTCCCCTCCCGACATCCTGATCCAAATCGGCATCTGCAATCGCGGACCCGACGAAAGTGTGATCCACGCGCTGCCGACGCTGTGGTTCCGCAACACCTGGACCTGGTGGCCGGATCAGGGGGAACCGTCCTTGAGGGACGCTTCCGGACGGCACGGCGCCGGCGCCATTGCTGCGGCGAGTGCGGCGCTCGGCGACTATACTCTGCATTGCGAAGGCCATGCACGCCTGCTGTTCACCGAGAACGAGACCGACAACGAGCGGCTGTTCGGGGCGCCGAACCCGACGCCCTATGTCAAGGACGGCATCAACAATTATGTGGTGGCCGGCCGGCAGGATGCGATCAACCCGAACCAAACCGGGACCAAGGCGGCCGCGCACTATCAGCTGAGCGTCGGCGCCGGAGCGACCGCAGTCATCCGGCTGCGCCTGAGCAATACCGCATCCGGCGCCGGGGAGCCGTTCGGCCGGGAGTTCGCGCAGATCATCGAGGCGCGCCGGCGCGAGGCCGACGCGTTCTATCGGGCGATCACCCCGCCCGGCGTCGGCGACGATGCGGCCGATGTGATGCGCCAGGCATTGGCCGGCATGCTGTGGAGCAAGCAGTACTCCTTTTTCGACGTCGATATGTGGCTGCGTGAGCATGGCGTCGACCCGCTGCGGCCGTCATCACGGCAGCTGCGGAACCGCGAGTGGTTCCACATGATCAGCGACCACGTGATCTCGATGCCGGACAAGTCGGAATATCCGTGGTTCGCCGCCTGGGACCTCGCCTTTCACACGATTGCGCTGTCCGCCGTCGACGTCGATTTCGCCAAGCAGCAGCTCGAACTGCTGCTGGTGGGGTATTTCCAGCACCCGACCGGGTAGATCCCGGCCTATGAGTGGAACTTCAGCGATGTCAATCCGCCGGTGCATGGCTGGGCCACGATCTTCGCCTACCGGATGGAGCAGGCGTTGCGCGGCAACACCGATCTCGATTTCCTCAAGCGGGTGTTCGGCAAGCTGACCGCGAATTTCGGCTGGTGGATAAACCGCAAGGACCGCTTTGGCAGGAACCTCTTCGAAGGCGGCTTTCTCGGGCTCGACAATATCGGCGTCTTCGACCGCAGCGCACCGTTGCCGACCGGCGGCTATCTCGAACAGGCCGACGGCACCGCGTGGGTGGCTCTCTACGCGCAGAACATGCTCGAGATCGCCTTCGAGCTGGCGGCGCACGATCCGACCTACGAGCAGCTGGCGGGGAACTTCGCGATCGAGTTCATGCTGATCGCCCGGGCCATGAACGCGATCGGTCCGGAGGGCATGCGGGACGAGGAAGACGGCTTCACTATGACGTCCTGCGCCTCCCCCACGGCGGCGCCACCCGGCTCAGGGTCCGCTCGATGGTCGGGCTCTTGCCGCTCTGCGCCGTGACGGTCATCGAGCGCTGGCAGCGCGAGCGCGTGCCGCGACTGACGGCGGCGGCCTTCGAGATGCTGCGGCGCATGCCGGAGCTCGCCACCTCGATCCATGCGACCGGTCCGGGGCATTACGGCGTCACGGAACGCGGCATCCTCGCTCTCGTCAACGAGGACCGGCTGCGCCGCATCCTGTGGCGGATGCTCGACGAGAACGAGTTCCTCAGCCCCTATGGGATCCGGGCGTTGTCGCGCCATCACGCCGAGCACCCCTATGTGTTCTCGGTAGAGGGCCAGGAATACCGGGTCGATTACTTGCCGGCCGAGTCGGACACCGGCATGTTCGGCGGCAACTCGAACTGGCGCGGGCCGATCTGGATGCCGGTCAACGTGCTGCTGATCCGCGCCCTCCTACAGTATTACGTCTATTACGGCGACAACTTCAGGATCGAGTGCCCGACCGGCTCCGGGAACTCGATGAACCTGTTCGAGGTCGCTCGCGAAATCGCCAACCGGCTGACCCGGATCTTCCTGCGCGACGAGGCCGGCCGCCGGCCGGTGTTCGGCGGCGCCGAGAAGTTCCAGAGCGATCCCTACTGGCGCGACTGCCTGCTGTTCTACGAATATTTCCACGGTGACAACGGCGCCGGGATCGGCGCCAGCCATCAGACCGGATGGACCGGGCTCGTGGCGGCATTGATCGAGATCTTTGGCCGCCTCGATGCCAAGACCCTGCTCGAAGGCGGCAGGGGCGGCCGCTTTTCATCACGAATAAGCCCAGTCTCAGGAGGTTCGCCATGGAGGAAACGATGACCGTCGCGGCTCAGCCGGATCCGCGCCCACCACTGATGCCGCCGGCGGAACGCAAGGCCGCCGGCAAGCGGCTGCGCGACCATGTGCCGCGCGATGCGCATGCCGATTGGCGCGTACATGCCGGCCGAGCGGACCCGGTGGGCATCCTGCGCGCCGCCGACGAGACCCGGCAGCAGGATCTGGTGCCGCTGCGCTATGGCCGCATGCTGCCGTCGCCGTTCACGTTCTATCGCGGATCGGCCGGCGTCATGGCGGCCGATCTCGCCGAGACCCCAGCAACCGGCATTCATGTCCAGGTGTGCGGAGACTGCCACCTGATGAATTTCGGCGGCTTCGCGACGCCGGAGCGCCGGCTCCTCTTCGACATCAACGACCTCGACGAAACCTTGCCGGCCCCCTGGGAGTGGGACGTCAAACGGCTGGTCGCCTCGTTTGTGCTGGCCGCGCGATCGAACGGCCTCTCGGACGCGGACGGCCGCGACGCGGCGGTCGCCTGCGCCCGCAGCTATCGCCGGAAGATGCGCGACTTTGCGGCGATGGATGTGCTCGACATCTGGTATGCCCGGCTCGACGACAGCGACGTTCTGGCGATGCTGCCGGAGGACCGCCGGGCGGTGCTGAAGAAACGCATCGCCAAGACGACGGCGGCCAGCAGCTCGGAGTTGGTGTTCCCGAAGCTGGCCGAGACGACCAGCGGGCAGCACCACATCCGCGACACCCCGCCGACGCTGTTTCATGGCGGCGCATCGCGTGAGGCCCATTACATGGATTTGATCCGCGAGGCGCTCGGCAGGTACCGCGAGACCCTTCCCGAGGACCGGCGCGTGCTATTCGACCGCTACCGCCTGGTCGACGCGGCGATCAAGGTGGTCGGCGTCGGCAGCGTCGGCACCCTGTGCATGGTCGCGCTGATGATGTCGATCGCCGACCACCCGTTCTTCCTGCAGGTCAAGCAGGCCAACGCGTCGGTATTGGAGGCCTACGCCGGCAAGAGCGTCTATGCCCAGCACGGCGAGCGGGTGGTCCAGGGCCAGCGGCTGATGCAGCCGGCCTCCGATTTGTTTCTCGGCTGGGTCATCGGTCACGAGGGCCGGCATTTCTATATCCGCCAGCTGCGCGACGTGAAGCTCTCGCCAATGGTCGAGACCTTCGACGCCGCGACGCTGTCGATCTATGGCAAGGCCTGCGGCTGGGCCTTGGCGCGCGCCCACGCCAAGGCCGGCGATCCGTGGACGATCAGCGGCTATCTAGGCTATGGCGGCCAGTTCGACGACGCGATGGGCAAATTCGCGCTCGCCTACGCCGACCAGGCCGAAAGGGACCACGCCGCATTAAAGGCCGCGGTGCGCGCCGGCATCGTCGACGTGCAGCTGGAACACTGAGCGCCGGAGCGGCGGCTGTGTTGCCGGGGGAAATCGTGATGAGGAGGACACCGATCCGCTACAATGACAACTCGCCGAAACCCGTCGTTCCGGCCGCTCCGGCCGCCGCACTCGCCGGCATCGGCCGCCGGGCGGGCAGCTGGTTTCTGCATGAATTGCGCGAGATCCTGCCGCCGACGATCTTCTTCCTGATCGGCTTCAACCTGATCGTGCTGACGACGAAACTGCTCGTCGCCGACTATTTCGTCGCCGTCGGCAGCTTCATGGTCGCCACCGTCGCGGCGCTCGTCGTCGGCAAGGCGGTGCTAGTCGCCAATGCGATGCCGTTCCTGCGCCGCTTCGATCGGGCGCCGTTGATCCAGCCGATCCTGTTCAAGACTGTCGTCTATTGGGCCGTGGTGTTCGTCGCCCGGCTGCTCGAAGGCTTTCTGCATTTCTGGCTCATCGAGCACAATCGGTTGAGCGACTTCCTGCCGCACCTGGCGGCGATCTTTTCCTGGTACCGCTTTACCGCGATCCAGCTTTGGATATTGGTCCTGTTCCTGATCTATGTGACGGCGTCCGAACTGAACCATCTGTTCGGCGACGGCGAGTTGCGGCGCATCTTCTTCACCCATCGGCGATCCGAGCTGCAGCTGAACCGGCGGCAGCGCATCCGCGAGCTCGCCCGCCTCAGCCGGCTCGCCGACGCGCATTCCGTCGAGGAATTCCGCGATCCGACCAGCAACGCGCACCGTCAGCTGGTCGACATCGTGCGGCGGCTCGCCCGATCGACGCAAACCCTGCCAATGACCGGATGATCAAACGCATAGCGGCGACCACTGGGCATTCGGGCTTTCCAACGGCTATACGACGTTCTTTCTGTCGCCGGAGCACGGCCAGGGTTTCTACTGGGGGGTGGGACCGGTCCTCTACTATCCGTCGGCGACGAATTCGGCGCTGGTCGTCAACAAATGGGGCTCCGGCCCGTCTGCGGCATTCGTCAAGAAGGATGAGAGCCCGTGGGTCTGGGGCGCGGTCGCCAACAACATCTGGTCGTTTGGCGGACCCCCCGGCACCAACCAACTGCTGCTGAACCCGTTCGTCAGCTATCATTTCGGCGACGGATGGTCGGCCGGCTCGTCGCCGAACATCACGACGAACTGGATCTCCAAAGGCGGAAAATGGACCGTTCCCGTCGGCGGCGGCTTCGGCAAGACGTTTCGGCTGGGCCCGCAGGCCGTGAAGGCGGAGGTCGACGGCTACTACAATGCGATCCGCCCGCAAGCCGCCAACGAGACATGGCTGCCGCAGTTCACATTGACCTTTATTTTCCCGGACTAAGCATCTTTGGATCCCGCTGACCACTGAGACCCTTGGGAGACCGATCATGGCCCTGCGTCGCACCATCTACAGGTTGGCGACAATTATTCTACTGATTGGCACGCCATTATTGGCATACGCACAGACGCCCGGCACCGCCGCGCCGAGCCGCCGGGCAAGGCATCGGTCAAGGTCGACATGGTGCCGTCGCTGATCGTCATGAACGCGCACGGCGCCACTCTGCAAGGCCAGACCCTGACCCTGACCGGCGTCGGCCCGAACTCGATCACCTTCGCCGACCGCCGACGCGAGCCGCCGGCCATCTGCTGACGCAGCATCTGATGGAGGAATGGACCGTCGGCAGCTTTGCGAAGGATCCGCCGAATGCCACGGTATCGGTCATGAGCAGGGACGGCGCCGCGGTTCGCGACGCCGTCGTCGAGCTGCGCACGCCGCATCTCGACGGCGACCGGCTGACCTTCGACGTCCGCGTGCTGGAGGGAAGTCTCGCCGGGGCGGACGGTCCGGCCGCCGTCTTTATCGACATCATCGGCCTGCCGTTCACGCCACTCTCCGTCGCCGGCGTCGCCCGGCGCACGGCCCGCCGCGCCTTTTGGTACGGCGCCGCCACCGCACCCTATTACCCGCCGCCCTACGGCTACGCGCCCTATTACCCGCCGCCTTACTATCCTCCTTGATGCGGAAACGCTGGGTCGAACCCATTGGCGCAGAAAGGCAGGGATTGATGCGGCATGACCGGCAATCGATCCGCACGGCAATCGGCCGCCTTGCGCTGGCGCTCGCCGTGATCGGGACCGCAGCGAGCCCGGCCGGCGCACAGCAGGCGCCGCCGCCCGAGCCGCCGCCGGTGCTGCCCGGCGGACCGGCCCCGCCGCCAAATCCGCTCGCGTCGGGCTTGCAGGTGACCGTGTCGCCCTATCTCTGGCTTGCCGGCATCGACGCCGCGATCGACACGCCATTGCGGCGCGCGCCGGTGGTCAATACCAGCGTCGGCGCCTTCCAGCTGTTGGGCGACCTCAACGCCGTGCCGTTCCTCGGATCGGTGGAGATCAGCGACGGCCCGTTCAGCCTGTTGGGCGACGCGCTGCACATCCCGGTCGGCACCAGCATCACGACCCGCAACATCTTCTTCAGCGGCGGCAGTGCCGCGCTGACCACCAACATGGGCACCGCCGATTTCCTCTATCACGTGCTCGCCGAGCCGTCTCAGTCGCTCGATGCCGGCATCGGCTTTCGCGCCTGGGCCTTCACCGCCGACATGACATTGAATGGCCAAATCGCCCGGACGGTAAGCATCACCAGATCCTCCGAGTGGGCCGATCCGCTGATCGCGGCCCGCTATCACTACGATTTCGGGAATAGATTTGGACTGACGGCCTACGGCGATGTCGGCGGCTTCGGCGTCGGCGCCCATACCGACTGGCAGGTGATCGGCACGATCGACTACGCGCTGAAGCCGTGGCTCGCGCTGCGCCTCGGCTATCGCAGCATCAATTTCAATTACACGGCAGCCGACAGCCTCGGTTTCGACGTCCATATGAAGGGCCCGATCCTCGCCGCCACCTTCCGCTTTTGACTGCAGCGGACGGCATGAAGAGGGTCAACCTGTTATGGGGCCGCCAACGAAAAATTTGTGCTCGCTGCGGAAGGAGAATGCAGGTTTGGAGGGCAAGGTCGAATCTCCCATATTTTAATAGCCCTTCGGCGGGCGTGTCGGGTCTGCTTGCTGCACCTGTGCCGCGAGGTTAGAACCGTCCGACGATACGTGATATCTGTCGCGAACGTATTGCATCGACGCCGCGACATTCGCGACGGGATCATAGATGGAAACCGACGTACCATCGACGTGGTAGGCGGCAAAAGTCGACGGTACGCACTGCGCGACGCCGCGGGAGCAACCTTCCGGGTGACCGTCCTCGACGATCGTGCCATTGGCGTTACCGTCAGCCGTGTTTATCGCGTTCGGACGATAGGAAGATTCGCGGAAGCACAACGTCTTGTATCCCTGCAACCAGGCATCGGTGGGCGGCAGGCCGGCCGCCTGGCAAGCTCGGGCGATCCAGGAGCCGATGTCGCCCCCACCGGAGTATTGGGTGTAGACCACATCTTCAACATCCATTGGCATATTCGCTCTCCTTCATGGGAGCATGCTCGACTATCGACGATGGATATGCATCCAGCCCTAGCCAGATTGGTGTGAAGCGTTTCACAGGGAGTGCAGCATTCGTAAAATGCTCATTGACCTACGCTTCTGCCGGAGAACATCGGCCGTCGGAACCACGAACGCCGCAGTCGGATGGGGCGCAGCTTGGCATCGCCGAGAGAACGACAACCACTCCGCCGGTTGAAACTACGCCAACCCTTGCACCTCCCGATAAGCCAGCGATCGCGGTGTGCCGTTCCAGAACATGAGCGGTGACCCCGCAATTCGATCTTCGTCTACAAGGGCCGGGCGATCGACGCGAAGCAGGTCGGCCGCGAATTGCGCCGTCACGAGCGGATGGTCGGGGCGGCCAGAATGCGGATGTTCGCACACGCGCCAATTACCATCTCACACCAGTTCGTCGTGCCTTTGCCTTCTTGGGGCCAATCCACTGTCGTCGACCGCTGGCGCCGCTGCCGGGCCCTCGCCGCTCTCACCCGCGAACTTGCCATCGATGGCGGGGCGTGCGAGGCTCATCCGAAGCACCAAATAAGCGCGCTGAAAAAGGCATCGTGCAGGGTGTTCGCGCCGGCTGCGGGCGGCGGAGTGTCAGCGGTCACCGGTCACGGCGCGGCGAAGATGCACGGGCTAAAACCCGTTATCGTCTTGCCGGGCCCATCGTTCGAACCGACTTCGGCGAGGAGCCGGTTCGACCGCCGGAGCCGTGAGCTGAGGTTGACAACCTCGCCCGCAACATTGAAAAGTCCCGCCCCGAAACTCTTCAATGCAGTCCTGGAACGGGCCCTGGAGGAGACGCAAAAGAACGGACGCGAGGCGATCGAGCTCTGCCTGGCGGTGAGGCGGACAGACAGACCATTCTGCTAAGAACTCACTCCAGCAACGCGTCGATTACGCAATGGCGGGTTCCGGTCCTTATTTGCCCCGGCGAGGGTGCGGACATAGAGGCTAGCGGTGTTTTGGCTCGTAAAAGAAGATGCCGGCAACAATATCCCGTCCGTGATAGGTGCGGCATGAGCGAAGTTGACGAAGACTTTTTTCTGATGGCGAACCTGTTTCCGGCTGACACCGGACTGGCCATGGTGGTGTGGGTTTCGGAACGCGGTCATGCGCGCCATGATGTCCGGATCAAGGTCAACCAGTCGCACGGCACGCGGATGTTGCCCGGGAATCTTGCGACGGTCGCGGTGCGCCCGACACCGCGGCTCATAGCGGGCCAATTGTCGGCGGCCGACATGCGAGCGGTCAGCGAGTGGATTCGGCTCAACGAGGCGGCGTTGGTTGCTTATTGGGAATATCAGGTCAGCACCGCCGGATTGATGCAGCAATTGCGGCGGCTGCCGTGACCGATCGATCCTTGCTGGCGCCGGGGGCTTGACCCGGACCCTCGCCATCGCCGCTTTGTTCGCCCCGCGCCCCTGATGAACCGGGGAGAACAGGCCGACCGGCTCGACTACGCCCTTGATCTGGACGCGGCCGCGATCGCGATAGCATCAAGTAGCCGCCGACGATGCCCGACCGGGAGCGCCGTCCTCGGCAGCGGCCAAGAGCCCGACGCCTGACGACCTCGCCCGGGACCCGCGCACGCCGCCCCCACCCAAACACCTCGCCGACACGGAGCGGCAACCCCTCGTCGACGACGATACACCTCTGCCCTTTGAACTACCAGCGGTGGCGCTGAAACAGGCGCAGTGCCGGTCCCCCAGGGCCGGCGGTCGCACAGACGGACGCTCGAGCATTGACTTGCGCCTGGGTTGCCGTCATTCCGAGTTGCCGGCACGGCCGCTGCCGCCGATGTCGCAGTCCGTCGCAAACCCGCGGCACGACCAACGAAGCATCAACGATCGGGGTCCCTGTCATGAACCAGAGCGATTTTGCAGCCGACCTTCTGCGTGAAGGATACCAAGTCTTTTATGGCGGCCTAAAGGCGGGTGAGGTGAACACCGACCACTCGCATGACTTTGATGCGCGCGTCATGGTCCTTGGTGGCGAGATCACGCTGACCCGAGGAGGGAAGGCGGAAACCTTTCGCGCAGCCGACAGTTGCGCGGTCGCCGCCGGCGAGGTGCACGCCGAACATGTCGGCCCGCAAGGTGTCGCGTATATCGCGGGACGCCGCATCGTCGCACGCTGAAATCCAGCCCAGCAAGAAAGTCGGCTGCCCGAGCATATGGCGTCGAGCCGCGGGGCGGGATAATCGGCGCGGCTCGTTCGCCTTCCACAGAGGGTCAGATCACCCGGTTTTCCGCCAAGACGCAGAGTTCGCCGCGGGACAGGGCCAGTTCGTCGCAGAGGATTTCGGTGTTGTGCTCGCCGATCAGCGGCGCCCGTCTGGAGATCCGCCACGGCGAGCCGCTATAGATCGCGGCCTCGCCGGGGTAGACGAAGCCGCGCCCGAGTTCCGGGTGCGCCACCTCTTTCCAGAAACCGCGGTCGTTGAGGTGGGCGTCGTCGAGGAGCGCCTCCGGGGCGCGCACCGCCCCCCAGGTGAAACCGCGCTCCTGGGCGGCGTGATAAACCTCCTCGGCCGGCAGGCTGGCGATGAAGCCGGCGACGAGATCGTCGATGATGTGCGACGTATTGGCCGCGATGACCGCCGGGTCTCCGTATTTCGGATCCTTGAGATCGCCGGCCATGCCGTTGCTGTCCAAGAGATCCGCCAACTCGCCGACATATCTGGGGTTGAGCCGGCCCGCCACCAGCGCGCAGACGTAGTTGCCATCCTTGGCGCGGAACTGCGTGCGCGGCGTCGAACCGGCGGCGTGATGGCGGCCCGTCTGGCGGCGCACGACTTCGCCGCGGTAGAGGTAGTTGGCGATGGCCGCCTCGGTCGTCAGCGCGCAAGCCTCGTGGATCGACGCGTCGATATACTGCCCTTGCCCGCTGGCTGTGCGGCGGAAGAGGGCGGCCATGATCGCCATAAACGCGAAATGGCCGCCGGTGTGCCAGGCGTTGCCGCCGCCGGGTGCGATCGGCGGCACATCCGGTAGGTCGGCCTCGTCATAGCCGCAGGAGGCCATGAAGCCGCCCGCCGCCATGTGCAACAGGTCGGTGGCGAGATAATCCCGCCACGGGCCGGTCTGGCCGAACGGGGTCAGCGAGCACAGGATCAGCCGCGGGTTCGGTTCGCGCAGCGACTCGTAATCGAGCCCGAGCGACTGGAGGAACCCGGGCCGGAAGGTTTCCAGAATGACGTCCGACGTCGCTGCCAAGCGCGCGAAAAGCCGACGGCCCTCGGCGGTTCCTGGATCGAGAGTGATGCCGCGTTTCGACGTGTTGTAGTACCAGAACGACAAGCTGCGCTCCGGATGCGGCACATCGTCGAGAAACGGCCCGATATGGCGGCTGGGCTCGCCGCCGGGCGGTTCGATCTTGACGACGTCGGCGCCGAGATCGCCGAGCAGCTTGCCGCAGAATTGGCCGGTTTCGTCGGCGAGCTCGAGGATGCGGAGGCCGGCGAGCGGGCCCGGCAAATTCCCTGCGTCGCTCACCGGAGCATCTCCTCCATATACGGAAAGCGCGGCCGCTTTGCCGGCCAGAACGTGCCATCCGCGAAGCCGGCGCGCAGTTCGTCGTGACTGTAGCCCAACAGGCCTTCGACGATCTCCCTGTTGTGCTGGCCGATCAGCGGGCTCGGCAGATGGTTCGCGGCCGGGGTCTCCGACAATTTGAACGGGGCGTTCTGCACTTTGCGGGGCCCGAGCGCCGGATGCTCGATCTCGAGATACATCTCGCGGTGGCGCAGCTGCGGATCATGCTCGACCCGGTCCTCGGCGCTCTGCACCGGCAAAGCGCGAACGCCGGCCGCCTGGCAGCGCTCGGTCAGCGCGTATTTCCCTAACGTCATGCTCCACGCCTCGATCTGCGCGTCCAATTCCTCCTGATTCTGCAAGCGCCCGCGGAGCGTTGCGAACTCCGCCGCCGCGGCCCAGGCCGGAGCGCCCATCACCTCGACGAGCCGTCGCCATTCCTCGTCGGAACAGCAGACGATCACGCACCAGTCGTTGTACCCGCCGGGATGCGTCCGATAGGCATTGTGCGGCGCCACGGTCGGTCCTCGATAGTTGTTGACGAGCGGCGTGCCGGGCCAATGCGCCCGGTTGCCGGGAGGATAGCCGGGCCGGCGCGAGCCGCGCCCGTTGACCGTGAAGTCCAAAAGCGCCGGCCCGTTGAGCGGCACGCTCGCCACCATTTGCGACAGGTCGATATGCTGGCCGCGCCCGGTCATGTTGCGATGATAGAGTCCGGTCAGCGCGCACATCGCGCCGTACATGCCGCCGGTGTCATCCATATACGACCAACCCCAGCCGGCCGGCGGCCGGTCAGGCAGGCCGGAGAGATGGGTCAGTCCCGCGACCGCCTGCGCGACCGGACCGAATGTCGTGTAATGGTGATGGCGGCCGGTATGGCCATAGCCCGACATCGACACATAGACGATATCGGGTTTGATCCGACACAGCTCGTCATAGCCGAGGCCCCAATTCCGCAAAACACGGGAGCTGAAATTCTCGATCACGACGTCGGAGACGGCGACCAGCCTTTTGACGATCTCGAGGCCTTTCCTGCTTCGGACGTTCAGGCTCAGGCTCTTCTTGTTGACGTTCGTGTCGTTGAAGTTGCCCGAGGTGTTGAGATTGACCTCGAGATCCTGCGGCGTCGTCGTGCTCGGCAGCCGGCCGCGCTCGTTCTCCGGCCACTCGATCTTGATGATCTCGGCCCCGAAAGCGCCGAGCCAGCGCGTCGCCCACGGCCCGGCCCGCACCCAACTGAAATCCACGACGCGAATGTTTTCCAGGGCTCTCGGCCGAGACATGATCCTCTTCCTGCATCGCCGATGATCGGGGCCGCGCGCTAGCGTCTTCGTTCAGAAGTTCGGTGCCAGAAGTTCCTTGCATCATCTGGCATCCCGACTGCTTTCGACCCGCGGCCCCAACCCGTTTGTCATACCGGCGAAAGCCGGTATCCATGTCTGCCCTGGGTCCCGGCTTCCGCCGGGACGACAGGGGGAAGCTACAGCTTCTTCGTCATGTAAAAACGCGTATGGCCGGGCGGCTCGCAATCGATCCGCGCGGCAACCTCCCAGCCCTGCTTTCGATAGAACTCCGGCGCCTGAAAATGAATTGTCGACAAGACCGCCCGGGTGCAGCCCCGCCGCCGGCCTTCTTCTTCCGCCATGGCGAGGATTCGGCTGCCGAGCCGGCCGCGCCGCAGCGCTTCTGGAAGAAAAAATCGCTCGACCGTCAACAGGCCGAGCGAGCTGCGGCCCAGCAACCCACCGACGACCCCGTCCGTTCTGGGATCACGGATAAAAATGGCGAGCGGCCGCCCGTCCCAACCGCCGGACTGCGCCTCGTTATAGGCGCGCAACCCATCATGGATCACGGCGCTTTCGTCGGCGTCCGGCGCATCGGTCAGCGTGATCGTGGTCTCGGCATGATCGGCCACGGCGTTTTCTCCCCAACTCCTTCTCAGCCTGAGCCTAGCCCAACTTTGCCGATTGGCTAGCCGTTTGCGAACACAATACTACACCCACTCCCGAAGGCCCCTCACCCTCCCGCTGTGCGGGGCCCTCCCTCTCCCCACCTCCTACAGTATTCACGGTTCATGGGTGGCTGCCCCTCACCCCGGCCCTCTCCCCGCAAGCGGGGCGAGGGAGGCGAAACCCTCGCCCCGCGCGAGCGGGGAGAGGGAGGGGCCCGCGCCAAAAGGCGCGGGAGGGTGAGGGGCCACAGCGACCGCTGCTCAAACTCCCCTGTTCATTGCCTGAATACCGTAGCTCCCCGCGCGCGGGGAGGGCTGGGGTGAGGGGCACGAAAAAACGGGGACGGCCTCGGCCGTCCCCGGGCAGAGGAGGCTTGGGCTTGGATCAGTTGATCAAGCCGTAGAATTTGCCGGCGTTCTCGCAGGTCATCTTATAGGTGACGTCGGCCGGCAGGTGCCCGAACTGTTCATCGATGTATTTCTTCGATTCGGGCCAGACGCCGTCCGGGTGCGGGTAGTCCGAGCCCCACATCAGGGTGTCGACGCCCATGTCCTCGATCAGCTTGGTGCCGACGCGGTCGTATTGGAACGTCGCCTTGCATTGGCGGCGCCAATATTCGCTCGGCAGCATCTTGAGCTTCAGATCGCGATATTGGTCCTGATACTCGAAATCCATGCGGTCGATGACGTAGGGGATCCAGCCGATGCCGCTCTCGCCGAATACGACGCGGATGTTCGGGAAGCGCTCGAACACCGCCGCACCCATCAGCGACGTCAGGATCTGGCCGAGCGTCATCTGGAACAGGCAGAGACCGGCATAGGTCATCGCCCGCTGCGTCGCTCCGGTCTGCTGCGCCCGCAATTTCGGATCGACCGCCGGGAAGGTGTGGAAATGCAACGGCAGTTGCGTGTCGTTGACCGCCTGCCACAGCGGGTCCCACATCGGGTGCCACATCGGCGTCATGTGCCAGGAGCACGACACCTCGACGCCCTTCATGCCGAGCTTGGCGACGCGGTGCACCTCGGCCGCGGCGGCCTCGATGTCGCTGTACGGCAGACAGGCGAGACCGATCTCGCGGTCCGGGTAATAGCTGCAGAAATTGTGCATGAAGTTGTTGTAGATGCGCAGCATCTCGTTCGCCGCTTCGCGGTCTTCCATCTTTCCGCAGGCGGCGAGGATGCCGTAGATGACTTCGGCGTCGACGCCGTCGCGGTCGAGCTCCTTGACGCGCAGATGCGGATCGCCGGGGCGGCGGTGTCCTTTCTGCTTGAAGTCGTCGTAGAGGCCGGCCTCGTGCATCTTGTCGACGCGCAGCTGCTTGCCCGGCACATAGTCCGAGCCGACCGCGCCGACGCCGCCCGGCGTGCCGAAATCGGCGCCGTCATGGGTCATCCAGCGCTTCGTGCCGTCGGGTTTTTCGGCGACGAACGGCATCTTTTCCTTCAAGGCCCGCGGCGCCTCGGACGTAAACAGGTCGGGCGGCAGCCAGATCATGTCGAGATGACAATCGGCCGAAATTCGCCGGTACTGCATGACAAGCACCTCCAGTCAATTTGGACCCGGGCGGGAATCTCCCCAGCTCTTCGCGGTCGAGCGCGCAGCGCCGCCTTTCAGGCGGGAGCCTCCCGCTCCCAAAGACCGTATCGGTCGCGCCGCGATTGCGCCAGCCAAACGGTTGGTCGAGCAGTCACGAAAACGCAACCCAGCAACGACATTGCCGCGCGGCTGACCGCGTATGCGGCCTCGAGCGGCCGTCTCAGCCGTGCGGCTGACCCTCGGCGACGGGCCCGGCGCGCCGTCGGCCGGAGCGCACGAAGTCGAACTGGCGCGTCAGGCTGATCACCGTCGCGATGGCGGCGAAGCCGGCGGCGAGCACGAGTGCGGTGACGGCGCCATGGCCGCTGCTGAAGCGGAACACGAGTGCAACCATCGCCGCGCCGATCGACTGCCCGAGAAGCCGCGCGCTGCCCTGGATGGCGCCCGCACCGCCGCTGCGCTCGCGCGGTGCAGCCATGACGATCGCGCGGGCGTTCGGCTGTTGGAAGAGCCCCATGCCGCCGCCGCAGACAGCGATCCGCCACAAAATGTCTGATGTGCCGGGGTGCGCCGGGAGCAGCGCCAGGAGCACAAAGCCGACGCCGACGATGGCGAGCCCGATGCTGCCGAGGATGCCAGCCGGGTAGCGGTCGGCGAGCCGGCCGGCGAACGGCGCCATCATCGCGCTGGTCGCCGGCCATGGCGTCATCAAGAGCCCAGTCGCCACCGCCGACACGCCGATCACGTCCTGCAGATAGAACGGCAGCGAGACAAAGGCGAGGCCTTGTGCCGTGAAGCACAGCACCGACGTCGTCACCGACAGCGAAAAAACCGGCCGTCGGAACAGGTCGATCGGCAATAGCGGCATTTCCTGCGTCGCTTGGCGGCGCAGCAGGAGATAGCCGGACGCGGTGGCGCCGAGGAACGCGCCGGCGACGGCGAACATCGCCTGACCGTGGCCGACGCCGTTGATGCCGCTGATCAGGCTGCCGAACATCAGCGCGCACAGCGCCGCGCTCCACAAGTCGAAGCGGTGGCCGCTCGGCTCGCTGCGCGGCAAAAGGCGGATCGACAGCGCCAGGGTGACGATGCCGATCGGCACGTTGAACGCGAACAACCATGGCCAAGTTGCTACCGACAGGATCGCCCCCGCCAGGGTCGGCCCGGCCGCCGACGAGGTCGAGACGACGAGCGAAGTCAAGGCGATGCCGCGCCCCAGCTGGCGTCGCGGATAGGTATATCGGATCAGCGCCGTATTGACGCTCATGATGCCGGCGGCGCCGAGCCCTTGCAGCGCCCGGCCCAGGGTCAGCATGTCGAGCGAGCGGGCCGATGCGCTGATCAACGCAGCACCCGTATAAAGGACGAGGCCGAAGCGGTAGACCCGGCGGTAGCCGAAGATGTCGCCGAACGAGGCGAGCGGCAGCAGCGAGATCATAACCGCCAGCTGATAGGCGTTGACCACCCAGATCGACGCCGCCGGCGTCGAATGGAGGTCCTTGGCGATCCGCGGCAGGGCGACGTTGACGAGGGCAGTGTCGAGGCAGGACAGCGCCACCCCGACCATCAGGGTCAGGATCGCCCAATAGCGCTGCGGGATCGGCAGACCGTCGTCGGGATCCATCTCGTGATGTCGGCAGGGCGGGAAGAAGGTGCGGAGATGCGCCGAGACTTAGCCTGCGGCGCCGCGCGGCGCCAGACCGGGCCTTGCAACCCACCCATCGGGCAAGGGGGGATATAGCGATCTCCGAAACGGGCGCCAAATTTACCACCTCGTGGCTCCCGCCGGATCGGGGCGGGTTGATGGGAACTGGGATGCGGCGTTGGATTAGGCGAGCGACAAATTTTACTACCCGCCGACTTGGTCGCCTGACCGGACCGGAGCAACCAGCACTGAGACGCAGGCAGAAGCAGGGTTCGGCTAAGGGTGAACTCCCACTAAACCGACGAGCGGCGCCAAACCGGCGGGGTCCAACATAGGCTTCGGCCGGAGCGGACCGACCAGCGTCGGGATCCATCCTAACCGATGATCTCGCCTAACCGATGATCTCGCGCGGTCCGCCGCTAGCCCTTATTCCCAGCCGGTTCCAATGGCATCTTTACGTGGTAAAGTCGCTTTAGCGGCTGAATTGACGGACCCCGGGCAGGGCCATCGCGCCTAGGTGGATAATCTCAGCGTTCCGTTGAGCAAGCCCCCGTTCGAGGGTCGGGATTTCAGAGAAAATAGTACGACGCTTAGCTTCAAGCATATCTGCTATTATTAGATCTTGAGTATGTTCGGGTAACGGTGTACTGTCTGCACGAAAATAACCATTTACGATATTTTTCATTCTCTGCGGATCATTCGCCCGGCACGATGTATTGTCCGCACCGGGTCGCAAATCCTGATCGGCAATGTCGCCGACCTCCCCGATCCCCGGCCCGAGCGCGGGCAAGCCTTCACCCTCGACCCGACGCACGCGATCGGCAGAACCGAGCAAATCGAGGCGAACGAGACGGCGGAGCGGCGCAGGCGCGAGGATGATCCGGACAAGGCCCGAGAGGATCGGTTGTCCGGCGGGCGGACCACCGAGAATCCGGGTTTGCGCGAGCAACAAGAAGCCCGAGAACCGCGCTATGACCGCTACACTGGCCAGCGGATTGACGAGGATGGCCGATCGGTGAGTACGATCGGAACAGCGGCCAGGGTCGAGGGCGATCACGATAGCGAGCGTGTCCGCTTGGGAGACGGAAGGGGGTGCTGAGAGGACGGTAACCGACGCGCCAAGCTCGTGCCATGCATAATTCAAAAGTTTCGCACCAGGAATGATTCGGCTCGCAATAATTTCGCGGCGATCCAAGAGCCTCAAAGCCCCGCAGCCTTACAATCATTTTGCAGATCAACCTTTTCCTCATTCGAAGCCGTAGCGGATCGCGAGTTCACCTTCAAGGCTTGTTTGGCAGGTATGGGCTTGCTCATTCGCCGGAAGTCGAGCCTACGCTCAGATTATCGTTCGAGCAACACGGTGCATAATTTAACAATTGCGACAAGCCGAATTCGGCTCGAATCGCTCTCGACGGTGAAATGGAAAACGCACGTGCAAAAACGGGTTAAACCTCTCTCAAAATACATTCTTGATTTCAGCCTCGCAAAAGTAAGAGTGCGGTTGAGTTTCGAGAGGAGTCATGACGATCAAACGGACAGAGACCACTCGCACAGCCGCGCGGGCGAAGCGGCGACTTCGGCCGGCTGCACCGAAGGTCGTGCGGACGCGATCATCCGATGCCGGCGAGATCACAGCGAAATCGATGCTGATCGGCTATGCCCGCGTTTCGACCGTAGACCAGAACCTGGCCTTGCAGCGCGACGCGCTGACAGAAGCCGGCTGCCAGAAGATTTTTACCGAGCAGATGTCGGGTGCCGTCACAGACCGCCCGGCTTTGCATGACGCGCTCGAATTCGCGCGCAGCGGCGACACGCTGATCGTGTGGAAGCTCGATCGGCTGGCACGTTCGATGAAGCAGTTGATCGAAACCCTCGAGAACCTGCGGGTGAGAGGCATCGGGTTTCGTAGCCTGACCGAAGCCCTCGATACGACGACCGGGCAAGGGCGGCTGGTTTTCCACATGTTTGGGGCGCTGGCGGAATTCGAGCGCAGCCTGATCCGGGAGCGCACCCGAGCGGGCCTCGCCGCCGCCCGTCGCCTCGGCCGCAAGGGAGGGCGTCCGCCGAAACTCACCGACGATGACATCAAGGCCGCCAAGGCGTTGCTCGCGAATCCCGACATCGGCGTGACGCAAATCGCGCACCGCCTTGGTGTCTCGCCGGCGACGCTCTATCGCTACATTCCGGCCGCGCGCACCGCAAACACGCCCGGAGGGTGATGGAAACCGAGCAGCTCGACCGCGCAAATATCCCGCCAGGTACACGGCCAATTGCGTCGGCGCGTCCGGGCCGGTTGCGGATTCCGCCGATCCCGGTGCGCGCCGATCCGGCGGCGGATGAACCGCCAATATTCGCGCGCGCTCGCTTCGGCTGGGGTGTCGGCGAGGTTTCCGGCTCGCTTGGCGATCTTGGAACCTTCCTCCCGCACATTGTCCGCGCAATCACGGTCGTCGGCATGGCACCGACCGGGATTTTGACGACCTTCGGTCTCTTTTACGCGCTGTCGGGCGCTTTCTACGGCGTCCCGATGGCGGTGCAGCCGATGGAGGCTGCCTCGGCCGCCGTGCTGATCGAGCCGATGCAGCCGGGTGCGATCGCTGGGGCCGGCATCGTCATCGGGGCATTCTTTCTGCTGCTCGGTGCGACCGGCATCGTCAGCCGCCTGGCGCGCATCTCGCCCCCGACCATGGCGGCGGGGCTTCAGCTTAGGTTGGGGCTGTCGCTTGCCGGCCTCGGCGTGCGCCTGATGGAAAGCAGCTTTGGCTGGGCGTCGTCGCTTCGGCCTTCATGCTGCTGCTGATGCGCTACCGGCGCGCCCCGGTCGCTCTTGCGGCCGTGGTCGCCGGCATCATCGTAGGCCAGCTCCTCGGCATGGCTCCGCCGTTTCCACCTCTCGATTTTGGCCTGCACCTGCCGCAGCTGATCATCCCGAGCTGGGCGCAGATCGTGCACGGCACGAAAAACGCCGTGCTCCCGCAAATCCCGCTGACACTGACGAACGCGATCATCGTCACCGCCGCCGTGTCCCGGCGGCTTTTCCCGAACGAGGTAAACCCGGTCACCGAGCGCAACCTGGCCCTGACAACGGGTCTCGGAAACCTGCTCGCCGCACCCTTCGGCGGCTATCTGATGTGCCATGGCGCCGGCGGCATCGCCGGGCATGTGCGCTTTGGCGCGCGCACGGCGACCGCGCCGGTGCTCATCGGGCTGGTGCTCGTCGTACTCGGGATCGGGTTTGGTAAAAGCGGCTACGCATTGCTCAAGACAATTCCTGACGCCGTGGTCGGCGGCTTGCTGCTGTTTTCTGGTCTCGAACTCGCCCTGTCGTCAAAGCCGCAGGAGTACCGGGACGCCGATCTTTTCCTTGTCCTGCTGATGGCGGCGACAGGCGTCACCCTCAATCCGGTCGCCGCCTTTGTGGTCGGCCTGCCGCTCGCTTACGCGTTCAAGCAAAAATGGCTAAGGATTTGAACCGTTCCGTTGGCTGATGTCTGGGCGGCCCTCGGGACGGCCGAATTCGCGCGCATCGTCGGACTTTCCCTGACGGTCAGCCTTTCCGCCACGGCCGTTGCCGCAATTGTCGGACTGCCGAGCGGCGCGGCCTTGGCTATCTGCCGGTTCCCCGGCCGACGGCTGCTGATCTTGCTCGCGAATGCGTTCCTCGGCTTGCCCCCGGTTGTCGTCGGCCTCGCGCTTTACCTGCTGTTGTCGCGCTCGGGGCCGCTCGGCGCGCTTGGGCTTCTCTTTACGCCCGGTGCCATGGTCATTGCGCAGGCAGCGCTCGCGACGCCGATCATCACCGCCTTGACGCATCGAGCGATCGAGGAGCCTTGGGGAGAATACGGCGGCGCGTTGCGGGTTGAGGGAGCGTCCCGGCTGCGCTCGATCCGGGTGCTGCTGGCGATCGCGCGGCGCTCTGCCCTGACCGCCGTCCTCGCCGGCTTCGGGCGCACGATTTCCGAGGTCGGGGCGGTGCTGATCGTCGGCGGCAACATTGCCGGCTACACCCGGATTATGACGACGGCGATCGTGCTCAAAACCAGCGAGGGCGATTTCGGGCTGGCGCTCGGGCTTGGCCTCGTCCTGATCGGGATTAACATCGCCGTCAGCGCCAGCGCTTTTGTGCTTTGGGAGAGGTGATGAAACTCCGGCAATTTTTCCCGCTGTTGCTCGTCGCGCTGCTGGCCGGCGCGGCCGGCGCAGCCGAGCAGCCCGCTCCTCAATCGATCATTCTCGCATCCACCACCTCGGTCGAGAATTCCGGCCTGCTCGCGCACATCCTGCCGGCCTTTACCAGGGAGACCGGCATAAGTGTGCATGTCTTGGCGCAGGGAACCGGCCAGGCGCTTCAGACAGCCGCCCGCAGCGACGCCGACCTCGTTCTCGTCCACGACCCCGAGGCCGAGCGGAAATTCATCGCGGCCGGTGACGGCATCGACCGGCGGCAGATCGCCTGGAATGATTTCATCGTGGTGGGGCCGCGCTCCGACCCGGCCCATATCGCCGGCACCCGCGATGCGGTCGCGGCGTTGAAGGCGATCGCCGGTGCACAAACGTCATTTGTCTCGCGCGGCGACAAGAGCGGCACCGACGCGCTCGAACACCGTCTATGGCGTGTAGCGGAAATCGATTCCGCCAAAGCCGGCGGCGGATCATGGTATCGCGACATCGGCGGCGGCATGGGCGCGGCCTTGAATGCCGCACAAGCGATGAACGCCTATACGATCAGCCATCGCGGCACCTGGCTGAGCTTTGGCAACAAGGGCGATCTCGCGGTGCTGGTCGAGGGCGACCCGCGCCTCATCAATCGTTATGACGTGATCCTGCTCAATCCGGCGAAGCATCCCGTGCCGAAGCAGCCATTGGCCAAGCGCTTTGCCGGATGGCTTGTGTCGACCGAGGGACAGGCGGCGATCGCCGCCTATAAGGTGCGCGGCGAGCAACTGTTCCACCCGTCGGCGGCGGCCCCAAAGTGAGAACGGCAAAAAAGAGCGCGGCGATCGCACCGGCCACTACCGCAGGCGGCGCCAGACGCCGACCCAGGCCGAGAGTGAGGCTGCGGATCGACTTCGATGCGGCGCGCGCGGTCGGCCCCGGCAAGATCAAACTGCTGGAATTGATCGAAATGTACGGCTCGATCTCCGAAGCCGGCCGGCAAATGGCGCTGTCGTATCGCCGGGCCTGGCTCCTCGTCGACAGCCTGCAGCGGAGCTTTCGTGCTCCGCTCGTTGCGGCGCGGCCCGGCGGCAAGCACGGCGGCGGCGCGTCGTTGACGGAATTCGGCCGTGCCGTCGTGCAGCATTGCCGGGCGGTCGAGAGCGCAACGCAAAAGGCCGCTGCGTCTCACCTCGAAGCACTGTCGGCGGCTCTCGCCGAGCCGGCCTCGGCGGACGGCGAAACCACCATGAAGAAAAAGCGGCTGACGCGCAGCAGCCTGGTTTGAGGGCGCTGCGGCCGCCTCAATGCGGTCGTCCCGGTGGCGTCAGCATGGTCGGCGGCGGCGGTTCATGAGTGATCACGCCTTCGGCCGTCAGTGCTTCGACGAGCTGGGTCAGTAAGTCCCTCAGCTCCATCGCGCCGATTATCGGCATCGCGATCCGCGCCGAGACGACCCGCTTCGATGCAGCACGGTGCGAGCTATGATCCACCGTAACCGAGGCAAAAGTCATATGCACGTTGCCGTGTACAAAATTAAGCCCGGTGCAAAATTCGGCGAACACGTCCTTTACCGTGCCGTCATCGGCGAGTGGGAGTGTTGAGAAATCTTCGACATGTTCCATGGCTCATTATCCTCCACCACGAGCTGTTATATCTGAAACGATATTAGGCTCCCTACGGTCAATAATGCATGACTGCAAATGAACAGACAGCGCATAGGTATGTCGACTCGGGCGCTGCACAAACTCCTTGGTGCCGGAGCGTCACCGACAGGGGGCACCAACCGACCGCCCCGACACCGCAGACGTGTTTCTCCCGTTCGCTTGTAACGATAGCACCTTTCTTGCCGGCGGCGTTTATTGCTCCGCGCGATGAGACCGCCGAGTCACCGGCCTCCGACGGTCTCGCTGGACGCGATCGCCTGCGGCGCCTTTACCAGCTCAAATACTGCGCCCTCGCCGTACTTGCCGCCCCTTTCGGTCGTGCTGTAGAGGTTCCCCGACGCATCCCGGGTTACGGCGGCTTCAGGGGCTTCGCCGTCGGTGCAGTCGCTGCCCCCCTGAGCGCAAAAGTTGTACAGCACTTCTTCTGTCCACGCAGTGTCGTCTTTGGGTGTCAGCTCGAACACTGTGCCGCCGCCGTACCTGCCGCCGTATTCCGCCGTGCCGTAAAGGTTGCCCGACGCGTCCCGGGTCAGGCCGGCATAAGGGTAGCCGCCATCGGTGCAATCCTTACCTCCTCGCGCGCAAAAGCTGTGCAGTACGGTCTCTGTCCACGCGGTCTTGCCTGTTGCCGGCGGCGTCAGCTCGTACACCGTGCCGCCGCTGTACTTGCCGCCCTCGTCCGTCGTACCGTAGAGGTTTCCCGATGCGTCCCGGAGCAGGCGGGCTTCAGGGGCTTCGCCGTCGGTGCAGTCGGTCTGCTGGCAAAAGCTATACAGCACGGTCTCTGTCCACGCGGTCTGGCCGGTTGTCGGCGGCGCCAGCTCGAAAACCACACCCTCGTCGTCGGCGCCGCCATAAACGGTCGTGCCATAGAGATTCCCCGACAACGGGTCCCGGATGACGCGGGCTTCGGGGTCTTCGCCGTCGCTGCAGTCACTCTGAGTGCAAAAGCTATACAGCACGGTCTCTGTCCACGCAGTCTTGCCTGTTGCCGGCGGTGTCAGCTCGAACACCACGCCCCGGTCTCCCACGCCGCCATCATAGGTCGTGCCGTAGAGGTTCCCCGACGCGTCCTCGATCAGCCCGGCTTCAGGGTATTCGCCGTCGGTGCAGTCGGCCTGCTGGCAAAAGCTGTACAGCACCTTCTCTGTCCACCGGGTCTTGCCTGCTGCCGGCGGCGTCAGCTCGAATACCGTGCCCTCGCGTGCGGCGCCGCCCTCGGAGGTCGTGCCGTAGAGGTTCCCCGACGCGTCCCGGAGCAGCTCGGCATAAGGGTATGCGCCGTCGGTGCAGTTTGCCCCGCCTTGCGCGCAAAAGTGGTACAACACCTTATTCGTCCACGCCGTCTTAGCCTTGTTCATCGTCAGCTCGAATACCGTGCCGGCGCCACCCGCGCCGCCCTCATAGGTCGTGCTGTAGAAGTTCCCATTGTTGTCTGGGAGCAGGGCGGCGAAGGGCTCTTCGCCATCGGGGCAGTACAATCCTACCCCTGTGGCGCAGAAGGAGTAGAGCACCTTCTGCTGAGCGGCGGCCGAGCCGCTGCACGGCGTGAGGGTCGCGGCCATCAGCGCACCCACGCCAAGCACGAAACTCCGAGCGAGAAACCCCCTGCACCCGTGGCCGATCCTCATCGTCTTCCCCCCAATTTGGGCTTCTTCGGTCGCTAATGGCGATAGACATATTACTGTATGTCAAGGTTAAAATTTCGGACGGTCGCTTTCTACGTCTACATAACTTGATATAATGAAATCTACACTTTGCAGGTGCGCCTGGCCCTAACGCAACAGCGGTCGAGACTTATTTCGCCGCCCCGGCGGTCGGGTCCGAGGGAATGTCCGGAAAGCGGGCGCGAGGACGTCATTCCAAGAATTATGCAAGAAAATTAGTGCCTTGATCCGAAACGGCTTTTCCTTTGCATAAATTACCGCCGTAACTACGGGCATGAAATACGGCTACGCGAGGGTATCCACCGACGGCCAGAGCGTTGACGCTCAGGTGGGCCAACTCACCAAGGCTGGATGCAAAAAGGTGTTTCGCGAGGTGGCGAGCGGCGCAAAGACCGACCGCGCGCAGCTTCGCCGACTGCTCGGCATGCTCGATGCCGGCGACGTTCTGACGGTGATGCGGCTCGACCGGCTGGCACGATCCACCCGCGACCTGTTGAGCGCGCTCGCGGCGATTACCGTCAAGAGCGCCGGTTTCAAATCCCTTGGCGACACATGGGCGGACACCACGACATCGCACGGCCGCTTGATGCTAAGCCTGTGTAGGCACCGGATCAAATTGTCGGGGGTCCATGATTGGGAAATGACCGTTCTCGGCACCGATCCGGGGAGGGTGCGGCAAGGTGAGCGGGGGGATCGCCGCAGCCCTAGAGGAGCCGTCACTGCCCGAAACGGGCCATCGATGTGGTAAATTCCGTTGCCCGTCTCGGAGACCCGTGCGGCAGCCCGCCGGGGTGGCCTCAGCTGTCCCCATCCGAGTTCGCCGACCGCCTCGTTGCCCCTGATCATGCCCAACCGCCGAGGTGGTAAAATTGTCGCTCGATTTCGAGATCGCTATATTCCCCCATCGGGCAAGAGCGGGCGAAAAGCCGTCGCGAAATCAGCGACGGTTCGGTCGCCTAGCCCCGGGCTAGAGGGTGTCGCGGAGCAGCCACCCCGGCAGGTTGTCGGAGAGGCGCGCGTTAGGACCGCCCTCCCTGGGCGAGGTGGTCGTGCACACGACCCCGATCGCCGTCCCGGCCTCCGCGACGATCGGCGAGCCCGACATCCCGCCGTGGACGCGCTCGGCGGCGTGGGTGATCCATAGCGGCCCGCCGTAGTGGCGGATCGTGCACGAGAACCACCGGCCGTCGAGCGAGAGCAGCCGGGCCGGCGCCCAGAAATTCACCGGGTGCCGGACCGTGTCGCCGAACGGCAGCGCCGTCGCCGTCCCCACCAGCTCTTTATAATAATCGGCGCGATGATTGTCGGGCGATCCGAGCACCGCGATGTCGGCGATCGGATCGGCAAAGCGACACACCGCCCAGGCGCGGGGCTCCTCCCCACGGCGGGCGAGGAGCGGCCCGTAGGTGCGCGCCTCGAGCCCGAAAGAGGCAAGGGCCGGCGGGAGAGATGGTAGGCAGTGCGCGGCCGTGATGACGAGGCGCTCGCCCGCCGCCTCGACGACGAAGCCGCGTCCGTCACCAACGGTGATGACACCTGGTTTCAGCCTTTCGATTATCATCGTTTTCTGCTCCTCCCGCGTACCCTCGCAGGGTGCGTCGCCGCTTGAACTTGCATCCGCCAACGAAAAGCCGATCTGGTTTCGCCGCAGGGTATGGCATTCTGCATGCCTGCGGAACTGTCGGTCTGCCGCGTGTCGACTATCTGGCTGCGGCCTTCACTGCTGCCGCCGAAAATGTACGGCCGGCAAGGGTGCGGGGCGAGCGATTTCTTTTGAAAGCCGGAAACCCGTGTTATCAAAAATGGTTGAAGTGATTATGAAGTGATTTTCAGCGGCGAGGTATAACTGCATGCGTAACCTCCCACCGGGCTGATTGTTGGGCGTGGAGACATATACACATACTTATCGCCTCCACAATTATTTGACGGAGACGAACAAGACGTTGCTTTCCGTCAAGCCCGAACCGCGGTCCTGCCGATCAATCGCAAAAATCCGAAAAGAAACCTATCTACCGCCATCGAGGCGCCGCCAAATGTCTGCCGCGAAACCAGAGGAGGACGACACATGCGGAGGTTCTTTGGGTCGATCGGCACCGTCAGCCGGATTGCCGTCGAGAGCCGTGCCCTCAGAAACAACCTGCTGGGTGATCCGTCGGTGCGCATCGTCGACGTCTATGTCCCGGCTGGGCATGACGGGCGGGGATTGCCGCTGCTCGTCGATCTCGTCGGCTTCACCGGCAGCGGTCTTTCCCACACGAACTGGTCCGGCTTCCGCGAGAACCTGCCGGAACGGCTCGACCGGCTGATCGGCGAACAGCGGATGCCGCCGGTCGTCGTCGCCTTTCCCGATTGCTTCACCCGGCTCGGCGGCAACCAATACATCAACTCGACGGCGATGGGCGCCTGGGAGGAGTTCCTGCTGCACGAGATGCTGGCGGCTGTCGAAGAGCGGTTCCATTGCGGCGGCGCCGGGCGCCGCGGCGTCTTCGGCAAGAGTTCGGGCGGCTATGGGGCGATCACCCACGCGCTGCGCCACGCCGACATCTGGGCGGCCGCGGCCTGTCACTCCGGCGATATGGGCTTTGAATTGTGCTATCTGCCGGATATGCCGGCGGTGCTGCGCACGCTCGCCGGCGTCGAGAATTCGATCGAACGCTGGTGGCAGCAGCTCGAGGCGGCGAATAAGCATTCGGAGGGTTCCGGCAAGGTGATCAACGCGCTCGCGATGGCGGCCAGCTACGATCCCGACCCGACGCAGTTCCTCGGCATCCGGCTGCCGGTCACCTTCGACACCTGCGAAGTCATCGAGGAACGCTGGGCGAATTGGCGGCGGCAGGACCCGGTCGTGGCGCTCGAAACCCGGGCGGACAATCTGCGCCAGCTGAAGGCGCTGTATATCGACTGTGGCAAGAACGACCAGTTCAATCTGCTCTACGGCGCCCGCCGGTTCGCGCGGCGGCTCGGCGAGTTGGGCATCGCGCATCGCTACGAAGAGTTCCCCGACAACCATTCCGGGGTCGATTACCGAATGGACGAGAGCCTGCCGTATCTCGCCCAGGCGCTGTCCGGCTGACGCGGCCGGGTCGCGATCAGCTCGGCAACCGAGGCAGAAGAGGGGAGGGACGACAATGCGATTGCAAAACAAAGTGGCGATCGTCACCGGCGGCGCACATGGCATGGGCGAGGCCGAGGCGCGCTTGTTCGCCCGCGAGGGCGCCAAGGTCGTTGTCTCCGACATCCTGGGCGGCGACGCCGAACGGGTCGCGGCCGAGATCCGCGCCGGCGCCGGCGAGGCCACGGCCGCCAAAATCGACGTCACCAGCGAGGCGGAGTGGCGTGCCCTGATCGCCAAGGCGGTGGCGACTTACGGCCGGCTCGACATCCTCGTCAACAACGCCGGCATTTCCGGCAGTTCGGTCGGCGAACCCGACGGCCTCGAAGGCTGGCACCGCATCATCGCGGTCAACCAAACGAGCGTCTTCCTCGGCACCAGGCTCGCGGCCGAGCAGATGGCGAAGACCGGCGGCGGCTCGATCGTCAACATCAGTTCGATCATGGGGTTCGTCGGCAGCGCCAGCGGCCACCCCGCCTATCATGCGTCGAAAGGCGCGGTGCGGATCTATTCGAAGGCCGCGGCCGTGCGCTACGGCCCGTCAAGTGTCCGCGTCAATACCGTGCATCCCGGCTACATGCCGCCGATGCTGAATGCGACCAACGCCGGCGAACGCGACGACAAGATCGCGCTGACCCCGCTGCGCCGGATCGGCAAGCCGATCGAGGTCGCTTACGGCGTCTTGTTCCTCGCCTCCGACGAAGCTTCTTTCGTCACCGGCGCGGAACTGGTGATCGACGGCGGCTTTATCGCCCAATGACCGTCACTCGCCTCCGCGGCGCTCCGCCCGGGAGGCGGGCGATCCTCGTCGTTCCTTGACCACTTCGACGCGCGGAGGAGCGGCCCGTCCAACGGGCGAACGGTGATGCCGCAAACCAGCCTTGCTTGCTCGACATGACGTAGCGCTCCCTCTGGGTCGCATGCTGCATCTCGCGGAAAGCGAGAGGGCCCGGGCATGCACGACATCGTCATTCGCGGCGGCAGCTATCGTCGACGGCACCGGCGCGTCGGCGTTCACCGGCGACGTCGCGGTCGATGGCGGGCGGATTGCCGCGGTCGGCGGCAAGGCCGGCCCGGCGCGGCGGGTGATCGACGCCGACGGCCTGCTCGTCACACCGGGCTGGGTCGATGTCCACACCCATTACGACGGCCAGGCGACCTGGGATCCGGTGCTGGCGCCGTCGTCCTGGCACGGCGTCACGACGATCCTCTTCGGCAATTGCGGCGTCGGCTTCGCGCCGGTGCGGCCGTCGCACCGCGACGCGCTGATCGACCTGATGGAAGGCGTCGAAGACATCCCGGGCCCGGTATTGGCCGAGGGCCTCAAATGGGATTGGCAGAGCTTTCCCGATTTTCTCGACGCGCTCGAGCGGATGCCGCGGACGATCGACGTCGCGGCGCAGGTGCCGCACCACCCGTTGCGCGTCTTCGCGATGGGCGACCGCGCGATCCGCCGCGAGACGGCAACCGCCGACGACATCGCCCTGATGCGGCGGCTGACCGAAGAGGCGCTGCGCGCCGGCGCCTTCGGCTTCACGACTTCGCGCACCAACGCGCACAAGACGACTGCCGGCGAGATGGTGCCGGGCCGCTTTGCCGAGATCGACGAGCTGACCGGGATCGGCAAGGCGATCGGCGCCGCCGGCGGCGCCTTTGGCATGAACAGCGATTTCGAGGACGAGGCCGCCGAATTCGCCTGGATCACCCGGCTCGGCAAGGAGATCGGTCGGCCGGTCTGGTTCCTCTTGACCGACCGGCCGACCGATCCGCATCGCTGGCGGCGGATCATGCAGGGCGTGCGCCGGGCGCGCGCCGCCGGCGCCGCGGTCACGGCGCAAATCGCCGGCCGACCGGTCGGCGTCATCCTCGGTATCGCCACCTCGTTGAACCCGTTCTCGATCCGCGAGCGCTACAAGCAGTTCGAGAGCCTGCCGCTCGCCGAGCGCCTCGCCCGGCTGCGCGATCCTGCGGTACGTCAGGCGATCCTCGACGACCGCCCGTCGGCAGCCCTGCTGAACCGGCTCGGGCCGCTGATCCAGCTGGTCGCCGCGCGCTGGGACCGCATGTATGTGATGGGCGAGCCGCCCGATTACGAACCGCGCGCCGAGACGAGCGTCGCGGCGATCGCGGCGCGCGGCAACCGTTCGCCGGACGAGGTTGCGTACGACTACCTGACCGGGAATGCAGGAGATTTCCTGTTCTTTCCGGTGACCGGCTACGCGCAGGACGACCACGAGCCGATCCGCGAGATGCTGACCGACCCGGCGACCCTGTTGGGCCTCGGCGATGGCGGCGCGCATGTCGCGCAGATCGTCGATGCCAGCATGCCGACCTATATGCTGACCCATTGGGCGCGCGACCGAGAGCGCGGCCCGGGCCTGCCGCTCGAATTCGTCGTCAAGCGCCTGTCGAGCGAGACCGCCGACTTCTTCGGCTTTGCCGATCGCGGCCGGCTGCAGCCGGGTCTGCGCGCCGACGTCAACCTCATCGATTTCGCCGGGCTGCGCCTCCATGCGCCGGAAGTCGTTCACGACCTGCCGGCCGGCGGCAAACGCCTCGTGCAGCGCGCCGACGGCTACGCCGCGACCCTGGTCGCCGGCGTTCCGACCTTCGAACGCGGCGAGCCGACCGGCGCCAGGCCGGGCCGGCTCGTCCGCCGCGGCGCGTCCTGATCCCCGCGAACGACGTAGGGTGGAAAAGCGCGAAGCGCGCATTAATTCCGCCGACCGGTGCCCAAGATGGCGGAATGCCCCCGCTTTCGCCGGGGTTTTCCGCCCTACGCGTAACCCGCGTGAGATCTACCCTTTCAGGTGCTTGTCGAAGAAGGCGACGGCGTCGGTCCACAGCTCGGTCGCCGGGCCTTCGCGATAGCTCGGCCGGTAATCGGCGAGGAAGGCGTGGCCGGCGTTCTTGTAGACTTTGATTGTCACATCCTTGCCGGCGGCCGCGGCGCGCTTTTTGAGTTCTTCCGAAAGCGCCACGGTCGGGTTCTGGTCCTCCTCGCCGAAGACGCCGAACAGCGGGCAGCCGAGCTTGCCGACGAGATCGAGGATCGACGTCGGGCGCGACGGCGTCGTCTCGGCGTCCGGGGTGGCGCGGTGGATGAACCCGCCCCAGCAATCGATCGCGGCATCGACCTTGTCGCTGCTGCAGGCGAAGAGCAGGGTCTGGCGCCCGCCCGAGCAGAAGCCGATCGCACCCACCTTCCCGGTGGCGCCGGGCAAGGCGCGCAGACGGGCGGCCGCCGCTTCGAGGTCCTGCACCGCCTCGGCGTCCGGTTTGGCGAACATGACTGGCATCACCGTGTCGATGTTGTTCGGATCGGACGGCGCGCCCTTGCGGGCGTAAAGGTCCGGCGCCAGAGCGTCATAGCCGATATTCGCGAAACGGCGGGCGAGGTCGCGGATGTGCTCGACGAGGCCGAAGGCTTCGTGGATCACGACGATGCCGGGGTGCCGCCCGGCGGCCGTCGGCCGCGCGAGATAGCCGGTGATCGTGTCGCCGCCGCTCTTCAGTTCGGTGTTTTCGCCGCGCACACGGCTCGGGTCGGTCACCGCACCCGGTATGTTGGCCATGCCATCCCTCCTTTCGAGCGAGTCTGAGCGAGAGCGGCAGGATAGCATCGGAGCCGAAAGCGCTGCTATGATGACCGAGATTTGACCCTGTGGGAGGAGATTATGGCGAGCGCGACAGCGACATTGGAGAGGCCGGCGGCGGCGCCGAAGCCCGGCATGAAGCCGGCGGTGACGAGTGCCAAGCATCCGGATTATGTCGAGGGCCGGCGCAGCTTCTTCAAATACCGCGACCTCGGCGTGACGAAGGCGAGCGACGGCTGGATGCGGGCGCAGGTGATGTCGGCGGTCACCGGCATGACGCAGCCGACCGGCTGGCATTACCACGTCTGCGAAGGCCAGTTCGTCTATGCGCTCAAAGGCTTTGTCGAACTCGAATTCGAGGACGGCACGAACTGCCGGCTCGAAGCCGGCGATTCGTGCTTCATCCCGGGCGGGATGAAGCATAACGAGCTGCGCACTTCGGACGATCTCGAGATCCTCGAAGTCTGCCTGCCGGCAAATATGGGCACGGTCCCGTGCGAGCCGCCGGCACGGAGCGCTTGAACGCGAAAGGCGCTTGAAGGCCGCCGCCGAGCGCTTATCATTGGCGGCGAAGCGGGTGTAGCTCAATGGCAGAGCAGAAGCTTCCCAAGCTTACGACGAGGGTTCGATTCCCTTCACCCGCTCCACCGAAATCAACGAATTAGCGGAATCTGTCTCGCGGCTCGCCGACGAATGGCCTCGCTTGCCATCCGTCGGCCGACGGCGAGCATGTCTCCGGCGTTTACGGGCAGCGCAGCACGCCGGCCGTGGGCCATTTCGCGGTGCACCAACCAATATAGGTCGGCCCTTGAGCCAGAGAATCTAGCTCTATTGGAACGCACGTGTGACATCGGCGGGATCCGTTCCCGCTCAACGATCCCTTCGCGCCAGTAGCCGCAACAGCGTGATGACGGTCTCGGCGACCGTGTCGTGTACAGTGACGACGATCGGATGCTCGTCGCCGCCGGGTTCTTCGAGCGTCTTCAATTGGCTGCTCAGCAACGAGGGCGGCATGCAGCGGTGCGTCCGGCGGAGGACGAGCTCCCGCTCTTTCCCTTCGAGATGGATATGCGCCTCATGGGCTGTTCCCTTTTTGGAGTGAAGAGAGGAACGTCGATGGTAGGCAAGCTCGACAAGAAGTTGTTGCGCCTGAGATACCCGGAGTAGCGGCGGCGTTACTGCGGGAAGATCGCAGGAGAAAGCGGAACCCCGGAGGAGCGAGACCATGACGACGTATCGTCCGCCGCTGCGCGACATGCAGTTCGTGATCAACGAATTGGCGGGCCTGCAACGGCTTGCCGCCCTGCCCGGTTACGAGGAAGTGACGGCGGAGCTGGCGGAGGCGGTGCTCGAGGAGGCGGCGAAGCTCGCCAGCGAGGTGCTCGCGCCGCTCAACCAGCCCGGCGACGAGCAGGGCGCGTCGTTGAGCAAGGACGGGGTGATCGCGGCCGGCGGCTTCGGCGCCGCGTATCGACGGTTCGTCGACAACGGCTGGAACGGGCTCGGCTGCGATCCGGAATATGGCGGACAGGGCGTGCCAGGGCTGGTCGCCGCGGCGGCCGTGGAAATGTGGAACTCGGCCAACATGTCTTTCGCCCTTTGCCCGCTGCTCACCGCCGGTGCGATCGAGGCGATCAAGGCGCACGCCTCCGACGAGCTGAAGAATCGCTATCTGCCGATGCTCGTCAGCGGCGAGTGGTCGGGCACCATGAACCTGACCGAACCGCAGGCCGGTTCCGACCTGTCGGCGGTCCGAACGAGGGCCCTGCCCGAGGGCGACCACTACCGGATCTCCGGCCAGAAGATCTTTATTACCTGGGGCGACCACGACATGACCGAGAACGTCGTGCACCTGGTGCTCGCCCGCCTACCCGATGCGCCGGAAGGCACGCGGGGCATCACGCTGTTTCTGGTGCCCAAATTTCTGGTCGGCGCGGACGGCTCGCTGGCGGGACGCAATGACGTCGAGTGCGTGTCGATCGAACACAAGCTGGGCATCCACGCCAGTCCCACTTGCGTGATGAGCTTTGGCGAGAAGGACGGTGCCGTCGGCTACCTGGTGGGCCGGGAGAACCAGGGATTGGCGCACATGTTCACGATGATGAACGAGGCCCGGCAGAAGGTCGGGCTGCAGGGCCTCGGGATCGCCGAGCGCGCTTACCAGGCGGCGCGGGATTTCGCCAAGGAGCGGGTCCAGGGGCGACCGGCGGGGGAGCGAAGCGGCGACCGGGTGACCATCATTCATCACCCCGATGTGCGGCGCATGCTGATGACGATGAAGTCGCAGATCGAGGCCATGCGCGCCTTGGGGTATGTGCTTACTGCCGACGGCGATCTCGCGCACAGGCACCCCGAGGCCGCGGAGCGACAGCGCCATCAGGCGCGGGTCGATCTATTAACCCCGGTGCTCAAAGGCTGGTGCACCGAGCTGGGGGTGGAAATCGCCTCGCTCGGCATCCAAGTCCATGGCGGCATGGGATTCATCGAGGAGACCGGTGCCGCCCAATACCTGCGCGACGCGCGGATCGCCCCGATCTATGAAGGGACGACCGGCATTCAGGCCGGCGATCTGGTCGGGCGCAAGCTGCCCACCGATAACGGCGCGGCCATGGCCGCGCTGATCGGCGAGATGCGTGCCGTGGCGCGAGAGCTCGGCGGTTCCGATAACGTCGACTTTCCGGCAATCCGTGAGAACTTGTCGGCGGGTATCGAGGCCTTGGAGCAGGCCAGCCAATGGGTGCTGCAAAAGATCGGCGAGGATCCTGACGCAGCGCTCGCGGCTTCGGTCAATTATATGATGCTGACCGGCTACGTCTGTGGCGGCTGGCAGATGGCGCGCGCCGCGCTCGCCGCGAGGCGGCAGATAACCTCGGGCGTTGACGAGGATTTCTGCCGGGCAAAGATCGCAACGGCAAGGTTCTATGCCGAGCAGGTCCTGCCCAAGGCAAACGGCCTGCTGACTGCGGTCAAAAGCGGCGCCTCGACTGCTTTCACACTGCCGGAGGAGCAGTTCTGACGGCCGGCAGGGGGAGCCTTTTCCGCAAAATACCAGCGAGGCGCTGAACGATGCAGCGCGAAACGATGGAGTTCGACGTGCTGATTGTCGGCGGCGGCCCGGCGGGCCTCGCCGCGGCGATCCGCCTCAAGCAGCTGGCGGCGCAGCACGGCCGGGAGATCGGCGTCTGCCTGATCGAGAAGGGGGCCGAGATCGGCGCCCACATCCTGTCCGGGGCGGTGATGGACCCGCGGGCATTGACCGAGCTCGATCCGGACTGGAAAGAGAAAGGGGCGCCGCTCAATGTGCCGGTTCGCGAGGACCGCTTCCTGTTCCTCTCCGAGCGGGGCGGCCGGCGGGTGCCCAATCCGCTGCTGCCCGGTTGCTTCCGCAATCACGGCAATTATGTGGTGAGCCTCGGCAATGTCTGCCGCTGGCTCGGCCGTCGGGCCGAAGCGCTGGGGGTCGAGATCTACCCCGGCTTTTCCGGGACGGAATTGCTCTACGACGAGCAGGGCGCAGTCAAGGGCGTCGCCACCGGCGACATGGGGGTCGGGCGCGACGGCCAGCCCACCGACGCCTATCAGCCGGGCACGGAGCTGCTTGCCAAATACACCCTCTTTGCCGAGGGCTGCAGAGGGCAGCTGGGCAAGCAGCTCGAAGAAAAATTCAACTTGCGTGACCGGCGCGACCCCCAGGTCTATGGCCTCGGCATCAAGGAATTGTGGGAGGTGGCGCCGGAAAAGCATGAGCCGGGTCTCGTCATGCACACCGCCGGCTGGCCTCTCGATGCCGAGACCTATGGCGGCTCCTTTCTCTATCACGCGGAGAACAACGAGGTCGCCGTCGGCTTTGTCGTGGGGCTCAATTACCGCAACCCCTATTTGTCGCCGTTCGAAGAATTCCAGCGCTACAAGACCCATCCCCTGGTCCGCGGCTTTTTCGAAGGGGGCAAGCGCATCGCTTACGGGGCGCGGGCGATCACCGCCGGAGGCTACCAGGCGCTGCCGAAACTGATATTCCCGGGCGGCGCGCTGATCGGCGACGACGCCGGCTTTCTCAATGCGGCACGCATCAAGGGCTCGCATGCCGCGATCAAGTCGGGGATGCTCGCCGCGGAGGCGGCGTTTGACGCCTTGGTCGCCGGTCGCGCCGGCGACGAATTGAGCGCCTATCCCGAGGCCTACCGGCGCAGCTGGCTCTGCGAGGAGCTGTACCGGGCCCGAAACTTCAAGCCCTGGATGGGCAAGGGGTTGTGGTGGGGCTCGCTGATGTTCGGCATCGACCAGACGGTGTTGCGCGGCAAGGCGCCCGTGGACGCTTCACCTGACAGCCGATCACACCAAACTGAAGAAGGCCGCGGAGTGCGCGCCGATCGAATACCCCAAGCCGGATGGGGTGCTCAGCTTCGATCGGCTGTCCTCAGTGTTTCTGTCCAACACCAACCACGAAGAGAACCAGCCCTGTCACCTGATCTTGAAAGACCCCGAGGTGGCGATCAAGGTCAACCTGGCGCTCTACGATGCACCCGAGCAGCGCTATTGCCCGGCCGGCGTCTACGAAATCGTGCGCGATGCGGATGGCGGCAACCCGCGCCTGCAGATCAACGCGCAGAACTGCGTGCACTGCAAGACCTGCGACATCAAGGACCCGACCCAGAACATCCTCTGGGTCGCGCCGCAGGGCGGTGAAGGTCCGGTGTATCCCAACATGTGAGCTTGAACGGCGGCGCGCGCGGCGCGAACGCCGCCAACATGCTGGGACCATAGAAGCTCGCTGCGGGGAGAGGACGGGGTGAGGGGCAGCCACGCGATGATCCGTGAATACCGTCGGACCATAGGCGGGAGTGGCTTGCCGTGAATTCCGGCGAGATGCGCGCCGCACCGCAGTCGCTGGGCAGCAAGAGAACGCGAATTAATTAATTAATTAACAGGCGACGCGGGGACCGTCGCGGCAGGACGGATCGGCGAGGCGGGCGCGGCACCGCTCGCCGAAGATACCGGAGGGCGGGTCGCCGCCGGGCCGGGTAGCGCCGGCCGCGGCAAAGAGGCGAAGGGCTTCGGGCCAGTTCCGCTCCTCATAGGCGGCAAGGCCGGCCTCATAGCTCTCGATCCACGCGGCGCGGTCGTCGCCAGGCATATCGGCCATGCCGAGAAGCTCGTAGATCGCGATGTCCTCGGTGCGACCATGGACGGCCACCCGGTCGAGCCGCCGGACGACGATTGCCGCGCCGGCGGCGGCGCGCGTCTCCTCGCCGATGATGATGTCGACGCGGTAGACCTTGCCCAGGGCCTCGAGGCGGCTGGCGACGTTCACCGGATCGCCGATGACGGTGTAGCTGAGCCGCGCCGAGGAACCGATGTTGCCGACCAGCATGCGGCCCGTGTTGAGGCCGACGCGCATCATGAGCGGCGTGCCGCCGCTGCGCTCGGCCTCGGCCCGCTGCGCCTTGACCAGGCGTTGGGCGTCGAGTGCCGCGGCGCAAGCATCGACGGCATGCCGCTCGTTCGGCAGTGGTGCCCCCCAGAACGCCATGACCCCGTCGCCGACAAATTTGTCGATCGTGCCGCGATGATCGACGACCGCCGTCGAGACCGCCTCGAGGTAACCGGCCAAGACCGGCACGACAGCGTCGCGCAGCGTTTCGGATATGCCTGTGAAACCGGCGATGTCGGTGAACATGACCGTCAGCGTCTCTTGATGCCCGCCCGGTCGCGCTTCGACGCCTTGCGCGACGAGGGTGCGGACCAGCTCGGTCGGCATGTATTTCTGGAACGACGCGAGCCCCCGGCTCATCTGTGAGAGGACCGTCGAGAGGTCATCGAGTTCGCGCAGCGGCGAGGCGAGCCGAACCACCTGTTCGAGGCGGAAGCCCTCGATGTGCTTCAGCTGGCCGGCGATGCGTAAGAGCGGCGCGATCACGAGACGGTTGGCCGCGGTGACCGCGATCGCCGCGGCAATCGCCGTCAGCACGGCGAGCGCCAGCAGCAGTCGCATGGCGCTGCGCTCGATCGAGGCGAGAAAGTCGCTGGCCGGGATCACTGTCGCGACGACCCAGCCGCGGAAATGCAGCGGCGAGAACGTGACGAAATAGTCCGTGCCGTCGATCGGACCCCTGGTCTCGAACTGGCGGGTCTCGTGCAGATCGGCAAGGCTCGCCTCGCCGTCGCGCAGCAGCGCCGCCGCCGCGGCCAACATCGGATGGCCAGCGGTCAGCGCTTCGAGCCCCGGCATCGCGCCCTGCCGCTGCCGCCGGCGCGCCGACTCGGCCGCCGCGGCAAGCACCCGGCCGCTCCGGTCGAGCAGCATGACGGTGCCGGTCTTGCCGACCTTGAGGCCCGCCAGAAAGCGCGAGAGGCGGTCGAACTCGACGACGACGGCGACGACACCGGCGAAATCGCGATTGACGACGAGCGGCGTCGACGAGACCAGCCCCGGCCGGTCGCGATCTGGCAGACGGGTCAGCATGCTCCAGCCTGGGCCGTTCTCGGTCACGGCGCGCTGGTACCAGGGCTGCGCCGTCGCGAAGAAGTCGCTCTCGCTAATCTGCCGGCCGCGAAACATGACGTCGCCCGGTACTGGCGTGTAGGTGTCGACGCGCTGCTGCCTCTTCCCGGTATCCGGGTTGCGTTTGACTTCGACCATGTCGAACTCGTCTTCCGCCGCTCGGAGCGCGCCAAAGAAAGCGCCGTCGGGAAACCCGAGGGTAATCCACGAGAGCGTCGGTTGCGACCGCAGCAATGCGAGAAAAATGAATTCCCGCTTGCCCTCGTCGGTTGGTTTGATCGCCTCCTGGAAGAAGATCGAGCGAACCGCTTCCTGCACCGACCAGGCGTCGTCGAGGGCCCCGCGCAGTTCGGTCTCTACCGATCCGACGATCTGACGGTTCAGCTGTCCGACGACATCGGCAACGTTCTTGCGCGCGGCATAAAGCCAGGTGAGGTGGATCAGGATCGCCGTCAGCGCCACCGTCAGCACGACGATGCCGGTCACCGCCGTGCGCATCCCGAGCTTGCGCGGCCGCCCCGCCGGCATCGGCGGCTCCTCGCCGGTCACCCGGCCGGCAACCGCCCGGCGGCGGGCGGGATCGCGAAATCCGCCGCGAGCCCCTCGGCCAGCACCTGTCGCAGCCCCGCCGCCGCATCGAAGGCGGGGTCGGCCAGCCGCGCCGCCGGCATGGCGGCCGCGAGGGGACGGCCGGCGGCGAGTGCCGCGCGAAACGCGAAGGTCCCGGGATCGAGCCGGCGCCACAGAATTGCTTCGCCGGCGCGCCGGATCTCGAGGCGGGCGCCGCCGCTTGAGAGATCGACGGAGGGCGGGTCACCCTCCTGGTTGGCTGCGAAAATCAAGTCGATCGGCCAAGGTGATTGAAGGTAATGCGCGGAGCGCTGCAGGCGGAGCACGATCGCGGCGGCGGCACTCGGCGGGATCGTGGCGAGCGCCTCGCGGTCGAGCGGCGGCGTCTCCCGGCTGCCGCGAGCAAGGTTGATGGCCCACTCGAAGCGCGCCACGTCCGCCAGGTAGGGCAGGTTCCGGCAAGGCGCGAAGCCGTCGAGAAAGTCGGCAAAGTCGCCGCCATATTCGGCGAGGCAGCGCGAGCGCGGCGGCTGGGCCCGCAGATATTCATGCGCGGCGAAGGCGAAGAAGCGCTCGTCGACGAGGCGGCAGACGACCGCGAAAGTCCGCTGCAGCGCGTCACCGAGCGTCGATACTGCATGATGTCGGTAGATGCGCACTCTCGCCGCGGGGTCGAGCCCGTCGCCGAGGATATCATCGGCGAGTGCGGCGCCGCTCTCGCCGTCGCCGATTACGGCGCGGCGAAGCCGCAACTGCAGCTCATGCAATGTCGCGATGTCGCTGGGCATGGGCGAGTTCGTCGGCACGACGCGCCTCGTCGAGCAGGATTTCGAGCGCCGGCAGGTTCGTGTCCCACTCGATCAGGGTCGGCACCGGACCAAAGCCTCGCAGCGCCTCCCGGTAAAGCGCCCAGACCGCATCCGCGACGCGCGAGCCGTGATCGTCGATCAGGATGTCGACGTCTGCCGCGACGTGAAAGCCGGCCAGATGGATCTCGCCGATCGCCGCGGCCGGCAGCCGCGCCAGATAGGCGATCGGGTCGAACCCGAAATTCTGCGCGCTGACATAAACGTTGTTAACGTCGCAGAGGATGCCGCAACCGGTGCGGCGGGCGACCTCGGCGAGAAACTCGGCCTCGGGGATCGTCGAGCAGCGATAACGGAAATAGGTCGCCGGGTTCTCGATCAGCAAGTTCCGGCCGAGCCGCTGCTGCGCCTCGTCGACGTGAAGGCAGAAGAGATCGAGGCTCGCCTCGGTGTAGGGCAGCGGCAACAGGTCGTTGAGATAGGCGCCGCCGATGGCGCTCCAGGCGAGGTGTTCGGAGACGATGACCGGTTCGAGCCGGTCGATCAGCTGCTTGAAGCGGGCGAGATGCTCGCGGTCGAGCGGCTCGGCACTGGCGAGCGAAAGCGCCACGCCATGCAGGCTGACCGGATAGTCGCGCCGCAGTTCGACGAGCCGGTCGAGGGCCGGCGTCTCGCCCATGTAATTCTCGACGTGCACTTCGAGAAAGCCGAGCGGCGGCCGGTCCGCGATGACCCGCAACAGGTGCGGCGCGCGCAGACCGATGCCGGCGCGACCGGCCGCAATCGGCTGCGCGGTCATCATCGCGGCCGTTCGCGCCTTTCGCTCACGAACTCTTCAGGCTGCCGCCCTCGATCTTGGCGCAGGTGCCGGCCGGCACATAGATCCAGGAAGCCGGGTCGCGGGCCTGCTTTGCTTCGCCGGCGCAGGAATGCGTCGCCGTCTGGCAGTCGTTTTGCGACGCGGCCGCGACGCCGTAACATTTCTCGGCTGTGAATTGCGGCGCCGGCGCCGGCCCTGCACCGACCAGGACCGGCACGGCGACGACCGCGGCAAAAGCAGCGGCGGCGAGCGCAGCGGATTTTCTGTCGAACTGCATGTCATCCTCCTTTGCCTTGCCGTCGCGAGGCGAGTTTCAGCTCTTCGCCGTCAGGCTGCCGCCGTCGATCTTTGTACAGGTGCCAGCCGGAACATAAAGCCACGGAGCGGGATCGCTGGCGCGCGAACTCTGCCCGGCGCAGGAATGCGTCGCCATAGAATAGTCGTTCGCGTTGACCGCGGCGATGCCGTAGCACTTTTCGAGCGCGAAATCGGGCGTCGGGGCGGGGCGGGATCGGCCCGGCCGAGCGTCGGCGCGGCAACGACGATCTATCACACCTGTGTCGCCCGATTGGTCAGCCTCGCCGGAACGCCAGGGGCGAAGGGTTTGATCGGCCGGGTGAAACGACGGCGTCGACCGCGGCGATGGATTCCACTCGGGATTGACGGAATAAATGCCGGGTGAAAGGTCATTGCGACTAGACCATCGACGGAGGCTCCGATGAGCACACCGATCTTCACCAGCCGCCGCGCGATCGCCCTCGCCGGCGCGCTCGGGCTCAGCCTGCTGGCGGCCGGGCCGGCCCTCGCCGACGGCGGCGGCGACGGCGGCGGCGGCGACCATTCGACGACCTGCGGCAAAGGCGAGGTCTGGGACGACTACAGGCGGGAATGCATCAAGGCGGAAAACGGGGTGCTGCCCGACAAGGTGCTGACCGACTATGCCGAGGCGCTGACCAAGGCACATCGCTACCAGGAGGCGCTGTCTGTCCTCGATCTTTTGCAAAACCCGAATACCGCGGTGGCGCTCAATTACCGCGGCTACGCGACGCGCAAGCTCGGCCGGATCGATGAGGGGATCGGCTATTACCTGAAGTCGGTGGCGATCGATCCGCATTACCCGCAGGTCCGCGAGTATCTCGGCGAGGCTTATCTTCTGAAAGGCGACCTGGCGGACGCCAAGGCGCAGCTGCGTGCGATCAAGGGGATCTGCGGGACGGTCTGCGAGTCCTACGAACATCTCGAGGTGGCGATCGCCGACCCGCACGACATCTGACGGGCGCGAGCGGCGTCCGGGCCGATCGCTGTTCCCGGTCCCCTCCCTGAACACGGATGACGGCCAGCGCCTGTCGCCTTGACAAAATCCCGCGGGCCTCGTACCGCAGAGCTAGGGTTTTGCGCCATCGGGAGGATGTGCCATGGGCGAAGTGTTGGGTCTTGGCGTCACGCACTTTCCGCCGCTTTCGGGGACCGACGAGAGCATGGGGCGGATCTTGCGGCGGGTCCTCGACGACCCGGCGTTGCCGGAACAATACCGCGACCCTAGAGGCTGGCCGGCGCCGATGCGCGAGGAATATGGCGCCGACGAGGGGCGTACGGCGGCGGCCCGGCATCGCGCGGCGCTGCTCGCCGGTTTCCGCAACGCGCGTCGCGTGCTTGATGAATTCAAGCCCGACCTCGTCGTGATCTGGGGCGACGACCAGTACGAAAACTTCCGCGAGGACGTGATCCCGCCGTTCTGTCTCCTTGCCTACGAGCGGATGACGCCAAAGCCGTGGGAATATCATCGCGCCGCCAACGTCTGGAACGAGCCGCAAGACAAGATCTTCGAATACAAGGGCCATCAGGAGGCTGGCAAGTATCTCGCCGGCAAGATGATCGAGAGCGGCTTCGACGTATCCTACGCCTACCGGCCATTGCATCACCCGCTCGGCCACGCCTTTCTAAACACGCTGTTGTTCCTCGATTACGACCGGCAGGGCTTCCCCTATCCGGTGCTGCCGTTCCAGGTCAATTGCTATGGCCGCCGCGTCATCGCGCAGGAGGCCGGGGTGCGGTCGTTGAGCGAATTGCCGGCCGAGGCCGATCTCGACCCGCCCTCGCCGCTGCCGTGGCGCTGCTTTGACCTCGGCGCCGCCTGCGCCCGGATTGCCGCCGATAGCCCGTACCGAGTCGCGCTGATCGCGTCGTCGAGCTGGTCGCACGCGTTCCTGACGCCGAAGAACTGGCTCCTTTATCCGGATGTCCCGGCCGATCGGGCACTTTACGACGCGCTGCAGAAGGCCGACTACAAGACCTGGCGCGAGCGTCCGCTGAGCGCGGTCGAAGACAGCGGCCAGCAGGAAATCCTGAACTGGATGTGCCTGATGGGCGCGATGAATGGGCTCGGCCGACGGCCGACCGAAACCGCCTTCGTCGAGTCCTGGATCTTCAATTCAAACAAGTGCTTTGCGGTATACGAGGCGTAGGCCTCTAGGGCGCGGGCCATGCCCGCGCTGCCGGGAAAGGTGCTGGCGCAGGAGCTGATCGGCAGGAGCCGAGCGGAAAGCGGCGCCACGCCGTTCACGGCGGTGATCGAGGCGGTCCGCGGCGGCGCGCTCGGCGAGGCGGCGACCGCCCGGCTGATCGGCCGGCTGTGGACGCTCGAGCGGATGTTCTATTACGTCTACGGCGGCTGGGGCCAGGGGCTCGAAATCAACGACTTCCCGCCCTCGGTCAAATACTTGTTCTCGAAGCAGATCGTCGACGAATCGACACACGAGATGCTGTACCTCGACGCGCTGTTGCGGCGCGGCATCATCCAAACCCAGAAGGAGGCGTTCCATCAGCCGTTTGGCCGGTTTTCGGTCAATTCGGCGCTGGCCTATTACGTGTTCTCGTTGCGCAATCTCGCGACCTATCCGCACCCGATCCGCATCGCCGCCCTCAACCTCGGTCCGAAAGTGATCGAGTTCGCCTGGATGGAGGCGCTGACCGCGGCGACCGCCGACCCGGATCTGCAGGCGGTGTTCGCGAGCCAGGCGGTCGAGAACCGGAGCCACATCAACATGGGCCGCCGCATCGTCGAGGAGTTCGTCGAGAAGCCGGTCGACGCGGATATGTGCCGCTGGGCCTGCGCCGTCGCGCGCCGCGACTATGGCCGGTTTCTGCACGAGCTCGGCGATTTCGTGCTCGACCGCGAGACGCCGCGCCGCCGCTGCCGCGCGTCGTCGTCACCGATTGACGGCAACGCCAATGGCCAGTCTGAGGATCGACCACGAGCGCTGCACCGAATGCCGGATGTGCTACATCGTCTGCCGCGAGATCGATATCAATGCCGTCTATGTCGCACTGGAGCCATTGCACCGCATCGAGATCGACATCACGAAATGCACTTACCCCGGCTGCACCGCCTGCCTGATGTATTGCCCGGCGGCCGGCTCGATCATCGAGGCCGAGACCGGCCGTTCGCTGGTCCCGCCGCCGCCGGAAGCCTGGCGCAGCTAGCGATGCAGCTATCTCGTAGGGCGCGCAATCAGCTGAAGTCCCCTTGCGCGGACTTGATCCGCGCATCCACGTCTTTGTCTCGGACTTCGTAAGGCGTGGATGGCCGGGACAAGCCCGGCCAAGGGGAAACGGAGGAGACAGGGAGTTGCCGATGCATCCGATCCTCGAAGAATTCTGCGACAAATGGGTTTGGCCGACGATGCCCGGGGCGCCCGGCGCCGAGTTCCGCCTGCGGCTGACGCGCGAGCGCTGCCTCGAAGGCTGGGCGATCAATCTCGAACGCACCCTCGCCGCCATCGACGAAGAACTCAGCAGCAATGACGAGGCCTGGAAAAAGACGCATGCGCTGCGCGGCTACGCTGCCGAAGGCGTGCACATGTCGATCAAGCAGATGTCGGCGCAGCTGTTGTCGGTCGATATCGCCGACCAGGAAAAATACATCGATCTGCAGCGCATGCGCGCCCGCCAGATCTGGGACGAATGCAAGCACTCGAAGCTGCATGCCGACGTGCTGTTGGGCAAGGGCTGGGTCGAGAACGAGCGCCAGCTGATGGACATCGGCGAGGCCAATGTGCAGCCATTGCCGGCCTATTTCGGGCTGTCGATGATGTTCCCGCACATTCACCCGCTGGCCCGCGCGGCGCAGAACTATTACACCGAGGCCAATGCCTGCCTCGGCATCATGGTCTATCTCGACCGGGTCGACGATCCGCTGGTCCGCCACGAGCATCTGAGCCAGCGCGACGAAGAGCTGATGCATTTCATGGAAGGCAAGTTCCAGATCGACTTCCTGTGCGCGACCCCGGAGACGCAACAGCCGGTCGAAGAGGCATTGGGCTATCTATTGCACCAGATCGGCGGCATCCGCCGTCCGCCGCCCGCTCCGCCAAGGGGCTGACGTAGCGGCGCCAGAGCCGAAGGGGGGCCAATGGCGACGAAGCTGCGGATCGACTACGCGTTCTGCAATTCCTGCGGCCTATGCCGCGAGGTCTGCCCGGAATCGGCGGTCCGCCCGGCGCTCCTCGAGCCGCGCCATCGCTACGAGATCCAGCCGGCGAAATGCACCGGCTGCGGCGAGTGTCTCGACTATTGCCCGGCGCCGGGCGCGTTGGTCGAATACGCCGAACCCGCCCCTCGGATGAGCTGAAACCACTCGGCTCACCGATTGTTCCGCGGCACGGGGCACCCCCTCCCAACCCTTGTGTCCGAAAAATTTGGCAAAGTGCGGTGACGGGCGGCTGTGAGCAGCAGCCGCCCGTCACCGGATCTGAGCCCGCCCCAAACCGAAGGCAAACCCTGTGGGGGAGCGTGGGACAGAGCCGGTGTTCTTCCTCAACCCGAACAGTTGCATGGGCCCGCGAGCCCGGACGAGCAAGGAAGGGAGTGGGAGGATGCCACAGCAGGGTAGAATTGTCGGCATCGATGTTTCCAAGCTGAGGGTCGATGCGTGTATCCGTTCGTTGCGCCAATGGCTGTCCGAACCGAGCACGCCGACGGGCGAAGCCGAGCTGATCGCTTGGTTGCGTGAGAACGGGGTCGAGTTGGCGATGATGGAGGCCAGCGGCGGTTACGAGCGCCCGTGGGCCGAGGCCCTGCGCAAGGCCGGGATCGGGGTCCGCGTCGTCGATCCTAAACGCATCCGCTTTTTCGCCAAATCGGCCGGAAAGCTGGCCAAGAACGACCCGATCGACGCCGAGATGATCGCCTGGTTCGGCGAAACCTTCGCCACGGCAGTTGAACCTAAGCCCGACCCCGATCGCGACGTGCTCGATCGCCTGGTGACGGCGCGCGCCATGCTGATCCGGCTGTCGATCCAAATCGGCCAGCTCGGCGAGCACCGGCAGCCCGGCATTGTTGCCCGCGCTCAGACCGCGATCAGCAAGACGATCAAGGTCCAGCTCGCCAGGCTCGAGGCCGCCGTCCAGGCCAAGATCGCCGCCAATGCCGAGTTCGTTGCCCGTGACGCCATCATCCGCAGCGTGCCCGGGCTCGGCCCCCAGTTCAGCGCCGGCGCCATTGCTTGGCTGCCGGAACTCGGCCGGATCGGTAACAAGGCGGCCGCCGCCCTGGTCGGCGTCGCGCCCTATGATGACGACAGCGGCGAACATCGCGGCGAGCGCCACATCAAAGGCGGACGCCGGGAAATTCGCGACCTGCTCTATATGGCAACCTTGGCCGCCGCGACCCGGCACAATCCGGTCCTCAGGGACTACTATCAACGACTGCGGGCCAAGGGCAAAAAGGCCAAAGTCGCCCTCGTCGCCTGCATGCGCAAACTGATCGTGATCCTCAACACCATGCTGGCGCGCGGCCAAACCTGGAATCCGCCCGCCGCCGCGGCAGCGGCGATCTCCGTTACGTAACGGAAATCTGGCCATGGCAAGAGGACGCAATCCGCAAGGCGACCACCCGCTGAGCGCTGCCGAGCGCCAGGCGCGCTATCGCGCACGACACGCTCGCAAGCCGGTGGTCCGCTACCGACGGCCCGCCGATCGCCGCAGCTGGCATCAGCGTTGGTACGATGCCGTCGCTGAACTCGTCGCCCTGCACGACCTGTATACCCGCTGGTTTGAGGCGCTACCCGAGCCGTTGCGCGACACCAGCACTGGCGAAGCTCTGCAGGCGATCATCGATCTCGACCTCGGCGAACTGCTTGCCATCGAGCCGCCGCGCGGCTTTGCACAGGATTGATCGGGCCATGCTCCGGCGGGTCACGATGCCATCGGCGACACCGGCCAACGCGGGTCGACTGTCGACCGCTATCGACAGCGCAGATCGCCACATGCGATCGGCGCAAAGCGCCGACCGCATGGACGCCACTCAGCCCGGTGAGCGGACGGGGTCAAGGCCGCAGCCGCCGGAGGCGGGGGCGCGAAGCGCCAGCCTTGAGGCCGGCCGAGCACCGGGCTACCCCGCATCTTCACAGTTGCTCCCCCATCAAGACCCATCAAGGGGGGAGGGGCTCGAAAGTGCGCGCCCCCGCCCCCAAATAGAGGGGACCACGAAACTGATTGCGGCCTACCGTTCGGCGACGGAAATAAAAATCGGTTTGCCGAGCAGGTTCAACCAAAGCAACCCCTACGCGGCCGAGATCACGGTCGCGGCGGCCGATATCGCGACGCCGATCATCTTGATCCTGGAGCGATTGATCACGACACTCAAGGAGCAGCGACGGGGCTTTGGCGTCGATTAGGCAAAAAAAGGCGGCCGGGAGGCCGCCTTTAAGCTTGAGGGTGTCGCGCGCTATTTGATCGTCCATAGCTGCGTCGGGGCACCGGGCCGCTGTTTGGCCAGAACGCTTGCCGTGGCCCTGGCGGCAGCCCTGAAGCGCGCAATTTAAGAAGTTGGTTCCGCCAAAGGCGTATCGGTCGCTAGGCGACGCATAAAGGCGCGCGTCGCGAATAGTATTTCCTCCGCCACATCGGGACTGAAGTCGGAGGTTAGCAGCGTAAGTTTACCCTGAGCATGGCTGATTTTGTTGCGCCACGCGTTTTTCAGTCCCTCTATCGTCCCATACATCTGCTCAAGAAAAGGAAAATGCTGCCGTTCAAACGGGGTCCGGGCATCGTGTCCTTTTTTGATAATTTGTTGTATACGGTTTGTAGTTGCAGTCCAGCCGGATAGTGGATCAGTCACACCTATAAACTTGCCGAGTTCAATGAGCCCAACCTCAACCACCTGGACACTGTGAAAAACCACCGCTGCGTATCTAGAACAAGCAAAGCATTCAACGTCAGTCAGGGCGTCCGGGAACCTTTCGACAATTTCTTCCCATCCCTTGCGCGGAAAACTATACAGTTCGGCCTCCCTGACGCTTAAAGCCCAAACACTCTTTCCCCCCATCTCATCTGTTAGCCGTTCCTGTAATTCTATTTGAAGAGGGCGAAGGACGGTGTGGGAAGAATTGGGTTTCACCAGCGCGTTTTTTATCTTTTTCACTGTGGCGAGTGATGCCAATAGCTCTAATTCAATGCAGCTTTCCTCCAATGCGGTAAAAAACCAATCGTTTGTGGCGTGCACATCCGCATCGAATACATCGTTAGATACAGGATCTCGTGCTGGGAAGCGCTTATTTATTTCCTCCTGAACGGCGGCCATTCCGCCTAGCGTTGCGGTAATTAGGAAATTGGTGATGTGAAATGGCTTCATGAAATCCTGGCTGGCCAGTCGGATGGTGACAGACCGGACATAGGCCATCGCCGCCTCGAACGCCACCAGCGAGATCAACCGTCAAGGGTCTTGAAACCGATGCGTCGGATTTCTACCTCATCGTAGGACAAATGGCGAAGGGATCGCTGGATGGGACGCAATTTCTTGGGAGAGTTCGAGCAAGCGGTGCTGGTCACAATCCTTCGGCTTGGGTCGAATGCCTATGGTGTGCCGATCCGTCAGGATCTCAGTGAGCGGTTGGGCAGGCCCGTATCGGTCGGTGCTGTCTACACCGCACTGGAACGCCTCGATAAGAAAGGGTTTGTCTCCTCCTGGACGGGCGGTGCGACTGCCGAACGCGGCGGCAGGGCGAAACGGTTCTACCGTATCGAGGCACCCGGTGTGCGCGCCCTTGATGCGGCGAAGGCTGCGACAAGAAATCTGTGGGCCGGTCTTCCCGAAGGAGCCCCCGCGTGAGCAAAGAGCGAGCAGATCGGCGAAAGAAACGTAGTAGCAACATAACGTCTGGTAGATATAGCATCAGTAGCTGTAGTACCAACGGGAACATAACGGTTGGTAGCTATAGCGTTAGTAGCTGTAGCACCAACGGCAACATAAAGGCTGGTGGCGCCAGTATCTACAGCTTTAATGGCAACATCACGGCTGGTCACTATAGCACCAATTATAGCACCAAGCATATTTTCACCGCTGTCGAAGTGACGCATCATCATGAGGCGTCGTCTGCTGAGCATATCTTGCCAAGGAAGTTATATTATTTCCCCTCTAAGTTGCTTATCCACTCTGTGGCGGACGATGAGAAGCTGGACGATGCGTCACACCTAATCATGCCGGACATCGCCGAGACGCTTCTGCCGTTCATTTTGCCTAAAAAACTCCGCGCAGCCGTGGCCGGCGACCTCGCCGAGGATTTCCACACCTATGCCGCACAATGGGGACGGTCCTATGCGCTTTGGTGGCTTTGGTGGGAACTCGGCGCGCTTTGTATCCGCCGCTTCGGCCCCACTGCCATCATGACGGCTGTTGGCATGTGGTTTCGTCAGAAGCTCGGGCTGTAATGAAAAAGTTCAGGTGGCCTCGGGCTGCCCCCATGTTTGATTGGCTCCTGTATCGCGTTATGATCTAGCACTAGCTCGTCTGTTAACGCAGAAAGCGAACAGTATTACGCGCCAAGACCGTGCTGGAGGGAGCAAGACGATGCTGGATCTCTTGTCCTGGCTAATACCAAACATCGGATATGATCTCATCCGGCAAGCGGTCGTGGCGTTAGTGCTTTATACCGGCGTTGTCGCGCTGCTTGGGCCAATTACTAAAACCATCACAGGCATATGGCGCGCCTTCTGGGCGTTTATTATAATATTTGTATGTGTCTTTATTGTATCTGCGGCTATTAGGATGCCTAATCCGTCGCCGAATATCATCGCCTCGCAGGACAATACACTAATAGGCACAGTATACGATAAAGATAACAAACCAAAAACTGGCGTATTATTGTTTGTGGAACTTATCAACAAAGGCGATATGCCGAGCATCGCCCGCCATTTTTCGTTAACCGCGACTGTCGATGACACGTTTAATTTCCTGGGAATCCCAGAGAAGCTTCCGAAGACAATTGATTTTACGATCCCAGATGGAAGAACAATAACGTTATATGATACGGATGCACTATACAATAAATCCAATACTCCGATTGTATTGGGAGGGGAGGCAACCGGTTTATTACTGTATTACTTTCCCGAGGAAGATCACAATAAGTTTATGAACCATAAGACGGTCTTTACACTTTCTTATCAAGATGTAATGGGGAAGCCCTATTCGCTCGCCATTCCATGGGACCCAGGAAAAGGAGTGCCCCAATATATTCCCGGAATAACAATGGATATCAAATAGGAGCACGCACAGAAATTGCCACCATCGGTGACGAGACGAGACGAGACGAGACGATCAATTTTGTGCTCCTGCTAATTTGAAAAAGTCACATTCGGCTGGGCCGCTTGTGCGAAGAAGATTCGGCGCTCTGACGGGCGCGAGCCGGCTGGAGTTTGGGCGAGGGCGAACTGCGGAGCGGCACGGAGCGTTGTGGTTGACAAGACGGCTGTTTGGATATGGCCTTGGCGACGACAAGAGGTAAGGAAGTGAGGCGGCGCGATGCAAACAGCGGGTCGTCATGTCTCTGTATTTGTGAAGGATAGTTTCCGGATCACTGGTGGAGCGGATCGCCGGAGCCTTTGGGGCTTTTGCCGAACGGTACCGGCGTTTCTTTGCCACTCGGGCCCGCGACAATTCGGCGGTGGCGGAACGCTACCTGCAAGGTCTGGCGCAGGCCAGCGAGTGTACGTTTGAAGGGATGGGGGCGGTGGTCGAGGCGGCGTGCCCGCAACGCTTTCAGCATTTCATCAGCAACTCGCCGTGGGACCACGAAGCGGTGCTGGCGCAGCTCTCCTGCGACGCAGACAGGCTGGTCGGCGGCAAGCCGGAAAGTTGTCTGATCATCGACGAAACCAGCTTCCTCAAAAAGGGCGAGCGTTCGGTTGGGGTTGCCCGTCAGTGGTCGGGGCGGCTGGGCAAGGTCGACAACTGTCAGGTGGCGGTATTCGCCGTCTTGTCGGATGGGCAACAGAATGTGCCGATCGATATGCGGCTGTATCTGCCTCGCCAGTGGGTCGAGGATGAGGCGCGGTGCGCGCGGGCCGGGGTTCCGCCGGCCGCGCGGCAACTGAGGTCGAAGAGCGAGCAGGCCCTGGATCTGGTGCGGACAGCGCGGGCTCGCGGGGTGCGTTTCCAGTGGGTCGGCGTCGATGCCGGTTATGGCAAGGAACCGGCCTTTCTGCGCGCGCTGGATGATGCCGCGGAGGGGTTTGTTACCGATGTGCCGCGCACGCAATCGGTGTGGACGCAACGGCCCGAGATTGGCTTGCCGACCCGACGGCCAGGACAGGGGCGGCCGGCGACGAAACGGCAGGCCTCGTCGCATGCCGACACGGCGGAGCAGGTGGCACAAAGCTTTCGCGCCGAAGATTGGCAACGCTTGACGTTGCGCGACAGTACCAGGGGTCCGTTGCGGGTGGATATCGCCTGTCGGCGGATCTGGGTGTGGGACGGCGAGGAAGCCAACCCGCGGTCCTGGCACCTGATCGTGCGCCGCGAGGTGGGATCGCCCGGCACGATCAAATACACTCTGAGCAACGCCCCGGCCGATACGCCGGTTTTGCGCCTGGCCCAGATGCAAGGGCAGCGCTATTGGGTCGAGCGGGTCTTTGAGGACGCCAAGAGCGAGTGCGGTCTGGCCGACTATCAGGTACTCGGCTGGCGGGCGTGGCACCACCATGTGACCATGGTCCTGTTGGCGATGCTGTTTATCGCCGAGCGCCGCGCCGCGCATCATGCGGAAATCGATCTGCTGACGTCGCGCGACATTGTTGAGATCCTCAGCGAGATCCTGCCGCGCAAAGCCGAAGGCCGCGATGCCTTGGTGCGCCGTATCAACCAGCGACACGAACGACGACGCGGGGCGATCCGATCGCGATACCGCGATCAACCGCGTATCGCGACCCCTTCCGCGCATCAGCCTGCAAAGATGTAAATCCTAAATAAACTACAGGTATACTGTGTGTGACTCTGTCAAACTAAGGGAGCACCGCTACGACTCCATTGACAGCATCTGATCGGTCGTCGCCGCGGCTCGGCACGGCAACCCCGAAGCTGATGCTGACCGCCAGCGCGATGGTGAACGGGGCGACACTGTGCTATCCTCCCTGACATGCGCGATCAGATAGTCACTGTACTGGGCAATGTTTGGCGTCATGAAATTGAACGTCAGTCCCCCCCGAGACTACTCCGTAGCAAACAATCTGAGACGTTATATATTTGTCAGTCGGATCAGATGAGTAGGTAATATCGAACCTTAGGCCAACCCCCCAATTGATTTTAAGCATTCTCTCGAAATAATCTTTTGTTATTCCACGGCGTGAATAAGCAGTTTTATACCCTTCGCTGCCTGACGGAAAGGTAGTACCTTCAGAAGACGGGATGGTTCCATAACTCAACTGATAACGCTCATCACCAATTTTTATGTAGCTGCGCGCTCCCACATTATACGCCACGCCTTTGCCAAAGTTCTCGTAATGATAGTCCCATTTAACTTGGTGATTTTTGTCGTCGTAGGTCGGAAACAAGAAGAGGTCGTTTTTTTGCCAAACGAATGGCGCCCCCTCTATCCTCATAATCGCCAATTGACCTTCAATTGCCGCAGTGCTCTTCCGTGCCTCTCGCCAAGCGAAAATAGCGAACACAGCTAAAATCAATGTGAACAAGGCCATCAAATAAGGCGGCAAATTGTCTGACTTGACGATCAGAATGAACCAATGTTTGAAACGATGGAACCGGCTGGGGGTGCTTGGGTTCATTGCCTAGGGTCACTTTAGCGCCCGCTCATCGCGGCGGCAATCTTGCCGGCCGTCGCGTCGACTTACATCCGATAAACTCGCATTGCGGGCGAGGCGCGTCAGGGCACCTGCTCTTGATTGAAGAGCGTTTTTCGCTTAGCGGCGCGGCGCACGAGCCTCTCCGCGAAGATTGCGTAGCTGAATTCCGCGCCGATGAGCGAAAAACGTATTGGACTAAACCGCCGGCCCCGACGCCAGGGCTATGGGCGTTTAATGGCCCGGAACCCATCGGCGGTGCGCGGTTGAGAGGCCGCTAGCGGCGGGTTCAGCCTGGCGTCGTGCCAAGCATCTCTCAGAGAGACAAGATCCATCAGGAGCCGGACGTTTGCCCCCTTCCTGAGGCGCTTCAGAATGGCGCGGGACGCAAGCGTCCCCACCCTGGTCTGACAGGCGATTTGGCTTCGCGCGCTCGGACCGAAAGAGTTGGGTCATGATGTATCCGGAACCAGTTGGCAGATCCTGGTCCGCGCGATGCTGGTAATCACAACCATGATGCCGGCGTGGCAGTGTGGACACTCCCTGAGGGACCGTCCGGTCAGCGCCTTGAAGCGATCGCGATAATCAGCGGGCGGCTCGGGCGTGGGTGCGGCCGGCGCCATCCCTAGTAGCTGGCGGCAGCGTGCGAGTTTCCGGGCGCGGTGACAGTTGCCGAGGAAGCCATAGTACCGGATGCGGTGAAACCCGTCCGGCAGCACATGAAGGGTAAGCATGCGGTGAGCGGCGCAGGTCGAGCTATTCGGTCGAGTTGAGCTCGGGCGATGCGTTCCCGGCGGCACGTCTGTCAGCGATGACCTGTTCAAGTATTCGATGCCGTCCCGAGTGAAGGCGTCATGGCGTCCTCGCCGAGGCCATAGACGTAGAGGCACCGATCTTCGGGGAACATGTCGATCGACAGATCGTGCAGGCAGTCTTCGTCCTCGCCGAGGAGGTCGGCGACGTAGGCGATCGTGAAGACGGCGCTGATGGCGGCCACAGGTCAGGCCGCCAGCCGGCGCAGTGGCGAGCAGGGCTGCCAGTTCCATGGCAGCAGTTCGTCGAGCTTACGAGCCGGATGTTCGGCGATGCGGGCGAGGACGTTGGCGAGCCAGGCTTGCGGATCGACGTCATTCATCTTGGCGGTGACAATCAGGCTGTACATTACTGCGGCGCGCTGCCCGCCGCGATCGGAACCGGCGAACAGCCATGATTTTCTGCCCAGCGCAATGCCGCGCAGGGCGCGCTCGGCGGCGTTGTTGGACATGCAGATGCGGCCGTCTTCGAGGAAGCGGGTGAAGGCCGGCCAGCGCTTGAGCATGTAGTCCATTGCCTTGGCGACATCGTTGCCGCGTGACAGCTTGGGCCGTTGCTCACGCATCCAGCTGTTCCAGGTCGGCGACCAATGGGGCGCTCAGTTCCTGTCGGCTGGCCCGGCGCTGTTCGGCATTTTGGCCATTGATCGCACGCTCGATGTCGAACAGCGCGTCGATGCGGCGGACCATCTCCAGCGCCAGCGGCGAGATCACGGCGGTCTTGCCCTGCGCCTTGCGGCGCGCGTTGGCGGCGATGTCGGCCATGACGAAGAACGGCCGGCGGGCATGCACCCAGCACGCCGCCTCGATGAGCGGGCCCGGCTGGCGGTCGGCTTCGTACAGTTTGTTGTAGCCGGCGAAAGCGTCTGCCTGGAGGATTCGGCATAGTCGGCGAGATGCGCCTGGGCGTGTACACCGCTCCGATCGCGCGAGTAATAGAACATCGCCGCCGGCGGATCCGGCCCGCCGAACGGGCGGTCGTCGCGCACATATACCCAACATCGCCCGGTGTGGGTCTTGCCCTTGGCGAGGACCGGCACGGTCGTGTCGTCGCCATGCAAACGTTCCGCGGCGAAGACATGCGCCTCGATTCGGCTGATGAGCGGGGCCAGTACGGCACAGCAGCCACCGACCTGGTCGGCCAGGGTCGACAGGCTGAGCGGCACGCCCTCCCGGGTATAGCGTTCGGCCTGGCGGTTGAGCGGCTGGTGCTGCCCGAACTTCTCGAACAGGATCATCGCCAACAGGCTGGGCCCGGCCCAACCCCGCGGAAGCACATGAAACGGCGCCGGCGCCTGGCTGATCTTCTCGCAGTCGCGACAGCTGAACTTCTCGCGGACATGCTGGATCACTTTCCACTGCCGCGGGATCACTTCCAGCGTCTCGGTGATGTCTTCGCCGAGTTTGCGCAGCCGCGCGCCGCCACAGCACGGGCATTCCGTCGGCGCCGGCTCGACCACCCGCTCGCGCGGCAGGTCCGCCGGGAAGGGTTGGCGCGCCGGGCGCTTGCGGTTAAAGCCCGCTACCTTTGTGGTCTTGGCGACGGCCTGCTCGGCGGCAATCTCATCCTCGCTGGCGGAGCTCTCGAGTTCCGCGAAGGCCAGCTCCATCTGCTCGATGAGCCGGATGCTGCGTTCCGAGCGCTGGCCATAGAGCTGGTGCGTCAGCTTGGCGATCTGCAATCGCTGATGGGCGATCAGCGCCTCGTCGTCGGAGGCCTTGGCCTTGGCAACCGCGAGTTCCGCCTCGATCCGCGTCGCCCTGGCCGCTTCCTCCAGGCACTTCTGCGCGCCGCCGACAACGCCGCCCGCAATGCGGCAATGTCGTCGGGCAGGGTTCGGGCGTCGTCACGAGAACGATTATCACATGCTGGCAGCCGTCCTTGCGTTATCAACTATAGGGTGAGTTAAGATGTCGCACCCGATCTATTGCGCGATTGAGGCGCGACAATCAAGATGAGAATGGTGCGGCGCAGAAGGCATGGTCGATGGTTTGCGACGGTGGGGCCAGGGCGCGTGGTACTCGTTCAGTTGCTGCCGAAGCCGCGCGGCGGATCGAGGTCGGCGAGCTCGCCGAAATCGAACTCGACAATCGCTTGCAGGGCCTCGCGGTCGCGTGTTGCGCAACGGTTCCGGTAATGCCTCGAACCATTGTGTGTACTCGTTCTGCAAGGCGACGAGTTCGGCAACGGCATCACGCCAGCGCTGCGGGCGCGAGCGCCGGTCGGCCGGGCGGCGCCAGCGGCTGACCTGGGTGCTGGCATGACGGACCCGCCATCGGGCTTGCCGCTCGGCTCCGGTAAGCGCTAGCTGGCCGTGCGGCGGGCGTCCTTGGAGCATTGCGAAGCCTTGTTGTCTTTCGTCACGTAACGGAGATCGGCTCAGCCGGCGACCTGCGGTCGCCAGGTGTGAACCGGGTTGCGCCAATCGATGCCGTCGAGCATGTAGGCCAGTTGCGCCGCGCTGATCGCCACCACGCCATCCGCCGGCGGAGGCCAGATGAAGCGGCCCCGCTCCAGCCGCTTGGCGTAGAGCGACATGCCGACGCCGTCATGCCAAAGTACCTTGATCAGGTACCCGCTCTTGCCCCGGAACACGTAAAGATCGCCGGCGTGCGGGTCGCGCTGCAGCCGCTCCTGCACCTGCAGCGCCAGGCCGTTCATGCCGCGCCGCATGTCGGTGTGGCCGGTGGCGAGCCACACCCGTACCCCCGAGGGAACCGGGATCATCGCCGCACCAGCGCCTGCACCACCGCCGCCGCCAGCCCGGGCGGCGTCGACGGCGGGATGCGCAGGCTGGCGACCCCGCTGAACTGGATCTCGATCGCCTCACCGCTGCGTGCCGCAATGCCTGGCCCGCAATCGGCATCCGCCGTCACCACGACGGCGGCAAAACCGGCACGATCGCTGCGCAGTTCCTGGCGCCAGCGGTAGATCTGACCGGCACGGACATCCGCCCGGCGCGCCACCTCGGCAACAATCGCGCCCGGCGTAAATGCCGCCGCAACCACCGCCCGCTTCTGTTCCTCGCTCCAGCGTCGCCGCCGCTCCGGGGCGTTGAATAACTCGAACCTCGCCATCGCACCGTCTCTTGCACCAGTGCAAGCACCGCCGCTTGCACTGGCGCCTACCCAGCCCGATCAGCTGAGAGACAGCAAGGCGGCCTTCCGCGAAGGGTTACCATGAATGAGGAAGCGGCGGATGAACTCGCCACCATCCAGCGTCATCGTCTTCTGGCGGTTGCCGTCGCGGTAATCCTTCCAACGGAACCGGACCTTGCCGTTGTCCATGGACAGCAGCCGGTTGTTGGAGATGGCGACACGGTGGGTGTAGCGTCCGACATAGTCGAGGACCTGGGCTGGCCCGGCGAAAGGCCGCTTCGCGTAGACCACCCACTCGGTGTTCCAAACTGGCGCCAGATACCGCCGGAACGCGGCCGGTTCATGAAGGTGGCGGTACGCGGCGAAGAATTGCAGCTCATGGGCGGCGAAGACCTTTTCCAGATAGTGCAGGAACAAGCCTCGAAACAGCCGCGAGAGCACTGTGACCGGCAGGAAGAACCCCGGCCGGCAGGCTATCCAGCTTTCACCGTCCAGCGCGATCCCGCCGCCAGGAACAAGAAAGTGAATGTGCGGGTGGTGCGACAAATTTTGTCCCCAGGTATGCAGCACACCCAGGAAGCCGATCTCCGCGCCCAGATGGTTTGGATCGGCGGCGATCTTACGCAACGTCTCCGACGCCGCCCGGAACAGGATATCGTAGATGATAGTCTGGTTCTGGAAGGCGATGACCTCGATCTCCTGGGGCACCGTGAACACGACGTGGAAGTAGGGCACGTCGAGCAGTTCGGCGCGACGGTCCTTCAGCTATTGAGCCCGTGCGAGACCCTGGCATTTCGGACAGTTGCGATTTCTGCACGAGTTGTAGGCCACTTGTTGATGGCCGCAATCGCCGCACCGCTCGACGTGACCGCCGAGAGCGGCGGTGCGGCAACTTTCGATCGCGATCATGGCACGCCGCCGCGCAGCGGACAGCGACGCGCCGTTCCGATCGCGGAAAGCGGGGCCAAAGTGGCGGAACACATCCGCCACTTCCAGCCCCTCACGGACCACGGAACCCGCCGGTCAGGCGGGAACGAGGTCCGTGAGGGGGTCATGGCGGGCAAGGAATCCAGCGGACTGGCGGTGGCGCAGACCTTGCTGGTGGCGATCTGAAGATATTTCGACGTTGTGGTCAGGCTGCGATGGCCAAGCAGCAACTGGATGGTGCGCAGATCGGCGCCGGCCTCCAGCAAGTGGACCGCGAACGCATGGCGCAAAGAATGCGGGGTGACCGCCCGCGTGACCCGGGATCGCTCACGTGCCCTCCGACAGGCGCGCTCGACCGAGAACCTCGTGATCGGCGCCCCAGGCCGCTCGCCCGGGAAGAGCCATTCTCTCGGATGGGCCGTCTCCCAATAATCCCGGAGAATGCCCAACAGCCGGGGCGAGAGCATTACGTAGCGGTCTTTTCGGCCTTTGCCCGCCTCCACGCGGATCACCATGCGCCGGCTGTCGATCGCGGTGGGCTTCAGGCGAACCGCTTCGGAAACACGCAACCCAGCTGCGTAGCAAACGGTCAGGATCACTCGATACCGCCGGTTCTCCACCGCGTCGAGGAACGCGGCGACTTCCTCTGGGCTCAACACGTTGGGGAGTTTCTGGGGGCGCCGGCCCGTGGGGATCTCGTCCTCGACGACCCATGGCTGCCTGAGGGTGACGGTATACAAGAAGCGCAACGCGGCCACCGTGACCGCGATCGAACTGGCCGCCAGACGCTTGTTCTCGGCCAGATGGAGCCGCCAGGCCCGGATCTCAGCGGGCCCGAGAAGCTCCGGCGATTTGCCAAAATGGCGGGCGAACCGGGCGACCTGTTCGACATAGGTCGTCTGAGTTCGCTGGGAGAGATTGCGGATCCGCATGTCCTCGATCATGCGAAGGCGAAGTGGGGTCATGACCAAACTCCTGTGCGAGATGAACGGCGCCACATGGCGCCGGCGCATCGTCTCGCAGCGGAGCTGTCAGACCAGAGCAAGGAAGCGGACGAACGTTTAACTCCGACGGAACGCCACCGAGCGGAACAACGTCGTTTAAATTTAATTCACTGAACTACCGCGGAGCGGTTTAGTACAATGACGTTTATGGTGTTGTTCAGGCCGGGCTGAATGCCGGCAGAGGTCGCACGGTACATACGCATATCGGCATCGAAGGCCGCGCGAGCGGCATCGCAAGCATGTAGGTTCGCCGGATTTTGCGCGAGGCACGCCTTATAGGTTGCTTCCGACTGCATCATCGCGTTGCGCGCGTCAACTTTTGCCGCGATACCGCAGCCCGCTAACAAAACGCAGAGGATCATCGCTATCGGTAAGGTGCGCATCGGACCGCGATCCTCTGAATAGGACGGGCGGAACCTTAGCGCCCCGGCCGCCGTTCCGCTACCCCGGCGAGGCATTCCCGCACTTCGATCTGATCAACTCGCATTCCCGCATCACTATCTGGTTGACGTGATCGGCGGGGCGGTCGTCGCGGCCGGCGTCATCGCCATAAAAAAAGCCGGGATTTCTCCCGGCCCTTTCTCTTTTCCCGTGTATTCAGGGGATTATGCGTCGGCCAGCGGGTTTGGCAACAGTTCGATCGCCCGGCGCAGCGCGCCGCCGAGGTTGCGGCGGCCATAGCTGGCGCCGATGGTCCGGTTGGTATGGCCCAAGAGATAATCCTTGGTCTCGCCCTTGACCGCCTCGGCGTCGCGGAACACGCTCGCGGCCATATGGCGCCAGCAATAGGCGGTCTTTTTCGGGTCTTTGATGCCGACGACGTTGCGCATGAAATCGCTATTTTTCTTCGGCACCGCGCCACCATGCCGGCCGTGCTTATCGGGCGTCAAGCCGGCGAAGAGCGGACCCGACGCCGGCCGCGAGCGCACGTAATCGAGGAACCCTTCCGCCAGCAACGCGGGATGGATCGGGATCAGCCGCGGGCCGGCCTTGAGCCTATGCGCCGGGCTGGTTTCCATCCGGAAGTCTTCCTTCAGATCGAACGCCCATACGCCGCCGAGGCAGACGATCTCGCGCACATCCATTTCGCCGATTTCCGAGTCGCGCATGCCCGAGAACGCCATGATCCAGTTCAGCCACTTGACCAGCGGATCGGCGGTCCGCGCCAGCGTCAGGATCTTGCCCGCATCGGCATCCGGAAAGCCGGCCTGCCGCGAGTTGACGACGACGTTGGCGCCTTGGTACTCGACGCCTTCCATCGGGTTCGCCGGGATTTTGCGGTTTTTGACGGCCCATTTGAACAAGATGCGCGGGTACTTCAAGCGATAGCCGATCGTGCCGGGCGCCAGATTGCCGGCCGCGATCATCGACTCCTTATAGGCGATCATCTGCTCGGGCTCGATCCGCATGTCATCGCGGCCGAGCCAATCGATGAGCGCCTTGGACGTGCCGACCATCTTGCTAAGCTCTTTCCCGCTGGGCGTCGCTTCCTTCGCCCATAGCTCGATGACGGGCGCGAACGGAACCGCGGCCGGTGGCCGGAGCACCGACTCGTTCTTGTCGATGACCGGCAGGAAGACCGGCTTGGTGACGATCGACGGCCGGCGCGGTTTGGGGGCCGGGGCCGGCGGGTCCTTGGCCTCTTGGGCTTCCAGTGCCTCGATCCGCTCTTCCAAGGTGCGGATGATCGGCTTCGCGTTCCGCTCGGCATCGGCCTTGCTTTTGGTGCCGAGTGACTCCAGATAGCACGGCTGGAAAGAGAAGTAGATTTGCAGATTTTTGGGGATCGGATAGCGGACCCGCTACCACCCGTTGCGGTTTTGAAGATAGGACAATCGCGTGCGCCTCATTGTATCGCTCCCGCCTAAGATGTTGTATCGCGGGATGGCTTTCAAGGCGGCGGTTTGCCTCAAGTTATTGACTTGACGGGGTTTTTCGGCCTAGAACCCGCCCCCTCGATGGGGTGGGCCGGGGTGGGGGTGATCGCGCGGGCTGCCCCTCCGCGCAGAATCTCAGCCGCCTCTGACCAAGAGCGCCAGGATGGCGTCGAGATGGTCGTCGGCCAGTTTTGTCAGCTCGTCGTCGGTGCGGTCCTGCACCGGGTGCGGGACGAAGACGAGGGCCGGGTCGGTGCCGAGCGATTTGGCCCCGGCGGCCGCGCCTTCGATGAACTCGGTCGTCGCGACGCCGACCGTTGGAATGCCGCGTGCTTCGAGGTCTGCCATGTCATGCGTACAGCACGAAATGCAGGAGCCTCAATCGGACAATCCTTCGATGACGAGGTCGACTTCGGTGGCGATCTGCTGCCGCAAGGCGAGCGGCGCCACCCGCGTATTGGTCGGCTTCGCATAGTGCCGGAAGGCGATGCCGCGCTCGCCGAGCCGTTCGCCGAGACGGCGCAGGAACACGTCGCCGCGCGGCTTGGCGATGTCGAGGATGCCGATCGTCAGCCCGTCGAGGCGCTCGGGCCGCGGCAGCCGCGGCCGGAATGTCGGGTTCCGCTCCGCGGTTGGGTCGAGAAGTATCGTCATGTCCACCTCCGTTAAGGTCCAACCTTAAGGCTTTATCTCCCGGGTCACCGGCAGGCTGCCGCGCTCGCCGCCGGCCGACCAGCCGCCGATGATGCCGGAAAACATCCCGGCGTCGCCGCCGGCATGGACGATCAGCAAACCGCCCGGGCGGAACTTGTTGACGATCCGGCCCGCGAGCGACGGCGGCCCGCCTTCGGCGATCCCCTTGGCGCCGGCGATGAGTTCGTCGCCGGGAATCTCGCACAGCCGGTAGAGCTCGGTGAGGAGCCGCGCCTTCGACCAGCCGGCATTCCTGAAAGTGCGGTGGTGCTCGGGGCAGACGACGATCAGCGCGTCGCAGGCCGGCGCCAGTTTGACGTTGTTGATCGCCTTCAACGATCCGGCGAAGCTGCGCGACAGGCTTTCGGGATCGCGCGATTTCTGGTCGACGATGCCTTGCAGGCCAAAACCGGCGAACACCGTCACCGCCGATCGGCCCGGCGCGAACCCGCGTTCGACCGACAGCGGCTCCCAGCTCGATCCTTCCTCGTCCTCGGCAAAGCAATAGGTGTATTTGCCGGGGTTGCCCAATGTCGCGCGGTCGGCCTCGCGCGGCCGGCCGCCGCCGATATTGCGGATCACGAGCTGCAACGCGCGGCCGATCGAGGCATTGGCGCGATTGCCTTGGCCCAGCACATTGCCCTTTGCGTTCATGCCGATATGGCGGCGGACCGGACCGTTGACGATGACGACCGGGCCGACGAACATCGTCGTCGCCAATACCCCGTGCATGGCGAAACGGTCGTCGAGCACCGCCTCGACCGCGGCCAGCACGACCGGCAGGTATTCCGGCTTGCACCCGGCCATGACCGCATTGATCGCGACCTTTTCGACAGTCGCGGGGGCGAGGTCGGGCGGCACCAGGCCCAGCGCCTCCTGCGGGTCGCGCGCCGTGCCGTCGAGCATCCGCAGGATCCGCTCCTCGGTCGGCGGCACCAGCGGCAGGCCGTCGGACCAGCCGCGCGCATCCATCGCCTCCTGTTCATCCTCGTCGGCGCCGATCTCGATGCGCCGCGATTTGAGCCCGGTCTCGTTGAAGCGGATCTTCAGGCGCTCAGTGACGCCCGGCTCGAGGTTCTTCGCACCGCAGCCGGGCCGCATCTCGGGCAGACCCGGCCCGAGCCCGGAGATGCCGCTGAGCCGCTCCCATTCGACCCGGTCCCAGCCATAGGTGCGGCCGACCTCGCGGCCCGCGGCAAAGCGGATCAGGGTCGGCACGATCTCGATCCCGAGCCGGTAGGAAACGTCGAGCGCCGTGTCGTCGATCGGCTGCGGCACGCTGTCGGGGAAGGATGGGTCGTCCTGCGTATAGACGTCGAGCCCGGTCCGCTGCGCCAGTTCGCCCAGGACCGGCGCCGCCAGGACACAGGTCGGGCAGTCGCGCTTGACGACGGCGACCAGGCCGTCCTGCGGCAGAGTGCTCATCCGGCCCCCGCTTTGCTCTCGACCGCAGCATGAAACCACGCTAGCCGGCTGGCAAGGGGGAGAGCGCGAAAGCGCGTTTCAGGTCATTTCACAATGAGGCAGTGAGACAGTGAGGGTTGTTAATCCAGAGGGGGCAGGGTCGCGCCGTAAGGCTCAAAGGTCATAGGTATTGGGGCGACCTGGGCGCATCCTTCGCGTCTTCTGCGTTGAAAGCGATTTCTTCTCACCGCCTCACCGCCTCATTGTTGTCTTTTGCGGCGGCGCGCGCCGCTGCGGCGAGGCGTCGGTAGCGCTGCTGACTGTTGCCGAGATGCAGGCGCATCGCCTCGCGCGCCGCGGCGGAGTCCTGGCGGCCGATCGCCGCGCTGATCACGGCGTGCTCGCGCTGGAAGGTTTCGAGATAGGCGCGCTGGCCTTCGGGGCCGTGCGCGGCGACCCGGATCGTCTGCCGCGGAATGATGAAGCGGCCGAGATATTCGAGAAAATGCGGGAATTGCGGGTTGCCGGTCGCCTCGGCGATGGCGCGGTGGAACGCGAAATCCTCGTCGATCGCGCTCTCGCCGCCTTCGAGCGCCCGATCGATCGCCGCGAGCGCCTGTGCCACCCGGCGTCGGGCCGCGGCCGAACCACGGCTGGCCGCGAGACCGGCCGCCTCGACCTCGACGCTGGCGCGCAGTTCCATTACCTCGAGGACCGCCGCAATCGAGGGCAATCCGTCGAGCGCCAGCCGAAACGGGCGCCGCTCGACGTCGGGCGCAACGAAGGCGCCAGCGCCCTGGCGGGTCACGACCAGCCCGTCGGCGCGCAAGGCGGCGACCGCCTCGCGGATCACCGTGCGGCTGACCCCCATCGCCGCAACCATTTCCTGCTCGGTCGGCAGGCGCGTGCCGGGAGGCAATTTTCCGCCGGTGATTTCGCCGGCGATCCGCTCGGCGATCTCGCGGCTGAGGTTGCGCGGCGGGGAGACCGGCCGGAGCAGGGGACTGGACGGGGTTCGGCCGGACAAGTTTCGCGGCTCGACATTCATATGGTCATCATATAAGTTTCGCCTATCACGTCGGTAGCGCCGGGGCAAGCCCGAGGCGAGGGAAGGGGAGGAACAAGATGAAAAGGCGGGATTTTCTGGTCTATGCGGCGGCTGCTTCGCTGGCGGTCGCCGGGCTGCCGCGACGCGGTCGGGCCGATGTGCCAACCGTGCTGAAGGCTTCCGACGTGCATCCGCCCGGCTATCCGACGGTCGTCGCGGTCGAGAATATGGGGAAGAAGCTGGCGGCCGCGACCCAGGGCCGGTTGACGATCGAGATGTACCCGACGATGCAGCTCGGCGGCGAGAAGGAGGCAATCGAGCAGGCGCAGATCGGCGCGCTCCAGCTGGCCCGCGTCAGCGTCGGCGCGCTGGGCCCGGTCGTCCCCGACCTCAATGTCTTCAATCTGCCGTTCCTGTTCCGCGACACGGCGCATATGGAGAAGGTGATCGACGGGCCGATCGGCCAGAAGCTGCTCGACGAGGTGACCGACAACCCGAACACGCATCTCGTCGGGCTGTGCTTCATGGACGCCGGCTCGCGCAGCCTCTACAGCGTTAAAAAGCCGATCCGGACGATCGCCGATCTCCAGGGAATGAAGATCCGCGTCATGGGCAATCCGATCTTTGTCGCCATGATGAACGATCTCGGCGGCAACGGCGTGCCGATGGGCTATGACCAGGTATTCAGCGCATTGCAGACCGGCGTCATCGACGGCGCCGAAAACAACGCACCGAGCTTTGTGTTCGACCACCATTACGAAGTCGCCAAGTTCTACACGCTGACCGAGCACCTGATCGTGCCGGAAATCCTCGTCTTCTCGCGCCCGAGCTGGGAGAAGCTCTCGCCGGACGACCAGGCGCTAATCCGGCGCCTCGCGCACGAGGTGCAGCTCGACGAGCGCGCGCTGTGGCAGGCAAAGGTCAAGGACGCCTACGCCAAAATGAAGGCGGCCGGCATTGTCGTAATACCGGTCGCCGACAAGACGCCGTGGCAGAAGGCGGTAAAGCCGGTCTGGGATAAGTATGGGGTGCAATACGCCGCGCTGATCGAAGAGGTCGAAGCCGTCAAATGAGGCAGCCCTGGGTCAGGCAGACTTGGGCCGGCGGCATGGCGCCGTCGCTGCCGGCGGCGCGCGCTGAGCGGTCGGCGCTGCGCTGCGCCTTTCGCCGGGCAATGGACGCGCTTTATTGGCTGATGGCCGGGATTGCCGGCGCCACATTGGTCCTGATCGCCGCCATCATCCCCTGGGGCGTCTATACGCGTTATATCAGGGAAAGCGCCGCCTCGTGGCCCGAGCCGGCCGCGATCCTGCTCAGCGTCGTGCTGACATTCTTCGGCGCCGCCGCCTGCTACCGGGCCGACCTGCACATGCGCATCACGGTGCTGCGCCGGCTCTTGATCCCGTCCCTGCAGCGCGCCGCCGAGATCGTCGCCGAACTGCTGGTCGGGGCGGTCAGCCTGTTCATGACGGTGTGGGGGATTGGGCTCTGCGAGACGACCTGGCACCAGACGATCGACGAGTTTCCCTGGCTCTCCGTCGGGGTCACCTACCTGCCGATCCCGATCGGCGGGGTCGTGACAATCCTTTTCGTCATCGAACGGATCACCTTGGGCCCGCCCGCCGGCGCAACGGCGTTTCAGCATATGTCCGAACCCGAATAGTGTCCCGATCCAGAAGTTCGGTCCATTCTTCGGCAGCCCCAACGCGTTCCGACCGCGGTCTCACCCCCATTGTCATGTAGGCGAAAGCTGGTATCCATGTCTGCCATGGGTCCGGCTTTCAAGGCTGTAATCTAATTGCGCACCACCCAGAGTTCGTCGCCCCCGCGAAAGCGGGGGCCCAGAGCAAGTGACTGAAATCCCTGGGTTCCCGCTTTCGCGGGAAAGACGGAAAAGGGGTTTCACATCCGGGAAGCCAATTCGATTACAACCTCTTTCGCCAGGATGACGGGAGAAATTAATGCAGCGAACTTGCGAAATAAGACAATAGGTCGCTATGGGCATTGCCGTCCTGCTCGGGACCCTTTTCGCGTGTTTTGCGATCGGCATGCCGGTGGCCTATGGCCTGGGTCTGGCGGCGCTCGCCGGCGCCTGGTGGATCGGCATCCCGCCGGCGGCCGTCATGCTGCAGGTTTCGAGCGGCGTCAGCAAATTCGCGATGCTGACGATCCCGTTTTTTGTGCTGGCCGGCGCGATCATGGCGGAAGGCGGCATGGCGCGGCGGCTCGTGGCGTTCGCCAATGCGCTGGTGGGGCTGGTGCGGCTGCGCGGCGGGCTGAGCGTCGTCAACGTCCTCGCCACGACTTTTTTGAGCGGCATCTCGGGATCGGCGGTGGCCGACACCTCGGCGATCGGCTCGGTCATGATCCCGCAGATGGCGGCGAGCGGCTATCCGCGGGTGTTCGCGACGAACGTGACGATCACGGCGTCGGTGCAGGCGCTCCTGGTGCCGCCGAGCCACAACGCAGTCATCTATTCGCTGGCGACCGGCGGCACGATCTCGGTCATCAGCCTGTTCATGGCCGGGGTCGTTCCGGGGCTGCTGCTCGGTTTCGCGATCATCCTGCTCTGCCTCGTCCTCGCCTACCGCGACCACCACCCGCGCGGCGAGGCGGTGCCGCTGCGCCAGCTGCTGAGGACCGCGTTCGAAGCGGTATGGGGCTTGATCACCGTGGTCATCATTATCGGCGGCATTCTCGGCGGCGTGTTCACCGCGGTCGAAGCCGGGGCCGTCGCCTGCGTCTGGGCGTTTTGCGTCACGATGTTCCTCTATCGTGATTACCGTTGGCGCGACCTGCCGGTGCTGGTGCACCGCACGCTGCGCACCGTGGCGATGGTGATGGCGCTGATCGCCTTCGCCGCCGGTGTCGGCTATCTGATGGCGCTGATGCAGATGCCGGCAAAGATTACCGCCTTCTTCCTGACGCTGTCGCACGACAAATACGTCATTCTGCTGCTGATCAATTTCATGCTGCTGGTGCTCGGCTGCTTTATGGACATGGCGCCGTCGATCCTGATCTGCACCCCGATCCTCTTGCCTGTGATGGTCAATTTCGGGGTCGACCCGCTGCATTTCGGCATCATCATGATGCTGAACCTCGGCATCGGGCTCTGTCACCCGCCGGTCGGTTCGATTATTTTTGTCGGCTGCGCCGTCGGCAAGGTGCGCATGGAACAGGTCGTGCGGCAGATCTGGCCATTCTATGGAGTGATGTTCCTGGTGCTGATGCTGGTGACCTACATCCCGGCGATTTCGCTCTGGCTGCCGCGGGCGCTCGGGCTTTGATGCGTGGCGGCGGCCCGCCCTTGATTAAGGAGGTAGCGGATGGCAGCCGATGGCGGCGACGACAGGACCCTCGAACAGCGGCTGCGCGCGGTCGAGGACCGTTTCGCGATCTATGACCTGATCGCCACCCACCCGCCGAGCGCCGATACCGGCGCCGGCGAGTATGTCGCTTCGGTTTGGGCCGAGGACGGCGTCTTCGACCGCGGCGCCGAATTCGCCCGGCCGACGGGGCCGGCGGCGATCGCCGGTAGCTCGACGAGCGCCGAGCACCGCCGGGCGATCGACGAGGGGATCGCGCATTTTGCTGGCCTGCCTTATGTGCGGGTCGAGGGCGATACGGCCTTCGCGATCTCCTATATCCAGATCCTCGTACCCGATCGTGTCGGCCCGGTATTCGAAGTCCCCAATCATGGTTCGTCGCGCGGATTTCACGTGCACCGCGTCGCGGCGAACCGCTGGGAGTTCGTGCGCAGCGCCGCCGGCTGGCGGATCAAACGGCGGACCGTGCGCTCGCTCGACGGCACTCCGCCGGCACGCGAGATCTTGCGCGGCGCGCTGGTGTCGTGATTTCGAAGTTCGGCCCGTTTCGGATATCACGTTCCGGAGGCGAACTTCGAAATCAAAACGACACTAGATCAATAAGTTGCTAGTGTCCTCTCGATCCCGAAATTCGCGCAAAACACGATATCGAGCTCGTGCGAATTTCGGGATCGGGACACTAGCGCCCGAGCCGCCGCTTGCCGACCGCGGTGCCTAAAAGTGCGGTTCGGCGCGGCCGGGGAGCGCACCCCAGTCCGAAGCCAGCTCGCGCCCGCAAAACCGGCATAGCCTGGCATCGGCCAGGATAGGCTCGGCGCAAAAGGGGCAGGGTATGCGCCGCGCCGCTGCCGCGCTTCCCGCGCCTTCCAGGGCAACAATGGCGGGCTGCGCGAATGCCCAGATCAGCGCCGCGACCCAGCCAAGCAATGTCCAGCCGAGCAGAAGATTGAGGACGAAGATCGCCGCGGCATTGTGGTGCTTTCGGTCGCGCGCGATCAGCGCCGGCAAAAAGTAAACCCCAAGCAGAAGCGCCAACACCAGCACGACAAAAATCATTGCAATGACCCGGTGCCCGGCCGGATTCAGCATCGGCGCGAGCAGCGCCAGGCCCAGCGCCAACACCGCCAAGACGGAGCCAGTACGCCCGATCGGCGGCATCTGCATTCTCACCGCTCCCGCATCGTCGCAAAGCCGATGACGCCGAGGGCCGCGCCGGGATCGCCCGGCGCCGGCTCATAGCGGATCGCAGCGCAGTTCGGCCCCAGCCCATCATCGAGCTTATCCGGCCGCGGCCAATCCAATTGCGCGCCGACCGAACGCGTTGCAATCGACATTACCCTCGCCTTCCAGAAGCGCGGTTACGGCAGCTCCTTCTGCGGAGTGTCGAACAGGCAAAGATGGCCCCCCTCGCGGGGCGTCCGTCAGTTTTAATCCTAAGGTCTCTCACCCGAAAAGGTTGACAAACGGTCAAGACGCGGATGGCCGGGACGCACCCGACCACAGGCTATTTCTCGACCCCCGCCGGCTCCACGAGAGAAACCGGCCGAGTTCCGTAACCTGAAGAAGGGGCATGGGCGACGGAAGATGTTCATATCGACGCTTCGCCAGGTCCCCGTCACGCACCCGACCTCCGCGGTCGGTCCCATCTTTATGCGCATGATGAACGGCGAGGTGGCATTGCACTTGCACTCGAAACTGCAGTCACGGACGAGGCTGCGCTGTTGCCGGGTCAGCTTAGGGTATTGCTCGCGGATTCCGATTCCGGTCGGCTGGCGGTCCTCGAGCGGCGCTTGCACGAAATCAGTGACGCCGTGATCCTCGGCGTCCCCGCCGGGAGCACGCTGATCGCCGCTGTCGCGGCATCGGCGCCGGATGTGATCATCGTCGATATGGCGCGCCCGGACCGCGACGCGCTCGACGATTTGCGCCGGGTGAGCGCCGACAATCCGCGGCCGATCGTGATGTTTGTCGATCGAGACGACCGCGCATTCATGGAAGAGGCTATTGCCGCCGGGGTCAGCTCCTACAACGTCGTCGACGCTGCCTTCCCGGACATCAAGCCGATCGTCATGGCGGCGGTCGCCATTTTTCGCAAGCACCAGCAACTTGCCGACGACTTGAGCAAGGCACGGGCGACTCTGCGTGAACACGAAACCATCAACCGGGCGAAGGCGCTGCTGATGCGGCAGCGCCAGATCGACGAGCCGCAGGCTTATCGTTGGCTGCGCCGGCGGGCGATGAACGAAAGCAAGCGCATCGTGGAGATCGCGGCCGAGTTGCTGGAGGGGGAGGGGAGAACACCGAAATGACTGATGATGCGGTGGTTCGTATCGGACTGATGCGGCTGACCGACGCCGCGCCGCTGATCGTTGCCAGGGAACTCGGCCATTTCGCGGCGGAGGATCTCGAGGTCTCGCTGTCGATCGAACCTTCCTGGGCCAATATCGCCGACAAGCTCGCCTATGGCCTACTCGACGGCGCGATGCTTCTGCCGCCGCTGGCACTCGCCTTGGCGCTCGGCCTCAGCGGCAGCGGCGGCCCGGAACCGATCATCGTGCCGGTGGCGTTGAGCCTCAACGGCAATACCGTGACCCTGGCCAACCGCTGGGCCGAGCCGCTCCTCGGCAATGGTCTGCTGCTGCCCGCGAGGGAAACGGCGCGACGGCTCCACGCCCTGATCGCCGACCGCGATGAGAAGCCGCTGCTTGCGGTCGTGCACACGTTTTCGACGCATAACCTGCAGCTGCGCTACTGGCTGGCGGCGGGCGGAATAGATCCCGACCGTGACGTCGGTTTCACCGTCGTTCCACCGGCGGAAACCGTCGATGCATTGGCGGCCGGAAAGATCGATGGGTTTTGCGCCGGTGCGCCCTGGGGAGAGGTCGCCGCCCGCGCCGGAATAGGCGGTGCGGTCGCAACCTCGCACGCGATCTGGAACCACGGCATGGAGAAGGTCCTTGCGTTGCGTCAGCGGTTCGCCGAAGAGAATCCCGGACGCCTTCAGGCGGCCTTGCGCGCGTTGCTGCGGGCGGCTGTCTACTGCGATGACCCGGGGAATGCGCCGGTGGTCGCGGCGATCCTCGCGCAGGACCGTTATCTGGGTCTTGCCGCGGAGGTCATATCGACCTCGCTGCCCGGCGCAGCCTTGCGGCGGGCCAATGGGGAGCGCGCCAACGCCGATGTGTCCGTGTTCTTCGCGAACGCTGCAAACTTCCCTTGGCGTTCGCACGCGTTGTGGTTCATCGATCAGATGCGCCGTTGGGGCTATATCGGCACTCACGCCGATCACAAAGCCGCAGCGTCGATCTTTCGCCCCGATTTGTACATAGAGGCTGCCGGTATGCTGGGGCTAGCGGTGCCGGAGGCTTGGGCCAAGAGCGAGGGCGGTCATAGGGCAGGGTGGTTATTGCCGGCGACGCCGGCGCCAATCCCAATGGGACCGGATCGCTTTATGGACGACGCGTTTTTCGATCGAGCCGATCTCGTCAAGAGCCCGACTCGAAACGAATCCAAATGAAGCAGTCACTTGCAAAAACGCCGTCGTTCCCGCGTAACGAGGCTGTACTCGAATTGGCTTCTTGCATGTGAAACCCCTTTTCCGTCTTTCCCGCGAAAGCGGGAACCCAGGGATTTCAGTCGCTTGCCCTGGGCCCCGCTTGCGCGGGGGCGACGATAAGTTACTTAAGCTGCTTGTTTCATTCCAGTTTTGCCTAAATCTTTTGCAGTGCACAATTTTCCATCCTGTTGTGCTGTGAAACTGAGCATCCGCGCCTAAGCGTTCGATCCGATTTTGTTGTTTGCCAATACCCTGGCGCTTGGCACGCGGTTTGCTTCTGTTGGTTTGCTCCGACATCGGGCGACTGGTGCACCGCGATGCAGGAGATGGATTGTCCCAATGGCGGGGCGGTCCACCGCGGGCGGGTGACCGCCTTCGCGCCTCGATGTGGGCCAACGGCGGTCCACTGCAGACGATCGGTTCTATTGCGATACCGTGGTCCAACTGCCGCCTTGGGCAGTCGCCTCTGCTTCGGGCTGGTGGAGCGGCGCCGATGGCTGCGGGCGCGTTCTGTTCAGCGGCGTCGCCGTTCCCAACCATTTCTAGCGAAAGGAGCATTCCCATTGAGCAAGCCTGATGCCACATGGCTGTCCGACTGGAGACCGGACGACGAATCATTCTGGGAGACGAGGGGCAAGGTCACTGCCCGCCGCAACCTGATCTGGTCGATCGTCGCCGAACATATCGGTTTCTCGGTCTGGCTGATCTGGAGCATCGTCGCGACCAAGCTGCCGGAAGTCGGCTTCCACTATACGACCGACCAGCTCTTTCAACTTGTTGCGCTGCCCGGGCTGATCGGCTCGCTGATGCGCTTTCCCTACACCTTCGCGGTGCCGCGGTTCGGCGGGCGCAACTGGACCATCGTCAGCGCGACTCTGCTCCTTACTCCGACGGTTCTGCTGGCATTTTTTGTGACTCGGCCCGACACCCCGTTCACGCTGATGTTGGCCGTGGCGGCAACGGCGGGTCTAGGCGGCGGCAATTTCGCCTCCAGCATGGCCAACATCTCGTTCTTTTATCCGGATCGGATGAAGGGCTGGGCCCTCGGCCTCAATGCGGCCGGCGGCAACATCGGTGTCAGTACGGTCCAATTGCTCACACCGATCCTGATCGGCTTCGGTTGGATCAGCCTCTACCTGAGCGTTCCGCTCGGTTCTGCTGGGCTTTACCTGCAGAACGCGGGGCTGATGTGGCTGCCGCTGATTGCGATCGCCGTGTATGGCGCGTCCCGCTACATGAACAATCTGACGACGGCGCGTTCGACCTTCAACGATCAGCTCGTCATCACCAGGCGCAAGCACACCTGGGTGATGTCCTGGCTCTATATCGGGACCTTCGGCTCGTTCATCGGTTATTCGGCGGCATTGCCGCTGCTGATCAAGACGCAGTTTCCCGCGATCACGATTTCCGTCGCCTTTCTCGGGCCGCTGGTCGGGTCGGTCGCCCGCCCGCTCGGCGGCTTGCTCGCCGACAGGGTCGGCGGCGCACGCGTCACATTCTGGAATTTCATCGCGATGGGCGTCGCGACGATCAGCGTCATTTACTACGTCGACATCAAGAGCTTCCCCGGTTTCCTGGCAATGTTCCTCTTGCTCTTCGTCACGACCGGTGTCGGCAACGGCTCGACGTTTCGGATGATCCCCTCGATCTTCCGCGAGGAAAAGCTGCGGGAGGCGGAAGGCGCCGGCGATGCTGCTCGCGCGACCGCTCTGAAAGCGGCCGGTACCGAAAGCGCGGCCGTGATCGGCTTCACCTCGGCGATCGGGGCTTGCGGCGGCTACCTGATCCCGCGTGGGTTCGGCGCCTCGATTGCCGCCACGGGCGGACCGTATCTGGCACTCGAGGTCTTCCTCTTGTTCTACGCGTCCTGCGTCGCGCTCACCTGGTGGTATTACTTGCGCCGCAGCTTTCTTGCGCAGCGGGCGCCGACAAGCCTCGCCGAAGCGCGGGTCTGAGTGGCGACATGACCCCGCAGCAAGTCGCGCAAGTCCAGGCGAGCTTCGCCCAGGTCGCCCCGATCGCCGATCAGGCGGCGGCGCTGTTCTACGGACGGCTGTTCGAGATCGCCCCCGAAGTCCGGTCGCTGTTCCGCGGCGATATGGACGTCCAAGGCCGAAAGCTGATGACGGCGATCGCAACGGTCGTCGACAGTCTTGGCGAAATCGATGTAGTTGCGCCCGCCATAAGCGATCTCGCCAAGCGCCACGTTGCCTATGGCGTCCGGCCCGAGCATTACGAGCGCGTCGGGGCCGCCTTGTTATGGACGCTGGAGCAAGGGCTCGGCGACGACTTCACGCCCGCCGTCGGTGCGGCCTGGGCGGCGGCCTACGCGGCCTTGTCGCAGCTGATGATCGCCGCTGCCTACCCGGACGGCCGAAGGTGAGCGGCAACCCCGCGCCCAAAGAACGGCTCGTCGTCGCCGGCAATGGAATGGCGGCAATGCGGACTGTCGAAGCGCTGCTGTCGCGCGCGCCGGGACGTTACGAGATCACGCTGGTCGGCGCCGAACCGCACCCGAATTACAACCGCATCATGCTGTCGGCAGTGCTGGCAGGCGACAAAACGGTCGATGAGATCGTCCTCAATCCACGCGGCTGGTATGCCGAAAACGGCTTGACATTGCGCGCCGGCAAGCCGGTCACCGCGGTCGACCGGACGGCGAAAACCGTGTCGATCGAGGGCGTCGGCGCCATCTTTTACGACAAGCTGCTGTTCGCCACCGGTTCAAAGCCGCTCGCGCCGCCGATTCCCGGCCTCGGTCTGCCCGGCGTCCGCAGTTTCCGCGACATCGCCGACGTCGATGCGATGATCGGCGCGGCCCGGCGCCATCGCCGCGCTGTCGTGATCGGGGGCGGCCTGCTCGGCCTCGAAGCCGCCGGCGGTTTGCAGCGGCGCGGCATGTCGGTCGCGGTCGTCCACCTGATGCCGACATTGATGGAACGCCAGCTCGACGTGATCGCGGGCGAATTATTGCGACGCGATCTAGAGGCGCGGGGCATCGATTTTTTTACCAACAGTCAAACCGAGGCGATCGTCGGCCATCAACGAGTTCGAAGGCGTGCGGCTTGCCGACGGTCGGCAGATCGCTGCCGATCTCGTCGTCCTCGCGATCGGCGTCCGTCCCAACATCGACCTGGCGGCGGCAGCCGGCCTCGACGTCGGCCGCGGCGTCCGGGTCGGCGACGACATGCGCACCAGCGACCCGCACATCTACGCCGTCGGCGAATGCATCGAGCATAGGGGCCAGACGTTCGGCCTCGTGGGGCCAATCTGGGAGCAGGCCGAAGTGTGCGCCGCCAGGCTCGCCGGCGACGAGGCGGCGGCCTATCGGCCCTCCCCGGTGTCCGCCAGCCTCAAAGTCACCGGCGTCAACCTATTCTCGGCCGGCCTGCTCGCCGCCGTAGACGATGCCGATCAAGAGGTGGCGCTGCACGACCGGCGGCGCGGCCTGTACAAAAAGCTTGTCCTGCGCGCCGGGCGAATTGTCGGCAGCGTGCTTTACGGTCATGTCGCGGACGGGCCCTGGTATGTCCAGCTGATGCGCGACGAGACCGATGTTTCGGCCTTTCGCGATCGCGTTGTTTTCGGCCGCGTCTTTGCCGAAGCGGCATGACGCATGATCCGCACGACATGCCCTTATTGCGGCGTCGGTTGCGGCATCCTGGCGGCGGCCGACGGTGCGATCGCCGGCGATCCCGAGCATCCCGCCAATCGCGGCCGGCTCTGCTCGAAGGGTGCCGCCCTCGGCGAGACCCTGGGCTCCTCCGGCCGCCTGCTGCAGCCCGAGATCCACGGCCGTCCCGTCAGCTGGACCGCGGCGCTCGATTTTATCGCCCGGACCTTGCTGCGCACGATGGCTGCGCACGGTCCCGACGCCGTCGCGTTTTACGCCTCTGGCCAGTTGTTAACCGAGGACTATTACGTCGCCAACAAGCTGATGAAAGGCTTCATCGGCAGCGCCAATATCGACACCAATTCACGGTTGTGCATGGCGTCGACCGTGGCGGGTCAGATCCGCGCCTTTGGCGAGGATCTTGTCCCCGGCTGCTACGACGATATCGAGGCGGCCGATCTCGTCGTCCTCGTCGGCGCCAACATGGCCTGGTGCCACCCGATACTGTATCAGCGACTGGCCGCAGCCAGAGAGGCGCACGGCACGAGGATCGTCGTCATCGATCCGCGCCGGACGGCAAGCTGTGAAATTGCCGACCTGCACCTCGCGCTGCGGCCAGGCACCGATGTCGTCGTTTTTGCCGGACTCCTATTGCACCTCGCCGCCAGCGGGCTCGGTGAAGCCGCATCGATGAAGACGCCGGCGACAGGCTTCGCCGCGGCGCTGGAGGCGGCGCGCATTGCCGCGCCGTCGCCGGCCGCCGTCGCGGCGATTGCCGATCTTTCCGTCGCCGATCTCGCCCAATTTTACGACTGGTTCGCCGCAACCGAACGCACCCTGACGCTTTATTCGCAGGGCGTGAACCAGTCGGCTTCCGGCACCGACAAGGTCAATGCGATCATCAACTGCCACCTGGCCACGGGGCGGATTGGCCGGCCCGGCATGGGCCCGCTGTCATTGACCGGGCAACCCAATGCAATGGGCGGTCGCGAGGTCGGCGGGCTCGCCACTCAGCTCGCTGCCCATAGGGGCTTCTCGGAATCCGATGTCGACTGCGTAGGTCGTTTCTGGAATGCGCCGCGCATGGCGCTCCGACCGGGACTTAAGGCAGTCGACCTCTTCGACGCGGTGCGTGACGGCAGCGTCCGGGCGCTCTGGATCATCGGGACCAATCCGGCGGCGAGCATGCCGCGCGCCGATCGCGTGCGCGAGGCGCTCGGCGCCTGTCCGTTTGTTGCCGTCAGCGATTGCTGGCCGACCGAGACGACGCGCTTCGCCGATGTGGTTTTTCCGGTCGCCGGCTGGGGCGAGAAGGACGGGACCGCCACCAGCTCCGAACGGCGAATCTCGCGTCAGCGCGCTTTCCATGCGCCGCCCGGTGAAGCGCGGCCGGATTGGTGGGTGGTGAGCGAGGTCGCTCGGCGGATGGGCTGGGGAGAGGCGTTTCGCTATCGCGGTCCGGCCGACATTTTCCGCGAGCATGCGGCGCTGTCGGCATTCGAAAACGAAGGGCATCTCGTTTTCGATATCGGTGCGCTCGCCGAGCTGAGCGACCAGGATTATGACGATCTCCGTCCGGTCCAATGGCCGCTGCGCCGCGCAGAGGGCTGCTCCGACGGGACGAAGCGGCTCTTCGAGAGCCGCTCGAAATTCCCGACCGAGGACGGCCGAGCGTGTTTCGTTGCGACTCCGTACCGGCCCCTCGCCGAGCCGGGCGGTCGAGAATGGCCGCTGGTGCTGAACACGGGCCGGGTGCGCGACCAATGGCATACGATGACGCGCACCGGCCGCGTGCCGCGTCTGATGACCCATTGCGGCGAGCCGCTTCTCGACATTCACCCGGAGGATGCCGAACGGGCCGGGCTCTTGGCCGGCGATCTCGCCAGGATCGAAAGCCGCCATGGCTCGACCGTATTGCGCATTCGCCTCTCGACCGGCCAGCGCATCGGCGAGGTCTTCGCGCCGATGCATTGGACCGACAGTTTCACCTCGGCCGGTCCCGTCGGCCGGCTCGTCGGCGCGGCGACCGATCCGGTTTCGGGCCAACCAGAGTTGAAGGGCACCCCGGTTCGCGTGATTCCACTGTCGACATTCTGGCGCGGCAGCCTCCTGCGCCGGACCGCAGCGCCGCTCGCCGAAGGGCCGTATTACTGGGCAAGAATGCCGCTCGATACCGGGCAGGCGTTTGCCCTCGCGGGGTGGGAGCCGTTGCCGCGCAGCGAGGATGCCGACGCCTGGTTCCTCGTGCTCTTGGGTGCCTCGCCAACCGCGGATCTCATCACTTATGCCGATCCCGGCCGCAGCGCCTTCCGCTATGCCCGCATCATCGACGGCCGGCTCGATGCGTGCCTCTTTATCGCCGGTCGGACGGCCGAGCTGCCGGCGAGCGAAAAACTGGGCGCCGCGTTGGGCGCCGAGATATCGGCCGACGCCCGCCTTGGGCTGCTTGCCGGGAGCGCCGGCGGTCGGGTGCCGACCGACGACGCCCGCACGATCTGCGTCTGCTTCGGCGTCGGGCTCGGCTCGCTGCGTCGCGAGATCAGCGCGCGTCGGCTGACCAGTCTCTCCGAGATCGGGTCGGCGTTGCGCGCCGGCACCAATTGCGGGTCTTGCATCCCCGAACTGAAGGGGATCCTGCGGGACGTTCGGCTCGAGCCCGCACCGGCCACCTGAGCGAACCGAAAAATGACCGAAGATCACGGTTTTACCGCAGAGCAAAAACAATATCTCGAAGCCTTCATTGTCGGCATTGCCAATCGGCAGGGCATTTCCGCGGCTGGAGCACTCCCGGTCGCGGCCAATCCCTACCCGGCCGACCCGATGGCGATCCATTACGAAGCGCAGGACCGGGCCGTTGCCGCCGGCGGCCAGCTCGCCGCCGAGGAAGTCGCCAAGCGCGAGAAGCACCCTTTCGACATGTGGGACGAGATTGCCGCCAACGCGGCGGCCGGGCGGTTTCCCAAGGGGATGGATGTCTTCCGGCACAAATTCCACGGCCTCTTCTACGTCGCCCCGAGCCAGGACGCGTTCATGCTGCGGCTGCGCCTGCCGGGCGGCATCCTCCTAGCACCTCAGGCAAGAGGCCTCGCCGACATCGCCAACCGCTACGGCGGCGGCTATGTCGACATCACCACCCGCGCCAATCTGCAGATCCGCGAGATCGGCGCGGCGCATCCGATCGCGGTGCTGACCGCGATCGACGAGCTGGGCCTCACCTCGCGCGGCGCCGGCGCCGACAACATCCGCAACCTGACCGGCAGTCCCACCGCCGGGATCGACCCGCAGGAGCTCTACGACACAAGGCCGCTCTGCCGCGCGCTGCACCATCACATCCTCAATCATCGCGAGCTTTATGGCCTGCCCCGCAAGTTCAATATCGCCTTCGACGGCGGCGGCCGGCTTTCGGTCCTCGAAGACACCAACGATATCGGCTTTGCCGCGGGGCGGGTCGGTCCCGGCAAGCCGATCGCCGAGGGTATTTACTTCCGCATGCTGCTCGGCGGCCTGACCGGGCACGGCGCCTTCGCCCGCGACGCCGGCGTGCTGCTGTCGGCCGACGAGGTCGTCGCTGCGGCGGTCGCGATCCTCAAGGTCTTTATCGCGCATGGCGATCGCACCGATCGGCGGCGGTCGCGCCTCAAATATCTGATCGAGCGATGGGGCATCGACAAGTTGATGGCCGAAGCGTCGGCACATCTGCCCTTTCGTTGGCGCTATGCGCCGCCCGAGATTGCCGAGCCGCGCGGACCGATCGACCGGCGGGGTCATATCGGCCGGCACCAACAGGCGCAGCCGGGACTGTCCTATATCGGCGTCGTGCCGCCGATCGGACGGTTGACCGCCGCGCAACTGCGCGGCCTCGCAGGGATCGCCGAGCGGCACGGCTCCGGCGTGCTACGTCTGACGGTATGGCAAAATCTGCTGGTCTCCGACATTCCCGATGCGGCGGTCGGCGTCGCCGCCGCGGAGATCGAGGCGCTCGGGCTGAGAACTGCGGCCGGCGCCGTCCGCGCCGGCCTCGTCGCCTGCACCGGCAATGCCGGCTGCCGGTTTGCGCTCGCCGACACCAAGCGGCACGGGCTGGCGCTCGCCGAATATCTCGATGCGCGCCTCCCACTCGACGCGCCGCTCAACATCTACCTCGCCGGCTGCCCGAATTCCTGCGCGCAGCACGACATCGGCGATATCGGCCTGTTGGCGACAAAGGTCGATGCCGGCGGCGATGACGAGGTCGAGGGCTACCACGTCCATGTCGGCGGCGGCAGCGGCGCCGAGCAGCGGCTGGGGCGCCGGATCGTCCCGTCGGTACCGGCCGCGGCGCTGCCGGCGCGGATCGAACGGATGCTGTGGGCCTATCTCACGCATCGCCGGGACGGCGAGGGCTTCCATGCCTTCGCCGCACGCTACGACGATGCCAGTCTCGCCGCCCTGTTCGCCGAGTCCGAGGCGCCCGGCGAGGCGGCCTGAGATGAGCCTCGTCCCGCGCCTGCCGGAAAGCGCGCCGTTCCCGCCGGCGCAGCGCGCCTGGCTCGACGGGTTCATCGCGGCCCTCTTTGGCGATGCCGGAGATCCGCCGGAGGCCGCGCCAGCGGCGGAAGAGCTGCCGTGGCACGACCCGGCCTTGCCGCTCGACGAGCGGCTGGAGCTGGCCGTCGGGCGGCGGCCGGAGCATCGTCTGATGGCGGCGATGGCGCAGCTCGATTGCGGGCAATGCGGCTATCTGTGCGCGACTTATGCCGCGGCGATCGCGGGCGGCGCCGAAGCGTCGCTCAGTCGTTGTGCGCCGGGCGGCAAGGCGACCTCGCGCAAGCTCAAGGAATTGCTGGCCGAGATCGGCGATCCCGGCGCGGCGAAGGGGCCGGCGGTCGCGCCGGGCATCGGCATCGCCACGGCGCCGGCGGCGACAGCCGGCGAGACGGCGTCGTACCGGCTGCGGCTGCGCGCGGCGCCGTCGCTGCATCGTGCCGGCGCCGAGAAGGACACGCGCCATGTCGTGCTCGAAACCATCGATCAACACATGAACTACGAGGCCGGCGACAGCCTTGCCGTCGTCGCCCATAACTGCCCGGATCTCGTCGGCGCGATCATCGAGCGGCTGGCAGCCGCGGCCGATCTGCCGGTGCGATCGCCGGACGGCATCGAATGTCCGCTTTTCGAAGCGCTCGGCGAGCGTTGCGAAATTCGCCGGCCGTCCGACCAGGCGATCGAGGTCCTCGCCTCGCGGGCGACCAACCGCGAGGAATCCCGCATGCTCCAGGCGATGGCCGAAGGCTATCCCGGGGCCGGGCCGCAGGATGCCGATCTGCTCGATCTGCTCGACGCCTTTCCGTCGGCGCGGCCGCCGGCGGCGGAGCTGACCGCGGCGCTCGATCCGTTGCAGCCGCGCCTCTATTCGATCGCATCATCACCGAAGAAGGCGGCGGGCGAGGTTCATCTGGCCGTGGCCGTGGTGCGTTACGGGCTGCGCGGCCGCGAGCGCGGCGGCGTCGCCTCGACTTTCTTCAGCGACCGCCTGCCGCCGGGCGGGACCGTGTCGGCCCGCGTCCATCCGGCCGACGGGTTTCGCCTGCCGGCGGCCGATCGGCCGGTGATCATGATCGGGCCCGGGACCGGCATCGCCCCGTTTCGCGCCTTTCTCGAGGAGCGACAGGCGACCGGCGCGCACGGCCGCAACTGGCTTTTTTTCGGCAATCCGCGGCGGGTGAGCGACTTCCTCTTCGAGGACGAACTGGCTGCCTATTGCCGCGATGGACTGCTCGACCGGCTCGATACCGCGTTCTCGCGCGACCAGCCGCACAAGATCTACGTCCAGCACCGGATGTTGGAGCACGCTGCCGAGTTGTGGGGGTGGCTCGAAGACGGCGCCTATCTCTATGTCTGCGGCGATGCCGAAAGGATGGCCCGCGACGTCGACCGCGGCCTCGCCTACATCGTCGCGAAGGAGGGGCAGATGGATGCGGCCGGTGCCAAGGCCTATCTCGCCCGCCTCGCCCGCGAGGGCCGCTACGCCCGCGACGTCTACTGACTGAGAGCTATTGTCTTCGCCCGCCTGTTGCGGTCGCTGTTCGATACTTTCAGCCGCTATTCGGTGATCTGCCGAGCGCCAATCAAATAGGCGCTGTGTCATAAACCATTACGAAATCCGATTTTCACTAGGTTTTCTTTTCTCGTCTTCCCGGCGAAGGCCGGGATCTATGTCAGGGATGGGCACCGGCCTTCGCCGGTGTGACGAGTTTTTTTGAGTGCACATTTCGGAATTCATGCACTTGTTCCGGCTCCGCCAGTGGGATGTTCTTGCGTCGCGGACAGGGCGTTATCGCGGCGGCGCGGCGCGGCGCCACATTGGCGGGCGCGCCCGGACCGGGTCGAGCAGCGACCAGTCGCCGTCCTCCAGGGCATGGCCCTTCGGATAGGGCGGCCGCGGCTCCAATCCGAGCGAGCGGACGACGCGATCGTCGCGATAATAGCATTGCAGCACGACGCGGGAGAGCGTCGCCACCGCGGCGCCGCCTTTGCCGCGCAATTCCGTCGCCACTTCCTCTCGCCGCGTCGGGTCGAGACCGGCGAGCGGCTGCCCGGCGAGGCGTGCGAGCTGGTCCAGCGCCTCGCGCACCTGCTCGGTGTCGCGGCCGAGCGTCGCGCATATGTCGGCCTGGATCGCCGGGTCATCGGCGCCGGGCACGGCGAATTCCCGGCTCTCCGGGATCATCACGCCGGCGATGGCACGCAAATCATCGCGCTGGGCCGGGGTCAGCGGGTTGTCGCCAGACATCACTTTACTCGGCATTCGTAAAAACTCTCAGTCGAAGAGGTTGGCCAGGCGCTGCTTCATCTGGTCGGCGATATAGAGCGCCAGCGCCTGAATGGTCGAGGTCGGGTTCACGCCGCCCGAGGTGACGAAGAGGCTGCCGTCGACGATGAAAAGGTTTTTCACGTCGTGTGACCGTCCCCAAGGGTTCACGACCGAGCGACCCGGGGCGGCGCCCATGCGCGCCGTGCCGAGCAGGTGCCAGCCGCCTTGGAGAATGGGGCTGTTGACGCAGATGTCGGTCGCCTCGGCTGCGGCGAGAACCTCCTTCGCGCGGGCAATCCCGTGTTCCATCATCCGCGCCGTGTTCTCGCCGATCCGGTAGTCGATCCGCGGCGCCGGGATGCCGTGGCTGTCTTTCAGCACCGGGTCGAGCGTGACGCGGTTGTGCTCCTCGGGCAGGTCCTCGCAGATCGCCGACAGACCGAGACGATGCCCATTGAGGCGGCGAAAGGCGGCGTGATGGCCGGCGCCCCAGGGCAACAGGCCGTTCGCTTCGCTGGCGACGGCCTCGGCGACTGGCCCGACGCCGCGGCCGAACTGGAAGGTGTAGCCGCGCACGAAGCCGCGCGACCGGTCCGTTTCATAGAACTCCTTGCTCCACAGGCAGGTCGGCGGCGCGCGGTTGCTGTCGGTCGCTGCGTCGACATAGCCGTAGACCTGGGCGTAGGGGTGAAACATCAGGTTCCTGCCGACGAGCCCGCTCGAATTGGCGAGCCCGTTCGGGAACCGCCCTGAGGTCGAATTCAGCAATAGCCGGGGCGTGCCGACGCCATTGCAGGCCAGCACCACCACCTCGGCGGGCTGGAACTGCTCGATCCCGTCCGCGTCGTAATAGACGACACCCGCCGCCATGCCGTGCTCGTTCAGCCTGATCTCACGCACCCGGCAATGGGTGCGCAGCTCGACGCCGGCGCGCGATGCGGCGGGCCAATAGGTTATGTCGGTGCTCGCCTTTGCTCCCTGCGCGCAGGCGGGCGTGCAATGGCCGAGATTGATGCAGCGCGCACGCCCCTCGTAATCGACGGTCGCGACCGTGGTGTCGGACGGCCACCAGTGCCAGCCGAGGCGGTTCGTCGCCTTTGCCAGCAGCGTACCGGAGCGGCCGAGCGGCAATGGCGGCATCGGCGGGTGGCGCGGCGGCACGCCGGGATCGCCGGCGAGGCCGGAGACCCCCATCATCCGGTCGTTCTCCTCGAAGAACGGGGCCAGCGTGTCGTAATCGACCGGCCAGTCCTCGGCGACGCCGTCGAGGCTCATTACGCAAAAGTCGGACGGATGCAGGCGCGGAAAATGCGCCGTGTACATCACCGTGCCGCCGCCGACGCCGTTGAAGTTGACGACCTTGATCGGCGAATTGTCGTCGTTGATCGGGTAGTCCTCGGGCCGGGCCCGGATGTTGGGACTGGGCGAATAATCGCCGAAGAAGCGCGCCTCCCAATCGCGGCCGGTGCTGGGGTAGGTCGCGGGGTTCATCCAGCCGCCTTGTTCGAGGCAGAGGATGTGCATTTTCGTCTCGGCGAGGCTCCATGCCACCGCGGCGCCGGACGCACCGGCGCCGACAATCAAGACATCGACGGGATCGGTCATCGGTGCTTCTCTCGGCTAGGCGCAGTATGCCACGGTCCGGTCTGTAACCGAAATCCGCCAGGGTTGCCAGCCGGCCATCGCCGCAAGCGCGCACGCCGTCCCTGATCATCCGACGCGTTCACTTCCCGGGCTGGTCAAGGCGTTTCGGCGGCGGTTACTCTCGGACTCTCGAATCTACCTTATGATCCAATCGGGAAAAGCAAAGCCGGTAGACCTCGGGGCCCTTCGCAAGACGATGATTGACCTCAATTCGCTGGCGATATTCGCCAAGGTGGTCGAGGCGAGAAGCTTCTCCGAAGCCGCAAGGCGCCTCAACATGCCGGTCTCGACCGTCAGCCGGCGCGTCGCGGAGTTGGAGGATCAGCTGGGAGTAGGCCTGCTCGAGCGGTCGACCCGGAATTTGCGGCTCACCGATGTCGGTGCGGAAGTTTTCGAGCATGCCCAACAAAGCGCCGAGATCAGCGAGGCGGTGGGCAATATCGTCTCGAACCAGAGGTCGACCGTCTCGGGCATCTTGCGGCTGTCAGCGCCGCCGAGCATTTCGGATACGCTGCTGGTGCCGCTGGTTGGCGCCTTTCAAGCCTCCTACCCCGATGTGCGCGTGCAAATCCTGGTGACGGAACCGTTTCGTCGACCATATCGCCGAGGGTGTCGATCTGGTGTTCCGCCTGGGGGCGCTGAAGGACTCTTCGCTTGTTGCCAGGAAAATGCTGACCTATCGCCACCAACTGGTTGCCAGTCCCGCCTATCTCGAACGGGTCAAACCGCCCGAGAAGCCGCAAGACCTGCACGGGCATCGGCTGCTCGGCTTCTCCTTCGGGAGACCCGAAAACAGCTGGACCTTTGTCGATCGGACGGGTGCTAGCGAAACCGTCTCGTTCCAGCCGGTTCTCTCGATGAACGACTATGCCGGTATTGCTTCTGCCCTACTTGAAGGCGTCGGCATCGGTGATCTTCCACCCGTAGTACAGCCGAATTTGATGCGCAACGGTCGGCTCATCGAGGTCATGCCCAAATGGCTGTTTCGCTCCTTCGACTTGTCGATGGTTCACCCAGGCAATCGGCACATCTCGCGTCCGGTGCGGGTATTCAAGGAATTCGCTCCCCAGATGGCACGGACGCTCTTTCCCTCGCTCCCCGCATAGTCGCGGCTGGCTTGAAGCTTGAAAGCTATCGAATTGCCGCGGACCTTATCTGCGTCACATCCTGCTGAATCGGTCTCAACGCCTCCGTTGAACCAACTCCGCTGTCCCTCTGCAACGACAGCAACAACACCTGGACCATAGTTACTGTTACCACTTTACATTTAGCCTGTTCGCGCGCGCCGACGTGACGCTCCGCCTGCCAGTTAGTCTCCAAAAATTTCTGGATTTTTGCTGAATTGGGCGGTTAACAAATGTTAACATGACAGACGACCGAAATGGTGATCGTGCGGTCAGCGAGGGAAACCTTGGTTGGTTGAGCCGGGCGTCCTTACCAGCCCCTGCGTTAACCCCTCGCACGAGGGGGCGGTGCCGACTATCCAAAATGGGGTGACCGCATCCGGGCGCGCGGCGGGTGAGCCGGTGGCGCACGCCGGCTGGTGCAAGGCGCAGCAGGCGATTTTGGACGCCACCGCAAGAGGACCGGCGTTTCTCGGCCTGGTCGGGCCACCCGGCACCGGTAAGAGCTGGATGCTGCAAACCATTCTGACCGCCGTAGAGCAGCGCGGGCAGCGGGCCATGCTTGTTCTCCGAGGCGATCTCCCGTTCGAGATCGATGCGGGAACCGTCGTCCTGATCGACGAGGCCGCCAAAATGGGGGCGGAGAGGCTGGCGCAGCTTTCCGGCGTGCACCACGCGTCGATTGTGCTTGCCGATCTGCCTGAGTTCGCGAACCGCTTCGAATTTGTCGCCCGCCCGCCGGCTTTCGTACGCCTCGCGCCGCTCCTGCCCGAGGAGGTTCCCGGCTTCGCCGGCGCCTGGTTGGCATTCCGGGGCCTAGCGGCAGACATCGTGGAGGAAGGCGCCATCGCGCGACTGATCGCGTGTTCTGGAGGTGTTCAGCGTCTGCTCGCTCAGCTGTTGCAGATGGCTTTGTTTGCGAGTGCGCGCTCCGGGACGACGCGGATCCGCGCCGAGGATGTGGACCAAGCGGCCGCGTTTCGTCTCGGCGACGCCATGACCGCTGTCCCGAGCGCGCCGAGCGCCGTCGCGGATCCTGAGCCGCCTCCAGTCGTGCAGCCCCCGCCGATGGCACAGACGGATCTCGCGCCGGTCAGGGGCGGCGAGACGCCCGTGGATGGCGGGAAAGAACCGAACCCGGCCCGCTCGCCGCAGCGTTCGGCCTCCTCGCCGCTCTACCGTGCGTGGTCCAGGGTTCTGGTGCCGGCGATTGCTGCCTCGGTGTTCCTCGCCTTCATGCTTTTGAACCCGGGGGTAGACCGGCCCGGCGGGATCACGCCGGTGGTCCGGCTGCCGAGCCTTGCCGAAGCGCCTCCGGTTTTTTCGGCAAAGGCCAAACCGGCGCCTGATCCCCTCAATGCGAGGACGGCGCCGCTCCCGCAGCACTTGACGCAAATCGTCATGCCCTCGCCCGGAGTGCCCGGTCGCCGGGAGACGCGCGAGGGCGGTTCCGTCTCGGCGGTCTCGGGGCCAAGGCCCGCGCCGCCCGTCCGTCCGTCCGGCCCGGACCGGCCTCGCACAATCGCGGGACTCCCCCCGGCCGCGCGCCCTGCCGAGGCGGTGCGGCGGGATCCGGAGAACCTCGCTCCAACGCGGTATCTGGTTTTAGGAGCTGTCTCTCGCACCCGCGGTCTGGTGCTGGTCGCCCGTGCCGGCGACACGATGCCGGCGCTCTATGCGAAAGTCTACCGCGGTCTGCGGCCGCCCCCCTATCCCGATGTCATCGCGACCAACCGGATGCCGCTCAGACCGGGTGAGCTCGTTGTCTTCCCGGCACCGCCAGGAGGGTGGGCGCGGCAGTGAGCGGCAAGCGCCCGGGTTCATCGGGCCGGTTCGAGCCCCGGCGTCGGGCGGAGCCGGCGTTCGAGATTTTGGGCGGCGCTGAGGGCCAGGGAGCGCAGCGCATCATCCGCCGCATGCGCGACCGCGCGCCGGTACCAGAGATCGGCTTGGCGCAAGTCGGGCGCGACGGAAAGCCCTGTCTCGTAGAAGTAGCCTAGGTCGTATGCAGCGAGCGCACTGCCTTGTTCGGCTGCATTGCGGAGAAGCTTCACTGCTTCGGCGGCTTCGGCGGCGCCACGGTTCAGCAAAACCCGCTCCGCCTTCTGGAATTCGATCATCGCCGGGTCATCGCTGCTGTGGGACGCGGTCGCGGCGGCGCCGGTCCCCGCCGCAATCGGCTGCCCAAGCCGCGCCAGGCGCGCACGTGCAGCGGAGATCCCCTGCATCGCGGCCCTTCTGTACAGCGCTATCGCGCGCGAGCGGCTGCGCGGCACCCCTGTGCCCTCCTCATACATCATCGCGAGATTGTATTCCGCCCGAGCGAAGCCCTTGGCGGCGGCACGCGCGTACCAGGCGGCAGCCTCTCGCGAATCCTGCGGAACGCCGCGGCCAAGGTCGTTCAGCACCGCGACGTTGAACATGGCCGCCGCGTTACCGGCCTCGGCAGCGCGGCGATACCACGCGAACGCCCGGGCGTAGTTCTGCGGTACGCCGAGGCCCGCGTCGTACAGCACGCCGACAAAAAGGGCGCCGCGGGCGTCTCCGGCCTCCGCCGCCTGCCGCCAGGCCTGGATAGCTTCGGCAAAGCGACCCTCGCGGAAGTCCGCCAGACCGGCGGTCGTGTCGGCTCGGACCCGCAGCGGGATCGCAGCCAGCAAGATCAAGATGCCGATCAAAGCAATCCGACGCGCCCGTCGGCGAGCGAGCGACTGCGCCTGGATGATTAATATGACGGTTGGCGGGGCCGTCGAGCTCGATATTCTCAAGAAGATTTAACCATAATTCGAATTCCCGGAGCACTCTGCTTTTGACACTCTTTTCCAAATAGAGTAATTTTTTGCGTTATTTTAGCAAAACGGAGGGCGGCATGGAAAGCAGATGGGCGTCCTTGCTCCTCGCCGGCGCGACGATCGCAGCTCTAGCTGCTTGCGCGGCGCCGGCCGCAGGCCCGAGCGCGAGCCCGAGTGCGACTGCAGGTCCGAGCCTGGCCGCGCGCCCGAGCGCGGTTCCGGGTCCGACACCGGCTGCGGCTCCGGGCAAGACCGGCGGAAGCCCGGCGCACTTGGACAGCGAGGAAAGGGCGGTGGTCGCGGACAATAAGGTGGTTATCGTTTTTCCCAATGGCGGCGCCGCGCTCACCGAAACCGCCGATCGGCAGCTCGATGTCGGGGCTCGTCTGTACCGCGACGCCAACCCGGTCCTGATGACAGTCGCCGGCTATGCCGACCCCCAGGGCGGCGAGTACCAAAACCTCCTGCTCTCCGCCCGCCGGGCGGAAGCCGTAAAGCAAGGTCTTGTCGCGCGAGGTCTTCCGGCGGATCGACTGCTGCTCCAAGCTTTTGGACAATCGGTGCTGGCGAATTCGACCGACCCGCTGGCCGCAGAAAACCGACGCGTGGTTATCACCTGGCAACTGCCGGGGGGTTAGCGCCAGTCGGCCTCGCAACTCGGGGCAATGTTGCCTTCGGGCCATGAAGACCGGTTGCCGCGGCTAAGGGTGAACGGCCAGCGTCGGATTCGAAAGCAGCCCGTTACTGTCGATGATTGACTACGGAGCCTTTTGAGGCAGCCACTAATAGGCTCGTCCGGGGACCGTTTCCGCGCACCTACACGGCCCCGCCCACAAAAGTCCCCTTGCGCGGGCTTGACCCACGCATCCACGTCTTTCGCCTGCGCCGGCATCATGGCGGAGAGAAAAGACGTGGATGGCCAAGGATCGAGTTCCGTGGGCTGAAGGCCCCCGTGCGCAGATCGCAACGTTTCGCTGTTGCGCGACGAAAACCCTGAGACGATCGATACGCGGGGCCACGTCGAAGACGGCAGGGTGGCGCATTACCAGGTGACGCTAAAAGTCGGATTCACGCTGGACGACAAAGAGTGACACAGCAAAGTCGCCGCCGAGCGACAGATCAGGAATATCGCCAGGGCGAAGGAGAACCGCGATGGCAAGGGCTTTCCAATTTGACGTCGGTCCCGTCGTTGAGCAACCGACCGAATTCTCCAGATGGAACTTGCAGGAGTCATCTGCTACACGCACTACTCCTTTATGGTCTACGGTCACGCGCGGGCCCCATCACCTCTTGGCTGCGCGATAACGCGACGGAATCGCTGGCCCATGCCCAAGAGGCGGGGGAGATGATCATGCGGTTACACAAGACGCCGTCTCTCAGTATCGCAGAGCTGCCCACCACTCGGCACAATACGATAGACGAGATCTTGACCGAATCAATAGAGCGGGAGGAAGCCGGCGTAGAACTCTATCGCGAATTACTCTCCATCGTGAAAGACAAGTCCGTCGTTCTTGAGGAATACGCGACCCGCCTCGTCTCGGCCGAGGCCGTACACATCCGCGAGATGGAGCTTATGTTGATGAAGCGCGGGCCAGGAATCGCCCAGCTTACACCACAAATGCTTATTTAAATAGAGCCAAGGGCGTTTCTGGAACACCTAGAGACGCCCCGGCCCTCTTATCCCTCGCGCTGACGGGACCGCTGTATTTTGTCTGTGAGCTAGGTCATGTCCGCAAATCGGAGCGCACGTACAGATCCCGCTTGGGATAAGGAATCTGAATACCCTCTTGCCGGAATAAACGCCAGATCTCGTAGAGGACCTGACTCTTGACGTTGTGCACGCCGTTCTGCGCGTCTTCGATCCAGAACCGGAGTTCGAGCTCGATCGCGGTCTCGCCAAAGGCCATGATCAGTGCGTTAGGCACCGGTGTCGCCAGGACGCGCTCCGGGTAGGTCGCTGCCTCGCGCATCAGCGCGAGCGCCTGGTCGAGATCTGAATCGTGCGGCACCCGAACCGGCACTTTGAGCCGCACACGATCACTCTTGTGCGACCAATTCACCACTTGATGGGTAATGATGTCCTCGTTTGGGATCAAAAACTCCGTGCCGTCGCGCGTCTCCACCGAAACATAGCGGGCGCCAAGCGAGGAGACCCAGCCATAAGTGCCGCCCACTTCGATCACGTCGCCCGGCTTGATCGACTTGTCCAGCAGCAGAACGATCCCGCTGAACAGGTTGGAGACCGTCCGCTGTAGGCCAAGTCCGACGCCAACTCCGAGCGCTCCGGTGAAGAGCGCGAAAGTGGTGAGATCGACACCGATGCTGGTCAGCGAGAGCACCACAGCCAAGGTGACCAGGGTCGCCTTGATCAGCTTGCCCAGCAGCACCCGCGCGCGGGGGGTAATGTCGGAGACGCGGGTGATGCGGCGCTCGAACAGGTTGGACGCCAGGGTAGCCGCCCACAGCAGCATGGCCAGCGAGAGCACACCCTTGACGACGGTGAGGACCGAGACTCTAAGCCCGCCCACCACGAGCGCGAGGCTATCGAGAAAGTCCAGCGCCGGACGTAGCAAATGCACGATACTGAGCGCAGCCACCAGCCAAGCGAGCGCCGCAATCAGCCGCGCCAGCGCCGCATAGGGGACGAGAGCCGCCGCCAGCCGGATCACGAGCCATGCGAGCAGCAGGCTGACGGCGGTCTGGGTGACGGCGTGTGGCCATCCGGCACGCTCGGCGACGATAACGGAGATCCATAAGCCGATGGCCCAGGCCAAAGGCGCGATGAGGGGCACCAGCCGCTCGGTCACCCATGACCGGTGAGATACGACCCAGTCGAGATGATGATGTTCAGGAACCTGCTCGACCCAGTTCGTGGTCCAGCGGCGTATCGGTCGGCAGATGAGCCAAGTGGCGCCGCCGGTGAGGATGACCGCTGGGATCTGGATGAGATTAGCGAAGACGAGAACTTCATCGAGCAGATGCTTCTCGAGCTGCTGGAAGTGCGTCATCACGTTCTGCCAAATTGAGACCGCGTCGATCCCTGCCTCCCAACCGTCGACGGCCACGCCGCTAAAACGGCTCAGGATCGCACGAGATTGGCTGCGAAGGAAATTTTATCCGAGCCTGCCGGTATTTCCCTTTGTCGGCGCTTTGGCTCAGAGTGCCGCAATCGTCGGAAGGTCGCAGGAATGGCCAGAACGCTTCAAGCCGCAGAGCTGCCGAGAATTGAAACCCGACAACTGCCCGCCGCTGCGGCTCTCGCGGCACTCGGCGTCGTCTACGGCGATATCGGCACCAGCGCATTATATGGGTTCAAGCAGGCCGCAGACGCCGGCGGAACACCTTCGCCCGAAACCATCACGGGCATCGTGTCGGTGATCCTCTGGTCGCTGATCGTGATCGTATCGTTCAAATACGCCATCCTGATCATGCGCGCCGACAACCGCGGCGAGGGCGGCATCGTCGCGCTGCTGGCGCTTCTCGATGTCCGGCATGCTCCGGCCAGGAGCTGGCGCGCTTCTCTGCTGATCGTCGGGCTGATCGGTGCCGCGCTGCTCTACGGCGACGGCGTCATCACGCCGGCAATCTCGGTTCTGAGCGCCGTCGAAGGTCTCAAGCTCGACGCACCCCAGCTCGCGCCTGCCGTCCTTCCGATCAGCATCGTGATCCTGGTCGGCCTGTTCCTGGTGCAACGCAAGGGAACGTCGTTCATCGGCAACATCTTTGGACCGGTAATGCTGCTCTGGTTTGTTACCATCGGCGTGCTCGGCCTGCGCGGCATCATCGGGGCGCCCGGCATTCTTAGGGCACTCAGCCCGCATTATGCGTTGATCTATCTAGTTCACGTACAGCCGGGTATCGGTTTTGCCGTTCTCGGCGCCGCCTTCCTCGCGCTCACCGGCGCCGAGGCGATGTATGCGGATATGGGCCATTTCGGCCGCCTGCCGATCCGGCTCGGCTGGTTCGCCGTCGTTTTTCCGGCTCTGGTGCTCAACTATCTCGGCCAGGGAGCGCTGCTTCTGGCCGATCCCGGTGCCATCAAGAATCCGTTCTACCTGCTCGCGCCGGGATGGGCCCATTACCCGATGGTCGCATTCGCGACGGCGGCCACCGTCATCGCCTCGCAGTCCATCATTTCCGGCGCGTACTCCCTTACCCAGCAGGCGATCCAGCTGGGCTTCCTGCCGCGCATGCGCGTCCTCCATACGGCGAGCCACGAGAAGGGGCAGATCTACATGCCGATTGTCAACTGGCTGCTCGCCGCCGGCACGCTCGGGGCGGTAATCACGTTCGGCTCCTCCGACGCGCTCGGGGGCGCGTACGGCATCGCCGTCTCGATGCTGATGGCGATAACCACGGTACTGGCGGCGCTCGTCGCCCTGCAATGGGGCTACAACCCATTTGCCGTTGCGGCCGTGAACGGATCACTGCTCGTCGTCGAACTTATCTTCGTTGCCGCCAACGCCACGAAGCTGCTCGCGGGCGGCTGGTTCCCGCTCCTGCTGGCTTGCGTCGTCGCATTCCTGATGCTGACCTGGCGAACGGGATGGCGCCTGCTCGAGCACCAGCGCACTGGAATGCGGCAACGCGAGGACGAGTTCGTCGACTGGGTGCTCGCGAACCCGCCCGTCCGCCTGCCGGGAGCCGCCGCGACCGTCTCGATGCTGATGGCGATAACCACGGTACTGGCGGCGCTCGTCGCCCTGCAATGGGGCTACAACCCGTTTGCCGTTGCGGCCGTGAACGGATCACTGCTCGTCGTCGAACTTATCTTCGTTGCCGCCAACGCCACGAAGCTGCTCGCGGGCGGCTGGTTCCCGCTCCTGCTGGCTTGCGTCGTCGCATTCCTGATGCTGACCTGGCGAACGGGATGGCGCCTGCTCGAGCACCAGCGCACTGGAATGCGGCAACGCGAGGACGAGTTCGTCGACTGGGTGCTCGCGAACCCGCCCGTCCGCCTGCCGGGAGCCGCCGCGATCTTCACCGCGGGCACCACGGGCATACCGCTCGCTTTGACGCACCACCTCAGGCACAATCGCGTTCTGCACGAGCGTGTGCTGCTGGTCTCGACGGTGAGCAGCGATGCGCCGCGCGTCGATCCGGGCCAGCGGGCAAAGCTCCTCCCAGTCGGTGCCGGCATCACCCGGGTTAGCCTGCATTTCGGATTTATGGAACATCCCAACGTGATGGAGGGACTGAAACTCGCTTGCCGCGATCCTAGTCTGCTCGGCATCAACCCGGAGCGGATCACCTTTTATTCCCGAAGGGTCATGGTCATCGCGAGCGGCAAGGTGCCCGGGATGGCCGTATGGAGGGAGCGTCTCTTCGCCGCGATGCACCTAAACGCCAATCTCCCGGCAGCCTATTTCGGAGTGCCGACGGTGCAGGTCGTGGAGGTCGGCCTCGAGGTCGAGATCTGAAGCCGCGGCGCGAAGTATTAGATCACGCCATCTGAGGGTTTAATGCAAGTCGCAACAGACAGCCTCTGAGGGTTTAATGCAAGTCGCAACAGACTCCAATCTCTCCGTAACTGGCATCAGCTAGCCTTTAACTTTTATTGTCAGTATCGACCAAAACCAACCCGGCTCCTGTTTCGGAAACAGCCGGGAACGAAGAACGAAAACTGCCGTGTCACGCAGCAAGACAGCGTGAAAACCGGAAATGGGAGGGGACGCGTATGAAACGGCTATTCTTCTTGTTTGGCTCGCTCTTTGCCCTCGCTGCTTGCGCGCCGCCGGCACCTCCGCCGCCGCCCGCAGCCCTCGAACCTCCTGCTGGTGCGACAACTTACTTCGATGGAAGCTATACCGGCCAATCGATCCAGAACATCAGCGGGGTGACTCCGGTGCCATGCGCCAAGTTCAGTGTCGCACCGGCTTTGACCATCGGCAACGGTGTCGCACGCTTTGCGGCGCTCGACCTCACGTTTCAGGGATATGTAACTCCGCAAGGAACGCTGACGATGCAGAGCGGCGGCGGCCAAAGTTTCGAGGGACAAATGATCCCTATTTTGTGCTCAAAGGCCGGCTGATCGGGAACTGCGTCTACGAGGCGGTCTGGCAAAGATTGCCGAAGCAGCATTGAGGCAGTCGGCGGAGCCCATCCACCGGTCAGGCGAGCGGCCCTCGCCCTAGGTCCGCAGTCCTCCGAAGCGGGCCTCGGCGGCGTGGCGCTGCAAATGCTCGGCTATCAGCGGGCATTTCTTGCCCCTGTTCATGAGCTTCGGGCTTACGTCGTGGCTGTGAGCCGGGAAATAGTGCTCTTGCCACGCGTGCCAGTTCGGCGAGCGTCGCGCCCTGCGCCCGTCGCTTGCGGGCCTCGGCCTTCTGCGCCTCGGTCAGCTTCGGCGGGCGGCCCATGTGCTGCCCGCGCTTCTGCGCCCGGCTGCGCCCCTCGGCGGTGCGGGTGCGGATAAGGTCGCGTTCCACGTCGGCCAAGCCGCCGAGAACGGCGATCATCAGTCGTGAAACACAGTGCCCGCCACGTCGTTTGCCATGCGCCGGGTTTGGCGAAAACCGGTCATGCCATTAGAAAATCGCAGGTGGTCCGGGCACCTCAAAATGATAGTGTGCCCGGAACAGCATCGCGGGGCACGGAGTAGGAAAATGCTGCAGACATACGAGGGGGGCTGCCATTGCGGCCGGGTGCGGTTTCGCATCCGCGTCGATCTAGAGCAATCGACCGTGGGCGAATGCAACTGCTCGATCTGCACCAAGAAGGGCATCCTTCACATTGGCGTCACGCCCGGGCAGTTCGAATTGCTGAACGGCCATGACGATCTCGCCACCTATCGCTTCAATACCGGCATCGCGCAGCATACCTTCTGCCGCCATTGCGGCATCCACGCCTTCTACGTTCCCCGCTCCGATCCGGAGAATTTCAGCGTCAACGCTCGCTGCCTCGACGATTTCGATCCGGTCCAGATGCGTCCGCGCCGCTTTTTCGACGGCCGCAACTGGGAAGATGCTTTTGCCCGCCGCACCTGAGGAAGCAGCGGGGCCAGCGCAGCGCCGCCGGCCGCATAACCGGGTCTTCTGGAAAAATCACTGGCTCAGCTTACCGGGCGGCCAAGCTTTTTCTGGCGGCATCGCCGAATTCGGTCAGGAAGTCCAACTCGTCCTTGTGGGTCATCATCTCATGAAGGGTGCGGTTTGGCCCTAGGTAGGTCTCGATAATGATGTCCACGGCTCGCATGGCCGCAACAACCACTAACCGATCAGAAACTAGGCGCATACGCCCGAGCAAGGCGTAGAGCTGCACCAAACCGGTGATCTCTTCCGTCTGATGGGTCAGAGCATCTCCATAGAGGCGCGAAGCCTCTGCGATGAAGTCGTTGTAAAGCGCCTCCAGCTTGGCCTTCTCGGCTTCGCGGTGCGCGTGGCGAAACTGCGTCCACTGCGTCGTCCACGAAGTGGCGAACGACGTCAACCCGCCGATGGTCGCGCCCGCCAGAGCGGAGAGTGCCGAGAGATAGGCCGGGTCCAAATCCCCCTCCAAGAGGATGCCGCCCTATAAGGAGGATCATCCATCAAGGTTGCCCGCAAGGATGATCTGGTCCATGGCCAGAGTGTTACGACAACGGGCGACAAATCCGTCTCGCGCGCCTTGTCAAGATGTTGTGCCCGCGCCGTCGTCGGCGTCCGTGCGCCTGTGTCCACCGAATAGAGATGTCACTGACTCTGCCATTTAGAAATGTCACTGATGGCCTAGAGGACGGGGTCAGCGCGACGGACACAGCTGTTCATTGATCTCGTGGTGGAACGGGCTGCGGGGGGCGAGGTCTGCCGCGCTAATTCGTTTCGTCGTTTTCATCATTCTTCTTCAACGGCGGTGCGTATCGTCGTCTAGGGGGACGAGCATCTTCGTTCTCCTCGTAAACAGTACGAACAGTCCCAGTATGATCGATCCCGCGACCCAGAAGAAAACAATCATTCCTAGCGCCATAGTGTAACCGATGCCGGTTCCGATACTCACATGCCCCCGCAGGCTATGTGTGCGCCTCTATCAGAGGGGCCACGTCATGCACGTATTCGAAGAGCCAAAAGACCATTAACATCTGCCAGCCCCAGAACAGGACTCGCCACCTTGCCGAAGAATCCCAGCTTTCCCCTAACCTCTTTGTGGCCCGCAACCATGCCTGCCTCCCCGGCTTTTGCTCTATCTTCGGGCGATGACAAGGATGAGCATGATCCCATGAACAAATCAACCGATTGTGGTCGTAGACACTTCCGGCTGCGCCTAGGGCTCATAAAACTAGAAGACTCTGAATGGTCTTCCCGGTATTTTTCATAATGTAAGCAGCGGCAATATCGTTAGAGCCACGCATATCTACGACAACTCTCTACTATCCGCTAATTTCATTCGATGACTCTGCACAAGATTTATGATTTTTGTTAGACAATCTTGGATAGTGTCGAATTTTACTGTGCGTATTGTTGCTGGCAGGACGAAATCGAGATCACCGCGATGCAAGAATGACCCGCATTCGTAATATAACGATAGCAATGACCGCTTGTCTAAAACAGGCAGTGGAGCAACGTCGCGCTGATCGATTAGCGCCCATGGTCGGTTGTTGAGGTCATATCGGATTTCACAAGGTACAGGATAAAAATTATAATGTAATTTTTCTAAAGCCTTTATTATGGGAAGGTGTGAGCTGTGGCGATGATCTGTGACCGCCATTTTATTTCCTGCATGAGCGTGCGGTATCGATCTAAAATTTTTTTGCTGTCCATGGACGATTACGTAGTGCGTTTGACGTAATTTGCGAGATGGGCCACTGCTCACGCGGCGCGGGTGGCGCGGCGCATGGTTGATATGCTGCGGTCGTAACTGTCCGCCAATTCCCGCAACGTAGCGCCCTGTGCGCGGCGTCTGGTGGCCTCTTTCTTCTGTGTCGGTTGTGAGGGAAGGGGGGCGGCCCATCGGCTGTCCTCGCTCCTTGGCGCGGCTCCTGCCTTCCGCCGTCCGGGTGCGGATTAGATCGCGTTCCACGTCCGCCAAGCCGCCCAATACCGCCAGCATCAAGCGCCCGGTGCTGGTGCCGGTGTCGGCCCACGGTTCCGCCAGTGACCGGAATTGCGCCCTCGGGTCCACGATGCGCTTGACGATGCCGAACAGGTCGACAGTGCTGCGCGCCAGCCGGTCGATCCGCGCGACTGTCACCACGTCGCCGGGGGCCAGCTTGCGAGCATCCGGTTAAGCTCGCGCCGGTCCGCCCGCGCGCCCGTGACTTTCTCCCGATAGATGGTCCGGCTGCCGCATCCCGCCGCCCGTAGCTGCTAAAGCTGGCTGTCGTATAAGCCATTGAAATCACACGCGATGGGTATCGCCTGCCGCGTGAGGACCGAGTTGGAGAGCATCGCGGTAGAATTTTCAGATATATCTTGATTTCCGATATATCGAGATATATGTCGGGAGTGTGAGACAAGAGCACAGAGACGGTTCAGACCGTCGTTTCGCCCGACCCATGACCTGGCGGATCGCCGTCACGGGGGGCTTCACCATCGTCATCAAGGCAACCGGTTCGGCGGACGGCGGGGCGGACGGCCGTTCGACTACGGCGAGCTTCGGCTCCTCATACTGGCCATGATCGCCGAGCAGCCGCGGTACGCTGACGAACTCATGAAAGCCATTGAGGAACGCATGGGCGGCAGTTACAGCCCGAGCCTGGCGTGATCTATCCGCCTCCTGGCTTGAGGATATGGGGTTTGCCGCCGTTGAAACCGAAGACGTCGGCCGCAAGCGCTACCGCCTCACTGCCGAGGGTGAGGCGTTCCTCACCGCCAATCGCAAAAAAAAAAGACGATGAGGGTGCCGACACTGGTGTTGCATCGCGTCGGCGACCCGCGGGTGGATGTAGCAGCCGGCCGCTATCTCGGACATCACATTCCGGGCGCAAAAGGACGTCGAATTGCCGGGCGAGAACCACATTCCCTTTGACATAACCAGCCACCTCGTCGACGAGGTCGAGGAATTCCTGACCGGCTCGCGTGGTGAGATGGATGTCGACCGGGTGCTGGCGACGGTGCTGTTCACCGACATCGTCGATTTGACAAAGCGCGCTGCCGAACTCGGCGATCGGCAATGGCGTGCATTGCTCGATCGGCATGACACGGCGGTGCGAAAGCAGATCGGCCGGTTCCGTGGCCACGAAGTGAAGAACTTGGGCGATGGCTTTCTTGCCACCTTTGACGGCCCCGCTCGCGCGGTGCGCTGCGCCGCGGCGATCGCCGACGCGGTGCAGCCGCTCGGCCTAACGGTGCGCAGCGGCCTTCACACCGGCGAGATCGAGTTGAACGGCGATGACATCGGCGGCATCGCCGTGCACACCGCGGCCCGCGTCGTCGCATGGCAGGACCCGGCGAGACCCTGGTGTCGAGCACGGTGCGCGATCTGGTGGCGGGCTCGGGGCTGCGCTTCGAGGACCGCGGCCTCCATGCGCTGCGGGGTCTGCGGGAGGAGGTGCATCTCTAAAAAAAAAAACCGGTCTGCCACCGGACCGACATTCAGAAAGGAACCAGTGCAGCCATTCGTTGCCACCTGGCCGGGTTTGTTCTCTGGCGTAACTACATCGTAGTCGTACTGACCTACCGAACTTTGCATCAAATCAACGCCCGTGGCCCGCCGGGTAGGCTATGCCGAAAACGGCTGGGAATTCGCTCTCAAGGCCCCCCTTCTGGCGACCGCTCGGCCGCCGCCGGCTCGGTGTCGCCGCCAGGTGCACCCGGTCAATATTCTCCTTCCCCACCAGCGTCGGGCATGCCGCCTGTTCTCGCGACGGTGGGGCGTCGCTCCGCGGCGGCGACGCTGTAGACGGCGACGGCCTGGCTCAGCCCCTTCAGCGCGAGATTGCCAAGCTCCTCCAACTGGGCGATGGATTCGACCGCGCCAGCACGCGCTTGCTGATCAAGATCTGCCCGTCGTGGGCCTCGGCGCACAAGCGCGCGGCGAGATTGGTGACGGTGCCGATCGCGGTGTAGTCCATGCGTTCGGCGAAGCCAATTTGCCGATCGTGGCATCGCCTTGCGCGATGCCGACCCCGAAGCCGAATTCCACCCGTGCCGCCGCAACCGAAGCGAGCGCGCCGACGGCCTCACGCATCGCCATCGCATTAGCACCGCCGCGCCGACAGATCGAGCAGGTAGCGGATCGTTGAAGAACACCATCAGCCCGTCGCCGAGAAAATCGTTTAAGGTGCCTCGATCCCTGACGACGAGCGCGAGCGCCGTGAAAGTCCACGATGCCCATGACCTCTTCCGGCTCGGCGGTCTCGGTGAAGGGAGTGTAGCCGCGCGGCGCCGAACACGACGACGATGTCGCGGCGGTGGCTGTCGAGCACGCTGTCGTCACCGGCCGACACGATCATTTCGGCCAGCTGCGGTGCGAGAAAGCGCTTGAGCCGCCCGACCCAGTTCGAGTTCGCCCAGTTGCGCCGCGACGCGCTCTTCGAGCGTGCGGTTCCATGTCGCGAGTTCACCGGCCTGCGCTACGAGGCGAGCCGCCTGTTCCTGGACGGTGTCGTGCAATGCCTTGATCCGCAGCATCGCGCGCACGCGCGCCATCAGCGCCGCGTGTTCGACCGGCTTCGTCAGGTAGTCGTCACCACCGCTGTCGAGCCCGAGAACGACATCCTTCCCATCGCTCTTCGCCGTCACCAGGATGACCGGGATGAAGGGCAGCGTAGCGTCGGCTTTCAGCCGCTTGACCGTCTCGATGCCGTCCATTCGAGGCATCATGACATCGAGCAGCAAGAGATCGGGCGTGACTTCGCGCGTCTTCTCCAGCGCCGCCAAGCCGTCGCCCGCCGTCACCACCTCATAACCCTGGCTTTCGAGCCGCGTCTGCAAGATGTCGACGTTGTCCGCGACATCGTCGACGACGAGGATGAGCGGGGGGTCGCGCATCGCCTCACCCTGCCTCGGGCAGGAACTCGCGTACCTTGGCGAGCAATTGGCGCGGGCTGAAGGGTTTGGCGACATACCCGTCGCAGCCTGCCGCCCGGGTCTTCGCCTCATCGCCCGACAGCGCGTAGGAGGTGACCGCGATGATTGGCACCCGGGCGAGTTCCGGGATCGCGCGAATACGCCGGGTCGCCTCGTAACCGTCCACGACCGGCAACTGGATATCCATTAAGATCAGATCGGGCCGGTAGCTTTGCGCCATCGCCACCCCTTCGGCGCCGTCCACCGCCTCGATCAGCTCGTAGCCGGCACTCGTCAACAGGTCGCGGACAATCTGGCGGTTGTCCTCGGTGTCCTCGACGATGAGGATGCGGTAGGTCATAACGGCTCCAGCAGTGCATCGGCGAGCACCGCGACTTGGATCGGCAAGGTCACTCGGAAGGTGGCCCCACGGCCGAGCTCGAAATCGACCGTGATCTTGCCGCCCTGCATCTCGACCATGCGCTTCGAGATCGCCAGGCCCAAGCCGGTGCCGCCCCGCTTGCGGGTGTTGGAATTGTCGATCTGCTGGAATTCGCCGAAGATCTTGTCGTGGTTTTCGGGCGCGATCCCGGGCCCGGTGTCGCGCACGGTGACGACGAACTGGCCGTTGCGCACCTCAGCGGCGACCGCCACTTCGCCTTGATCGGTAAATTTAACCGCATTGCCGACGAGGTTCAGCAACACCTGCGCCAGGCGCCGCGCGTCGCCACGTCCGCTTGGCAGGTTGGGCGCCAGCCGGATCGTGAATTCGAGGCCCTTGGTCCGGGCGAGCAATTCAGTCGCCGCGGCGACTGACTGCACGACGTCGGGCAAGGCGTAGTCCTCGAGGGAAAGGGTCAGTTGCCCGGCCTCGATCTTCGACAGGTCGAGCACGTCGTTGATCAGCGCCAACAGGTGCCGGCCGTTGTTCTGCACCCGCTCCAGCACGCCCGCCTGCCTGGGCGCGCTAACTCGCCGTAGATGCCGTCGGCCAGCAACTCCGCGTAGCCGAGGATCGCGTTCAACGGCGTGCGCAATTCGTGGCTCATGTTGGCCAGGAACTGGGATTTGTGTTGGCTCGCCAGGACCAGTTGCTCGCTCTTGTCGGCGATCTCGCGGAACAGTCGCGCGTTCTCGATCGCAATCGCCGCCTGGTCGGCGAAGGTCGTGACGAGCTGGACCTCGCGGTCGCTGAACGCTTCGATCCGGCCGCGCGCCAGCCCTAAGGCACCGATGACCTGGCCCTCGCGGAGCAGCGGCACGCCGAGCATCGTGTGCGCACCGTTGATCCGCGCATCGTCCTTCGCCTCGTAGTCTGGGTCGGTCAACGCATCTATTATCTGAACCGCGCGGCGTTTGAGCGCGGCCCGGCCGATGATCGTCCCGCGGCCCGGCCGGATTACCGACCGACGCTCGCGCTCTTCGTACTCGGCCGCGTTGCCATGGCCGGCAGCAAAACGGTATTCGCCGCCCTCGTTGCGGAAAATGACGCTGTATTCGGAGCGGCATAACCGATGCGCGGACGACACGACGGTCTGCAACACCGCATCGAGATCCAACGTCGAGCGGCTGATCGCCTTCAATACATCGCTCGTCGCGGTCTGGAATTCGAGCGTCTCCCTTAGGTCTGCTTCGCGACGCTTAGCTTCCGTAATGTCCAGATACGTTAGCAAACGCCCGCCATCCGGCAGCACAATACCTTCATAGCGCAAGATCTTGCCGTCCGCGCGTTGCATCTCGACTGGAGCAATATTACCCGCCTGGGTGGCCTCCACCCGGCGAGCGATAAAGGCGTCAAATTCAGCCTCGGGTACTTCGTAAAGCCCCGTGTGGCGGTTATAGTTGATCAGGTCGGCCATAGTCGGGCCAGTGGCTATGAACGCGTCGGGGATGCCCCACATCTGACGGAATGCGCGGTTGATGACTCGCGCGCGTAAATCCGGACCCATGAACAGCACGCCGTAATCGATCGTGTTGATGACCGCGTCAAGGTCATCCAATAAGGCCTCTTTTAGACGGTTCGTCTCGTGCAGTGTTTGCTCGGCTTCCTTGCGCACGCTGATATCGCTGACCGCGCCGACAAGTCGGGTGGCTCGGCCCATCGCACTGCGCACCGGCACACCGCGATCTTCGATCCAGCGATACTGTCCGTCGCTATGTCGAACTCGGTATTCGCAATCGAGGCGTGCCGTGACGGCCTTGAAACAGTCGCGCACCGCGCCCCGATAGCGAGCGAATCCTCCGGATGGACTAGCTCATTCCAATCCGCTGCGGTGAGGTTGCGACCCTCAAAACCAAAAATCTGGATTATTCGCGACGAGACCCACAACGAATTGCGCTCGATATCCCATTCGTAAATGCCTTCGGCAACCGCCTGATTTACCAAGCCATAGCGTTGTTCGCTTTCGCGCAATTCGACCATTAGCCGTGCGTTCTCGATTGCGATGACCGCTTGGTCGCCAAAGGTTTTGATAAGTTCAATTTGTTTGTCGGTGAAGCGCTCGACGCGCGTGCGCGTTAACGCGAGAACACCGACGACTGAGCCGCCGCGCAGTAACGGTACCCCTAGCCCGGTATGCCAGCGGCCGAGACGGAGTGCCTCAGCCCATTTGTAGTCGGGATCGAGCGCCGCATCCTCAATGTGTACAACCTGTCCTTCGAGCGCCGTGCGGCCGATAAGCGAGGCTCGCTCGGGCGAAACCGGGTTGCCCACCAGCAAATCCTTGAACTCCGCGCTGTAGCCGAACGAGGTGCCATAATGGTAGAGCCCGTCCTGCGAATTACGCAGGGTGATCACTGCCTGCTCGGCTTTGCATAAACGCGCCCCCGTCTCCAGCAGTGTGTCGAGCAACGGGTCCAGTTCGAACGTCGAGCGGCTGATGACCTTGAGCACGTCGCCTGTGGCGGTTTGGTGTTGTAACGCCTCGTCGCGTTCAGCGGTCCGCTCGTCGAGTAGCCGTTGAAGTTCCTCGATGGCCCGCTGAAGCTCGGCTACCGCGTTGTCGACCGTCGCGGTCATTGACTTGTCCCGTCAGACGATGGTCGTTACACCACCAGACCTCAGTCTATCGCTGCAAGCTGCCACCGCGTAGTCCTCTACGGCCGGATTACAAACACGCCGGCGGCATTGGATCGCTCGCGGCAGCCCGTCGTGCCCGACGATAGACCTTTGTCCCGCGGTCTACCAGCAATCGCGCCGAGATAGGCGCGTGTCAGGAAGCGTGGGGTCAGGCGGTCAAGGAGCTATCGGCATCCTAAGGCCGGGAAGACGGGAATGACCGCTGCCCACCTAGTCGGCCGGTCCCGCAGGCCGCCGCGAAGGTCCGGAGAGGGGCATGAAGAGCCATTCAAGAGGCGAAGGCGAAACGGTGAAGAAGGGTCGTATGCGGCCTTCGGCCACAGGCCAACAACCATCGCGCCCCACGCCGCACCACCGATGGGCGGAGGAGCCCGCGACGATCGGCTTGAACGCCGATCGACCCGATATGCGATGACCGCGCTATTTTTTGCCGGCCTCGGTCCGTTCGATCACTTGGCGGTGACGGTCGGCGACCCCAGCTCAACAAACCGATCATCGAGCTGACCGACGACAATGCGCGGTCGGCCTTCGAGATGCGGTTCTGGGGCAGTTCAATGCGGTTCGCGCAGCCTACCCGCATATCAGCAGATCGGGCTCAATCACTCTCGTCTCGGGCCCACCGGACGGCGGGCAAATCCGGGACGCGGCATCTATGCCGGCGTCCTCGGCGGGGTCGAGGGCATGGTCAAGAGCTTCGCCGCCGAACTGCGGCCGGTCAGGGTCAATGGGGTGTGCGCCGGCGCTGTCGATACCGAGCTATGGCACCGATTGCCGGAAGCCGAGAGGCTGGCGATGTTCGAACGCATCGGCGCCCGCCTGCCGGTCGGCCGGGTCGGCGAACCAGCTGACATCGCGGAGGCGTATCTCTACCTGATGAAGACCGGCTTCAGCACCGGCGAGACGGTCGTCGTCGATGGCGGTGCGCTGCAAGGGCCGCCGTAGCGTAGGGATCGCCGCCGCGCGAGCAGGCTCATTCCTGCGTGAGGGACAGGTTTGCTGCACGGGATACCAAGTCTGCCCGGCGGGGCCACGCCGTCACAGTCGTGAAATCGTGCTCTTGCCGACGCAGTAGCTGCGCGAGTGGGGCGAGTGTCGCGCCCTGCGCTCGTCGCCGGCGGGCCTCGGCCTTCTGTGCGTCGGTCAATTTCGCCGGCCGGCCCATGTGCCGGCCGCGCTTTTGCACCCGGCTCCGTCCCTCTGCGGTGCGGGTGCAGATCGCGCGCCACGTCAACCAGGCCGCCGAGAACCGCGATCCATCTGCCGCCCGGTGCTTGTGCCGGGGGTCGGCCCACGGCTCCGCGACGGAATTGCTGTCCGGGCTATTTTTTCGTTCTGATATGTGTACAGGTCAAGCCGTTGACCGGTTCACGGTGGCTTCACCGGACGCTGTAGCTGGGGCGATCTTGCGCGCCCTACTCGCTGTCGATGTGGTGTACGCGAATTGGCCGCACGTTGTGCCGCGGCCGCTGCCAAGGTCATCGGCGGGCACGGGTAGAGGATCGCCTTCAAGGGATCGAGCCGCGTCGCGAGCGGGAACCGCTCGTAATCGAGCTTCTGGCGTAGATAGCGGGCGAGCGCGACCGCCTCTTCGTCGGTGAGATCGAGTGTCATCTTCTCGCAGGTGAAACACATCCCGGTCGCCCAGCACTCCGCCATTATGACGGCGGGCCCCCTTTTGTTGTTGACAGGGGTGCAATTTGGGGTGCAATCGGCCGGTCCAGAGGCTGGCAGGAATGGCGGATTTGCTGGCTCTCAGGGGGCATCGCTGGGGCTGAAGGCCCACGGGACATGCCCGGCCACGGGGTTTTCTCGGCCCCTGCCGTCCCCACGCGGAAAGCCAATCAAGTCCGTAGGCTGGCGTAACGATCGGTTGGCATCACGGCATTCTCGGAGACGGCAAAAAAATGCGGTCACCCCGGCGATCGGCATCCCGCGTCCCGTTCGGGTGTTCAAGGAGTTCGCTGTTCAGATAGCAGCGACGCTCCTTTTCTCGCTCCCGGCATAGGCGGGGCTGGCTTGTGGCCGGCTGCGACCCGACGCCGGGACCGTCGACCGCGTCTGAGGCGATCTGGAATGAAATTTTCCCAAAATCGGGAAGCGTATTTCCGGTTTCACCCGGTAGTCGCGCTCACTGGATGCAACCAGCTTTTGCCGCGGCTGCATCATTCACCGGGAGGGCAAGCTTATGAACACCGACGAAACCGCTGTCGCCGCCATCTTGAAGGAATACGAAACCGCGCTGAACGCCTCCGATGCGGCGGCGGCCCTCAACCTCTATGCGTCGGACGGCGTGTTCATGCCGCAGCACAGTCCGTCGAGCGTCGGCACTGCCGCTGTGCGCCAAGCATACGACGCCGTGTTCGCGGCGATCACGCTCACCGTCCAGTTCGATATCGCGGAGGTTCGGCAGATCGCTCCCGACTGGGTTTTGGCCCGGACGAATTCCGCCGGGCGCACCAGAAACAATGCGACGGGCGCCGAGGGCCCGGAGGCGAACCAGGAGCTCTTCCTGTTCCAGAAGATCGGCAGCGATTGGAAGATTGCGCGCTACTGCTTTTGCACGACAAATCCGCCGCGTGCTTGACGGGCAATCTGCATCGGCCGACCAAAGTGCTGGCCACAACGGGAGCTCAGCGATGGATTCGATGAAGGCTGCAGTCATCCACGAACCCGGCGGACCGGAAGTCCTCAGGATCGAAAGCCGCCAGATCCCTAAACCAAAGGCGGGAGAGGTCCTCATCCAGGTCAAGGCGTTCGGGCTGAACCGGTCGGAGCTGTTCACCCGGCAAGGTCTGTCTCCGGGGGTCGTGTTTCCGCGTGTCCTCGGCATCGAGGCGGTCGGGCTGGTCGAGGAGGCCCCTGGAGCGGAGTTCAACAAAGGCGATGTCGTCGCCACCGCCATGGGAGGGATGGGACGCAACTTCGACGGCGGCTATGCCGAATACACCTGCGTGCCGGCAACGCAGGTGCAGGTGATCAAGACCAGCCTTCCCTGGGAGACTCTCGGCGCTGTCCCGGAGATGTTGCAAACGGCTTGGGGCTCATTGTTCAAGTCGCTCCGCCTTGCCAACGGCGAGCGCGTGCTGATCCGAGGCGGGACGACATCCGTCGGGCTGGCCGCGGCGGCGATCGCGAAAAAGCATGGAGCAATTGTCGGATCGACGACCCGCAGACCCGACCGTGAACACTTGTTGCGCTCGAGCGGGGCGGACCAGGTATTCATCGACGCCGGTGCGATCGCCCAGCAGGTGAAGGAGGTCTTTCCGAGCGGGGTCGACAAAGTGCTCGAACTCGTCGGCACGACGACGCTAGGCGACTCGCTTCGCTGCGCCAAGCAGCGCGGCATCGTCTGCATGACCGGGATGGTTGGCAACAAATGGTCGTTCGACGAATTCAGCCCGATGGACGTGATCCCGACGGCCGTGTGCCTGACGACTTACGACGGCGGACCCGAGGACTTCATGCTGACGCCGCTCGATGAACTGGTCGAGCAGGTCGCTGCCGGCACGCTGCACGTGCAGGTCGGCAGGGTCTTCAAGCTCGACGACATCGTCGAAGCGCACCGTTGCATGGAGGAGAACAGAGCCGGCGGCAAAATCGTCGTCCTGACCTGACCCGCAGGGCCCGCCTCGCCGGATCGCGGGCTGCATCGCGAACAGTCGTTGACGGTCGCCCGGTCTACCGGCTTCGATCGGCGGCGGACGCGTCTCGGCAGAGGTCGTCAACGGAGATGCTGTTTTCTCGATTGATCGTGCGGCGCATTCGCCTCGCGAGCGGCCTCTTCCTGCTTCTCTTTGTCGCCGGGCACCTCGCCAACCTGGCGCTGGGCCTGGTGTCGGTGGCGGCGATGGAACGGTGGCGCGGCGCGCTGCTGATGCCGTGGCAGACGAGCCTCGGCCAGGCGCTGTTGTTGGCGGCGGCGGTCGTTCACGCCGGGCTTGGCCTCGCCGCGCTGGCGTCGCGCCGCTCGCTGGCGATGAGCCGGACGGATTGGGTCCAACTGCTGTTGGGTCTTGCGACGCCGCCGGTCTTGGCCAATCACGTCGTCGGGCTCCAGGTGACGAGCGATCTCGCGGCTCGTTTCAGCCCCGACTACGGGTACGTCCTCGCCGTTTATTGGCGATACGCGCCGCTATTGGCTCTCCAACAGCTCCTCGTCGTCGTGATCGTCTGGGCACACGGCACGATCGGTCTCTATTCGACGCTGGTGCTGAAGCGCACCTGGCCGCGACTGGCACCCATCATCATTCCCATCCTGTTCGCGATTCCGATCCTCGCGCTGCTCGGATTTGCACATGCGGGGGAGGCGGTTTTGGCGCGCCTCGCGACCGACGCTGCCTGGCGGGCGTCGATCGAGCAGAACCGCCTCGTCCTGCAAGCGATGTCCCATCGCTTGCAGCTTATTGAGGGCGGGGTCTTCCTGGTTTACGGCCTGGCCGTGGCGGCGGCCGTCGCGCTCCTCGCCGCCAACATCCTGCGACGGCGCGCTACGCAGGTTGTGGTGTCCTATGACGACGGCCTGACCGCGGTCGGGCACATCGGCATGTCGGTGCTTCGAGGTCAGCCGGGCGAACGACATCGCCCACGCCTCGGTATGTGGCGGCCGCGCCCGTTGCGGCACATGTATGATCATCGTCTCGGCCAATGCAGATCTCGATGCGCCGGCTGAAGCGGAGCGGGCGACCCTCCAGCGAACCAAGGCGCCGACCAATGCCCGGCTTGCCTGCCAGGCGCGTCTGCGCGGCAGACCGGTGAGCGTCCTGCGCGTATATCCCGCCTTCGCTGGCGCGGAGGCAGCAAGAGAACCCGGCAGCTGGTCGGACGAGACCGCACCGGGTCTGGAAGCCGTGCCGTGAGATCGCGGCTCGTTCTTCCAGCGGCTGCGATCGTCTCGGTTTGCGCCGCCACTGCGGCGTCAGCCGCCGGAGCGGGCGAACTCGCCTACCAGAAACTCGCCGGTCAGACGGCTACCGAGGTGAGCGCCAATCTGCAGGCCGTTCGGGACGATTTTGCACAGTCGCCAATCGAGGCCCGCCGAGTTGGTACGGCGATCGGCGCGGCGCTGAATGATGGAACCGGGGTGCGGGCGGTGACTTTCGCCTTGATCCTGGTGATCGTCGGCGCCGGCCTCGAATGGCTGTATTGGACATTCGCCGCGGCACCGCTGCGCGCCGTCATCACCACCACGGCGGCGACCCCGCGCCAGGCGGCGCTCTTGGCATCGCGGCGGCTGGCGCTGCTCGGCTTCGGCTTGATGCTGTTCACGGCATCCACATTAGGAGCGGCGATAATTCTCCCCTGGCCGCCAAACGTCGACGTGATCGTGGTCGCGGCGACAGCCTTGGTGGCCGCCGTGCGCGGCGCCTGGATTATCGCCGATGTGATCGCCTCGCCGCACCACCCGTCGCTGCGCCTCGCCGCCATTCGAGGCGACAAATCGGGAGCTGTCGTGGGCGGCGTGGCATGGCTCACGCTGCTGGCCGCCGCGGGGATCCTGCTTTCGCAACTGCTGACGACGATCGGCTCGGCACCACATCTCGCCGGTGCGACGCGGGTCAGCTTCGGCGGCCTCATGGCGGTCAGTCTGCTCGTCGCAGTGTCGATCGTCTTCCGGCGCGGCAAAGAAAGCAGCAGGCGACGCCGCGAACGCCCGCGCTTTCCAAAGGCCTTCATCGCGGCTTTTGTCATCGTGGCGACCGCAATGCTGGCGCTGGTCGGCGGTGGGCGCATCGCCGCTCTCTTGGCGGACATCGCGATCGTCGCCGCCTTGCTCGGCGCCTCGAAGCGCATCGTCTTCTTTTTTTGGCGCGATACTGCCGTGAGCGATCAGGCGCCGGCCGCCGACGCACTCCCCGATATGCTGCCTCTTATCGTGCTGTCGGTCGTGAGGTTTACGACGCTCCTTATCGGGCTCGCGGGGATGATCCTGATCCTGCGGCTGCCCCTCGCGGTGCTCATGGCGGGCTCGAACCCGCTGGCGCAGTTGGCTCTCCACCTTGCGGGTGCGGTTGCGCTTGCCTTTCTTGCCCATCTCGGCTGGATCGCCATTCGCTTCGCCATCGATCGCCGATTGCGGCAATTGGCGCCGCTCGATCCGCACGCCCCGCCAACCCAGAATACGCGGCTGCTGACGCTGCTGCCGTTGCTCCGCACCACGCTGGCGATCGCATTGCTGGTTTTTTTCGTTCTCTCGGCGCTGTGGTCTCTGGAAATTCCCATTGCCCCGCTGCTGGCGGGAGCGGGCATCTTCGGCCTGGCGATCGGGTTTGGCGCGCAAACTCTGGTGAGAGATGTGATCTCAGGTGTGCTTTTCTTGATCGAGGACGTGTTCAGGATCGGCGAATACATCGAAAGCGGGGCGACCACCAAAGGTACCGTCGAACACATCTCGTTTAGGACCGTGGCATTGCGGCATCACAATGGGCCGCTGACCTTCGTGCCTTATGGTTCGCTTGGCACCGTGCGCAACGACTCCCGCGACTGGGTGATCGACAAGTTCAACATCCCGCTCCCGCTGTCCGTCGACAGCGAAAAAATCCGCAAGATGATCAAGGGGATCGGGGAGGAAATGATCGCGGAGCTCGCTCAGTTGATCCGCGAGCCGCTGAAAGGAAAACTCTATCGCGTCGATCCGGGCGTCAAAATATTCCGCTGCAAATTCATGACCGCCCCCGGCTGTCAGTTCGATATCCGCACGGCGGCGCTGAAAAGGATCGAAACCGCCCTCGGCGAAAGAGGCATCTCTTTCGCCGGTGCGGGGCCGCAGACGATCCTAATTGGGAGGGTGCCCAATCGGCCATGATTTCGGCCGAGCGACCGGTCGCGCCGCGCCTTGTCGGTCCGCGCTCGCCGGCTTAACCTGGCCCGAACTGGAGCGGGATCCGATCAGATTCCGATGCCGCTCTGGTTCCGGTGGGTGCGGAGCCCGGAGGGTTCGATGTCACGGCCGCGAGCAGCTGACGATTTCAAGACAATTCGTACCCGCATGGAGGAATTGCGGCGGGAGCGGCTGCCCGAGCGACCCGCGCCGACAACCGCCACCGTCGCCGGTCATCGTGGTCCATGTGCCTGCGGCAGGGCTTTGTTCCCCGACGAGTGCGACGGATCGTGCAAGACGTTATGAGCGCTTCTCACCCGGCCTTGCGCGGCTGAGAACCCCGGCTCGGGAGCCTCTGACGCGAGGCGTCAGCTTTCGGCTCCAGCGGCGAGCGGCCAACCCAGCCAATTGCAGACGGCCTCGCCCATGACCAGCTCGAGATCGCGGCCCTTCAACCACGGCAGTTCTTCGGTGAACAGGGTGACGCATTGCCGCCACGAGCATTGCATCCGGGTGATGTCCGTGCCCCAGAACATCCGCTCGGGACCGAACGCATCGAAGCACCGGTGCAGATGCGGGTGCAGGCTGCGGAACGGATAATCATCCTCGGCGTAGCCCGCCTGGCCGGTCGCCTTGACCGCAATATTCGGATGCCGGGCGAGCGCCAGCAACTCCGGCTGGAACCGGTAGGCGGATTCGCCCCGACTGGCCCGCGGTACGCCCATGTGGTCGACGATCAGTTTCAGGCCGGGGTGGCGCTCGGCAATCCTGCCGACGGTCGGCAAGAACATCGCGGCGGCGAGGGAGATCGGCACGCCGGCCCGCTCGGCGGCAGGCCACAGCCAGTCGAGTGTCCCGTCGGTCATCCAGGATTCCTTGTGCCGCTCATTGAAGTAGAAGCGAAGTCCGAGCATGCCCGGACGCTCCCTCCAGCGCTCGACGAGGGCGCGGTTCTCCGGCAGGTCGAGGTAGAACCAGCCCATGATGGCGAAGCGGTCGGGGTAAGCCCGCACGGCTTCGATCGCCAATTCATTCGAGTCGGGATCCCACAGCACCGGGTGGATCAAAGCGCGATCGACGCCTGCCTGATCCATGCCGGCGATGGCCTGCGCCGCCGAAAAGGGCGCCTGACGATGGTGGGCGGAAGGCGTTCCTTTCTCCCAGAGATGGATCTGCGCGTCGACGATCAGCATTGGGCGTCCTCCTGGATTCGAGGGATTGTACCTGACAAGACGGGAAGGCCGGGGCGGTGATCCCTACGCTGTCCACGCAATTTTTGTTGAGCGATGAAGGGTTACGCGTTGGAGCAGCGGTCGCTCGTGGGCCCCTCACCCTCCCGCGCCGTTTGGCGCGGCTCCCTCTCCTCTCCCCGCTCGCTCCCATCGAGGGGGGGGCTCGCCAATCGCGACGGCAATGTTCCATAACTTACTTACCAAACACGAAGAATTGTGGTGAATGCCGTAGCCCCGCTCGGGCGGGGCGAGGGTTCTCGCGGCCGCCTCCCTCGCCCCGCGAGCGGCCGCGAGCGGGGAGAGGGCCGGGGTGAGGGGCAGCCACGCGATGATCCTTGAATACCGTAGGCCAGGGAGGCGAGGGAGCCGACACGCCGCCCGCCCCGCCCGGTGCGGCAAGAAGCTGCGCGGTCGGCCCCTCGCATCGATCGATGCTTAAGGTTGTCGGCCTTTTCGAGTGAGCCGCCATCGGATTAAACTCCGGATCAGCCCAAGGAGGAACGAGCGATGATGATCGACATGCATACCCATTGGCGGCCCGCCGAAATAGCCGACGCCCTGCGCGCCCGCGCCAGGGAACCGCGCATACTGCGCAATCCGGACGGCGTTGAGGTGCTGAAGTCCGGACGGATGGGCGAAGAGCCGCTCGCCCAGGCCTTCGACGACGTCGATTTCCATCTCGCGCGGATGGACCGCCAGGGGGTCGAGGTCAGCGTGCTGTCGCTGCTCGGTTCGTTCTGCTGGATCGAGGCCCAGCCGCCGGAAGAGGCCGAGCCGCTGTGCCGGATCGTCAACGACGGGCTTTCCGCGATCTGTCGGCAGCATCCCGGCCGCTTCGCCGCCTATGCCGCGCTGCCGCTGACCGACAGGTCCGCCGCTGCGAGTGAGTTCGAGCGGGCACTCGGGCTGCCGGGCATGATCGGCGCGCAGGTACCCGGCAATTACTTCCTCACGCGCAAGGACGCCGAAGCGATGCGGCCGATTCTGGAAGTCGCGAACCGCCACCACGCGGTTCTCTTCATCCATAACGGCCCGCGGCCGGGCGATGCCTACCCCAAGGTCGCCGGCGACACGGACAATGCGCGCCGTCGCAACGGCACCCTCGACATGCAGGCGAGCCTGTCCTCAGTGATGGTGACATTGTGTCTGACCGACTATCTCGCGGACTACCCTGACGCGATGATCCACGTCCACAATTTGGGGGGCAACATTCCCTACGAGGTCGAGCGCATGGACCACCGCAGCCTGCTCGACACGCCGCAGGAGGAGCTGCCGTCGTCGCGCTTCCGGAGGGCGAAGGTGTATGTGGATTGCAACTCGTTCGGCCCGCGGGCGATCGAGGCGGCGGTAAGCCTGTACGGCGCCGAGCGCATCCTGTGCGGCACCGACGGCACCGAGTTCGGCTGCGACTGGACGCGGAAGGCGCTGGCCGAAGCGGCGATCGATGAGGAAGCGCGCGAGCAGATCCTGCACCACAATGCCGCCGCGATTCTCGCCGGCGCCGCGGGTACCGCGTCCGGCGCAAGAGCCGCCGCCTGATCCGCGGCGCCCGGCCGCGGCCTCGTGCACAACGGCCGCGGCCGAGTGGCGCTCCTTACGGCGAGTTCGGGCCGGCTCCGGTACTGCAGCATCGGTCGCGGCCGGCATAGGTCCGACGATAGCGAACACGCACCCGTCACCGACGGCAACGCGCCGTACGCGGTCATTCGGGCTGCAAGGGGGCGGGGCAGATTGAAGCCTTGTCCGGTGTTGCGTCGAAAGCCGGACACTACGATCCGATATTCCGGACGATATGAAGCTGGCGATGGATACCGACGTGCTGGTCGCGGCGGTTCGCAGTCGCCGAGGAGCCTCCCGAGCACGGCTTCGCGCGATCCTGGCAAGGGAGGCCGCCCTGCTTTTATCGGTACCGCTCGCGCTGCAGTACGAGGCGGTGCCGACACGCCCGGAGCACCTTGCCGCCAGCGGCGCGAGCTTCGACGAGGCCACCGCCCTACTGGACGCGCTGTGCGCGGTATGCACACCCGTGGAGATCTCGTTCTTGTGGCGGCCGATGCTGCGCGACCCAAATGATGAAATGGTTTTGGAGGTCGCGGTCAACGGCGGAGCCGACTGACTTCTGACATTCAACGAGCGCGATTTTGCCGCCGCTGAACGGCTCGGCGTCAGGATCGAGCGACCCGGTCCTGCATGGCGATCATGGAGGCAAGGATGACGCAAGCCAATTATGCGCAGCGGCTGCAGGCATCGATCAAGGCCGAGGCCGAGCGGCTCGCCAAGGCCGAAGGCACCACCCTCAACCAGTTCATCAACGTGGCGGTCGCCGAGAAGATTGCCGCGTTGCGCACCGCCGATTTTTTTCGTGAGCGCGCCCGGCGCGCGAATGTGGAGGCCGCACTGGCGGTCATCGATCGCCTCGGTAATGACGGGCCACCGCGGGCAGGGGACGAAATCGAACCTTCGTGAAGTCGTGAAGCCGCAATTCACCGGTCACGACAACCGGCAATGCCGGCTCCGCACCGACCCTTTTGTCATCGGCAATGCACCATGCGCATCATCCGTCATGACGATCGGCGTCAACCAACAGCATGCTCTGCGCTCTCGCTATGAGGCGTGATAGGCCAGGATTTTGGCGTAATTCAGACGGTGCGCGCCCTATCAACCCCGTCAAGTCACCCCCCTGACAGCAACGGGCGGTTCACGAACACCCGGTCCCGTGACGACGCGGTTGTCGTTCGACCCCGGCCCGAGGCCACCATAATCAGCAGTGAGCGGCAGCCCCATCGGGCGGCGAGGCCGCGCCATTCAACCAGAGTTCAACCTGCTGGGCGATGCTGAGAGCGTCATCGACCTCGATCCCCAGATAGCGGACGGTGCTCTCGAGCTTCGTATTCCCCAGGAGCAGCTGGACTGCTTGCAGGTTGCCAGTCTTTCGGTAGATCTGGGCCGCCTTCGTCCGGCGCATCGAGTGGGTGCCGTAGGCCGAGCTGTCGAGCCCGGCGCTTTCGACCCAGCCGTGCACGATCCGCGCGTATTGACGGGTCGAGAGGTGCGGCTGCGTACGAAAGCGGCTCGGGAAAAGATAGCGCCCGTTCCTGAGATCGCCCTCAGACAACCGGTCTCGGATCGAGGTCCGCGTCTGCTCGGTGATCTCGAACTGGACCGGCCTCCCGGTCTTCTTCTGGATCAAGGTCCCGCGGTCCCGCATTCCGGCGCCGGCGCATACATCATCGACCTGCAGCGCGACGAGACCGCAGCCGCGCAGCTTCCTGTCGATCGTGAGGTTGAACAAGGCGAGGTCGCGGTTCCGACCCTCAAGCTGAAGCCGGACCCGAATTGCCCAGACATCTTTCGGCCGGAGCGGTCGCTTCTGGCCGATCAGGCGGCCCTTGTTCCGGGGCGCCTTCGCGAAGCCGACACAGGTCGGAATCGTAGTGCGCATGATCACCTCCGTGATCCCGTCCGCGCCCCTCCCAGCGCGCGCTGACAACGGCGGCGGGCCAATGTAGCCGACGGGTGGCTTTTCACTTTCCAGACGATTGTGCTCGCCGGGCCCCTGTGGCGAACGGCGGCAACTCCGGCCATTTGACTCCTTGATGGGCTTCGCGAACCGCTCAGAGGCGGCTACGGTTCGAAGGCGCCGCGCGATATCTCGCGCCCGCGGACGGCCGGCGCTCGTCGCGGTGATCGGCGTCGGGTTCCTCGTAAGCCTTCGGTCCGTTAGGATCGGCCGCGGCCCGTCATGACCGTTGCGTCCGTGCTGCGGGTCGGCTCGGAAAAAAGCAGGAGGTGCCGATGATCTGCGATGTGCATGCGCACTACACGCCGCGGAATTTCAGCGAGTTCATGGGTGACCGCTTTGCGTCGCCGGTGCATTTGCCGGTCAAGCGCGGCATGGCGCGCCACCCGTTCTCGGATTCGCCGGAAGACGTCGAGGGCCGGTTCCGGCTGATGGACGAGGCCGGGGTCGGAAAGCAGGTGCTGTCGCCGAACCATCCGCCCTATCTCCCCGACGAGGCCGAATGCGTGACCGCAGTCAAAATGCTGAACGACGCCTATGCCGAGTTCGCCAGCCGCTATCCGGATCGCATCAGCACCTACGTCATGCTGCCGTTGCCGCACATCGATGCGGCGCTGAAGGAGATGGAGCGCGGCTTCGACCAGTTGGGCTGCGTCGGCGTCAACATGAACATCGTCTGCCTCGGCCGCTCGGTCGCCGAGACCGAGTTCGAGCCGATCTACGCCGAGATGAATCGGCGCGGCGCCGTGCTGTTCGTGCATCCGGCCGGCTCGGGGATCTGTTCGCCGTTCATCGTCGACTATAATTTCCGGGGGTCGGTCGGTACCTCGCTCGAAGACGCTACCTTTGTCCTGCACATGATCGCCAAAGAGATCCCGTACCGCTATCCCAACATAAAATTCATCGTGCCGCATCTCGGCGGGCCGATCCCGATGCTGTTGAACCGCCTCGACAAGCAGGGCCAGAGTCAGAGCGGCCATCCGAACCTTGCCGAGGCGCCGAGCGTCACCGCCAAGAAATTCTTTTACGACACGGTCTGCTACGGCTCGAAGGCGGCGTTCCTCTGCGCCCTCGAAGCTTTCGGCGCCGACCATCTAGTGACCGGCAGCGACTATCCGGTGCTGCAGGATTACGAGGCTTACAAGGAGACGTTTGCCTACATCGAGCGCCTGGGACTGCCCAAAGCCGATACCGACAAGATCCTGCACCACAACGCGCAGCGGCTGTTCGGCTTCGACCACTGAAGTATCGAGATGGCGTCACAGGAGGGCCTGATCGTTGCCCACAAGTGTCTAGGGACACAGTCACGCGCACGTCGTCCCGGCGGAAAGCCGGGACCCATTTCTGCAATGGGTACCGGCTTTCGCCGGTATGACAAAGAAATTTTGGGATCCCGAAAGGGCGGAGGGCGCTTGTAAAAGGCCGGCATGACTGTCCAATGCGGATTTGTGGGTAATGAGATCCGGGAGGGGAGGGGGACGGCAATTGACATTCCTCCCGGAGGTTCGCTGAATGGCGTTGCCGCGGATGCCTCCAGAGGATCAGCCGCCATGGATATTGCCGCCTCGGATTTTGTGCGCGCCGGCACCTTGGAGGAGCTGAACGCCAAAAAGCGGCTTGTCGTGCACGGCCGCCATCGCCCGATCCTCGTCGTCGAGGAGAACGGGCGGGTCTTCGCGCTCGACAATCGCTGCCCGCATATGGGCTTCCCGCTCGATCGCGGGAGCGTCGACGACGGCATCCTGACCTGTCACTGGCATCATGCCCGATTTGAGCTGGCGAGCGGCTGCACCTTCGACCTCTGGGCCGACGACTTGCCCATCTGCCCGGTCGAGATCCGCGCCGGCGGCGAAATTTGGGTGAAGCCGGTATTCGGCGACGCCGATCCGGTCGGCCATTGGCGCGGGCGGCTCGCCGACGGGCTTGCCCACAATCTCAACCTCGTCGTCGCCAAGGCGGTGCACGGCCAGCTGGCAGCCGGCGAACCCCCGTCGGCCGTGCTGCGGCAGGCGGCACTGTTCGGCGCCCGCAACCGCGACGGCTGGGATACCGGGCTCACGATCCTGACGGCACTCGGCGCGCTTTTGCCGTACCTGTCGGAAGAGGATACGCAGCTGGCGCTGTTTCACGGCGCGCGCCGGGTGGCCGCAGATTGCGACGGTGCGGTGCCGCGCCGCGAACGCGCCCCGCTGACGAGCGCGCCCGATCTCGCCACCTTGAAGGGCTGGCTGCGGCGCTGGGTGGCGGTGCGGCATCGCGATGCGGCCGAACGCACCGTCTTGACCGCGATCGACCGCGATGCCTCGCCCGCTGCACTCGCGGATCTGCTGTTTGCCGCCGAGACCGACCGCGCCTATGCCGATGGCGGACACTCGTTCGACTTCATCAACAAGGCCTTCGAGTGTCTCGACCTCGTCGGCTGGAGGCATGCCGCCGACCTGCTGCCGAGCATCGTCGGCCAGATGGCGGCGGCGCGCGGCGCCGACGAACGAACGGCGTGGCGCCAGCCGGTCGACCTGATCGCGCTCTGCCAGGAGGCGGCGCTGGAATTGCCGCAACTCTTCGCCCTCCGCCGCAATCGGCGTTGCTGGGCGGAGCACGCGATGCTGGCCGAGAGCCTGCTCGCCGACGACCCGATTGCGATCATCGCTGCGCTGACCGCGGCGGCGCGCGACGGGGCGTCCGCCGCCGATGCCGGCCAGGCGCTCGCCTATGCGGCAGCGCTCCGGGTCGCGCGCTTCGGCACGGCCAACGAGCACAGCGACTGGGAGACCGCGCACCACGTCTTTACCTACGCGAACGCCGTCCACCAGGCGCTGAAGCGCATCGGCAGCGAGGCCGCCGCCGTCGATCGCCCGGTCGAGGCCGTGCGCGCCCTGCTGCACGGCGCCATGGCGCTATATCTCGCCCGTTACCTGAATGTGCCGCCGGCGTCGCTGCCGGGCGAGCACGGCGACCGGCTCGATGACCTGCCGGCGGCGGCAGACGAGATCCGCGCCGCTCTCTTCGACAGCTTCGACCGCCAACAGCAGGTTGACGCCGCGGCCCGCCTCGTCGCCCGCCATTTTGCGCTGCGGCATCCGCCGGAGGCGCTGATCGCGACGTTGGCGCATGCCCTCTTGCGCGAAGACGCGGGCTTTCACGCCTACCAGATGCTCGAGGCGGGTGTGCGGCAGTTTGGCGAGTGGGGCGACGGCGACGAGGGCCGGCATATCCTGATCGCGGTGACGCGCTATCTGGCGGCCCATTGGCCAACCCAGCGGGCAATGCTGCAGACCTCCGACATCGCCCGGCGGCTGATGCGCGGCGGTGAACTGCATCGCGAGGCGCAGGCGGCGGAATAGCTTTCCGCCCGGTTTCCGCCTGGCGTGCGGTCAGGGCATCGGGCAATCGGTAAACGCCGCAAAACCCCAGCACGTCACGAATTGGCCAAAGCTCGTCGCCGACGAAGGGTCGGCTGTCTGGCCCCACGGATCGGCCATCTGCAGGCCGTTTTCCGCCACCGTCAGGGCTGGCGTTTCGCCGTTGGCCCCGCGCCCCGCCGCGAAATAGGCGTGGCCGATATCTGCGAGCGGCAGGACGCTGCGCTCGGTAGGCGCCTCTTCGATCCACTCGGCCGACAATTGCGACGAATGGTAGGAAACCCGCTTGACCCAGGAGTGGACCCCGTCCTGCATCGTCAGGGTCCAGGTCTGTTGCCTCTGCGAGCAGGTGTTGCCGCAGGAGAGCGTTGCGGTCACGCGGTCTCCCGGGTTGATCGCCAACCCGATCGTTTTCGGGAACTGCGGCAGCATTTCATACCACGCGAAATAGTGCGTCCTGCCAAAGGGCGAGACGTCCTGCTCGGTTCCGAGCTGGATCAGCGTTGGATCCGTGCCGGTGCACTGTGGGTCCGTGCAAGAGCCGCCGATGCCGACCCAGTTGGCGGAGAATTCGTCCGAAAAGACTGAATCGTTCGATCGACCATAACGCGCCCGCGGCACGACCCAGGTCATTTGCGCCGAGGTAAAGGGCTGCGGGTTCCCGCTCATGTATTGGGCGCTGACATAGCCCGACCAGTTCGAGGTCATCATCTGGTTGCGCAAGCCCCGCGCCGGCGTCGCGTCGGGGTTCCGGAGAATATCGACCGGCGAATGCTTGACACGCAGCAAGCGCAGAAAGGTGTCGGGGGCCGATTGCCAGGCGACAAGGCCGGCCGCAGCCGCGAACAACGCGGCCGTCATTGCGGCAACAGGGAGCTTGAACAGGATCATTGTTGTCGCGCGAAAGATTTACAAATCCTCGACCTCGACCGGGAACAGCGGCGCCAGCGCGTCGACCTGCATGATGTGGTAGACATTGAACCGGTACGCGGTGCCGGCCGACAGTTCGGGCGGCGTGAACGGAAAGGCGACGTTGCCGGCGGTCGAGAGGCGGCCGGGAAATCCGTGATGCAGGAGGTACTGCTTTGTCGTGCGCACCACCGCGCCGGCGCGCTCTCCGGTAGGCGCAACGCATTCTCCGAGAATGAAGATCTCCCGCGGCAACGGGCTCGGCGGCGCCGGCCACGGATAGACGCCGTCGATGCCGTAGACGCGAAAGATCAGGCGGTAGTCCTCGGGCTCGTCGCGGCAGACGAGACCGCGGACCACTTCGGACACCTCGGCGAGGATCCCGCCGATGCCGGCGACGACGCGCGCATCGCACGAGCCGCACAACAGCACCGCCCGCTCTCCGACCCGGACGGATCCCTCCAGCTTGACCGTCGGCGAGGCAGCCGGGAGCCATTCGGCGCCGGAGACGCGCGTGCGCCGCTCGTCGAGCATTTCGTAACGCGCCGAGCGGACCAGCAGCACCCCTTCCGGCTCGGCAACCCGATCGGGATCGCTCTGCTCGTAAAGGCTGTGCGCGGCCACCGACATCGGGGTGGCGCGCCGCTCGGGGTTCATGCTGTCGAGCACGAAGCTGTCGCCTTCGAGGGTCGCCAGTATCGGATCGCGGCCGCCCGGGACGCAGCAGAGCGAGGCGCATTCGATGATCTTGGCCATGTGCATGGCCGGCCCGAGGGCGCAGCCGAGCAGCGCCGGCACCGCGGCAAAGATCCCGGTATCGCATGCCCGGCCGGCGATCACGACATCGGCCTCGGCCAGCAGCGCGCGGCAGAACGCCTCGGTGCCCATTTGGCCGACCAGCTGTGCGGCCGCGTCGACGTCGGCTTCGCGCAGCGGCGGCATGCCGTCGATCGGGGTGACGCGGCCGAGGCGCACCGCCTCTGTGACGCGTTGCCGAGGCATGTCGGCACGAATCGCGGCCAGCCGAAAATGCAACCCCGCGTCGCGCGCGATGTCGCGCACCATGGCGAGGGTCTGTTCGAGGTGCGGCTTGGCACCCGCCGAGCCCGCCGTCCCGATCAAGAGCGGCACGTCGAGCCGGCGCGCGGCACACAGCAAGCGGGCGAGGTCGGCGCGGGTCGTCGCCGGGGCCGTCGCCATCTCGCCGCTGCCGAGATAATAGGGTCCGGGATCGATCGACCCCATATCGGCGCCGATGTAGTCCGGGCCCCGCTCGAGCCCGGCTGCCAGCGACTGTTCGGGGATGCCGTAGCCGAGCTGGCCGGAGGCGCCCAGCGCCTTGAGGCGGCCGCGCAGCTGGGCCCGGCGGTCGAGCAGCTTGCCGACGGCGCTCACAGTTCGAGGTCCAAGAGCGGGGCGTGCTGCTGTGCCCCATAGACATCACGATCGCCGACATCGCCCGAGACGACGAGCCGGTCCATGATGATCTTGACCGCGAGTGCCGCCGGGTAGGGCAGCACCGCGACGGACCCTTCGGGCCGGCCATAGAGGCGGGCCATCGCAGCGGGCGCCAGCGCCGGCGATTGCAGGGCGCGGCGGTAGGACGCCTCGTCGTCGAACAAGAGGTCGAGGGCAAGCTTCAGCGGCCCGGCATTCTTGCTGCGCAGCGTGCGGGCCAATTCGACGAGCTTCATGCGGCGCCTCCTCATTTCCGGCCGGTCTTCGCGACGGCGCGGAAAACCGACGCAATGAGTTCGAGAAACACTAGCACGGCCTGACCCTTTCCCGGCCAGGACTGGCCGGTTAAGGATCAGGCGGACAGAGGCAACGCCGCCTCGGCGTCAATGCTCGCTCCGGGGAATCGTCTTGCCGCCGCCCGCCGACCGGTTTCATGATAGCGCAAAGAAGTGCCGATAGATTTATCTGCATTCGGAGGGAGGATCCGCATATGCCACCGCTTCGCCCACGGACTTTGTTGGCCGCGACGTTTGCCATCGGCGCGCTGAGCCTTGTTGCCCTGCACGCCGAGGGCAGTGATTTTGTGCAAACCAATCTGGTCTCGGACATCCCCAAGCTCGCCGCGATCACCGATCCCGCACTGCGCAACCCATGGGGTGTTTCGCACGGCCCCACCAGTCCGTTCTGGGTGTCGAACAATCTGACGGACACGGCCACTTTTTATGCCGTTACCGACAAGACCAAGGTCAGCAAGGTCGGGCTCGTCGACATCCCGAAAACGGCGGCCGGGCCGCAAGGACCGACCGGTCAGGTCTTCAACGGCAACTCTTCGTCCTTTCCGGTAGAAAAAGGCGGGAACGGTCAGCCGGCGGTCTTCATCTTCGCCGATTTGAACGGCACGATTTCGGCCTGGGACGGCGGCTCGACGGCCTTTATCCAGGTTACGGTCCCCGGCGCGATCTATACCGGGTTGGCGATCAACGGCGCCCAGACGCGCCTCTACGCCGCCAACGTCGCTGGCGGCAGCGTCGATGTCTTCGACAGCGCCTTCAAGCCGGTCGATCTCGGGGCCAAGGCCTTCGTCGACCCGTCGCTGCCGAAGGGGCTCGTGCCGTTCAACGTGCAAGAGATCGGCGGCGACGTTTATGTCGTCTATGCGCCGGCCGCGCTCCACGCCGAGACCCATGCCGCATTCGGCGCGGGCGCCGTCGCGGTCTTCGATGAAGACGGCGTGTTCATCAAGCAGCCGGTTGCCGGCGGCCGGCTCGCGGCGCCCTGGGGCATCGCCCTGGCACCGCCCGGCTTCGGCCGGTTCGCCAATGATCTGCTGGTCGGCAACTTCAGCTACCTCCATAGCGAGATCGACGCCTTCGACCCGACCACTGGGCAATTTGTCGGGACGCTCGCGATCGACACCGGCCGTCACCGGCCCGGCGGGCTCTGGTCGATCGAGTTCGGCGTCGGCGGCAGCAACGGCAGTCCCGACATCCTCTACTTCACCGATGGGATCAACCTCCAGGCGGATGGGCTGTTCGGCGCGATTTCCAGCCATTAGACTGCGCGCATCCGGTTCCGGCGCTGCGAAGAGGAGACGGCAAATGGCTATGACCTACAACGTCATCGATGCTGACGGGCACGTGCTCGAGCCGTTCTCGCTGTGGGAAGAGTATATGGACCCGGCGCTGCGCGAGCGGCGGCCGCGGATGGTCATCGACGAGAACGGCAAGGAGCGTCTCGCAGTCGAAGGCAAGCTCCTCGGCAATCCCCGAGGCATCGGCAGTCTCGGCGCCGTCGGCGTCCGGCAGGGAACCGTCAAGCTCGACAGCCTGAAGTTTGCCGAGGGACGCAAGGGCGGCTTCGACCCGCATGCCCGCATCGTCGACATGGATCTCGACGGCATCGACGCCGCCTTCCTCTACCCGAGCCTCGGTCTGTTTGCCGGCGCCGTCGAGGACCCTGGGCTCGCCGCCGGCATGTGCCGCGCCTATAACCGCTGGCTCGCCGACTATTGCCGTCCCTATCCCGAAAGGCTGTTCGGCGTCGCGATGCTGCCGATGCAGTCGGTTGAACTCGCGATCGACGAGATGCGCCATGCGCGCGAAGTGCTCGGCATGCGCGGCGGCTTCCTGCGGCCGAACCCGTATCACGGCAACAAGATGATCAGCGACCCGATCTACGAGCCGTTCTGGACGATTGCCGAAGAGCTCGACTTCTCGATCGGCTTTCACGAGGGCTCGACCAATGCAATGCCGACCGTCGGCGTCGACCGCTTCACGGACCGTGCCGCGCGCCACATGATCTCGCACACGATGGAGATGATGCTGGCGGCGATGAGCGTGATCTGGGGCGGCGTCGTCGACCGTCACCCGCGCCTGCGCGTCGCGTTCCTCGAATTGGGCGGTGGCTGGATGGCACCCTGGCTCGATCGCATGGACCGACATTTCGACGACCAGGGGTTCAACGATACCGCCCCGAAGACGCGGCCGAGCGAACTCTTCAAACGCAATTGCTGGATCTCGTTCGAGCCGGTCGAGGGCAGCATCGCCGTGCTGGCCGACTATATCGGCCCGCACAAGATCATGTGGGCGACCGATTATCCGCATCAGGACGGCTTCTTCCCCGGAGCGCCGCAGATGATCCGCGAGCGGGTCGAACCGCTGTCCGCCGCGGCGCGGCACCAGGTTTTGGCCGGCGGAGCCATGGGGTTTTATGGCCTCAATTAGCGGCGACTATCGACCCTGCAGTGGAGGCGCTTCCCGATGAGCACCGTCGATGCGAACCGCGTCATCCTGATCGGCGAGAATTCGGTCATTCGGCTGAGTGAAACCGACAGCGACAGCTTCACGACCAACGCCACCTTCTGGCGGATCCTGTCTTCGGAAGGCGGGCCGGGGCACGTTCTTTATCTGAAAAGCGAGCTGACCGACACTCGCTGGCGGATCTATTCGGACAACATCGCGATGGCGCGCTGGCTGCAGTCCACCGTGCTCGGCGCGATCAACCCCGAGCTCCTCGACCCGACCATCGCGGTGACCGACGCCGAATTCGCCAGGTCCGGCGACACGCGCGATTTCTGGACCGAGCGGCTCGACAGCCGCGACGAAGAGATCGTGCTGACCTGGTATCGAATGGGCGAGCCGCTCTTGGTTCACACCCAGCCCAATACGATCCCGGGGCGCCCCTATGGGATGTGCACGGTGCTCATACCGGCGCTGGGCGCGCGGCTTACCCATAATGGCATCGAGGCCCGAGGTGGGCCCTGGCCGAGGGAGCGCGAAGGTCGTCCGGCCAGCACTTGCGTATTGGGATTGTGCGAAAGCTGGACGCAGGCGAGGTAGGAGGCCGGTAGGAGGCGGCGATTATTCAAGCAATTCCGCTGCATCACGAATGGGTTACGAAAGCAGCCGCGGTCAGATCGATTAACGCTCCCCCTGGATGGAACCTGGATGGGGGAGGGTTTGGGAGGGGGTGATCGCCGGCGCTGCCAAGGGCTAACGGAAGCGAGAAGCGGGCCGCTGCCGATCACAGTATCGCCGGACTGGCTGTCCCCCGCCGCGTCACCCCCACCCCGACCCCATCGATGGGGGCGGGAGGACGCTGTCGATCTGTGAATACCGGTGCGCCGCAAGCGGGGAGAGGGAGGGACCCGCGATTGCGGAAGGGTGAGGGGCGGGGGGCCGGATTTTTTAAAATTCCACATGGAACTTGAACCCGAGAACCGCCGCGCTGGGAATGTTGCCTTGCCCGTTCGGCCGAATAACGTATTGGAACTCCGGGCGGAAATCGACGCCGCGATACAGGTGGATGTTGTAGTTGGCTTCGACGAACATTTCATGAGTTTGAGCGCCGGTCGCCCCGTTGCTGAACGGGATGCCCAATTCCGCCTCTTCCGCCTGCACCGTGCCGAGGGGGCCGCTCATCGTATTGTAGTTGAAGAACAACGCCACGGCGTCTTCCGGCCGGGCATGCCAGAAGCCGCGGTCGACAAGGCCTGCGAAATACTGCTCGGCAAAGGCCGAGACATTCGGGTCGTTGTGGGCAAATGCGGCGAGCGCGATGATGCCGTCCTGGTCGCCGGCGCCCTGCCGAAGCAGCATCTGGTCCGCCAGCACCCAGAACTGCGTGTTGTGGGAAGGGCTCGGGGTCGGCTCTCCCGCGGTGGCCGGCAGCGCGCTGAAGAAGCTCTTGTAGAGCGTCGAATCGAAGCCGAAGCCGAACTTGTAATGACCGAGCAGATCGTTGGCGCCGAGCGCCGGTTCATAAGCGATCTCGACCGGCACATACACACCGCTCGCCTGGGATATGTTGTTCGGGAAGCCGCTGCCGAAATACTTGTTCGTGTACAGCCCCTGGTTCACCTCGTACACGCCGGTTTCGACATAGGTGTCCGAGGTCGGGCGCACGCGGATCCGGCCGGCCCAGACGCCGTCGGGAAAGGCGCTGTGTCCGAGATCGCCGGCCGGCAAGGCTTTCGGGTCGCCGCATATGGCGTTGTTCATGGAGTTGCAATAAAGCGGCGAGCTCGCAAAATCGTTCTCGACGTTCATTTGCCCAACGGCAATGTCGATTCGGTTGTCCAGCAGCGTCTCCTCGGCATAAGCCGAGACGAGATGCACCAGCACGTTGCCGCTGGCGCCGTAGATTTCCTGCACCGGCGCCACGTTGTCGCCGATCAGGAGGCTGTCGCTATAACCGGAGCGGTTGACGAAGATGACGTGGCTGGAGAGGCCGGTGATCCCCGCGCGGCGCTGCCAATCGATGTCGATCTCGAGACCCAGTTGGTTAGCAAAGGTCGCCCCCCTGGTGATGCCGCCGGTGACGTTACCGGCAAATTCCGAAACGAAATCGAGCAGCACGTAGATGCCCTGGTTGGCCAGATCGGCGCGTATCCCCCAGGGATCACCGAACAGATGCTCGACCTGCGGCGCGACATAGGCGGGGGGCAGCGATGCCGTGGCCGGTGGCGGCAGCCCCGAGCCGGTAGCGGTACCGCCGCCGGCGGTCGTCTGGGCTGCGGCCGGTGATGCCAGAGCCGGACCCAGCAGCAGTGCGAGTGCGACGAGGCGCCTCATCTCGGGCTCCCCTGAGCCGGCGGCAGCGGCGGCTAGGGTCGTTCGAGCGCGTCCTCGATCTGCTCCAGGCTGCGCCCCTTTGTCTCCGGCACTAGCCGTGCGATGAAGACCAGCGCCACGACACTCAGCACGGCATAGACAAGGAACGCGCCGGCGCTGCCGAGCACGCCAACCAGGTCGAGAAAAGTCAACGCGACGATCAGGTTGAAACCCCAGTTCGCGACCGTGGCGAGGCTCATCGCCCGGCCGCGCAGGGCGAGCGGAAAGATCTCAGCGATCAGCAGCCAGAACACCGGTCCGAGGCCGATCGCGAAGAAGCCGACATAGGCGGCGACCGACACGACCGCCACCCAGCCAAGCTGGCCAGAGATGCCGACACGAAAAGCGCCGGACAGCACGAACAGCGTCACCGCCATGCCGCCGAGGCTCCAGAACAGGAGCTGCCGTCGGCCGAGGTGGTCGATCAGGCGGATCGACACGATCGTCATGATCACGTTGACCGCACCGACCCCGGCCGTCGCCAGGATCGAGATCGCCGCGGAAGAGAGGCCCGCGGATTGGAAGATCGTCGGCGCAAAGTAGATGACCGTATTGATCCCGGTGATCTGCTGAAACATCGCAAGGCCGATCCCGATGATCAGCGGGCGCCGCAGACGCGGCGACAACAGCTCCGACGCCCGCGCGAGTTGGCGGCCCTCGCGCGCGAGGTCCGTCCGCAAGGTGCTCAGCTCATCCGAGATGTCGGCGGTGCCGCGCAGGCGCTGCAGGACCGTCTCGGCGTCGCGCATGCGATTGTGGCCGGCAAGCCATCGCGGGCTCTCCGGAAGGAAGAGCATGCCGGTCGACAGGATGATGCCGGGCAGCGCGCCAAGGGCGAGCATCCAGCGCCATCCCCCGATGGCGCCGGCCAGCGCGAAACCGACCAGGTAGGACACCAGTATTCCGAGTGTGATGCACAGCTGGTTCAGCGACACGATGGCGCCGCGGTCGCGCGCCGGCGAGATCTCGGCGAGGTAGAGCGGCGTCAGCATCGATGCGAAGCCGATCGCCAGCCCGACCAGGAAACGGCCGATCAGCAGCGCCACGACGGTCTGGGCCAGGGCGGAGATAAGGGCGCCGGCGATGAACAGCAGGCCGGCGCCGAGGATGGCGCGACGGCGCCCGACGCGGTCCGAGATCTGCCCGGCCATCGACGCCCCGACCGCCGCACCCGCCAGCGCAATCGCGACGACCACCCCCTGCATGGTCGGCGAGAGCGACATCACCTGCCGAATGAACAAGAGCGCAGCGGAGATGACGCCGGTGTCGTAGCCGAACAGCAGGCCGCCCAAGGCGGCGACAGCCGCGATCAGGTAGAAGTTCATGGCGTCTCCTCGATCGCCGGGTTGCGGGGTGCCGAAACCCGTTCCTTTTGCGGACAATGCGACTGCTGCAGCCGCCATCCCCGGTTGGGTGAAGCGACGCTATGGCCGGAGTGAAGTCAAGTAAACCTCGGTGAAGCTGCGTGAAGCAATTCGGGCACGGCTGGTCAACGGTTCACCGCGGCAATGTCCGGCGCTGTCGCAGGACCGTGTCGACCTACCCTTGTGGTTGTTGCGACCCCCGGACGGCCGGCCCTTGCGGGCCGTTCCAGAGGGAAGCAATCTCGGCGGCGCAGACGCCGCGACGACGATTGCCGCGGCGCCTGCAGGCGCCTCGGAATGTCGGGAGCATCTGATGAGCGGCATGGACCTCGCCTTGGCCGGGGAAAAGCAGGCGATCCGATCACCCGCCCGCGGCCAATCAATGGCGGTCTCCGTGATGCGGCACACCGTCTTACCGGGAAAGGACGAGGAGTACGAGGCTTGGCTCCGCGAGATCGTTCCGATCGCAGGGAACGCGGAAGGCCAACGAGGAGTGAACGTTATCCGGCCGCACACGGGATCGCCGACTTTCACGCTCGTGCTCCATTTCGACGCGCTCGAGCATTTGCAGCAATGGCTTGCTTCGGAGGTCTGGAATTGGCTGAGCCTTAAGGTGCAGCATCTTCTTCAAGATGACGACCCGGTCGAGATCAAGACCGGGCTTGAGTTCTGGTTCAGGCCCCCCAACTCGGAGCAGAAGCGCGCGAAACCCTACAAGCAGTTCCTGATCACATTATCGGTAATCTTCCCGCTCACGATGCTGGTTCCTTGGTTGCTGAGGCCGTTGTTCCGTGCTGCACCCATCCTTGGGATGCCAGGGATCACCCACTTCCTCGTCGCAGCAGTAGTCGTCGCGCTGATGACCTACGTAATCATGCCGCGCTATACGCGGCTGATGGCAGCTTGGCTATACCGCTAGAAGGTCGGCCACGCGACCTCGGGTCCAGTCGGTGACTGTGGGTTCGCCAGTTACTCCGCAACTCGCAAGGCACAACTCACAAGGAAGGTCAGACACGCATTCGAACCGATCCCCGTTAAGAGGCCAACCGTCCGAGCGTCGGCCCGTCGCAGACCGGCATCGCCCCTGTTCACCCCAGGCGCAACGCGTCATCGGCGAATGGCCGATGATCGAGCGCCGACCGGCAAATTCACGGCTGATTACCTGAACTCGCGCAGCGATGCGAACCATCGGGGCAATCCGGCCACGCTCCGTCAGCGGCGAAGGGCGCATCGAAAGCGCGTGCTCTCCGTCGCATCGAACCGCAGCCCGACGGCGCCGGCCGCCGGTTGTCATGACCGACCGCGCGTGAAACACTCCGACCGCTTGGGCGGAAGCCGAGAGACTTGCCCTGGTCTTCGGCACGGGTGCGCCGAGAGGGTTCCCCGCGCGGAGAGGGCCGGGGTGAGGGACCTCGCAGAGGTCCGGAGACGCACTTACACGAGGGAGAGACGCATGGTGCAGATCGGGGATGCGACAGGCGAATTTCGCGGCCTCGCCTATCGCGACGCCGCCGCGCTGACGGCGTGGCTCGCGAAACGGCCGCGCGAGGCGGCGCTCGAGCCGGAGCTGCCGATTATCGATCCGCACCATCATTTCTGGGACACGCCGCAACGCGGCCGCTACCTGCTGCCGGAACTGCTCGACGACATCGCCGGCGGGCACAATATCGTCGCGACGGTGTTCCTCGAATGCCGCTCGATGTACCGCCAGGATGGGCCCGCCGAGATGGCGCCGGTCGGCGAGGTCGAATTCGTCAACGGCATCGCGGCGATGAGCGCCTCGGGCGGCTACGGCCCGTGCCGCGTCGCCGAGGGCATCGTCGGCCACGCCGACCTGACGCTCGGCGCCCGCGTGCGCGAGGTGCTGGAAGCTGAGATCCGGGTCGGCGGCGGGCGCTTCCGCGGCATTCGCTATGGCGTCTCGTGGGACCCGAACGACGCGATCCAGAAATTCGCGACGCGCGTCGTGCCGCCGCATCTGCTGCGAGAGGCGAAATTCCGCGAGGGTTTTGCCGAACTGGCACCACTCGGCCTCAGTTTCGAATCCTGGCAATACCACCCGCAATTGTCGGATGCGGTCGACCTCGCCCGCGCCTTCCCCGACACGACGATCATCCTCAATCATGTCGGCGGCGTGCTCGGCGTCGGTCCCTATGCCGGCCGGCGGCAGGAAATCCTCGCCGGCTGGAAGCGGGACATCGCCGATCTGGCGAAATGCTCGAATGTCGTCGTCAAGCTCGGCGGCGTCGGCATGACCTCGTTCGGCTTCGACTTCCCCGAGCGCGACCTGCCGCCATCCTCCGGGGAGCTCGCCGCCGCCTGGCGCCAGTATATCGAGCCCTGCATCGAGGCTTTCGGCGCCGAGCGTGCGATGTTCGAGAGCAACTTTCCGCCCGACAAGCAGTCGGGCGGCTACACCGAGCTCTGGAACGCATTCAAGCGCATCACCGCCGGCGCGTCGGCGGCCGAAAAGCGCGCGCTCTACAGCGGCACCGCCTCGCGCGTCTACCGCCTAACGGTGCCTTGATGCGTCCATTCCGATCGGCGGCAGCGCCGCAGCCTCGGCCTGCCATAGATCCGAATCCAGGACATTTACGCAGTCTTCGTCATGCCGGCGGAAGCCGGTATCCATCGCGGAAATGGGTCCCGGCCTTCGCCGGGAAGACAAAAGAAACAAATGCAACGAATTTCGAGGACACCATTCAGAAAATGGGGTAGGGGGTTTGACGAGCGATCCGCGGCCGACCGTCGAGCTGCCCGACGACGACCCTTTTCTGTGGCTCGAAGAGGTCGACGGCGAGCGGGCGCTAGGCTGGGTCGAGGCGCAGAACCGGGCGACTTTGGCGCGTTTCGCCGATCGGCGCTTTGCCGCCGATCGCGACATCCTCGCCGCGATCCTCGACCGGCCGGACAACATCCCAGTGATCGCCCGGCGCGGAACGCGGGTCTTCAATTTCTGGAAGGATGCACAGCAGCCGCGCGGCTTGTGGCGGGCGACGACCTTGGACAGCTTCCGCAGCGCCGCGCCGCAATGGGAGACCCTCCTCGATCTCGACGCGCTCGCGGCCCGCGACGGTGAAGACTGGACCTGGGGCGGCGCCGCGACCTTGCCCGGCAGCCACGACCGCGCGATCCTGATGCTGTCGCGCGGCGGCGCCGACGCCGTGTTGCTGCGCGAATTCGACCTCGCGGCGCGCGATTTCGTCGCCGGCGGTTTCACCTTGCCGGAGGCGAAGGGCGGCGCCGCCTGGGTCGACCGCGACACGCTGCTGTTGTCCTCGGCCTGGGGCGAGGGCATGGCGACGCATTCGGGTTATGCGCGCACGGTCCGGCTGTGGCAGCGCGGCACCGAGCCGCTCGCGGCGCCGGTCATCTTCGCGACCGACGCCGAAAAAATGGCGGTCTCGGCCGATCGCGACCGGGAGACCGCCGAGGAACGCCTCGAATTTGCCGAACGGCTCGGCTTCTTCGACGCAGTCCTGTGGATCGGCGATCGTGGCGGCCCGAAGATCCGGATCGATTTGCCGACCGACGCCTCGTTTTCCTGGCATCGCGGGTGGCTCGCGGTCAAACGCCGCGCGGCCTGGACGATAAACGGCGAAACCCACCCGCCGGACACCGTGCTCGGCATCTCCTTCGCCGCCTTCCTCGCCGGCGACCGCGATTTCACGAAGCTCTTCGAGCCGGCCGAGCGGCGGGCCCTACAGGGCTTCTTCTGGTGCGGCGGCCGGCTCGTCCTCAGTGTGCTCGATGACCTGCGGCCGGTCTTCGAGGCGCTGACCCCATCGGCCGCCGGCTGGTCGCGCGCCCCGATCGGCGGCTTTCCCGAACTGGGCGTCGCCAACCTCTGGCCATTGGATGTGCGCACCGAGGAGTCGAATGGCGACCTGCTGGCGAGCGCTCAGGATCCGCTGACCCCGGCTTCGCTGTTCCTGGTGCGCCCTGGTGCCGCACCCGAGCTGCTGAAGCGGGCTCCGCAAGCCTTCGACCCTTCGGGCCTCGTCGTCAGTCGCCATGAGGTGGTCTCGGAGGACGGCACCCGCGTGCCTTACACCGAGGTCGGACCGCCGGGCGAGACCGGCGAGGCGCCGGTGCATCTTTCCGGCTATGGCGGGTTCGGCATATCGCAGCTGCCCTACTATAATCCGGCCATCGGCAGGCTATGGCTCGAGCGCGGCGGCACTGCTGTCGTCGCCAACATCCGCGGCGGCGGCGAGTTCGGCACCCGCTGGCACGATGCCGGGCGCCGCGCCGGAAAGCGCCTGTCGCATGACGATTTTGCCGCGGTCGCGGCCGACCTCGTGCGCCGCGGCGTGACCCGGCCCGGCCGCATCGCCGCCGAAGGCGGGTCGAATGGCGGCATCCTGATCACCAACATGTTGACCCGCTATCCCGAGCGCTTCGGGGCACTTTTCTGCACGATCCCGCTTATCGACATGCGGCGCTATGCGAAGCTGCATGCCGGCGCGAGCTGGATCGCCGAATATGGCGACCCCGACGACCCGGCGGATTGGGATTTCCTCAAGGAGATCTCGGCCTATCATGCGGCGCTGCCCGGCCGTCATTACCCTCCGATCCTCTTGGCGACGAGCCGGCGGGACGACCGCGTCCACCCCGGCCATGCGCGCAAAATGGCGGCGAAACTGCAGGCGATGGGCTATGAGGCCTATTTCTACGAGCCCGCCGCCGGCGGCCACGGCTATGGCAAAGACAATCGCGAGCGCGCCGCTTTCACCGCCCTCGGCTACAATTTCTTGCGCCGCGCCATCGGCTGGGATCCGCCCGACCGGCCATGATCCGGCCAGCGGCCTAGGTTCCGGCGATCGGGGGTTTCGATATGCAGGAGAGCGTGTTCGCCGAACTCGCCGACTGGGTGACGCGGGCCGGGCTCGTCGGCCGCAGCGAGAGCGAACTGATGGCCGGCTTTTGCGCGCGGGTCGTGGCCGCGGGCGTGCCGCTCGCCCAGGCCCTGGTCATTCTCGACACCTTGCATCCGGTTTATGAAGGGCGCGCCTTCCGCTGGCGCGCCGATCGGCCCGAAACCGCCGAGGCGGTCGATTACGGCCGCACCGACGTCGGCGAGGCCGCCGAGACCTGGCGGCAAAGCGTGTTCTTCCACCTGCTGCAGTCCGACCAGGAGGCGATGCGCCGGCGGCTGACCCCGGGCGATCCGCTCGAATTCGCCTCGATGGTGCAGGCGCGCCACGAGGGCATGACCGATTATCTGGCGCTGGTGCATCGCTTTGCCGCCGAAGGCGTCATCGGCGAAATGGATTGCGTCTATTCGTCTTGGGCGAGCGATGCGCCGGACGGTTTCGGCAATGCTGCGGTCGCGGCATTGCAGCGGCTCGCGCCGTTTCTCAAGCTCGCCGTCAAATCGGCGGCGCTGGCGCGGATGGCCCGGACGATCGCCGAAACCTATCTCGGCCGCGATCCCGGACGGCGGGTCATGCAGGGCCGGATCGCGCGCGGCGTCGCCGAGAAGATCGGCGCCGTGCTGTGGCTCAGCGACCTGCACGGCTACACGCAGATCAGCGATAGCGCGCCGCCGGAGGCAATCATCCCGTTCCTCAACGACTACGCCGATATCGTCGTCTCGGCCGTGCATGGCGAGGGCGGCGATGTCTTGAAACTGATCGGCGACGGCACACTGGCGATCTTCGCCGGCGAGGACCGTGCGCCGGCCGCGCGGGCGGCGCTTGCCGCGGCGGCACGAGTCCGCAAGGGGGCGGCAAAGCTCAATCGGGAGCGGGCCGGACAGGGTGTGCCGACGGCGCAGGTCTATCTCGCCCTACATATCGGTGACGTGTTTTACGGCAATGTCGGCAGCAAGGACCGGCTCGATTTCACGGTCATCGGCCCGGCGGTCAACGAGGTCAGCCGGATCCTGGCGTTGAGCCGCTCGGTCGAGCAGGATGTGCTGTTGTCGACGGCCTTCGCCGCGGCGCTCGGCGGCGAAACGCGGCAGCGGCTCGTGTCGCTCGGCCGCTATGCGCTGCGCGGCGTCGCGCAACCGCAGGAGCTGTTCACCCCCGAGCCCGGCTTCGAACTCGTGCGAGAACCGTCCGGCAGAAGGTGATGTCGGCGCGCCGTCTCATCGACGACAGCCGCCAGCGGGCGGAGAGGGAGAATTCCCGAGGCTTCAGATCGGTGAATGCCTGGCACATTGACCACGGTGATTTTCCGTCAGATCAAAGCTGCCAAGGCGTTGATGTCGTTGAGCGGACTGTGATCTGCCGCGTTGACCAGCAGCGGCAGCTGGGCTTCGCTCACGATCTCGAGCGCGTAGCCGGGGCGAACGTCGATCGTCTTGAGATGGGCGAGCGTCTGGCCCGGCCGCTGGCTGAACGGGCTGATCCAGGGATAGCCGACCCAAACGTCATGCTCGAAGACGAACTTGGTGTAAAGCTCGGGCGGCAGGCCGCGCGTCGCCCAACCGACCTGGTTGAAGGGTTTCGGACCCTCGAAGCCATAGAGATGCGCGATCCGCTCGCGCGGCCGGAACAACCCCGTATAGGCGAGCCGCCAATCGCCCAACGAGTGTCCGCAGCCCTTGATCGCCGCGTCGGCCGGAATGAGGTTGCCCGCCCATGCCCACATGTCGGCGAGCCCGTTATAGGCTCCGGCCCCGACAAGCGCCCCGCCGCCGACACCGACCGGCGTCAGATCGACATCCTCCCAGAGATCGCCGGCGCCGTCCTGGACATCGCCTTCGGTGACGCGCGTGCCGGAAATGCTCAGCCACCAATCGCCGTTGGCGGCGCGTGAGACGACGGCCTGGTGCTGGTCGTTCTGGAACTGGTCGACGAAAATCTGCCCCAGGGCGACGAAGGCAGAGGCCGCCTTTACCCGGTCTTCGATATAAACGGCGTTGGCGAGACGTGCGGCGAGACAGGCTTCAACCAGGTTGATGTCGGGCATCGACCAAGATCCTTTCGCTTGCCGTCGCCGTGCGCGTCGTCGTCTTCGATTTTGCAATGGACGCGCACAGACGCGTGTGAAGTGGCTCACACCGCGGATGATATTTTGCTGCGGTCAGCCGCCCTTTCGTGGCCGATCGCAGCTCGGCATCGCGCCCATCCTCGCTTCGTGCTATTCGTCACCGAGCAAAATAACGAGGGAAGCATGATCCATCATCTGTCGATTGCGGCGCGCGACCCGAAGCATGTGGCCGGGTGCTGGCCGAGTTCATGGGCGGCGTCGCGGTGCCGTTTCCTCCCAATCCCGGGAGCTTTTTTGCGCTGCAGCTGGACGAGCACGGCTCCGGCGTCGAGGTCTATCCGGCCGGCACCGAATTGCGGCCGGGCGGCGACAACGGCGCGGGTTTTGCGAGGCAGCCCGAGGCGCGAGGCTTCGGCCCGACCCATTTCGCGCTGAGCGTCAAGGCCGAAGCCGACACAGTCGAGGCGATCGCCCGGCGCGAGGGCTGGCACTGCTACCGCTGCAACCGCGGGCCGTTCCATGTCATCGAGGTGTGGGTCGAGAACGAGGCGATGGTCGAGGTGCTGCCGCCCGAATATGCGGCCGAATATCTCGCCTTCACCCGGCCCGACCGGATCGAGGCGGCAATGAAGGCGGCGCCTGCGCGCCCGTCCCGTCAGCACGCGGCCTAGACCGTCGTCCGCAAAGAACGAGGGCCGCGATGATCGAGGACGCGCAAGGACATGCTGTTTCCGGCGCGACGCCGGAGGCGGCCGGCGCCTATGCCGAGGCGGTCCGGGCCTACAACCTCGTCCACGGCGACGCGGTCGGCCTCTACGACATCGCGCGCGCCGCAGCACCCGGTTTCGTCATGGCGCATCTCGGCAAGGCCTGGGTGTTTGCCGTCGCCAACGATCCCGGTCTCTTGACCGAGGCCGGGAAGCTCGTCGAAACGGCGCGGCCGCTCGGCGCTAACGAGCGCGAAGCGGCCCATCTCGCCGCCCTCGAGCGGCTCGTCCAGGGCGGCCGGGCCGCCGCCGTTGCGGTCCTCGACCGCCATCTGATGCGCTACCCGTTCGACATCGTCGCGCATCAGAGCGCCGCGCTGATCGACGGGTTTCTCGGGCGTTTCCCTTGCGTCCGGGACCGGTCGGCGCGTGCCTTGCCGCTCTGGTCAAACGATCGGCCGGGCTATGCGACCTTGCTCGCCCTGCACGGCTTCGGGCTCGAGGAAGCCGGCGATTACGCCCGCGCCGAGGATGAGTCGCGCGCCGCCGCCGAGCTCGAGCCGACAAGCTTCTGGCCGCATCACACGGTCGCCCATGTCATGGAAATGAGCGGGCGGCCGGAAGACGGGCTCGGCTGGATGGCGGCGCGCGAGGCGTATTGGTCGGGACCCGGCCATGTCAACGAGGTCCATATCTGGTGGCACAAGGCGCTGTTCCACCTCGAACTCGGGCAATACGATGCGGCGCTCGCCCTCCATGACGGGCCGATCCGCGCGACGCAGCGCCCGCTCGCTCTCAGCCTGACCAACGCCACGGCGCTGCTGTGGCGCCTCGACACGCTGGGCGTCTCGGTCGGCGACCGCTGGCACGAACAGGCGGATCTTTGGCAAGGCCACGCCGACGGCAAATGTCTCGTCTTTGCCGACATGCACGCGGCGATGGCCGAGCTGCGCGCCGGCCGGGAAGGGCTCGTCGAGCGGCGGCTCGCGGCGATGCGCGCGACGGCGGCGAACGGCGGCGAGGCGGCCGGCCTCTATCGCAATCTCGGCATTCCGATCGTCGAGGGGCTCGCGGCGTTCCACCACGGCGACTATGCCGAGGCGGTCGAGCTGTTGCTGCCGGTGCGCGTCGAGCTGTGGCAGATCGGCGGCAGCCACGCGCAGCGCGACGTCGTCGACTGGACGCTCGCCGAGGCGGCGGCCCGCACCGGCCAGCGCGGCGTCGCCCTGTCGCTGGCCCATGAGCGGTTGTCGACCCGCCCGCGCAGCGCGCCGAACCGGCGTTTTCTGCGCCAGGCCGAGGCGCTCCCCGCCTGAGATTTGGGGATCTCGCGCGACCCCAACCCCTTTGTCATACCGGCGAAATGAGGCATCTTCCATAACAGTATGATTTAACGCACATATTTAGACATCAAATCGCCTGTGCAGGAACTGTGTAGATAGGCCACGGGACCCTTTCGTATTTCATCGCTAGGTCTACCGTGATTCGGGGGGCTGCGTCCAAGCGGGATAACGCGTTCGTCAACGGGCGCGTTTGGGTGGGCGGTGAGCGGTCGGTGTTTTACAAACATAGGACGCCATCTGCCCCGGCCTGTTCGCCGCCTGTCATCGGGATCGGAGCCCGGCTCGTCCGGGTCGTGTAACGGACCATCAGGCGAGCGCCTGCCCATCTAGCTTCGACACAAGCCGCCTAGGAGCGCGCCAGCTAGCACTCCTGCTAGCACCTTGCCGCCGGGTGAGCGCCACGCTCACCCGGCCGCGCCCCTTAGCGCGGGGCTCCGGGCGCTACGTGGGGAGCTTGCTCCAAGTGTTCCAAGCGGGCCGCCAGGGCTGCGATCCGCGCCTGCTGCTCCTCATCCTGTTGCGCCAGCGCCGCCTGTAAGCGCGCCTGCTGGGCTTGCAGTGCCGCCACCTGCTGCCGCTTGTGCTGCACTTCATTGAGGAGCAGCGGGATCAGCTCCTCATACTGCACCGCCTCTACTGCCCCTGTGGCCCCCCGCACCACCAGCTCGGGATAGACCTGGGCCACGTCCTCCGCGATCAACCCGTACTGGCGCTGTCCCTCGGGGTCGTGCGTGTAGCGGAAGGTGACCGGGCGCAGCTGGTAGAGCCCCTGACTGCGCGTGCCCAGGGCCCGGATATCGCCCTTGTAGCGGGCCGCGGACGGCCTGGTGCCCAGCTGGCCGTCTTTGGTGATGAACACCGCGGTGCCCCCGCTCACGGTCGTGCCAAAGATGCCGGCGATGAAGGTCCGCATCGTGAAAGCGTTGTTTCCTACGCGCGTGGTGTTCGATTCCTTGCCCCCGGGGAGAGATTCGTTGAGGAGGCCCAGGTAGAGGTTCTCGCTCCCCTCTGTCAGTTGCCCCCCATCCGCCAGCGTGGTGTTGTCGTCGCCGGCGGTGAAAAACCCGAGCGCCACGTTGCCGACCGCCGTGTTGACGCTCCCGTCGGTGTTGTTAAAGAGCGCTGCATGTCCGACGGCCGTGTTGTTCCTCCCCTCGGTGTTGGCAGAGAGCGCGTCTGTGCCGACGGCCGTGTTGTCGCTCCCCGTGGAGTTGGCCGTGAGCGCGAAGGCGCCAAAGCCAGTGTTGCTTTTCCCTCCATTCTTCACGAGCACCCCCGTGCCCCCGGCGGTGTTCAGTCCGCTGTCACTCTTGGTCGGGTTGGGCGGCCCGCCTGCCCACACGGCGCCGTGCAGCGCGAGGCTGAGGCCGGCTGCGACGATAGCGAGATGAGACGGTCGCATAAATTCCTCCTGTGCTAGTGAAAGGTGACACGCGGCGGGCGGCTAGCGACGCCCCAGCGTCACCGGCTGGGCCGCCTCGAGCTGGTCCAGGCGAGCCGCGAGGGCGGCAGTCTGCGCCCGCTGCGCCGCCCGCCAGTGCGCCAGCGCCGCCTGGAAGCGCGCCTGCCGGGCTTGGAGTGCCGCCACCTGGTGCTGGTGGTGCTGTTCTTCGTTGAGCAGCAGCGGGATCAGCTCCTCATACTGCACCGCCTCCACTGCCCCTGTGGCCCCCCGCACCACCAGCTCGGGATAGACCTGGGCCACGTCCTCCGCGATCAACCCGTACTGGCGCTGTCCCTCGGGGTCGTGCGTGTAGCGGAAGGTGACCGGGCGCAGCTGGTAGAGCCCCTGACTGCGCGTGCCCAGGGCCCGGATATCGCGCTTGTAGCGGGCCGCGGAGGGCCTGGTGCCCAGCTGGCCGTCTTTGGTGATGAACACCGCGGTGCCCCCGCTCGCGGTCGTGCCAAAGATGCCGGCGATGAAGGCGCGGGTCTGGTCGGACTCCTCCCCCACGCGCGTGGTGTTCGATTCCTTGCCGTTTGCGGAGACGGGAGGGCCCAAGTTGCCCAGATAGAGATTATCGTCCCCCGCCGCCAGAGAGCTACCGGCCGCCTGGCCGAGCGCGGTGTTGAAGTTGCCGACGGTGACCGACTTCGAGCGCGCGGTATCCGACAGCGGTGTTGTTGTTGTTGTCAGTAAAGCCGTTGACGACGCCGTGGCTATTATAGAGCGCGTTTCCGCCGACGGCCGTGTTGTTGGCCGAGTCGGTGTTGTCGATGAGCGCAGACCTGCCGATGGCAGTGTTGTTGCTCCCCTCGGTGTTGCTAAAGAGCGCGTGGAGTCCAAAGCCGGTGTTCTGGGCTGCGATGGCGGTGTCATCATCGAGCACCCCTGTGCCCCCGGCGGTGTTCCCTTGGCTGTCGCTGTGGGTCGGGTTGGGCGGCCCGCCCGCTCGCGCGGCGCCGTGCAGCGCGAGGACGAGGCCGGCTACGACGAGAGCGAGATAAGACGGTCGCATAGCTTCCTCCTGGTGATAGGTGAAACTGACACGCGGCGGGCGGCTAGCGACGCCCCAGCGTCACCGGGTGGGCCGCCCCCAGCTGCTCCAGGCGGGCCGCGAGGGCGGCAGTCTGCGCCCGCTGCTCCGCCTGCCGGCGCGCCAGCGCCGCCTCTAAGCGCTGGTTCTGGGTGTGCAATGCCGCCAGCTGGTGCTGCCGGAGCTGCACTTCGTTGAGCAGCAGCGGGATCAGCTCCTCATACTGCACCGCCTCCACTGCCCCTGTGGCCCTCCGCACCACCAGCTCGGGATAGACCTGGGCCACGTCCTCCGCGATCAACCCGTACTGGCGCTGTCCCTCGGGGTCGTGCGTGTAGCGGAAGGTGACCGGGCGCAGCTGGTAGAGCCCCTGACTGCGCGTGCCCAGGGCCCGGATATCGCGCTTGTAGCGGGCCGCGGAGGGCCTGGTGCCCAGCTGGCCGTCTTTGGTGATGAACACCGCGGTGCCCCCGCTCGCGGTCGTGCCAAAGATGCCGGCGATGAAGGCGCGGGTCTGGTCGGACTCCTCCCCCACGCGCGTGGTGTTCGATTCCTTGCCGTTTGCGGAGACGGGAGGGCCCAAGTTGCCCAGATAGAGATTATCGTCCCCCGCCGCCAGAGAGCTACCGGCCGCCGCGCCGAGCGCGGTGTTGTCGTTGCCGGCCGTGAGAGACCCGAGTGCGCCGTGGCCGACCGCAGTGTTGTCGTGGCCCGTGCTCCTAAAGAGCGCGCCCTCGCCGACGGCCGTGTTGTAGCTCCCCTCGATGTTGTCAAAGAGCGCACCGTTACCGATGGCAGTGTTAGATTCCCCCTCGGTGTTGGCAGGGAGCGCGAAGGCGCCAAAGCCGGTGTTGTCCCTCCCGGTGTTCTTCACGAGCACCCCCGTGCCCCCGGCGGTGTTCCCTTCTTTGTCACTCTGGGTCGGGTTGGGCGGCCCGCCCGCCCGCGCGGCGCCGTGCAGCGCGAGGACGAGGCCGGCTACGAGGAGGGCCCGCTGCCAGGGTCGCGGCAGCGGGGCCGGTCTCAAGCGCGTGAATATCTGAGTATGGTGCATAATAATTCCTCCGTGGACACGGCAAGGGTTATCGCAGTCAGTCGGTGAAGGGTGAGAAGATCAAGCTCAACGCGCCTCAGGCAGGCAAAGGACACCACCTCCTTTCTCACGAGACTTCTCTGTTCCCTAGCGTGGATAGCCGGTTGCCCCCAGCGCCGGCGGGCCGCGCGCAGCAGGGGCCGCAGCGACGGAGGGGGAGGCAAGACGGGGAAGCGGGAGGCAGAGCCTGCAGGCGGGGCGCCGGTGAAGGCTCCGCCCTTGAGGCCCCGCTCGGCAAACGCCAAGGTTCATAGCAATCCTCCCGAACAGCGGATCGCAGCGCGAACGGCCGCGACACCGCGGGAGCGCTGTTCCGTCATATTTTCGTCACTTTATATCAGCCGCGCGGGCTGGAAATCGTAAGGTATAGTTAACGGCTTAGATTTCGCCGCCCACCACAGCCGGCCGTAGGTTTGCCGAAAACCTGGAACTTTCCAGAATCAGCGGCGGTTCGCCGGTCGGCTTTTGCGGGTGATCCCCGGTGCCGGATTCACGAGATGGAGGGGGCGGCCAGCTACTTTCCGGCGCAAAATTCAGGTTTTTCGTAAGAGGATCGGCGACGCACGGCAAGCGAGAACCGCCGGCGGCGAGCCGACGGTTTGTATGGTGCTCGGGGACTGAGAGGGGTCAGCGTGCCGGCGGGTGTTCGCCGTGCTTGCCGCCGTCGCGGTACTATCGATCCCGTGCAAGTCCATCGATTTAGATCGAGCGAGAGGCTTGCACGATGGGCCCGACGCCGCCGGTTACCCCGTCAGTCCTGCCGGCTATAGCATCCTGCTCAAATCTCGACCGCTGGTTATCTTCGGCCTGTGCGCCATGCTGTTCCATTTTGCCAATGCGGCGCTGCTGCCGCTGGTGGGACAGAAGCTCGCCGCGGCCCATCCAAAAGAGGCGACGGCCATGATGTCGGCCTGCATCGTCGCCGCGCAGGCAGCCATGCTGCCGATCGCCCTTCTGGGCGGCCGCACCGCCGACAGTTGGGGGCCTGTGCAGAAATTGTGTAGGCTTTCCGCGTAAGCCATTGATTCGCCGTTTAGGCGATGTGCAGGAGCATCATGCCAGAAAAGTTGAACAATGTTAAATGATTAAGATAGAATGCTCATCCCGGCGAAAGCCGGTATCCATGTCTGCCCTGGGTCCCGGCTTTCGCCGGGACGACGCGAGAGATTAAAGAGACCTGGTACGGCGTGAGCTCGGGGCCGCGGCACCGGCGCTATTTCCGTTCTTGCTTCGGCGCCAGTCGCTATGATCCGGCGAGGCCGGTTGGAGAACGCGGTTTTTGGGGGAAGCGGCCAATGAAGGATTTCGCGGATCGGATTGCGGTGGTCACCGGCGGCGGCTCGGGGATGGGACGGGAGCTTGTTCGCCAGCTGGCCGCCGAAGGCTGCAATATCGCGATGTGCGACGTCTCGGCACCGGCGATGGCGGAAACGCAGCTTCTGTGCGAGGCGGCTGGGCTGCGGCAGGGCTTGCGCGTCACCGCGCATATTGCCGATGTGTCCGATGCCGGAGCTGTGGAGCGGTTTCGCGACGAGGTCGCCCGGCAGCACGCCACCGACCGGATCCATCTCCTCTTCAACAATGCCGGCATCGGCGGCGGCGGCAGCATGTTCGCCCACGGCCGCGAGGAATGGGAGAAGACCTTCAATGTGTGCTGGGGCGGCGTCTATCACTGCACCCGCGCCTTTCTGCCGATGCTGCGGCAGGCGGAAGACGGCCATATCGTCAATACCAGCAGCGTCAATGGTTTCTGGGCGTCGATCGGGCCGGACATTCCGCACACGGCCTACAGCGCCGCGAAATTCGCCGTGAAGGGCTTCACCGAAGCGCTGATCGCCGATCTGCGGATCAACGCGCCGCACATCAAATGCTCGGTCGTCATGCCGGGCCATATCGGCACCTCGATCCCCGCCAACTCCCGCAAGATCCATAGCGGCAGCGAGGGGGACGCGATCGACGCGGCGCAGATCGCCCAGGCCCGGGCGCGAATTGCCTCGACCGGCAGAGACGCTTCGGAGCTCTCCGACGAGACTATTCGGAACATGGTCGCCGAGCGCGAACGCCGCTTCCGTGAGGAGGCGCCGACGAGTGCCGCGCAGGCGGCGACGATCATCCTCGACGGGGTCAAAGCCGATCGCTGGCGCATCCTCGTCGGCGAGGATGCGCAACGTATCGACGAATTGGTGCGGCGCTCGCCGGAAGACGCCTACGAGCGGGACTTTTTCAACAGCCTCGCTGCGGAAGTCGGCTGGCGCATCCGCCCGTGAACACCTGCTCGCCGGCAATTTTCGCCTCCCCAATCGGTGGCCGACAAGCGCTGCGGCGGCCGACAACCATTGCTCCTGACGACCTTCTGACGCGCTCCTTTCTACGTCTGCGGTCGTCGCGGGAAGGAGCAATGTCATGGGAACGAAACAGGCGGCCTGGTTCCTTGCCATCGTGCTGTCTTGTCTTTGCCTCGTTTCGACGCGGGCCTATGCGCCGCCCGCCGATGATGCCGCCGGCGGCAGCTCCTTCGTCCATTTCGTGCCGAATTCGCAGAAGTTCTGGGATTTTTCGAAGAATTGGACGACGAATTACGGCCCGGCCTATCGCGACACGCTGGAGAAGGCGACGAACTTTCTGCCATGCACCGGCCAATACGCCTTGTGCTTTCATTCCGGGCCCGAGCCGCTGCCGTGCAAACTGAGCCCCGATGGCCGCTTCGCCGACTGTAAATGCACGGTGGAGAGCGGACGGAACTACGTGCTGATGACCGCTATCCTGAATTATCGGGTGTATCAGGAGACCGTAAAACTGTGCGGCGCCGACGGCAGCGGTTGCGCGACGGTCCCCGACAAGGCGCCGGTCTGCCGCGCGATCAAGGAAGGCAAGTTGATCCCGGGTGCGGACCTCATCTCGACCTTCAGTACCAGCCAGGCATCGTTACTCGCCGAATCGCACATGCTCGCGCCGAACAAGCCCGCCCTGACGATCTGTCCGAAGGCGCCCTATGCAGGGTGCATGACGGCGCCCTGCCGAATGACGAGTTCAGGCTTTGCGCAATGCTCCTGCCCGGCTTTCTGGGGCGTCTTCCAGCTGAGCCAGGCCAACGCCCAATGCACGCTCTCCGACCACCTGATCTGGTCGGCCTCCTACGATCCGACCTTCGACACGCTCCCATAACCGCGCTCCCGCCCCCTCGATCTGTTCCTTACCGGTAGGTCTGTAATGGACAGTCAGGGTGACCCTTGAGAAGTGCCCCCGCCTCGCGGGAGCCCAAAATCCCTCGTCATACCGGCGAAAGCCGGTACCCATGGCAGAAATGGGTCCCGGCCTCCGCCGGGATGACGAAAGAAAGGAATGCAACGAACTTCCGTGAGAGTGCGAACGATTGTGTCCAGAGACACTCGTGGGCATGACCACACGGGCGACGGCCAACTGTTCGTCGTTGAGGAGCGCCCGTCACGCCCGTTCGCAGACCTCGACAACACGCCGCGTGCGGCCGCCGTCGCGGCTGTGGTAATAGGCGGCGCCCATCCTCGAAGCCGATCGGAGGACCCGCCGATGCCCGCAGGCGCTGCGCAGACCGAGCCAACCCGCTGGCCGAACTATCGCGAAGGCGACTTTGACATCAAGAACTATGTGTTCCGCAGCGGCGAGAGCCTGCCCGAGTTGAGGCTGCATTACCGCACGCTCGGCACGGCAAGACGCAACGCGGCGGGCAAGATCGTCAACGGCGTGCTGCTGTTGCAGGGCAATACCGGCACCGGCGCCAATTGGCTGCGGCCGAGCCTCGCCGACGAGCTGTTTCTCCCGGGGCGGCCGCTCGATGCGGCGGATTATTTCATCATCATGCCGGACGCGATCGGGCGCGGCGGGTCGAGCAAGCCCTCCGACGGGCTGAAGGGCAGATTTCCGCACTACCGCTACCGCGACATGGTCGAAACCGGTTATCGGCTGGTCACCGAGGGGCTCGGCGTCGGCCATCTGCGGCTCGTCATCGGCAGCTCGATGGGCGGCATGCATGCCTGGATGTGGGCCGAGATGTATCCGAGCCTGATGGATGGGGTGGTGCCGATCTCCTGCCAGCCGATCGAGATCAGTGGGCGCAACTGGATCAGTCGGCGCGCCGCCGCCGAGGCGATCCGCCACGACCCCCAATGGAACAATGGCGACTACGACAAGAACCCCAGCACCTACATCTGGACGGCCGCGGCGAATTCGCTGCGCACCGAGAGTGCGACGCGGATCCAGGAAATGGCGCCGACCCGCGCCGCCGCCGACAGGCTTTATGAGGAGCGCCTGGCACAAGCCGCCAAAGGCGACGCCAACGATGCGCTGTGGGCGATCGAGGCAATCATCGACTACAACCCCGAGCCCGACCTCGACAAGATCACGGCCAAGGTGCTGCTGATCAATGCCGCGGAGGACGAGGCCAATCCGCCGGAACTCGGCACCGTCGAGCGGGCAATGCGGCGGGTCCGCCACGGCCGCTATGTGCTGATCCCGGCCGGCCCGAAAACGCACGGCCATTTCACGCATTTCTACGCCGAAATCTGGAAGCCCTATCTGATCGAGTTCATGGCAACCCTCGGCCCGCCGCTGGCGGCGGCGGCCGAATAGCCGCGCCCCCGGGCAAAGGGGCCTGCGGGCATGGGCATGCTCGATGGGCGGGTGGCGCTGGTGACCGGCGGCAGCAAGGGCCTCGGGGCCGCGACCGCGCGCCTCCTCGCCGTGGCGGGGGCGCGCGTCGTCGTCACCTACGGCAGCGACGCGGAGGCTGCCAGGCAGCTGGTCGCGAGCCTGCCCGGCGCCGGCCACCGGGCGAGCCGCACGCCGGCCCAGGACACGCCGGCGATCGAAGACCTTGCCGCGGCGATCGCCGCGACCGAGGGACGGCTCGACATCCTCGTCAACAATGCCGGCAGCACCCGGGTGATCCCGCATGCCGATCTCGCCGCCCTCGACGACGCATTCTTCGACTTTGTGCTGGCGGTCAATCTGCGGGGGCCCTTTGCCACCGTGCGCGCCTGCCGGCCGTTGCTCGCCGCGAGCGGACACGGCCTCATCGTCAATGTCGGCTCGGTGTCGGGGGTGCGCGGCGGCGGCAGCAACATCGCCTATGCGGCGGCCAAGGCCGGGCTGCATGCAATGACGATGTCGCTGGCGCGGGCCTTGGCGCCAGCGATCCGGGTCGTCGCCGTCGCACCGAGCCTGATGGAGACGCCGATGTCCGACATGTGGACGCCGGCGCAGCGCGCCCAGCGGATCGCGAGCAACCCGCTGAAACGGATCGCCGAGCCCGAAGAGGTGACCGCGGTGATCCTCGGCCTCGCGACGACGATGACCTTCGTCAACGGCGCCATCATCCCGGTCGACGGCGGCAGCCTGTTGTAACGGCAAGTGGCATGATTCTGATCGCCGCTTCGTCGCTCGCGCCGCCGCTCACCGACACTCTCGAGGCGATCGAGCACATCCACAGTGGTCGGAGGAACCGCAAACTCTGTCGTCATGCCGGCGAAGGCCGGTATCCATAGCTGATATGGGTCCCGCCCTTCGCCGGGAAGACAAAATCAAAACATAGGTCACGAACTTCTGGGAGGCCAAGCTAGCCTGACGAGCGCGAAACGCCCCAACCTCCAAGAAAATACACCGGAGGAGCTGTTCGATGAGCTTTACGATCCTCTTGCTGTCCGCCGAAACCGACCCGTCATGGCCGGAAAAGATCCGGCAGGCCGTTCCGGGGGCGGTCGCCAGGATTTACGCCGATCCGCGGGACGCGCTCGACGACATCGAGACCGCCGACGCCGCCTACGGCACCGTGCCGCCGGAACTCTTCGCCCGGGCGAAGCAGCTGCGCTGGATCTGCGCGTCGCGCGCCGGGCTCGGCGGTCCTTATTTCCATGACGCGCTGGTCAAGAGCGATGTCGTCGTGACCGGCATGCACGGCAGTTACAACGACCATCTCTCGACCCATGCGGTCGCGTTCCTGCTCGCCTTTGCCCGGCGCTTCGACCACTACCTGCCGCAGAAGCGCTGGCAGCGCGGTCCGGGGATGATCGACCTGCCGACGCAGACCGTGCTGATCGTCGGGGTCGGCGGCGCCGGCAGCGAGGCCAGCAAGCAATGCGCCGCCTTTGGCATGCGCGTTCTCGGCATCGACCCGCGGGTGACCGAGCCGCCGGCCGGCATGACCGACCTCGCCACCCCCGACCGGCTCGATGCGCGGCTCGGCGAGGCCGATTTCGTCATCGTAACGACGCCCGAGACGCCGGACACCGTGGGCATGTTCAACGCGCGTCGGTTCGGGCTGATGAAGCGCGGCGCCTATTTCATCAACATCGCGCGCGGCCGCTGCGTCGTGACGCAGGACCTGGTCGCGGCGCTGCAATCGGGCCAGCTCGCGGGCGCCGGCCTCGATGTCGCCGACCCCGAACCGTTGCCGCCCGACAGCCCGCTATGGGGCATGCCCAACGTGCTGATCACGCCGCATGTCGCGATCCTCGGTACACCCTATCGAGAGAAGTGGGAGGCGATCCTCCTCGAAAACTGCCGGCGCTTCGCCGCGGGCCAGCCGCTCCTGAACGTCGTCGACAAGGAGAAATGGTTCTGACCGGCGCTGGAATTCGAATATCCGCCGTCGCGCAACAGCGTGCCGGTCTGCGTGCTCGCTGCGTCTCGCCCGCTTCGAGGCGCTTGCGGGCCTCCTGCTGCTGGTGCGGCGCGAGGTCAAGCGCGGAACGGGACCAGGGCTTCTTTGACCCTTTCCTCTCTCGATATGAATTGAGCTGGGAAATCGCGAGCGGGCGGACATTGCAGCCCTATATTCGGTGATTTTTCAGGCGTCTTGAAACCCGCCTTCGCTCATTCTATTCTAGTCAGAATGACTAGAACCAAAGAGAATCCGCCGGGCCGTTGGCCTCTGCAAGACGCCAAGGCGCGTTTCAGCGAATTGGTGCGGCGCGCCCGTAGCGACGGGCCGCAACACGTCACCGTGCATGGTCGCGATGAAGTCGTCGTCATGGCGGCAGAGGAATTTCGTCGGCTCAAGGGTGATCGCACAGGCGCGGCGCTGGTCGCTGCCCTACAGGAATCGCCCTACCGCGACGTTGATATCGAACCCCGGCGCGAACGGCTTCCCGTGCGCGATGTGAAACTGTGACGGGCTGGCTGCTCGACACCAATATTCTTTCCGAACTGCGGCGGCCCAGACCGAACCCGAAAGTTGTCGACTTCGTCGCGTCCCAGCCTCTCGACCTGCTGTATGTCAGCATCGTGACCTTTGCCGAAATCCGCTTCGGCATCGAACGCGTCGCCGATGCCACGCGCCGCGCCGAGTTCAACGACTGGCTAACCCACAAGGTGCGGCCGATGTTCGAGCAACGCGCCCTGCCGGTCAGCGAAGATGTCATGTTCAAGTGGCGGCTGCTGGTCGAGGACGGGCGCAAGGCCGGGCACAAGGCCGGGCATACCTACTCGCAACCCGATCTCATCATCGCCGCAACGGCGCTCCATCACGGCCTGACGGTCGTCTCGCGCGACACGAGCGACTTCAACAAGGCTCGCATCCCGGTTCACAATCCGCGGCGCGATCACAACGCCGGGTAGTAGCAGAGACGGTGGGGCTTGGCCCGGTTTCCTTGCCGGTGCGAGCCGGTTCCTCTTCAAATGTCTTTCACCGATAGAGAAGTCCAAGTTTCTCACCGATAGAAATGTCTCAGTTGGCGCGAAGAAGGGGTCAGCGTGACCGATACACGACTTCATTGATCTCATGGTGGAACGGGCTGTGGCGGGCGCAGCGCCGTCAAGCCCGCAGCCGCCGAAGGCGGGGGCCGCAAGGCCAGGCTTTACGGCGTCTCGTCCGCCGCAGACAATCGAAAGCGAGAGATATTCGTTCGTTACGTAACGGAATAACGGGGAGCGTGCAGGCACGAGTGGCGACCTCTCGGACGGGACCCGGATCCTAGCAGCCTGTCGGACTGGGTTTAACTATCGAGGGATGGAACGCGGCTTTGCATTGCGTCAACCGTCGTCGGGATGCTGACGGGTTGGAGACTTGGTCAAGGGTTCCGACCGATATCTCGCTTTGGTTGAGATATACTCTTCTGATGCTCCTTTACCGGGCGGCGAGGGCGAAGATCCGCTTGATGTTCCAGGCCATGGTGACCAGGCTCCACTCGCCGCGGACTTTATCGAGCCCGCGCAGCAGGAATTGGCGAAAGCCCAGAACCGACTTGATTATGCCGAAGACTGGCTCCGGGGTGCACTTGCGCCGGCCGTAGAGCTTCTTGCCTTCGGGTGTCGCCAAGCGGTGCGCCATCGCTTCGAGCGGCGTCGGGTCCTGCGGTGCGGGCGGTGCCGGAGCAAAGCGCTCGGCCAAGGGTGGGTTATGTGGCGCACGGCCGAGCGCCAGCAGCGGCTCGATCCCTGCCGCGGTGCAGGCTGTCACATTGGCGGCGCTGCAATAGCCATTGTCGCCGAGCATCGTTTGCGCCCTGCCGAGATCCGCCGGCAAAGCCGCCAGCTTGCCCAGCATCGGCGCGAGTTGCTGCTTGTCGTTCGCGGCTTGTACGACATCGCTGGCGACCACCAACAGGCTGTCTGCCGTCACTACGGCTTGCGCGTTGTAGCATTGCTCGAACCCGCCGCCCGCCACCGGCATGATCCGCGAGTCCTCGTCGGTCAGATTGATCTGATCGGTGGGGCCGGGCCCCGCAGCCGGCGGCGCCGGCGGCCTGCCGCCAGGCTTCCTGCCGCTCGCCCTGGCCTTGGCCTCGCGCGCCGCGACTTTGGCCTCATACTCCGCCTGCTCACGGGCCAAGCGCTCGCTGGCACGCGCCTCGATTTTGCTGCGCGCCTCGGCCAGCTTCTGCAGTCGTACTTCGCGTCGCTCCAACTCCTCGGGGATCGACATCCCCCCGGCCTTCGCCGGGGCAGGCTTAGGAAGATCCGCCGTATCGGCCGCCTCGGCCTTGGCCATCAGCTCTCCCACCTCGGCCTTCAGCTGCGCCTCCAGCTTCCCAGCATGCTCATAAGAGAGCGCGCTATGCCGGCTCGCATTGGCGTGGATCTTGGTCCCGTCCAACGCCACCGTGCCCAGACCGAGAACCCCCATCTCGCGGGCCAACAACAACACCCTGACGAACAGCCCCTCGATCTCCGGCAAAAACCGCCGCCGGAACGTCGCGATCGTGTCGTGGTCCGGATGGTCATTCGCCGCGATGAAGCGAAACGCCACCGAATTGTACGTCGCCTGCTCCAGCTTTCGGCTCGAAAACACCCCCGTCGCATAGCCGTAAACCAACAGCCCCAGCAGCATCGCTGGGTGGTACGACGCCGAGCCCGACCCGCGATAGCTGCCGCTCAGCTCGTGCAGATCCAGACCGTCAATCACTTCCACCACAAAGCGCGCCAAATGTCGTTGCGGCAGCCACTCATCCACCGAGGGTGGCAGCAGAAACCCCGTCTGCCGATCAACCTGGCGAAAGTTGCTCATCCCCCACCCGCCCCTAGTATACATCCCCACCAAACCTACCACATTCTGGGTCGGCTTGCACTTAAGTCCGACAGGCTGCTAGCCGACCTTGAACATATGGGAGACCTGCCCCTGGCGGCGCGGCGCCTTCGTGCTCCGAGCCTCGGCGGGTTCGATCTGCCGCTCGCGGATGTGCGAGAGAACGGCGCCGAGATGCTTGTTCTCGACGATACTCGCCTGAGAAACTTGGCGCAGCTTGTCAAAGGTGCGGTAGGGCAGATCGAGCCCCCGATAACGGATGGCAAGCCGGCCGTCAGGATAATCGACGACGGTAACACGCTTGCGGCGCAGCTCGCGCTGATCTCGTTCGGCTCCAGCAGTAGCAGGAAGCCGAGCGCGACGATGCCGAGACGGTAGCACGGGCCGCGTTCACGCTGTTCTACCTTGCCAGCGAAACGGCGATGGCGATAGCGGCGGTTGATCGCGGGCTGGCGCATAATCCCAACGCGGCCACCGGCTGGCTGGTGAAAGGGCAGATCCACGCGTTGCGCAATCAGCCTGAGGCGGCGATCGAGGCCGCCGATCGGGCGCTGCGTTTGCGCCCGTTCGATCCCCTTGGCTTCTGGCTCGCCGCCGTCCTTGCGGCGTCCCATCTCCTTGCGGGACGCTTCGAACAGGCGATCGAATGGGCCGATCGCGGCTTGCACGACCAGCCGCGCTTTAATCCCGTGCGTCGGATAAAAATCGCGGCCAATGCGCATCTCGGGCGCATCGACGAGGCGCGCGCCGAAATCGGCCGGCTGCTAGCGATCCAGCCCGGAGCAACGATCGCCCACTTTCGCGCGAACGCCGCTCGTTCTGCCGCGCCCGAATTCCTCGACGTCGTTGCCGCTGGCCTGCGCTAAGCCGGCCTGCCGGACGGGTGAGAGCAGCGCTTCTCGCGGTATTGAGGGTCCGTTATGGGTCGACAGCACCAGTTCGCCGGAGGCCGTACGGGCTGGTGAGCCGTCTTTGGCGGCCTTGTGGCACGACCCGATCGCGCCACGAAATCGTCGTGGGCTACTGCACCTTCTCGACGTCCGGGAGCGTCCAGGTCTTCTGAAAGAACGCCTTCTCTGGGCCGTAGAGGCGGAAAATCAGGAAGAAGCTCTTGCCCGCCGTGGTGATCCAGTTGTTCTCGAACCCAGCCGTCGCCTTCGGACCGAAATAGATATCCACGGAGCCGTCGTTGTTCTGTTTCATGTTGGGTTTGTCGAAGGAGGACAAGCCAACCCCATTGTCCGCCGTGTCGCATGGCCCGGCGCAGGCGAACGCTTTCGTGTCGATGTCATAGACAATGGCCGACCAGAAATCCTTTGCCGGCACAACGGCGGGGACGCGCAGTCGATATGTTGCGTGTCCATCGAATAGGTGCCCAGCGGAGTCGCGCAGGTCCATCAGATAGAACGTGCCGCCGCCGAGTTTCTTCGGCACGAACGTGGCCCAGTAAAACAAGCCGCCGGCGCGCTGGTCTATCCAGAGTGCATCGTCGGTCTCATAGGTGAACTCGTTCGCTAACTGGAGCACCTTCGGTGAAAAGGCCGACCACTGACTGCGTTGCCACCATGGGGTGAGCGCCAAGCCGGGCGTCTCGAAATAGTGTTGCATGATCCGCCGGCCATCGACGACCGCCGCGTCCAGCGCCTTTTGGATCTTCGCGTCGGGCTGGAACGGCTTGCCGCGCTCGATACCGAGCGAGGGCAGCATACCCATCATCACCTTGTCGCGTTCACGCACCGGCTCCTCGTTCACCATTGCGGCCAGCTCGCGGAACCAGCTTGCGTCATAGGCTGGGAGCGAATGGTAGGGTTTCGGATAGCCATCGATGAATTGCGTCGGTTTCGGCGCCGCGGCATCGGCGAGCGGGTAGACCTTCATCTGCTGGGCATAGGCGTGGGCTTCCTCCGCGCTGCCGCCGTTGGCCGGCACCGGACGCAGACCGCCGGCGACCGCGTAGCCCTCCATCCGCACCGGAATGTAGCCTTCGGGGATAGGCTCGGAGTATCCAGGTGGCAGGAACAGGTATTTGCCACCGCGCCCCTCGTCCGTCCCGGACGGGCCGACATCGACGATCGGCGCCTGCCAGTTGTCCACGAAGCTGCCGAACAGTAACGCCTTCTCCCCTGCCGCCGGGATTTCCACCACAACCGGCCCCTGCCGGAGGTTTAGGAACGTCAGCATATAGGGGACTTGGTTGTTCGCCGTCAGCAACTCGTGCCGCGGCACCGCCGGCTTGCTCCACAGGAGTATGTCGTTCCAGGTTGCACCGTAGTCCTTGAATGCGGCCTCTTGGAACTCGCGAATACTGATCGCTGGCATCGACCAGATCATTGCCTCGATGCCGCGTTGATACGCGAGTTGGTAGTCCAGATCAGTAGCCTGGGCCCTCGCCCCTGCGACGGAGCCGACGTTTAGGGCAACGCATAGAGCCACGCCCTTCAGCGTAATCTTAAAGATGCACTTCATAGCTACTCTCCTAGGTTTTGACATGTCGGCGAGGTTCAGCTTCGGGCGCCCAGTGCCCACGCAGCGCTACGCTATTTGCCAGCGGACGAAAGCGCGAGTCCGAGACATCGGTCCCTGGAGCCTGATGCGGTCGCGGGAGAGGCCAGGGCTTCGTCGTTGAGGGACCGGCTTGGGTCGAATTAAGCGGTTCGGCCGAAGCTGGCCGGGGCCCGGCACGGGTTCAGCCGCCGGTTCGGGTTTGCGGCCCTACCGAACCAGCAAGGCCGCAACTTCTTATCGGCTCACAGCTCCACCTGCTCCGAGATGCTGAGCGCGTCCTCGACCTCGATCCCGAGATAACGGATGGTGCTTTCGAGCCTATGGCCTGCAGGCCATAGGCTCGACACGACGGCACTCTACACCCGCGTCAACCGCAGGGTCTCGACGGTTTCGATCAGCTGCTTCATCGACCGCGCCAGGCGGTCGAGCTTCCACACGATCGGAGTGTCGCCGCTGCGCGCAAATCCGAGCGCATCATGCAAGGCCGGGCGGTCTGCAACTGCACCCGACATCTCCTCGGTGAAAATCTTTGTGCATCCTGCTTCGGTCAGCAAGTCGCGCTGCAAGGCAAGGTTCTGGTCTACGGTCGACACCCGGGCATAGCCAATCAGCATCGGTTTCGACGTGACTTCACCGGTGTCGGATGACCACGCTCGCGCGACCTTTGGCGCGACCTTTGGCGCGACCGGCCGAAGGCGCCGCTTCGCCCGCGCGGTAGGCGGTAATCGCATTCATCGCTCGCGACAGCGACATTTCGCCGATTTCTCCGCTGGCGGCGGTCGCGATGCGCGGCAGAGGCGAATAGCTTCGTCTGGTTGCGTATCAATTATCGGCGACTGATCCGTATGACATCCTTTTCCCCCCGTGCTGACGCCAAGCACGGATGGGATAGGTCGGAGGTGGGTTCTTGCACATGGCCGCCTCCCATCGCAAGTTAAGATTAACACCGTCAGCAGTCAGGAACAATACCGGTTCCGCGATTATTGAGCGCTGTTGTGTCCAAGCGCTCGACGGTCCGAACGACTTGTGAAAAGGTAGAGAGGTGATACGAAGCCCACCGCTCTCGGTCGCGGTGCAGCGTGACGATCATCAGCTTGCTCTTGGCCGCATCGTAGGCGGCGGTGCTGCTGTTGAGATCGTTATTGCCAATAATCTTGCAGCCTTGGGTAATATGTCGGCTCACAGCGGAACCGGAAAGCTTTGCCGGTCGACACGGTGTCGGTTGCCTACGCGTACCGCTTTACCGGCTTCGGTCAAACACGGCTGATATCCCGCGACCGAGGCGCTCGACCGCTTTGACTCGGCCGCCGCCGGCGATCCCGCGTACGAAGCCGGCGACGAACTGGGAAAGCTGCTGCGTACCCTTTATCCGTGCGATTACCTGGGCAATCCGGTGCTCCTGGGCGAAATCCTCGACCTGCTCAAATCAGGGCGACAGCCTCCAGCGCGCCCTCCATAACGGCGTGATCAACGCCAAGCACGGGCGCACAATGGAGGACATTGATCCGATTTCGGCTACAGCCCGACGCTGCTGTGCATGATGCCGCCGTCGGCGAAAATCGTTGTCGCGGTCAGATAGCTGGCCTCGTCGCCGGCGACAAAGCCGACAACCTGGGCGATCTCCTCGGGGCGCGCCATCCGTCCGATCGGGATCGCGGCATTCAGCTCTGCGAGCTTTGCCGGATCGTCGGTCGTCGCGAGATTGATCGGCGTCGCCACGGCGCCCGGCCCCACCCCGACGACGCGGATGTTGTGCCTGGCGAGTTCGACGCCTGCCGTGCGCGTCAGCATGCGCATGCCGCCTTTCGACAGGCAATAGGCCGTGTTGCCGGGCATCGGCCAGTCCTCATGCACCGAGCTCACGTTGACGATGCGGCCGCCGCCGCCCTGCTTGATCATTTGCCGTGCGGCGATCTGTGTGCCGAAGAAGGCGCTCTTGAGATTGATCGCCATGACCCTTTCATATTGCTCTTCGGTCGTGTCGAGGACCGAGGTGCGGGTCTCGACGCCGGCGTTGTTGACCATGATGTCGATCCGGCCGAAGGCGCCGACCGCGTCGTGACGAGCCGCTCGAGATCGGCGACTTTGCTGACATCGGCTTCGACGCCGATCGACCGGTCGCCGAGCTTGGCGACCTCGCGCTCGAGCGCCTCGGTCGCCTCCGGATGACAGACATAATCGATGACGATGTTGGCGTGCCGGCGCGCCAGTTCGAGAACGATCGCCTGACCGATCCCGCTGTTGCCGCCGGTGACGATGGCGACCTTTCCCGTCAATGGCATTCGAGCCCTCCTCGTTTGAGATTCCAAGCCCTCAGGATTCCGTCGCGTCGAAGACGATCTGATCGTATTGCCAGAGCCGCTCGATAAACTGGCGCGCTCGCTCCTCAGCGATGGCAGCTGCGGTGCGCTGCAGGATCTCGCCGACCTGGCGACGGCCGTTGATGGCGGCATAGAGGCGCTCCTCGGAAATATCGATCGGCAGCGCCAGGTCGGGATCGGTGTGGGCGCGGTTGATCAGGACGGCCGCGGCGCCGCGGGGCAGCCGCTCGCGGATGCAGATCGTCCACGGCAGGCGCAATGGGACATAGCGCCGCCAGGCATCGCCATCGAATGTCGCCGGCCGGTTCTCGCGGGGCCGATCGTCGCGATAGGCAATGAAACTGTGCCTCGTCATCGTGCCGCGCAGCAACTCGACCGCCGCATATTGCAATGGCGGCGGCAACGCGGCTAGACGCGCGGCATGCGGCATCCCGGCGATCGCCCCGCATTGCGGCAAATAGGGCGCCTGTTCCGACCAGCGGCCGAAAGCCAGGCCGCAACGCTCGAGCCAGGCATGGAGTTGCGGCACGGTGTAAGCCCGGTCCTGCGGATGCAGCAGCGCGTCGGCGAGCGCTTCCGGATAGGTGAAATCCTTGGCCCGCCGCGCCACGCCGGCGATCGGGTGATCGGCGGCAAGCGTGGCGACCGTCGCGCCGAGGTCGCGCAGCTCCCTTTCGGTCGGGCCGATCCCGAGCAGCCGGCTATATTCCTGCATCATATAGATGCCGGCTCGCCCATAGGCGGCATAGACCATCAGGCGCATGGCGCCCTCGGGCAGCAGGACCTGGCGCAGCGCTTTCAGGCCAAGATCGGGATCGGGGAGGTGGTGCAGTACGCCGGTGCAAACGATCTCGTCGAACACTCGCCCGAGTTCGCCGACCTCTTCGATCGCGAGCCTGTAGATATCGAGGTTGTGCAAGTCGTATTTCCGCTGCAGCCGGCGCGTGTGGTCGAGGCTCGCTTCGCTGATGTCGATTGCCGTGACGTGGGCGTCCGGTTCGCGCAAGGCATGGATTGCGGCCTGCGAGGTGCCGCAACCGGCGACCAGGATCCGCCGGCCGGGCGGCGGCTGCCGCGTCGGCCACAGCAGCAGGGTCTGCGCCCGCCGCCGATCGGGATTGCGGTAGAGATCGCGGTGCCGATCGAGGTTGTCGAGCGGCTTGGGGTAGGGGTGGCCCTCGTAAAAAGTGCGCACCGCCTCGGCCCGAGTGCTGGACATCGCAGCCATTACCCCGGCCCCCATTGGCGCTCGGACCTAAGCGGCTCGGTCGCGCCGCCGCGCAGCTCGGCGAGGTCGCGCTCGAGGAAAAAGTTGAGGAAGGTGCGGATCACGGCTATCCGACTTCCTCCCATGACGGCGCAATTGACGTCCCGACGATATCGGCAGCGAGCCGAAAGGTGAGACCGGCGACGGGCGAGCGGCCATAGCGCAGCCAGACCTCGCGCAGCCGGCGGTGCGACGCTGGCGCCGGGAAGGCGGCTCGCAGGCCGCTGACAAAGGCCTCGACGGTGCCAACGGCGACGACGATCAGCGCCATGGCATCGATGACGACAACGGCGTCTTTCGTCGCAAGACGCAGCCACGCCTCCATCATCCACCCCTCCGGGGAACCGGCACCGAAGGAGGGCCGGGCCGGCCCTCCCGCCGGGTTACGTGTGGTGAGAACTCCTGTATTTTCCGGAGTACCTCGTCGAGGTTGAAGCTCGCGGCCTTCTGGCGCTGCGGATAGTCCCGGAAGGTCTGCAGGAACTCTCCGACAAAGGCCTGAGCCGGCACCAGCAAATAGACGTGATCGATCAGCCAATCATAGTAGGTGATCGAGGTGATGTCGGCGCGCTCGAACGGATCCAAGCGGAGATTGTAGATCTTCGGCACGCGAAGGTTCACGAACGGCTCGGCCCAGACCTGTAACCCGCCGGGCGCCCGCTGTTCCTCGAATACCATTTTCCAATTGTCGTAGCGCAGTGCCACGAGCTGCTGGTCGTCGTTGCAGTAGAGGAACCACTCCCGAGGACTCTTCTGCACTTCGCCGGTCAGGTAAGGAACCAGATTAAAACCGTCGAGGTGGACCTTGTAGGTCATGTCGCCGATCGTGTAGCCCTTCAACAGCTTGTCTTTGACATCGGTATCGCCGGCCATCGCCAGGAATGTGGGAAGCCAGTCGTGATGCGCGACCATCTGGTTCGATACGGTGCCCGGCTTGATCTTTCCGGGCCAACGCACGACGCACGGCACCCGAAAGGCACCCTCCCAATTCGTGTTTTTCTCGCTGCGAAACGGTGTCATGGCCGCATCCGGCCACGAGAACATATTCGGGCCGTTGTCGGTCGAGTACATGACAAAGGTGTTGTCGGCGATCCCGGCCTGGTCGAGAGCCTGCAAAACCTGGCCGACATTCTTGTCGTGATCGATCATGACGTCGTGGTATTCGCTCTGCCACCGGCCAGACTGGCCCCGGCTCTCCGGCTTCACATGCGTGCGGAAATGCATGTGCGTGAAGTTTACCCACAGAAAAAAGGGCTTCCCGGCCTGGGCCTGCCGTTTGATGAAGTCGGCGGAGCGGGCGGCGATGTCGTCATCGATCGTCTCCATCCGCTTTTTGGTGAGCGGACCGGTGTCGCGGAGCGTCTGCTTGCCAACCCGGCCAAAGCGCGGATCGACGATCGGGTCGTCGCCGTCGGCGGCCTTGCAATCCATAACGCCGCGTGGACCGAACCGCTCGCGAAAGTTCGGAAAATCCCGCGGGTTCGGGTAATCCGGTAATTCCGGCTCTTCCTCGGCGTTCAGGTGGTACAGATTGCCAAAGAACTCGTCGAAACCGTGCACCGTCGGCAGGAATTCGTTGCGGTCGCCGAGGTGGTTCTTGCCGATTTGCGCGGTGGCGTAGTCCAATGGCTTGAGCAGTTCGGCGATCGTCGGGTCCAGCTTGCTCAGACCGACCGGGGAGGCAGGCAGACCGACCTTGGTCAAACCGGTGCGTAATCCATGCTGACCGGTAATGAACGAAGACCGTCCCGCGGTGCAGCTCTGCTCGCCATAGCAGTCGGTGAAGCGCATGCCTTCCTGGGCAATGCGGTCGATATTGGGCGTGCGATAACCCATTAACCCGTCGCTGTAGCAACTCAAATTGGTGATGCCGATGTCGTCGCCCCAGATGACGACGATGTTCGGCTTACCTGATGACTGTGCCATTTCTGTCTCCTTTCAGGGGTCGGTGGCGGCAAGAGCCTCGCTAGGCGACGCGCAGCAGCACGGCAAAGAAGGCGAACAGGCCGATGAAAATGAGGATGATGGCGATCGCGAGCACCGGCGACTGCTTCCCCTCCTTGGTCATCCCGGCGATCGCCGCATAAGGCTCGCCCCACAGGTAGCGCACCGTCCAGCGGTACTGCCCGATCGAGATCACGAGCGCCAGGACGCCGCAAGCGATCAATGCCAGCCCCAGATATTCGGGCGCGGTCGGCAGATAGGCGGCGCGGGTCCCCGGCAACTGGCTCAGATGATTGAAATACTGGACAATCGCAAACCCGAACCCGATCAACGCCGTCGCCGTGCGCAGCCACGCCATCATCGTGCGCTCGACGCTCAAGCGGGTACGCAGCCAGGCGAAATGGTCGCTCGCAGTTGCCCGCACATCGAACCGGCCAGCGCCCGACGCGGCGTGCGAACCCGGCGTCATGCCCCTTTCCCTTTGCCGCCGCGCCGTTCGCACGCGATGCGCGCCACCGGGCCGCGGATGATCACATAGGGCAGAAACGCGAGCACTATCGCGATGATAACCGCCTCGGCCGGATAGAACCGCTTCAACACGATGTATTGGTAGATCACATCCATGACCAGTCCCAGAAGGATGATGCGGGCCGTCGCGTTCAACCCCTCTTTCAACCGCTCGAAGCGCCTGCCTGGCCGGTAGAGCATGGCCCAGAAGAAGGGCGCGCGGCCGGTCCGCGCATCCTTGACGCCATCGCGGACCGCGAAAAACGCTGCCATCAGAGGCTGCAATACGAAGCGAAACTTCATCGGCCCGCTCGGCCGCGCCAGCTCCTGGAACCAGATGCGCTTGAAGGTGGCGACCGTAGCGCCGTGCCAGACGGCGCCGGCGATGACCAGCAAAACAAGGGCCACGAGAACCAGCTTGGCGAGGAGGCCCAACTGTTGCTGTTGCACGGTGACGGCCATCACGCCCTGCCTTTAGGGAACCCAGCACGCGATCGAGGGCATGCCCCTCACCCCAGCCCTCTCCCCGCATGCGGGGTTACGGTATTCACGGATTGACGGATTCCACCCGCCCCTCGATGGGAGCTGGGGTGGGGGTGACGCGCGCCAAGAGACCGGACTTGCGCCAACTTGGCACAGATGCCGCTTTCCGCTTCCGACTGGCGAACTGGGTGCCGCACCCCCTCCCAAACCCTCCCCCATCAAGGGGGCATCAAGGCGCAGGGCTTGCGGCAGCGGATGGAGAGGCAATTTCTTAACCTCTTCGAAATTAGCCCAAACTCGCATGAATACCGTAGGCAAGCAGGAAGCGGGAGGAACCCGCGAAGCGGGAGGGTGAGGGGCGAGGCAGCGCTGGCGACCACTTTGACGCAAACTCTCAAGGTCAGTTTCTGACGACGCAGCGGAAGCCGACATGGCTCATGCCGGTGTCGACCGGCTGGGCATGCCGGGCGGCCGGCCGGTAGCGGCGGCAATAATTCGGCGCGCAGAGAAACGAGCCGCCCTTGACGACCTTGCGCGGGATCCGCAGCGCCGGGTTGCATTCGTCATAACTGTCCGCCTTGCGCCCGCCGCGAGGATTTTCTGGGATACAGCACGCTTTCGCGGCATCCGCCGCGTGCCGCGGCGAGTACCAGTCGGCCGTCCATTCCCAGACATTGCCGATCATGTCGAAAAGCCCGTACCCATTGACCGGAAATGCGCCGACCGGCGAAGTTCGCGCATAGCCGTCGCCGGCGAGGTTCTCATATGGAAAGGCGCCCTGCCAGGTATTCGCCATGTGCCGGCCGCCCGGCATGAATTCGGCGCCCCAGGCGAATTCGGCGCCGTCAGGGCCGCCGCGCGCGGCGTATTCCCATTCGGCCTCGGTCGGCAGTTGCTTGCCAACCCACGCGGCATAGGCTTCGGCATCTTCGAAGGCGACATGCACGACCGGATGATCGAGGCGTTGCGCAACCGAGCTGCCCCGGCCTTCCGGATGCCGCCAATAGGCGCCCTTTTTCCAGCGCCACCAGTTCGAGAAGTCGCGCAGATCGACGGGCCCCGGGGTCTCGCAGAAAACCAGCGAACCGGGCTCGAGCATATGCGGCAGGGCGCCCGGATAATCGGCGGGATCGGGCGGACGTTCCGCGACCGTCCTGTACCCGGTGGCGGCGACAAAGGCGGCGAATTGGCGATTGGTGACGGGACGGCGATCGATATAAAAGCCGTCGACCTCGACCCGATGCGCCGGCGCCTCTTCCGGATAGTGAGCGTCGGAACCCATGCGGAACTCGCCGCCCGCAAGCCACAGCATGTCGCCGGGGGCACGGGTGGCGGTGATGCCATCGGTTGCGGTCAAGAGACTACCTCGCAGGGCCCTCGCACGTGCCGATCGATAACCCGGACGCGAGGTGGCGCCTATGCAGATTCGGCAGAAAGTGCGGGTGGCTCGGAATGGGAAACCTGCTGTGCCGGCTCTAGCTTGTCTAGCGCGGGAACAGCAAAGTCAGCGTAGCCTGCAACAGCCAGGTGTCGTTGCCGGCCTTGGGCCGGATCGCGTTGTAGTAGGCATCGAGGTCGAACTTGATCGACTGGGTGCCGGCCCGCACCACCTTGCCGAAACCGCCGCCGACCGGCACGGTCCATTTGCCGGCGCTGTTCAGCCAGTTCGTCGTGACGTTGGGCGACGAGCCAACCGACCAGCCGTCGCCGAAATGATAGCTGATGAACGGGTTGAGCAGCAGCTGGTTGCTGCCGGTCGGTCCGCCGATCGTCCAGATGTTGTTGGCAACCGCACCCCACACCCACGGGCTCTCATCCTTCTTGACGAACGCCGCCGACGGGCCGGAGCCCCATTTGTTGACGCCGAGGGCCGAACTCGTTGCCGTCGGGTAGTAAAGAACCGGCCCCAGTCCCCAATAGAAACCCTGTCCGCGGGCCGGCGACAGAAAGAACGTCGTATAGCCGTTGGTGAGGCCGTCGACCCAGGTTTCACCGAGCTTTTTCGGCGGCTGCGCCTCGAACGGCAGTTTCGTCCGGGTGATCAGGTCCCAATCGTCGTTCAGCCGGAACGGAACAACCGCCTGGTCGATGTCGAACGTGTCCTTGGTTGCGTAAGTCGGACCGTCGAGAAAATCGGCCTCGTAGCGCAGCGGCAAGGTAATCACCCGGGAAACCGGATTCTCCGCCTCTTTCGAAAGATCATTATCGCTGAGCGGCGCCACCGACTGAGCCAGACACGGGCAGCTGCAAAGCGCCGCTGCCGCCAGCACGATAACGCACTCCCTCACCCCATGGCATTGCCTGCCGTTTCCCGCGGCTACGCCGCCTCGGGTTTGGCCATATCGAGGCTGTGCTGGGCTACCGCGGCGATGGCGGCGGCGCTCTCGCCGGCGACTTGCACCGTCGGATACGCGAACTTGATGCCGTTCTCGTCGAAGGCCTTCTTGATCATCGTATAGGCTTGTCGCCGTATGACGAATTGCTCGCCCGGCAAGGTCATCATCTTGGCCCGGATCTGCACCGCATAATCGCCGAGTTCATCGACGCCCTGCATTTTCAACGGCTGCAGGATCATCGGCCCGAAGTCCGGATCCTTGGCGAGATCGAGCCCGATCTGTTTGATCAGCTTCTTGGCGAGGGTGAGGTCGCTGTCGTAGGTGACCCCGATCGCGATCTTGTCGATGACCCAATCTCGGCTCATGTTCTCGACGGCGCCCAACAGGCTGAACGGCACGGTAAAGACCGGGCCGCGGTGATGCCGCAGCCTGATCGAGCGAATGCTGAAGCCTTCGACGGTGCCTTTGTAGCGGCCGGCCTGGATGTATTCGCCGACGCGAAAGGCGTCGTCGAGCAGGTAGAACATGCCGGCGATCACGTCGCGGACGAAGGTCTGCGCGCCAAAGCCGACGGCGACGCCGAGAACGCCGGCGCCGGCAATCAAGGGGCCGATCTGCACGCCCATTTCCGCCAGCGCCATCATCGCGGCGACGGCAATGACCAGAAAGAATAGGATGTTGCGGAAGATCGGCAGCAGCGTGCGCAACCGAGCCCGGCGGCGCGCCTCGTCGGTGTTGGGCTCGCCCAGATCGGTGGCCTCTGCCAGCTTGCGATCGATCGCCGTCTTCATCGCGTGCCACAGGACGTCGGCGACGAGCAGGATGACGACGGCGCTCAACACGCTGTGCACGAACCGCGCGAACCCGGTGTCCTGCCCGGCGAGATGCACGATGTCGATACCCCAGCCCGAGGCCAGCACCGCCGCCGCACCGATAATCAGCAGCGCGCGAATACCGCGCTCCAGGCAGACCGCGATGACAGTCGGCGGACCCTCGGCGCTCTCGGATGCCGCAGGCGGGCGAAGCAGATGCTCGACGGCGTGCTGCGTGACGCTGATCGCGAGCGGCAAAATGACGATCACCGCAACGAGCCAAAAGCCCGGCATCGCTTGCGCCACCCAGAACACCCACACCAGCACGATCCCGGCTGAGAGTATTGCGTTCTGGGCGCCGCGGCCGAGACGGGGCGACTGGGCCGATGGTGGTTCGGCTCCCCGGCTCGGCGCGACCGGCCGGCGCCACACCGCTTCGAGCGCGATCGCCAGAAGGCCGAGGCCGAGCAGGTAGGCGGCGAGTTCCCGTCCCTCCGGCGAGAACCCGAGGGTGCTCAGCAGGCCGATGGTGACCCAGCCAAATGCAAACCAGCCGACGAAAACGGTGAACCGTCGGCTCCAGAAGCACGCGGCCGGGTCGCCCATCGGCGCAATGCGAAAGCGCTCTGCATCGGGGGCAAGCAGGAAATGGCCGAGGACGACTGCGATGCGGGTGGCGAGGAAGGCGACGAGGTAACCGAACAGCATCTCTCCGAGCAGTGGCGGCCAACTGCGTGCGAGGAACGGACCGAAGCTTCCGAGGACGAAGGCCACGACGCTGCCGAGGGCGAAGGCAAAGCGGGCGGCGACGAGGCGCAAGCGATCGTTGACTGTCGTCATTGGTAGACTGTCGAGGCGCTGGCGCAACTTTTGCGTCGTCTTGCGAAACAACCATTCGACGGCGATCCCAAAACCCGCAAAAAGCGAAACGAGCAGCAGGACGGTCCCGCGGCGCGGGATCTGTGCCCGAAGCAAGCCAAACCCTTCCTCGAACTGGTTCGGCAAGTCGGGGAGCACGACAGCCAGAGCGGCAAAATGCTCGCGGGTCGCACGCAGACGGGTGACGAGGTAATGGGACACCGACTGGGTCTCGGCTTTGCCGGCGCTTTTCTGGGCTGTTTCCGCGGCGCGTTGCTGTTTCAACCAGGCCTGTACCTGCGGATCGGCGAGCCACGCCATTAGCGCGTCGAGCTTGGGCGGGACGGCTGCACCCGGGCCTGCCGCGGTCGGCGCCGTCGCGTTCGTTGCCGCATGCTGCGCCGCGTACGCGGCAGGGGGTAGCGTAATAATCGTGAGTAGTAAGACCGAGGTGGCCACGATGATCTTCAGTCTCTTGCGCATCGGATGCCCCCTTATTCGGCGCTCCTCCGCGAGTTCGCTATCCGCCGATGACCTTGCGGCCGGGCACGGCGGCAAGCCGGCGCACGATGTCGATCAGTTCTTTGTGCGCGACGTTCGTCGGGTCGCGGAAATCGTCGACCGAATGAGCGTCGGCGAGCCGGCTCAGGCGCACGAGCTCGCGGATCCGCTGGCGTCGGTTGAGCTGCAATTCGGACGGGCGGTGGGTGAATAGGATGCGACGCAGCTCGCCCCGACCGAACAGCTCGTTGAACTCTGACGCCGTCACATAGACGAGGAACAACACGAAGATCCAGATCTGGATTGCGGCGAAGCGGTGCCACGAAAACGTCGCGGCGACGTGTCGCACAAAAGCACCGCCGCCGACCGGGTTGTGTTCGACGATCCAGAAGCGCACGAAATGCTCGAGCAACCGGAAGATGAACACGACCGCCCAATAGAACAATGTCTTGTACAGGATCGGCCAGATGACCGGCGCGCGATCGAAGCGGCGCAGCAGCGGCAGGTTGTTGGCGACCAGCACCGCCTTGCCGACGACGAGCGCCCCCGTCGTCGCGACGAAGAAGCCGGCGAACGCCACCTTGTAGTCGGCGAGGATCAAATTCGTCGTCAGCACGACGAGGTTGAAGCCGATAATGAAAAAGAGCGTCGGCGGCACGAGTTCGCGCAACTCGTGCAGCCACCAGACGCCGACGCGGCGCGCCAGGCCGGCCGAATCCCGGTCGGGAACGTCGCTCTTGGAGTGCACGGACATGCTGTTCATCCGCCTTCTCCCGTCACTATGCCGAACTCGGCCGATCGCTCACGGCAGCCCCTGACCTTCCCGCTGACGCGGGCCCCTCCCTCTCCCCGCTCGCGAGCCTGTAGTCCAATTGCCTGTGGATACACGCACCGCGTTCTTCGGCCTGCCGCTTGTTGGCCCGCTCGTAGAAAAAAAACATTCTTATCAATCGGTTCATCGTCATCCCGGCGCAAGCCGGGATCCATCCTTCACCGCTCCGTGCAACGGAACTATGGGCCCCGGCCTCCGCCGGGGCGACGTAAGTTGTTGATGCAGTGTATTTATGCGACGGCCCAGCGGGCTCTGCAATTGGATTACAGCCGCACGCGCGGGGCGAGGGCTCGTGCGGGCTTCTCCCTCGCCCCGCTTGCGGGGAGAGGGTTGGGGTGAGGGGCAAAGTCTCGATCACGCACTCAATGCTCGAGCTGCACGTCGATAATGCCGGCGCGGACCGCGGCCTTCAGCGCGGCGTGATCGCGCTCGGCCTGGTCGGCATAGGCAGCGGTGAATGCCCCCATCGTTTCGCCAAACTGGGCGCTCTTCCCGAGGTAGCCGCTGATCGCCCACGGGTCGCCCGACTTCGCATGCGCGCGCGCCGATACCCAGCCGCAACGCGGGACGTCGGCGGCGCGCAGGGCGCCGATCGGGTCGGCCCGATCCGCCGGCGCCCGCCAGCCGGTATGCGCATCGCGGCGCACCGTGCCGCGCACCCGCTTGCCGTGCGCTTTTCGCTCGGTGGGGGAAATATGCGGCGGTCGCGCCGCCGGCTGAACCGCGGAGACAGTCTGCGTTTCCAAGATGCCAATCCTCCCTGTACCGTCTCACTGGCGCTGAAAGGCCGCCTCCCGGCCGGCTTCGAGGACAGTCTTGGCATCGAGCCGGCCGAAGATCTCGATCAGCGGCGCCACCAGCCCGGTCCAGCCGGTCTGGTGGCTGGCGCCGACGCCGGCGCCGTTGTCGCCATGAAAATACTCGTAGAACAGGAGATTGTCGCGCCAATAGGGATCGCTCTGGAATTTCTCGGCGCCGCCGAACACCGGCCGCCTGCCAGCCGCGTCGCGCAGGAAGATCCGGGCCAATCGATTGGCGATCTCGCGCGCCACCTCGAACAAGTTCATCAGCCTGCCGGAGCCGGTCGGGCACTCGATCCGGAAGTTGTCGCCGTAATACAGGTAGTATTGCAGGAGGGCGCGGATCAACAGCACATTGACCGGCATCCAGATCGGCCCGCGCCAGTTCGAGTTGCCGCCGAACATGCCAGTGTCCGACTCGGCCGGCAGATAATTCACCCGATATTCCTGGCCCTGCACCGAGAAGACATACGGATGCTCGGCGTGATAGCGCGACAGCGCGCGGATGCCATAGGGGCTCAAAAACTCGCTCTCGTCGAGCATCCGGGAGAGGATGCGGCGCAGCCGGTCTTCGTTGACGAGAGCCATGATGCCGCGCTCGTTGACGCCGAAATGGCCTGGCCCGGTCGCGTGGACCAACTCCCGCAACTCCGGCATGAGCTGCCAGCGCCGATAGGCCCGCGCGACGAGGGTCGGCACCCGCTCACGCTGCCATTTCTCGACGATTGTCGTCGCACAGAGCGGCAGGAGCCCCACCATCGAGCGGACTTTGAGCCGGGTGGCGCTGCCGTCCGGCAAGCGCAGCACGTCGTAATAGAAACCGTCCTCCTCGTCCCACATGCCCGCCGCGCCGATCCCGTTCATCGCGCGGCCGATCAGCATGAACTGGGCCGCATAATTCGTCGCCAAGTCTTCATAGGCGGGCTGATGCGCCGCCAGCTCGACGGCGATCTCGAGCATGTTCTGGGCATAAAGCGCGACCCAGGCGGTCCCGTCCGCCTGCTCGAGATAGCCGCCGGTCGGCAACGGCGCACTGCGGTCGAAGACGCCGATATTGTCGAGCCCGAGAAACCCGCCTTCGAACAGGTTGCGGCCGTTGCGGTCCTTGCGGTTCAGCCACCAGCCAAAATTCTGGCTCAGCTTGCCGAACATCCGCGTCAGGAATTCGATATCGGTCTTGCCGCGCAGCGCCTGCTCGGTTCGGTAAAGAAAGATCGTGGCCCAGCCATGCACCGGTGGGTTGACGTCGCTGAAGTTCCACTCATAGGCCGGGATCTGCCCGGTCGGATGCAGGTAAAATCCGACCAGCAAAAGGTCGAGCTGCTGCTTAGCGAAATCGGCGTCGACCGTGGCGAGCGCAATCGTGTGAAAGGCGAGGTCCCAGGCGGCGAACCATGGGTATTCCCATTTATCCGGCATCGAGATCACATGGCCGCTGATCATATGGAACCACTCCAAGTTCCGAATCTGCCGAACTCGGTCGCAGCGGATCGACATGATGTTCCTGCAGCCAGGTATTCACATCATAAAAGAAGAACTGCTTGCTCCACAGCATACCGGCGAGCGCCTGCCGCATTACATTTGCCGCGTCCTCGCCGACGCCGGCCGGTGTTATTGCCCGATAGAATTCGTCGGCCTCGCGCCGACGCGCCGCGAGGATCTGCGCGAACCCCGCACCGAACGGGCCCGCCGCGGGAGCCGCAATATTGCTCAGCCGGAGCCGGACGACAGCCGTCGCCTCGGCAGCGATGCGCAACTCGTAATGCGCGGCGGCTTTTGTCCCGGTATTGTTCGGGTTGACGGCCCTCTGCCGGTCCATCACGACGCAATCGTTGATCCCGTCCTTGACGTAAGGGGTCGGGTTGGCAGTGCCAAAGAGGCGCTCGTTGTTGGTCTCGTTTTCGGTGAACAGCAGGCGGGCGTTGCCCTCGCAATAGAGGAAATAGTCGCCGAGCGGCCCGTCCGTCGCAGCAATCGCGACGGCGCCGCTGCGCGAAGCGTCGCGCAACGCGGGTTTCGTCTCCTCCGGCCACCAGCTCCAGACGTTGCGGAACCACAGGGTCGGCAACACGTGGATCTCGGCCTCGGCGGGGCCGCGATTGGCGATCGTGATCTCGACCAGCAGGTCGGTCGGCGCCGCCTTCGCGTATTCGACGAACACGTCGAAATACCGGTTTTCATTGAAGACCCCGGTGTCGAGCAATTCGTATTCGGGTTCGGTCTTGCTGCGGCCCCGGTTCGTATTGATCAGGTCAAGGTAAGGGAATTCGTTCTGCGGATATTTATAAAGATATTTCATATAAGAATGGGTCGAGGTACTGTCGAGATAAAAGTAATATTCCTTGGCGTCCTCGCCGTGATTGGCCTCGCTGTTGGTGAGGCCGTAGATGCGCTCTTTCAGGATCGGGTCCTTGCCGTTCCACAGCGCCAGTGCAAAGCACAAGCGCTGCTGGTCGTCGCTGATGCCGGCAAGCCCGTCCTCACCCCAATGATAGGCGCGCGAACGCGCCTGGTCGTGGCTGAAATAATCCCAGGCATTGCCGTCCTGGCTGTAATCTTCACGCACCGTGCCCCATTGGCGTTCGCTGAGATACGGCCCCCATTGCCGCCACGGCACTTCCTTCTCGCGCGCTTCGTCGAGACGCAGCTGCTCGGCGGTTTTCGCCGGTTCGCTCACCGTGCTCTGAGCCATCCGATCCCCCACCTCATTGGTTTGCCAAACCCACCCTTCGCCCGCTCAGCTCGGCTTGGCCACGACTTCGTAGATGACGCTGCTGCCGCTGTAGAACGGCCGGTAATAGGCGCGGCCGAAAGTGAAGTAGGTGGTGCCGGCGACATTCTCGTCGACCGCACCGCTCGGCAGTGTCGTCACCGTCGAGCCGATCGGCGGCGGGATCACCTTGTAGCCGCTCGAAACAGTCGAATAGAAGGCGCCGCCACAATCGAGATAGTTCGCGCCGTTGTCGTAGACCGTCGAGCAGGAAGGCGGCGGGGTCGAGACGACGGCACCCTGCGGCGGCGGCACCACCGCGTATTGCCCGCCCTGCGGCGCGTAATAGACACCGTTCGCATAGTAATAGGAGGCGCCGGCGACCGAGATCGCCGCCGCCGCTACCGGCAGGGCCGCGACCGTCGCGCCGATCGCAAAGCCGGCCCCGAACCCCAGACCCGAGTAATAGCCGCCCCAGCCGCCGCCGCCCCAGCCGCCGCCATTGTAGTTGTTGAACGTGTTGGCGCGGTTGGTCTGGAAATTCTGGGTTTCGGAGATCCGGTTCGATTGCAGCTGGCTTTCGGTGTTCTCGTGACTGGACTGAAGGTGATTGGCCTCGTTCATCCGGTTCGACTGCAGCTGGTTGGCCTCGCCGGTGCGCTGCGACACATTCTGCTCGTGGGTCTGCTGGTATTCCGGGTGGCTCTGCGCATAGCTGCCGGCGCGGTTCGAGTAATCCCCGCCGCTGTGGACGCTGCCGTAGCCGCCGCGGCCGAAGCCGGCATCGGTGCTGCGATCGGCAGAACCGCCGTCGCCGAAGCGCGCGCCGCCGCCGGCAAAGGAGCCGCCATGGAAGCCGCCGCCGGAGAACCCGCCGCCATGAAAGCCGCCTCCGCCTCCGAAACCGCCGCCGCGGAAGCCGCCGCCACCGCCGCGGAACGCGACGGCCGGGGGGGTTGCAATCGCGACGGCCGCGGCGGTCGCGGCACCGGCCAGCAGAAGGCCGGCGCGCCGCTTTCTATTGCTCGATTGCCTCGTCATCGCCATCCTCCCGCACCCTATTTGGCGGCTGCGATGGTCGCGAACGGGATCTTCTCGGTCCCGGCCGGCAGTTCCGGCGTAAACACCGCGGCGTCGATGCGCGGCGCGAAGTCCCATTTGCTGAACACCGCCGAGAATTGCGGCTGCGCCGGCTGCGTCTTGTAGGTGATGACGAGCTTGCAGGGCGTCGGCTGCGGCCCGTTCTCGATCCAGATCTGCCAGTCGATGTCCTTTTCGACAAAAGCGAGCGTCCGACAATTTCTGCCGTTCACGTCGTTCTGCCCGAGATCGAACCCGTATTGGATGTTGCCGCGCACCGTCTCGTAGGGGTTGCGATAGAGAAAATCGGAAAGCGGCGTCAGGAAGCCGAGTTGCGGCAACACCTCGCGCAACATTGCATCGACGGTCGGCGGCGCCGCCGCGCTGGCATAGAAGGGCGTCGCCGGATCGTAAAGAGTGATCGACTTTCCATCATACCAGAACTGCCGCGCGCCGAGATCGCCGTTCCATTCGACATAGAGGCCTTTCGGCCGCTGCAGCACGACCTCCTCGGTGGCGGAGAATTGCAGCTTCTGGCCCGACGGCAGCACATGGTCGAAGGTGACGTCGGCGTGGAAGGTGAATGCTGCGGCCGAACCGATATAGGACCCGACCTCCTTGAGGAGCCGCTCGGCAGCGGGCGCGACGACCGGCGCCGGAGCGATTGCCGCCGCGGGGAGCTTGCTCGGCGGCGCTGTTTGCGCCGGCGCGACGGCGGACAATGCCAGGACGCCGGCGACCATGGCGCCCGCTCGCAGCTTCGACTTCGGCAGAAGAAACATCGGCATCACCCGTCCCATGCGCCTTCCGGATAGCCTCGCTGCAGCGCTGCTACTATGCAGTTTCGGCAGATCGGATCAGCGTTCGCCGAGAAACTTCATCGTCGGCAGATAGGATTGGGCCTCCTGCGCCGACATTGAAAGCACAGCAAAGCTGGCGCCACCAGCGGTGGAACCCATTTCCCAATTGGGTACCGCCTGGACCTGAACATAGGTCTGCGTGCCGGGAGCGAGCTGGACCGTGTCGACGAGGTTGGCCGGGGTGCCGTAGGGCTGCACCGTGAAGCGGTAGGTGCCCGGCTGGAAGTCATGATAGTACACGGTTGAAACCGTGCTTTTGGCGAGCGGCTCGCCGTTTGTATAAACCATCGGGTCGGCGCCGGTGACAATTCCGGCCTGCGACGGCATCCGCAGTACCCAAACACGCGCCAGGCCCGGTTGCATCGCCGGAATGGACGTCTGCCAGGAAGTCTCGGCCTGCTGCGCGGCGCAGCCGGCGAGCATCAGGAGGCCGAGGGCGAGCCAAGCCAGTCCGGCCAATCGATTTCGCCACATGTTCATCCTCCCTTACGCGATCTCTCCGTTAAAAGCGGAAATTGGCGGCAAGCAGCGGCCCCTTCATATGCACGTTGAAGCCGACGCTGCTCGCCGCCGTGTAGTCGAAGTTGAGGCTGCGGTAGCCGAGGCGTAATGTCGCCCAGGGTTTCAGCGCATAGTCGATCGTGCCGATTACCTGCCAGTCGGTATGCGCGCCGACCCCGAAGCCGCCCACATCGCCATAGGCCGTCAGCCCGAAGCCATGACCGACATCATAATGATAGCGGGCGGCCAGCAGCGGATCGGCCCATTGGGCCGATCGAGTGATGCTGATTGTCCTGAGGATCCGGCCGTTCAACGTCATGTCGGCGGTGAAGGACCAGGCGCGAAAGCCGATGCCGGCGTCGAGCGACTGGCTCGGGTCGGCGAACGCATGATAGAGGAAATCGGCCGTGCCTTGGTTCGCGATCAGCGCGGCGCTGCCGCCGCTGTAAAAGATGTTGCGCGTCGTGATGCTGGTGCCGACCGGAACGTGAAAGGCATCCCCTAATAGGCTGAACGGCCCGTCACTGATTTCGAGCGACCCCATGAACGGGACCGCGTCGAGATGGCCGAGGAGCTGAAAGGCGCCGACACTCGAATCGACGACCGGCGCCCGCGCCAGCGGCGTGCTGATCGCGCTGTCGATCCCGGCGAGCCAGAGATAGGGCGTCACCGTCACCTGCAGGCCTGACAGGGGCGGGTTCGACGGGGGCGGGTTCGACGGGGGCGGGTTCGACGGGGGCGCGGTCGGCCCGCCCCCCAAGACCGGCGACGGTTCACCGGACTGCGGCACTTGCTGTGCCCCGGCAGAGCGGGGCTCGACGGCGATCATCGCAAGCGCCGAGGCGAGCGCCGCCAGTGCGGCGATGACTCGTCCGACGCGGTCTACGACCTGGCGATATATTTGCCGCTCCTGTCGCATGGATTTTCCGCCCTCGTCGCCGAACGAGCCGAACCGGGCGCGCTTTCCCCGCGGGCGGCGAGCCGTCATGCCCCCGCGGCACCCGGCCCCTGCACGGTTATGACGATCCGGCGGTTTTTCGCCCGATCCGCGGGCGTGTCGTTCGGCGCGACCGGGTGCGTGTCGCCGAAGCCCTTGGCCGAGGTGATGTTCTGATTCACCCCTTGGGCGATCAGAAAGGTCGCGACCGCCGCCGCGCGCCGCGTCGACAGGACCAGGTTGTCGGGGACGCCCTGCGCCTTCAGGCCGGGTCCGACCGGCGTATTGTCGGTGTAGCCGTAGACGACGATCTTGGCGTTCTGCACGTTGCGCAATTTGGGCGCGATGTTGCTGGCGAGTTCGTTTTCCCCGGCCGGGCTCAGGTGAAACCCGCCAGGCGGGAACAGCAGGTCGCCCGCCTCGACGAAATCCTGCTCCGCCTTCGATGCCGCGAGTTGTTGCTGCAGCTGCTGGACCTGCGCCTGCGCCTGCTGCAGCTCGGCGGTCTGGGCGTCATAGGTGCTCTGCGACACGCAGGCGCCGAGCAGCAGAGCGGCGAGCGGGATGGCCCCTGCGGCCGCGATCCTATTGCGTTTCATCCTCGATCCTCCCCAAGGTCCCAAGCGACAGGGGCCCGCGGGATACGGGTCTCCGGCCGCAACGGAAAAGATCCTCAGGGCGGTCATTGCCGGGCGCTATGCGAAATCGGCAAACGAACTGATGGCCGGTCCGGTTTCCGCTGCAGTGTGGCAGAGGGCGTCTCGCCGAACAGCACGCGGTATTCGACCGCGAAGCGGCCGAGCTGCCAGAAGCCGTAGCGCATCGCGACGTCGGTAACGTTCGCCTCGCCGACGGCCGCCGCGCGCAAGGCCCGGCGCGCCAAGTGCATGCGGCGCAACAGGAGATAGCGTTTCGGGCTCATCCCGAAATATTCCTGGCTGCAGACGCGCAGGCCGCGTTCCGAGACGCCGATCGCCTTGCAGATCTCGGGAATATAAAGCGGCTGCTCGGGGTTTTCTTCGAGCACCCGGCGAAACCGGCGCATGACGATCGCGTGCTGGCCGCGCGCCGCCCTGTCATCCGCCCGTGCGGCGTGGGCGAGGCATTCGGCGAGAGCGCCGACCAGGGCCTGTTCGAGGCCGCGGGCGGCATCGGGGTCGGCTATGATTTCTGGGGCCTCGTCGGCCAACCTCCCGGCCGCTGCGTGCAGCCTCTGGAGCCGCGCCATCGCCGCCGGCGGCGGCGTGGCCGAAATCGCGTCGCGCGGCGGGGTGAAATCGGCTCCGGCCATTGTCTCGCCGACCGCCGCCACAGCCGCAAGCGGCAGGGACATGGTAGCGAAATCCGCCGCACCGCATGACCGATGGTAATATTGATCGGTTTGGCCGTGGCGCAGGATGGCAGACGGAACAATTTCCCGACCACTCTGCAGCAGGCCCGGTCCGGACCGGGTGCGGAAAGTGAAGTAGGCCCGCCCAGCCAACAGACGAGTGACGTCGGCAACGCGCGGCAGGTTCTCGGAGAAGCGCTGCAGCCACAGTCGATGCAGATCGATGCGCGTGAGCTTGGCGCGGAACGACCCGCGCTCGATGACCGTCATCTCGACTGCGCCGCCGCGGATCGCGGCCGCGTAATCGTCGGCGTCGCTGAAGCGGCGCACGGCGCTCGAAGGCATCTCGGTAAGTCCTAGCCGGTTTCACCAAAGGTGCTGCCCGGCGCAAAGGTTATCGCCGCAAGGGTAGAGCGATCAACCCGGTCACGAAATCTTAACGCGCCGAAGGTTGTGCAAAGCCAGATTCGCCGCGCCACGGGACGCGCGCCGCAATGTCACCGACGGCAATTCGCCATAGATCGCGCGATAGCGGCCCGCGAAGCGCCCGAAGTCGCGAAACCCGTGTGTGGCGGCAATCTCGGAGACGCTGGCCGCTGTCGGATCGGCGCTGCGCAGAGCCCGGTTAACCCGCTGCATCGTTCGGCGGTGGCGGTAATGGCTCGGGCTCGTTCCGAGATGTGCCCTACTGCAGTCGCGCAAGTGCCGCTCCGACACGCCGAGCGCCGCGCCGATCTCGGGCAAGTGGCCGGCGTACCCGGCGTCGAGCAGCGCTTCGAACCGGGCGAGGATCTCGCGCTGGCGCTGCGCGACCGGCGCTTCGCGCTCCGCGGTTTTGGCCTCGAGACAATTTATCAGGGCATGCAGCAATTGCTGCTCGAGCCCGTGCGCCGCCTCGCCGTCCGCAAGCGCCGACGAGCGCGTTTGCGCTTGTCGGACGGCGGCGCGATGGAGCTCGCGCAATTCCGTCGCTGCCCCCGACGAGGGCCGCCACTTGGCGATTCCGCGCAAAGGCACAAAGCCGCTTCCGGCCAACCGGCGCCCATTGTCGACGAGGTCTCGTTGCGGAACGAGGATTGTGCCCCAGCGACTGGCGCCCAGGGTCCGAACATGCAGCGGCTCGCCGGGCCCGGCGGTAACGATCTCGTCCATTCCCGCTTCGACACCGCCCCAGATCGGCCCTGCCTGGCCGGCGAGCGCGACCAGCACCATCCCGGGCGGTACGGCGACATAGGCGAGGCGCGCCAATTCCTCCTCGCCGGCGGCGAGGCGCAAGCGATAGAGCGCAATCCCGGTCAAACGGGCGCGGAATGGGCCTTGGCCGGTGATCAGCAGCCCGACGACACCTTCGGGGCGCAAGGCAAGCTCGAAGTCTTCGGGCTCGCCAAACACCGAGGTGAAGCTGCCGGGCATTCTCTTCGATCGCCTGCCCTCAAAGCCGGCCTCGCCATGTCGTGGGCTGGCATGAACCGAACCCTGAAGCCGGCGATGGCGTCGAGGCTATTCAATTTCGGCATAAAGCGGCGCCGCCGGAGGTCCTGTTCCGCTCCCGCTACCCGATCGCCGGCACCTCGCAATGACCGCTCTTATTCGATCCGTCGAACTTCGGAACCACGACGCTGCTAGCGTTCCTGGAGGCGCGGCATCAGCTCGACGAAATTGCACGGCCGGAAGCGGTTGTCGAACTGGTGCTGGAGGATGCCCTCCCAGGCGTCGCGGCAGGCGCCGGGCGAGCCGGGCAGGGCGAACAGATAGGTGCCGCCGGCGACGCCGGCGGTGGCCCGGCTCTGGATCGTCGACGTCCCGATCTTGTCGTAGCTGAGCCAGCGGAACAGCTCGCCGAAGCCGGCGATCTCTTTTTCGTAGACGCTGTGGAACGCCTCGGGCGTCACGTCGCGGCCGGTGACGCCGGTGCCGCCCGTTGACATCACCACGTCGATCTGCGGATCGGCGATCCAGGCGCGAAGCTGCGCGACGATCGAGTCGAATTCGTCGCGCAGGATGCGTCGATCGACGATCCGGTGTCCGGCAGTGGTGGCGAGATCGGCGAGCGTGTCGCCGGAACGGTCCTGCGACAGGTCGCGTGTATCGGACACCGTCAGCAGCGCGATATTGACCGGCAGAAACGGACGGTTCTGATCGAGGCGGCCGGGCATGGGCTCACTCCGCTGTTGGGTTGCCGTCTAGATGGGGCGGGGCGGCTCAGGCTGCCAGCCGATGATCTTCGGCGGCAGGTTGCGGCAACCGACAGCGCGCCTTCGGGTCAGTGGTCATCGATCTGTCGCTCTTCTGATGAAGAGATATTAGCAATTTCTACCTTGATAATCAAGCGTATTATTGCTATCATACGACATACGACGGCGGCAGCGGGCCGCGGCAGGTTGATCGTGATTTCCTCAATGTTTCCCGTTTTTCAATCAAGAATTCCCGTCTATCTCGACCTATTTTCCCGTCTGCGTGCACGGGAATTGTTTACGAATGTGCTGGAAAAACAATGGATTAGAAAATACGGCAACGGCTCCGAGCCGCGTTTTTCCCGTCATCTTCCCGTCGAAATCGGGAATCCGCGCCCCTCCCGGACGGCCGGCCCTCGCCTTGCGCGCGGGGCGAGGAGTTGAAACGTCACGCGGTCTTTTCCGCCGCCAGCAGCGCGTCGAGCCGGGCGCGCAGCGCGAGCAGGTCGCGCCAGGCCTCGCGCTTGCGCTCCGGCGCGCGTAGCAGGAAGGACGGATGGAACATCGGCAGCGTCGGCACCGGGCGCTCGAGCCCGGGCACCGCAAGATCGAACCAGCGGCCGCGCAGCCGGCTGATGCCTTGCCCCTCCGGCAGCAAGGCGCCTGCCGCGGTGCCGCCGGCGAGGACCAGGACCCTCGGCCGGACCAGCGCCACATGGCGCAGCACGAAAGGCAGACAGGAGGCGATCTCGGCCGGCGTCGGCGTCCGGTTGCCGGGTGGCCGCCAATAGATCACGTTGGTGATCAGGACCTGGGTCCGGTCGAGGCCGATCGCCGCCAGCATGCGGTCGAGCAATTGCCCGGCGCGGCCGACAAACGGCCGCCCGGTGCGATCTTCTTCGGCGCCGGGCGCCTCGCCGATGATCATCACCGGAGCCGCCGGGTTGCCGTCGGCAAAGACCGTGTTCGTTGCCGTGAGCCTCAGCGAACAGCCGTCGAAGGCGGCAACGCGCGCCGCCAGCTCGTCGACCGTCGCCGCACCGGCGGCGAGACGGCGGGCCGATTGCGCCCCCTCGGCCAGCGATTCGGTCAACGCGGCGGGAGGTGCGGCCGCCGGAAGAGTGGGCGGGATCGGCGCGACCGTCAGCCGATCCGGTTCGGCTCGCGGCGCCAGCCAGTCTTGCGGTTCGTCGGCGATCGCCTCGTCGGCGCCCATTTCGAGATACCAGCGCAGCAGCGCCAGCGCCGCCTCGCGGCAGTCCGCCGTCGATCGATCCTTTACCTCGGGCATCGCCACGACTTTACCACTTGCGACCAAACCACGCCTTACCCGCCGTCGCGTTGGGCGATGCGAGCGGCGGCGCGCGCCAGCAATTCGCGGCACCAGGCGTGGCCACGCCGGTTGCCTGCCGCCTGCGTCCAATAGGCGTCGATCGCCAGATGCCGGTTCTCATAGCACAGCTCGACAATCCTGAGGTCGCGCCAGCGGACGAGCTCGTCGGCGACCTTGCGCGGCACGAGGGCGACGCAATCGGCCTGGTCGACCACGGCGCCGAGCACCAGAAAATCCGGCAAGGTGCAGACCCGGCGCGTTTCGAGGACCGAGGTCGGCTGCAGCAGCATGCGCACCTTCTCGGGAACGCTCGGGTTCATCTGGTAGGCGACCTGTCGCAGGCGCCGGAAGGCCTGCGGCGTGATGCGCGGCGGGATCTGGGTGTTGCGCGCCGCCGCGAGGCACACGACCTCGTCGCGCCACAGCGGCAGCGCGCCGATCCGCTTGCCGAGCGTTCGGCCGAAGGCGCGGGGCGCGATCAGGAAGTCGACACCGGCCAGATCGTCGACATTGCGGGCGCCGCCCGAGACGAACTCGAACACGACTTGCGGCGCTTCCCGGGTGCAGATCTCGGCCAGGATCGGGGCCAGCAGCAGGCTGACATAGTCGGCCGTCATGATCGTGACGCGCAGCTCCTCGGTCGCCGGGTCGAAGGCTGTCGCCGGCCGCAGCAGCGAGCCGATTTCGGCAAGAATGCCTTCGAGCGGCGGCAGCAGTGCCGCGGCGCGGTCGGTCGGCTGCAGGTCGCGCCCGAGGGCCACCAAGAGGTCGTCGCCGAATGTCGCCCGCAGCCGCCGCAGTGCCTGGCTGACGGCCGGCTGGGTGATGCCGAGGGCGCGGGCGGCGCGGGTGACGCTGCGGGTGCGCAAGAGTTCGTAGAGGATCGGCAATAGGTCCAGCTTCGCCTGTTTCAGCTGCGGCGCGGGATCGTGCGCGACTGGTGCCGCCGGCGCGTCGATCACGGCGCCGCCAGCCCTTTGCCGGCGGCGGACGGTGTCGCCGCGGCCCGACGGAAGGTGACTCGCATTCATAAGCAGGACTTATATGTCGAATTAAGCTTCGTCGGGTTGGCGCAATTTCCGCGCTTCTCGTAATGTGGCGCGAATTCGGTCCGGCGCCGCCGAGGTGCCGGACCTGTCCCGGAACACGGGGAGGGCGAAATGGCGATGCGGCAAGGGCCGGTCACTCCGACCGGACTTAATCACCTCGTGCTCAATGTTCGCGACATCGAGGAATCGCATCGGTTCTGGACCGAGGTAATCGGCTTCACGCAGGTCGGCGAGCTGCATGCGACGCCAACCCGGCCGAACCCGCCGAAGATGCGCTTTTACAGCGGCGATCACGGCGGCGGCCGCCAAAGCCATCACGACGTTGCGCTCGTCGAGAACAAGGACCTGCCGGTGCCACCGGCCGAATGGACGATGTTCGGCGCGCCTTGCGCGGTCAACCATATCGCGATTGCGCTGCCGAGCCGCGAGGCCTGGCTCGAGCAGCTCGCCTATCTGCAGGAGCGTGGCGTCAAATTCGACCGCCGCGTCGAGCATGGCATGACGCACAGCCTCTACATCCACGATCCCAACGGCTACGGCATCGAGCTGCTCTACGAACTGCCGCGCGAGGTGTGGGAAGGCGATATCGACGCGGCGCTCAACTACGCGACGCCGCTGCCGACGGAGGGTGCGGCGGCGCTCGACGATCGTGAAGCAGGTTTGCCAGTGTTCGGCAACGCCGAGCGTCAACCGGCATAAAGGCGGAGGACAGAGGAAATGCCAGAAAGACGAAGCGTCATGTTCCCCGGGTTCAGCCACCAGAACCCGATCCCGAATGCGAGCCGGGTCGGCAATATCGTGATGTCGAGCGTGATCGGCGGCAGCAATCCCGGCACGCGCGAATTGCCGGCGACCCTCGAGGCACAGGTCGCGAACGTGTTCGGCTATATCCGCGCGGCGATCGAGGCGGCCGGCGGCACGCCCGAGAACATCGTCAAGATCGACTTCTTCGTGAAGGACCCGGCGACGCAGCGCGAGGCCTTGAATGCCGAGTGGGTCAAGATGTTCCCCGACGCGAACTCGCGACCAGCGCGGCACACGCAGCCGCTGCCGGCCGACAGCCGGGCGCAGGTGCAGGCGTCTTTTTTCGCCGTGCTGTCGTAAACGCGGCGGAAGCGAGCCGGATGCTGAACAACGCGCAGATCGATGCGCTGGCGCGGGCCTACCATGCGGCCGAACAAGAGCGGCGGCGGACCCGCGCGCCGAGCGTGCTGCACCCCGGCTTCACTGTTGACGACGCCTATGCGGTGCAGCGCCGCTGGGTCAAGCTGAAGGTGGCGGAAGGCAACAGCGTCCGCGGCCGCAAGATCGGCCTGACCTCGCGCGCGATGCAGCGCCAGGCCAACATCACCGAGCCCGATTACGGCGCGCTGCTCGCCGACATGTTCTATGGCGACGGGGCCGAGATCCCGATGAGCCGCTTCATCCAGCCGCGGCTCGAATGCGAGTTGGGCTTCGTTCTCGGCCGCCGGCTCAAGGGACCGGGCTGCACGATTTTCGACGTGCTGAGCGCCACTGACTACGTCGTACCGGCCGCCGAGATCGTCGACGGCCGGACGCACCGGATCGACCCCGAGACGCAACAGCCGCGCTGCGTGCTCGACAGCATCGCGGACAATGCCGGCAATGCCGCGCTCGTGATCGGCGGCCGGCCCATTCGGCCGCTCGACGTCGACCTGCGCTGGGTTGCGGTGTTGTGCCACCGCAACAACGTCATCGAGGAATCGGGGGTCGCGGCCGCCGTGCTGAACCACCCGGCGAACGGCGTCGCCTGGCTCGCCGACAAACTGGCCCCATTCGATCTGGCGCTCGAACCGGGTCAGTTCATCCTCGGCGGCTCGTTCACCGGCACGGTCGAGGCGCGCGCCGGCGACGCGTTCCATATCGATTACGGGCCGCTCGGGTCGATCTCCTGCCGCTTTGTTTGAGGCGGTCAAACAATACCGTGCGCCGCCTGGCGAGCTGCCGGTCACGCTGCCGCCGGCGTGAATGGCGACCGATTCCCTCTGCTCCCTCTCCCCGCGAGCGGTCGCGAGCGGGGAGAGGGAGGGACCCGCGGCAGCGGCAGGGTGAGGGGCAGAGGAGCGAAGGGCGGATCGGGGGATTTTGCTGTTTGACTTTCGGATACGCGGATGACGAGTGACGGCGACATGATGAAGTTCGGGGTCGGCCAGCCGCTGCGGCGCTTCGAGGATCCGCGGCTGCTGACCGGCAAGGGGCGCTTTCAGGATGACGTAGACTTGCCGCGCCAGGCCCACGCGGTCTTCGTCCGCTCGCCGCACGCGCATGCGGGCATCCGTTCGATCGAGACCGCGGCCGCGGCAAGGGCGCCGGGCGTGCTCGCGGTGTATACCGGGGCCGATTACCGGAATGACGGCCTCGCCATGCCGAAGGCGGCGATGCCGCGCAAAAAGGCCGACGGTTCGCCGGCCTTCGCGCCGCAACGCCCGGCGATCGTCATCGATCGGGTGCGCTATGTCGGCGACACGGTCGCGATGGTCGTTGCCGAGACATTGGACCAGGCAAAGGACGCCGCCGAACGCGTCGAAGTCGATTACGAGCCGTTGCCGGCCGTCACCTCGGTCGCCGAGGCGGCGCGGCCGGGAGCGCCGCGCCTGTGGGACGACAACCCCGACAACATCTCGCACACTTACGAGCGCGGCGACCGGGCCGCAACCGAGGCGGCGTTTGCGCGCGCGGCGCACACCGTCAAACGGTACTACGTCGTCAGTCGTGTGCACGCGCAATACATGGAGCCGCGCGGCTCGCTCGGGGCCTATGACACGGCCGAGGGCCGCTACACGCTCTACGCCGACGTCAACTACCCGCACCGGGTGCGCAACATGCTGGCCGGCATGGTGTTCCGGGTGCCGGAAAGCCAGGTCCGCGTCGTCGTCCGCGACGTCGGCGGCGGCTTCGGCGCCAAGGGCTGGCAGTATGTCGACCACCGCCTTGTCTTGTGGGCAGCGAAAAAACTTGGGCGGCCGGTCAAATGGCGCTGCGAGCGCTCCGAGACCCTGCTCGCCGACGAGCACGGCCGCGACAATGTCGGCACGATCGAGCTGGCCTTCGACGCCGATGGCAAGATTCTCGCGCTGCGTCTCCACATGCTCGCCAGCATCGGCGCCTATGTCGGCTCCGACCGGCAGTGGCTGACGCCGTTCGGCCAGATCGGCACGGTGATCGGCGTCTACGACATCCGCGCCGCCCATGTGCGGATCGACGCGGTCTTGTCGAACACGAGCCCGACCGCACCCTATCGCGGCGCCGGCCGCCCGGAGGCGACCTATCTGATCGAGCGGGCGCTCGATGCGGCGGCGCTGGAGCTCGGCCTTGATCCGATCGAACTGCGCCGCCGCAACATCATCAAGCCGGAGGCAATGCCGTTCCGCTCGCCGCTCGGGCCGAACTACGATTGCGGCGAATTCGCGAAGAACATGGACATGGCGCTCGCCGCCTCGGACTACGCCGGCTTCGCGGCCCGGCGCGAGGCGGCAAAGGCGCGCGGCCGACTGCGCGGCATCGGCCTCGCCAACGCGATCGAGGGGGCGGCGGGTCCGGTGCCCGAATATGCCGAGATCCGCTTTCAGCCGAGCGGCAGCGCGCTATTGCTGATGGGCACGAAGACGCACGGCCAAGGGCACGAGACCGTTTTCAAACAGATCCTGCACGAAAAGCTGCAGATCGACCCGCACGACGTCGTCTTCATCGACGGCGACACCGACCGCGTCGCCTTCGGCATGGGTTCGAACGGGTCGCGCTCGATGGTGGCGGGCGGCGGGGCGCTGACCTTCGCGGCCGACAAGGTCATCGACAAAGGCAGGCGGCTCGCGGCGCATATGATGGAAACCGCCGTCGCCGATGTCGAATTCGCCGACGGCCGATTTACTGTCGCCGGCACCGACCGATCGCTGGCGCTGAAGGAAATAGCGCGCGCCGCGTTCCAGCCGGCCCGCCTGCCGCCGGGGATGGAGCCGGGGTTGATCGAGCACGCGACTTATGCGCCGGCGCAGGCCACCTACCCGAACGGCTGTCATGTCTGCGAAGTCGAGATCGACCCGGAAACCGGCGAGGTCGAGCTCGTCTCCTACGTCGTCGTCGACGATGTCGGGACCGTGATCAACCCGCTGACCCTGCACGGCCAGGTGCATGGCGGGGTCGTGCAGGGCGTCGGCCAGATCCTGATGGAGCAGGTGTCCTACGAACCGGGCTCGGGTCAGCTCCTGACCGCGAGCTTCATGGATTACGCGATGCCGCGCGCCGACACGCTGTGTCCGATCGAGATCACGAGCAACCCGGTGCCGACCAAGAGCAACCCGCTCGGCGCCAAGGGTGCCGGCGAAGCCGGCTGCGTCGGTTCGCTGCCGGCGGTCATGCTGGCGATCATGAATGCGCTGGCGCCGCTCGGCGTCACCGAGCTCGACATGCCGGCGACGAGCGCCCGCGTCTGGCAGGCGATCGCGAAGGCGCGGGGTGCCCGATGAGGACCGGTATGAGGACCGGGGCCGAATACCGCGAGGCGCTGCGCGACGGCCGCAAGGTCTGGGTGCTCGGCGAAGGCCGGGTCGAGGATGTCACGACGCATCCGGCGACGCGGCCGATGGTCGAGGAATATGTCGCCTGGTACGACCGCCATCTCGATCCGGCCTGGCAGGACATCGTGCTGACCCCGGCCGACGCCGGCGGCAAGCGGCTGCCTTGGGGCTATGTGCTGCCGCGCAGCGCCGACGATCTTTCGGCAATGGCGCGCTGCTTCTGCGCGACGACGCTTCCGACGGCCGGCAACATCACGCACACGCCGGCCTATGGCAATCTGATCGCGCTCGGCGTCCTCGGCGCCGTCCACGAGCAGAACCCGTCGCCACAGCAGATCGCCGACGCCAAGGCCTATCGCGAGCTGATTGCCCGCACTGGGCGGTTCCTGACCTTTTCCGCCGGCGCCGCGACGATCGGCTATCGCTTGCGCGAGGACCCGGCGGCGCGCGCGGCGCTCAAGATCGTCCACGAGAGCGATAAGGGTCTCGTCCTCTCCGGCAGGATCGGCATGCATACGAGCCCGGCCTATGCCGAGGACGTCTATGTCGGCGCGCTTTGCGGGGTCGAATATGACGGGCGGCGGGCGAGCTTCGTCGTGCCGGTCGGCGCGCCCGGGGTCACGACGATCTGCCGCAAGATTTCGATGCGCCACAAGAGCCGCTTCGTGGCACCGCTGTCGAACCGCTTCGACGAGCTCGACGGCCAGATGTGGCTCGACAACGTGCTGATCCCTTGGGAACGGGTGTTCCTGCTCGGCCAGTCGCCCGAGCCGGTGGCGCGCTGGCTGTTCTGGCATCAGCTCTATTGCTGGCTGGCGAAGGCCGAATTCACCTTGGGTCTGGCGCTCGCCTGCACGCATGCGATGGGCCTCGTCGAGCACGAGCCGACGATCGAATACCTGGTCGATCTGCTGATCGAGATCCAGACCGTGCGGAGCTGCCAGACGGCGGCCGAGCGCGATCCGCAATTCACGCCGCAGGGCTACTGCTACCCGAACCACTGCCATGTCGCGGCCGGCAGCATCGCGATGCTGCGTGCCCGGCAGAAGATCAGCGAGATCCTGCGCATCCTGCCGGGCTCGTCGCTGGTCGTCGCCCCGTCCGACGACGACCTGGCGATTCCCGAGCTCGCGGCGGGGCTCGACGAATCCTTCGCCGGCGGCGGCTACACGGCGAGGCAGCGCGCCGCCTTGTTGCAGCTCGCCTCCGACCATGTGTCCTCGGCGCTCGACGCCCGCGAATCGGCGTTCGAGCTGCATGCGAATGGCGGGCTGCCGGCCTGGCGCGGGCGGTTGCGGCGCAGCTTCGACCGCTATGACGAGCTGGCGAACGCGGTGCTGCGCAGTCTTGACCTCGACATGCCGCCGATCGATCTCGGCAGCATCCCGGCCGCGCCGATCGCACCGCGCCGGGTCGTGCAGCCGCGCCCCGGCGCCGCCTGACGGCGATCCGACCTGGGATGAGTAATTGCAACAGCTATCGATACCCCGTGGCCGGGCGTGACCCGGCCACCCACGTCCTCCTCTCGTCACGGAAAAAAGACGTGGCTGCGCGGATCAGGTCCGCGCAAGGGGATCTTCTTGTTGCGAACGGACAGGTGAGGGAGGGAACCCGGATGGCGGAATTGTCGACCAAGACCCGCGACGCACTACTGCATGTCGGTACCTCGACCCTGACCGGCATCCTCAGCCGGCGCGGGCTCAAGAACATGTTCATGCAGGAGGTCTGGCCGATCCGGCCTGACATGCCGCGCCTCGTCGGCCTCGCCTATACGATGCGCTTCATTCCGGCGCGCGAGGACAAGGCCCGCAACCCGGCGGCGGGCCCGATCCAGCAGCAGGCGATGGAGAGCTGCCCGCCCGGCCATGTGCTCGTCGTCGACGCCCGCGGCGATCCGCGTGCCGCCTCGGCCGGCGACATCTATTGCGGGCGCCTCAAGGCGCGCGGCTGCGCCGGCATCGTCACCGACGGCGGACTGCGCGACACCGACGGCGTCTTCAAGACCGGCCTCGTCGCCTACCACCGTCGTCCGTCGTCGCCGCCCTCCGGCATCGTCCACCAGCCGGTCGACCTCGACCTGCCGATCGCCTGCGGCGGCGTCGCGGTCTATCCGGGCGATGTCATCGTCGGCGATTGCGACGGGATCGTCGTGATCCCGCCCGACATCGCCGACGCCGTCGCCGAAGAGGCGCTGGCAACGACGCTTTACGACGAGTTCGCCGAAGCGGAAGTGGTGCGCGGCCGCTCGCTGATCGGCCTCTTTCCGGGTGTCAGCGACGAGGCCAAGCGCGACTTCGAGGCCTGGAAAAAGGCCCGCGCCGGCTGACCCGATGCGCAGCGGCCGGCGGTAATCGTCGAGCCCGCCCTTGACCTGCGGCCGGCGATCGCCTACATCGCCGGCCTCTGGCGGACGGGTGCGTTGCCGTACCCGCCATCCCGGTTGGAGCGATGAAGACCTTTTCTGCAAAACCGGCGGACATCCGGAAGAATTGGGTGCTCGTCGACGCCGATGGACTGGTGCTGGGCCGGCTCGCCGCGATCCTTGCCAGCCGGTTGCGCGGCAAGCACAAGCCCTCCTACACGCCGCATATGGATTGCGGCGACAATGTCGTCGTGATCAACGCCGAAAAGGTCGAGCTGACCGGCAACAAGCGGCAGGACGACATCTTTTACTGGTATACCGGCTATCCCGGCGGGATCAAAGGACGCAGCAAAGGTGCCATCCTCACCGGCAGGCATCCGGAACGGGTCGTCCAAAAAGCTGTCGAGCGGATGGTGCCGCGCGGCCCGCTCGGCCGTCGGATCATGAAAAATCTCCGGGTCTTTGCCGGGCCCGACCACCCGCATGCGGCGCAGCAGCCGGTGCCGCTCGATGTGGCGGCGATGAGCCGCAAGAACACCCGCGCTTGAGGGAGTAGAGATGGCCGAAAGCGACCGTAGCGGCAGCCAGCGCGGCGGCCAGGTTTTCCAGGGTCTCGGGAGCCTGCGCCAGGCTATTGCGGCGCGGGCGGCACCGCCGCCGGCCGCGGCCGTTCCAGTCATCGCGCCCGACGACGTGCAACCGGAGATCGACGAATTGGGCCGCGCCTACGCGACCGGCAAGCGCAAGAACGCGGTCGCCCGAGTGTGGATCAAGCCCGGCAACGGCCGCGTCGCCGTCAACGGGCGCGAGAGCCCGGTCTATTTCGCCCGACCGGTGCTGCGCATGATCATCAACCAGCCGTTCGTCGCGGCAAATCGGCTCGGGCAGTTCGACGTCATGTGCACGGTCAAGGGCGGCGGGCTCTCCGGCCAGGCCGGTGCCGTCCGGCACGGCATCAGCCGGGCCTTGATGCATTACGAGCCGGGATTGCGCCCTCTGTTGAAAAACCACGGGTTTCTGACCCGGGACAGCCGCGTCGTCGAGCGCAAGAAGTACGGCAGGCACAAGGCCCGGCGCCGCCCGCAATATTCGAAGCGCTGACCGCGTCCCTCACCCCAGCCCTCTCCGCGCTTGCGGTGCGCTTGCGGGAGAGGGAGGGACCCGCGATCGCGGGAGGGTGAGGGGGCGGTGCCGCGATCACCTCGCGCGGCTTGCGGGGAAACCCTTCATACCGGCAGATTCCAGCCGATCCAGTCGCAGAGCGCGCGGCCCATGACGAGTTCGAGGTCGCGTCCTTTGAGAAACGGCATCTCCTCAGTGAACATCGTCACGCATTCTTTCCACGAGCACGGCATGCGGGTGATGTCGGTGCCCCAGAAGGTCCGCTCGGGCCCGAAGGCCTCGACGATCTGCTGCGTGTATTTGTGGATGTTGCGGTATGGGTAAGGCTGGCTCGAATTGCCCGGCGCGCCGGTCGCCTTGACTGCGATATTCGGATATTTGGCAAGCGCTAAGAGCGCCGGCTGGTTGCCATGTGCGGCGTCGTCCTTGCCGTCCCGCACTCGGGCATAATGGTCAAGCAGGAGGCGCAACCCGGGGTGGCGCTCGGCGATCTGCCCCACTTGCGGGAGGTAGTTCGACGCCATCAGCGCGATCGGGATGCCGGACTTTTCGGCCGCCGGCCACAGCCAGTCCATCGTCCCGTCGGTCATCCAGTTGGCCTGGTGCGGCTGGGTGAAGGCATAGCGCAGGCCGAGCATTCCGGGCCGCTTCTTCCAGCCGTCGATCAGCGATCGGTTCTCCGGCTTGTCGAGCGGGAAGTTGCCGAGGATCGCGAAACGGTTCGGATATTTGGCCGCGGCCTCCTCGGAGATCTTGCCCGAGTTCGGGTCCCATCCCGGCGGATGCAGCAGGCAGGCATTGACGCCGGCCATATCCATCTCGCGGATGCATTCCTCGGCCGAGTAGGCATTGACCTGCCGGTGCGACGGATTGGTCGGCGGCCCCGCCGACCAGATGTGAACCTGCGCGTCGACGATCAGCATAGCGTCCTCCTTTGGTAGGGTGGGTGGAGCGCCAGCGCAACCCACCATCAGCGGCGAAGAAGGCGGTGGGTTTCCCCCGGCTTCAACAGGCTTCAGCCGGCGCCCACCCAGCCTACGTCGTCCTGCTAGCGCGCGAGACCTTCGGCGCCGGCCGGGACGTCGTAAAAGGAGAGTGTCATCGACACGCTGGTATAGAAGCCCATCAGGCAGATGACGTCGGTGATGCCCTCATGGCCGAGCGCCTCGACCGCCCGGTCGAAGAGCCCCTTCGAAACCCAGCGCGAATTCGCAAGGCAGGTCGCCATCTCGTAAATCACCTGCTCGCGCTTGTCGTCGAACGAGGTCGGCAGACCCGAGAGCAGGGCCTCGACCTTGTCGGCCGGCAAGCCGGCGGCCTTGCCGGCGCGCTCATGCGCATTGGTCGGGTAGGCCGAATGCCACTTGCTGTTGATGATGACGACGGCGATCTCGCGCTCGCGCTCGGAAAGCGAATAGCCGGTGCGGAAATAGGCGCCGAGCGGCCCCATCACCTTCACCAGCTTGGGATTGTGGACGTAGATCTTGTTCGGGCCGGGGAGGCGCCCACGCGCCTCGATCAGCGAGCGATAGCCCGCCTGCTGCTCCGGCGTCATCTGGTCGTAGGGGATCTCGGCATAGCGGCCAAAGGTCGGCGTCTCAGGCATCTGGCGTTCCTTCTTGGCGTGGGTTCGTATGGCTCGGCCATCCTGCAATAAGCCGGCAGTCCTGTCGATCCGCCCGGCTTGCCCGGCCCGGGCAATGGGCGCATCGTGAGGCGTTGGCAGGGAGGAGAAAATGCGCGAAGCCGTCATCGTCTCGACCGCCCGGACGCCGATCGGCAGGGCCTATCGCGGTGCGTTCAACGACACGCAGGCGCAGGCGCTCGCCGGCCACGTCGTCGGCGAGGCGGTGCGGCGCGCCGGCGTCCACCCGGCCGAGATCGAGGACGTCGTGCTCGGCGCGGCGCTGCAGCAGGGTTCGCAGGGCTTCAACATCGCGCGGCAGGCCGGGGTCCGCACCGGCTTGCCGGTTTCGGTGCCGGGCATGACGATCGACCGGCAATGCGCCTCGGGGCTGATGGCGATCGCGACCGCCGCCAAGGAAATCGTGCATGACGGGATGACGATCGCGGTCGGCGGCGGCGTCGAATCGATCTCGCTGGTGCAGAACGATAAGCGTAACGAATACCGGACGCAGGACCCCTGGCTCGTCGAGCATCGGCCCGATCTCTACATGACGATGATCGAGACCGCCGAGATCGTCGCCGAGCGTTATCAGGTGACCCGCGACGCGCAGGACGAATACGCGCTGTCATCACAGCTGCGCACCGCGAAAGCACAGGAGGAGGGCCGCCTCGCGGCCGAGATCGCGCCGCTGCCCTCGATGATGCGGGTCGAGAACCGCGAAACCAGGGAAACGACCCTGGTTCCCTACACCCTCGACAAGGACGAAGGCAACCGGCCGTCGACGACCTTCGCCGGGCTCGCCGCGCTGAAGCCGGTGTTTCGCGACGGGCAGACGGTCAAAGAAGGGCGGTTCATCACCGCCGGCAACGCCTCGCAACTCTCGGACGGCGCTTCGGCGTCGGTGCTGATGGAGGCGGCCGAGGCGGCGCGCCGCGGTCTCGCCCCGTTGGGCGTCTATCGCGGCATCGCGGTCGCCGGCTGCGCTCCGGACGAGATGGGGATCGGCCCGGTCTTCGCGGTTCCGAAGCTTTTGGCAATGCACGGCCTCAAGATCGACGACATCGATCTCTGGGAGTTGAACGAGGCTTTCGCCGTGCAGGCGCTCTATTGTCGCGACCGGCTCGGCATCGATCCCGAGCGCTACAACGTCGACGGCGGCGCGATCTCGATCGGCCATCCCTATGGAATGTCCGGGGCCCGCATGGTCGGCCACGCGCTGATCGAGGGCAAGCGACGCGGCGCGCGCCACGTCGTCGTCACGATGTGCATCGGCGGCGGCATGGGGGCGGCCGGCCTCTTCGAGGTGCTCTGAGACCCGTCCTTAAGTTCGAGAGTGACGATGGATGCGGCCGGCGCGCTGAAGCCTGGACCGGGCGCCGGCGGGTGGACTATCGTTTCCTCATCGACGGCGCCGCGGCGAACCGCGGCAGGTTTTGCGAGGGAGGGCTAAGTGGCTGAGTACCGGCTGATTTCCGCGGATTCGCATGTCAGCGAACCGCCAAATTTGTGGGCCGAGCGGGTCGACCAGAAATACCGCGAGCGGGCGCCGCGGCTGATGGTCAACCCGCCGGGCAAAGAGGGCGCCTATTTCTATTATGAGGGCTATGCGCCGCACCCGATCGGCATTGGGCTCGGTGCCGGGAAGAGCCCCGAGGAGCTGAAGGAGTTCCTGACCAAGGCAACCTATGCCGATGCCCGCCCCGGCGGCTGGGACCCGGCCGCGCGGGTCAAGGACAATGCGGTCGACGGGGTCGAGGCCGACGTGCTCTATACGACCCTCGGCTTCCGCATCTTCTGGCTGAAGGACGCCGGGCTGCAGGCCGACTGCTTCCGCGTCTATAACGACTGGCTCGCCGAATTCGTCAGCTATGATCCAAAGCACATGGCCGGGCTGCCGATGATCGCGCTGTACGACCCGAAGGCTGGCGCCCGCGAGCTCGAACGCTGCGCCAAGATGGGCCTGAAGGGTGCGATGATCTGGTGCTCGCCACCCGAGAGCCAGCCCTACAGCTCGGAGATATACGATCCGTTCTGGGCCGCGGCACAGGAACTCAAGATGCCGGTCAGCCTGCACGCGATCACCGGCATGGGCGTCGAGAGCCAGTTCAATTGGGGCGAGCGCTACATGCGCGCGACGGTCCTGTCGCACGAGGTCGAGAAGTCGTTCAGTGTGCTGATCTTCTCGGGCGTGCTCGACCGCTTCCCGGAATTGCAGATCGTCTCGGCCGAGAACAATATCGGCTGGTTGCCCTATTATCTGCAGCGCATGGACCGCGCCTTCGAGCGCCAGCGGATCTCCGCCGGTTTTACCAACAAGCTGAAGCCGAGCGAGTACTTCCGGCGCCAGATGTGGGCCACTTATATCGACGACTTTGTCGGTGTCGCCAACCGCCATTTCATCGGCGTCGACAAGTTGATGTGGTCGTCCGACTACCCGCACCAGGCTTCGACCTGGCCGCACTCGCAGGAGGTCGTGGCGCGCGACTTCAAGGACGCGAGCGCTGAAGACAAGTTCAAGATCACCCGCGGCAACGCCGCCCGGCTCTACGGCTTCGACGCCTAGCCGGAGCGGTTCGAGCGCACCTTGGCCGGTCGGGATTTGCCGACTGGCCAAGGTGCGGGGTTAACGGCGGCCCTTCGGGGCCGTTCCGGGGGAACCAACCTCGACGTCGCAGACTTCCCGACGACGACCTCCGGAACGCCCGCCGGTGGAGGATTAAGCCGCCGGATCGGGGTCGTCGCCGGTGCCGCGCCGCTAGCCTCACCCTCAAACCCTCCCAACCATGTTGTCGCGGGCGTCGCCCTGCCGCACGACCAGGGAGGTGCCCCGCCGTAAGCCCGGAGGTGGCAATGAAGACGAGCCGGGAGCGCATACTTACCACCCACGTTGGCAGCCTGCCGCGCAGTGAGGGGCTTTCGGACCTGCTGATCCGCCAGGAGAGGGGCGAGGCGATCGACAACGCGGCGCTGGCGCGGGAGACCGAAGCCGGCGTCTCTCACGTGGTCCGAAAACAGGTCGAATCCGGCATTGACGTGATCAGCGACGGCGAGCAGCCACGCGTCGGGTTCCAAACCTACGCCCCCCAGCGTCTCAGCGGTTTCGGCGGGGCCGGCATCCGTCCGAGCTTTCTCGACTTCGAGAAGTTCCCGGATTACGGAGCCCTGCTGGCTGCCCGAATCCCCAAGCCCAGCAAGGTGTTCGACGCGCCTGCTGCGATCGGCGAGATCGGCTATATCGGCAAGGCGCAGACGGAAGCCGAATGCGCTCTCTTCGAAAAATGCAGTGCGCCATACGCGGGCCGCCACGTGGAGCGCTTCATGACGGCGGCGTCTCCCGGGCATCATTTGCACGACGATGATGAACCACTATTTCGACACCCACGAGCGCTACCTGCGCGCCGTCGCCAAGGCGATGCAGGAAGAGTACCAGCTGATCCACTCCAGGGGCTTGGTTCTCCAACTCGATTGCCCTGACCTCGCGATGGAGCGACAGGGGCTGTTCAAGAACGAGACCGAGGCGGGGTTCATTAGGGCAATCGAGCTGCACGTGGACGCGCTCAACTCGGCGCTGGAGAATATTCCCGCCGGGGACGTGCGGCTGCATGTCTGCTACGGCAATTACGACGGGCCGCACTACCACGACGTCCCGCTCGAGGTTATCCTCCCCGTCCTCTACCAGGCCAAGGTCGGCGCGCTGTCGCTGGAAATGGCGAACCCGCGCCATCAACACGAATATGACGTGCTGAAGAAGGTCCCGCCGCCGGATCCCATGATCCTCGTTCCGGGCGTCGTCGAGTCCGCCAGCAACTACATCGAGCACCCCCAGGTCATCTGCAACCGCGTCGTTCAAGCGGTCGACGCGGTCGGCGATCGCGAGCGGGTGATCGCGAGCAGTGACTGCGGCTTCGGCACCTTCGCCGGCTGGGAGTTCGTGGCCCAGAGCGTGGTTTGGGCGAAGTTCGAGGCGATGCGCGAAGGGGCCGAACTCGCGACCAGGAAACTCTGGGGCTGAACGGCTGTTCCCACCCCCGTCGAAATGTACCTAGCCCACACCTAGCACTTAAGGACACGCATTCGCGGCCGGCAGCCCGGCGGCTTCGCCGGAGGGTATCCGGGTCCGGTTCCCGGGTTGTTCAATGTCGGTTTGTTGCATGCATACCGCGCTGACCGGGCGGCCCGGCCACGACAACTATGCGCCGACCACGCTCGAAACGCTGTGCGCCAAAAATTATTATGACTATTGGGCGCTCGGTCACGTGCATAAGCGGGAAGAGGTGAGCCGGGAGCTCTGGGTCGTATTTCCGGGAAACCTCCAGGGGCGGCAGATCCGAGAAGGCGGGCCGAAAGGCGCCACTCTCGTCACGGTGCGCGATGTCGCCATCGAGAGCTTCGCCTTCGAACCGGCTGCGCCGGATCAGCGACCAGCCGAGATCGCGACGAGCGCGCGCGGCTCGGATCGTGTCCGCGTCGGGGACGGGCGTTCCGCCGCGCTCGCGCGCGCGGCGTTTCGTCGCTACCGATCGCGCGCCGCCCGCTCTCATTCACCCTGCTCTGGTCGCAGCCGGACGGCAACGCGGTGCTCGGTCGCCGCCGGCGACCGCCGGTTCAGCCGGCGGCGGCGAGCGTCGCAAGCTCTTGTGCCGAGCCGCCGGCGATCAGCCGGCGAAACGCGGCGAGGATCCCCTCGATCGGACCAGTCGCCAGCACCCGCCCTTGATGCAGCAGAATGCCGCGTTTGCACCAGCGTTCGATCAGCTCCAGCGAATGCGAGGCGATCACCAGAATGCTCGAGGCGCGCACGAACTCCTCGATGCGGCGCTCCGCCTTTTCGAGGAACTGCGCGTCGCCGGCCGAGAGCCACTCGTCCATGATCAGGATGTCGGGCGGGATGCAGGTCGAGATCGCGAAAGCGAGCCGCACCATCATGCCGGCGGAGTAGGTCCGCACCGGCATGTCGAGGTAGTCGGCAAGCTCGGTGAATTCCGCCACCGCGGCGGCCTGCGCCCGCATCGCGCGCGGATGGATGCCCATATACATGCCGCGCAGCAGGATGTTCTCGCGGCCGGTCGCGTCGCCGTTCAGGCCGACCTGGATATCGAGCAGCGAGGAGACCCGGCCGGAAGAGCCGAATTCGCCGCGCGTCGGCTCGTAGACGCCGGCCAACACTTTGAGCAGCGTCGTCTTGCCGGCGCCGTTCAGGCCGACGAGACCGACGCGGTCGCCGTCGGCGATCTCCAAGCTGACGTCGCTGAGCGCCCGCACGTTGATGCGATCGGCACTGTCCCGGCCGAGATTGCCGCGGGTCGAGGTAGCGAGCAGCACCTTCTTCAGCGAGCGGCTGCTGCCCTGATAGATCGGGAACTCGACCGAGACGTTGCGCAGCCGCAGGAACGACACGACGGGCTCAAACCCAGAAGGCGATGCGCGAGCGGAAACGCGAGAAGAAAGCAAAGCTTACCGCGGCGAGAAACACGCTGACGACCGTCAGGATCTGCCAGGAATGCGGCGCCGTCGGCTGACCGAGCAGGGGCGCGCGCAACACGTCGATCGCCGCGAAGATCGGGTTGAGTTCGGCCCACCAGCGAGCGGCGCCGAGCGCCTCGGCAGACCAGAAGATCGGGGTGACAAAGAACACGACCTGGACAATGCTGGCGACGATCGGCGGCACATCGCGGAAGCGTGCGCTGATCGTGCCGAGCAGAAAGCTGAGCGAGACGCCGTTGATGACGATCAGCGCCATGCCGGGGATCAATAGGGGGAGCCGCGGCCACGCGATCGGCGGCGGAAACATCGCCAGTACTATCGGCACGATAATGAAACTGTGCGCCAGAACCAGGATATTGCGATAGACGAGGCGATAGACGTGCAGCGACAACGGCAGCTTGACCTGTTGGATGATGCCTTGCACGGTGTAGAAGGTGCCGCAGCCTTCGGTGATCATCCCAGAGATGAACTGCCAAAAGATCAATCCGATGGTCAGCATCGGCAGATAGTTGTCGATCCTGGTACGAAACAGCCGGGCGTAAATAAACCCCATCGCGCCGATCATAATGATCGTCGTTACTGTCTGCCAAAAAGGCCCGAGCAGCGAGCCGCGATAGCGCAGCCGCATGTCCTGATGCGCCAGCGCGATCCACAGCCAGCTGCGACAAAGACCGTCATAGAGATCGGCCACGGCAGCGGCGACTCGCGCCGGCCAGTCCGGCGAGCCGACGATACCGGGCGCCGCGGCGCCGTCGGAAACAGTCTCGATTCGCGTCAATCCGTCAATTTCTCATCGCCGCCGCCGCGGGGCGTCCGACAGCGGGCTCAATCCCGATAACAGCGCCGCGGGCGCAACCGGCCCGGCAAGCTAACACGGTCGGCAAAATCGGCAAATCCGACCCCAAATCGGCGGTCGCCTCGGCTCGGCATCGACGCGCAGATTTGGGTAAAGACCCGGGATCGGCGGCAGGATCACCGCCGGTGGAATGCCGCGGCGGTCGCCGCCAGCGCCTCTGCCGGAGCGATCGCCGGCCGCCAGCCAAGCGTTTCTCGCGTCACGCTGTCGTCGACCTGCAACGACAGAGTCAATCGGGCAACAAGGGGGCCAAGCCCCGGCAGCGTGCGCAGTACGGCAAACGCCGCGTCAGGTATCGCATAGAGCCGCGCCGGTCGCCCGAGGCCGTCGGCGAGCGTCCGCAGCAGCTCGGGCGTCGACAGATCCGCCGAATCGCGGGCGAGCAGCACCCGCCCCGCGGCGCCGGGATCGACGCAGGCCTGCCCGATGAGTGCTACGAGATTGTCGATGAAGATCAGGCTGCGGCGGTTGTCGATGCCGGCAAAAGGCAGTGGCAGGCCGCTCGCGGCAAGCCGGATAAAGGCGCGGAAATTCGCCTTGACCCCGGGGCCGTAGACGAGCGGCGGGCGCAGGATGACGAGTTCGAGGGCGCTCCCGTGCACCGCCGCCGTCAGGGCTTTTTCGGTTGCGAGTTTGCCGCGGCCATAAGGATCCCGCGGCCGTGCCGCGTCATTGGCGCGAAACGGCCGGCCCGGACGCGTGGCTTCGCCCATCGCCCTGACCGAACTCATGTGAACGAGACGTCGCACGCCCGCGGCCGAGGCCGCCGCCGCCAATGACGCTGCCGCTGCGGCTTCCGTTGCCGCGGACGGGTCCAGCCGCCTTTGGTGGGCACGACTGGCGAGATGGACGACGACCTCGATCCCGCAGAGATGGTTCGACCAGTCGGTCCGCGGACCGATATCGCCGATCGGGCGCTGTGTGACGCCGGCAATCGGTTCGGCCGCCTGTCGGGTGAATCCGAAGACAGCATGCCCGCGCTGAACGAGACCGCGAGATAGGGCGCGGCCGATGAAACCGGCGGCGCCGGTCACCAATATGCGCACCGGGTTCTGCCTTCCCCCGGCCGAGAATGCCGGAATTGCCAAGCGCGCGACCAACGGATCCATTAAAGAAGAGCCGGTGCCGCCGCAACGCGGCACCTTGGCGGCGGCCTTGCCGCGATCCAAACCCCGGTGCCGTGTGGTTTTGCTCGACCCGGACCAATCCCCTGTTTCGGTTTCGCCGCCGGCGTCCGCGGCGGTGGGTTCGAGGCGGCGCCCGAAGCTGCTCTTTCTGACAACCGAGGATTGGTATTTTTGTTCGCACCGCTTGCCGGTCGCCCGGACGGCGCGCGCCGCCGGTTTCGAGGTTGTGGTCGCGACCCGGGTGCGCGCGCATGGCGACGCCATTCGCCGCGAAGGTTTTACGCTGCGTCCGCTCGCTTGGCGCCGCCGTGGCGACGGCGCGCTCGGCGCGATTCGGGCCATTGCCGCGATCATCCGCCTCTACCGGTTCGAGCGCCCGGACGTCGTCCACCATGTCGCGCTAAAGCCGGTCTTGTTTGGCGGGTTTGCCCGGCGCCTCGGCTTTCCAGGCTCCGGCGGTCCGGCGGTCGTCGCCTCGGTGATGGGTCTTGGATCCGGCTTCTCGGCGACCGACAGGGCGGCGAGACTGCGCCGCCCGATCTTGCGGCTGGCGCTGCGCTTGGCGGCCGGCGGCGGCCGCAGCCGGGTCATCGTGCAGAACAGGGAGGACGGCGGCGCAGTCGCCGACTTTGGCGTCGACCGGCATCGCATCGCGCTGATCAGGGGGTCGGGTGTCGATACCGGGCATTTCAGGCCGCTTCCGGAGCCGGGTGGCGATACAGTCGCTGTCGCGCTCGTGGCGCGGATGCTGCGCCAGAAGGGTGTGCTCGCCGCGGCGACCGCGATCCGGCTGTTGCGGAGGCGCGGTCTCTCGATTGAGTTGCTGCTCGCGGGGCCGACCGATCCGGACAACCCCGATTCGCTGAGCGCCGAAGATCTCGCCTCTCTCTCTGCCAAGCCGGGGATCGCTTGGCTCGGCCAGGTCGCCGATGTGCGCGAGGTGTGGCGCCGCGCGGCGATCGCGGTGCTGCCGTCGACCTATGGGGAGGGGCTCCCGAAGGCGCTGCTCGAAGCCGCCGCCTGTGCCCGCCCGATTGTCGCCACCGATGTTCCCGGTTGCCGCGAGGCGGTCGAGCCGGGCAAGACCGGAATTCTCGTGCCGCCCGACGACGCGACCCGGCTGGCCGAGGCCATCATGCGGTTCGCCACTGATGCCGCGCTGCGGCGCCGCATGGGACAGGCCGGGCGCGCCCTTGTCGAACGGGAATTCACCGAGGAGATCGTGGCCGGCCAGACGTTGGCCCTCTACCAGGCAGTGCTGGCAGACGCGGCGCGGCGATGACCCGCACCTGGATCGGTGCCGCCGCTTTCGGCGGGTTTTTCTCGGTCGCGGCCGGAGCGGCTGCGGCGCATCTCGTCCAGGACGAGCGCGCCGCGGAACTGCTGCGCACCGGCGCACTCTACGGATTGGTCCACGCCGCGGCGATCATTGGCGTCGCGGCCATCGCCGAGCGCCGGGCCGTCGCGAGCCCCGCTCTCCGCATTGCCGGCTGGAGCTTTGCCGGCGGACTCTTGCTGTTCAGCCTCAGCCTCGTTGCCCTGGCGGCGACCCGGCTCACCGCGTTTGGTCGGGTCACGCCGTTAGGCGGTGTTGCGCTGCTCGTTGGTTGGGCGGCACTCGGCATCGACGCCCAGCGGCGCCACTAGTCCGCCGCCGACTCGCAATTGTTGGCTCGGCGTGATTCGCTGTGCGACACTCGGCCGCGACTTGCCGATGAGGTTTGTTGATGGCGACGCTGCTCTACTCGCACCCGGCCTGCCTCGACCATGATCCGGGAAGCTATCATCCGGAATTGGCGGCGCGACTGCGTGCTGTGCTCGACGCGCTTGGCGAACCGGAATTCGCAGGGCTGGAACGCCGTGCGGCGCCGGAGGCGGCGCTTGAAGATGTGTTGCGCGTGCACCCGCAGAGTCATGTCGCGCGGATCCTCGGCGCGGTCCCGAGATCCGGTCATGTCGGGATCGACGCCGATACGATTTTGTCGCCGGGTTCCGGCAAGGCGGCGCTTCGCGCGGTCGGCGCCGTCACCGCAGCCGTCGACGCCGTCATGGGGAGGCAAGCGGACAACGCATTTTGCGCCGTGCGTCCGCCCGGACATCACGCCGAGCCGGACCGCGCGATGGGCTTTTGCCTGTTTAACAACGCCGCGGTAGGCGCTCTGCACGCCTGCGAGGTGCACGGGCTCGACCGAGTGGCGGTCGTCGATTTCGATGTGCACCACGGCAATGGCACGCAAGCGGCGTTCGAGGCCGACGGACGCTTTTTCTATGCCTCAACGCACCAGTATCCGCTCTATCCGGGAACCGGTGCCGCGAGCGAAACCGGTGTCGGCAACATCGTCAATGTGCCGCTGCGCCCAATGTCGGGTTCGGGTCCGTTCCGTTTCGGCGTGACGCAGCGTATCCTGCCGGCGCTCGATGCCTTCCGCCCGCAGCTCGTCATCGTCTCCGCCGGTTTCGACGGACACCGCGCCGATCCGTTGGCGCAGCTGATGCTGGAAGATTCGGATTTCACCTGGATTACCGAGAAGCTGGTCGAGATAGCGTTTCGCCATGCCGATGGGCGGCTCGTCTCGACCTTTGAGGGGGGCTATGATCTTACCAACCTCGGCGCGAGCGTTGCCGCCCATGTCCGCGTTCTGATGGCGGTATGATCGACGCCACTTCGCCTCTATATTACCCCTTCGCCGTGTCGAGAGCCGACGCCAGTGATTTCGGGAAAGGATCGATGGCCGATTCGGTCGAGCCCGCCGACGTTGTTGCGATGAGCTTCGAGGACGCGCTCGCCGAACTCGAGCAGATCGTGCGGCGATTGGAGGCCGGGCAGGTCAAGCTCGACGAGGCGATCCGCAGCTACGAGCGCGGTGCGCTCCTGAAACGGCATTGCGAAGGCAAGTTGGACGAGGCGCAGCAACGCGTCGATCGAATTGTCGTCGGACCGGACGGCGCCATCACGACAAGGCCGGAAAACCTTGACTGATTTGTTTTGGCCCGAGGGGTTCGGGTTCCCCGAGGCTCTGGAGCATGCGGCGGAGATGACCGATGCCGTGCTCGGTCGCTTGCTCGAAGTGCCGTCCGGTCTTGATGCCCGGGTGACGGAGGCGATGCGCTATGCGGCGCTGTCGCCTGGCAAAAGGCTGCGCCCGTTTCTGGTGTTGGCCGGGGCGCAATTGTTCGGCGTGGCGCGTCATTGCGCCTTGCACGCGGCAGCGGCGGTCGAGATGGTCCACGCCTATTCGCTGGTCCACGACGACTTGCCGGCGATGGACGACAGCGACCTGCGGCGCGGCCGGCCCACCTGCCACAAAATGTTCGACGAGGCGACGGCGGTGCTTGCCGGCGATGGCCTGCTGACCGCTGCCTTCGGAGTTTTGGCCGACCCCGACACGCATGCCGATCCCGCGGTGCGCTGCGAACTGGTCGCGGCACTCGCGGCAGCGGCGGGCGCCGCCGGCATGGTCGGTGGCCAGATGATCGATCTGATCGCCGAAAAGCAGCGCCTCGACATCGGCGCTATCACTCGCCTGCAGCGCATGAAGACCGGGTCGCTGATTGCGTTCTCCTGCGAGGCCGGAGCGTTGCTCGCCAAGGCGCCGAACGAGTTGCGGCTGGCACTGCGCGGCTATGCGCACGATCTCGGGCTTGCCTTTCAGATCGCTGACGATTTGCTCGATGTCGAGGGCTCGGCGGCGGAGACAGGCAAGCCGGTCGGTGCGGATGCCGCCGCCGGCAAGGCCACTTTCGTGTCCATTCTCGGGGTCGAGCGCGCGCGCGCGCAGGCCGGCTTGCTGGCCCGGCAGGCGGTGGCCCATCTTGATTTGTTCGAAGGAAGAGCGGAACTTTTACGAGAGGCGGCGCGATTCGTGATCACCCGTCGCACCTGAGGAGTGCTGCTTTGGACGAAAAACCGACACGTCCGATTTCCAATCGGACGCCGTTGCTCGACCGGATCGATGTGCCGGCCGATCTGCGCCGGTTGCCCGAAGAGGATCTGCGGCAAGTCGCAGACGAGCTGCGCACCGAACTGATCGATGCGGTTTCGATCACGGGGGGCCATTTCGGCGCCGGGCTCGGCGTTGTCGAATTGACCGTCGCGCTGCACTATGTTTTCGACACGCCCAACGACCGGCTGATCTGGGACGTCGGCCACCAGGCCTATCCGCATAAAATCCTCACCGGCCGGCGCGATCGCATCCGCACGATTCGGCAGGGCGGCGGGCTCTCCGGCTTTACCAAGCGCTCGGAAAGCGAATACGACCCCTTTGGCGCGGCGCATAGCTCCACCTCGATCTCGGCCGCGCTCGGAATGGCCGTCGCCCGCGACTTCCGCGGCGAGCGGCGCAATGTCATCGCCGTGATCGGCGACGGGGCGATGAGCGCCGGCATGGCCTATGAGGCGATGAACAATGCCGGCGCGATGGATTCGCGCCTGATCGTCGTCCTCAACGATAACGACATGTCGATCGCGCCGCCGGTCGGCGCGATGAGCGCCTATCTATCCCGGCTATTGTCGTCAAAATCCTATTTGTCGCTGCGTCACATCGCTGGCGAAGTGATGCGCCGGTTCCCCAAGCCGCTCGAAGACGCCGCGCGCCGTGCCGAAGAATTGGCCCGGGGCTTCGTTACCGGCGGCACGTTGTTCGAAGAGATGGGCTTCTATTACGTCGGCCCAATCGACGGCCACAACATCGACCACCTGCTGCCGGTTTTGAAGAACGTGCGCGACAGCCGCGAGGCTGGGCCGATTCTGATCCATGCCGTCACCCAGAAGGGCCGAGGCTATCTGTCAGCCGAAAAAGCCGACGACAAATGGCACAGCGTCGCCAAGTTCGATGTGATCACCGGCGCCCAAGCCAAGTCGAGCTCCAAAGCACCGTCCTATACTACCGTATTCGCCAAGGCTTTGATCCAGGAGGCCGAGGCCGACAAGCGCATCGTCGCGATCACGGCGGCAATGCCCTCGGGCACCGGGCTCAACCTGTTTGCCGACAGGTTTCCGAAACGTTGTTTCGACGTCGGCATCGCCGAGCAGCACGCGGTCACCTTCGCTGCGGGGCTCGCCGCCGAGGGCATGAAGCCGTTCGCCACGATCTATTCGACTTTTCTGCAACGCGCCTACGACCAGGTCGTGCACGATGTCGCGATCCAGAAACTGCCGGTCCGCTTCGCCATCGACCGGGCCGGCCTCGTCGGCAACGATGGCCAGACCCATGCCGGGTCGTTCGACGTCGCCTATCTCGGTTGTCTGCCCGGCTTCGTGATCATGGCGGCGGCGGACGAGGCCGACCTCGTCCACATGGTTGCGACCTGTGCCGCGATCGATGATGCCCCGTCGGCGCTGCGCTATCCGCGCGGCGACGGAATTGGTGTGACATTACCGGACAAGGGGGTACCGATCGAGATCGGCCGCGGCCGAATCCTGCGCGAGGGCACCGGCATCGCGTTGCTGAGCTTCGGCGCCCGGCTCGCCGAATGCCTGAAAGCGGCGCAGGAGCTCGCTGGCTACGGGCTGTCGACGACGGTCGCCGATGCGCGCTTTGCCAAGCCGCTCGATACCGCTCTCGTCGCCGGTCTCGTGCGCGAGCACGAGGTCGTCATCACGATCGAAGAGGGGTCGATCGGCGGCTTCGGCAGTCATGTCCTGCATCATTTGGCGATGAACGGGCTCCTTGATCACGGGCTCAAGATCCGCTCGATGGTCCTGCCCGACGTTTTCCTCGACCACGACAGCCCGCAGGCGCAATACGAACGGGCCGGGCTCAACGCGCGCCACATCGTGGCGACCGCATTGGCGGCGCTTGGCCGCGAGCGCGCCGAACAGCCCGCACGCGCCTGATCGCGTCCGACTTGGCGGCAAAGCGCCGAGCCGATCAGCTGCTGGTTGACCGGGGCCTCGTCGAAAGTCGTGCCAGAGCGCAAGCGCTAATCCTGGCCGGCCGGGTCTATTTCGGCGACCGTCGGATCCTTAAGGCTGGAGAGCAGCTCGCCGGCGATGCCGTCATCGAAGTCAGAGGGCGCGACCATCCGTGGGTGTCGCGCGGCGGCGTCAAGCTCGTCCATGCGCTCGACCACTTCGCGATCGACGCAACAGGGCGGGTGGCGCTCGATATCGGTGCCTCGACCGGCGGTTTTACGGATGTCCTACTGACGCGCGGCGCCGAGCGGGTCTATGCGGTCGATGTCGGTCACGGCCTATTGGCCTGGAAGCTGCGCCGGGATCCGCGCGTCGTGTTGCGCGAGCGGACCAATGCGCGCTACTTGAGCCGTGCCGAAATCCCCGAGCCAGTCGACATCATCACCTGCGATGCCAGCTTCATCGGCCTCGCGACGATATTGCCGGCACCGCTCTCGCTCGCCGCGCAGGATGCGGTGATGATAGCGCTCGTCAAGCCGCAATTCGAGGCCGGCCGAGAGTTTATCGGCAGCGGCGGGATCGTGCGCGACAGGTCCGTCCACACGGCAGTTTGCGAGCGGATCGCAGCCTGGGTCACGGCGCAACCGGGCTGGGTTCTTGTCGGTACTGCCGAAAGTCCGATCCGCGGCGCCGACGGCAACCGGGAATTTCTGCTCTGCGCGCGCCGAAGCGGATGATCCCCGCCAGGCGGGGAGGGCGACGGCTCAGGCCGCTTTTCTGATCACCGGCCGGGGTGCTTCATCGGCGGCCGTGCAGGCGGCGACGGCGTCCAGCACGCATCGCAGGTCGGCGAAGCGAAACGGCTTGTCGACCAACGCCAGCGGCGGGGGGAGGGCTTGATCGACGGAGAATGTGCGCCCGGTCAAGGTTATCGTGGGAACGTCGAAGGATCGCCAATCGGAGCCGAGCCCGGCCTCGCATCCGCCAGACAGCAGGAGGTCGGTTACCACCACGTCGATCGGTTCGGCGGCGGCAAGCTTGGCGCCGGCCTCGCTCGGATCGGTGCACATTGTCACCACATGGCCGAACTCGGCCAGGATACCGGCGATAAAATCACCTATTCGCTGATCCGATTCGGCCAGCAGGACCCGCGCCATCGACCACCTCGATCAAAACCACGACGCCATATTAAGTCGAATGGCAACCCAAATTTTTTAAGAAACCGTGAATCGTGGGATTGTCCGCTTCCACCCCCCGAGGCGCGTAGAAGGTGATCTTGAACGAGGGGAATGTTTCGACTGGTCGAGCAGTGATCTCGAGGGCATAAGCCATTGACTAGTCGGAACTTCCAGCGTTTGAAAGACGCAAGTCTTTGATTCGGCGTGGTATCGGTCGCCGGCTGGTGCTGCTTACTGGGTACGGGTGGGGTCGATGCCGAGGAGGTCGAACGCCTTCTGTTGCAGCGGGGTGAGCCTGGGATAGAGGATCAGAGTACGGTCGGGTGCCGCCGCGGTGGTGACCTCGTTGCGGGTGAAGGTGGCGAGATCGGCGAGCAGGCTGTGCAAGCTGTGGACGCGCAGGCCATCCGGGGTAATGCCGCGGCTATCCTTGACATGGGCGGCGGGCGAGCGCGGCGCCTTGGCGACGGGGCTGGTGCGCAAGGCTTCAGCAGCGGCGCGATCGTGGTCGTCATAGAGCATCGGCGCGAGGCGATTGCGCAGGTGCCATTCGAGGTAATAGGCCAGCATGCAGAGGAAGACGTGGGCGCGCACGCGCGGCGCGCGATAGTGAAAGACGGGGCGGATGTCGAGGTCGACAGTTTTGAGCGAACGGAAGGCACGCTCGACGCGGCTGAGGCTCTTGTAGGCGGCGACGGCGGCGGCATCGTCGAGCCGGTCGGCGGGCACCGGGGTGCGCACCGCATAAAGACCGTCGAGCGCCGCCTCGGCGGCGATCGCCGCGGCTTTGCGGGTGCAGACGAAGCGGTCGTCGGCGATGTCGAGATCGAAATGCTTGGCCATGTGGCGGCGATCGAGGACGGCGCCGACCTTTCGCGCGATTTTGGCGATGCCGCGCAACGGTCGCCGGGTGCGTTCGACCGCCTGTTGGATCGCGGCCATGTCGCGTTCGGCGGCCTGCAGCAGATCCTCGCGCTTGCGCGCCCGTTCGGCGGCGAGCGCCGGGTTGCGGCAGACAACGAGCCGCTCGTCCGGGTAATCGGGCGAGGTCACCGCGGCCATGTCGCGCTCGTCGAACAGCGAGAGCTGCAGCGCGCCGCCTTCGACCAGGCCGCGGATCGCCGGGGCGCGCAAGGCGGTGATCCAGTCGAGCCCATTGGGGCGCAGGTCGGCGTCGATGCGGGCTTGCGTGATCATGCCGCGATCGCCGACGAGAACGATGTGACGCAAGACAAAGCGCTCTTTGAGCTTGGCGACTTGCGTCGACAGCGTCGTCGGATCGCCGGTATTGCCTTCGAACACTTCGATCGCCACCGGACAGCCGTCGGCGGCGCACAACAGCCCGTAGACGATCTGCAATTTGCTCGACTTGCGATCGCGGCTGTGGCCGAACTGGGCAAGCGGGCAGCAGCGGCCTTCGAGCCAACTCGACGACACGTCGTAGAGGACCAGGGTGCCCTCCTTGAGGTGGCGCTTGGCGAGAGCTGCCTCGATCGTCGGCTGCTGTTCCACGAGCCAGTCGAGCGCGGCGTAGAGTTCGTCGGCGTCGACCTCGCCCAAGCCCAGCACCGGCGCCAGGCTGGAGGCCGCGGTCCCCAATGACAAGGCCTTGGCGGTTGCCAGTTTGGAGGCCGGGTCAAGCAGGCGGGCGAGGATCATGGCCCGCACCAGGCTGCCCGGCCGCTCGCCGGCGGCGCCGAGCAGGCGGTCGAGCGGCAGCGTGCGCAACAGGCCGAGAGCCGCGGCGACGGCCCCGTGCGGCCAGGATCGCTGGATCTGGAACGGCGTCTCACCCGGCGCCAGCACGGTGCTGCCCTTCAGGAGTGCGCGCAGCCCGGCGACCAAGGGCGGCGGCCAGTCACTCAGATTGAGCAGGGTGCGCTTCTTGACCTTGCCGCCCTCGCGAAACGACTCGCGCAGCAGGATGGCGGGCGGCGAATTGCGGTTCGGAACCGCTTCGATGTACATGGCTGCATATTACCGAACCGACCAGCCTCAAGCAACCACTATCCGACCACTTACATGGCTACAGACGATTGCGAAAATCGACGGTTTCCCCAGCCACATCAGAAGCTTATCGCTTTTCAACCGCGGAAGTTCCGACTAGTCAGCGGAAATTCCTGGCCGGGATGACGATGTCGCGCTGGTCGTAACCCGGAACCGCGACTGGGACGGCGAAAGGCGGTTTCGCCGCCGGCAACGGTTCCTCGCCGTGCCGCTCGCGCAAGCTATCAAGGCGTGGGGTCAAATCCTCGAGCCGGTCCGCAATGATGTGCATCACGCTCTCTTCCCGCTGCAATTTCCCACGACAGCCCAACAGGGTGGCACCGAGCGCCGCCCGGCGGAAGCGTTCGAGAACGGGAGGCCACAGGATCAGATTAGCGATGCCGGTCTCGTCCTCGATGGTAATGAAAACGACGCCCTTGGCACTGCCCGGACGCTGGCGGATCAGGACAATCCCGGCAATCGCGATCCGGCTGTCGATTGGCAAATGCGCGAGGTCGGCTGCGGCCGCCCGCCCTTCGCGCGCGAGTTCGGCGCGCAAAAAAGCCATCGGATGGCGCTTCAAGGTGAGACCCAGGCTGGCATAGTCCTCGACGACATGCTCGCCGAGCGGCATAGCCGGCAGCAATGCCGCAGCATGGGTTTCGGACAAAGCTGCCCGCGGACAGGCTGCGGGCCGCCCGTCCGGGGAGGGTTCAGGGATAGCGGCGAATAACGGCAAGGGAGGTTCACCGAGTGCTTTCAGTGCCCACAAGGCGCCGCGGCGGTCGAGCCCGATCGAACGAAATGCGTCGGCCTCGGCGAGGCGTTCGAGTGCGGCGCGGCCGAGCCCGCTCTTTCGCCACAATGTCTGCGGGTCGATATAACCAGAGCCGCGCGCGGCGATCAGCCTTGCGGCATCTGCTTCGGCGAAGCCCTTGATCATACGGAAGCCGAGGCGTAGCGCAGAGCGCGGCATCGGTAAACCCTCCCCCTCGATGGGGAAGGGTTTGGGAGGGGGTGAACGCCGTGGCTGCGAAGGGTTGAAGGAAGCGGGAAACAGGCCGCCTGATATCACAACCTTGCCGGCTGGGCGGTTGCCGGCGGCATCACCCCCACCCCGACCCGCCTCTATCAAGGGGGCGGGAAGGGGAGCAGCCTCGGAGGCTGGCTCCAACGTGCAATCCCAGAGGCTGTGGTTGGCATCGACGGGACGCACCTCAACGCCGTGCTCGCACGCATCGCGGACGATCTGCGCCGGAGCGTAAAACCCCATTGGCTGGCTGTTGAGCAAGGCGCAGGCAAAGACTTCGGGATAGAAGCATTTGATCCAGGCCGAGACATAGACGAGCAGCGCAAAGCTCGCCGCATGGCTTTCCGGAAAACCATAAGTTCCGAACCCTTCTATCTGGCTGAAACAGCGCATCGCGAAGTCGCGGGCGTAGCCGTTGCCGACCATGCCGGCGACGAACTTGTCGCGAAACAGGTGGATGTCGCCGTTGCGCTTGAAGGTGGCCATCGCGCGCCGCAGCCGATCGGCTTCCTCCGGAAGAAAGTCGGCGCCGACGATCGCGATCTTCATCGCCTGCTCCTGGAACAGCGGCACGCCCATGGTCTTGCCGAGCACCTGGCGCAACGCCTCGGAGGGGTAGTCGACCGGCTCGCGTCCGGAGCGTCGGCGCAAATAAGGATGCACCATGTCGCCCTGGATCGGCCCCGGCCGCACGATCGCAACTTCGATGACGAGGTCGTAGAACTCTTGGGGGCGCAGCCGCGGCAGCATCGTCATCTGAGCCCGGCTTTCGACCTGGAAGACGCCAAGCGAATTGGCTCGGGAGAGCATGTCATAGACCGCCTCGTCCTCGGCTGGCACGGTGGCGAGTTCGAGACGGCGGCCGTCATGCCGTTCGATCAGCGCGAAGGCCTTCCTGATGCAGGTCAGCATGCCGAGCGCCAGGATGTCGATTTTCAGAATGCCGAGCGCATCGAGATCTTCCTTGTCCCATTCGATGACGGTGCGGTCCGCCATCGCTGCATTCTCGATCGGCACCAGTTCGGACAAAGGTCCGCGCGTGATCACGAACCCGCCGACATGCTGCGACAGGTGACGCGGGAAGCCGGCGAGTTCGGCGGCAAGGTCAAGCGCAAGACGCAGGGTAGGATCGGTCGGGTCGAGCCCGGCTTCGCGCACCCGCTGGTCGGCGATCGGGTCATTGCTCCAGCCCCAGACGATGCCCGCCAGGGCCGCAACGACATCGACCGAGAGGCCGAGCGCCTTGCCGACTTCGCGGATCGCCGAACGTGAACGGTAGCAGATCACAGTCGCGGCGAGCCCGGCCCGGTCGCGGCCGTATTTTTCGTATATGTATTGGATCACCTCCTCGCGTCGCTCGTGTTCGAAATCAACATCGATGTCTGGCGGCTCGTTGCGTGCGGCGCTGATGAAGCGCTCGAACAGCACGTCGATCCGTGCCGGGTCGACGGCGGTGATGCCGAGGCAATAGCACACCGCCGAATTGGCGGCCGAGCCGCGCCCCTGGCACAGGATCCCGCGCTGGCGCGCGAAGCTGACGATATCGTACACGGTTAGGAAATAGCGGGCGTAATCGAGCCGCTCGATCAGCTGCAATTCATGCGCGATCAGATCGCGGATTTTTTGCGGGATGCCGGTTGTCTCGGCAGTCTCGGGTGATCCTCGGATCGAGTCCGAGGAGGAAGGCAGGAGACCGGGGGCAGAAGGGTGGCCATGGCTTCCCGCTTGTGCTGGGGTGACGGAAGGGCCGAAGCGTTCTTTGGCGCCGGCCCAGGCGAGATCGGCCAGGCGCTGCTGTGCGGTGCGGCCGTCCTCGGCAGTTTCGTCCGGGTATTCGTAGCGCAGCTCGTCGAGGTTGAAGCGGCAGCGTGCGACTATGTCGAGACTGCGTCGGACGGCGTGCTCGCAGCCGCGGAACAGCCGCAGCATCTCCAGCGGCGATTTCAGATGGCGCTCGCCATTGGCGGCGATGCGGTATCCGGCTTCGTCGATCGTGCAGCCTTCACGAATGCAGGTCAGCACATCCTGCAACGGGCGCCGTTCGCGGACGTGATAAAGCACGTCATTGGTCGCCACCAGCGGCAGCCCGGTCTTATCGGCCAACGCCGCCAAATCGGCAAGGCGGCGGGCATCGTTGCCGCGGTAGAGATGGTGCGCAGCGAGATAGGCGCGACCGGTAAAATCCGCCGCCGCGCGGCCGGCAAAGGCGGCGAACGCCGCCGGGAGGGCCGTCTCGGACGGCAGGACGACAACGATTTGGCCGTCGCCATGCGCCACCACATCTTCATAGCCGAGATCGCATCCGCCCTTCGAAGCACGGCGTTTGCCAAGCGTGAGAAGGCGCGTCAGCCGGCCATAGGCGGCGCGATTCTCGGGAAAGAGGAGGAGGCTCATGCCGCTCCCGAGATCGAGGCGACAGCCGACGACAAGACGCAACCCGACCTCTTTTGCCGCCTGGTGCGCGCGAATGATTCCGGCAAGACTGTTGCGGTCGGTGATCGCGATCGCCTGGTGGCCGAGCGCTGCAGCGGCTGTCACCAACTCGTGCGGGTGCGACGCCCCGCGCAAAAACGAGAAATTGCTCGTGACCTGCAGCTCGGCGTAGCCGGGATCAGGCAAAGACGCCATGCATATACCAGCGTAGTGGATGCTCGCCTCCGGGCAGGCCCGCCCGGAACACCCAGAAGCGCCGTCCTTCCTCGTCTTCGAGCCGATAATAATCGCGAACCGAATCGACGCCGCTGCCGGGATCCACAGCCGATTCTGCGCATCGCCACCATTCTTCGGCAATCCGTTCCGGCCCGTCGGCGCGGCTCACCCGATGCGCGCGCCGCCGCCAGGTGAAGCGAAAAGGCGGGTCGTCGGGCAGCAGCCAAAACGCCTCGATTGGCTCCGGCAGTTCAAAGAGGCGGATCGGGCGCGGCGGTTTGCCGGCAGCACCGTGCCACTCTGCATGCCGAAGGGGGGCGGCGCGGGAAGCATCGACCGGCATCCTGATCGAAGCGCGCTCCGGGATATGGCTGGCGCGGCCCTCGATGCGTGACAAAGCGGCGAGGCCCAGCCGGTTGCCGAGCCGGTCAAGGAGCAACGCGAGGCCGTCGGTTGCCGCACCGTCGAAAGCGTCGGCAAAGCCGATCTGCTCTGGCGGCAACGGCTCGACGGCAAAGGCGGCAAGGATCGTGTCTTCGATGCCGAGACCGGGATCGATCGTATCGAGCCGCTCAATGAGGAGGGCCGCGATATGACGCGGATCGCGGCTCGGTCGGGCCGTGCCGAGCACGATATGCTCGACCCGGCCGTCGATCCGATAAAAGGCCAGGTCGAGCCGCCGTGCTCCTGCTCCTTGCTGCGCCAGACGATTGACGAGATCGGCGGCGAGCCTCTCGGCTGCAAGCGCCAGATCTGCGGGATCGACGATCGGCTCGGCAAAGCTCAGCCGCACGCGCCGAACCGGCGGTTCGCTCAGCGGCGACACCGGCTCGGGCAGATCGCCCAGCGCCTGATCGAGATGCCGCGTCACCTTGTCGCCGAAACGGCGCGCCAGAGCATCGCGCGGCATGACGCAGAGATCGCCAATTCGTTGCAGCCCGACCCGACGCAGCCCTTGCGCCGTTACCGGATCCAGGCGGAGCGCCTCGATCGGCAGCGGGGCAAGACCGGCGCGCGTGTCTCCGGCCGGCAGGATGATTTGGTCTTTATCCGGCGCGAAACGCGCGAGTGCCCAGGCGGCGCCGGGCGTGTCGGCGATAGCGATGCGGCAGGCGATGCCATGACGGTCGAGCCGCGCGGCGAGATCGGCGGCGAGCCCTGCCTCGCCGCCCCATAAATGCGCACAGCCGGTAATCTCGATCTTGACGCCGTCCGATCCATCGGGCGCCGTCCATGGACTATACCGGCCGCACCATTCCGCCAGCCGCCGCAGCGCCGCCGCATCCGACGCAGGCCGCGCGGCGGCCGTGGCCAGACCGGGCAAAAAGGACAGCGCATCGGCCAACGGCATTCCCGGTGCCAACCCCGCTGCTGTCGCCGCTCGATTGACGGCGGCAAGAAGACGGCGTCCGTCGATGTCGATGACGGTGGCAAACGGGGTCCCTTCATCCGGTGCGGCGGGTTTTTTCGTCCGGTGCCCCGTAGCGCGCTGCAGTCGGTCGATGGGCCAGTGCTTCAGCCACAGATAGAGGATCCGCCGCATCCGTCGCCTTTCCTTCTCCGACCGGCATCTCCCAAGAGCCCGACCCGCCACCCCGGCAACGCAACAGTTCGACCCGCCAGCGCGGCTGCCCGACCCCTCGATAGCCGTCGGCCGAGACCGAAGGGAGAACCGAGATCCGCCACCGCGTCGCTGCGGCGTTCGCCAGATTGCGCTCGTGCGCCGCCTCGCCGGCCGTGCGCCAGCGCCGCAGCAGGAAAGCGGTAATCCCGGACCGTTCCGCGGCGAGCTGCAGCCGCCGGCTCGTCACCGGCGGCAGCACGCCGACTTCGCCGACCACGGCAGCGATGCCGGGAGTTCGCAATCCTTCCTCCATCGCCCACAGGATCTCGGCATCGCGCATCGCTCGGACCAGAACGACCCGTTTGGGATCGAGCCCGCAGGCGGCCAGGCCCGGCCCGTAGATGTCGGCGCGCCGCAGACACCACAGCACGGTGCCGCCCCGCTCGGCGAGCCGTCCGAGGATGCCGGCGGCAAAGGCGGCAGCGAGCGCGCCGTCTTCCTCGTCACCGCCCGCTCCCAGGATTTCATGCGAGGCGCCGCGCGCGAGCCCGCCCTCCGGCAGGACGCGATCGATCGCATCAATGCCGAAAGGCAACACCCCATGTGCCGCCGCCGGCCGCTCGATCCGCCGCACGCTCTCGCGCAGAGTAGGAAGAAGACCGCTCGACATGTTCCATGTTTGTTCTACAATGGGCGCCGTGTCAACATCCGTTTCGAACACGACAACCGACGATTTTGTGCTGGCGGCAGCAACCGCGGAATCACCCGTCCCAGCGCCGGCGCGGCCGAGACCGCACGGCGCAGCCGCTGTGCTACCCGGCGAATTTCGTGCCGCGAAGTAGCTACTTTCTGGCGCAAAATCCGGCAGCCGACGTCTGCGTCGGCCGCGCCTCGGCTGCCCTGCTTTCGGATGCCCCGCTGAGGCCGGGCTCGATTGCCCGGTCATCTTCAGACACACGCATTGCTTCCCCGGAAACTGGCTTGCGCCCTACCGCGCCTCATCCGGTGGCGCTAGGCTGTCACGCGCGATGGCAGAAGCCGTTAAGATTTCCCAGTTCGATGGGAAAATACTGGGAATTTTTCGATTCTCCCTGCCGGCGCGCAAGCAAATTCAATAGCTTATCCGGCAAATTCCCGTACCGCCGAGCGCACAAAAATTCGACATAACTGGGAATTAAATCAGCATAACTGGCAATTAAATCAGCTGAACTGGGAAATATAGGGAAATCACCGACCCGCCCCCCACCCCGGCAATCTGGCTAATAACATAGCCGATGATCTGGACTTAAATATCGCGGCGATGCCCGACCTAAACGCACCGGCGCCGGCGGAGCCAATCCGCCGAAACTGGGCTCCTTCTTTCGGTCGGCTTGCCGATCGCAACTGATCGAGGCGTTCTTCACCAACGGGCAGATTGTTGCCGATCCGAGGCGAGCGGCCGTACCGCTCTTGCGATGCGCACCTGACCGGGCCCTGAGTTTCGAAAGAGGTTCGGCTGCGCAGGACTTTACCGAAGCCATCAAGCTTCCCTGGTCACATGGGAATATACCGGGAAAAAATCGCGCTCAGGCTCGACCCCGAAAAAAATGCAATCTTTATCACAAACTTGCGAACAAATTTCCCTAGCAGCGCAACAGGGAAATAAATCCGCCCGAACATGGAATTAAACGAATCAGAGTTTAACGAATCAGAAACGAATCAGAGTTTGCGCGCCCGTGACGGGCGCGCAGGCTCGGTTGAAGGAACGCGTCTGACTGGATGGACTCGGAGGGTAGTGGGACGGGCCTATGGGGATTTCTACCGTGGCAGGTGGTCGGAGACGCGGTAGGAAGAAGCGGCCGGTGGGTTGAAAGGTTGCGCGGGCCTGATGATGGCTCGCTGATGCAAGCCGATTGGCTGCTGCGGTCGCTGCCGTGGGGCGATTTCCGATGATTTTGGGGTGGCGGCGGGCGAGCGCCGACGCTCCCGCGATGGAACGGTGGAGCGACAGCATGGGGTCGGCGGTGTGGGCGTCGGCAGCATGCTGGTGGTCACGGGCCTCGAACAACTTGTTTTGGGCGTTCGCCGATTGAGCGAGATCTTCCACGAAAAACGCAATGTCGAATTCTGTAAAAGCGCCGTTCATAGACTTTATTGTCACTGTCGGCGCCGGCGACCTGACGATCAGCCGGCAATTCAGCACGGCATCCTCGAGGATCTCCTTACCCGACGATGGCGGCGCGTCGCTTTCGAGTTGAATCGTTACGGTCACACCATGGATACCCGACGGCGAGCTTACGTTGATGATTTTCGCCTTGGCGATGGTGCTGTTCGGCACGATCGCCAAGTCCCGCTTTGCCGTCAGAACGTGCGTCGCCCGCCAGTTCGTCTCGATGACCCGTCCGTCGGTCCCGCCCTCTATGCTGATCCAATCACCGGGTCGATAGGGACGGCACATATCCAATACGATGCCCGAAAACAGGTCGCTCAACGTGCTTTGCAGCGCCAGCCCGAGGACGATCGCGATCGCGCCCGAGGTCGCCAGCAGACCCCGGACCGGCAAGTCCAAGACGTAGGCGATGATGGCAAAGACGGCAGCGAGATAGATGACGCCGGCAAGAAGGTCTTGGATCAGCTTGTCTTGGTGCGGACGACGCTCGCTAACGATCAAGGCGCGCACGAGCGCCACCAGGAACCAGGCTGCCCATAGCCACCACGCGATCTTCAAGACGCCGTGAACGGCGTCGTGCAAGGTGTTGCCCGTCAGTCGTGTCGGATGATACGGAACAATACCGGCGTGCACGAAAGCAACGGTGAGAAGAATGAGGAATACAACCCGCACTGCGGCTCGCCCGACCGGGTATTTTCGAAACAGCAGATGCGAAGCGAGCCCGCCCAGAATAAACAGCGCAAGCACGATCGCGAGAGGATCCCGCAGCGCCGTCGCCGCGTGCGATATACCGGGCATGCCCATCCTATTCCGGCTCTTTCCAAAAACCGGCTAGCGCGCCGCGGCCAGCCACCGATCGAGCGCGGCTGGGACTGCCCATCGCCGCGGCGGCGCTTCGACGACGACGGTGCAGGTCATGCCGCTGCTGATCAGGACCCCTTTCGGCACATGATCGATGTGGATGCGCACCGGGATGCGTTGGGCGAGCCTCACCCACTCGAAGGTCGGGTTGGGATCGGTCAACAGTTCGGGCCCGGCCGGATTGTCGCGGTCGGTGATGCCGCGGGCGATGTTCTCGACGTGACCCGACAGAGCGGGCGCGCCGTCCATCAGGTAGATGCTCGCCCTTTCGCCCGGTTTCAGGACCGGGAGCTTGGTCTCCTCGAAATACGCCGTGATCCGGTAGGAGTCGCTGTCGATCAGCGCCATGACCTTGCCGCCGACCGAGGCGTATTGGCCGACATCGAGGGTCAGGTTGGTGACAAAGCCGTTGACCGGAGCACGCAGCACGGTGCGGTCGAGGTTGAGCTGCGCCGTCGAGCGGTCGGCCAGCGCTTCTTGATAGGTGGCGGCGGCCGAGTTGGCGCTCAGTTCGGCGTTCTCCTTCGCCTCGTTCGAGATCGCGATCTGCGTCAGCTTGACGCGCCGTTCCGCCTGCTGCTCGGCGTTCTCCATATCGGCCTTGCGCTCGGCGACGGTCGCCTCGGCCACCGCCAGGGCGCGCGTATAGCGGGCCTGGTCGATGACAAGTATCACCTCGCCTTTGTGAACGAACTGGTTGTCCTTGACCCTGACCTCGTCGACAAAGCCGGATACGTCCGGGGCAATGCCGACGGTGTCGGCCTCGACCCGGGCGTCGCGGGTCCATGGCGAGAAAAAGTAATAATCCCACAGTTCGTAGCCGCCGACGCAACCCGCGGCGACGAAGGCGAGGGTGAGGAGCAGGCGCGCAGCGGCTTTCATCGAGCTTCCTTAGGGCTTGGTGATGAGAACGAGCCCGGCAAAAAGGCAGACAAAGAGAGCGAGCCGCACCAGCGGCGGATGCCAGACCAGGCGGTAAAGGCCGATCTTTGACGCCAACTTGTCGGCCAGGAGAAACAGCAGGATTGCCCCCAGAAAATAAAGGAGGAGTGAGGGGGCCAGCGCGCCGAAGAGGGGGACTTCACGCAGCATTGGCAGATACTCTTTCTATTCGTTCGCCGGTGAGAAGGCCGGCGCCGCGCCCGATCTCGTCCTTGACACCGGCGAAGGCGACGAGGTTGTGCATCGCCGCCCGGGCCTGCCGGACGTCCGCCGCCCCATCGCGCAGTTCGGCGAGGCAACGCTCGACGGCTTCCTCCGCCGTTTGGCGGGCGGCGTCGATCGTTTGCGGGCGCGCCGCGCCGAGCAGCCGCGCGATTTTGCGCGCGAGGCCGCTGGCGGCGGACAGGGGGCGGGCCTCACGCACCCGGAGCAACTCGCGGCCGGTACTGACGAGGGCGACGCCATCGTCGAACGCGGCGACGTCGTCCGGCCGATCCTCCCTCAGATAGCCTCGAAACTGGTCGAGAGCTTCGGTCATTGCCGTCTCGAGCCCGACAGGCCTGATGCGCAGGCGTGGTGCTGCGACCTTGCGTAGCGCCGCGCGCATAACGCGCACGAAGCGGCGGCGCGCCGCTTCCGGCGTCTGCGGCGCCAGGATGGCCCAAAGCACCAGGGCCGTTGCCGCCGCGATGGCCGCGGCAACGGAGGTGTTGATAAGGTCCACCGGATCGTACACCATCCGGTCCTGGAAGGTGCCGGTCGAGGCAAACAGCAGTGCCGAAAAATATCCGATCAGCATGGTCTTTTTGTGTCCCATCAAAAATGCACACAAGAACAGCATTGGCGCGACAACGATACTGAACATCGTAAATCCCTGAGCGAGAGGCAATAATACATCGATGATAATGAACGCCGGGATAGTCGAGATGACAAAGATTAAAGTAGCGGCGGCGGCAATCGGCACCGCAGGTGCCATTGTTGCGAGCCGCGTCGTTGCTATCGCAGCAAGGATTGCTGCCGTCGACCCGTGCGGCCAATCGGCGAGGATCCAGAACCCGCTGACGACGACGGCAAGTGCCGCCCGCAGTCCGATCCACAAGGCCGCCGCCGGATCGCTGCTGTGAGCAAACGCCGTCCGCCGTTGCGGTTTCCAGGCGGGGCCGGCGGCGTCGCAGGCTTCGGCAAAGGTGGTCAATAGGGTGAAGAACTCGCGCAGCCGAGCGATTACCGTCATGCGCCGGATCGTCTCGCCGTCGGGCAGCCGCGAACAATGGAGCAAGCGCCCGATCAATGGGAGGCGCGCCCGCGCCCGGACCAGACCCTCGTTCAACGAGCCGGCATGGGTTGCCCCGGTGCGCCAGGATAGGATCGCAGACTTGGCTTCGGCGATTGCGTCGACGGCGACCGGTTCCTCGGTTTCGCTCGTTCCCTCCAGAGCGGCGAGCACACCGCGGAGCGACCATCCCGCCGGGAGAACGTCGATCAGCCCCGCATCGATGCGCCGAAAAATGCTGCTGCGGTCGCGGATCTCGCGATCCTCGAAGATTGCCGAAGCCCGCAGGTTCTCGATGGCGTTCGCCTGGACCAGCAGTTTTGCGCGCAATGGCGCGGTGTCGCCGCGCTCAAGAAGCGTAACGGCGTAGTCGGCCAGCGTCTGGCGAGCGTCGGCCACCGCCTGCCACTGTTGGCTCCCGAGCGTATCCGGCAGGACGATTCGGTTTATCGTTGCCGCCACGATTATGCCCAGACAGACCTCGGTGATCCGCCCGGTGGCGATGTAGAAGGCGTCTCCGGCGTCGAGCGCACCCGGAATGCCGACGATTGCGACGGTGTAGCCCGACAGGACAAAGCTGTAGGCGGCGAAGTTTCTCGCATATTGCGAGCCAAAGGCGCAAAGACCGATCCACAACGCGAGCGCGCCGAGGAAGAGAACGCGCTCCTGCGCGAAGAGCGCGACGAAAACGAGCGCCGCAGTGGCGCCGATCACAGTCCCGATGATGCGATATAAGCTCTTCGCCAGGACCGACCCGCTCTGCTGCGGCTGCGAGACGATGAAGACGGTGAGCAGCGCCCAATACGGCTGATCGAGGTTGACGGTGAAGGCGACGAGGAGCGCGATCAGTCCCGAGGCCGTCGTCTTGGCCGCGAAAATCCACGGTATCCAGTTGGTGGCCGAGAACCGTCTCTCCCGGTCTGACGGACGTTTCCTGGCGACCTTTTCCGGCCTCGCGTGCTGTGGCGCGCATCGCATCGGCGCGACGTAACGCGGTGGCCCCGCCCGGGAGAGCCGACTGTCGGCGTAAGATGCGGACCCCTGCATGGCGGCGGCTCAGTTCTGTCCCGGCAGAATTGCCAGACAAGCGAACGGTATGTTGGTCATCATGTTTTGGCGACGGTGCGGGTCAGCAGGTCGACCTTGCGGTTCAATGCCGAAATCAGGCCGTCGACACCCTCGCGCTGAAGGATCGAGTGGAATTCCGAGCGTTGCGTCGCCAGTTGGCTGATCGTGCCGTCGAGGTAGACATCGGAGATTTGCCAGGAACTTGAATTCTCGTGCATCCGATAATTGAGGGTCACCCAATCGCCGTCTGCTTTGACGATCCTGGTTTGCACGATCACTTCACTGCCGTAGGGTTGCTCGCCGGTGACCTGCAACTGCTGGCCGGAATAGCTGTCGAACCGGTCAGCGTAAGTCGCCGAGATGTAATGTCCAAAAGCCTCCGTCACCTGCTGCTGCTGCGCCGGCGAGAGCGTTGCCCATGACGGGCCGACCGCGAGCCTCGCCATCGCGGGAATATCGAACAGCTTTTGGATCACGGGCGCCAACCTCGCATAACGTCCGCTTTGCCCGAGCGTTCGAGCGTCCTTCATCGTGCCCAGCAAGGTGCCGTAAAGGCTGCGCACGGTATTTTGCGGGTTGGTCGGAGGCGCCCCAGCAGCCACGCAGGGTGTGCCGGTCGCGAGCAGTATGGCGAAGCAAACTCCGCGCATTTTGGCAATGCGGCGACAGCGTGTGATCAACTGCTTCACGGTTCGACCTCCCATTCACATTCGTACCGGCGGCTGGTTCCTTCGCCCGGCCGCGCGCGGTGCGAGCAGAACGTCCAAATTCGGGTCGCTCAACTCGCCGGCAACCGAAGCGCGACTTTTCTGAGCCGATCCGCTTCAATGGATCGTGCTCGACGAAATCGCAGTCGCTCTTGTTTGGGGCGCCCGCTGCGACGATCCACGACCGCGTTGGAGATGCTGGGGCGAAGTTACGGCCCCAAGGACATCCGCCAACAGCAGCCTTGCATAGAAGTCGCCGTGGCTCTCCAGGCTCGCAGCGACATTGGGATCCTCGGTAAAATAGCGACGCCGGACCGGATCCCAGCCGAACTCCGCGGCTTTTGGTGTGGCTCCGTCCTGCGGCCCGCACCGGTAATAGAACTGGTAAGTGTTGGGATCAAACCTGAGCTTCGGCATTGCCCTTCTCCCCGACAACGGCGCCATGGCGAGTGTTGTGGCTCGGCTACATTTGCGCCGCATTGCGCAATAGTCGAGTGAGGCGACGTTAATCCCGGTGAGTTGTGGTGAGACTGGGAACTGCGCGCTCGGATCAATACCGATAAACACTGCGGCGGGGTTTGCGACCGAGGTGACCTGCACGCACCATCTCCTCGAGCAGCGGCCACGGACGTATTTCGGGTCGGCGAGCTCATCGCAAATCGTCTGCATGGCGCGATGGCCGGCGGCCCCAGGATCCAACCGGGCGGCCGCGTCCTCCTCGGCAGCATGCGCCGGTTCACCTGTGCTCATTGGATGCTGCCTCGAGTGCGGCAGCTTCCTTCTCCAATTTTGCCGCTAGTCGCAGACGCGCCTCACAGACCGTCGGATTGCCGGCCTCTCCGGCAAATTTCAAGTAGCAAGCGGCAATCTCGCGCAAGCCGAGCGCCGCCTCATGCCTGGCATCGTCCTTGTCGATCGTCGTCATCGGATCTCCCATACCGCTGCGCTTCCAGCAGGACGTCATCGGAATTGGCCCGGGTACATTTGCGCCGCATTGCGCAACAATCGAGTGAGGTGGTGCGAGCGCTGGTAAGTCGTGGTGAGAGCGTTCCGACGCACGGCGGTCAATACCGATAGACCCCGCGACGGGTTTTGCGGCCGAGATGACCCGCGGCCACCATCTCTTTGAGGAGCGGGCAGGGACGGTATTTCGAGTTTCCGAACTCGTCGTAAATCGTCTGCATGACCGCCAGCAGCGCGTCGAGCCCGATCAGATCGGCCAGTGCCAGCGGGCCGATCGGGTGATTGCAGCCGAGCTTCATGCCTTGATCGATCTCGGTCGGGCCGACATCGCCTTCGGCGAGCACGAAAAAAGCTTCGTTGATCAGCGGTAGCAGGATGCGATTGACCAGGAAGCCAGGGCCGCTTTTCACCGTTATCGGCGACTTCCCCAGCCGGAAGGCCAGCGACTCGATCGCGTCCACGGTCGCATCGCTGGTCTGTAGTCCGCGAACGATCTCGACCAGGGGCATGACCGGTACCGGATTGAAAAAATGCATGCCGATAAAGCGATCCGGATGCGAGATCGTTGCCGCGAGCTTGGTGATCGAAATCGACGAGGTATTGGTGGCGACGATCGCTTCGGCCGTTACTAGTGCATCCAATTGGGTAAAAATATTACGCTTGATGTCGAAATTTTCGGTCGCCGTCTCGATCACGACTTCGACCGGTCGAAGGTCCTCGAACGCTGTCGTTCCGCGGATCAGCGCGAGCGCAGCCTCCTGCTCGATCTCCGTCATCTTGCCGTCACCGACCATTCGCTGGAGATTGTCGCGGATCACCGTAAGGCCTCTCTCGACGATCACGTCGCTGATGTCGACGAGGATCACGCCGAGCCCGGCCGCCGCGGCGACCTGCGCGATGCCGGCGCCCATCGTTCCGGCACCGATAACGCCTGTCCTGTTGATTGGCATCGACACCCATTCCTCGTCGCCGTCGACCCAGCTCGCCTTCGCCCCGTGTCCGCGCCGACGGGTAGGTCACCAAAAGAGCTCGGCGGCTTTAATCCTGGTTAAAACCGGGAACGCCCACCCGCGCAGAGCTGCCCGATATTTGTCAGCCCGCTCGGCATCCATCCAGTGAATGCCGGTAAGTCCTGGTGAGTTGTGGTGAGGCGCGACGCCGAAGCGGTCGCTTTTCATTTCTCGCCAAGCAAAGAGCAGAAATATGAGATAAATCGCTAACGCGGGATCGCCCTTAATCTCCGGTCAGGCGGAGGTGAACGCCGGGCCCTCGGAGTTCGGCAAGGTATCCCCGTACCGTGCCAAACGCAGTGTCGTATTCCATGCGGACCGGCATCATCCAACCGCTTTGGGTCAGCCGTGCGTACCACATCAGGCCCCGCCGGTAGGTGTCGTCGTCGTGACCGCGGCCGGCGACGATTTCGCCGCGGACGACCTCGCAGACCCGCGTCGGGCCGGCAAAGCGTTGATAGCCGTCGGCCGACAGCGTTTCCTCTTTAAGGTCGTTGAAGCGAAGATTGTAAAGCCCGGCGCCGTCGAAGACAGGGACGACGAGCGCACAGGTGCCGCGACGGGCCAGCTGATGTTCCAAGCGGAAATATGCCGTGAGCTGATCGACGGTATCGCGCAGCGGTTCTGCAGCCGCAAAGACCGGACTGTCGGCCGAGTTGGCCGCGGCAACCCGGATCGACGCGCCATCGCTGCGGTAGTTGAGACCGTAATCGCGCTCGATACCGTTGCGCGCGACTTCGCTGCGATAGGCTTCGGGTTGGAGCACGTCGCCATCGAACCTGCCGTACACTGCGGAACGGCTTGTCAGATCGACAAACACTCGGGCCAGGCCGCGGGTGTCGATGTCCATCGTAATCGCGTATCGGTTCGGGCCTTCGGTGACAGTGGTTCGGGTCGTCAAGACGTGCAGACCGGCAAGACCGAAGATTTCGAACCGCGCCTCGATGCGGCCCGGATCCGCCGCGGGCGCCGTAGACGGGCCGGCGGCCAGAGGCAAGATGACGGTGCCGACTAGGGCGGCAAGACGAGCGGAGATCATTGTTCAAATCGCGTCGAAGCAGGCGGGCCTCGCATCGGATGCGCCAACGCCGCCTTCGCGGAAAGCGATCCGTGTCTTGTTGTTCGCTTTGGGGGCCGCAGTTCAGCGGCGATTTCGGCGAGCTTGCGCAAGGCGGCACGGCCGCGTGACAGGCGCGACCGGACGGTTGCGACCGGGAGGTTGCAGGCACTCGCTATCTGGTCGTAATTCCACGCCGACAGGCCAACGAGCAGGAGAATACTGCGCTGCTCGTCGGACAGCGACATGACGGCGCGTTCGAGGTCGAGACATTCCAGATACTCGATCTGGTTCGGCAAGCAGATCGAAATCCGTGAACTCTCCTGCCAAACGACGTTGCGCCCCCTACGGGTAGCGCGACTAACCTCGTCGATATACCGGTTGTGCATGACGGTGAAAAGCCAGGCCCGTAGGTCGGTTCCAGGCTTCCAGAGACGCAGATTGGCCAGGGCCCGCGTCACGCAGTCCTGGACGAGGTCGTCGCCATCGGCCTCATCATGCGTTAGGCGTCGCGCGTACCGCTTCAGTCTGGGCAGGATGGCGGGAAGGTGACGATCGAGGATGGTCCTGGGCTCGGCGAACTCCGCGGCGAAAGCGGGGCCTGTTCGAGCGAGCAGAGCTGACCGCGGGTTCTCATTATGCATCTCGGCATTCGTCGGCATTCCGGCCCCGGACGATTGCGCCCGAAATGTCGGGCTCAGGGTTCGAGGGTCTGATAACGGACGGCGACCTATGCGACTTTCCAGGTCAAGGTCCGCGGAACTTTGCTCGTTCTGAATGGATGCGGCGGCAGCTCCGGCGCCCCCGTTCAGGCGCGTCGGTGTCCGGCGCCGGTGGCTTGCGCGATGTACCGCCTGCCGCAGCGTGCATCGCCCAGCGCCCGCCGAGTAGCAGCCGCTGCCGCGTCAGCAGGCGGAACGCCCCGATCGAGATCGCAGGTTCGGATGCGACCCGATCCACGATCCCACTCTATTCCGCGCCGCAAGCCTCGTCGGGTCTGGCCAGCCGGTCGAGAAGCCCTTTTGCCGTCAACAGATCGACGGTACCGAACCCCTCGGTGAAGCGGCCACACACCGACGACAGAAGGTCGCGCGCCTCATCGATGCAGTCCCGGCCGGACAGCAGGCGGGCGAGGCTCGTGGCGGCGCGGAGTTCCCAGGACAACGCACCTTGTTGGCGCGCCCAGTCGAGCGCGTGCCGAAAATGATCCTCGGCCGCCGCGGCGGCGCCGGGCGCGCCCTGCAACAGCAGAAGCTCGCCCTTGACGCGCAGTAACTCGGCCATCGCCCAATGCTCTTCGGTGCGCTCGGAGCGCGCGATCGCCTCCTCGATTGCGGCGAGCCCTTCGGCGTTCTGCCCGGCACGGCCCAAAGCCTCTGCCATCAGGAACGCGATGAACCGGAAGACGGCGGACCCGGCCTCGCCGAATTCGTCGAAGCCGGCGCGCAGCAGCCGCAATCCGGTGATGACATCGCCGCGCTGGATCACAAGCGCTCCCTGAAAGCTGCGGCCACAGGCGCGCCAGTGGGCCAGTGCATGCCTTGTCGAATGGTCGAGCAGCATCGTCCCGTAATGTTCCGCCACAGCCAGATCACCGGTCAACAGAGCGAGCGGACACGCCGCGTGGCCCAGAGCATAACACAGTGAGATTGTGTGGTTGGCGGCGCGAGCGTCCTCCACGCTGCTGTAGGCGGCGCGCGTCGCCTGATCCGGAAATCCCTGCAGCCATAGAACCCGCGCAAGAAAAACCCTCATCACCAGCCGTTGGACGGTATGAAAGCGAACAATGTGCGACGTTTGGTCGGGAGTGACGTAACCAACGAGCACGTGTTCCAGATGGCGCCTCGCGCCGGGCTGGTCGCCGAGGTAATGCTGCGAGACCCCGATCATTCCCTCTGCGCTCAGCCGATCGTTCGGGTCGGGCCGCTCCGCGGCCAACGCTTGGAACCTTTGCGCCAGTTCGAGAGCAACGCGAAGCCGACCGCTGGCGGTGTGATGAGACCACAGACCCCACAGCGACCGCAACCGGTACTCGGCATCGTCGAGGCTCTCCGCAATCTCAAGGGCCCTTGTGTAGGCCATGCTGGTCTCGGCGCTGGCAGGACCCCTGCTGTAAATCAGTGATGCAGCCACTGCGGCGTGGAGCTTCATCTCGTGGCGCACATCCCGGCTCGCTCCGGCCCCTAGAGCGGCGAGCGCTCGCTCGGCGCGGCCGCGGCACTCCTCCATCAGCGACAAGCGCATCCACAGCGGCACCGCAGCGGCGGTCAGCGCTACCCCGATCGATCCATCGCCATCTGGCGAAAAGGCCCAGTCGAGCGCGGCGCGCAAATTGTCGATTTCCCGAGCATAATCGGCCAGCCATTCCTCCGCAGGCCACGCCGCCGCTTCGCCTTCAGCGCGCTCGAAAAGGTCGCGGTAGTACTCGGCGTGGCGCCGCGCAACCGCTCCCCACTCGCCGCTTTCGGCGAGCCTTTCAAGCGCATAGGCGCGGGTGGTTTCGAGCAGCCGCAGGCGCGGCTCGGTTTCGGTCGCTTCCACGACGGCGAGCGATTTTTCCGCCAACTCCGCGACGGCGTCGATGACGTCGCCCTTGAGAAGGCCAGGATCGGCGGCAACTGCGCAGGCTGCATCGAGCGTGAAGCCGCCCATAAAGATCCCCAAACGGCGCAGCACTGCGCGCTCGGGTTCGGAGAGCACCTCGTAGCTCCAGTCGAGGGCCGCTCGCAGCGTCCGATGCCTCGGCGGACCCGACCGGCGGCCGCTGGTCAGCAAGCGAAAACGATCGTCGAGATGTGTCGCGAGCCCCCGCACCCCAAAGCTCTCAACCCGGGCCGCGGCCAATTCGATCGCCAGCGGTATTCCATCGAGCTTCCGGCAGATTTCGGCGACCAACGGAGCGTTCTCGTCGGTGAGTTCAAATTCCCCCAGACGCTCCGCCGCGCGCGCGACAAACAGCTCCACCGCGGGAAAGGCGAGGGCCTCAGCGGCGCCGAGATGGTCCGATGGGAAGCCGCTCGACAGCGGCGGCAACCGCTGCCCATGCTCACCTTCGATCCGCAGCGGTTCGCGGGCCGTTGCCAGGATGTGCACGCCTGCCGCACCCCTGAGGATGGCCGCGGCGAGGGCGGCGGCCGTTTCGATGACGTGCTCGCAATTGTCGAGCACCAGCAGCAGCCGGCGATCCCTGAGCGCGCCGACCAGGCCCGGAACCGGATCATCGGAGCGAACATCGAAACCGAGCACCTGCGCGACGGCACTGGGGACCAGCCGCGCGTCGCCGAGCGGCGCCAAATCGACGAACCAGACCCCATGTTCATAGGCGTTGACCGAGGCCTCGGCCACGGCGAGGGCGACCGAGGTCTTGCCGATGCCGCCGGGCCCAACAATGCTCAGCATCCGGTGGCGTTCTAGCCGCGCCACGATCCGCGCTACGGCATCGGCGCGGCCGATCAACCGGGTGAGTTGCTGCGGCAGATGATGATTTTGTCTCGTCGGCGCGGCCGGCAGTGGTGCGGCTGCAGGCGCTTGCGCGACACTGACCGGAGCGACAAAGCGATAACCCTGGCCCGCAGACGTCGCGATGTACCGTCTGCCGCCGCGTCCATCGCCCAGCGCCCGCCGCAAGGCGCCGACCTGGAATTTGAGGTTCCCCTCCTCGACCAAGGTGCCCCGCCAGACGCGGGCCATCAGCTCGTCTTTTCCGACCAGCTCCCCAGGGCGCTCCACCAGCGCGGTCAAAATATCAAGCGCCCGGCTACCCACACGCACAGGGTTATCGTCTTCGAGCAGAAGTCGCTGTGTCGGAACCAGGCGGAAGGGGCCGAACGAGATCGCGCGTTCGGACGCGACGAGATCGGTCACTTTAACTTCGCTCCATCCGACGGGTTCGCACGCATCGGCATCCGACAGCTCGCCGGAGCGAGAGAGCCTATACGGCGGAGGGCGGTCACGAAAGGTCGACGACCCTCGAACAAAGATCCGATGGCGGGTCGATCGACGCGGTGGTGGTAATTCTCAGGAAAAGTTAATGCAATGGTTGTGAAAGGCCTGTCCCGGCTTTGGATCTTCGACCGCCAAGCCTCGTGAACTGATGAGCGGCGCGCATCTCGCAGAACAGGGCACCCTGCGCGCGGGCCGCCGCGAGCCCGCCAACTCCAGCGGCAGCCGCTGCGACGGCGGGAAGCGACAGCCGTGAAAGGGACAGCCAGCGCTACCGGCTTGAAAGGCGGTCTGATTTGTCCTGCGGTTCCGCCTCGGCTGCCTCGTTCTCGGCCAGGATGCGGGCGGCGCGCACCGCCAGCACCCGGCCGGTTTCGGTCAGCGCGAAGCGGCGCGAAATGCGGTGGATCAGGCGCTCGCCGATGCGCGCCTCGAGCCGTTGCAATGCCTTGGACACGGTCGCGCCGCTAGCCTTAGCCTAGGGCCATCCGATGTGGTCTGAGATCGGGGAGCCGTCTTCTGGTTGGAAACACCCCTCACGACAACTCACCGAAATACACTCCTCCTCACTCGACCCAGTGTGGGCCGAGGGCCATCTGCCTGCCTTCGAGGCCCTAGACCGGATGGGGCAGTTAGCACGGAGATGACCATGCCCAAGCTCGAAATGCTGAGCCCAGAGAACCATGCGATCGCTCTCGTCGACTATCAGCCGGCGATGTATCAGGGCGTGCAATCGCACGATCGTCTGGTGACCTTTAACAATGTCCAGGTTCTGGCGAAGGCCGCCAAGCTCTTCGGCGTCCCGACGATCGTCACATCAGTAGCGCAGGATACGTTTTCCGGACCCTTCATGCCGGAGATCACCAGCCTGTTCCCAGAGCATACCGTCATCGACCGCACGTCGATGAATGCCTGGCTCGACGCAAAATTTCGCGAAGCCGTCCATTCGACCGGTCGAAAGAAGATCGCCGTCGCCGGGTTGTGGACCGAGGCCTGCGTGATGTTTGCCGGGCTCGAACTCCTGAAGCAAGGCTTCGAGGTCTATGTCCCGGCAGATGCCTGCGCCGACGTCTCGCCCGAAGCACATCAGCGTGCAATGGATCGGCTTGTCCAAGCCGGCGCTGTGCCCATCACATCGCTGCAATATGTCTTCGAGCTGCAGCAGGATTGGGCGCGCTCCGAGACTTACGAAGGCGTTATGGACATCCTGAGGGCGCACTCGCCCTATGGTCAGCAGGTACGGTTCTCAAAATGGTCACTGGGCGAACACGCTTCGGAGGCCGGTCCGGCGCCCAGACGCTGATCCGTACAGCCTGCGATACCGCCCGCCTTTACGCTGCGGCTTCGCGCAATCGGGCAGGAGTGTTTCGACATGCGCCTTTGGCACCGACTCCTTATCGAGGCCGCCGCAGTGATCGTCATCGGCGCGGCCGTAGGCGCCGCCCTGTACCGGTTTTACCCGGTCCAGGTGACCACGGTGGCGGGCCTCGGACGCGACTACTTGCTGTCACTGAATGCGCCGCCCGGAAGAATAACCACAGAAGCGAACCCGACATATCAGCGAGCTGCTGCTATTGCGCCCTCGCCTGCCGCCAATGTGCAATTGCCGGGCGCGCCCACTGATGAGTGGCCGAGTTACAACAGGACCCTCACTTCCGAGCGTTTCTCGCCCCTCGATCAAATCAATACGAAGAATGTCGGCAAGATGAAAGTCTTGTGCACTTACGACGTCGGCCAGTTCGTCGCCTTCGAAACCGGTCTGGTCATGGTCAACGGCGCGCTGATCGGCACGACTGAATTCGACACGTTTTCGCTCAACCCTTCGACCTGCGGGCTCAACTGGCGAACGCACGAGGTCTACCCGCCTGCCCTGCTGTCGGCGAACCGCGGCGTTGCCTACCTGGATGGCACGCTGTTTCGCGGCACCCAGGACGGGCGGGTGTTGGCCTACGACTTCAAGACCGGCAAGAGAATCTGGGAGACGCGAATCTCCGACCCGAAACACGGCGAGACGGTTCCCGCCGCACCGATCGCCTGGAATGGTCTCGTCTTCATCGGCAATGCCGGCGGCGACTATAAGGGCGGCAAGGGGCACATGTTTGCGCTCGACGCCAAGACCGGCAAGATCGTCTGGGAATTCTTCCTCGTGCCAAGAATCGAAGGCGACGTGGTTCGCGGACCCCTGGGGGCGAGCCCGCTTGACAGTTCGAGTTGGGGGAACGCGCCGGACATGCCGATCAGCGGCGGCGGGGCCTGGACCTCATACACCCTCGACCCGAAAACCGGACTGCTCTACGTCCCGGTCGGCAATGCAGCGCCCGATTACGCACTCACCGCGCGCGAGGGAGGGGATTCGTTCACCGACTCGATTATCGTACTCGACGCCAAGAGCGGGAACTACCACGGCCGTTTCCAGCTCCTGCGTGACGATTGGCATGACTGGGACGCCTCGAGCCCGGCGGTTCTGATCGGCACGACGGGCGGCAAGCGATTGATGGCGGTGGCGCCAAAGGACGGATACCTCTACGGCTTCGATCTCGCCGCCAACAGCCGGCTCTACCGCGTGCCGGTGACCCGGATCGAGAATGTCGAAGAACCTTTCTCGCCGGGCAAGGACGTCCATTTCTGCCCGGGGGCCGGGGGCGGCGACGAGTGGAACAGCCCCGGATACGATCCGCAAACGAACCTGATCGTTGTCGGCGAGGTCGATTGGTGTGTCACGGTGGAGGCGCAAGACCCGGAGCAGCTCCGGTCGGTGAGTGACGGCCAACCATGGTTTGGCGACGCGGCCCTCATTCCCTTCAATATGGCCGGGAAGTACAGCCGTGCAAACAACGATTGGGCCGGATGGGTTTACGCCGTCGACGCCGACACGGGCATCTGGAAATGGCGCGTCAAGTCCAACTATCCGGTCATCGGCGGGATCACACCAACGGCCGGTGGGGTCGTGTTCTTTGGCGATGTGGGCGGCAACTTTTATGCGCTCGACGCCGCCACCGGCGAGAAGCTGTGGAGCCTGAATCTTGGCGGCGCAATCGGCGGCGGCGTGATCACCTACGCGGCGAACGGAGCCCAGAGGGTGGCCGTGGCGGCTGGCCTCACGAACCCCATCTGGCCGGTCAAGGTCGTGCGGGCCAAGATCGTCGTCCTGGGCCTCGCCAGCGCCTCCGGGGGCCAATGACGCCGTAGCCCGGAGCGTCTCATGACCCTCGATCCGCTGCTGCTGTCGCGCATCCAGTTCGGCTTCACGGTGTCGCTCCACATCATCTGCCCGGCCTGCACGATCGGCCTCGCCGCATGGCTCGCGACGATGGAAGGGATGCGGCTCGCGACCGGCAATCCGCTCTACCGGCGCCTCTTCGACTTCTGGCTCAAAATCTTCGCGGTGTCATTCGGCATGGGGGTGGTGTCGGGGATCGTGATGGCGTTCCAGTTCGGGACCAATTGGAGCGTGCTGGCCGAAAAGACCCGGGCGATCCAGGGGCCACTCCTCGGCTACGAGACCTTCACCGCGTTTCTGCTCGAGGCGGCTTTTCTCGGCGTGATGCTGCTGGGCCCCGACCGGGTGTTGCCGCCCGTCTATTTCCTCGCCTGCTGCACGGTATCGCTCGGAACGTTGTTCTCGTCGTTCTGGATCCTCGCCAACAACAGCTGGATGCAGGTCCCGGTCGGCCACCGGATCGTCGACGGCAAGATAATACCGAGCGACTGGAAAACGATCATCGCCGGCCCGGTGTTTCTGGTGCGCTGGCTGCACATGCCGCTCGCGGCGTTCCTGACCGGTGGCTGGTCCGACTACGCTTAACACCCCTCACGACAACTCACCGAAATACACTCCTCCTCACTCGACCCGGTGTGGGTCGAGGCCCTAGACCGGACGGGCCAGTTAGCACGGAGATGACCATGTCCAAGCTTGAAATGCTGAGCCCAGAGAACCATGCGATTGCTCTCGTCGACTATCAGCCGGCGATGTACCAGGGCGTGCAATCGCACGATCGTCTGGTGACCTTTAACAATGTCCAGGTTCTGGCGAAGGCCGCCAAGCTCTTCGGCGTCCCGACGATCGTCACATCAGTAGCGCAGGATACGTTTTCCGGACCCTTCATGCCGGAGATCACCAGCCTGTTCCCAGAGCATACCGTCATCGACCGCACGTCGATGAATGCCTGGCTCGACGCAAAATTTCGCGAAGCCGTCCATTCGACCGGTCGAAAGAAGATCGCCGTCGCCGGGTTGTGGACCGAGGCCTGCGTGATGTTTGCCGGGCTCGAACTCCTGAAGCAAGGCTTCGAGGTCTATGTCCCGGCAGATGCCTGCGCCGACGTCTCGCCCGAAGCACATCAGCGTGCAATGGATCGGCTTGTCCAAGCCGGCGCTGTGCCCATCACATCGCTGCAATATGTCTTCGAGCTGCAGCAGGATTGGGCGCGCTCCGAGACTTACGAAGGCGTTATGGACATCCTGAGGGCGCACTCGCCCTATGGTCAGCAGGTACGGTTCTCAAAATGGTCACTGGGCGAACACGCTTCGGAGGCCGGTCCGGCGCCCAGACGCTGATCCGTTGGCCGGCCAGTTCTGCAGCTCTGCTGCTGCGCGAACAGCAGGGCTGCAAATTCGCACCAAAGCCGCGCGCACTAACCATTCCACAGGGCGCACGATCATGAACAGCTCAAACACGACACCCGAACTTATCCTTCATCGCGGCCTGTTCACGACACTCGACCGCGCCAATCCGACCGCCACTGCCGTCGCGATCACGGACGGCAAATTCTCCACAGTCGGCCGCGACCATGAGGTGATGCCGCTCGCCGGCGAGCGGACCCGGATTATCGACCTCAAGGGCCGGCGCGTGCTGCCCGGCCTGACCGACAATCACCTGCACATCATTCGCGGCGGGCTCAACTTCAACATGGAATTGCGCTGGGACGGCGTGCGCTCGCTGGCCGACGCGATGGCGATGCTGAAGCGCCAAATGGCGGTGACACCACCGCCGCAATGGGTGCGGGTGGTTGGCGGCTTCACCGAGCACCAGTTCGACGAGAAACGTCTGCCCACCATCGAGGAGTTGAACGCGGTTGCTCCGGATACGCCGGTTTTCTTGTTGCACCTGTACGATCGTGCGCTGCTCAATGGAGCTGCCTTGCGAGCGGTCGGTTACACCAAAGACACGCCGGATCCGCCGGCCGGCGAAATCATTCGCGACAGCAGAGGCAACCCTACCGGCTTGCTGTTGGCAAAGCCGAACGCCGGTATTCTCTACGCCACGCTCGCCCGTGGTCCGAAATTACCGTTCGACTATCAGGTCAACTCGACGCGGCATTTCATGCGCGAGCTGAACCGCCTAGGCGTCACCGGGGCGATCGACGCCGGTGGGGGCTTTCAGAACTACCCGGAAGACTATGCGGTTGTCGAAAAGCTCGCCGGGGAAGGCCAGCTCACAGTCCGCATCGCCTACAATCTGTTCACGCAGAAACCAAAGGGCGAGAAGGACGATTTCCTCAACTGGGCGAAGACATCGAAATATCAGCAAGGCACGGATTATTTCCGCCACAACGGCGGCGGCGAGATGCTGGTCTTCTCCGCTGCCGATTTCGAGGATTTCCGCCAGCCCCGTCCCGACATGCCGGCGGAGATGGAGGGGGAGCTCGAGGAGGTGGTGCGCATCCTTGCCGCCAATAATTGGCCCTGGCGGCTGCACGCGACCTATGACGAGACGATCTCGCGCGCGCTCGACGCGTTCGAGCGGGTCAACCAGGATATCCCGATCGCCGGCCTGCACTGGTTCTTTGACCATGCCGAGACGATTTCGGACCGGTCCATCGACCGCATCGCGGCGCTCGGCGGTGGCATCGCCGTGCAGCACCGCATGGCCTACCAGGGCGAATATTTCGTCGAGCGCTACGGCATCGGTGCGGCCGAGGCGACGCCCCCAATTGCCCGGATGCTGGAGGCGGGAATCCCGGTCTCGGCCGGCACCGACGCTACCCGCGTTGCCTCCTACAATCCATGGGTCTCGCTGTCATGGCTCGTCACCGGCAAGACAGTGGGTGGCCTGCGCCTTTACCCGGCCCGCAACCGCCTCGACCGCGAGACGGCACTGAGGATGTGGACCGAAAACGTCACTTGGTTCTCGAATGAGGAAGGCAAAAAGGGCCGGATCGAGGTCGGCCAATTCGCCGACCTCGTCGTTCCCGACCGCGACTACTTCGCCTGTTCCGAAGATGAGATCGCCGACATTGCTGCCCAGCTGACCATCGTCGGCGGCAAGGTGGTCTATGGCACTGGTGAATTCTCGTCCCTCGACGAGACGGCGCCCCCGCCCGCGATGCCGGACTGGTCACCGGTTCGGCGCTTTGGCGGCTATGGCGCATGGGGCGCCCGCAACGGATCCGAAGAGGCCGCGGCACGAGGCTCGCTTGCCGCCGCCTGCGGCTGCGCGAACCATTGCGGCATCCACGGCCACGACCACGCGGCCGCGCGGTCGGCACGTCTGCCGATCAGCGATTTGAGATCCTTCTGGGGCGCGCTCGGCTGCAGCTGCTTCGCATTTTAGCTTGACCTGCTAGGCATCACGGGGCGGGCGATGCGGATGCAAACATCGCTCTCTACCGCAGCCGATGTGGAGGGTTCGGCGTGGAGCCCGTTCCGCCATGCAATCTTTGCTGTGCTCTGGGCGGCGACGGTCCTCTCCAACATCGGCAGCTGGATGCAGACCGCGGCGGCAGGGTGGCTGATGACCGGTCTCAGCCCGGAGCCATTCAAAGTGGCCCTCGTCCAGGCGGCAACGACCTTGCCCATGTTCCTGTTCAGCCTCCCTGCCGGAGCATTGGCCGATATCGTCGACCGCCGCCGCGTTCTTATCGTGGCGCAGGTCGCGGCGGTGGTAATCGCCGCCCTGTTCGCGGGCTTCGTATGGCTGGACTGGGTGACGCCGAACTCGCTGCTGACTTTTATTTTCCTGTCGGGGATTGCTACGGTTCTGGCGATGCCGGCGTGGCAGGCCATCGTGCCGCAGCTGGTACCAAAGAAAGAGCTCCGTTCTGCAGTCGCTCTCAGCGGTGTGGGCTTCAATATCAGCCGTGCCATTGGGCCAGCGTTGGCCGGCCTGGGGATCGGTGCACTCGGCATGGCCTCGCCCTATTGGATCAACGCCTTGAGCACGTTCGCCGTCATCGGCGCGCTGATCTGGTGGCGCCCTCCCGAGCCGATCGCACAATCCCTACCCGCCGAGCCCTTCGTCAACGCTATTCGCAGCGGTTTGCGCTACGCTCGCTATAACCCGGGTCTGCGCGCGACGCTGATCCGGTCTGCTGGCTTCTTCCCGCTCGCGAGCGTCTATTGGGCGCTTCTGCCTCTGCTCGTGCGCGCACGAATCTCGGGCGGCCCCGAGATTTACGGCATACTCCTCGGTGCGATCGGCGCCGGTGCCTTCTGCGGCGCATTCGCCTTGCCGGCAGTGGCACGGCTGGGTGCCGATCGGGTCGTGGCGGGAGCGACAGTCGGGACAGCACTAGCGCTCGTCCTGTTCGCCATCGCTCGCGAGCCGGCAACCGCCTTGATCGCCTGCGTGTTCGCCGGAATTTCCTGGGTTGCGGCGATCGCCACCTTGAACGTATCGGCCCAGTTTGCGCTGCCGGGCTGGGTCCGGGGGCGGGGAATGGCGATGTTCGCAACGGTGCAGTTTGCGGGCTTGGCCGGCGGCAGCATCGTCTGGGGACAGGCGGCGCAAGGCATCGGGCTCCCGGCCGTTCACATTATCGCGGCTATCGCATTGGTCGCCTCGGTCCCGCTACTTCGGCGCTGGAGGCTTCAGACCGCCGCCGGTCTCGATCTTGCGCCGTCAATGCATTGGCCCGCTCGCTGCTGTCACACGACATTGAGCCCGACCGTGGTCCGGTGCTGGTCACCGTCGAATACGCCGTCACCGGGGACGAGCGCGCGGCGTTTTTCGCAGCGATGGCGAAGCTTGCGAGCGAGCGCCGGCGCGATGGCGCCTATGACTGGGGCATCTACGAAGACGCCTCAAGAGACGGCGTCTTCGTGGAGACGTTTCATGTCGATTCCTGGCTCGAGCACATGCGGCAGCATCAACGCGTCACCAATGCCGATCGCATCCTGCAGGATGTAGTGCACCGCTTAGATGCCAAAGGCGACCCCGCCGTCAGGCACCTGATCGCGGCAAAGAGGAGCTAAAGGTCATGATCGCTTATGCGTTCCCGATCGCTCGGCTGTGTCTCGCGGCGGTGTTTCTCTATAGCGGCGTCGACAAGCTGTGGCATTGGCGTTCGAGCATCGAAGAGGTCAGGAGCGACGGACTGCCGTGGCCGGCGGCTTTCGCGGGTGCCACCGTCTTTACTCAGCTCGTCGGCGGATTTCTGGTAGGCACCGGTTTCTTCGCTTGGCTGGGCGCGCTTTTGCTGGCCGGGTTTACGGTCGCCGCCACTCTGCTCGGGCATCGCTTCTGGCTTCGCCGCGGAGCCGAGTTCCGGCACGAGCTGACGACCAGCCTGGAGCACGTGGCAATCGTCGGTGGGCTCCTCTTGCTGTCCGTCCTCGACTTCACCATCAGTGGCTAAAGGACCGGCAATGAGCGACCGGGCCCCCGCCGCGAACGCCGCGCAGACCGTAGCCGCCCATCCGCCGCTTCCGGTCGCGATCACGACGATCGGCGTGATGGCGGTCGGGATAATCGGTTCGACAATCTCATCGCAACTGGTCGATCTCGACATCGCCGACGTCGCCGGTGGCTTTTCGGTTTCGGCCGATGACGCGTCGTGGATCGCGTGCATAGCGACGATGGCGGAGGTCGTCAGCATTCCGATCGCGGCGATCCTGGTGCGCGCTTTGTCGCTGCGCAGGGTGGCCATCTACAGCGCTGCGCTTTACGTGGCCTGTGCATGCCTGAGCCTGTTCGCGCCCGGCGAGGACCGCCTGATCGTGCTGCGCGCGATGCAAAGCTATTGCAGCGGTACGATCTCGGTCCTGATGTTCGTCTCGGTTATGGCGACACTGCCGCCCGGTTTTGCGCGTACGATCGGGCTCGCCTTCTTCGCCTTCGCCTCGACCGCGCCGAGTGCGCTCAACGCCTCGGCTGGCGCTTTTGTCACCGAGCGTTGGGGCTGGCAGGGTCTCTATAATTTCGACATCACCTGGGGCCTGACATTTCTGCTAATTTCCTGGCGTTTTCTGCGCCCGACGCCGCGCGCAATGCGCCTTTCGGAGATCGATTGGCTCGGCTACGCCATCCTTGCGGTCGGGCTCGCGGCCTTCATCTTGTTTGTGAAACAGGGCGACCGGTTCTTCTGGCTCGACAATCCGATCATCCGCCATGCCGCATTTACCGCCGCGCTCGCCATCCCGCTGGCACTCGCGCTCCTGCTACTGAAGCGGCGGCCGCTGTTGGATCTCGGTCTGATGGCGAGCCCGACCTTTGGCTGGGCGATCGCCCTCGCGACTTTCTACCGGTTCGGTCTAGTCATGACCGCGTACGTCGTACCGCAGACGCTGATGCGCCTGCAGGCCTTCCGGATGCCGGAGATCGCCGAGGCCAATATCTGGACCTTCTGGGCCCAATGCGTCAGCTTTCCGCTCGCTTGGCTCTGGGCGTCGCGCGGCGATGCGCGTCAGCCTTTGTCGGTTGGGCTGGGTCTTTTCGCGGCCGGAGCCTTTGTTGCGACCTGGCTGACCCCGCAATGGCAGGCGAACGACTTTCGCCTGGCGATGATTTTGGTCGGGCTCGGCGAAGGCCTGTTCCTGGTGCCGACGGTGTTCTACGCGACGCGCGATGTGAAGCCGGAGCAAGGGCCCACCGCGGCGGCGCTGTTCAACCTCAGCCGCATCATCGGACAAACCTTCGGGACTGGGATGGTCGCCGCGCTGATCAGGTATCGCGAGGATTTCCATTCCGCCCAATTGGTCGATAGCGTCAACAATGCCAATTCCGCCGTCGCCGAGCGCCTTCACGAGATGGTTGAAGGGTTCCTAGCGACGAATGGCAATGCGACGATCGCGACCAAGCAGGCGTGGGCATCGTTGTCGGCGACCCTGTCCAATCAGGCCTACGTGTTGGCCTTTGCGGATGCATTCGTGATTATCGCAGCGGTGCTGGGTGTGTCGGCGCTGCTGGTATTGATGCTGCCGCAGTTGTATCCAAAAAGCGCTCGCACTACCACCCCAACCGCAGGCGCGCCAGCCATGATAAATTCGGGGAACCCGCCATGATGGCCGGATTGAAACGCATCGCGGTGGTGCTGGGGCTCATCGTCGTAATGGTTCCGGCCGCCTTTTTCATTTGGAATTGGTACGACCGTTCACGCACAGTGCAAACCACCAACGACGCCTATGTTCGGGGCGAAATCACCGATGTCAGCTCGCGCGTCAGCGGCTACGCGGTGGAAGTGCTGGCTGATGACGGGATGCCGGTCAGGGCGGCCGCGACCGTGGTGCGAATCGACGCGCGCGATTTCCGCATGGCGGTCGAAAAGGCTGAAGCGGCGCTCAATCAGGCCAAGGCCGATTTGACCGCAGTAGTCGCCAGCCGGGAGCTGGGAAAATCCAAGGTCGCCGTAGCGGAAGCAGCTCTGCGTTCCGCGGAGGCTCAGGCGAAGAATTCCGACAGCATCCTGATGCGCGCATCGGCTCTGTACAAGGACAGATTCGGGACCGAGGCGGCGCTCGACGACGCCCAGGCGGCAGGGGTGAAGGCCCATTCGGCGGTGGATCAGGCGACCGCCAACCTGGCTTACGAGAACCAGCAGCTCGTCGTGATCGACGCGAATGTAGGCGTCGCCAAGGCGCGGGTCGACTCCGCCGAAGCGGCTCTGCTCTCGGCCAAGTTTGCGCTCGCCGATACCGCAGTCTGGGCGCCGATCGACGGCATCGTCGCCAACCGCAAGGTGCGCGTCGGCGAATACGTCGCCGCGGGCGCGCCGATGCTCTCGATCGTTCCGATCAAAAATCTTTGGGTCGAGGCCAATTACCGCGAAACCCAGATCGGCCGCATGAAAATCGGCCGTCCGGTCCGCATCGACATCGATACCTATCCGCGTCGGCCGATTTGCGGCTATGTCGAAGCAGTCCTGCCAGCCGCCGGGGCGGAGTTTGCGTTGATCCCGCCGGACAACGCCACTGGGAATTTTACAAAGATTGTGCGACGTTTCACCGTGCGCATCCGGTTTAATCGGCGCGACGTCAATGCCGCGCTCGCGCGCCCTGGCATGTCGGTCGAGAGCGCCGTCGCCGTGTCCACCGGCGACGGCGCTTCGCCGGCCGCGTTGGGCAACCGGGTCGGCTGCGTGTTTGATCCGGCGAAGGACGTGGCGCCGCGCACGCTGACCAAGCTGCCGGAGCATCCCGGTTTAGGCCGCGCCCGCCCGCAGGGTGCCGCTGGCCTGCAGGTGCCGGCCGCGCCGCCGCACTGAAGTGCCTCAGAGGCTCATTATCGCGACAAGATCAGCCCACCAAGGCGGAAGGGGCCGAACGAGATCGGGCGTTCGGACGCGACGAGATCGGTCACTTGAACCTCGCTCCATCCGACGGGTTCGCACGCGGCGGCATCCGACAGCTCGCCAGAGTGAGTGAGCTTACACGGCGGAGGGCGCTCACGAAAAGTCGACGACCCTCGAACAGAGAGATCCGATAATTTACGACAACGCGTCGAGAAGGCGCCTTGCGGCTTGCAGATCGGCGGTGCCAAATCCTTCGGTGAACCGCTCATAAATCGGTGCCAGCAGATCGCGCGCCTCAGCGATGCGGTCCCGGTCGCGCAGCAGGCGGGCAAGGCTCGTCGCGGCGCGCAGCTCCCAGGACAAGGCGCCTTGCTGGTGCGCCCGATCGAGCGCCTGCCGGAAGAGATACTGCGCCGCTTCCGTGGTCCCGGGAGCGCCCTGCAATAGAAGAAGCTCGCCCTTGAGACGCAGTAGCTCGGGCGCGAGCCAGCCTCCTTGAGACCGATCGATGCCTGCCTCGACCGTTGCCAGCCCGTCGGCAGTCCGCCCGGCCTGGACCAGGGCTTCTGCCATCTCAGTAAGGCCGGTCAGGTACCAGAGGCCGGAGTTGGGATCGGTGATATCGTCGAGGCCCACGCGCAGCAGTGGTGAGCCCGTTTCGAGATCGCGGGTCTTGACGAGTACAATTCCTTTGATACGAGAGGCGAAATCACCCCAGGGCCCAAAGCCGTGCGTTCTCGAATGATCCAGCAACATTTCCGCGTAACGTCCCGCCGCGGCTAGATTTCCCACCCATAGCGCGACCAGGCAGCTGCCGTGGGACAAGACGTAACACAGGGTGGCCGGGTCGGCGAGCGCCTCCGCATCGCCGACGGCGCGCTCCAGGGTGCGCCACGCCTGGTCGGCGAGCCCTCGGAGCCAGAGAATCCGCGCCAGCACGACGCGGCCTGCGACCTTCTGATCGAACCAGAACCGGATGAACCGCGACTGCCGTTGCGCATCGACATCGGGGCTCAGCATACGCTCGATATGACGCCAAGCATTCGTTTGATCGCCCCGGTAATGATACGACGTCCCGATCATCCGATCCGCGGTGGGCAGGTCGGCCAGGTCCTCCAGCGAGAGGGTGTAAAATCTTTCGGCAACGGCGAGGGCGGCGGCGTACTCGCCAGTATTATTGCGATGAACCCAAAGCTCCCACAGCGCCCGCAGCTGGTACTCGGTGTCGCCGAGCGATTCGGCGAGGCGGAGAGCCGTGGTACAGGCCTGCCCAGCCTCGGGGGTTGCACCTTTGGTAAATAGCAGCGATGCGCTGAGCGCTGCTTGCAGCTTCATCTCACCGCGGGCATCGGTTGGCTCCGCGGGTGCCAGACTGGCGAGCGCCTGCTCGACCCAGCTGCGGCACTCCTCGACCATTGACAATTGCAACCAAAGCGGGACCGCGGCAGCGGTCAGCGCCACCGCAATCGAGGCCTCTCCGCTTGGCAAAAATGCCCAGTGGAGCGCCGTGCGCAAATTGTCGATCTCCGGGACGTAATCGGCCAGCCACTCCGGCGACGACCGGGTCTCCCATTCCGCTTCGGCGCGCGCGAAAAGATTTTCGTAGTACTCGGCGTGGCGGTGCGCAACCGCTTGCCGCTCGTCGCTTTCGCCCAGCCTTTCGAGCGAATAGGCGCGGGTGGTTTCGAGCAGCCGCAGGCGCGGCTCGGTTTCGGTCGCTTCCACGACGGCGAGCGATTTTTCTACCAATTCCGTGACGGCGTCGATGACGTCGCCCTTGAGAAGGCCAGGATCGGCGGCAACTGCGCAGGCTGCATCGAGAGTGAAGCCGCCCGCAAAGATCCCCAAGCGGCGCAGCACGGCTCGCTCGGCCTCGGGAAGCATCTCGTAGCTCCAGTCGAGGGCTGCTCGCAGCGTCCGATGCCTCGGCGGACCCGACCGGCGGCCGCTGGTCAAGAAGCGAAAACGGTCGTCGAGATGTGTCGCGAGCCCCCGCACCCCAAAGCTCTCGACCCGGGCCGCTGCCAATTCGATCGCCAGCGGTATTCCATCGAGCTTCCGGCAGATTTCGGCGACCAACGGAGCGTTCTCGTCGGTGAGTTCAAATTCCCCCAGACGCTCCGCCGCGCGCTCGACAAACAGCTCTACCGCGGGAAACGCCAGCGCTTCGGCCGCGCCAAGATGGTCCGATGAAAAGCCGCTCGACAGCGGCGGCAACCGCTGCACATGTTCACCTTCGACCCGCAGCGGCTCGCGGCTTGTTGCCAGGATGTGGACGTCTGCCGCACCCCTGAGGATGGCCGTGGCGAGGGTGGCGGCAGCTTCGATGACGTGCTCGCAATTGTCGAGCACCAGCAGCAGCCGGCGATCCTTGAGCGCACCGACCAGGCCCGGAACCGGATCATCGGATCGAATGTCGAAACCGAGCACCTGCGCGACGGCACTGGGGACCAGCCGCGCGTCGGCGAGCGGCGCCAAATCGACGAACCAGGCCCCATGTTCATAGGTGCTGACCGAGGCCTCGGCCGCGGCGAGGGCGACCGAGGTTTTGCCGATGCCGCCGGGCCCGACAATGCTCAGCAACCGTTGCCGATGTAGCCGCGCCACGATCCGGCTTGCGGCATCGGCGCGGCCGATCAACCGCGTGAGTTGCTGCGGCAGATTATCGTTTCGCGTCGTCGGCGCGGCCGGCAGTGCTGCAGCTGCAGGCGCCTGTGCGACACTGACCGGGGCGACAAAGCGATAACCCTGGCCCGCCGACGTCGTGATGTACCGCCTGCCGGCGCGCCCATCGCCCAGCGCCCGCCGCAAGGCGCCGACCTGAAATTTGAGGTTCCCCTCTTCGACAAGGATACCCCGCCACACGCGGGTGATCAGCTCGTCTTTCCCGACCAGCTCCCCGGGGCGCTCCACCAGAGCGGCCAAGATATCAAGCGCGCGGCTGCCAAGACGCACCGGGTTATCGTCTTCGAGCAGAAGTCGCTGCGCTGCAAGGAGCCGGAATGGGCCAAACGCGATGGCGTGCTCGCCGTCCGCTATCGCCTGCGGCTCACTCGCCTCCGGCATCGCTCAGTTCATCCAGAAGCCGTTTCGCCGCAATTAAATCGGCAGTGCCGAACCCCTCGGTAAACCGGTCATAAACCGGCTGCAGGATTCCCTTCGCGTCGGCGGGCCGACCCTGATTTCGCAGCAGGCGGGCAAGGCTCGTCGCAGCGCGTAACTCCCAAGACAACGATCCCTGCTGGCGAGCGATTTGGCTAGCTTCGTTGAAGCAATCTTCGGCCATGGAAGTGGATCGATCGACCACTCGCCGGAGCAATATTTCCCCCTTGATGCGAAGCAGCTCGGGAACATACCACCGTTGACCGTCCGCACCCGTTCCGGACTTATCCAACGCCTCGGTCACAGCAGTTAGCGCCGCATCGAGATGCTCCAATCCGGCAAACGCAATTGCGAGAGCTCCTCTAAACTCTGGATAAGAAACCCGCCACCCCGTCTCGCCGCACGTCCTGAACGCCTCGCGCAGCACCGCGGCGCCTCGCCCGAACTCTCCGCGTTCGATCAGCAGCTTGCCTTCGAGGAAATGCCCCACAGTCTTAAAGAAGGGCGCGTTCAAGGTTGTCGCGACCTCAATCAAACGCGCATTTGCGCGATCAGCCGCAGCGAAATCCCCCGTCATCGGCGCGATGCGGCAAATCCCATAATAGAGTACACGGCAGAACGACAGCTGATGTTCCGTACCATGCAGCTCGTCGATGGCGCCCAGCGCCTCTCGGATTGCCTTCTCCGCGAAACCCTGAAGCCAAAGCGCACGCGCGAGCATTGCCCGTGCCAGCGCGCGGTCGTCCGAGTGGCTCCAAAAGACAGGTCGTTCGCGTTCCGGCAAGACCGGATATTCCAGTACACGCTCGAGGTAGCGCTGTGCTTCCCTTGGCTTGCCAGTGGTGAGCAGAGTGTTGCCTATTAGCCGATCGGCGACGGCGACAATAGCCCGGTCACCAAGCCGCTGAGCGCTGTCCCTGAGGCGCTCTACTGCAGCTGACGCCTTGCCGTAGTCTCCCCGGAAGACATAGACGCCCGAAAGCGCCGCCAGGGCGCGAGCCTGCGCATGCAGATCGCCGGAAGCATCCGCGACTTCAAGCGCATTTTCGAGGATGAATTTTGTCTCCTCGCTAGGTCCCATCATAACGAGGCGGGCGCTGCCAAGGGCGATCTCAAGTTGCATGCGCAGCCGCACATTGGATTTCGTCTCTTCCCCAATATGGAGCAGCGCACGCTCGCAGCGGTCGCGGCACTCGGCCATGAGCGCCAGATGTGACCAGACCGGCGCATAAGCGGCGGTCAACTCGACACCGATAGCCCTGTCTCCACGGGAAGAAAACGCCCAATCGAGCGCCGCTCGAAGCGTTGTCGATTTCCCGGGCGTGATGGGCCAGCCATTCGCTTATCCGTCTCTTCGGCGCCTCGCCTCCTGCGCGCTCGAAAAGGTCGCGATAGTACTCTGCGTGGCGGCGCGCGACCCGGTCGCGCTCGCCGCTCTCGCCAAGTTTCTCGATCGCGTAGGCGCGGGTGGTTTCGAGCAGCCGCAAGCGCGGCTCGGTTTCCGTCGTTTCCACGACGGCGAGTGATTTTTCTACCAATTCTGCGATGGCGTTAATGACGTCGCCCTTGAGAAGGCCAGGGTCGGTGGCGACGGCGCAGGCTGCATCGAGCGTGAAGCCGCCCATAAAGATCCCCAAGCGGCGCAGTACGGCACGCTCGGGTTCGGAGAGCACGTCGTAGCTCCAGTCGAGGGCCGCTCTCAGCGTCCGATGCCTCGGCGAACCCGATCTGCGGCCGCTGGTCAGCAAGCGACGATCGTCGAGATGTGTCGCGAGCCCCCGCACCCCGAAGGTCTCGACCCGGGCCGCCGCCAATTCGATCGCCAGCGGTATGCCATCGAGTTTCCGGCAAATCTCGGCAACGAGCGGGGCGTTCTCGTCGGTCAGTTCAAATTCTCCCAGGCACTCCGCCGCGCGCTCGACAAACAGCTCTACCGCGGGAAACGCAAGCGCTTCAGCCGCGCCAGGATGGTCTGATGAAAAGCCGCTCGGCAGCGGCGGCAACCGCTGCACATGCTCACCTTCGACCCGCAGCGCTTCGCGGCTCGTCGCCAGGATGTGGACCCCTGCCGCACCCTTGAGGATGGCCGCGGCGAGGGTGGCGGCGGTCTCGATGACGTGCTCGCAGTTGTCGAGCACCAGCAGCAGCCGGCGATCCCTGAGCGCGCCGACCAGGCCCGGAACGGGATCATCGGATCGAATCTCGAAACCGAGCACCTGCGCGACGGCACCGGGGACCAGCCGCGCGTCGGCGAGCGGCGCCAATTCAACGAACCAGACCCCATGTTCATAGGTGTTGACCGAGGCCTCGGCCACGGCGAGGGCGACCGAGGTCTTGCCGATGCCGCCGGGCCCGACAATGCTCAGCATCCGGTGCCGCTGCAGCCGCGCCGCGATCCGGCCTACGGCATCGGCGCGGCCGATCAACCGGGTGAGTTGCTGCGGCAGATTATGATTTGGTCTCGTCGGCGCGGCCGGCAGTGCTGCGGCTGCAGGCGCCTGTGCGACACTGACCGGAGCGACAAAGCGATAACCCTGGCCCGCAGACGTCGCGATGTACCGCCTGCCGGCGCGTCCATCGCTGAGCGCCCGCCTCAATGCCCCAACTTGGAACTTGAGGTTACCCTCCTCGACAAAGGTGCCCCGCCACACGCGGGCCATCAGCTCGTCTTTGCCGACCAGCTCCCCGGGGCGCTCCACCAGAGCGGTCAAAATATCAAGCGCACGGCTGCCCACACGCACAGGGTTATCGTCTTCGAGCAGAAGTCGCTGCGTCGGAACCAGGCGGAAGGGGCCGAACGAGATCGCGCGTTCGGACGCGACGAGATCGGCCACTTGAACCTCGCTCCATCCGACGGATTTCGGACGCGTCGGCATCCGACAGTCACCGGAGCGAGTGAGCCTACACGGCGGCGGGCGGTCACGAAAGGTCGACGACCCTCGAACAAAGATCCGACGATTTACGACAGCGCGTCGATAAGCCGCCTTGCCGCTTGCAGATCGGCGGTGCCGAATTCTTGGTGAACCGCTCATAAATCGGCGCCAGCAGATCGCGCGCATCACTGATGCGGTCCCGGTCGCGCAATAGGCGGGCGAGGCTCGTCGCAGCGCGAACTCCCAAGACAATGCCCCTTGCCGGCGCGCTTCGTCCAGTGCCTGTCGGAAATAGCTCCGGCGTTTGCGTGGCTGAAGGAGCGCCCTGCAACAACAAAAGTTCACCCTTGAGGCGCAACAACTCCGGGGTGAGCCAACTTGTCTCAGAACTATCGAGCTCTGCTTCGAGCAGCACATGTCCCTCAGCGATCCGCCCGGTATGCGACAACGCCTCCGCTAACTCGCTCAGGCCGGTCAAGAATTGAGCTTCAGTGGGTCTTGGCGATCTCGTCGGGCCGCTGTGCGGTAGCCGCGATTTTGTTTCGAGGACGCCGCACTTGAGGGCGACAATTTTGTGAAACCTGGAACCCGACGCGGCCCAGAGAGGAGAACCGTGCCTTCTCGAATGACCGAGTAGCATCCCTGCATAATGCGCTGCAGCGGCAAGGTTCCCTACCCAAAGCGCGATCGGGCATGCCGCGAAGGTGAGAGCGTAGCACACCGAGTAATCGTGACCGGTCGCTTCTCCAAGGCTCGTTTCAGCAGCGCGTAACGCCTGGTCCGATAACCCTTGTAACCACAACACGCGCGCAAGGAACACACGCGCTGACATTTGCACTTCAATCCCGAAAGCGAAAGAAATCCTGGAGGCGAATGGCTTTACCGGCGTGATTGCTGTCAGCATAGTGAGCCAGCACTTGCTCCAGATGGAGCTGCGCACTGATCTGGTCGCCGAGAGTATGTTTGATGGAGCCTATCATGCACTCGCCGGCCAGCCGAACGCTCGGGTCTGATCCACGCATTGCGAGATCATGGAACTTTTGCGCAAATGGCAGAGCCGCCCGGTATCGACGGTTGGCGGCGTGATAGAATTGGAGGCCTTGGAGGGCGCGCAGCTCAGAACTGACGTCGCCAAGGTTCTCCGCAATCTCCAGCGCCTTCGCTGAACGCCGCGCCCATTTCGGGCGCCTCGGACGCTGATGCGCCCAGCGCGGCGGACAGTTTCATTTCGTTGCGCGGGTCGCAGATCCCTCCGGTCCCAGAGCGCCAAGCACCTGCTTGGCGCGACGGCGGCACTCCTCAAGCAGCGATAGACGCATCGACAAGGGGACCGCGGTGGTGGTCAGCGCGACCCCCACTCTCGGATCACCGTTCGACGAGAAGGCCCAGTCCAGCGATGCGCGTGAGCTATCGATTTCCTGCGCGTAATCGATCAGCCATTCAGCTGCGGGCCGCGCCTGGATCGGTTTCGGCCTTTCGAACAGGTCTCGGTAAAACTCGGCGTGGCGGCGCGCGACCGCTTCCCACTCGCCGCTCTCGCCGAGTTTCTCGAGCGCGTAGGCGCGGGTGGTTTCGAGCAGCCGCAGGCGCGGCTCGGTTTCCGCCGCTTCCACAGCGGTCAGCGATTTCTCTACCAATTCTGCGATGGCGTGGATGACGTCGCCCTTGAGAAGGCCAGGGTCGGCGGCGACGGCGCAGGCTGCATCGAGCGTGAAGCCGCCCATAAAGATCCCCAAGCGGCGCAGTACGGCACGCTCGGGTTCGGAGAGCACCTCGTAGCTCCAGTCGAGGGCCGCTCTCAGCGTCCGATGCCTCGGCGAACCCGACCGGCGGCCGCTGGTCAGCAAGCGACGGTCGTCGAGATGTGTCGCGAGCCCCCGCACCCCAAAGCTCTCGACCCGGGCCGCGGCCAATTCGATCGCTAGGGGTATGCCATCGAGCTTCCGGCAAATCTCGGCAACGAGCGGAGCGTTCTCGTCGGTGAGTTCAAATTCCCCCAGACGCTCCGCCGCACGCTCGACAAACAGCTCTACCGCGGGAAGCGCAAGCGCTTCGGCCGCGCCAGGATGGTCCGATGAAAAGCCGCTCGACAGCGGCGGCAACCGCTGCGCATGCTCACCTTCGACCCGCAGCGCTTCGCGGCTTGTTGCCAAAATATGGATCCCTGCCGCGCCCTTGAGGATGGCTGTGGCGAGGGTGGCGGCCGTATCGATGACGTGTTCGCAATTGTCGAGCACCAGCAGCAGCCGGCGATCCCTGAGCGCGCCGACCAGGCCCGGAACGGGATCATCGGAGCGGATCTCGAAGCCGAGCACCTGCGCGACGGCGCTAGGGACCAGCCGCGCGTCGCCGAGCGGCGCCAGATCGATCAGCCAGACCCCATGTTCATAGGCGTTGACCGAGGCCTCGGCCACGGCGAGGGCGACCGAGGTCTTGCCGATGCCGCCGGGCCCGACAATGCTCAGCATCCGGTGCCGTTCTAGCCGCGCCACGATCCGCGCTACGGCATCGGCCCTTCCGATCAACCGGGTGAGTTGCCGCGGCAAATTATGATTTTGTCTCGTCGGCGCGGCCGGCAGTGCTGCGGCTGCAGGCGCCTGTGCGACACTGACCGGAGCGACAAAGCGATAACCCTGGCCCGCAGACGTCGCGATATACCGCCTGCCGCCGCGTCCATCGCCGAGCGCCCGCCGCAAGGCGCCGACCTGGAATTTGAGATTCCCCTCCTCGACAAAGGTGCCCCGCCACACGCGGGCCATCAGCTCGTCTTTCCCGACCAGCTCCCCGGGACGCTCCACCAGAGCGGTCAAAATATCAAGCGCGCGGCTGCCCACACGCACAGGGTTATCGTCTTCGAGCAGAAGTCGCTGCGTCGGAACCAGGCGGAAGGGGCCGAACGAGATCGCGCGTTCGGACGCGACGAGATCGGTCACTTGAACCTCGCTCCATCCGACGGGTTCGCACGCATCGGCAACCGACAGCTCGCCGGAGCGCGCCAGCCTACACGGCGGAGGGTGGTCACGAAAGGTCGACGATCTCGAACAAAGATCCGATGGCCGGTCTATCGGCGCGGAGGTAGTAATCCTCGGGAAAGGTTAATGCAATGGTTGTGAAGGACCTCTCACCTGCTTTAGGCCGCCAAGCCCTCGTGAAGATGAGCGGCGCCCTCGACGACCAAACCGGCCAGCTGTCCACCCCAGGCGCGCAACCGTGGACCCGCAGCCAGCAAGGGCCCCTTCGATCCGCCCCGTGTGAAGATGCGTGCTCGACTGCAGCAGCCGATCAACAATTAACGTGGAGTGACACGCATCGCCACACCTGCTTCCTGGCGGCCGCTGCGGGAACGCTTCCCTTTTACCTGCGGGCGATGCAATATCGCCCATCGCCGCCTGCCGAGTTAAACGAACTCGCGCCAAAGCTAGTACCGCGTTTTGCAAATACCGCACCTAAAAATCTTGTCACACCGGCGAAGGCCGGTGCCCATTTCTAACATGGGTCCCGGCCTTCGCCGGGAAGACGAAGAAAGAAAGCCAAATCACATCGTCGATCGACACCCTGAACCAGTATCCCGTATCTTTTGATGCACTACGAGACAGAGACCAATGCGTGAGCCATAGATGCGGTAATTAGGAAACGCTATACCAGTGGATGCTGTCCCCTTTGATCATCTCAAACAGCCGATGGTTATCCCTGTAGTCGACGTGAACCTCGACGATAACCGGACCTGCCACAGTAAAAGCCTTCTTCATGACTGATACGACATTGTCGGGCGTGTCGATCATCAGCCCCGTCGCGCCAAATGCCTCTGCATACTTGATGTAGTCGATCGGGCCGAACTCGATGCCCGAGGTTCGGCCGTATTTCAGCTTCTCCTGCGTCGCCACCATGTCGTAGGTGCCGTCGATCCAAACCATGTGCACGAGGTTGGCCTTGAGCCGGACGGCAGTCTCCAACTCCATGGCAGAGTACAGAAAACCGCCGTCGCCGGAGATCGACATGATTTTTTCCGAGGGCCGGACGAGGGTGCCCGCAATCGCCCACGGCAGCGCCACACCGAGGGTCTGCTGACCATTCGTGATCAATACCTGGCGCGGTCGCACGCTGTAGAGGTGCCGGGCAATCCACAGGTGGAGCGACCCCATGTCGAGGCACACCGTGACGTCCGAACCGAGGAACTGCCTCAACTCGTGGACCAGGCGCAATGGGTGGATGGGCGTTCCGCTCAGACACGCTGCCTCTTGGGCCAGGCGATTGCGCTCGGAGGCAATGGCCTCGAGCACGCTTGCCAATAGCGCCGATTTCGTCGAGCGGCTGATCTGCGGCGTCAATTTGCCCAGAGTTTGTGCGACGTCGCCGGCCAGTTCGACATAAGGCTGGTAGCAGTTGTCCAGATCGGCGGCGAGGACATCGATATGGATGATCTTACGCCTGGCGTTTGCATTCCATTCGGCGGGCACGTATTCGACCGGGTCGTAGCCGACGGTGATGACCAGATCGGCGGCGTCGAGCAGACGATCTGCCAGCTGATTGGCCAATTGGCCGACCCGGCCGCCAAAGTTGTCGAACGATGGCGCACCAACCGCTCCGGCTGCCGGAAACGTCCCGACGACCGCTAGGTTGCTCTTGGTCAGGAATGATTGAAGCGCTGCCGTGTAGGCGGGTCGACTTGCGAGCATCCCAAGCAGAACCACCGGATTGTTCGCGGCATTGATGAGGCGAGCCGCCTCCCTGATCGCCCGGCCGTCGGCGGGGCCGGGACCGGCGAAAGCCGGCAGCGGCAACGGATCGTACGCGCATGCGGCCGCCATGACGTCTTTCGGCAGATTGACATAGGCAGCGCCCGGCCGGCCGCTCTCGGCGGCTCGGAAGGCATTCGCCATCACCTCACTCACCTGGTGTGGAGCGCCGACGGTCACACTGTACTTGGTGACCGGCTTCAAGATCGAGACGGCGTCCATTGTCTGATGGATCTGCTTCAAGGCTTCGTCCGTCGCGACAGCGCCGCCGAGGGCGACCACCGGATCGCCTTCGGAGTTGGCAGTCGCCAGCCCGGTCGTCAGGTTGGAAACCCCAGGGCCCGAGGTCGCGATCGCGACCCCCGCCTTGCCGGTCATCCGGCCGATACCGCCGGCGATGAATGCCGCGTTCTGCTCATGGCGGCAGACGACCGTCTTGATCTTCGAATCGACCAAGGCGTCGAATACGGCGTCGATTTTGGCACCTGGGACACCGAAGACATGGGTGACGCCTTGCGCCTCGAGCGCACGGACTACGAGTTTCGCGCCGGTCTGTTCCGGCTTCTGCGAATTGTCGAACACGGCGATCTCCTAGTGCTGCGTTTCTAAGTTCCTGGGAATATCAGAGCGAAGCGATTGTGAAGGGGAGGCCGTGAATAACCCCTTCTTAGTCATGCCGGCGAAGGCCGGTATCCATTGCTGCCATGGGTCCCGGCCTCCGCCGGGACGACAAGAAAGCAAATTGCCAACCTGCGCGGCGATAAACCCGAAATTTCGGAAGCGACGCACTAGTGGGCTTGTTCCGCGTAGGCCAATTCCGCAGCTGTGCTTTTGCTGAGGTCGGCCCGCAGGTAGGCTTCCGATTCCGGAAGCGCCAAGTGAAAGCTCGTCAGTGCCTCCAGCTTCAGCTTGAGGGTGTCAGCCTGCAGGTCGAGCAGGTGACCGCCATGCCGGCGGTCACTCGAAAGAAAGTGGAAGTGGTAGCCGGCGACGCTGAAGGCACTGGCGAATCCCGGCGACCACAGGCCGACGAGGGTGCCGGCGATGTCCGCGAAGGCAAACTCACTTTGCGCTTTGGCGGCCTCTACCAACCGGGCTCCCGGCCGAGGCGGATTGACGGCCCGCGTCCGCACCCGACTGAACTGCCCATCGAGCCGCAATGCATAGAAAATGTTTCCGGAACGACGGAATTCGTCGCAGCGCGTCTCGAGGTCCTTGACACTGGACACCGAAGCGACTGAAACATTCGCGTCCGGCTTGAACCAGGTCACGACGGCGAACGGAGCGCCGGCGTCGAGAGAAGCCTCGGTAACGCGCCCGCTCCCCTGAACCTGATAGGCGCGACCGTCGAGGACGACCATCTCGCCGTCCAGGTCGGCAAATGTGCCGAGGCCGAAATCTCCGTGTTCAAGGACAGTCTGAACACTCACCTCGCGATCGTAGACGCCGGCGACGAGGGCGCCCGAGGTCGACACCTGAAAGACGGTATGGATCGGCTTTTCAAGATACCGAGCGAGCGCCGCGGTGACGACAAACGACCGACTGCGGCCGGTTCGCATGGCCTCCGCCTCTACCGCAGCCTTGACTGACGCCGGAACATCGGCTGATAACTGTGGCACGTTGACCTCCTGTGTCTTCACGCGGCGAGCCTCTGCGAAACAGCCTGAAATGCTCGCGGCCGGTACTCTCGGCGTTGCTAGGGGATGTTCTCGACGATCATTTCCCAGACGTCGTGGCCTTTGCCGTGCAGCATGGCCTTGGCGCTATACACCGCCATCCCGACGACGGCCTCCGGCGCAACAAAAGGCGAGGGTGGCGTCACCAGCTGCATCGGCTTCACCTTAACATCCAGTACCGCTGGGCCAGGCTGCGCCAGCCAAGTCTGGACGGCGTCCTCGAGGTCGCCAGCCTTTGAGACCTGTTGCCCCCAAATGCCCATCGCCCTCGCAACGTCTCCGAAGTCGGGGTTCTTCAAGTCCGTGAAGACCGGCTCCATGCCGGCTGCCTTGTTCTCGATATCGATGAAGCCGAGCTTGCCATTGTCGTAGACGGCGATCTTGATGGGCAGATTCTCCTGAACCGTCGTCAAGAGATCACCGAGAAGCATGGAAAACCCGCCATCGCCGGCGAGACAGATCACCTGTCGGCCTGGCTGGCACTTTTGCAGTCCGAGTGCCGATGGCATGCCGTCCGCCATCGTGCCATGGAGCAGGCTCCCGAAGGTTCGACGCTTGCCGTTGGTGTCGATGTGGCGAAGCATCCAGACCAAAGGCGTACCGTCATCGGCCGCAAAAAGCGCGTCATCGGCGGCATGCTTGTTGATGATCTGGGTGAGGTAGGTACCGGAAATCATGGCTTCCGGACCCGAGACGGTTTCGGCCTTCGCTGTTTCCACGTCCTTCCGGTGACGCTCCACATGTGCCGTCAAAAACTCGTTTTCTTCATGTTGATGAAGGCGCGGCAGGAGCGCCGCCAGCGTTGTCTTGACGTCGCCGACTGCTCCGATCGCGACGGGAGTTCGTCTCCCAAGATGCGTGGGATCGCTGTCGATCTGAATGATCGTCGCTTTGTCCGGATAGAATTGGGTCCAAGCGAAATTCGCGCCGAGCAATAGCAGTACGTCGCAGTCCAGAATCGCATGATAGCCGGCGGCACCGCCGATCATGCCGGTCATGCCGACATTGTAGGGATTGTCGTATTCGACGAAGTCCTTGCCGCGCGACGTGTGCGCCATCGGCGCCTTGAGGCGCGCCGCGGTCGCGACCACCTCGTCATGGGCACCTTCGCAACCGGCGCCAGCGTAAACGGTGATCGCTTCACTCTTATTGAGAATGGCCGCAATCGCGTCGAGTTCGGCGTCGCTCGGGCGAATGAGCGGGTGCGGCACGTGAACGGCGTAGGGCAGCTCATCGTGTGCCGCGGCATTCGAGACGTCCACCGGCACCACGAGCACGGCGACGCCCCGCCTCGTCAGTGCTGCCTGGCAGGCCGCGACGGTCTTGCGGCGGGCCTGCTCGGGCGTGAGAATCATCTCGCAGAAGACGCTGCAGCCCCTGTAGACGTCGACGAAGTCGACCTCCTGGATCGATTCGAAGCCCAGATCCTGTCGCACGATCTGGGTCGCGATCAGGATGACGGGGGCGCGGTTGCGATGGGCCTCGTAAAGCCCGTTGATGAAGTGGAGACTGCCGGGGCCGCACGAGCCTGCGCAGGCCGTCAGGCGGCCGGTGAGCTGGGCTTCGGCGCCCGCCGCGAAAGCCCCCGCTTCCTCATGCCGCATATGGACCCAATCGATCTCGCTGCGATCGATGGCGTGGGCGATACGATTGAGGGTATCCCCAACGATCCCATAGCACCTCTTCACACCGGCTGCCTGCAGCGTCTCGACCAATACATCGGCTACTCGTCTTGCTCATGACAAACCTCACAGTTACGATTTATTGATTGCGGGTGGTCAGCGCGCGCGCGTGCGTAGCGGCGGCAATGAAATATGGCTGCTTCTCAGCACCCATTTCCAACGAACGCGATCCTGCACCCATTGCCAACGCGCCGTACGCCTTGCCAATTGAGATGTACGCTCGCCGCAACGGCGTACCATCTTCCGCGGCAAATACCTTGAGCACTCCTCGGGCCTCCAATATGATAACCGTCATCGGTGCGAACGATTTCTCGCGCGCGTATGGAATGGCAGCCATCAGATAGCCTGAGCTTTAACTAGCGTAAGCAGTGTCATTGTCATTTCCTCGGCATACGAGCGACAGTGGTCTCTCGAATTGAGACGATCCAGCAGCAAATCGGCCGCACATGGAGGGCTCAGACTCGACGCCATCCCGGCTGTAGTGGGTCGACAAGTTTCACGTCTACTGGTGCCATTCCGCAGACCGCGATCACGGCAGGTTCTGCGCCACTTGCAATGACGCCGTCATAGTGCGGTGTGCCCGCAACCCCACGAATAAAGCTGCCGGGTGGAGTTGGCACACAATTCCCCGGGTCAAAATCGTTGCCCTTGTTTCCTCACCAGATGCCCGAAACGACAATACAAAGGCGATCTGTTACATAGAGTGAGGAGCGCTCATATAGCCGGGATACCGCTTCAGAAGTGAGTAATAGTGATTCCAGTGCTGTCGAGGCCGTTGGCGAGCACTGCGTTTCCAGACTTTTCCTCGAGAAGCTTCCCTGCGGGTCCACTTGACGGAATTGGGCAATTGAATTTGTGTTTGGCTCGAGTTCATTTTTTGCTCATCACAGCATTCTCCAGGGCTACGTGGGGTTTGACGCATCTTCGCTCGCTTCAACAAGCTCTGATCGGCATTCTCTTGTCTCCCGAGCGTCGCCGGCGAATCCCTATGTCGAGCGCGCGTTCCGTGGTCAGCGGCCGATGCGCCGTAGCGCCGCCTCAAGGAGGCAGACGAAATCCTCGCCATGTCCCACTGCGCCCAGCCAGTTGACACGGATTGGACCGGCTGCCGGGCAGCACAAGCGTAGTTAGAATGCGTCACCCAGAGGTTCGAGTGAGCCTGGGTGAGTTTGGGTCAATTGTGGTGAGCCGAGTGAGGTTTCGGCAGAAGCCTGGGCCGCACCGCCCCCGGCGACACCCGGATCGGCAGCCGCTTGGATCTGTGCTCCGACGGAGTGACTAAATTCCTAGGATGGGCGTACTGCGTCCTTCGAGACAGCCGCTTCGCGGCTTCCTCAGGATGAGGAGTTTTCTTAATATTATCAAAATGTTACCGAATGCTGAGGAGCGCCGTCAGGCGCATCTCGAAGCACGCACGATCATGCTGCAGCAGGATGCCTGTGCCTAAGGCCAATTCTTTCGCAGCCTCTTAGCCGAGATCGGCGGTGATCAGCTCATAAGCCGGCAAGGTCAAGAATTCGACGAAGCTCGACGCCTCGATCAGCTCGCGAAAGAGCCGCGCCGCATCCTCGTAGCGGCCGCTCTGATAAGCTTCGTCGCCGACCGCGACGTGCAGCTTGTGCAGCTCCTCGTCGAGCATGCTGCGGCATAGCGGGGCATCGACCTTTCGGCCGTCGCCCAGTTTTGCGGCATGGCGGATCCACTGCCAGATCTGGGCGCGGCTGATCTCGGCGGTGGCGGCATCCTCCATCAGGTGATAGAGCGGCACGCAGCCGATACCGCGCAGCCAGGCTTCGATATAGCCGATCCCGACATTGAGGTTCTGGCGCAGCCCGCCCTCGGTGATGTTGCCTTCGGGCACCGCCAAGAGATCGCTGCCGGTAACATGCACATCCTGCCGCTGGCGCGCGATCTGGTTCGGCTGCGGCATCTCGCGATCGAAGATCTCCTTGGCGACGCCGACCAGCCCGGGATGCGCCACCCAGGTGCCGTCGTGGCCGTCGCCCGCCTCGCGCAGTTTGTCGGCGCGCACCTTTGCCATCGCCGCCTCGTTCGCCTGCGCGTCGTCGCGGATCGGGATCTGCGCCGCCATGCCGCCCATCGCGTGGATGCCGCGGCGATGGCAAGTCTTGATCAACAACAGGCTGTAGCTGCGCAGGAAATGTGTGGTCATCGCGACCTCGCCGCGGTCCGGCAGGACGCAGGCGGGATCTTCGGCAAATTTCTTGATGAAGCTGTAAATGTAGTCCCAGCGGCCGCAATTGAGCCCGGCCGAATGGTCCCGCAGCTCGTGCAGGATCTCGTCCATCTCGAAGGCGGCGAGGATCGTTTCGATCAGCACGGTGGCGCGCACCGTGCCCTTTGGCAGACCGAGGCTCGCCTGCGCATCGAGGAAAACGTCGTTCCACAGCCGCGCTTCGTGATGATTTTCGATTTTCGGCAGATAAAAATAGGGGCCGGTGCCGCGCGCCAGCAGCTCCTTCGCATTATGGAAAAAGAACAGCGCAAAATCGAGCAGCGCGCCCGACATTGGCGCGCCGTCGACGAGAACATGCTTTTCCGGCAGATGCCAGCCGCGCGGGCGCACGAACAGGACCGCCGTCTTGTCGTTCAGCGAGTAGTGCCGGCCGGTTTCCGGGTCGTCGAAGGCGATCGTCCGGCGCACCGCGTCGTACAGGTTCATTTGGCCTTCGATCATATTCTCCCAGGAAGGCGCATTCGCATCCTCGAAATCGGCCATGTAGACGCTGGCCCCGCAATTGAGAGCGTTGATGACCATCTTGCGGTCGGTCGGACCGGTGATCTCGGTGCGACGGTCCTCGAGGTCGCGCGGGATCGGCGCCACGCGCCAATCGGCGTCGCGGATCGCTCTGGTTTCGGGCAGAAAATCCGGCTTCCACCCGGCATCGAGCCGGCTCTGGGTCTCGGCCCGGCGGGCGAGCAGCCGCCGCCGCTCCGCGCCGAATTTGCGCTCGAATCCAGCGGCAAAGGCGAGCGCGTCGGCCGTCAGCACTTTCTCGAAGCCGGGCTGCATCGCCCCGCGAAGGTTGACGCCGTCAGGCAAAGAGCTGGTGCTGGCCATGAAAGATCCTTCCCGCTGTGCTGCCCGGCGCGTTCGGCGGGTCGCCGCAGAAACCGAAAAACTGCCCCCTTGACGCTCCCCTCGTCGAGCCCGCGGTTTTTCGCGGCGCAACAAACGGTGGATTCCCGTCAGACATCCGCTTATTGCCGGGCATGATGCAGTGCAATATTGACGGGGTCAACCAGGCAGCGCGGGCGTAGGCGGAGCCGCAACTCGGTGGTGGGCGAGGGTTCGACGGGCTCGGGAGTTTCCGCTAGCATAGGGGTGAGCGGCGCAGCCAGAGAGGATCGGCATGACCGAGGCCCCAGCGTCATTTCCGGTCATTCGCGAGGCAGTGGCCTCGTTTCCCGATCGCCGTCATTTTCATGACGCAGTGTCGAAGCTGTTTGCCGCCGGGTTCGCGACGAGCGACCTGTCGGTTCTGGCCTCGCACGACCCGCTCGCTACCGCCGGCGAACCGGAGGACGGCGCCGGAGGGTTGTTGCCGGCCGGGCTCAGCGGCGAGATCAAGTATCTCGGACCGCTGACTGTGGCCGGCATCGTCATGCTGTCGGGCGGGCCGATCGCCGTCGCGCTGGCGGCGCTGGTCGGGGCCGGTCTCGGCGGCGCTGCCTTGAAGGAATTGTTCGACGACTACACCGCGCCGCGGCACCGCGACGATTTCCAGAAGGCATTGGAGGCCGGGGCGGCGCTGTTGTGGGTCCGCTGCGACGACCCCGATCACGAACTCGCCGCCACCCGCATCCTCGAGGAAGCCGGCGGCCGTCAGGTTCACATCCACGGGCGCGCCGCAAAAGTCGACAATAGCGGCGGCGGCTGACCCGCCGGCTCAGCCGGGCGAGTCGGGAAACCAGTCGCCGAGGACCTGCTCGATCGTGAACCCGCCTCGTTCGAGCCGCGCCCAAACCGCGTCTGCCGGCTCGCCATGCCGTTCGAGATCCGCGGCGGCGCGTCTTGCTGCGACTGGGCTCTGCCGCCGGATCAATGCGTCGACTTCTCGACGCAGGCTGGGGCTGTCGTCGAGCACCATTTCAATTTCGGTGCGGGCGTCGTCGACCGATTCCTGCCAGCCGACGCGCGGCCCGGCAGCGGGCGAGATCGCGAGCTCCAGCAGATGCCGGAGAATCCGTGTAATTTGCGAAGCGAGCTCGCGGTGGTCCGACTTGCCCAAGCCTTCGATTTCCTCGGCGAGGTTTTCCCAGTCGAGCGGCAGGTTCGAATCCTTGGCGCTGCGCAGGGCTGCGGCCTGCGCCTCGGTCCACAGCACGAAATCCCGGTCGTAGAGATCGCTCGGCCTGCTCATCTTGCCGATCGAGCGCTCAGCCGACACCGGGCGGCAGGATCTCTTTCTCGCCGAGCACTTGCGAGCGATAGAGCTCGGTGATCGAGGCCCAGCGCAATTCGCAGATCTCCTCCGCCACCTGCTCGGCCCGCGCCTCGAGTTCCGGCGTGCCGAGATGCCGGCCACACAATTCGATCTGGCGTCGGCTGTGTTCGACGTCGGCCGCGTCGTGCTCGGTGAAGAACTCGATTTCGCGCGAATGGCGCGTGAAGCCGTAATACTTTTCGAAGGCGGGCAGCAGGACCTCGCTGATCAGGCCGGGCATCTGCCCCTCCTGCGTCGTCTGCATCGCCAGGATCACGCCAACCGGCTCGGTCGCGATCGTATGGTACATATAGAGCGAGCGCGCCCACCAGGCAGGCGGCATTTTCGTGTTCCGCACTTCGTCTTCGGAAATGCCGGCGGCACGGCAAAAGCGCAAGATCAACTCGTTGTGGTCGTGCGGCTCGTGACCCGGCTCCGGGATCGCCTTCAGACCTTCCTCCTCAGCAATGTTCTCGGCGATCATCTTGCGCACCTCCTCGAACTGATAGCCGCGCGCATAGAGGAGGCCAAAGCTCGCCAAGGCCCGCGAGACGAAATGGAAATGCAGCGCCTGATAGCGGCCCAGCGCCTCGAGCGGCAATTTGCCTTCGCCGAAGGCCAGGAAAAACGGATGCCGCGTGGTGTGCCAGCGATCGCGGATCGCGAGGATCCGCTCGGTGATCGGCCGGTTCGATGCAAGATCGCCGCCGCGCGCCATCGTTCCCACCCTCCCTTTATTGGAGCTATCGGCGAGCATAGCCGGAAGCGGCGCCGCCGGAAACGACGCCTTCGCCCAGGGCTACAGGTCGGAAGGCAGACCAAGCATGGCGATGCCGTATGGCGCCATCTTAGGGTCCTGCGTGCCGAGCAGCATGCGCTCCAGCGTCGCCTGCGCAACCAGCATCCGGTCGAACGGGTCGCCAGGATGGCGCGGCAACCCGCCGGCATGTTCCGCGTGCTCGCCGGTGACCGGCAGCAAAATGAAGCCGTGTGCCGCGACCGCGTCACATATCTGCGCACGAAAGCCGAGCTTGCCGGCCGCCCGTTTGATCGAAATCTCCCAAACCGTCGCTGCGCTGACGAGAATCTCGTTTCCCTCGTCTCTCAGCGAAGCAGCCAGTGATGGGGAAATGCTCTCGGGCTGCGGGTCCCACCAGAGGAAGACATGCGTGTCGATCAGGAGCCTCACGCCTTGCCCTCGAAGGCTTCTTCGATATCGGGCAAGGGGTCGTCGAAATCCTCAGCGATGAAGGTGATGCCGAGAAGGTTCTCGCCTTCGCGGCGCGTCTTGACCGGGCGATAAGCCACCAGCTTCGCCATCGGCTTGCCGAATTTGGCGATGACGATTTCCTCGCCGCCTGCGGCCCGGTCGACGAGCTTGGAGAGCTGGGTCTTCGCTTCGTAGAGGTTGACTTGTTGGCTCATGCGAGCGGCCCATTGGTTGGTCTAGTTAACCAACATGGCGCGGGGCACGTGCACAAGGGAAGGCGAATTGCGGCCGACATCAGTCGTGTAGGCATGCCGATGCATGACCAGAAAGGGGCACCCGTGGGCGCCCCTTCGGTAACGCCCGGACTGCTCAGGTCTCGCGGCTGGAAAAGCGCACGGTTGTCGCACGGGCGCGGTAGTCGGTCTTGACGTTGACGAAGCCGACCATGCCCTCCTCGACCTTCTTCCACGCACGCAGCAGGGCGGGGCGGATCTCCTCGGGCTCTTCGACATATTCGGCGTAGCAGCCCAAGGCCTCGGCCATCTTGTCGTAGCGCGTGTAGCCGAGATAGCGGCCGGGCTTGTTGCCCTCTGGGTCGGCGGTCCAGCCGCCGTTCAGGCTGATCACGCACAACAGCGGCAATTTGTGCCGGACCGCGGTGTCGAGCTCCATCGCGTTCTGCCCGAAGGAGCCGTCGCCGTGCAGGCAGATGACCTGCGCATTGGGCTTGGCTGCCTTGGCGCCCACCGCAAACGGCAACCCGACACCCATCGTGCCGAACGGTCCTGAGTTGAGCCGGTGGCCGGGGACAAAGGTCGGGATCGACTGCCGGCCGTAATTGAGGATCTCCTGCCCATCGACCGAGAGGATCGCCTCGCGCTGCATGAAGTTCTTGATTTCTTCGCAGAGCCGCAGCGGATGGATGTCGCCGTCGGTCGGATAGTTGCCGCCGGCACGGATGCGCTTTCGTGCTCCGCCTTCGGCCAGTTTCTGCCGCCAGGGCTGGTAGCGGTCGGCGGTGGGCGCATCCATCGCCTCGCACAATTGCTGCAATACCGATTTGCAGTCGCCGACGACCGGAATGTCGATATTGCGCGCCGAGAGGCCCAGTTCCTCGGGGTCGATCTCGATGCGCGCCAGCTTCGCGTCGGCGCTGAAGCGCGGCGGCGAGGCGTGGCCGATGACATAGTTGGTGCGCGTGCCGAGGATGATGATCAGGTCGGCCTCGCGGAACGCGTCGTTGCGCATCGTCGGGTAGGAGTAGGGGTGGTCGTCGGGGACGACGCCGCGTCCCTGCGGCGTCGTGTAGAACGGGATTCCGGCCTTCTCGACGAACGCCTGCATCTCGTCCCAGGCCTGCGACCATAAAACGCCGCTGCCCGAGACGATGACCGGCTGGCGCGCCTTGCCGATCGCGTCGACCAACGCGTTCAATGCCTTTGGTTCGGCATAGGGCCGCGCCTTGATGATCGGCCGGCCCATATAGCTCCAATCGACCTGCGCCTCCTCGACCGTCGTGTAGAGCACGTCGCCGGGAAAATCGAGGTAGACTGGGCCGGGCTTGCCGTTCAGCGCCTTCTGGAACGCGAAATTGATCTGCTGCGGCAGGCGCTTCAGGTTATGCACGCGGTCGGCGTATTTGACGCAGCCTTCGAGCGCCTTGACCTGGTCGATCTCTTGGAAGACCTGGCGGCCGAACTGGCCGATCGGGCTCGACCCGCCGAGTGCCACGACCGGGCAGCAATCGATCAGCGCATTGGCAAGGCCGGTGCTGAAATTGAGCGTGGCAGGCCCGCTCGCCGCCATGCACACGCCCGGCCCCTGCGTCACCCGCGAATAGGCCTGCGCCATATAAGCGGCACCCTGTTCGTGCCGGGTGTCGATGAGCCGAATGCCCTCCCTGATGCATAACGACTCGGCGTCGAGCATCGGTCCGCCCATGATGAAGAAGATGTCCTTGACGCCTTGCGCCTTCAGGCATCGGGCGAGGATCTCGTTACCGCTCAGTTCCGCCATCTTGGTCTCTCCTCTCTTTGATGACCCGTTTTCTTGTTGCGCCCTCGTACCCGCCCGGCGCTTCGCGTGCCGGTCCCCCACCCTCCCGCAGTGGCGAGAGGGGGCCGAACGTAGCGAGGCGGGCGAGGGCGACAACTCGTCAGATCGTGCCTTCCCGGCGCAAGGCTTCGACATCGCCGGCGCTCATGCCGAGCCATTCGCCGAAGACCTCTTCGGCGTGCTGGCCGAGGAGCGGCGCCGGTTCGAGCTTGGGCGGCGCCCCATCGAAGCGCACCGGCCAGCTCGGCATCTTGAACGGCCCTGTCGAATGCTGCATCACCTGCAGGATGCCGCGCTGCGCGAAGCTCGGCTCGTTCATCAACTCCATCGTGTCGAGCACGGCGCCTGCCGGCACGCCAGCGGCCCCGATCAGCCGCATCGCCTCGTGCTTGTCGTGTCGGCGGGTGAAGTCCGCGACGAGGGTATCGACCTCGTCGCGGCGCTGGCGGCGCGCCTCGATCGTCTCGTAGCGCGGATCGGCGATCAGCTCCGGATGGCCGATCGCCTTCAGAAGATTGTGCCAGTGATCGCGCTGGCGGGCGAACACATAGACCCAATCATTCGGTCCGCCCGGCGCGCAAGGGAAGAGGCCGGCGGGCGGCGGCGAGCCGGTGACGCTACGCGATCCGGCGCGACCCGCGGCCTTGCCGGTCACCGCCTGCTGCTGAAAGGCGATGCGGATGTAGTGCAGCATCGCGTCCTGCATCGCCACCTGCAGCCGGCGGCCTTGGCCGGTCGTCTTGCGCTCGTACAGAGCGCCGAGGATGCTGATCGCCATCAGCATGCCGGTGCCGGTATCGCCCAATGACGGGCCGGGCTTGCAGGGCGGCCCGTCGGGCTCGCCGGTGATGCTCATCGTGCCGCCGCAGGCCTGCGCGATCATGTCGAAGGCGAGGTTTCGTTCGTACGGGCTGCCCTCGCCGAACCCTTTGACCTGGCAATAGATGATGCCGGGGTTGAGGGCGCGGATCGCGTCATAGCCGAGGCCGATGCGTTCGATCGTGCCGGGCGCCATGTTCTCGACCATGACATCGGCACGGCGCGCCATGTCCTTGACGAGGGCGAGTCCGCGTTCGGATTTGAGGTCGACCGTGACTGATTTCTTGTTGGCGTTGAACTCGAAGAAATAATACGAGTCCGGACTGCCCTCCGGCCCGACAAAGGCGGTGCGGCCGGGCTCGCCGCCTTTCGGGTTCTCGACCTTGACGACTTCGGCGCCGAGCCAGGCGAGCGCCTCGGTCGAGGTGGGGCCGGCCTCGAATTGCGTCAGGTCGAGCACCTTGACGCCGGCCAGACATTTCAGCCGCACGCTCGTTTCATCCATCTCGACGCTCCTCGACGATTTTGCATGCGTACGATAGCCCACCAAATCGGGGCAGGGGTATCCAAACCATTTTGCGGATTCTGCCGGTTGGGATAGTAAGCGCCTTCCTGTCGTTGCGGGGGCACGCCGATGGCGAGCAATCAACCAAGGGTCTTCATCGACGGCGAAGCCGGCACGACGGGTCTCGGCATCCGCAACCGACTCGAAATGCTGCCCGGGATTGCGCTGCGCAGCCTGCCCGCGGAGCGGCGCAAGGACCCGTCGGCGCGGCGCGACATGATGGCGGCGTGCGACCTCGTCGTGCTGTGCCTGCCGGATGATGCGGCGCGAGAGGCGGCGGCGCTGGCCGGGGCGCTGGGCGCCGACGCGCCGAAATTGCTCGACGCCAGCACCGCCCACCGGACCGCGGCCGAATGGACATACGGCTTTTCGGAAATGGCGCCCGACCAGCCTGGGCAGATCGCGGCGTCGGACAAAGTCGCCAATCCCGGCTGCTACCCGATCGGCGCGATCGGCCTCTTGCGCCCGCTGATCAAAACCGGCCTCATCCCGCCCGACCACCCGATCACGATCAACGCGGTCAGCGGCTATTCCGGCGGCGGCAGATCGCTGATCAAGGCGCATGACGGTGCCGGCGGGCCGGCCTTCGAGCTGTACGGGCTCGCCCTCGAACACAAGCACGTGCCGGAGATCGAACGCTTCGCCGGGCTGTCGCGGCGGCCGATCTTCGCCCCCTCGGTCGGCCATTTCCGCCAGGGCATGCTTGTCTCGGTGCCGCTTTACCTCGACGACCTGCCGGCGAGGCCCGCCGGCGCCGATCTGCGGCAGGCCTTGCGCGCCTTTTACGAGGGTTCGGAGCATGTAAAGGTCGCGGTCGGCGGCAACGACGGCAAGCTCGAGCCGGAGGCCCTCAACGACACAGACGCACTCGAGCTATACGTCTATGCGAACGAGAGGCGCCGCCACGCCGTGCTCGTCGCCCGTCTCGACAACCTCGGCAAAGGGGCGTCAGGGAACGCGGTGCAGAATTTGCGGCTGATGCTGGATCTCAACCCCGGGTCAAACTGATCCCGACGTCGGCCATACACAGCACCCCGTTCTTGATCGCACTCAGCACCTAGCGCCTGACGGCGGCGTGGCCCAGCCGCGGGCGACGCGATGATCAGGGCCCCCCCCACCCACCTCCCACCCACCTCCGGGTCCTTGGGGGCCTTGGTCCTTGGGGGCCTTGCCGCTTGTCCCCGTCGAAGGGGTTCCATTCCGTTTCGCTGTGAGCCAGGCCGATCCTCGAAGATCGAGCGCCCTCTCTCGATCGTATTGTGTGCCGGTCTGCCGGTCGACGCTACCGAAGGTTGGCGAATTTTGCACAATCGACCGACAAGCAAGCGGTCATCGGCGACATGCGCTCGGCGACGGATAAGACGACACGGGACGGCACAAAGGTAGCGGCCGCATGCCCATTTAGGGTCTGCGTCGAAATTTTGGCAGGCGTATTTGACGTGGCACCGTGTGTCGAAAACGTTAGTCGGCGCCGAGCGGAATATCGGGCTGGGGCTGTCAACCCCAAGCGGGGCATGGGCCGCTGCTGGTCGGTGACCGCGGCCTCGTCTTCGCCGATGTTGTCGACGGCGGAGGCAAGGTCCGTCTCGGCGATCCCGCTTGGCTCGCCGAAGGGCATGACATGCCAACCGGCACCGCGTTCGGTGTCAAATCGGCGCGCTGACGTGGGCGGGCCTGCGTCAAGCCGGTCGACGCTGCGATCGAGCGAGCCACCGGCCGTGCGAAGACGGGTTCCGACTAGAAAAGTGGCCGCATCATCGCCGCCACTTTCCGCGCCGTCGGTTCGCGGTGTCATGCGATAGATGGGCGCGGGCCTCGGCATCTAGGCGAAGGCGGATGCTGTCGTCCTCCTCGGCTTCGGTTGCATCGTCATAAAGACCGAGAACCTCTGCCACTCCGCCGCCGGCGCGGATGCCACCGTCATCCACCCAAATCACCCGGTCACACAAGCTTCTGATCTGCTCCATATCGTGCGTAACCATGATCAGCGTCCCGCGGCACCGGAACAATTCGATGAAGGCGAAGCATTTTCGTCGGAAAGCGGCATCCCCGACCGCCAGCGCTTCATCGACGATCAGTATATCGGCTTCGGCATGAGCGCAGATCGCGAAGGCCAGCCGTGAGCGCATTCCGGTGGAATAGAGCCGCACCGGTTGATCGAGAAACGGCCCGATCGCGGCAAATTCGGCGATCGACGGCAGACGGCGCAGAAGCTCCGATCGGCGCAGTCCGAGCACCGCGCCGCCGATCATCACGTTTTGGCGGCCCGTCATCTCCCAATCGAAGGCGGCGCCAAGCGCCAAGATCGGCGCGATCCGTCCCGCCACTTTCAAATCTCCACAAGTCGGCCGCGAGATCCCGCACAGCAGCCGCAAGAGGGTAGTCTTGCCGGCACCGTTCCGTCCGATGATCCCGACCGCTTCGCCCCGTCGTATCTGCAGGTCGATATCGCGCAGCACCCAATATTCCACGTAAAACCGATGGATGCTGCCAAATAACATTTGTTTTACTTGGTCGGTCCGGCGCGCATAGAGCTGATAGGCTTTGCCCAGGCCGCGGCATTCGATCGCTATTTCAGATGACATCGATCAGGATGCCCTTGTATCGCTCGAAGACGGCATAACCGCCGCAACAAGCCCCGAGCGACACGATAAGAAATCCGCAACAGGCCCAGGCGGGGGGGAAGTCGCCGCCGAGGGCTGCGGCACGAGCCATCTCGATCGCCGTTCCGAGCGGGTTGAAGTAGGCGAGCACCCGCAGATCACCGGGCAGGTCCGTCACCCGATAGAACACCGGCGTCGCAAACATCGCCAAGGGAACGAAGGTAATCATCAAATAAGAGATGTCGCGGGTGAAGGCCCCGATTGCCGCCAGGAACCACACGATCCCGAGCAGCAACAGGACGACCGGCGCCAGGACGAACGGCAGCAGCAGGACGGAGAGCGGCGGTATTCCATAGAGCGCGAGTCGGAAGACGATCAGGACGGCAAAACTGATGCCGGCATAGCTCAGCGCGCGTAGCACCGCGGTCCAGGCCAGGGTCTCGCTTGGAAAAATCGACGTTTTCAGGAACCACGCGTGTTCGTGCATCAGCAACGGAGCACGGCAGCAAAGTTCGGCGAACAGGCCGAAGACGATAAGGCCGACAAAAGTAGAGAGGGCATAGCTCGACGTGCTGGCGTGCGCCGACGCCAGCGGCAACCGCATTGCTTTGGTAAAGGTCGCAGTGTAGATCGCCAGCGTAATCAGCGGCCCGATGACGGCCCATGTCCAGCCAAAGGCGGACCCGCTGAACCGGTCTGCCAGCTCCCGACGCAGCACCGCCAAGATCAATTCGCGGTAGCGCCATCCGATGCTCAGCGGCGCCAATGTCCACTTGTTGCGCCGCGCCCTGCGTCTGCCCCGGAGGAATTGGACGATAGGGAAGGGGCCAATGGCCATGCGTTGTTACCCCGTTGCTGCTCCCCCGTCCGCGGCCCGGCGACCCCGTCGGCGGAAATGCGCTGTAGGACCGGCCTGATCCTGCAATCGAATCGGTTCGACAACCGGAAGCTCCCTGCATCGCCTCAAAAATGGCGCGCCGCGCGCCGTTAGGATACATTATTGGCGAGAGAGCAGCCGCGCCGTGCGTCGATCCTCGTGTCTGGCCGGGAGGACCGAGCCAGGAGTCCAACCGCGTCCAGAGGACCAACCGGGGGGTGCTCCTGATTACAATATATCGCCATATGCTCGGCCGGCTGGCCGCGACAACCGCCGCGATCATGTCAGTGATCGTTGCCGAGCAGCTTCTCGAGAAATCGCAAGCGCTCTGCAACCTTGTGATCGCCGGGGCGCTTCCACTCGATCGGCTCCTGTTGATCTGGCTCTACTTCATGCCTATCATCTTCTATCATGCAACTCCCGAGATCGTCTCGATTGCCGTCGCCTGGCGATATCATCGATGGATTGAGAATTTTGAAATCTTGACCTTACGATGCGCCGGGCGCAGCTCTTGTCAGATCGCTTGTCCCGGGATTGTCGCTGCGGTGCTCGCCGCGTCGTTTTGCAGCTTTAATTCGCTGTGCCTCCTGCCGCTGAGCTGGAGGAGCCTCGAGGAGCTTCATTCCACGGCCCTTGCAAATCCGGGCCTCTTTGCGCTGCAGCCGGGGTATCAGCAAGAAATCGCCCCCGGCTTATCGATTGGGTTTGTCGGACGCGGCCGCGACGGCACAACACTAAAGAACGTCGTCGTGCTGGATAGTCGGAACTCACACTCCGTCACCGAAATTTGGGCGCGGCGCGGACGCCTTCTCCGAAGCGACGAAGACTGGTCGGTGCGGTTCGAAGCCGGAGCCTACAGTGTCCGGACCGCCGGCGGAACCACGGAGGTTGGATTCGGCACCCTCTCGCTGCCGCTGGGAAGGGGCACGCCGCCGGCGCGCCCGCGCGGTTTTTATGAAGAATCCATTACACGGCTGCTCAATCCGCCGAGCGAAGTCAGGAAAGACGTGCGGGCCTCGGCGCGATGGCAGGCCGAGGGGAACCGCCGCATCATCAACCCGCTGCTCTGCGTCGGCAACGTTGTGCTCGTGCTGGGTTTGTTGGTCCCGAGGCGAGAGCGAAACACGCGGCTGAAGACGCTGTTTGCCATCGCGGTGGCTTCGGCGCTGGCGACAAATTTCCTGCCCGATCCGATCGTCTCGATCGCGGTACGTGACAGCGAATTCATGCCGCTTCTCTATTTGCTGCCTGTGGTGCCGATGCTCGCGGGGTGGCTGCTCTTGGCGGGAAGCGATGTGGGGTATTCGCTGTTTCCGGGCGTCTGCGGGAGCCCGACACAGCGGTCGAGCCGGATCGTCGCCTGACCATGCCGCGCGCAAGTGCGATTCTACCACGCGAAGGGAGCTAGCCCCGAGCAACATTGAGTCCAAGCAGGCCATCCACCGATCATCAGCGGTGGCTCGGGTCGGAAATCGACGATCTCTTCCCGTCCCTCGGTTATCGGCGGCGTTCCCAAAAAGAGCTGACGAGTCACGTGACGATCGGGGGCGGCCGAGTTTTTATTCGTTATCGATCGAGGTCTCGACTTTCGACTTCCGTCGTGAAGCGGGTGGCGTCCCAGAACCTCGATTTCGGCAGGCTCGCAGGACGGTCGAGCCGAAACGGTTTCCACCTTTCGTTAGCAGGCGCATCGATCAGGGCGTGAACGCGGCCTTCAGGCGCGAGCAGGAGCGACATGGCGCAAATTTCCGAATACCAAGTCATCTCTTTCCACAGAATGGGGTTGAGCACGTCTGCGGTTTCCAGCGCTGTCCGCCACGGAACCAGCCCTTTCGATCGCGCGATGACGCGTGTCACGGCGCCGGCCGTCGTGGCCCACTGCCGGGTCATCATGATTTGCGCTACGCTCTGAGTGAGCAGCAATCCACACAAAACCAGGAGAGCCGATTTTGAAAGCAGGAATTCCGGTTTCACATCGCTTCTCCAAGCCGCCCACAATCCGAACGAAAGCAACGTAGTGCCGAGCACGGGCCAGCCACGCCCCTCGAATTGAGAGACAGGAGTAATTGTCCATTCCGGGACGAACAGGAATAACATTGCAGCGACGACGCAGAAGCTCATAAAACTCATCACAATAGATCGGATTTCTTCTCCATTACCTTCTGTGAAGACGACCCGTAAAACGCTGACGCACGCGGCAATCGTGGAAAACGCCGTGATGTTTACCCCATTCCTTTCGACGAATGCCAAAGCAATAAAACCAATCAGGAAATCCACAAGATTTGTGGGTGCACGAGGGTGCAGAATGACTGACGTCAGATAACAGACCGACCATATAGCCGCGCCAAATATTGCGAATTGCGTCAGTAAGTGGACGGCGGAGCCACCACGCATACGTGCGAGGGCGATGACGGCAATCCCAACGAAGAATACAGCCGCCAATTCGTGGGTTGCTGCTCCCAGCGCAGTAAAACAAACAGCAAAAAATGTTCCCCAGAAGCTGTTCGTCCGAAATAATACCAGAAAAAAGGTTATCCATAGCAAACAGGATGCGATCATTCCCTCGCCGATGGCAGCGAGGCTGGTCATCGGCAATAGGGCGACCAGATTGATCAGAGGACCGACGATCCATCCCTTCTCCTCACGAGGAAGAATCCACCAGCAGCTAGCGGTCAGGATGATGGGCCAACCCAAGGCACCCAGAGTGAACAGTCGTGCTAGCGTCGGCAGGTCCGTGACGCCGACTCGGATCCCGAGGATGAGGAACGACTGCTGGAGCAGCTGAACCAGCTTTCGCGCGGGTTCCAAGAGATAAAAATCTTCAGAAACAAGAATATGTACCAAATAGTTAGAGCCGTCTGCGAACATTTCTCGCATTTCGGATACCGAATACGCCATCGTTGCCGTCGAAGATATGATGGCCAACAGAAATACGTTGTTAATGGTGATGAGTCGTGATGCATTTGGCAGAGTGAACCATTTAATAAGAGCGATTTGGAGGTTTGGCACCAATTCTCTCCTCAGGTACTACGCCTAGCGGTACACATATCTCTGTGAAGGAGCCCCACTCAATTCTGATCACCGGCGCGAGCAATAGTATAGGCGCGGCGCTCGCTCGGCCTGCGCTGCGCCAACAACCGCCCTGGCGCTCTGTGGCCGAGACGCTGCTCGGCTCGCCGCGGTGGCTGCTCGCTGCCGCGACCTTGGTGCCTCGGTGACCGACGCCTGCCTCGATGTTACCGACGCCGCGACCTTGGCCGCCTGGATCGACGATGTCGACAGGAATTCGCGGCTTGACCTACGAGTCAAGTTACCCGGTTTTGGGTGTTCGCACGAAGGCCGACGCGCGGCCGCGTATGCCGTCGAATACGCCGCGCGCTGTGAGCGCCGCAGCGTAGTGGTGCATCAGGATCGTGTAGAACGTCAGTCGGCAGGTCTCCAGGAAGCTCCGCGTCCGACAACCGACCTCGGTCCGCTGCAGCAAATCGCTGCTGAGGAACGCCATCGCGAAGGCTCCGACCAACCCTTGCAGCAGGTCGAGCGCGGCGAGCGGGAGAACCAAGGGATAAGTGAATGTGCCAAGCAGGAGGTCGATCGACCATAATATTCCCGTAGCGAACAGCAACGGACCGAAAGCGCAGCCACCAAGATGCAGCGCCGCGTCGAGTTTCCTTCTCCACGGCAGGCGGCTGCGCCAGATTGACGGCAGAAGCTTTCGCGACGTTTGGGCAAAACCTTTGTTCCAGCGGCATTGTTGCATCCCCCAGCTGGCTAGGTTTGCCGGCAATTCTCCTGGTACGGCGACGGAAACCAGATACAGGGCACGCCACCCCCTCATCTGGGCGCGGTAGCTGAGGTCGAGATCCTCGGTCAACGTATCGCCTTGCCACCCACCCGCGGCCTCGATCGCCGCTCGGCGCCAGACGCCGCCGGTACCGTTGAACGGGAGGAATTGACCCGCCCAGCATCGTGTCGGCTGCTCCACCGCAAAATGGCTTTCGAGAATGACCCGCTGCGAACGCGTCACCCGGTTTTCCGCGGCATTCAAGAAGCCGCAGCGGGATTGAACAAAGGCAAGACGGGGATCATCGAGCAACGGCCGAAGACAGAGGCGCAGAAAATCGGGGGATGGGACATAGTCGGCATCGAAAACCGCGACAAACGGCTGGCGGGAACAGGCAAGTCCGCCCCGCAGCGCTCCAGCTTTGAAGCCGGCGCGGTTCGCGCGTTGTATCAGGCTGACATTGTGGCCACGAAGACGGAATTCCGCCACCGTCGCCCGGGCTATTTCAGCGCTCCCGTCGCTGCTGTCATCAAGCACCTGGATTTGCAGTCGATCGCGCGGCCAATCCAACGACACGACCGCATCGAGGACGCGCCGCACCAGTCGCCCTTCGTTGAAGGTCGGAATCTGAACGAGGACGGCAGGAAGTTCCTCGTCAGGAGGCAGCGGTCGGGTGAGTGCGATCCGTTCTCGCTCGAGCCCCGCACGGCGATGGTAGAGGTGGAGCAGCACAGTCTGCGATACGCGAAACGCCAATCCCAACTGCATCAAGAGGAGCCCGACCAGGGTAAAGTCGGCCGTTCGACCGATGATGCCGAGATACGCCGAGGTCATGCTCGAGGCTCGGCTCCGAAGTCAGCAAATCGCCGTCCATTCCCTGGTGAATGATCGGCCGTAGACGCTGACGAAAAAGAGTTGGCAAGCCACATGACGATCAAGCGCGGCGAGCCGACCTGATGCGCGCGACGGCCAGTATGCAATACCGTCAACTGCGGGTCGATCATCGTTCTGCCGATTTTGGACAGGCGACGGAATATGTCGGCGTCCTCTATCGTACTGAGGTCTTCGCGAAATCCGACCAACCGCGCGAACGCCTCCCGTTGGATCATCTGAAATTCGCCAAACAATTCGCCGCGTTTGCACAGATTGTTCTTTAGCTGTAGGCCGAAATTGGCCGCGCCATGTACGACCTTGTCGCCGAAAAGTTTCCGCCGCTGGGAAGACGCGCAGATTGGCGGTGAGTGCGACCAGGTTCGGATTCCTCGCAAATTGCGAAAGCGCTTTGGTAAAGAACCGATCCGATTCTGGGATGACACAGTCGGCATCTAGAAAAATCAAAAAAATCACCACGCGCAATCTTGGCACCATCGTTTCGCCCCTGCGCAATCGACTGACGGCCGGATCCCGAAAAGACCACAACGGCAGCATATTTTGCTGCTATTTGAACAGTTAGGTCGGAACTGCGGCCGTCAGAGACGATGATTTCGTGGGGCAGCGTCAAGGTCGAGGCGAGGGTGCGAAGCGTCGAACTCGATGACCTTTTCCTCGTTGAACGTCGGTAGGATGATTGAAATCATTCTGGGTCCGGGCATGTCTCGCCGCGGCACGGTACCGCTGGAGGCGGGCTCGCGCAACCGCCGGCACCGACGCGATCGAGGGAAGAGGAAACCCGGAACAAACTCTGGATCTCAACTTCGGTTGGAAATCTTCCGAGACGCGCTAACATCTTGTTGACCAAATACGAGCAGCGCCCCTCATGTCGCCCTCCGAGACCCGGACCGTTCGCACCTCACCCATCACGGCAAGGAGATGACGGACACATGGACGAGCGCGCCATTCGAAAATACGCGAGGAAAGGGAGAAACACGATTGAAGGCTGGTTTGCGCGTGTCGATGCCGAAATATATCGATGCATATTACTTCTTCAGGGCAACGTCGGTTTATCAGGTTCGCTGGCCGAGATCGGCGTCCATCACGGTAAAAGCTTCATGATGCTTTGCTTCTCATTAGAAGAAAGTGAGAAAGCGGTTTGCATAGATCTTTTTTCACAACAAGCGCTCAACATTGATCGATCGGGTTGCGGTGACCGATCGATATTCGAAGAAAACTTGAAAAAGTTCAAAATAAACACAGAGAATATCAAAATTATCGAGAGCTCCTCCGCAGACGTGTCGGCGTCTGCGATCGTTGCCTTGGCGGGACCGATCCGCTTTTTTAGCATCGACGGTGGCCACTCGACCGACATCGTGGTAAACGACCTGAGCATAGCGGAGGGATGCATCGCCGATCATGGGATAATAGCGCTCGATGATTTTCATCGGCCCGATTGGCCCGAAGTGTCAGTCGGTTTCACTAAATGGTACGAAAAATATCGAACGAAGGTAGTACCATTTTTAATCGGCTTCAATAAACTTTACCTTTGCACAGGACAATATATTGGTATCTATAAGAAATCCATATATATTGATCCTTTTCTCTGTCATTTCATCGATAAGACGGCTATGTTATTGGGTGAGAAAGTGCCGGTGCTGAGCAAGTTCTTCCTACCCGAGGCAGGCACTCGGTGGACCCGCGATGCCATATTGCGGGTTTATGCTCCGGGAATGTTCTCGGTATTGAGGTCCTTCGCAGGAGGGGGCGGTCGCTCAAAATGAGGGAAAGGCATGTGTATTCGAACGCGCCCCTGCCTGAAATGATGCAGAGGTTTGTCGATTTGCCTGTCTCGGGTTCTCCTGATCATCGACAAAACGCCGGAGCCATTATCGTGGCACCGCCTTGGCCGAACACGGGAAGTTCAAACATCTACGCAGCGCAAGCTGCGGCACATAAAAAAGTGGGTCACGAAACATTGCTTGTTCTTGGACCTATCTACCGAATGCCCAACAACCAGGAGGAAATCAGAAACGTCGAAATCGAGATGCATTATGATGGAATCTTAGACGTTGTGCATGGTTTGACTTGGGACACCATGCGGCCGTACGTCAGCAAATCGTTTTTGGAGTGGGTTTTGGCCGGGTGCGATGATTCGCTTTCTATTCGTGCCAGATATGCGGCCCGTAGTCGGTGGCGCGCCCGCATTTTGGATTTTATTGACAGCCATCAGGTCGATGTCATCCATGTGAACCATGCATTCGAGATGCTTCTTGGGGTTCGTATTCGAGATCTTGTATTGCACCGAACAGGCCACACGCCGCGTTTAATATGCGATACACACGACACACAAGCAGAAGTATATGCAAATAGAGGAGAAGAAAATCCATTCAATGGTCACAAAGAATCATTTACCCGTTTGTTGAAAACAGAACTCTCGCTTTATCAAGGGACAGATATGTTAATTCATTGCTCAACAATCGATAAAGAGTTGTTTTCACATAAACTGCCGCGTATACGACATGAATTGGTAGTCCCATGCCTCGATCCGCGTCGCGAGAAGGCATTAACCGAAATTAGAGCCCGCAACTATGCAACTCATTTTGATTTCCTCTACGTCGGAAACAATAATTTTGCGAATGTCGTTGCGGTCAAATGGTTGTTAACAGAAGTCATCCCGCTCCTGCGCGAGTCAAAGCCGCGGATTGCCGTAGTCGGACTAGTCAACGATTCGATGCGTAAGCTAGAGAGGCGGTTATACGAACAATTTAAAGAGTATTTTGTGGGTAGTGTGCCAGACATAGGAGTGTATTATGCCCTCTCCAATGTTGTTCTTGCGCCATCACTTGTGGGCACAGGGTGTTCTGTGAAGTTTATTGAAGCTCTCTGTGCCGGCAAGCCAGTCATCGTTACCACTGACTCACTGAGGGGGCTTCCTGAGCACATACGACAGCAGTGTGTCGAATTTGTTTGTGAGACTCCACAGCAATTCGCCGAGGCTATGGTGACAACGCTGGCGCGCCGACGCGTTGACAACCATGGAGCGGAGGTAGTGTACGACGAATACTTTCACAGTGATCACTACATGATCAGAATGAATGATCTGCTCGGCGAAACGCTTCAGTGACTTGAGAATGAAAAAGTTCGAGCCGCCTTGCATGCCGTTACGGGGCTCAAGGTATGGTCGGGCAGTTGGGCGCACCGGTCCTTCGCATGCCGGACGCTGGATGAACCGGGAAAAGCCGATACAACCTAGTGATATGGCGGGTCAAGCCCGCCAGGATGAGCCCATCCGAATATGCGGGATTCCTACGCACTACTCTACGCCCTCGTTGCTCCTGGGCGCTGCGACGCCAGCGAGGGGCGGGGGGCGTTGCGGCCACCGTCGACGGCAGCAGGAGCACGAACAAGGGCGGGCGGCCCGGGATTTGCCCATATCGCCAAACTGCGCAGCTTCGCGGCCACTGGGCCATCCTCAGAGCCGTTCAACTTCATGTTTGATTGTCTTACGGCACTCCGCGTCATGTACTCGCCATGTCGCATGAGGGCAGGCGTATAATCTGAGCCGTGTTCCGCGCTTGGCGCTACCCTTTCTGCCACGTTCAGGTTGTTAGCGGCGTAAAGTCCCGCCTAGGTTCTCGCGGTCGAAGCCGGTACATTGACCGGGTGAGGGATCCCCACTGCATTCTCATCACGGGTGCGAGCAGCGGTATAGGCGCTGCTTTGGCTCGGGCCTACGCCATGCCCGCTACTCGCCTGGCACTCTGCGGCCGAAACGCTGCGCGGCTCGCTGCCGTGGCCAGGTGCTGCCGCGAACGCGGTGCCGCGGTAACCCAGGCTTGCCTCGATGTTGCCGAGGCAGCGACGGTCGCCACCTGGATTGACGGTGTCGACCGGGATGCGCCGCTCGACCTGGTGATCGCGAATGCCGAAGTCCAAGGCGGCTTGTGGCGGGATGGTGCCGGAGAAACGCTCGGTGAGTTGCACCGCGTCATGGACGTCAATTTCGGCGGCGTCTCGAATACAATTCATGCCGTGCTTCCGGGGATGCGTCGGCGCCGACGCGGTCAGATTGCACTGATCGCTTCCTTGGCGGCGCTGCGTGGAATACCGTTCTCGCCAGGATATTGCGCGAGCAAGGCAGCAATAAGAATCTACGGCGAGGCGTTGCGGAGTTGGCTGGCGCCGGAAGGGATCGGCGTCTCGATCGTTCTGCCGGGTTTTGTCGAAACGCGTTTGTCCCGTACGGTCAGCGGACCCAAGCCACTGATAATGCGGCCCGCTCGTGCCGCCGAGATCATTCGGCGCGGCCTGGCAAAGGGTCGTCGCCAGGTCGCTTTTCCCTATCCCCTCTATCTAGGCATGCAGTTGCTGCGAGCCCTTCCGCCGGGACTGGTTGACCCCATTTTGCGCCGCGTTGCCGTCGATATCCGCCCCTACGCTTGAATTCGGGCATTTACGGTGACCGGCTCGGCGAATCGTGAGTTTCATCGCAAGCCGGGCGGCCAAGCCAGGCAGCGTGCGACCGTCGCCAATTGCGCCAGGCAAATTCCACTGCGTCGCCGGGCCTCGTCATCCGGCGCCAGGAGAAATACCGTCGCCGCCTGTCGCTAAAGAGCCGTGGTTGCCGAAGCGGAAGCAGAAAAATTTGGATCGCTATGCGGAAAGCTCCGTATAGGCCGTCAAGGACGAAATTTTTGACCCGCTGACTCGCAGACAACGATCTGACGGGATAACCAATCCGGCGCTGTTCGGCCCCCGCCAGCCAAGTGAAACGCTCGAACCGCTGGCGCGGCCATGACTGCGCTCTCGCCAACGGATCAAATGAGGCATCCCGAGGTACCGGCCGCCAGTGCACATCCTCTCCGGGTGTCCGTCCGAAACTCGAGGATCCAAACACCGGTATTTCATCGACCCGCTCGAAGGGATAGATCGTCGGATCGAGCCCAAGAAAATCGATGACGCGGGCGATCTCGCCGGCCGGGTCCGACACGAGGTCTTCGAACCGGAGCAGCCGGCAACGGCGGCGGTCGGCACCTGCGAGAAAATGCAAAATACGGCGGACGGATCGGCGCCACGCGAGCATGGCCTCTTCATAAGGCCACCCGAAGCTCTTGCGGCCCGATTCGACGGTGGCCGGCCCGTCCCGCACCAGAACCATGACGTGCGCGTTGGGAAACAGGGTTGCAGCGGCCTCGATCCCGTCAATCGTAGGAGCGCGAAGCAGCATACGGTAATCGCCGATCCGTCCTCCTTTTTCGGCGGCGGGGTCGGCAAACCTCAATAATGCCTCGCCGAGATGCGCAGCCAGGCGGGACGTCCCGCCGAGGCGTGGCCGCCACCACTCGTCCCAGCTTTCGGCGACCGATCGACAAAAATGAAGTAATGTTTCACTATTGGAGAGGAAAAAATCCTCCGGAAGCCGCGACTTGCGGCATTTCGGATGCAACGACAGCAGGGCTTCGAGGTAGTTCGATCCGCTCCTGGGGGAAACCGACAGCAGGATAATCGGCTCGGACAGATGAGATTGGACGCCGCTCAGAAGCGTCTCGACTGCGGCTGACACTTGTCCCTCGGCGCCGCCGCCCGCGTCGTTTAGCGAGCGCTCAGCCACAGGTCGGCAATACTGGCAACTAGACCGTATCCATCGGCTCGATGATAGGGTGAGCCGGGAGGCAACATCCCCATCAGCCGGCCATGCGCCGCCGCCAAATTGTGATAGGGAATTGCGGGAAAGAGATGATGGGTTGCGTGAAACCGGAGCCCCACCGGCGCCCACAGCGGGGTCAGCCAGGAATGCCTAGGATAATTCAGCGAATTGAGCAATTGCTCGGTCCTCGTCAGCGGCTCGCCGGTGGAGCGGTAGCGGTGCGCCGCGAGGGTGCGCAGGCTGTTGAGAAAAAGGCCAGCCGCGCCGGTCACATAGAGCCGCAGCAGCAGCTCCCCGTGGATAAGGCCCGCAGCCAGAGCGGCGGTGATTGCGACGAGATAGAGGAAGACGCCGGCTTCTTGCGCATGCCAGCCGCGCGCTTCCCGCGCCGAGGGCGGGTCGCGCCGGTAACGCGGATTGACGACCAAGGATGAGGCGTTGACCGCAACCCATTTCCGAATTCTTGGGTCGAGCCAGGAGAGTGGCGCGACCAGGCCGAATCGCAGCACGCCCGCCAACGGCCCAAGGAAGCTCGACAAGGCGAACAGCACCATGCGCATGCGCTCTCCTGGGCGGCCCCACGGCATGTATTCTCCGTCCTTCGCGGTGCCGTAAGCGCGGTGCGCGTGGTGATCGAGATGCGAGGAATAGAGGAAGCTCGGCATGAGGAGGGGGATGCCGCAGAGCAAGTTCCACATTACCCGGAACCCCGGGAGCCGATCCCGCGGCAAGTGGGCCAGTTCGTGAATGAACACAACTGCCCGGTAAAGGGCGAACACGGCGACCACGGCGGCGAGAGGCTTGCACAAGTTACCCGGCGGCAAGACCAGGCTCGAAATCAACCCGACATAAAAGCAAGTTATCGAGGCGAGAAAGTCCGTCCAGTACACCAAGGGTCTCGGCGTCAGCAAATCCTCGAGTTTTCGCCGTAGCTGCATGAGCGGCAGCTCGGCCTCGCTGGGGCCGGACTGTTGACGAAGCGCGGTCGTTATACCGGGGACTCCCTACAAGCAGAACCCATCGCTGCGCGGTGCGGTCGCACCGCAGCTCCGTGTTGGCGAGCCAAGGCGGGTGCGGCACGCGGCGCTTCTTGTAATCTCGGTTTTCCGATACTGTCCAGTCGCAAAGCCCCGGGTTCGGCCGCAGCCCAGCATCCGCCTCCTTCCAAGCCCATTGCCTGCTCGTTCCGATGTCAATGACACAACCGTCGCATAACTTGGCTCTCTCCGCGCGGGGTGCGGAGGATGCGAGTTCCCCGAGCGATCGGAAAACGGGCATGGCCGGTCGAATTGAAGTGATGGAGCTTCGCGGCCGGCGCGACCGCAACCGCTTTGTCGCCCTGCCCTACCGCCTCCATCGCAATGATCCAAGTTGGGTCCCGCCGCTGCGTCAGGACATGCGTCGGCTGCTCGACCGAAAGCGGAACCCGTTCTTCGATCATGGCGAGGCCTGTTTCTGGCTGGCTTGGCGCGACGGCGTCCCGGTCGGGCGCGTCAGCGCGCAGATCAATCACCGCCATCTCGAAACCCACCGCGACGAGACCGGCAATTTTGGCCTGCTCGAGGCGGTAGACGACCGGGCGGTTTTTGCCGCCTTGCAACGCGTCGCCGAGAATTGGCTGCGGGATCGCGGCATGCGCCGAATCATGGGGCCTTACAGCCTGTCGATGAACGACGACATCGGCGTCCTCGTCTCTGGCTTCGACACGCCGCCCATGGTCGGCATGCCGTATACACCGCCCTATTACGCAAAACGTCTCGCTGAAACAGGCTATGCCAAGGCCAAGGACGTGCACGCGTTGCGGGTGGCACTCGCCGATGTCGTGACAAAGCACATCGTCCAGCTCGAGGGCGTTTCCGCTCGGCTTCGCGCGGAAGGGCAAATCGCCGTGCGCCATCTCGAGCCCGCCCGTTTCGCCGAGGAAGTCCGCCTCGCTCTTGATATTTACAACGAAGCCTGGACGCAGAATTGGGGATTTCTGCCGGTTACCGAGCGCGAAGCGAAACAGATCATCGACCAGCTGGCGCCCGTTCTTCCGCCGCGAGGTGTGGTCTTCGCGCTGGCCGATGGCGAGCCGGCGGCCATGCTGGTGGCCCTCCCTAATCTCAACGAGATCGTCGCGGATCTCGATGGCAGGCTATTTCCGATCAACTGGCTCAAGCTGTTGTGGCGCCTGCGCTTCCGCAAACCGAAGACGGCGCGGGTGATGCTGACCGGCGTGCGGCCGCGCTATCGCGGATCGGCGTTGAGCGCAACCCTCGTCATCTTGATGCTGGCCGAAGTTCTGGATTTTGCCCGGCAAGAAAATATCGAGACTGTGGAGTTCTCATGGATCCTCGAGGATAACAAACCCTCCCTCGAAGGCTGTCACGCGATCGGCGCGCGGCTCGACAAGCTCTATCGAATCTTTGCCAAGCCCCTGTGAGAACTCCCATTGCGAGTTAGGCAACGGCAAGAGCTTTGTCATCGGCGGGCACGGGTGGCGGGGCATGCCAAAGACCAAGGTCGATATCGTCGATCTGGCGCGTGATTTCGGCGGTCACTTGGCGTGAGAAGGGGCCGTAATGCAAATAGAGGGCGCTCAACATCACCAGAAACGGCATGGCCCGCGGATTGTGGACGGCGCAATCAAGCATGGTCTTCCAGAATTGCCTGGCCGTCCCGGGACCGGCCTTTGGCAAGCGCCGGATCAGCCGGCAGAGCGCCCGCAAGTCGCGCAATAGATGCGGCAGCGAAGCCGCGAGCCTGCGCCTGCCGCGTCTGAGCCGACGGCCTACCCGTCGCACGCGGCCGAAATAGGCAGCCGGATCATACACTGCCTCGAGTACCGCCCGGTAATCCTGGAGCACCTCACGGCGTGGTCGTTTTGTTTCGAAGTTGAGACCGATCGTGCATTGGTCGCCCTCCTGCTGACTGGGCATGTCGTAACCGGGGAAAAGGCGCCCCTCGCGCAATAGTCGACGCCCCAATTGCGTCGCCGGCAGTGCATACAACAGCCCGATCGTGCATACCGGGATCGCCGTATCTTCGATACAATCGATCATGCCCCCGGCAATATTGTCCCTCTCGCTGTCAAAGCCGACGATGAAGCCGGCAAACACAAAAAGGCCCGCATTATAGATTTTGTAGATGCTCTCCTGCAGGCTACGCCGGGTATTCTGCTTCTTGCGCATCGCGACCAAAGTATCGGTATCAGGACTTTCGATGCCAACGAAGACCGCAAAGAAATTCGCCGCGGCAAGCGCATTGAGCAATTCCGGATCATCCGCCAGATTTATCGACGCTTCGGTCGAAAATTCGAATGGAAAGTTTTTCTTCGTAAGCCAACCCTGTAACTCGGGGAGAAATCTTTTCAGAGCCTTTTTGTTGCCGATCAGATTGTCGTCGACAAAGTCGACGTGGCCGCGATAACCGAGCGCATGCAAGGCGTCGAGTTCGGCCAGAATCTGCGCATTCGTTTTGGTTCGCGGCACGCGCCCATAGAGCTCAATAATGTCGCAGAACTCGCAATTGAACGGACAACCGCGCGAGAACTGGATACCGACATGGAGATAATCCTCGAGTTTCAGGAGATCGAAGCGCGGCGTCGGGCTCTTCGTGACATCGGTCTGCCCCATCGGCGCCGTAAACACACCTTGTCGGGCCCCGCTCCGCCAGGCGGCAACGAAATGCTCGATGATCTCCTCGGCCTCGCCGAGAACGCGGAAATTCGCGCGGCTGTAGATCGCCGGGGTCGAGGTGACATCGGGCCCGCCGACCACGACCGGCCTTGACCGCGCGCGGCACATGTCAACGAGGCCAAGGGTATCGGGCTGCTGGAACAGCATGCCGCCGGTCATGACGAGATCGGCCCATTCGAGGTCGGCCTCGGTCAGGGATTCTGTATTGCGATTGACGAGCCGCACCTCCCATGATTTCGGGAGCAGGGCGGCGACGGTAATCAAACCGAGCGGCGCCGCCGGATAGCGCGCCCCGCTCAATTCGCAGGTCGCCCGGTAATTCCAAAACGAAGCGGCACTGAAGCGCGGGAATATCATCAGCACCTTGCAGGTGTCGGCCGTCATTTCCGCAACCTTTCAGTGCCGGGAGGGGGATGCCGGGTCAATCAGCCGGGATGGCCGCAAACCCGGTGCCATTCCGCGTCGACGATGTCGATGGTTCGCCGGATCTGCTCTTCGGTATGGGTACGGTTGATGAAAAACCGCAACCTGACCGCGCGCTCCCGCACCGCCGGGTAGAGGATCGGCTGCACGTCGATCCCGCGCTGAAGAAGAGCGTTGGTCAACGCCACGCAGCGCCGCGTATCGCCAACGATCAGCGGCACAACCGAAACACCTCGGCTGGAGCCGGTCGGGAAGCCTCGTTCGCAGGCCAATTGCAGGAACAGTCCGCCGCGCCTTCGCAGCTCCGCGACGCGTTCGGGCTCGGCTCCCATCACCTGAAGCGCCGCGAGGGCGGCCGCGGCATTGGTCGGCGACAGGCCGACGCTGAAGACGAATCCCGGAGCATTGAATTTGAGGTTCAGAATAAGCGCACGGCAGCCGGCGACATATCCGCCGCAACTCGCGAGCGACTTGCTGAGCGTGCCCATCCAGATGTCGACGTCGTTGCCGGATAGCCCGAAATGCTCGCGGATGCCGCGCCCGCGCGCCCCCAGGACGCCGAGCGAGTGCGCCTCGTCGACCATCAGAAAAACTTTGTGACGCTCGCGCAGCTCGACAAAACGCGGCAGGTCGGGGAAATCTCCATCCATGCTGTAGACGCCCTCGAGGATCACCACCACGCGTTCGTAGTGGCGGCGATGACGCTGCAGTAATTCGTTTACCATTTGCCAGTCATTGTGCCGAAAGGCGATGCGCCTGGCGCCGGAGAGCAGCGCGCCCATTTGGATGCTGTTGTGGGCCAGCTTGTCGTGCAGGATCAGGTCCTTTGGCCCGAAGAGATGCGCGATCGTCGTGACGTTGGTCCCGTGCCCGCTAACGAAAGCAAGACACGCCTCCGCGCCGAGAAGCTCGGCGAGCGCCCCTTCGAGCTCGAGGTGAATGGGCCGTTCGCCGCCGACGATGCGGCTCGCCGAGACGGAGGTGCCGTACCGATCGATCGCATCGGCGACGGCGGCCTTGAGCGCCGGATGGCCGGAAAGCCCCAGGTAATTGTAATTCGAAAAGCTGATGTACTCGCGGTCGCCGATGCGCGTCGTGTCTCGCACGAGGCCCTGATGAGTGCGGAAATAGGGCACCCCGCCGATGTCGGGCGGTTCGAGTTCCTCCATGCGCGCCAGCAGGTTCAGGTAAGCCGGATGGAGGTCGAGGCGGTAATGGGATTCGGGAATCGCGGCGGCCTCGGGCGCGGTCGAGCCGGGCGCCGGCTCGCGCAGCGCCAGAGCGACGCGCTGGCGCATCATGCGATTGGCCAGCTCGCGCTTCTCGTTACCTGAGGAGTATTTGAGCACTCGTGCAGGTTCGGTCAAAGCGCGCGCCCCTTCGCTCGATCCAGATCATCCTTTAAGAGCTGCCCCATCGCCGCGATGATCGCAGGTTCGGCCGATGGTTCGAGTTCGTCCGGATCGCTGGCGGGCGCCTTCGCCGTCAAGGTCAGGGCGGGCGCTGCCGCGGTGCCCAGGTGGTCGACGATGCGCTGCGCCAGCTTTGCCACCGTCGTCGTATCCATCAGCTCGAGTGTCGAGATGACGATCCCGCACTGCTTTTCCAAAGCCACCTGCAGCTCTACGAGCATCAACGAATCCATGCCGAGATCGAGCAGCGGTTGATCGGCCGCCAGTTTTGCCGGCGCCATGCCGACGATCCCCGCCACATGCTTGATCAACAGCTGTTCAGCGAAAGAAATCGCCTCTTCCCGCGGCAGCCCGGCCAAACGTTCCCGAACCTCCTCGATATCTTGACCGACATTCTCGCTCGCCGCGTCACTCGATGATTCGCGAACCGGGGCAAATTTCGGTGCTTTGGCGATTCCCGGCAGAATCGCGAGCCGCGACCAGTTCAGTTCGGCCAATGTGATCTGCGACAGCCTGGCAAGGATCGCTTGTTCCAATCGGTCGAGTGCCGCTGTCGGTGCGAGCAGCTTCACGCCGAGCCTCTCCCCGAGCAGCCGCGCTACGCCGGGGTTCCGCGCCAGATGCCCCACCTCGCCAATCGCCCCCCAGGCAACCGCCAGCCCGGGCAGCGCGAGGCCTCGCCGATAGTCGGCCAAAGCTTCCAAATACAGGTTCGCCGCTACATAATTCCCCTGTCCCTCGTTGCCGAACAGGGTTGTCGCCGACGAGTACATGACAAAGAAATCCAGCTTCTGGTCGAGCGTCTGCTGGTGCAGGTTCCAGGCACCGGCGATTTTCGGTCGCAAGACATCGTGGAATGTTGCCTCCGTCATCTTGACCAGGCTCGCATCCTCGATCACCGCTGCGCAATGTATAATCCCACGCAGCGGCGGCATTTCGCGCTGCATCCGGCGCAGCAATGCGGCAAGCTGAGCTGGATCGGCGATATCCACGCTATATTCGTGAACTGCGACGCCGCCCTGCCTCAACCGGCCGAGCGCCGAGGCGGCGTCGGGCGCGGTGGTCGCGCCGCGCCCGACGACGGCGAGATGACGAGCCCCCTTGCGGACCAGCCACTCGGCAGTGGCAAGGCCGAAGCCATTCCGCCCTCCGGTGACAAGATAGCTCGCCATCGGCGAAAGCTGTAACCGGGTTTCGGGCCTGTCCGCTGCAATCATGGAATCATCACCCGCGTCCATTGCGAGGACGATCTTGCCGATATGCCGCGAGTGTTGCATGCAGCGGAACGCTTCGGCGGCGCGCGCGATCGGGAAGATTCGATAAGGGAGCGGGACAAAAACGCGCTGCTCGAAGAGCGGCGCGAGCTCGTCGAACAGCTGGCCGCAGAGAGCCGGGCGATCGATCAGCAGCCGATCGATATCAACCCCGAAGAACTGGACGTTGTTCCGGAAAGGTTGCAGTCCGATCTTGCTGTTGGCGAAGAAGTCGCGCTTGCCAAGCTCGATGAAACGCCCGTAAGGGCGGAGGATCGACAGGCCTTTGTGGATCGCCTCGCCGGCGATCGAGTTCAAGACGACATCGACACCCTCGCCCTCGGTGATCTCGCGGATCTCATCGGCGAAGCCGAGCGAACGGGAGTCGACGACATAAGGCACCCCGAGCTGGCGGAGAAACTCGCGCTTTTCGAGGGAACCGGCGGAAGCAAAAATTTCGGCGCCGACCGATTGGGCGTATTGAACGGCCGCCAAGCCGACGCCGCCGGCGGCTCCCTGAATGAGGATGCGTTCGCCTTTCTGCAACCGGGCGAGGTGGTGGAGCGAATAGTAGACGGTCATGGCGGCGACGGGGAGCGTCGCAGCTTCCTCGAAGCTCATCGATCCCGGTTTCTTGAAGAGACCGAAGGCCGGCGCGACGAGATGGGACGAGAACGCGTTGCGGCCGAAGCCGAACACGGCCTCCCCTGGGCGGACGCGGTCGACGCCGTCGCCGACCGCGATGAGCTCGCCCGCGAACTCCATGCCGAGCGTCGCGCCCGCGAACCCGCCCTCGAACGCTTCCTCGGGCAGGACGCCCATGCGCTGCAAAACGTCACGGAAATTCACGCCCGCCGCCCTGACACGCACGGCGACCTCTCCGGGGGCGGGAAGCGGGATGGTGATCCGCTGCAGGATCGTGCCCTGCGCCTTTTCTTGCGCCAAGGTTAATCGGAAACCGGTTTCGTGGGCGCCGTCGGGCGAAGCCGGCGGTGCCAGCCAGCGCGTCAGGCGCGGTACATAGCGCGTGCCGCCGCGCAACAACACTTCATCCTCGTCGTCGGGATGAAGGATCTCTCCGACGAGCGCCTCGGCCGAAGCCGCCGCAGTCGTTACCGGATCGAGGTCAATCAGGCGAGAGGAGATATCCGCCCGTTCGTTGAGGACGGTGCGGGTGAGGCCCCAGAGCGGCGCTTGCCAAGGGCGTAAGCAACCCCCCGACCCGTCGGGCATCGGCATCGCACCGGAGGTCACGACCGTAAGCCGCGTGGACGCTGCCAGACCCGCTGCGATCAGTGCCTGCACGGCGACCAGAAGGTCGAAACTGCCGGCCCGCTGAGCCGCGAGCGGGTCTGGCGGCGCGGCTTCGGCAACTCCCCGCAAATGAACAACATGGAGCGGACCACCGCCGTCCGCGGCAAGGAGGCGGAACAGCTGCGCGTATGAGTCGAAGTCCCCCGGCACAACGTCGAACCGGTCGAGTCCGAGACGATCGAACCGACGGCCGGACTGAGCGATCATGACGCGCTGGCCAAGCGGCGACAGCGCGTGGATGACCGCCGCCGCGGGATCGGCAGCGGCGTCATCGGCGAGTAGCAGCCAAGTGACCGGATCGACTACGCGAGGCACGGATGACGGCTGCGTCGCTGCCGGATTCCGCCCGATAACCGCAGCGCGGGCCGCAATCGGGTCGTCAAAGCCGAGCGAGACCACGTCAGCGAAGCCGGCGTCGAGCACGAACCGCCGCCAGTCGCTCTCGCTCGCGTCACCGCCGACAATTCCGAAGGCGAGATCGAGGAAACCGGACTCCGTCGGTACCATGAGCAGGAACAGGCCGCCCGGTTTGAGCAACAGGCGTGCAACAGCCAGAGCCTTGGCACGGTCGGGCTGGGCGCTGGGCGGGGCTCCGACCACGACGAGATCGTACTGGTCAGAGGCAAGACTTGATTCGGCAATCTCCTTGTCGGGATCAAGCACCGCGCAACTAACCGCGGCAAGGCCCTTGAAGCGCGCTTCAGCGCGCGCGACGGCCGCCTCGCTCGGATCGGTAAAAAGATACTCGACGCGTTCGGCCGGCACCGCCGCAAGCAACGCCCCCGCCAGCCCGCCTGTCCCGCCCCTAATCTCGAGGATACGCAGCGAGCGTGTCCGCGGGATTGTATGACACAACTGTCGAAGCATCCCCGCCGCCGCGTCGTTCGCCCTGCGGAACAGCGGGTCGCTATCGTAGAGCTGCTCGACCGCGTCGAAGCCCGGCTCGCCGGAAGGCAGATCAAGCCCGTCGCTTTGCGACTGCAGGATTCGCGGGATCACCGCCGCGTATCGCGCGATCAGCTGCAGGCTGGCGAGGTGAGCGGGATGACGGGCGATCGCCTGGCGCCAGAGAGTTTCTGCCGCCGCGGCAGAGCTGGCAAGACGCCACTCGGTTCCATCGCGCTCCGCCACCCCCACCCGGGCGGCGAGAGCGAGAAGCCTGTCGAGGTAGCGCGTTTGTTCGGCCGCCACCGCGCGCGCTGCAACCAGCTGCGCAACAGTGAAGCGATGTCTGCCGCCGGCAATCTGTGACAAAGCCTCTCCGGCGTAGGTTCCGGCGACCTGATCGAGGAGCGCACGGGTCGCCTCGTCGCGCTCGCGATCGCCGGCATTCGCCGCGGCAAAGAACGGCGCCAGCGACTGCGGCCGCGGCAGGTCGGCGGCATCGGCGTCGTCTGCCCTAGGACGGGGGCGGTAATGCCACTCGTAGGCCGGGATTTCGCTGATGCCTTCCAGATCGACGCGCTGCAAGCGCAAATCATCGATCTCGGCGATGGTTGCGCCCTCGCTGCCGAACACGCGAACCCGGACAACGATCGAGCGAGCTCCGACGTGCAGCCGGGTGACATGGCACCAGGTGATATGTTCACCGCCGCCGTAGAAACGGATTCGCTCGGCCTTGCTCGGAACAAAGACGACCTGACCGGTCTCGCCCGGTTGATCGGGGATGGTCGCCAGGGTGACCTGCAGGCACGCATCGAGCAACGCCGGGTGGAGGTGATACTCACCCAGCTCGGCCTCTATCGCCGCCGGCACGGCAATGTGTCCGAGCGCTTCCTCTTTGCCGGCCCATGCCTCGGCGACGCCGCGGAAGGCCGGCCCATAGATCAGGCCGCGAGCGGTAAATCGGCGATAGAGATCGGCGCCATCGATCCGTCTTCCCATGCGGGCCCTGATTGCCTCGATCGAGGCCATGCGCTCTGGGTGGCGCACGACGAAAGGCATGGCACGGGCAACTGCGATCGGGGGTAGTGCCGCCCCGATCGTATCGTTCGCATGCAGTCGGAAGGTGCCGTCTTCGGCCGAGAGCGCGATCTCTACCGACGGCTCGGCGCCGGCGGCGATTACCAGCGGCCGCCGGATCTCTAAGGCCTCGATCTCAACTCCATCGCAATCGCGGGCCGACAGCACCGCGGCGACAGCCATCTCGATATAGGCCGTTCCCGGCAGGACCATGCTGTTTTGCACGGCGTGATCGGCGAGCCAGCCGAGCAGCGCCGGATCGAGACGGTTCTTCCAGATCCGGTCGGTAGCAGGCAGGCGCTTGCCCAAAAGCGGGTGCTTTGGGCGGCTGCGCGACGCTCTTGCCTCGCCCTCATCGTCAAACCAGTAACGCTCGCGCTGCCAAGGATAGGACGGAAGCGGCACGAATGCGCCATCCTGCGGGTAGAGGGCGTCATAGTCGATCGCGACGCCGGCGGCATAACAGCGGCCAAGCGCCAGCCACAACGCATCGCGTTCGGGCTCGTGACGTCGCAGAGTGGGGATCGACACCCCCGTTCCGCCGGCGGTCTTCAGGCAGTCGCGGAGATATCTGTCGAGGATGGGATGCGGACCGATCTCGAGGAATACGTTGAAGCCCTCGGCTCTCAGCGATTGGACCGCCGCGGCGAACTGAACGGGTCGGCGGACATTGTCCCACCAGTATCCCGCATCGAGGCGACGGCCTTCGATCGTTGTGCCGGTAACGGTCGAGACGAAGCGCTGCTGCCCGTCTTGCGGTCGCAACCCATCGAGTCGGTCCAACAACCCCTCGCGAATCGGGTCCATAGAGCGGCTGTGGAAGGCGTAATCGAGGTCGAGGGGACGAAAGAAGACCTGGTCCGCCTGAAGCTCGGCGGCGAGCGCGTGTATCGCCGCCGCGTCCCCTGCGAGCGTGACCGAATTCGGCGCGTTGACGGCGGCAATTGTCAGCGCCTCGCCATAGGGGGCGATCAGCGCGGCGGCATTCTCCGCCGATAGTCCGAGGGCGGCCATCCGGCCGGTTCCGGCGGTTCGTCCTTGCGCTCGGCTGCGTTCGACAATGACTCGGCAGGCTTCGGCGAGAGACAAAATGCCCGCCCCGTAAGCCGCCGACACCTCACCGACACTGTGGCCGAGCATCGCCTCGGCCTCGACCCCGTGAGCACGCAGCCATTCGAGCATCGCTACCTGCAGCGCAAAGAGCGCCGGCTGCGCAAATTCGGTGCGATCGAAGAGCTTCGCCGGTTTCGCCGTCAAAAGCGCTTCTTTGACCGACCAGCCGCTAAGCCCTATGAGCGCGGCATCGACCCGCTCGATCCACTCGGCAATAAAAGGATCGGCGAGCAGATCCTGTCCCATGCCGTCCCATTGCGAGCCGTTTCCGGAAAACACCATGGCCAAGCGAACCGGCGGGGCCTCGACGTGCCCTTGCGCGAGCAGCGGTGGCGGCTCGCCGGCGGCGAACATTTCGAATTGCGCAGCGATCTCATCCCTAGTTCGGCCAAAGGTCGCGAGGCGATGCGGATGGTGGGTCCGTCGCGTGGCCGCGCTGTGGCACAGGGCCGAAAAGGGGGGTGCCGTCGGCGATCTCAGCAACGCGGCATAGCGCAGCGCGAGAGCCGTCAGAGCCTCTGGATTGTGCGCCGAGATCGGCAGCAGTCGGGTCTCGCGGCCTGCCATGTCCAGGCTCTCGACCGCCGCGACGGCAGCCGGCGCCTCCGGCTCACGGACGACGATATGGGCGTTGGTGCCGCCGAACCCGAACGAGTTGACGCCCATGGTCAGGCGACCCGGCGCCAATTTCGTGTATTCCGAAACGACGGAGAGATTGAGTTCCTCGAACGGGATTTTCGGGTTCGGCACCGTGAAATGCAAGTTGGGCGGGACCGCCCGGTGGCGCAGCGCGAGGACGACTTTCAGCAGCCCGGCGATCCCCGAAGCCGGTTCGAGGTGGCCGATATTGCTCTTGACCGAGCCAATTCGGCAGCGATCGCCGGTCGCCCGTGAAAGACCGAGCACCGCTCCCAAGGCAGCGCATTCGATCGGGTCGCCGACGCTCGTGCCGGTGCCGTGCGCCTCGATGTAACTGATCTCGCTCGGGCCGATTCCAGCCTCCCGGTACACCCTGCGCAACAGGGCTTCCTGCGCCGCCTGGTTGGGCATCGCTAGGCCCGCGGTGCGGCCATCCGAATTCACGCCCGAGGCGAGGATGATCGCGTGGACCGGGTTCCTCTCGGCGATTGCCTGCGCGAGCGGTTGCAGGATGACGACGGCCCCCCCTTCCGAGCGAACATAACCGTCACCGGCAGCGTCGAAGGGGCGGCATCGGCCGGTCGGCGACAGCATGCGCGCCTTCGAGAAACCAACGGCGCCGGACGGCGACAACAGCGCATTGACGCCGGCGCCGATCGCCAGGGTCGATTCGCCGGTCCACAAGCTGACGCAGGCTTCGTGCACGGCAACGAGCGAGGACGAGCAGGCGGTGTCGACAGCCAGGCTCGGACCACGCAAATTGAAGATGTAGGAGATGCGGTTCGCCGCATTGCTGACGGCGCTGCCGGACATGACGTAGGGATCGACCTGCGCCGGCTCTTCGCGCTGAAGCGCCGCGTAGTCGGATAGCGAGATTCCGACAAAAACGCCGGTCTGCGATCCTTCGATTCGCGCCGGAACGATACCTGCGCTCTCGAAGGCTTCCCAGGTCAGCTCCAACAAGAGGCGTTGCTGCGGGTCGATCCGGCGCGCTTCGCGCGGCGAAATTCCGAAAAACCCGGCATCGAATTTGTCGATATTCGCGATAAATCCGCCGGCCCGCGTATACATCTTCCCGGGTTTGGCCGGGTCGGGATGGTAATGGGCGTCGACGTCCCAGCGGTCGTCGGGTATCTCGGTGACGGCGTCCCTTCCGGCTTTCAGCAGCGACCAGAATTCCGCTACGTCATCGGCGCCGGGCAGCCGACATGCCATTCCGACCAGGGCGATCGGGAAGGTTCGTCCCGTGGCGTTGCTCCGTGTAGGCAAGCTCATGCTCCTCGGTGGACACCCGCGCGGTCCTGCTTTCCGCCGTGCCCGACGGTTTCGCCATAGGGATCCGACTGAAACCCCCGGTGATCATCTTAACGCGAGATTAACGATCGTCGAACTTGTCTGTCGACATCGGCGGCAATCTGTGAGGGGTGGCGTGACGGCGTGAACCTGAAACACGGACTTCGCGATATCGAGCCCGATGGTGATACGCTCCATCGGGACGGCCTCCGTCGCTGCTCGTTTACTTCGACCCCAGCTTGGCACATCCGATGCCGTCGGGGGGCCGTCCACCCATCATCGCGAGTCCTTCACCGGCCGGTCCGGCCAGCCTGCGCTGCGTGGAATTTCGCATGGATCAGCGGCTGCGAAGGTTGTCTGGCTACATCGGCATGCCCGAACTGGAACCGTTCGCGGCGGTGTCATATGGCGTTACCCTGCGCACCGTAAGACGCCGCCGGCTTTATAAGCGCCGGCTTCGTGCCGCGCATTGTCGTTTACAAAATTGCGATGATCGCATGGTATAGGCGGCATGATCGTTTTTCCCATTTCGGCAGGGAGCACTATTCCACGCTCGCGGCATGCGAAATGGCCAGCCGCGGCGCTGTCCGCCGGCGCGCCGCCAATGTCAGCCGACGAGCACGGCCTTGCCGATGACGGCGCGATCGATCAGCGCCTGCACCGCCTCGGCCGCCCGCCCCAGCGGGAGGGCACGCCAGATCCGCGGTTTGAGTTTGCCTTGCGCCGCGAGATCGATGAGGGTCCGGGTGTTGGCGGCGGCGATTTCGGGATGGTTCTCGTTGAGGCCGCCGATGCGCACGCCGATCGCCTCGATCCCCTTGATCAACAGGTAGTTGGTGCGGGCGGCCGCCGGCGCGCCGCCGAGAAAGCCAAGGATCAGGATGCGCCCGCTCCAGGCGAGGCAGCGCAGCGATTCCTCGAAGCTCTGACCGTTTACCGGGTCGTAGATGATGTCGACGCCGCGGCCGCCGGTCAGCTCCATGATCCGGTCGCGAAAACCCGGCTGATAGTCGATCGCGTGATCGGCGCCCTCCGCGCGGCAGACCGCGCGCTTCTCGTCGGTGCTGGCGGTGGCGATGACCTCGGCGCCATAGAGCTTGGCGATCTGGATCGCCGGCAGGCCGATGCCGCCCGCCGCCCCGTGGATCAACACCCGGTCCCCCGGTTTGAGCCGGCCGCGCTGCAACAGCGCGTGATAGGCCGTCGTGTAGGCGCCGCGGAACACCGCAGCCTCTTCGAGGCTCAGCGCCGCCGGGATCAGGTCGCAATGCTCGGCCGGGGCATTGGCCAATTCGCCGCAGGCGCCGAGCCGGTGTCGGCTCATCACCCGGTCGCCGATCTTCAGCCGCGTGACGTCCGGCCCGATCGCGACGATCTCGCCGGCGCCTTCGTTGCCCGGCACGAAGGGCGGCTCGGGCCGGAACTGATATTTGCCGGCCAGCATCAGGACGTCGACATACTGCACGCCGCGCGCCAGAAGCCGCACCTGCACTTCGCCGCGGCCCGGCGCCGGCGGATCCGGCAATTCGCGCAACGCCAATACCTCGGGACCGCCGAAAGCCTCGCAAACCACCGCCTTCATCGATGCTTCTCCATTGTCGCGCCGGCAGCAAGATTTGCGCCGGTTCGAGGGTCGCATGCCAGCCCGTTTCGCGGCATGCTCCGGCGCAGCCGGAAAGAGGGCAGGGCAGGGGACGCGATGACCGACGGATCAAGCGCCGCCGCTGCGCCACTGCGCCCGTCGTCCGAACGGTTCGCGCTGTCGGACCAGATCGCCGTGTCGCTGTTGCTCGGCATACCGGCGAGCCTCGGCTCTTACCGACTGGATTATCAGCGGCGCCAGATCGGCGGTGTCGGCGCGCTTTGCCTATGCCCTTGCCTTCGCGATCGCGACGTTATGGGTTCAGCCTCTCGGCCATTCTCGTGGCGCGGGTGCGGCTGCCGCGCGCCGCCTGATCACTCGGCCGCCGCCGGCAACGGGGCGGCAGTCGCGGCGCGCAGCTTCTCCATGACTTCCCAGTTGGTATATTGGGTAAAGCCGTTCTCGTCGAAAAACAGCACCGCACCGTTCGAGATGAACAGATAGACCGTGTCTTCGAGCGCCGTCGTCGCGTCGTGCAGTATGCCCGACGGCTCATAGACATAATCGCCGGCGTTGAGGATGCCGTTGCGCACCTGCAGTTTCCCCGAAAGGATATAGGCATGGGCGCCGGCCAGATGCTTGTGCGGCGGCGCGACATAGCCCTTCTTCCACTGATAGAGCGCGGCCCAGGTGCCGGTCTCGCGGCCGGTCCACAGCACCTTGACCGAAGACAGCGGCCCGCGGTCGACCCACGGCGCATCGGCGCGGACGAGGGTATCCTGGATGTCCTGAAAGACCGGCCTGATGTCTTGCGGCAATGGCATGGTTGTCCTCCGTTGCTGCGTTGCGGCGGCGTTCAGACATATTTGAACGTCGTGAACATGCCCGCCGCGAGATGGTACAGCATATGGCAGTGAAAGGCCCACCAGCCGGGATTGTCGGCGTCGAAGACGACGACGACGCGTCCGCCCGCCGGCACCCGCACCGTGTCGCGCACGGCACCCGCAAAACTGGTCCCATCGATCGCGACCACCTGAAAGCGATGGCCGTGCAGATGCATCGGGTGCGGCATCCCGGTCGAATTGGTTATTACGAGGGCCACCCGTTCACCGTTGGCGACCGGCAACGGCGGCACCTCGGAGTTCCAGGCGACGCCGTTGATCGACCAGATGTATTTCGACATGTCGCCGGTCAGGTCGATGTTGTGCACCCTGTCCGGCCGGCGCCGCGGGAGCGGCTCGAGCGCCCGCAGCCGGTTTTCCAAGGCCATACTTAACGGCGGCGCCGGCTGCGGCGCGTGCGGCGCGATGCGGGCGACCGGTGCCTTGCCGGCGGCGAGCACGATGCCGGTGCGGCTGCTCTCGCCCTCGACGGTCGCGAGCAGCGGATAAGCGGCGGCGCCGCGCGGGATCTTCAGAACGATGTCGAGCCGCTGGGCGACGGCGAGCGGAAAGCGCCGGCCGATCACCGGCGCGACGCGGGTGCCGTCGACCGCGATCAGCCTGCCGTCGAGCCGGCCGAGATCGAAATGAAAGCTCGACATCGCCGCAGCGTTGATGACCCGCAGCAGGAGCTCGGCACCGGGCTCGATTTTGACGATTTCGGGATCAGAGAGGGTGCGGTCGTTGGCGAGGAACGCGTCGTAGGTCACGTCGTTGAGGTCGGGCCCGGTGTCGGCGGCGCCTTTCGCCATTCCGGCCTTGCCCGCGGCGGCGCTCATTTGTCCCATGCCGGCGCCTTTTTTCAGCTTGGCAAAGATCTCCTCGGGCGGCGTGAAGCTGAAATCGTTCAAGGTCAGCACGATTTCCGGGCGGCCCGGCACGTCGCGTGCGTCGCGGATAATGAGCGGTGCGTCGAGCAGCAGCTGTTCCTGCAGCCCCTGATGCGAGTGCATCCAAAAGGTGCCACCATAGGCCAGCGGAAAATCGTAATCGGCATGGCCTCCGGGCGGGATCGGCGGGCCGGAAATCCCCGGCACGCCGTCCTGCTGCCAGGGCGGTGCCAAGCCGTGCCAATGTATGAGGCTCGGCTCGCCGATTTTGTCCTCGACGCGCACGCGGAAGCGCTCGCCGACGCGGATGGTGAGGCCTTTGGTGCCATCCGGCTGGCGGATGCCGTAGACCGAGGAGGGTTTGCCATCGACCTCGATCGTCCGTTTGACGAGCCGCAGCACGGTCGGCGCGGCCGCTTCGGGCGTTGCGGCGCGGGTGGTACCGGGGCGGATCGCCGCCGCGGCGAGGGCGGACAGCAGGAAGGTGCGGCGGGTCGGCATCTGTCGTCTCCCGGTGGGCGCGGCGCGACTATAGCGGCGCCGGCGCCTGTCGCCAGCCGGATCGCGGCAGCGGCGTCGCATTCCGGCGGTCGCGGAATTATGCTCGTTCTCCCCGTTTGGTGGAGGCGAAGGATGAACGAGGCGGCAGCGGCGTTGAGCCCGGAGACGGTGCTCGATCAGATGAAGCGGAACGGGGTCACGCATGTCGTCTGGCTGCCCGACAGCGAGACCAACTGGCTCTACCTGTTGATGCAGGCCGAGCCGTCGTTGCGGCTGGTCGGGGTCAGCCGCGAGGGGCATGCCTGCTCGGTCGCTGCCGGGCTTGCGGCCGGCGGCGCCAAGCCGATGATCCTCATTCAGAATACCGGCATGATGGAGTCCGGGGATTCGCTACGCGGCTGGCTGTTGGGCCTCAATGTCCCGGTTGTCCTGTTGGTCGGTTATCGCGGCTGGACCCGGCACGGCGTCAACACCGACACCGCGGCAACCTATACCGAGCGTTTCCTCAATGCCTTCGGGATCAACTATTACCTCGTCGAAAGCGACCTCGACGCGCCCCGCATCCGGGTGGCGTTCGATGAGGCGTCGCGCACCCAGAAACCTGTCGTCGTCCTGGTCGGCGACGAATATCACGGCTTCAACCGGTAGGAAGGTGAGGACCTCGCGATGATGCATACGGCCGAGATGCTGAAGGTTTTCGCCCCCTACCGCCGCGACGCGATCGTCGTCCCCGGCCGCGGTGGCCGCCATTGGATCGACCTCAGCGAGCGCCCGAACCTCGATCTGTCGCTCGGCGATCCGGCGATGGGCGGGCATGCCGGCTTTGCGCTGGGTCTGGCGTTGGCCCTGCCGGACCGGAAGGTCGTCCTGTTCGATTCCGAAGGCGACATTCTGATGAGCCTCGGCATCCTAGTGACGATTGCCGAGCAGGCGCCCAAGAATTTCTATCATTTCCTGATCGACAACGAATGCTATGCGACGACGGGCGGCCAGCCGGTGCCGAACGCCAAGAATGTCGCTTACGATGTGATCGCCCGCGGCGCCGGCTACCCGCGCGCTTTCGCCTTTGCCGAGGTCGACGAGTTCGCCGGCGAATTGCCGCGGATCATGGACGAACCGGGGCCGGTCTTCGTCGCCTGCAAGGTCGTCCCGGAAATCGAGAACGCGCCGATCGGCCGCCGGCGCCGCTGGCAGACCCGCTCGCGCGGCGAGGTGCTGGAAGACTTCCGCACCGAACTCGGCATCGACGGCTAGCGCGACAAAAGAAAACCACCAGTGAGGCAGCGAGACGATGGAGCAGGAAAGAGAGTTCGACTACATCGTCGTCGGCGCCGGCTCGGCCGGTTGCGTGCTGGCCAACCGGCTCACTGCCGACCCGCGCATGCGGGTGCTGCTATTGGAGGCAGGCGGCAAGGATAAGAACCCGTGGATCCATGTCCCGGCCGGCTTTTACCGCAACATCTACCACTCCAAGATCACCTGGCAGTTCGAGACCGAGCCGCAGGCCGAATTGGGCGACCGCCGGCTGCGCTGGCCGCGCGGCAAGGTGCTGGGCGGGTCGAGCTCAATCAACGGGCTCATCTACATCCGCGGCCAGCGGCAGGATTTCGATTGGTGGCGTCAGCTCGGCAATACCGGCTGGTCCTATGAGGACGTGCTGCCCTATTTCCGGCGCGCCGAAAACCAGGAACGCGGTGCCGATCAGCATCACGGCTCGGGCGGTCCGCTCGACGTGACCGACCTACGCGCCGAGCACGAATTGCACGACGCCTTCATCGCCGCGGCGGTCGAGGCCGGCTATCCGCGCAATCCCGATTTCAACGGCGCCGAGCAGGACGGGGTCGGGCCATTGCAGGTAACCGTGCGCAACAAGCGGCGCTGCAGCGCCGCGGTCGCCTATCTGCGGCCGGCGATGAAGCGGCCCAATCTCAAGGTCGAGATCCAGGCACTCGCGAGCCGCGTCCTGTTCGACGGCAAACGTGCGGCCGGTCTCGAATATGCACAGGACGGCGTCGTTCATCGGGTCGGCGCGCGCGGCGAGGTGATCCTCGCCGGCGGCTCGATCAACTCGCCGCAATTGCTGCAGCTGTCGGGCGTCGGGCCCGGCGAATTGTTGGGCCGCTTCGGCATCGAGGTCGTGCACGAATTGCCGGGCGTCGGCGAGAATTTGCAGGATCACCTGAACGCGCGCGTCGTCTATCGGGTGAGGCGGCCCAATACCCTCAACGAAATCTCGCGCAGCTGGCGGCTGCAGGCCCGCGCCGGCCTCGAATGGGCGTTCGGCCGCCGCGGCGCTCTGATGATGGGGGCGGCGCCGATCGGCCTCTTCGCGCGCACCCGCCCCGGCCTCGATGCGCCCGACGTGCAGTACCAATTTCTCGCCGGCAGCTTTGTCAGGCCGGGCGAAGCAATGCACGATTTCCCGGGCTGCCAGGCAAGCTGTATTCCGTGTCGGCCGGAAAGCCGGGGTTGGCTCAGGATCCGCTCACCCTATCCGACGATCCCGCCGGCGATCCAGCCCAACTACCTCGCGACCCAGGCCGACAAGGACACGCTCGTCGCCGGCCTCAGGATCGCCCGCAAGGTGTTCGCGAGCCCGGCGATGGCGGCCCACGTGACGGCTGAGTTCCTGCCCGGCCCGGCGACCGAGACCGATGCCGACTGGCTCGAGCACATCGCAGAGACCGCCGGCACAACCTTTCACCCGACCTCGACATGCATGATGGGCGGTGACGAGCGCGCCGTCGTCGACAACGAATTGCGCGTCCGCGGGATCGCTGGCCTGCGCGTCGTCGACGCCTCGATCATGCCGGCGGTGGTGTCCGGGAACACCAATGCCGCGACGATCATGATCGCCGAAAAGGGCGCCGACATGATCATCGACGCGGCGCGTTCTGCGCCGGTAGAGAGAGCGGCGTAGCCGCCGACCGGCTGCCTCCGGCTGTCATCTGATGGAGCACGTGTCATGACCACCCGTCCGCCGGCCGAGATCGGCATGCCGCTCGACGAGGTCGACACCCCGGCCCTCGTCATCGACCTCGATGCGTTCGAACGCAATCTGCGGCAACTGCCGGAGCGGATCGCCGGCAGCGCCGTTCGGCTGCGCCCGCATGCCAAGACCCACAAATGTCCGGTCATCGCGCTGCAGCAGATGGCATTGGGTGCTGTCGGCGTCTGCGTGCAGAAGGTCGGCGAGGCCGAGGCGATGGTCTTTGGCGGCGTCCGCGACGTGCTCGTCACCAACGAGATCGTCGGCCGGCAAAAATTGCGGCGTTTACTCGCGCTCGCGCCGCTTGCCCGCATCGGCGTCTGCGTCGACGACGCGGGTCAGGTTGTGGCCCTCGAAGCCGCGGCCGGCGAAGCCGGCTTCGTCCTGCCGGTCTATGTCGAGGTCAACATGGGCGGCAATCGCTGCGGCGTCGAGCCGGGCGAGGCGGCGCTCGACCTCGCGCGACGGGTCGCCGGCGCGCCGCATCTCGCCTTTGCCGGGCTGCAGGCCTATCACGGCTCGGCGCAGCACCTGCGGGGCTGGGCGGAGCGCCGCGCGGCGATCGCGCAAGCCGCTGACAAGGCCGGCGGGACGCGCGACTTGTTGGAACAAAACGGCGTGCCGTGCCCGGTCGTGACCGGCGCCGGCACGGGCAGCTTCGAGTTCGAGACCGCAAGCGGCGTCTACACCGAGCTGCAATGCGGCTCCTACATCTTCATGGATGCCGATTACGGCCGCAATCTCGACCGGGACGGCGCGCCGACCCGGGTCTTCGAGCCGAGCCTCTTCGTCTGGGCGACGGTGATGAGCCGGCCGACCGAGGAACGGGCGATCGTCGATGCCGGCTTGAAGGCGCTGGCTTTCGATTCCGGTCCACCCCTCGTGTGGGACGAGCCGTCCGCGACCTACGAGCGGGCCTCGGACGAGCATGGCCGGCTGACCGTCGCCGCCGCCACGAACCGCCTGCAGATCGGCGACAAGATCCGCCTCGTGCCGGGCCATTGCGACCCGACAGTCAACCTCTACGACTGGTATGTCGGCATTCGCGGCAACCGGGTCGAGGCGATCTGGCCGATCACCGCCCGCGGCGCGGGGTACTAGCCTGGGGTGGCCGGCGCCCGCCGGCCTTCGTTTGCCGCGCTGCGGTTGCCGCGCAGGCCGAGCAGTGCGGTTGCCAGCGCGGCGATCACCGCAAAGACGCAGGCGCTCAAGAAGACGTGCCGCGGCGGCAAGCCGCGCGCCAATAGAAAGCCGCCCAACGGCGCTGCGGCGATGCCGCCGAGCCGGCCAATGCCGAGCGCCCAGCCGATGCCGCTGGTCCGCATGCGTGCCGGATAGAGCGCTCCTGCCGTTGCGTTGGCGCCGGTCTGGCTGCCGACCACCGTCATGCCGGAAAGGAAGACGACGGCCAGAAGGGCCAGATATGGAAGCGCAACCAGCGCGATCAGCGCAATGAACACGATGCCTGCGGCATAGTGCAGCGCCAAGGCGCGCTCGGGCAGGAAGCGATCGATCACGAAGCCGATATAGAGTACCGCGGCTATCGCACCGAGCGCGTGCAGGCTCGTCGCAAAGACCGCCTCGGACGGTGTCATGCCGGTCAGGTGCAAAATTTCCGGCAGCCAAAAGACGAACAGGTAAAGATTGATCAGGCTGCAGAAGAAGATGATCCACAGCAGCACGGTCTGCAGCGCGTAACCCTCGCCGAAGAGCATCCAAACCGGGTTGCCGCGGGCGATGTCGACGGGCTCCCGGCCGGCCCCCTCCGGCGCGATGCCGAGGCGCTGCAGCAATGCCCGATCGCGCGCCGCCAAACTCGCCTTCGCCAACAGAAAGCGGGGCGATTCCGGCAGCCACAGCGCAATGATCAGCAGCAGCACCAGCGGGAATGCGCCGCCGATGACGAAGATGACCGGCCAGGCGAAACCCTGGTGCAGCAGCACGGCGACGACCTGACCGCCGATGAAACCGCCGAGCGGCGCCCCGGTAAAGGTCACCGTGATCATCGTCGCGCGCAGTCGCTGCGGCGTATAATCGCCGGTCAGCGCCGTCGTCCCGGTAAAGCCGCCGGCGATCCCGAGCCCGGTGAAGAACCGAAGCGCGCTCAGCACGACGAGCGAGGGAGCAAAGGCGCTCGCCAGCGATGCGATTCCGAAGATCGCGATGCTGGCGAGCAACAACGGCTTGCGCCCGAAGCGATCGCCGATCGGCCCGGACGAGAGGGCGCCCGTCATGACGCCGAGGTTCGACCACAGGAAGGCAAGCGCAAACGCCGACGGCGCAACATGCCAGACATGGGTCAGGGACGGCACGGCCCAACCGATCGTGCCCACGTCGTAGCCGTCGCACATCTGGATCAAGGTGCAGATCGTCGCGACGCGGATCTGCAACCCGCCAAGCGGCTGGTTTTCGAGTGTCAGTTCGGTGGCGGACAACGGCGCTTGCGCCATCTTTGCCCTCTCGACGTATCTCCCCACCGACCGGTGTGGCATTTTCGGGGCGGTGACACAACCCCGCGAGGGGGACGCGCCGGGGTTCGATCTTGACCGTCGGCCCGATGCATGGTCGGTGCGGCTTTGTGATCACTACGAGTTTCCGAGTTTCCTTGCCAAGCGGCGCCGCGCAGCCAATCGTAGCGAGGACTGCTTCGCCAACCGGAGAAAACGGTTTCAGATGACCCTTGAGTCATCCTCGTGTCGGGTGCTGTTGCTCGTTCCCCGCTTTAACGGCCAGTCGTTCTGGAATTTCACTGCGACTTGTGAAGTTTCTGGCGCGCGCTTTCCGGCTCCGCCGCTCGGGCTCATCACGGTCGCCGCGATGCTGCCGTCCTCGTGGGAATGCCATCTCGTCAATCGGAATACCGAAGAGTTGCACGATTACGAGCTTGACTGGGCCGACCTGGTGATGACGGGCGGGATGCTGCCGCAGCAGCCCGACACGCTGCAGATCATCGAGCTTGCACACGGCCGTCGAAAGCCGGTCGTGGTTGGCGGCCCCGACGTCACCTCGTCGCCCGAAGCTTATCTCGCCGCCGATTTTCGCGTGCTCGGCGAGGCGGAAGCCGTCATCGACGCGTTCATCGAAGCGTGGAATTCAGGCGAAAGGCAGGGGGTATTCGAGGCCGAGAAATTCAAAGTCGACATTACCCGAACGCCGATCCCGCGCTTCAGCCTGCTTAAACGCAGCCAATACGACTTTTATGGGGTACAGTTTGCGCGGGGCTGTCCGTTTACTTGCGAGTTCTGCGACATCATTGAGCTTTATGGGCGTGTGCCGCGGGTCAAGACCGCGGCGCAGATGCTGGCCGAGCTTGATCACCTCTATGAGATCGGCTATCGCGGCCATCTCGATTTCGTCGACGACAACTTTATCGGCAACAAGAAGGCCGTGAAGGCTTTCCTGCCGCACCTGATCGACTGGCAGAAGCAACGCGGTTTTCCCTTCCAATTTTCGACCGAGGCTTCGATCAACCTAGCCGATGACGACGTCCTGTTGGCGCTCATGCGAGAGGCAAATTTTTTCACCGTTTTTGTTGGCATCGAGAGCCCGGATCTCGAAACGCTCGTATCGATGCAGAAGAAGCAGAATACTCGCCGGTCGATAGTGGACAGCGTAAACAAGATCTACCGGGCCGGCATGTTTGTAAATGCGGGCTTCATCCTCGGCTTCGACAGTGAAAAAGGTGCTGTTGCCGCAGCGATGATCGAGCTGATCGAGGCAACATCGATCCCATTCTGCATGGTTGGCCTGCTCTATGCGCTGCCGGGCACGCAACTCACCCGCCGGCTCGCGAGCGAAGGACGGATGTTTCCGTCCTCCTATACTGCGGCTCGCCTCGACGCCGAGGCGGGCGACCAATGCACCAGCGGCCTCAATTTCGCGACCGCGCGGCCGCGCCGCGATATTCTCTCGGATTACCGGACAATTTTGGCGCGTATTTATCGCCCCGCCGAATATTACCGGCGGGTGCGGTCCGTGGGACGCCTGCTGGACCGCCCCGCGCTGGACAGGAGCGCCAGTGAGGGTCCCCCACGCCCGCGCGTCTTCGGCATCCCGAAGCGAGACTTCGTGCTCTTGTGGCGCCTCACCTGGCGTATCGCGCTGCGGCAGCCGGGAACGCTATGGCATTTTTTGAGAGTCTTCTACGAGTGTGCTCGGAAAAATCCCCGCGCGACTGGCTACGTTGGAATGCTCGCTGCGTTTTATCTTCATCTCGGGCCATTCTCACAATTCGTCATCTCCGTGGTGGAACGACAAATTGCCGAAATTGATTCAGGAAACTGGCGGCCGCCAATGGTAGAGACGAGGGAAGCAGCCGCCCCCGCAAGATTGCCGCGAACGCAATCGGCCTAGCCGAATTATATCCGTATCTTCCTCGCAAGCCCGCACGGAGAGGAAAACCGCGTTGCGGGCATGGTACGCCGATGCCCTACCCCGGTTCGAGCACGTGGATGACGCGAACTCGCCACCATGTCGCGGGTCTTCGCGGCATAGGCCGCCATGTGCGGCGAGGCGCCATGCGCCCGCAGCGCTTCGAGGCTCTCCCATTTCTCGATCACGACGAAGGTGTCGGGGCCGAATTTCGTCTGCAACGCGCCGGCACCATCCGCATCGACCGCCGGACCGTATTCGATGCAGCCCTTTTCGGCGTGCACCGCCGGCACGTTGGCGCGAAACGCCTCGAGGATCTGGCTGCGCATGCCGGGCTTGGCGGTAATGACGGCGACGACGTGGATCATGTTGTTTCCCTTCAGGCGATGCGCTCGAAAACGCTGTGGTGGCGGCTCGTCAGTTTCGGACGGATCTTCGTGATCCAGTCGCCAAAGGCAGCGGCTTTTTCCCAGGTCCCGCTTTCCATGACGGCGGGCAAGTCGAGTTCGTAGATCGTCAGATAGCGCTGCATACCCGGCATCGTCGAATGATCGAGCCGGTAGCGCGCCGCCGAGCGCACGCCCGGCACTTTCGCCAGCATCGGGAAATGCTCGGTGTCGTAGACCCGGTTGAACTCGACCTCGTCCTCGGCCGGAATGTCGAGTTGGACGACGAACAGATGGGACATCGTGGCCGCTCCTCCGAAACGATCGTTGTCAGGCGATCCGCGCGAACACGCTGTGTCTGCGGTTCGTCGTATGCGGTCGGATCTTCGGCTTCCATTCGCCGAGGTCGGAGGCCTCGGTCCAGGCCGGGCTGTCGATCACCGCGGCGTCGTCGACCTCGTAGATCGCCAAATAGCGGGGCATGTCGGGGATCGTCGAATGGTCGAGCCGGTAGCGCACGCAGGACCGCACGCCCGGTACCTTGAGGATCGTCGGCACATGCTCCTCGTCGTAGATCCGGTTGAACTCGGCTTCGAGTGCCGGCGGAACATCCATCTGCACGACATAGATAAAGGACATTGGCGATCTCGCTCCTTGCCGCCCCCCGGTCCGGACTACGCGGCGGGCCGGCGCCCCGCGCGATAAAGGATAGCATCTCGTCCCGGCGCGGTGCAGCGACTAGATTACGGGGTGTGAAGAACCTGACCCACCCGCGGGAGGAGCGCAATGCCTGATCCCAAGACCGAGCACGGTGCGCCGCCGCGCTTCGATGAGCTGCTCGCCCGTGCCGAGGCGCTCGTCCCGGTGCTGCGCGAGCGCGCGCCTCGGGCCGAAGAGCTGCGTCGACTGCCCGACGAGACGATCGCCGATCTGCATACGAGCGGCCTCTTCCGGATCTTGCAGCCGGCCCGCGTCGGCGGCAGCGAATTGCCGTTTCGCGCCCTCTTCGAGCTGACCGCGGTAATCGGCCAGGGCTGCGGCTCGACCGCCTGGGTATTGGCCAACCTCGCCGCCCATCATTGGCTCCTCGGCATGTGGCATCCCGAGGCACAAGCGGAAATCTGGGGCGAGTCGCCGGACAGCCTCGTCAGCTCGGCGCTGATCTTTGCGCGCGGCCGCGCCCGCCGGGTGCCCGGCGGCTATCGGCTCTCCGGTCGCTGGCCGTTTTCGAGCGGCATTGATCCGTCGACCTGGAACATGTTCGGCGCCATCGTCGCCGACGAGGAGACCGGGCAGAGCGAGCCGCGAATGTTCCTGGTGCCGGCGCGCGATTACACGATCATCGACACCTGGCAGGTGATCGGGCTCTCCGGCACCGGCAGCAAGGATGTCGAGGTGTTGGACGTGTTCGTCCCGGCCTATCGGACCTTGTCGACCGAGCGGATCAAAGGCGGCCCGAACCGCGGCAGCGAGCTCAATCCCGGCATCCTCTACAAATTGCCGGCGGTTTCCCTCTTCGCCTTTGCCATCGCCGGCGTGTCGCTCGGCATCGCGCGGGGCGCGATCCGGCACTACGCCGAGACCACCCGTACCCGGCTCAGCTCCTACACCGGCAAGAATCTCGCGGATTTCGCAAATCTGCAGATCCATCTCGCCGAGGCCGCGGCGCTCGCCGACGCGGCCGAGGCGATTGTGTTGCGCGATTGCGACGAGGCGACGCGGATCACCGAGGCCGGGATCGTGCCGAGCCTCGAACAGCGGGCGCGCTATCGGCGCGACGGCGCCTATGCCGCAACGATGTGCACGAAGGCCGTCGATCTGCTGTTCAGCGCCACCGGCGGCGGCGCGATTTACGCGAGAAATCCGATCCAGCGGGCCTTTCGCGATGTCCACGCGGCAAACGCACATTATGTGCTGAGCTGGGACATCAACGCCGCAGTGTATGGACGGGTGGCACTGGGCTTACCGCCCGATGCGCCGCTGTAGGTGCTTTTAGGAAGAGGCCGGCCGTGCCGAACGACACGACGAAATCCGCATCTCTGCCTGCAGCGCCCCAGGACCCCGCCGGCGCCGACCACCCGGGCAGCCATGCCGCACCGGTCAAGAGCACCGGCGGAGAAGGCTTCGAGACGCGCGATCTGCGCAACGCGCTCGGCACCTTTGCGACCGGCGTCACGATCATCACCGCGCGTGGCAAAGATGGCGGGCTCTACGGGCTGACGGCGAACTCCTTCACCTCGGTGTCGCTAACTCCGCCGCTGGTGCTGTGGAGCGCCTCGCTATACGCGCAGAGCCTGCCGGCCTTCCAGGAAGGGTCGCATTTCGTCGTCAACATCCTGGCCCACGATCAGACCGAATTGTCGAATTTCTTCGCCCGCACCCGCGAGAACAAATTCGCCGAGATCGACCACATGATCCCGGAATGCGGCGCCCCGGTCGTCATCGGCGCCGCCGCGCATTTCGAGTGCCGCAACGAATACCGGCATTATGGCGGCGATCACATCATCTTCATCGGCCATGTCGAGCGTTACGCCTACACGGGCAAGCCGACCCTGCTGTTCTGCCGCGGCAAATACATGCGCGGCGAGCCGCTGCTCCCGCCGTGACGATGATGATCTCACGCGCCGGCGGCCCGTCCTCGTGGACGGGCTAACGCTGCGAACCGACCTCGACCAGCCCCGAACCCCGTTATCAGGGTCACGCCAACTCTGACTGTTGCGCACTGTTGCGCTCGGAGGCATGCCGGAACTGAGGCATTTCGCCGTCGCGGGTGGTGATCAGGCGTTTCGGCACCAGCAACAGGGCCGGGAGGATCAAGGCATAGACGAGCGTGATCGCGATCACGCAGGCCGTAAAACCGCCATAGCGATCATAGAGGTTCGTTCCCAGAACGTCGCCAAATCGCGAGACGATGAACAACAGGCCGTTCGACATCATCAGCGTCGTCCCCTGTAGGCCGCGCGGACAGGAGCGAATGATCAGGTCCACATAAGCGGCGGTGGCAACGCCGCCCATCAGGCCGATCGGCGCCGCGGCGAAGAGCGCCCCGGCGACCGAATGAATGAAGAGCAGTGGCACCATCTGCGGCACCGCGACGACCGTCCCCCAGAGGAGGAGGGTCCCGAGCGGCAACCTCGGGCAGAGCAGGCCGAACGCGATGAAGGTCGGAATGAAGGAAGCGGCAAAGATCGCGTTCCACTGCCCCCACTGGGCATCGGCGGCGTGGAGGGTGTTCTGCAGGTAGAACTGCAACGGCGTCTGAGAACCGGGTGCGAAGTTCCACAAGAGCCAGATCAGCAACGCTGGGTAGACCGGCCAATGCCGCGACAGCCGTTTCAGCTCTTCGAGCGGCCGCGCGGCGGCCATTCGTTCGGCGCGGATGTTGTCGAACACGCTTTTGGGCTTCCACACGCCATAGACGGCGACCGCGGTCATGATCGCGGCGCCGGCCAGAAACAGGATGCGAGCCGCCTCGTTGGCGCTCCGGCGCTCGAGGAGATCGCTGAGGCTACCGCCAACGAGGAGGGCCGCGACGGTCGGGACCGACGCGAAAATGTTCCAGGCGGCGCTGATCTGGCCCGACATCACATGCTGCTGGCCGAGCATCGAACCCAGTCCGTTCTGCGCGCTCGAGATGAACAGGAATGAACTCGTCAACAGCACGATCGCGACAAGCAGCGTCGCATAAGTGACGGGCGTAAAGCCAAAGAATGCGTAGAGACCGGCACTGACGGCGCCGAACAGCACCATCAGCCCGCGGTCTCCCATAAAGAGCGGGTTCCAGCTGTCGCGGGCAAAGCCGAAAAAGCAGGAAAGGTAGAGCGGTACCGCGGACCAGAGCCGAAAAGCGGCAACCTCGGGCGCCCGCAGGTGCAACTTGTTTTTGAGCAGGAAGCTTACCGGAATGTCGATCAGCCCGCCGCCGGGCGCGCCAAAACTCAACAGAACGATCAAGACTCCGAGATAGAAGAATATGCGCCATCGCACCGAGCGGGACAGGATCTCGGGCCTGATCGTCACTGTCGTGCACGTGACCGGCGGACTGTCGGTCATCATCGTGTGGGCTCGAGATAGCTCCGCCGCAATCGGCGCAGACCGCCGATTGCAGCGGAGGGACAGCCTTGCCGACGCGCCCCCAAGCGCGCCCGCTCAGAGCGGGCCGTTCGGCAGGACCAGCACCTTGCCGTGGCGGCCGCCACGCTGGGCATGGGCGAGGGCTTGCTTGATGTCCTCGATCGGATACGTGGCCTCGATCGGCGCTTTCAACGCACCGCCTTGCACCTTGCCGGCGAGGTCGGAATAGATCGCGCGCACCTGTGCCGGCGTTCGCTTGGCCAGCCCGTCGCCGAGCGCGAAGCCTTTGAGAATAATGCCGCGACCGATGGCGGCGCGGCTGATCACCAGATCGTGACCGCTCATCGCACCGTAGCTGACGACGACGCCGCCGTCGGCGACACAGTCCGCGATGCGCTTGCAGGCTTCGCCGGAAACGGCGTCGATGCCGAGGCGGATCGGCGCATCGCTCGTCGCCGCACGCGCACGCTGCGAGAGATCGGGCCCGTCGGTCAATACGGCGTCGGCGCCGAGCGCATGCAATTCGGCCGTGACATCGCCGCGGCGCACGACATTGACCGTGCGCACGCCTTTTGTCTTGGCAAGCACGATCAGATGGCGGCCGACCGCCGAATTGGCGACGTCCTGGATGACCCAGTCGCCCGGCTTCAGGTCGACATGGTCCTCGAGCAGCAACAGCGCCGTCGCCGGGTTGATGCGCAGCATCGCGGCCTGCGCCGGGTCGAAGCCGGCGGGCAGTCGAATTGCGTCCGCGGCGCGGATGCGCCGGCGCTGCACCCAGTTTTCGCGCTGCAAATGGATCACGAGCTCGCCGGGGCGGATGTCGGCGACTCCGGCACCGACCGCCGCGACCCGCCCGACGGATTCCGCCCCCGGAGTCGCCGGCAGCGGCGGTCGCAGACGGTAGCTGCCGCGGCAGAACGAGATGTCGGCAGGGTTGATCGGAAAGGCCAGCACGTCGAAGACGATCTCCTCGGGACCGGGCGCGCCGACATCGGGCGCCTCGATGCAGTGGGCAACCGTCTCCGGCGTGCCGTAATCGCTGATCTCGACCTTTTTCATCGCCGCGCTTCCTCCCCTCTTATGTGACTCAATATCTGCCGCCGAGCTTTGTGTGGTCCCAACTGGCGATCTTGTGCGGCATCACCTTGAGCAGCACGCGCTTTGGCGCACTGTCGACGCCGCCGCTCGGCGCCCGGGCGCCGGCCGCCCGGCGGCGCTGCATCGCCGCCCGGACCGTTTCGCTGTCCTCGATGATCTCGCAAAAGCCGCGCACCATGATGCCCCGCAACTCGGCATAGGCATCGCCGGTCTCGACCATCAGCCCGACCTTGGGATTGCGCCGGATGTTCAACACTTTCTGCGCCTTCGCGTAAGAGGTCATGTAAAACGCCCCGTCCGCGAAGAAATAACCCATGGCCACGATATGCGGGAAACCGTCCGGGTCGATCGTCGCGAGCGCCGCCTTGCCGTTTTCTTGCAGGAACGCCGCCTGCTCAGCTTCCGTCAGGCGGATCTGCCGGCGCCGGTTCACGGTCCCGCTCATGTGCGCCCCTCAGGCGCGGTTGAAGGCCGGCATCACCTCGCGGGCGAAGCGGCGGAGCTGATCCTTGAATTCCTCGGGCGGCAGTCCTTCGGCCCAATGAATCATGAAATCCTCGAGCCCCGGATATTTGGCCTCGATCGATTTGATGCCGTCGATGACCTCGGCGGCCGGGCCGCAGAACCAGGCCTTTTGCGCCACGCCGTCGGCGAGCGACGGCACGCGCGCCGGCGCGCCGGGCGTTCCCCAGGTGCGGCCCTGCGGATCGGCATAGCGCACGAAGCCGAACGGGGCGAACCATTTGTAGCGCTCGTCATGCGACGGCTCGACTCGCCGCATCGCCTCTTCCCTGCTGTCGGCCAGATAAAGCCCGGCGCCCCAGATCATGTCTTCGCCGAGCTTTATCGTCCGGCCGTGCTGCAGACACGCCGTGTGAAAGGCGCGCACCACGTCGTCGAGGATCTTCTCGCCGTTCAGCGTCACCATCGCCTTCAACCCGCATCGCGCCATCAGGTCGATGGTCCGGCCGCTGGCGATCGGCATCCAGATCTCGACCGGCAGATGCTTCGGCCGCGGCACCATTGTTATGTCTCGCAGAGTATAGCCGCGATACGGGACCGGCGGCGGGCATTCGAAATACTTGCCCCTGTGATGAAACGATTCCTCGTTGAAGCATTTCAGCAGCAGCTCGAGCCCTTCTTCGAAGATTGCCCGGTTCGCGTCGGCGTCGAGCAAAGGCGCGCCAAAGGTCTCAACCTCGCGGGTATGGTAGCCGCGCCCGACGCCCATGATGACGCGACCGTCGGTGACGATGTCGGCCATCGCATAGTCTTCCGCCAGCCGGATCGGGTGCCACATCGGCAGAATGTTGAAGGCGCAGCCGAATTTGAGCCGCTTCGTCTGCGTGGCGAGCCATAGGCCGAGCTGGACGAGGTTCGGAAAACACTCGTAGCCTTCGCGCTGGAAATGATGCTCGGCGGTCCAGAATGCGTAATAGCCGAGTTCGTCCATTAGCCGGGCGACGTCGCGCGCGGTCTGGAACACCTCGGACAGGCGCTCGCTCGAATAGCGGCGTTCGTTCGCCGGAGTCCCCCCGACCCCGATATTGTCGAGCGCGATCTGGCCGACATAAAGAGCATGAAACCGTCTGATCATGTTGCCGGGGAACCTCCGTCAGCGGGCGCGTTGCGCCGCTATCATACCGTCTCTAGGATTTCCTCCGGCGCCAACCCCTCGGCAACCGATCGGCGCCAATCGGCGGCGCGCGGCACGACGGTCTCGGCCGCGCGCAGCCGGTAATAGCTCGGCCGGACGCCAGCGGGCGTGCCGCCCGCGGCGGCGGTATCGACAGCCCGCCGCAGCAGCCGGCGCAACTGGATGATCGCCTTGTCGGCCGGCCCCAGATGTTCCTTGCTGCGGTCGACGATGCGGCCCATCGTCTCCTGGATCGCGCGATCCTGGACGTTGACGCCGTCGATCCCGGTAAAGCTCATCGTCCGCTGGACGCTGCGGTCGATCAGATAATTGTTTTGTCGGTTGGCGTAGCACCGGAATGTCGTCGGGTCGACATGCAGCGGCCCGTTGCCGATGCCGCGTTCGAGCCGGTCGTCGTCGCTCAACGGCGAGTCGGTGACGCTGTAGGCCCAGTTGTAGACCATCGTGTTCTCGTCATCGATCGGGACCCAGATATGCCCGGCATCGACTGCGGTCCCGGTCTCCGAGCGCGACGCGCGGATCTGGTGGAACGGCAGAATGTAGTGGTAGGTGCGGATATGCGATTGGGCGTCGCCGAGCGCCCGAATGCCGGCGTACTGATAGCCGTAGTCGGTGAGGTCGACGGTGATTTGCGGCGCTTTGGCGCGGACATAGGCGCTTGACGGCTTGATCCCGCCGCGCCCGGCGTCGTCTCGCAACAGCCGATGCATGATCGGCGCGTGCGACGTGTCGAGCCCGCCTTCGAGCGCCTGCAGCCAGTTGCACTCCTGGATCACCTTCGAGACGTGGCGATGCGTCTCGGGGGCTTGCGTCCAGGCGAATTTCGGCAAGGGCGGGGTGCGCTCCGGCGGCCCCATGTAGGTCCAGATGACGCCGCCGAGTTCCACCGTTGGGTAGGCGGTGAGGTGGACTTTGTGGCAGAACGGCTCGGGCTCGTTCATCTGCTCGACGCAGCTGCCGTCGACCGCGAATTTCCAGCCGTGATAGACGCAGCGCAGCCCGCCCTCTTCGTTGCGCCCGAACCACAAAGACGCGCGGCGATGCGGGCAATATTCGTCGACGAGCCCGATCCTGCCGGCGGTGTCACGAAACGCGACGAGATCCTCGCCGAGGAGCCGCACTCTGACCGGCGGTCCGTCGAGTTCGGTGAGCTCGCGCGACAACAATGCCGGGATCCAATAGAGCCGCATCGTGCCGCCCATCGCGGTGCCTTGACCGACCCGGGTCAGCGTGTCGTTTTCGTCGCGTGGCAGCATCGCCCATGCTCCTCTCGTTTTGCCGCGAGTGTCCGTTGGAACAAGCGGCCTCGTCAAGCGCGGCGGAATGATGCCGGCCACGTCGTCTGGCAGTCGCGATCCGCCGGGGGGGAAGCCCTGACGATCGATCCCCGGCAAGAAAAATGACTGATCTTTGCGCCGCCCGGCCAATTTCAGACGAGCGCTCTACCACGGCATCGACAAAGCCCGTCATCCGGTCTGGACCTTTAGCGCCCGCCCGTGCTGGGTTACGCCGCGCTTGATCATTGGGGGGCCATACCGATCGAGAGGGCGGGAGCGCGCCCTGTCGAGAGAATGGCAATCTGAAATTTCAGTAGCAGCGCCGGTTAGGGGGCGGGATTCCCGTTTTCGACGGGAAGATAACGGGAAAAACACAGCTGAAAGCCATTGCGTAATTCTATAAACTATTGTTTTCATATGATATTCGGAATCAATTCCCGTCTCGGGCAAACGGGAAAATACGCCGGTGTAGACGGGAATGTTGAATAAAAAATGGGAATCATCGGAAATCACCCATCAGCCTTCCGCGGCCCGTTGCCGGAACGTTGCTGCAATGATTCTCACTATAACAATTACTACATTGACAAGCAAGCTAAAATTTGCTGCTAAAATTTGCTAATGCACGCGTCGTGCGCAACTGGCACCGAATGACCAATGACCGGAAGGCCGATTACGCCGTCGGCTATGGCAAGCCGCCGGTCGGGACGCGCTTCGAGAAGGGCAATCGGGCTGCCGCCGGGGCATGGCCGGCCGCGCCGCGCCAGGAACTTGTCGACCTTGCTGCTCGAAGCGCTCGGCAAGCGGGTCGTCGTCACCGAGGGCGGCAAAAGGTGCAAGCGAGCGGCAGCGCCCGGCCGAACGGCCGCAGGCGATGGCCGAATTCGAGACGCGCGGTCGGCGCATCGCCACCAGCATCGGCAGCGTGCTGACCGGGCGGTTGCGCCGACGTCATCGTCATTGACGACCTTAAAGCTCCAGCCAGCCCTAGAACTAGTTTAGAGCGGTCCAGTCTTTCGCACCTATGCATTCTGACTGCATTCTGACGATTACGCGGTACACTACTGTCTATAGCGGCAGTGATCGGATCCCGGATTGGTTCGACGTTGAAATCTTTCGCAGATTTACCTGCCGCCCGACCCTTAGGTATGTCCTGGTCTCGGATCGGGCCGGCCCTAGGGCGACGCTTTGAGGTGAGCCGCCTGTGGAACTGACAGCAATCGGTTACGTGCTGCTGCCAGTCACCCTCTGCCTTGCGTTCTGGCCGAGCCGCCTCGCGCAGCTCGTCATTGTCGCCGGGGTGTTTGGCGCTGCGGCGCCAATCGTTTCTTCGGGCGGCGGGTTGGCATTGCCGTCGGCACTCCTGCCCGGTCTCGTCTTCGTCGCGATCATCTCCTGGCAGCCGCTGTTCGGAATGCGCTCAGCGGCAACTCCCGAAATATGGCGGACGCTTTTCCCTTTCCTGTTGTTCGCGCTTTGGGCGCTGGTGAGCGCCTATCTTCTTCCTCGCATCTTCGCCGATGACCTCCAGGTCTGGCCGCAAAGGCTCGAGGGAGACTTTCCGTCTCGGGTCTATCTCGAACCAAACACCGGCAACATCACGCAAGGACTCTATCTTCTCAGCAATACTGTCATGCTAATTTTTGGCTCGTTGTTCTTTGCGCAGTCGGGGGCGCATGCCCGGGTGTTCCTCTACACCTATTTGCTTGGTGGCTATCTGGTGGTGGCGATCTGCTCCTGGGAATTGGCGAACAAGCTCACGGGCCTCTATTTCCCACAAGAGCTCCTCTACTCCAACCCGCGCTGGGCGATCCTCACCGAACAGACGATCCGCAGCGTCCCGCAAATCAATGGACCGTTCACCGAACCCGCCGGTCTTGCCGGGTATCTCAGCGGGATCATCTTCGCGACTGTGAACTTATCCTTGCGCGACCATGGCGGCGTCCTGGTCGGAGCCTTGCTAGTGCTGTCGATCCTCGCGATGCTGTTGTCGACCTCGACGACAGGCCTCGCCATTATCTTGTTGCTCATACCGCTGCTCATGCTTCGCGGTCTCGTTGTCGGCGCACGCGGTGCGGTTCGCTTCGTCGGCATCAGCCTAGCGGTGCTGACACTGTTGGGCGTCGTGGGCTTTTTCGCCCTGCCCGCGGCGGCGCCGCGCATCGAAGCCGCGATCACCGAGGTCACGGGCCAGACGCTCGATAAGTCCGACAGTCAGTCTTACGAGACCAGAACAACAATGGATACCGACAGCCTGGCTTTGCTGGCGCCCAGCTACGGCCTTGGCGCCGGCTGGGGGAGCGTGCGCAGCTCGAGCCTCATTCCAGGCATCCTGGGGAATTGCGGCGTGTTGGGCCTGCTGCTGCTTTTCTGGTTCGGAGCCCGCACCGTGAGGGCGGTCGCGCGGGCGCGTCGCCAAGCGCCCGCCGATACGGAGATCTATCTCGGCGCCATGGCCTGGTCGCTCCTTGGAAACCTGTGCGCCGCGCTCCTCTCCGGGCCGACGATCGATGAGATCGACTTCTTCCTGAGGCTCGCCCTCATCGTCGGGTGCAGCGCGCGACTAAGCGAAGCCGCCGCGCACGAAGGCGTAAACCCGGTATCTGCCCGACGACCGCCCCTCGCCTCCGTCGTCTCGACAAGGAGATAGCGGGTAAGTGACCCGGCGACAGACAGACCGTCGGCGGGTCCATTCCAGATATCTTTTAACCCGACGCCTCGCGGATCTAAATCTATCAGAAGCGGTCGGAGACAGCGGCGATTGCGTCCGGCATTGACGGCATCGGCCCCGCCGGCCCACCCTGCTGCAAACTCGCTCTGAGGCCGAGAGCGCGGCCGAGGGCATCGAGACGTCGTTGGACCGTCTCACCGCCGAACAAGCCGCCTGCTGGCACCTGGAGGACGAGGCTACCCCCGTCGCGGTCGAGCCGCGTCCCCGACAGCAGATGGATCGCCCCACCACACAAAGTATAGCCTAGCCGCAGCGCCAGGCCGAGGACGCGTACCTCGCCGGCCGCCCGCGTTTCGATGAGACCGGCTGTCGCGGCCCGCACCGGGTGGTCGGCGCTGCCCCCATATCGCGTGTGCAATACGGCAGCAACGAACGCACGCTCGGCGTGGCTGATCGCCGGAAGCGGCAGGCGCAGGCTCCGCGTAAAGGCCTCCTCGGCGCGATAGTCGGGATGATCGTTCCAGCCAATGTCGCCAAGCCAGCCGGCGGCCTGGTGCAGCCGCCGCGAAGCCGCGTCAAGCTCAGCGAAGAGCGGCGCGGTCCAGGCTTGCAACCGCATACCGTCGGGCGCGAAGCGGCTCTCCTTCTGCGCGATCGCGGCGCAAGTGGCGAGCAGCGGGTCCTGCCGTCGCTCCGCCGCGGTCAACAGACCCCAAGCGTAGCCCTCACGCAACCCGAAAGCGGAGAAGACGACTTGCCGGGGCGATGAAACGGCGATCAGATGACGCAGAATGAAGGCGGCTAGCGGCACAGTCTCAAGCCGCTTTTTGGGGATCGAGACGATCCGATCCAGAGTCTTGCGCGAAAGTCGACCGACGATTTCGAAAAAGCCTTCGGCCTCGCCGCGCCCCAGTCGATATTGATGCACGATGTGCAGCGGGTAGCCCATGTGCTCCATGTGGAGCCGGGCGATCGCGCGCGACGCGCCGCCGACAAGGTAGAGGTTGCGCCCGCTTGCCGCGCGGGCGAGCGGCACTGCGTCGAACGCAAGCTCAATGGCATGTGCGACGGATCGGGGGGTGTCGCCGAGTTCGGCAAGTCGCAGCGGCCCCAGCGGCAACGATATGCCTCGGCCGATCTGCCCGGTTCGATCACGTTCGGCCAACACCGGCCCGACCTCGACCAGCTCCATGCTGCCGGCGCCGAGATCGACAACGACGCCATCCGCCTCAAGAACTCCCGCGAGGACGCCCATGGCGGACAGCCGGGCCTCCTCCGGCCCTTCGAGGATTTTGACGGTCACGTTGCAGTCGCGCGCAACCTCGTCGGCAAAAGCGGGCCCGTCGCTGGCGTCGCGCACCGCCGCCGTCGCCAATACCGCAAGCTGCTCGACGCCGGCGGCTCGGGCGAGCGCCGCAAAGCGGCGCAGGTTAACGAGGGCAGGAGCCAGGCCGGCTGGGTCGAGGCGGCCGGTCGCGGAGATGCTGCGCGCCAGGCCGCACATGACTTTCTCGTTGAGGAGCGGAAACAGCGCACCACCAAGACGCTCGAAAACGACGAGCCGCAGCGAATTGGAACCGAGATCGATGATGCCGACGCGACGTGGCGGCGCAATTCTGGAATTCATCGGGTTCGGGTTCAGCGGACGACCTGCCGCGACGGGTTGCGTCGTAATGCCCGGCCGCGTCTCGACAAGCCGTGATCGGTCATCGAAAAAGCGCGCGCGCTAAGTAGTTCTTGCTCGATGAATGCATCGCGCCCGGCGACAGGTTCGAGATCTCCCCAGCATCGCGGGGATGTCTTGGCCTTTGAGCCCAGCGACGCGCACCATATAGATTGCACCGATCGAAGGCGAGCCAAGAAAGTTCGCGATTGATCAACCGCTCCTCCGAACGCGCATCGACCGAATGTGGCTCCGCCACCGGCGGGCCGATCGCCAATCTCATCCTCCGACCTGCTGCGGGTCGCGCTCGATTGCCAATCCTAGCGGGCGGTGCGGGCGCTGTCATGCCGGCCCAAATGTCGGCCTGATAGCGAATTGCGGCCCGGCGGGCCGAGCGCGAGCCGCCCTGGAGCACAACCCATGCACATGCTGCACCTGTTGCGACACGCTAAATCGAGCTGGAAAAACGATGTGGAAGATCATCAGCGGGGTCTTAGTCGGCGCGGCCGCGACGCGGCGCGTCGCGTCGCGAAATATCTCCCGGGCGCCGTCGCACCGCTCGACCTGGTGCTGGCGTCAGACGCGCTGCGTACCCGTCAAACTCTCGATCTCGTGCTTGCCGAGTTCGCCGTCCGGCCGCGCTCGTTGGTTGAGCACGAGCTCTATCTGGCGAGCGCGGAGCGACTGCTACAGCGCCTGCGCAGCCTCGGCGAAGAAGACCGCAATGTCCTGGTGGTCGGCCACAACCCAGGACTGCACGACCTGGCCCTTGCGCTCGCCGATCCGGCGGCTGCCGCCTCCCAACCGTTCGTTGTCGGCAAGCTGCCGACCGCGGCGCTCGTCAGCTTTTCGATTCCGACGCCATGGCAGGCGCTCGGCGGGCGACGGCTGATCCCGGCCCGCTATGTCACGGCCGCGTCCCTGCCGGCAGAAAAGAACTGATCGCCTAGTTCGTCCAATACCTCTCTCGCCAGCGGCAGCGCGATTGGTTGACGGTCGGCGAGCGAGGCGGCATCAAGCGCTGCGACAACCGCGGCGGCGGCGGCGAAAGACCGTTCCATCCGGCGGATCAGATAAGCGATCAATTCGGGGCCGACGCGCAGCTGACGATCGGCGAAATGCTTGACCAGAACGGCGCCGAGCAGCCCGTCGTCGGGCATCTCGATGCCGGCCGTGACGGCAGCCCGCAGCCGGGAAGCCAAATCCGGCAAGCCGATTTTCCACGCCGTCGGCGGCCGGACCGACGTTGCCAGCAAATAGCCACCCGCCTCCCGGCAACAGTTATAAAGATGCAACAATGCCACTTCCGGAGCGCGATCGGCGTCGTCAACCGCAATTCGGCAGACCTTCTCGGCAAGCAGTCCCGGTAGGCTCGCCTCGTGCAGCGATGGTCCCGGGACCAGGCGTGCTGCGGCGCGCTCGCACCAGAGACGGGCCAGATGCGTCTTGCCGCATTCCGGCGGCCCATAAAGGACGAATGCCGGAGACGGCCAAGCCGGCCAGCGGTCGATCCAGCCGACCGCCGCCGCGTTGCTGCCGGAGATCAGAAAATTGGACCGGTCCTGCGCCTCCTGGGGCGAAAAGTTGAAGATCAGTTGACGCACGCGCGGCTCACCGGACCTCTTCCGCATGCGACAGGATGCGAGCCCAGTGGACCAAGTAGGACACGCCGGACAGCACCGTCGTCGTCCCGACCGCGATCGCCAGAAAGTCTTCCAGCCGCACGGCAACGCTGCCGAAACCGATGCCCTCGCGCGCCAGCACAAAACCCACGAGTGCGATCTGCGCCAGGGTATTCAGCTTACTGATGTAAAGCGGATCGAACCGCTTCGGCGCCGTGGTCGTCTGAATCAGCAAAAAGCCGCCAACGATCATGATGTCGCGGAACACCACCAAAATGACGATCCATTTGGGCAGCGCGCCCGCCCAGCCGAGCGCAAGATAGACGCTGACGAGCAAGGTCTTGTCGGCGATCGGGTCCAACAACGCGCCGAGGCGGGTGCGGCTATTGAAGTGCTTGGCAATGAAACCGTCGAGCCCATCCGACACGCCGGCACCGACAAACACCCAAAAAGCGGTGCCGTATTGCGCCTCGAGGATCAGCCAAATCGTCGGCGGCACCAGCATCAGCCGTCCTAAGGTTATCAGATTTGGCAAATTGAGCCCTCGCCGACCGGTCATCCTGGCCCGAATGGCGTCGGGGCGCTTGGACTCGAGCAAGGCTGGCTCGAGGCTCGCTAAGGTGGGCTTGCCGCGCTTGCCGGCTTGACCTGCCATATCGGATCGCTGCCGCCGAGATCGAGATTGGAACCGGCGAGGCTCGATTTCAGGTCGTCGGGCGTACCGGCATAAGTAATTTGGATTCTCGCCTCTTGCCGGCTCAACGACAGGAGGTCGACCCGGCGCACGCTTGGCACCGAGGCGAGCCGCGTGCGCACGTCGATCCAATCGCCGAGCCCGGTAAGCGGCACTGTCGCGGTCAGATTTGCCGTTGGGCCGCTCTCGCCGGCGCCGCCGTTCGCGCCGTCTTCGATCGCGGCCGCGGTGCTGTCGACGGCCCGCCTCATAAAGTCTCCCTGGTTCTCGCCGGGGTTGATGCTGAAATTCACGGTCTGCGAGCCGGCGAGCCGCCCCTGATGATAGCGTTTGACCGTTACGGCGAGCTCGGCGAGCTTTTCGTGCTGCCCGGCGGCGGTCGCTAGCGCGACGATCGCGTCACCGCCGCCATTTCGGTCGGTGATGGCAGTGAGAGCGTTGGGCTCGCCGGATACCGCCTGCACCGCATCGATCGCCGTTGCGTCGCCGACGCCGCCCAGCGGGACGCTCAGCTGCACGGCCCCAGACCCGGGAGCACGCTGTGTCCAAGCATCGCGCCACGGGTTTGGATCGTCCCACAGCACAGCAGTGCCTCCGTCCTGGAACACCGGCAGGACCACGGCGAGCTCTCCGGCGGAGCGGCTCTCTGCAGCTCCTTCAGCCGGGGTGTTGCCGGGTTGGCCGTTGCCCGCTGCGCCGCCAGCGGCCGCAACGCCGGCATCCTGCATCAGTTGCCGCACTTTGGCGGGATGGAAATGAAAAGTATAATCCGCGAGATACCGCACGGCTGACATGTGTTCGTTCGCAACCTCGAAATTGTCGACCATATTGCTAATCGCGTTGTCGTCGAGCTTTGGCAACTGGACATCGGGCGCACCGGACAACCCTTCGACGACCTCGGCCAGCGCCTGTCGTTGCCCGTTCAAGCGAGCCATGCGACGCGCATCAACCGCGTTGGCGGCGGTGGCGTCGACCTTGACCGTAGCCGTATAAGGGTCGGGCTGGGCGTCCGCCCTAGCCGGCGCGGCGGCGTGGAGTAACGCCAACAGCAGCAGCAAAAGAACGCCGGCGACCCGCCGCCCGATGCGCGCTTCGGCGACCGACGGCGCTGGCGGCAAGCTCATTGCAAAGCGCATCCGACCGGATATTTTCGGCACCCGCGCGAGGTCGTCGTCTGCTGTGGCGGTACAGCATTAGCGCAAATTCTTCGAGGACGCCATCGCCCGTGTAGTCGCCCCGGCCCCGCTTCGCCAACCTCCCGCCGCGCCGCGGCCACTGCGGGTCGGGGTGCTGATATCCGGACGCGGATCGAATTTGCAGGCGCTGATCGAGACCTGCGCCGATCCGGCCTGTCCAGCGGCGATCGGGCTCGTCATCAGCAACCGGCCCGCGGCCGCCGGTCTTGCGCGGGCCACGGCGGCGGGTATCCCGACCGAAGTCTTGACCGACGTAGATCGGGCCGCTTTTGCTGGCGCGGCCGACGCGCTGCTGCGGCATTACGAGATCGGCCTCGTTTGCCTCGCCGGATTTATGCGATTGCTCGACCGAGCCTTCGTCGAAGCGTGGCGAGATCGGATGATCAACATTCATCCGTCGCTTTTGCCCGCCTTCCCAGGCCTCAATGCGCAGCGCCAGGCGCTAGAGGCGGGCGTGCGCTTTGCCGGTTGTACCGTCCATTTCGTGCGACCCGAGGCCGATACCGGACCGATCCTGGCGCAAGCCGTCGTGCCGGTTCTGCCCGGCGACGACGTGGCAGCCCTCGCGGCCCGCATTCTTTCCGCCGAGCATCGGCTCTACGCGCTGGCGCTGCGGTTGATCGCCGAGGGCCGCGTACGGGTCGAGGCTGGTCGCGTGGTCGTCGCCGGCTGGCAGGCACCTGCCACCATCCTTCTGAATCCATGCGCGATCGACCCGCGAACCCTTGTGTAGATCGGCGATTCGGGTATACAGGCAAGATCCCATCGAACGCGAACAAGGCCCTTCATGACCGTAGTCGATCCCGAGTTTGAGCAACACTACCGGACGTGGATCGGCTTTATCCGACTGATCAAATTTGGTCTCGGTGCCATCGTCATCATCCTGATAGGTATGGCGATCTTCCTGTTGTGAAAGGCGAAACCGTGCGGCTGTTCGACCTTACCGGCAAGGGCGCGATCGTTACCGGCTCGAGCCGCGGCATCGGCCGTGCGATCGCCGAGACTTTGGCCGAGGCCGGTGCCAAGGTCACGGTCTCGGCGCGCAATCTCGGACCCTGCGAAGAAGTCGCGGGGGCGATCCGCCAAAATGGCGGCGAGGCGATCGCGGTGGCGGCACGTATCTCGGACAAGACGCAGCTTGAGAACCTGGTCGCGAAGACCCGCGAATCCTGGGGTCGGATCGACATCCTCGTCTGCAACGCTGCGGTCAATCCGCATTACGGCTCGCTCGACGGGCTGACCGATGAGGTGTTCGAGCGGATGATGATCAATAACGTGCTGAGCAATCTCTGGCTATCGCGGATGGTGGCGCCGGAGATGCGGCAGCGGCGGGATGGTGCGATCATCTTCATCACGTCGACGGCGGCGCTGCGCGCCAGCACCATGCTCGGCATGTACGGCGTCACCAAGACGGCCGATTACGCTTTATGCCGCAACCTGGCGGCGGAATGGGGCCCGGATAATGTCCGGGTAAACTGTATTGCCCCGAGCGTCGTCACGACCCAATTCGCCCGCGTGCTCTATGAAGACCCTGAGCGACGGGCGGCGCGCGAAGCGGGGACGTTGCTCAAACGACTGGGCGAACCCGATGACATCGCCGGGGTCGCGTTGCTGCTCGCCTCGCGCGCGGGCGCCTACGTCACCGGGCAGACGATTGTCGTCGACGGGGGCACGACGATCGCGCCGTAGCCGCCCACCCCCTCAGTTGCCCGACACGCTTTCGGGAGGGATGCCATGGATATACCGTCGGAGAGGCCCTTCGAGGCATCTGGCAACGAAATCGACCGGCCGGCGCCGAGCGCGCCATCGAACCGAGCGTGGGGCAGCGACGCGATCGCTGCCGCGATCCGCCAACTCGACATCCCCTATGTAGCGCTCAATCCCGGCTCGAGCTATCGCGGGCTGCATGACAGCCTCGTTAATTATCTCGGCAACACCATGCCGCGGATGCTGCTGTGCCTGCACGAAGAAAGCGCCGTCGCGTTGGCGCATGGCTGGGCCAAGGTCACTGGCCGGCCGCTCATTGTCATCGTTCACAGCAATGTCGGGCTGATGCACGCGACAATGGCGATCTTTAATGCCTGGTGCGATCGCGCACCGATGATCGTGCTCGGCGCCAACGGGCCGGTCGACGCGACTCGTCGTCGTCCGTGGATCGAATGGATCCACACGACGCGTGATCAAGCCTCGCTGATCCGGAACTACATCAAATGGGACGACCAGCCGGCCTCCGTCGGCGCCGCACAGGAGGCGGTGCTGCGCGCCAATGTCATTGCCCAGACGGCGCCGCGCGGCCCGGTCTACATCAGCTTCGATCTCGCCTTGCAGGAGGACGAGATCACGGAATTGCCGCCGCTGCCGCCGGCCGAGCGGCATTTGCCGCCGACTGCGGCCGAGCCGGCCGGAGCGCTGGTCGAGCGCGCCGCGGCGCTGCTCGCCGGCGCCCAGCGCCCGGTCGTTCTCGTCGGGCGCGTGGGACGCGACCCCGCGGCGTGGCAGCGGCGGGTAGCACTCGTCGAGGCGGTCGGCGCCAGGGTCATGACCGACCGCAAGACCGGCGCCACCTTTCCGACCGACCATCCGCTGCATACCGCGTTGTCCGAGGGCGGCAACGCCGCTCTCGCGGCCGCCGACACGGTGCTGAGCCTCGATTGGATCGACCTCGCCGGCACCCTGCGCGGCGCTTTCGGCAAATCGCCGCCAACGGCCAAGGTCATCCAGGTTTCGCTCGACCAGCACCTGCATAATGGCTGGGTCATGGACCATCACGGCCTGCCCCCGATCGATCTCTACCTGCTGGCCGAGCCGGACGCCGCGGTGGCGGCGCTGCTGGCTGCGGTCAAGCGCCTGCGCCCAACCGCGCCGGCCCTGCCGGCGCCGGCGGCACGGCGCGGACCACCGCCGTTGTCGGCGATCGACAGCGCCACGATCATCGAGGTGCCGATGGTTGCCGCCGCTCTCAAATCGGTCGTCGGCGAGGCGCCGGTGTCGATGCTGCGGCTGCCGCTCAGCTGGGGCGACCACCTTTGGGAGTTCCGGCACCCGCTCGACTATCTGGGCGCCGACGGCGGCGCCGGCATCGGCTCGGGGCCCGGCATGGCGGTCGGCGCCGCGCTCGCCTTGCGCGACAGCGGCCGCCTGCCGATCGCGATCCTCGGCGACGGCGACTACCTGATGAGCTGCAATGCGCTATGGACCGCTGTGCACAACCGGGTGCCGCTGCTTGTCGTCATTGCCAACAACCGCTCGTTCTTCAATGACGAGCTCCACCAGGAGCGGGTCGCGCGCGACCGCGGACGAGCGGTCGAGAACCGATGGATCGGCCAATCGATCCGCGACCCGGACATCGACCTCGCCACATTAGCCCGCGCCCAGGGCTGTGTCGGCATCGGCCCGGTCGAGGACCCGAGGAAGCTCGTCACCGCACTGACCGAGGCCGTCGCGGCGGTGCGCGCCGGCAAGGTTTGCGTCGTCGATGTCCGCGTCGCGGTCGGCTACGACCCGGCCGGTGCGGCCGGCATCATGCGGCGGACAACGAGCGGCTGACCGCCGCCCTGGGACTTGGGCCGCGCAGCCGCGGACTGCATCTCGCCGCTGGCGTCGGCGCCGGAGGTGTGCAGGGAGGTACGGTCACCGGCGGCACATTTCGGCTGACGCTCGCCGCTCTGTGCGAGATGTTCGCAGAATAGCCCGCTTCACTCTGCAGCGTTTTTGCGGCCGTAGCGACGGACGCGCAGATCGGCCTGCTCCTTGTGGCCCCAGAAGCGTTCGATGGCGCAAAGGCGGCTGCAATATTCTCCGACCATGGCGCTCGCTTCCGGCGTCTTGACCTCCTGATAAGTGCAAGTCTTCAGGAACTTGCCGACCCACAACCCGCCGGTGTAGCGCGCCGCCCCTTTGGTCGGCAGCGTGTGGTTCGTGCCGATCACCTTGTCGCCATAGGCGACGTTTGTCTCGGGCCCGAGGAACAAGGCACCATAATTCTTCAGCCGGTCGAGCCAGACGCGCGGCTCGCGCGTCAGCACTTCGACATGCTCGGCGGCAATGCGGTCGGCCTCTCTGGCTATCTCGTCATCGTTGGCGCAAAGGATAACCTCGCCGTAGTCGCGCCAGGCGATGCCGGCGACATCGGCGGTCGGCAACACCCCGAGTTGCCGCTCGATTTCGCCGATCGTGCCAGAAGCGAGCTTTTCGGAGGTGGTCAACAGCACCGCCGGCGAGGAGGGTCCGTGCTCGGCTTGGCCCAAGAGGTCGGTGGCGCACATCTCGGCGTCGGCGCTGTCGTCGGCGATGACCAGGATCTCGGTCGGACCGGCGAAGAGATCGATCCCAACCCGGCCGTAGAGCTGGCGCTTGGCTTCGGCGACATAGGCGTTGCCCGGGCCGACCAGCATGTCGACGGGCTTGAGGGTCTCGGTGCCGAGCGCCATGGCCGCGACCGCCTGCACCCCGCCCAACACATGAATCTCGTCGGCACCACCCAGATGCATCGCCGCGATCGTCTCGGGATGCGGGCCGCCCTGGTTCGGCGGCGTGCAGGCCGTGATGTGCCCGACCCCGGCGACCCGGGCGGTTACGATCGACATATGCGCCGAGGCGACCATCGGGTATCGCCCGCCCGGCACGTAGCAGCCGACGAGGTCGACCGGGATATGGCGATGGCCGAGCACGACGCCCGGCAGCGTCTCGACCTCGACATCCTTCAGCGAGGCGCGCTGGATCTCGGCGAAATTGCGGATCTGCGCTTGCGCAAATTCGATGTCGGCAAGCGACTGCGGCGAGACCTTGGCGACGAGGCCGCGGATCTCGTCGTCGGACAGCCGAAAGCTCGGCGGCGACCATTTGTCGAAGCGCTCGGAGAGGTCGCGCACCGCGATGTCGCCGCGCGCGGCGACCTCGGCGATGATCGCTTCGACCGTGCCGCGGACCTTCGCGTCGGCTGCTTCCTCGCGACCGGCCAGCGCCGCTTTCTTGATATGCCGAGGCATGAAATCCTCCCTAAAAATTCACCACAGAGACAGCGGGGCAGTGAGCGAAGCTTTTGGCGTGATATTTTATTCGGTTTTAGCCGATGCTCGTCAAATAATAGGCCCCACGATACCCACCGTTGGGTGCGCGGCGCTTGCGGAGCTCGCAGTCGATCATTCGATCCTCCCTCAGCAGCTTGAGCTTCTCACGGCCTCACTGCTGAATTGGCGCTACCAGGCGGTCCAGCCGCCATCGACAAGGAGGCTCGACCCGGTGACGAGGGACGCAGCCGGCGAAGCGAGAAACACGATCGCCGAGGCGACCTCCTCGACCGTGCCGAGGCGGCCCAACGGGATGCGGCCGAGCACCCATTCGCGGAAGGTCGGATCGTCGAAAAACGGCCGTACCAGCGGCGTTTCGATAAAGGTTGGGGCGATCGCGACGACGCGCACGCCCTTCGGCGCCAGCTCGACCGCCATCGCCTTGGTCAACCCTTCGATCGCGTGCTTGGTCATGACGTAGACAGTGCGGTCGCGCTCGGAGCCGACATGACCGAGCTGCGAGGTCATGTTGATGACGACGCCACCCCCGCCGGTGACCATCAGCCGCGCTGCCGCCTGGGCCACGAGAAAGGCGGCGCGGACGTTGAGCGTCAGGACCAGATCGAGGTTCGCTTCATCGACCTCGAGAAAGGGTTGCGGCCGATTGACGCCGGCGTTGTTGACGAGAATGTCGAGCCTCTCGAGCCCGGCAAAACCGTCGCGCAGCGCGGCGTTGTCGGTGACGTCGAGCGGCAATGGTCGCGCCTGGCCGCCCTGCCGCGCGATTTCCTCGGCCACCGCGTCGAGCTGAGCCGGGGTGCGGCTCACCAGCACGAGTTCAGCGCCGGCCGCGGCGAGTGCGAGCGCCGCTGCACGGCCAATTCCCCGGCCGGCGCCGGTGACGAGCGCCGTCTTGCCGTCGAGCCGAAAGGCGTCGGCGAGGCTCATTGCGTTACTCGTCCCACGCGCATTTCCCAAACCGTCGTGCCGGCATTAAGCGGGCATCCAGGGGGGAGTACCGAATATTGTGGCCCTGGGTTCCGGCTCTCCGCTTCGCTTCGGCCGGAATGACGAATAAAAGAGCTGCGTCCGTCGGTCATGCGACCTCGCCGGCATAGCGTTCGAGCAGACGCCACGCCTCTGGGCCGGCCTTCTCGCGCCAGCGCGCGTAAAAGCCGCCGAGTTTGACGCGGAAGCTCGCGATGTCGGCCGTGTCGACGCGCAATCCGAGAGCCTCGAGCCGCGCCGCCCCGGCGGCATTGACGGCTTCGACGTCGGCGCGCTGCAAGAGAGCAAATGTTTCGAGGTTGCGCTCGACGATTTGCCGCATCGCCACCGGCAGCGCCAGCCATGCGCCGTTATTGGCGAGCAGCGTAAAGCCCGACCACCAATGGCCGGTAAGGCTCAGACAGCTTTGCACCTCGTAGAGCTTGAGCGACAGCACGACGCCGAGCGGATCGCTTTGGCCGTCGAACTGGCACGCCTGCAGCGCGCCATACATCCGGTTGAACGGCACATAGCCGGCCTCGGCCCCGAAGCTTTGAAAGAAGTCGGCGGCAAGGGCGCCGCCTGGGCTGCGGATCTTCAGCCCGGCGAGATCCGCGGCATCGCGGATCGGGCGGGTACCGGTGGTCAGATGGTGAAATCCGTTCTGTAGCGAATGCCGGAGGGCGTGAATCCCGTGCTGCGCCAGTTCGCCCCGGATCCGCTCGCCGAGGGCGCCGTCGAGCGCCGCGAATACTGCCTGCAAATCGCGAAACGCGAACGGCATCAACGGCAAGGCGCTCGTCGGCGCGATCTCGCCAAGGAGTGCGCCCGACAGATAGAATTCGAGCTTGCCGGCGCGCATGTCGGCGAGCATCTCAGGGTCGAGGCCGAGCCGGCCCTCGGGGAAGACGTCGACGACGAGCTCGCCCTCGGTGTCGCGGCCGATCGACTGCGCCATCTCGGCGAGCCGCTGGGCGGTCGGGCTCGCTTCCGGCTGGTTCAGCCCGAGCCGGTAATGAAAGCGGGGAGGATCATCGATCGCCATCGAGCGATCATAGTCAAGCGCTCCGGTCGGCGCGATAGTGGGGGAGACAACCAGCGCGCCGCGGCGGTCCCAGGCGGGGGAAAAATGCGCGTGCCTACCGAGCGGAGGGCCCCTCACCCCCTCCCTCTCCCCGCTTGCGGGGAGAGGGAGGAACCCGCGACGCGGGCGGGTGAGGGCCGGGACGCGCGGCGGTTGGCGTCTTTCTCGGATGCGCGGAGGGAGGAATACGCGGAGCTGGTGGCGGCACGCAAGGCGTGCCGGACCTGCGTCGAAAAGAGCCCGGGCCGGCTGCGCAGCTGCGCCGAGTTCGACTACGACCCGCCTGTCGTGAGCCTCTGGGAATTGTGGCTCGGACATAAAAATCCAAAGTTGCTCGTCGTCGGCCAGGATTTCGGCAATGTCGACTACTTCGTTCGCAACCGCGGCCGCGACGAGCCGCACAACAAGACGAACGACAATCTGCACAAGCTCCTCTCCGCGGCCGGGATCACGGCCGGAGCTCCGCCCGAATTGGACCCCGAGGCACCGGTATTCCTGACGAACTCAATCCTGTGCCTGAAGGAAGGGGCGATGAGCGCACCGATCCGGTCGAGCTGGGTTCGCGCCTGCACCGAGCAGCATCTGCGGCCGCTTATGCGCTGGCTGAAGCCGCCGGTCGTCGTCGGCATGGGGAATTGCGGTTGGCAGGCCGTGCGTCGAGTTTTCGCCTTGTCGCACGCGCCGCGGGCGATCTCGCGCGCGGCGGGCCGCGACTGGACCGCAGCGGACGAAACCCGCGTCTTCGCCGTCGGCCATTGCGGTCCATTGGGGCTGATCAACCGGCCCGGGCCGCAACAGATCGAGGACTGGCGGCGCATCGGCGCGGCCGTCGCAGCGGCTTGACACGATCGAGGGAGGCGCGCTAAAACCCCGACATCGTGGTGATTTGAGCCGACCGGCTTGCGCCCCACGTTAAATAAAGCGCTAAAAGGTCGGGTGTTCTGAGATGAGCCCTGGCCCGCGCGGGACCGGGGTTTTACTTTCCTCGGATCGGCGCGGGCTCGGATTGGAGAGACCCGTCGATGATCAAGCCCGTGCTACCTCCTGAGCTTGCCGCTGCTGCGGCACCCGCGACCCTCCTGGTGCGCGGCGGCGCCGCCCGCACGTCGTATGAGGAGACGAGCGAGGCGTTGTTCATGACCTCGGGCTTCGTCTACGACGATGCCGCGGCGGCCGAAGCGGCCTTTGCCCAAGACGGCTCGCGCTATGTCTATTCGCGCTACCGCAACCCGACGGTGGCGATGTTCGAGGAGCGGCTGCGCCTCGTCGAACGGGCGGAAGCCTGCCGGGCCACGGCGAGCGGGATGGCGGCGGTCTTCGCGGCGCTCTGCTGCCGCTTGCGCGCCGGCGCGCGACTGGTATCGAGCCGCGCCTTGTTCGGCTCGTGCCATTACATTGTCAGCGACTTGCTGCCGCGCTGGGGCATCGAAACCGTGCTCGTCGACGGACGCGACCTCGGCGCCTGGGAAGCGGCGCTCGCCGGCGGTGCCGCGCTCGCCTTCTGCGAAAGCCCGTCGAACCCGACGATGGAGATCATCGATCTCGCCGCGGTCGCCCGGCTCGTCCACCGCGCCGGCGGCCTCTTCGTCGTCGACAACGTGTTCGCGACGCCGCTCCTGCAACAGCCGCTGGCGCTCGGCGCCGATGTCGTCGTCTATTCGGCGACGAAGCACATCGACGGCCAGGGACGCTGCCTTGGCGGGGCCGTGCTGGCCTCGGAAAAATTCATCAAGGACGATCTCGGCCCGTTCTATCGGCACACCGGACCGTCCTTGAGCCCGTTTAACGCCTGGCTTTTGCTGAAAGGGCTCGAAACCCTCGAGCTGCGCGTCGACCGGCAATGCCGCACCGCCGGTGCGATTGCGCAATATCTCGAAGCCCATCCGAAAGTGGCGCGGGTTCTCTACCCGGGACTGCCGAGCCACCCGCAATACGAACTTGCGCGCCGCCAGATGAAGCAGGGCGGCAGCCTCGTGTGCTTCGAGGTCGGGGACGGCAAGGCAGATTGCTTTCGCTTCCTCGATGCGCTCCGTCTCGTCGACATCTCGAACAATCTCGGCGATGCGAAGAGCCTCGTCACCCATCCGGCGACGACGACCCATTCGCGGCTCAAACCCGAGATGCGCGCCGAGCTCGGCATATCGGACAGCCTGGCGCGCTTTTCGGCCGGGCTCGAAGCCGAGGCCGATCTCATCGCCGATCTCCATTGGGCATTGCAGAAGGTTTAGTCGAAACGGCTCTTGCGCCTGTTTCGTTCCGCACACGCTGGCGAATAGGAGCCCAGCTTGACGGATATTTGCCCGATACCGGGTAAATACGTTGCATAATGAGCGTGATTTCTAGAGAGTGCCCGTATGTCGGAGCCGGTCGCGCTTTCAGAGCTGGTGGCGTACCTCGTCCGCACGAGCCGGTTGACGCGCTCCGACGCGGTTCGGCTGGTCGACGAGGTTCTGTCGTTTCTCGATGAGCAGCCAGAGGAATTCGTCTGTCGCCGGCACCGGGCGTTGAAAGCCGAGGGCTTGTCGAACAGCGAAATCTACCGGCGACTTCAGTGTGAGCTATCTCGCTGGCGGTTCCGCGCGCCCCAATACAGCGAACGGCAAATCCGGCGGCTCATCTACGGTTAAGGAGAAGGGTAGATGTGCGGGATCGTCGGCTATATCGGCAGGCGCGATGCGGCGCCAATCCTGATGGAGGGGCTCCGCCAGCTTGAATACCGCGGTTACGATTCCGCCGGGATCGCCGTGGTTCGGGCCGCCGAGTTGCAGCTCAGCAAATGCCAGGGTCGGGTCCGCGACCTCGAAAGCATCTTGCCAAAGCGGTTCCGAGGCTCACCTGGGATCGCTCACACCCGTTGGGCCACGCACGGCGAGCCGAGCGACCGCAACGCCCATCCGCATTGCGACGCGACCAGCCGCATTTGCGTCGTCCATAACGGGATCATCGAGAATGCCGCCGCCTTGAGAGCTCGGCTCGTCGCCGAGGGTATCGCGTTTCGCTCCGAGACCGATACCGAGGTGCTCCCCCACCTGATCGCGTCGATGCCGGCGAACACGCTGGTGGACGCGGTGCGCCAGGCGCTTCGGCTTGTCTCCGGGACCTACGCGCTCGCGGTGCTCGATGCCGAGCGGCCGGATACGATCGTCGTGGCGCGCAACGGCGGACCGGTCGTGCTGGGCGTCGGCGAACGCGAGATGTTCATCGCCTCCGACCCGGCAGCGCTCGTCGCCCATACGCAAAGCGTCGTGCATCTCGACGACGGCGAAATCGCGGTCGTGCGTGCCGACGGCTTCGAGACCTCGACGCTCGATGGAGGTCCGACCGCCAAGACCCCGGCGACGATCGCCTGGACCAAGGATTCGTTAGAGAAGGGAGAGTTCTCCCATTACATGCGCAAGGAAATCGTCGAGCAGCCCGAGGCGGTCCGCCGCACCCTCAGCGGTCGGATGGAAGCGCGCTTTCAGACGACGCATCTCGGCGGGATTGAACTCACCGCCCATGAGTTGCTCGACATTCGGCGGATCAAGATCCTCGGCTGCGGCTCCGCCTTCATTGCGGGTGCGGTCGGCGCGCATCTGATCGAGCAATTTGCACGACTGCCGGCGCATGCCGAACCGGCCTCCGAGTTCCGCTACCGCAACCCGGTCATCGAACGCGACACCCTCTACGTCGCGGTCAGCCAATCGGGCGAGACTTTCGACACTCTTGCGGCGGTGCAGGAGATCAAGCGCAAAGGCGGGCGGGTACTCGGCATCGTCAATGTCGTCGGCAGCACGATCGGGCGCGAATGCGGTCGCGGAATCTACGTGCATGCCGGACCCGAGATCGCCGTCGTGTCGACGAAGACCTTCACCTGCACGGCCGTGGCTTTCGCGTTGCTCGCCATCCACCTCGGCCGCATCCGCGATCTCTCGACCGCCGATGGCGGCCGGTTATTGGCCGCGCTCGCGGCGCTGCCCGAGCAGATCGAAGGGATCATCGAGCGCGAGGCCGAAATCGAGGGCATCGCCGGCTACCTCGTCGACTGCGAGCATGCATACTTCATCGGGCGCGCGGCCGGCTATCCGATCGCGATGGAGGGGGCGCTGAAGCTCAAGGAGGTCAGCTATCTGCACGCAGAGGCCTACCCGGCCTCCGAACTGAAGCACGGGCCGTTGGCGCTGATCACACCGCAGACGCCGACAGTGGTCGTGATCCCGCATGACGATCTCTTCCGCAAGAATGTGTCGACGATCGAGGAAATCCGGGCGCGGCGCGGGCCGGTAATCGCCGTTACCGATCCTGGGAAACTCCCGGTCACGGTGGAGGCGGTGTTTCAAGTGCCGGCGACGGAACCCGAGTTTCATCCGCTACTACTGAATATTCCGCTCCAGCTGCTCGCCTACCACGTCGCGCTGAGGAAGGGCTGCGACATCGATCATCCGCGCAACCTGGCAAAATCCGTGACCGTCGAATGACGCCGATCACCGCGAGAAAGGGCGGGGCGAGGGTCCGGGGTGAGACCCTCAGCAGGCCGCGGGCGGCTGGCGCCATCTGGGATGAAGAAGTCAGAGAGATCCCGGCGGCCGGTTCAAGCCCGGGCAAGAGGTACAGAAGCTTGATTCTCAAAGGCTTTGCGACCTGTTTTTCATGGCGGGGGCTTGCAAGCGGTCAGACGGATGCAGGCTGCCCCTGCCAGGAAGGATACGCTCTAACCCGTTGAAGACGTTGTCCTTACCCACCTAGTCCCTCACCCGCAATATTGCGGGAGAGGGTGGCGAGTTGTTTTCGCCCGGATGAGCTTCAGTTGATCAGGCCGTAGAACTTGCCGGCATTCTCGCAGGTGATCTTGTGCACCACCTCCGGCGACACGCCGGCGAACTGCTCCTCGATGTATTTCGAGGATTCGGGCCAGACCCCGTCGGGATGCGGATAGTCCGAGCCCCACATCAGCGTCTCGACGCCGATATCGTCGACGAGCCGGGCGCCGATGCGGTCGTATTGGAAGGTCGCGCGGCATTGGCGGCGCCAATATTCGCTCGGCTTCAGCTTCATCAGGTCGCGGAAGCGGTCCTCGAACTCGAAATCCATCCGGTCGAGCGCGTAGGGCAGCCACCCGATGCCGCTCTCGCCGAGGCCGATGCGCAGGTTCGGATAGCGCTCGAGCACGCCGGCGCCGATGATCGCCGCGATAATATTGATCAGGTTCATCTGAAAGCCTGCGACGCTGGTGAACTGCGCCTTGCGGCGGAGATCGCCTGTGAGGCGCGCGCGTTGGCTCGCCGGCACCGCCGGGAAGGTATGGAAGTGGAGCGGCAGCTGGACGTCGTTGACCGCCTTCCACAACGGTTCCCATACCGGATGCCACATCGGCTCCATGTCCCACGAGCAAGAGAGTTCGAGGCCTTTGAGGCCGAGCTTGGCGACGCGGCGCACCTCCGTGACGGCGGCATCGATGTCGCCATAGGGCAGGCAGGCGAGGCCGATCTGCCGGTCGGGGTAATGGCTGCAGAAACCCTTCAGCCAATCGTTGTAGATGCGCAGCATCTCGTTCGCCGCTTCGTGGTCGCGGACCCGCGAGGCGACGCCGAGGATGCCGAAGATGACCTCGGCGTCAACCCCGTCACGGTCCATGTCCTTGATCCGCTGCGCGGGGTCGCCGGGGCGGCTCACACCCTTTCGGCCATCCTCGTAGAGGCCGGTCTCGGCCATCTTGTCGACGCGGTAGTTCTGACCCGGAACGAACTTCCCGCCGACCGAGCCGACCCCGCCCAAGAGGCCCATATCGACGCCGGCCTTGGTCACCCAATGCTGACCGTCGGGGCCGTCTTCGACGAACGGCATGCGCTCCTTCAGCTCGCGCTTTGCCTCGGAGACGAACAGCTCCGGCGGCAGCCAGGGCAGGTCGAGGTGACAATCCGCCGATATTCTTTTGTATTGCATGATGGCTTCCATTTCTTTTTTGGCATCGCCATCCTACCGCAGGCCCGTCCGTCCTCAAAGCCGGTGCCGAGTTGAGGCCGCGGCCCACCTGCCCAGCGGAAGGCCTGGATGATGTGCTCGTCTCTTCCTCCCAGGGCATCGCACCCTGGTCAAGAACCAGGCGAATTCGGCCTTGACCTAGTCGGTCGGTCCGGCGGCGCGTATTTGTTTTTTTGGGCGGCCGAGCGCCGAGGCGGCCTATCATCAGCCCGTCTTGCCATTGCGGAAGCGGGGGGCGACCTCGCGCATGAAGAGGCGCAGACTTGCCGCCGCCATCTGGTGCGGCATCGGCCCCAACCGGAAGCTCGCGATGATGCCGCCGATCCCGAGTGCTGCGATCTCGGCGATCGCCGCGGCGACGGTATCCGCCGAACCGTGGATGAAGCCGTGCTCGACGCTGGCGCGGGCCGACGGCAAATCGCTCTGCGGCACCGCGATCCGCATGCCGGTCTCGCGAAAGATCCGGTCGCGCATTTCGGCGCGCGACGCGACCATCGCCTGGAAAGCCGGGATGCCGGTGCGCTCGGCCTCGGCATCGCTGTCGGCGACGAAGACGTTGCGCCAGACCCAGCTTTCGCCGAGGTTGCCGGCGATCCGTTCGTCGTCGAAGCCGGCGGCGCGCATCGCCTCGCGGTACAGCGCGACGCGCCGGCGCGTGACCTCGAGCGGCTGCACATTCATCAGGAACGGCCGGCCTTGCCGCGCCAATTCGAGCAGGGAAGCCTCGCCCGAGGCGGCGCGGACGATCGGCGGGTGCGGCTTTGAATAGGGCCGCGGCCGCGCCATCGGCACATCCAGGTTCCAGAACCGGCCGTGATGCGCGAAGCTCTCGCGGGTCCAGGCCGCGCGCAGGATCTCCTCGCTCTCATCGAGCCGCGCCTGGGCCTCGCGATGGTCGATGCCGAAACCCTGATAATCATAGATGTTGAAGGACGAACCGCGGCCGAGGCCGACGATGACGCGCCCCTTGGTGATGTTGTCCAGGACGGCGAGTTGCTCGGCGAGACGAACCGGATGGTGCAGCGCCGTCTGCAGCACGGCAAAGCCGAGCTTCGCCTGCCGGGTCGTCGTTGCCAGCGCGCCGGCAAAGCTGATCGGGTCGACATAGGCGCAAATCCCGTCGAAGTGATGCTCGGCGAGCCAGATCGCGTCGATGCCGAGCGCGTCGGCGAGCCAGGCTTCGCGAAGGGTTTCGTCGATGACGATGCCGTCGCGCGCCGGATCGCGGCAATCGGGAAACAGGAAATCGCCGAACAGCATCGTCGAGCCATCGCCTCGATAGGTCACGAACCGGAAATCCGTTTACACCGGATCGACGGGATAGCGGCGAAGACAAATCAGCTGACTTCGGAAATTGCCGTTCCTGCCTGGTGTTTCACCCCGACCTCAGGCCGGCCGGGCGGTTGCCGAGCGGGCCGGCGCCGGTGCATCAGGGCAAATTCGTCGGCAGCGGCGGGAGCGGAACCGCGCCGCCCGTCTCGGCGATGCCGGCAGACTTCAGGAGCGCGCTGCGGGCGCGGCGCAAATCGAGCCCGGAGCGACGGGTGGGGTAGGGTTTGCCGCCCATCGTGCCTTCCCACAGGACGCGATTATAGACCGCGGAGTCGTTGCGGTCCGCGTCGGTAAAATCGAGACCCTTGGTCCGCTCCGCCCACCATGTCGCATCGTGCAATGGCTTTGGCGCGTCGGCGGCGGCGTGCCGCGCCTGCGGTTGCACGGGGCCAAGCGGCAACCGCGTGCCCCGCAGCAGCGGCGACGGCGCCGCCGAGAAGGTCCAGTGCCTCGCGTCCCGGTCGAAGATTTCGAGCATCGGCCGGGAGCCGGCATCATGCAGGTTCTGGGGCGGCAGGCCGAGAATTTCCTCGATCGTTCGCAGCATGCTGACGGTCGTATAGCGCTCCGACACGACCTGCCCGTGCTTGACGAAGGGACCGGCGACGAAGGCGATGCTGCGATGGGCGTCGATATGATCCGGACCGTCTTGCGCGTCGTCCTCGACGACAAAGATCAAGGTCGAATGCGCGTAGGGGCTGTGCGCCACCTTGTCGACGACGAGCCCGACCGCGTAATCGTTGTCGGCAACCTGCAATTCCGGGGTATTGACGCCGCGAATCGCCTGGGCGAACGCTCCGGTATGGTCGTTCATCAGGCGCAGCAAGGTGAGGTTCGGCAAGGTCCGATGCCGCACGAAATTGCCGAACTCGCGCGCCCATTCGCTGTAGCGAAAAAAGTCCGGCAGCTTGTCGTCGAAGCCGCGGAAGTAGGGGTCCGTCCGGTCCAGCAAGGTCTGGTGCGCCGGGAAGGCGACCCGGGTTCGCGTTGCGTACGGGTTCTCGAGCGGCGGGATGCCGCCCGCCGCTGGGTCCAACGCGTACCGAACGAGATCGCAATGAAAACCGTAATTGCGGACCATCAGTCGAGCGCGGATCGCGGCGTCCCATAAATAGCCTTCGCCAGCCTCATCTGGCGGGTCGGCGCCGGCTTCTTTCCGCCGACCCGGAGCGGTGGCTTGTTCCTCGTTTCTCGCGGGGCCGTCGATGTCCTCTTCATTGCGGGGGCCCGGCAACAGATCCGGGTCCTTCGGGGTGACGGGATTGGCCGCCCGCCGCGTCGCCACATCCGGGTAGGCGACATTGAGGTTGCGGTCGGTCCCCTCGGAATCATAGCTGAGGCCGCGCTTCGCATAATTGACCGCATAGGTCTTCTCGGTCGCGTCGACCGAGCGCGCGGCCGTAGTCCACTGCCAGCCCTCATAGCTGACGTTCGAAGGGTCGTAGAAATTATCGAGCAGCACGAAATGTTTGGCTAAAGCGTGCTGGTTCGGCGTGACGATCTGCGGGAACTGAGTGAGATTGGGGTCGCCATTGCCGGACGGCAGATCGCCAATGATCTGGTCGTAGGTCCGGTTCTCTTTGACGATGTAGATAACGTGCTTGATTTGTTGGCGCAGGATCCGCAAGAGCGCGGCATCCTGGCCGCTGAGTTGCAGATTGAAACCGTTGTTTTTCGCCACCTGCCGCGTCAGATCGGCAAGCTCGGCGGAGGTTGGCACCGGCAGGGTCAGCAATCCGGCCTTGGCCAATTGCACCGTATATTGGTTGTCCGATCCGTTCTGGTTGCCAGGCTGACAAGCCGGCGCATAATTGTGGGTACTGGGGGCAATCGACCGGCAATGCCCGGGATTGGGACCGGTGTTGCTTTTGCTGTTGACGGCGTAAAGGGTCTTGCCGTCGCCGCTGAGGCTGGCCGAGTTCGGATACCATCCGGTTGGGATCAGACCGATCACCCGCAGATCGCCGTCGGCCGCGACCGACAGCACCGCAACGGAATTGGTCCCGCCATTCGTCACATAAAGCGTGCGGCCGTCGGGCGATAGGGTCAGGCTATTGGGGCTCGCACCGGGCGGCATCGAGCCGAGAAGACCGGCCGGCGCCGCGGTCCTTACCATGCCGATCAGCTTGTTTCGGCTCGTGTCGATGACCGCCACGGCATCGCTATTGTCGACGGCGACGTAGAGCCTCGTCTGCGCCTTGTCGAGCACCATCCGGTTCGGATTACCGCCCACCCCGATGCGCGCCGCGATTTCGGGGCTTGTCGGCGACAGCTTGACAGCGACGACCTCGCGGTCGCGCACGCTCGAAACGTAGGCGATGTCGTTGCCTTTGACCGCGACCCAATACGGGAACTCGCCGCCCGGAATGCCAGCTTGCCGCGGGTCGTTCTTGCCCGGCCGCAGATCGAGTTCGGCGGTCTTGGCACCCGTTTCGGCGTTGACGACGCTGATCGAGTCGTTTTCGTAATTGGCGACGACGATCGTCCTGCCGTCGGCCGTCAGGGCAAGCCCGGCCGCCGCCGGCAACAGCGTATCCGGCCCCTGCGGCAACCCGTTGCCGTGCTTGTGACCGAGCGCGATCGGGGTGCCGCTTTCCACCCAGCCACTGCCTTTCTTCGCGTAGCGGTGCACCGAATCGTCCTTGCCGCCCGAGACGTAGAAATGCGCGCCGTCGGGTGAGAAGGCGATGCCGCTGTAGGTATTCGGCACCTCGATCACCTGCTTCTGCACCGGTGCGTGCGCGGTGATGTCGAAAACAAAGACGTATTCGTTCGAGTCGCGCGGGATGATCTTGCCGCTCGCGTCATACATGCGGTTGTAGCCGCTGGTCAGCGCCAGCAGGATCGACCCGTCGGGACTGACGACCGTGGTAACGGCCTGCCCGGCGGTGAATTTGGGATAATCGGCAAAATGCGGATTAAGCGCGGTGAATACCGCGCCCGGAGCCGCCGTCGGCGTCACCGACTGGCCGTCCGGCAAGGCATCCTGCGCCATCGCCGAGACCGCGGCGGCAACCCAAGAGCTCGCGAGGAACAGCGACCGCAAGACGATGCCGATCGGTTTCATGTCGGTGACCCTGTTCGAATGGGGTTTTCGCCAGCCGCTCTAGAAAAGCTCCATAGCGGTGCACAGGCGACGGCGCACGCGGCCAATTGTTAAATTTCCGTGAAACACGGGCGCTCGGCGACCGATGGTCGTGGTACGGGCAGTCGCAGAGATGCCTTCGATCTCGACCACCAAGTGCACGCCCGATTTCGCAGCCTCCGGTCGGGTCAACCGACAATGCCCCGCACTTTGTCGGCAAACGCGGTCAGTGAGAATGGCTTCGTCATGACCTGCATGCCTTCATCCAGCAGACCGCTGCCAGCCGTGGAATCTTCGGCGTAACCGGTGATGAACAGCACCTTCAGGTCCAATCGCCGTTGCCGCGCCGCGTCGGCAAGCTGGCGTCCATTGATGCCGCCTGGCAGACCCACGTCACTGACCAGGAGGTCGATTCGGGTCTGGGAATCCAAGATGCTCAGCCCGGACGCGCCATCCGCCGCAGCCAATACGGTATAGCCGATATCCTCGAGCATATCGACAACGACCATGCGCACGTCCGGTTCGTCTTCGACCACCAGCACAACCGCGCTCGCTTGCGGACGGCACGCCGCAAAGACATCTGCCTCCGCCGGTTTGTTCGCCGGTTCGAGATGCCGGGGCAGATAGATTGTCACCGTTGTTCCGAGCCCCTCCTTGCTGCGTAAGAGCACCTTGCCGCCCGACTGCTGCACGAAGCCATAGACCATCGACAGGCCCAGTCCGGTGCCTTGGCCGAGCGGCTTGGTGGTGAAGAAGGGGTCAAACGCCCGCGCCAGGGTCGCCGGGGTCATCCCGACGCCGGTGTCGGTGATGATCAGCGTCGCGTAGTCTCCGGACGGCGGACCAGGCCCATCTCCGGTCTCGCCTCGGCGATCTGGAAAGACCGAATTGGCGGTCTCTATCACCAGGGATCCGCCGTCGGGCATGGCATCGCGGGCGTTGATGATCAGATTGAGCAAAGCGTTTTCAAGCTGGTTCGGATCGCAAAGGGTCAGGTGCAGTTCGGAAGCCAGCCTCGTCTCGATCCGGATCGCCGGTCCCACGGTGTTTCTGAACAATTCCGCCATGCCGAGAACCAGCCGATTTGCGTCGGTCGGCTGCGGGTCCAACGTTTGACGGCGCGAGAACGCGAGCAGACGATGGGTCAAGGCTGCCGCGCGAGCGGTCGAGGTCAGCGCGGCTTCGATGTAGCGCTCCAACCCTTCCGTGCGTCCCTGGGCCGCGCGGCGGCTTATCATCTCGAGGCTGCCGGAGATGCCGGCGAGCATATTATTGAAATCGTGGGCTATGCCGCCCGTCAGCTGGCCGATTGCGTCCATTTTCTGGCTCTGGCGGAGAGCCGCCTCGGCTCGCTCGCGGTCCGTTGCCTCTTTGCGCAAAGCCTCAACCAAATTCGTCAGTGTTGCCGTGCGTTCGGCCACGCGAACCTCCAGGGTCTGGTTCATCTGGCGCAGGACCGCCTCCGTGCGCTCCCGTTCACCAACCTCATGTCCCAGATGCTGATTCAACTGGGCAAGTTCACCCATCCGGATCTGCAGAATATCCGTCATTTCGTTGAAAGAATTGGCGACGACCCCGATTTCGTCGTGCGACAATACCTTGGCCCGCGCGCTCAATTCTCCTGCAGAAAACGAATTGGCGGCGCGAATGATCTCTGTCAGTCCTTTTTGTATGCCTCTGGTGACGGAAATGACCAACAACAAGCCTGTGGTTTCGACAGTGATCGCGATTGCAAATAGTAATCTAAGCACCACCCTTTCCAGCCAGCGGGAGCCTTCCCCAAGAGTGAACGAAAATTCATCCTCGAAAGCGGTGAGCCTCTCATTTATCGTATAAAGAGAGGCAAGAAGCTCATTCACTCTTTCCTGAGACGGGTTCGGAGAATTTATCTCTGCACGCAATCTTTCCGCGATAGGGGATAGTTGCATGACCATGGCTTGCGCATCGCCCCATACGTTTATGGCTTTTCTTATGTATGAGACGTTACCGAAATGAATAAACAGGTGTATCATGCCGTCAATATCGTCAGGATGGTTTCGGCCCTGCAAAAAACCCTGACGTGCCACAGCCATGTTCACATCGCCCGCCAGCAGTTCCCGTCGCGTCTTGGCATCGCCGGCTGGGATCCGCATAAATCGCTCAAAGAGCTCGTAGTCCTGATCGGTATGCGAAACGCCGTACTTGTACAAATGGAAGACGGCATCCTTCTGCGCCTTGGACCACAGACCCTCACCGCCGACATAGGCTCGCAGGGAGGAGAGGGTATTCAGGCAAAATAGCAAGACGAAAAGTTCAACTCCGATTAACAGCGCCATAGTACCAACTGTGAAGTACAGCTTACGGGCGATAGAGACATCCCTGAACCGCCGATAGAGGAGGAATCTTCGCATTTTTCGCTCCCGGTCTCAGTGCGTTATAGCGCAATGCGCCAGCGGTCGCCTGCCGTTCTTGGCGAGCTGCCGGGGTAAGGAGCTTCCCCGGCGACCATCTGTTCCCCGATCTTCGCAGAGGCGGTTCTACGAGCGGAACAAGGTCGGCGACAGAAAATCTTCCATCTGATCGGTATTGCAGACAGGTCACCTGTCCTTCGATTTCTCGAAGACATTGTTGCTTACGTTCTTTTCTCGCAAGGCAGACAGCAAGACCTGCATCTGCCGGCTGTCCCGCTCGTTCGCACTGTCCCCGGAATTCTTCAAAATTCGAGGAGCATTGCGAAACGTTGGATCAAAGCACTGCGTCCTTCGAGGCCTCGCTGCGCGAGACACCTCAGGATGAAATACTCCTCAACCCTATCAGACGCTTAGGCGCCCGGAGGGCGCGTCTCGAAGCACGCACGATGCCGCTGCAGCCCCGCGTCACCAACTTCGGCTCGCTCGTGGTGAAGTGGCGGGGCTAGGGTAGTGGATCATCGCCGCGAGGCACCGAAGACCCGCCTGACCCGCGAACGTCCCGAGGCCGAAGCGGTTCCTCCTAGCAATTGCAGCCGCGCTGCTGCGAACAGTGTACCCATCGTTCTGCCTTCGTTGCCGTCGGCGGGATAGAACGGAACCATTTGCACCGGCGGCTGTTGGAACACGCGGCATGGCGATTGCGTTGGCGCGCCCGCCGCCCACTACTCACAGCAAACACGGAGGAAACTCGACGATGATCAGGAATGCATTGAGATTGAGCATGGCGCTCGCGCTTGGCGCGAAGTCTGGGCGGGATCGCCTACGCCCAGGGAACCACGGCCCCTGGAGCAGCGACGCCGCCAGCGGAAATTCAGCCGCCCGCGACGGGCGCGCCAACGCCTGCGACGCCTGGCACCGGCTCGGCGACTTCGAACCCCGCGGCTCCGAACACTACTGCACCGGGCGCCACCGCGCCGTCCTATCACGCGGGCCCGGCAAGGCTTTCGCCAGCCCTGGTGAAGGAAGCCCAGCAACAGTTGAAATCTGAGGGGCTTTATAATGGCGCGATAGACGGCCGCGTCGGGCCTCAGACGCGCACTGCAGTTCGGCAGTTCCAGCAACAAAACGGGCTCAAAACCACTGCGATGCTGGACCACGAGACTCTGCAGCGGCTGATGGCGAACCATTCTCACGGCTGAGCATCCGAACCGTAATTTTCGTTGAACCGTGTTCGGTCGTACCGGTCGTCAAGCAGAGCCGGTGGGACCGAACACGTTTGCTGGCTGACCAGCGGTTTTGCTGGCCTTGCTTCGCCAACCGCGGCGCCCGCGCAGCATCTCGCCGGCGGTACGAGGATCCTCGACTTGATGAAGCTCGGCGGTGCGCGCGACGCAACTCGGCGGCGCGAACAACTCAGGCGACGCGTTGTGGAGTTGTCGTCGACCGGCAGGCAAAAACCATGCGTCAACCGCAAACTGTGCGGCAGCACGATCCGGCATCGGCCATACCGTCAGACCCGCCTCTTCCGCACACGCTCGGCGATGTGCTGCGGGCGGAGGCCGAATGTCGGCGCTGCTCGCTCTACCAAGCGGCAACGCAGGTCGTTCCTGGCGAAGGTGCCAAACATGCTTTGTTGATGCTCGTCGGAGAACAGCCTGGGGATCGCGAAGATATTGCCGGCAAGCCCTTATCGGCAGGAGTGAGCGAGCTCGAGCGGTACTCGATCCCCAACTCGAAATCAGTGATTAAGTTGCCGACTGCGAATGCGTGTCCAACAACACGAATTCTGCCGGCGTGAGGGTGCGCCGCAACGATCGTGCCCGCTCCGCGCGCCCTTTGGTCCTTACTCCGCAACGCGCTATCCTTCTGCCCGGAGGCTGCCCCTCACCCCAGCTCTCTCCCCGCGAGCGAGGAGAGAGGGCGACACTGTCCGCATATCTGGGGCCCCGATCCACCTTCCCCTTTGAGAAAGTGGGTTTGGGAACTCCAGTGACTGTTACCGGCATATCCCTATAGTGCCGGTTGCTGCCCACGACGACCGGTTACGGCTCTCTAAATCGGACTCGGTCAGCCGAGCTTATGAGTTCACCTCCTCAAGTCACGCCCGATGGATGTCGCCGCGCGCCATGACGAAGGCCACGCACTCGAGTACCGACACGTCGTCGAGCGGGCTCGAATTTACGGCGATCACATCGGCCGATTTGCCTGGCGCGATCGTGCCAACTTCGTCCGACAAGTCGAGCAGCTTCGCGGCAGTGACCGTCGCCGCCTTGATCGCTTCGCCGGAACGCATTCCCGCTTCGACCAGGAAACCGAATTCACGTGCGTTCTGCCCGTGCGGCCCGACACCCATGTCGGTGCCGAACGCGATCGTCACGCCGGCCATGTGGGAGCGGGCGAGGGCCTCCTTGATCTTCACGCCGACGAGCTTCGCTTTCTCGATTTGCGCCGGCGTCAACACGCCGTCGCCCTGCGCCATCTCCAAGGCCGTGACGCCGGCAATGATCGTCGGCACATGGAAAGCGCCTTTGGCGATGAACAGCTCAAGCGAGCGGGCGTCGAGAAAGCTCCCGTGCTCGATCGAATCGACCCCCGCTTCGAGCGCCGCATTGATGCCGGCCGCGCCATGCGCATGGGCGGCGACGCGCCGGCCGAGGCGATGCGCCGTGTCGATGATCGAGCGGATTTCGTCGTCGGTGAATTGCTGGTCGAGTCCGGCCCTGATGTTGGAGAGCACCCCGCCGGTCGCCACGAACTTGATCGCGTCAGCGCCATGGCTGACCTGGCGGCGTACCGCGCGGCGACATTCGTCGACGCCGTCCCAAATTCCGGACGTCGATTGCACGCAAGCGCAAACGTCGTGGCGATAGCCATAGACCTGAGCATGACCGCCCGTGGGCGAGAGGATGGCGCCGACGCACAGAATACGCGGTCCTGCAACCTTCCGCTCGGCAATCGCCGCCCTCAATGCGAAAATAACATCGGGATTGCCGATGGCGCCGACATCGCGGACGGTCGTGAAACCGGCGGAGAGCGTGACTGCCGCGTTGTGCGCCGCATTGAAAGCGACCTTGGGATCGGAATCTTCGACCGTGCGCAATCGGGATCCTCGGTCGAGCTGAGACGTCAGGTGCACGTGGCAATCGATGAGGCCGGGAAGGACGAATTTCCTGCGAAGATCGATAAGCTCGGCGCCCACAGGCGGCTCGACGAAGCCGCCCGACACCGCTTTGATCCGCTCGCCCTCGATCAGAACGCTCTGCTCCGACTTGGGCGGCAGGTCAGGATCGGCAAGCAAACAGCCGGCGTGAATAACTTTCGTCTTCGTGGACCCTGTTGAATTGTTTGCCATGGTCTCCCCGTCCGGAATTGCCGATCTTACGATCTTGCGTTCCGCGGCGCCATCACGACATCGATCAGATTAGAGGTCAAGAACAGGTTTGGAATCGGCGCTGTGGTCCATGTCTTTATATTGAAGATGGCGGAGCCTTGGATATTTATCGGGAGGGTGCCGTGGGCTCTGGTCGAGATGGGAATTTGAGGGGTCCAATTTTCGTGCTTGTCCGTCATTTGATGGCGATTGAGTTTGTTCCGGCCTACCCGAACCGGTTCCAGCGCGGGAAGCCTTGTGGCATGGCGCGGCCGGCGCCGGCCGTGACCACGGTGCAAGACCGAAAATTGTCAAGCAAGGTCCAACCCGGGACTCGGGTCCGGCGCGATTCCGCAGCACCCTGCGGCAGGTTCGGCAATACGCGTGCGGCACATGCAGGACGATTTGATCGGAATGTCCGCCTTTTGCAGAGCCGCCTGGAGCTTCGGCCGCAAGGCGAAAAGGTCCCGCGTCTCGCCGCGCCGCTCCAGGCATTCGACGAGGCCGTGCAGGGCCCACACATTGTCGGGATGCTGGGTGCAGCGCTGCACCCGGCCGCTCAGGCCCAGATCGTCGCGATACACCTCTTCCGCTTCCGCGGCATGCCCTGCTCCAGCAACAGCGCCGCGAGGGCGTGCCGGGGCGGGTGCATCCACGCCCACGGCTCGGTGTAGGAAAGGTTGTCGTCGCGACGGACGCTTTCCCGCAGATGCTCGAAGGCGGCGTCGTGGTTGCCCCGGTGATATTCGAGTTCGCCGTCCAGCATCTTCTCGCCGACCGCGAGCATGGCGAGTACGGGATTGCTGAGGAAGCGGCGGCTGGGCGGGATCCGGCCGAGGCTTTCGTGGAACAGGGTTCGTTCCCGCTCGGCCTCTGCGATGTTCTTCATAGCGGCGTGCGCCACGCCCCGGGCATAGCTGGCATAGCGATGCAGCGCCGTCGACACCAGGAACAGCTGCGGATCGTCCGGCAACGGCGCGTCGACGATCTCCCGCCATCGTCCGAACCGCACCGGGACGTGCATTTTCATGTTGAAGTAGCCCTCGGTCATCGTCGCGAGCTTGGGGCGGTCCGGCACGGTGAGGATGTCCCGGGTAATGATGCGCTGCATCTTCTCCGCGGCGGCCAGCGCCCGTCGGTATTGGCCAAGGAACATGCAGGCGAACATCAGCAGATGGATGTCGTGGCACCGAGCGGTGACATAGAAGTTGATCGGAGATCCGGCATAGTCGGCATAGGCATCGTCTGCCCTGACGGCTTTCTCGCTGGCGATCCGCGCCTTTTCGTACTCGCCGCACAGCGCGTAGATATGGGCCGGCATGTGGTTCATGTGCCCGGCGTCGGGGCACAACGTCGCGAGCGTGTCGGCGGAGGCCATGGCGCGCTCGGGCTCGTTGGACATTTCAAGCGCGTGGATCAGGACGTGGGCGATCGCCGGATGCTGCGGCCGCCCGGTCGCGTCGGCCAGCGCGATCGATCGTTCGCAGACAGCAATCGCCTCGACCGCGTCGGAGCGGCTGGCCGGCCGCCCGGTTTTGACATCCCATAGCCGGCGCGGGGTCCGGGTAATCAGAGCTTCGGCGAACAGCGCCATGACGTCGTGGTCCTCGGGATAGTCGTAATATACCCGCCGCATTTCGGCCGCGTATTGGTCGTCCCAGCGGTCGTATTCCTCGGGGGGACCGGATACGGCTTCTGAAAGCGGCTCGCGAGCGCCTCTACCAGCCGATTTTCGACGCCGGTGGCGCGGACCGAGAGGGCGCGCGCCCGGTCTATGTGATCATAGGCGAGGGCGATCGCCGAGGCCGCCTCCCGCTCGCCATACTCGCGAAACGCGAGATTGTAGAACGGCCCCGCACCGTAGGCCACGCCCCAATGCGCCATGACGCATCGCGGGTCGGCGGCGAGCGCCGCCTCGAAGCATCTGACCCCTTCCTCGTGATTGAAGCCGAAGCACCAGTTGAGACCGAGATCGAACCAGCGCTGCGCCTCAGCGGAACCTGTGGAGACCCGTCGGGTGTGACGTCCGAGGTCGAAATAGGCCTGCCTTGTCATCCTGGCACCCCGCGCCTGCCGACCGATTATGCTCGAAGACGCGTTGCGCGACGACATCGTGGGGTGGCCGGATCATCCGCACTCTTGCGAATACAAGTCTCGACGCCCAAGCGTCGTGGCTCCCGGACAAAAGGCTAACGGGCCGGCATCCGAAACTCCTCCCCGAATGAGAGCAGGAGACAATGCCACGAGCACAATCCTGTGCGGCTTGGGTCGGACGGCATCGACATCTCGTGCTACCCAGCCAATGCTTCAACCAAGATTTCCCGCGCCTCCACGACATGCCGAAGCCCCGGTTCAGACGCAAGCCCAGGCGGCGCACTGATCGTTATATGGGTGACGCCGACGTCGCGATAAGCGGACGCGATCTTGATCCAGGCCTCCGGGCCATCATCACTCGCGATCAGCGAGCCTCGAATTGGGAAATTCGTCGGATCGCGACCGTTATCACGCAGATACTGTTGAAACCGCGCGACATGCGGCAGGAAATTCCCGATCGTCATCCAGCCATCGGCCAGCCGAGCGACACGGCGCAGCACGGTCTCACTCGTCTCGGTGCCGAACCAGATTGGAATCGGCGCCGTCACCGGACGCGCCAGACCGATGTTGTCCAGGTCGTGGAATTTTCCCTTTAACGACACGTACGGCTCCGACCACAGGCGGCGCAACACGGTCACTTGCTCCTCCATTCGCTCGCCGCGATTTCGGAAATCCTGAGCCAAAGCGCGATACTCCGTCGCGTTCCAGCTGACGCCGATGCCAAGATCGAACCGTCCGCCGCTGATGAAAGCGAGCTCAGCCGCCTGTTTCGCCACCAGCGCGGTCGGCAGCGCGGGCAGGATCAAAATCGCACTCATGAACCGGATGCGTTGCGTGACACCCGCGAGGAACGAGAACGTCACAAACGCGTCGTTGAACGGCCCGGTATATTGCGGCGACGCCCGGTCCGGATAGGTTCCGGCCGATTGCCCCAAAGTGTGCCCGGCGGTACTGGTGAAATCGAAGCCAGCGCCCTCCAGCGCTTGCGCGTAATCGCGAATCGCAGCCGCGTCCGGCAACGCACGCAAAGGAAAACCGGCGCCGAATTTCATTGTCAGATCACTCCGAAATCAATCAGATCACGATAACAAACCCCGGCCACCGGCGGTAGTCGACCGATTGCCGACCATCGTTTCCCGCAACGCGACGACGGCCCCTTTGGCCGACCGAGCAAAAATGGTCGAGGCGGCTCGGCAGCAGCGGTTCGCTGCAAGGCTGAATTTGCTGGACGAGCGGCAGCGAGATCAGGCAGCAACGGCCGTGTGTGTTTCTGCCAAATCCGCCAGACGACGCTCGGGTCGGCGCGGCGGCACCACCAGGGTCTCGGCCGGCAGCGTGCCTGACGGCGTGGCGGCTGCCGCCGGCACGCGCGCGACGATGCGGTGGGTTGTCGGCACCGTCCAAATCCGGCCGATCATGCCGAGGGTTGCCGCCCAGGTGGAGACGCTGACAGCGGTGGTATCGAGCCCGCTGGTGAAGATCTTGCGGATCAGCAGATCGCGTTCCACCGAAGGCGGCAGATCGAAGCGGAGGCCAAGGAAAGACCCGTTACGACGCGCCACCGTGCCGGCGATGAAGCCAACGCCCTTGATGAAAAGCCGGACCGGCTCGCCGATCGCGAGCGGTCGTTCCAGTACTGCCTCGAGCACGACGCCGGCACCGGAGAGAGAGATGTCCTTGACGCGGCCGATCAGGAGATGGCCGCCCGATTCGCGCAGCCACGCCGGTTCGTTGATTTCGAAACGCTCCTCGCTGCGGCGGACCGGTGCCTGCAGGCACAACATGCAGACCAGAAACAGCACCACAACGTTGATCGTGCTCCACAGCGCCACCATAGGCAGCAGCGCCGTCTGTTCGATGACCTGCCAATCGGGCACGGCGTTGATGGCGAGGCCGAGGAGCGTCAACAGCATCAGGCTGGAAGCGGCCCAAAAGATGCCGCGGTCATAGCCTGCACCTACCGCGCTGCCGCCTTTTGGGGTCACCTTGAAGAGGTGCCCGTGCGGGCGGACGGCGGTCTGCAGCGCGGCCGGCAGAACTTTGAAGCTCTGAAACGTGCCAAGTACCTGTGCTGCCAGCGGAAAATAATGACCGCGGCCGAAAACGGCGATGCCGCCGACGACGGCCAATACCATAGGCACAAGGTAATAGAGTACCGACGCCAGCGTCACGTTGATGAGCGGCGGCAGTCCGGTCCATAGGAAGACGAGCGGCGTCACGATCGACATCAGCTGCGTCAGCCCCTGGCTCAGCCAGTGCGTCGGCAGGAACAGCAGCCGGTGCATTGGACGCAGACCGCGGCCGAGCGGGCCTTCCGGAAGATAAAGCATCTGGATCGCGCCGCGCGCCCAGCGCTGGCGCTGCACGAAGAAGGCCTCGACGCTCTCCGGCGCCAGGCCGTAGGCGAGCCTCTCGCAGAGATAGCGCGTGATAAAGCCCTGTCGCAGCATTACCAGGCTCAGCAACATGTCTTCGGTGACCGAGCTGGTAGGGAGGGCGTCACCCACCTCGCGCATCGCCGCACGGCGGGTCACCGAGTTGGAGCCGCAGCAGAAGGCAGCATTCCATCCGTCGCGGCTCGGCATGATCGACTCGAAAAAGAAGCGCTGATCATCGGGCAGGCTCTTGCGCAGCGCCAGGTTCGTCTGCAGCGGGTCGTTATTGTAGAAGGCGTGCGGCACCTGCACGATGCCGACCTTCGAATCCGCGAAAAACCCGAGCGTGCGCATCAGAAAGTTGCGCTGGGGAATGAAGTCTGCATCGAAGATGGCGACGAAATCCCCATTGGTGTGCGCCAGTGCGTGATTGATATTGCCGGCTTTGGCGTGGGCGTTGTTGCCGCGGGTGATATAACCCACGCCCTTGGCGGCGCAGAAGTCCTTGACCCAAGGTCGGCGGCCATCATCCAGCACCCAGATGGCCGCGTTCGGATAGTCGAGGGAGAGTGCGCCGATAATCGTCTTCTCGAGCACCTCGAAGGGTTCGTTGTAGGTAGGAATATAGACATCGACGCTGGGGAGCTGCGCGGGCGCCAAGGTCCGCAGCCGGGCTTCGTGCAAGCCTGCTTCCTCGCGCCGGTCTGTGCTGCGCAGCAATGCCAGGTAGAGAATGAGCGCGTCGCCGAGCGCCAGAAGCTCGACCAGGAAGTTGACCCAGATCCAACCGATCTCCGTCGCGGAACCCGCGGCCGGCAGCACGGTGTCAAAAAACCGCCACGCGAGGTAGCGCGCCGCAATGATCGATACCGCCGCAAAGATCAGCCACCGCGCCCACGCGCGCTCTATTGGCAGGATTGGACCGATGAGATAGATGACGGCGACAACGAACGCGATTGGCGCCAGCGCCGTAGGTAGCGACAGCTCCTCAATGGGCAAGTGCCGAAGCTCCATCAGCGACACGGGCCTCGTGGGGGCCGATCATGCCGGCAATGAACCGCCAGAGCGAAGCAAGGGTGAATCCGGCGCGTTGAAAGCGGACCTCAGCGAGCCTGCCGATATCGCAGAAACCGACGCCATCCTTCGGTGCAACCGGCGACAGCGCGATCTCGATGCTGATCTGGCGTTCGTCGGGGCTGGGGATCTGCGCCGCCAGCAAACGCGGGTCATTACGCGCCGCCGAGCCGCGCGCCTGCCGCACGGTGCCCGTTACCCATTCTTGTGCGCCGAACAGCCGGACCATCGCGCGATCGCCTGTGTTGATCGTCGCGAAGTCCCGTTCGGGCAGTTCCACCACGACGAAACGCCTTCGGCAATCGGCGAGGTCCATGATCGGTTGGCCTTCCATTACGGCGGAACCCGGGCTCGCCAGCACACTCCACACGATGTGGCCGCCGGGAAGCGAGACCTCATAGCTGGATAGCTGCGCGATACGAACGCGCTCCGCCGCGCTCTCCGCCGCGAGTTGCGCCAGGCGAGAGCGGGCATTCAGTAAGGTCACTTCCAACTCCTGTCGGCGCAGCAGCAGGCGATCGCGCTGCTGCGCCGAATAGGGCGTGTCGTTGAACCCATCCTGCAGGAAGATCCCGCCGCGCGCCGCCGCGGCCTCTACCCCGAGCCGCTCGATCTGGGCCGCGATCGCCTGGCAATGCGCCAGCGTGCTGGCATGCGTCGCTTCGGCTTCGTCGAGGCGCTGCCGCGGGATTAACTCGGCCTTGGCGAGCACCTCGGCACGCCCTTGAGCCTTCGCTTGCTGCTGCTCCTCGGCACGGCAGGCGGCCAGATTCGCGGTGGTCTCCTCGCTCTCGTGCGCAAGCCGTTCCAGCACTGCAGCGCGATAATGCGCGGTCTGCTGCGAAAGCTTGCGATCGGCCGCATTTACCTCCGCAAGCTGCGCCGCCGCCAGCGTGACCTCCGCTTGCGCCGTCGCGTGTTGCTGCTGCAGCTGCACCAGGGCGCGGCCGTCGGGCGGCAGCGCCTCGATCAGTTTGGTCTTCGCGTTACCGCCTACCAACTCGCCCTTGGCAGGAAGATCGCGTGCCACCTCGCCGCTGATCGGCGCAGTGATGCGGACGAGTTGGGCATTGATATAGGCCGAGCTGGCGACGTGATAAGCGAGATAAGGGAAGAAGGCCCAGAACCCTGCTGACAGCAGGACACCGGCGAGTGCGAGCCGCGCGAGACGACTGCGAATGACCTTTTCCATAGGCGATTGCGACCCGCAGCGATGCACCAACAATCCGCGCAGACTGCCCCCTGGCGCGGAATTTTGCTGCGCAAGCCTTAAGCCGGGATTAACTCAGGTTGGATCCGTCGCTGATCGAGCCGGTTATTCCCGGAGAGCCCGCGATAATCGTCACCGTGCGACCGACCTGGCGCCTCCCCGCAGAAACCCCCTCTCCAGCGCTTGCGCCAACGTTTCACGTCTTACCGGTTTCCGCAGCACCTTGACCCCGGTATTTGACAACGCGTGGAGGCGGGGGTCGAAAGTATCGCCCGACAAAATGATGGCCGTGGCCGCCGGCCAGCGTTGCCGCACGCTTTCTATGACCTCCAGCCCGCTCAGGGTCGGTAACCGGTAATCGCTGATCACGGCGTCGAATGCCGCTTCGGCCGATTGCACAATCGCGAGCGCTTGTTCGGCCGAGTATGCGGTGACAACGTCGTTCCCCGCATCCGCAAGCAGGCTCACCAGCACTTCGGCCACCAGCTCATTGTCATCCACTAAAAGCACGCGCTGCCCACCGGCGAAGGAAAATTCCGAGTCCGGCTGCTCCCTCGCCGGCTCCGCAAGCGGGACGCTGATCGTGAACGTAGAACCCGCACCCGGCGATGATTGAAGGGTAATCTGATGGTCCAGCAACTGCGCCATTTTCCGGACGATCGAGAGCCCAAGGCCCAAACCCTTGCGGTCGCCGCGTTCCGGGTGCCCGATTTGGCGGAACTCCTCGAAAATCGCGTCGTGCATTTCCGGACGAATACCCGGACCCGTGTCCCTTACCTCCAGCCTGATCCGCCCCTGCTCCTGATGGCACACCACGGTGACCTGACCGCCTGAAGGCGTGTACTTGATGGCGTTCGAAACGAGATTCCGTACCATGCGCGCCAGCAACGCCAGGTCGCTTCGTATCCAGCACGGGCAGTTTTGAACCGTGAATTGAAGTTCTTTCTCCGACGCCTCGATTTCAAACTCCTCGCGCATGGCCTCGAGCAAACGCTGCGCCGGGAAGCTATCCAAATTCGGCCGGATTACACCCGCTTCCAGTTGGGAGAAGTCGAGCAATGCATTGAGCAGGTCGGACAGCGACCGCATGGCGCGGCCGGCGCGCTCGACCAGGGCCGTCTCATCGGGGTCAAGGGGCCGGACAGCGAGAATTCCGATCAGCGCCGCAAGCGCCTGCATCGGCTGTCGGAGATCGTGGCTGGCCGCCGCAAGAAACCAGGTCTTCTCCTCGCTCGCGCGTTCGGCCAGCCGGCACGCCTGCTCCAGCGCGGCCTCCGCCTGCTTCTGGGCAGTGATGTCAACGACGAAACACACACATTCGAGCGGTTCATGGTTGAACGCGGCCGCGCCGAGCAGCACCGGCACCCGGATACCGTCCGCGCGGATGTACTCCTTCTGGAAGGGCAGGCATTCGCCTTCTTCGCGGAGCTGAGCCAGGGCGCGCGTGTCGGCTTCCTCGTACCCGAGCGGCGTCAATTCCCGCCAGCTTATCGGGAGGGCAAATTGGCCTCGATGGCGGCCGATCAGCCGTAAGAAGGCGTCGTTCGCCTCGACTATGTCATCTTCGCGTGTCGTGATCAGGCCGATGCTGTTGGCCTCCAGCAACCGTCGAAGCTGTTCTCGCAATCTGGCGGCCGTGGAGCGCGCCCCAACCAGTTCGCCCTCGCGCTGCAGCAGCTTTTCCTGCGCATCGAGCGCGTCCTGAACATCGGTCATCGCGCCGACCCACTCGATGATCTTGCCGGTTTTGTCACGCACGGGCACGCCGCGGGTCTGGAAGGCCCGCCATGCCTGGTGCCTGGCACTCCAAACTCGCGCTTGGGTCCGATAGACAGGGCCGCCCGACCCCACGGCACCCCTCCAATCGGCCGTCACTTGCGGCCGGTCATCCGGGTGAATGGCCGAAATCCACTTCGAGTATTGATATTCTTCCCAGGTCTGGCCGGTGTACTCCTCCCAGCCAGGCTGGCGCTCTACAAATTCGCCTTCCGGGCTAGCGATCCAGACGATAGCGGCGGAAGCGAGAAGAACGGCGTGGTAACGAGCATCGCTGTGGCGCAGACTGCTCAAGCTCATCAAGGTTCCTTCCGCTCGTCGCATAGCGTCGCTGGTAATGATAAGACGCTGTGACCGAAGGTTCGGCGAATTGAGAGGTCATAGTCAGCAACTCATGCCAATTCGTCGAGCAACGCTTTTGCCTCTTGCAAATCTTGGGTATCGAACCCCTCCGTGAAGCAGTCGCAGATCGGCGCAAGCAAGTCGCGTGCTTCGCCGCCGCGACTTTGATCTCGCCACAGTCGGGCGAGGCTCGTTGCGGCGCGCAGTTCATAGAACCGGCTGCCTTGGCGCCGCGCCTCGGCGATGGCCTGCGTGAATGCCGACTCCGCTCCATCGTCGTTTGCCACCCCAAGGCCTTGCAGTACCATGCCGCGCAACCGACGAAGCTCGGCAAGGGCTGCGGCATTGCCCGTCCGAGCAGCTGCGGCTAGGGCGGCGTCGAGCTGCGCAAGAGCCTCGGCCGCGCTGCCGTCGAGCGCCAGACCCTCGGCGAGCAGACCAAGAAAAAAGGGGATCGAAGAGCCGCGCTCCGGTCGCCGCCGCCGCGGCTATACCGGCGCGCATCCGCCCTATCCCTGCGGCAACGTCTCCCCGTCGCGCGGCCGCCCAGCCCACGAATATGTTGCCGTAAGCGAGCCACATGGCGAAGCCGTGCTCGGCGGAAATCCCCACTACCTCGTTCGCGAGCGCCGCGACGCGAACCGCATCCCGGGCAAGAAGAGAGACCGTCGCCGCATGCCAAAGCGTATAGACGAGCGTGTGAGCGTGCCCAAAGTCGCGGGCATGGCGGACCGCCCGATCCGCCGTCAGGGTCGCCTCGGCGAGGAACCCATTGTGCCATTGCGCCCACGCCAGATAGCATAGTGCGGTGGCGCCGACATCCTGACCATAGCGAAACGCCAATTCGCGATGTTCATCGGGCCGGTACAACGACGCCGCCAATGCGAGGTGCGGCAGAGCTTCGCGGTAATTGCCGACGACCATCAGAGAAGCGCCGAGGAGGCGGTGACCGATTAAGCATGGTCCCGAGGTCGCCTGGGTTTCGGCAAGCGATTGGAATTCTCCGGCGAGATCCAATAGCCTCTCGGCATCTCCGCCGACATAGGCGACCACCCAAATTCCATACAGGACCGAAAAATGGAGCGCCGATCCGAGGCCGCCCGTCTCGGTCACGAGCTGCTGCGAACGCTCCAGTAGCGCGGCGATCTCCGGGTCGGCATAGCCCCTGGCCCCCATCAACGCTGCAGTCAAAGTAATGTGGAAATCAAGTTCGCGCCGTTTGCGCTCGTCGCTCTCCGGCAGACTACGAAGGAGGTGGAGCCCCCGGCGCAATTGTGTGTCAGCCTCCCGCACGGCCGATTTGGTGACCGATACCTGGCCGGCGCGGTGCCAATAGACGACGGCTTTCCCTGTCTCCAAGCCTTCGCCGAAATGATGTGCAGCAATCTCGGGCCGAGCCTCGATCAGACTGGAAAACCGCGCTTCGAGCGCCTCGGCAATGCGGCGATGTAGCTCCTGGCGCATGCGGCGCAGCAATGTGCTGTAGGCTATGTCTTGGATCAGAGCATGCTTGAACAGATAATTCGCAGCGGGCGGGGTGCCGCGCTGAAATACCAAGCCCGCCTCGACGAGGCGGTGCAGCGCCTCATTCCGCGCGGGCTCGCCAAGCTCGCCGACCGACGCAGCCAGGAGCTCGTAGGAGAATTCACGGCCGATCGCTGCGCCGGCCTGCGCTACCTGTTTGGCCGCCGGGCCCAGCCGGTCGAGGCGGGCCAGCAGCGATGCGTGCAATGTTGCCGGGATTCCGAGCGAAGCAGCCGGTACCGAGGTGATCGCCACGGGATCGGATTCGGTCTCGATCACCGCCTTCGTCATCTCCTCGACAAACAGCGGCACGCCGTCAGTGCGCTCGACGATCTCGGCGATGATGTGGGATGGCAGGGTCGCCCGGTCGCCCGTCAGAGATTGAACCAGTGCCGTGACGTCTGCGCGGCCGAGGCGGCCGAGGGCCAGTGTCGTCACCCCTGGCTGTCCGACCCACGGCGCGCGGAACTCAGGTCGGAAGGTCAGGATCAGCAGCACCGGGTATCGTCCTGCCCGCTCGACGAGTTGATCGACCAATTCGCCCGATGTCGGGTCGATCCAATGCAAATCCTCGACAATCATCAGCACCGGTTGCCGGCCCGAGATCGCTTCGAGCTGGCGCAGCAGCGCCGCGAAGATGCGCTCTTTCTTGCGCTGTGGGGTGAGATCGGCCGATGGATACCGGGCGCCTCCGGGAATGGACAGCAGCTCCGCCATGAGCCCGATGTCGGCGGGGCTATCATGCGCGAATATGGAATCCAATTTGTCGAGCTTGGTCTGCGTGTCGTCGTTTCGTTCGAACCCGGCGGCATGTTCAAGCTGGACGATGACCGGGTAGAATGCGCTATCCTGGTGATGCGGCGAGCAGAAGTAACGCATGCGGGTATGCGGCGCCGGGCCGATGCGCTGCTGCAGCGCAATCGTCAGCCGCGATTTGCCGATGCCCGGTTCTCCTGAGATCAGCACGACCTGACCGTCGCCGGCCTTGGCGCGGGACCAGCGCCGCAGCAGGATGTCAGTTTCCTCCTGCCGGCCAAGCAACGGGGTCAGTGCCGATCCGCGCAATGCCTCGAACCGGCTCTCCACCTGGCTCGGCCGCAATACCTGCCACACTGGCGCCGGGTCGCCGATCCGTCGTACTTCTCGACGGCCGATCTCGGAATAGTCGAATATGCCGCCGACAAGCCGTCGGGTCTGCTGGTCGAGCAAGATCGCGCCCGGTTTCGCCATCGCCTGCAGGTGACCAGCGAGGTTGGCCGCTTCGCCGACGACCCCGTGCTCCAGCGCGCCCCCCACCCCGGCCAAATCGCCCACGACAACCAGGCCCGTCGCTATGCCGATGCGGATAGTCAGCGGCGCGCCGGCAACGTCGAGTTGGCCGACGCGTTTGATCAAGGCCAACCCTGCCCTCACCGCCCGCTCGGCATCGTCTTCGAGAGCCTTGGGATAGCCAAAAGAGACAAGAACCCGGCCGTCCATCGATTTGGCGACATAACCGCCGAAGTGACCGACCTCTTCCGCAACCGCAGCATGGTACGCCCCCAACACCATGTGCAGGTCCTCCGGGTCGAGCCTCGCCGCAAGCGCCGTCGAGCCGACCAGGTCACAGAACATGATCGTCAGCTGCCGCCGTTCAGCCATTCCGCATGGCTCGAGTACCGGCGCGTCCTTGGTGAGGCTGCTGGTGCGCTCGCCCGCCTGTAGCATCGCCTCGATTGCCCCGGCGACGCCGCTCGCTATCCGCTCTTGCACGTCGAGCGCCTCGTGGAGCGAGCCGTCGACCTGGTTGGCCCACAAATGTGCACCGGTTGCGGCGTCTATTAGCTGGGCGGTGATGCGGAGACGGTTGCCCCCCTTGCGCACCGAGCCTTCGAGCACATAGCGCAAGCCAAGTTCTCGGCCGGCCCGCTTCCCATCGATTGCCTGACCTTTGTAAGTAAAAGCAGAATTGCGGGCGATGACGAACAGCCAGCGAATGCGGCTCAGCGCCGTGATGATCTCCTCGACCAAGCCGTCGGCGAAAAATTCCAGCTCCGAATCGTCGCTAAGGTTGTGAAAAGGCAGCACCACGATCGACGGTTTCTCGGAAAATTCCGCAGCTCTCTGGAATGATGCGGAATCCGGGGATGTAACCTGCTCTTCGACCTCGGCAATAAAGCGGAAACCCTTTCGAGGCAGGGTGCGAATCAGGCGCTGCGCCTCGCCAGTATCACCGATTGCCCGGCGCGTCGCGTTGATCCGGGTCGTCAGCGCCGACCCCGAGACGATCCGGCCGCCCCACACTGCCTCCAGCAAGTCGTCCTTGGTAACAACCCGGTCACGATGCTGCAGGAGGTAAGCGAGAAGATCAAATACCTGGGGCTCAACAGCGATCGGCTCGGAGCCGCGCCACAATTCGCGGCGATCGGTATCGAGGGCGTACCCGTCGAACGCGAATTGCATTGTCTATAAGAAACCTAAACGAGCTTTCTTAAGAAAAAGACAAGGGCATCTTAAGGGAGAACCAACCACCTCATAAAGCGATTTTTCGGCACTTCGGTCATCATGCATGCGTGCCGAGCGATCCCAGTCCCCCATCGGGGGGGTCGAAGCTCCGGCCGGAGGATCGACGCCGTCGCGGCACTTCTCGAGGCGATGGCGCGCGGCCATGACGGCGACAGCGCAAAGGGGACACCGGATGCGGGAGAGCCGACGGATACTGATCGTCGAAGACGATTTTCTGGTCGCGACATTGCTCGCGGAGATATTTGAGTCGGTCGGCTGGCAGGTGGTGGGGCCGGTCGCGCACTTGGCCACCGCGCTCGACGCCGCCGCGGGCGAGGGCTTCGATGCAGCGGTGCTCGACGTCGATCTCGGTGGGCAAACCGTGTATCCGGTGGCAGAAGTGCTTGACGCGCGCAGGGTTCCGTTCGTCTTTGTGACCGCCTACGGCCGAGAGGCATTGCCGCCCTTATTCTGCCGGCGGCCGCACCTTGGCAAGCCGTTCGCGCCCGCGGAGTTGATCGGTAGAGTGGCGCGCCTCTTTCCTCGCGCGGCAGAAGCCGAGGCCTTATTGACATAGGCCTTACGATCTCGTCGGCGCTCGATCAACTGCACGAGGCGATCGAACGTAAGAAGCCGCAGGCGCACCGGCATCGGCGCGACGGCCGGCGATGTCAGGGCGGGGAACATCCGGCGGCGACCCCGGCCGCGCTCTCGATGCCACCCAGCAGATGGCGGCGGAACAGCGGCTCGGCGTAGGATTCCTTGGTGTGGCCCATAGCGGTGTACCAGCTGCGGCCAGCCGCCACGCTGTGGCACCAGGCGATCGGATGATCGGACCCCATCTTGCCGCCGGAATAGGTCGCTTCGTCGAGGCTCGCCAGAACGTGGACCGCACCCCGCGGATTGCTGACAAAATTGTACCACTCGTCGGCGCGCCGCCAGTTCCGCGGCAAACCCTTGGTCGAAGGATGGTCGGCATCCTCGATGCGGACCAGTGCCGGCTGGATCCGCGGATGAACTCGCGAACCAAGTGCCGACGAGCTGGCCATACCACGGCCAGGCATGCTCGGTGTCGCTCGCCGAATGGCGACCTGCGGCTTCTGTCACGGCTGGTCCGGCGACGGCGCCGGCGATCCACAGTCGCCGGGGAAGGCCGCCAATCTGCGCCAGACGAAGCTCGATCACGATCAGCTGGTCGAGGTGGTGCGTTGCGGCGTCCCGGGCGGCACGGCGATGCCGCAATTCGACAAATTCGCCTGGACGAAGGGCGAAGAGTGCTACGGCATGACCGCCGAACAGGTCGGCGACAAAAAGCCGCCATCGCCGACGGCGTTTTTGCAGAAGCGCGAGATCGAAGCGATCGTCGCCTATCTCGAAGCGAAGATCGTCCGCAAGGGGCCGCCGACCGTCGCCGATTGCGAGGATTATTTCGGTCAAGGGAGCAGGCGCTGCCAGCAGATGGCCGCCGGCCGGAAGCAGTAGCCCTGCATTTGGAAGTGAGGAGGGATCATTGGCGAGCTTCTTGGAGCGCACATCCATCGCATCGCGGCAGGCGCGGCACGGCCGGCGCAGCCTCCTCGCCGCCGCCGGCGGCATTGTCGCGGCGCTGTTGTCGGCGCCGCTCGGCGCCGCCGAGGTGACCTATGACCGCTTGAAAAATGCCGAGAGCGAGCCGGGCAACTGGCTGACCAACCATAAGACCTACGATGCCAAGCGGTTCTCGCCGCTCGACCAGATCAACACGTCGAACGTCAAGAACTTGCACGTCGCCTTTGTCGTACAGCTCGGCGGCGCCGAGCCCGGCGGCGACAAACAACATTCCCGCGAGCAGGATACCCCGCTCGTCGAGGGCGGTTTTCTTTACATGACCGACGGCTGGGACGACGTCTACAAGATCGATGCGCGCGACGGGAAGAAGGGCCGCATCGTCTGGAAGATGGACCCCGGCGTCGATAAATCGACAGTCTGGCTGCCGTCCAATCGCGGCGTCGCGCTGTACGGCAACCAGGTCATCGTGCTCACCACAGACGGCCGCGTCATCTGGATCGACAAGGACACCGGTAAGGTGCTGCGAGACCAGAATTATCAGATCGCCACGACCGACGTGTTCACGAGCGCGCCGCTGATCGTCAAGGACATGATCATCGTCCCCGGATCGGGCGCCGATATCGGCGGACGCTGCTGGCTGATGGCGATCGATGCCAAGACCGGGAAAGTGCTGTGGCGCACCTACTCGGTTCCAGGGCCGGGTGAACCCGGCCATGACACCTGGGCCGACGATCATGATGCCTGGAAGACCGGCGGCGGCGCCTTCTGGTATGTCGGTGCCTACGATCCGGCGACCAATCGGATGTTTTGGGGCACGGGCCAGCCGACGCCGATGTTCGACGCGCAATACCGGCCCGGCGACAATCTCTACACCAACTCGACGCTCGCACTTGATGCGGACACCGGCAAGATCAGCTGGTATTTCCAGTATACACCGAACGACAAATACGACTATGATGAGGTCGGCTCGCAGATGATCTACGACGTGACGATTGATGGCAAGCCGCGTAAAATTTTAGGTCATTTTGCTCGCAACGGTTTTTTCTACACCCTCGATCGCACCAATGGCGCCTTCATCAGCGCCGCGAGATACGTCAAGAACCTCAATTGGACCAAGGGCATCGATTTAAAGACCGGCAAGCCGCTCGAATACGATCCGACAAAGAAAGTGCAGCAGTACACCGTGGTCAGCGACCGCACGAGCGGCCAAGTCGATGTCTGCCCCGACGTCCAGGGCGGCGTGAACTTCTTTCCGACCGCATGGAACCCGACAAAGCAGCTCGCCTATGGCGCCGGTATCGATGGCTGCGCCGAGCTCAAGGTCGATGACACCCGCATGGGCGGCCCGTTCTGGAACGGCGGTGTTCCGACCCGCAACACGCGGATGGGCGGCATCATCGCGGCGGTCGATATGACGACCGGCAAGGTCAAGGCAACGCGCGAACTCGACTACCCGAACTATGCCGGCGTACTGGCGACCGCGGGCGGCCTCGTCTTTACCGGCACGATTGACGGCACCTTCACCGCCTTCGACGATGAGACACTCGAACCGCTGTGGAATTTCAATGTCGGCGCGGCGATCAGCGCGCCGCCGATCAGCTACTCCGTCGGCGGCAAGCAGTATATCGCGGTACATGTCGGCGGCGGCGTGCCGTGGAACATCGGTCTCTTGAAAGCGGCCCCGGAGATGCAGAACCTCGAGGGCGGCTCGTCGCTGTTTGTCTTTGCGCTGGACTGAGGGCGCCATCGGGGAGCCCCGCCGGGCCCGCCGGCATTCGCTACGGGCGGGCCTTGCGATTGCCGCAAGCCTCGCCTGCGTTGCGGCCGGCGTCGGCGCGCAAGATGCGCCAACGCGCGCCGACGTCTGGACGCTAAAGCTGGGGACGCCGGCCGCGGCGCTGTCGCGCGACGCTTTTGTCGATTACGCCTGCGGCAGCAATGGCGGGCCGCCGCAACTGGGGCTTGCCGGCTGGTCCGACTACCGGCAATGCCGGCCGGAGCGGAACGGCCTGCGCGAGGTGTATTTCCGCTATGACGACGAGCTCGAATATTGGGCGCGGGCGCATCGTGCCCAGACCTTGATCGCGCAATACGCCGGGACGCAAGTCCTGGGCTTTCCGGTGGTCCTATCGGGTCTGTTCGACGCTGGCGGCATACTCGCCGGGCTGCGCATCGTCACCGATCCGCAAGCCGACGCGCAGGACCGCAAGGAGGCCTACACGCTGAGCAATTTTTTCCGGGCGCGGTATGGCGGCATCGGCTGGAACTGCATCGATACGCCGCCGGCACCCGGCGAGACGCCGGTCGGAAGCCGCTATATCAACCGGCGCTGCAGCAAGGTCTTGCCGGGCGACAGGCGGGCCGTGCTCGTGACCCGGTTCTTTCGCAAGCCCGGACAGGCCGAATTCAGCAGCTCTGGGAAGCTGACGGTCGGGCAGTTCGAGAGCTCGACCCGGCTCGAGGTGTTGCGGTCCGATATCCCGGTCGAGTGACCGCCGGCTATTTGTGAGTGGCCCCGTCCGGCATCATGGTCCCCGCCAAGTCGGCGTCGTCGAGCTTGGCGTCGGTCAGATTTGCCAAGAGCAGCCGCGCGCCCCGAAGATCGGCACCCGACAGATCGGCCTCGCTGAGGTCGGCGCGCATCAGATCCGCACCCTTGAGGTCGGCGCGTTTGAGGCGGGCGCCGCGGAGATCGGCTCGCACGAGGCCCGCGCCCGCCAGACGAGCCCCGGTCAGGTCGGCCCGCCGCATCGTCGCCTGGCCGAGATCCGTGCGCGACAAATCGGCACCTTCCAACTTGGCGCCGGGCAGCCGCGCATCGGCCAGGTCGGAACCGGCGAGGTTGGCGGCGTTGAGGCCGGCTGCGGTGAGGCGGCTCGACCCCAGCATCGCGCCGGCGAGATTGGCCCGGGTCAGGTCGGCTTCCCCGAGGTCGGCGCCGAACAGCATCGCTCCCGCAAGCTTCGCACCGGCGAGGTGGGCCCGCTGCAAATCGGTTTTGTTGAGGTTGGCGCCGGCAAGATCGGCGCCCGTGAGATCGGCTCCGGTCAGATTGGCGCGGTGCAGATTGGCGCCGGCAAGATTGGCGCCGGCGAGGTTCGCCCCGGCGAGATCGAAGCGCTTGAGGCGCGCGTGGGACAGGGTGCAGCGCGGGCAATCCTTGCTGCGACCGGCCAGCAAATCGCTCGGGTCGGCGGCGGCGGGGTTTGCCAGGCCCAGAACCAGGCCCAGAAGTAGCGGCAGCAGCGCAACGCATAGCGCGCCTCGGCTCATGCCGCCCGCCCGATCAAGGTTTGCGGGGGGCCCCGGATCATAGCCGAGACGATGTTGCTGCTCGAAGCCTCGGCCGGGTGCCCAATTCTCCATCAGCGCACGGCCGGCTAACGCAATCAGCTGCCGGACCTCGAGCCTCACCTTCCGTCGTCGACCGCTGATAATGTGGTCCTCCCCTTGGGTGGCCCGGACGTTCTTGACCCGTTCGCACTCCCCGAGCATCGGCACGAGATACTGCTGGCCCTCATGCCGGGCTACGACGACACCGATACCCACTTTGCCGATGACGCGCTCGTCCATCACCCGACCGAGCTGCGCCCGATCCGCCCGCGGCGCTTCCACTTGCCGCATCCCCTTTGCGCTACCGACCACCCGAAGATGCCGCTAATGCTACTGCCCATCAACGGTTCGACCGCGCTGGCACACACCGGCGCATCCGCATCAGGCAGCTATTTTGCATCTATCTTGTGCCCACAAAAAACCCAGCTTTTTCGTGCGCGCGGTAGCCTCGACCGGCCGACGACCCGTTTTCGGCAGGTTTCGGATGCCGGCCCCGGCGCGAGCGGTGGACCGATAATAGGGCCGGCGTCCGAAAAGCCTCCGAAAAACGAACCCGTGTGAAAGCGGTGAGGACTTGGCGCGGCAGCGAATTTGTCGGGGGATGGTTTTCTTGGGATCGTGGAGAGCGGAAAGCCGGTTATGACCGCGGATTGACCGCTGTTGCTGTGCCCGCGGCCTGATTGAGGACTGCTGGGTGATGCCCTGTCGGCTCTTGCAGGCGGCAGGGTGAAACGGGTGCGGCGCCGGGAACGAGATGTTCCGGCGAACGGGTGCTGGCGTGAGAGGACAAGGATAGTTATTGCATCACATCCTGATCCCCACACCGGAGGATGGTGGGCCGCGCGGTGCGGCGCCGCGCGCATAGACTTCTTCGCCAAGCCTGCAGCGTCGGAAATGGTCGTAAGGCAGTTCGCCTCCTTCGTAAAGCTGAGGCTCGCTTTGCACCTTCCAGGCGACGTATTCGTGTGGCCATTCAACATCACCTGGGCGGGGAAGGGGGTTTCGCTGCCCCGACTGCGAAAAAGCGTAGCCCTTAACCGGCTTCGTTTATCGGGCCGGCCGGTTCTTGCCGATCAAGCTTCGCGCATTCTTCGATTTCGCCTCGCCTCGAGGCTCGTCGGTCGAGGTGACGCGACCCGGTGCAAATTTTCGGCTGGATGGCGTAGATTGCTTGGTTTCCGACGGAAGATCGCGGTGAATCAGGCAGAACGATCGAATTCCACGGGAGGACGCAATGATCTACCGGGATGGTCGTGTAGTATGGAGCGCCGTCCTCTTCCGAACCACCAACCCAGAGGTTGTCGCCGGGGCAATCGTCAGACGCAGTGAACGGTTGCATTGGACAAATCAAGCGGCCAAGGAGGAAGTTCTGAGATGGATGCTAGAACTTCCACAAGCCCGCTCCGCCGGCGATATCGATTGGCACAGCGCTGACGACTTTATCGTCGGTCGTTTCCCCAACGATCCCAACCATGTTGCGGTGATAAGATCGATGTTGCTGCCATTGGGCAAGGCGCCTCGTATGAAATAAATACAGTCACGGGAGGCGCGGGTTGCTCGAAGCGAACAAGGCAGAACGGCGACGGCTTGGATGCAAGCCCAGCGCTGTTTTCGCCCTATGGGCATTAGTGCATTATTGGGACACAGATATCCGACATCCTGGTCGAAGCATGAATGTGCAAGGCTAGCGGTAGGCTAGCGGGGAGTCCGCTGTGCCCCAGACGGCACCGTGTACTCTCGGACTTTTCGATTTGGCAAATGTGCGCGAGGCTGTCCGGGCCTCGCAGGGACAAAATCCGGTTGGAGGGAAACGAATGTTCGCCCGCTCGCTGATCGTGACCGTTCTGCTGGCAGCTGCCCTTCCCGCGCTGGCGCAAGAGGCAGCGAACAAGCTGAACACCAATTGGCCCGCGTATCAGGCAGGCGATTACATCATCAGGAATTACAAATTCGTGAGCGGCGAGAGCTTGCCCGAGGTGAAGCTGCATTATCGCACGATCGGTGCGGCGAGAAGGAACGCCGCCGGCGGGGTGGTCAACGCCGTCCTGCTGTTGCAGGGCAACACCGGTACCGGCGCCAACTGGTTTCGGGCGACGCTGGCCGACGAATTGTTCAAGCCGGGTCAGCCGCTCGACGCGACGAAATACTACATAGTCATGCCCGACGCGCTGGGCCGTGGTGGCTCATCGAAACCGTCCGATGGTCTCAAGGACCGGTTCCCGCACTACCGCTACCGCGACATGGTCGACCTGACGCACCGGCTGGTCACGATTGGGCTGAAGGTCGACCATTTGCGGCTGATCATCGGCAGCTCGCTGGGCTGCATGCAGCAATTTCTGTGGGCCGAGCGCTATCCCGACTTGATGGACGGCACAGTCGGGCTGTCGTGTCAGCCGGTAGAGATCAGCGGCCGCAACTACATGCTGCGCCATGGCGCAGCCGAGCTGATCCGCCACGATCCGGCCTGGAGCAACGGCGACTACGACAAGACCCCGACCCTCTATATGTACGCTGCGGCCGGCGACGATTTCACCGAAAGCCCGGCGCGCATTCAGGAAGAGGCGCCGACCATGGCGGCTGCGAAGGCGCTGTATGACAGACGCCTTGCGGCGATCATCAAAAACGGCGACGCCAACAATACGCTCTACGAGCTCGAATCGATCTATGATTACAGCCCCGAGGCGGACCTGCCGAAGATAAAAGCGCATCTGATCCTGATCAACAACGTCGAGGATTTCGCCGATCCGCCGACGCTCGGCACCGTGGAACGCGCCTTCAAGAAGATCGCGCACGCCACTTATGTGCTGACCCCCTACGGCACGAACACACACGGGCATTTCACGCATTACTACGCGGCGACCTGGAAGCAATATCTGGTGAAATTCATGTCCGGTCTGCCGCCGGCGCCGCGATGACCGCGGTCTTCTGGACGGTTTTCGCCGCCGGGCTCTGGCAGATGAAGCGGGTTTCTTCTGTCGGAAATAATCGAGGCTTGACCACCGCGCGACAAAGGGCTGCAAAGCCGCTTTCTACAGCGAGCGGCGCCCAGGTATGCTGCCGAAGAGTGCTCCGGCCCGGTGCTCGAACGGACATCGACGCTTGGTTTAGAGCGCTATGCCTTCTGACGCAGGCCACGGGCACGGTCAAAATCGTCTGGTCGGCGCTTTCGCCACCAGGGGCAAAAAGGGAGTGCACGGCATGAAGAATACCGAAGAAATCTGGTCGCTGGTCGATGCCGAAGAAAGGCCTTTCACCCAATTGTCCGACCGGGTCTGGGAGATGCCGGAACTGTGCTACGGCGAGGTCCACTCCTGCGCGGAGCACACGGCGACGCTGGAGCGGCAGGGATTTCGGGTAACAAAGGATGTCGCGGGGATTCCGACGGCGGTGGTGGGCGAGGCCGGGGACGGGGGACCGGTGATCGCGATCCTCGGCGAATACGACGCGCTGCCGGGCCTGTCGCAGGAAGCCGGCGTCGCCGAGCGGCGGCCTCTGCCGGGTAGTGGTAATGGTCATGGCTGCGGTCATAATCTCTTGGGGTCCGCATCGCTGCTGGCCGCGACCGCGGTGAAGGACTTTCTGGCGGCACACGGCATCAAGGGGCGCGTGCGCTATTACGGCTGCCCGGCGGAGGAGGGCGGCGCCGCCAAGGGGTTCATGGTGCGGGCCGGGGTGTTTTCCGACGTGGACGTCGCGATCACCTGGCACCCCTCCGCCTTCTCCGGTGTCTATGAACCGGCATCGCTAGCCAACACCCGCATCGATTTCGCCTTCGTCGGCCGCGCCGCGCACGCCGCCGCCGCGCCGCATCTGGGGCGCAGCGCGCTCGACGCGGTGGAACTGATGAATGTCGGCGTGAACTATATGCGCGAGCATATGCCGTCCGATGCGCGGGTGCACTACGCGCTGCTGGATGCCGGCGGCATCGCGCCGAACGTGGTGCAGGCGAACGCGAAGGTACGCTACCTGATTCGTGCGCGGAACTTGCCGGAGCTGACCCGGCTGATCGAACGCGTGCGCAAGATCGCCGACGGTGCCGCGCTGATGACCGAGACCGCCGTCAAGCCGCAGGTCGTCAGCGCCGTTTCCAATTTGCTGGGGAACACGCCGCTGGAGAGGGCGATGCACGACAATCTGCTGCGCCTCGGGCCGCCGCCGTTCGACGAGGCAGACCGTGGCTTCGCCCGCAAGATCCAGGCGACATTGACCGAGGAGGACATCGAATCCGCGTTCCGCCGCGCCGGCATGCCGGTCAAGGAGGCGCCGCTGTGCGACGAGATCGTGCCGCTCGACGCCAAGAGTGCGCCGATGATGGGCTCGACCGACGTCGGCGATGTGAGCTGGGTGGTGCCGACGGTCCAGGCGCGTGGTGCGACCTATGCGATCGGCACGCCGGGCCACTCCTGGCAGTTGACGGCGCAGGGCAAGACGGCGGCGGCGCACAAAGGCCTCGTGCACGTCGCGAAGATAATGGCGTGCACGGCGGTGGATGTGTTGCAGGACGACTTGCTGCTGGCGCGCGCCAAGGCCGATCATGCGGCGCGCGTGGGGCGCACGCCCTATGTCTGCCCGTTGCCGGACGAACTGGAGCCGCCCCTCAAGATGTCCGCGTAGACCGGGCGGGCGAGGCGCGCATGCATGCGGTAGCCGTCGTATTTGATCTCATGCAGCACTGCTCGCCTTCCGGCACCGCGCTCATGAGCCGGCTCGACTGAGGGCGGATCATCGCGGCAGCGCGATCAAGCGTATCTCTCGATCGCGCTCGCGATAAACATCGATACCGGGATCGGCGGCGCTTCAGGAGTGCGCTCGGTTTTGCCAGAGCTGGCGTGTCGCGAGCCGGGCGCCCTCCGACAACGCCTCGAGCTTGGCTCGGGCGATCTGCGGGTGCACGCGCCCGCCGAGGCCGCAGTCGGTGCCGGCGACGACGTTCTCGCGCCCGACGAGGTTGGCGTAGGCGACAAGGCGGTCGGCGACGAGTTCGGGATGCTCGACCACGTTGGTGGCGTGGCTGACGACGCCGGGAATGAGGATCTTGCCCTCGGGCAGCTTCACGTCGCGCCAGACCTTGTATTCGGTTTCGTGGCGCACATTGCCGGCTTCGATCGAAAAAGCCTGCGCGTTCACCTTGAGCATCACGTCGACGATGTCGCGCAACGGAATGTCGGTCGTATGCGGGCCGTGCCAGCTGCCCCAGCAGATGTGATGGCGCACACGGTCCTCGGCGATCCCCCGGAGCGCGTGGTTCAGCGCCTCGACGCGCAGCATGGCATAGCGCGTGTACTCCGCCAGCGTCGGATGGGGGTCGAGCATATCCCAGGTGTCGGGCAATCCGGGATCGTCGAGCTGCAGGATGAACCCGGCGTCGACGACCGCGCGATACTCGACGGCCATGGCCGTCGCGACGGCATCGAGGAACGCCTCCGGGTTTTTGTAGTAAGCGTCTTGCCCCCGGCAGAAGGTCTCGACGGTGCCGACCGCGATCGACGTCATAAACGCCTCCTGGATCCCGGCGGCGCCGCACGCCGTCTGCAGATTGGCCACGTCGCGCCGCACGGCTTCCACGCCGCTATAGTTGATCGGGCCGACGCAGCAAGGACGGGAGGCAGCGCTCGGCACCATCCCCAACTCGCCGTAGAACGCGGCGAATTCGCGCTGTTCCCAGCGCTCGCCGACGATCCGCATCGGCTGGCCGGCGGCGGTGCGGGCCGGCGCGGCGGCGCCCGGAGGCGTCGGTCCGAAGCCCGTGAGCCGGTCAAAGATATAGGTCCCCCAGGCGGCCGCGTCGGAGGCAGCCCGCGTCGGCTTGCCGAACTCGCCGTCGTTCGGAACGGCAATGCCGGCATCGCGCTGGTCGGCGACGACCGTCTCCACCGACCGGCGCAGCAGCGCATCGAGGGCCGCCTGCTCCTGCGCTGTTTCCGCCGGCTTCGACCACGCCTCGCGCAGCGCCCCCGGCCGCGGCAGGCTGCCGGCATGGGTGCTCAGGATCGCATCGGTACTGCGTTTCATTCGCATTCTCCGCTCAGACGCTCCGTGCCCTTATGACGGATCGCAAACTCGCTCGGCGGAAAGAAAAATCGAGCGCCCGCCAGGCGGCGCCGACCACATGCTCCCGAAGGCTCGAAGATCGACGCCGGTTGACACTGACGCACTCGACTACCAGAACTCAATTCCATGGAGCATTCGGGCGGATGTCACTGCGGTAATATGCATGTGCTCCTTCGGCTATCGAGACAGCCGCAAGACAACTCACTCCGCGCGTGCGCATGCTCCTTTTGCCGGAGCCACAGCCCGCGCATGGTCTCGGACCCCGAGGGGCTGTTCGAGCTTTGGGCGGAAGACTGGTCGCTTGTAGAAAATTATCGGTTCGGAACCCGCACTTGCGATTTTCTGATCTGCAGACGGTGCGGCGTCTTCATCGCGGCGGTCGCGGAAATGCCGGCAGGGGCACAGGCGGTCGTCAACGTGAACTGCTTGGAAGATCGCGATCGTTTCACGTCGGTTCCTGCGCTCCACAACTTCGACGGCGAAACGGTCGAAACAAGATCGTCACGCCGCGCGGGGAACTGGATGCCGGCGGTCATCCGCCGCTAGAAAGCCGCCGGATCGCAATGTGCCGGACAGCAGTCGGCACAACGCGTGGCTCGGATCCTCGGCAGCTTTGACCTGTCCGGCCGAACCACGCGCTAGTGTGCTTCTCGACCTTGGCGCACCGCCTCGGCCGTTACCCGGCCGTTTCTCCCGCCGAAATGGTCGAGAACGTAGTTCGCGACCGCCGCGAGTTCCGCATCGGAGTAAGCCTCGCCGAAGCTCGGCATGAATGTCGTTGCCTGCACCGCGCGGAGGTCGGCGCCCGACAGCAGCACCTGAACCAGATTGGTGGCCGCGGGATCATTCACGGTCTGGTCGCCGGCAAGCGCCGCGTAGGGTGTTTGCTGGCCGGCCCCGTTCCATTGGTGGCAACTGGCGCAGGCGCCCTCGAAAATGCGCAAACCGAGGGCGTTTCCGTCATTTTCCGCGTGGCCGGGCGCCCAAGCAGTCGACGCAGACATCCCGGCAGTCGCCGCGGCGACTGCCGCACCGGACTCTCCGGCTTGCGGCGGGACCTGGCGCAGATAGCTCACCAGCGCGGCCGTATCCTGCGGGGTTAGGTATTGCAGGCTGTAGGCGACCGCTTCCCCCATCGGGCCGGCCGCCGACCCGCGGCCGTCGGCATGACCGGTCCGAAGATAATCCGCGAGCTGCCGATCGGACCACGCGCCGATCCCGTAGGTCTTGTCCGAGGTGATGTTGTAAGCCTGCCAACCGGCAGCGACAGTGCCGGCGAATTGCCGGTTTTGCTTCATCGCAAAGGCGAAATTGCGCGGCGTGTGACACTCGCCGCAATGGCCGAGCGCGGTGGCGAGGTAGGCGCCGCGGTTCTCCCCGGTGCTCGCTTGACTGCTCGCTCCGGGGGTGGGGCGAAACCGGTGCTGGTCGAGGAAGGCGAGGTTCCAGAACGCCATGCCCCAACGCTGGTTGAAGGGGAACGACAGAGCGTCCTGCCGGGCCGGCGCGCGTTTGGGCGGCAGGCTGAACAAATAAGCCTTGATCGAGACGGCGTCGTCGCGGCTCAGCGCCGTATAGGAGGTGTAGGGAAACGCCGGGTAAAGATGCGAGCCGTCCTTGGCGACCCCCTCGTGCAGCGCACGCACGAAATCGTCATCGCTCCAGCTGCCGATGCCGGTATCGCGGTCGGGCGTGATGTTGGTCGAATAGATCGTGCCGAACGGCAGCTTGAACGCCACGCCGCCGGTAAACGGCGCTCCGCCCGGCACGGTGTGACAGGCCGCGCAATCCGCGGCTTGGACGAGGTATCGACCGCGCCCGACGAGTTCCGGCGTCGGCAGCACATCCGGCGCCGACACCTCGGGATCGCGGTCCAGAAGGCGCCAGGCGACTCCCGCGGCCACGATTACGATGACGGCTGCGGCAACGAGGCCGACGGCTTTGCGCCGCTTTGTGACGAGGCCGATCATCCCGCGGCCTCCAGCGCGGCAAGGATCGGCAGCTTGCGCACCCGGATACCGGTCGCGGCGAAGACCGCGTTGCCGATCGCCGGTGCGGCGATCGCCGTGCCGACCTCGCCGATCCCGCCGACCGCCGCCGAACTTTTCACGATATGCACCTCGATCGGCGGGGTCTCGTTGATCCGCATCATCCGGTAGTCATTGAAATTGCTCTCTTGGACCGCGCCCTGCTCATAGGTGAGCTGGCTGTAAAGCGCTGCAGTCCAGCCGAAGACGAGACCGCCCTGGATCTGCGCCTCGACGGTGTTGGGGTTGATGACGAAACCGCAATCGACCGCTGCCACGGCGCGGCGCAGCATCACCTCGCGTTCCGGCGAGACCTCGATCTCGAGCATCACGCAGACATGGCTGCCGAAGACCGAGCCGACGGCGATGCCGCGCCCAATACGGGCGGGACGCGGCGAATCCCAGGCAGACTTTTCGGCAACCAGGTCGAGCAACGCCAGAACGCGCGGGTTCTTTTGCAGCAGGGCGCGGCGATAGGCCACCGGGTCCTTGCCGGCGGCGTGGGCGAGCTCGTCCACAAAGCTCTCGACCTTGAACAAATTGTGCGTCGGCCCGACACCGCGCCACCAGCCGACGGGCAGGGCCTGCGGCATCTCGAACGGCACCCATTCGGCTTTCAGGTTCGGCAGGTCGTAGGGCGGGTCATCGGCGCCCTCCGTCGTGTCCGGATCAAAACCATCGGCGCGAACCGCCTGCGGCGCCCAGCGGCGGAGCACGGAAGCACCGGTGACGCGGTCGGTCCAGGCGACCGGCATTCCGTCGGCATTCACGATCGCGGCGATATGGTCGTAATAGGCCGGTCGCGGAATGTCGTGCTGAATGTCCTGTTCGCGCGTCCAAATCAGCTTCACCGGATAGTCGACCGCCTTGGCGACCCGGACCGCCTGACCCACCGAATCTGCCTCGAGCCGCCGACCGAAGCCGCCGCCGAGATACTGGTTGTGGACGATGATCTTGTCGGGCGGCAACCCGGTGACCTGCGCCGCGATGTTCTGGACGCGCACAGGAACCTGTGTTCCCACCCAGATCTCGCAGGCATCCGCCCGCACATGCGCCACCGCGTTCATCGGCTCCATCGGCGCGTGCGCCAGCATCGGCAGCTGATAGACCGCCTCGATCGTCTTGCCCGATTGCTTCACGTCGCCGACCTGCCGCGCGACGATCGGCTTCCCGGTGCGGGAAATCCGATCCAGCTGCGAAAAAAGGCGGGCGGTGGAGAAACTTGCGTTCGGCCCGCGGTCCCAAACGATCTCGAGCGCGTCGGCGCCGCTCTTCGCGGCCCAGAAGTGTTCGCCGATGACGGCGACGCCGTCATCCAGACGGATGACATCCTTGACGCCGGGGATCGCCCGGGCCGTCGTGTCGTTGACCGCGGCGACCCGGCCGCCAGCCGTCGGACAAGCGGAGACGCAAGCGACCAGCATGCCGGGAACGCGGATATCGATGCCGTACTGCATCGCCCCATCGACCTTTTGCGGCGTGTCGAGCCGGCGCAGCGGTTTGCCGAGCAGGCGGAAATCCGCGGGGCTTTTGAGGTTGACTTTGGTGGGAACCGGCTGCCGCGCGGCGGCCTCGGCCAGTTCGCCATAGGCGGCGGATCGGCCGCTCGCCGCGTGATGCACGACCCCGCGCTCGACCGTGAGGACGGCTGCCGCCACGTTCCATTTCTGGGCCGCCGCGCCGACGAGCATCGCCCGGGCGACGGCGCCGGCCTCGCGCAACAGGAGCCAGTTCGCGCGCGAACTGGTCGACCCGCCGGTTGCCTGCTCTCCCAGAAGCGCGGTGGCGTAGAGCTCGTTGTTCGGCGGCGCGGGCTCGAGCGCAACCTGATCGAGCCCCAGGTCCAGTTCCTCGGCAATCAGCCCGGCCTCCGACGTATAGACCCCCTGGCCCATCTCGACATTCGGGATGACGAGACGCACCGGGCCGGCTCGGTCGATGCGGACGAACGCGTTGGGCGCAAAGGCCGGATGCCCGTCGGCCGCAGCCGCCGCTGCGTCGTCGGGCTGCGGAAACGGCGAAACCGAGGCCAGGGCCGGGCCCATGCGCCCGGCAAGGAGAAAACCGAGGGCGAAACCACCTGCCCCCCGCAGAACCGCGCGGCGGCTCGGCTGGGAATGCTCGAGCGGCGTCATCGCGGCCGCTCCGCTGCGCCGGCGGAGGTTGCCGGTGTCGCGTTGGCGATGGTCTGCATGGCCACGGTCTTCCCCGTCGCGGCCTGTTTGATCGCCTGGCGAATGCGGACATAGGTGCCGCATCGACAGATATTCCCGGCCATCGCCGCGTCGATGTCGGCATCGCCGGGGTTGGGAATATGGGCGAGCAACGCGGCGGCGCTCATGATTTGGCCCGACTGGCAGTAGCCGCATTGCACGACTTCGACATCGAGCCACGCGTCCTGGATGCGCCTGCCCGCAGGGGTTTGGCCGACGGCCTCGATCGTCGTCACCGGCCTCCCGGCCAGCGAACCGACCGGAAGAACGCAGGAACGCACTGCCTGCCCGTCGACATGCACCGTGCAGGCGCCGCACTGCGCGATGCCGCAGCCGAATTTGGTGCCGGTGAGACCGATCACGTCGCGCAGAACCCAGAGGAGAGGCATCTCGGCCGGGACATCGACCTCATGGTCCTGATTGTTGACAGTCACCCTGATCATTTTCGGGGTATCCCAGTGAAGACGCGTTCGACGCGCCGGAAATGGGCTTACGCGCCCCGACCCAGCGGAGTCCGATACCTCCCTGCTTACGCGAGCGCGATCTTTTCCCAGATAAGGCGGGCCTCGTGCTGCGGGTCATGAGCGACGGTCCAATGCGTGTCTATCATCATCGTCGCACGGCTGTCGGCATTGTAGGCGGGCCAATGCGGAATGGCCGCGATGTCGGGCAGGCCGGCGCGCGCGAACGCCGCCCAGGTTGCCGCTTCGACGGCGGCGAGGGCGCGCACCTCCGGCGAATTCCCGGTGATGCCGCCGACGTCGGTGGTCTCGAACACGAACGGCACGTCGATCGCATGCGGCGACATCAACTTGCCGTCGAGCACCGGCGTCTGCCAGTTGAAGGAATACATGAACGCCGGCGCGCGCGCCTGCTGCGATTTGCGCTCGGCGAGCAGCACCGAGCGTACCCAGAGATTCGAACCGGTGGTGATCTCGATCAGCAGCTCGGATGGGTTCATCGCCGGATGCATCCGCCGGTAGAGATCGATGACGGCATCGGTATCGCCGTCCGCCACCTTGCCGACGCGCGTTTTCAACTCGGCTTCGCCGAGGCTGCGGTGCCACACCGCGTCGTCGGGCGCCAGAAAGAGCGCATTCTCATCCTTGGTGCCGCCGACCATGACCGGCACGTCGGCGGAAACCTCGGTGGCCTTCGGATCGGTTGACGGTCACCACGACGACATCGCCGCGGCGCGCGAGGCGATTGCCCTCGGTGCGCGGCGTGTTGGCCGAGCCGTAGGGAGAACGCGCCGCCGTGGAACCACACCATGACCGGCCGCCTGCCGTGGTCGAGACCGGGTCTACAGGTTGAGCGTTTGGCAATCCTCGCTGACCGGAACCCGGTCTGGCGGCGGTGCCAGGGCCGTTAGCTCGGTTCGGCGAGCCGCAAAGAACGCCTGCGGCGAGTGCCCTGACCACGCCACCGCGTCGCGCAAGCCGGCCCAGGCTTGCGGCTTTTGCGGCGGCATGAAGCGGTTGGTGCCGGCCGTCGAAGCGCCGTAAGGAATGCCCTTGAAACCGGCGATGCCGCCGCTCGCGCAACCCTTGACCTTGCCGGAGGTGATTTCCGTCACGGGGTCGGCCGGAGCCGTGCTCCACCCCCGCCGCGGCAACACGGCGAGCGCGGCGCCGGCGAGACCGATCCGTGCGAAAAATGTTCGACGGTTCACGCGATAGCCTGCTGCGGTCATCCCGGTCCTCCCCAGTTCTCCCGCGGGGTGCACGGCCCGCTCGCCAGGCCCAGCCGCGCCCTCATTGTAGTCTACAATTCGAGCGGCTCGGAGATGGCGAGGTCAACCGAAATCGCCGTTGATCGATTGCACGGGCTGCGTCGGCGCAGAGCGAATTGACGGTGTCGGTATCATCGGCGACCGGGGGCAGAGCCGCCGGGCGCCGCGGCTCGTTACGGAGGTGTCGACACTGCGCGGCGCGGCCCGAGTGTCAATGACCCGGTTTGCTGCATACCGGCCAAGCAACAGGCGAGACGCATCCTCGATCAGGGTCAATGTCGGGTTTCGAATACGAGCAAGTAGGGAACCGCTTTGTGCCCGTCCTGATCTTGGAAATACTCGTATGGCGGGTGGTTGAGCCACATCGCATACGTCTTTCCCAGCCCGAGTGACACGGGCAGCACGCAGGTGCGTTGATCGTGGAGAAAGCGCGGGTTCCCGGTCGTCTTGGGGAAGCTTGTGTCTGACAGCTTGACCCATGACCAACTGCCGTCGCGCATAGGGCGGCTGAAGGTGACGCGGATTTCTGTGGTGCCCGGCGCAACGCCGGTCTGACCGGCGCGCGGCTCGGTGCTGACCACGACCGGCGGCGCGCTCGCAACGGTCAGCTCTTCAGCGGACGCGACCAAAGCAGTGGTCGATATAAAGAGCCCGGCGAGTATCGCTTTGTTCAGCCAACACATGCCGTCTCTCCTGATAGCGATCAAGGCCGCGAATCGGGCTGTATATAGCCGCGCATCACGCCGATGTGCATTGACTGGTCAACTGACACGTCGCTGGGAGCTCAAGTCTCGGGGAAATCGTCTCTTCCCTGCGGTCGCTGTTGCGCGACACCGTTTACTTGCCGTCGGGGTCCGGTTTTGATGTTTTGATCGAAGCTGGCGATCCGGTCTCGGGGTTGTGGAGCGTCCGCCTCGGCGCGAATGCCCCGTCGATACAAGGGGATACGATCCGTTTTCGAGCGTGATTATGGTAGAGATCAAGCCCGAGGCACGTGCTGTCAGCCAGGGGCCGCACCTTGGGTTGCGACCTCGAGCATATAGAGCGACTGGCTCGCGGCCATAAACAGCCGGTCGCGCTTGGGTCCGCCAAAGGTCAAATTGGCGCAGACTTCCGGTAGGCGGATCCGGCCGATCACTTTGCCCGTGGGATTGAACACGATCACGCCGGCATAGCCGAGCGCCGCATTCGAACTGCACCACAGATTGCCGAAGACGTCTGCGCACATGTCGTCGGGACCGCATTTGACGCCGTCCACCATCATGTCGGTGAACAGCCGCTTGTTGCTGAGTTGTGTGCCTGCCAGGTCGAAGGCGTAGATGACCCGCTGGCCGCCCGGCCCGGTATCGCCCGGCCCCTTGCCGGTGCTGATCAGATAGAACGTTTTGTGATCGGGCGAAAAACAGAGCCCGTTCGGGTCGGGGACCTCCGCCTCGGGGACCACTACCTCCAGCTTGCCGCTCGGGTCCCAGCGATAGGTATTGGTCGGCAATTCTCGTTTGCGCCCGCCAATCGCCCCGGCGTCCGGTGCGCCGATGCGCGGGTTCAAAGATTCCTTGCGGATTGGCGGGGCCGCCGGCCTCATCCGGGTGTCCCTCGGCAATCTGGTCGCCATAGCCGGGATCGGTGAACCAGATGCTGCCATCGGGATGCGGCGCCACGCCGTTGGGCGAATTCAGTGGCTTGCCGTCGTATGAATTGGCGATCACCGTCATCGTCCCATCGTGCTCCGAGCGCACGAGGCGCCGGGTGAAGTCTTCGCAGGTCAGGAGCCTGCCCTGAAAATCGAAGGCGTTGCCGTTGGCGTTGCTGGATGGACGGCGGAACACGGTCACCCGGCCGTCATCCCAGAGATAGCGGTAAAGGGTGTTGCCCGATACGTCGCTGAAGACGAGGAATTGGCCCTGGTTCGACCATGTCGGACCTTCGGCCCATAACGCACCGGTCCATACTCGCTGAATTTGCGCGGCGCCTCGCCGCAATTGGTTGAAGGAGGGATCGGCGACGATGACGTCGGGGTCCGGATAGATTACGGGATGCCCTGGGCGCCAGTCGCGCGGCGGATTCGTGATGACGCTCGCCGGGGTGCCAAGCTGGGCCTTTTGCTGGGCAAAGGCGCGTGATCGCGCAACTGCCGATATCCCTGCGGCCCCCGCCGCACCGGCCAACACCGCGCGCCGCGACAAGGACCGCCGCCTTAGTTCCTGCAATCTTTCCTCCCGCAGTCGATTTTAATTGCCACCCGCCAGGGCCCGGCGGTCTCGAGCCCAGGTTCGCCCCCTTGAACAGGCTTGGCAACGGCAAATCGTGCTTGGCGCCCAAGGCGGAACCGCCGTACCGCAGAGGGAAGCTGTGTCTCCGCCGGGTCTCTTATTGCGCCGGTTGGCCCAAACAGTGGGCCGGGACCCACTTGCCGTTAGCGTAATCGGCAGGAACCCAGGGCGTTCCTGGCGGGCACGACTGCGCCTGATTTGTCGCCGGAGCGCACCCCGCCATAGCCCCGAAGCCGATAAGACAGGTGAACATCATGGTGGCAAAACGCATGTCCATTCCATCTTGAGGGGTGCCGTCGCTTTGAGCGATACGCCGTGCTGCGTGAACGTAAGCAGGTAATCGGCACGGTCGAGCAATTTAGCGGGTAGATCGGGCAAGCAGACCGCCGGATTGCCGGTGAGGTTGAACGGCATCGTATACGGGTACCAAGCGGCGCGGATGTCCTCGACCGGCTCGCCGTCATATCTGTGCAAGTTCGCACTTTGACGGGCGGGTGAGGGCGGTGCTCCGCTCACACGCCCGGCAAGCCGGCGCGGCGCAGACCGAGGAAATAGGTGCGTTCGGCCATCGCCCGGATCTTCGGGTTGTCGTACCAGTTGGCCTTTTCGACCCCCCTCAGACTGCGGTAGGTCTCGCTCAGGCTCTGCGCCGCCGCCAGCTGCGCACTGGCCAACTCGGTATATCCTTTCAAGCCGTAGGCGGCGGCCAGAAAGGCGTGCACAAAGGGCAGACGGTCGTTGCTGCTGAGCGCCCTATTCAGCCAATCGAGCGCCGCGTCGGTTTCGCCTTGGAGCAAGCGGATGATCCCGAGCTGCCCTTCCCAGGCGGCGATACCGGGCTCGTGCGGCGACAGACGGATTGCCTGCTGCAGATTGGAGAGCGCGGCGTCGACGTCGCCGGTCAGAAACCTGCACCAGCCGAGGTGGGCGTAGGCCGGGGCGCGACTGCGGTCGAGCGCGATGCCCGCTTCGTATTCTGGGATCGCTTCCGGGCAGCGGCCGCGCGCCCGCAGCACCTGGCCCTTGACGATATGAGGCACCGGGTTGTTGGGATCGCTTTCCAGCGCGTCGTTGACGAGTTGCTCGGCGCGCTTGAGATCTTCGTCGGGGGTCGGGCTGAGCTCGTCCAAGCTGCGCACTGCCAGCACGCCCGCCAGCCACGCCTTGGCGTCGGCCGATTGCGGGTCGAGCTTCAGCGCCTGGTTGAACAGGCGTATCGTCTCTGCGTAGTTCTCGCGCGACACCGGCCTGGTCAATTGCGCGCGACCGCGCAGGATGTAGTCGAGCGCATCGGGATGGGCGATCGGGCGTGCGGCCTCGGCGATCGCCAATTGCGTCTGCAAGGCGCGGGCGATGCGCGCCGTGATCTCGTTCTGCAGTTGCAGCAATTCGCCCATCTCGCGGTCGAAGCGGTCGGCCCACAGCTCGGCTCCGGTCGCGGCGTCGACCAGCTCGACGTTGATGCGGAACCCGTTGCCGATGCGCCGCGCACTCCCCTCAACCAGATAGCGGACGCCGAGCTCGGCGCCGACGCGCTTGGCGTCGAGCGGCTTGCCCTTGTAGGTCCGCGCGGTATTGGCCGAGATCACCAGGCTGCCTTCGAGGCGCGACAGGTCGGTCGTCAAATCTTCGGTGACGCCGTCGGCGAAATAACCCTCGTCCGGGTTGTCGCTGAGACTGGCGAACGGCAGAACGACCAGAGACAGGCGCGGCGCCCCCCGCGGTGCCGCGGGGCCGGTCACCGCAGCCTGGCTAACGACGCCGGAGGGCGGCGCTGGCCACAGCCGCCACGCCACGATTCCGACGACCAGCAGCAGCGCCGCTGCGACGGCGGCAATACCCGCCAGGCGTCCGCCGGGGCGCGGGCGCAGCGCCGGCCCGCCAGCGATTTGAAATGCACGCACCGGCTGGCCGATGTTCTTGACCCGCTGCGCGCCGAGATCGGTCAGCGACACGGCCAGCCGCCCGCCCAACTGTTCGCGGACCGCGTTCGAGATACAGATGCAGCCCGGCTGGGCAAGCGCCTGCAGACGGGCGGCGATGTTGATGTCGTCGCCGAACAGATTGTCGCCCTCGACGATGACGTCGCCGAGGTGGACGCCGATGCGAAACAGCATCGGCTCCTCCTCCTTGCGTTCGGCATTCTCGCGTGCCAGCGCTGCCTGAGCCGCGACGGCGGATTCGACGGCGTCGACGGCGCTCGGGAATTCGGCCAGTAGGCTGTCGCCGGCGGTCGTGAAGATGCGGCCGCGATGCTCGGCGATGAGCCGGTCGAGGATATGGCGGCGCCACTGCAGGGCGCGCAACGTCCCGACCTCGTCGCGCCCCATCAGCCGGCTGTAGCCGACGACATCGGCCGCGAGGATCGCGGCGAGCTTGCGTTCGACCAGCCTGACCTCGCCCACTCTCGGCTTCCTCCGGCGCCCGGCGCCCCGATGTTCTCCTATCCCGTAGTATATGCGATGTTGCCGTTACTCGGGATTCGCCGGTGCGAAGGACCGCTGCGTTCGCTCTGCAGCGGCCTCCCCGCTCGAGGGGGTCAGCGTAGACACTTGCTCAAGACCAGGTGACGCAAAGGCGGAAATCCGGGGGGAAACCTCGACTTCGCAGCTCCCCTTTGGGTCAGCCGGCGCTATTGCTTCGCGTCAGAGAGCGGCGCCTTGTCCGGTGGCCGCCGATTGCGTGGCGTAGAGCTTCCCGTCGCGCTCTTCGACACGGCCGGCGCGCTTGTGCCGGGCAATGACGACCCCGACATGGTTCGGGCGGGCCCCTTTGCACGCCGCCGTGATTTCCTGCTGCGTCTTCCCGGTTGCCAAGGCAAGGACGCGATCGCCGAGGGTGGGCGAAGTGCGTCGGCTGCCGGCGGATCTTGCGGCCGTCGTCGTGCGCTGACGACCGGATGATTGTGCCGGAGCGGCCGACTTGGTTGCCTGCTTGGTTGCCGGCTTCGGGGCTGCGCCCGTATTTATTGCCCGAGTGGCTTTGCTATAGCGCGCCAGCACGCGCTCGGTCGTCTCCAATTCAGCGAGTTGGCCGACGAGTTTCTCCCGCTCTGCATCGATGAGTGCGAGCGCTCCGCCGACCCGTTGCTTCTCCTTGGCTATCCCGTCCGTTGTCCGCATTTGTGCCTTCCAGAGAGAGGTGATTGTCAATCGTTTGGCGTCTAGCACTGCGATGCACACGGCGCAATAGCAAAATGCGCAGACGTGCCGCAAACCGAGCCAATCGGACGAGTCATCGGAAGGGTTTCGCTGCAAATGGCTCCCGATCGAGTTCTTTCGGCTATTCCGCCTCCTGCCGCTAACATCGCTGGCAGTAGCGAAGGACGCTTGAGGGGACCGCTGCGCGCGCCGGACGATCCGCCTCCGCTCACCAATCGACCGACAAGGGAATGCAGCTAAGCCCCAGCTAGGCCAGGAACTGACGAGGTTCAACGATGGTCCGCAGCCAGTTGCCGATCTCGGTCGTCCGGCGAATGGGATCGATAATCTCGCTCGCAATCCCATACCGCCAAATCAGGTCGCGGCGGGTAGGCTCTGCGGCGAGCGCGCGATAGTCGGCTGCGATCGCGACAATCTCGGAGGGCTCGGTCGCAAAGCCCTCTTCGACGAGTTCCGCGGCTCTCATCTCGATGAGGGCTGCCGAGACCGCCAGAGTGTGCTCCGGGTGATACTGCGTACCGATAAAGCTGCCCCGCCATGCGGTTTGTGTGGCTATCGCCTGGATGGCCGAGAGCTCGTTCGCGGCCAGAACCCGAGAGTTCGGTGGCAGCGTTTCGATCTCGTCGAGGTGCGAGCAAAGCGCGTCGAAAACGGCAGGACGGGACGCGAGAAGCGGGTGAGCCCGGCCGGCTTCGGTCACCGTAATCGCCCGAGCGATCGGGAGCTCGCGTCCTCGCGGGTTGCGCCGGACCGATCCCCCGAGTGCCACTGTGGCAAGCTGCAAACCCCAGCAGCTCCCCCAGACGGGCACGCCGGCGGCAAAGGCGGCCCGAGCGAAATCGATCTGCCGCGTGACGGAGGGGCTCGGGTCATAGACATGAAGGGGAGAGCCAGGGATCATCACACCGTCGAAGTCGGAAAGCGTGATGCCAAACGGCAAGGCCTCGCCATCGGCGATGTTGAGGGGCGTGCAGCGGATGCCCGGGTGATGCAGCCGAGCCGCCGCGGCAAACAGCGAAAAGTTGGAAGGGATGCCGAACCCCGCGCGCTCGGCCTGCCAGACGGCCGGCGTTCCCTCAGCAATCAACATGTTCAGCATCAGGCCACCGTCGATTTCCGCTCAGTATATTTCGCGGGGGTTCTGGCTCAACGGCCGCCGGGGTGCCAAGACGCACCTCAGGATAACGCGTTTCGCGCGGCGCTGCCGTCGTAGCGCCGCGCCAGCGCCACGAAGTTCCGCACCGCGACCGAATGATCGTCTCGCCGGTAGGCAAGGCTGCTGGCGGCGCGCGGCGGCGCCTTCGAGGTTCAGGTACACGGCCCCGTCCGAGCGGATCTGACCGATCGACGCCGGCACGATCGATACACCGAACCCGGCCGCGACCATCGGTAAGATCGCCGGCACTTCAGACCGGCGAGGAGGCGTGGCGTGTTGTATTGCTCCGGCGACAGAACCACGCCGGGAAACGTTCGCGAAAGGCGCGGACGATGCCGGGTACGATCGGCTGAAAGTAGGTGGCGCCGGCGAAACCGAGGCGAATGCGCCCGGTCTCGCCGCGCGCCCGGCTCTGCACATGACTGATCGGATCGGTCTGCCTTGAACCGCCGTGAACTGGCTCTATTGTCCCGTAACAGCCGTTGATCAAGTGTATGAGGATTGGCTGGGTCGCAGGGTGCGTGCGGCCATTGACCCAGCGCCATCTAGGTTCTATTGCCATGTCTTAACGCTGGTCCAAACGAAAGGAGGACGAGCAATGAGTGCCGTGGCCCCATCTCGCCCTTGCGGGCCGCAGCGCCTTTCCCGGTAGTCCTCGGCAAACCGGCTCCAGGCGGCGCGCTCGCGCAACCTGGAGAATAGCTGTGATCATCCCAAATGAACTGCGCTCGCGATTGGTTAAACCGGCGTTTCCACGTGCCTCGACCTACGACGCCGAATGGTTATTCGACACGATCCGGCGAAGGGCCTCGGTCACCCGACTTTCATGACGCAGATTGCGGACTGCCTCGCCCGCACCGCTCTTTAAGGTAACGGCGGCGGCGGCAACTCGCAGTGCAGCCTCCTCAAATCCAAGATCGTCATCGGCCGCCTCGGCGGCAGAGATCACAGGCAGCAACGCCTCCGAAGGTGAAAGGCGCGGTATCGTGAAGGTCATGCGCCGAGCCCGCGGCACCGATGCCACGATCTCCTCAAAGAAACCCGGATCGAAATGAAACGATAGGCAACGATCCCCGACACCATGCTCATGACCGCATTGGAAGCACGCTCCTGGATTACCGAGCATCAGGGCGCCCGGCACGAGGGTTGCCCGCCCGTCCGGGGTTCGGTACTCAAAACTGCCCCGTGTGACGGCGGCCACGCACACCAAATCGTGCTGCTCCTCGAACGGCCGGTCGTGGGGACCGGCAGAGCAAACAACGTCTTCGACCCTCCAGCCTGGGCCGGACGCCAGCAGATGCATGCTCATGGACATCACGTCACTTTAGCAATTTTTCCCAAGCATCGGCCAGAGCGGAGCTCCTAGATAAGGGCCTTGCGTGGCCCGGAGGGCGCTTTCGAGGAGGGTTCGATGTTTGATCACGTCTCGATCGGCGTTCGTGATCTTGCGCGCAGCAAGCGCTCCTACGACGCCGCACTTCGCCCGCTCGGTTCTGGCTGTCTCATGGAGAATCCCGACGCACTCGGATATGGGCGAGAAAAGATCGCCCTCTGGATTGGCAAAGCCGAGCAGCCGGTGCGACCCGACCCGGAATCAGGCCTCCACTTCTGCTTTGGTGCGCCCACACGTAAGGCAGTCGACGCTTTCCATGTCGCTGCCGTCAACACTGGCGGCACCGATAATGGCGCGCCCGGCCTGCGCCCGGACTATGGCACGGACTACTACGCCGCCTTCGTGATCGACCCCGACGGGTATCGTATCGAGGCATATTTCGGCGGTTAGGCGTCTTGGCGGTATACAGGTGCCCCTGCTCGGGCGAGCGTTCTGCACGACTATGGCGCGGTGCACCGTCTCGTCCCGGGGTTTCTTACCGATTGCCAGACCGAGGCGGACGCTCGAATCGTCACGTTCCACGACGGGCGTGTCGCTCGCGAATTGTTAGTCGACATAGACGACGACTTACGCCGGCTTGTCTACGCCGAACCCGGAGGACGTTTTGTGACGCGAAGCGCTTCCGTACAAGTGTTTTCTGAAGGCGAAAATCGTACCCGGTTAGTCTGGATCAACGATTTCTTGCCGAATGAATTTGCCGAATTGATCCGGGCGAACATGGATAAGGCGGTCCTCGTGATGAAACAGACGCTGGAGGCTTCGGCCGAGCATTGAATGCCCGTGCCCAGTTGGCGCCGGTGGTTCTGTCGCCTTCCACAAGCGGCTGGAATCGGCGCGACTACGTCCTTTGGGGATACGCTGTCGAGCCGGTCGACTGGCGATCCGGCGCTCGGAAGGCCGGGGGCGGCGTCTGTGGAGACAACCATGACGACCAACATCTCAGTTCCCGGTCTGCGACGCGATCCCTGGAACAAGGGCCGCCTGATCGGCCAGAAGTCGGCCAGCGCGCTCGGAGTGACCCGGGTCGCCCAATTCCGGACCCATCATCCAGCCGGAAGCGGTTGACTTGGCTGGTCCCGAGCCAATTCCACCCAGCCCTACTGGCTCATCCCGAAGCCTAAAGTGCCAGGGTATGCTCCGGGCAGCAGCTGCAAAGTCTCGGCTGGCCGATCCTCGTCGTCATCGTTAAAGTTCCGGCATGCATCAGCCGCGTCCCGTTTGCTCGTGGGCAACCGGTTGCTGCATGATGCTCCGCTGTCCAACGAAGCAGGAAACGCCCATGTTGATGAGCACCGACCGCATACTGGTCAGTCATGTTGGCAGTCTGCCGCGCCCGCCAATATTGTCCGAACTGCTGATTCGCCAAGAGGCCGGCGAGACGATCGATGCCGCCGAGTTGGCCCGTCAGGCGGAGATCGCAACCGCGCATGTGATCGACAAACAGGTCGAAGCCGGTGTCGACGTCGGAAATGACGGGGAACAGTCGCGCGTCGGATTTCAGACCTATGTTTCCCGCTGTTTAGGCGGCTTTGGTGGCGAGTCCAGGCGTCCGCCGTCACGGGATCAAATCGACTTCCCAAGCTATGCCCGGCAGACGGAACTGCGTTTTCCGCACTCCGCGCGGGTGGCGAACGCGCCGGCAGCGCTGTCCGATGTCCAGTACGTAGACAGCGCCCCGATCAACGAAGACGCCGCAAGGCTCAAGCGAATGGGCAGCCGCTTCAGCGAATGTTTCATGACGGCGCCGTCGCCCGGCATCGTCGCGACGACGATGCTCAATCGGCACTACGACAGTCACGAGGCCTATCTGACGGCGCTCGCGAAAGCACTCGCCAACGAGTATCGCGCAATCCACAACGCTGGCATGGTCCTGCAGATCGACGCCCCGGATCTGGCGATGGAGCGACAGCGGTTTTTCTCGCATCTGGGAGAAGCCGAATTCCTCCGGCAGCTCGAACTGCATGTCGTGGCGATCAATTTGGGGATCGAGGGCATTCCCCGCGAGCGCGTCCGGCTGCATGTCTGCTGGGGCAACAGTGACGGGCCGCATGTCCATGACATCGCGATGACGACCATCCTGCCCGAGCTGTACCGTGCCAATGTCGGGGCGCTCTCGATCGAGTTCGCTAATCCCAGGCATCAGCACGAATACGACGCGCTGCGTAATAACCCGCTGCCGGCACACATGCTGCTGATGCCCGGCGTTCTCAACTCCACCACGAATTTTGTCGAGCATCCGGAACTCGTTGCTCGGCGGCTCGAGGAGGCGGTGTCTGCGGTCGGTGACCGGGAGCGGGTGATCGCCGGAACGGATTGCGGTTTCGGCACGTTCGCTGGTCGCGAATACGTGGCGGAAGAGGTCGTCTGGGTGAAGCTCGCCGCAGCCGCCGAGGGCGCGCGCATTGCCTCACATCGATTGTGGGGGCGGGCTGTCGGGTGAATGACGACCAGTCCGTCCTGATGCAATACCTGTTTGAGAGCAGAGGGATCAGGGACGACCGAATTTCTGCTTGTACTCGTCATAGTTGTGGATGAGGCCGTTCTGGTTCCATGCGACATGCGCAAGCGAACTGTGCCGCCCGCTGAGGTCGAATTTTATCGCCGCAAGACCCTTGGCAAAGCCGGCGGCGTTTTCCGCCTCGTGAAACACCCAGCCGTTTGGCACCACCGTGAGAATTCGATGCTCCTTGTCGGTGACTGGGTTGCGGATCGGCTCGCTCCTCGCGCGCACGACACCAGGGATCTCGACCCGCGCTTGGCGTTTGTCGAGATCCCAGTCGAACTCGATCCGTGCAAAGAGCGGGTCCTTGATTGTTTCGACGATCGTCGAAAAGATCTGGAACATCGTGCCGACCGGCTGGTCCTGGCCCGACAAGATGTAAAAGAGCGCATCGCGCTGCTCTTGGCTCGCACGATCGTCGAGGATTGGCTGCAGCACCCCATGGCCGTGATGGATCGCGCGCGGGAAATAAAACGTGGCGACGACCCCGAGATCGTCGAGCCGAACATTCTCGCAATAGCCTTGGTCGATCTTGAACGCGACGAGGCCGGTGCAATCCCCGTGCGTCGGTGCGGCCATACTCTCGCACGGGCAGCCATAGTCGCAGCTGCAGTATTCGACGTACCGCCCCTCGATCTGCCAATTCTTGCCGGCCATGTTCATCTCCTCCTGTTCGGCGCCTCGGGCATCCTCTACGCCAGCCGCCGCGTGCCCCACTTTTTACCGATATTTCACCAAATCTAGATTATCGTGGGGTGCCCTCGCCGTCCAGATGCTCCCTCTATCGTCCCGATCCAGCCGGATCGCGCCGCCAGGATCTCCGCGGCTAACCGGGGTTGGTTTCAGCGCTTCCAGGAACGGTGTTGTTGGGTAGAACCTTTCCGTCCGGGGCAAGGCCGGGAGGGTCAGGAGTGGCGCGCTGTGGCCGGCGGCCGACGACGCGGCGTATGGGTGAAAATGCCCCGTTGCTGTCCTTGCTCAATGCAAGGGGGCGGGCGATCACAAATAAGCAGCGCGCCCCGTCACCTCAATCCAGCAACTTCCGCGTAGGCCCTCAGCTCCCGTTCCACATTGTAACCGCTGGTCCCGAAGATGATGCCGGTCGCGCCGCGGGCCTCGAGCTGGGCGAGACGCTCGCGCAACTCCTCGCGAGTGCCTGTGAAGGTCATCTGTTTCGCGGCGGATACATCGACGAGCGCGTCATGGCCGTTCGAAATGTCGAGGGAATGACCGCGGTGAATGGAGAGGTGGCGGAGATTTTCGTCTGTACGTTCGGCGCTCGCCAGCCACGCTTCGCCATTCGGCAGGGCTTTCACGCTTGCCGGATCGGTCGTGTACCGCAAGTGATAGGCGAGCGCGACGAGCGGTTTGACGGCGGTCGAGGCGCGCGGCGAGGTGACCTCCTCGCCATCATCGAGGACCGTGCCGCTCGTCGACACGAGGCAGGTCTCGAACCCTTCGGCCGGGCCGCCGAGGGAAATCAGGCCGTCGGTAATCTCCTTGGCGAGCGCGCGCGCCTTGGGGCCTTGGCCCGCCATGTAGACCGGCACGTTGATCGGACGATCGGGCAACCAGCCGTCGGACGCGAGGATCTGGGCGAGACCGCCGTCGATGTCGGCAATGTCGCCGCGCAGCAATGCCTTGACCTGCGCAACATGCGTGCGCATGCCCGCGAGGCTCAAGGGCTTCTTGCCCATCCCCGCACGGCCGGTAAAGCCGGTGCCGAACCCGACCATCAGGCGTCCCGGCGCGATCTGCTCGAGCGTCGCGATCGCCGAGGCCTGTGCCATCGGATGGCGATAGCTCGGGATCAGCACGGAGGGGCCAAATTTGATGCGCTTCGTCTTTTCGGCAATGCGGGCGAGAGTGACCCATATGTCGTGGCCGAAGGCGGGAATCTCGGGACACCAGACCGCGCGAAAGCCTAGCTCTTCGGCAAGAAGCGAGTACTCGACGGTTCGGGGGCCGGGCGGCAGGCGAAAGTCATAAGTCAGCACGGGGCACTCCAGAAATAAGCATCTTTGACCGACATTCGCCCGATTCCCGGCGATTTCAGGACAAGGTCCCCAGATAGCTGAATATTCCTCACAGCGCAGTCATACCGCCGTCCACGAACAGCAGGGCGCCGGTGACGTAAGAGGCATCGTCGGAGGCCAAAAACAGGATCGCGGCGGCGACCTCCTCGGCCCTGCCCGGGCGCTTCAGCATGGTGACTTGCGCGGCCCGGGCGTTATACTGCTCGACGGTCTCGCCGGCGGCTGCGATGCGGCGCTGATGGAACGGCGTGAAGATCGGGCCAGGGCCGACGGCGTTCACACGAATGCCGTCCGGCGAGTGGTCGGCGGCGAGCGCCCGCGTCAAGCCCGCTACCGCGGCCTTGGTGGTGTCGTATTGCAAGTTGCCGCCGCCTGCGACGACGGAACGCACGGAGGCGACGTTAACGATGGCGCCGCCCTTGTTGCGGCGCATCAGCGGAACCGCCGCCTTGGCACAGAAGACGTAGCTCATCAGGTTGACGTCGAGGATCTCTTTCCAGCTCGCCGCGCTCGCCTCGTCGACCTTCTCGTATTTGCGGATGCCGGCATTGTTGATGAGGATGTCGAGCCGCCGGAACTTTTGCGCGGCACCGTTGACGAAGTCGAGGCATGCGGCCTCGGTACCAACGTCAGCCTGCGTGAAGACGACCTTGGCGCCGGCGGTCTCGAGCTCGGCCGCCACGCGCTGGCCGCGCTCGCCGTCCCGGTCGCAGAAGGCCACGCTCGCGCCCTCGGCAACGAAACGCCTGACCGTCGCCTCGCCGATCCCCGATGCCCCGCCCGTCACCGCTGCAACCTTGCCGTCGAGCCTAGCAGCCTGTCGGACTTAGGTGGAAGCCGACCCAGAATGTGGTAGGTTTGAGTGGGGGATGTGTACTAGGGGCGGGTGGGGGATGAGCAATTTTCGCCAGGTGGATCGGCAGACGGGGTTTCTGTTGCCACCCTCGGTGGACGAGTGGCTGCCGCAACGACATTTGGCGCGCTTTGTGGTGGAAGTGATTGACGGTCTGGATCTGCACGAGCTGAGCGGCAGCTATCGCGGGTCGGGCTCGGCGTCGTACCACCCAGCGATGCTGCTGGGGCTGTTGGTTTACGGCTATGCGACGGGGGTGTTTTCGAGCCGAAAGCTGGAGCAGGCGACGTACAATTCGGTGGCGTTTCGCTTCATCGCGGCAAACGACCACCCGGACCACGACACGATCGCGACGTTCCGGCGGCGGTTTTTGCCGGAGATCGAGGGGCTGTTCGTCAGGGTGTTGTTGTTGGCCCGCGAGATGGGGGTTCTCGGTCTGGGCACGGTGGCGTTGGACGGGACCAAGATCCACGCCAATGCGAGCCGGCATAGCGCGCTCTCTTATGAGCATGCTGGGAAGCTGGAGGCGCAGCTGAAGGCCGAGGTGGGAGAGCTGATGGCCAAGGCCGAGGCGGCCGATACGGCGGATCTTCCTAAGCCTGCCCCGGCGAAGGCCGGGGGGATGTCGATCCCCGAGGAGTTGGAGCGACGCGAAGTACGACTGCAGAAGCTGGCCGAGGCGCGCAGCAAAATCGAGGCGCGTGCCAGCGAGCGCTTGGCCCGTGAGCAGGCGGAGTATGAGGCCAAAGTCGCGGCGCGCGAGGCCAAGGCCAGGGCGAGCGGCAGGAAGCCTGGCGGCAGGCCGCCGGCGCCGCCGGCTGCGGGGCCCGGCCCCACCGATCAGATCAATCTGACCGACGAGGACTCGCGGATCATGCCGGTGGCGGGCGGCGGGTTCGAGCAATGCTACAACGCGCAAGCCGTAGTGACGGCAGACAGCCTGTTGGTGGTCGCCAGCGATGTCGTACAAGCCGCGAACGACAAGCAGCAACTCGCGCCGATGCTGGGCAAGCTGGCGGCTTTGCCGGCGGATCTCGGCAGGGCGCAAACGATGCTCGGCGACAATGGCTATTGCAGCGCCGCCAATGTGACAGCCTGCACCGCGGCAGGGATCGAGCCGCTGCTGGCGCTCGGCCGTGCGCCACATAACCCACCCTTGGCCGAGCGCTTTGCTCCGGCACCGCCCGCACCGCAGGACCCGACGCCGCTCGAAGCGATGGCGCACCGCTTGGCGACACCCGAAGGCAAGAAGCTCTACGGCCGGCGCAAGTGCACCCCGGAGCCAGTCTTCGGCATAATCAAGTCGGTTCTGGGCTTTCGCCAATTCCTGCTGCGCGGGCTCGATAAAGTCCGCGGCGAGTGGAGCCTGGTCACCATGGCCTGGAACATCAAGCGGATCTTCGCCCTCGCCGCCCGGTAAAGGAGCATCAGAAGAGTAAATCTCAACCAAAGCGAGATATCGGTCGGAACCCTTGACCAAGTCTCCAACCCGTCAGCATCCCGACGACGGTTGACGCAATGCAAAGCCGCGTTCCATCCCTCGATAGTTAAACCCAGTCCGACAGGCTGCTAGCCATGTTTGCCACCTTTCACTGCATTGCGAAACGCGCATCGACAATACGCCGTATCCATCCGGCGGGCACCGCCTTGTTGGCCCGGCCTGGGTGTCCGACCTTAACAGTCTGCGGAAGCTTCAGGCGTCCGCTTTCGGGACCTTTCGATGGGCGGACTCGCTCCGAACTCGGGTCGAATTGAGCCGCTCCCGGTGGCATGTTCGTGTGACCTTTACGGCGCGCTGCCGCCGCCCGCGGCCAGGCTGAAACCCTCCTGGAGCGTCCGATCTTTCGGATAGAGCGGCCGTTGTCAAACGCCTGGGGTATTCGCGGTTCGTGCGGCCGGGATGCAGCGATAGCGCGAATCCCGTTTGCCCACAACTCGGCGATGCCGTCCGTCTCGGCCCCGGTCGGCTCGACGTCGGGGATGTCAAGCTTGCCGATGACGCGGTCCTGAACGTAACGTCCTAGTATAGCGTTTCCTAATTACCGCATCTATGGCTCACGCATTGGTCTCTGTCTCGTAGTGCATCAAAAGATACGGGATACTGGTTCAGGGTGTCGATCGACGATGTGATTTGGCTTTCTTTCTTCGTCTTCCCGGCGAAGGCCGGGACCCATGTTAGAAATGGGCACCGGCCTTCGCCGGTGTGACAAGATTTTAGGTGCGGTATTTGCAAAACGCGGTCCTAGTCCCGGAAGCGCCTGCACCAGCGGCGCGTGCGCCTCTACCCAGTAGCGTCTAAATTCCTCGGTCGACAATCCCGGCCGTCTTGCAAGCAGCACCATCATCTTGAGCATGGTGGACCCCTCGGGGCAGCCGACCGAGTGCGCTTGAGCGCCCCTCCACTCGAACGGCCAAGCGAGAAGCTGCGGCACGGAGCAAGGAGCACGCCCGGAGGACGCCACCGGAGAACTCAGAGGTGGTGAAAGATTAGAAAATGGCTTGTATGGGCGCACTACGTCTCCTGAGGCAGCCGCCGCCTGGCGGCGGCGTCTCGAAGGGCGAGACAGCCGCTTCGCGGCTTCCTGAGGACGAAGGGGCCCTTAATGCCACCAATAATTCTTTCACGGCCTCTCAGTTCGACCAACTGATCGGCGCGTAATGTCCGTTCCTGCCGGAATTGTCCCAACGCATGCCGTGGTCGGCGAAGGTGCTGCCGCTGCGACCAACCGCAAGCGCCAGCCGATCCGGCGCAACCGGATGGCCGATGCCGGCCCAGATCTCGCCGCCGGGGTGCATCGTCGGCAGCGGCTCAACCGACATGTTCAGCACCCCGGGGATCTGCGCCGACCGGGTCTTGCCGCTAATCGAATAGGCGATCGGCGCCTTCTTGACTCCGAGATTCGTGCTGATCAGCGGGGCGAAAGCGGCCATCGGGCCGCCCTCGGCACCGGTGAAGATCGCGCCTAGCAGCCTGTCGGACTTAGGTGGAAGCCGACCCAGAATGTGGTAGGTTTGAGTGGGGGATGTGTACTAGGGGCGGGTGGGGGATGAGCAATTTTCGCCAGGTGGATCGGCAGACGGGGTTTCTGTTGCCACCCTCGGTAGATGAGTGGCTGCCGCAACGACATTTGGCGCGCTTTGTGGTGGAAGTGATTGACGGTCTGGATCTGCACGAGCTGAGCGGCAGCTATCGCGGGTCGGGCTCGGCGTCGTACCACCCAGCGATGCTGCTGGGGCTGTTGGTTTACGGCTATGCGACGGGGGTGTTTTCGAGCCGAAAGCTGGAGCAGGCGACGTACAATTCGGTGGCGTTTCGCTTCATCGCGGCAAACGACCACCCGGACCACGACACGATCGCGACGTTCCGGCGGCGGTTTTTGCCGGAGATCGAGGGGCTGTTCGTCAGGGTGTTGTTGTTGGCCCGCGAGATGGGGGTTCTCGGTCTGGGCACGGTGGCGTTGGACGGGACCAAGATCCACGCCAATGCGAGCCGGCATAGCGCGCTCTCTTATGAGCATGCTGGGAAGCTGGAGGCGCAGCTGAAGGCCGAGGTGGGAGAGCTGATGGCCAAGGCCGAGGCGGCCGATACGGCGGATCTTCCTAAGCCTGCCCCGGCGAAGGCCGGGGGGATGTCGATCCCCGAGGAGTTGGAGCGACGCGAAGTACGACTGCAGAAGCTGGCCGAGGCGCGCAGCAAAATCGAGGCGCGTGCCAGCGAGCGCTTGGCCCGTGAGCAGGCGGAGTATGAGGCCAAAGTCGCGGCGCGCGAGGCCAAGGCCAGGGCGAGCGGCAGGAAGCCTGGCGGCAGGCCGCCGGCGCCGCCGGCTGCGGGGCCCGGCCCAACCGATCAGATCAATCTGACCGACGAGGACTCGCGGATCATGCCGGTGGCGGGCGGCGGGTTCGAGCAATGCTACAACGCGCAAGCCGTAGTGACGGCAGACAGCCTGTTGGTGGTCGCCAGCGATGTCGTACAAGCCGCGAACGACAAGCAGCAACTCGCGCCGATGCTGGGCAAGCTGGCGGCTTTGCCGGCGGATCTCGGCAGGGCGCAAACGATGCTCGGCGACAATGGCTATTGCAGCGCCGCCAATGTGACAGCCTGCACCGCGGCAGGGATCGAGCCGCTGCTGGCGCTCGGCCGTGCGCCACATAACCCACCCTTGGCCGAGCGCTTTGCTCCGGCACCGCCCGCACCGCAGGACCCGACGCCGCTCGAAGCGATGGCGCACCGCTTGGCGACACCCGAAGGCAAGAAGCTCTACGGCCGGCGCAAGTGCACCCCGGAGCCAGTCTTCGGCATAATCAAGTCGGTTCTGGGCTTTCGCCAATTCCTGCTGCGCGGGCTCGATAAAGTCCGCGGCGAGTGGAGCCTGGTCACCATGGCCTGGAACATCAAGCGGATCTTCGCCCTCGCCGCCCGGTAAAGGAGCATCAGAAGAGTAAATCTCAACCAAAGCGAGATATCGGTCGGAACCCTTGACCAAGTCTCCAACCCGTCAGCATCCCGACGACGGTTGACGCAATGCAAAGCCGCGTTCCATCCCTCGATAGTTAAACCCAGTCCGACAGGCTGCTAGGTCGGCTCCTCTAACTCAACCACGAGCGCACCGCCGCGAGAAGATAGCTGCGCCGAGGGTGAACCCCACGATCCTCAGCTGGGCGCGAGACGGCCGGCCTCTCGACCGATGAGGCTGCCCGCAAGCTCGACGTGCCGCGCGAACGTCTCGTTGCGATGGAGCGAGGTGAGGCGGGACCCGACGCGCGCGATGCTCGCCAAATTCGCGGGAAAGTATCGCAGGCCGTTCCTCGCTTTCTGTGTCTCCGACCCTCCTCCAGCGAGCGTTGCGGCGATGCGCGCGATCTCTGGGTGTATCGCTGGAGGAGTTTTGACAACAGCGAACACCCGATGATGCATTCAGGCTATTTGCGCGAAGGCGCAGAGAAGGCGAGAGCCTTCGTGCTGCTGATGGGCAACCTCGGCAATCACCACACCGGCCTCGATGCCCGCGCGTTACGCGGATTTGCCTTTGCCGATCCGATCGCGCCATTTGTCGTCATTAACAAGAACAACTCGCGGGCGGCGTGGTCGGTTATGTTGCTCCACGAGCTGGCTCATCTTTGGCTCGGGCAGACCAGCGTAAGCGGATACGACGGTGAGGGCGGGCCGAGCAATTCTGCGATGCCGTGGCCGCGCGATTTATGCTCGATCCGCATCAACTTTCGCATTTAGAAGTCCTCGCCGGTGTTCCAAAAATCGGCCGAAATGGGTGAAGGGGCCCGCACTCGACGCGACCCCTCAGAAGTCGATTTCTCGTCTGCCTCAGGCTGTGAATGGCGAAAAGGGGCTGCCGATCAGCGATAATTCCGCTTCGGCGCCCATATCGGCAAGCACCGCCATCACAAGAGCCGTCCCGCCGCGGGTGCCGGCGTCGAAACCGGAAAGGCCAGGACCGCGCCTACCGCGGCACCGACAGCGAGCTGACTACTGCATAGTCAAGGTCATCCAGGAACAGTCTGCAGGAAATTTCTGAGCCGGTGGCAAGACATCACCGCACTGATGCCAAAGCTGCGCCAACCGCCCGAAGATCAGGCCGCCGCGCGAGAGGCAAAACCCAACGCTCTCCTGGAAGCAATCGCAGTGCTCCGCAAGAAGAGCGACGCCGCGAGCCGGCACTGCGTTGGCCAGCTTCCCCCCTACACCGTCCACGCGGCCCGATGCCGCGCAATTGCGGCGGATTTGCGCGCGTGCGATGGTGTCGTGGGCTGGCGACACCGTCAGGCGCGGCGGAGCACGCCATGGCAACGCTATGGAGAACATCGTGAACCGCATACCGAGAATTGCGCTGGGGTCGTCCCTTTGGGGCTGTTGTTGGGGAGCGGACCGGGCTTGGCCGGGCAGCCGCCCTGCACCACCAGCAACTCTGGAAACAACACGGCGTGCGGTAGCGGCGCGCTCCAAAACAACACGGGAACAAACAATTCTGCCATGGGCGCGGGTGGGCTCTCAAGCAACAGCACGGGTCTTAACAATACCGCCAGCGGTGCCGGAGCGCTATTTTCCAACACGACAGGCAGCAATAATACCACCAGCGGGTTCGAGGCGCTCTTCAATAACACCACGGGCAGCAACAACACCGCCAGTGGCAGCGACGCTCTCTTCAGCAACACGACCGGCGACGAAAACACCGCCAGCGGTGCCGGCGCGCTCGTCGGCAACACGACGGGCAACAGCAACACTGCCAACGGTCATTTTGCGCTCGCCGGCAATACCACCGGCAGCTCAAACACTGCCAACGGCACGGTCGCGCTCGAGAGCAACGCCACCGGCGGCAGCAATACCGCCGGTGGCGCTAATGCCCTGACCGCCAACACGACGGGCAACAACAACACCGCCGAAGGCTTTGATGCACTGGGCGATAACGTCACGGGCAGCGGCAATACGGCTCTGGGCTTCGGAGCCGGGTCGGGCAACATAACCGGTGGGAACAATACCTTTCTCGGCGCCAACACCCGGGCGAAGACCGATGGTCTGACCAATGCCACCGCGCTCGGCAACGGCGCAGCGCTTACCGTCTCCGATTCGATCGTGCTTGGGAATGACGAGATCAGCAGGATTTTTGCCAAGGTTTCCTCGATCAGCGCTCTCTCCGACCGCCGCGCGAAAAAGGACATCGCGGCGCTCGATCCTGCTCTCGGCCTCGCCTTTATCGCCCGGCTCAAGCCGGTGTCGTACCGGTTCAACAATGGCGACGAGACGCAGCGCTATGGCTTTATCGCCCAGGATCTGGAACAGGCCCTGCCGGAAAAACTGCACGCTGCGGTCGAGACCGCGAAACCGGAGCATGGCGTCGCCCTGATCGAACGGCAGAATGATCGGGCCCGTACCTATCGCGTCGCCTACGGCGAATTGATCGCCCCCATGGTCAAGGCAATCCAGGAACAGCAAGGACAGTTGCAGGAACAGGGACGGCAGCTTCAGGATCAACGACAGCAAGTCGCCGACCTGCGCCGCGACAATCAGGCGCTGCGTGCGGTCATCGAAAAGCTGGCCAAGAAGGTCGGCGCGATGGCGTTCGCGCAGAATTCCCGAGCGGCCGATTGACCCTACAGGTTCCTTCCGCACCAACCCAATATTACGAGCACAACCCAGAGCACCGCTCGAACAAGACCAGGCGAAAGGATTTCGGACCCCGGCCTCTAGCCCAGCTCAATAGGCACCGACCGGCAGTATCCAAACCCTTCATGGGTGCCGCGGAAGGTCCGGAGTCGGCGCGAAAGCCAATACGGGATCGAGAACCCTTGCGGGATGGTCTGCTTCGCGCGGGTTCGTCCGTCCGCCGGAAGATTACGGCCCCTGGCGGCAAGTCATTCCATCATTCCGGCGGCCTGCCGCTTCTTTTGCAGTTCTTCGTATTTCATGCGGTACCGGCGAAGACGCCGTCCTCGCGGCCGGCGGACTTGAACCAGTCGGGGAACTGCGCCGTCGCATCGACCTGGTCGTCGTGCGGGCCGTTCGGGAAGACACACAATTCGTGCAGATATTCGGCGAGCCAGGGGGCGCTCGGCGGCAGGTCGACAAAGCCGTCGACCGTCGCTGTCTGCGCGTGCAGGCGCGTCACCTTGTCGGACTGCGGCTTGTAGCGGGTGACCGCGTGGAGGCCGTCACATCGGCGCCGCGCCCGGCCGACATATCGCCGACGCTGGTCGCGACACGGCGGCCCTGAGCCGCGTCCCGAACCCGGCGATAGCCTGCCGCGGCTCGCCACGCCGCATCGCGAGAGGCGGAGTCCGAGCCTTCGCCGCTCAGCGCGCTCAAGACCTGCGCTTGCCCGAAAAATTCGTAGCGCCGATGATTGCGGCTGGATGAGCCGAGCGAATTCCACCAGAGCCTCGCCGCGCAGGGACTCAAGCCGTGCTCGCTGCTGACTTCATCGAAGACGCCCCAGGTCGGCTGCTCGAACTCGACCGTGACTGCGCCGCCGCGAGACGATAGCTATGCCGAGGGTAATCCCACGATCCTCAGCTGGGCGCGCGAGACGGCCGGCCTCTCGACCGATGAGGCCGCCCGCAAGCTCGACGTGCCGCGCGAACGTCTCGTTGCCATGGAGCGAGGTGAGCGGGACCCGACGCGCGCGATGCTCGCCAAATTCGCCGAAAAGTATCGCAGGCCGCTCCTCGCTTTCTATCTCTCCGACCCTCCTCCAGCGAGCGACAAGGGCCAGGATTTTCGCACGCTGCCGGAGGCGCCACCGCCCGGTGCGGAGGCCCTGCTCGGGGCGCTTCTTCGCGACGTACAGGTGTGCCAAGGGCTGGTCCAAGCCGCCCTCGAAGAGGCCGAGGAAGACGAGCCGCTCCCGTTCGTCGGCGCCGCCAAAATTAGCGATGGCGTCGAAGCTGTCGTCGCGGCGATGCGCGCGATCTTGGGAGTATCGCTGGATGAGTTTCGCCAACGGCGAACACTCGACGATGCATTCAAAATATTGCGCGAAGGCGCAGAGAAGGCGGGAGTCTTCGTGCTGCTGATGGGCAACCTCGGCAGTCACCACACCGGCCTCGGTGCCCGTGCGTTTCGCGGATTTGCCCTTGCCGATCCGATCGCGCCATTTGTCGTCATCAACGAGAACAACTCGCGGTCGGCGTGGTCGTTTACGTTGCTCCACGAGCTGGCGCATCTTTGGCTCGGGCAGACCGGCGTAAGCGGATACGACGGTGAGGGCGAGGCGGAGCGGTTCTGCGATGCCGTGGCGGCGCGATTTCTGCTCGACCCGCATGCACTGTCGCATTTAGAAGTTGTAAGCCAATCCAATCTTGGCGAGCTGAAGGCCGAGATCGACGCGTTCGCACGCGTACGCAAGCTCAGCAGGAAGATGGTTGCCTACAATCTGCTGCGAGCGCACGCGATCCTTGCCGGAACATACCGGCAGCTCTGCGATATTTTCGATGCGGAGCGTACCGCTACCGGCGGCAGAGAGGGCGAAGGCGGGCCCAGTTACTATGTCGTGCGACGCCACCGGGTCGGACCCGCGCTCGTTGCCGTCGTTCAGCGGCTACTGGCCGGCGGCGCCCTGTCCACGCCCCAAGCGGCACGGATTCTTGAAGTCAAGGCCACCAACGTCGCGCGCCTCCTGGAGCACGGCCGCGCGGCGTAAGAGAAGCGGCTTGGTCTACCTGCTCAATTCCGACGCTCTCATCCGCGCAGACCGGCAATATTATCCTCCCAACAGGTTCCCGATCTTTTGGACTTGGCTGTTCCACATGGGCATCGGCGGCAGCGCCAAATTGCCTCGCGAGCAATACGACGAAATTGTCAGCGGCCGGGGCGGCTTGGTCGATTGGCTCCGTAGCGAAGAGGTCAGGCAAGCTGTCGCGACGTAGTGCTCCGGCAACCCAGCGATTGTCTCCCTGTCTTCATAGACAAGCTGTGCGGAACCAGTGCGTTGCGGACCTCGGAATCGTCGATGCGGCTCCGCAACCTCGAGGCGCGAGGCTTACCCCATCGACGCCGAGCCTGCGTGTTCCGCTGCTCAATCCGTTCTTGCTCCTTTCCTACGTTCCTTCCGTCGCTGTTCCTCCTGCCGCTGTTCGTCCTTCAAGTCTTCGGCCCCACTCAGGTCGAGGTTGCGAAATCGGAGAGCATGCTCAGATCTGGTTGGCTTTGTTGTGCCGCTCGCGGCCGTGCGTCTAACAGTCCCCTCATCGCGCGATCGAAGAGCGTCAACGGCGTCTCGGTCTCGGCCTGCTCGCTGCCGTGCGTCTAACAGTTCCCTCACCGCGCGGGCGATAAATCCTGATCGGGTTTCATTATCAGCCGCGGCGACACGATCGAGCCGCGCGAGCAACGCGTCGTCGAGTGAGATATTGATCCGCACCGATCGGCTCGGGATTTCGACGGGGACCAACAGTCGCGAAGCGCCCCACGGCTGCGGGGTGGCCCACCACAGTGGCGGGGCGGCCAACAGCGCCATCCCGGCATCGGCAAGCCGATCGGAGCGCGCGGCGACAACCTCGACAACTTCGGTAAGCCAATCAGGCAGCGGCATATCGAGTGGGGTCGGCTCGGGAATAAATTCCTCAGCCTCTATCATGGCTGCGACGTGTCCGGCCAGCGCCTCAATCGCCATAGTGGCGGCCTCGCTGACCGTTTCGCCCGTCGTTACACAACCGGGAAGATCCGGAAAGACGACGCCGTAATCCTCACCTTCGGCTTTGGTGATAACGGCGGGATAAACTCTCAGCATTTTACATCATCTCCGTTTCCGGGCGGGCGACGCGCTCTTTTGATGGTTTTTAGTCTCTCCTAAGCAGCTTCACTCCGCTTTGACGTTCGATCGAACAAATAAGCCCGATCCCGAGATCGCGCGAGCCATGATCCGGTACTGTCACCGTCCCCGGTTTCTCGGGATGCCGGAAATGACGATGCGAGCCTCCTGACCGCGCTTGACGCCAGCCGGCCGCCTCAAGAGCGCGGATAACCTCGCGAGCGGTCACTACACAATGTTTACACATCAGGCTCTGAGATCAAGCCCCTTGCTTTGCGAGGCGCCACTGAGCCAACGCGGGCAGCCGACGGTGATCCTCTATCTAGATCAGAAAAGCGCCGCGGGCTGGCGCGACACTCGAGGCGGAGGCCATCGTCATGGCCGGCGCCGTTGTTGCCTTAAACGTCTCGGCCGGCACCGGGCCGCGTCACCGCCGCCTTTATCGCGGAGAGTATCGTCAAAACCCCTCTGTTGGACTGGACGACGCTTTATAAGATAACTTCAGAAATCCGCAATAAGTCTAAAGAAAAAAAAGCAGAATACATGGTTATACGATACATAGATATTCTTAATAGACTATGCATGGGGCCTAAGTTAAAGTTTGCTGTTATAATAACTGAATTGCGAAATTAAATATTCTAAGCAATATATCCTAGACACCAATGATGAGATGGCAGACGGGATCTCCGAGAACGTTGGTGGTTAATAAAGTCGGAATATCGGAGACACATTTGCTTCATTTAATCTTATTAGGTGCAAGTTCTGATCAGGGTCGAGCTTTCACGATCCAGGACGAGAGTGCGAATGACCGAAATCGGCGCGAAGGGGACGAAAGCGCACCGGGAAAGCGTTGCGGGATGGTCTGCGCCGCGCGGGTTCGGTGGTTCGCCGGAAGATTACAGCCCCTGGCGTTACGTCATTGCGGCCCGCCGCTTCTTTTGCAATTCTTCGGATTTGATGCGGTAATAGCCGAAATTACCGTCCTCGCGGCCGGCGGACTTGAACCAGTCGAGGAACTGCGCCGTCGCATCGACCTGGTCGTCGTGCCGGCCGTTCGGGAAGACCGACAATTCGTGCAGATATTCGGCGAGCCAGGGGGCGGTCTGCGGCAGGTGGACAAAGCCGTTCTCGATCGTCGCCGTCTGCGCTTGCAGGCGCATCACCTTGTCGGATTGCGGCTTGTAGCGGGTGACGGCGTGGAGGCCTTCACATCGGCGCCGTGCCCGGTCAACACACCGCCGATGCCGGTCGCGACGCGGCGGCCCTGCGCCGTCGTCTCGAACTCGGCCGTCGCCTGCCGCGTGCGCGCCAGCCGCGCCGCGAACAGCCGGCGATACCACGGGCGCGCGACGCCACATATCGCGCGGGGCCAAGTCCGAGCCGCCGCCGCTCAGCCCGCTCAAGACCTGCGCTTGCCCGAAAAATTCGTAGCGCCGATGATTGCGGCTGGATGAGCCGAGCGAATTCCACCAGAACCTCGCCGCGCAGGAACTCAAGCCGTGGGACGATATCGTCGTGACAGGAACTCAATGATCGAGAACCGGGAGAGCAAGTCAGAGTGCGAGGCGCGCCTGCTCGACGAGTTCGCCCAGCTCCTGCCACGATCCGCCGTGGGACAGCGAGGTCAATTGAGAAAGGGCAATACTCTTGTTGGTGGGTAGGCAATTCGAGAGGAAAACGTAAAAGCACCATTGGTGCGGATCACGATGATCGGCGCTCTCGTCTCGGACAGGGCGTTGGCGCAGATCGAAGCGACGATGTCGGTATCATCGGCGAGCGGGGCCAGAGCAGCCGCGCGCCGCGGCTCTTACGAGGTGGTGACCCCGCGCGGCCCCGCTGTCGAATGACCCGGTTTGCCCTAAACCTGCTCCTTTGGTGTTGTCCCGAAAATCGGCTCGATCGGCTGAAGAACTACTCAAAGCCCGGACTCGCGTGCGGCTCGCCTGCATCATACCTTTGGCTTTCCGTGCCTGCGGGCCGGACTGGCCTAACCCGATGAGGCTGCGAGTTTCGGGCGGTAAGCTGCGAGGGAGGACTGAAACTTATGGCACATGACCCACAACTCATCAAACACGAGGATGCGATCGAGGATTTGAAACCCGGCATCCCCGATTGGATCAAGAACCTGAAGCGGCCCGCGACGCCCTGCATAATCCCCGCCTTCGGACCGCTTGAAGGTATTCGCGCGGTCGGCACAGGCGTCTTGATTGCGCAGCCATATATCGGCACGAAACTGGCGGAATTCGGCGCGGAGGTGATTCACACGGAACGCCCGGGAGGAGATGTGTTCCGGTTTACTGCGCCGCAATTGACGCGCGGCCCGCGGCCGCACGGGTGCGACGAGGCCGAGGTCACCAAAAACAAGTTGTCGATGGGCCTCGATCTCAAGCACGCTCGTGGGATCGAGCTCTTAATGGCACTCTGGAAAATTTCTGACGTTTGATGAAATCGTCCACGCCGGGGACGCTCGAACGCAACGGGATCACCAACGAGTTGGCGCTGGCGGTCAATCCGAGCCTGGTCATAGTGCGGGTAAGTACCTACGGGCAATACGGCAAGGAAGACTATCTCGGCCGCCCCGGCTACGACGCGATTGCGCAGGCCTATGGCGGCATGATGAACCTGACCGGCGACCCCGCCGGACCGCCGCAGCGCGCCAAGACCTACACCGGCGACTATTTGACGGCGCTGACTGGATGGGCGGCAACAATGATGGCGTTGTGGGAGGTCAAGAAGAGTGGCCGCGGCCAGGTGATTGACCTCGCGCAATACGAAGCGGTGGCACAAACCAACGGGAACACTTTGCCGCTCTACACCGGCGAAGGCGCGGTTTACGGCCATACCGGAAACGCGCCTCCGGGTTTTCAGCCTTACGACACGTTCAAGTGCAGCGATGAATGGGTTTATATTGGGGCCCTCGGCGGGCCGATATATGACCGCGTGCCGAGGTTCTTGGGGCTCGACCCGATCAGGTACAGCTATGACGCCTGCTCAAAAGACGCCGCAGCGGTGAATTCCGAGCGGGGCCGCGAACTGGACCGGCGGCTGCGGGAGTATTGCGCGGCACGCACGGCGCTAGAAGTCGAAACCGAATTGAATGCCGCGAAGATCGGCTGTGCGCGGGTGTTCAACACGCGAGACCAGTATGAAGACGCCCATTATGCAGCACGCGAGATGACGGTGCCGGTTCTGGACCGGCAGTCGGGCGTACCGGTCCGCGTGTACGGCGTGGTACCGAAGATGTCGCTGACCCCTGGGCGTATCTGGCGTGGCGCACCTTCGATTGGGGATGACACGACTGATATCCTCGAGCGGATGCTGGGCCTGTCCGAGGGGGAGATCGACAGATTGTACGGCGACGGGGTTGTCCACCGCACCGAGCCCTTCACCGAAGCGCAGGTCGCGGCTGTGAATCCGTAGGGTGTCATCGAACGGCTACCCACGGTTGAGCGACGGCCACTTTCGGTTAGGGTTTCGGATGCCGGCGTGGCGCGAGCAGTCGGGCCGGGTAAGGGCCGAGAGCCGGCGTCCGAAAGCCTCCGGAGCTGCAGATGTTGTGCGCCATGTGGTCAATTCCGGCGAGGCTGACGGGGACCGTCGAGGAGCGCTCCATCCCATCCGTGCGCCCTCGATCTCCCGCCGATACGCCGATGGCGCGACGATCGAGGTTGCACATAAGTAAATCTAGTCCTCGAAAACCGGCCTGAGCACGACAAAGTGCTATAATCTCCGCATGTGCGGGCGCTTCTATCTCACGGCCACACCGGCTGAAATCAAAAAGCAGTTCAAGGTCAAAGAGGTACTGGAGTTCATGCCGCGCTACAACATTGCGCCGACGCAACCTTCCGTGATCATCGTTTCCGAGGGCAAGGGTAGGGGACTTCATATGGCTCGATGGGGCCTGGTGCCCCCGTGGTCACGGGATCTCTCGCTCGGTGCCGGAATGATCAATGCACCTTGCGAGACACTCGAGCAGAAGTCGGCCTTCGGTAGGCCGTTTCGATCACAGCGGTGTCTCGTTCCCGCGAACGGCTTCTATGAATGGCGGCGGCAAGGTACAAAGAAACAGCCATACAAAATTGCCCTCCGGAACGGGGCGCTGATCGCATTTGCCGGAATATGGGAGAGGTGGACGCCGGAGATCGGCGAGCCTGTTGAGACATTCACGATCGTCACGACTAATGCGAGTAAACTAATGAGCGAAGTGCACGATCGAATGCCGGTCATCATCGCCCCAGAGGATTATCATCGCTGGCTTACGGCACCAGTCGAGACCGCAAAAAATCTGCTTGTGCCGTATAGGAGCGGGCTAACGATCACTCCGGTCAGCGAGCGTGTGAACAGCATTAAGAACGATGATGTGGGATTGATCGCGCCCGCATAGCATGTCTATCCGCGCTGCATCGGCACGAAGGCAGTTGGTGCTGCGGCAAGGGCATGCCGAGGCCGCTGAGGAAACGGTATCGCCAAGCCCTGGGCATCGGCGCGGAGCAGGGGGCCAAGCTCTGGGAATTCGCGCCACGATGGGCCCCGCGGGCTCCACCGCGACCAAATCAAGCGCGCGACTTTCTCGCCCCCGTCTACGGCTGGTTCACCGAAGATATCGGCGTACAAGGTGGTGATCCCCCCTATAGGGTGATCAAAGCAGCGCGGGTGAGTTCTCTTGATGCCGGCGGCATCGGCGGCTTGGCCGCGCCGAAGCAGCGCAAGGCCCACTGGTCGCTTCAATGACGCTCTGCCACCGCCGGCAACAGTTCAGCAAGTCGGCCGCGGACGCACGACCTCGCGTGCCGGCTCGTCGTCCCGCAAGCCCTCATGAACGACCTGGGCAGAGGCCGTCATCAGTTCATCAGTCCAGGTCAGAACTGACCCTGCATCGGCCAGTGGCATTTATCTTTCCACCCACCCCTCGGGCTCGGTTCCGCCGCGCTCCGATTGCAGATGGCCGTCAAGCGGCATCACGCGCCCCAACCTAACGCGTCCGCCATCTGCCGCCGCTGCCAGTCGGGAGAACCGAGGACTTCGTACATCGTGCGGGAAATCCGGGTGTACAGTGTCAGGCCGTATTGGGGGTCGCTGCCGATGGCGGCGTGGACTTCGTGCGCCGCGTTTGCCGCCTCGATGCAGCTGTCGCCCGCCGTCGACCCCGCCAGATAACTGCGGGCGACACCGTTTCGATTTGCCTCGAGAGCCCAGGCGGCCTCATAGGTCGACCAGCGCGCCGCATCCATCGCGTTGAGCAGGCGGATGATGTGGTCCTGCACCCGCTGGAAACGACCGATCGGCGTGCCGAATTGCTCGCGCGTGTTACTGTAGGCGATAGAGAGGTCGAGCATCTCGGCCATCCCACCCACTTGGTAGGCGGCAACCACCACACGTGCCATGGCCAAAGCGTCGTCGAACGACTGATCACCGACAGACACAATGTCTGATTTCGCTACCCCAATATTGTCGAAACTGACCGTGTAATTCGCCTGGATGAACCCCGCCAACAACCGGTAGGAAATCCCGGCGCTGGCGGCCGGGATAATCGCCAGCGCCGGCGCGGCATCGCCGGGCAAGGTGACGCTGACCAGGAAATGTGTCGCCGTATCGGCAAACGGCACGAAGACCTTGGATCCCGACAGAACCAAGTTCTTTCCGGTCGCTGTCAACCCAGTACAGGTCGCCGCGACGCCCTTCCAGGACGTCTCGGGTTGTCGCAGAGCCGGTATCAGGATCATGCTGCCGTCCGCGATACCCGTCAGCGCCGCGGCGCGCGGTTCGGATTGCCGGCCGCCGCGCAGCAGACAGGCGGCGATCACATTCGACGCGATCAGCGGGCTCGGCACCGCACCCCTACCCAGTTCTTCAAAGAGCAGGGCGACGCTCAGCGGGTCCAGATCCAATCCGCCGAACTCCTCCGGCACCAGGGCGCTGACCCAGCCGGCATCCCGGAAGTGGTCGAACCATCCGGGATCCCAAGTCGAGCCCTCTTTGGCCTGCCGCACCAGTTCGGCCTTCGGGACGCGCCGCTGTACAAAGGATCGCGCGCTGTCCCGGATCATTGTCTGGGAAGGTGTCAGAGAAAGATCCACCTTCAGGCCTCCACTTTCTGACCGGCTGCCTGCCCGCCGGCGGGGTTCTGGTGCAGTTTGCCCTCTTCGCCAAGCCGTCCCGCCTGTTCACGCTCCCGGTTCCCGACACCCAGCCGACGGGCGATGATGACGCGTTGGATATCGGTCGTGCCGCCAGGGTGCTGCTCGACGATGCCCCTGCGCTGCTGCGCTTCCGCGGCCCCGTCCATCGCGCCGATAACGGGGTCGGTGGTTAGCGCTTCCGGACCAAGGAGATCGAGGATGGCCTTGGTCAACCAAAGGTTCGTCGTCTTCCTGAGGTACGAAACCTGGGGTCCTTCATAGGACCGCTTCTCGCCCGCGTAGACCATCCAGAAATTACGGGTGGAGAGCAGGCGAACCGTCTCCAGTCGGCTGTAGATCTCGGCGAGCTTCGCTTTGACCTCCGGATCCGCGATGAACGGCCGGCCGTCGCGATGTTGTTTTTTGCAATGGGCGAGCAGCGCGGTCCACACCGGGTTGGTGCGGATGTTGCCCTGACCGCCGTGCTCTACCTCGAGATGGGTCGAGGCGACTTTCCACCCATTGTTCTCGCCGCCCACCAGGCAGTCCGCGGGAACGCGCACGTTGTCGAAGAAGATGATGTTCTTGTGTCCGTGTTCGTCGGTTTCGCCTTCGCTTTGGGCGCTGAGCATGTAGAGCGGCTGCGTGGTGATGCCTGGCAGCGAGGCATCGATCATGAACCACGACAGGTTCTGGTGACGCTTCCCGTTGGGATCCGTGACGGCAATGGTCCAGTAACGATCGGCGCCGTGATGCGATCCAATATAGATCTTCTGTCCGTTCAGCACGTATTCGTTACCGTCACGGATTGCCGTGGTCTTGATGCCGGCCAGATCGGATCCGGCGGAAGGTTCCGTCAGCAGCTGCCAGCTGCGGACCTCGCCCTTGTAAATGGGCGGGAGAAGCCGCTGCTTCTGTTCTGCGGTGCCCCAGACGCGGATACTGGCCCCGCCGATCCTCCCCCCGCTGTCGTAATAGGGCGGCAGTCCGATGCCGAGCCGCGCCGTCTCCTCCTCCAACACGATGATCTGGTCGAAGTCGAGGCCGCCGCCGCCGTACATCTTGTCGCCGGAAGGGTAGAGCCACCCTTTGGCGCCGAGCTTCCTGCCGAAAGTCCGGCGGAGCAGATAGAGCTTACGCGACTCGCCCATGTTCGCCGGGCGGGTGTTGATGCCATCAGGCACGTTCTCGGTAAGCCAGGTCCGCACCTGGTCTCGGAATTCTTCTTGCGCAGGGGTGTATGTGAGTTCGAATTCCACGGTCTTCTTTCCTCCCGCGTCGGTGTGGCCGGAGTATGGGAATGTTCTCCGCGCGCGTAATTGCTACCGGCATGCGTCGCGGCCCGACCGACCGTGCTGCCGGCTCGGTGTCGTGTCAATATTGACGAGTTTTGTCCATATCGATGATTTGTTTGTCGGAGGGTTCTGGTCGTGTCCTGTTGCGATCGGTTTGAGCTCTCGGAGCTTGAACTTTATTTTTTCATCATTACAAGAGCGTCCGCGACGGTGAGGCCCGAGCCATCGCCGTGCAGGATGACCGGATTGAACTCGATCTCCTGGATCTTCTCGCGGTTGATGTAGGCCACTTCCGATAGGGCAGCGATCAAGGCTGCCGCCGGCGCGATGTCGACCGGTCTCGCGCCGCGAAAGCCCTGCAGCAGCTTCGCCGACCTCAAGCTGCCGATCATGACCTTCGCGTCGTCGATGCTGAGCGGCGCGGGGCAATGCACGACGTCGCCGAACAACTCGACGGTGACGCCGCCCATCCCGACCATCATGATCGGTCCGAAGGTCGGATCGTTGACCATGCCGATGACTAGCTCGTGGCCATTCGGCGCCATCTTCTGCATGAGCATGCCTTCGATGCGTGCGCCCGGCTTGAGCTTTTTCACCGCGGTTAGGATCTCGTCGTAAGCCTTGGTCACCCCTTCAACGTCGCTGAGGTTGATCCTCACGCCGCCGATTTCCGTCTTGTGCGGAATATCGGGCGACTGGACTTTCAGCGCTACCGGAAAGCCGAGCCGTACGGCCGCGTCCGCGGCTTCCTTGGCAGACTGCACCAAACGTTCGTTGCTGGGGTCGATCCCGCAGCAGGCGAAGAGCGTCTTGACGCGGTGCTCCGACAGCACTGGCGGGAGATCGGACGGCAATTTCAGCGGTGCCGCAGCAGCCGCAGGAGGTTCCGGCTTCAAGGACCTGACGTGCTCAGCATATTTAACCAGCCGGCCAAGCGCACGGCCGCATTGACGGATATCGGAGAACAACGCGACGCCCGCTTCCGCCGCAGCCTGCCTTCCGATCAACGATGGCAGCGTGTAGGTCCACAGCGCAATCGGGGTAACGCCGGCGTCATGGATGGAGTGCAGCCGTTCCGGGATAATCGAGACTAAGTCCTCCCGCGCCGTCGAAATGATCTCGACGACGATATCGACCTCGCCGGACCGGCTCATCGTCTCCATGCACGTCATCATCAATGGACCGGTCCGGCCACCCTGCGCGGTGACATCGACCGGATTTTGTGCGGTTGCGTGCGGCGGGATCATTGGCCAAATCACCGACTGAACATTCTCGGACAGCACCGGTACGGTCAGGCCGTTGTCGGAGAAGGCGTCTGCTGCCATCGCACCGCCGCCGCCCGAGGCGGTCACGATGCCGACGCGCCGGCCTCTCGGCAGCGGGCAGGTGGCGAGCAATGCCGTGACGGCAACCGCCTCGTTTGGGTCTTGTACCTGGATGATGCCGTAACGCTCGAACACCGCCTGATAAGCGGAATGCGATCCTGTCATTGAGGCGGTATGCGACGCAGCCGCGCGCGATCCCGCGTCCGATTTGCCGATCTTGACTAATACGATTGGTTTCCCGAGCCGCCGGGCGTCGTTCGCGGTGCTGATGAAGCGTTTGCCGTCGCGGATGGTCTCGCACAGCATCATGATCGAATGCGTGCAGGCATCGCGCACCATGTATTCGAGAAAATCCGCGGCGCCAAGGTCGACTTCGTTACCGGTCGAAATCACATAGCTGAAGCTCAAACCATGAGCGCGACCGATGGTGAATAAAGCAAAACCCTGGCCGCCGCTTTGCGAAATGACCCCGACGCGTTTTTGCGGTGCGATCTGGAAGACGGTCTCCGTGGAAATTCGCTCGACGGTCGGGCTGAAGGTCGCCGCTGTATTGGCCAGCGCGTTGTAAAAGCCCTCGCAATTCGGCCCGGCGATACGGATGCCGGTGCGCTTTGCTATCTCCGACAGCCGTTCCTGCAAGGCGGACGCGGCGCCTCCCTCCTCGGCGAAGCCGGAGGCGATGATCATGACGTTGCGCACGCCGGCCGCGGCACAGTCCTCCACCGCATCGATCACGAGTTTTGCCGGAATGGCGATGACGGCGAGATCGACCGGTTCGCCGATGACGGACACCTTCGGATAGGCTTTGTAGCCATCGATTTCCCGATGCGTCGGATTGACCGGATAGAGTTTGCCTGGAAACTTGTTCTTGACCGCGAACATCACCAGTTTGCCCCGGATCGTCGCGTGATCGGGCGATGCGCCAACGAAGGCAATCGACTTCGGCCAAAAGAAGTTGTCGGTCAGGGCGCTAGAGGTCGAGCCTGGCATGTTCCGGCGTACCGTGGATTTCAGCGACGTCGCAGGCTATCAAGTTGGATTATTTACCGTCAATCTGGACGGTGGCCGTCCAAGTAGCTGTGTAAGCGAGGATATCGCCATGCCTCTGATCCTGCAGGAATTGCTGCGCGGCCTTCTCCTGTTCCGTATTACGCGGTATTCCAGCTCGGCGCCTATCGCGCGGAGAGGATCGCGGTCGAGCCCGCCGCCACGCCGGTGTCTTTGCGGACTTGGCGGGCGGTCAGATCGGCCGGCGTTGACCGGCCTGCGCCTCGTTTTTGACGCTTGGATTGCCCGATACCGGCAAAGAGGACCCATGGACCGGGCAGGGGACCCGCTGCACAATCCAGCCGCTGTCACGTGCGCGCCGCATCGGCTTATTACAAATGCGTGTGGCTGGTGCAGGGCACCAACATCGTGCGCCGCGAACTGGGCCTGCCCGAAAGCGCGATCCGCGCCGCCGATCCGAAATTCTATTCGCGAACGCCGGCGAACGCCGGCGAGACGTAGCAACTTCCGAGGAGGTACGGATTGGCATTGGCTTGCCTAAGCTCCTGCATCCACCTAATTTGTCGGCCGACAGGATCGGTGATTTGGCCGGGTAGGAGGGTGTCGGACTTTGTTTGATATTCACCGGTTGCCGCGTCCCGCCTCGGCCATCGTCGGCGTGGCGGTCTTGTCGGCGGCGGTTGGCCTCACGCCGTCGGCCGGGGCCGTGACGATCGTCTCAACGGTTTCACAGCTGCAAACATCGCCAACGGCATGGCCGGAGATTATCGGCTCGGCAGCGATATCGACGCGAGCGCCAGCAAAAGCTGGAATAGCGGCGCGGGCTTTATTCCGCTTGGGGCCAACAGCGCGGTGCCGACATCGCCGACGCCGTTTACCGGTACCTTCGACGGCGCCGGGCACAAGATCTCGAACCTGACGATCGCGTCGTCCGGTACCTCGGTCTACACAGCGCTATTCGCTTATGTCGGGGCAAAAGGCGTCGTCGAGAATGTCAGCTTATCCAACGCCAACGTCACCTCGAATTATCAAGGATTTTTGAACGGAAAGCCGGTTACCGGTCTGATCGCCGCGCTGGTCGCCTACAATTCCGGCCGGATCTCGAACGCCTCGGCGACCGGCAAAGTATTGCTCGATGGTTACCAGAACATCGTTGCTGGGCTGGTCGCAGCGAACGAGGGCCTGATTGAGCAGTCGAGGTCGGATGTCGAGGTCGGCGGCGAGGCGATCAATACCGAATTCAACATTTTCATCGCTGCCGGCCTCGTCGGCTTGAACGAGGTGGTGGGCAAGGCACGGGGGACCGTCACCGGTTCCAGCGAAGGCGGCGAAGTGGTTGGCTACATCTCGAGTTCAGGGAATGGCGGCAACGGCTTCGTCGGCGGGTTGGTCGGAGCAAACGAGGGGACGGTCGAGCACTCGCATTCGACCGGCAAAGTCGGGTGCGTGGATTGCTGGGTCGGCGGCTTGGTCGGCTACAACACCGGTGGCGCGGTGACCGAATCGTCTTATTCCTCTGCCGAGGTTGGCTACGGCATCGATGTCGGCGGCCTGGTCGGCTACAATGCAGAGGGCGGCACCATCGCCAATACTCACGCCACCGGTACGGCGACGAGCAATGTGAGCAGCTCCTTCGTCGGCGGCTTGCTGGGCTGGAACGCCGGCACGGTGACGCTGTCCTGGGCGTCGGGGGCGGTCGCCGGCGTTACGGGCTCTGCGACTTCGGACGATATCGGCACTCTCGGCGGCCTCGTCGGCTACAACGACGACACCGGCATCATCGAAAAATCCTATGCGACCGGAAAGGTCACCGACAACGTCGCGGGCCCGCCCGGCGGCCTCGATCTCGGCGGCCTCGTCGGCGGCAATTTCGGCGGCCCGCAAGGCGGCCGGATCTTGGAGTGCTATGCAACCGGCGACGTCACCGGCGCCGGCATCGGCTCCGAGAGCGTCGTCGGCGGGCTCGTCGGCTCCAACAGCTACACCCACGCCAACGGCTCGGTCGAGAACTCCTATGCAACCGGCGCCGTCACGGGCGGCGAGATGAGCCCGGTTGGCGCCGTCATCGGCTACAGCGACGAAGGCGATGCCGCTGCCGTTTACGGCATCGGCCGGGTCACCGGCGGCAAACGAGCGTCCTTGGGTGGGTGCCGGCGCCAATCCAGCCGGCAACGTCAATACCCACGATTATTGGGACATCGACACGACGCACCGGCCGAAGGGCGCCGGGCGCGGTTCGCAAGCCGGCCTCCAGGGCCTCTCCGACGCGACGCTGAAATCGGGCAGCTTGCCGGCCGGCTTCGACCGGTCGATCTGGGGTGCCAAAGCCGGTTCCTACCCATCTCTGCGCGCCGTGCCGCACGGCTGAGCCGGCGGTCGCGTTTGCGGCGCGCCTAGTGAGCCGCCGCCTCCGGCGCGAAATCCGGCGCTATCCGATACCAGATAGACATGGGCGCCGAGCCGATTGATCAGGATCACCGCGGCCACGAGGGCGAAGGCGGCGCCGATCTTCCATCGCGCCACTTCGTACGTTCCGACTCGCGCGCGAGGGCAATTGGTTATTTCCTGACGGAGCGGCCCCCACGCGGGATCCAGGATCCTACGCCAGCTGATCCGATGCGCGCGAACTTGCCGACCGCAAGTCGATCCGCGCATGCCGGGTGTTGCACAAACGGAGTGCATGGTAGACGGGTTTCGCAACCCGCAACGCTGCAGAAAATCCTTCATCTTCAATGCTCTGAGAACGGGCGATTAAACGAGGTGATCTCTCAACTGTGTCTTCGCGGGCAGGCAGAAATCAAAAAACCGCGCGCCGCGACAATACAGGGCTGGCTGTGCGCGGCATGCGGGCAGCAACCTCCCCTTCCTGCCAGGCGCGGCCAGACCCGAAGCGGCACGCTCATCGAGCTCGCGTGATCGGACGCGCTCGCCGCGGGTTCGACCCGCGGCCGAGGGCAGCCTCAAGGCTGCCCCGCCAAGGTCGGCAGCAGCCGGTTCAGATCGGCGACCCGATCCCAGTGACGAGGCTGTAGCCCTTGACGGCGCAATAATCCTGCGAACAACCGCCGATCACGTCGTGGAAATTGTCGCTGAGGAGCAGCGGATAGAGGCGCGGATTGAGCGGACCTGCCGGCTTCTTGCCGGCGTCGGCGCGCGCCTCGTTGATCAACGACATGAAACCTGTCCAGATCGGCGTGCTGGCCGAGGTGCCGCCGATGGGTCGTCCGGCTGCCGTTGACGATGATCACGACGCCGGTCAGCGGATCGGCATCGGCGGCCACATCGGGAACGACGCCGCTCGGGGCGCCCGATCGGCACCGGTTTTCAACCGAGGTATCCCCGGATTTGGGGGATAGCCCCAACCTAAATATTGGGTCCATCGATCGGCAGGACCAAAAAGCCGATTAGTAACTATCGTTTCGCACTCTGGCGGCCGCGAATCTCGCCGTAAGCCCGTGGTGTTTGTAATTAAATAAAAAAAAGCTAACCACACTCTTTCCGAGTGGATCTCAATTCGCTAAAAGAGGTCTCAAGAAATTTTTATCTGCCAATCGCAGAAATTTATTCAGTATGATTTGAAATCGTCCCCACATATTATTTTCAGCAATTCAGAAAAGGGTGCCAGCCATGGGTATCTCGATGAGTAATCCTACGAGCGGGTTCAGGAAATGGGCGGAGGCGCATGATCCGAAGATCGCCGGTACTCGTGCCGTGGCGGCCGAGCCCGCCGTCATCCCGGTTCCGGCTCTCGATCAAGCAGGCATGACTCCAGAGAAGCAGCCGCATCGTCCGTGGGTCGTGCCGGCTGCCGGTACGCTCTGAAGCGAACTCCAGAAACCGATCGCGTGACCTGATTACCAGTTCCGGCACGGCCCGGAAGGTCACGTGACGCGCCGACATCAATCCGCCACTCCAAGCGAGGAAACCCGATGATCATCGAGATGCGTACCTACACCGTCCAGCCGGGCTCGGTCGCGACCGTCGAGGAACGGTTCGGACAGGCGCTTCCGGCGCGCGCTAAGCTCTCTCCGCTCGCCGCGTTCTGGCACACCGAGGTCGGCCCGTTGAACCGGGTGATCCATGTGTGGGCCTATGACAGTTCCGATGAGCGGACCCGCATCCGGGCCGCGTCGCAGAAGCTCGAAGGCTGGCCGCCGAACATTCGCGAGTTTGTCACCGAGCAGCAGAGCGAGATCTTCCCCCCCGATCCTCGATCCACGCCGCTCGAAGCCGACCCCCCGGACAGTTTGTTTGCTGACCAAAACGCTGCCTAAGCGGCACCGCTCAGGTCCTTCCTGCACCTTTGAAGCGGCAGCGGACCAGGAGAGGAGGCCAGATATACTGGGGGCGAGAGCCGGCCCTAGGCGGGGCGGTACGAAACCTGTCAAGGATGGTGGCATGGCGAGCAAGGTGGCAACCGCGGTTGAAGCGACGAATCCCGGCAGGGGGCGGCGGAAGCTCCTTTGCTTGATACCGTCGCTGCTGCAATCGCGAACATGCTGGCCCGTGGCCGCGAGCGGGGATACCTGACCGACGACGAATTGAACGCCGCGTTGCCGCCCGACCAAGTGTCCTCGGAGCAGATCGAAGACACGATGACGACGCTCTCCGAACAGGGGATCGCCGTCATCGAGGGCGAAGAGACCGAAGACATCGAAGGGACCGAAGAGCAAGCTGCCGCCAAAACCGGCGATGCCGTCGGCGAGGTCCGCGGCAATCTCGACAACGACGACACCGGCCGCACCGACGATCCCGTTCGCCTGTATTTGCGCGAGGCGGTTCGGTCGCGTTGCTGTCGCGGGAAGGCGAGGTCGCGATCGCCAAGCGGATTGAGGCCGGCCGCGAGATGATGATCGCCGGCATCTGCGAGAACCCGTTGACGATCGGGCCATCATCGGCTGGCGCGGCGCTCAATGACGGGAAGATGCTGCTGCGCGACATCATCGATCTCGATGCCACTTATAGCGCCGGCGGGTTCGAACAAAAGGCGCCGGAGGCCGCTGTCCCTGCCGAAAGCGATGCCGAGGGTGAAAATGCGCCCATAGAGCTTGCGACGCTCGAAACCGAGCTTGCCGCAGAAGAGGACGAAATCGAGGAAAGCTCGATTTCTCTGGCCGCCGTGGAAGCGCAGCTGAAGCCGAGCGCGCTCGCCGCTTTCAACGCGATCGCCGAGATTAATGAGCAGCTGCACAAGCTCCAGGATCAGCGGATCGTCGCCCTCGGCAAAGGCGAGGCGCTGCCGCGTCCGACCGAGCGCCGTTACGAGAAGCTCCGGACGCTGGCGGTGGAGCATGTCAAGCGGATCCGCCTCAACCGCAGCCGCATCCAGCACCTCGTCGAACAGCTTTACGACGTCAACCGCAGGCTGGTGACCGACGAAGGCAGGCTGTTGCGCTTGGCGGAGAATGTCGGGGTCAAGCGGCCCGAATTCTTGCAGCAATATTCGGGTGAGGAACTTGCTGCGGGTTCGCTCGAACGGATCGGTAATCTGTCCGGCCGGGGCTGGCCGAGGTTGGTTGAGAAGCACTCGGCCGATGTGACAAAGCTGCGCGCCGGGATCGCTCAGATCGCTGCCGAGACAAAGTTGCCGATCGTCGAACTCCGGCGCGTCGTGCAGACCGTCCATCGCGGTGAGCACGAGGCGAGCCGGGCAAAGAACGAGATGGTCGAAGCCAATCTGCGCCTGGTGGTCTCGATCGCGAGAAATACACGAATCGCGGCCTCCAGTTCCTCGACCTGATCCAGGAAGGCAACATCGGCCTGATGAAGGCCGTCGATAAGTTCGATTACCAGCGCGGCTACAAATTCTCCACCTACGCCACCTGGTGGGTACGGCAAGCCATCACCCGCGCCATCGCCGATCAGGCGCGCACTATCCGCATCCCCGTGCACATGATCGAGACCATCAACAAGCTGGTGCGCATGCAGCGCCAGTTGCAGCAGGACTCGGCCGCGAGCCGACCACCGAAGAGCTTTCCGAGAAAATGGAATTGCCGGTCGGCAAAGTGCGCAAAGTGCTGAAGCATCGCGCAGGAGCCCATTTCGCTCGAAACGCCGATGGGCGAAGAGGAAGAATCGCATCTGGGCGATTTCATCGAGGACAAGACCGCGTAGTCTCGCCGTCCGAAGCGGTCATCAATCTGAATCTGCGCGAGCAGACCGCCGAAGTGTCTGAAAACGCTGAGCCCGCGAGGAGAAAATCCTCAAGCATGCGCTTCGGCATCGGCGACGGCAGCGAGCACACGCTCGAAGAAGTCGGCCAGCACTTCGAGGTCACTCGCGAGCGCATCCGCCAGATCGAGGCGAAGGCGCTGAAAAAACTAAATCATCCAAGCCGCTCGCGTGAATTGCGCAGTTTCCTCGATACCTGAAGGGGCCGTACAGCGGGTCAAACCACGCCGGTACCGGCACAGGAACTAGCGATGAACCTGGCATCGTGGAGTGAGCACCCTTCCGAATTCCCGCTGCTTCTTCTGACGGCAGTAGTTACCCATTTATTGATATCGTTCTCCCAGACCCTGATGCACTATGGCCTCGGCCATCGGCGGCTGGGTGGGATGTTCTTCCGAAATCACATCCAGTTTCATCACGTCAATTATTCGAAGGATCACTTGGCATCGCTCATACATCAAAAACGATAGTGATGGCAACAACACGCCATTCTTTTTGATTCCTGTGGCATTGATGCTCTCATCCACATACTTCCTACTCCCTCTAGGCGTACTTTAGTTCAGATCTTTAAAGCATTAGTTTCGTTTCTGCACATGTATATCTTGACAATCAATACCATATTGCCGGGTCGCCGCTATTACGATTTGCGTGGCTCAGGCGAAAGCAGCATCTCCATTTTGTTCATCATACATAGCCAACAGCAATTTTGCACTCATCGACAATTTTTGGGACAAATTCTGGGTACTTACAGAAATCCCGATGCGGATGGATGATGTCGATTTGGGCATGACAATTCCGGCATCCCCTCGGGCGATACAATCTCCCGCGCGCTTGCGCCGTCGATTACGTAATATGTGGACGGCCATGTTGCCGACGACATGGGGATCGTGGTTGACGCTGGGGGCACCCGGATAGCCCGACCATCCGTCGGTCTTGGCGGTGGCGCCGGGGGCGAGATTGGTTTTGAGGAAAGCATGCAGGCTGGCGGCCGAGTAATCGGGCACCTGGCTGGGCCGGATGCGGCCGGGGCCGGCTCCGCCGTCCTCGACCTCGACCGCGCCGACGACGAGGATTTTGCCTTGATGGCTGCGGCCACCACCGCCGGTCACAGGATCGGTCTTGCTGCGGCAGACGATTTCGGTCTCGTCGACTTCGACCAGGCCGGCCAGCGCGCTACGGCCGGGTGCCAGCATGCTGCGGCGCAGCTCGGCCTCCTCGCCTGCGCGGCGATCCTGCGCGGCCACTACAGGATTACGGGTTCCTGTTCCTGGTCATCGATCCCGGCGCCATGCTGCCCGGAAACCCGTTCGCCAGCAAATGTCCCCGGCTGGTCAAAGGCAATCCAGGCGGCACCGCGCCGTACCGGGGTCGACGAAATCCGCATCCCATAGAAACGCGCCTTCCGCGAACACGCCGAAGGCGTCCTCGTCGACCACGCGGTGATTGCTGCCCTCGAGGTGCTACAAGCCGCGTTTCGTCACCCCCCGGCGAGATGCCGACGCAGCTTAAGGACGCCTTCAGGAGCTGACGATCTCCGCGAAGCCTGCCTTTGTCACCAGATTCATAGCCGTTTTGAGTGGACCACCCCAATTCCGGATCAAAAGTTGTCGTAGTCGTCCTCCATCCCAGATTGTGCGCGGTCTGTCCTGTCCTCGCTCGACCCGGCCCCGGGGGCGCGTGTTGCGACACCGACCGGCGTCGGGCGTAATGCTTCCTGCGAATTGCGATCGCGGCTGGCATTATTGATGCGAAAATAGTGCTCAGCGTGCTGGTAGAGGTTCTCCGCAGCAATCCGATCGTCGCTCGTTGCTGCTTCCCGTGCCAGGGCGACGTAGCGCTCGAATATTTGCTGGGCGGTGCCGCTGACTCTGACGTCGGGGCCGTTGCTGTGAAATGACTGATTGTGTTGCGGAACTCGTGGCTGCTGTCGGAGCGGCCGGGTCGCGTTAAAGCGGCCGCGAGACCGCTGATCTGGTGCTGATCTCATGTCATCCCTGATGTTGGGGGGGGGGGCTCGCAGCTTCGCAGGGGCGCCGACGTCAATTGTCTGCACCGAAATTGATGCCGTGGACGGGCGAGATATTCGGACACCCGCCGCAGATAACCGGCAGGTCAGCGCCACATATCGCGCAGGCGGGCGCCTATGTCGACCGGCGCTGTCGGTCGCAGTGGCGCTACACCGGCGGCGCAGTGTGCCGCGTACGGTGCAGCATATGCGAAGCTTGAGGACCTCGTCCGGTTCTCCGATTATCTCCATGTACCTACCACCGGCGTTATCGGCGGCAGGTACACATGTGGCTTGGCTGATCGCGACTGACTGACCATCAGCGGCCGACGGTCGGCTCGCCTCGCCATCTCTTCAAGATCCTTCGCGGTATGTAGACGGCTTTCCCAGATGGTCGGGTTCTCTGTTGTCTCGGCGAATTCCCGATACCAGACGGCGAGCGCCCGCATCGCGGTGGGACTGGTGATCATTGTAATCTCAGGAGATTGCACTGCGTACTAACCCCTCTCGGATAAATCGCGGTTCCTGGCGCCGATCAAAATTCCACTTTTTGTAGAAGTGTATCACTGCCACTCGGCAGGTTGCACCGCTGGAATAGAGAATGTAGCATGGGGATGAGCCTGGCAGATTGCAATTTCATTTCGGATAAAACCTCCAGATTTCTGCAATTGGTAATCTCGCCCGATATAAACTTTGCACCCTCACCTATTTTACGATTGTATTTCGCAGCGTGATGCCCATGTGAATAAAGCGCGCTGTGACTGTCCGCCGGACACTGCCAACGCCGCGCTTAAGTCCCTGGCTCGAGGCTGCGGTTTGGCGGCGAGACGACCGGCGGTATCCCTCCTGAATTAGGGGCGCGTAAATGAAAATCTCTCAGAGTTTAAAGCCGGGGATCTGGGGCGCGCTGATTGGTGCGGTTGCCATAACCGTGGTTGGCTTCTCGTCGTTTGGCTGGAAGCTTGGCAGCACGGCCGAGCAAATGGCGGCAGATCGCGCGCAAACCGCGGTCGTCGGCGTGCTGACGCCGATCTGCGTCGACAAGTTCCAGCACCAGGCTAATGCGACTGCAAGATTGGCAGAGTTCAATAAGGTGAACCCCTGGGATCGCGAGGCGATCATCGAGAAAGCCGGCTGGGCGACGACGCCGGGAAGCGATACCCCGAATTCCGCTGTTGCCCGCGCTTGTGCAGAACGGCTAGGCGGTTCTTTGTAGCAATCGAACACAAGCGATCGGCTTTGATGACGATGAGCTCATGCGGGTAGGCGGTGCCGGCTCCTGCCGGCAGGATCGGTCCGTTTCCGCGGGGGCGATCATGACGCTGCTACCCGCTCGATTTTCGCTGGTCCACTGATCTGAACGATTTTCAGTTCCCGCGGTTGGCGGCGAAGCGAATGCCAGCCGCTCGACGTGGTCTCGGCGTTGACGCAGCTCGGTGTGGGATCCGCTGATCGCACGCCACGCACCCGTGCGTGGCGCTGGACGTCCCGATTGCGCTGGCACACCCGCATCGAACCGGTTCGATGCGGGCGGACGAAGCGACGTTGAAAGCCATCGGGACGTTGACATAATCAGCCTGCTGCAACGGTGCAGGTCTCCCGCGCGCGCTCACCATCCGTAACGGAGGCGAATCGCATTCTGATTGCAGTGTGCTTGAAGTCAGTCCATTTGCCGATGTGCCATGGGCCAATCCGCTCCGCGTCCGCGAGCGCCTTCAGCCTCGTCGCGAACCGACCGACACCGAAAATTCCACCCACTATGGGGAACGTGATCACGCATCCGTTTAAATTTGTCATTTGGCTAGTCCTTTATACAGTGCGACATGGGCTCACGGACATTCCGTGGCTACTGAGGAATTCGAGCTAACCCGGAGGTAAACCTGCTTCGCCGGACGCCGTCACTTCAGAGCGTACCCCACCCGGGCACGAGCCACGGACGATGCAGCCGTTCTGGCGGCACGATTATGGGCTCCTCGAAGGCCGGGGCGACGATCGTCATATGTGTGGCTCCGCCCGGATGATCATCATCGTTGCTGTTCGGCGGATCCGGGATGAACCAGTTCTTACAGCCGTTTGTGCCGCTAGAGTTCAGAAAAATTGTCGTCATAGCTATTTACTCTGATGGCTCATCTATAAAACAATATGGAGACGATTTCTAATTATTCCAGACATCCATAGTCAGAATGCAGAAATAATATTCTGCCGCGTATTTTACAAACGGCTCATACCTTTCCTTTTTTGTAAGGGATAGAGTTAAATCCAGCTTATAAAAGATCATCGAGGGTGTCAGGTACGGCGCTATTCCGCCAGCCGGGTGTCGTGGATTATCACGAATACGCTCCGATCCAGGACTTCGCCCCCATCGGACCGCATCATAAGGTCTCGACGATTGTCTCTCGCCCGCTTGCCACGAAATGATCTCGCTGCTTACCTGCCAGGGACCGACCCTGCGTCGCGGGAAGAGGCCGTTTCTCTGTCCGGCCGATGTCAATGAAGCGCGCGGACCGTCACGTCCACCACCAGGCCAAGGACGATGAGGATCGGAATGACGATTGGCGGAACGAACCAGCTCCTGATCATGCATTTGCCCCCGCGGGCCTCTTTTGCGGATCCGCCAATGCAGCGCCGGTCCGCCGAGACGGCCGCCAACGTTGCGCAAAGGACTTGGCCTGTTCAATTTCGCCCGGCGTCAAACCCATGGACGCGCGCCGGTAAGCGGATTGAGCGCTTTCGAGATGGGCGCCGCGCAAGCTTGCGATCGCCAACAGGATCCACCCGCACGCTCTGACCGAGCTGTCGGGCATATCGGGCTCGTCGGCATACATTTCTGCGAGTTTGATTTGGGCGCGGGGTAAGCCCTGTTCGGCAGCGGCCAGCACCCACCTGACCGCCTCCAGTCGGTTGCCTTCGGCAACGTAACGGCTGTTGCTCAAACCGTTTTCGTACAACACACCGAGATTGAATTGCGCCGCGGCATCGCCTCGTTCGGCCGCCTCGAGCAGGTGCTTTTCCATTCGAATCGCTCCTTAACATTCGGGATCAGGAGAAGGGTCCGCCGAGCGGCACATCCCGCCGCACCACGCCGCCGAGCATTGTGGACGTGCCCTCTTGCCCTTGAGCAAGCTGACAGCCGAAACGCCCCCGAAATTCGGGGGCGTCTCGCCTTTTTAATCGGTATCGCTCGGCGGGCCCGATCAAGCTGCCTTTTGCTCCGCCGGCTGCGGTTGCATGGTCTCGACCGTGGTGCCGATCTTGATCGTGCGTGGCTTGGCTGCCTCGGGCACTTCGCGAACCACATCGACAGAAAGCATGCCATTGTCGAGGCTGGCGCCCACCACCTTCATGTGGTCGGCAAGGCTAAAGCGCTGCTCGAATGCGCGCCGGGCGATGCCGCGGTGCAAGTAGCCGCCGCCGTTCTCGTCCTCCTTCCGTGCCCTGCCCGTCACCAGGAGGGTGTTCTCCTGAACGGTGATATCGAGTTCTTCCGGGGAGAACCCGGCTACGGCCATCGTCAGCCGGTAGGCGTCATCGCCAGTCCGCTCGATATTGTAAGGGGGGTAGGCGAGGGCCGTGCTGTCAATGCGGTTCGCCGCATCGACCATACGGGTTAGACGATCGAAGCCGATCGTCGAACGGAACAACGGAGAGAAATCGAAACGATCCATGACCATATCCTCCTATGAGCAACATGGAGAGCGGCACCTCCCAAGGGGACAATGCCACTCTTTGATGCGTGGATCCAAAATGGCACCCGCACAGTAGCGCATATGGTAATTGGAGATAGTCTTTCAAGGTTTGTTATACTAACCATAGGAAATGATCCCCTGTTTTCTTGGAAAGTAGGAGTGTTTTTAATCGGCCGCTGACAGCACCTCAGCGAACGCGCTGAACGCTCAAGCCGACGAGGGCGCCCACGGCTACGCCCGCGACCGGCAGCATCAGCCCGTGATCAAGGCTGAAGCCCAGCGCGCACGGCTTCGCGGCATCAGGTTGCCCTGCGCCCGAGGAGATGGCGGCTACGACCGCCGGCTCGGTTTGCCGCGCCGCCGCGATCGATGTTGGCACTCCTTCAGCCACTACATCGTTCATCCTCGCTCAGCGTTTCGGACGCCGATTGCCGGCGTCCCAGCGACTAACGTCTGTCGCGACATAATCGTCAGCCGGCCGCGTTAGCCGCTCATCCGTGAGGAGGGATGTCGTCGCCCTCCGCTTAATCACCGAATTTCGCGCCCGAGGCCGCGCGCCACTCCTTGATGCTCTGATGCTCTCAAGCTCGGAAAGATCGAATTTACACCGTCACCTGTCTTGTTGGTGCCGCTTCTGTAGGTTTGTGATCTTGCTTTCGAGGTCTTGGATCGCATCTTCAAGAGCCTTCTTGCGGCCCGCTAAACCTAATGAAGCGTTTTGCTCATTCTGCCGTTTCGTCGGAGCTTCAACTTCGTTCTGAATGTCTTTAAGCGCTAAGTGTGCCTCATATATCCGCTCTCGGTAAGTGGCAATGGCACTCTTTGATGCTTGCCGCCGCTCATCCGCAGCGATCCGGATGATTTCTTTTGCGGTGCGCCCATCGATGATCCCCCGTGCATTCTCAACAATCTCTTTTGCGCGGTTCTCATCCCACTTGACGGTGAATGCCGCGTTAGTCATCTCCCCTGCAGCACCTGTAAGGGCCGCCTCTGCGCCATTTCCAAATACCCCTGAATGTCGTTCACTCGACGGCAACTGATAATGCTTCGCTTCAAACATTGGCCCATAAAGCCCTGCCTGTACCAACACGATATCCTTCAAAGCATCGTCTAGATTTTTCTTATCTTCGGTCCTCATTCCCTTGATGACCATGGCATAAGAACTGGAGAAATCTGATTCAGAATCTGCCTTGATTTTGGGTTCTCCAGAGCAAGAAGCCAGATACAGGGCGGCCAGGATTGTCATCGCAAGAGTGAGACGGATCGCGTGTTTCATGTGGTCGGACCTTCCACACCGTTTGTCTACACGTTGCGAGCCACGGGCATACCTTGCACCTTCACATTCCTGAAGGTGCAGGAATCGCAGATTTGACCGGCAACGTCTCGGTGTTCGTCCGTGATCCCGACCGTAATGTCATCGAGCTGCGCGGCCGCGACCAGGCGAGATCCCAGGTTTGTCGCGCTACGTCCGCTGACATCCGCCCAGGTGAGGCGCGCGAGGCCGCCGCTCACTCAATTCGGCGTGGGACACCTTCCGACCAAGGCTCGGCGGCCGCTCTGCAAGAGGACCCGAAACGGGGGCGGGGGGACCCTGGCTGAGGGATCGGCCACGGCTTTGGCCCCGAGGGCGCCCGAGCCCCCGAGCCGGCAGTGACGGCGAGTTGAAAGCCAAGGTCGCCGCTACCGAGGCTTCGAAGCGGGCTCGATGACCTCGGGCTCGGCTTTCGTTCGGCCACGGGGACCGGCGGTCGACGCGATGGCCTCCACGCACCCCAAGTCGGACCCGTCCAACTCGCCGAAGGTCAAGCTATGGATCTCGCCGAGATGCACGATGGTGGTTCAGTCTCGGCTTTCTCGTCGCTGGTCATAGCTGCGTCTCGGGCTCTTTGGAGGCGAGCACAGCTGCCGCCGCATTCCGGGATGGGTGTTCCGCGTCGAGCCGGCGCTGCGCCTTGGCGAGATACCGTGCCTTTCGCTCCGGCGTCATGCGGTTCATGCGTTCGGCCATCCTCGCTACAAGAAAAGGCGAGACGTTGATCTCGTCGCCGCGGTCGGTGGTGAGGGTCGGCATATAACGCTTCTCCATCATGTAAACCACTTAGCATAACAAAGGGATCGCGAGATTGGGCTACGGTGGCTGTGACGGCCGAACGCTACGGCGCCCAGATGGCCGTTCGTGATTGGCGCGAGCGGCTTGTGTGCTCCGGCTGCGGCAGCCGGCAGATTGACTGTGGTCAGGGAACTGAGCGACGGTAGCTCTGGATCAGCTCCGGCAGTTGACTACATGACCGCCAGCCTGGATATCGCAACTCTTTGCCCTTGAGTTCCACGACCGGGGCGAGAGACCGCTGCGTAGAGCGCGAGGTCCTACTTGCTCTTGTTCAAGCCTGAAGTTATCCCGTTCCCGACTGAATTTCGTTGCCATGACGCTTGATGAGACAGAAGATCATGCAACCGGAAAATCTGACGAATATCGGTGACGTTGAAGAGCAGGTAGATGCCAATGCGCGCAATGGATGTGATGACGACCGATGTGATCACCGTCAATCCCAACGCGACGGTCCAAGGCTTGGCGACGCTGCTAGCGGAACGCGGCATCAGCGGCGCCCCCGTCGTCGATGCGAGCGGAAGTTTGGTTGGTATCGTCAGCGAGGGCGACCTGTTGCATCGCGCTGAAATCGGCACCGCACACCGCCACCGCGAGCGACGGCGTTCGTGGTGGCTCGATCATTTCGCCTCTGATCTCGCTCGCGAGTACGTCAAATCGCACGGCCGGACCGTCAACGACATCATGACGCGCGCCGTCGTGACCGTGACTGAGGACACCGATCTCGGCGACGTCGCGGCGTTGCTAGAGGCGAAGCGGGTCAAGCGCGTACCGGTCATGCGCGGCCGCGAAGTGGTTGGCATCATTAGCCGAGCAAACCTCGTCCGCGCACTTGGGGCGACAAAGGGCGCGCCAGCGCGTGAGGGCGAAGGCGACGACAGGACGATCCGCACGCGGCTCCTCCGCGAACTGGGCCGAGAGGAATGGGCGAAAGTCTGGCCGGAGGACATTATCGTTCGCGACGGGGTAGTGCATTTCTGGCTCTCCTCGAATGAGCCTGAAGAAAAGAAGCAAGCGCTGCGGGTTGCGGCCGAAAACATCCCCGGTGTTCGCGGCGTTGAGGAACACCTCCTGCCAGCCCCCATGATCCCGGCATTCTGACCTCATCCTCCCGTCGTTTTCAAAGCTGCCAAGGGGGGCCGAAATCATTGCTCAGCGCCAGGGCTGCCTTAAGACATCTTACATCGATCGAGAACCCGCTTGGTTGCTGCCGCAGCGAAGCCGGAGCCTGGATGCTCCGGAACTGAGGAACCGCTATGCCACACGGTCGGAGCGAGGCCGAAGTCTACCGCCTCGTTTGGCGCAGCGGCTTCGACGGCGAACGCGGCGGCTCGGATGGCACGCCGCGGATGCGATCACAGTTGTGATCTCGCTGCGATAAACCAAACCTGGGAGCAGCGCTCGCTGGAGCCGAAGCGCCGCGGTATTGTCTGTGCGAAAGACGACGCGTCCGAGAGCTCCAGGGCTGCCTATTGGCCAAATCTTGGACAGAAGGCTCGATCACACGGCTTTGTTGGATTGCAAATTGTTGATTTAGTTGGCGTGCCGGGGCCGACGATGATGAGCACTATGTCTACGCTATAGCCCTATGAGGTGTATCTTTCAGTACAAAGTCCTGCCTTCAGGTTCACGCAGCACAGTTCGTCCCGCCTCGCACGCTCGCCCGTCCGCCGAAACCGTCACCTCTATGTCCAATAGACCCTCTGTCTCACTATGGCAGAGGCATGTGCACCGCTTGCCTCCATCGACCTTCTAAATCCGCAGTCCGAGCGGCGTGCGGAGGATGGCTTGCGTGTTGCCAACGGCCTCATTCAGGGTGCCGCTGAATATGAGCTCGTTCAACTCTTTAGGCGTCTGAACCAATTGATAGTCGCGATCATACAGTCCGTGCCAGTACGCGCCGATGGTCGGGAGGATGGCACTGGTGAAGAATGCCGAAAGGACGCCGTCTATCGTATCGGCGAACCGCAGGCCCTGGAGAAGGTGGACTTCGCGTCCGTCGACAGTGGCGAAAGAATCGAAACACCAGCCGTGATGGATTGAGTTGATTTCGCCGTCTTCGTCCGGATGGAACTTTGCGTAGTACGAAGCCTCCGGGTCGATCTGGACACCTTTAAGAGTCCGGACGAACAATTCCAGGGCGAACCTGCCACCGTCTCCGTGTTCGGTCCGGCGTATCGCCTCATCTTCGCTTATATTAAGAGCCCGCTCGGCCGCATTCGAGTACCCCACAATGACCGGAAGCAGATCATCCGGCCTAATAATGACTTTGCCCGCCTTATCAAAAAGGAGTTGCTCCCGCAACGCGGGAGCAGGCGCGCGGCTGCGGCCAGGAACAGCCGCCGGAATAGGATGTGTCAACGGTGGTGAGTGGAGCACTGCATCTCGGGGCAACGGCGCGGCTCGCACCTGCCGCTTTCGCGCCTCTCGCAGGCGGAGCGCAGCATCGATTCGCGCCTGGATCTGGTCACTCTCAATTTTCATAACCGTGAGAAACTGGTCCGCTCGCTCACGGTCGGGGTTCTGCGCCAGAACCTTTGCCTGTTCCTTCAGATCGGGAGTTGAGCGTTGAAGCTCCGCAAGGTCAACGCCGAACCATGACAACGGTTTGGGACCGATGCCTTCTTGAAAGGATGGCAAGAACGTTGCGCCGACCGCGAGCCACTCAACGCGCGCGTCTGATGTTTCGCGAAGTATCTCACGCTCGATTGCAAGAAGAATATCCTCCTTCGGATGAGGCAGCGCCGAGACATCATAAAACGCATCTGGCTTCGTCCGGCCTTTTGCCATGAGATCGGCCAAATCAGAGACAATTTTTTCGTCGCTTTCTCCGAGAGTCCTTTGTGGCGCGGCCCTGTCGACTTCCGCTCCAAGCTCCGGAGCCTTTGCCATAGTTTCATTGAGAATAGCGCAAACTTCGGCCGCCGATGCGCAATGCCATATCGCATTGGAAAACGCCGCCAACACGGGGTTCTTGAAGCAGAGCGGCGACGCCTGCTCGGGATACATCAGGCTGAGCGCTCGCGCCGTTTGCGCGTTTTTGTAGACGCTGCTCTCGTTGTACAGCTTCGCGCCAAAGAAGTTGCTCAAAAGGGATTTGATCAGTCCTCCGTTCATATCCCATCTGCGCACCAAGACCCCGGTCTGTGCAATCGACACGTACACGACCTCGCGATTGTCCAATTCGATCGTGGCCCCGCAACCTACCGTTTCGCTCGACCTCAAGAGTTTCGGCATGTTCTGCTCGCGTACTTGTGCATTTGTGTGAAGCAGGCTGATGTTGCTCGCACGCATTCTCGCTACTGTCGAGCCCCTCGTAGCTTCGCATCCAGCTCCGTGAGCGCGTGATTGACAGCTTCGAGAGAGGGGATGCGCGTTTGTTGGATTCCCCGAAATATAACCATCCAAAATAACGCTGGGCCCGCCGCATAAATTACGGGGTACGTCTGGCTCACGAATTCGCGCATCGGAACGGCAAATCCCTCGATGATGTCGCTCAGCGGAACATCTGGTTTGAATTTGAGCATTTTGTTGTAATATAGCCACTTCTCCGAAATTTGAGCTATACATGCCTCACACTCGGCATGGATTGCCCTTTCGACGCCTTGCTCCGATGCTTTCTGACTTTGCCCTATGACACCCGCCCAATATGCGCCAAGAATGATGAATACCAGAACGCCCGGTGGGATCGACAACCAACCCAAGAAATTCTGCCAGTCAGCGCGAGATACATATGGGCCGTAAGGCTGCATCACGTAATAGACACCGAAACACCCGAGCACCCATGCCGCGATCACGACCGTAGTCAGCCGAACCGCCTTGCTTCGTGCGAACCGATTGTTCTGAGCGAATGCCTGGAGCCGCTCCGTTGACGCCGCGACAGCCAAGCCAGCGGCCACCGGCATCAAAATCCATCCTAATCCTACCGGAATCATGCGCCGGCCCGACACGCTCTCAAAGAGGTACACCAGCAGCATTTCAACCGATAGCATCAGGGCGAAGCCGATACAGAAGGCAACCGCCTTAAGAATTTGCCGCATCGGCCCTCCTTGCGTTTGCTGCCGGCACGGCGGCGGTGTCAATCTTGCGCAGCAACTCCGCGTCTCGATCGTCGTGTGAAGCGACGCCGGTTTGCAGTTTGGGGAGCACGCTCCGCGCGTATTTGCACGCCTCCAGGAACGCCATGGCCGTCATCAGGACGACACTCGGACTGATATTGTCGGGCGTCCTGTAGGTGGTGATGAGCCGCGCCACCCCATCACGCGCAATATCGAGCAGTCCGTAGACGATGACCACGTCCATGGCGTCTTTTTCGAGGAGCCCGATCTTGTGCGCGTTCGCCGGATAGACGATCGGAGCGGGCATCCGCGACAGGCTTTCCACCATCCTGGCCGTGATCGGTCCGTCCGTCTTGCTGCCCAGCTTCGTGAGGGAACCGTGCACACCGAGCGCTCCTGGGATGAGTTGGCGAAGCTCCACCGCGAGTGACTTGCGCAGCGCGTCCAACTCGCGCTCGACCTTCCGCCGTTCGACGCTCAGCGTGACGACGACGGTGATAATCGCCGCGACCAACGCGATCAACCCAGCAAGCAGAGTTTGCCAGTGATCCACGAAATCGACGAAGGTTGTGTAGTGCCACGGCATGGCGATGTCGTTTCCTCGGCTTGCTATGCGCCATGATCCGGACGGTGGAGCACCATCACCCGGCGCACAGTGGCGCCGACAGTTCGTCCCCTTCCGCCAACGAGACTACTTAGCATGACGCGCGGCGAGACGGCTCGGATTCGGACGGCAAGATAAAAGCGTCGCGGTCGGTGGTCGTTTTTTGTTTGTCTGATCAATGGATTATGGTGTCTCAGTCAGACGGGCCTGCTGGCGCATTTTGAGAATTCACCAATGATATCAATGCCATTTGCGCCATCCATCATTGCTTGCGGGTGGTTGGTTGTCGGCGAAGGCTGGACGGCAAGGGAAAAGCTTGGCTGTCCGGCGCGCGTATATGATTGGGATAGTTGAGGTTTTCAGCGAGCCGGCAAGAAGGCCCTGCCAGCCGTTTTTCTCAAAACGCTCGCGATTTCAACGAACAAAGCGCCATCCGCCCCCGGACGACCATTTTGCTTGATCGAGTTACTTCAATCTGATAACTCACTGTCGTGACGGAGCCGCGCGACCCGACCCTCGATGTGCTTCTCGACCTCGACGGGCAGGTGCTCGTCGTGGACCCGGAGGGCGGCCACTGGGTCCGGTTCGTCGTGACGCGGGTGCCGGTGTCGCCGGAGAAGCCGCACGGGCTGGACTACTCGCTGACGCTGCACGGGCCGGATGGCGAGCGGCTGGTCGGCTTCGACAACGCCCATCCGGTGGCGCGGCAGAAGCGCGGCGAGCCGCAGGACCATCGCCACCGGCTGCGGACGATCAGGCCTTATGAGTACCGGGACGCGGCAACCTTGCTCGCCGACTTCTGGGCGACGGTGGACGCGGTGTTGCGCGAGAGAGGAGTGATCCCATGACGACGTTGAAGGTCGGCATCGCCAGCTACGAGGAGATGAAGGCGCGCACCATGGCGGTGGCGCGCGGCGAGCAACGCATCGCGCCGGAGGAGCCGAAGGTCTGGTTCACTTCGACGGAGTCCTTCGCCAAGGTTCTTTCGGCGGGCAATCGCGACCTGTTGCGCGTCATCGTGGAGCAGGCGCCCGGCTCGCTCGACGAACTGGCGCGGATCACCGGCAAAGCGAAGTCGAACCTGTCGCGCACGCTGAAGACGATGGAAGGCTACGGCCTGGTCCGCCTGGAACGCGGCGAGCGGGGCCGGATCACGCCCAAGGTCATGCATGACCGGGTGGAACTCGACCTGCCGCTCACGCTGTCGCGGAAGGCGAGCTGAACCATGACCGCTTGGCGGCGAGAGGGCCGGACCGCCGCCAGCCCGTCAAGGCTGGCGCGTTCCGCGCCACCGCTGCGCGGCTGCGGCCTTGACCGCTTGTCGCCGGCCCGGCAAGTGGCCCGCAAGCGATCAAGGTTCGAAGTGAGCGCAACCGCTCCCTTCGTCGACGGATGAGCCAGAAGGAGGAATCGCGGATGTTGTCGGGTAGACATGGGTTGTTCCGTTTGGAACCGGGTTGGCGCGATCCTGGTGGGATGTCCCACCTTGGCCGATCGCGTCGTGCCCCAGCCGAGGTCGGCATCTTGCCCGACGATCATTTACATCGTTCCGGGGCCGTGGCCGCGCGCCGGGCGACCAGTCAAACACGATGTCAAGACGTGGCGCGTCATCGACGATTGGCCCGAGCGCGTTCCGGTCACGGAGGCCGAGCTGGACGTGTTCGAGGCGTGGTTCGGCGACCTCTTCGATGAATTGTTCGGGTCCTGCCGATGATCTGAGCGGAGTAATTGCGATGACCGTGCCGCTACGCGCCGCCCTCTACCTGCGCGTCTCGACGGCGCGGCAGGCTGAGCACGATGTCTCATCCCGATCAGAACGCAGGGCGAAGCCTATTGCACCGCGCGCGGCTATCAGCTCGTCGAGACCTATGTTGAGCCGGGTTCGACCGCTACGAATGACCGCCGGCCCGAATTCCAGCGGATGATCGAAGCCGGTACGGCAAAGCCCGCGCCGTTCGATATCGTGCTCGTACACTCGTTCAGCCGCTTCTTCCGCGACCACTTCGAACTCGAGTTCTACGTCCGCAAGCTCGCGAAGAACGGTATCAAGCTGGTCTCGATCACCCAGGAGATCGGCGACGACCCGATGCACGTCATGATGCGCCAGATGATGGCGCTGTTCGACGAGTACCAATCCAAGGAGAACGGAAAGCACGCGCTCCGCGCCATGAAGGAAAATGCCCGGCAAGGCTTCTGGAACGGCTCTCGCCCGCCGATCGGCTATCGTGTCGTCGCAGCCGAGCAGCGCGGCGCGAAGGTCAAGAAAAGCTCGAAATCGATCCGCTGCACGCCGACACGGTGCGGCTGATCTACCGCCTGGCCCTGGAGGGCGACGGCACTTCCGGCCCGATGGGCGTGAAGGGCATCGTGAGCTACCTGAACGCGCACCGCATCTTCACCCGCGACGGCGGTCGCTGGGGCATCGGGCAAGTCCATCGAAGTGCTGACGCGGACGACCTATGTCGGGCGCCACGAGTTCAACAGAAGCAGCCCCAAGAGCGGGAAATAAGCCAGCCAGCGAGATCGTCACCGCCGAAGTGTCGCCGCTGATCGATCAGGCGACCTTCGATGCCTTGCAAGCGCATCTGCGCGCCAGCAATCCGAAGGTCACGCCGGCGCGCGTCGTCAGCGGCCCCACCCTCCTTACCGGCATCTGCTTCTGTGCCGACTGCGGCGGCGCCATGACACTCAGGACCGGCAAGGGCGGGCGGTATCGCTACTACACTTGCTCGATCAAGGCGCGGCAGGGCGAGACCGGTTGCAAGGGCCGCTCGATCCCGATGGAGAAGCTGGACAACCTGGTTGCCGACCACATCGAGGATCGGTTGCTTCAGCCCGAGCGGCTTGAGGAAGTGCTGGCATCCGTTCTCGATCGCCGCCAGGAACGCGCCGAGCGCCGCCGCGAACATATCGCCGGGCTGCACCAGCGGGCCGCGGAGGCCGATCTACGGCTCAAGCGGCTTTATGACGCGATCGAGAGCGGCGTCGCCGATCTGGACGACCCGGCGCTCAAGGACCGCATCGCCGGCCTCAAGGCGATCCGCGACCAAGCCCAGGCCGAGGCGGAGCGAACGGCCGCCGCGCTCGAAAGCACGGCCAACAAACCATCACGCCGGCGATGGTGCGGAAGTTCGCCGCGACGGCGCGCGAGCGGATACGGATTACCGGCGGCGGCTACCGCCGCGACCACCTCCGCGCACTCGCCCAGCGCGTCGAGGTCGCGGATGGCGAGGTCCGCATCATCGGATCGAAGAGCAATCTGCTTCAGACGCTCGCCGCCGCCTCGGGCGTCGGCCAGCCACGTTCGCAGTTCGCAGTTCTGTTCGGAATGGCGTCCCCTACCGGATTCGAACCGGTGTTGCCGCCGTGAGAGGGCAGATCGGTCTGTTCGCGTCGCAAACATTGGGCGACCACGCCAATGGATATTGCAGCTGGTCGGCACCTGCTACGCGCCCAATGAGCTGCTGCAGGGCGGCAATCGGGATTTTCTGCAGTCATTTACCGGGGCCGGTCGACCAAAATTTGATGGTCGAAAATTGGGCGGACTTGCTTCGGCCCAACCCGAAGGTCACGAGTAAGCGGTGCGCCGGAAAATTACGGCCCCCGGCGTTACGTCATTCCGGCGGCCTGCCGCTTCTTTTGCAATTCTTCGTATTGGATGCGGTAATAGCCGAAAATACCGTCCTCGCGGCCGGCGGCCTTGAGCCAGTCGAGGAACTGCGCCGTCGCATCGACCTGGTCGTCGTGCCGGCCGTTCGGGAAGACCGACAATTCGTGCAGATATTCGGCGAGCCAGGGGGCGGTCTGCGGCAGGTGGACAAAGCCGTTCTCGATCGTCGCCGTCTGCGAATGCAGGCGCATCACCTTGTCGGATTGCGGCTTGTAGCGGGTGACGGCATGCAGGCCGTCGGCGAGGAGCTCCTGGATCAGCTGCGTGCCCGAGGCCTTGTCCTCGATCAAGACGACATCGGGCCGAAGCCGCGCATATTCGTCGATGACGGCGCGCTTCAATTCCGGGTATTCCATCCGGCGGCGCAGGACGTCGACGAGATAGAGGTTCTTGCCCGTGATGCCCCAGCTCGTGCACACGCTGAAATCGGCGAGTTCGCTCGCCTTGTTGGCGGTGTCCCAGCTCTGTACGACGCGCTCGAAGGCGGCCGGCAATTCGTCGAGCCGATGGCGGCGGAACCAATGGGCTTTGACCATGCCGCCGCCGAGCGGCGCCGGTGCCTGCTGGTATTGCCCGGCGAAATTATATTCGCCGATCTTGCGACGGATGTCGTCGAGCATCGCGAGCGGCTCGCGCGCCATGTGCAATGCCTCGCCGCGGCGCCGCGCAAACACCTGCCGCCCGGCCGGGGCCTCGACGATATATGTCTCGTCGGCTTCGGCGATCGCCGGAAAGCGCTGCATCTCCCATTCTTCCTGGCCCAGCACATGGCCCGCGAGATCGTCCTCGTGGAGCCGGCGCATGACCAGCACGATCGCCCCGGCAGTTTTGTCGTTGAGGCGGCTGTAGAGCGTATGGTCGTACCACTCGTTGGCATTCTGCCGGTGCCGGTCCGACAGCGCCTCCTCGGGCTTCAGCGGGTCGTCGATGACGATCAGATCGGCGCCGCGCCCGGTCAGGACACCGCCGATGCTGGTCGCGATGCGGCGGCCCTGCGCCGTCGTCTCGAACTCGGCCATCGCCTGCCGCGCGCCGGCGACAACCGCGTCGCGAACAGCCGGCATACCACGGGCTCGCGACGATGCGCCGGCAGTCGCGCGACCATTTGTCGGCCAGCTCCTGGCCCGCGGGATAGCTCCTTGGTGACGCAGAGGATCTCGGCGCTCGGATCATGCCCGAGGACCCAGGCGGGAAAGGCGACCGAGGCCAAGAGCGATTTCAGGTGGCGTGGCGGCAGATTGAGCAAAGCCGCCGGATCTCGCCATTGCGCACCGCGGCGAGCCGCGCGGCGATGACCTGCAGATGCCAATTCGTCTCGGAAGCGGGTGCGCGGATAGAGCGTATGGAAGGCGCGCTGCGCGAAGGCGGCGAAGTCGCCGCGCAGCAGCGCGTCGTAGCGGGAGCCGGCGGGGCGGAGCCCCAGGACGAGGTTCGCTCGGCGCGGAATCGCCGCTCAGGCGCAACCTGGCCTTCAGCCCACGGATCTGTGTCGCTCCGATTCTCCAGAATTTCGACCTCATTTGTCGATGACGCTCGCGCGGCGGCCCCCGACCTCCCCGGGTGCGACGAGGTCGACGCCGGGTGACATTCACAAACCCTCAGGAGCGAACAGCGACCCAATTCCTGATATTTCTCTCGTGCTCGTCGAGCGGCGGCCGCTCGTCCGGCTCGGCCGCTCGGCGAGTACGAATTCGACCAGCAGCTTTGCCGCGGACAAATCCCATCGGAGAATTTGTCGACGAGCCGGGCGAAGCCGAGCTCGGCTGCTGACCTTGCGGCGCTTGCCGTCCTCGGTAACGAGGACCCGCCGGTCGAGCATCTTGGCCAACAGGGTCTTCAGGCCTTTCGCGCCGCGCGGCCGGCCCGCCGGGTTGGCGCGATTGCCCTTCTTGAAGCGGCGTATGCAACGGCGGCTTGCCGTAGCCGACCGTGTAACCGGTTTTCGGGTCGTCGGTCATCGCCTGCCTAACGAAGTCGATGCGAAGACCCGAGAAGCGATCTAGCAAATTTCCTCTTGCTTGTCAATATGGCAATTGCTATATTTTTCCTGGCGGGCCTGCCAACGATGCGGCGCGGCCGTCGCGGGATCCCGTTCGGTTCCCGATCGGGGATTTCCGGTTCCCGTGACCGCTTCGCGGCTCCCGGTTATGCGAGGCTCCGTTCCCGCTTCGACGATCGGGAATATAATCAATTCGTTATCAAGATGTCCGCTTGATTTACGGAACTTATTCTGTGCGGGAGCGCAAAAAAATTCCCGGTTAGGTGACACCGGGTTGCGATCGCGCCGGGTATTACGCGGGCGCGATGCGCGGCAGTCTCAGGCAGGTATGGCGCGGGCCTTGGCGATCGCCGCCAGGACGCGGCGCGGCGTGATCGGGGTTTCGTTCAGTTCGGCGCCGATCTTGGACGAGCGCGTCGCGCAGCGCGTTGGCGATCGCCGCCGGCGGGGCGACCGCACCGCCTTCGCCCATCCCCTTCATGCCGTATTCGGTATGCGGGGTCGGGGTGTGCAGATGGCCGATCTTGATCGCCGGCAGTTCGGCGGCCCCCGGCAGCAGGTAATCGGCGAGCGTGCCGGCCAAGGGCTGACCCTGCTCGTCATAGGGGATCTCTTCGTAAAGCGCCGTGCCGATGCCCTGCACGACGCCGCCGCGGATCTGGCCCTCGACCAGCATCGGGTTGACCATCGTGCCGCAATCCTCGGCGACCGCGTAATCGAGCAACTCGACAAAGCCGGTCTCGGGGTCGACGGCGACGACGGCGCCATGCGTCGCATAGGAATAGACGCCGGTGCTGATCGCCGGCTCATAGGTCGCGGTCGCGTCGAGCAGCGGATCGACGCCGGGCGGCAGCCCGTCCATTCGGAGATGCGCGACCTTGGCGATCTCGGCGATCGTCACGGCACCCTGCGGCCCCTGCACCAGGCCGTCGGCGCAACGCACCGAGGCCGGCATCGCATTGCAGGAGATGCGCGCCGATCCGGCAGAGCTTGTCGCGCAGAATGCGGCTCGCGCGCGCCACCGCACCCCCGGACATGACCATGCTGCGCGACGCGAATGTGCCGAAGCCGAAGGCCGTGCTCTCGGTGTCGCCGTGGCGCACCGAGATGCGCGCCGGGTCGATGCCGAGCTCCTCGGCCGCGACCTGCGACAATGCCGTCTCGAGGCCCTGGCCATGCGACTGGATGCCAACCATCAGGACGACGCCGCCGTCGGTCAGGATGCGCGCCGTGCAGCTCTCGAAGCCCGGGATGATCGCGGCGCCGCGGGCGGCGAATTCGGCCGCACCATGTGCCGTCTGCTCGGCAAAGGTGGCAAAACCGACGCCGACGAGCCGGTCCCCGGCTTCGGCCGGGGCAGGCTTGGCTTCCGCCGGGGCAGGGTATGCTTCGCCGCTTTGCTGGCGGGTGCGGATCGCCGGCAGGTCGAGCAATTCGGCGCAGAGCTCGACGGAAGCCGGGTAATCGCCGCCGTCGAGCCGCATGCCGCCGACCGTCGTGAACGGCATCGCTTCCGGGCGCACCAGGTTCAAGAGCCTGACCTCGTTGGGCTCGCGCCCAACCGCGTGCGCGACCTCGTCGATCATCCGCTCGATCGCGAAACAGGCGCCCGGCCGGCCGACGCCGCGATAGGGGCCGAGCGGCGTCTTGTTGGTCGCGACCGTGTAGTGCTTGGCGCGATAATTCGCGAAGGTATAGGGGCCGGGGAGGGCGCGCGCCACCATGCCGGCCTCGGCAAAGGGCCCCTGCGGCCACAACCCGTAGGCGCCGGCATCGACGATGATCTCGGCATCGACGCCCCGGATATGGCCGTCGCGGTCGGCGTAACAGGTGAGTTTGTAGTGGTGGTCGCGCGTGTGCGCGCAAGTCAAGAGATGCTCGCCGCGGTCCTCGATCCAGCGCACCGGATGATCGAGTTCGAGGGCGAGCGCCGCGAGGACGATCTCCTCCGGATAGAGCCGCGCCTTCGGTCCGAAGCCGCCGCCGACATCGGGGGCGACGACGCGGATGCGCCGCTCCTCGAGATCGAGAATCTCGGCCAGCGCCACGCGCATCGTGTGCGGCGTCTGGGTCGAGGCGTAGAGCACGACTTCGTCGAGCCGGTGGTCGCGACAGGCGAGCACGCCGCGGCATTCGAGCGGAGCGCCCGACTGCCGCTGCATGCGGAAGTCGCGGGAGAGGACGATCTCGGCGCTGCGCGAAGCGGCCTCGATGTCGCCGCCCGCCAGGACGTGCTCGACATAGAGATTGTCGCCCCATTGCTCGTGCACCGGGTGGCGGCTGCCGCGCATGTCGCGCGGCGCGTCGACGACCGCCGTCAAGACGTCGAAATCGACGACAATGGACTGCGCGAGATCCTCGGCCTCGCCGCGCGTCGGCGCGATACAGGCGGCGATCGCCTCGCCGACATAGCGCACCTTGTCGGTGGCGAGCGGCGGCCAGGGCGGCGATTTGGCCCCGATCGAGTGCGAGACGACGCGGATCGGCTTGACCCGCGGCAGGTCCGCCGCGGTGAAGACGCGGCCCTGCGCCGCGGGCGGCACCGCGATCGACCGGATCCGGGCATGCGCATGCGGGCTGCGCAGAAAGGCCACCTCCATCGTGCCCGGCAGCTTGATGTCGGCGACGAACTGACCGCGGCCGTTGAGATGCCGCTCATCCTCGCGGCGCAGCAGCGAGGCGCCGATGCCGCGGCCGATGCTGCGATCATCATCCGGCATGGGTCGCTTCCCCCCCGACCAGTTCCGCTGCTGCCGCCGCGGCGTCGCCGATCGCCGCGACGATGTTGGTATAGCCGGTGCAGCGGCAGATGTTGCCGGCGAGCCCGCGGCGGATCTCCGCCGCGGAGCCGGCGCGGCCGCGGCTGATCAGATCGTGCGCGGCGATCAGCATCGCCGGCGTGCAGAAGCCGCATTGCAGCCCGTGACGGCGGTGAAAGGCGTCGCGCAGGGCGGCCATGACCGGGTCGCCGGCAAAGCCCTCGATGGTGCGCACCGCGCGCTCGTCGCAGGCCGCCGCCAGCATCAGGCAGCTGCGCGCCGGGGCATCGTCGACAAAGACCGTGCAGGCGCCGCAGACGCCGTGCTCGCAGCCGAGATGCGTCCCGGTCAGGTTGCGCCGCTCGCGCAGATAATCGGCAAGCGAGAGCCGCGGCGGCACGTCGTCGGCGACGGCGACGCCGTTGATCGAGAGCCGGATCGCGGTCATGCCGCCGCCTGCCGCGCCGCGCGCAGTGCCGCGACGCCGTGCAGATGGCGCTGGAAGTCGTCGAAATGCCGCTCGGCGGCACCGGCGAGATCGGCGGCAATCGCCGCGCGCAACATGTCGGCATCGTTCCGGCCGGCGGCGAGCGACGCCGACGCCTCGGCCAGCACGAGCGGGGCGCCATTCGCCGCGCCGATGACGATTCGGCAATAGCCGCGGCCCGGATCGGCGACGGCGACGGCGAGCGCGTGCGCGAACTCGCCCAATTTGCGGGCGAGCTTGACGTAGCCCCACCGCGCCGCGGCGGAAAGCTTGGGAATGCGAATGCTTTCGAGGATCTCGTCGCGGGCGAGGCGGGTCTCGAAGATCCCGGTCGAAAACTCGGCGCATTGGATCGCGCGCCGGCCGTGCGGACCGCAGGCCGTCGCCTCGGCGTCGAGTGCGGCCAGCACGCTCGGCCATTCGGCCGCCGGATCGGCGAGCGACAGGCTGCCGCCGATCGTGCCGCGGGTGCGGACCGCGCGATAGGCGAGGCCCGCCGCGGCCCGCGGCATCAAGCCGCGCGACGGATCGGGCACCGCCTCGTCCTCGATCGCCGCATGCGTCACGCAGGCGCCCAACCGCACGGCGTCACCCTCGTCCTTCGCCGCCGCCAGTTCCGGCAGGCGGGCGATATCGATCAGCAGGTCGGGGGCGGCGAGCCGCAAATTCATCATCGCCACCAGCGATTGCCCGCCGGCGATGACGCGCGCTTCGCCGCCGGCCCGTTCGAGGAGCCCAGTCGCCTCGGCGAGACTGTGGGGCCTGACGTAATCGACGGCGGCGGGTTTCATTGCGGATGATGGGGCGGGCCTGCCTCTTTTCCGACTGGAGGACTGCAGCATCGCGCAACACGGCTGTCAATTGCGCGATCGCCCGCATCGGGGCTTCACAAGCGCCTCGGCGTAGGCGCAGCATGGGCGGGCGCTCTCCGACCCCGATCGGATGTTGCCATGAACCATGAAATCCCCAGTCGAACCCTCGGCTTTGTCTTCAACGACGTGGCCCGCCTGATGCGCAAGCGGTTCGAGCAGCGGGCCCGCGCCGCCGCCCTCGGCCTGACCCGGGCGCAGGCGGCGGTGCTCGCCAATCTCGCGCGGCAGGAGGGGATCAACCAGGCGGCGCTGGCGCAGCTTCTTGAACTCGAACCGATTACCCTGGCGCGCCTCCTCGACCGTCTGCAGGCGGCGGGACTGATCGAACGCCGGGCCGATCCCAAAGACCGGCGCGCGCACCTGCTCTATCTGACCGAGTCCGCCTATCCGCTGCTCGACCGCATCTTTGACCTTGCCGCCGAGGTGCGGGAAGACGCCCTCGCCGGTGTGCCGGAAGCCGACCGCAGCCGCCTCCTCGACATGTTGATCGCGATGAAGGCGAACCTGATCGCGCACGCCGTCGAAATCGAGCCGGCGGCCGCCGATCCGTGACCGGCGGGTCTCGACGGCGCGGTCTTGTCGTCTCGTCCGGGCAGGCCCATTCTCGTGTCAGACAGCCGGGAGGACAGCAGCATGTCGGCAGCACAAGACACCCGCGAATCGGGTTTCAAGACCAATCCCGATTACCGCATCACCTTCGAGCCCTCGCCGCGACGGGTGCGCGTCAACTTCAACGGCGAGACGATCGCCGACAGCACCGACGCGCATCTCTTGTTCGAGACGCGGCACTTGCCGGTCTACTATTTTCCGCGCGCCGATGTGCGCCTCGATCTGATGACGCCGACCGATCATCACAGCTTCTGTCCCTATAAGGGGACCGCGAGCTACTGGACCCTCAAGGTCGGCGGTCGGGTCGCCGAGAACGCCGTCTGGGGCTATCCCGACCCGTTCGAGGAGGTCGCGGCCATCGGCGACTTCGTCGCGTTCTATTGGAACCGGGTCGATCACTGGTACGAAGAGGACGAGGAAATCTTCGTCCATCCGCGCGACCCCTATAAACGGGTCGATGTGCTGCAGTCGTCGCGGGCGGTGCGGGTCGTCGTCGCCGGCGAGACCGTCGCCGAGACGCGGCGCGCCCGCTTCCTCTTCGAGACGCGGCTGCCGACCCGCTATTACATCCCGCCCGAGGACGTGCGCATGGATCTGTTGCTGCCGAGCGACAAGACCACGGCCTGTCCGTACAAGGGCCGGGCTCGCTATTACTCAGTCAAGATCGGCGACAAGCTGTTCGAGGATCTGGTCTGGAGCTACCCCGAACCGATCGCCGAATGTGCGAAGATCAAGGGCTATCTGTGCTTTTTCAACGAGCAGGTCGACGAGATCCGGGTCGACGGCATGGCGGTGCCGCGACCGCTGACGCCATGGTCGAAGGACTGGAAGGAAAGGGCGACGACGGTGCCGGATCCGCAAGGACCCGTCCTGCGACCGTAGCCGATGACATCAGCCGCCGCAGGCGATATTGCGGCGGCCGAAGGCCCGGACGAAAGTGTCGACGGCGGCAGCGACGGCGTCGCGGATCTCGCTCTCGCCGGCCGCGGCTTCGAGGCGCAGCAGCTGCCGCAGCTGGATATCGCCGCGCACCAGGCTGATGAATTGTTCGGCGCCGAGGCGCGGATCGTGCGGCGATAATGTGCCGGAAGCGACAGCGCTTCGCAGGAAGCCTTCGATCTGGACGCGCTCGCGCTCGGGTCCGGCCCGCCAGAAGACCTCGCCGAGCGCCGGAAAGCGGGTGACCTCGGCGACGATAATGCGGTGCAGCGCGATCGCATCCGACGACAGGACGAGATCGAGAAAACGGCGGCCGAGCACGGCGAGCGAGGTGCGTACATCGGACGGGTCGAGCTCGCCCGCCGTGAAGCTCGCGAAATAGCGTTCGCACTCGCGCTCGATCACGGCCCCGAACAATTCTTCCTTGCCGGCGAAATGCGCGTAGACCGTCGCCTTCGACACGCCCGCCTCGCGCGCGATCAGGTCCATGCTGACGGCGCCGTAGCCGTGCGACAAAAATGTCCGCTTGGCGGCGGCAAGGATGCTCTCGACCTTGCCGCCTACCGGCGTTTCGCTGCGTACCGTCGTGCTGGCCACGGGTTTCCGTCCGATGCCGCGGGCTTGACAATAATTAGAGAGTCCCCAGTTTCTACGCAACAATGAACTGAACGGTTTAGTTCAGTGGGGATACGCAACAAGATCGTTTTCGCCGCCTTGCTGCTCGCTCTGGCCGGCGGCGCTTATGGCGGTTGGTATTGGTGGACCGTGCTGCGCTTTTGGCAGTCGACCGACGACGCCTATGTCGCCAGCGACGTATCCGTGATCAGCCCGAAGATCGAAGGCTATATCAAGGAGGTGCGGGTCCGCGCGAACCAGGCCGTCGAGCAGGGCGCGGTGCTGTTCGTGATCGACGACAGCGACTTCGCGGCGAGGGTTGCACAGGCCGAAGCGGTGGTGGCGACCGAAGAGGCGGCGGTCGAGACGTTTCGCAGCCGGCGCGAGTTTCAGCAGGCGATGATCGGGCAGGCGCAGGCCGAGGTGGCTTCCGCCGAAGCCGACGCGACGCGCGCGCAACAGGACTACAAGCGCTACGGCGAGTTGATGACCACCGATTTCGCCAGCCGGCAGCGCTATGAGCAGGCGCAGGCCGACGCCCGCAAAAGCGAGGCGGCGGTCGCCAGGAGCCGCGCGGCGTTGGCCGCGGCGGAGAGCCAGCTCGCCGTGCTGAAATCGCAGCAGCACGAGGAGGAAGCCCGGCGGCAGCAGGCGCGCGCCAGTCTCCTGCTGGCGCGAAACGATCTCGCCAATACGGTCATCCGGGCGCCGGTTGCCGGGGTGGCCGGCAATCGCGCCGGGCAGGTCGGGCAATACGTCAAACCCGGCACCGAACTCCTGTCGCTGGTGCCGCTGCCGCGCGTCTATGTCACCGCCAATTTCAAGGAAACGCAACTGACCCATATGCGGTTGGGACAGCGCGCCGAGGTTTCGGTCGACGCCTATCCCGACCGCCTGCTCGACGGCTGGGTCGAAAGCTTCGCGCCGGGGAGCGGCGCCGAATTCAGCCTATTGCCGCCCGACAACGCCACCGGCAACTTCACCAAGATCGTGCAGCGGGTGCCGGTGCGCATCGGCCTCCCCGAGAACGGGCCGCTGGCAAGGCTGCTGCGGCCGGGGCTGTCGGTCACGGTCAGCATCGACACCCGCGCCGAGGGCAGCGCCGAGGCGGCCGACGGCATCGTCGGCGCGGCCGAAGCAAGCCCGGCCACCGCGGCGCGAACCGCGGCGCCGTGACCTCTGCGCTGGCCCCGCCGCGGCGGGGCAGGGCGCGGCGGGCGCCACTCGCGCGTGCGCCGGCGCCAGCGAAACCGGAGCCGACTACCGGCGCCGCAACGGCTACCGCTCCGGGGCGGCCGCCGAGCCTGCGCGACTGGCTTGGCGTCCTCGCCATGATCGTCGGCCTGCTCATGGCGGTCATGGACGTCCAGATCGTCACCAGCTCGTTGACCCAGATTCAGGGAGGGCTGTCGGCCAGCATCGACGAGATCGGCTGGGTGCAGACCTCGTATCTGATCGCCGACGTCATCATGGTGCCGCTGTCCGGAACCCTGTCGCGGCTGCTGTCGACCCGGGTGCTGTTCGTGACCGCCGCACTCGCCTTCACCACGGCAAGCGCGCTGTGCGCGACCGCGACCAGTCTCGGCCAGATGATCGTCTTTCGGGCGATGCAGGGGTTCAGCGGCGGTGCCATGATGCCGCTGGTGTTTCCGGTCATCTACACAAAATTTCGCATGCCGCAGCTGGCGACGGTCATGGTGCTGATCTCGCTGATACTGAACATGTCATCGACCTTGGGCCCGACGATCGGCGGCTACTTGACCGATACATTTTCCTGGCACTGGCTTTTCCTCGTCAATCTCGCGCCCGGCATCGCCGTCGCCGTCTCGGTATGGCTCCTGATCGATCAAGACAAACCCGACTGGTCGCTGTTGCGCCATTTTGATCTGACCGGGCTTGTGCTGATGGCGCTGTTTCTCGGCTGCCTCCAATACGCGCTTGAGGAAGGCCCGCGCTGGGATTGGCTTTCGGACGACACGATCCTTGCCGCCGTCGCTGTGTCGAGCATCGCCTCCGCCCTGTTCTTCTGGCGCGTGCTGACCTTCCGCCAGCCGATCGTCGATCTGCGCGCCTTTACCAACCGCAATTTCGCGCTCGGCTCGTTCTACACATTCGTGCTCGGCACCGGCATGTACGGCATGACCTATCTGATACCGCTCTTTCTCGCTCAAGTTCGCGGCTTTAGCAGCCTGCAGATCGGCGAGACGGTGGTCGTCACCGGACTTGCGCAACTGGCGATGTCGCCGGTCTCCCCTCTGCTGGCGCGCAAAATGGACCTCAGGCTGATGCTGAGCATCGGCCTCGGGCTTTTTGCCGTGGCGATGTACCTGACGGCCCAGCTCACCAATCAGGCGGGCTTTGCCGAGCTGTTCGTGCCGCAGGTTTTGCGCGGGGTCGCAATGATGATGTGCATTATCCCGGCTAATCTGATCGCGCTCGGCAGCGTGCCGCAGGACAAGCTGAAAAACTCCGCCGGGCTTTACAATTTGACGCGCGATCTCGGCGGCGCCATCGCACTGGCGACGATCGGCACGTTGCTGAACAACCGGCTGCATTTCCACTGGAACCGGTTGATCGAGAGCATCAACCCGGCCTACCCTGCAGTGCAGCATTTCCTCGACAAGCAGGCGAACCGCCTCGATGCGCTCGTGCCGGGCGACGCCGGCCATGCGGCGATCAAGCTGCTCGCCAACTTGGTGCAGCGCGAGGCGCTGGTGCTGACCTACAACGATGTCATCATGCTGGTCGGCGGGCTCTATGTAGCCGCCCTCATGCTGATGCCGCTGGTCAAGAGCCCGCGCGCCAACCTCGCCACCGCCCCCCATTGAATGCCCCGGCTTGACCCTGGATGGAACAAGACCGCGGCGCCATGACCTTGACCCCCGCCGCGCTGCGGCGGGCGGGCAGCGCCCGGCGCGCGCCGCTGACCCTGGCTTCGGCGCAACCGAAACCGGAACCAGCCGCTGCCAGGCCGGTCTCCGTTCCCGAGCGCCGGCCGCCGAGCCTGCGCGATTGGATCGGCGTGCTGGCAATGTCGGTCGGGCTGTTCATGGCGATCATGGACGTGCAGATCGTGACCAGCTCGCTGACCCAGATCCAGGGCGGGCTGTCGGCCAGCGCCGACGAGATCTCCTGGGTGCAGACCGCCTATCTGATCGCCGATGTCGTGATGGTGCCGCTCTCCGGCATGCTGTCGCGACTGCTGTCGACCCGCGTGTTGTTCGTCGGGGCGACGCTCGGCTTCACCGCGGCGAGCGGGCTGTGCGCGACCGCGACGAGCCTCAGCCAGATGATCCTCTACCGCGCGATGCAGGGGTTCTGCGGCGGGGCGATCACGCCGAGCGTGTTTCCGGTCATCTACACCCGGTTTCGCGGAGCGCCGCTGACCAGGCTGATGGTGATGCTCTCGGTGATCCTCAACCTGTCGTCGACCCTCGGCCCGACGATCGGCGGTTTTCTGACCGACACCCTCTCCTGGCATTGGCTGTTTCTCGTCAACCTCGTACCCGGGATCTGCGTAGCGGTCGTCGTCTGGCTGACGATCGACATCGACAAGCCCGACTGGTCGCTGTGGCGCTATTTCGACGGCCTCGGGCTGCTCTTGATGGCGGCGTTCCTGGGCTGCCTCGAATACGCGCTCGAGGAGGGGCCGCGTTGGGACTGGCTGCAGGACCCCACGGTCCGGGCCGCGGCCGTCGTGTCGGGCACCGCCGGCATGTTTTTCTTTTGGCGGGTGCTGACCTATCGCCAGCCGATCGTCGATCTGCGTGCGTTCCTCAACCGCAATTTCGCGATCGGCTCGTTCTTTACGTTTCTTGTCGGCACCGGCATGTACAGCACCACCTATCTGATCCCGCTATTCCTCGCGCAAGTACGAGGCTTCAGCGCGCTGCAGATCGGTCAGACCGTCGTCGTCGCCGGGATCGCCCAGATGGCGATGTCGCCGTTCAGCACGCAGATCGCGCGGCGGCTCGACCTGCGCCTGATGCTGGCGCTCGGCCTGTCCCTGTTCGCGTTCTCGATGTACCTGACCGCCGGTCTCACCAATCAGGCGAGCTTTCCCGAGCTCCTGGTGCCGCAGGCGGTGCGCGGCGTCTCGTTGATGCTGTGCTACCTCCCGGCCAACATGATCGCGCTCGGCTCGGTGCCGCAGGACAAATTGAAGAACGCTTCCGGCCTCTATGGTCTGACCCGCGACCTCGGCGGGGCGATCGCGCTGGCGTCGGTCGGCACGATCATGAACAACCGGATGCAATTCCACTGGAACCGGTTGATCGAGAACGTCAACACGGCCCGCCCGACGGTGCAACATTTCCTAGACGCGCAGACGAACCGGTTCGGCGATCTCCTGCCCGGCGACGCGCACCGGGCGGCCGTCACGCTGCTCGGCAATCTGGTGCACCGCGAGGCGCTGGTTTTGACCTACAACGACTTGCTGATGTTGATCGGCGGGTTCTTCGTCGCCGGGCTGCTGCTGATGCCGCTCGTGCAGCGCCCGCGCTCGGTGCTGACCGCCGACGGTCATTGATCCTCGCGGCATATCTCGCCGTCAGCGGCCGGTTTCGATATCGCCCGAGAGCCAGTCGTCGATCAGCCGGCGGGCGATCGAAATCGCGCCGCGGCATGCGGAACGTGTCGTCGTCGGCATGCGTCAGGAGCCAGCCGCGCGCCAGCCAGCGCGCGTCCTCCAGCTCGCCGAAATCGATCGTCATGTCGCGGGAGAGCGCCTCGGCATAAAAGCCGAGCATGATGTTGGCCGGAAACGGCCAGGGTTGCGACGAGTGGTAATGCACCGCGCCGACCGTGATGCCGCTTTCCTCGCGCACCTCGCGCGCGACCGCGTCTTCGAGGCTCTCGCCCGGTTCGACAAAGCCGGCCAGGGTCGAATACATGCCGGGCGGGAAATTTCGCGAGCGGCCGAGGAGCGCTTCGTCGCCATGGGTCACCAGCATGATGACGGCCGGGTCGGTGCGCGGGAAATGCAGCGCGTCGCAGGACGGCGCGGTGCAGCGCCGCATGTGCCCGGCCTCCTCGCTCTTCGTCGGGCTGCCGCACACGCCGCAAAAGCGATGCCGCGCGTGCCAATACATCATCGCGCGGGCATGCGCCAAGAGCGCCGCCTCGCGCCGGTCGAGCCGCCCGGCCAGCTGCCGCAAGTCGGCAAAGCGCGGGTTCGCCGTCTCGATGCCGCTTGCAGCCCGCGCCGGCGAGTGCAGCACATCGAGCGGCATCTCGACATGCGACAGGTCGAGCGCGAAATGCGCGCGTTCCGCGATAATGCCGAGAAAGACGGCTTCGCCGCGCGCCAGCCGCTCCTCGGCGGCGAGATCGTCGCCGAGCAACGGGCCGAGACCAGTCCGGCCGAGCGCCAGGGCGCGCGGCTCGCCGTCCGCGACCTCGACGACGAGGTTCTGGTTGCGCCACACCGGCACGAAGAGGCTCGCCGGATCGGCAAAACGCTCGACGATCCATGCCGCCTCGCGACGGCGCAGCCCGGCGCGTTCGAAGCCCGGTGCCGCATAATAGTTGGGCGCCCTCATTACGCCGACACTGGCACATCGGCCGGCGCCGCCGCAAGCCGAGTTGGTTGCCGACGCGGCTTACAGCGCAGCGAGGCGGCGTTCCAGATAGGCGCGCTCGATCGCGTTTGCGGTCAGGGCGAGGGCGCGGCGATAGGCCGTCCCGGCCGCAGCCTCCTCACCGAGCCGGCGCAGCAGATCGGCGCGCGCCGCGTGATAGAGGTGATAGTTGTCGAGTCCGGCAAGCGCGTCGATCAGGGCGAGCCCGTGCCCGGGGCCGTCGCTCATGCCGGTTGCAACCGCGTGGTTCAACAGGACGACCGGGCTCGGATCGATCCGGGCGAGGAGGCCGTAGAGCGCCGCGATCTGGGGCCAATCGGTGTCGCCGGGAGCGGTCGCTTCGGCATGCAGAGCGGCGATCGCCGCCTGCAGCTGATACGGTCCGACCCGGCCGCGGCGGAGCGCCCGGTCGACGAGAACAATGCCTTCGCTGATCTCGCCGCGATCCCACAGCGCGCGGTTCTGCTCGTTGAGCGTGACCAGCCGGCCGGCCGCATCGACGCGCGCGCCGCGACGCGAATCGTGCAGCAGCATCAAGGCGAGAAGCCCCAGATTTTCCGGCTCATCGGGGTCGACGTCGCACAGCAGATGGCCGAGGCGGATCGCCTCGGCGCAGAGTTCCCGGCGGATCAGCGCCTCGCCGGCGGTGGCGAGATATCCTTCGTTGAAGATCAGATAAAGGACCGCCTGCACCGCGGCGCGCCGCTCGGGCAGCGCGCCTGCTTCCGGCACCTCGTAGGGAATGCCGGCATCGTGGATCTTGCGTTTGGCGCGGACCAGCCGCTGCGCCATCGTCGGCTCCGGCACCAGGAAGGCGCGGGCGATCTCGCCGGTCGACAAACCACCCAGGGTGCGCAAGGTCAGCGCGATCTGGGACTCGCGGTTGAGCGCCGGATGACAGCAAGTGAAGATCAGGCTGAGACGGTCGTCCGGCAGCGGCGTCAGCGCCGCATCGGGCGGTGCGGGATCCTGGCCGGCGATCGCCATCTCCTGTTCGAGTTGCTCCTGCTTGGCCCGGCGGGTGCGCTCGCGACGGGCGCCGTCGATCAGCTTGCGGTAGGCCGCGGCGGTGATCCACGCCGCGGGGTTTTCCGGGATGCCGCCCGGCTGCCAATGGGCGATGGCCGCGGCAAACGCCTCCTGCATCGCCTCCTCGGCGCGGTCGAACGAACCCGAGAGCCGGATCAGGCTGGCGATGATCCGGCCGTGCTCGCGGCGGAAGACCGCTTCCGCCGCTGCACCGATGCACGAAGACGCGTTCGACGAATTGCCCAAGGCGCTCTTACCGCGGCGGCAGGGTGGCGATCGGGCGGATCTCGACACAGCCCTCGCCGCCTTTGCACGCTGTCGGGATCCTGGCGCCCCAGGCGATCGCCTCGTCAAGATCGCGGCATTCGAGGATGTAATAGCCAGCGAGCTGCTCCTTGGTCTCGGCGAAGGGTCCGTCGAGGAGCACGGGTTTGCCGTCGGCGAGGCGGATGGTGGTCGCCGTCGCAGTCGGCTGCAGCGGCTCGGCACCGTGCAGAATGCCGCGTTGCCGGGCCTCGTCCATTACCGCCCAATGCGCCTTTTTCAGCCGCTCCATGTCGACGGCCGAGGCTTCGGCCATGTCGGTCTCGCGACTGTAGATCAGGAACATGTAGCGCATGCTGCGTTCTCCCGTTCAATCCCGTCGCCCGGTGAATGGCGGCGGGGCAGCCTCCCGGGCGCTCGGCCGCGCCCAGTGGCGTCGGTAGTAAGCGTCGAGCCGCGTTGCTTGCCGCAGCATCGCGCCGCTCTCCGGCATCTTGTTCATGTAGAAGAGGATCGGCAGCAGGTTAATGTCGGCGAGCGTGAAGCTGTCGCCGACGAGAAAGCCAGTCCTGGCGACGGCGCGATCGAGCACCGTAAAATGCTGCTCCATCTTCGGCAGCGCCGCGTCGATCGCCGTGCGGTCGGGACTGCCGTCGGGCGTGTTCGGGAAGATATACGCCCGCAGATATTGGCGCATGATCAGCGGGTCGATGGAGGTGTTGACGAGCGAGATCCACTCCTCGGTCCGCGCGCCCTCGATCGGGTCGCGCGGGCTGAGCGGCGGCCCGTCGAAGGCATGGTCGATGTAGTAGCAGATGGCGCGCGATTCGCTGAGCGTTACGTCGCCGTGACGCATGACCGGGATCTTGCCGAACGGATGGATCGCATCGACCTCGGGCGAATGCGGCGCGGCCGGAACGAGGGTGTAGGGCGCCCCCTTTTCGTGGCAGGCGATGCGGGCAGTGCAGACAAAATTGCTCTGCGGCGCGCCGATGATCTGCAGCTCGGGCATCTTCGCCTCCTCAAATCTTGTCGATCTGGCGGACTTCGATGCGCCCACCGTATTTCAGATGCGGGCAGCCTTCGGCGACCCGGCAGGCCTCGTCATAATCCGGCGCCGTGACGACGTAGAATCCGGCGAGCAATTCCTTGCTCTCGGCATAGGGACCGTCGGTCACGATGACGCGGCCGGTCTCGGCGGTCAGCACGCGGCCGGCGTCGTTGCTCAGTTTTTCACCAGCCTTCAACCGGCCTTCGGCGCGCATGCGCTCGCCCCAGCCGACATAGTCCTGGGTCACCGCCGCGACCTGTTGCGGCGACAGCGCCGGGCTCGGGCCGGCAGAGCGGTGTAGCAGCAGGATGAAATCGGGCATCTCTCGCATCCTCTCGATGACGGCCGGGCAAAATCGCCGCCGCTGCCCAGACGACGATCGAGACGCAATCGGATCGACATTCGTCGCGATGATTTTTTGAGGGTGCCCCGGCGCACTTGCCCTGCCGGCGCCGGCAGTTGATATACTGGCCCTGGGAGGCCGGTGGCGGACAGGCCACTCGCCAACCCGGTCAGGTCCGGAAGGAAGCAGCCGTAACGAGCCCGGGCTTGGGTCGCTCCGCCGGTCTCCCACCTCGACATCGGTGTCGCGCATGAGCGATTCGGCGAGCGCCTACCGCGTTCTCGCCCGCAAATACCGGCCGCAGACCTTCGCCGAGTTGATCGGGCAGGAGGCGGTCGTGCGCACCCTTACGAATGCGATCGCGACGGGCCGCATCGCGCACGCCTTCATGCTGACCGGGGTGCGCGGCGTCGGCAAGACGACGACAGCCCGCATCATCGCCCGGGCGCTGAATTGCATCGGGTCGGACGGCAACGGCGGGCCGACGGTCGAGCCTTGCGGCGAGTGCGCGCATTGCCGCTCGATCGCCGAGGACCGCCATGTCGACGTGATCGAGATGGATGCGGCCTCGCGCACCGGTGTCGACGATATCCGCGAGCTGACCGAAGGGGTGCGCTATCGGCCGGTTTCCGGACGCTACAAGATCTACATCATCGACGAAGTCCACATGCTCTCGAAGAACGCCTTCAACGCGTTGTTGAAGACGCTCGAAGAGCCGCCTCCGGCGGTCATCTTCGTCTTCGCGACGACCGAGATCCAAAAAGTGCCGGTGACGGTGCTGTCGCGCTGCCAGCGCTTTGCGTTGCGCCGGGTGCCGGTCGACCTGTTGATCGAGCATTATCGCAGGGTCGCCGAGGCGGAGGGGATCGCGGCCGATAGCGGAGCCCTGGCGCTGATCGCCCGGGCGGCCGACGGGTCGGTCCGCGATGGGCTTTCGTTGCTCGACCAGGCGATTTCGCTCGGCGATGGCCGGGTCGATGAAGCCTCGGTGCGGGACATGTTGGGGGTCGCCGATCGCGGCGCGGTTTTCGATCTCCTTGAAACCGTGCTCCGCGGCGACGCGGCCGACGCACTCACTCGCATCGACCGCCTCTACCGCGACGGGGCCGACCCGTTGATGGTGTTGCAGGATCTGCTCGATCTCGGGCATTTCCTGACCCGCCTCAAACTCGTGCCCGAGGCCGGTATCGGCGACCCGATCGCCGAGGGCGACCGCGAGCGGGCCGGGCCGCTTGCCGGGAGGATTTCGCTGTCGGCGCTTACGCGCCTCTGGCAAATGCTGCTGAAAGGGCTCGGCGAAGTGCAGACGGCACCCGACCCGGTCCAGGCGATGGAGATGGTCCTGATCCGCCTCGCCTATGTCGCCGATCTGCCGGCGCCGGCCGAACTCGTCCGCCTGTTGGACGGCGGCGGCGCCAGCAAGACCGAAACGACCGGCGGTGCGCGGCGGGATGAGCCGGCCGCGCCGCCGGCGCGCCGGCAGCAGGCGCCGCCGATCGCCGCCCTCGCTGCATCGGCTGTGGCGGTGCCGGCTGAGGGCAACGCGCAGCGCGCGCCGATCGACCTCCCGCCCGTCGAAGCCGCCGATAGCGGCCGCTTGCCCTCGGCATCGGTGCCGCCGCCGGCGGCGGCACCGCAGAACTTTACCGAGGTCGTGGCGCTGTGCGACGAGCGGCGCGAAGCGCTGCTCTCGGCGCAGCTCAAAGAATATGTTCATCTCGTATTGTTCGAACCCGGGCGGATCGAGTTTCGGCCTGGCGCCGGCGCGCCGCGCGATCTCGCCAACCGCCTCGGCCGCCTGCTCGGGGAGTGGACCGGCACACGCTGGCTGATCGCGGTCTCCGACGCGCCGGGCGAACCGACCTTGCGTGAGCAAAAGGAACGCCGCGCGCGCCGGATGCGCGACGAAGTGGCGGGCCATCCGCTGGTCAGGGCGGTATTCGAGACCTTCCCGGGAGCGACGATCGCCTCGGTACGCGAACGCTTTGCCGCAGCCGCTCCCGAAGAGGATGATGATGCCGAGACCGTGGAGGCCGACAGCGAAGAGGACGAGCCATGAAAAATATCGGCCAGCTGATGAAGCAGGCGCAGGCGATGCAGGAAAAGATGGCCGAGATCCAGGCCCAGCTCGAAGCCGTCGAGATGACCGGCCTCGCGGGCGGCGGCATGATCGCCGTAACTCTGAACGGCAAGGGCGACCTCAAGCAGGTCAAGATCGACAAATCGCTGCTCGACCCGGAGGAGGTCGAGGTCCTGGAAGATCTGCTCGTCGCCGCCTTCGCCGATGCCAAGCGCAAGGTGGCGGTACATTCCGAACAGGAGATGCAAAAGCTGACGGGTGGTCTGCAACTGCCCGGCGGTTTCAAACTGCCGTTCTGATCAGGGGTGAGGGGTGGGCGGGAGACGGTTGGCCAAAAGCCACGCCAAAAACCACGCTAGGTCTGTTCGGGCAGCAGGCGGTCGATTTCGGCGGTGATGCGGCGGTCGTCCGGCGAAACCTGCGCCGGCCAGGCACCGGCCAGCTCGCCGTCCGGCGCAATCAGATATTTGTGAAAATTCCACCGCGGCGTGCCGGCCTCGCCGAGCGTCTCGGCGATCCAATGATAGAACGGGTGCGCGGCATCGCCGAGCACCCGGCATTTTTGCGCGAGCGGAAAGTCGACCGCATAATTGGTCTCGCAGAAGCTTTTGATTTCCGTCTCGGATCCCGGCTCCTGTCGGCCGAAATCGTTGGACGGCACGCCGAGCACGACGAGGCCGCGCTCGCGGTAGCGGCGCCACAACGCTTCGAGATCCCGGTATTGCGGGGTATATCCGCAGTAGGAAGCGGTGTTGACGATCAGCACCGGCCGGCCGCGCCAGGCGGCGAGCGGCAGCTTTTCGCCGTCGATCGAAACAAACTCGAACCGATAGGGGTCATCGGCGGTGGGCATCGGCGGCAACCTTTCGGCGGCTGGGACGAGCGGGTTCGGATCGCCAAGCATAGCGCCGTCGCAGCCTCGGCACATCAGGCTAGCAGCACCCGGTGACGGCACCGCCGGCTGCGCCGCACCGGGCTTCGGCTGAACGCCGCCGTCGATGCTGCTCGGGTTCTTCCTCAAGGGTCTCGCGATCGGCGGGGTGATCGCGCTCCCGGTTGGCCCGGTCGGCATAATCTGCGTTCGCCGGACGATCTTCGAGGGCCGGCTGGCGGGGCTTGTCTCAGGGCTGGGGGCAGCGGTCGGGGATGCGCTCATCGGCAGCGTCGCGGCTTTCGGGCTGACCTTCGTTGCCAACTCGCTGCTGGGCTACGCGACATCGCTGACCGCTGGCGCTGCCTGCTTCCTGATCGTCCTCGGGCTTCGCGCCCTGTTCGCCCGGCCGTCGACGGCGCTGACCGGCCCGCCCGATCCGGAGAGCCTTTTCGGCGATTTCTTGTCGACCTTCGTGCTGACTTTGGCCAACCCGGTCACGATGCTCTCCGTTTTTGGGATCTTCGCGGCCATCGGGCTCGGCGCTGCGCACGCGACGGTTGGCGATGGGACGATGCTGGTGTTCGGCGTCTTCACCGGCTCGCTGCTGTGGTGGCTAGCGCTCAGCTTTGGCGTTGCCCGATTTTTCTCGGCGTTGCAGTCGCGCGATCTGGCCTGGATCAACCGCTGTTCCGGCGGCATTTTGCTGCTCTCGGGAATGGGCTTGCTGATCGCGCTGGCGCGCCGCCACATCGGTTGAGACGGCGGCCGCCGTCTCGGCACGGCAAGCGGGAGGTCCTCTTGGTTTATTTGCCCCCTCATTTCACCGAAACCCGCCCGGAGGTGCTGGCGGCGCATCTTGAGCGCCACGACTTCGCGCTGCTCGTCAGCCACGGTCGCAGCGGGCTGATCGCCAGCCACATCCCGGTTCTGGTCGAGCAGGATGGGTCGTCGTTGCATGTGCTCGGGCATTTGGCGCGCCCCAACCCGCAAATCGCCGACCTTGTCGAGGATGCCGAGGTTTTGACGATCTTCGCCGGGCCGCACGCCTATGTTTCGCCCAGCTGGTATCAAGGCGGGCCGGCCGTGCCGACCTGGAACTACGCCGATGTGCATGTCTATGGCCGGGTTCGTCTCATCGAGGATAAGGAGTGGCTGCGCGGGCTTGTGCGCCGCCTGACCGATCGGCACGAGGCAGGCAGCCCGGAGCCGTGGCGGATGCAGGATCTGCCTGAGCGCTTTCTGCAAGGGATGTTGAACGGGATTGTCGGGTTCGACATCGCGGTCAGCCGAGTGGAGGGCAAGTACAAGCTCAGCCAGAACCGGCCGGCGGCCGACCGGCCGCGGATCGTCGCGGCACTCGAAGCCTGCGGCGAGGCCGACGCCGTCGGCGTCGCACAGCTGATGCGGGAGCGGGCCGCGGACTGAGGCGTTGACCTGGGTGATGCGTCGCCTGCAGCGAATCCAACCCGGCCGGTGGCTCCTGGCGCTGCTGCTGTTGTGCCTCACTCTCCGGCCGCCCTCAGCGGGTGCCGCGTCCCCGGCCGCGGCGCCGGCGGCGCCTCCCTCCTCGGTCGAGCTCGAACGGCTCGTTGCCCAGCTGCGGGATCCGGCGGCGCGAGCCAGGCTCGTTGCCGAGCTCCAGGCGCTGATCGTCGCCCAACGCGCCGCCGATCTCGCCCCGTCGCAGGCGGCAGCGCAATCGGCGAAACCGGCGGCGGTCGCGCCGTTCGGCGGGTTGTGGCAGCGGATCGATGCCGCCGCCAGGGAGGTTGTGGCGGGGGGCAGCGTCCTCCTCGACGCCGGATACCTCTTCGGCTGGATCCGCGATCAGGTTGCAGATCCCGCGGCGCGCCAACACTGGGTCGGCGCGGCTTACGCTTTCGTCCTCGTCTTCGGCCCGGCGCTGATCGCCGAATTGATCCTGCGTTACCTCTTGGCGCGGGCGCCGGGGCAACTCCCGGTGCGCCGCGGCGACAGCTATCTGCTGCGCGCCTTGTTCGTGCTCGTCGGATTCGCCCTCGACGCGCTGCCGATTGCCGTCTTCGGCGCCGCCGCCTATGGCGCCGTCGTGCTGATGCCCGATGGTCTCACGCCGGCCAAAGTCATGCTTTCGGTGCTGGTCGAAGCCACGGTCGAGGCGCGGCTCGTCCTTTGCGTCGCGCGGGCTGTCCTCGTCCCTGCCGATGCCGGCACGGTGCTGCTGCCGGTCGATGCCGCGACCCGCAGCTACCTTGAAACCTGGCTCCGACGCTTCGTTCTTACCGGGATCTACGGCTACGCGATACCCAGGGCAGGCTGGTGGCTCGGCCTCCCTGGCGCTCTCTATGCGGTGCTGCTGAAGGGAGCCGGCCTGGCGCTGGCCTTCTTGGCGATCGTCTTCGTCTTGCAAAACCGTGCCGCCGTCGCCCGGCGGCTGGCCGGCGAACCCACCCCCGGTTCCGGCTGGGGACGCCTCCGCCGCACGATCGGCGAGATCTGGCATCTGGGAGCGATCCTGTACATCGTCGGCCTCTACCTGATCTATGCGCTGCATATTGTCGGGGGCTTCGCCTACGTGCTGCGCGCCAGCCTCCTGAGCCTCGCCGTCATTTTCGCCGCGCGGCTCCTCGTGCATGCGATCGGCAATCGACGCCGGCGCGGTATTACGGTCTCATCGGAAGTCGCGGCCAAGTTTCCAACTCTAGAGCGCCGCGCCAATCGCTACCTGCCGATCCTCGGCGGGCTGTCCGCCGCGGCGGTTTACGGCCTCGCCGGGCTCGCGGCTCTGCGGGCCTGGGATGTTCCGGTCTTTGCCTGGCTTGGCAGCGCCCTCGGCCAGGACATCGCCATGCAATTGCTGTCGACCGGGCTCATTCTCGGCGCGGCGCTCGTCATGTGGGAAGTCCTCGACTCGGCGATCGAGCGCTATCTGAGCGAAATCGGCGCCGGCGCGGCGGCTCGGCGCAGCCGGCTGCCGACCTTGCTGCCGTTTCTGCGCACCGCCGCCCTTTGCATATTCGTCGTCCTGGTCGGGTTGACCCTCCTGTCGCATGTCGGCATCAACATCGCGCCGCTGCTGGCCGGCGCCGGTATTATCGGCGTGGCGATCGGCTTTGGCAGCCAGACGCTCGTCAAGGACATCATCACCGGCCTCTTCATGCTGATTGAAGACCAGCTGGCGGTCGGCGATGTCGTCGACCTCGGCAGCAGCCATAGGGGCGTCGTCGAGGCGATCACGATCCGCACCCTGAGCCTGCGCGATCAGGCGGGGACCGTGCACACGGTGCCGTTCAGTTCGGTGACCACGGTCAAGAACCTGACCAAAGACTTCGCCTATGTCGTCGCCCGGATCACGATCTCCTATAGCGAAGATATCGACCGCGTCGTCGCGATCTTGCGCGAGGTCTGCGATCGGCTAATGGACGACGCGGACCTGCGGCCGCTGATCCTCGACCCGTTCGACTACAAAGGGGTCGACAGCCTTGACGAGTTCTGGGTGACGCTGCTGCTGCGCATCCGCACCTCGCCGTTGCAGCAGTGGACGGTTGGGCGCGCCTTCAACCGGCTGGTCAAGATCGCGTTCGATGAGCACGGCATCTCGACGCGCGATCCGAACCCGATCACGCTGGTGGGCGCGGCGCCGACCGCCGCCGCAGAAATCCCGCGCGACGCCGCGCCGGAACGCTGCCGCGCCTGAGGCGCCTCGGACGAAACAGCCATGCGTTCGGCCGGTTTGACAGGGGCCGGCGCGGCGCCTAGGGTCTTGCCGCACTCATCGGGCGGCGCCACCGCCGGCTTCAAGGAGAACAGAATGAGCGCTCATGCGAGCCCGGAACAGATCCGCGCCAAGCTCGGACACCCGGTCATCGACGGCGACGGGCACTGGATCGAATACGCGCCGGTCTTCGCCGAGAAGATTCGCAAGGCGGTCGGCGACAAGGGGGCGGACGGCTTTCTCGCGCAGCAGCGCCGCATTCCCGATTCGCTGTCGCTCAGTGTTGAAGAGCGCAAGACCCGCGGCGTCGCGATGGAAGGCAATTGGGGGCGGCAGTCGACCAACACTCGCGACCGGGCGACGGCGATGCTGCCGAAGATGCTGTATGATCGGCTCGACGAGCTGGGCATCGATTTCGGCATCATCTATCCGACGGCGGGGCTCGGCATCCCGCGCATCGCCGATGGCGAGACGCGGCGCGCCGTGATCCGCGGCTTCAACATCGTGACAGCCGATTATTTCCGCCGCCTCGAAGATCGGCTGACCCCGGCCGCGGTGATCCCGATGCACACGCCGGAAGAGGCGATCGCGGAACTCGAATTTGTCACCAAGGAACTGGGCGCCAAGGTCGGAATGTTCGGCAGCGGCATCCGCCGGCCGTTGCCCGGGGCGAACGCATCCGATCCCGACGTCGCCCGCCTCGGCGGTGGATTCGATCAGCTCGGCATCGACAGCGACCATGACTACGACCTCGTCTGGCAGAAATGCTGCGAGCTAAAAATCGCGCCAACCTTTCATACCGGCGGTCGCAGCTATGGCGAGCGCAACTCGCCGTCGAATTTCACCTTCAACCACATCGGCCACTTCGCGGCGGCCGGCCATGCCGTCGCCAAGGCCCTGTTCCTCGGCGGCGTGACGCGGCGCTTCCCCGATCTGCGCTTTGCGTTCCTCGAAGGCGGTGTCGGCTGGGGCTGCCAGCTGTTCTGCGACCTGATCGAGCATTGGGAGCGGCGCGGTGCCAAGGGGCTCGCTTATATGGACCCGAAGAAGCTCGACCGGCCGCTGCTGCGCCGCTATGTCGAGCAATATGGCTATGCCGACATCGTCGCCGAATTGGACCGGCGTGACGGCTGGCCATCGCGCGAGGAAGACGACCTCACCGGCGGCGTCCCGCTCGACGACTATTTCGCCTGCAAGATCGAAAGGAAGCAAGATTGGATCGACCTCTACGCCAGGCCCTATTATTTCGGCTGCGAGGCCGACGACCGGATGAATGCGACCGCATTCGGCAAGACGATGCCGTTCGGCGCCCGGATCAATGCGATCTTCAGCTCGGACATCGGACATTTCGACGTGCCCGACATGCTGATGCCGCTCCCCGAAGCCTATGAACTCGTCGAGGACGGGCTGATCGGTGCCGAGGATTTCCGCGACTTCACCTTTGCCAATGCGGTCCGGTTGTGGGGCACGCAAAACCCGGACTTCTTCGCCGGGACGCGGGTCGCCAACGAGGCCGCCGCTCTGTTGGCCGCGCCGCCGCCGCAGCTGCAGGCCGCCGCCGAATAACCGCGCTGTCCCGGTCGGGGTTGTCTCGGTGGATTACGCGGACCTTCTGTTCAACTCACGTGGCTTTGCAGAAAGAATGGCATCGTATTGCTCGACATAGACGAGGCGCTTTAGGCCGTAGCGCTTTGCGAAATCGTCGGCGTGCTCCGACACTCGCCTAGCGAGATCGGCGGTAGCTCCGACGTAAAGCGTTTCGTTCGCCGATTGGTCATGATGCAGACCCAGCCGCCCATCGCAACGAGTGATGAATGGGCGCCGGTCACGGCCCAACAAGACGTGGATGCCCGGCACAAGTCCGGACAAGCGGAGCTAGCGAATAATTTCTGGTCGGAACCGCGATCTTCGCTGCGCTATGCTGTGCGCCCGAAACGCAGCGGGGGAGGAGGAAATGGCGGGCTTGCTCGACGGAAAAGCGGCGCTGATCACCGGGGCGGGCGGCGGCATCGGGCGCGCCGCATCGCTTGCCTTCGCCCGCGAGGGTGCGCGCGTCGCGGTCGCCGATATCGTCGCGGCCGCGGCGCAGGAGACCGTGGCGCGAATTAACGCCGCCGGCGGCCAGGCGATCGCGCTTACCGGTGAAGTCGCTAGCGATGCCGCAGTCAAGGCGATGGTCGCCGCTGCGGTCGCCGCCTATGGCCGGCTCGATTGCGCCTTTAACAATGCCGGTATCGCCGGTTGGCACGTCGAAGCGAGCGGCCAGAAGACCGCCGAGTGGTCCGAGGCAGCGTTCGATCGGATGATCGCGGTCAATCTAAAGGGCGTCTGGTTGTGCATGAAGCACGAGATTCCGCAAATGTTGGCGCAAGGCGGCGGCGCCATCGTCAACACCGCGTCCATCGCCGGCCTCGCAGGACTGCCGACCTCGTCCGCCTATGTCGCCGCCAAGCACGGCGTCGTCGGGCTGACCAAGACCGCGGCGGTCGAATATGCCGAGGCCGGCATCCGAGTCAATGCGGTCTGCCCCGGCTATATCAGGACCCCGATGACCGCGCCGACGATGGCGCAGCGCGCCGAGGCGATTCTGGCGCAGACCCCGGCGCGGCGGATGGGTAACCCGGAAGAGATCGCCGAGATGGTCGTGTGGCTCGCCTCGGACCGCGCGAGCTATGTGACCGGCGCCGCCTACAATGTCGATGGTGGCTGGATGGCCTAGATACTGTCGCGGGCGGCGACTGGCCGCTGACTGGCTGGAGGCAACAAAGGATGGGTGAATTCGCGCTCGGACAGCCGGTGCCGCGCTTCGAGGATCCGCGGCTGTTGCGCGGCGGCGGCCGCTATGTCGACGACATGGTGCTGCCGCGCATGGTCTATGGCCAAGTGCTCCGCTCGCCCTATGCGCATGCCCGGATACGAGAGATCGACACGGCCGGGGCAAAGTCGGCACCGGGCGTGCTGGCGGTTTTGACCGGGGCCGATTGGCAGGCCTCCGGCTGGGGCGATCTGCCGAGCGCCGGGGGAAACCGGCGGCGCGACGGCTCCCCCGCCTATCGGCCGCGCTACCCGGCGCTGGTCCGAGACCGGGTGCGCTGGGTCGGCGATTACGTCGCTTTTGTTGTCGCAGAGACCCGCGATCAGGCGGCGGATGCTGCCGAGCTGATCGCGGTCGATTACGAGCCGCTGGCCGCCGTCGTCTCGACTGAGGAGGCGACAAAGCCGGGCACGCCGCGGGTTTGGGATGAATGCCCGGACAATGTCTCATTTGTCTATCTCGAAGGCGACAAGGCGGCAACCGACGCTGCCTTTGCAGGTGCCGCGCACGTCGTCAAGCGCAAATTCGTGATCAATCGGGTGACGGCCGCGACGATGGAGCCGCGCGGTGCGATCGGCGACTACAACGCCGCCGAGGGCCGCTTTACGATCTACACGACGTTGCAGCGCACCCACGCCTATCGCGGGGAACTGTCGCACATCCTCAAGGTGCCGGAGAGCCGGGTGCGCGTCGTCGCCGGCGACATCGGCGGCAGCTTTGGCATGAAATCGGCGATCTACAACGAGGTGGCGCTGGTCTTGCTCGCCTCGAAACTGACCGGGCGGCCGGTCAAGTGGACGAGCACGCGCTCCGAAGCCTTTCTCGGCGACGCTCAGGCGCGCGACAACGTCACCGAGGCCGAGCTGGCGCTCGACCGCGACGGCCATTTTTTGGGACTGCGGGTCAGGACGATCGCCGCCGTCGGCGCCTATCCACAGGCCGGCTCGAACGCCTTTGTCAACAATCTCGGAACCTTGGCCGGGGTCTACCGGACCCCGTCGGTGCATGCCGACGTGACCGCCGTCTACACCCACACCAACCCGATGCGGGCCTATCGCGGCAACGGCCGGCCCGAGGCCGGCTATGTGATCGAGCGGATGGCCGACGAAGCGGCCGCCGAGCTCGGCTTCGACCCGATCGAACTGCGCCGGCGCAATACGATCCCACCCGAGGCGATGCCGTTCAAATCGGGTCTGACCTTCACCTACGATTGCGGCGAGTTCGAGAAGTGCCTCGACTTGGCGCTCGAACGGGCCGACGCCGCCGGCTTCGAACAGCGCCGCCGCGAGGCGCGCCGCCGCGGCAAGCTGCGCGGTTTCGGGGTCGCCAACACGATTGAGCGCGCTGCGGCGGGCGGCTTCGAGGCCGCCGAAATCCGCTTCGACCGCAGCGGCACGGTGACCCTCCTGTCGGGCTCGATCACCCAGGGCCAGGGTCACGAGACCGTCTACAAGCAGCTCATGTGCGATCGGCTCGGCATCCACCCCGGCCAGGTGCATTACGTGCAGGGCGACACCGAAAAGGTGGCGATCGGCGAGGGCACCGGCGGCTCGCGTTCGGCGACACTCGGCGGCTCGGCGGTGCATCTCGCGACCGAGAGGATCGTTGCCAAGGCGAAGACGATTGCCGCCCGCATGCTTGGCGCTGATCCCGGCGAGGTCCGCTTCGAGGACGGCCTGTTCTCGGCGCCGCGCTCGAACCGCAACCTGACTGTCGGCGAGATCGCCAGGGAATCGCTGAACCCGGAGAGCCTGCCGGCCGGCATGGACCTCGGCCTGATCGCCGGCGCCACCTTCAGCTGTCGGGAGCAGAACTTCCCGAACGGCTGCCATATCTGCGAGCTCGAGATCGACGCCGAGACCGGCGCCGTCGAGATCCTGCGCTATAGTGTCGTCGACGACGTCGGCACAGTCCTGAACCCGCTGCTGCTCGAAGGCCAGATCTGCGGCGGCATCGCGCAAGGCGTTGGCCAGGTGCTGCTGGAAGACATCCGCTTCGACCCGGGCTCGGGTCAGCTTTTGACCGGATCGTTCATGGATTACGCGATGCCGCGTGCCGACGTCCTGTCCTCGATCGACTGCGAGAGCCACCCGGTGCCCACCAAGACCAACCCGCTCGGCGTTAAGGGTGCCGGCGAAGCCGGCAATGTCGGTGCCCTACCGGCGGTCGGCAATGCGCTCGCCGACGCTTTGAAGCCGCTCGGCGTCACCGATATCGCGATGCCGGCGACGCCGGAGCGGCTGTGGCGCGCGATCCGCGCAGCGCGGGCGTGATTTAGAGGCGCGAAATTCGAGAAACCTGAGCCAATCAAGAAGCTCATTGCGGCCGTTGGAGCTGCGGTCGAAATTCCCTACTCCACTTGGCCCGCTCGCCTACCTATAGCCACCCAACTGCAAGGCTGGCGAATCCTTGGCAGATGTATAAACTCCCCCATCCAATCTCAGTGAGTCCGTTCGCCTCACGAACATCTAGCCCTATTTCCGCAGTCTGGCGATCAGAATTAAGCTATATCAACGGCTTGGTGTTTTGCTGACCGGTCGAGGCGGAGGCGGGTTTGATGGACGGGTCGGCGATGTCGATCAGGGCGTTGAGTTGGGCGAACCCCCGGTGTCGGGGCCACCATTCGAGTATATTATCCCGCGATTTTGCGCGAGGAGTGCGGGGACGACCGATCTGGGAAGACGCCCACAACCGGCGGAAGGCTCACAGCCACGGATCATCCCGCGAACGAACTCTGCAAAACATTGACGCCGCATGCTCAGTAGCCGTGCGCGGCGGCGAATTGCTTGGCGATTTCGAGTTGACCGATGGCCCGGTTGATCAATCGCTCGGCGTTGTGCAGACTGGCGAGAGCGCTTCGCAACGCGCCTTCCGCGGCGTCGATATCAGGATAGCGTGGCTGCGCGAGACTGCCGACCATGCGATCGTTTTCACAACCAGCCTTACTTGATAACGCGGAACCCACCAAGGACGCTCATCGCGGCGGCCGTCAGCAGCGCCCGCCGATGTCGGCGATCGAGTTGATACGCGGTCGCCCGCAATAGGCGCAGCCGTATCAATCTGTTTCTTCCATCCGCGTTGGCACAGCCACCGGCCGTTAACCATGAAGCCACGCACGAATCGTCAGAAAAATTGCCGAAAATGCGTAATGAGCGGCCGAGCCCGATTCCGCGCTGATCTTTGGGGCCCAGACCCCCGTTCCCGACTGGCACGCGGGTGACGGGGGTACGCTGCCCCTCATATCGCCGCGTTGCGCCAGGTGGCATCCGTCGGAGTACGGGTCAAAGCATACCAACCGACACCACAACTCGGCCCGAACCACGCTCGGCGTCACTTGCCTGCTGTGCTTGCGGACTATGACAGCGATGCAGTTTTTAGTCTAATATTATTGGAAGCAATGGTCGGAGTGAGAGGATTCCAACCTCCGACCCCCGAAAGCAACTAAAAGAAGGTTCCGACGACGGGCGGGAGGGGACCGCTGCTGACCGTTCTCTGGCGACTGTCCATGCAGGAAGCTCAATCCTGCCGCAAGGGCTGCGATAGGTGGCTCTGTATCGAGCCGCCGGCTCTGTCACCACCGATGCAAAGAGTTATTCTCCGGGTCAGAGTGCAGCTGAAGGACGATGAACCAGACCACCCCGAGCGCCGAAAGGAAGCATGTGGTCATTACGATCGGCCATCGCAGCAACGGCAGCGCCGATCGCAGCGCGATCAGAACGAGTATCAGGGCTTTTCGCCGCGCGCGCATCACCCATTGCGTGCGGTACTCGCGCGAGAATTTCCGGAAATCAGTGTTTTACTCAAGCCGCGTATATTCTACATTTCAACCTCAATGCCGGCACAGCAGTGGCGTGCAGAGAGACGGCAGGCCAGGAAGGCGATCCACAGCCAACCGAGCGAGGTTTATGCGGTAGGCACATGGGAGACATATCACTTTCTACGCTGTGGCTGAACCTGATCGTCATCTCGGGAACATGGGGAAGCAGCTTCGTTCTGGTGAAACTTATCACCGAATCGATGCATCCTTTCACGTTCGCGGCGTCGCGCGGCTTCATCGCCATGGCAGCCCTGCTCGCTTGGCTGGCATTGCGGAGCCGAATGCCGACTAACCACCCCGGTCCGCCGCGGTCCCCTACTCGAAACAACCTCCGTCATATGCTCGTGCTCGGGACAACCAATGGATGGCTGGCTAACGTTTTGACCGCGATAGCAGTCAGTCGTGTCGACAGTGCTGTGGTCGCGATGCTGCAGGCATCTGTTCCGTTAATGGTCGTGCTGCTGGCGCATTTTGCCTTTGTCGAAGAACCGTTCCAGCTGCGGCAATTCACCGGGATTATCACCGGGATGACGGGTATCCTGTTGATCGTCGGGCCGGTCGCGGTCTTTGGCAGTCATGGATCCCTGCTCGGCATACTCGCGATGCTTCTAGCGGCATTATCCTATGCATGCGGTACTGTTTACGGCCGTTTTGTCGCTTCGACAAACCCTGTCGGGTTGGCTTGTGGCCAGCAAGCCTGCGGCGCGATCGTTGCTGCAATAATCTCCCTTCTATTCGAACCTCGAGGAGATTGGAACCAGCCGGCGGCAGCGTGGCTATTGCTGACGATCGTCGGCGTGATTTGCTCGGCAGTGCCGACAGTCCTCTATCTGCGCTTGTTGGCAAGAGCACCATCGGTGCCGGCTGCCCTCGTCGCCTATCTCCAGCCAGTATGGGCAACCCTGCTCGGGTGGGCGATCCTCGCAGAGAGAGTCAGGCCGATCGCATTGCTGGGGACCGGCATCGTGGTGGCCGGAATCGTCGCTGCTACTCGCAAATTGCCTTCATGACTTGCGGCTTCGCCGTCGTGTACCGGCGGCGTAATGTCCCAGCATCCGCGCCTGATCGGTGTTGGGTGTCATCGTCGCCTCGAAGCGTCGCCAATCGTCCGCACTCAATTCCGCTAAACCGACGACCTCGAAAGAAACCTCGCTATAACATTGGCGCAGCAGCGGCTGTACCTGGAATAGCGGGTAGCGGACGTGGAACTCGACCGGCGAATTCGTTCGGGTGAGTCGGATGTTGGTGAAGAGCGGCCCAAACCAAGTCTCCGATTCTATGATGCCTTCGAAATGCTCGTAACCCTGGTTTCGCGGGATGTTGGCGGGACCCCGGGACAATAATGCCCAACCCGGCGCGGTTCGCGCCAAGTAACCGCTCCAGATCTGCACGACGCCGGGCTCGCGCGCGACGACCAGAAAAGGGGGAGCCAGAGCCTTCACCGGATCAGGTGCCGTCTTTTCGAAGAGCTCGCGGAACCCGGGAAACTGAGCTCCGCGCAACGGGTACCAATCCTCTGCGCCTTCATAAGTCCAGGCGATCTCAACACCGTCCCACACCAAGCTGAAATTCAGCGGCGGGTAGACGTACCACCCTAACGCCGAAGCTGAGGCGAGGGCTTCGCAATAGCGATAGCCCCGGGTGGGAAGCATGCCATCGGCCGAGCGATCGGCCCGTCGCGGTACCGGAGCGTTTGGAATGAGGCGATAAAATCTGCAGATGATTGATTCAGCTTCTTTGGCCATCCCTGGCGCTCCGGTTCCTGGCGGTGATTGACGGCGCTAACGACCGAACGGGAAGCCGGCGGTGATGCAGCCGCTGCCGAGCCGCACAGTGCCGCGGTCGGCGATCTCGGGCTTGGGCGGCCGCAGCGCCGGGAAGCCGGCGGTGATGCAGCCGCTGCCGAGTCGCACGGCACCACGGTCGGCGATCTCGGGCTTGGGTTGCCGCAGCGCCGGAAAGTCGGCGGTGATGCAGCCGCTGCCGAGTTGCACGGCACCACGGTCGGCGATCTCGGGCTTGGGTTGCCGCAGCGCCGGAAAGTCGGCGGTGATGCAGCCGCTGCCGAGCCGCACAGTGCCGCGGTCGGCGATCTCGGGCTTGGGCGGCCGCAGCGCCGGGAAGCCGGCGGTGATGCAGCCGCTGCCGAGCCGCACGGCACCGCGGTCGGCGATCTCGGGCTTGGGCGGCCGCAGCGCCGGGAAGCCGGCGGTGATGCAGCCGCTGCCGAGCCGCACGGCACCGCGGTCGGCGATCTCCGGCTTGGGTTGCCGCAGCGCCGGGAAGCCGGCGGTGATGCAGCCGCTGCCGAGCCGCACGGCACCGCGGTCGGCGATCTCCGGCTTGGGTTGCCGCAGCGCCGGGAAGCCGGCGGTGATGCAGCCGCTGCCGAGCCGTACGGTGCCGCGGTCGGCGATCTCGGGCTTAGGCGGCCGCAGCGCCGGGAAGGACACCGTGATTGAGCCGCGAGTTAACCGTCCAGTGAAATTCATCTTCGTCTCTCCTCGACTGGAGGCAAGATTGCCCCTTTGACGATGTGAAATTTACAGAGGACGCAAGAACAAATCGCGAAAAAATTTCGCACTCGGCGTGAAAAATACGTTAATTCACCACGTTTGGCCGATGACCACGCCCAACTTGGCATAACGCTTGCTTAAACGGCGTGTCGGTTTTCGAGATTCCTGCAATCGAGGCCGCAAATCTCACACCGCCAAATCGCTCGGCCGGCCGGTAACGACTTACCTCTGCATGTTTTTCTGCAGGCCTAAAAGCCATGAACGACAGGGGTTTACAACGGGGATTGCGATAGACCCCCGTTCGAAAAAAAGAAAAACTTGGTGACAAACCCGCCGTGAACCGTGAAAATTTCGTGAAATATGGGCCAGCTTGAAACGCCCGAGCTGGCGGGAACAAGGAGGGCTCGTGAAATGCGGCAATCTTTCAATTTCGCCGCGCGATGAAACCGCCATCCGCTGATTCGCAGAGCGGGACCCCGCTCGCGGAATTGCTGCCTCCTCCGAACACTGAGAGATGGGTTGTCCGTCGCAAGGCCGCTGTGGTGGTTGCGGTCCGTGGCGGCGGCATGACAATCGAGGACGCCTGCCGTGTCTACCAGCTCTCTGAAGAAGAGTTCCTTTCCTGGGTACGCGCGTTTGAGATCCACGGTCTCGCCGGTTTGCGCGCTACGCGCATTCAGCAATATCGCGCCTCTCGTGGTGCACGACTGCCCCTTCGGCGCCGGTAACACTGCCGATTGAGGCTACGCCCTTGAGCGAACTCCTAATGCCGTCTTTCGCCAGCGAGGGTTCATGACCGATCGAGATCTCTCGCAGGACAGCGAAGGGGATAGTGTCCCACCCTCTGACGGCGAACACTATCGAGAAATGGCGCGCGGCCTTCGCGACCTGGCTCGCCAGTGTCGATTGGCGGGCGCACGCAGGGAGCTATTACACCTCGCAGCCAGTTACGAGCGGAGAGCCGATCATTTCGATCACCGGGCGCGGTAAACGTCTTCTCGGACCCGGTCGTTCCGCGACATGGGGTTCGCCCATCAGGCGTTGCACCAGTTTTTGCCTTGGCTCCGGCGACCTCAATGGGCATCAAAACAAGAGGACCCTGCGTCCCCGAACTGGGGCCTGTCGGCAATTACTGTGAGGTCTACACGTAAAACGAGTCAAAGTTCGGGAGTTACAGTAAAAAGAGTTGAATTTCGCGGCAATTTGTGTGATTCATGAAGAGTCAGCTTGGAACAAGGCTGACCCATGAACCGATATGCACTTCGCGATGACCAATGGGAGCGAATCAAGCACCTGCTGCCAGGGAAACCCGGCGATGCCGCCGTCACCGCTCGCGATAATCGCCGATTCGTCGAGGCGGTTCTCTTTCGGTGCCGCGCCGGCATTCCCTGGCGCGACCTGCCGGAGGATTTCGGCGGCTGGAAGAACACGCATCGGCGGTTCAGCCGCTGGGCCGAGAAGGGCAGATGGCAGCAAGTGTTTCAGCACTTGGCCAGCGATGCGGACAACGAATATGCGATGATCGATAGCACCATCGCGCGGGCCCACCAGCATAGCGCCGGCGCACCCAAAAAAGATGATGATCAGGCGATCGGTCGCAGCAAGGGCGGATTGAGCACCAAGATCCACGCTCTCGTCGACGGGCTCGGCAATCCGCAGCGCTTCCTGCTTACCCAAGGACAGATCCATGACCTCGTCGGTGCCGATGCCCTGCTGCCGCAAATGGCCAGCAATGTCTTGATCGCCGACAAGGCCTACGACGCCGACGAGCGTGTCCGTCGGCCATTGGCAAGCTCTGGAAAATCCGCCGTGATCCCGCCCAAGAAAAACCGAACATCGCCCTGCCAGTTCGACGCGGCCCTCTACCGGGCGCGCCACCTCATCGAGAATTTCTTCTGTAAACTCAAACAGTTCCGCGCCATCGCTACACGCTATGACAAGACCGCGCGATTTCCTCGCCGCCGTCCACCTCGCCGCCGTTACTATCTGGCTCAATCGACGACAGGCCCTAGCATTGACAGCCGGATTATTCGCAAGTCTTTTTGGTACCATTCTGCCTGGAAAGCGGGATCCCGGCGCGCGCCAGAGCATCGCAAAACAGATCGGCGTGCGGGCTGGCGCTGCCGGGGTACCGCCGCCGGAACCCTGACACGGTTAAACCCGGCTCGAGGTCGAGTAGCCGCCGAGCGGACGCGCGGGCCTCATCCTCCCGGCCGCCCAGTACGAGCGATATTACAAGCAGCCGATAGGCCGATGTGTAGGTCCGGTTCTCCCGCAACGAACGCAGAGCGCATTCTATCGCCCGCTCGTATTGGCCGTTCGCGAGATAAGCGATCGCTGCATTCCCGCTATAGGCGTACATCAGCGGGTCGTAAGGCGATAGAGCCATCGCCCTGTTGATTTCCTCGACGGCCTGGGCACCATCGCCCATCCAGGCATGTGCGGCGGCGCTCCACAGCCATGCCGGCGCAGCATTCGCGTTGATGCGTAATGCCGTGTCGAAACGGCGGAACGCGAGATCGAAATCCTTGTATAGATAGGACGCGACGTGGCCGTGAACGGCGAGCGCCATAGGTTCCATGCTGTTGCATTCGATTGCCGACCGCGCAAAGTGGTCGGCCTGCGTCGCGTCATCCGCCGGGTCGGGCGACCATCCCTGTCCGACGCGCAGCACATGCCAGTAAGCTCGCCAAGCAAGAGCAGCCGCGTAGTGCGGATCCTTCGCGATCACGGCGTCGAATAACGCTTGTGACATCTCGAAGATCGTGCGGGAGGAATTGTGCATATTCTCTTGGGCACGTAAAAAGAGGTCGTAGGCCTCGAGGCTGTCCGGCCGCTTGGTGCGGATCCGGTTCATCTCAGCCGCGTGCAGGTACGGTGCGACTTTTCGAACGATCATCTCGGACAGGCGGTCCTGAATCTCGAAGAGGTCGGCAAATCGTTCATCAAGTTTCGAGAACCAAAGCGCGGCACCGAGATGCGTGTCGGTCAACTCGATCGTTAAACGTAAGCGATCCTCGACGACGCGCATGCTGCCCGAGAGAACATAGCGAACCCCCAATACGTTACCGATCTCTTGCGGATGACGATCCTGATTCCTGAACGCCAATGTCGATAGGCGAGAAATCACGAAAAAGTTCGGAACACGAGACAATACTTCAATCAAATCCTCGACTAGCCCCTCGGCAACGAAGTTATGCGCCGGATCGCCTGTGAGGTTGCGAAGGGGTAGTACGGCAATCGAGGGCTCACGCCTGGGTTCGGGGTCGTGAGCGGGAGCGACGGTATGGTCAGTTTGGTGATTAATCGCCCAGCGAAAGGGAGGCCGCGCCAGCGACCTCGCCTCCGGGGCCTCGTTCGACCCGAACCCTGCACGTTCCTCGAACACCACCGGGGAAACCACCTGTGGCGATTCGATCCGTACGGCTTCGATCCGTACGGCTTCGTAGACGGCTGTGGTCTCCTTGGACGGGGGCATGTCGAGCACGCTTCGCAGAACCTGCCGACAACGCTCGAATTCGCGGATTGCCTGGGCGCGATCGCCCAATTGCGCAAAAGCCTTCATCAGGCTGCGCACGGCGCCCTCGTGTGTCGGCTCGAAGTTGACCAGTCGACGTGCGGCCGCCGCGCGAACCTCTGGTGCCGCATTCTGTTCGGTCAAGCGATGGAGTTCCGCCTCCAAAATTTTCCGCACGCAATCCTCAAAACGCGTCCGCTCTGCCGCGAGCCATTGATCGAAGGACGGTGTGATCCCGTCGAGATCTTCGAGCAGCCGTTCGCTATAAGGCTGGACGAGAGTGCCGGTATCCGTGGTCGCGTCAGCGCTCGCTCCGAAAATTGCGAGCGCATCGACCCAGCATTTCCCGACATCGATCCGGACGCTGTCGCGGCCGATCTCTACGAAGCCGGGAACGTGGCGATTAACGATGCTGTTCAGCTCCGAAAGCGACTGGCGCAGGCTCGTCCGGGCCTGCGCTTCCGCCGATCGATCCCATAACAGGCCGCCGAGACGATTTCGCGACACGCGCTCGCCTCGCGCGAGACACAGATAGGCCAGTAACCCGCGTGTTTTTCGTCCGCGTGGCAGAAAATCGGCCCCGCCCAGTCCGACTGCCCGCATGGCGCCGACCAGATGAATTCTCGGCAACGTACGCGGAATCAACCCTTTCGCATGCGCGGTAACGATGTACTCGTCCCTCGTGCCAAAATTCGATCTCACCGTCATTGCGCGTTCTGCGCGCGGTGAGCGACCTATGAGAGGCCGTCTCGGGCGGCCCATCATCCCGGCCCTCCCTACACTATATCCATTATAACCGCGGCTAGAAGGCTGAGTCATCTCTCGAAGATATGCGCAGACGGTCGTGACTGGTGCTCGCGACGTGATCAGCGGCAGGAAGAAGCTGCAAGGACGCTCGAGGCGCCCAGGCTGAGGGGGGCGGGCGGTTCGGGAATGTGTCGGGCGGCCAAGGGCCGAACATCGGTTGCCGCGTGATGTCGACCGATTCCTCTGCGGCGGGCGCGAATTGCTGACCGTTGGTTGCGATCTGGTTGCTAGGGATCGACGGTAATCGCAGCCATATCTCTAAGCATTTGAGATCATGGTCGGAGTGAGAGGATTTGAACCTCCGGCCCCTGCCTCCCGAAAGCAGTGCTCTACCAGGCTGAGCTACACTCCGCCGATCGGGCGCCGTCTATAGCGCCGCGCTCGCCGGCTTGCAACAGCTGATAATCCCGCGGCGACCGGTCACGAATCGCGTTCGGTCACGAACGCCGCGGCCTCGGTCAGCGCTCGCCGGGCCTCGCCGTCGTCGAATGTCGAGAGCGCTTCGATCGCCGCTCCGGCATAGTCCCGGGCGCGGGACAGCGTCTCGCTCAGGCCGCCGCGGCGCTCGATCAAGCGGGTCGCGCGGTTGAGATCGTCTGGACCCTGGTTCATGTCTTCAATGGTGCGCCGCCAGAACTTGCGCTCTTTTTCGTCGCCGCGGGCGAAGGCGACGAGGATCGGCAGCGTGATCTTTCCGTCACGGAAATCGTCGCCGATAGACTTGCCGAGATCGCTTTGCCGCGCCGAGAAATCGAGCACGTCGTCGGCCATCTGAAAGGCGATGCCGAGATTGCGGCCGAAGCGGTCGAGCGCCTCTTCCTCCGACCGCGGACGCTCGGCCATGACCGCGCCGATCCGGCTAGCAGCGGCAAACAGCTCGGCCGTCTTCGCCTCGATGATCTCGAGATAGGTGTCGACGGTCGTCTGCATGTCGTTCCTTGTCATCAGCTGCAAGACTTCACCTGCGGCGATCACCGAAGAGGCGCGTGACAGAATTTCGAGGATGCGCAACGAGCCGTCGTCGACCATCAGCTCAAAGGCGCGACTGAACAGAAAATCGCCGACGAGGACCGCAGGCTTGTTGCCCCAGAGCGCGTTCGCCGTGTCTCGGCCACGGCGCAAGTCGCTGGCATCGACGACGTCGTCGTGCAACAGGGTCGCCGTGTGAATGAACTCCACCGCGGCGGCGAGGGCGATGTGGCGATCGCCGCTATAGCCGCACAGCCGTGCGGCGCCGAGGGTCAGCATTGGACGTAGCCGTTTGCCGCCGCCGGCAACGATATGCCCCGCGAGCTGCGGGATCAGCGCCACCGAACTCTGCATGCGATGAAGGATCAGCTGGTTGACCAGATCGAGATCGGCCTTGAGCAGCCGGGAAAGCGGGTCGAGCGACGGTTTTCGGTCCGCGCCCACGCGATCGACGCCCGCCTCCGAGGTCACTCATTTCTCCTGCCGATACCGCGCCGGTCGCCCGATTGGCTTGACGCGCCGGAACCGGTGCGAGCATAGAATGGCCGGGCAAGCGGTCAAGAGCTTGCCCCGGCGCAGGCCGCGGTCCGCGCCGCCCCCGTCATCGAACCTCGGTATTCGTCGACGACATGAAGGAGCTGTTGCGAACGAACGATCTCGTCCGCCTGTCCTGGGCGGAGGCGATGCTCGCCGACGCCGGCATCGAGACGCTGGTCCTTGACCAGCATACGAGCATTGTCGAAGGCAGCATCGGTGCCATCCAACGCCGCCTCATGGTGGCCGAAGGCAATTATCTGCGGGCTTGTGCGCTGATCGCCACTGCCGGAGACGCCATATGAGCGAAGCGGCGCCCGCATTCACCGAGGATCGGCTGCTCGGCGGCCGGGTTCGCCTGCGGCAACCGGCTTCCGGCTACCGGGTGGCGATCGATCCGGTGTTCCTCGCGGCCTCGGTGCCGGCCGAACCGCATCAGACGATCCTCGATGTCGGCTGCGGCGCCGGTGCCGCAATGCTGTGCCTGGCGGCACGGGTGCCGCATTCGCGCATCGTCGGTCTCGAAATGCGGCGCGAACTGGTCCGGCTCGCCGGCGACAACGCGATCCTGAACAGCATGGAGAACCGCGTCTCGGCGATGATCGGCGATCTGCTGCACGCACCGCCGCGGCTGTCGCCCGGCGCCTTCGACCACGTGATGGCGAACCCGCCCCATCTCGAAGCGGGCCGCGTGACCGCAGCGACACTGCCGGACAAGGCCGAGGCCACGATCGAAGGCGAAGCGGACCTCGCCGCATGGGTGCGCTTTGCGCTGGCAATGGTGCGTCCGAAAGGCAGCGTCACCTTCATCCACCGAGCCGATCGGATCGATGCGTTGCTTGGCCAGATCGCCGGCCGCGCCGGCGAGGTCGTCTTCTACCCATTGTGGCCGGGTCAGGGAAAACCCGCGATCCGCATTTTGCTGCGGGCGCGCAAGCAGATTGCCGCCCCCGCCCGATTGGCGCCCGGGCTCGTCCTACACGAGCCGGACGGGCGGCTCACGGCGGCTGCAGAAGCGGTGCTGCGGGAGGGTAGGGGGCTCGATCTCTGACCCCTGCGGCAGCCGTTTGGCTAGCCTTGGCAGGCTCGCCTCCCCATCTTGAAACGGCATGAGCATCCGCGATCGCATCGATATCAGAAGATGGTGGCGCCGCGGACCCGTCATATCGGTCTTGCGGTTCGAGGGCGTCATCATGCCCCGGCTGCGACGCGGCGCGATTTCGCTCGGCGGTCACGCCGCGGCAATCGACCGCGCCTTTCGTGTTCCGGGCCTGGTCGCAGTCGCCATCGTAATCAATTCACCGGGCGGTTCGGCGGCGCAGTCGGCCTTGATCTGCCGCCGCATCCGCCAACTTGCCGCCGAGAAGCACGTCCCGGTGATTGCCTTTGCCGAAGACGTCGCTGCCTCGGGAGGGTACTGGCTGGCCCTCGCCGGCGACGAGATCTTTGGCGAAGAAACCTCGATATTCGGCTCGATCGGCGTGATCAGCGCGAGCTTCGGCTTTCCACAGCTGATCGAACGGCTCGGCATCGAGCGTCGCCTACACACCGCGGGTTCGAACAAATCGCTGCTCGACCCGTTCCTGCCCGAGGATCCAGCCGATGCCGCGCGGCTCGCCGGGCTGCAGCAGGACATCCATCATGCCTTCAAGGAACAGGTCCGCCGCCGGCGTGCCGGGAAGATAGCGGCTGACGACGAAACGCTGTTTGAGGGCGATGTTTTTACCGGGCGGATGGCGCTTGATCGCGGCCTCATCGACGGCATCGGCGAACTGCACGAAGTCATGCGGACGCGCTACGGCGACAGGGTCGTTTTCCGGCCGATCGCGGTCGAACGCCGGCCTATGCTCCGGCGGTTGCTGCCGGTTGCGGGAACCGAGCCGGCCGCGTCGATCGGGGAATTCGTCGACGGGCTCGAAGCACGGCTCTTGTGGTCGCGGTTCGGGCTGTGACCCCGCCCCCCGTTTCTTGACCGGACTTCGCGCCCGTCGGTAAATGTCGCGCCATGGGGTTTCCAAAGCTCGTCGTGCTTGTTCTCGTATTCGCCGCGGTCTGGTCCTGCCTACGCTGGTTCAACCAGGGGAGAAGTGATTTGCCGCGGCACCGCGCCGCGCCTCGCCGGGCAATCGACACCGAAAACCTGACGGCGTGCCGGATCTGCGGCGCCTATGTCGCCGACGGATCGCGGCGCTGCGGCCGTCGCGACTGTCCGCTGCCGCGCTGACCGGCTCGAACTCGACGCCGAGGCCGAAGTTGAGCTTCCAATCGCTGGTCTTCGAGCTGCAGAGCTATTGGGCGAAATATGGTTGCGTGATCCTTCAGCCCTATGACGTCGAGGTTGGCGCCGGCACCTTTCACCCGGCGACCGCGTTGCGTGCCCTCGGCGGCGAGCCGTGGCGGGCCGCCTATGTGCAACCGTCGCGGCGCCCGACGGACGGGCGTTACAGTGACAACCCCAATCGCCTGCAGCAGCATTACCAATTGCAGGTAATCCTGAAGCCGGCGCCGGCCGATAGCCAGGAGCTCTATCTGGCGAGCCTCGCGGCGATCGGTATCGACGCGGCGCGGCACGACATCCGCTTTGTCGAGGACGATTGGGAGAGCCCGACCTTGGGCGCCTGGGGCCTCGGCTGGGAGGTCTGGCTCGACGGCATGGAAGTCAGCCAGTTCACCTATTTTCAGCAGGTCGGCGGCATCGAGTGCGACCCGGTTTCGACCGAGCTGACTTATGGCCTCGAACGGCTCGCGATGTATGTCGAAGGTGTCGAGAACGCATTCGACCTCGACTACAACGGCGCGCCGGGCCCGGCGCGCATCACCTACGGCAACGTGTTCAGACGCGCCGAACGGGAATTCTCGGCCTACAATTTCGAGATCGCCGACACGGCGCGATTGATCGGACATTTCGCCGATGCCGAGCAGGAGTGCCGTGCCGTCCTCGACCGCGGGCTGGCGTTGCCGGCCTATGACCAGTGCCTGAAGGCGAGCCATCTGTTCAACCTGCTCGAGGCCCGCGGCGCGATCAGCGTCACTGAGCGCGCCGCCTATATCCTGCGTGTGCGGGCGCTGGCCAAAGGCTGCTGCGAAACCTGGCTCGCCGGCCGCAACTCGTGACGCCGTTTTCGCCTGCTCTGCTCATGCTCCTCGGGAGAAAGTCGACTTTTTTGTGTCATACCGGCGAAAGCCGGCATCCATTTCGGCCATCGGCCCCGGCTGTCGCCAGGACGTCATCAATCGCGGCTGTTTCTCGATCGCTTTGGCCGAGACGACGAAGCGGCGACGTCGCACCGATTGCTGAGGCCGCACGATGAATTCAGCCGACGAAATCGTTCATTCGTCCACAAAAAAGCTCCCCAGCGGCGAGTTGCTGCTCGAACTCCTGTCCGAGGAGATTCCGGCGCGGATGCAGCAGCGTGCGATCGAGGATCTGATCCAGCTCGTCGGCGACAAGCTCTCTGCCGCCGATCTTCCGGTAAAGGCCATCCGCGGTTACGTGACACCGCGTCGGCTAGCGGTGATCGCCGATGGGATCCCGACAGCGCAGCCCGATCGGAGCGAAGAACGGCGCGGCCCGCGAGTTGGCGCGCCGCCGCAGGCGATCGACGGATTTCTCCGATCGGCGGGGCTCTCCTCGATTGCCGATTGTGAGATCCGAGACACCGGCCGCGGCGAATTTTATTTCGCCGTCTTGCGAAGGGCGGGCCGGTCAACACTCGCGGTGCTACCCGAACTGGTTCGCACCGCGATCGGCGAACTGCCTTGGCCGAAATCGATGCGGTGGCCCGGTTCGCCGCTGCGCTGGGTGCGCCCGCTGACCTCCGTGGTGTGCCTGTTCGACGGCGAGGTCGTGCCGCTGGTCACCGACGGCGTGCCGGTCGGGCGCCGAACCCGCGGCCATCGCTTTCTGTCGCCGGGCGAGATTTGCGCGGCGAATGCGGAGGACTACCTCGAAAAGCTGCAACAGGCCCATGTGATGATCGATCAGGCGCGCCGGCGGGAGACGATCCGGGCCGATCTCGACCGGCGGGCGGCAGCCTTGGGCGTCGCGGTCAAACCCGATCCGCCGCTCCTCGACGAGGTCACCGGTTTGGTCGAGTTTCCGGTCGTGCTGGCCGGTGCGATCGATGCCGATTTCATGCGCCTGCCGCCTGAGGTGCTTGCAACGGCGATGCGGACCCATCAGAAATATTTTTCCTGCGTCGATCCGGATGGGTCGGCCGCGCCGCACTTCCTGTTCGTCGCCAACAACGCGGCCGACGACGGCGGCAAGGCGATCGTCGCCGGCAACGAGCGGGTGCTGCGTGCACGGCTCGCCGATGCCCGCTTTTTCTGGGATCAGGACCGCAAGTTGCGGCTTGCGGACCGCGTCGAAGCCCTGAAGGCGCGCGTCTATCACGACAGGCTCGGCAGCATGTTCGAAAAGGCCAGGCGAATGGAGCTGATCGTTCGGTATCTCCATCCCGCCGATGACGCCGCTCGAGAACGCGCTTTGCGAGCCGCGAAGCTGGCGAAGGCAGATCTGTCGACGGGGATGGTCGGCGAATTCCCGGAATTACAGGGCATCATGGGGAGATATTACGCGCTGCAGGACGGCGAAGCGCTGGCGGTCGCAGATGCGATTGCCGAGCATTATCGGCCGCTCGGTCCCAGCGACGCCTGTCCGACGGCCGGCGAGAGTGTCGAGGTCGCGCTCGCTGACAAGATCGATACTCTCGTCTCCCTGTTCGCGATCGGCGAGAAGCCGACGGGATCACGGGATCCATTCGCGCTGCGCCGCGCCGCACTCGGCCTCATTCGCCTCATCCTCGAAAACAAGTTGCGGCTTCGTCTTAAAGAGGGGGTTTTTCGCAGCGCCTGGATGACACACCCGCCGAGAACGGACATTCACGATCGCGGCACCGAGGTCCTGGAGTTCGTCATCGACCGCCTGAAGGTGCATTTGCGAGAACAGGGCCTGCGCCATGACCTGATCTCGGCGGCTTTCCGGCAGGTCGGCGGGACCGAGGATGATCTTGTTCGCCTGTTGGCCCGCGTCGAGGCGCTGCGCGACTTCGTGGGTTCGGCGGATGGCGCCAATCTTTTGATCGCCTATCGACGCGCGGCGAACATCGTCACCATCGAGGAGAAGCGGGACGGGGCGCGTTATGGTGGTCCGTTCGACCCGCAGGCGTTGGCAGCGCCCGAGGAAAAAATGCTGGCCAAAAGTCTTGGCGAAATGAGGGACAGGGTCGAACCGCTGCTCCGCGACGAACGGTTCGAAAAGGTCATGACCGAGCTGGCCCGGCTGCGGCAGCCGGTCGATGAATTTTTCGACAAGGTCACCGTTAATAGCAAAGAACCGAAATTGCGCGAGAATCGGCTGCGGTTGTTGTCGGTGATCCGCGCGACGATGAACCGGGTTGCCGACTTTTCGCAAATCGAAGGGTGAGCGGCGCATGGCAAAATGGGTCTACTGCTTTGGTGGCGGCGCGGCCGAAGGCCGCGCCGAGATGCGCGACCTGCTCGGCGGCAAGGGTGCCGGCCTCGCCGAGATGAGCAATCTCGGGCTGCCGGTTCCGCCCGGCTTCACGATCACCACCGAGGTTTGCACCTGGTTTTATGCCAACGCCAAATCCTTTCCGTCGGGGCTCGAAGAGCAGGTCGCAGAAGGTCTGGCACAGCTCGAAAAGACCCTCGGCGCGCGGTTCGGCGACATCGACAATCCGCTCCTCGTCTCGGTCCGCTCCGGTGCGCGCGTGTCGATGCCCGGGATGATGGACACGGTTCTCAACCTCGGGCTCAACGACGGGGCCGTTAAAGGTCTGGCGCGAAAGAGCGGTGACGCCCGCTTTGCCTATGACAGTTACCGTCGATTTATCCAGATGTATGGCCAGGTGGTCCTCGGCATCGAGCACCACCACTTCGAAGATCTGCTCGAGAACCATAAGCTCGATGTCGGTGCCAGCCTCGACACCGAGCTTTCCGCCGAGGACTGGCAGACCGTCGTTGCCGGGTTCAAGGAGGTCGTCGCCGAGCAGCGGGGACAGCCGTTTCCGCAGGAGCCCAGGGAGCAGCTATGGGGTGCGATCGGCGCCGTTTTCGGGTCTTGGATGAGCCCGCGCGCCGTGACCTATCGGCGGCTGCACGAAATCCCGGCCGACTGGGGCACCGCCGTCAACGTGCAAGCGATGGTCTTCGGCAACATGGGCGAGGATTGCGCGACCGGCGTCGCCTTTACCAGGAACCCGGCAACCGGGGCCGATGAACTCTATGGCGAATACCTGGTCAATGCGCAGGGCGAGGATGTCGTCGCCGGGATCCGCACCCCGCAGCATCTGACGATTGCCGGCAAAGAGGCGAACAAATCGACCTTGCCGGCGATGGAAGAGGTGATGCCCGAGGTGCTCGGCGAGCTGTACCGGGTAAGGCGTCGCCTCGAAGACCATTACCGCGACATGCAGGACATCGAGTTCACGGTGCAGCGCGGCAAGCTGTGGATGCTGCAGACGCGCACTGGCAAGCGCACCGCCCAGGCCGCACTGACAATCGCCGTGTCGCTCGTCGAGCAGGGGGTCATCAGCTGCGAGGAAGCGGTCCGCCGTATCGAACCGAACTCGCTGGATCAGCTGCTGCATCCGACGCTCGACCCGACGGCCAAGACTGCTGTCCTCACCCGCGGTCTGCCGGCTTCGCCCGGCGCCGCGTCCGGCAAGATCGTGTTTTCAGCCGACGAGGCCGAGGCGCATGCCGTGCGCGGCGAGGCCGTGATCCTCGTCCGCATCGAAACGAGCCCGGAGGACATTCACGGCATGCACGCCGCCCGCGGCATTCTGACGACGCGCGGCGGCATGACGAGCCACGCCGCCGTGGTGGCCCGCGGCATGGGGCGCCCTTGCGTCGCCGGAGCCGGCGATCTGCGGATCGATTATGCTGCGGGCACGCTCGCGGCGCGCCACACGGTCGTGAAGGCGGGCGAAATCCTGACGCTCGACGGTACCACCGGTGAAGTCATGCTAGGCGAGGTTCCGACCGTGCAGCCCGAGCTGTCCGGCGACTTTACGACGTTGATGGGCTGGGCCAATTCGATCCGCCGCATGAACGTCCGCGCCAATGCAGAGACCGCGCTCGACGCCCGCACTGCGCGCCGCTTCGGCGCGGAAGGGATCGGCCTCTCCCGCACCGAGCACATGTTTTTCGAGGCTGACCGCATCGGCGCCATCCGCCGCGTTATCATGGCCGATGACGAAGCCGGACGGCGTGCCGGGCTCGCCGAGCTGCTGCCGATGCAGCGCGCCGACTTTGCCGAGATTTTTCGGATCATGCGGGGATTGCCGGTTACGATCCGGCTGCTCGACCCGCCATTCCACGAATTCCTGCCGAAGACCGAGATGGAGTTCGCGGAGATGGCGCGCCTCACCGGCAAGGACGCTGCAGCTATTCGGCACCGCGCCGTGGTGCTGCACGAGGAAAATCCGATGCTCGGCCATCGCGGCTGCCGGCTCGGCATCAGTTATCCCGAGATCTACGAGATGCAGGCGACCGCGATCTTCGAGGCGGCGGCGCTGGTGATCAAAGAGACCGGTGCGACGGTCGAGCCGGAAATCATGCTGCCGCTGATCGCGACCAGGAAGGAATTCGATATCCTGAAGGACGTCATCGACCGGGCGGGCTGCAAGGTCATGGAGCAAGCCGGCGTCGAGGTGTCCTACCTGGTCGGCACGATGATCGAGCTGCCGCGCGCCGCGCTCCGCGCCGGCGAGATTGCCGCGGCCGCGGAATTCTTCAGCTTTGGCACCAACGATCTGACGCAGACGGTCTTTGGTCTGTCGCGCGACGATTCGTCAAGCTTTATCGGAACCTATCAGAAGCTTGGGATCCTCGAGCACGACCCGTTCGTAACTCTGGATCGGGACGGCGTCGGCGAGCTCGTGCGCATCGCTGCCGAGCGCGGCCGCGCCGTTCGGCCAGGGTTGAAGCTCGGGATCTGCGGCGAGCACGGCGGCGACCCTGCGTCGATCCGCTTCTGCCAGGAGGTCGGGCTCGACTACGTCTCGTGTTCGCCCTACCGGGTACCGATAGCCCGCCTAGCGGCCGCGCAGGCAGCGTTGGCGCAAGCACGCTGCGACGACACCGCTTGACCGCAAAAGCCGCGAGCTGCGCCGTGTTGCTGCTGATTCCTCCCGGTGACAGGATCCCAATCGCTTCCTCGGACGACCCAAACCGATCTCCCTCGCTCCGCTTGCCGGCAGTTTGCCGGGAGAAGGGGGCTAATCCGTTGGCGCGGGTCAGTGCATCCAGTCGGGTCGTCGCGGGATGAGGACCGCATCGCCGGCGCTGAGCCGTCTGCCGTCTCCAGTCGCGTCGGTGCGCAGCAGCGCGAGTCCGCGACCCGCATGGCCGGAGCGCATTTCACCGACCGCGCGGCCGTCGACCGTCACGACCGTGCTCGGCGCCGGCGTCGGGCCGTCGATTGCGACCGGCATCAGCCGCCTGCGGACGAGGCCGCGGTATCGCGTACGGGCAGTCAGTTCCTGGCCGATATAGCAGCCCTTGTCCCAATCGATGCCGTTCAGCTCGTCAAACCCCGCTTCGAGCAGGATCGTTTTCTCCGGGACCAGGTCCCGGCTGCCGTCGGGAACCCCCAACTCGAGCCGCAGGCGGTCGTAATCCGCGAAGTCGGCTTCGCCGAACCCGGCGGCGGCGAGTGCCGCCCGCGCCGCCGAGCGCGGCATAATGCAGCGGGCGCCAAGCGCGGCGAGTCGCGGATCGACGAAAATGACGCCGCCGGCAAACGGCTTGGCCACCCCCGGCTCGGCGGGAAGGTCTATAGCGGCATGGACCTCGTCGCCAAAGATCGCCGCGACGCCGAGATCGGCGCGCAGGTCGAGGACCGCCTTGGCCCGCAGCCGATAGACGGAAAGCCGCCGCCGGAGGTCGGCAAGACGGTCGGCTTCGGCGTCGAGCAGGATCGCCCCGTCGACCTCGATCATCATGAAATCGTGCAGATATTTGCCTTGTGCCGTGAGCAGTGCCGCATACCGCGCGCACGCCGGGCCGACTTTTTCGAGATCGTTCGAGACCAGCCCTTGCAAGAACGAGCGGCGATCCGGACCGCTGACCGCCAGGACGCCGCGATTTTCGAGCAGGGCAAATCGGGGCTTCGCCATCGCGGGGTAGAGGTAGGCGCGTCTCGGTTTGTTGGCAAGCGTGCAAGACGCGCGCTATAAGACCCCGGATCCGCGACATGGATATCCTGTTCATCACCGCCACGCGCATCGGCGATGCCGTTCTTTCGACCGGTCTTCTTTCTCATTTGATCGAACATTATCGACCGGCGCGGTTGACGATCGCCACCGGACCGGTCGCCGCCCCGCTCTTTCAAGAAGTGCCGGGGTTGACGCGAATCCTTGTCGTCCGGAAGCGGCCTTGGTCGTTGCACTGGTTGCCGCTCTACGCTGCGGTGGCGCCGCAGCGCTGGGCCATCGTCGTCGATCTGCGCGGCTCGGTCCTGGCCTGGCTATTGCGCTCCGGCGAGCGCAAGGTGATCGGAAAGGGCGATCCGCACGAGCATCGGGTGCGCCAGCTCGGCCGCTTGTTCGGCCTTGATCCGCCGCCGAGCCCCCGCCTGTGGACCGCGCCGCATCATGATTGCGCCGCCGCCGCGCTGATCCCCGCGTGCGGTCCGGTCCTGGCGGTCGGTCCGGCTGCCAATTGGCGTGGCAAGGAGTGGCGTCCGGAATGCTTTGCCGAACTGGCACGGCGGCTCACTGCGGCCGACGGGATATTGCCGGGGGCCCGGGTCGCAGTGCTGGCAGCCGGCCATGAGCGGCCGCAGGCGGAACCGCTGTTGACCTCACTCCCCGACAATCGGCGAATCGACCTCGTCGGCAAAGTCGATCTGCCGACCGCCGCAGCGGTCTTGCGGCGCTGCAGCCTTTTCATCGGCAACGATACCGGCCTGATGCACCTCGCGGCGGCTTCGGGGACGCCAACTCTCGGCCTCTTCGGGCCTAGTCCCGCAGAAAAATATGCCCCATGGGGTCGGCTCGCCGCCTCTGTCCGATCGGTTGAACCGCCGGAGGCGATGTTCGCGCCCGGCTTCGATCATCGCACGACCGGAACGTTGATGGACGGTCTCACAGTCGAAGCCGCGGAAGCCGCGGCGTGCCGCCTATGGGAATCGGCGGCGAGCATCGCCGCGTGAGCGGCGCGCAACGGATCCGTCTCTCGGCCCTTGTCGTCGTGCGCAACGAGGCGCAGCAGCTCGCCGAATGCCTGACCGGTCTCGGCTTTGCCGACGAGATCGTCGTCGTCCTCGACCGCTGCCGAGACGGCTCCGCCACGGTCGCGCGGCGTGTCACGGATCGCCTCGTCGAGGGCGCTTGGGAGCGGGAAGGGGCACGGCGTCGAGCCGGGATCGAGGCCTGCCGCGGCGATTGGCTGCTCGAAATCGACGCCGATGAGCGGGTGACGCCGCTGCTGGCCGCGGAGATCGCGCGGGTCGTCGACGCATCGCCCTACGCATGGCATCTGGTCCCGGTTCACAATTACATAGGAACGCGCCTCGTTCGCTGGGGTTGGGGGGCGTCTTTTGGCCGGTCGGCGCATGCGGCCCTGTTCCAAAAGGGGGCCAAGGAATGGGGCGACCAGCGTGTGCATCCGGCAGTCACCTTGTCGGGTAACGCAGGGCCGCGGCTGACCGCCCCGATCATCCACTTTGTCGATCGCGACATCTCGGCCATGCTGCAGCGGCTTGACCGCTATTCGAGCCTGCGGGCGCAGGATCTGCGCGACGGCGGCGATATCGGCGGCTATGGCCGCAATTTGCGGCGCATCGTCTCACGTTTCTGGAAATGCTACGTGGCACGCAAGGGTTATCGTGAAGGCCCCTACGGTTTTCTGGTCGCGCTGTGCGCGGCGCTCTTTCCGATACTGTCCTACCTCAAGGCCCGGCTCGAACCCCAGCCTCCGGCAGCTGCCGACGATCGCGGCCGAGCGCCCACCGCCCTGCCGGTGATCGCCGCGCAGCTCGGCGGCCGCGGGACGCGTGACGAGCGTGTGCCGCTGGACCGCTGATGGCGGATGTGGTGATGGCCGACGACGGCATCGTCTTCGACGGCGCCACGGCTGAACGGGCGCCCCTCGGCGGCGCCGAAACCGCTTTTACGGCGCTGGCCGAGGCGCTGGCAAAGCGAGGTCACAGGGTCGAGGTCCGTAACCAATGCCGGGCGGCACTCGCCTGGAACGGCGTGAACTGGGCGCCGTTGAAGGATGGGGTTCCGCCGGCCTGCGATCTCTATATCGGCAATCGCGGCCATCGGGTCATGGGCTTGGTCCGCCGCACCACGCGCCGGCTGTTTTGGCTGCACAACCCGGCGGGCTATCTGAAAAAGCCGCGTAATCTGTGGCGCTTGGCCTGGTACCGGCCGGTACTGGTGGTCACCGGAGCCTATCATGCGTCGACGATACCGCGATGGCTGCTCTCGGGCGGCCGGCAAATCATCCCCTATGGGGTGCTCGACCACTTCCGCCATGCGGCGCCACGCCAGCCGCCGGGACCGCGGGCGATCTTCACCTCGAACCCGCTGCGCGGGCTAGACTGGCTGCTCGATCTCTGGATCGCCCGCATTGCGCCTGCGGTTCCGGAGGCGGAACTGCATATTTATGGCGGCGCCGCGATTTACGGCGCCGCGGCTTCACCACGGGCACGGCGAATCGAAGAGCTCCTGTTGCGGGCCGATCGCCTGGCGGGCCGCGGCGTGCGTCGCTATGCGCCGGTGGCGCACGCGGCCCTGGCGGCAGCGCTCGCCGGTGCACGGTGCATGCTGTACCGCGGCGATCCGGGGGAAACCTTTTGCCTGGCACTGGCCGAGGCGCAGGCGATGGGGGTCCCGGCCGTGGTGATCCGTCGCGGGGCGGTTGCCGAACGAATCGTCGACGGCGTCACCGGGCGCGTGGTCGAGGACGACGCGGCCTTCGCCGCGGCGGCGATCGCGCTGCTGCGCGACGACCAACTGTGGCAGAGCTGGCATTTCGCGGCCCTCGCCAATCAGCGCGGGTTGTGTTGGGACGAGGTTGCAGGGCAATTCGAGGCGCTGCTGCATTGACGCGCCGGCTGCATGCAAGCGATCGCCGGGGCGCGGCACGGCGGGGCAGAGACCTTTTTTTTGCGGCTCGCGGCGAGTCTGCGGCGCGCCGGCGAGGATCAGCGGGTCCTGATTCGTCGCGACGCATTGCGCGCGCAGCGACTGCGCGAGGCGGGCGTGGCAGTTGCCGAGCTGGCCTTTGGCGGGGCCTTCGACTTCGCGAGCCGGCTCGCTTTTCGGCGCGAGGTCGCCGATTGGCGCCCGCACATCGTGCTGAGCTGGATGAACCGGGCGACGCAGCTTTGCCCACACGGCGACTTCGTGCATGTTGGTCGCCTCGGGGGATACTACGATTTGAAATATTATCGGCGCTGCGATCATCTGATCGCCAACACCCGCGCCATCGCCGATTACGCGGTCGCATCCGGTTGGCCGCGCGACAAGATCGATTATCTGCCGAATTTCGTTCCGGACATGCGGAGCGCGGCCGCATCCCGTTGTGCCGCCGAGCAGCGCAAACCCAGGGCGCTTGCCCTCGGGCGTCTTCATATCAGCAAGGGGCTCGATTTGCTGCTCGAAGCACTGGCGAAGACCCGCGGCGTTGAACTGCGGATCGCCGGCGACGGTCCGTTGCGCCGGCCGCTCGAGCGCCTCGCGGCCCGTCTCGGTATCGCGTCGCGCGTCGCCTTTCTGGGCTGGCGCGACGATGTACCGGCGCTGCTCGCCGACGCCGATCTGTTGATCTGTCCGTCGCGGCACGAGCCGCTCGGCAATGTCGTGATCGAGGCCTGGTCGGCCGGCCTGCCGGTCGTCGCCACCGCCAGCGACGGGCCCGCCGCCTTGATCAAGGACGGCGAGACCGGGATTCTGGTGCCGCTGCCGCAAGAACCGGGCGGCGGTGCGGCGGCCCTCGCCGGGGCAATGGACCGCTTGTGCAGCGACGCCGCATTGCGCGGCCGGCTCGGAGAAGCGGGGCGGGCCGCCTACGAGGCCGAATTTACCGAAGGCGCGGTGGTTGCCCGGTACCGTTCCTTCTTTGCGCGGATTGCTGCCTGATGTGCGGCATCGCCGGCCTGATGAACTCGTGACGGCGCAGCGCCGGCGCTGGCGCCGCTGCAGGCGATGCTCGAAGCGTTGCGCCATCGCGGCCCGGACGGCGAAGGTCGATACCGGTCAGGCGGTGTCGGAATGGTACAGACGCGGCTCGCGATCATCGATCTTGCGACCGGCGACCAGCCGATCTACGAGGCGGGCGGCGCCGCACTGATCGCCAACGGCGAGATCTACAACTACCTCGAGTTGCGCGAGGAACTCAGCCGGCAGCGGCCGACCGCGTTTTCGACTCTGTCCGATTGCGAACTGCCGCTGCACCTCTTCCGCCGGCACGGGCTCGACTTCACGGCTCATTTGCGCGGCATGTATGCCATTGCCTTGCACGATCCGGCGAGCGGCGTCTCTGGTGCTGGCCCGCGACCCGTTCGGCATCAAACCGCTCTATTACACCGAAACCGCCGGCACTTTCGCCTTTGCATCGGAGGCCGGAGCGCTGATCGAAGCCGGCATCGTCACCCCGCATCTGGTGCAGTCGGTACGCAACGAACTTCTGCAGATGCAATTCACGACCGGCCGCGAGACCATCTTCGCCGGCATCAACCGGGTGCTGCCGGGCGAAACGGTCGTCGTGCGCCAGGGGCGCATCGTCGAGCGCCGGCATCGCCCCGCTTTGCCGGAATTCGGTCCGGTGGCGCTGAGCGAGGCCGAGGCGCTCGCCCGGCTCGATGCGGCACTTGCCGAGAGCGTGCGCATTCACCAGCGCTCGGATGTGCCGTTCGGGATGTTTCTCTCCGGCGGGATCGATTCGACGGCAGTGCTGGCTGTGATGGCCGATCTGGCCGAGCGGCCGGTCAAGGCGTTCACGATCGGCTTTGCCGGGGCCGAGATTGCCGACGAGCGCCGCGCCGCGCGCATCGTCGCCGAAGCGCTCGGCGCCGAGTACGTCGAGATCGTCTTCGAAGAAGCCGATTTCTGGCGCTTGGCCCCGCAGATCGTCGCTTGCGTCGATGACCCTGTCGCCGACTATGCGATGCTGCCGACCTGGGTGTTGGCGCGCGCGGCCCGCGACGCTGGGCTCAAGGTCATTCTATCGGGCGAGGGCGGCGACGAGCTGTTTGCCGGCTATGGCCGCTACCGCAGCGTAAGCCGCCCTTGGTGGGCCGGCGGAAGAATGCCGCGCGCCCGCGGCGTGCTCGATGATCTCGGCGTCCTGCGCGGCGAGATCGCCGGCTGGCGTGACGGCATTGCCGCGGCGGAAGCGCGCTGCGCCGGTCGGGGCCGCACCCCGCTGCAGGTCGCGCAGGCGGTCGACTGTGCCGATTGGCTGCCGAACGATCTCCTGATCAAGCTCGACCGCTGTCTGATGGCGCATGGCGCCGAGGGGCGTACGCCCTATCTCGACGTCCAGGTCGCAGCGCTGGCGTTGCGCCTGCCGGACGCATTGAAGATCCAGCGCGGGCTCGGCAAATGGCTGCTGCGCCGCTGGCTCGCCGAGCGGTTGCCGCAGGCCCAGCCGCTTGCCCGCAAGCGCGGCTTTACGGTGCCGGTGGCGCAGTGGATCGCGCGTCGCGCCGAGGCGATCGGTCCGCTCGTTGCGCGCTCCACGGCGGTGCGCGAACTTTGCCGCCCCGAGGTGGTCGAGACGCTGTTCGCCTCGGCCGCACAAAGGCGCGCCGGGCGCGCCGCCTGGAACCTCTTGTTCTACGCGCTGTGGCATCGCCACCACATCGAGCGCGCCCGACCGGCGCCCGACACCGAGGCCGCGCTCGCCGAAGCCGCCTGAGCCGATTTCGCCGCCGATCACCTGGCGAGCAGCTCCCGTACGGCGTCGTCGAGGAATTTGGCGTCCGCCGGGTTTTGCGCGGGGTTGCCGGCGCGATGGCCCCAGATCGACGGGATCGGCCGCAGTTCGGCGCTTGCGGCATCAGCGCGACTTCGCGGCGATTGTCCTCGACCGTGAAATAGAGATCGGTTGCCGACGGCATGACCAGCGCATCGGCGGTGATCGCGCCGAGCGCCTTTTTGAGATCGCCGCCATAAAGCTCGTTGGCGCTGATGTCGGCATGCTGCCAGGTCCACAGCATCGCCAGCAGATCATTGGCGTCGCGGCGGCGGAAGTTCGCCTCCCAGCTGCCGACGAGGAAATCCTCGAGCGAGGAAAATCCGAGCTTGCGCCACTCCTCCTCGCGATAAAACGCCTGGCTCAAGCCCCAGCCGGCATAGACGCGGCCCATCGCCTGAAAGCCGCGCCAGGGCGGGCTCGCGAACCAGCCGTCCTGCCAGGCAGGATCGGCGGTCAATGCCGCCTTGACCCCTTCGAGGAAGACGATGTTGTGCGGCGAGGTCTTGGCCGAGCCGCAGATCGCGGCAATCCGCTCGACCCGGTCGGGAAACAAGGCGCCCCAGTGAAACGCCTGCTGCGCCCCCATCGAAAAGCCGTAGACGAGCTTCAATCGCTCGACGCCGGAAACCTCTTGCAGCAGCCGCTGCTGCACCCGGACATTGTCGGTCATCGTGAAATGCGGATAACGGGCGCGATCGAATGGCGGCGGGGTGTTGCTCGGCGATGACGAAAGGCCATTCCCGAACTTGTTGATGATGACGATGAAGTATTTGGCCGGATCGAGCGCCTTGCCCGGTGCCACCGCCCATTCGAGATCGTAATGCTGCGAGCCATACGAGGTCGGATAGACAACGGCGTTCGACTTTGCGGCGTCGAGCGTGCCGTAGGTTTTGTAGGCGAGGCGCGCCTGACGGTAGGTCAACCCCGATTGCAGAACGATGTCGCCCGCCTCGAAGATCTCGTAATCCGGCATTGCAGCGACTTCATCCTACTGCGAGGCAGGACGGCGCTGCTCTACGACGGATTGCTGCCGACGAAGCGGCGCCGCGAAGGCGTTCACGCGTGCGGAGCGGTGCCGGCCGGAAACTGCTCGGCCCGATAGGTCGGCCGCAGGACATCGAGCTTCATCGGCACAGGGGTGCCGAGCCACAGCGCGTTCTTGCTGTGGTCGTCATAGGAGCTTTCGGTCAGCGGATGGACCAGCACATCGAGCCCCTCGCGGTTCAGCATCAGCCAGGGCACCAATTTCTCGAATTCGTCGACCTTGAAGACCACGTTGAACTGCGAGACAGGGTGCGGGCCGCGCGGCTCGTCGCTCATCGCACGCGACTCGACCGCAAATTTGTCGATGATCGTCTCACGCAACCGTGCGGCGACCGGCTTGGTCGCTGTGTCGTAATAGATATGAGCGTGATAGGCTCTGATTTCGGCCATTCCGATCCTCCCGCGCGATAGCTGAAGCGCTGATTTCAAGAACGAAATTATCGCAGAGCGCCACGCTGCGCGCAATCTCGACGCAGGCGCGGCCGGTGGCCGGAGTAGGAATTGCCGGCCGATCCCGCTTCATGTCTGGTTTGACGCTCGGATGGCCTTGTTCTACGGTCGGCCGCAGGATCGCGAGCTTGACCCCGACCGGAGAGCATGATGGACGGCATGACAGCGACGGAACTCGACAGCATCGTGGCGCCGTTGAACTTTCTCGTTCCGATGACGGAAAAACCGGTCGGCTACAATTATGAGCCGCCGCCGGGAACGCCGCTCCGCACCGGCGGCAATATCGAATATCAGGTCAGGATTCGCGACGCGCGGCCAATGATCGATCGCTTGTCGCTCGACAAAGAAGGTTTCGTGCTGCTGCACCATCAGACGGCGGTGACGAATTTCTACGACAAAGAACAGATCAAGTCGATCTACTACCCGGAATGCGAGCGGGTCATGCAGCAGGCGACCGGCGCCGTCCGCGTCGTCGCCTTCGATCACATCGTGCGCAACGCCGCGATGTCGGCCAAGGGCAACGCCGTCAAGATCCCGGCGAAGCGCGTGCACAACGACTACACGGCGTGGTCGGCGCCGCAACGGGTCCGCGACCTGATGGGCGACGAGGCCGAGGACCTGTTGCAACATCGTTTTGCGATCAACAATCTGTGGCGTCCGATCGTCGGGCCGGTGCTCGAGTCGCCGCTGACCTTGTGCGACGCGGAGAGCCTCTCCGAAGAAAACCTGATCGCCAGCGACCTCAAATATCCGGATCGAACCGGCGAGACCTACGCGATCACTTACAGCCCCGGCCAGCGCTATTATTATTTCCCGAAGATGCAGCGCGACGAAGCGGTGCTGATCCGCTGCTACAACTCGGCGTTGCACGGCGCCCGTCGTTTCTCGGCGCATACCGGCTTCGACGACCCGACGACGCCGCCCGATGCGCCGCCGCGCGAGAGCCTCGAAGTGCGCATGCTGGTCTTCTTCCCGCCGATCGCGTAGCTCGGTGATAGTCCGGCGCCGCCATCCTCCGCCGTAGCCTCGGGGTCGCCGCGCCGGGTTCAGGAGCGTGTATCGCCTGCCGGCGTGACGCGGCGTAGAGCCGGAATGAGTTCGTCGCTGATCAGCCGCATGCTGGCGAGCGCGTGCGCCACCGGCATGCCGCTCCAATGCGTGCGGAAGATCAGGAAATTGGCGCCGGCCCGTTCCCAGCAAGGGCGCAGCTGCTCGTAGCATTGATCGGGGCTGCCGAGCACGAAACGGTCATGCAACAATGCGTCGAGCGACTGGCGGAACGAATCCTGGCCCGGCAACACCCTGTCCTGGCCCCATTGAGCGTAGGTCCGGTATTTCTCGGCGAGGTAGGGGCCGGCCATTTCGAGCGCGGTGCGCTGATCCCTGGCGCAATAAATCTCACGCAAATAGGGCAAGACGTCCGGGAACGGCTTCCCGTGACGCGTCAGTTCGGCGCGATAGAGCGCCATCTGCTCGGCAATGACCGGCATTGTCGCATGCGGGTTGATGAACAGGCTGTCACCAAGGCGCGCGGCGCGGCGCACCGCGGCGTCGCTGTTGGCCGCGATCCAGATCGGCGGGCGCGGGCTTTGCACCGGACGGCAAGTCGCTCTGACGTTCGCCAGCCGGCAAACCTCGTTCTCGAAGGTGACGCTGTCCTCGGTCCACAGCCGCTTGACAACCTCGAGACACTGCTCGAAGCGGCGCACGCGCTGGCCGCGTGGCACGCCGAAAGCGTCGAACTCGACATCGCGATAGCCGAGACCGACGCCGAAAATGAAATTACCGCGCCAGATCGCGTCGAGCGAGGCGATGCATTCGGCCACCTCGACCGGATTGTGCAACGTCGCCAGCAGCACCCCGGCGATCCCGGTCATTTCGCCGGCCTCGGCGGCGAGGCGCGCCAGAAACGGGATCAGCTGCAGTTGGCGCACGCCGTCGCTCAGGTAGTGCTGGCCGGTGGCGACGGCGTCCCAGCCGCGGTCACGCGCCAGCCGGGCCATCGCATATTGGCCTTCGAGCTCGGCGACGATATCGCTGCCGGGCGGGTGCTGGCCGGTCAGAAAAATCCCGATCTTCATCAATCCTCCATCGGTTCGCGGCGGTCGTCATGCCGGCGCATGGCGTAAACTAATCCTCGCCCTTCACCAACCGTCGGATGGAGCCGCGCCGCATGGTCCGCCGCTATGATGCCGTGTTGTTCGATCTCTTAACGGCGCTCGTCGATTCGTGGACCTTGTGGAACCGGGTTGCCGGCGATGCCGAGGTCGGCCGGCGTTGGCGAACCGCCTATCTGCGCAAAACCTACGGCGCCGGCCATTACCGCGCCTATGAAACGTTGGTGGCGGAAGCCGCCGAGGAAGTCGGTCTGCCGCGAGGGCTGGCGGATGACCTCGCGACCGGCTATGCGGCGCTGCAGCCCTGGCCCGAGGCGCCTGGCGTCCTCGCTGCGCTGAGCCCGGTGTTCCGGCTGGGGATCGTGACCAATTGCTCGGAACGATTGGGCCTGATCGCCGCGGCGCGGACCGGCGGAGATTTTGCCGTCATTGTCACCGCCGAACGCGCGGGTTTCTACAAGCCGCATCCGCGGCCCTACCAGATGGCGCTGGCGGCGCTCGACGTCGCACCCGAGCGCTGCCTCTTCGTGGCGGGGTCGCCCTACGACCTTTTCGGGACGGCAAAGCTCGGCATCGCCGCCTATTGGCATGACCGGAAAAGGATGACGGCGCCGACGGATGCCCCGGCTCCGCTGCGCCGCGAACCAAGCCTGACGCCGCTGCCCGGATTTCTCGGCCTGGCGCCGCCGCGGATCTCGGGCTAACGGAGGGCTAACGGATGACGCCGCGCAGCGCATGAGGAGAGCGGCGGAGCGATCGGGGAGGGGCCTATGGCGAGCTTTGCGGCGAGCGACGGCGTGCGGCTCGCTTATGACATCGACGATTTCACCGACCCGTGGCGGGCAGCGCCGACCCTGCTGCTGCTGCATGCCGCGATGGGCAGTGCGCGGCGCTATTACGCGTGGGTCCCGACGCTCTGCCGCCATTACCCGGTCGTGCGGATGGATCTGCGCGGTCATGGCCGCTCGGAAATTCCGCTGGCTGATCGGCCGCTCACCCTCGACCGGCTGGTCAGCGACGTCATCGAACTGCTGGACCATCTCGGCCTCGCCAAGGCGCATATCGTCGGCAACTCGGCCGGCGGCTACCTCGGCCAGCAACTGGCGATGAACCATGGCGACCGGGTAAGCAGCCTGATGCTGTTCGGCTCGACCCCGGGGCTCAGGAACAGCCAGGCCTTGAGCTGGATCCCGCAGATCGCGGCGAAAGGACTGCGCGGCTTCCTCGCCGAGACGATCGCCGAGCGGCTGCCGCTCGGCGAAGTCGAGCCTGGGTTCGTCGACTGGTTTCTCGACGAGGCGGCGAAAAACGACGCGGCCTATATCGGAAAATTCGTCTCGCTGATGGCGAGCTATGATTGGAGCGACGAGGTCGGCCGCATTCGCTGCTCGACCCTGGTCGTCGTGCCAGGCGCCGAACCGATCGGCTCGACGGCGAATTACGAGCCGTTCCGCCGCCTCGTTCCGGATATCGAGATGCGGGTCTATGAAGGCGCACCGCACAACATCTGCGACGCTTTCCCGGACCGCTGTACCGCCGATGTGCTCGATTTCCTCAGCCGGCGCTTCGGCCTCGGCAATTGATCAATCAGCCGGCAACTCCCGGCGGGCGGCGCTCGTGCCAATCGGTCGTTTGCTGATAGGCCCAGCCGATGCGCAGTGCCGTTGCCTCGTCATAGCCGCGGCAGGCGATCTGCAGCGACAGCGGCAGCCCGCCGGCGGTAAAGCCGTCGGGGATGGCCAGGGCGCAGAGTTCGAGCGCGTTGACGAATCGGGTGAAATGCGCCGGGGTCGTCGATTGGTCGACGGCATCGAGCGGAACTGCCGCCGTCAGGGTCGTCGGCGTCAAGAGCGCATCGGCGTCGCCGAGGGCGGCGGCGAATTCCGCCCTTGCTTCGGCCTGCTCGCGCAACGCGCCGAGATAGTCGCGTGCGGAAACGTTCCGGCCGGTGGCGATGCGCGCCCGCACCGCTTCGTCGATCGGCAGGCTCATATTGTCGATCAAGCTCGCCAACGAGGAAATAGGCTTCGGCGCCGATGATATGGCCGGTCAGCCGGGTATAGTCGGCGAAGCGGCGCGGCAGTGCGGGCGCGACGATTTCGGCGCCGAGCCGCGCCAGAACCTCGAGCGCCGCGTCATAGGCGTTCAACACCTCGGCGGCGACATGATCGCGTTCGGCCGCCGGCATGCGCGCCAGCTTCAGCCCGCGCACACCGCGCCGCATCGCCGGCAGCGGGCCGGCCGGCGGACGTCCCAAGCTGCGGCCATCCATCGGATCGGGACCCTCGATCGCCCGATACAACAGCGCCGCATCTTCGACCGAACGGGCCATCGGCCCGGGCGTGTCGAGGGTCGGGCTCAACGGCAGAATGCCGTAGGTGCTGACCCGTCCGATCGTCGTTTTGAGACCGCTCAGCCCGCACCAGGACGCCGGCAGCCTGACCGAGCCGCCGGTATCGGTGCCGATCCCCCAGGGCGCCATGCAGGCCGCGACCGCGACCCCGGTCCCGCTGCTCGACCCGCCGGGGGTGCGCGCCAGGGCAGGGTCCCAAGGGTTCCACGGCGTGCCGCGATGCTGGTTGGTGCCCCAGCCGCCCATCGCGAACTCGACCGTGTGCGTCTTGCCGAGGATGATCATCCCGGCGCCGATGAGACGCTTGGCGAGCGTCGCCGTGTAAGCCGACCGCCGGTCTTGCCACACCTGCGAGCCGCCGGTCGTCACCCGGCCTTCGATCTCGACCAAGTCCTTCAGCGCGATCGGCAAGCCGTGCAGCGGCCCGACTTTATGGCCAGAGCGGATCGCCTTGTCGGCGGCCTCGGCAGCCAGCCTCGCATCGTCGCCGTAAACCTCGACAAAGGCGTGCAGCTTCCCATCCTGGGCCTCTATGCGCGCAAGCAGCGCGGCGACGATATCGACCGGCGAGAGTCGCCCGGCGGCAATCTCAGCCGAGAGCCGGTGCGCCGGCAGCAAGCTCGGATCGGACGAAGCGGATGGCATCGGATCGCAGCACCGCAAAATCGTGGTCCGAGATGATAACCCAGCCTCGCCCAATTCCGACAGAGGCGAGGATCATCCACAGCCGTGAGCGATCCGCCTCCATTCCCCCTAGCTTACCTTCCGGCGCAAAATTCACCCGCCGCGTGCACGGCTGCGCAGGGCGCGCCTTGGCAGGATCTGCAACGATGGTCCGCTTTCGGATGCCGCGCCCGGGCTGGCTCGAAACGTCCAACCCGTCTCATCCGGGTACCGTCGCCTGTCGCGCGACTGCACAGAAACCATCCCCTATTCCCGCAACAACCGGAAAAATACCGGAAAATCGTCGCGGCAATCTCTCGTAACGAATTGATTATATTCATAATTGTTACTTAATCGAGGCCGCGCAGCGGGAGCAGCGTTGCGGTCTATCGGGAACGGAAATTCCGCGAACGGGAACCGAACGGGAACCGCGGCCCAGCCCTCGATGACCGACGCCATCGCCAGCCATGCACATCATAGCAATTATTATCCTGATAAGCAAGCGCAAACTTGCTACGGTTTGTTGCAGCAATCGGATCATTCAGCAATCAGATCATTCAGGACCGGATCGATGAGCACTGACCCCTCCGATGCAGTCGGCTACGGCGAGCCGCCGTTGCCGACGCGCTTCAAACCGGGGTTCCGGTAGCAGCGGAACCGAAAGTTCGATTCAGCGCAATCACCAGCTTTCGTAGGACCGCACCCGACCCTTCTTGGACATTCGCTCAAGTAGTGATGAAGGGCGGGATACGCGGCCACCGGATACGGCCACGCCTCTACCGGCAGTCGGACCCGCCAATCCGAGAGCCAATTACCGCACTCGGCACCCTCGCCCCAGATCGCTTGGAGCCTGATCTCGCCACAATGCAGGTGGACAGTTTCGGCCTCACGCTTGCCGACGTCAAACGCGCCGGAGCGGACGCCTACGACCTCGAAAGCGTTACCTGCTGCTGTGGGTGGCGGTCTTATTCGTGATCTTCCAGACGCCGTTGATTCTCTGCAGATTGTGAAAGTCGATCCAACTCTGGGACTTGTCGGCAGCCGAGTTGGCCAGAAGTAACGAAACGCGCGGATTTGACACATAAGCGGACAAACCATGAACTCAGGCGGCCTTGCGCGTGGCGCCGGGCGCGGCCCTGAGGCGGGCGGAATCGGTCATGGTTTTCGGCGGCCGACCGACTGGCCGTTCCAAGATACAGCGGCACCATAAAATGCGACGATCTGCCGCAGCTCGGTCTCAAGGTCAGCATCCTGATCGACCTCCTGGCCTGGATCGGCTGGTCTGCCGTCCTCAGGATTGGGGAAGGCATGAGTGATGCGACGACAGCAATTGACCCAAGCCCAGATCACCGCGCTTCTCGATCCGCCCACGGATCAACGTGAGCTGGTCCGCCACTACACATTATCCGCTGCGGACCTTGCCGCGATCCGGCGCTGCCGTGGCGATCATAATCGCCTCGGCCACGCCCTCATGCTTTGCTATCTGCGCTACCCGGGGCGTCCGCTGAAGGCGGGCGAACAGCCACCGCGGCCGCTTTTATTGTTTATCGCCGAGCAGATTGACGCTCTTCCGGGGGCGATCGAGGACTATCTCGCCGCAGAGCGGAACCGACGGCGCCATGCGGCCGCACTGCAGGACGGTCTCGGGTTTCGGCCCTTCGGGACGGGTCCTGCCGCCGATCTGGCCGGCTGGCTGCTGCCGCACGCGATCGAGAACGACCGGCTTGCCGATCTCGCCGGGCTGGTGGTGGAGGAGTGCCGGCGGCGCCGGATCGTTGTCCCATCGCCCGGCGCCCTCGAGCGGCTTTGCGTCCAAGCCCGCTATCGGGCGCGTGCCGAGGTCCACCGCCAGCTGACCGATGGGCTCTCTGCCGCGCAGCGTCATCGGCTGGATGCGCTGACGCAGCGGCGGACGGAACCCAACCAGAGCTGGCTCGCCTGGCTGCGCCAGATACCGGAAGCGGCGAAGCCAAGCGCGATGCTCGGCGTGATCGAGCGACTGGATCATGTCCGCGCCGTCGGCCTTGATCCGGCGTGCGGGCATCGTGTGCATCAGGCGCGCCTCGCCCAGCTCGCCCACGCGAAGCGGGCCGCACGACGGTACAGCATGTCGCCGGCTACGAGCGCCAGCGCCGACATGCCACCTTGGTCGCCGTCGCCCTCGATCTCGCCGCTAGCCTGACCGACCAGGCCGTCGATCTGTTTGACCGGCTGATCGGGACGATGTTCCGCAAAGCGGATGAGCGGCACGCCCGCGCCTTCCAGGCCGATGGCCGCGCGATCAATGAGAAAGTCCGCCTCTATGCTCGCGTCGGCGCCGCTCTGATCGCGGCGCGCGACAACCAGCAGGACGCCTTTGACGCGATCACCGCGGTCATCCCCTGGGACCGCTTTCTCGCAACCGTCGCGGCGGCCGGGGCGCCGGCGCGGTCGGAAGAGTTCGATCCCTACCAGATGCTCGGCGAGCGCTGTGCCGGCATCCGCCGTTGGGCTCCGGTCTTCCTCGAGGCATTCGTCTTCCAGGGTGTGCCGGCCGCGGCGGCGCTGATGCGCGCTATCGACATGCTGCGCGATATGAACCGGAGGGCCGTGCCCAGCCTGCCGAAATCCGCGCCGATCGGCTTTGTTCGGGAGCGCTGGGCGCGCCACGTGCCTTCGCGGCGGGAGCATTGATCGGCGCTACTATGAGCTCTGTGTGCTGTCGGAATTGCGTGATCGCCTGCGCGCCGGCGACGTCTGGGTGATGGGCAGCCGGCGATATCGCGCCTTCGAGGAACGCCTGATCTCCCGCGAGACCCTGAAAGAGCTGGAACGGCGCGGCACCTTGCCAATCGCGGTTGACGCCGACTTCGAGCGCTTCACCTCGGTTCGCCGCGCTCTCCTCAACGAACGGATGACGACAATCGACGCCAAGGCAAAGGGCGGCTTGCTGCCCGATGTCGTGATCCCAGGCCAGGAGGTCGATCAGGATGCTGACCTTGAGACCGATCTGCGGCAGATCGTCGCATTTTATGGTGCCGCTGTATCTTGGAATGGCCAGTCGGTCGGCCGCCGAAAACCATGACCGATTCCGCCCGCTCAGGGCCGCGCCCGATGCCGCTCGCAAGGCCGCCTGAGTTCGTGGTTTGTCCGCTTATGTGTCAAATCCGCGCATTTCGTTACTTCTGGCCAAAATGCTCAAGCACCTCGCCCGGCGACGTGGTGACGGTGACGCGGATTGACCGCCTCGCGCGCAGCACCTTCGATTTGTTCGCCATCGTCAAGCAGATCGTGGACGCCAAGGCGCAATTCCGCTCACTAGCCGAGCCGTGGGCCGACACCCGGCACCGGGCGCTTGATGATTGCCGTTCTCGGCGGTTTGGCCGACGTCGAGCGCGACCTTATCCGCACCCGTACCGCCCAGGGCCCCAGCCGGGGCCATTCTCTCTTCTTTTTTTATAAAATCCAATCTACCGTAAGGCGCGATGTTAAGGGGAGGCACATTTCTGATGAACGCACGTAAACTGTTAATCATCGTCATCTCGATATTGCCATTGTATATCCCTAATGCGTTATCCAGTTCGATGATTTCCTTGACCAAAACACCAAACGAAATTAGCGGCGTAGATAGAGAGTTCTGGAATAGAGTTTCACGCATTGCGTGTGTCTTCAACCCATATACTGGTAAATTTATACGTCGATGGTAAACGTGTAGAAGCTGATATAGATTACAATCGTCAGTTATTATACATACGCAGTCTATTCTGGACGACGAACGCCCCCGCCGTACTCACTGCGACAGACATCATTGCATTTCAAAAGCTGCTCGTCACCCTTCCGGCGGAGGTTAACAGCGAAAGCGCACATGGCGATGCGCTGCTGACCGTGATAAATTTACTCGCCAGTGCGCCGGTCGGGAATGCTATCAATATAAGCAGCTCAGGTAAGTCATATACGAGTATCTGCAGCGAAATAGGGGGACCTGGTACTGCAATAGTCGGTAAACAATCCTACTCCGTGACGGTTGGTCCCATCTGCTACATGCCCCCAGCGCTTGGGCGTTGCGGGAGAGGCGGCGGCGCAGATCCAGGCATCGAACTCGTGCAACGGTTTACTCAGCAATGCCTCGATCATGATGAATGTTGCGACGTAACCGGTAAGAACCCACCGATATGCGGGACGCAATGTCTTCCGGAATTTAAAGCGGCTGCTCCGGGCTTTTTCTTCGCACCGGATTGCGGCACGACTGCCGGACAGTGGATTGACAATTATGGGATTACATACGTCCTTAATGGTGGCGATAGCTCTGGTACACCAGAGTCATTTTCAGGCTATGCAAATGTCCAAAAGTATGGCGAATGGGCTGTTTCAGGAACGCGCAAGGGAACCGGCATTACGTTTACCGCTAAGGCAGAAACATACTCTGCCTCATTTACTTACATGGGCTCATACACTGACTGCAATGTCGCAAATGGCTCATGGACGAATAGCGCAAACAAGAGTGGCGAGTGGTCTTGGAACCGGACCAATACAGTAGGCGGTGCGATTATGGAAAAGCGATCAAGTCCGGTCTCTGGGTATCCTGCTAGCGCACCGACTGAATAAGGGGTCACGCCATAGAACGGGCAGGATAGCACGGTAAGCAGGACCGTATCGGGAACACAGTCAGGCAGCGAGGGCCGGGGAAGGGTTTGTTGCTGTCGTGCGAAGCGACCGGAAGCCGTCGGGACCGAGACCGCTGTCGGAATCCCAGAGATAGTCGCCGGTGAGGTTGATGTGCTGCCAACCGACCGGGGCGAGGTGAGTGAGCAGCGGGTTTGCGATAATTTCACCGCCGCGACGCAAGTCGTCGAGCGCACGGCCGAGATACACAGTATTCCAGAGCGCAATGGCGGCAGTGACGAGCGCGAGCCCGCTCGCGCGATATTGTTGCGCCTCGGCGGCACGATCGCGCAACCGGCCGAGGCGGTGAAAGCAGACTGCGCGAGCAAGGGCGTTGCACGCCTCGCCCTTGTTGAGCTCCGCGGTTGCCTGCCGGCGGAGTCCCGGCAGCTCCAAGCTCGGCGCACAATTCGTTGGGGGTCGTGGTGACGATCGCGAAGCTGCGGATGCGCTCGCCGGTTGGCGAGCGCCAGGTCTCCCATAAGCCTGCGAGCGCCATGATCTGCCGATCGGCGAGCGCGATCGCGTAGGGCTGCTTCCCCGTCCCGGTCTTTTTATCGAGTGGGTGGGCCAGAAGTAACGAAACGCGCGGATTTGACACATAAGTGGACAAACCATGAACTCAGGCGGCCTTGCGCGTGGCGCCGGGCGCGGCCCTGAGGCGGGCGGAATCGGTCATGGTTTTCGGCGGCCGACCGACTGGCCGTTCCAAGATACAGCGGCACCATAAAATGCGACGATCTGCCGCAGCTCGGTCTCAAGGTCAGCATCCTGATCGACCTCCTGGCCTGGATCGGCTGGTCTGCCGTCCTCAGGATTGGGGAAGGCATGAGTGATGCGACGACAGCAATTGACCCAAGCCCAGATCACCGCGCTTCTCGATCCGCCCACGGATCAACGTGAGCTGGTCCGCCACTACACATTATCCGCTGCGGACCTTGCTGCGATCCGGCGCTGCCGTGGCGATCATAATCGCCTCGGCCACGCCCTCATGCTTTGCTATCTGCGCTACCCGGGGCGTCCGCTGAAGGCGGGCGAACAGCCACCGCGGCCGCTTTTATTGTTTATCGCCGAGCAGATTGACGCTCTTCCGGGGGCGATCGAGGACTATCTCGCCGCAGAGCGGAACCGACGGCGCCATGCGGCCGCACTGCAGGACGGTCTCGGGTTTCGGCCCTTCGGGACGGGTCCTGCCGCCGATCTGGCCGGCTGGCTGCGGCCGCACGCGATCGAGAACGACCGGCTTGCCGATCTCGCCGGGCTGGTGGTGGAGGAGTGCCGGCGGCGCCGGATCGTTGTCCCATCGCCCGGCGCCCTCGAGCGGCTTTGCGTCCAAGCCCGCTATCGGGCGCGTGCCGAGGTCCACCGCCAGCTGACCGATGGGCTCTCTGCCGCGCAGCGTCATCGGCTGGATGCGCTGACGCAGCGGCGGACGGAACCCAACCAGAGCTGGCTCGCCTGGCTGCGCCAGATACCGGAAGCGGCGAAGCCAAGCGCGATGCTCGGCGTGATCGAGCGACTGGATCATGTCCGCGCCGTCGGCCTTGATCCGGCGTGCGGGCATCGTGTGCATCAGGCGCGCCTCGCCCAGCTCGCCCACGCGAAGCGGGCCGCACGACGGTACAGCATGTCGCCGGCTACGAGCGCCAGCGCCGACATGCCACCTTGGTCGCCGTCGCCCTCGATCTCGCCGCTAGCCTGACCGACCAGGCCGTCGATCTGTTTGACCGGCTGATCGGGACGATGTTCCGCAAAGCGGATGAGCGGCACGCCCGCGCCTTCCAGGCCGATGGCCGCGCGATCAATGAGAAAGTCCGCCTCTATGCTCGCGTCGGCGCCGCTCTGATCGCGGCGCGCGACAACCAGCAGGACGCCTTTGACGCGATCACCGCGGTCATCCCCTGGGACCGCTTTCTCGCAACCGTCGCGGCGGCCGGGGCGCCGGCGCGGTCGGAAGAGTTCGATCCCTACCAGATGCTCGGCGAGCGCTGTGCCGGCATCCGCCGTTGGGCTCCGGTCTTCCTCGAGGCATTCGTCTTCCAGGGTGTGCCGGCCGCGGCGGCGCTGATGCGCGCTATCGACATGCTGCGCGATATGAACCGGAGGGCCGTGCCCAGCCTGCCGAAATCCGCGCCGATCGGCTTTGTTCGGGAGCGCTGGGCGCGCCACGTGCCTTCGCGGCGGGAGCATTGATCGGCGCTACTATGAGCTCTGTGTGCTGTCGGAATTGCGTGATCGCCTGCGCGCCGGCGACGTCTGGGTGATGGGCAGCCGGCGATATCGCGCCTTCGAGGAACGCCTGATCTCCCGCGAGACCCTGAAAGAGCTGGAACGGCGCGGCACCTTGCCAATCGCGGTTGACGCCGACTTCGAGCGCTTCACCTCGGTTCGCCGCGCTCTCCTCAACGAACGGATGACGACAATCGACGTCAAGGCAAAGGGCGGCTTGCTGGCCGATGTCGTGATCGACAGGGGCGTGCTGAAGATCACGCCGATCGAGAAATCGACACCGCCCGACGCCGAGGCCCTCGCCGCGGGCCTCTACGCGATGCTGCCGCGCATCCGGATCACCGATCTCTTGTCGGAGGTGGCGCGATGGACGCGGTTCACCGAATGCTTCACCCATCTGCGGACCGGCGAAACTGCCGCCGACCCGCAGGTCCTCATGGCGAGCCTCCTTGCCGACGGGCTCAATCTCGGCCTGACGCGGATGGCCGAGGTGTGCAGCATCGCCAGTCTCGGTCAGCTCGCCTGGACATCCGACTGGCACATCCGCGATGAGACCTATGCCCTGGCGCTCCGCCCTCTGATCGGCCAGTAGCAGCGCGAGCCGCTTGCGGCGATGTTTGGCGGCGGCTCCGCCTCCTCCTCGGACGGCCAATTCTTCCGGGCCGGCGGCTTCGGCCGCGATGCAAGCGCCATCAATGCCCATTACGGCGATGATCCCGGGGTCAAGTTCTACACGCACCTTTCCGATCGCTACGCACCGTTCCACACCAAGGTAATCGCGGCGACCGCCAGCGAAGCCGCGCATGTCCTTGACGGGCTGCTCTACCATCAGAGTGAGGTCGTGGCCCGTCGCCACCATACCGACGGCGGCGGTTCAGCCTACAACCGCCGTTCCTTCAGCCGCTCCGCGCCCCGCTGCCCCCGTCGCGCCTCGAAAGCCAACCCCCTATGAGAAATCCGGGCTAGGCGCTCCCAACCGAGCGGGCGGCTACCGCGCGCAACAAAGCAAAATCCGATCGCTTATCGGCAGCGGCCAGGTGCGCGGAATGCGCATGGGCAAAGTGGGGCGCCGACCGATGGCCAGCCCGGAAAGTCGAGTGCCCCTTCGCGCGACCAGCTGAGGCCCGATAATCGTGCCGCCTCGAATGCCGGGTGGCGAAGCGAGAAGCAGCCGGTCTGTGGTAGCGCAGACGAGAATGCCAGTTATCGTCGGCGACGGTGAAGTGAAACAGGTCCAAGTTGGCCCCCGGCTCGTAGCCCGCCCAACTCGCGAGATAGGGGTCGAAGCCGTTCGCTGCCCGCACCACAACGATGCCTTGTGACCCGGTCTCGGGATATACAAAACCATAAGTTGGGCTATCGCGTCCAAATTCTCCGGATCCGATATTCATCACCGCGACTGAGGTCCAATCGTGATCGGATGACGTGTCGATCACCGGCGTGTCGTGGGTGACCATGCCGTGATACCAGTTTGATTGATCGACGAGGACCTCGCCTGGCCCGACAACCTTCGAGACGATGGCGACGTGGCCGGACGGTATGATGCCGGTGCGTCTGAAAACCAGGATCGAACCGACTTCGGGGACGTGGCCGCGCTGATAGAGACCGGCGGCTTCGTCCCACCAGCCGCCGGCCGCGCCGAACAGCGCGACGCCGGTTTCGGCGCGCGCGTAAAGCGCACAATTGCCCGCGAACGCCCAATGCCCCGGCGCGATAAAGCTGACCGCTACGAGGACCCCCAAAGCGAGGGTCCGTCCCAACCTCGATTTCATGCATTGCCCCCCGGCTGCTGACGGCAGGACGCCGTCGGTCCCCTGCGGATCCGGCTCGCGCCGGTTAAAATTCGTTAACGACCGTTATGAAACCGCAGGTCGGATGGAGAATGCATCTGAAATCGTCGGTTCGAGGCGAAAAAAAGGCGGCATATCTACTAAAGCGTGGATTTTTCGCGGGGTTATTCGCGCAGTTAGGAATAGGCTGAGCCTTAGAGGCTCCCGCAATCGCGCATGACGAGAGCTTTACGAAGGTCTGATCACCTATTTCGTGCTGATTCGACTCGCACCGCGCTCGGGTTCGGCGGCGGCCCGGATGGTTCAGGCAATCGCCGGCAAGGCCTTATGCAGATCCGCGATCAGATCGGCCGCCTCATCGATGCCGCCCGACAGTCCAACCGAGTTGCCGCGTATGCCGAGGGCGCAGCAGTGTTCCGTCGAGGACGGTGTATGCAATACCGACAGGAGGGTCCGGTGAGGCGCGTCGACGCAACCGGAAACTGCGCTGGCGCTTTCGGCGTATCGTAGACCGGTGAATGCGGCTCCCGGCAGAAGGAGATCGTTTCGCGTTGGGTGGCTGGCGCGGGTCGGCGCGGCGCTCGCGCTGATCGGCGCCTGCGGCATCGCGCCGGCGCCGCCGACCCTGCCGGTCAGGCCGTTGGGGCAGCCACCCGGCTACGGCCCGGGTGCAGTTAGCGACGTGCCCAATCTCGGGGCGGCCGATCGGCTGATCTGGATGCCCGGTTTGGACCGCGGCTGGGATCCGCAGGGATTGGCGGTCGCCGGTGACGCGATCCTGGTATCGGCCTACCGCAGCGACGGGGCCTGGCAAGACCGCGGCCCGTGTCGGGTATTCCGCGTCGACCCGGGGAGCGGCGCCGATACCGGACATTTCGATGTGCCCGCACCTTGCGGACATGCAGGCGGACTGGCCTATACCGGTGCCGGCAAGCTGTTCGTTGCCGACACGCATAGCTTGTTCGAGATCGACCTCGACAGGGCCTTTCGCGGGCCGGCCGCGAAACCTCGCATCTTCCCGCTGGGCCGCGGCTTGGCCGGGGCGTTTGCCGTTTCGGGCGCCGCGGGTTTCTGGCTCGGCAAATACGTGGAAAGCGGCAAGACCGAGGCTTTCCGCTTCGATGTCGCCACTGTCGCGCGGCTGCAGGATGGCGCGACATTGACGGCCGGCGCCGCTTCTGCCGTCATCGTGGTCCCGAGCTACGCCGAAGGCGGCGCCTTCGACCGCTCGGGAAAGCTCTGGATCTCGCGCGGCGATATCGGCTGGGGCTTTCTCGAGCGGCTCGATCCCGTCACCGGACGCCGCGAAGCTCGCTATCCGGTATGCGCCGGCATCCAGGGCATCGACTTCGACCGCACCGGTCGCTTGTGGGCCGTCGGCGAGGACGGGGCCCGCCACTTTCCGTGGCACTACCCGTTTTTTCCGCTGATCTTCCGGCTCGACCCGGCAAGTCTTGCCGCCGCCCCGTGAATGTCCCCGAGACGTCAGGCTTTGACCGGAACGCCCTTTTCCTCGAAGAGCTGCTGCAATTCACCGGCCTCGAACATCTCGCGGATGATGTCGCAGCCGCCGACGAACTCACCCTTGACATAGAGCTGCGGGATCGTCGGCCAACTCGAGAACTCCTTGATGCCCTGGCGGATCTGCGGGTCGGCCAGGACGTCCACACCTTTGAACTTGACCCCGAGGTGGCTCAGAATCTGCACCACCGCCGCGGAAAACCCGCATTGCGGAAACACCGGTGAGCCCTTCATGTAGAGCACGACCGGTAAATCGGTGATCTCGTGCCGTATGCGTTCTTCTACCGTAACGTCCATGATGTCGATCCTCGGGTTTGGAACACGGGTTGCTTCGGAAACACCGGCGGCGCCGGCGGCCTCAATTCTCGGGCACCCCGGTCTGCAATGCGAGCGCATGAAGCTCGTCGCCCATGCGGCCGCGCAGCGCCTGATATACCATCTGATGCTGCTGCACTCGGGTTTTGCCACGGAAAGATCCGGAGATGACATGGGCGGCGTAGTGATCGCCGTCGCCGCGCAAATCTTCGATCGAAACCTGCGCATCGGGCAGCGCCGCCTTGATCAGCCGCTCGATCATCGCCGCTTCCATCGCCATTGCCGAACCCTTCCGCTCACCCCGGCGCCAGATAGGCCGGCAGCCAAGCCTCGTTCGCGGCCCGCAACGTGTCAATCGATATGGCACCGGCGCCGGGGAGTGTCAACGCGACCCCGGCGACCGCCCCGACGCGGCAAACCGGGATCGCGGCGGCGCGCGCCGCGGTCAGCACGGCGTCGGGCTCGGCGGTTTCGATCAGATAGCGTCCCTGGTCTTCACCGAACAGCCAGGCGGCGCGCGGCATGCCCGGCGGCAGCGGGTCGAGAAGGACGCCGCGGCCGCCGGCCATCGCCATCTCGGCAACCGCAACGAGGAGACCGCCGTCCGACAAGTCGTGGCACGCGGCGACATGCCCGAGACGCATTTGCGCCCGCACGAAGTCGCCGTTGCGCCGCTCGGCGGCCAGATCGACTTCCGGCGGCGGACCGGCTTCGCGGCCTTCGATCTCGCGCAGATAAAGCGACGCACCAAGATGCCCGCGGGTGGCCCCGACGAGGATCAGCGCGTCGCCATCGCGCTTCAGCGCCAGGTCGACCGCCAGGCGCGCATCGGCGATCAGCCCGACACCGCCGATGACCGGTGTCGGCAGGATCGCCGCGCCGTTGGTCTCGTTGTAGAGCGAGACGTTGCCGGAAACGACCGGGTAGTCGAGTGCCAGACACGCCGCTCGCATGCCCTCAATCACGCCGACGAACTGCCCCATGATCTCGGGCCGTTCGGGATCACCGAAATTCAAATTGTCGGTCAGCGCCAGCGGCTCGGCACCGACGGCCGTCAGGTTGCGCCAGCTTTCGGCCACCGCCTGAGCGCCGCCGCGCGCCGGATCGGCGCGGCAATATCGCGGGGTGCTGTCGGTCGACAATGCCAGCGCCTTGCGCGCGCCAATGCGGACGATGGCAGCGTCGCCGCCCGGCCGCGCGACCGTGTTGCCCATGACGAGATGGTCGTACTGCTCCCAGATCCATCGCTTCGAGGCGAGCGAGGGCGCCGCGACGAGGTGTGCCAGGCATCGGAGCGGGTCGCGGTCGGGGAGGGAGGAGAGGTCGAGTTCCGGCTCGGGTTCCGCGGGCCGCCACGGTCTGTCGTAGACCGGCGCCTCTTTCACCAGCGGTCCAATTGGGATATCGGCGGCGACCGCACCGTTCTTGCGCAGCACCAGCCGCCCCGCGTCGGTGACCCGGCCGATGACCGCGAAGTCGAGCTCCCATTTTTGAAAGATCCTGTGTGCCTCGGCTTCGCTGCCGGGACGCAAGACCATCAGCATGCGCTCCTGGCTCTCGCTGAGCATGATCTCATAGGCGCTCATCCCGGTCTCGCGCACCGGCACGAGATCGAGATCGAGCGCGATGCCGAGCCCGCCCTTGCCGGCCATCTCGACCGAAGAGGAGGTCAGGCCGGCCGCACCCATATCCTGGATTGCGACGATCGCTTCGCCCTGCATCAGTTCGAGGCAGGCCTCGAGCAGCAGCTTTTCGGTGAACGGGTCGCCAACCTGGACCGTCGGCCGCTTTTCGGTGGCGGCATCGCCGAACCCGGCCGAGGCCATAGTCGCGCCATGGATGCCGTCGCGACCGGTCTTGGCGCCGACATAGACGACGGCATTCCCTGGCCCGGCCGCGGCCGAATAATAGATCCGATCCGCGCGGGCGAGCCCGACACACATCGCGTTGACCAGGATGTTGCCGTTATAGGCGCCGTGAAACTCGCATTCGCCGCCGACCGTCGGCACGCCGACGCAATTGCCGTAACCGCCGATGCCCGCGACGACGCCGGCAATGAGATGGCGGGTTCGCGGATGGGTCGGGCTGCCGAAGCGCAGCGAATCGAGGATCGCGATCGGTCTCGCACCCATCGTGAATACGTCGCGCAGGATGCCCCCGACCCCGGTCGCCGCACCCTGATAGGGCTCGATAAAGGAGGGATGGTTGTGGCTCTCGATCTTGAACACGACGGCGTCGCCGTCGCCGACATCGACGACCCCGGCATTTTCGCCTGGGCCGCAGATCACGCATGGCCCGCCGGCCGGCAGGGTCTTCAGCCAGATCTTCGAGGATTTGTAGGAGCAGTGTTCGCTCCACATGGCGGCAAAGATGCCTGTCTCGGTCGGGTTCGGGCTGCGGCCGAGGATCGCCGCGGCGCGCGCAAATTCCTCCGCGGACAACCCATGGTCGGCGGAATGATCATGCGTCACAGCAGCACTGTCACTGCAGCGCGCTCGCTAGCCCGGTGAAGAAGGCGGTACCGTCGATGCCGCCGAGCAGCGGGTCGGTGACGTTTTCCGGATGCGGCATCAGCCCGAGGACGGTGCGCGCCGCATTGAAGATGCCGGCGATCGCCCGCGCCGAGCCATTGAAATTGCTGGCGTCGTCGAGACCGCCCGCCGGGTTGCAATAGCGGAAGGCGACGCGGCCTTCGCCTTCGAGCCGATCCAGCGTCTCGGGGTCGGCTGTGTAGTTGCCGTCGTGGTGCGCGACCGGTACCCGGATCGTCTGCCCGCTTTCATACCCGCAAGTGAAAATCGTCTGATTGTTCTCGACCCGCAGATGAATATCGCGGCAGGTAAAAAGCAGCGAGCGGTTGGGCAACAGCGCGCCGGGCAGCAATCCGGCCTCGGTCAGGATCTGAAAGCCGTTGCAGATGCCGAGCACCGGCGTGCCCGCTTCGGCGCGCGCCCGTACCTCGCGCATGATCGGCGAGTGCGCCGCCATCGCACCGCAACGCAGGTAATCGCCATGAGCGAAACCGCCGGGCAAGACGATCAGATCGGCGGACGGCAGGCTCGTCTCCCGGTGCCAGATGCGAAGCGGCGTGCAGCCGGTCGTACGCTGCAGCGCTATGCACAGATCCCGCTCGCGGTTCGAGCCGGGAAACATGATGACGACGGTTTTCAAGAGGGCCTCAACAAAGCTCGATCACATAGTCTTCGGTGACCGGATTGGCGAGAAGTTCGTTGCACATTGCGGTGATCTGCGCGCGGGCGCGAACCGGGTCGGTTTCGGGCAGATCGATCTCGATCAGCTTCCCTTGCCGCACCTCGCCGAGGCCGGCGAAGCCGAGCGATGCGAGTGCGTTGCCGATCGCCTTGCCCTGCGGGTCGAGCACCCCCGATTTGAGCGTGACGCGCACGCGCGCTTTCATGATCGCGCCCGATCCCCGAGAAGTCCGTTCTTCGATATAGCGGGGCGGCCGCGGGCGAACAATGCCCGACCGAACCCGATCATCCGAGGCCGACCTCGTCCCATGGCGTCACTTCGGGCTGCCATCCGGCAAAGCGAAAATGCGCCGGCCGATCGGCGCCGTCGCGCGCTGGAAGCGCGATCAACGCACTCGATACCGTGCCGTAGCCGTCGGTGCGAAAGCGCATCGCCGCGGTCGCGGGTTCACCCGGCGGAACGCGGGTGCTGCCGAGCAATGACTCCCAGCCCGTCCAATCCCCGGCATCGGGATCGGGGGCGGGCCAGGCGCGAAAGGCCGGCGCCGCCAATGCCAGGCGCCGCGTGCCGAGATCGTCGATATCGCCGGCGGCGATCAAGGACAGGCCCTCTTTCAGCGGGTGCACCTCGACGCGCGCCCGGCCGGCATGGCGCAGCCAAAACGCATCGCGCTCGTCGGCGACGATAAGGTTGAAGGTACGGTAGGAAGCGGGGTCGAGATGCGACAGAGCCTCGGCTGCCGCGATCGCGTCGGCATGGTCGAGCGCTTCGAGCACCAGTTCGCCGCGCGACCTCCGGCCGGGTGCCGGGCCGAGCGAGCCGGTCCGATTGAGCACCGCGGCGGCGACCCCCCAATCATTGAGCCCGAGCCACGATCCGCCAGCCAGCAGATCGAGCCCGGCAACCACCTCCGGCCGATCGGGCCAATGGCGACCGGGTGCCCGCCACGGCCGATCGATCAATTCGTCGCGATTGGCGCCGATCAGCACCGGCCAGGGGTGCTCGGGCCGGCGCAGGATCACCACGGTGCACAATTGCGCCTCTGACAGACCCCGCTTGCCCGACCAGCGCGACCGGGCCATATGCAGATGAACGCGCCCGCAATGCGGTCCGTCATCCGAGGTAACTGGACGATGCCGAGCTTTGCCGATCGTGAGAAGGAGTTCGAAGCCCGGTTCAGGCACGACGAGGAACTGAGATTCAAGGTTACCGCCCGCCGCAATCGCCTGTTGGGCCTATGGGCAGCGCAGCAGCTGGGGCTTCTCGGCGATACCGCCGAGGCATACGGCAAACGCGTCGTCGATGCGCAGTTCGCGCCGGGCGGCGACAAGAACGTAATCGACAAGGTGGCCGCCGACCTCGGCGCCAGGGATCCGACGATTACCTTGTCTCGCATCCGCTTCGAACTCGAGCATTTCGCCGAACAGGCAAAACAGCAGCTTTTGAAGGAATGACGCCCGCTCTCCCGCAATGCGGCCCTTTTGGCCCTTCGACTAGGGCGCCACCCTCACCCTCCCGCTGACGCGGGTCCCCTGCCGCATCTCCGACGCGCCACCCGACAGGCGCACGCACGCGTGCGCAGAGAGGCGACGCCGATGACCGGCGTGCTGACGACCGACCCCCGACAGGCGCACGCACGCGTGCGCAGAGAGGGCTCCCTGCTCACGGTGAGAGGGCTGGGGTGAGGGGCCGCGGCGAGAAGTCAATATCCTACCAAAAACAGCGTGAAATCCGTAGCGCCGAGGAGACGGAGGGGCGCCGTCGAGCCGCCGATCTGTGGACCCGTAGCCCCCGCACCGCGGGAGAGGGGGTTCCGCTCCGGCACGCTAGACGGGCCGGTCGCCCTTCACGGTGACCCGATGGCCGGAGCGGGTGTGCGGCCAATAATCCCACATCGCATGGTGCTGGACGCAGCGGTTGTCCCAGAAGGCGATCGAATCCCGTTGCCAGCGGAAGCGGCATTGGAACAGCGAATTCGCCATGTGTTCGTAGAGATAATCGAGGATGGCTTCGCTCTCGTCGAGAGGAATTCCGACGATGCGGCGGGTGAACCCCTTGTTGACATAGAGCGCCTGCTTGCCGGTCACCGGATGAGTGCGCACGACAGGATGAACCGCGCGCGGATATTCCGGCCTGTCGGCGATGCCGTAATTCGCGTACTGGCCCCGATAATGTTCACCGCTGTGCTCCGCGGTCAGCCCGTCGAGATAGACCTTCATCCGATCCGATAGCGCATCGTAGGCGGCGTACATGCTGGCGAACAACGTGTCGCCACCATGCGGCGGGCAGGTACGGATATAGAGGATGCTGCCCATCGGCGGCTCTGGATCGCACGACACGTCGCTGTGCCAGCCCTCGCCATTGGCGCGTGGGCTGTCCTTGTCGGCGTGGATGATCATCAATTCCGGCTTGCCCGGCGCCGAAGGCGCCGCCGGATGAATGTGGAGATCGCCGAACAGCCGGCCGAAGGCCAGATGCTGATCCTCGGAGAGATGCTGGTCGCGGAAAAAGATCACGAGATTCTCGGCGAGTGCCCGGTGCAACTCGTCGATCTGCCGGTTGCCGAGCGGTTGCGACAAATCGATACCGCCGATCTGGGCGCCGATGATCGGCGTCAATTTGTCGACCGTGATCGTATCGTAGGGCCCGGCGTCCTGGGCGACATGTTTGATGCGGGGTCCGTCGCGGCGACGCAGCGAGCTCATGTGATTCCTCCGTCGATTTGAGGTGGTTCTTCGCCGAAGACGCGGCGAAAGATCGTGTCGACATGCTCCATATGATAGGCGGGGTCGAACGACCAATCGATCGTCCGCGGCGACAGATAGCGGGCGATTTCCGTGTCAGCCTTCAACAAATCGGCAAAACGGCCCTCGCCGCGCCAAGTCGCCATCGCGTGGCGCTGCACGGCGGCGTAGGCATCCTCGCGGCTCATCCCGGCCTGGGTCAGCGCCAGCAAGACGCGTTGCGAATCGACGAGGCCGCCCAATAATTCGAGGTTATTGCGCATTCGCTCCGGATAAACGACGAGCCGATCGATCAGCCCGGTCAGCCGCGCCAGGGCGAAATCGAGTGTGATCGTCGTATCGGGGGCGATGACCCGCTCGACCGAGGAATGCGAGATGTCCCGCTCGTGCCACAGCGCCACGTTTTCCAACGCCGGCACGACCGTCGAGCGAATCAGTCGGGCAAGCCCGGTCAGGTTTTCGGCCAGCACAGGATTGCGCTTGTGCGGCATTGCCGAGGAACCCTTCTGCCCCGGCGCGAAATATTCCTCGGCCTCGCGCAATTCGGTGCGCTGCAGGTGGCGGATCTCGGTGGCGAGCCGTTCGACCCCGGCGGCGATCAACGCCAGGATCATGAAGAACTGCGCGTGCCGATCGCGCGGGATGACCTGGGTCGAGATCGGTTCGGGTTCGAGGCCGAGCTTTTTCGCGACGTAAGCCTCGACGGCCGGGTCGATGTTGGCAAAGGTGCCGACGGCTCCGGAAATGGCGCAGGTTGCGATTTCTTCGCGCGCCGCGACGAGCCGGCCGCGGTCGCGGGCGAATTCGGCATAATGGCCGGCCAGCTTGAGGCCGAAGGTCGTCGGCTCGGCATGGATGCCATGGCTGCGGCCGACCATCGGCGTGTATCTGTGCTCGAAAGCGCGCCGCTTCAGCGCCGCCAGCAATCCGTCGAGATCGGCCAGCAGCAGATCGGCCGCACCCTTCAGTTGCACAGCAAGGCAGGTGTCGAGGACGTCGCTCGACGTCATCCCCTGATGGATGAAACGGGCTTCCGGGCCAACATGTTCGGCGAGGTTCGTCAGAAACGCGATCACGTCGTGCCGGGTCTCGCGCTCGATCTCGTCGATGCGTTCGACCTCGAAAGCGCCGCGCTCCCAGACCGCGCGCGCCGCGCTCTCGGGAATGACGCCGAGCGCCGCCTGCGCATCGCAGGCCAATGCCTCGATCTCGAGCCAGATCCGGAACCGGTTCTCCGCCGCCCAGATCCGGGTCATCTCGGGGCGGCTGTAGCGCGGGATCATGACCGGCGCGCCTCCTCGGGCAGCAGCGGTTTTGCCATCAGCACCTCATCCCAATACCGACCATCTTCTTTCAGCGCATTCTTCTCGATCCCGTATTCGACAAAGCCAAGCGCCGCATAGAGGCGCCGGGCGCTGTCGTTGCCGCTGACGACCGTCAGCCGAAGCGCTTCGACCCGAGGGCGGGCATGGCCGATCACGGCCTCGACGAGGCAGCGACCGATCCCGGCCCGCCTGGCATAGGGCCGGACATACATGCCCCACAACACGCCCTTATGCGCTTCTTTGCGGCCCGTGCAGGCAAAGAACCCGGCAATGCCGATCAGATCGGCGCCGGCGAAGGCGCCGAATACGGCCGAAGCCTCGAGCCGCGCTGCAAACCAGCCCGCCGGCTCGGCGCTCTCCCGCGCGAAATCGCTACTGAACGCTTCCGCGGCAAGGCGCAGCGCCTCGAGGCGGATCTCACGATACAAAACGGCATCGGCCGGCAACAAACGTCGCACCCGGGTCGGCATACCGTTCACGTTTATGCCGCCTTCCCGCCATCCCGCTCGACCGGGTCATCGTCGAAGCGATCGAGGACACCCTCTATGTGGGGCGGCAGCGGCGCAACGACGCGGATCGGCGGCTTTGCCGGGTAGAGTGGCAAACTGACCGCCCGGGCATGGAGGAGGAGGGGACTTCCGTCAGCGCTGCCATAGACCGGGTCGCCGATGACCGGGCAGCCGAGTGCCACGCAATGGACGCGGATCTGGTGGGTGCGGCCGGTGCGCGGGCGCAGCTCGAGCCACGCACGACCAGCGGCGGCGCCGCGCAGACGATAATCGGTGATCGCCGGTTGGCCGCCCGGATCGACGATCATCCGCCAGCCGCTGCCGCGGCTTTGCTTCCGGAGCCCGGTTGCGATCCGGCCTTCGTCTTGCGCCGGGCGTCCCGCGACAATCGCCCAATAAACCTTCTCGACCTTGCCCGCGGCGAACAGCGCGCCGAGCCGCCGCAACGCCTTCGGATGGCGGCCGAGAACGAGGCAACCGCTGGTGTCGCGATCGAGCCGGTGGGCGAGGGCAGGGGGACACGGCAGGCCGAAGCGCAGGGCGTCGAACCCGCTTTCGAGATCGGGGCCACCGCCGGGCCCGGGATGCACCGCGATCCCGGCCGGCTTGTCGACGACGAGGATCATCCCGTCGCGATAGAGGACGCGGTCGACCAACGCCCGACCCCGATGGCCCCTCGCCGGAGGAACGCGAGTCGTTTCCTCTCCCCGCAACGCGGGGACAGAGCCGGAGTGAGGGACAAGGCCTAATCGCAACGATCGATCCACCTGCAGGAGCGCTATTCGGCCGCCTTGCGGGCCTGCAAGGCGTCGCGGAACAAGCTGCGGCGGGCATCCCACTCGTCGGCGCCGACACGCCGGAACAACTCGCGCACCGTCATCTCGTTCGGCGGGGTTGGATGGCGGCGGGTCGCTTGCAACTCGGCGAGCTTATCCTCGCAGACACCGACGACGAATTTGAGCAGCATGCCCGGCACGATCGCCAGTTTGTAGCCCATTGCCTCGGCCTCGGTAAGGTCGAGGGCCGGCGTCTTGCCGCCGAAGACTAGGTTCAACAGGCACGGACCCCGGACGAGGCGCGGCACCGCCGCCGTCTCCTCGACGGTTTGCGGCGCCTCGACAAAAGCCATGTCGGCGCCGGCGGCGAGCGCCCCGTTCGCCCGCGAGACCGCTTCATCGAGGCCGGCAACCGCCCGCGCGTCGGTGCGGGCGATGATCACGAAATCCCGATTGCGGCGGGCCGCGGCGGCGGCCCGGATCTTGGCGAGCCAATCCTCGCGGGATACGATTTCCTTGTCGTCGAGATGACCGCATTTCTTCGGGAAGCCCTGATCTTCGAGGTGAATGCCGGCAACGCCGCTCGCCTCGAATTCACGGACGGTGCGGAAGACGTTGAGTTCGTTGCCATAGCCGGTATCGCCGTCGGCGATCACCGGCCGATCGACGGTGGCGGCGATGCGCCGGGCGTTATCGACCATCTCGGACATCGTCACCAACCCGAAATCCGGATAGCCCAATGTCGCCGCCGTGCCGGCACCGGTCATATACACAACCTCGAACCCGGCCTGCGCGACCAGCCTGGCGGTGATGCAATCATAGGCGCCGGGCGCCACCACCATACCGTCCCGACGCAGCAATTCACGAAACCGGCCCACCGCGGTCATCTGGTTCCTCCGCCTGCCCGATACGGCAAACAAGCTATGGCCCCGCGCTGCCGACGCGTCCAGTTCGTTCGACGGCCGGCTGCTTGATGAGCAAGAAAGCGCGGGCTAGTCTGCCGCCATCTTGCGGAGGGAGCCGCGCTATGATCCCGGTATCGGCGCGCAACATCGACTTCGTCGCCAGCTGCGACCAGGCAGGCCGTGGCGACGGCGTGCAAATCATGGTCCATAGGGGCCACGCTTTTATTGGTCACATGTTCAGCGACGGCTTCACGGTCGTCGATGTGCGCGATCCGCGGCAGCCGCGCACCGTCAATTTCATCGCGGCACCGCCCAATTCGCGCGCCTTTCATCTGCAGACGCATGAAGACCTGTTGCTGACCGTGAACGCGCCGAATATCTGGGTGCTGCAGGGCTACGCCGACCCCAACGATTATTTCAAGGGCTCGATCATCGATACCTTCACCCGGCGCGAAAAGGCGTTTGCTGCCGGCTTGCGGGTCTACGACATTTCGCGCCCGGCCGCGCCGCGCGAAATCGCCTTCATGCCGGTCGAGGGGTTGGGCCTGCACCGGCTGTGGTATGTCGGCGGGCGCTATGCCTGTGCCTCGGCGCATTGGGAGGGCTTTACCGACCACGTCCTGGCGATCATCGACATGCAGGAACCGACCCGGCCGGAAGTCGTCGGTCGCTGGTGGCTTCCTGGCATGCACGCCGGCGGTGGCGAAACCCCGAACTGGCCGAAGGGTCGGCGCTATGCGCTGCATCATGCGATCGTCGCGGGCAACCTCGCCTACGGCGCCTGGCGCGACGGCGGGCTCAGCGTGCACGACGTGTCCGACCCGACGGCACCCCGATTGCTCGCCTGGCGCAACTGGTCGCCGCCGTTCGGCGGCGGCACCCATACGCCGTTGCCGCTGCCCGACCGCGGCCTCTTGATCGCGGCCGACGAAGGCAACCTCGACAATTGCGCGAACGGCATCCAACGCTGCTGGGTTTTCGATGTGCGCGAACCGGGAAACCCGGTTTCCATCGCCACTTTGCCGACCCCCGATGAGGAGGATTATTGCGCCAAGGGCGCCAAGTTCGGCCCACACAATCTGCACGAGAACCGGCCGGGCTCGTTCGTCAGCTCGACCTTGATCTTTGCCACCTATCAGAATGCCGGGCTGCGCGTTTTCGATATCAGCGATCCGTTCCGGCCGCGCTCGGTCGCGCATTTCGTCCCGCCGCCGCCCGAGCGCCTGATCGATCCGCGGCCAAACCGGCCGCTGGTGATCCAGTCGAACGACGTCTACGTCGCAGCAGATGGGCTGATGTATCTGACCGATGTCAACGCCGGGCTGACGATCCTGCAATATCGCGGATAACGCCGGGACGCCGGAGCGCTCTTTGCGCTTCAGCCTATGGACTTGCCGACTTGGCCCATGGGAACACCGGCGGCCGAGAAATACCCCGTGGCCGGGCGTGACCCGGCCATCCACGTCTTTTTTCTCCGCGACGAACTCGGCGCACGCGAAAGACATGGATGCGCGGGTCAAGCCCGCGCAAGGGGTCTTTTCTATCACTCTTATCAAGCGTCACAAAAAACGTACCGAGTTTCCAAGATACCGAAGTGCTTGCAAGAGCTCGATTTCATTTTGGCCGTGAATTGACGTCGTTTTGAAGTTTTTTTGACGACTTATTCAGCCGGCTAAAGTGGGGCTGCCTATTGCCTCAACTATCTTGATAATCGCCACCTGGATTGGCGGCAGACCATTGCGAGCCGTCGGGAGGATTGCAATTGTTGCGAAGCCGACTGGGCAGAGAGGTCTCTGATGCGCTTCGCGCCGCTCGTCGCCGTTGCAGGATCCCTGCTTCCGTTGGCGTTCGCCGCGGCGATTGCGACCGCCCAAACGCCCGCCCCGGCCATCGGCCAGGATCAGCCCGGCGACGGCGCGGTGCATAGCGCCGCCAATCTGATCGCCGCCAGCGGCAGGCCGATCATGCTCGAAGCGAACAAGGGCACCCTCGTTCGTCTGGCGCAGCCGGCGAGCACGGTCTTTGTCGCCGACCCCGAAATTGCCGATGTCCAAGTCAAATCGCCGAAGCTTATTTACATCACGGCAAAGTCGCCCGGTGAGACTGTGATTTACGCGGTCGACGCGGCCGACAAAGTGCTGCTCAACGCGCCGATTCGCGTGACCCTCGATCTGTCGCGCCTGCGCCAATCGCTACAACAGCTGGTCCCGGCGGCGGCGATCGCCGCGCAGTCGGTCGGCGGCGATCTGGTGCTGAGCGGTGCGGTTGCCACCGCCGGCGAGGCGGAAAAGGTGCAGACGCTCGCCGATTCGATCATCGGCGAGGTTAAGGGCGGGCGGGTCATCAATCGCATGACGATTGCCACACCGAATCAGGTCAATCTCCGAGTTCTGATTGCCGAGGTCGACCGCAACGTTTTGAAGCAGATCGGGGTCGATTGGAGCAAAGTCCCAGTATTACTTCCAGCACCAGCAGTATCGTTCAGCACATCCAATAACCCGGCGCCGACGACCAACACGATCACGATCGGGACGTTTCCCTCGCTTACCGGGCAGCAAATCAGTGCGACGATCTCGGCGCTCGCTACCGAGGGGTTCATCACGGTACTGGCGGAGCCGAACTTGACCGCGGTTTCGGGTCAGACGGCGAGCTTCCTTGCGGGCGGGGAATTCCCCGTACCGATCGCCGGCACCGCCGGCACCGCCGGAATCCCGACAATTACGGTTCAATTCCAGCAATACGGCGTGCAGTTGGCGTTTACGCCGACAATCATCGACGGCGAGCATCTGAGTCTGCGCGTGCGGCCCGAGGTCAGCGAGTTGACAACGACGGGGGCTGTGTCGGTGCCGATCACCTCGACGTCCACGATCACGATCCCGGCCCTCACGGTCCGACGCGCCGACACGACCGTGGAACTCGGCAGTGGTCAGACCTTCGCACTAGCGGGACTCCTGCAAAACAACACGGAGCAGGACATCTCCAAAGTTCCGTGGCTCGGCGATATCCCGATCCTCGGCGCGCTTTTCCGCTCGACCAAGTTCCAGCACAACGAAAGCGAACTCGTGATCCTGGCAACTCCCTATCTCGTCCAACCCTCCGGCCAGCCTCTGTCGACACCGATTGCCGGCTTGCAATTCCCGAACGACGCGCAACAGGTGTTCATGGGCGATACCTACCGACAGAAACTGCCGGCGGCGCCACAAGGGCCTCCGGGCGCGAGCGGCCGGGGCCTGATCGGCGCGGCCGGCTTTCAGTTGAATTGACGGGAGCAACGAGCATGCGACGCCGGACCTACGCGCTTTCCTGGACGCTGGTGCTGGCGCTCGCGGCCTGCGTGCCGGGTGTTGCCGAATACACCAAAACCGAGGCGCCCACGACACTGCGAGTCGACGGCGCCCGAAGTCCGGTGACGGTGATATTCGCCCACGGATCGGACCGGCTTGTCGCCGGACAAGCCGGTCGTCTCGCCCAGCTTGTGCAAGATGGCGATATCCGCCCCGCCGACCGTGTCGAAGTCGCCGCTGCGGGCGGCGAAGGCCTTGCTCAGAGACGGTTCGCCGCACTCGCGCGGACGCTGTTGCGCTACGGCATCGTCGCCGGCGGCCGATCGATCGCCGGCGTGCCGCCCGACCGCGCCGTCATTGTTATCGGGCATTATGCGGTGACCCTGCCGGCCTGCCCGAATTGGAGCAAATCGCCGGCGACCGATTTCACCAATGAGGCATCGAGCAATTTCGGCTGCGCCAGCGCTGTCAACCTCGGGATGATGGTGGCCAGCCCGGCCGATCTCGTCTCCGGCAGCGGGGTTGCGGCGACCGAGGGCAAGCCGGCGGTCAGTGCAGTCAATCGGTATCTCGATGACAAGGTGACGCCGCCCGTGTCGGCCGATGTCGGGCCGATCGCCGCGCCGGCCGGAACTGGATCGGCTCCACCGGCCGGCCAGTGAGACGGAGGGCACCGTCGAGCGAGGCGCGGTTCCCGCGCCTTGTCGGTGAATTCGCCGCGGTGGCGTGCGGATCCGATTTGGGTTGAACTTGCACTTGGCACGGAAGATAGGATTACGGCGCGGCAATCCGCCGCCCGGAGACTGGGTTGCGGCATGCGCAGACCCGCCTCACCCTTCGGCCGGGGCGAGACGCCAGGGCGGGAGGCGCCGATTTCGACAACCATCGCACGCGCATTCGGTAACATCGCCACAAGCCCTTCGACCCACCAGGGTTACCGAGCCGTCGCGACCTGGCTGTTCACCTGTTGCGGCTTGATTTTCCTGATGATCGTCGTCGGCGGCATCACGCGGCTCACCTTGTCGGGTCTGTCGATCACCGAGTGGGATCCGGTCATCGGCGTCATCCCCCCGCTAACGCATCCGCAATGGGTTGCCGAGTTCGCGCGCTATCAGCAGGTGCCCGAATACCGCACCGTCCATCTCGGAATGAGCCTCGCCGATTTCAAATCCATCTTTTTCTGGGAATACGCACATCGGCTGCTTGGCCGGCTGATCGGCTTCGCCTTTGCCGTGCCGCTCGGCTGGTTCTGGTTCCGCGGTAGGCTGCCGCGCGGGCTCGCGCCGGTATTCCTCGTGATCCTGGCGCTCGGCTTCGCGCAAGGATTGCTCGGCTGGTACATGGTCGAAAGCGGGCTTGTCCATCGGGTCGAGGTCAGCCAGTACCGCCTCGTCGCGCATCTGGCGCTGGCGCTCGCGATCTATAGCGCGATCCTGTGGGCAGGGCTGGGGTTCGCCCGCGGGCAAGCCGACACCGAGATCGGCGCCGGCTGGCGGCGCGCGGCGGAAGCAGTGATCCTGCTCGCCGCTCTCACCATCGCCGCCGGCGGCTTTGTCGCCGGCACCCGTGCCGGGCTCGTCTACAATACCTTTCCGCTGATGGACGGCCGCCTGGTCCCAGCCGGCTACGCTCAGCTGCACCCGTTGATCCGCAACTGGTTCGAAAATGTTGCCGCGATTCAGTTCGACCATCGCCTCCTGGCGATCACAACCGCCGCCGTCGTGCTGCTGCTTTGGATGACGGGGCTGCGCGCCCGGCTGCCGGTCTCGACCCTCATCAGCCTGTGGGTGCTGCTCGCCGCCGCTGCTCTGCAGGTGGCGCTCGGCGTCTCGACCCTGGTGCTGGTGGTGCCGGTCCCGCTCGCCGCGGCGCATCAAGCCGGCGCGGTGCTGCTGCTGACCGTGGCAATCGTCCTTCGCCATACGTTGCGCCCGGCCGCGCTCATGGACGCGAAGGCCGCCGCGCCCATATAGTCTTCGTTCCGCGCGGGAGCGAGTGATGGCCGAAGACGGCACGTTTGCGGCGAAAACTCTCGAAGACTGGGCGACACTGGGCAAGGCCGAACTGCAGGGCAGGGCGGTTGACAGTCTCGCTTGGGCGACGCCCGAGGGCATCCGCGTCAAACCGCTCTATACCGCCGCCGATCTCGCGGCGATCGAGGCCGAAGGTTTTCCGCTGAAGGACGCAATGCCCGGCTTCCCGCCATATCTACGCGGGCCGCGGGCGACGATGTACGCCAATCGGCCATGGACGATCCGGCAATATTCCGGGTTCTCGACCGCCGAGGAATCAAACCGCTTTTACCGGGAGAACCTGCGCGCGGGCCAGCGGGGATTGTCAATCGCTTTTGATCTGGCCACCCATCGCGGTTACGACAGCGATCATCAGCGCGTCGTTGGCGACGTCGGCAAGGCAGGAGTTGCGATCGACAGCGTCGAGGATATGAAGATTCTGTTCGCTGGCATCCCGCTCGACCGGATGAGCGTATCGATGACGATGAACGGGGCGGTGTTGCCAGTCCTGGCCGGCTACATCGTCGCTGCTGAAGAGCAGGGAGTGGCGCAGGACCAGCTCTCGGGCACGATCCAGAACGACATTCTCAAGGAGTTCATGGTTCGTAACACCTACATTTACCCGCCCGAGCCGTCGATGCGGATCGTCGCCGACATCATCGAATACGCCGCCCGTCACATGCCCCGCTTCAATTCGATTTCCATATCCGGCTACCACATGGAAGAAGCCGGCGCGACTTCGGTTCAGGAGTTGGCTTTCACCCTCGCGGACGGGCTCGAATATGTGCGCGCCGCGCTGTCGCGCGGGCTGGAGATCGACGAATTCGCGCCGCGACTGTCGTTTTTTTTCGGGATCGGCATGAATTTCTTCATGGAGATCGCGAAGCTGCGCGCTGCCCGTGTGCTCTGGGCGCGCATGATGCGCCGGTTTTCGCCGCGCAACCCGATGAGCCTCGCGCTGCGCACTCATTGTCAGACGTCGGGAGTCAGTCTGACCGAGCAGGATCCGCACAACAACATCGTTCGCACGACGATCGAGGCGCTGGCTGCGGTGCTCGGCGGCACCCAATCGTTGCACACCAATTCTTTCGACGAGGCGTTGGCGCTGCCGACGCCGGCCTCGATGCGCATTGCTCGCAATACCCAGCTGATCCTCGCCGAGGAGACAGGCATTACTTATGTCGTCGATCCGCTGGGCGGCAGCTACTACCTCGAAACTCTGACCCAGTCGATTGCTGCAGCGGCGGGGAGCCTGATCGACGAGGTCGAAGCGCTCGGCGGTATGACGAAGGCGGTCGAGGCCGGCTTGCCGAAGCTGCGGATCGAAGAGGCGGCGGCTCGCCGTCAAGCGGCGATCGACCGCAAGGCAGAAACCGTCGTCGGGGTTAACAAATACCCGTCCGGGGAGACGGCCGAGGTCGATCTCCTCGACGTCGACAACACTGCGGTGCGACGGTCACAGATCGCCCGGCTCGCGGAAGTCCGGCGGCAGCGCGATCCCGAGCAATGCCGTCATGCACTGGCGGCGCTGGCCGAGGCGGCGCGGAGCGGGCATGACAATCTGCTGGCATTGTCGATCGAAGCGATGCGGGCACGCGCCACGGTCGGCGAGGTTTCCGACGCCCTCGAACGGGTGTTCACCCGCCATCGCGCCCAGATTCGCGCGGTTTCAGGCATCTATGGCGGACAGTATGACGGCGACGAGGAATTCGGGCGGATTCGGCGGGAGATCGAAGCCTTTGCTCGCGAAGAGGGCCGTCGACCGCGCATGCTGGTGGCCAAGCTCGGCCAGGATGGTCACGATCGTGGCGCCAAGGTGATCGCGACGGCCTTCGCCGATATCGGCTTTGACGTCGATATCGGCCCGCTGTTTCAAACTCCCGAGGAGGCCGCCCGCCAGGCGGTCGAAAACGACGTCCACGTCGTCGGCGTGTCGAGCCAGGCCGCCGGCCACAAGACCCTGGTGCCGGCCCTGATCGAGGCGTTGCGGCACGAGAGCGCCGACGACGTCCTCGTGGTTTGCGGCGGTGTGATCCCGCCCAGGGACTATGCTTTGTTGAAGAAGGCTGGGGTCAGCGCGATCTACGGTCCCGGCACCAACATACCCAAAGCCGCAGCCGAGATCCTGTCCTCGATCCGAGAGCGGCGATCGGCGGGTTCACGGCGAGCACCAGCGGCGGCGCCGGCCGCCGAATGATGCAGGGGCTCGCTTCACCGGTCGCGCGGGGAGCAAGTCCGCGCCGCGCCGCCTCGACGCCGGGTGGTCGAGGCGCAGCTCATGGCGCCCAGTCGGCCGCCGCTCGCTGGTAGATCGCCTCGGTCGCGCTGGACGCGTCGGTCGCAGCGACCGGTTCGACGGCGACGGCGGCGACCCCCTCATGCCGCATTCCCAATTCCTGGGCAGCGCGCGGCGACAGGTCGATGATGGAGCGGCGGCTGAAAGGGCCGCGATCGTTGATCCTGACGATGATCGACTGCCCGGTGTCGAGGTCTGTCACCTTGGCGCAGGAACCGAGCGGCAGCGAACGATGCGCGGCCGTCGGGTTGACGGTATCGAGCCGCTCGCCACTCGAAGTCCGGTACCCGACCAGATCGTACCACGTCGCCTGGCCGATTTGCGGGTCACCAGTCACATGCATCGGACCCCATTGCGGATCGGAAAAGCGATCCGCCGCCGCCGCATCGTCATTCCCCCGTTGGCGATGCCAAAGCCGCGCCGCATGATGCCCAACCAGCCAGCCCGCCGGCCGCGGCTGGCCTCTCTTTTGCGAAAAACGAATTTTTCCCGAGCGGTTTGGCGATTTACCGGGCTCGGCATTGGGCGGTGGGGCAGGATGGTAGGCGATGCTCTTTTCCGGGGTGTTCGCCAAAGCGCCGGCGGAAGCCATCAACAGTGCAAGCGAAATACCGATCGTTTGGCGAAACGGCATCCGTCTCTCCTTCTCATGCGCATCCGCATCGGCGGGCAAAGCATAGCTGTCGCCAGCCGCTGTATCGGATGCGCTCATGGGATGCAGATCGGTGTCGTCCCGGATTTTTTGTCGACTTCCGGGTAGGACAGGCAGGAACAAACGAGGCTAAACGGGGTAAAGAGGGCCTGTCAACCTTTATCGGCTGTTGCGATTTAGCAACATCTCCAATCTCCTTCCGGCCATCGCCTGGCCCATTCGCTACCACGACGGCGCTATTGCTCGGGTGTCGTATGCGTCTTTCTTCTTATTTTGCTTCAGGCGATAATTTCATCGACAAACCTCGTGACATCTCGTTATTTATGTTGTATTGTATTAATCGGGTATTGCCGCGAGAGCGAGAAACTACGCCCAAGACGTGAAGCTGATTTCGTCTCATTTCGCCTATAGTGTCGGGCGGCATGGCCGCTTGGTCCGCCGCGACGCCCCCCGCCGACGGAGGGTAAATGATTGGCTTCCGCCGGGTCGCTGCAAAAACGCTGACCGGGCGGCCGGACGCGGCTCCGTCATCCTTTGGCTCGACGTCGCCGTACGGAACCAAAGCGGATCGCGGTTTCCTCGGCGGCGACGGCGGCCGCATGCGAAAATTTGAAAACTTTGTCAGGACAGTCCGATCTCGCCGTCGACGACATGATCGAGGCCGATCTCCGGGATCGACAATGTCACTTTGGGCTTGAGCAATGCCGTTTCGGCGAGGGTCCCCTTGGCGAGCGCGGCGCGCACCGCCATCTCGATCTCGCGCTGCGAGGTCACCCCGACGAGTTTCAGAAACTTGCGGATATCCATGTTGAAGCGGTCTTCGTTCATCGCCCTCTCCCACCGCGTTGCGCCACGCGGGTTGCGCCACGCTGCTGACTGAAGTAGATCGGGCCGGCTTTGCCCGCAATGCCGCAGCGCGCCTTGACCCTCGCCGCCAAACCCTCGACTCCTTACCGGGCGCCGTGACGCCCGACAGCGGTTCCGAGGAGCCGGCCGAGGAGCCGATTAACGCTTACCGCGCCCTGCGCCGGCAAGGGCTGCTCGAACTGGATACGGCGCAGCAATTCGCGGTCGAGCGGTTGCAGAGCCTGTTTCGCGCGCTGTTCGCCTACCGCCCCGAAGCGGGGCTGCGCAGCTGGCTTGCCCGCTTTGGCATCGCCGAGCATCCCGGAGCCCGGGCGCCGGCTGGGATCTACCTCTGCGGCCCTGTCGGGCGTGGCAAGACCATGCTGATGGATCTGTTCTTTCGCGCCGTGCGCGGCGTGCGCAAGCGCCGTGTGCATTTCCATGCGTTCATGCTCGAGGTCCATGACCGGATCGAGTGCGCAAGACGCGCCACGTCGCACGAGCCCATCGCCAAAGTCTCGGCCGACATCGCGAGCGAAGCGGCGCTTTTGTGCTTCGACGAGTTTCAGGTCGACGACATTGCCGATGCAACGATCCTCGAACGGCTGTTCCGCGCCTTGTTCGATGCCGGCGTGGTGGTGGTGGCCACCTCGAACCGGCCGCCGAACGAACTCTATCCACACGGCCTGCACCGCGAGCGATTTCTGGCCTTTATCGCGCTCCTCGAGCAGAAGCTCGATCTGATCGCGCTCGACGGTGGGCGGGACTATCGACTGGCCCGGTTGGCCGGGAAAAGGGTCTACCACTTTCCGCTCGGCGCAGCCGCCCACCGGGCGTTGGCCGAGAGCTTCGCCGAACTGACCAATGGCGCCGCCGGCCTGCCGGCGACCTTGACCGTCATGGGGCGCGCGTTCGCGGTGCCGCGCGCCGCGCGCGGGGTCGCCTGGCTCGGCTTCGCCGAGCTGTGTGAGGCGCGGCTCTCGGCCGCCGATTATCTGGCGATCGCCGAGCATTTCACGGTGATCATCATCGAAGCTATTCCGCGGCTCGGGCGCGACGATCGCGATGCGGCGCGGCGTTTCAACATCCTCGTCGACACGCTTTACGAGGCGCGCGCGCTGTTGATCGCCTCGGCCGAGGTGCCACCGGACGAAATTTATGTCGCGGGGGACGGCGTCTTCGAGTTCCGCCGCACGGTATCGCGGCTGAACGAGATGCAGAGCGCCGACTACATCGCCGAGAGACAGCGCCTTGCCCGGTCATAGCGCTCGCGTCCCGGCACGCCTCCGGGCCGGTGTTCGCCGGGGCCGCGAAGAACTCGCCGGCGACATTGCGCGATTTGGTGTCGCGGCGACGGCTTCCGCCAGGCGGTACCTCGTGTTGAACTGGCGTCGGCGCGACCCTATGTTCGCCCCGGCATGACGCCGCTCAGCCAAATCCGCAATTTCGCGATCATCGCGCATATCGACCACGGCAAATCAACGCTCGCCGACCGGCTGATCGAGATGACTGGCGGGCTCGATGCGCGGGAAATGCGCGCGCAGGTGCTCGATCAGATGGAGCTCGAGCGCGAGCGCGGGATCACAATCAAGGCGCAGACGGTGCGCCTCGAATACCGCGCTCAAGACGGTTCGAGCTATGTCCTCAACCTGATGGACACGCCGGGTCATGTCGATTTTGCCTACGAGGTCAGCCGGTCGTTGGCCGCCTGCGAGGGCTCGCTGCTCGTCGTCGACGCGAGCCAAGGGGTCGAGGCGCAGACCCTCGCCAATGTCTATCAGGCGGTCGAGGCCGGGCACGAGATCATCCCCGTCCTGAACAAGATCGACCTGCCGGCGGCCGAGCCCGAGCGTGTCAAAGAGCAGATCGAAGACGTAATTGGCCTTGACGCCGCCGACGCGCTGCTGATATCGGCAAAGACCGGGCGCAACATCGAGGCGGTGCTCGAAGCCCTGGTGGCTCGGCTGCCGCCGCCACAGGGCGACGCCGAAGCGCCACTGAAGGCGCTGCTGGTCGACAGCTGGTACGATTCCTATCTCGGCGTCGTAATCCTCATCCGGGTCAGGGACGGAGCGCTGCGGGCAGGGGAAAGGATCCGGCTGATGGCGACGGGGGCCGTGCATCAGGTCGAACGCGTCGGCGTCTTCACCCCGAAGGGGGTTGCCGTCGAGGCGCTGGGGCCGGGCGAGATCGGCTTCATCACCGCCGGCATCAAGACCGTCGCCGACTGCCGGGTCGGCGATACGATCACCGCCGACCGACGACCCGCAGCGGAGCCATTACCCGGCTTCAAGCCGGCACAGCCGGTCGTGTTCTGCGGCTTGTTCCCGACCGACGCCGCCGATTACGAGCGGCTGCGCGACAGCCTCGCCAAACTGCGGTTGAACGATTCGAGTTTCGAATATGAGCCCGAAACCTCGGTGGCGCTCGGCTTCGGTTTTCGCTGCGGCTTTCTCGGTCTCCTGCATCTCGAAATCATCCAGGAGCGGTTGGCGCGCGAATTCGATCTCGATTTGATTGCGACGGCCCCCTCTGTCGTCTACCGCGTACATCTGACGAACGGCACGGCGAAGAGTCTGCACAACCCGGCAGACATGCCTGACCCGGTCAGGATCGACCATATCGAGGAGCCATGGATCAAGGCGACGATCCTCGTGCCCGATGCCTATCTCGGGCCGATACTCGCCCTGTGCGAGGAGCGCCGCGGCGAGCAGGCCGATCTCACCTATGCTGGCAGCCGGGCGATGCTGGTCTATCGCCTGCCGTTGAACGAGGTCGTCTTCGATTTCTACGACCGGCTCAAATCGGTGAGCCGCGGCTATGCCAGCTTCGACTACCAGATCGACGGCTACCGCGAGGGCGACCTCGTCCTGATGAACATCCTCGTCAACGGCGAGCCGGTCGACGCACTATCGGTCATCGTCCATCGGCACGACGCGGAGCGGCGCGGCCGGGCCCTGTGCGAGCGGTTGAAGGATTTGATCCCGCGCCAATTATTCCAGGTGGCGATCCAGGCAGCGATCGGCGGCCGCATCATCGCCCGCGAGACAGTCAAGGCGCTGCGCAAGGATGTTCTTGCCAAATGCTATGGCGGCGACGTGACGCGCAAACGCAAGCTGCTCGAAAAGCAGAAGGAGGGGAAAAAGCGAATGCGCCAGTTCGGCAAAGTCGACATTCCGCAATCGGCCTTCATCGCCGCTCTCAAAATGGGCGACCCGTGAACCGATCGGAATTGCCGCAGAGAACCGCCGCGCCGTCGGTTTTGGTCCGGATCACAGCACTCCGCTTGGTTCGAGCATCTTCCTCGATCACCGGGAGCCGCGCTTTCGGCGCCGCGAGACACCCGGCGGCATCCCTGATCCGAGGTTGTTGTCGAGATGCAGGCTGGGGCTGGACCGACAGCCTCGCCGCGTAGCGGCGGGCGAGCCAGGCGCCCGTCAGCAGCTGCAGCTGATGATAAATCATGATCGGCAGCACGATCAGCCCAGCGACCGGTCCGGCGAACAACAGCTGCGCCATCGGCACGCCCGTTACCAAGGATTTCTGCGAACCGCAAAAGATCATCGCCGCTTCGTCCGTTGGTGCCATGCGAAACAGGCGGCTGCCGCCCTGGACCGCCAGCAAGGCCGCCGCGAGCAACATCGCGTCGAATAGCGCCAGTTTGGCCAATATCATTGGCGGCACCTGTTGCCAGATGCCGTGCACGACGGCGGCGCTGAAGGCGGCGTAGACGACGAGCAGGATCGAGCCGCGGTCAGTAATGGCGAGAATTGTCCGGTTGCGGTCGGCCCAGGCGCCGATCCAGGGACGCAGCAAATGGCCGACGACGAACGGCGTGAGCAGCTCGATCAATATCTTCCACAGACCGCCCCAGGCGATCGGGCTGCCTCGCATATGCAGCAGCAGCGCCAGCAGCATCGGCGACAGCACGACACCGGCAACATTGGAGGCGGTGGCCGCACAAATCGCGCCGGCGACATTGCCTCGCGCGATCGAAGTCAGCGCGATCGAGGACTGCACTGTCGAAGGAAGGACGCAGACGAACAACACGCCAATCCACAGCGGTTGCGGCAATGCGCCGGGAAATAGCGCGCTGAAGACAAGACCAAGAAGCGGGAATAAGACGAATGTCGTCGCCGTTATCCCAAGATGAAGCTGCCAGTTGGTGAGGCCGGCGGCGATCGCTTCTCGCGACAACCGCGCCCCTTGCAAGAAGAAGAGCGTCGATATGGCGAGAGCCGCGAGCCCGTCGAAGCCGTGGGCAATCATTCCCCGGCAAGGGACGAGGCTCGCCGCCGTCAGGACGCCGGCAAGCGCCGGCACGAACCACTCCTTGCGCAGCGAGTTTGCGACAGTCACGTCTCTGCTCCGTCGTTCGGTGTGCCGAGCGGGCGAACCTGTCCCAATTCGTCCGCCGCGAGCTTCGCCGGTTCGGCGGCGTCCATCTGTGAACCGCTTCACCCAATCAAGGGCCCCGTGACTTCGCCGGCGCGGAGCGCCGGAAGCGAGCGGTCGGGCCAGGTGACGAATTGTTAGGAATGCAGCCGACAAACTTGGTCGTAAGAAGGTCGACCGCAATTACGGGTTGAGAGATAAGGCTCTCTGTGGAGGTGAAAATGCGTGCGATGATCCTTGCTTTCGCGTGCAGCGCGGCCCTGGCCTCGGCCCCGGCATGGGCGGCGCCGAACCCGCCCAAGTTCGCGGTGTCCGACGGGACACCGCCCGTCGTGCTGGTAGCCAATGGCTGCGGCGCGGGTTGGCACTGGCAACCCGGCTGGTATGGTCCGGCGGGCGCTTGGCATCGCGGCCGCTGTGTGCCGAACTGAGCGGGCTCCGGCAAAAGCCGCCGCCTCGAGCCCGTCAGTCTGATTTTGCGGCGTAGGACGGCCGGGCGGACCACCACCGGACCGGACCGCGTCGCCGTTATCGGCGCAGCAGCCGGAAGATCAGCGACAGCGCGACGCTGATGACGAGACAGGTCGCGATCGGCGTGTAAACGTGAAATTGCCGAAGCGGATCACGATGTCGCCGGGCAGCCGTCCGAGACCGAGCCGCCCGAGCCACGGCGACAGCACGCCGAGCGCGGCAATGACGAGCCGACGACGATCTGACCCCGCGACATGTCCGCTACCACGATGACCGCGCACTCGCTTCGGACTGTCGAATTCTCGTTGCGCGCCGCCAGCCTTCGAGAGGGCCGCCCCGGGCGCGGTCGTTACGGGCTTATCGGTGTGACGCGTTGAAGCGGTCGAGCGCGTCGCGGCCGGGGCAGAGCTCGGCCTCGCTGAGTTCGTTGAGCGGCGCCTCGACCGTGTCGAGGAACTCGTGCATGTCACCGGCATCGGGCTCGACGAACAGGACGCCGGTGACGACCTCGCCCATGGCGTGATGCTGCTGCAGATAGCTCAGCGCCGAGATTCGGTCGTGCGGGTCGTAATCGACTGCAAGCTTCCGCAAGCGCAGGATCGAGCCGTCGTGCTGGCGCACCGTCTCGACCGTGCCCGGCGCGTAATCGGCGATGATCTCGTCGCGTTCAAGGATCACGTCGAGCCGGTTGACCGTCTCGTTATGGGCCCGGACATAGTCGAAGCTCTTTGTCGATTCGGGGTTATTGTTGAAGGCGACGCAAGGCGAGATCACATCGATGAAGGCAGCGCCCCGGTGCTCGATCGCCGCCTTGATCAGCGGCACGAGCTGGGCCTTATCGCCCGAAAAGCTGCGCGCGACGAAGGAGGCGCCGAGCTGCAAGGCGAGCGCCACCAGATCGATCGGCGCATCGGTGTTGACGGCACCGCGCCGCGCCTTCGATCCCTTGTCGGCGGTTGCCGAGAACTGACCCTTGGTCAGCCCGTAGACGCCGTTATTCTCGACGATATAAACCATGTCGACGGCGCGGCGGATGCAATGGGCAAATTGGCCGAGGCCGATCGAGGCCGAATCGCCGTCGCCTGATATTCCGAGATAGATGAGATCGCGATTGGCGAGATTGGCGCCGGTCAGGACCGACGGCATGCGGCCGTGCACGCTGTTGAAGCCGTGCGACTTGCCGAGAAAGTAGGTCGGCGTCTTCGACGAGCAGCCGATGCCGGAGAGCTTGGCGATCTTGTGCGGCGGCAGGCTCAGCTCGAAGCAGCCCTGGATGATTGCGCCGCTGATCGAATCATGACCGCAGCCGGCGCAGAGGGTCGAGATCGCGCCCTCGTAGTCGCGATGCGTGTAGCCGAGCGCATTGGTCGGCAGCTTCGGGTGATGCAGGCGGGGCTTGGTGATGTAGGTCATGTGGACCTCACGATCGATAACAAGGTTTTGCAGCGCGTTCCTGTTTTGGCAGTTACGGCAGCGCCTTCTTCAGCGGGGCGAGGGTGACGACGGCCAGCATATCGCCGATCGTCTTGACGATGAACCGCGCGGTGATCGGCGTTCCGTCGTAATGCAGGATCGGCACGAGCTTTGCCGGGTCGACCTCGCCTTCGTTTGTCATGAGACTGCGCAGCTGCGCGTCGCGGTTCTGCTCGACGACAAAGACCCGCTCATGGCCGGCGATGAAATCGAAGACGTCGTCGTGGAACGGAAAGGCCCGAATGCGCAGCGTGTCGAGATGGATGCCGCGCCCTTCAAGCGCTTCGAGCGCCTCGATCATCGCCAGCGAGGTCGAGCCGAAATAGATGGCGCCGAAGCGGCTGGGCTTGCGCGCCGCGCGCTTGACCGGGCGCGGCACCAGGCGCTTTGCCGTCTCGAATTTGTGCAGCAGTCGCTGCATGTTGTCGACATAGTCCGGACCTTCCTCTGAATACCGCGCATAGCGGTCCTTGGTGGTGCCGCGGGTGAAAAAAGCGCCGCGCGAAGGATGCGTGCCGGGCAACGTGCGGTAGGGGATGCCGTCGCCGTCGACATCGAGATAGCGGCCGAACTCGACGCCGCCTTCGAGCTGGGCGGCGGTCATCACCTTGCCCCGGTCGTAGCGGCGGCTCTCGTCCCAGGCGAGCGGCGGCACGAGCCATTCGTTCATGCCGATATCGAGGTCGAGCATGACAAAGACCGGGGTTTGCAGCCGGTCGGCGAGGTCGAAGGCCTCGGCGGCAAAGGCGAAGCTCTCGTTCGGATCCTCGGGGAACAGCAGCACATGCTTCGTATCGCCGTGCGATGCATAGGCGCAGGACAGGATGTCGGCCTGCTGGGTGCGGGTCGGCATGCCGGTTGACGGGCTGCCGCGCTGCACGTCGAAAATGACCGCCGGGACTTCGGCGAAATAGGCGAGCCCGATGAATTCCTGCATCAGCGAGATGCCCGGGCCCGAGGTCGCGGTAAAGGCGCGGGCCCCATTCCAGGCGGCGCCGACGACGATGCCGATCGAGGCGAGTTCATCCTCGGCCTGCAGGATGGCATAGCGTCGCTTTTTACTGTCCGGATCGGAGCGATAGCGGCGGCAATGATTGGCAAATGCCTCGGCGAGCGACGAGGAAGGGGTGATCGGATACCAGGCGGCAACCGTCGCCCCGCCATAGACCGCACCGAGCGCGGCAGCCTCGTTGCCCGTGATGAAGATCCGGTCGCCGACCTTGTCGGCGGGTCTGAGGCGCAGTCCGATCGGGCAGTCATATTCGCCGAGCGCCCAGTCGCGGCCGAGTTGCAGCGCGTGCCGGTTGGGCCGGATCAGGCTGTCCTTGCCGCGGAATTGCTCGCCTATCAGCTTCTCGATCGCGGCCACGTCCATGTCCAGCAGGGCCGACAACGCACCTAAATAGATGATGTTCTTGAACAGCTGCCGCTGTCGCATGTCGTCATAGGTGCGGTTGCAGATCGCGGTCAGCGGCGCGCCGATGACGGTGATGTCGTCACGGAACTTCGACGGCGGCATCGGCTTTGTCGAATCGTAGAACAGATAGCCGCCCGGTTCGATCTCGGCGACGTCCTCGTCCCAGGTCTGCGGGTTCATTGCGACCATCATGTCGACGCCGCCGCGGCGGCCGAGATGACCGTCTTCGCTGATCCGCACCTCGTACCAGGTCGGCAAACCCTGGATGTTCGACGGGAAGATGTTGCGCGAGCTCGCCGGTACACCCATGCGCAGAACCGCTTTGGCGAACAGCGCATTGGCGCTGGCCGATCCCGAGCCGTTGACGTTGGCGAATTTGACGACGAAGTCGTTGACGCTTTCGATGCGTTGTCGGCTCGATCCGTCCACATTCACACCCTTGAAGAAAGGCTTTCCCGCGAAGGCTGCGATGTTCACCGGGAGCGGCACGCCGGACCGGCCAGGGTCACATCGAGCAGGAATTTGCGCATGTCCCAGGCACCGGTCGGGCAGCGCTCGGCGCACAACCCGCAATGCAGGCAGACATCCTCGTCCTTGACCATGATCCGCCCGGTTTTCAGCCGGTCGCCGATATAGAGATCCTGTTCGCGGTTCAGAGCCGGCGCCGTCAGGCGGCCGCGCAGCTCCTCTTCGCTGCCATTGTCGGTGAACGTAATGCAGTCCATTGGGCAGATATCGACGCAGGCGTCGCATTCGATGCAGAGCTGGCCAGTGAAGACGGTCTGCACGTCGCAATTGAGACAGCGCTCGGCTTCGAGATAGCCGAGCTTCTGGTCAAAGCCGAGCTCAACTTCCACCCGGATGTCGGCAAGCGCCACCGCCGTGTCGCGCAACGGCACCCGATACCGTATATCGTTCGAGATGTCGTTGTCGTAGCTCCACTCGTGGATGCCCATTTTTTGGCTGACCAGCGTCACGCCGGGCGGCGGCCGATCGCCCACATCCTCGCCGTGGCACAGCTTGTCGATCGAGATCGCGGCATCTTGGCCATGTGCGACGGCCCAAATGATGTTCTTTGGGCCGAACGCAGCGTCGCCGCCGAAAAAAACCTGCGGCAGGGTCGATTGCATGGTCTTCGGATCGACCTTGGGCATACCCCAGCGGTCAAACTCGATGCCGATGTCGCGCTCGATCCACGGAAACGCGTTCTCTTGGCCGACCGCGACCAGCACGTCATCGCACGGGATATGGGTGTCCGGCTCGCCGGTCGGGAGCAGATTGCGCCGCCCGCGCGCGTCGTACTCGGCCTTGACCTTTTCAAAGAGCACGCCGGTCAAGCGACCGTCGTCGTGGGTGAATTCCTTCGGCACCAGCCAATTGAGGATCGGGATGCCCTCGTGCATCGCGTCCTCTTTTTCCCAGGGCGAGGCCTTCATTTCCTCGAAGCCGCTGCGCACGACGACGGTGACCTCGGCGCCGCCGAGCCGTCGCGACGACCGGCAGCAATCCATCGCCGTATTGCCGCCGCCGAGCACGACGACGCGACGGCCGATCCGGTCGATATGGCCGAACGAGACGCTCGACAGCCAGTCGATGCCGATATGGATGTTGGCGGCGGCCTCGGCGCGGCCGGGGATTTCGAGATCGCGGCCGCGCGGCGCGCCGCAGCCGACAAACACTGCATCCCAGCCTTCGACCAAGAGCGCCTTCAGGCTCCGCACCGGCTCGCCGAAGCGGGTCTCGACCCCCAGTGACAGGATCCGATCGACCTCTTCGTCGGTCACCGTTTCCGGCAGACGAAAGCGCGGGATTTGGGTGCGCATCATGCCGCCGCCCTGCGCGTCGCCGTCGAACATCACGCAGCGATAGCCGAGCGGCAGCAGATCGCGGGCGACTGTCAGGGAGGCCGGCCCGGCGCCGACGAGAGCGATGCGCCTGCCGTTCTTCTCGCGCGGAATCGCCGGCAGATAAGGCGTGACGTCGCCCTTATTGTCGGCAGCGACCCGCTTCAGCCGGCAGATCGCCACTGGATCTTTCTCGACCCGGCCCCGCCTGCAGGCCGGCTCGCAAGGGCGGTCGCAGGTGCGCCCCAGAATTCCCGGAAAGACGTTCGACAGCCAATTGATCGCCCACGCCTCGGTGTAGCGCCGATCGGCGATCAGCCGAATATACTCCGGCACCGGTGTATGTGCCGGACACGCCCATTGGCAATCGACAACTTTATGAAAGTAGTCGGGAGCACTGATATCGGTCGGCTGCACTAGGGTCCTCCTGGCGGGCGGGCCGGCACCCGAGCCATTCTTGCTTGCCAATTCCCTGCTCAGCTACGCTTTCGGCGCATCGCCGCCATCCGGTACATATTATACATTATACCGAGACTCATTGCAGCCGTCACCGTTGGCTCTCGACCGAATACTACCCGCCGCGGGACTTCGGTCATCGGGTTGGGATTCTGCTCCAACCCTCGCGCCGGCGCAAGCGACGGCGCAGGGCATAGACTATCGTCGCGGCGCGGCGCAGCACGCCCTGGCTCACACCGGGGCAAGCGGCCGATAGGGCGGGGGAGGGGGCTCGACCCGGATTGGATCGCCGGGCCGGACCTCGCCCGAGGCCAGCACGATGCCCATGATTCCGGCCTTGCGCACGAGGTTGCCGGCCTCGTCTCGGTCGAGGGTTGCCGCCATCAAACCTTTTTGGATCTTGTCGAGTTGGGCGCAAGGATTGCGCAGCCCGGTGACCTCGACGACAGCAGACTCGCCGATATGGAGCCGGGTGCCGGTTGCGCGCGCGAGCAAATCAAGGCCCGCGGTTGTGATGTTCTCGCCCATCTGTCCAGGCACCACGGCGAACCCTGCCTGCCGCAGCGCGGCGTGTAATTCGGCAGGAAGCAGATGAACCTGGCGCAAATTGGGCGCCGCCGCGCTGTGGGCGACCCGCGAGCGGTGCTTGACGGTGGCGCCGCGATGCGCGTCGCCATCGACCCCGAGACCGGCCGACAGGAAGACGCTATCCTGGTTTGTTTTCGCGAGGGTGTGCCTGGCGCTCTTGCTCACCGCCAAGACGAGTGCGCCCATTGCGCGTTCCGCTAATTGCTTGCTTCGGCGATCAGGCTCAGTGCCCGAAGCAGCGCCGCATTGCGCACCGCCGCACGATCGCCGGGGAAGACATGCCGTTCTGTTCGGGATTGGCCATCGCGCCAGGCCAGGCCAAGAAACACAAGTCCGACCGGCTTTGTCGCGCTGCCGCCGCCGGGACCGGCGATGCCGGTGACCGAAACCGCCAGATCGACGGCGGCCCGGCCGACCGCCCCCCGGGCCATCGCCGCCGCCGTCTCGGCGCTGATCGCGCCATAGGCCGCAATCGTCGCCGGTGGCACACCGAGCAGTTCCGACTTTGCCTCGTTCGAATAGGCCACAAGGCCGCGCTCGACAACATCGGACGAGCCGGCGATCGCGGTGAGCGCCGCAGCGACAAGACCGCCGGTACAAGATTCGGCAGTCGCAACGTGCCAACCGCGAGCCCGGCAGCCCTCGAGCACCAATTGCGCAAGAGCGAGAATTTCAGCCGAGAACACCGCAGGCCCTGCCGATCTCCAAGAGAGCCCAGAGCGACGCGACAGCGTAGCCCGCCGCCAACAGATCGTCGAGCATGATGCCGAAACCGCCGACGAGACGGGCGTCGGCCCAGCGCACCGGCCACGGCTTCCAGATGTCGAATAGCCGGAACAACACAAAGGCGAGGATCCAGGCGACGACACCACGCGGCGCCGCCAGCAGCACTAGCCACTGTCCGGCGATCTCGTCGACGACGACCGCGGCCGGGTCGCGAAGCCCGCTCGTCTTGGTCACGGCCCCGGCCGCCCACCAGCCGAGACCAAGGACGATCGAAAGAGCGAGCGCGAGGCCGGGAATGCCGGAGAGCGTGCGGATCGCCCAGGCGACGCCTAGCCCGACAAGCGATCCCCAGGTCCCCGGAGCGAACGGCAGCAGCCCGAGTCCGAACCCGGTCGCGATCAACACCGCCGGGTGGCGCTTCGGCAGGCCAAGGCGCGCCTCCGCGGCAAATGCCCGGCAGGGCAACCGTCCGCGCCCCGGTTCAGGTCCCGCGGTGCAGCGGGAGGCGCAGCGTGGCGATCGCCTGCGCGGCAATGCCTTCGCCGCGGCCGGTGAAGCCGAGCCGATCGGTCGTCGTCGCTTTGACGCTGACCCGGTCGGCGCCGATCCCGAGGATCGCCGCGACCCGCCCGATCATGGCCGCGCGGTGCGGGCCGATTTTCGGCCGCTCGCAAATGATCGTCACGTCAACATGGGCGACGGCGCCGCCGCGCGCCGCGACGAGCCCGGCGGCGTGGCGCAGGAATTGGTCCGAAGCGGCACCGCGCCATTGCGGATCCGTCGGCGGGAAATGTAGGCCGATATCGCCGCCAGCGATGGCGCCGAGAATGGCGTCGGTCAGCGCGTGCAAGCCGACATCGGCATCGGAATGGCCGACGAGGCCCGCAGCGTGCGGAATTTCGATGCCGCAGATCATGACCTTGCCGCCCGGCCCGAAGGCGTGCACGTCGAAGCCCTGACCGACGCGCGTTTCGTTTGGCCGAGAGATGAAAAGACGTTCGGCCGCGGCGAAATCGTCCGGCGTCGTGAGTTTGAGGTTGTCCTCGCTGCCGTCTATCACCAGCGGCTGCAGTCCCGCCGCTTCGGCGACCGCCGAATCGTCGGTCAGTTCGCGGCCTGCGGCGGTGCGGTGGGCGGCAAGGATCGGCCCGAAGTGAAAGCCCTGCGGCGTTTGCGCCCGCCACAGATCGGCACGGTCGACCGTCGCCCGGATCGATCCCTCTGCGGCGCGTTTCACCGTATCGCGCATCGGCAGGCAAGGGATCGCGGCCAGTGCCTGGTCAAGCGCGTCGATCACCCGCCCGATCAGGCCAGCGTCGGGGAACGGCCGCGCACCGTCGTGGATCAGCACACGCTCCGGGGAACGACTCGTCAGCGCCTCGAGCCCGAGGCGAACCAATTCCTGGCGCGAGGGGCCGCCCGCCACCGGCGGCAACACCGGCAACCCGGCGACGGCGCGATCGAACAGCAGCCGGTCCTCCGATCGGATCACCACCAGCACCTCGGCGATCCGCGGGTGCCGGGCGAAGGCCGCGACCGCGTGATGCAGCACCATCGCGCCGCCAAGCGTCAAATATTGCTTGGGGACGGCGCCACCGAAGCGGTCGCCCCGACCGGCGGCAACGACGAGGGCGCAGACCGAAGCCATGACCATAAGTTTAACCGAAGGCAATGAGATCCGCCTACCGCAACTGTTCCCAGTATCCCGGCGGCCATAACCGGCGTCGGGTCCCGGCCAAGCGGTGAAAAGCTCGACCGCGGCGGCCGCGGGTGATGTCGAGTTATTGCAATGCACAAAAAATGCCATTAACATCTTTGCCTAATCATTCGGCAAAGCATCAATGTGCCTAAATGGTGAGCATCTCACTCGGATCTTTGCGCCTCGATGACCCGGTCATCCTCGCCCCGATGTCCGGGGTGACCGATCTGCCGTTCCGTCGTCTGGTCAAGCGGCACGGGGCCGGGCTCGTCGTTTCCGAGATGATAGCCAGCGCCGCGATGATCCGTCAGACTCGGCAGTCGATGGCGATGGCTGGCAGCGCCGCCGACGAGCAGCCGATGGCCGTCCAGCTCGCCGGCTGCGAACCGCCGGTCATGGCCGAGGCGGCCAAGATCAACGCCGATCGCGGCGCGCGCATCATCGATATCAATTTCGGCTGCCCGGTAAAGAAGGTCGTCAACGGCCACGCCGGCTCGGCCTTGATGCGGGACGAGATCCACGCCGCCCGGATCCTCGAGGCGACGGTTCGCGCCGTTGATGTACCGGTCACGTTGAAGATGCGCACCGGGTGGGACGAGGCGACCCGCAACGCGCCGGCACTTGCTCGCATCGCCGAGGCATCCGGGGTGCGCATGATTACCGTACACGGGCGCACGCGCTGCCAGTTCTATGCCGGTTCGGCGGACTGGAAATTCATCCGCCGCGTCAAGGAGCGGGTGATGATCCCGGTCATCGCCAATGGCGACATCTGCAACCTCGACGACGCGGACCGGGCCCTGAACGATTCGGGAGCCGACGGTTTGATGATCGGTCGCGGCTCGTTCGGCCGGCCTTGGTTCATCGGCCAGGTTCTCGCCTGGCTCGCATCCGGCCGGCGTGTTCCGGAGCCAAAGCCACAGGAACAGCTCGCAATCGTGCAAGGACACTTCGAGGACATGCTCAGTTTCTATGGCCACGATGTCGGTGTTCGCATCGCCCGCAAGCACCTTGCCTGGTACTCGAAAGGTCTCCCGGGTTCAGCGCAGTTCCGAGCCATGGTTAGCGAAATTAACGATGTGGCGCGAGTCAGGGAGCTGATCCGTGCGTTTTACGAGCCGTTCCTCGCCGAGGATGCGATGCCGATTGGCGATTTCCGGCAGTTGGCCAAACCGCCGCCGGCCGATCCGGCGGTTCGGCCGGCATGATGATCCGCTCGCTCCGCCGGCGCGGCGGCGCCTCGGTGGCGCGTGCCGCCAGCCCCGGCCAGCCGCAAGCCGCAGCGGTGCTGGCGGCGCTACCGAACCCGGTGATCGTCATCGACCGCGGCGAGCGCATCCGCTGGGTCAATCCGGCGGCGGAACAGTTTCTCGGCTACAGCGCAGCTGCCTTGCGCGCCGCTTCCCTCGCCGATCTCGTGGCGCCGCACAGCCCGCTGGTGGCGCTCGTCAATTCGGTCTGGCAGGCCGGCAACACGATCTCCGAATACGATGTTTTGCTGGAAGGCGCCCGTTTTGGCAGTCGCCTGGTCACGATCCAGGCAGCCCTGACCGGCGACCCGACGGAGTTGCTGGTCCTGAGCTTGCACGAGCGCTCGATGGTCGACAAGGTCGACCGACAATTGACCCACCGCAACGCCGCCCGGTCGATCACGGCAATGGCCGCAATGCTGGCGCACGAGGTCAAAAACCCGCTCTCCGGCATTCGCGGTGCGGCGCAACTGCTCGAGCAAGATGCCGATCCGGCGGCGCGGCAGCTCACCCAGCTGATTTGCGACGAGACCGACCGGATCGTGGCGCTCGTCGACCGAATGGAAGCGTTTTCCGACCATCGACCGATCGAATGCGAGCCGATCAACATCCACGAGGTGCTCGAACGGGTGCGCAAAGTGGCGCAATCGGGTTTCGCCCGTCACGTCCAACTCGTCGAGGAATACGACCCGTCGTTGCCGCTCGTTCACGGTAATCGTGACCTCCTGGTCCAGGTCTTTCTCAACATCGTCAAGAACGCAGCCGAAGCGGTACCGCATGCCGATGGCGAGATTGTCTTGACGACCGCTTATCGTCATGGGCTCAGGCTTTCCGGTCCGGGCAGTGCCGGTCGCCGGCATTTGCCCTTGATGGTGTCCGTCACGGACAATGGGGCTGGCATTCCCGAGGACCTTCGCCCTTACCTGTTCGATCCGTTCGTCACTACCAAACGCCACGGTAGTGGCCTTGGTCTTGCATTGGTTGCCAAAGCGATCGGCGACCATGGCGGCGTCATCGAGTTCGATAGCCAACCCCGGCGAACGATTTTCCGGGTGTTTCTGCCTGTGGTCGCGCAAGACGGTACCGGCTGATGGCTTCGACGATCTTGGTAGCCGATGACGACCGTGCGATTCGGTTGGTGCTCAATCAGGCACTCGGCCAACTCGGACACGACGTAAGACTGACCGGCAACGCTGCGACCCTCTGGCGCTGGGTCGCGGATGGCGACGGCGATCTCGTGATCACCGACGTCATCATGCCGGACGAAAACGGCCTCGATCTGATCCCGCGCATCAAAAAGATCCGTCCGCAACTGCGGATCATCGTGATGAGCGCGCAGAACACGCTCTTGACCGCCGTCAAGGCGACCGAACGCGGTGCCTTCGAATATCTACCAAAGCCATTCGATCTGCGCGAACTTATCGGCGTCGTCCAACGCGCGCTCAGCGCCCCGCCCGATGTGCCGTCGCCGCCGGCGGAAGAGGATGCCGAGGATTTGCCGCTGATCGGCCGGTCGCCGGCAATGCAGGAAGTGTACCGCGTCATTGCCCGTTTGATGGGAACCGATCTCACGGTGACGATCATGGGCGAGAGCGGCACCGGCAAGGAGCTCGTCGCGCGCGCGTTGCATGATTACGGCAAGCGCCGCAACAATCCGTTTGTTGCGATCAATATGGCGGCAATTCCCCGCGAACTAATCGAGAGCGAGCTGTTTGGTCACGAAAAAGGCGCTTTCACCGGCGCCAATGCCCGCAGTATGGGCCGCTTCGAGCAGGCGCAAGGCGGGACCCTGTTCCTCGACGAAATTGGCGACATGCCGATCGATGCCCAGACGCGCCTGTTGCGCGTCCTGCAAGAGGGCGAGTTCACCGCTGTCGGTGGCCGGGTTCCGATCCGGGCTGACGTGCGCATCATCGCTGCGACGCATCACGATCTCCGCCAGCTGATCCGTCAGGGACTGTTCCGGGAGGATCTGTTCTATCGCCTGAACGTCGCGCCGATCCGGCTGCCGCCGCTGCGCGAGCGGATCGGCGATATCGCGGCTCTCGTGCGCCATTTCACGGCGCAGGCGGTTCAAGAAGGCCTGCCGTTCAAGCGGCTCGACGTAGAGGCCATGGAGCGGCTGCGCTCTTACCGGTGGCCAGGAAATGTGCGCGAACTCGAAAATCTCGTGCGCCGCTTGGCGGCGCTCTACTCGCAGGAGGTGATCGAGGTCGCAACCGTCGAGGCCGAACTCGGCGATGCCCTGGCCTCGCCCAACGGGGTCGACGCGCCGAGCGGAGAAGGCCTTTCCGCCGCCGTCGAACACCATATCCGCGGCTATTTCGCCGCCCATAAGGGCGGTCTGCCATCGTCCGGGCTCTACGATCGGGTATTGCGCGAGGTTGAGCGGCCGCTGATCGTGCTGACGCTAGGCGCGACCCGCGGCAACCAGATCAAGGCTGCCCACCTGCTCGGCCTCAACCGAAACACCCTGCGCAAGAAGATCCGCGAGTTGGACATTCCGGTAGTGCGCGGGCTCCGCTGAGCCCTTGGTCGTTTCAGGTTCCCGAATGGTGCGGGCTGGCATAGGATAGCGGTGGGGAGAGCGGCCCGCGCGGACGCTCGGCGCGGGGAATTGCGGTAGAGGCTGGCATGAGGCTGACGCGGCGGGTTCGCATCTGGGCCGGCCGCATCGGTCTGTGGCGCAAGTTCGCAGTTGTTTTGGCGCTGGCGGCCCTGGGCTCCGGGATCGCGACCTATATGTCGCTGACCGGCACGCCGCCGTTCGGTCCGCATCCCGGCGCGGTGTTGACCCTCCTGAACTTCGACCTCGTTTTGTTGCTGGCGCTTGGCGCGCTTGTCGCTAAGCGGCTCTTGCAGGTCTGGGCCGAGCGGCGGCGCGGCTTGGCGGGCTCGCGCCTGCAGATCAGGCTCGTCGTGCTGTTCAGCTTGATCGCGGTGACGCCGACGATCGTCGTCGCGATATTCTCGTATCTGTTCCTGAGTTTCGGGGTCGAAATCCTGGTTCAGCGACAAAGTGCGCACCGCGATCTCCGAGTCGCTGGCCGTCGCCGAGGCTTATTTGCGCGAGCACAAGCGGGCGATTCGCGCCGATGCCCTGGCGATGGCAAACGACCTCAATCGGAATGCGGCCGAACTCGAACTGAACCCCCAGCAATTGTCTGAGGTCGTATCGGCGCAGGCGGCGTTGCGCGGGCTGACCGAAGCGATGGTATTCGACCGCAGCGGAAAAGTGCTGGCGCAATCGAGTTTATCGTTTACGCTCGGTTTTGAACCGGTTCCCGAAAATGCGATGCGCGTCGCCGATGAAGGCGACGTCGCGGTGATGACGAATGACAGTGACAACCGGGTGCGCGCCCTGGTCCGGCTCGACCAGTTTGGTCCGGTTTATCTCTATGTCGGCCGATACCTGGAGCCTCGGGTTCTGGGCTATATGGAGGAGACGCAACGCGCCGTCGACCAATACGAGAAGATGGAAAGTCAACGATCCGGGTTCCAGGTCACATTTGCCCTGATCTACCTGATGGTGGCAATGCTGTTTCTCGTCACCGCCGTCGCGATCGGGATCCATTACGCCACCCTGCTCGCCGTGCCGATTAGCCGGCTCGCCGCCGCGGCCGAGCAGATACGGGGCGGCGACCTGGCTGCGCGCGTCCCGGAAGGCGAAAAGGACGACGAACTCGCCTCGCTCAGTCGAGCCTTCAACCGCATGACCTATCAAATCGAAAGTCAGCAGAGCGAGCTCAGGGAAGCGAACCGGCAGCTTGACGAGCGGCGACGATTTACCGAGACGGTGCTGACCGGCGTCTCGGCCGGCGTGATCGGGCTCGATCGGACCGGCCGGATCAACCTGCCGAACCGCTCGGCGTCAGCCTTGCTCGGGGTCGACCTGGACCAGTCGATCGGACAGGATCTCGCAGAGGTGGCTCCGGAGATGGCTGGCTTGCTGGAGGAGGCGGAGCGCCGACCGGATCGGCTTGCCCAGTCGCAGGTTCAGCTGACGCGCGGCAACAGCAGCCAAACCCTGCTCGTGCGCATCGCCGCCGAATACCATGATGCAGCGGTCAGCGGCTTTGTCGTGACATTCGACGATATCACCGAGCTGCTGTCGGCCCAGCGCAAGGCGGCATGGGCCGATATCGCGCGCCGCATTGCCCATGAGATCAAGAACCCGCTGACCCCGATCCAACTTTCCGCCGAACGGCTAAAGCGAAGATATCTTAAAGAGATCAAGCAGGATGCCGAGACTTTTACGATCTGCACAGATACGATCATCCGGCATGTCGCAGATATCGGAAAAATGATCGACGAGTTCTCGGCCTTCGCGCGAATGCCGGCGCCGGTGCTCAAGCGCGAAGATTTGGCCGAGGTCGTCCGCCAGACCGTGTTCCTGCAACGCACGGCGCATCCCGAGATTACCTTTGAGATGCTCTTGCCGGGGCATCCGACAATCGTCAGTTGCGATGCGCGCATGGTCGGACAGGCGGTCATCAACATCGTCAAAAATGCGATCGAATCAGTCGAAGCAAGAGTCGCAGAGCAGCCCAGCCCGGTGCGCGGAAATATCCGCGTTTCCGTGATCGATGCCGCCGGCCGGACCGAGGTAATTGTCGACGACAATGGCAAAGGTTTGCCGAAGCAGGGGCGCGAACGCTTGACCGAGCCTTATGTAACGACCCGGACAAAGGGGACGGGCTTGGGTCTCGCCATTGTCAAGAAGATCATGGAAGACCACCAGGGTGAGCTGTTGCTGGAAGACGGCGAGCCGAACGGAGCGCGCATCCGACTGGTGTTCATCGCTGAGGTTCACAGCCCGGAGCCGCCGGCGGCAGTCAGCGAGCAAGCGGAATTGAGCGCGGTTGGCCATGGCGCATGACATCCTGATCGTCGATGACGAAGCTGATATCTGCATGCTGATTGCCGGCGTGCTCAAGGACGAGGGCTTTGCCACCCGCGAGGCCACCACCAGCGCTCAGGCATTAGCCGCAATTCATGCTCGGCAGCCTAACCTTGTAATCCTCGACATCTGGCTGCATGGCAACAAGCCCCTCGAAGGGATCGAAATCCTCAAATTGCTGCGCGCCGAAATGCCTTCCGTACCGGTGGTCATGATCAGCGGTCACGGTACGATCGAGACGGCGGTTGAGGCGATCAAGATCGGCGCTTACGACTTCATTGAAAAACCATTCAAATCCGATCGCCTCTTGCTGGTCGTTGCCCGCGCGATCGAAGCTGCCGAACTGCGCCGTGAGAACGAGGAACTAAAGCTGCGCGCCGGCGGCGACATCGACTTCGTCGGCACCTCGGCCGGCGCGAACCAGGTGCGCCAACAGATAGAGAAGGCAGCGCCAACCGGCAGCAGAGTTCTGGTGACCGGACCACCCGGCGCCGGCAAGGAAGTCATCGGGCGGCTTTTGCATCAGCGTTCGCGCCGGGTAAAGGGACCGTTCGTGCCGGTCAACTGCGCGACGATGCGACCCGAGCGGCTGGAGATCGAACTGTTCGGCACCGAGGCCGGGACTGACGGCGGGCCGCGCAAGATCGGCACCTACGAGCGGGCCCATGGAGGCACCCTGTTTCTTGATGAAGTTGCGGACATGCCGCTGGAGACGCAGGGGAAAATCGTCCGCGTGCTGCAAGAGCAGACCTTCGAAAGAATTGGGGGATCGAGCCGTGTCGAGGTGGACGTTCGCGTCGTCGCTTCCTCGAACCGGGACCTAAGTAGCGAGATAAGCGCCGGGAGATTCCGCGAGGATCTATATTATCGGCTGAGCGTGGTGCCGATCAAAGTACCGCCGCTGCGCGAGCGCCGCGAGGACATCCCCCTTCTGGCACGCCACTTTATGGCGCGTTCGTCGGAGGCGGCGCGGCTGGCGCCGCGTGAATTGGGCGAGGATGCGATGGCGGCGCTGCAGGCCTATAGCTGGCCCGGCAACGTGCGGCAGCTGCGCAACGTCATCGATTGGCTGCTGATCATGGCTCCGGGCGACGCGCATGAGCCGGTCCGCGCCGATATGCTGCCGAGCGAGATTACCGCGATCGCCCCGAGCGTCGTGAAATGGGACAAGGGGAGCGAGATCATGACCCTGCCATTGCGCGACGCACGCGAGGTGTTCGAGCGTGAATATTTGCTTGCGCAAGTTACCCGGTTTGGCGGGAATATTTCGCGAACTGCCGCTTTTGTTGGTATGGAGCGGTCAGCCTTGCACCGCAAGTTGAAATCGCTCGGCGTATTCGGAAACGATCGGCCGGTGAAGGTCGGAGCCTGAGCCGGTGGAGCCGATCGTCGTCCGACCTCGGGCCGTTTTATTTGATTGGGACAACACGCTGGTCGACAGTTGGACGACGATCCATGACGCCTTGAACATCGTCATGGCGGCGATGGACAAGCCGCCGTGGTCGCTGCAGCAGACGAAGGAGCGTGTTCGCCTGAGCCTGCGCGAAAGCTTTCCGCACCATTTTGGCGAGCGTTGGACGGAAGCCCGGCAGATTTATCTCGAGGCCTTTCGCGCTATCCATCTCGAGCGCCTGACCCCGCTGCCCGGCCGACGCGAATTGCTCGAGAGGCTTGTCGACGAGCGTATTTTTCTCGGCGTGGTGAGCAACAAGACCGGCGAATTGCTCCGACGAGAGGTTGCCGAACTGGGCTGGGCACGTTTTTTCGGCAGCGTCGTCGGGGCGGGTGACGCCGCCGCCGACAAGCCGCATCCGGCGGTGGTGGCACTCGCGCTGCGACCAAGCGGGATCGCCGGTGGCGAGGCGGTCTGGCTGGTCGGCGACACCGGGGTCGACATCGAATGCGCGCACAACAGCGGCTGCGTTTCGATCTTGCTCGGCGCGGCACCGGCGGAGACGGCGCAGCCGAATTGTATCCCCCGTTGGCTATGTCCCGATGTCGAAGCCTTGCTTTCCCTCGTCGAGACCTTGTGATTCAACATCGGGCGCCCATCTTCCTACCGGCACCTAGGCCGCTTCGTTCGAGATCGCCGATTTTCGCATGAGCTGGCTGCACTCAGCTCCAAGAAGGGAATGGGGGAATACCCATGTCTGCGGAGAAGTCGCAAAACGTTCAGGACGTGTTTCTTAACCATGTCCGAAAGAACAAAACCCCAGTTACGGTGTTCCTCGTCAACGGCGTTAAGCTTCAGGGCATCATCACTTGGTTCGACAACTTTTGCGTGCTGCTGCGCCGCGATGCCCATTCGCAATTGGTCTATAAGCACGCAATCTCGACGGTGATGCCGGGGCAGCCGATCCAGCTGTTCGAAGGAAGCAAGGAGTTCGACGAGTCCTGATCGACACCTCGGCTTTGGAAATCGCCGACGGCGCCGCTATCGGCCGTGCGCTGATCGTCCATCCGGCACCGAAACGGTCGAGTCGCGGCTATTCGCGCGCCGGAGAATGGCGTTCGGCCGAGGCGCGTCTCGCGGAAGCCATCGGACTGGCGCGGACGATTCGCCTGGATGTCGCGTCGACCCAAATCGTTCACGTCGCGGTGCCGCGCCCGGGCAGCCTCTTCGGCAGCGGAGCCGTCGACAATCTCGCCAATCTCATCAGCGAGACGGCAATCGGGCTCGTCATTGTCGACGCGGCGCTTTCGCCCGTGCAGCAGCGCAACCTTGAACGGCGCTGGCAGACCAAAGTGATCGATCGCACCGGGCTCATCCTCGAAATCTTCGGCGAGCGCGCGCATACGCACGAGGGTCGGCTACAGGTCGAGCTGGCCGCGCTTTCGTATCAGCGATCGCGCCTTGTGCGATCGTGGACGCATCTTGAACGTCAACGCGGTGGGTTCGGCTTTCTCGGCGGACCCGGCGAGAGCCAACTCGAAATCGACCGCCGTCTGATCGACGAGCGCCTCGCCCGGCTGAAGCGTGAACTCGAGGCGATCAAGCGGCGCCGCTCGCTGCAGCGTGCGGCGCGCCGACGGGTGCCTTTTCCGGTAGTGGCGCTGGTCGGCTACACCAATGCCGGGAAATCGACCTTGTTCAATCGGTTGACCCGATCGGCGGTGGCCGCCGACGACAGGCTTTTTGCGACCCTCGACCCGACGATGCGCCGTCTTGATCTTCCGTCGGGACGTACCGCCATCCTGTCCGACACGGTCGGGTTCATCTCTGATCTGCCGACGCATCTGGTCGCGGCCTTCCGGGCGACCCTCGAAGAGGTCATCGAGGCCGATATCGTCGTCCATGTGCGCGACGTCCACCATCCCGATAGCGCGGCGCAACGGGAAGACGTGCTCGGTGTCCTCGCTGGTCTCGGACTTGCCGAGAGCGGCGAAAACGGCCAGATCGAGGCGCTCAACAAGATCGACCTGTTGGAACCGAGCAGGCGGGCGACCGTCGTCGATCAGGCCTCGCATAACGGGCAGTGCGCTGCCGTCTCGGCGCTCAGCGGGGAAGGCTGCGACACCCTCCTCGACTTGATCGACCGCCAATTGGATAGCGAGGTCAGCACCGTGCGCCTCGATATTCCGCTCGCCGACGGCAAGACGCTGGCCTGGGTCTATCGGCACGGAGCGGTGCTCGGCCGGCGCGACGACAGCGAAGTCGCCCACCTGTCCGTAAGGCTCTCGGAAGCCGATGTCGCGCGTTTGCGCCATCAGCAGCGCCTGCATTAGATACGACGCCGGCGTCAGTCGACTTCCTATTCCGCCCGCTTAACTTCATCCCATAGGGCGTCGAGCGCAACGAGGTCGCACCCGATGCCGCGCGCGGCGGCGAGGGTTTCGATCCGGCGAAAACGGCGCTCGAACTTGGCCGTCGCGCGGCGCAGCGCGGCTTCCGGCTCGATTTCTAGCTTGCGTGCGAGATTGGCGGCGGAGAACAGCACATCGCCGATCTCGTCCTCGAGCTTCACCGGGTCGCCGCCACTGTCGAGTTCGGCTTCGAGTTCCGCGATTTCCTCGAGCAGCTTTGCGATGACCAGGCGCGCTCGCGGCCAATCGAACCCGATCCGCGCCGCCCGCTGCTGAATTTTCGCCGAGCGGAGCAGAGCGGGGAGGGCGAGCGCCACGCCGTCGAGCACACTCTCGGCGTTCCCGGGCGCCGCCGCGCGGGCATGCCGCTCCGCGGCTTTGTGCTCCTCCCATGCTGCGCTCTGCGCCGTCGCGGAGCCAACGACAACATCGCCGAATACATGAGGATGACGCCGGATCATCTTGTCGACGATCGCGGCGCAGATGTCCGCGAAATCGAACAGTCCCGCCTCTTCGGCAATGCGCGCATAAAACACGACCTGAAACAACAGGTCGCCGAGTTCGTCCCGCAGCGCCGCCATGTCGTGGCGCGCGATGGCGTCCGCTACCTCATAGGCCTCCTCGATCGTGTAGGGCGCGATCGTGGCGAAATCCTGCTCGCGGTCCCAGGGGCAACCGCGCTCCTTGTCGCGTAGCCGCACCATGATCGCGAGCAGATGGTCAAGGGCGGGGATCACGAACGTGCCTCCTCAGAGCGTGCGACGTGCCGAAAACGACGTGCAAAGGCGCAATTCTCCTCGATCCATCGGGAATGCCGGGCGCATCATTCGGCCTGGATAGGCTGGAAGGGTTGTCGCTGCAAGATAGAAATGTCAGCGGGCGCGCAAAGTAGAAATGACACCCTGCTGTCGTCGGGTTCGGGCGGCGGGCGGGTGCGGAGCCCCCGGCGTAGCGCAGCGCCCGACCGACGTCCGATGCACCGAGCTCGCAGCCGCACCCGCTGTCTACCGAGCGGGCGTCAGCGCGCTCGGCTCGTAGAAAGATCCAGCAGGCGACCTCGACAGCGTCGGCATCGCCGCCGGCTGTCGGCTGGATAACATTGACAGCGGTGGGCCGCTTGCGCGTCGCCGCCTTGGTGTTTTTGGCGTCACGGTTTTCCGTTACGTAACGAATTTCATGGGGACGGCTGCGGCAGTCAACCCTTCACCCCGGTCCGCCGCCTCAGACCGGAGCCGCGACAGCTGCGTGGCGCGATGCCCGCCCCTTCGACGGCAGACCCGGCGCCTCGAGGTTGTTCGGCGGCCGCTGCCGTGCAACATGCCCGCGCTGCCGATGCGCCGGATAGGCGGCCTGCTGCGCCTTCACCTGCTCGAGCACGGCCGACAGCCGCTTGTTGTCGACGATCGCGCCGGGCTGCACTGTCTGGATCTTGTCGAACACCTTGAAACCGAGCGCCGTCCCGTTGAACTGAACTGCGAACCGCCCGTCCGGATAGTTCACCACCTCCACCTTCTTGCGCACCAACCCGCGGGCCAGTGGCGTCGGGTCGAGGAGCAGCATCATCCGGTCGTAGTGCAGGGTCAGGTTGCGCGTCACCGTGCGTTCCTCTCGCCAGGCCAGGATCTCGTCCAGATCATCCGATTGTGTCAGCGGCCGATGCAGGTCCTTCTTATTCGCCGGGTCGCGGCCAAAGCGCGCGTTGTGGGCGGTGATGAACCCCGGCAGCCAGGCGTTCGCCGCCGCCATCGACGACACCCCCGCCAGCCGCAATTCCTTGACCATACGGTCCTGCAATGTGCCGAACGCACGTTCAACGCGTCCCTTCGCCTGCGGGCTGTTGGCGCAGATCATGTCGATGTTCAGCGCCAACAGCGCGCGCCCGAACTGGGTCACGCCCTCGCCGCCGACGGCGTCCTTGCTGTTCACCCGAAAGATGCCGTGCTTGTCGCTGTAGAAAGCAACCGGTTTGCCGTGCTCCTCCAGATAGGCGCGTGTCGTGCGGAAGTAATCGAACGCCGATTCCGAGGCGACGAACCGCAGTTGCTGCAGCCGGCTCGTCGCATCATCGATGAAACCGAGCAGCGTGCACTTCGGAGCGCGGTCCTCGAACCAGGCGTGCTCCGAGCCGTCGATCTGCACCAATTCGCCCAGGCAATCGCGCCGCCGGCGCGGCTGATGCGGCGAGGGAAGGCGATGCCGACGGTCCTGCCACAGCCCAGCCGCGATCATCCAACCGCGCAACGTCTCATGCGACACCGTACAACCGTGATGCTCGGCCAGCTTCTCCGCCGCCAGGGTCGGACCGAAGTCCGCGTATCGCTCGCGCACGATCGACAGTGCCAGGGTGCGAACCGCGGCAGGTAGCCGATGATTGCTCGGTTTGCCGCGGTGCTTGGAAAGCAGGCTCGCGGCGCCATCCTGCTTGAGGCCATGCAGCAGACGAAACACCTGACGCCGCTGCAAGCCGATCAGTTCGCACGCGTCTGCGACACGCAGTCCACCGGACTGAACCCGCAACAGAACCTCAAGCCGGCTGAACTCCTGCTTGCTCATCGACACCACCGCCACGGCGCACCCTCCGGGACCCCAGAACCCGGCGGAGTGTCACCTCTACTTTGCACAGGGGTGTCATCTCTATATTGCGCTTACAAGGGTTTGACGCATAATATATATTATGGAAAATAATGGTCGGACAGTTAGGGCCGATCACTGGCACTCCGGCCGACGCGCCGCAGTCGAGGATCGTGACCTTCATCGACCGCGCGTCGATCCGGAGGGTGCTTTCGCTTTCGTAAAGAGACGGAAAAAATTGGCGGTGGTCGCGGTCGCCAGCGCCTCCGGCTCGACGGCTTTCAGCCCGGCGACCGCTGCCGCCGTCGCGGCGACAAACGCCGGCTCGTTGCGCTTCCCACGGTACGGCACCGGTGCGAGATACGGGCTATCGGTCTCGACCAAGAGCCGGTCGAGCGGCAGATCGCGGACAATCTTCCGCAGTTCTTCGGCGTTCTTAAACGTCACGATGCCCGAGATCGAAATGAAAAAGCCGAGTTTCAATGCCGTCTTGGCGAGGCCGCGACCGCCGGAAAAGCAATGCAGCAGGCCGGGTGGCGGCTGCTCCTCGTCGAGAATCCGGGCGATCTCGTCATCGGCATCGCGGGCATGAATGATCAGCGGCAGGCCGGTCGCGCGTGAGGCCGCGAGGTGGACACGAAAGAGTTTTTCTTGCACGAACCTCGGGCTCAGATCGTAATGAAAATCGAGCCCGGTCTCGCCGATGCCAATGACTTTGTCATGTGCCGCAACCGCGATCAGCTGGTTGGGCAGCAGTTCGGTGTGCTCGGCGGCATCGTGCGGATGCGCGCCGACCGAGCACCAGATGTCGTCGTCGGCTTCGGCGATGGCGCGCACACCGAGGAACTCCCCGAGCCTCGTGCCTATCGTAAGCATCGTCCTGACGCCGGCGGCGCGAGCGCGAGCGATGACAGCCTCGCGATCCGCCGCGAAATCCGGAACATCAAGATGGCAATGACTGTCGACCAGCATTGCCGCCCTGCCCTCCTCGCTCATGCCGCCGACGCTTCGACGAAGCGCGGAAATATCCCCTCCGGTTTCGGCAACCGCGTTCCTGGTATCAGCGGCGCGCCCGCCAAGGCTGCGAAGTCACGGGCATCCGCCGCAACCGCGAGCTGATCGAGCAGCTTCGCTGCGGAGCCTGGAACAAAAGGTTGCATCAGGATCGCGAGGTGTCGGATCGTTTCCGCCAGAACGAAGAGAACAGCGCGCATCCGCGCCGGTTCGCTGCGGCGCAGGACCCACGGAGCCTGTTCGTCGACATAGCGGTTGGCCTCGCCGACGACCCGCCATATGGCTTCGAGGGCCAGGTGAAATCCCTGTTCTTCCATGTGCATGCGAACGGTGTTCAACAACTCGCCGGCATTCCTCAGCAAGCTCGCGTCGGCAGCATCCAATGCCCCGGGCTCGGGCACGGCACCACCGCAATCGCGGTTGATCATGACCAGCACGCGCTGTGCCAGATTGCCGAAATCATTGGCGAGATCGCCATTGAGGCGCCCGACGACGGCGCGATGCGAAAAATCTCCGTCGCTGCCGAAAGGCAAATCCCGCAGGACGAAATAACGCACCGGGTCGACGCCATAGCGGTCGACAAGCTGGTTCGGCGGGATGAAGTTGCCGAGCGATTTCGACATCTTCTCGCCTTCCACGGTCCACCAGCCATGGGCAAAGACGCGGCGCGGCGGTTCGAGCCCGGCGGCCATCAAGAAGGCCGGCCAGTAGACCGCATGAAAGCGGACAATATCCTTGCCGACCATATGCAGAGCGGCCGGCCACCAGATTGAAAAGGCCTCGCTTTCGGTGTCCGGGTAGCCGGCCGCGGTGAGGTAGTTTATCAGCGCGTCGAGCCAGACATAGACGATATGCCCGGGGTGCCCGGGCACCGGTACGCCCCAACTGAAGCTGGTGCGCGAGATCGACAGGTCCTGCAGTCCGCGTCTGACGAAGCTGACCACTTCATTGCGGCGACCGCGCGGCGCGACGGCCTCTGGATTGGCTTCGTAATGGCCCAGGAGACGCTGCTGCCAGGCGGACAGCCGGAAAAAATAGTTCTCCTCTTCGAGCCATTCGACCTCGGCGCCGGACGGCGCCCGACCGCCGATCAGCTCACTCTCGTCATAAAAGGCTTCGTCGCGCACCGCATACCAGCCGGCAAAGCGGCCGAGATAGATTTCACCGCGGCGCTCTAGTTCCCGCCACAGCGCCTGCACCGCGCGCGCGTGGCGTTCCTCGGTCGTACGGATGAATTCATCTTGCGAGATGTTCAACAGCCGAGCGACCTCGCGAAATCTCGCGGCGTTGCGATCGGCGAATTCTTGCGGCGAGACGCCGGCCGCGGCCGCCGATTGCGCGACCTTTTGGCCGTGTTCGTCCGTGCCGGTCAGGAATTTCACCTGCCTACCCTCGAGCCGCATGAACCGCGCCAGCGCGTCGCAAGCCACCGTCGTATAGGCGTGGCCGAGATGCGGCATGTCGTTGACGTAATAGATCGGCGTTGTGATAAAAAAGGGCCGGTCGGCGGTCATCGCTCTCTCCAAAGCCCAGATATGGGCTTCGACCGGCCGCGATCCAGCACGCCGGTCCCAGGCTTTCTAGCGCGCCGAATCGGCAATGGCAAAGAACGCGCTGAGCATGGCCTGCTTGCGGTCGAGGTTGAGCTCCCGGACCATCGCGAAATTTCCGTCGATTTCCTGACGCAAACGAACCCAGCGCACTGGATCGCTGCCGCTACCCAGCTGTTCGATCCTGCCGGCTTCCATGGCTAGGCCCTGGTCTGCGCCGCGATCCCGTTGCGCCCCAGCCGCCGCAACCCGGGCGATCCGGGCTAGGCAGTACGACAGCAGTTCGCCGACCACCTGATAAGCAGAATCAGCTTCGGCGCCCGACAAGCCGTCGACGAAGGCGTGCAGCCGCCGTACGTCAAGCCGGGCGCCTTGCGACAATATCTCGACGAGGGAGCCATAGAGGCTGAACCCGCCGCCGTCGGCGAGGTCGAGCGCTCGGCCGATGCTGCCGCCGGAAAGGATACTCAAACCCGCCGCCTCCGCTTTGTCGAGCTGCGCGCGGTATTGTCCGAGCAGCGCCGTCACCAGAGCCGGCGCCAGTAGTTCGAGCCGGAAGCTTCGACAACGCGAACGAATCGTCGGCAGCAATACCCCCGGGTTGTGGCTGATGAGCAGCAACAGCGAGCAGCGCGGCGGCTCCTCGAGGATTTTGAGCACCGCGTTGGTGGCATTTCGGTTCATCTCTTCGGCGCCGTCGACGATAACGATGCGCCAGCCCTCTTCGGCAGCAGTCAGATGCAAAAACCCGGCGATCTCGCGCGTTTGCTCGGCCGTGATCTCGCTCCGCCGCCGGCGGCGTTGCGGATCCCAGTCGCGCTCGATGGTAAGCAGGTCGGCATGCCCAGCGGCGGCAACGCGGCGAAACACGCCGCTATCGGGGTCAATCGCCAAGCCGGTTTCGCCGATCGGCGATATCCGGCGAGCGAGAATGAAGCGAGCCAGGCGGAAAGCGAGCGTTGCCTTGCCGATCCCGCGCGGCCCGGCGAGCAGGATTGCGTGCGGCAGTCGCGAGGCTTCGAAGAGCCGTCGGAGTTCCCGTTCAACGGTTTCGTGCCCGATGAGGGCCGGGTTGGCCCGCGGGGTGGGCTCCCGGCCTTCGGCGCGACCCTCCATTTCCTGATGCTTCACCGCACAGACGGGAGGCGGTCCGGCAACGAGCCAGGTAGCGGCGACCGAGCCGCAGCGGCCTCGACGGGCGGTCTCACGGTAAGACTTGCGATGCCGGCGCGGCGCTCAATGTCGATCGCCCCATACCAGATAGCCGGCCAACGTCGCCACCCGACCAATCGCGCCCATGCGCCCGACATCCGCCGCGGCGACCAGCGGCACTTCGAGAGACGGCATTTGCGGGTCGCTGACAACCAGCTTGCCTAAGGTTTCGCCCTTTCTGATCGGTGCCGGGATCGGCGCGTCATATTCTGCGGTGACCTTCAAGTCATTGCGGGCGTTGCGCGGCAACGTCACCACGAGGTCCTTGCCGACGGTTAGAGGCACGCGGGGTGCACTGCCGAGCCAAACCTCGGCATCTTCGACGGTATCGCCGGCACTGAACAGTCGGTAGTCGTTGAACTGTCGAAAGGCCCAGTCGGCAAGTCTTTCGCTTTCCTCGGTGCGCGCCTTCATCGTCGGCAGATCGCTCAGAACCATGACGATCCGGCGATTGCCGCGCTTGACCGAGGCCGTGAGGCTGTACCCCAACTCCTCGGTGTGTCCGGTCTTCAGCCCGTCGGCGCCGATATTCCCGTAAAGCAGCGTGTTGCGGTTCCCCTGTTTGATGTTGTTGTAGGTGAAATTCTCTTCACTGTAGATCTTGTAATACTCTGGGAAATCTCGAATAGTCCGAATCGCCAAGGTCGCGAGATCGCCCACCGTCGTCCAATGATCGGGATCGGGCAACCCGGTGACGTTATTGAAATGGCTATCTTTTAGCCCGAGTTCCCTCGCCTTCTTGTTCATCAGGTCGACGAAAGCCAACTCGCTGCCGGCGAGGCCCTGGGCGAGAACGAGACAAGCGTCGTTTCCCGAATCTATGATCATTCCGTGGATCAGGTCGTCGATCGACACTTCCGCGCCGAGCGGCACGAACATCTTCGACCCGCCCATCCGCCACGCCTCTTCGCTGACCGGCAATTCGTCGGTCACCTTGGTGCGGCCGCTCTTCAGCATGCCGAAGACGACATAGGCCGTCATCATCTTGCTCATCGAGGCTGGCGGTATGCGTTCGTCGGCCCCTTTGTCGAGCAGCACCGAGCCGGTCTCGGCCTCGACGATGATCGCGTGCGGAGCCTCGGTATCGATGCCGATTGTAGAAGGAGCCCCCGCGGCGGCGAGCGGGGCTGCCTTCGCGACTTTCGCCCTCGCCTTTGCGTCGACCGCTGCCGGGGGCTCGAAGGTCAGGCCCACGGCAAACAGGGCTGCAATCAGGAAATAGAAGTGACCGCGCGCCATCTTCATTGCTCGTTCCGTCCGCTGGGGGTCGCTATGCCATCCCTTAGTCGCCGACGATGCGCGCCCCCGGATAGCCGCTGTCGACGACGCGCGCGAGCAGTCGGTCGGCCTCGTGTGCATTTTCGACCGGGCCGAGCCGCACGCGATATACCTCAGTCCCGTTGATCGAGGTGGTCGTCACCTGGACGCTACCGAGCCGCGCGATACGCGACCGCACCCGCTGGGCATTGTCTCGCACCGAAAATGCGCCGGCCTGGATGTAGAGACGAAGGGACGGCGTACCCGATTCGATTGCGTTCGTTGACAATGAAGGCATTTCTCGGGCGAAGGTCGACCGAGCGACACTCTCGGCCGTCGGCCTCGGTAGGGAAGTCAACCGAGTGGTAGGCAACAGTGGCGCCTGCGCGGGCGCCGCGTAACCGACTGCGGCTCGGGGTGTGGCGTTGGACGCCGTCGATTCGAGCGGCATCGACACCGATGCGCGCGCCGGCGGGACAGCGGCAAACGGGACCGTCGCCGCGGTCGCCGTTATTTCTCCGCTGTTGCGCATCGCTTCCGCGGCCGCGGCGATACTCTCCTCCCGCAGGATCTTGACGCGAACGGGCGCCGTGCCTTGTGTCTCGAAGCCGAGCAATTGCGCCGCACGCCGCGAGACGTCGATAAGCCGCCCGCCGACGAACGGCCCGCGATCATTGACCCGCAACTGGAGAGAGCGGCCATTCTGCAGGTCCGTCACCTGCACGATGCTCGGCAACGGCAAGGTCGTATGAGCTGCCGTCAGCTGGTTCATATCGTAGATTTCGCCGTTGGCCGTGTATTTCCCGTCGAAGTCCGCGCCGTACCACGAGGCGATCCCGGTTCTGTCATAATCGTAATCGACCCTCGGATAATACCAGACGCCGTTCTCCTCGTATGGGCCGCCGACCAAGTAGGACCGGGCTCCGCCAGCGGAGCCCGGTCCCGACCCGGACGCGCAGCCCGCTAAAATGAGGCCAAACAAAGCAATCGCCGCGAGAGAGCGCGGGCGCCCGGCGGCGGCGGTCGCCATCTTCCCCCCAGCACGGCAAAGCGGCGATCAGCCGTGCCCGATCACTTCTCCGCCGAGCATGCTGTCGGCGAGATAGCCGACAGCCGCGGCAAAATAGGTGGACTTGTTCCAGCGCATGATCGTACGAAAGTTACCGTAGACGAGCAGCGCCGGCCCGCCACCGCCGTCCGGCAACACGAGCGCGGCTTCAGCGGCGCTTGCCGTCAATGGCAGATCGTCGGTGCCGCGCACCCCCATCCGGTTCCAGTCTGCGGTCGAGCGGATGACGTCGAGGCCGGTGCGGCCGACGTCGAAACCGGGCGGCAGAAGGACTTCACGACCCCAGGTCTCACCGTTGCGCCAGCCGAGATGCGCCAGGAAATTGGCGATCGAACCCAAGACGTCGGCGCGGTCGTGCCAGATGTCGCGACGGCCGGCGCCATCGAAATCCACCGCATAGCGCAAGAACGTCGACGGCATGAACTGGCATTGGCCCATCGCCCCGGCCCAGGACCCGAACATATCGCCGACGCCGATATCTCCCTCATCGATGATGCGCAGCGCCGAGATCAATTCGCCGCGGAAATAGGGGCCGCGACGCCCGTCAAAGCCGAGCGTCGCCAAAGACGAAACCACCATGTAGTTGCCGGTAACCTGCCCGAAATCGCTTTCGAGCCCCCAAAGCGCGACGATGAAGCGAGGTTCGACGTCGAAACGGCGCCCGACCGAACTCAGCAGAGCACCATTATCGAACAACGCGCGGCGTGCGTTCTCCTTGCGCTGTGGGCTTACCGTCTTTTGCAAATATTGGGTAAAGGTGAGAATTTGTTCGGGCTGGTGGCGATCGAGCTCGATGACGTGCGGCAGATATTGAGCGGCACCGAGCGCCTGGCTGGCGGTCCTCGCACTAATCCCCTGCGCCGCCGCCTCACGCCGAACGCTGTAAAGAAAGGCGGAGAAGTCGTCCTCCGCTGGCGCGCGCCGAGGATCCGCAAAGAGCCCCGGCACGGCAGCAAGCGGTGCGGCGAACAACATGCGACGGCTGTAGCGACGCGGCATCATCGCAAAGCCCCTAATTCCTCAATGCCCCCGGGGCTTTCTTGCCACAACCGAGCTGAGCGGCGCAATGGCGGAACGACATCCAGAGAAATGCTGCCTGGACGTCTCGCAAAGAGGCAGAGATTTTTAACGCCGCGGCGAATCGGCAGGTCGCGACGCCACCGGAGCCTTTACCCGACGCCGCTGATCACTCCGCCGCGGTCACCGGCCGGGCAGCCCCATCGAGGGCGAGGAGAGGCTCCGCCGCGCGCTCTGGCGAGCCTTCGACCGCAGCTAGCCGGCGGTCGATCTGCCGGCGGCTTCGGGCGACGCCCTCGATGGTCGATGAGGCCTCGCCGAGTTTCTGCTGCACCTTTTCGAGCATTTCGCCGTATTTCTCGAACTCGGTCTTGACCGCGCGCAACACTTGCCAGACTTCGCTCGACCGCTGCTGGACGGCGAGGCTGCGGAACCCCATGCGCAGGCTGTTCAACAGCGCGAGCAACGTCGTCGGACCGGCGATGACGACACGCCAGTCTCGCTGCAACGAATCGACGAGGCCGGCCCGCCGCACGGTCTCGGCATAGAGCCCTTCGGTCGGCAGAAACAACAGCGCGAAATCGGTCGAGTAGGGCGGCGTCACATATTTGCTGCAGATATCGCGCGCTGCTAGGCGGACCCGCGTCTCGATCGCTTTCGCCGCCGCCTCGGTCGCCGCTGGATCGGCACGCTCGGTGGCGTCGAGCAGGCGCTCGTAATCCTCGGTCGGGAATTTCGCATCGATCGGCAGCCAAACAGGGCCGTCGCCATCGGCCCCGGGCAGCCGGATCGCATATTCGACGCGCTGCCCGCTGCCCGGCCGTATCTCGACGTTGCGCTCGTATTGCTCGGCGGTCAGCACCTGTTCGAGGATGCCGCCGAGCGAAACTTCGCCCCAGGTACCGCGGCTTTTGACATTGGTCAGCACCCGCTTCAGATCGCCGACGCCGGCCGCTAGCTTCTGCATCTCGCCGACGCTCCTGAACACCTGCTCGAGCTGGTCGCTGACCAGCTTAAAGCTGGCGCCCAGGCGGTCCTCGAGCGTGCGTTGCAGCTTTTCGTCGACGGTGGCGCGCATCGCTTCGAGCCTGTCGCTATTGTCGGCGCGCATCGCGTCGAGCCGCTCCTCGACCGCGCGGCGCGTCGAGTCCAGCACCTGCAACTGCAGTTCGCCGAGTTGTGTCAGCGCGCCGGTCAGCTCCTCGCGGACCATTTTGGCGTTCGCCGCCGCCTCGCCGCGGCCGCGCGACAACTCGTCTCGCAAGCCTTGATCGAGACGCAATAGCGCCGGTTCGATCGGCGACATCGCCCGGCGGGCAAACCCGCCCAGCCGGACCGCAAGAACCGTCGCCACCGCCAATGCCGCCGCCGAGACGCAGAGAGCGGCGACGACGAGGGCCTCGAAGCTCACCGGCGGTGCGCGGTCACCATGATCTCGATCAGCACCTCGGGCCGCGCCATATCGGCCTTGACGCAGGCGCGGGCCGGCGGGTTCGCCGGATCGACCCAGCCATTCCACACCGAATTCATCTCGGCGAACAGCGTCATGTCCTTGATCCACAAATTCGCCGAGAGCAGGTCCGATTTGTCGGTGCCGGCCTCGGCCAGATAGCCGTCGATCTTGTCGAGCACCTGCTGTGTCTGACCCTTGATGTCCTGGGTCGTATCGCTGGCGGTCAGGCCGGCGAGATAAACCGTATCGCCGCGCACAACGCAGCGGCTCATCCGCGGGCCGGGCGGTTGGGTCAAATCAATGCGGCGGATTTCCATCGGGTTCCCCTTTCTAATGATGCGAATCAACAGGCGTCTGATAGGTGACGACGCGCTTGTCCGAGGTATGGATACCATAGGTCACGAGCGGTCGATCACCGGTCGCGCGAAAGCCGTGCACGCGGTAGGCCGGGATCACGATCGTGACGCCGGGTTCGAGCGGCATCATGTCGTCGCCGCCATCGACCCACGCCTCGCCGGTCCCTTCGAGGACGGTCAGGATTTCCGCATAGGGGTGCGCGTGCGGTGGCGTCTGGTAGCCGGGCGGCGAGACCTGGATCCCGGTGCGCACCGGGATCCCGTCGCCGGTGTCGTCGCCGATGATCGGCCGATAAACCGCACCGCCGGGAAAAGTCACGGTCGGGCGGTCGGCATGGCGGATGGGGCTCAGCGCGTCCGGCATCCAACACCTCTCCGTTGCGGCTGGCGGATCGTTCGGTCAATTGTAGCATGCGCTACGCGTCGGCAATACGTGCCGTCGGCTGAAGATTGGCGCTCGCCGAGCGTCGCGTGGCGCAAGGCGGGTTGACCCAGATCATTTGCCGAGCGGCGCAATCCGCCGATAATTCCTCTTCGATGAGCGTCGCGAGCTGGATGGATGCGCTGCGCGCGGGTGCCGCGAAGGGGTTGCCGCGCGCCGTTTTCGGCTATGTATTGGCGACAAGCGCCGTGCATCAGCTGGCGCTTCTGGCCTTGACAGTCACGGTCTTCCTGCTCGAAGTGGTGCCGCTCGAACTGCAGCGGCGAATCGTCAACGATCTGGTCAAACACCGGCCTTATTCGTGGGCGGTGGGATTATGCGCCGGCTACGCCGGCGTCGTGCTGGTGCAAGGCAGCACCAAGCTTGCGCTCAACATCTATCGCGGCTGGGTCGGCGAGCGGGCAAAGCGCGACTTGCGGCGACGCGTCCACACGGTCGTCGAGGCGCCGCTCGTCTCTTCGCCGGCGGCCGAGGCGCAAGGGATAGCGATCTCGATGATCGTCGCCGAGGTGGAACCGGTCGGCGGTTTCGTCGGCGAAAGCGTTTCCGAGCCGTTGTTGCAGGCCGGCATCATGGCCTCTGTGCTGGCCTATCTCATTCACATCGACGTGTGGATGGCGCTCGCCGCCTTCGGGATCTTCATCCCGCAACTCGTTTTCGTGCCGATTTTGCAGGCCGCGGTCAACCGGCGGACCGGCGCCCGCATCCGGGTGTTGCGGCAGCTTGGCGTCGCAATGATCGACCGGAACGACGGCGGCGATGACCAACGGCGTATCGAGCAAGCCTTTGCGCTCGATATGGGAATCTTCAAGTTCAAATTCACGATGAATTTCCTGATGAATATCTGCAGCCATCTGCAGGTCATCTCGGCGCTGCTGGTCGGCGGCTGGTGGGTCTATACCCGACATCTCGAGATCGGCGGTGTGGTGGCTTTCATTTCAGGGATTGGACGCCTGAACGATCCATGGGGCGATCTGGTGAATTATTTTCGCGATGTGAACGTCACCCAGATCAAGTACCGGCTTTTGGCCGATGCGCTCGACCAGCTGGCCCCGCCCGGCGCCGCGCCGGCATGTCGCGAGCCGACCGGCATCGGCGCCTGATCGGCGCTGGGCTAACGGCCTCGGCCAGCGCCGATAAATGCCAAAACTGTCGGCGCCGAGACGCGCTGCAACCGCTCAGAGGTTGTGAAAGATTAGCAAAATGGCTGGATGGGCGCACTTCGTCCTTCGAGGCCTCGCGCAGCGAGGCACCTCAGATGAAGGTGTTCTTAATGCCATCAATGACATACCTCATGCTGAGGAGCGCCGTCAGGCGCATCTCGAAGCACGCACGGTTGTGGTGCAGCAGGATGCCTGGGCCGAAGGCCAATTCTTTCACAGCCTCTCAGCGGCGGGCTTCCCGGCAGACGCCGATGCGGCGGGCGTTCTTAGCCCAATAGAAGAGGGGTGCCTCGCCGTTTGCGGTTCCCTCGCGCAGCTCTAGCGCACGCGCCAGCATGAAGCGCGTCACGTCGCGAAACCCCTCGAGCAGGCCGGGCTCAATCCGGCGCCAGCCGGCATCTTCGAGTTCTTCGCTTGCCCGCGGCTCGCCGAACACGTCCTCGCCGTCGCCAAGGAAAAAGCGTGTGTTGAACCGGCGGGCCGAATGCGAGGGCGTGATTGCCCGTCCGACATAGGTCAACCGATCAATCGCAGCGGCGATGCCGCACGCGCGATAAGCTCGCTCGATCGGTGCCTCCGCCGCCACATCCGCCGCCGCCGCTGCGCGACCGACCAGCACCCCGACCTCCTCCCAGGTCTCGCGCAACGCCGCGCGGGCGCCGCGTCGCAATTTGGGAGCGAGCGCTTCGCTACCCAACTCGACGCTCCAAGGAACCGCGTCCGGCGCTTCAATGCCGCCGCCGGGAAAAACGTAAACTCCAGGCATGAATTTCGCCCGCGCCGATCGGCGGCCGACCAGGACTTCGAGCCCTTCGCGCTCGCCGCGCAGCAGGATCAATGTGGCGGCGTCGCGCGGGCGCACCGCCGACGTGTAGCGCCCCGCATTCTGCGAGGTGTCGTTGACGGCCGCATCGCTCATCGGATATCGCTCATACGCTACTCTAACGCCCGCGCCAGTGGAGGGGTCCGACCTTGGGGCAGTGCGGGTGCGTTCGATCGTCGCGATCGGGTTTCGCGCGCCGCACTCGGTTCGTCGAGCGGGCATGCTCCGCCGCTGGCGCCTCCGGGATGGACGCGGACGATCGGCAACGCCCTGCCGATCCGGAACTACGGGCTAGCACTCACCCCTTCTCAATCGGGTTCGGCAACCGCCGCCGACCAAGGCGACATCACGTCCGAGACGCCGTGGTTGAGGCCGTCCTCGCCGCGCAAGACAAGGTTCGGACAGGCGAAGCGGGCCGGAAAGACGGTGTGCTCGACAAGTGCTGCGCCCGGCTCCGCCAGCAACCGTCCGATGATTGCCGGTTCGAGCCGGCGGTCGATGCCCAGGGCATCGTTGCCGCTCACATCGATGCGCGGGTGGTGTGCGGCGGCCGCCGGAACTCATGCCGAAATCGGTGACGAAGCTCGCCAACTGCAGCACCGCGGCGAGGATGTGCCGACCCCCCGAGGCGCCCAAGCCGAGCCAGGGTCGCCCGTCGCGGGCCGCGACGACCGGACACATGTTGGTCAATGCGCGCTTCCCGGGGCCGATCGAATTCGGCCGCCCGAGGCGTGGATCGAACCACATGATTCCGTTGTTCATTAGGATTCCGCTGCCGGGCAGCGTGAGATGACTGCCGAAAAGCGATAGCAAAGTCGTCGTCAGCGCCGCGATCCCGCCGTCGCGGTCTATCGCTGCGATGTGGCTCGTCGAGGTGGGTGCTGTCGCCTCGGCATCGCCGGAGTGCTCCAGTCGATCCGCATAAGCCTGGCGCAGCGCCTCGGCGAGAGCCACAAAATAGGCCGCGTCGGGGCTCGCGGCAAAATGCAGCCCGTTCAGCTTCGACAGAATGCGCGCGAGCGTCGGCCCGGCGCTCATGCCGGGTGCTGCCTGGAACAGCGCATCGCGATAGGGGATCTCGAAGCGCCGGCACGATGCGCGCCCGACAGAGGGAGAGATCCTCGGCGGTCAGGAACGCGCCCGCTTCCCGCAAATCGCCGACGATCGAGTGCGCGATCTCGCCGCGGTAGAAGTCCCCCGGTCCGGCCGCAGCGAGACGTTCGAGGGTTTCGGGCAGGCGGCCGAGTTTCAGACGCGGCGCATCGCCGTCGGCAGGACAGACCGGCGGCAGTCCGTTGGGCAGCCAGATCCGCCGAGTTTCATCATAAGATCGCAAATCGGCCGCGGCGTTGGCGACTTTGAGGGTCACGAACCAATCGACCGGTAAGCCCGCACGCGCCAGCCCAACCGCGGGTGCTGCCAAGTCGCGCCACGGCATCCGGCCAAAGCGTTCGATCGCCAAGCCATAGCCGGCGACGGCGCTCGGAATCGCGAAGGAGAGCGGTCCGCGCATGTTGCGATCACCCGCGACCCGCGGCCAGGTGAACAGCTCGGTGCGCGTCGCGCCGGTCAGCGGATACGCGGCCGCATCGAGCGTGCGCGGCGCTATCGGCCCAAAATTGACTACCTCAGCTTGGTGCGCGCCGGCCGGGTGGGCAACCATAAATCCCGTACCCCCGAGGCCGCTGCTCCACGGCTCGAGCGCAGCCAGCGCAAGAGCGGTGGCGACGACCGCATCAACCGCACCGCCCCCAGCGGCCAGAATCTGCGCACCGACCTCCGCGGCGGCGGTATTTTGCGCGACGACAATTCCGCCGCGCGATGATGCGCCGGGTTTGCGGACCTCCCAATTCTGCGTCAGGCGCATGCGGCCGGCGCTAGCGAGGCTGCGTCGCTAATAAGCCGCGAACGAGGCGATGCAGCTGGCGTGCAGCTGCGGGTCGGTGATCGGGCCGCATTCTATTTGCATGCGCTTTTGTCGGAACGCAGCGTTGCTGCGGATCACCGCGCTATACTGCCGGCTCGCTTTCACGTTGGCCAGCGCCTCGGGGTTGTTCGTCGGCAGCGGCGCCTGAGCGGCGGCCAAACCGGCCGTCGTCGCGACCAGACTTGCGGCCACCATCGCCAATAGATGCTTCCTCATCCCTGCCCTCCTCCGCGACGTCGATCGGCCAGCACCAGCCGACCGCCGATGATCGGATGTTCCTCGGGCGAGTGCCGGTGTCAAGCCGCTCCGTCGACGAACGCCGTTTCGTCCGCCGGCAAACTGATGGCGCGCCGGATATGCAAGGCGTCGATGACAAGCTGCGGCAGGCGATAGGCAGGCAGGTCGAGCCGGCATGGCGGCGGCGCGGCGCCGGGCCACAACACGTAGTCGCTGGTCCACTCGTCGAAGCCGAAATGTTCGAAAGCCCGAGGCAGGCTCGGCACATGGTCGCCGTAGAAGGCGAGAATGGCGTCGCGACCGCGCCGCTCGAGGCCCTCGACCAGAATCTCCAGCATCTCGTCCGACCGGCGCAACCCGTCGAGATAGCGCAACAACTCCCCGCCTTGCGGCACCCCCTCGGCATCGAACCGCCGCGTCAGGCTGGCCGCGATCGCCGGTCCTGCCGGCCGCCACGGGCCGTGATTGCCCATGGTGATGGCAAAGACAAAGACGCGCGGTCCTCGATCGCGGATCACATCCAACACGCAGCGCGCCAAGTCTGGATCGGCAAAATAGGGCGGCCGCAGCGATCCGCCGAGCGTTTCCCGGCAAAGAAACTCGTCGAACCCAAGCTTCGGCATCACGTCGTCGCGCCGGAAGAAGCTGCGGTCGAACGGGTGCAGGCATAAGGTGAGGTAGCCGTGATCCCGCAAATTCCGCGCCAGCGAAGCGATCGGTGCTCGGGCCAGAGCGTGATAGGGGTTGAACCGGTCATAGCCGAGATCGCTTTCGGGGATGCCGGTCAGTGCGGCGAATTCGGCGCGCATGGTATTGGCGCCCCAGCCCGAGACATCGAGCCGACCAAACGATGCGGCGTTCTCCCGGCAGCGGTCGAACCCCGGCAACAAATCGCTCGGGATCGCCGGCGACAGGCGCCGCGCGTCGAAGAACGATTCGCACTGGACCAGCACGACCGGCACCGCGACGCGCGCCGGGGTTCCGAGAAATGGCGCCGGCAGCGGCGCGTACCGCGCTTGGCGCGCCGCCCGTTCGGCGCGGGCAATGATGCCGTAGGTGAGCAGCGCTGCGAACGGACCGAGGCGAGCCGTATCCTCGATCGGCTCACCGCTCGGATCGAGCCGACGCAGCGCCGCGGCGGCGACACTCAGCGCCGGCTCGCGCGAAAGAGCCCATCCGATCGCGCCGACAAGCGCGCCGCAGGTTAGCGTCAGTTCGCGGTCCAGCGGCCAAAGCCGCGGCTCGAAAAAAAGCAACGCTGCACCCAGGGCGCATGCCGCGAGGCCGCCGCCGATGACCAGTCCCGGTCCGGCAAAAGGCAGGTAAAGCTGTGGGTGAGTGAAGACGAGCGGCAATTCCGACATGTCGGAAAAGACCACCGGCTCGCGCAGGACATCGCGCTTGGTCCAGTCGGCCAGGGCGAAGCCGCCACCCAGCGCCAGAAGCACAAGGCCCGTGAAGATGGGCCGGCCTGTCGCGATCAGCAGCAGTGCGGCTGCCAGTCCGATCGGAAACAGGTCGACGAGGACCGCCGGCCAGGCGCCTTTTCGGGTCGCCGCGACGTGCCGCGGAAGCAGCCACGCAGCGAGCCCCAGCACGCCCCCGCCGCCGATCTGCAGCCACGCGCCCATCGAGCCGTCAGGCGGCACGGATGTGGAAGCGGTAATGGCGGAAGATCAGGTCGCCGATAAGTGCCGCGGCCAAATCGCAAAATCTCAGGCCAAATACCAACCGCCACGGGAAAGCCGACCGGCGCGGGTCACGATCGATGGCGCGCTTGACTTTTTGGGCAGCGGCCTCGGCGCGCACCAGGAATGGCATCGGCCCCTCGAAGCGATCGGTCATCAGCGAATCGATAAAACCTGGACAGATCATCGTTACGCCGACGCCACGCGGCGCCAGCCGCGAGCGCAGCGATTCGGCATAGGCCCTGAGCCCAGCCTTGCTCGCGCAATAGCCGGGACTGTCGAGCAGCCCGCGATAGGCGGCGATTGACGCGACGACGGCAATCCGTCCGTGACCGCGCATCGCCGGACGAAGCGGCTCGACCGTATTGATCGCGCCGACGAGGTTCACCCGAATCTGGCCGACCGCGCTGTCGAGACCCTCGGACGGACTATGGGGCTCCGGTCCGGACGAGGTTCCGGCATTGGCGATCACCAGTTCTACGCGGTGTACCCGATCGAGGTCACCGAGCCAAGACCCCTTGGCCGCCGCTTCGGTCACGTCGATCGCCGCGACATCCACTTTGGCCCCCCTTGCCGCGCAGCGAACTGCCGTTGCCGAGAGACGCTGTCGGTCGCGTCCCAGCAAGCCGAGCGTGACCGCCGGCGCGGCGTAGGCCACCGCCAGCTCGGCGCCGAGCCCGCTCGAAGCTCCGGTGATGATGACGACGCGGAACGGCGCGCGCCTCCCTGCGGCCATTTCTCAACGACAAGGCGTCCAAAAATCGTCCCGCCGGCGACGCTCGCCGGATACGGGCAACGGCCGCCCCCGTTGCGGAATGCTCTCGGAAGGCAGGTCGTCGCGTTCCAATACGGCGACTTCCTCGAAATAGTCGGCGAGCACCGTCGCCGCCGCCAACCCGGCCATCCCGGCGCCGGTGACCACAGCGTGCCTGCCGATAAGCGTAGGGGCCATCCCTCTTTCCGATGCCATCCCTCTTTCCGATTGAAGCGCCGGTCCGCGGCGGCGATGCGAAGGGCGTCTTTATAGCGGGCTTCTTGCGGTGGCGTGTGAGCCCTCTTACACCCGCCGACAGCCTTTACATTTGGTTGGGCCGCCAGCGCAGATTGGGCCGCCGCGCCGCGGCGGTTTCGTCGAGGCGCCGACGCGGTGTCAGGCGGGGCGCGGCGTGAAAGCGGGCGGTATCGCCCGCTCGGGCGGCTGTGGCGAGCGCTTTCAAGACCGCGACGAATTGGTCGAGCGAACTCTTGCTCTCGGTCTCGGTCGGTTCGATCAGGAGGGCACCGTGCACGACCAACGGAAAGTACATCGTCATCGGATGATACCCTTCGTCGATCAACGCCTTTGCGAAGTCGAGTGTCGTGACCTGGGTATCCTTGAGGAATTGGTCGTCGAACAACACCTCGTGCATGCAACGGCCGGGATAAGCGAGGCTGAGGTCGCCGGCGAGGCGGGTGCGCAGATAATTGGCGGCGAGCACCGCATCCTCAGCCACTTGCTTCAGCCCGTCGGCGCCATGGCTCATCATGTAGGCGAGCGCACGCACGAACATGCCGATCTGGCCGTGAAACCCCTTGAGCCTGCCGATCGCCTGTTGCGCCGGACCGGTCTTGTGCTCGACGAGTTCGAGGCCGCGTGGTCCGTGCACCAGCCACGGCAAAGGCGCAAACGGCGCCAGACCGGCCGCGAGAGCGACCGGCCCGCTGCCCGGACCGCCGCCGCCATGCGGGGTCGAGAAGGTCTTGTGCAGATTGAGGTGCATGCAGTCGATGCCGAGATCCGCCGGCCGCACCCTTCCGACGATCGCGTTGAAATTGGCGCCGTCGCAATAGAAGAACGCGCCGGCGCGATGCACGGCGTCGGCGATTTCGGCAATCTCGCTCTCGAACAAGCCGCAGGTATTGGGATTGGTCAGCATCAATGCCGCGACATCGGGACCAAGCCTCGCTTCGAGCGCGCGGCGGTCGACGCGCCCGCGCCCATCGTTCGGCAGCGAATCGACCGCATAGCCGCAGGCCGCGGCGGTCGCCGGGTTCGTACCGTGTGCCGATTCCGGCACCAGCACGCGGCGGCGGGCATCGCCCTTCGCTTCGAGCGCGGCGCGAATCGTCATCATGCCGCACAGCTCGCCATGCGCGCCTGCCCCCGGCGACAGCGCAATCGCCGGCATGCCAGTCAAGCTCTCCAGCCAGTGTGCCAGGGTATCGATCAGTTCGAGCATGCCCTGCACGGTCGAGACCGGCTGCAGCGGATGAACGTCAGCGATCCCCGGCAGCCGCGCGAGCTTTTCGTTGAGACGCGGATTGTGCTTCATCGTGCACGAGCCAAGCGGATAGATCCCGGCGTCGATCGCATAGTTCTTTTGCGACAACCGGGTGAAGTGGCGCACCACCTGCGGTTCGCTGAGACCCGGTAGACCGATCGCACCCCGCCTTTCGAGCCCGCCGAGACGGATGCCGCAGGGCGGCGGCTCCGGCAGATCGACGCCGCTACGTCCCGGCGAATCCTGCTCGAAGATCAGCGCTTCCTCGAGCTGCAATCCTCGATTGCCGCTCGACGTTGCGATCCTTATCGGCTCCTCTTCCGGCGCGCGCGCTTCGAGCGCCCGGCTCCAGTCGTTCATGAAAGCGCCTCCCGGAGCCCCTCTTCGAGCCGATCCATATCGTCCGAGGTCGTCACTTCGGTCGCGGTGACCAGCAGCAGATCCGCCAATTCGGGCCGATCCGGATAGAGCCGGCCCGCCGGGACGCCGGCGAGAATGCCCCGCTCGGCGAGGGCTTCGACGACCGGCACCGCCGGCCGCCGCAGCCGCAGCGTGAATTCGTTGAAGAACGCCCGGTTGACGAGACGCGCGCCCGGCAGCCGCTCGAGCCGCGACGCGAGCGCGGCGGCGGCGGCATGGTTGAGCCGCGCCAGCCGGGTGAAGCCCGCTTCGCCGAGCAGGGCGAGGTGGATCGTGAAGGCGAGCGCGCACAACCCGGAATTCGTGCAGATATTGCTGGTCGCCCGCTCGCGCCGGATGTGCTGCTCGCGCGTCGACAGGGTCAGCACCCAGCCGCGCCTGCCTTCGATGTCGACCGTCTGGCCGACGAGACGGCCCGGCATCTGACGGACGAATTTCTCGCGGCTGGCGAAGAGGCCGAGATGCGGCCCGCCGAAATTGAGTGCGTTGCCGAGTGACTGTCCTTCGGCGGCGACGATGTCGGCACCCATCTCGCCCGGTGGGCGAACCGCACCCAGCGACACGATCTCGGTGACGACGACGACAAGGAGAGCGCCGTTGTCGTGACAGAGTTGCGCCAACGCCGACCAATCGTGCAGCTCGCCCCAGAAATCGGGGTTTTGCACGACGACGCAACAGGTGTCGGCGTCGACCATCCCGGCGAGCGCCTCGGCCTCGCCCGGCGCCGGCGGCGGCGCGGCGAGGTCGCAGCCGACGAATTGGCCGTAGGTTGCGCATGCTTCGCGGTAATGCGGGTGCAGGCCACCCGACAACACCGCGCGTTTCCGCCCGGTGACGCGTTTGGCCATCATGACGGCCTCGGCGCAGGCCGTCGCGCCGTCATAGAGCGACGCGTTGGCGAGCTCCATCCCGGTGAGAAGCGCCACCTGAGTTTGAAATTCGAACAGGACCTGCAGGGTCCCCTGCGCCACCTCGGGTTGGTAGGGTGTGTAAGAGGTCAGGAACTCGCCGCGTTGGATCAGGTGATCGACCGCGGCCGGGACATGATGGCGGTAGGCGCCGGCGCCGAGGAAGGACGGTGCGGCGCCGGCCGCGAGGTTCTTTGCCGCCATGCGCGCAATCGCCCGCTCGACCTCGATCTCGCCCTGCGCCCGCGGCAGATCGACGGGGCCGTCGAGCCGGGCGGCGGGCGGCACCTCGGCGAACAGCGCATCGATCGAATCGACGCCGATCGTCGCCAGCATCTCGGCGCGATCCTGCGCGGTCAGCGGCAGGTAGCGCATCTAGCGGCCTCCAAAGCCCAAAAGCCCCTCTCCGCCCTTCAGAAAGGCTACGGTATTCATAGATCGGCAGCGCGCCCGCGCCCCCTCGATCGGGGCGGGTCGGGGTGGGGGTGATGCCGCCGTGAGCTCTCCGGCTCCCGATGCTGCCGTCAGCAACAGCCGGTTTTCAGTTTTCGCCTGCGCATACGACGCGGGGGTCACCCCCACCCAAACCCTCCCCCATCGAGGGGGAGGGTTCGCAAAGCGTGCGGACGCCGGGGTGATAACCCGTTCTTTCTTCACCGGAAATTGAGTAATCACCGTAGCCGGGTGAAAACAGCGCACGGACGAGCCCCTTGCTGAAAAGACGGATGTCATCTCGGCTCGCCCGCCTCCTGCTCCGCGACAAAGCGCTGATAGGCAGTCTCGTCCATCAGCACGGCGAACTCCTTCGGCTCGGTGAGGCGCAGCTTCATGAACCAGCCCCCGCCCATCGGGTCGGCGTTGACCTTGGCCGGATCGGCGGCCAGGCTTTCATTGACTTCGGCAACCTCGCCCGAAACCGGGGCAAAGACATCGCTTGCCGCCTTCACCGACTCGACGACCGCGGCCGCTTTGCCCTGCTCGAGCCGCCGGCCGACGTCCGGCAGCTCGACATAGACGACGTCGCCCAGTTGCGACTGGGCAAAATCGGTGATGCCGATGACCGCGAGATCGCCGTCGAGCCGGATCCATTCGTGATCCTTGCTGAAGCGTAAGGTCATGATCTGCCACTCATCGTATTGATCCCGATGTTATTGGGCCGCGAAAGTAATGGTGCGGGACAAACGGCAAGGCGGCGACGCGGCCCGGGCGAGCGGCGCCGCGCAGGACAAGCGAAAGCACCGTCCCGAGACCGGCGTAGGCGGCCTCGACAAAGCCCATCGCGATCGGACCGCCGAGCGACGGACCGAAGCCGCCGCTCGTCACCCGGCCGATGTCGCGGCCGGCGGCGTCGAGAATAGGCGTCGCCTCGCGCGCCGGCGCCGACCCGTCCGGGCGAATGCCGACCCGCTTGCGCCTTGTGCCCTCGGCAAGCTGGCGCAAGACAAGCGCGGCCCCCGGAAAACCGCCCTGCGTGCGCCGCCGCTTGCCGATCGTCCAGGCGAGATCGGCCTCGACCGGGGTCGTCGTCGCATCGATGTCATGCCCCCAGAGGCAGAGCCCGGCTTCAAGACGCAGCGAATCCCGGGCGCCCAGTCCGATCGGCTTCACCTCCGGCTCGGCGAGCAGCCGCTCGGCCAATGCCTGGGCGCCGGCCGAAGGCAGCGAAATCTCGAACCCATCCTCGCCGGTATAGCCGGACCGCGTCACCAGGCAGTCCAAACCGTCGAACCGGACCTCGGCGGCGGCCATGAACGGCAGTTCTGCGATGCCGCCGGCGAAGCGCGACAGGACGGCAGCCGCCGCCGGGCCTTGCAATGCCAGGAGTGCCTGATCGTCGAGCCGCTCGATCGCCACGGCCGGGTCGAGGCGGGTGCGCAAATGGGCGAAATCGGCCTCCCGGCGCGCCGCGTTGACGACGAGGAAGAACCCGTCCTCGCATCGCGTCGCCATCAGATCGTCGAGGATGCCCCCCAAATCATCGAGGAAGAGCGTGTAGCGCAGCCGCATCGGCCCGAGTGCCTGCATGTCGCCGGGGACGAGGGCCTCGAGCGCCTCTGTCACGTCGCCTCCGACGAGGCGCAGTTGGCCCATATGCGACACGTCGAAAAGACCGGCGGCGGCGCGGGTGTGGCGATGTTCCGCGAGGATTCCGCTCGGATACTGGACCGGCATCTCGTAGCCGGCGAACGGCACCATCCGGGCGCCGAGCGACTGATGCAGGGCGTGAAGCGGCGTCTTCAACAACGGCGCCGCAGCGGCGAGGGCCACCCTCCTACCTCCGACAGAGCGGACGCTACGCGTCCCTTGCGCCCCCTCTGTCGTGGACCCTGAGAGATTCACCCGGCGCACGCGCAACGCGCGAGGCCGGGCTTACTCCTTCGGTGAGCGGCCGGCCCCTGCTCCTTGCACAGGAAGCCAGCCGCCGCTTTCCAGAGCGCCCTTCCGCCTGCGGTCCTTTTGCCTGAGAGTTTCCGGGGCGGTTGCTCCTTCGGCGCCGCGTCCCCGGCGCGTCGGGGAATGCGGCCTCTCCTGCAGGCGTGCGATCGGCATCGCCTCTCTAGCACGGGAGAATGCGGCGCGCCAGCCCGGTTGGTCGTTGGCCTCTCGCATGCCGTTCGGCGTCGGCCCCTTCTCCGGATCGGCCGGCCGTCCCTGTTCGCAGGGACACCATAGGGAAGGGCGCCGGCTTTCGGCTGTTGGCGGCTGCTGCAACGCATTGCTTTTCCAGCATACTCATCGACGAATTCCCTGGCGGCCGAACAGGGAGATAAATCGGACGAACAGCCAGCCGAATTCGTGAAACAGCGAAGTTTCAGGGAAATCATCGATCGATCTTGCCAAAGTGGTGCCGGCGTGACACGCGCAGGCGACAGCAACATATCAATTCCTGTATTCGCCGTCAACTCAATTTCCATATTGACAAGCAACAAAACATTTGCTATTATCATACGATGACAGTGAAAACCGACAGGGCCGGCAACACCGACGCGCCCGAGCGCGCCGGCGATTACGCGGTCGGCTACCGCAAACCGCCGCTGCACACGCGTTTCAAGAAGGGCCAGTCCGGCAATCCGCGCGGCCGGCCGAGCGGCGCGATGAACCTGACGCGGCTGCTGCTCGAGGCGCTCAAACAGCGGGTCGCCATCAGCGACGACGGCAAATGCCGCAAGATCCCCAGGCACAAGCTCGGGATGGATCGGCTGGCCGAGAAATTCGCGAAAGGCGATCCGTTCGCGATCAGCACCGTGCTCGACATCCTGCTGCCGAGCGAGCGCCGCGCCGTGTCGGAAGCGGTCGAACGGCCGCCCCTTGGCGAATCCGACAAGGCGGTGATCGAGAATATGCTGGCGCGGATGCGTGCCTTGACGGGGGACGGCCGCGACGAGCGATGACGGCGACCCGTCGGGTGGTCTCGACGGGACCCAATACGACGCGCTCTCGCGCGAGGATTTCGCCGGCTTCGCGCAGCGCGCCTTCCACACGCTCTATCCGCGCACCCCGTTCCAGACGAACTGGCACCTCGAGGTCATCGCCGCGCGGCTCACGGCGGTGCGCGACGGAGCAATCCAGCGCCTCCTGATCAACCTGCCGCCGCGCCACCTCAAATCGCTGTTGGCGTCGGTGGCCTTTCCGGCCTGGCTCCTCGGGCACGAGCCCGCCGCCGAGATCCTCTGCGTCAGCTATGCCCAGGAGCTCGCCGACAAATGGTCGCGCGATTGCCGGCGCATCGTCATGAGCCCGTGGTACCGCTGGCTGTTTGCGACGCGGCTCGCGCGCACGCCCCAGGCCATGGCGGAATTCGAGACGACGGAAGGCGGCCGCCGAATCGCCGCCGGCATCGGCGGTGTCTTGACCGGGCGCGGCGCCGATTTCATCGTCATCGACGACCCGCTGAAGCCCGAGGAGGCGCTCTCCGACCGGCTCCGGCGCAATGCCAACGAGTGGTACGACCACACGCTCTACAGCCGCCTGAACGACAAGGCGAAGGGCGCCGTCGTCCTGGTCATGCACCGGCTGCACGAGGATGATCTGACGGGCCATGTGCTGGCCCAGGAAGACTGGGAGGTCGTGTGCCTTCCGGCGATTGCCGAGAGCGACGAGCGGCACCGGTTCGATACCTGCATGCGGTCCCGCGTCTTCACGCGGCGGTCCGGCGAGGCGCTGCATCCGGCGCGCGAGCCCGTCCAAATACTCGACGCGATCCGCCGCAAGATCGGCGAGTACAACTTCGCCGGCCAGTACCAGCAGGCGCCGGGGCCATTGGGCGGCGGTCTCGTCAAACCCGCCTGGTTCCGGCGTTATCGGCCGGACGAACTGCCTGCCGCCTTCGCGCGCGTCGTGCAGAGCTGGGACACCGCCATGAAGGCGAGCGAGCTCGCCGATTTCAGCGTCTGCACCAGTTGGGGCATCGCCGGCAAGAACCTCTATCTGATCGAGGTGCTGCGCCGCCGCCTCGAATACCCGGAGCTGAAGCGCGCGGTCCGCGACGCCCATGCGCGGCTGCGGCCCGATGTCGTGCTGATCGAGGACAAGGCCTCCGGCACCCAGCTGATCCAGGAGCTCATCGCCGAGGGCCTCTACGCCGTCACCCGCTACCGCCCGCAGGGAGACAAGGTGATGCGGATGCACGCGCAGACGGCGACGATCGAGAACGGCTTCGTCCATCTGCCGCAGGCCGCACCCTGGCTCGCCGAGTATCTGCACGAGCTCGCGGTCTTCCCGTTCGGCCGGCACGACGACCAGGTCAATTCGACGGCGCAGTTCCTCGACTGGTTCAAGGCATCCGGCCGCGAGGACGGCATGTTCGCCCTTTACCGCATGCGCTACGAGGAATTGCAGCGAAAGAAACAGGGCAGCCGCCAGGCTGATCCTCCGGCTGCCTGCTGCCGCTCCATCTGGTTCCATAGCCGACCGTCGTCGCAGCGAAGCCGGCGTCGAAAGTTGAACCAGTAGGCGGCCGCCAGCAGGGCGTTTCGGTGGCTTGTCAGCGCCATGCAAAGTTACCGACAACGCTAGGATCGCGCTCTCGGTGTAGCCGCAGTGCTTCCCGCGCTCCAGCAATCACATCGTCACGCTGTTCCTGAGGCACGAGCTTATCAAAGAGCGTTGATAGCGTCCCATCTTCCTCGATGCGGAACACCGCAGCCGTTGGCGCGTGAAATACAGTCCCGTCATCCAACACCATGAAGGGAATATAGTTCATCTTGATTCGGGATATCGCGCATTTATAGTTAATCTACGTGAAGATGATTCCTCTAGGGTGAGGACAACGATGAAAAAGAAGCGAATTTCTTTGCCACCGAACTTTTGATGCCAGCAACCAACCTTCTTGGCCGATTATCTTAAAGGGCGAGACTTATATTTATTTGATGAAAGAGAATATCTCCAAACGCTGGCAAAAAAATACAAGGTGAGCGTGCAGGCCCTGACATTTCGATTGGCCAACCTGGGATATATCAACTTGTAAATCGGGTTTATCCTATATAGCGCCCCCCCGCGCAGTAAGCGCCCGGTCTGGCTCGTCGGGATAATTGTGGCCAAGGCGAGCGCTCTTGGCGACGCTTGGTCCATGGCCGCGACACCGCTGCCAACCAAGCTGAAACGGACGCCGTGCGTGCTGCCTTCTACGCCGTGTTCGGCGATGTGATGGACAGCGAGGTCATCATCGCCGCCCTCGCACGTCAGCGTGTGATCTCGATGAGATAGTCGGCGACCGCCGCGGCGTCGTCTTCCGGGACGGCGAGGGCGACATACCCATCGGGGCGGATCAGCCACGCGCCGTGTTCGAGCCCGCCATATTTGCGCGCGAGATCGGCGGCGGGCGTGTCGACCGGTGTCAACAGATCGCCAAAGCGGCGCATCAACGGCTCATAGGCAACGCTCGCGGCGGCGCCGCCCAGTAGCACGAATTTCGGATCATTGCCGGCGCCGATCCGCCGCGCGAGGTCGCTGTCGAGCGGCGCGCGTTCGCCAGGCTTCGGTAGACCATGGCCGGAGGGCGCCCCTGCGATCGTGCGGTTGAGCGGGCTGTCCGGATAGGCAATGTCGAGCTCGGCAAACGTTGCCGCCATGCGCCTCTGCACCGCCGGCATTTCGCCGAGAAGCGAGACGAGGCTATTGCGGACGATCTGCCCAAGCGGGTTGCGCAGAATCGCGACATGGGTCAGCCGCGCCGCGTTCTTCAGCACGAGATCGCCGACGGCGCTGCGTTCCCCGCTGTAGCTGTCGAGGAGCGGGCCGCTTGCGCCGATGCCGCGGCAAACAAGCGCGAGCTTCCAGGAGAGGTTGCAGGCATCCTGGATGCCCGTGTTCGTGCCCTGGCCGCCGGCCGGGCTGTGGATATGCGCGGCGTCGCCGGCGAGAAAGACGCGCCGATCCCGGTATTCGGCGATCTTGCGCTCGTTCACGCGAAAGTTCGCGAGCCAGACAGGGTCGCTGGCCGCAAGCCCACCCGGACCCCGCTCGTCGAGCAGGCGCTGCACTTCGGCGAGGGTAGGGTCGGGGCGGTCGCCATCGCCTGCGCCGGGTCCGAGATCGCCGATGATGCGCACCCGATCGGGCGGAAACGGGAAGATGGCGAGGATGCCGTCGCGATGCCAGTAGAGCACGATCTCGTCGGTCGGAACCCCGTGCCCGGAGAGCTGGACATCAGCAAGCCAGAAGTCGCTCGCCTCGGTGACGCCCGAAAATTCCATGCCGAGGCCGTGGCGCACGTTGCTATGCGCCCCGTCGCAGCCGAGGAGCCAATCGCATTCGACGATTTCTTCAGCCCCGCCGGCATGCCGCAGCCGCGCTCGCACGCCGTCCGCCGATTGGCTGAAATCGACGAGCTCGACGGCGCGTTCGACCTGCCCGCCCATTCGTCCCAGATGCTCGGCGAGAAGGCGCTCGGTCTCGCTCTGCGCAATCGTCAGGGCATAGGGGTGCGGGCTGTCGAGGCCGGCAAACTCGAAATGCGCGAGCCGTTTTCCCCCGCCTGAAATCGCGCCGCCGCGCATGCGCCTCCCGACGGCCAGAAAGGCATCGCCGCAGCCCATGCGGTCGAAGAGTTCGAGGGTGCGGCTCCAGACGACGAGCGCCTTCGATTTGTCGCTTCGGTTCGGCGCCTTGTCGATGACGCGCATCGCGACGCCGTAGCGCTTGAGCTCCGCCGCCATCGCGAGCCCGACCGGGCCG